>JBMNGZ010000011.1:0-85984 GCA_050950105.1 Candidatus Hydrogenedentales bacterium | reverse complement strand
TATCTTCCGAGAGAAAGCTGATCAGCGTGGGCACGTCGAAGATCATGTCTTTTGTGTTCGATGACTGCATGGTCTCGCCGTTGAGGGAACTCGTGATCGCGAGCGCATTGGGGTCGGGCACTTCGTCCCGGGTGACCAGGACCGGGCCCAGGGGGGCAAACGTATCGAAACCCTTTCCCCGGCACCATTGGGAGCCGCCCCGTTCCGACTGCCAGATGCGCGCGGATACGTCGTTACTGCACATGTAGCCGAGGACGTAGTCCAGGGCGTCCTTTTTCGAGACATTGCGCGCCGGTTTGCCGATCACCACGGCCAGCTCGGCTTCGTAGTCCACCTCGTCCGCGCACACCGCAGGAAGTCTGATCGGTTCCCGGTGCCCCGTGGGCGCCGCGGGGTTTTTCATAAACAGAACCGGATATTCGGGCACGGAAGCACCGCTTTCCTCGGCATGCCTCCGGTAGTTTAACCCGATGCAAAGGATGGTGGTCGGATCCAGAGGCGGCAGCCAGCGACTGGGCTCGACGGCTTCGTCCGTAATCTGGGATTCACCACCGGAGATGTCACCCTCGAGCTTGAGCAAGCGGCCATCCGTTTGCTCCACTGCATAGACCACCTGATCGTTCTTATCCAGAATACGCACCAGCCTCATGGACTTGTCCTTCCTTTGGTTTGAACTCGCCGCAGCATGACACAAAGCGCGGGACCATGTCACGAAGACAGCGCGGCCCGTTTTCCATAGCGCCAGGCAACGAAACCCAGCAGGGCAAGTACGAGCCCCACGACTATCGAATACAGACCGTCTCTGGCGTGCCCGGTTACGGCGACCGCAAGCGCCAGCAGCAGGCCGATCAATCCCGTGCAAAGGCCGATAATGCTCAGGGCTGCACCGGCGTCACGCGAGGCCCCCGGGGATGCTTTCCGGAGTCTGTCCCCGCTGCGAACGCCCGCGAGGAATTCGTCGACTTCTCTCCGTTTCGCGGGGCCGTCGGGCAAGAGGGCGCTCAGGCCAAACACCCCGAAGAGGGTGGGCAACGCGGTGATCCAGGTGAGCCACGGCACGGTGTTGAGAAAGGCCAGGCCCGTGCCCTCGGGATACCTGGCTCGAGGACCGCGCGAGGGAAGCAGGCGCGAGCACATGCGTCACGACGGCGCGACTCCGCGGGAAACAGGCTCAGCGCATACGCGGCCACGCCACTGACGGACCCCAGGGCGAAGCCGAGCAGCGCGCCCCGGTTGGACACCCGCCGGGTCAGGAATCCGAAGAATAGGGGAATCCCCACCGGCGGCAACAACAGGCTGAACACGCCCGCCATGATCTGCACCAGGTCGCGCAAGTTTTCTATACGGGAAAGCAACATTGCGATGACCACCGCTGCCATTCCCACCCCGAGTGTGGCGAGCCGCCCCACAAACACCAGCGCCCGCTGTGATGCCCGCGGCTCGAACAGGCGCAGGTAGATGTCGTTGGTGATCACCGCCGCGACCGCGTTGTAGTCGCTGGAAAGCATTGACATGGTCGCAGAAAACATGCCGGCAATCACCATGCCGAACAGCCCAGCCGGCAAAAGCTGGCGGCAGACCATGGGATATACCGAATTGGCATCGGCCACGCCCGGCAGGAAGACCCGTGCGGCAAACGCCGGCAGAAATAGCAGCGGCACACCAACAAAGGTCAGAAACCCCACCGTGTACCCCACTTTTTGGGCATCGCGGTCCAGTTCTACCGCATAGTAACGCTGAACAATGGGCCATTTTGTCGTATACATGAGAAACTGCATGATCGTGAACGGAAAAAGCCACCAGAACGAGTACCCTTCACTGGCCAGGCTCCAGTAGCGCGGTGGCGCATCTTGAAAAATCGGCATGATCCCCCCCACCCGTATCAGGACCAGCGGGATCAGGACCAGCACGGCGACGGCCATGACGACAAATTGAACCGCGTCGGTAATCATGACCGCCCAGAGTCCTCCCAAGAGGGTATAGCTCAGCATGATGGTGCCGCAGACCAGAATAGCGACGGGCATGGCCCAATGGTTCTGAATCCCCAGGCTGACGGTTACCATGGTCCCGATCACGAAGAGTTTCAACGCGTCATCCATCACAATGAGCGGTACCCCCGCCCATGAGAAGCATTGGCGCAAAAAGAGGCCGAAACGGCGCTCTACAAATTCCACCGGACTGGTGATGTTCATCCGCCGCCAGCGCGCCGCGAAGAACCGGGCGCTCAACACCGCGCAGGGAACCGTCATCCACCAGATCGTGATGCAGACCAAGCCCTCCTTGTAGGCCAGCGCCGAATACGAAACGAAGGCAAACGCGCTGAAGGTGGTCATGTACAGCGAAACGCCGGACACCCACCACGGCACCTGGCTGCCCCCGCAAAAGAAATCCTTGAGATCTTTCATCTTGCCGGAAAAATACAGGCCGATGCCCAGCATGATGACAAAGAACCCCGCAAGAATCAGATAGTCCGCCAAAACCAAACCGTCTTGCATGAGCCCCCCTCCTCTCCGTAATTCTGATTATAATTTCGAACTCGGAAGAAAGATACGGACTTGTCGCCAGTTGGACTCCCGACCCTCAGCTGGAGCATTCCCGCGCCCGGGTAATTTATTGACAAAATGGGGGTTATCGCATAATATTCGACGGTAAAGGAGATTTAACGCATCACCTTCTGAATAAAGGGAGCGCTTTGGCGCAATTCTTGCTTCCCTATAGGGGGTTGTTTATCAGGGTCTGGCAAGGCCGGGAATGGAGGAATCTAACGTGAAACACATCAAATTTCTGACAAAACACACGCCTGCAAGGGCAAACTGGTGGCAGGACCTCGTCTGCTACGGCGCGCTGTTCATTTCAAACCTGCTGAGCGCGTTCGGCGGCGCCTCACCACTTCTTGACTATACGACAGAAAAATGTGACCTGCCGATAGACGAGCTGCGGTAGATTCGCTTGTTTCCCGGCCGGATCAACGTCCCGGGCGGGAAATCATATCCACGGTTCCACGGGGATGAAGGCCGCATCACAGGCGGCTGGGAAAGCCCATCTCCGCAGCGTGTGCTTTGGTCCGCGCGATCGTACGCGAGGTCGCGCGGTTTTTTTGCTTTTCGCCACCGGCAGACGCGCCCAGCTCTTCATGCCATGCCGCTCTTTTTTTTTCGATTTGATGCGGGATAATGGGCAAAAATGGCGTTTTTCCCGCCAGAACCGGTCTGATTGGGTCTGCGGATTCAGGGGGAAGTCCGGCGCCTGAATGTCTGTTTGCGTTGAGCCGCGCAGAGAGGTATACTTTGAATGGTGCTGTTTTTCACGATTTGCTGAAAAAGGCGCCGGGTAGCGCTGGGAACAGATTTGCACTGTCCCGCTGACTTTTTGTAAGCTCTACTCCTGCCGCGTGTTTTCACTGTAGTACGATACACGCTTGACGACCGCCTCACGGGGCGGAGCGCCTGGCCAGGGAAGATGGCCTTGCCTTCCCGCGGGATGGCTCCCCTCCAACGGCTTTGCACAGTGAGCCGTGCAGATGCAGACAGAGGAAAGTGAATGCTAGAAGATCTCTTAACTGCCGCATTCATCATGGCGGGTCTCGGTGTGCTCCTATCGGTATTGGTTGCGATCGCGAGCAAACGCCTCTACGTTTTTGAAGATCCGCGCATCGACGAGGTGGAGCAGCTCCTCCCCGGAGCAAACTGTGGCGCATGCGGTGTGCCGGGCTGCCGCGCGTTCGCGGAGGCCATCGTCTCAGGCAAGGCTTCTCCGGCTCAATGCACCGCGAGCAGCCAGGAAATTATTGACCAGATTGCCGCCTACCTGGGCGTTGACGCCGGTGTCCAGGTGCGGCGCGTGGCGCGCCTGGCCTGCGCCGGCGGCACTAATGTGGCGCGTCAAATGGCCACGTATTACGGCGCCGAAACCTGCCGGGCAGCGGTTCTCGTGGCGGGCGGCGGGAAAAGCTGTGTTTGGGGCTGTCTCGGATATGGCGATTGCCAGGATGTCTGTCAGTTCGACTCCATCCATATGAGCGAGAATGGCCTCCCCGTAGTCGACGAAGACAAGTGCACCGCCTGTGGCGCGTGCGTTGATGAATGCCCCAAAGACCTGTTCACGCTGTTGCCCGTGAACCAGCGTCTCTGGGTCGCATGCAAAAGTCTGGCCGAAGAAGAGGTCGCCGAGGCCGAGTGCGCGGTCGCCTGTACCGGATGCGGGCGATGCGCGATGGACGCGCCCAACGGGATGGTGTCCATCACCAATAATCTGGCGCACGTGGACTACCGTAAGTGGCGGCCCGATTGCAAGGTAGCTATTGAACGCTGCCCGACGGGTGCGATTGTCTGGTTGGATAAAGACCTCGGACCCATCAAAGGCGTCAAGGCCAAGCGCATCACGCGCAAGAGCCCGCTGCCGATCGGCTGAAAACGCGCTGGCGGGGAGCAGACGAGAAACGACACAATGGACGGGCGCCGGTTCGCCGGAATCGGCGGCCAAGGCGAAGTTGATACCGGTTTAACGACACAACAAGGGTTAGGACATGAAAGACGCCAAGGAGACCACCAAGTACCCGGGAATTCGCGAAGCCATGGACGGCAACACCGCCGTTATCATGTGCGAGCGAGAAGCCAGTGACGCCGCGGGCGCATATCCGATCACGCCGTCCACCCAGATGGGAGAATACTGGGCGGAGGCCGCCGCGGCAGGCCATATCAACATTTCGGACCGCTCGTTGATCTTTATCGAGCCCGAGGGCGAACACGCCGCGGCCGCTGTCACGGCCGGACTGGCGATGGCCGGGTTGCGGTCGTGCAACTTCTCGTCGGGGCAGGGTATCGCGTACATGCACGAGTCGTTGTATGCGGCCGTGGGCAAGCGGCTCACCTACATTTTGAACATGGGCTGCCGCGCCATGACCAAGTCTACGCTCAACGTGCACGCCGGCCACGACGACTACCACGCCGTTGACGACACGGGGTTCTTCCAGGTGTTCGGGAAAAACGTGCAGGAGGTCGCCGACCTGAACGTCATCTCCCACAAGATCGCCGAATTGGCGCTCAATCCGGGGATTGTCGCCCAGGACGGATTCCTGACCACGCACCTGATCGAATCGCTGCTGCTCCCTGAGCGTCGACTTATCGCGGAATACCTGGGCCTTCCGGATGACATCATCGATACGCCGACCCCCGCACAGCGGATCATCTACGGCGACAAACGGCGCCGAATCCCGCTGCTCTGGGATGTGGACAACCCCGTCATGGCCGGCACGGTCCAAAACCAGGACGCCTACATGCAGAGCGTCGCAGCACAGCGCCCGTATTTCTTCGACCACATCGCGGACATCACCGACGAGTGCATGGCCGAATTCACCCGGCTGACCGGCCGCCTGTACAAGCGCGTACTGACCCATGCCATGGGCGACGCGGACTACGTCCTCATCGGCCAGGGCAGTGTCGTGCCCAGCATGGAAGTTGTTGCTGATTACCTCCGTGAAACGCGCGGACTGAAGATCGGCGTCATCAATATGGTGATGTTCCGGCCGTTCCCGTCGGATCTGCTCACGCCGTTGCTGAAAGGCCGCAAGGGCGTTTGCGTCCTGGAGCGCACGGACCAGCCGCTTGCCGAAGACCTGCCGCTGATCCGCGAAGTGCGGGCGGCGATCAACAAGTGCGTTGAAAACGCGCGGTCCAACGGCAAGGGTCTCCCCTATCCGAAACACGACACGTACGGCAAACCGGTAGATGTGCCGCCGCTGTACTCGGGGTGCTACGGCATGGGCAGCCGCGACCTCCAGCCGGAAGGCATCATCGGCGCGATCGAAAACATGCTGCCCGATGGCAAACAGAAGAAACTGTTTTACCTGTCGATCGAATTTGTCCGGGACAAGGCCTACACGCCGAAGCAGGAAGTCTATCAGCAGCAAATCCTGGAAGGGTATCCGCAGGTCAAGGAATTGGCCATACAGGGAAGCGAAAACCCGAACCTCCTGCCGAAAGACAGCATCGCGGTACGCCTGCATTCCATCGGCGGCTGGGGCGCCATCACCACCGGCAAGAATATCGCCATGACCCTGTTCGATTTGCTGGGGTACCACATCAAGGCGAACCCCAAGTATGGTTCGGAAAAGAAAGGTCAGCCGACCACTTACTATCTGTCCGCGGCCCCCGAGCCGATCCGCGTCAACTGTGAGTATTTCTATGTGGACGTGGTGCTGTCTCCCGACCCGAACGTGTTCAGCCATTCCAACCCGCTCGCGGGACTCAAAAAGGGTGGCACTTTCATCATCCAGAGTGAGCTGGACAGCCCGGAAGAGGTCTGGAAAGAGCAGATCCCGCCGCGCTACCAAAAGATCATTGTGGACAATGAAATCCGTATCTTCTACGTCAACGGATTTAAGATCGCACGTGAAATCGCGACCGACCCCGAGCTGCAATTCCGCATGCAGGGCATCGCGTTCATGGGTTCGTTCTTCGCGGCCTCCCCGCTGCTCAAGCAGCGGAACCTGTCGGAAGCCGCGCTGTTCAAAGCCATCGAAGATCAGCTGGAGAGCAAATTCGGCGCCAAAGGCCGCCGCATTGTTGACGACAACCTCAAGGTGGTCCGCCGCGGCTTTACCGAGCTGACCGAAGTCACCAATAAAACCGTCATCGACGCAGACGCCAAAGCCATTCGGAAAGAGCCGTCGATGCCGATCATGCTCAAGCGCCAGCCCAAGGGCGACGCACCGCTGACCGACGTCCACCGGTACTGGGAACAGACCGGCCATTTCTACGCGACGGGCCGAGGAAACGACAACCTGACCGACCCGTTCATTTCCATGAGCTGCATCCCCGTGGCCACGGGCGTTTTCCGGGATATGACGAGCATCCGCTTCGAGCACCCGGTCTGGGATCCGATACGCTGCACCGCCTGCGGCGACTGCTGGGCCATCTGCCCGGATTCCGCACTGCCCGGCCTGGTAAGCACCATCTCCGACGTGCTGGCCACCGGCATCAAGAAAGCGCAGGAAAACGGCACCGAATTCAAGCACCTGCCAAAACTGGCCGGCACCATCGAGAGGAAACTGCGGGCGGGCATCGGCGACAATGACGAGGCGGACATCGCCGCGCTCCTCACCCAGGCAGTGGAAGACCTCCTTGCCGAAAGCACACTTACCGGCGAGAAGAAGACCGAACTGACCGAAGAAGCCACCGCCCTGATGGATGTGCTTCGCCCGTTCAAGTTCGGTTCCAGCACCCCCTATTACACCCTGCACGAGAAGTCCAAGCCGGGCAGCGGCGGGCTCCTCTCCATTACCGTCGACCCCTATACCTGCAAAGGCTGCATGGAATGCGTGCAGGTCTGCCCGGCAGACGCCCTGCATGTGACGACGCAAACTCCCGAGACGATCGACGAATTGCGCCGAAACTGGGAGTTCTGGCTGGACCTGCCCAACACGAAGCCCGAATACATTCGGATTGACGACCTCGAAGAGGGTATCGGCGCGCTCGATACGCTCCTGCTTGACAAGGTCAACTACAAATCGATGGTTGGCGGCGACGGCGCCTGCCTCGGCTGCGGTGAAAAGACGGTAGTGCATCTGTTTACTTCCGTCATTGAAGCGCTCATGCAGCCGCGGGTGAAGGCACAGGTAACGCGCCTGGACGACCTGATCGATCGGCTTGAAAAACACATCCGGCTCAAACTGGCCGAGCAGGTCAACGTGAGCGATACGGATGCGATGAACAAGGCACTCACCTCGCTGCAGGGCAAAGACCTGACCCTCGCCAATCTCAGCACAGCGCTCGAAGCGGGCAAGGTCAACAGCACCATCGACAGCGAGTGGCTCAAGACGACCACCGACATTCTGGCGAAACTGAAGCACCTGCGCTGGGAATACACCACCGGCGTCACCGGCCGCGGCCGCGCGAGCATGGGCATGATCAATGCCACCGGCTGCACGTCGGTTTGGGGCTCGACCTATCCCTTCAATCCCTATCCGTTCCCGTGGGCGAACCACCTGTTCCAGGACTGCACCTCGATGGCCATGGGCGTGTTTGAAGGCCACATGCTTAAGATGGGCGACGGGTTCAAGGCCATTCGCAAGGCAGAGATGGAGCTGGCAGGCGGCTACAATCCGAAGGAACATGAGGAGTTTTTCCGCTACTTCACGTGGCGTGAATTCACCGATGAAGAATTTGCCCTGTGCCCACCCGTGATCGCAGTCGGCGGCGACGGCGCACTCTTCGACATCGGATTCCAGAACATGTCCCGCCTGATGATGAGCGGCAAACCCGTCAAGATCATCTGCCTGGACACCCAGGTTTACTCGAACACGGGCGGCCAGGCCTGCACCTCGGGATACTTCGGCCAAATCTCCGATATGGCCCAGTTTGGCAAGGCCATGAAGGGCAAGGAGGAAATCCGCAAGGAGGCCAGCCTGATTGCGATGGCTCACCGCACCACCTACGTGATGCAGGGAACGATCGCCAACGTCGGCCACCTGCTGGAAGGCTTTGTGCAGGGCCTGACTACGCGGAGGCCGGCTTTCTTCTCGATACACAGCCCCTGCATGCCCGAGCACGGCATTGGCGATGACGTGGCCAAACACCAGTCGATCCTGGCGGTTGAATCGCGTGCCTACCCCGTGTTCCGCTACAACCCGGATCTCGGGGAGAATCCGGTGGACGCGCTCGATCTTGAAGGAAACCCCGCGCTGGACAGCGATTGGCCAACCTTCACGCTCAGCTACGTCGATGAAGAAGGCCAGCCGGGTACCATGGAGATCCCGCTGACTTTCGCGGACTATGCCGCCACGGAAAGCCGTTTCCGCAAGCATTACCGCAAAGCCCCGCAGGATGCCTGGAACGATGAAATGGTGCCCATGGCCGACTTCATCAATCTGAGTGAGGAAGACCGCGAAGGCTTGTATCCGTATGTGTGGGCGGTCGACAAAAAGAACCGTTTGTCCCGCCTGATTTGTTCGAAATCGATCGTGACGTCGACCGAAGACCGGCGCAATTTCTGGAACTTGCTGAAGTCCCTCACGGGCGCTGATCAGAAAGTCGATGCAAACCAAATTGCCAACCAGGCGCGCGTGGAAGTGGTGCAGAAAATCACGGCCGGCCTGCTCCAACTGGCCAACGGCGGCAGCCTGTCGCAAGCGGTGGCGGCCCCGGCCGCCATGGCCATGGCTGCGCCGGCAACCGGCGACGGCGGAACCGCTGTAGAGCAGAACCTTGCTGCTGCCCCCGCACCGGACGCAGCGGGGCTGGTTACTGGAGGTGGAATGGATCCGTATCTTGATTCGGAGCAGTGCACGGGATGTGGTGAGTGCCAGCTCATCAACCCGGCTATGTTTGGTTGGAATGACAAAAAGCAGGCGATCTTGCTTGACTATAAATCGGGCCCTTACAAGGATATGGTCAAAGCCGCGGAACGCTGCGCGGCCCGCTGCATCCGCCCCGGCGATCCCTGGGATCCGAATGAGAAGGGCCTCGAGAAACTCGTCAAACGAGCCGCTAAATTCAACGAGATGTAGGAATCGCGGGCAACGCGCCCGCTCGATCACAAACGGGTGGGCGCGTCCCTGGGGGTCATGGGACGCGCCCACATAACATGCGCTGGTATCCATGAGCATATTGACATTACTCGGCCTCGACAAGACCTTCTCGCATGGGGTGCATCCCCCCGAGTACAAAGCGCTGACGGAGCATAAGCCCATTCGCCGTCTGCCCTTTGCGGACGAGATGATCATTCCGCTGTCGCAGCATACCGGTGCGCCAGCCAAGCCCATCGTGCGCGACGGCCAGGAAGTCGTGCGGAGCGAACCGATCGCGGAACCGGGCGGTTTTGTGTCGGTGCCCATGCATGCGCCTGCGACCGGCCGGATCACCCGCATTGCGCTCGCACGCGATGTGCGGGGCGGCATGTCTCCCGCCATCTTCCTGCGGCTGTATCCCGGCGAGGGTCAGGAAATCCTGTATGGCGCGCCGATCGATGTTGACGGCATGTCCAACCCGGAGATCGTCAAAGCGGTGCAATGGACGGGCGTGGTGGGCCTGGGCGGCGCCGCCTTCCCCACGCACGTCAAACTCGCCGTGCCCGAAGGGAAGAAGGTCGACACGATCATCGTGAACGGCTGCGAATGCGAGCCGTACCTCACCACCGACCACCGCCAGATGGTCGAGCACCCCGAAGATGTCTATGAAGGCATCCGCGTTGTTCAGCGGGCCTACCAGGCAGCCCGGGTGGTCGTGGGCATTGAAAACAATAAGCCCGACGCCGTAGAGGCCATGCGCCGTGCCCGGCCGGACGGTGAGCCAATCGAGGTGGAATCCATCGAGACCAAGTATCCGCAAGGCGCGGAAAAGATGCTCATCAAATCGCTCCTGGATCGCGAAGTGCCGTCCGGCGGTCTCCCGATTGACGTGGGCGCTGCGGTCTTCAACGTGGCGACCTTGGCCCAGATCGGCGAACTGCTGCCGATGCAGCGGGGGCTGATCGAGCGCGTGATCACCGTGACCGGGCCCGCGGTAGGCAACCCCGGCAATTACCTCGTGGCACTGGGCACCCCCATCCGATTTATCCTCGAACAATGCCGCTACCGCGGCGAGGATGCCTCGGTGGTCATTCTCGGCGGCCCGATGATGGGCGTTTCCGTACCCTCGCTGGACATCCCGATCACAAAAGGCGTCACGAGCATTCTGGTGCTCGACAAGGCGGAAGTGCAGAAACGCAACCGCAAGGAATACCCCTGCATTCGTTGCGGAAGCTGCCTGGATGCCTGCCCCATGCACCTGAACCCCTCGCGCCTGGGTCAACTGGCTCGCAAACGCGAGTATGAGACCATGGCGAACTCATTTAATTTGATGGACTGCTTCGAATGCGGGTCGTGCTCTTACGTATGCCCCTCGAATATCCCCCTGGTGCAACGGTTTCGAGTTGCTAAGACGATCATCCGTGAAAGGAAAGCAGCGTCGTGACGGTCATTACTCCGGAAGCATTCGAGATCCGCACCTCGCCGCATATCAAGGCGGCCCTTACCACCGACGTGATCATGCGCAACGTCGTGTACGCGCTGATGCCCGTCTGCGTGTTCGCGGTCTGGGCCTTCGGATTGAGCGCGCTTGCCCTCCTTTGCGTCACAACCGCGGCCACGGTCCTGACCGAACATCTGGTCTGCGCCCTATCGCGCAAACCGACCACCGTAGGCGACTACAGCGCGGTGATAACCGGCCTGCTGCTCGCCCTGACCCTCCCCCCCGGCCTGCCGCTGTGGATGGGCTTCTCTGGCGGCGTCATTGCTATCCTGCTCGGCAAGGCCCTCTTCGGAGGCCTGGGCTTTAACACCTTCAATCCGGCTCTGGTCGCGCGCGCGTTCCTTCAGGCTGCGTTTCCGGTATCCTTGACGACCTGGGTCCCGGCCTTTATCGACTACCGCTTCGCCCGCTTTATCCCGACCTCGCTGACCCTTCCCTTCCTCAGCCCCAACACCCAGGCCGGCGCCTTGGCCGATTATCTCGCTCAGGCGACCATCGACGGGTGGAGCGGCGCCACGCCGCTGTCACTTGTGAAATTCGAGGGTAAAACGACAGCAGCCATGGACCTCTTCACCGGGATGGTGCCGGGGTCCACGGGCGAGACCTGCGCGATATTCATACTTCTGGGCGGCGCCTGGCTGGTGGCGCGAGGCATGATGAACTGGCGCATTGCCGCCGCGATGCTCGGTTCGGCCTACCTGTTCAGCTGGCTCTTCTATTTTCTCGACAATTCAAATCCGACGCCGGCGTTCATGCTGTTTTCCGGCGGCCTGATGCTGGGGGCCGTGTTCATGGCGACCGATATGGTGGCCTCTCCCACCACCCCGCTCGGCGTCTGGATTTACGGCGGCCTGATGGGTTTTCTGACCATCCTGATCCGTGTCAAGGGCGGACTGCCGGAGGGCGTCATGTATGCCATCCTGCTCGGCAACGCCATGTCGCCTCATATTGAAAACTTCACCCAGCCCCGAGCATTTGGAAACGCACGAATCAAGAAGGCAGCGAAATGAGCAACAGCACACCCGCAGCGCAAAAAGTCGACCAGCCGAACAGCCTGCACATGATCGCGGTACTCGGCGGCTTTTCCTTTCTCTCCGGCTTCCTCATTTTCTTCGTCGCCCATGCCACCGAAGCCGGCATTAAACAAAATCGCCTCGAACAGCTGCGCGGCGCTGTGTTTCAAGTCCTCCCGGACGCGGTATCCAGCCAGGCCTTTTCCGTGGAGAATGACGGATTCCGGCCGGTTGAGATCGACGATCCCACCCCCGGCATGAAGAAAGTCTACAGCGGCTACGATGAGAACGGCGCCCTCGTCGGCGTGGCCATCGAAGCCGCGGCCCAGGGCTATCAGGATGTCATCCGCGCGATTTACGGCTACGACCCCGACCTTGGGCGAACGCTGGGATTTGCGGTGCTGCAGAGCAGTGAAACGCCGGGGCTTGGCGACCTCATCGGCAAGGACCCTGAATTTCTGGCCAATTTCTGCGCCTCCGAGACCTCTCAGGACACCCTTTCGCTTGAATTGACCGAGGATGGTCTCGGGCTGGCCCATGCGGTGGAATTCGCCAAGAACGGTGAAAAAAGCAAGCCGTGGCAGGTGGAAGGCATTTCCGGCGCAACCATATCGTGCAAAGCAGTGGTGCGGATGCTGAACGACGGGTCTCAGGAAGTCATCCCCCTCATCCACGCCCACTTGGACCAACTTCAGAAAGGTAACTCCTGATGGCGCACGGCAATCCACCCACGACGATGGATGAATTCGTAAAAGGGCTGTGGCAGGAGAACCCTGTGTTCGTGATGCTGCTTGGCATGTGCCCGACACTGGCGGTCTCCAGCAATGTGCAGTACGCCCTGGCTATGGGCGCATGCGCCACCTTCGTGCTCGTGATGTCCAGCGTAGTCGTTTCGATTATCCGAAAAATCGTGCCCAAAGAGGTGCGTATCGCGACGTTTATCGTAGTGATTGCGACTTTCGTCACCATTGTCGATTACGTGATGCAATACCTCAGCCTGGCCTTATACCAGGCCCTGGGCGCCTTTATTCCGCTCATTGTGGTCAACTGCATCATACTCGGGCGCGCGGAGGCCTTTGCGTGCCGCAATAACGTGTGGAAGTCATTTATCGACGCGTTGGGTATGGGGTTGGGATTCACTTTTGCGCTCCTGTGCCTGGGCGGCGTTCGCGAGATCCTCGCCAGCGGCACCCTTCTGAATTTCCGTCTCTTCGGCCCCAATTACGAGCCGTGGGGAGTGATGGGATTGCCTGCCGGCGGTTTCTTCACCCTGGGCGCATGGCTCCTGTTTTTCAACTGGCTGCGTGAACGCCGCGCGCGGAAGCTTCAGGAAACGGACTAAGTACGAGGGCGACATGGATCAGAACGTGTGGGAAATCTTCTTTAACGCAGCCATCGTCAACAATTTCGTGTTGAGCATGTTTTTGGGCATCTGCCCATTCCTGGGGGTTTCAGGGAAGCTCGACACCGCCCTGCGCATGGGGTTGGCCGTGATCTTCGTCATGCTCGTCAGCTCGATGTGCGCCTACGGGATCAACGTCCTGTTGATCCGGTTTCATGCCGAATATTTGCGCCTGATCTGCTACATTGCGGTAATCGCCTCGGCGGTGCAACTGGTGGAGATGTTCATTAAGAAGTTCAGCCCGGCCCTGTTCCGTGCCCTGGGCATCTTTCTCCCGCTGATCACCACCAACTGCGCCATTCTGGCCGTGGCCCTGTTTCAGACCATGCGCGAATACAGCTTCGTTCAGGCCGTCGTCTTCTCGTTTGGCGGCGGCGTGGGCTTCACCCTGGCACTCATCATCATGTCGGGTCTGCGCGAACAGCTTGACCTGGCCGACGTCCCCAGCGTGGTAAAAGGCGCGGCGATCACCCTCATGCTCGCGGGCATTCTGTCGCTGGCCTTCATGGGATTCGCCGGCATCGGAGGATAAGGTGTTTCTCGAAGCGACCCTCGGGTCCCTGGTCCTGGCCGCCGTGGTCATCGGGTGGTTCCTGGTACAGCGCTGGGCGAACTCCCTCACGTATCCCGAAGAGTGCAATCTCCCCCGCAGCGAATGCCACCACTGCCTCTCGCGCGGCGCCTGCGCCCTGCGCAGTCCGGACGAGTCGGAACTGCGGTAAAGAGCCCGGTGAACACCCTCCCGGCCGCTGCACGCCATGGCGGTATGTTGAAGCGCGCTGTTTACTCCAGCGCGGGTCCCGCAATTCGCTCTCCGCGAAGCTGTCGCGCCTGATCCTCCGGTTTGAACGTCCCGTAGAAGAGCGCGTTGGCGTCCATCCAGGTTACGAGCCGGTCCAGTTCGTCGTCGTCCAACCGGACGTCGTGGTGGCCGGCAAGGATCATCTCCATCAAGCGGCTGCCTCGTGCGCCGAAGCGGTCGGGTTGAGTCAGCGGCTCGCCGTTCTCTTCGAGACCGGCCCATTCCGAAAACGGAACACGCTTTGCCAACACATTGTACGACTTGCTGTAGTGCCCTTCCGCGTCGCCTGTCAGCACGAGCGGCTGTCCCTCCGGTCCCGCGGGTGAGTCTTCGCCATGGCACTGCACGCAGTGTTTATCCAATACCGGCTGGACAAGCAGGGGGTAACTCAGCGGCTTCGAGCCGTCCGGCCCCGGTTTAATTCTCGAGGCCGGCCGTTGAAGGGCCTGCATCGCCGTCGCCTGGATGGGCGAGGTCAGGCGGTGTTCATGGCATCCCACACACGACATGTTTTCGCCCGGTTGAAGATAGGTGAGGCTGCGCATGACCTGCACGGCGCGGCCCATCTCGTCCAGGGCTTGAAATGCCAGCGGGATGCGCGCCGGCGCGCGGAAAAACGCGGAGCCGTCAGGCTCCACGGGCACCGTGCCCAGCACCTGTTTTCCCGGGGAGGCGTTCGCGAAACCCACGGAGGGCTGGTTGGCATGCGGCGTGGTCTTCGGCAACACCTGGACGATGCGCAGATGCGTAATCGTTGTCTCGGGCAGGCGCGGATCACTTGCGTAGACGTCCTGCAGGAAAAACGTGCCTTCACCTTCCTCGGCCAGTTGCGGGTCGCACGTCGATGGAATCACTGGAGGCCGGACCTGCGGGCGGATGGGCACCGGCCACAGACTCGAAATGTTGAGGTCGCGGTAAAGAAGCTCCTTGTTCCCGAAAGCGTCCACGAAGTACAGGCCGAACATGTTTGGTTTGTTGCCTGCCGGCTCGCCAATAAGCGGGTCAAAGCTGTAGGCGGCCAGAAAATACGTCTCGCTGAGAGGATAGGGGCTGCGGTAACAATGGCCCGGCCAGCGGCGGGCTTCCTCGGGCGTGTCATACTCTTTCGGGCTGCCGGGCGCGTGCCAGCCCACCGGCAGCACGTGCGTCTCGCTTTCAGGAAATGGCGCGTCGGGCGTGAGCCGCGTCACGGGGTCGAGGCCGTCCACGCCGCGGGTGATGTCCAGCAGAATGATTGATCCGGCGGTCATGGCATGGTGGGCGGCGGCCGTCGCCATGACTTGCGCTGACGCGGGCACTTGGCGCGCTTCCCAGATCCCCACCGGGTTAAGCGTATTGTTTCCGTAGAAGATCGCGGGCCCGGTGCCGTCGGGACGCACCGCCCAGAGGTGCTGATAATGCACGGCGTTGCGATCGACGTAGTCCCAGCGCGTGTAGATCACCCGGCCGTCGGCCAGCACCGCGGGATCCCACTCCTGGGTTTCATGGTACGAGACCGTGCGCGGATTCGCGCCGTCGCCGTCCGCCAGGGCGAGGGTGTACACATCGCAGGGCCCCCGGCCGCAGCGATGATAGCCCCCGCGCCGCGTCGAGATGAACATCAAATTGCCATCGGGCAACTCGCGCGGCGAGAAATCGTCGTGAGGACCTTCCGTGATCTGGCGCAGACCGCTACCATCGGGGCGCACTTCGAAGAGATGGTACCAGCGTTCATAACACTGCTCTTCAAGCTCGTCGCTGGGTTCGAACGGCACTTCGCAGTACGCGAACAGAATGCGGTCGGCATCATGCGTGACTTCGGGTTGCATATAATTGCCCAGCGGCAACTGGCCCGACACCAGCTCGCGGCATTCCATCGAGGCGCCCGGGGCATCGAGCACATAGACCCCGCCCCCACCCCGCGCGCAGCGACCGTAATACTGCGTCAGCTGGTGGCTGAAATACGAGGGAACGTGTTTGACGAACAGCAGCGGGCCGACATCGGCCAGCGGGTTGGAAAAGACGATGCTGCGGCGCGCGGCATGTACCCCAAGCCACAGCGCCTCCCAGCAGGGATCCTCGTCAGAGGCGCCCTCCAGTGAGGCGAATTCGTCTTTGAGTTCCTGCCAGCGGGCCGTATCAATCGTCAGGCCCGTGCCCGTAAGATCGGCGATCAACGCGTCGCCCCGCTCGAACAGACGCTCAATAGCCAGCGCATACGAGACGGGCTCGCGTGCTGTCTCGATTCCGTCCTGCAGACGCCAATCCCATTCCAGGAGCGCGGCCTGCAGCATCGGTCGAAGCGCGGGGAGCGTCGGCGGCGGCGCAATCGGCTCCGGGGCTTCTTCGGGCGTCAGGCGCACGGCGAGCTGCTTGTCGCCATAGACCAGCCGAATGTCCGAGAAGCGCACCAGGATCTCGGCGGCCGTCCCCGTGAGGTGCAGCGCCAGGCGCGATTCCTGCGCCGCTTCCAGGTTGATCGCGATATCCGCCGAGGCCTCTCCGACGTATTCGTAGATAGCGGTGTCGCTTCCCGCATTCAGAGCGAGGCGTACCCCTCCCGTGCCTTCCACCCGGAGCGATGCCTTTACGGTCGCATCTTCCGGGACATTGAACAGGGGAACCGCCAGCTCGGCTTCTTCTCCCTCGCGGAGACATACGCCCAAGGCATTGCCTCCAAAGGTTGCGAGTTGCGGGCCCGTTTCCGTGGCGAGCAGCGCAAAACCGCAGATCGACGCGCTGGGTTGCGGGGCGGCTTGTCCCATGAGCAGGATCGAGGGCTCGCCGGCGCGCGGCCTGTCGGGATCGCAAACAAGCCGGGCATTGAGCCAATTCGCCATATCGCAACCGATACCGTCACCGTTATCGTGCGAAACAAGGCGCAGGACGCGGCCGCCCGCCACGTCTACCGAAAGGGGCCGCGGGGCGGCGTCATCATTCAGCGGCCCTGCCGAAGCCCGTTTTTCGTCGTCCACGTAGACTTCAAATACGACGCTGCCACGCCCGCCGCCCTGATGCTGGATCCCTACCTCCGTCTCAAATCGGACAAAATCACTGCGTAAGGGGATCGTCATTTCGCCTTCGGCATGGGTTCCGAGCCCGTGTTGATAGGTCCGATCTCCGACTATCAACGGCGTCGCAGCGCGCCCGTCCGGTGGCTTAGCGGCCGTGTTGAGGCCCAAAGTCCCCCAGGCCTGGGTATATTGCGGCGCGAGGTCCTCCCAGGCATCGCCCAGGTAGATATCACCGCCCCCGGTATCCTCTGCGCAGGCCGTAGCGCATACGGCGGCCAGCAGCAACCCTGAAAACACGACATAACGAATACCTTCACCAAGATACATGAACCGGTCTCCAATGTTTCCGGCCAAAGCCATTCATCGCATCGCGGCGCTGTGCGCGATCGTCAACAAGTATCTGGAGAAACAGGCCGGGAATCAAATCAGCGTCTGTCGACTGGGGTGCAGACGCCTCCGCCTTCCAAACAGAACACGACGCGGCCCTTTCGCTCACGAAAGGACCGCGTCTGCAAAAAAGAAACCGCGCCGGCCGAATTCAAGCGGCCACGGTGGCGTTCAGGTAATCCAATGCGCCCTGGGGATCGGGGGAATAGGCATCCGCACCGATCTTTATTGCAAATTCCTGCGTTAACGGAGCACCGCCAACGACCACCTTCGTCCCCGACACCTCGTCCTTGATCAGCTTGACGGTTTTTTCCATGTTGACCATCGTGGTGGTCAGGAGAGCACTCAGGCCAACTGCAGCGCCTGGATTGGCCTGCACCGCCTGGAGGAACTTCTCGGGCGGCACATCCACGCCGAGGTCCACGACTTTCCAGCCGCCGCCTTCCATGACCATGCAGACCAGATTCTTTCCGATATCATGCAGGTCGCCTTGTACGGTACCGATGACAAACGTGCCTTTGGTCTTGACCTGTCCGGAATCCAGAAACGGTTTCAGATGCGCCATGGCGGCGGTCATGGCCTTAGCGGCCATAAGTACATCGGGCACGAAGACCTGGTTCGCGCTGAATTTCTTCCCGATATTCCCCATGCCGATGATGAGGGCTTTCTCGAGCACATCATTGGGTGAAATGCCTTGGTCCAGGGCCTGCTTCGCCAACTCATCGGCGCCGTTCTGGCCCTTCATGTCGGGCGGATAGGGCGAGGCCTGGTTAACTTTGCCGCGCTCGACACAAACCGCCAGTTGCTGTAACAGTTCCTCGGACATGTCCGCCTCCTCTTAGCGAAGCCGTTTCGCCTTACTTGCCGTTATATCGACCCAGCTCCAATCCTTTTTGCGTGAAATACCGATAGCTGTCGTAGTCGACCTGGTCGGGTATTGAGTGATCCGAGTGAAGCACATACCCGTAATTACGTTTTACCACGGGAATTTTCGCCTGCAATTCCGCCGTGATCTGTGAGGTATCGTTCGAGTATAGAACGCGAATATCCATTCCCCCCATAAAGGATAGCCGATCGCCGAAATCTCTGTAAAGTTTCACCAGATCCATCCCGGCCTTCACTTCAATCACCTGCAGGCAATCGATCCCCGCGTCCAGCATTCCCGGCACCAGTGGTTCGACGTAGCCGCACGAATGCATGATGACGGGTCTGCCCCGGCTTTTAACAAAATCGATGGTCTGTCGGTGCCCGGGCTGAATGATCTCTCGGTACATCCCGGGCGACATGAAGGGACGCCCTTTGAATCCCATATCTTCGTAAAACCAGATGCCGTCCGGCCAGCCTTCCTCGCCAAACAGCATCTCCATCATCTCGATGACCAGATCCGCGTACGTGCGGACCATGTCCTTCACCCAATCCGGGTCCGCAGCCATGCCCAGCAGCAGGTACTCGTGGCCACAGACGGGATGCATGAGTTCAAACACATTGGTACCGCCCCAGCAGAAAAAACGCTGTGCCTCGGCGGCGTGCCGCCGCGCTTCACGGTAGGCGGCGAAATCCGTGCGCCGGCGATCGGGTTTCAATAGCGGTTTGGCGTGCGCCTCCCAGCTTTCGCGGTCTTTTACGATAAAATCCACATGCTCCGGCGTTGCATCGTGGAGTTTGTGCCGGCGTAAGAGCGCGCCGTTGCCATCGCGCGTCAGCACGGTATCCCTGGTCTCTTCAACGACAACCGGCTCAAAATCCAGATCCGCGGTCATGTTGAACCAGCCGCCCATCTCAAGGTCGAAGCCGAAATGGTCCGCGAGCGACTCCCCTTCTTTGAGATGCCCCTCGCGCGCCCATTTTTTGTGCGTATCGCCCCAGAAATGCTCGAACAGACCTATCCGGTCCACCGGCTTGCGCTGGAGGATGTTGGCGATACGCTCGGCGCCCGTCAACGTCATCACATACGTCTCCGTCGGGTTACTGCGGGGAGATTTCGCGTGTCATAGCACAAAAATACGCTTGAAAGCAAAGCGAACCCGGCCAGCTAAAGGGCTACGCCTTTCGAAGTACGGCGATGAGATCCGGCGAGTCGCCGGGTGCAAATGGTTCCCCGGAAAACCTCCCGAACAGCCCTTCAAGCTCGAAGGCTTTTTCCTGGGCAATCGGGAGCAGGTCATCTTTTGTCCAGTTGCGCAGGACCGATGTATCCGTGGCTGTCTCGACGTGGCCCGTCGCGTTTTCAACAAAAAAGGCGAGGGCCAGATACGTACGCGTACCCGCCGGCACGAGGTTTTTGACGGCGGTCAGCCGGCCTTCGGGCAGATCGGCCGTTTCGATGCGGTGGCGCGGTTGCAGGGCGGCCTTTTGCTCGTAGTTGAGTATCTGAAAAAGAAACCGTCCGCCTGTGGGCAGACGCTCCTGGATGAGGCCAAACGCCTCCCGAAGCTCGTCTTCGGCATTCAGCAGGCAAAGGGAGTTGCCCAGGCTGAGGATCAGGTCCCAGGTACCGTCGGGAGGGGTACGCATATCACAAACCTGGTATTCGATTCGCTCGTGTGCGCGATGCGCCCGCGCGTAGGCAATCATGCCTTCACTCAGGTCGACGGCGGTCACGTCCGCGTTCTGTTCAGCAAACCACAGGGCATGCAGACCGGTCCCGCAGGCGAGATCGAGAACGCGTTTGCCCGGCCCGCGGTCCAGCAGTTCACGCAGGAAGGGGCCTTCCCGTTCCAGCCGCCGTGGCGCATTGGTCAGCGCCTCATAGTATTGGGCTACGCGCTCGAACGAACCAACATTTTTATCACGCATACACACTTCCTCCGGACAGGACTTACGTCTTCCAAGTAGTTGCACGATTTGTACTTTCCACCGGTGTCAAGTATAATCTATTTACTGTCTGAACCTACGCGCTATGTGTGGAGAATTACGCATG
Organism: Candidatus Hydrogenedentales bacterium; assembly: GCA_050950105.1. Taxonomy (GTDB): domain Bacteria; phylum Hydrogenedentota; class Hydrogenedentia; order Hydrogenedentales; family SLHB01; genus UBA2224. The sequence goes on along the minus strand of JBMNGZ010000011.1, from coordinate 65,461 downwards.
AAACGAGCCGTCCTGGTTGCCTTCGTGATTGGAGTATGCTTGATCGCGTTCGCGGGCTGCAAAGCCGAGCCACCGCCGCCTCCGCCGCCGCCTCCACCACCGCCTCCACCACCGCCGCCCACGCCGCAAGAAATTGAGAACGAGATAAAAACGACGTTCCTGACAAAATATCAGGTGCTGAAGAATATGTTGCAAGGGAACCTCAGGGAGGCGACACGCCTGTACGGCCAGCTGGGTGCCCAGACAACGGGCCAGGGAGCACGGACTCCGACCGGCATGCAGCAGCAATTGCCCGCGCCGCTCGACTTGAAGGACCTCATCAAGACGGATCTGCAGGAGGCCAAGGCCACCCATTCCAGTACAGACTATGGGCAAAAGGGCTTGCAGCGCGTGGGCAACCTCTTCGAACGCGACATTATCGCCGCATACGATAAGGCGCAAGAGAACCCTCAGATGTACGATGTTCTCTTTGCGGCCGGCGATTTGCTCGAGGTGCTTGAACCCGATAACGGCATGCTTGCCCGGTACCGCCAGTTGGCCAAAGACCAGATCAATCGGCCGCAGGTCAAAGTGACGGGGACTACCACCATGGACGACGTGACCATCTGGTTCCTCCAGGTGTATCTGCCCGAAACGCATGCCACGCAAAGCCTGCAGGTGCGTCAGGGCGACGAATTCCTTGGCTTGCGTTTCGTCGACACCCTCGGCAACAACCGTGCAATTGAACTGGAATACTTGAAGATGAACGAACGCTTTGTTGTCCCGGCCCCCTGATACCAGGGCGCTGCCGGACGCTGGGCGCGCCCTCCTGTTGCGCGCCATCCCTTGCAAATGAGTGCAGACTCGCCGCGGCCCGCGAAGCTAATGTCGGGCCGCGGTTTTAGTTACCGGAACCCGGTACGAGGTCGGCTACATGAAAAAGAGCTACACATTCCGGTTGGCGGCCTTATTCTTTTTGTGCCTCGCGTTGGCAAGCGGCTGTTTCGAAAAGAAGAGCGTCGCCCCGCCTCCGCCCGAAGAACTGCTGCCGCCCATCCCCCCCGGCGCACAGGAAATTGCCGATGAAATCATTGCGGGACTGGCCCCTCTCAACGACGTCCTCTCGCTGGAGGCCGGCATCACCCTGGAATTGCGGGATCAGCTTGTCGCCTACCTTGAAATGGCCAAACACACGCACAGCACAAGCGAATGGGGCCAGAAGGGTCTTGTTTTGGCAATGTACCGCCTTGAAGACCACCTCGAAGACGCCAAGGCCAGTATGCTCACGGACGTGGTCCTTTTCTTGTGCGATCTCATTGAAACGCTCGATCCAGACAATACCAAGGTGCCCCGTTTTCGCGAATGGGCCCGAATACAGCTCGAACGGCCGCTGGTGAAAATTGTCGGCTGGTTCGAGTTCGAAGAACCCCGCATCGGAAGCGACGAAATCTACGTCTTACTCGAGGTCTATGTCCCTGCGACGGGCAAGACCGAGCGCCCGAGAGTCATGGAGGGCGAAGAATTCATGAACCTCAAATTTCACCGCATTATCGGGAAGAAGCGAGGGGTCGTGCTCGAATATCTTCCGACCAAAGACCGTTTCGCCGTGTACGGTCCCGGGCGCCGGGCCGCGATGAAAAATGCCGACCCCAACTTCTGAATGGCTCGTGACAAAGACAAGCCGACACACAATTTGCTATAGTTTCGGCAGATGAATCCACAGGTCCCCGGAGTCACCATGCCGCGATGAAATCATCTGTTGACGAAGTGCAATTTCGCTGGTTCAGCGCGGCAACACTCATCCTGCTTGGATGTGCCGCTTACGTGAACTCATTTACCGGCGACTTCGTCTGGGATGACGCCTCCTCCGTTCTACTGCACAAACACGTGCAGGATCCATCGAAAATCGGGCAGTTGTTTCGCGAGGATTTGCATGCCTTCGGGCGGGGTCAGGGCAACTTCTACCGCCCCATGCTGGCGGTCTCGTTCATGGCCGATTATGCGAGGGCTTTCGACGGCTGCATCGAAGGCGGCGTTCCCCAACCCGCCGTGTTTCCTTTTCATCTCACCAATACCATCCTTCACGTAGGCGCGGCGCTGTGGCTGTTTGTCCTGCTCGTTCGTGCGGGCGCACCGAGGTTCGTGTGTTGGGCGGCGTCGGCGCTCTGGGTCGTCCATCCGCTCCACACCGAGGCAGTCGCCTATATCAGCGGCCGAGGGGATTCGATGGCCGCGTTCTTCATGTTTGCCGCGCTTTGGTTCGGTCTGTGGGAAAAGAACGGCCGGTCACGCGCCATTGGAGCCGGCCTCTCTGCGGTATTCTTCCTCACCGCCATCCTCAGCAAGGAATCCGCGCTTATTCTGCCGTTTTTGTTTGTGCCGCTCTTGCTCTGGATGCCGCGATTTGATGGAGCCCCGGCCTGCCGAAACACGCGCCTGGCCCGCCTGCCGGCACTGGGAATCATGGTGGGCCTGCTCGCTGTATACGCCGGGTTGCGAGCGACCATCCTCAACTTCGGCTCCGATTCCACGGTGCCCGAGCTAAGCGTAGCCGAACGTCTGGTTCAGACCAGCCAGGCGCTGGCCGCCTACATTAAGCTCATTTTCATCCCCACCCACCTGCACATGGAACGGACGCTGGATAATATCCCGGCCTGGGCCGCGCTCGTAGGCCTCGCTGCGCTTTTCGGCATTCTCGCCGCGCTCGTGTTTGCGGTGCGCAAAGGTCAGCCGCGCATTGCCATGGCCGGCGCCTGGTTTTTGATCACGTGGTTCCCCATCTCCGGGTTTATTGCCTTGAACGCGCCCATGGCGGAGCACTGGCTCTACGTTCCCCTGGCCGGCCTCCTCTGGATGCTGCTCGAATTCGTGTGGCTGGCCTGCGGCCGACGTCCCGTGCCCTGGCCCGCGATTTCCGCAGTATGCGCATGTTGCCTGCTCTTGACAGCCATGAGTGTCCATCGCAACCGCGACTGGCGGAGCAACGAAGCCCTGTATCTCGCGACGCTTAAAGAAAATCCGCGTTCAATTCGTGTTCACTACAACCTGGCCGTGACCTACCAGGATCTGCTCGACAACCCCGCCGGCGCGCGCAGGCATTTCGAGCGCGTTGTGGCCCTGTACCGGGAGAAGAAAACGAGCGAGGGGCTCAGCCAGTCCCTGGTCTGGGATGACGAACTGGAAGCCCATCTGTCTCTGGGCGATATCCTGTCTGCGGTGGAGCCGCGCAAAGCCATGGAACACTACGCCCAGGTACTAGCCGTCTCCCCGGATAACGGCAGGGAAGGACTCGTCGGCATGGCTGCTTTCGGCATGGGCCGTTGCAGTCTGCAACTCGGACAGTTTGAGCAGGCCTCCCGCTTCCTGGAAAAAGCCGTGGAGCTTATACCCGAGCTGAAAGAACAGGTCACGGCTATGACCTCATGAAACACTGGAGGGGCGTTGTTTACACCGCGTGAAAAAACAAGCACTTGCAGGTATTGCCACTTTCGTTTACAATCGCTCGCATGGGGATATCGGGGAACAGAAGGGGGAGCAGAAAGCACGACACAGCGCCCAAATTCCGGGCACAGCGCCGCAAATAGCGAAATACTGGAATTTATCATTTTCTAAAAACTTTTTGACGCCGCGCAGGTGATTCGGCTAAGGAGCTTAATCTCCTTGCAAGCCTAAAAATAGGATACGTAACCGGCGGTTCAGAAACGCGAATCGAGCGAGGGGATTTGTTGACACGTACGGGAAGCCGTGCTAGAATGGTGAAACTGAAGGACTTTGTGGTCTTGAAGTGCAACGTCGTCTAACGGAGGTTTATCCAATGGCTGATGACAAGCCGAAGAACGATAACGGCATTGAAGAAGGCGCTGGGGGCGGCCCATTCGAGAGTGATAGCGGCCTGGGGAATCTCCCTCCGTTGAGCGATTTCGAATCGGCAGCAGACACATCCGGCACGAATCTTCCTCCCCTGGATGCGGGCGAATCGGGAGGCGACATGCAGGAAGACTCCGGCGTGCCCAGCGCGCTGCCGCCCATCAGCGATATCCCCGTCGAGACTCCCATCCACGCCCCGAAGTCTGGCCCACCCGATTTTGAATCGCCGAGCGCGTTCGATACGCCTATGTCCGCGTTGGATGCATCGCTCGATTCGCCACAGCCTGAAACAGCGTTTCAGGATCTCGCTGCGGATAGCGATTTCACGCCAGAGACACCCGAGCTTGGCCCCGGGCCGGACTCGATGGAAACCCCGTTATTTGACAGCGCTTTCGGCACACCCGAAACGCCTCACGGCGTTCCCGGAACGGGAGCGCCCACACGGGCCATGGAAACCCCGATGTTTGGCGGGGGCGACGATTTAGGTTTCGACGAAGGAGCCTTTACCCCCGGTTCCGACCGCGGTTTCGCCTCATCCACGCCTGCGCCTGATTTCGGCACCGAGTCGCCGGAGACCGCGGGTGTGGCCGCACCGCCACCGCAATTTGCAGCGCAACCGCAGATGCAAGCCCCCATGGCCGCCCCACCGGCTAAGGGTGGAGGCATGAACACGATCGCCGCAGTCCTGCTCGCGCTGGTGGTTGGCGCCATCGGCGTGGCGGCGGGATATTTCCTGTGGCCCACGCTCCAGCCGCGGATTGGCCTCAGCACCAACCCGCTGCAGGAACAGTACAACCGCTGGGAAAATGAAGTGCCCGGCTTGCAGCAGAAAGCCAGCCAGCTGGCCGAAATTCAGACGCAGCTGGACCAGATCGGCGGGATTAAAGACCCCAACGAACTCGTGGCCGAGATCAAGCGCCTGACAGACGAAAAGGCCGCGCTGGACAAGCAGGTCTCCGATGTTCAGCTGGAAGCGCAGTCGGTGCAGGAACAACTGGCCAAGGTGCGCCAGGACCTGGCGGTCACCGAGAGAAACCTGGACGAAAAACTCGACGCATACGCCGAGGCGGATGAAGATTACGAGGAACTGCTCAACCAGATTTCCATCGTGCGGGCTCGTGACAATGGACTGCGGGCCGAAGTCGAACGTCTGGAAGAACTGGTAGGGCGGCTTGAGGACTCCAATGCCCGGCGCGTTGCCACCAAAGAGGCGCTGGCCCATGCCACCGAGCGACTTTCGGTCACCCTGAAGGAAGGCATGGTTCTGGTGCCCCCGCGCTTTTCCGTTCAGCGCAGAACGGAAAGCCTCGCCAACTTGCAGGAGAAGCTGAAGAGCGCGCAATGGGTCACGCCCGAGCTGCTCGAAGAATTCACAACGCTGTACACCGATGAACTCGAGATCGCCGGCACGCGCGCCTATTTCTTTGCGCGTATACCCATGGAAGACCGCTTCGGCATCACCCACATGAAGTGGGCCGAATGCGTCATGAATGGCAACTGGAGCGTATTCTACCGGACCCTCGATGGCGCCAATATCGGCACCTATGAAAATGTGGCGCAGTCGGGCCCGCCCGTGTACGAATACCGTGCAATGCTGCCGCAGGACGTTCAGAAGTCCATTGAGAACACCATCATCTCCACTCGCACCCCAGACTACGAGGCCCAGGTACTCGCGCTCGCGGATCGTCAGGCGGAACTGGAAGTGAAGACGCATTTCCAGCGCGTTTTTGATTCCATCGAGTAGGGGCGCTTAGACCAACGCCTTCTCCCGGCCGCACGGCAGTCCGTGCGGCCGTTTTTTGTGAACAGAAGAGTCAGGACGCTGAACCTCTTCCTGCGCAGGACCGCTCGAGAACGAATCGGAGCAAACTCGCATGGCCGCTGGACCCTTCGAGGAAAGGCAGACATTTCACTGGACCATTTACGTGTTCCTCTTGCTTATCTTCGCTGCATTGCTCTGGGCGCTAGACAGCACACCCCAACCCGGAAAGCATCTATGGGCGCCGTTAGCCTGGATCCTGTTTGCCTATCTGATCTCGGTCAATGTTCTTTTCATGCGCACCACCGTGGACAAACACGACCTCATAGCCCAGTTTGGCTACTGTGTTCCCCTGTATTGGAAGCGCATACCACTGGAGACCATCTTGCACGCCCGCGTGGTGGAATACCGCCCTATTCGAAACGCGGGCGGATGGGGCATCCGTTTTGGCAACTTTGAAAAGGAGCGCTGCCGTTTCCTCAACTGCCGGGGCAACCGGGGCGTTCTGCTGGAAACTGCCAGACTCCGGTGGATCATCGGGTCACAGCAGCCCGAACAGCTCCTCGCCGCACTGGAGCGCGAGATGCAGCTCCAACGCGGCACGCCCGCATCCGATGCCCAATAGTCCGCCCCCGCATCGCAAAACGGGTGGCTATCCCGCCATGCGCTGATTCAGGCGGTATACAAAGGCGAGAATCTCCGCGACCGCGCGATACAGTGTTTCCGGGATCTCAGTGCCTACATCCAGGCGCGACAGTACCGCGACGAGGTCGGGGTCTTCGTGAACGTAGACGCCATTGGCCCTGGCAAGCTCGATGATGCGCTCCGCCAGCAGGCCCGCGCCTTTCGCCACCACACGCGGCACTGCCTGCTGTTCGGCGTCGTACCGAATGGCCGCCGCCTTACGCCGCTGGTCTTTTCGGTTCTCCGCATTCATGCCCGCAGATCCATCCGTGTCCGCTGCCGGAGGAGTTCGCCGACCTCCCGCAAGCGGTCGCCTGACCACGGTTCGAAGCGAACGCGCGCTGCATCAAAGCCCGCAGCCGCCAGGGCCTCAACAAGCTCGTCCTCTTCAGCACGTAAAGCGTCCAGTGCCTGCGCCTCGGCCGCCCGGATCAGGCACGTGCAGTATCCTTCCAGCACCTTCAAGACGAGCCACAGGTCGCCCAGGCGCGAGAGCGAGAGATCGAGTGCCACGGTGCAATTCCGCGGATCCAGATGTCTCCCTTTACTGTCCCCTTCCCCTAGGAAGTGCATCTGCAGCCGATGGAAACCGCTCTGTTCCAGCGTGGGAATCTCCAGGTAGACGTACGGGATTTCAAGCCCCCTCAGGTTCTGAAGGGCGGCGCCGGTCAGACGTTCAAGCACTCTCGTAACTGTCTCTTGAAATCCCCGAAGCCGGCCATCCCCGCGGAGATGGCGCACAAAGGACTCCTCCTTCTGAACGCGCATCAGCAACGCTCGCAGGTCACCCTCGATTTCGGCCAGAGTGTCGGCCTGGCGGCCTGACTCCACGGCACGCGCCAATCGGCCTTCAAGCGTACGTCCAGCGCGTCGCCCGGCCTGAAGGATCGCATGCAGTTCCGATCCGCCCGTGAACAGCAGCGCGCCAGTCAGGAGAGCGAAACTGTCGGCCACCTGTTGTGGCAGCACGCCAGCCTGGGCGGCCTCATTCATCGCAGTTGCCAGAGTCTGAAGGTCTGTGCCCATCCGTGCATCGGAGAGAAACAGGGAGAGAACGCTGCGTACCGCGGCTTCAGTCATCGGCACGGACGGATGCAGCGCGCGCAGCGCGTTTTCCGGCGCGCTTAACGCCGGGAGGCTTTCCAGGACGGACGCCACAATAGCGGAAAGCGAAGGCGCCACTCCGAGCTCGCCCGGCGCAGCGGTGGATTGAGGCGTCAGCCGGATCTGGAGGCCGGAGCCCACCCGCAGCACTTCTCCGTTCACGACCTGGCCGGGCTGAAGATGCGGCTGCTCGCCCACAAGCACGCGCGAACCACCCACCACGATGGAGAGGCTTCCCGGCTGGCCCTGAAGCACGGCTTGAAAAACCTGTCCAACGCGCAGCCCGGCGGGCAGTCCCTGCGGGGCCGTGACGGGAATCATGAACGGCTGGACCCCTCCGGGACCTGCCATCTCATTCTCCCCGGTCTTTGCGCAAATTGAGAATCAAGCGCACCTCGCCTTTTCCCAGGCCGAGTTCCCGCGCAATCTCGGATACGTTCATACCGACATCGCTGTATTCATAAATGCGTTTCTTCAGCGGCAGGGTATTGGTTCGGCCGTTTCCTCCGGCGCCGGCGGGCTCTTCTGCGCGGGGCTTTGTCTCCGACCCGCCTTTGTCAAGGTTCAGCAAGGCGCGAAAAGCGTTTCGCGTTGCCTCCATGCTTTCCGGAGTTTCCTGTGGAATCGCAGCGGGTTCCGGCTCCTCATCCATCTCCCCGGAATCCAGGCCGGCCCAGGTATCGGGCGCACTGTCTGCCGGTTCTTCAGACAGCAGCTGTTCCAAAGTTTCGAACGATGCCGGAGGCGCGGGAACAGCATCCGGCACAGCAGCCTGGACGACGCCTTCCTTTCCCTCTCCGAGGGCATCGCCGGACGCCGCTTCTTCGTGCGTCCGCAGCGCAGCAAGCTCTGCTTTCGCCGCGGCGAGTTCGGCGCTAAGCGCATGCACCGTGCCGTGCATCTCACGCAAGGCGCCCAGCGCCGAATCGACCACGTTCCGAATATATTGGACCTTTTTATCGAGGCTGACGTTGAGCTGACGAGCCAGATCTTTCTGCTGTTCCAAAATATCGCGCATGGTCTGGAACATGATCATCGTATTGGTGAGATCGTTCTGGCTGCTCCGCGTGTGCGCAAACGGCATCGCCCGTTCGCGCATCCGGAAAATTTTCGCGACAATGCACACCACAACCAGCACGGCAGCCAGGAAAGCCAACAGAAGCGCCGTTACGTAGAACACGTTGATTCTAACGGAAAGATACTCAAGCATTTTCCGTTCGTCCCGCGCACATCATGCGCGTGCACCCAGCCGCAGGGCCCACGCCCCCCCTGCGGCTTCTTATACCGTCACGTCAAAATGTTGACCGCCCTCATCGGACAGTTTCTTTTTGTCTGCAGCGCCGTATGCGGCGCCGTCATCTTCGTCCCGCGACTCCGGACGCTGTTTACGGCGCCCGGAGAACGGATTCCGGCGCCGTCCGTCGCGCTCGATCTGGCTTTGCTCCGATTCGTGGCTCTGCTGCACCAGCGTTTCGTCGCGAATGCGTTCTTTCTCCGCCGAATCGGCTACGCGCTGCTGAGCAGCCAGCGAAAGGCGGTCGGTGAACTGTTGAATCCGTTCAGCCGCCGCCACCCGGGCCATCTCGGTCTGCAGATCGACTGGCTGAGGCATCTTCTACCTCCCGCTGCCGCACGATTTTCCGAAGCTTCTTCATGGCCGCGCTGTGAACCTGACAGACGCGCGATTCCGTCACTTCCAGCACCGCGCCTATCTCTTTTAACGTCAGATCTTCGTAATAATATAAGTTTAACACTTTCTGCATCTGTTCCGGCAGCGCGAGGATGGCCTGCACCAGGAATTCCTGCCGTTCGCGCTCTACAGCCACCGTTTCGGGTGTGGGCATGTCAGGATCGGCCGTCATCTCGAGTTTTCGCGTTTCGGAGCCTCTCTCGGCAGGCAGGTAATCGTCCAGGGAAAGGACATGCGCGGTCTGGAGCTGCATCTGCACATCCTCGACCTGCTCCGTGGCGATGCCCAGCGTCTCGGCAATCTGTTCCGGGTGGGGTTCACGGCCCTGTTCATGGCGCAATTTTTCTTTGGCGGCGCCAATTTTGCGCGCCATCATGCGCAGGGAACGCGGGGCCCAGTCCAACGTGCGGATCTGATCGATGATGGCGCCGCGCACCCGAATCGAGGCATAGGTCGCAAATTTGATGTTCTGGGCAGGGTCGAATTTTTCCACGGCGTCCAGCAGTCCGAGGGCGCCCCAGCCGATTAAGTCGTCAATGTCCACGCTGGAGGGCACATGGATGGCCATGCGCCCGGCAATGTAGCGAACCACCCGCATATGGCGCACGATCAGGTCATGACGCGCGGCCTCGTCACCATTTTTCTTCCAACGTTCCCACAGACCTTTCTCGTCGTTTGGCACTGTTACCGCAGGCTTTCAATGCGTTCGCTCGGGCTGGCGATCTCGGTAATGCGCAGCCCAAACTTTTCCTCAACAACGACCACCTCACCACGGGCAATCAGTTTATTGTTCACGAACAGTTCCACGGGTTCGTCGATAGAATGGCCTACGTCGATGATCGAGCCGGGCCCCAGTTCCAGTACCTGTCCCAACGGCATCTCGATCCGGCCCAGGCGCGCGGTCACCGTGAGCCCGATGTCCAGGATCATATCGAGGTTCCCCGGCAACTCGCGAGGAACCGCATCCATCGTTCCGATCTCCTCTCCTGGAACACCAAAACTGTCCCGCACGATATCCTTCACGTCCTCGTCCATCCCCCGATCTCCCTCGGCGTCCGACAAAACGGCCTCGGCCAGGCTACGCGAAAACAGCAGAGCGCCGCGCCCATCCTCTACAACGTCGGGCACGTTGTAGGAAAACCGGCTCAGCGCCGGCGCAGCGCCCAGGGCCTCCAGCAACGCCACGGCCTCGCCGGGACTGACCAGGTTGATCTGCACCGGCTGCAGGGTGACCGTTTTACCATATTGTTCCTTGAAATGACCCGCGCCTCCGCCCATGCAGGGATCAAACACTTCCGTCATGGCGCTGACTTCGTCGTCCGACAGGCTCGGGGCCGTGGCCGCCTCGTCTCCTTTGACGGAGGACACAATGCGTCGCGCATCGTCCAGGGCCATCAGGAGAGTCACCGCCCCACCTCCGCTAAGCGCGGACTGTGCGGCGAAGGAGGATTCCGCCAGGAGTTCGCGAATCGAACCGTCGGTAGCTTCCTCTGCTTCGCCGGCCTGAAACACCGGTGCGGTGGAAAGCATGGCGCCAATGACATCGCTGCACCCTTTCAAGAAGCCCTCGGCGACCTGTGTCAACGCGGCAGCATCCATCCGTCCACTCCCCTGTCAGTCATCATCGTGAAGCACGGCGGTGATTTGCACTGCGCTTTGCTCACCCCGCCGACCCAAATGCGCCTTGAAACGCACCAATCCCCCCAATTCTACTCCGATCGCTTCGTCGATATTGGAATCCAACTGGACGACATCGCCGACGCGCAAGCGCATCACATCGTCCAGGCGCATTCGTGCATGCCCCAAAACCGCGTCCACCGGCGTTAAGGCTCTTTTTGCGGTCCGAATGATGTGGGCGCGGGTCTGGGCCGCAACCTGCGGGCTCAGGCGCCGGATAAAACGGGTCTGCTGGGTGATCTGATCGAAGACGGGGTTCAAGACCAGCAGCGGGATGCACATGTTCATGGAACCGACGCATTCGCCAATATGAAGTTCGTATCCTGCCAGAATGGTCATTTCGCTCCCGGCGACGATCTGGACCAGCAGGGGATCGCTTTCCTGAGTCTCGACACTCAGCTGAAATTCGATGAGTTGTTCCCACGACCGCCGCAGGCTGCCCAGAATCATGAGCACAATGCGGTGTACGATGCGGTTTTCGATCTCTGTCAGTTCGCGCGGCTCCGCCAGCGGCAGTCCTTTCCCCCCAACACCCGATCTACGATGGGGAACACCAGCGGGGGGCTCAGTTCGATGACGCAATTGCCTTCCAGCGGGTTCATATTCACGACCGAGAGCGCGGTGGGACGCGAGACCGACAGAATGAACTCATCGTACGTCAACTGATCAATCGACACCAAGTCAACCCGAACCACTGTGCGCAGAAACGGCGGCAGCATGATGCTCAGTTCGCGGGCAAAGTTCTCGAACAGACTCTGGAGCCCCTTGAGCTGCTCTTTGGAGACGCGTTCCGGCCGGCGAAAATCGTAGATCGCCGTATCCCGGAACTCTGCAGCAGGGCGTTCGAGTTCCCTGGACTCGATGTCCAAGTCGCCCTCAGCCACGGCATTCAAAAGAAGATCTACTTCTTCCTGGCTCAGGATATCAGCCATGCGGAAGCCCCTGTGACGATAGTTTTTACAGTCAATACCTCAAGTTGAAGTATAACACAGCACACAGGAGGGCGCAAGAAGGGCTGATCTGCCTAAAACATTTATTACTAAGTGGATACACAAAAAAACTGCGCGGCCAATGGGGCAGAAAAAAGCGCGTTCCTCCCGCGAAACGCGCTATCATCATCTTCGTCAACAGATTACTTCAATACAGACGATATGGCTTTCTTTTTCGTGGACCCTCTCCCCAACGTGCTCATAAGGTGCCCAGCAAACGGTTCACCTGCCGCCGCAGGTGCGCCCCGGCGCGCGATTCCAGGACGGCCAGCGGATCCAGGCGGCCGGTGACTTTATCCTGAAAGCGCTCCAGGGAATCGGTGGAATCGATGGCGATCCGGTGCAGATCAAACGGGTCGCAACCCGGAAAATTCACGCCATACCGAGTGCTTACACCAACGCGAAAACCAAACTCCTCGAGCAACATCTTCGACAACTCGTTGTAATCGAGGATGGAGCCGCGGGGATAGGCAAATGCCTGGGGCGTCTCGTCGAGGCGCTTTTCAATGTAACGAATGCATTTTCCGATTTCACGGCGTTGTTCGCGCTCATCGAGCGCGGAGAGGCGGGCATGCGTGAGCGCATGGGCGCCGATCTCGATGCCGACCTCCCTGAGCCGTCGTGCCTCATCCCATGTCAGCAGAATATCGGTCACGGGGTCGTGTTTGCGCGACAACCGTCTGCCCATTCCGGCGGGCACGATAAACACCGTGGCGGGGATGCCAAAGGCCTGCAGCACGGGTGCGGCATTCATCCAGATGTCACGGTAGCCGTCGTCAAAGGTCACTGCGACGCCCTCGACTCCCCGGGCGGCATCGTCGAGCGAGAGCACCGTCCGGTTTTTCACGAGCCAGGCCATCTGCGCCCGAAACGCCTCCGGCGTGACGTTCATCTCGTGATTCCGGTAGCCGATGCCGCGGTAGACGAGGATGCGCGAGCAGCCGCGCCGTTTCGGATAGAAATTTCCGACGGTCGCCGCGCCATATTTCACGCCGCGTTTCAGCGCGTTTTTCAGCCGCTTACCCACGCCCAAGCGCGGACTCCTTCGTTGGCAATGTTTCCTACAGCAGGCTGCCGTGGTTTTGGGCGAGCCGGCCATCCGGCAGGTACGCGCACGGGGCTCATGAGATGCCGCGGCTCTGAAGGGTTGTCAGCGCCTCGCGCACTTTGTCTTCCATTCCCGGTGCAAGGGGTGAGGGGTAGCCATATTCCCAATAACTGATCACCTCATAGCCGCCTTCCGGCAACTGTTCGGTAAGCGGCAGGTACATGCCCTGGCCGTCGGTGTATCCGAGGGGAATGGTTACTCCTTTTTTTCCGTAAAAGTCCTCAATAAAATATCCCCACCCATGCAGGGCCTCGCCCTCGATCCCGATGATGCGCAGCTGCTCACCCAGCTGGATGCCGTGCACTAACAGCGGGACATCGGTTGGCAGAGGCAGGCCTCTTTCGAGGTTTTCGAGTGTCTTACGCGCCCACATGAACTTCACATCGCGCGCCCGCCCTTCTTCGGGCGCATTGGCGACGATGCCCTCGAAGAAATCCCTGCCCGGGGCAGGTTCGAGAGCCCAGCGCATCTCTTCTGATGCCGAGGCCAGCGCCGGCGCGACCGGTTCCAGGCCTTTCCCCACGGCATCAAGCACTTCGCCCGCGACGATAGCGCCGGCCTCATCCATGAGTTCCCAGGTTCCGGGGATCCAGGACTCCGTATCCCGGCCAACCACCAGCGGCTTGGCGTCGCCGCCCACGCCCTGCAGAAAGAGGCTGCAAGGCGCTCCGAAATGCGCGTCCAGCCGGTCCATGGCCGCACCGGGGTATTCAGCGGAGATCTCCCATCCGCTGACCATGGAGGGATGACAGGAGATGGAGAACAAGAGGCACACGACTTCGCCCGAAGGTTCCTCAAACAGCACGATGGGAAGCTTATTGTAGGTCGGCCCCCCCGGATTGGGGCGATTCTGGATGCCGCCATCGGGCATGCGGCGTCGGCGGTTGACCGGCAATTCCGAGGTGGTAACGCCCGCGCGCATATTCACGGGCCGGGCCTGCATACGCGCCGCAAGCGCCGCTTTCAGCGTCGCCTGCTCGAGCTGGTTCAGATAATCGCGGTCCGGCGCTTCGTATCCCGCCGAATACCAGGTTCCAGCTTTCGGGCCCACGTGGTTGTGCGACGTATTGAGAAAGATCTGGCGCGGCAGCAGATCCATCACCCGTCCGACAGCACCTTTGAAGCGATCGGCATCTTCGCGGCCCAGAAAGCACATGTCGTAGCCCATGATCAGAGCCGCTTCTCCCCCATGCTCCAGATACACGGCCCGCGTATAGAGCGGGTCGTGCACGCCCGTGCAGCCGTGCTCCATATCGCGCCCGCCGAAACCCATCATGGTGGTCCCCAGGGGAGGTGTGATGTCTTCACGCGCGAATCCCGCCCGCATCATGGCTGCCTTCCCGTCGAGTTGAGACGATGTCTGGCCCTGGGCCGCCCCCACGGTCGCAAACGAGGCGGCCGCCGTTCCCAAAAAAGTGCGTCGTTTCATTCTCTCCATTCCTCGCTGCATCGATTGCACCTGAAAACACGTCCTCAGCGCTTCGATTCTACTACATTTGCGGCCGGCAACGTACGGGCAGCAGCACTCTTTTACCGCAGCACAGCCCACGCGACATCAGAGGTTATTTTCCTCGAAGGTGAGCGACGCCGAATTGATGCAGTACCGGAAGCCCGTGGGCTCGGGGCCGTCCTCAAACACATGTCCCAAGTGTGCATCGCAGCGGGCGCACAGGACTTCCGTTCGAAGCATCCCGTGGCTCGTGTCGGTTTTCGTTGCAATATGGCCGTCGTTGACGGGTTGAAAGAAGCTCGGCCAGCCGGATCCTGAATCGTACTTGGCACGGGAGCTGAACAGGGGCAAGCCACAGCCCACACAGTGGTACTCACCGGCCCTGGTGTTATCCCAGTAGGCGCCGGTAAACGCGCGTTCCGTGCCCTTTTCACGCACGATACAAAACTGCTCCGGCCTCAGCTGTGCTCGCCACTCCGCCTCCGTTTTCTCGATCTTTTCGACGCCATCGGGGCTGGGACTCATACTATGCTCTCCGGTTGTATTGGATTCGGCCGCAGGACCCGCGATCGGTCGCGTCGCTTGCACGCCGCCGCATCCCAGGGCGAACACCGCCGCCAAAACGACGACAAGACACGCTCTCACGAAATGTCCTCCCGGTCCGTCCACCGCAGGGGCCTCCTGAAGTAAACCGGGGCCGGACACGCCCCTATTCCGCGAAAACGCCCCCCGGCAGTGCGTTTCAGTCAGAATCGGAGCGGGCTTCCGGTGTAGTGCATTCATCTCTCCTGCATCCGGCTCGTCCCGAAAAAAGCTTGACATAGGCCGCATATATGCTAACCTGTCGTACAGGAAATAAGGGGATATGTGTTGATCATCGCGTGGGGACTGAATTCAGCCGACGGGCGCTCAATTCGTTGGATCGATGCATAGCGATGTGCAGGGCGGTCTCCACGTGAATTTCCAGGGTCCCTGATACTGCGGTTCTGGACAGGGATATGCAGCTCGACCTTGCTAACAGGCGGGCCGGAGCGGAATGTTGAGGAGTCGGAATATACCTCTCAAATTACTGCTCTTTTGCTTGATATGCATCTCCTGGGTAGCGCCGTTTGCCGCGTTTGCGCAAGACGGGCTCGAGGAATTGCTGGAGGTGTACGATAGAGAAGGCAGGGAGAAGCTGGCCCAGTCGTTGACCCCTGAGGAACGTCAGCGGTACTACGAGGATAAGCTCAACGTGTTCCTGAATGCCTGTGCACTGGACAAGACGAGTCCATACTATACAGCAGGTCTGCAAGCCGCTCTTGGGCTCGCCAATTCCTGCGGGGACTACGACATCTCGGCCTGGCTTGCACAGGAACTCCTCACGTTCCATGGCGCCGATTGGGAGTGGCAGACGCGATGGCGCAATGAACTTGCGGAGAGCAAGTACATCCGCTTCCGCAGGTCCGAGGATCATGCCCACCGGCAGGCGTCTATGGACGAGATGCGCAAGGTGCACGAACTGTCAAAGGAGCACTTGCCGGCAATTCTTGAAAACGAACTCGACGCGCAGCGCTACGTCGCGAACATGAACCGCATGGCAGAGCTCCTTAGTAAATCGAGCGACGGAACGGCGTCCGCAGCTGAACTCTACAAGCAAATGCGCCTTTTGACGGCAGAAGCGCCCAGTCAAACACGGAAAGCGTTGGCGCGCCTCAACTACGACATCGAGCATTTCGCCAGCAAAGAGATGCGCCAATTTTATGCCCTGGGGGATTTCGAGGCGGCCGAGAGCGCCTTAGAGGCCATTGCGAAGCAGTCTACGCGCCGTTGGCCCGTGTCCTACTATGTAAACCTTGGCTCCAAGGACGCCTTCCCCGAGGGTGGCGCCGAATACCAAGCCTATGTGAGCAATTGGATAGCGCATAGCCAGCCAGACGAATGGATGCCCTACCTCCTTTACGAACTCGGAACAGACTACGCGAAATCAGGCAACAAGCTGCAAGCGTACGAGGTCTTCTGTGAGATTTGGAAAGTGTATGGCACCGATCTGATGGCCAAAGAGTCGGCCAAGCTGAGGCCCGATGAAGTTGCGGGACACTCGCCAGAGATCCTGGCTAACGTGGTTGAGCTGGCCTTGGGCCTTGAACTCTACCAGGCCGCCGAGGAGTACCTGACCCTCTGGTCTTCGCTGTTTCCCAGCGACCGGCGTTGCGAGCACTTCTCTCGTTATCTCGAAGACATCAAAGCGGATGATCTCCACGACACCGTTGCTTCACTGACCAATACTGCGTGGAACGGGGAACTCGATGAAAATGGGGTTTCTCGGGGGACAAGCGACGAATCCTCTTCATGTTCGCAAGGCGCCGCTGCTTTTGAAACGGGGGAAGAGATGGCTCCAGGCCAGAAGCCAGCGCTTCCCTTCCGGAAAGGATGGGTGGCTCTTGGTATCTTAGTGGCGATTGCGCTTGCAGCTATTGCCATTGAGACAGCGCGGCGTGACACGCATACTCAAGGTAAGTAGTATCAGTAAGGAAAACGTCTCCCCGTTCGGATACCGCCGCCGCCTCGGTCAGGGGGGTATTTCAGTATTGCGTTCCCGAAATTCCGGGGCGCGCTAGAACCGGATTTCGTAGCCGATACAGACGTGGGGTTCGAGGGGGTGGTCCTCAAGCACGGTATACTTCTGCTTTATCAGAGGAAACTCCTCGACGAGGCAGCAGGCGTAGAGGTATTCGATCCCGATGTATTTTTTGTCGAGAATATTTTCGATTTCCTCGGTCGGCTTCATGCGAAACCGGCAATGCCGGCCAATCTCCTTCAGACCGAAGCGCTGATAGAATCGGGCGGCGTTGCGGTCCTGTGTCCAGTACTCGAGCCGGCGAATTCCCTTCTCTTTCGACGCCTCGACCGAGGCCGCGATGAGCTTCGCGCCGAGCTGGTGGCCGGCGTATTCGGGCAGGCGCCCGAATTCGAGCACGTACCCGCCGCAGCTGTCTTTGAGGAAGCAAAGTTCTCCGGGCTCGGTATCGTACTCAATATCGGTCAGCCCGATGAGGGCGCCGTCGGCCATTGCCACCAGGCAGGTCGACGGGCGTTTATACATGGGCCGTTGCTGGATGGTGTAATTCCATGCATGCGAAATACTCATGATGATTGCGTGCGTGCGCATCCATTGCGCTTCGTCTTCGGGGCGATATTCTCGGATCTCAATATCCATACCGTCTGACGCCTCCTCCGGCAAATCCAAGCCATTCATCCCGCTCGCGGCACTCTTAAACGCGGCACAAGACCCGCCAGCCGTGCGGACCGCTTGCAGGCTTCATTGTATCCCTCCAATGGCCACAGAATAACGTGCAGGCCGTTGAAGTTCATCTCTTATCGGGCGGCAGGTTGCGATCGCCGAGCTTAACAACGCCGGAGCACCCAACGAAACCGGGCGTAGTGCCGACTTATTCGAGCCTTTCTCCAACGCGCGGCCGCTTCCACAAGCCCGGCCACAGGCTCGCGAACACCTGCGCAGTATGCGCTTCTTCGATAGCGAGATGGCCGTGTCCCGTGGCGACCCGCACGGGAAATGCGGCGCGCGTAATGGTGCCTGGCGGCGCCAGCGCCTCTTCGTCGTCCCAGCGCGTGCGCGAAACGTAGACCGTCCTTCCGCGGTGAGTGAAACGTGCCAGCGAAAACGGCACGCAGGCGCGCACCCGCCGATCCAGTTCCTGTGCGGGCCGCGACCAGTCGAGATGGAGTTCCTCTTCCTGCAGGCGCGGGTCGTAGGTGGCGGTCGTCTCATCCTGCGGCGTGCCGTGCACTTCTCCGCATGCCAACGCGTCGAGCACGTCCAGCACAAGAGCGCCTGCTGCAATGCAGGCTTTTCGGTATACCGAGCCGCCGGTATCGGTGTCGTCCAGGGGAAACGCGTGCTGTAAAAGGATGTCGCCCGCATCAATGCGTTCGGTCATTCTGTGAAATGTCACGCCGGATTCGGTTTCTCCAGCGAGGACGACCGACGAAAATGGGTTGGGGCCGCGATGCCGGGGCAAGAGGGAGGAATGGCAATTGACGCACCCCAGCGTCGGCAGTTCGAGCAGAGGGCGCTTCAATATGATTCCAAACCCTCCCACCAGCAGAAGATCGGGCGCCAGCGCCCGGAGCGGGGCGAGTTCGGACTCATCCATTCGGTCAATATAGAAGGTGGGTATCTTCGCTCGGCGCGCCATGCCCAAGACGCTGGTCCGCGGCGCGAATAGCGCGGCCAGAGGGGGCAGGAGCCGTTTGTGTACGGCGGACGCCACGCGCCCATTGCGCAGCAGCGCGATAACCTCGTGGGGTGAATCAAGCACCGCGCTCAGCAGCGCGGCGCCAAGGGGTCCCGTTCCTGCCAGGGCGATGCGCACCTGCTCTCCTCCAGTGCCGGCAGCGTCAGAAAACCCTCTTCGTGTCGAGCAACAACGTCACCGGGCCGTCATTGATGAGCTGCACCTGCATATGGGCGCCGAATTCACCCGTCTCGACGGGAAGCCCGGCGCTCCGAAGGCGATGCACCACGGCCTCGTAGAGGCGGGTTGCGGGTTCAGGGCGCGCCGCGTCGGAAAATGAGGGGCGGCGGCCTTTCCGGCAATCGCCAAACAGCGTGAACTGCGAAATCGCGAGAATCGCACCGCCCACATCGACCACGGACAGGTTGAACTTGCTTTCGGCATCCGCGAAACAGCGCAGCCCGATGATCTTGTCCGCCATGAGCCGCGCGTCGTCTTCGCTGTCATCCCGGCCCACGCCGAGCAACAAAAGCAGGCCCGGGCCGATGCGACCGGTCACGCAATCGCCCACCGTAACAGACGCCTCGGATACCCGTTGAATGACCGCCCGCAATGCTGTATTCCTTTCCGCTACCCCCGAAAACCACAGGCCGCCCCGACGATTCGGCGCGCGGAAAGTCTATCAAGGCGCTGCCCATGCGTCAAAACCCCGGGCAGCGCCTCCGTTGCGGGCGTTCATCCCATCAGGCGGCATTCCACAGTCACGATGGACTGCGCCGCTGCGGGTCCCGGCGAAGCGCCACGTATTTCGCCTGTCCTACTGCTCGTAGGGTCCGATATCGGTGGCACTGCCCTGCGGTCGTGGCGTGCCGTCAGCTGCCGCATCGGGCGCGCCGTCAGCGGTCCCGGCATCGACGGCAGGCGAGCTGGGTTTGACCCGGAAGTCACCGTTGTCCGCATCGATGAATTCGGGATTGCCCGATACACAAAGGCTCGCTCCCGCAACGTGCGCATTGATCAGTGCCGCGCCCGTGTAGAGCGTGCTGTTTTCATCCCACACATCGCCCGCGGTATTGCCGAAGAACAGGCAGTGTTTCAATGTCACGTCCGAATCGGTCGTGCCTTCGAATACGGCGATATCGTCATTTTCGAAGAAAATGGTGTTGATGCACACCGGGTCGCAGTCTCCGCCCCAGACCAGCGAACCCGCGCTCAGGCCGCCCGTTTGCGCGGTCGTCGTGTTGCGGGCCAGGATGCAGTTGACGATGGCCGGCGATGAGGCATCCACACAGCCGATGCCGCCTCCGCCCCACTCGTTCTCGATGCCTGTGCTCCGGTTGTCGGCCACGACCGTGTTGACGATGGTCGGGTTGGCGCGCGCGAAACACAGAATGCCGCCGGCTCCGAGCGCACCGTAATTGTCGGTAACGAGGCAGTTTTCGATGACGGGGCTGCATTCCACCAAATGCGAGCCGTCACGGAATCCCGTGCAGGCGATGCCGCCGCCGCTGTTGGCTGCGCGGTTGCCGTAGATTTTGCAGTTGGCGATCACGACGGTTTCATCGAGCTGCGAACAATAGATGCCGCCGCCCGCGGTGGCCGACCAGTCGCCCGGGATCACGACGGACGCATCGCCCCCCGTGATGGAAAATCCGTCCAGGCGGATGTTGCTCTTCTGCTCGATCGTCACCACGTGCTTCGCGGGCAGGCCGCCTGCCGCGCGGCGGCCGTCGATGATTACGGGATGGGCGTTGAAATCGCGGTCGAACAAGGCATGCTCCGTCCCCTTGAACCCGCCATAGAGGGCGAGGTCGCTCTCGAGCAGAATGGCTTCCTCATATACCCCTTCCGCAACCCAGATCTCGTGCAGGCCGGCGCCTGTCGCCGCCACGATGGCCTCCTGGATGCTGGTGAAGGCGTTGCTCCACGAACTGCCGTCGCCCGCGCCCGTAGCGTTTTTGTCGACCCGCACTACGGGCGGCCCAAACGGCATCACATCGGGCGTCACGCGAAGTTCGGTGCAGAAAGTCTGTACTTGGCCTCGATCATGGAAGGTGAGCGCGGCAAAAAAGCCGGTCCACGTATTCGGCGCGGTCGGTGCAGGCACCGTGGCGATATAGATGCCGTCACCATCAGGATCCTGCAGGGTTTGCGACGACCAGATGGCGCCGGTGCTGGCCAGACGGAAATCGCGCAGGGGCCCGCTGACGGTAGCGCTCCAGAGCTGCACGTTGACCGGGGCGAATGCGCGTTGGGTCTGCACGCGGATCTCGTTGTCGCGGATGACTTCCCAGCTGAATGACGGAAGCGGGTAATCGTTCGCGACATAATGGAAGAAGCTGATGAGGCTTTCGCCCAGGTCTACGAGCGAGGAGCCCTGTTCGATGCCATGGTTGGTGTTTGGCATGTAGCGGATTCGGGTCTCGCCCGGCAGCTCATGCACATAAAACTGCGCGGAATCCGGCAGGAAGAACTGATCGCCCGTCGAATTGACGATCAGCTTCGGCATATCCAGCGCCCAGAGGTAGGAATAGGGGTCAACGATCTTGAGCAGTTCCTGCCCCCGCTCCGTACCGAAACGGTCAAACACGTCGAAATCGACGTAATCCTGCACTGCGTAGGAGTAGCCGTCATAGGCCTGGCGGTGATAATTCATCTGAGACCGCATATTCGCGACATCGATCACCAGGGGCGCAATGGCCCGGACTCGCTCGTCCGCGGCTCCCGTCAGCCACGTGGTCCAGCCGCGTTTCGAAGCGCCGGTGATGACGAAGTCCTGGATCTCGAAACCGTTGGCCGCGCCATAATCCTGCGTCACATCCATCGCGGCGGCCGCACTCCGGGCCATGGGGAGAAGCAGCGGCCAGTATTCGTCGCCACCGTTGAGGAACTGGTCGAATGTATAGGCGATGGCATCGTCTTCCCTCCGACCGATTCCGTCTCCATGGAATACGAGCGGCTGGTTCGGCACGGTGGGCAACAGAATCGCCGCGGCGCCGGTCTGCGCAACAAATTCCAGCGCAACCGCCCTTTCGCCCGTCACGTTATCGGGATCGAAATTCGGCGTAGCCCGGTTGGAACCGCCGGAGATGATCAGCAGCGCGGTGTCGGTCACGAGCTGAGACGGTGTGATCACCACCATCCAGTGATGCCACTCAGCCGGCTCTACTTCCCCGGGTCTGAAGGTCTGTGAATGGAGGTCCAGAATGTGCGCGGTCAGAAGTTTGCCGGCATACGGAACGGGCAGGACGCTGTGCACCGTGTAGGTCGCGGGCCCGGAATCGCGAATGTAGCGCTTGACTGTGGATATGGGCCATACGGTAATGCAGTCGGCCTTCACCTCTTCGTCGAAACCGTGGGCGTTTGTAACCGTCAGCGACACCGTGAAGGTGCCCGCGTTGCCGTACACGTGGCGCGGATGTTGTTCGAAACTGGATTCGCCGTCGCCGAAATCCCACCGCCATTGAATGATTGGGGAGGGCCCAGGCGCCGACAGGTCCGTAAACTGCACGTCCTGCTCGACCTCGACATTGCGGTTTTCCAGTGCAAATTCAGCGGCGATATCGTTCGGGATCACCTCGATGTAGTTCAGCGCCGTGAACGTATCCATCTGGCCATTTGCCGCCGTCACCGTCAGAGAGACCGTATAGAAGCCGGTCTGCTCGTAGGCGTGCACTGGCTCGGGCTCACCACTCGTTTCACCGTCTCCAAACTCCCAGAACCAGTCGGCTATCGGGAACGAGCCCGGCTCAGACTCATCGGAAAACGCCACCCGTCCACCCGAGATGCCAAGCACCGTCTGCCGAAGGTCCGAGCGGAACGCCGCCTGGGGCGCGTAGGGCAACACCGTAATGTAATTCTGGCGGGTTCGAGCATCCTGCCCATGCGCAGTCGTCACCGCCAGGGAGACCGAGTACGTCCCCACATCCGTGTAGCTGTGGACTGGATTTCTGCCCGAGCCGACCCCACCGTCGCCGAAGTTCCAGGCGTAGTTGATGACGGCGCCCGTGCCTTCATTGGACGTGCTGTTGAATTGGACGCTCTCGCCTGGATAGACCTCTACAGAATCCGCC
The DNA here is from genome assembly GCA_050950105.1 of Candidatus Hydrogenedentales bacterium. Classification (GTDB taxonomy): domain Bacteria; phylum Hydrogenedentota; class Hydrogenedentia; order Hydrogenedentales; family SLHB01; genus UBA2224. The sequence continues at coordinate 42,843 of JBMNGZ010000011.1, read as the reverse complement.
TGGAAATCGGCAACCGGCGCTATGCGCGCGCGGACCGTCACGAAGTTCTGCCGGGTCAGCACCGCCGACTCGTCGCCGTTGGAGACCGTAAGAGTGATGGAATATGAACCTTCTGCCGTGTAGACGTGGGTGGGGCTCTGGGCGTTGCTCGTGCCGCCGTCGCCAAAGTTCCAGGCCCAGCTGCTAATCGGTGGAGCGCCGCCCACGGCCTGCGATTGATCCGTAAACCGCACTTCGTCGCCCACGAACGGATTATTATTGCCTACGGAAAACGCGGCGCCTACCCGGCAGAACGCTTTGACCGGCACGGAGACCTGCGATGCCCCCTGGGCCGCAAGAATAATGTTTCCAAGATTTTCCCCCGCATTCATACGTTCACGATGTACCGATACCAGGAGGGTCGCGGGATCCTCCGGCCCTGAACTCGTTCCAGATGATGGGGATACCGTCAGCCAGGGGACGCTGCTGGATGCCTGGAACTGGCCGAGCGGGGCGCTTGTGTAATTCTTGCTCACGATCAGGGGCAGGGTCGTTTCGGTTGCACCGAAATCAAGCGACTTCGGCGTGACGAGGAGCGCCAGCGAGGTGTCCGGAGCTTTCGGACAACCCGCCAGGACCGTGGCGAGCACGACGCCAGCGACAACGGTTACCGTCAGGGAAAAGAAGCGCATGCCCATGAATTACCCCCCCAGATTGAAAGCTTGTTAATTGTTTGCAGCCTTTTAGGGTGACACCAATACACTTACAACAGTGACCACACGGCTTCATGATGCCAAGGAGGGGCGAAAAGGTCAACACGTTTTACGGAATCGTGTCGCGACTCTTTGATAATGTCATCTTTTGGACTCGTTAGAAATGTCACACTGGTAGCTTTTCGAGAGGAGGGCTCCAGTGGAAGGACATTTGGTGATGAATCACAAGGAATTGCGGCGGAAGTCGGTGCTGGAGGTGGTTCAGTTGGGTGGGATGAGCTTGGTGGAGGCATCGGATCGGATGGGGCTGAGCTATCGGCAGACGTTGCGCGTTTACCAGCGATTTTTAGCTGAAGGGGACGCTGGACTGGTGCATCGGCGCCGAGGTCAAGCCTCCAACCGGGGCTATCCGCCGCACTTTCGAGAGCAGGTCTTGGAGCGGTACCGGGAACGGTATCAGGAGCATGGCCTGGGGCCTACGCTTGCGGCGGAGAAGCTGGCAGAGGATGGGCTGGTCGTGGATCACGAGACGTTGCGCCGGTGGCTGCTTGCCGCAGGCGAGTGGAAACGGCGACGTCGACGGCGCAGGCATCGTTCGCGTCGGGAGCGGCGCGCCCATTTTGGTGAGTTGGTTCAGATGGACGGCAGCCATCACCCATGGTTTGGTCCCGACGAAGACCGGGCGTGTCTGATGAACATGGTGGACGATGCCCGGGGCATGACGATGGGTCTTATGGCCGACCAAGAGACCACCGAAGCGGCGATGGGGCTCTTACGGCGCTGGGTAGAGACCCACGGCATCCCTCGAGCGCTTTACACGGACAAGAAGAACGTCTACCTCACGGACCGCGCGCCAACCCTGGAGGAACAGTTGGCGGGAGAAAAGGCTCTGACGGCGTTTGGAAAGGCCTGTCAGAAGCTGGGCATCGAGATCATCCCCGCCCATTCCCCCCAGGCCAAAGGCCGGGTTGAACGTTCCAACGGCGTGTACCAGGATCGGCTGGTCAAAGAGCTGGCTCTGGCCGGTGTCACCAACATCGCCGGAGCCAACGCCTTGCTCGCCAACGGTTTCACCGACGCCCTCAACGCCAGGTTCGCCATCGCGCCCCTGGAGGACAAGAACTTTCATCGGCCCGTGCCCAAGGGCGTGGATTTGGATGACGTCTTCTGCTTTGAGAGCACACGCGTTGTTCAAAATGATTGGACGCTGCGCCACAAAAACACGTATTACCAGATCCACAAGGACAACACGCCCTTGCCCAAACCGAAAACGAAGGTCCTGGTGCGCATTCATCTCGACGGCCGGGTCCAACTGCTCCACAAGGGAAAGCCCTTGAGCTTTACCGTCCTCAGACCCGAACAGCTCCATCAACAACGTCAACGTGCAGCCCCGGGCGCGCCCCTGCCGCCCAGGACGCATCACAAACCGCCACCCCCTAAAAAACATTGGCGCCCAAACGTGGGCCGTCTGGTCAACACAAACAGGTCCGCGCCATGATGCCGCGAGTTTCCCACATTTCCACAGCCGCGACGGGCGCTACGCGCATCCGCGCTGCGCGCCGGCTGTGGAAATGACAGCCTGTGGACAGCCGGCGCAGGCGACCGCCTGCTGCCACCTGCCCACAAGCCTTGGAAAATTCGCCCAGAGACTAACCCGAAAACCACGGCAACGTGACATTTCTAACGAGCTAAGACATGTGACATTTTTAAAGAGTTTTGACACACGTTTTACGGAATCGTCCCCAAAGCTCTTCGAAAATGCCACCGGCCTGAATTCGTCAAAACTGCCACGCCGCCAAGATTTTTGAGTGAGGCAGGGGACGAATCTCCCAAGGTGTACGAAGAACAGCTGATGGGATACAGGCCGGGCCCAATTCGCACCCCGCATGGACCCACGGGTACGCGGAGGCCTCAAAACCGCCTCAGGGCGGAGAATAGCGACGAATTTACGCTTAGAACCCGTCGCTGGCTCAAAATACCGGCAAATCGGCTCTAAACCCTTGAAAAACAACGATATATTACGCAAAAGAACCAAAAAGCCTCGCTGAAACGCATATGTTTCAATTTTGTTCCACACGGACCCCCTGGAGCCGCCAAAAACTTGCTTTTCTGGATGTATCTGTTTGATAGTCAGGAAATTACATCGTTTCGAGCGATTTTCTGGCCGTTGACAGCTGGCCACGACCTGCGGCAGGAATCGTCGGCCAGCATCTCGTAGCGGTTGATGCGGCTCGCCGTAAACGGGCGGGCGCATTCCGCCAGGCCGTATTTGAGCCAGAACAGTGCACCCCAGCCCCGGTACTGCGCGACATGTGCCCACTCATGCTCCCGCAGCTCGACATACCCGCACCGGTCGTAGCGTGGCACCCGGATGGCCGGGTCTCCCACGGAATAGAGCACCACGTTGCCAAACACGATGCCGCTGAGACGCATCCGCGCCACGATGGGGTTGCTCCGGTACTCGGTGATGTGTCCGTAAGAGTCCGGCGGCGGCGCGCCCAGCCATTGGCCGATTTTGCCGAGCAGATGCCCCAGCCAGGACGCGGTCGCCGTACCCAGCCGGATGAGCATAAGCAGGTTCTCCGTGATGCCGCGGCCCTGTCAGATGCAAGCGCGGACCCGCGCGCCGACCTTCCGGGCTATTCGGCGGGGGAAAAGGAAAACGTGTAGCGATTCTGGATTTCTGAAGCGGCCGGTTGAGTGAGCGTAAGTCGTGTCAGCACGCCACTCTTGCGATTGGCTTTGCAGGCTTCTTCGAGAGATTCCGTCGCAAATTCGCCGGAGGCGGCGCGAATTTCAAGCACGCCGTCCTTGGAACGTACGCGAGCGGACGGGCCGTCGGTCTCGACCTCAAGCCACGTCATGAAGACTTCTTCGGCATCCAATCCCGGATCCTCAAACGTATACCGAGTGTCCATGGCGAGCGTACCGTCTTCCTGGACCGAGAAAAGGCGCTCCGCCTTCGTAAGGCCCTCGACCTGATAGGCGCCGGTCAAATCGATGTGCGCCTGCTTTGGCGCCGGAACATCCACGGTACCGCGAAATTTCGCGCCCGTGGCCTGCAATGCGCCGCCGAGCCGCGGGACGCTATGGCCATAGGAGTTCACGAAAACGTTGTCGTAGCGTTTGGAGCTGAAATAATCGCGGCTGTACAGGCCAGAACCGGGATCGCAGAGGTAGGTGGTCTCGCCGAAACGCAGCACGTAGCTGCCCACGTCATTATGGTTGTGCGGCTCGCCGTTGTGCCCGCCTTTGGCGGCCAGCACGGCGCGCCGATCGCCTGCGGACCATACCAGCTTCACGATGCCGGCGGTCGGCAGGAAGGTATCCTCGATCGGCGGTTCTTCGGCCGGGAACTCCTGCCACCAGGAGAGATTGCGCAGCACGCTCATCAGCCGCCATTCCACCATTCCGCCGGCCTGGAGCAGCAGCGATTCGACGCCGGTGCGCTCGGCAAGCCGGGCGGCGATAAACGGGACGATGCGGGAATGTTCACTGCTGTCTGCAAAGGAGGCAAAAACGTGCCGGCCCAAGGCAGCGGCGGCGGGATAGGTGGCGATCGCCTTGAGTTTGGGGTGAGCCAGGAGATCCACCCCACCGTTTGTCTTCACGCGGAGCATCTCGCCGAAGGCCACGCAGTGAAGCAGCCCGTAATTCCAGTAGCCTATGCCTTCAAGGCAGGCGCCGTCTTCCTCAAACGCGTGCTGAAAAAAGCGGCCCATCTGGTCGAGCACGAGGTTCACGGCCTGAGCCTGGCGGCCGGCATCCGGCTCCAGCAGCAGAAACGTCTCGCCGATTGCCCCAGCACAGACCCCGGTCCAATTGTTGCGGCCGCTGTCCCACCAATAGTCGTGTGCGTGCTCGAGATAGGGGTCCATCACCCGGGTTTGAATCTCAGCGCGCATGCGCCCCGCGAGTGCCGGCGGCAGCCGGTCCTCCAGAATAAAGAGCAGGTGCGCGAGGTCGCAGGCCGTCTCGGCTGAAAACAGGTCGACGTTCCACGGCACCGGGCGTTCGTGGGCGGGCAATACCCAGGTCGGTTCGTCGAGCACGCTTTCGATCAGTGCGCACAAGTGATTCAAGTCGGCGCCCTCCACGCCCAGCCAATTCGCCAACCCATGCTGCGTCAGCAGCGTGCGCTTCGCGTAATAAGGCCGCTCATACGGAAACCGTTCGCCGGCCTCTTTGTACCGGTCGTACAGCGCCTGCGTGGTCTCTGGAATTTCGCGGCCGGCCCCCTGTACCCACTTGAGGATCTCACGGCCATGCGGACTTTCCAGCAAGGCGCCCGCGGGACCGGCCGTAAGCTCGGGTAACGCAGACAGATCGGCGGAATTCTCTAGATATCCGCGCAAGGTCTGTTGTTCCACTGGAACCGCCAGTGTTTCCTCGGACGCTCCAGCGGCCGTGTAGCCGGCCAGGAGCACAATCGAAAGGGTGCTTATGGTGCGCATCATGGCCGACAGCATAACGAATTGGACCAATTGTGTCCAGAAAAAGACGCCTTCGGTCAGAAAAAACGTGCCCGGAGCGCGACAGATTGAGTGGGGAAAAAGATCTGGCAACGTGCCCGGTCCGCGCGCAGCCAAAATCCGGGCGTTCACGGCGGCCCACGGAAACCCGCCTTTTTTCTAGAACCAAACACATGGAGCCAAACACAACGGAGACACAAGCGACCACAACGTGTGGGCGTTCTGTCAGTAAAACGGCTGCCAAACCGCCCGGCAATCTCTACGTATTGTAGTTTTCATTTTTCCTTGCATACATATAGTGTTCATGATAGTATCTAACCGCTATATTGTGTAGTGCCTTGCATCGGGGAGGGATTTTCGCAACATGTTGTGGTATCCCGCGGGCACAACACGAAAAAACGCCTGAAGGAGAGGGCATGAAATCGCACAGCATTTTGGTCCGGTTTCCCGGTTATCCCTTTTCATTTTCGGCGCTCATGCCCGACCATGAGCTGGCGTCCGTGGCGGGATGTCTTCTGGCCGAAGGGCATAAGACCGTGATTCGCGATTTCGGGACGGTGGGGCTGGTGGACCGTCTGTTTCCGGAAGAGGAACGGGCTGCTTGCCAGGAGATGGCAGAGCGTTTTTCTGGAGGGGGCGCCGCTCAATGCGCTGCGCACCCTGCACATGTTGTGGCAGCTCCGCAGCATTGATCGCGCCTTTCAATCGCGCCAGACCGCATGTTGCGAAGAACTGGCCCGAAAGCTTGCCGAGACGCCCGGGATTGATTTCATTGCCTTAAAGATAAATCATCAAGACGACCTTCCGAGCGCGATCCTGCTGGCCAAGCGCCTCCGCCGCCACACGGCAACGCAGTGCCTGGTGGCATTTGGCCGCATTGCTGATTTCTACGGTCGCCAGCTGGTCAATACCACGACCGCGTTTGATTGTGTCTGCGTGGGCGATCCTGAACTGGGCCTAACGGCGCTGGCGGACCATATTCACCACCGGGAATCATGGCCGACGCTGCCTAACCTGATTCTCCCGGGCACGGAGCGGCCCTGCCACACGCAGCGGGACTATGTTCGAGATCTCAACGCCCTCCCGGACCCCGTCTACGATGCGGAGATCTATCGGGCTTTGCGCAACAACCGCAAATTGAAATTGTTTCCCATCGAGGAAAGCCGCGGCTGCGACCAGTCCTGCAACCACTGCCCGAAATCGAGCGAAGAAGGCGGCTTGCGGCTGCGCTCCGCCCAGCGGGTGGCCATCCACATGCGGCGTGTTACGGCGGCGCATGGCGTGGCGGCGTTCCACCTGGCCGGCGGCGGAGCAGCGCCCGCGGCCTACGCAGCCGAAGTGGCGCAGGCCTTCCATGAAAGCGGCATACCCACGGTCTATTCGCGCGAAGGCAGCCTGCGTACGGATGAAATCGCATCCCTGCCTCTCCTCAAAAACTCGGGCTGTGTGTCGATCACGTATGGGGTTGGAAGCGGCAGCCAGCGGCTGCTGCGCGATTACTACAATCTGGACACCGGAGTCACCCGGATCGAAAACCTTCTCCGCGGATGCCGGGAGGCCGGCCTGGTCACCGTGGCTCGATTCATGTATCCGACGCCGGCGGACGACCATCACACGGGCGCGGAGACGTTGCGTTTGCTCGAGCGCACGCGGCCCGACGCGGGACTGATCGAGATGCCCGAGGTGTTGCCGCGCACGGCCTGGTACCAGCAGCCCTGGCGTTTCGGCTTTGGCATGTCGTTCGGGGCGCAGCTGGACAAGCTGCTGCGCTCGCGCTCGCGCTTTGGCGCCCCTCCGGGCCGGTGGTCGGTTTTGCCTTACCGGATAGGCGCCATGACATCGACTCAAGTCCTGCAATCCCACGACAGCATGATTCATGAGGTTGAATTGTTAGGGGTAACAGCCTACATGCTGCATGAGACGCCTCTTGTGGCGCACGTACTGGGATGGCGGAATACGCTGATGGAATTCAGGAACGAGATGATCCGGCGCTTCCTGGCGGGAGACGTACACGGGATCGCCCGCATGGTCCATGACTTCAATGAGTGCGCCAGCGTGGACGCCAGTCTCGCCCAGAGCGCCAATTTGCGTGCTGCCGTGGGCAATTGAGGAGCGTATGCGCGCGGATATCGTCATTACCGGAATCGGCGTCCTGGCCTCCAACGGGCTTGGGCGCGAGGCATTCTGGGAGGCCATCAGCAACGGACGTTCCGGTATCCGCCCCATCGACCGCTTTGACGCCTCTGAGATGCCCTGCCAGATTGGCGGTCAACTGTGGGAGTTCAACCCCGATGACTTCATGAAGAAGAGCGTCGTGCGCACGTGGTGCCGCCACGTACACCAGGCGGTCGCGAGCGCCCGCCTGGCGGCAGAAGACGCGGATCTGGCGGGCGCCGGGTATTCGCCCGATCGAATTGCCACCGGCATCGGCACCAGCGTAGGCGATCCGGTGGAAGGCTACTTCGAAGCCATGAAAGCATACGAAAGCGGAGGATTCAAAAAAGTCCCCCGCCTCTCTTCTTCTCGTTTTTCCGGCCATTCCGCAACAGTCAACGTATCCATTGATTTCGGATTTACCGGGCCCGCCATCACCATATCGAGCGGCTGCGCGACCGGGCTCGACGGGCTGGAATGGGGTGCGGAACAGATTCGCCATAACCGGGCCGATGCGGCCCTGGTCGGGGCGACCGAGTGTCCGATTTTCCCGCTGTCGTTTGCTTCGGGATGCTCACTGGGCATCCTGTCCAAGCGCAACGACGAACCGGAGAAAGCCATGCGTCCGTTTGACCGCAATCGCGACGGGATTGTGCTGAGCGAGGCGGCGGTCTGCGTGGTGCTGGAGCGGGAGGACCATGCGCGCGCTCGCGGGGCGCGAATTTTCGCGAAAATCTTGGGCTACAGCTCGGCCGCGGAAGCGTTCAGCGCGCTGGCCCTGGATCCGGAAGGCAAAGGCCTGGCGAGCGCTATCCAAAAGGCCCTGAAAAATGCCGGGGCCGTACCCGCCGATGTAGACCATGTACAGGCGCATGGGGTGTCTCTGGAAATGTATGACCGCAGCGAGACCAATTCCTATAAACGGGCATTGGGCGAACAGGCGTACCGCGTTCCGATTTCCGCTGTGAAATCGATGGCGGGGCAGCCGTATGCCGTAGGCGGCCTGCTTGGCCTGGCGGCAGGCGCGCTTGCGCTCGAGACCGGGCGCATCTGCCCCACACTGAACATGGAAGACCCGGACCCGGAATGTGACCTGGATTTCGTGCCGCAACGTTCCCGTCTGAACGATGTAGCCACCGTGCTGGTAAGTGCGATGAGCTTCGGAGGTACCCACAGCGCCCTGTTAATGGGGCGCCCGGAGCAATGAGTGTATTTCAAACCACAATCCTGCACGTAGTCTCAGCCGTTGCCTGCCTGGGACTGGGGGCCCTTGTGCTTGTGCGCAACCCCTACAAGCGGGCCCACCGCGCGTTTGCTGCCCTGGCATTGAATCTCGGTTTGTGGACGCTCGGGGTCGTCTTCATTGTCCACGCGCGCGAGCCGGGCTGGGTCTTATTCTGGCTGCGGCTCACGTTTGTGATTGCGAGCTTCATTCCCGCCAGCTACCACTGTTTCCTGTGTGTATTTCCCGGCCACCGCTTTGAAGGCTCGCGCCTCCTGCTGGTGATTTTGCTCCTCCTCGCCGTAGCCTCTTCGATCGGGGCGTTTACACCCTATTATGTGGCGCCATCGCAGTTGCGTGTGTCGCCGGACGCTCCACCCGGCGTGACCTACGGCCCCGTGTTCCTAATCCTGCTCGCCTCCATTGCCCTTACCATGTTCTACGGTTTTCCGCTTCTGTTCCGCAAACTGTGGAGCAGTTCGGGGCTCGAACGACGCCAGATCCAACACGTGCTGCTGGGGACGGCTGCATTTACGACGCTGGCCACCGTGACCAACGTGGTATGCCCGGCCCTGGGCTTTGAAGACACCGAGGCCTACGGCCCCGTCTTTCTGGTCCTGATGATGGGCACGCTTGCCTACGCCATGGTGCGGTATCATTTGCTTGATATCTGGTTTATCCTCTCCCGCACCACGGTCTATGCCATCTTGACGGCGGCGGTGGCGCTCATCTTCGTCAGCACGATTTTTCTGGTTCATTGGGCATTCAGCAACGGTTCCGGCAGGCTTTCCGCGGGCCCCACTCTGCTTGCCGCGCTCGTCATCGCCGTGGTGCTGGAACCGCTCAAAGAGCACGCGCAGCTGCTTCTGGAACGCACGGTGCTGAAACGCCGCTACGACGTGCACGCGTTGCTTCGCCGGGTCAGCCGTTCCGCCAACCACACAGTCCAATTGGATGAACTTCTGGAGCAGGTGGGCCAAGACATTCAAGAGACGGTCGGAGCGCGCTCCGTGAGAATCATGCTCGTGAGTGAGACCGAGCCCAACGTCTTGATCACCGAGTATTCCACGGAGCCGGTCGAAAAAGAGACGGTTCTGAAAGACTACGGCGAGTTGCTGCACTACATGCGCCATCGCAACTCACCGGTAGCGCTGGAAGAGATGATCCACAGCCGGCCCACACCGGAACATGCCCGGGTAGCGCATCATTTGGCCGAGCTGGGCGCCTACCTCTGCGTTCCCCTGAGATCCATGACCGACCTTATCGGCCTGCTGACCCTGGGGCAAAAGCGCACACAAGACATTTACAGCGGCGAGGACATGGCGGTCTTTGCAACGCTGGCGGGACCGCTGTCCACCTCGATTGAAAATGCGCGGCTGTACCGCAAACTTGAAGAGGCCAACCTCCATCGGGCGCGGATTCTGGCCAGCATGCGCGGCGGGGTGCTCGCCGTAGACACCAACGGGCGGGTGCAAACCGTGAATCAGGCGGCGTCAGAATTTGTGGGAGATGTAGACCCCGGCTACGCGCTTGCCGCCCTGCCGAAACAGATCGCGGAGGTCTTGGAACGCACGCTCGCAACTGGCTGCGACCTGGAAGACTACGAGACGTACCTGCGGCGGCCGGACGGGCAGGAGACGCCGGTGGCCATGTCGGCGTCCTGTCTGACCTCCACGGATGGCGCCCTGAAGGGCGCCATGGTGATGATTTACGATCTGAGCACGGTCAAACGCCTGGAACAGAATGTGCAGCGGGCCGATCGCCTGTCGTCATTGGGCACGCTGGCCGCGGGCATGGCACATGAGATCAAAAACCCGCTGGTGTCAGTCAAAACATTCACTCAACTGCTGCCCACGCGATACACCGACGCGGAATTTCGTACCACGTTCACCGATGTCGTGCTCAGCGCGGTAGAACGCATCGACTCGATCGTGAGCCGGCTGCTCGACTTTGCGCGGCCGCGGCCCGCCACATTTGCCCCCCGAAACATCTGCAAAATCGTGCAGGACGTCTTGATGCTGGCAGAAAACCAGGCCTTCAAAGCGGGTATAAATGTGGAAAGCCGTTTTTCAGAGCCCGAATCGTTCGTCAATTGCGACGAGCAGCAGCTTCACCAGGTTTTTCTGAACCTTATCTTGAATGCAGTAGAAGCTATGGGGCAAACCGGCGGCGGAAAACTGCGCATCTCCACCGTGCATGGGCGCATGCGCTTGCGGCAGGGCTGGCACAGACCGGTGCAGGATGTTGAAAGTGTGGTCGTAAGCGTGCAAGATACGGGTCGCGGCATACCCGAAGACCAGCTTGAGGTAATCTTTAATCCCTTCCATACTACGAAGGAACACGGAAGCGGCCTCGGGCTCTCCGTGGTGCATGGGATCGTTGCAGAACATGGGGGTACGATCAGCGTCGACAGCGTGCCGGGCCAGGGCGCGACGTTCAGCGTGGCGTTTCCCCTCGTTCGACAGATGGCATCATTACAAGGCGGGAAGTAAGCGATGAAGATGGTGCTGATCATAGCGGACGACATGGGGCTGCGGGCCTCGTTGAGGGCTGCGCTGCCTGAAACCGATCTGGTATTGTTCGAGCCGTCGGTGGACTCGGCCCTCCGCCGCTTGATCTCCCTTCAGCCGGACGTGCTGCTCCTGGACGATGCCGTGGCGGCAAGCGATACCGCGCCGGCCCGCCTGCGGGAGAATTCGCCAGGCACCCCCTTGATCGTCTTGTCGACCCGCAGCGATGAGGAGACTCGCGCCCATTTCCTGCTGGCCGGGGCACGCGAGTGCATTCCCAAGCCTTTCTCGTGTGACGCGCTGCGAGCGGCCCTGGAGCGCTGCGCGCCGCAGGAAAAGCGTTACGGGACGTCTTCGGCTCATGCGCAGGAGTATACGGTTCCCGAGGTCTCTCACGCCGCGGCTATCGGGCAGCATCAGACGGCCCTGCGCTGGTTGAGCCGCCTCTCCGGTCATATACGGGATCCGCAACAGCTGGCCAACAGCCTTTCAGACGCCCTGACCGATGTATTTCACGCGGCGCGCTGCGCGGTGCTTCTGGAAACCGAAGGCGAAGGCGTGCGGGTGGTGGCCAGTACGGGCCTGCCCAACGGACTGGCGGATTCGTTGCGTTTCGGATTTTCAGGGGGCCTGATGCGCCGCTTCGAGCAGCATGTGTGCCTCATCGACCGCCTGGCCAATGGCGCCGACGACGCATCGACGAAAGAACTCCAGGTGCTTGGTGCGCGGCTGGCGGCTCCGCTGCTGGTCAGCGGCCGCGTGTGCGGCGCTCTGGTGCTGGGCGAAAAATCGTCCGGCATGAACTACACCCTGGAAGAGCGCGAGCTGTTGAGCGCGTTGGCGCGCAGCGCATCGGCCTCGCTGGAAAATGCGGAGCTGTACCATAACATCTATCGCCAGCAACGCCGCCTGGACGCGGTGCTGGGCAATTTGCGCACGGGTGTGGCGGTAATCTCGCCGGACCGCCGCGTTTCGCTGATGAACAAGGCGACGGAACGGATCCTGCAGGTGCGTGGGACGGAAGTGTTGGGCCGCAGTGTGCAGAAGCTGGGTTCGGGATTCGCCGACGTCATTCTGCGCACGATGAAAGAGAGAAGGCCGCACCTGCGTCAGGAAGTGCATGACCCCGCGATTGATGCCACCTTGGGGCTCAGCGCGACGCCGCTGGACGATGGCGGCGCCGTGGTGGTGTTTTCGCGGCTCCCGGAAGAACAGGCCTCGCGGGAAGACATCGCGTACAGTCCGTTTTGGGAATACCTGGCGTCGCGCGTGGCTCAGGAAATCAAAAACCCGATGGTGGCCATTAACACGTTCGCCCAATTGCTGCCCAAAAAGTACGATACCGAAGATTTCCGGCAGGCGTTCAGCGAGACGGTCCAGCAGGAGATCGCCCGCATCAACAACGTGGCCGAAACGCTGTTTGAATTCGCCCGCCACCCCCGACTCTCGCTCAAAAAGGCCAGCATCAACGACACCGTGAAAGGAGTTCTGCGCTCCTTCGAAGAGGAGTTGCGCGCCCGTTCGATCGAGGTCGAGGCCTCCTATGACCCCTCGCTGCCCGAAGTGGAGCTTGACGCCGTCTATTTCGCGCAAGCCTTGCATAACGTGGTGCAGAACAGCATTGATGCAATGCCCGGAGGCGGCAGACTGAAGGTCAGCACACACACCGGCACGGACGCCTGCGAGGTGACGATTCGAGACTCGGGCCCCGGCATTCCCGAGCAGGACGCGCCGCTTGTCTTCATGCCGTTCTTCAGCACCAAAGAACAGGGAATGGGGTTGGGGTTAACGACCGCAAACCGCATCATCAGGCAACACCGGGGCGAACTGAAGCTCCTGTCATGCGAAGAAGGCGGCAGCGTGTTCGCCTTGAGCGTGCCATCGGGTCAAAATGGCCATGCAGACCATCCTGGCGATTGACGATGAACGCAGCGTCCGCACTTCCTACGACGCAATCCTGGCGGGCTCCTATCGCGTAATTCACGCCGAAAACGGGGCATCCGCCCTGCACCTTCTTGAGACCAACCACGTAGATCTCGCGATTCTTGACTTGATGATGCCGGGCCTGTCGGGCATGGATCTGCTCGAACAGTTCGCGGCCCGTGGCTGGGACTTTCCCGTCGTCGTCGTCACGGCCCTCAAGAGCGTCGACATGGCCGTGAAGGCCATGAAGCGCGGCGCCTTCGATTATATTCTGAAACCCTTTGATGTGGACGAGATTCTCCTGACAGTTGAACGTGCCCTCACCCAGCACCGTCACACGCAGGCGCTGGCCGCGCTCCGGGAGGCCGATGCACTGGAATTTGACGCCATCATCGGCGAGAGCCCTGCCCTGACGCGCGTTCTGGAACTGGCCCGAAACGCCATGCGCGTTGATTCAACCGTGCTGCTATCCGGCGAAAGCGGCACCGGCAAGGATCTGCTGGCGAGATGCATCCACTCGGGCGGGCCGCGCCAGGCCGAAGCCTTCGTGCCCGTGTCCTGTTGCGCCATACCCGAGCCTCTGGTTGAAAGCGAACTTTTCGGGCATGAGCGGGGTGCGTTTACAGGCGCCGTTGAAAAGCGCATCGGGAAAATTCAGGTGGCCAACCAAGGCACCCTGTTCCTCGATGAAATCGGCGAAATGCCGCTGGAGACACAGGCGAAGCTCCTGCGGGTATTGCAGGACGGCCAGTTTTATCCCGTAGGCAGCAGCAAAGCCATCGAATCGGATGTGCGGTTCATCTGCGCGACCAACCGGGACCTCCGGGAACGCATCCAGGCGGGAAAATTCCGCGAGGACCTGTTCTACCGGGTCAATGTTCTTCCGATCATCCTGCCGCCGTTGCGGCAGCGCCGGGAAGATATTCCCCTGCTTACATCGCATTTCCTGGCCAAACACGCGCCGCGGGTAAATGCGCGTGCCACGCGATTCGCGCCCGACGCGCTTGCGCTGCTCGCCGCGCACGAGTGGCCCGGGAACATTCGGGAGCTGGAGAACATTGTGGAGCGCGCCCTGGTTCACCATGCGGATGTTTCCGAGATTGGTGTAGAGCACTTGGAAGGACTGTTGCAGGTCCGGGCAGGACGATCCGTAGAAACCTGGGCGGAGTTTGAAGGGTTGCCCATGGAGGAGGCTACAGCGCGGCTCGAGCGGCATCTGATCCTCCGGGCATTGGAACGTGCGGAGTACGTACAGTCACGCGCAGCGGACCTGCTGGGCACAACACGGAGGATCCTCAAATATAAAATGGACCAGTTGGAAATATCGCCCCTTCCTGAAAGCCCGAGAACGTGAAATCCTGCAAAAGCTCAGAAATTGCACCAACAGGCACATCGTATTAAAATAACCCCTTGGTACAGTGAAGGAATTCGTCTGGACGCGGCTGAAGCGCCCATTCTCTAAAGGATACCCAGGGCAGATGGCCCCAAATCGCATGGTAGAAGTAGGCCCGGCAAACGCGGAAAGTTTTGAGTACTCGTGGAAATGCCCAGAACTTCAGGCGCATCTGCTGTCGGATGCCGGCGAAAAAAGAGAACATAACGAAGACGGATGCATGCTCTGCCTTCCGCAGGATGCGCCCCGGGTACACGACCGGGGCCGCCTGTTTGCAGTGGCCGATGGCATGGGCGGCGTCAGCGGCGGCGCGCTGGCCAGCAAGCTCGCGTTACAGAGCATCGCCGAAATCTACCTCTCCGGTCCCTATGGCCATGCCATCCCTTCACGGCTGCGCGACGCCATCCGGGAAGCAAACCGCCGCGTCTTCGAAGAGGCCGAGAACCGGCCGGAATACTACGGCATGGGCACTACGGTATCGGCGGTGGTCGTGCATGGCAGCAACGCCTATGTGGCGCATGTGGGCGACAGTCGGGTGTACCTGAACCGGAAAGGCGAGGGGATGTACCAGGTTACCCACGACCATTCGCTCGTGGCCGAGCAAGTGCGCAATGGCATCATCTCCGAGCAGGAAGCGCGTAACCACAGCATGAAAAACCTCATTACGCGCGCCGTGGGCACCAAGGAAGACGTGAAGGTCGACTTGTACACCTTTCCGATCAAAGAGAAAGACACGATTCTGATCTGCTCGGACGGGCTCTGTGGTGTTGTGGAACCGCAGGCCATCCAGGAGGCCATGGAAGTCGACAACCTGCAGGGCGCCTCCCGGATGCTGGTGGGCAAAGCGCTCCAAGGCGGCGGCCCCGACAATATCACCGTGGCGCTGGTCCGGATCATGCAACCGCCTGAAAAAACGGCGGTCCACCACGGCGCGCGACGGGCGCCGCTCGGTAAACGCGGGCTGTTTGCCCGTTTGTGGTCGCTCTTTTCCTGAAACCAGCCGCCCATGCCGAAGCACCGGGCACGAGTCGCTGCCCTGCTATCTCAGCGTTCCTCTTCATCCTCCTCGGCAGCAGGCTGCTGGGATGGGGATGTCCCCGAGGACAACGTAGAATCCAACTCGAGATCGTTCTGCATCTTCCGTAGAAACAGCATCCACCGGTTCACGCGTCGATACCGGATCACGCCAATGATGGCGCAGGTAATTCCTGAGGGCAGGCAGAGTGATCCGAACGTAAGGAACCACCGCTGTTCGGATAAATAGATCATAGTGACGCCCGAGATGAACAAGGCAACGCCGGAGCGAAGATACGCCAGCAAGGTGCGCTCGTTGGCGAGCAGGGTGCGTTCAACAGCAAGCTCATCCATCAGGGTCATCGTGGAATCGATGAATCGGGCATAATGCAGGGGGCTCATAGTCAGCAGGGGTCCTCCAGGATAGTGTCGGCGGGATACAGGTCAACGCAGCCCGCTACTGCATCTGAACTAGGTATAGTATATCACGTCGGAAGATCCGGGAGGCAAAGCCTTCCGAATCAGGGGATGCAGACAGATTCACGCAGATCTTGTTTGGGATGCGCGGGATTGCTACCCTTCTCTCGGATGAGCAACTAGAAAGTGAGGAGGTGCTGCTGCTATGAAATTGAACCCGCAGATTTTCCGTGAATACGACATCCGAGGTATTGCCGGCACGGATGTGACCGAGGAGATTTGTGAGCGCCTCGGGCAGGCCATTATGCAGTTCTCGCGCCGAAAGCGTAAAAAGAACTGCTTTGTCGTTGCCCACGATGGCCGCCTGACGTCACGTTCGTATGCGCATGCCGTCATGGATGGGATCACGGGGGCGGGCGTCAATGTGATTGATATCGGGCAGGTTCCGACGCCACTGTGTTATTTTGGGCTCTTTGTTCTGCCGGTGGACGGCGGCGTGATGGTCACCGCAAGCCACAATCCCAAAGAATACAACGGCCTGAAAGTGGCCGTCGGCAAATCGACCCTGCACGGGAAAGACATTCAGAAACTGTACCAACTGGCCCAGGGCGAGACGTTTCCGAAAGCGCGCAAGCCGGTCACGATTACGCGCATGGATCTGCTGCCCCGCTACCTCACCCGAGTGGCAAGGAGCATTCGCGTGAAGCGCCGGCTCAAGGTGGTGGTCGATGCGGGCAACGGGGCCAGCGGCCCGGTGGCGGTCCCGCTCTACGAACGACTGGGTTGCGAGGTGATCCCGCTCTTCTGCGATGTGGACGGACGATTCCCCAACCACCACCCGGATCCGACCGTATCGAAGAATCTGACCAAGCTCATAGCGACAGTGAAGCGCACCAAGGCGGATTGCGGCATCGGATTCGATGGGGACGGAGACCGCATCGGCGTCGTGAATGAGAAGGGCGAGGTCATCTTTGGTGACAAGCTCCTGATCCTCTTTGCTCGGCATATTCTGAAAGAAAAGCCTGGGGCGACCATCATCTCGGAGGTTAAAGGCTCGCGCACTCTGTACGAGGATATCGAAGCGCATGGAGGCAAAGCGATCATGTGGCGAACCGGCCACTCCCTGATCAAAGCCGCGATGCAGAAGTTTGACGCCCAACTTGCGGGAGAGATGAGCGGCCATATGTTCTTCAAACACCGCTGGTACGGCTTTGACGACGCCGTCTATGCGGGTGCGCGGCTGCTCGAAATCCTGGGAAGCAGCAAAAAACCCTTGAGCGAGCACTTCGCGGATCTGCCCAAGACCTACGCCACGGAGGAAATACGCATTGACACCCGCGAGTCGCGAAAATTCGACCTCGTGAAACAGGCCACCCGATATTTCAAAGACGAACTCAAGTTAAAAGTCATCACCATCGATGGCGCGCGGATAGAATTTGACGACGGCTGGGGATTGCTTCGTGCCTCAAACACCTCGCCGGCGCTGGTCATGCGTTGCGAG
Source organism: Candidatus Hydrogenedentales bacterium (assembly GCA_050950105.1). Taxonomy (GTDB): domain Bacteria; phylum Hydrogenedentota; class Hydrogenedentia; order Hydrogenedentales; family SLHB01; genus UBA2224. The sequence continues at coordinate 25,545 of JBMNGZ010000011.1, read as the reverse complement.
GCCAACACGCGGAAGCGCCTGAAAGAAATCCAGACGCTGATCGAGGAAAAAGTCCAGGAACTGAACAAATAACGGCGCACGCACGGACGGCCACGCTCACGAGCCTCGCGCACTCTCGTGCCTTCCCCGCGCGCTCGGGCAAAGGCCTCCGTGCACACCCAGGGCGAGGCCGAGTCCAGGGTCCCGGCGTGGTCCTGGACTCGCAAATGTTGATTCGAGGGATATTTCTCGCTCTCGGCTTCTTGGGCGAGGGCTAGAAATCCACCAGCGCTTTGAATTCCTCGTAGCGGTCGGCTATGCGCTCGGCGGTAAGGGTGGCCAGTGCGGTGGGTCCAAAGTCTTCGCATACAAACGACGCAACAACGCTGCCGTGAATGACCGCCTGGCGCAGGGTGGCGGTGTCAAGCGTGTTTTTTTGCGCAATAAAACCCATGAAGCCCCCCGCGAAGGAATCCCCCGCTCCGGTGGGGTCGACGACGTTTTCCAGGGGAAATGCCGGTGCAGAAAAAACCGTGCCGCCCGCAAAGAGCAGGCAGCCGTGCTCTCCTTTTTTGACGACGACGATGCGCGGGCCCAGTGCGGCGACTTCCTGCGCGCCACGGATGAGATTGGCGCGGCCTGTCAGCTGTTTTACCTCGGCATCATTGATCAGGATGGCGTCCGTGCGGGCCAGGACCTGCGCAAGCTCTTCCCGCGTGCTGTCTATCCAGAGGTTCATAGTGTCCAGCGCCGTGAACACGGGATCGACCTGATTCAGCACTTCGAGCTGCAATGACGGGTGAATATTGCCAAGAAACAGATAGGGCGCCTCGCGCGCGGGTTTGGGCAGCTTCGGGTGGAAATTCTCAAATACGTTGAGCTGAGTATCCAGTGTGTCCCGCTCATTCACGTCCTCATGGTAACGCCCTGTCCAACGGAAGGTTCGGCCCGGGACGCGCTCAAGGCCTTCCAGATGAATGCCGCGTTCCTGAAAGAGGTCGACATGGGCTTGAGGGAAATCTTCTCCCACCACGCCCACCAGATGGACCGGGGCATAGTGTGCCGCGGCCAGCGAGAAGTACGTGGCTGCCCCTCCAAGCCCCTCCTCGTTCCTTCCTGCCGGTGTTTCCACGGTATCCAGCGCGACCGAGCCCACCACGGTAATGCTCATTTGTTGAGTCTCCCCAGCGTGTTGTCGTGATGAGGCGGTATCGTACACGACCCGAGAATATAAACGCCAATGCCGAGCGCGACCGGTCCATCCAGCCAGGCCTCAGGCAACGACGCCTTTGAAAAGGAGTGTCGCGGCCAGCCTCCCCAGAAAGACCAAGGGCAATCCCATCCCGTATCGCATAATCAGCACGGCGATAAGGATGCCGTAGGGCCCGATTCGCTCCATCACATATTGCCCCCTGGGCGGCAAAAACGCGTAGAGCACATGATGGCCGTCCAGCGGTGGAACCGGTATCAGGTTGAACAGCATAAGGATAAGGTTGAGCTGCACAAGCATCCACAGCAGCGTGATCCAGGGGCCTCCCCCCTGGCTCTCCAGATCCGGATGAAACACAAGGAAGGCCAGGCGCGCTCCGACGATCAACAGCACCAGCTGCGCCAGATGTGACAAGGGGCCGGCCAAGGCCACCACCACAGGTCCCCAACGCTTATTCCGCAGGTTTTGCTGGTTGAACGGGACCGGACGCGCCCAACCGAACACGGGCAGGTTGGTGAACATCATGATGAGCGGAAACAGGACGGTACCGAATGGATCGATGTGCGGCAAAGGGTTAAGAGTGACCCGCCCCTGTAGCCGGGCGGTCGGATCCCCCGCCCAGTCGGAGGCCCAGGCATGGGCAGCTTCATGCACCGACAGGCAGAACAGGAGGCACACATAGGCGGCAAATATTTCAGCGATATGCAGGTTCATAGATCGTCACGGCGCCACGTTTATTGACGAGCTATTGTAAGAGACGGTGCCGGGGAGAATCAAACGCTCTGCATTTCCATTTCCAGCGGGGCGGTTTCGAGAAAAATAGCCGGTTGACTTCATGGGCAATCGTCGATAAGATGACTGTACGAAAAGATTTGCAGGGAATTACGTGCATCCGTATAATTGCCTGTGAGCGAAATTTCGACACAGCGAGTCAGCCCATCAAAGGATCGAGTGTCCCGGTCAGGGTTGGCGAGGAGGATAGGATTCCGTGACTATGACCAAGCGCGAGTTGGTAATCCAGGTGGCCAACAAGCTGGGTACAACCCAAAGCACTGTGGCCAAGATTATCGAAAAAGCCTTTGATGTCATCTCGCAGGCGCTCGCGGAAGGGGAACGTTGGGAATTGCGAGACTTTGGCGTGTTTGAGGTAAAAACACGCGCTGCACGCATTGGTCGAAATCCGCGAACCGGCGAACAGGTCCCCGTACCCGAGCGAAGAGTTGTGACGTTTCGGCCGGGCAAAAAGATGAAAGAGCTGGTCAGCGCCCCAGGCCCGACAGACTCTTCCGCCCCGCAATTGCCTGAAGCACCCGCCCCAAAACCGGAGGCGTCGGGGAACCTCACGGAAAACCCGTCGGAGGGTGGTACGGAAACTCCTTTGTTTTAAGGGCGTTATGCTAAAATCGGCAACAGGCCGCAGGGTTCAACCAAGTCTTGCGGCCTTTTATATGTCTGAGCACGCTAGATAAGCAAGCGGCGGTATTGCCTGGGCCAAATCGTTGACCTGTGAGCGCTTAGCCCCGTAGGATCCAAACATGATTATCGTAGCGGGAGATACAGCCACCCGCACCAACACCGTTGCGGTGTGCAACGACGACCAGATTCTGGCCGAAACGGTGGTGGACTGTGGACGCACGCACGCAGAGCGTCTGCTGGACACGATATCGTGGGCACTGGACGAGGCCGGTGTGCAGCTGGCCGACCTTAACGCGCTGGCCATCAGTGTGGGACCGGGCTCGTTCACGGGCCTGCGGGTGGGTTTGGCTACGTGGAAAGGACTGGCTTTTGGCCTGGGCATCCCGTTGGTGGGAGTGCCGACGCTGGCGGCCATGTCACGGCTGCCGGGAATGGACAGCGGCGTCTGTTGCCCGATGCTGGATGCACGGATGGGGGAAGTATTCGCGGCAGCGTACCGGTTTGAATCGGGAGTGCGCAGCCCCGTGCTCGAGGATTGCGTCGCATCGGTGGAAAAAGTGGCCGAGGCGTTGCGCGCACATGGCTCCGTGACAGTATTTGGGGATGGCGTGAGCGTATACGATGCGCGCATTCGCGCAAGCCTTCCGGGCTGCCGCTTGCTTCCGCGGATGTTTTGGGCGCCTCGGGCGTCGGCGGTTGCAGCAGAAGCTCGTGACCTGTTGCTGACGGGATGGAATACTGAAGCCGAAGCCGTACGCCCCGTCTATCTGAGGAAATCGCAGGCCGAACAGAATCAGGAACGAATGAGCCGTCCATGACCTCACCGAACGTAACCCGCGTGGAATTTACCTCACTCGCGGAGGCCGATCTGGATACGATCCTGGAAATTGAGCTTGAGGCGTATCCAGAGCCGTGGTCGCGCGAGATGTTCCGTGAGGAAATCCGCAACAACCGGTCGTATTTCTACCTCATGCAGTTGGACGGTGCGCTTGCCGGCTATGGCGGATTCTGGCTTGTGCTGGACGAGGCGCACATCACCAGTGTCACGGTGCGTGCGGATTTGCGTGGACAGGGGCTGGGCCGGACACTCACGCGCCACCTGCTGGAGGCAGCGGAAGAAGCAGGCGCCCACATCGCGACTCTTGAGGTGCGTGAATCCAACGTGCGCGCTCAAAATCTGTACAAAACGTTCGGATTCCGACAGATAGGCCGACGAAAAGAGTATTACTCAAAGAGCGGCGAGGATGCCATTGTGATGCTGCTGGAACTTAGCCCCGGCCAAAACAGCGCCCTGGGCAAGGGCGGCGAGGCGGGCGATTGATATGGAAGCGGCGTAACGTGGCAGAAAATCCCAACCAGGGCGGCTTTCGACCACGGCGTTCTCAAAGCCGTAATGCCAAAAACCGACGCATCTCATGGGGCGTGCCGATGGGGGGCATCGGCACGGGTTGTATCGAGCTGGGGAACGACAGCCGGTTTCGCAACATCACCATCAACAACAATCGCGACAAGGCCACGCGTATCTCATTGTCGCCCCGCGCATTTATCGCGTTGCGAAGCGTACGCCAAGGACGCGTGCAAACGCGCTTTCTGCAACCGGATTGCGCCTTGCCCTTTGCCAATGCGGGCATCATTCCGACGTTTACGCCCGTAAACGAACTCACGTGGCGCGCCCTCTATCCCTGCTCCTACTACACGCTGAATGCCAAAGACTCGACCATTGAGGCGACGTGGCGGGCCCTGGCGCCAGTGGTTCCCCACGACCTTGCCTCGTCAAACATCCCGGCCATGTTCTTCAGCCTGACGCTGCGCAACCCGGCGTTTACGCCCGTCCAGGTCTCGTTTGTCTTCAACTGGGAAAATCTCTGCGGCTGCGAACGGAGCGCCGCGCCCATTGACCGGGGCTCTTTCACGCCGGTTCCGTATCGAAATGAGCGCTCAGAACCCTGTTTGCAAGGCTTGAGCTTTGGCAAGAAGGACCATTTCTCGACCAATGCCGAGGGCAATTATGCGTTACTGGCGCAACCGCAACGGGGTCAGGATATTTCCGTGTTGGGCTGGAATGCCGATGATCCGGCGGAGTTGGACACATTCTGGCAGCAATTTCACTACGACGGGCGCCTGGCCAACCAGGTATCCCGCCACGAGACAGCGCATTCCGCGGCAGTCTGCTGCACACGCGAACTCGAGCCCTACCAGGAATGCCGTTTTCTGCTGGCGTTGAGCTGGTACTGCCCCCGCTTCGTGGTGGACGGCGTGGATCTCGGAAACCAGTATGCGGAGGTCTACCGGGATGCCGTCGAAGTCGGGCAGGGAGCGTTGCGCAACGTAAATTTCTATGTCAACGCCGTTGAATCGTGGCAGAACTCGCTGCTCACCTCGTCGCTTCCCCGCTGGTTTTCCCGGATGCTGATCAACAGCTGCGCGACCTTTTCGACCAACAGCCTTCTGACTCGCCGGGGTGAATTCGCGTTGTTTGAGTCGCCCGAAGACCCCATGACCGGCTGTCTGGACAAACGGCTCTACAGCTCGCTGGCCACCCTGCTCCTGTTTCCAGAATTGGAAGAGGCGGAACTTCGAGCCCTGGCCGGGGCCATGCCCGCGGCCGAACCTGGCCGTTGCGTGCGCTACCTGGGCCGAATGTCGTTTCATGCGCCTGGAGACGGGGCGCGCCGGGACGAGCTGGTCGACCTGGGGCCGAAGTTCGTCCTCCTGGCCTGCCGGAACCTGCGGTTTACAGGTAACCGAAAGATGGCCGAGACCTTGTTTCCGCGGCTGCGCGCGGTGATGAGCCATGTCGCGAATAGGAGCCCTCAGAATGACGGGCTCCCCCGGCAGACGGGCTTGTCGACGATGTACGACGACTGGGCCACGGACGGCGTGAACAGCTACACATCGAGCTTGTGTATCGCAGCTATGCGGGCGTATTCGTCATTGGCGGCGTATCTGGGCGATACGGCGGAAGCCGCCCGGTATGCGGACTTGGCCACACGCGCCGTGGAACGGTTTGAATCGCTGTTGTGGAACGAAGAAGAGGGCTACTATCTGTTCTGCGCTCCGGACATTGAAGACAGCGAACGCCTTGCCGACTGGCATCTGGGATGCCACACGGGGCAGCTGGCCGGCGAATGGTATGCGCAATGGCTGGGGCTGGGCTCGCTCTTTGAACCGCGCCGCGTCATCCGCGCCATGGCGACGATACAGCGCTTGAATGATCGGAAATTCTGCCTGGCGCGTGGTACATTGCCCGACGGCCGCCCGTGCGAAAACCCTCCGGGGACGGGCATGGAACCGCAGACCGAACACAGCTGGCCGGGAATCCTGCTGGCTCATTTTGCCTGCCTGCTTCTCCAGCTCAACCGGGAGGATCATGGCTTTTATCTTATTGAGCGCATCTTCAAAAGTGTCTGGATGAAAGGCGCACGGGTTTTCAACCATCCCCTGGCCTGGGACTGCAACACCAACACGCCGTTCGGGCCGAACCAGGACCGGCATCTGAGCGCGATGTCGGTGTGGCATGCGTTTGAATCGCTGCATGGCGTTTTAATGGACGCGGCGGGGCATGTGCTCTGGATACGGCCGCATCTGCCGCGGGGTGTTCGCTATCTGAGCGTGCCACTGTTTTCCCCGTCGGGCCTGTCCTGGATTCGACTGGAGGAAAAAGGGTCGTCGCGCTCCGTGGTCGAAATTCAGCTGGCGTTCCGCGACCCGGTCTTGCTCCGTGAAATTATCATGCGTCCCCTGCACCTTTCCGCGCAATGCGAGGCGAGATGCGTTACGGATCGGGGCGCGCTGGAGACATCGCTTCATCTTGGCGATGAGCCGGGAGAACGCCTGCTGCATCTGCGGCTGGCCCGCCCGGAAGTGGTTCAGGGAACGCTTACCATTACGCTGGCGACCTCGCGGCATTGACAGACCCGGCCGGCCATAGACAGGAGACGTATCACGTGACCGCATTGGATGATCGTTTACGCGCCGTTCGGCTTCTGGTGGCCGACGTTGACGGCGTTCTGACCAACGGAGATATCGCGTTTGATGGAGAAGGGCGGCCATTTCGCGCGGTGAATGTCCGAGACGTCACGGCCTTCACTTTATGGCACCTTGTGGGAGGCCAGACTGCGCTGGTGTCCGGACTGGGCAGCAAGGCACTGGAGGTGATTGCGTCCACGTGGAAGTGTGTGGAATGCCGCATGTGGGTCAAGAATAAATTGCGGGCCTGCGAGGAAATCGCCGTCAAATATGGATTGACGATGCAGGAGATGGCGTTTATCGGCGACGACATCATCGACATACGCGCGATGAAGGCGGTCGGTGTGGGTGTGGCCGTGGCGGATGCGGCGGCAGAGGCCAAGGCCGCGGCCGCGCTGGTGACACAGACGCCGGGTGGAAAAGGCGCGGTTCGGGAACTGCTCGAGCGCATCCTGAAGGTCCAGGGGCGCTACGAGGAAGCCCTCGAACGATACCTCTCGAGAGAGGACAGGCCTCAATGAAAACCGGGGGCATTCGATTGGACTCGATTGGTCTCAGATCAGCGCGACCTTTCGAGGCTGAGGCCGGGCCGCACCATGGCCGGCTTTACCCTTCGATTGCGAGTTTTTAGAGGAGGCGCCATGGAAAAAGCGGCATCCGGCGTGCAGGTCATAGGCATCACAGGAGGCACGGGCAGCGGGAAATCGGAAGCGGCACGCCGCTTTGAAGAGCTGGGCTTTCCCGTCATCGACGCAGACCGCATCGGACACGAAGTGCTCGAACCCGGCGGAGAGGCCGCACCCGCAGTGATGACCGCGTTTGGACCGGGGATCTTGAGCGCAGGGCAGATTGACCGAAAGAAGCTGGGCGCCCGGATCTTCGCCGAACCGGAGGCGCGGCAGCAGCTGAATGCCATAACCCATCCATGCATCAAACGCGAGATAAAGCGCCGGATAAAGGCCCTGGCGGCTCAAGGACACCGGACCGTTTTCCTGGACGCGGCGCTCATTGCCGAATCGGGGCAGCGGGAACAATGCCTGGACGGCCTGATCCTGGTCACCTGCCCGGAATCCGTTCGATTGCAGCGATTAATGGAGACGCGTGGCCTGGCCCGGGGCGAGGCCATGGCCAGAATACGTGCACAAACTCCACCGGACCAAAAACTTGCGCTGGCCGATTGGGTGTTGGACAATGAAGGCAGCGTGGGTAATTTGCGGCGCCAGGTGGAGCATCTGGCCATGGAACTCAAAGAGCGTGAGCGTTAATCTGGCAAATTGCAAGGACTGCGGTGTGCTCGTATGCGCGCACGAATACGACGGCCTGTGCCGGGAATGCGCGGCACGTCACGTCAAGCGAATGGAGAGTCTCTACCGCGCGTTGGATCGTCTGGGCGAGACCGATGCCAGCATGGAAAAGCTCGCAGAAGTCTCGAGCTTGACGCACGATGAAGTGCGGCAGCTGCTTCGCAAGACCCCAGCCCTCCGCCGCGATCTGACGCGCAGAGAACCCCGCGTCTGCACTCGATGCCGCCATCAGGCGCCCGAGGAAGAATCAGGGCTCTGCCTTTCCTGTCGGATGACCCTTTTGGACCGTTTGCAAGCGGCGTCTGCTGAGCTGGAGCACAAAGCGGACAAACGGCGCAGACAACGGCGGGGCTGGCTGCCCCCAGACGAGGATCGGCACGTTGGCCTGGTGGAGATGCTCGAGCGGAAACGCGGCAAAACTCCGCTGAAGAAGCTTGATCCGTCGCCCCGGGGCCGTTTCCGTTCCTGACTTCGCAGCCTGGTCTGATGTCGCGGGCACTGTGCGCGGCATGAACCCCTATTCACTGGAGAATCTCTGTTGCAGGCAAGACTTAAGCAGACCATACAGGGCATCACAGGGCTGGCGATCGGTGTGCTCATCCTCTGGTGGATGTTTCACGGAACGAGTTGGGCGGAATTGAAGCGTTCGTTCTCGCAGATTCGCTGGGGCTGGCTTATCCTGGCGATACTGTTGATCGGGGTGAGTTTCCTGGGACGTGTCAAGCGATGGAGCTACGTCGTGCGGGCAGTGGAACCGGGGACTTCTTTCCGAACCATGTTTTCAGCCACGCAAATCGGATTTCTGGCAAATTTCACGCTGCCGGCACGCATCGGGGAGCTGGTGCGTGCGGTGGCGCTGTCGCGTCTGACCCCACTCGGGGTTGCACGCAGTTTTGCACTGGTGGCGCTCGACCGGGTCAATGACCTGATCGGATTGATTGCGACCATGGCGGTCGCGCTCCTGGCCTTCCGTCCGGAACATTCGATCGAGATCCCGGGGGAATTGTTCCGGAGCGACTCCCCCATTCTCGTGCCGGCCAGCGCATATCATACCGGCGCGCTGGGCGCGTCCGTGTTTCTGGTCACCGTCATCGCGATCTTTGTGTTGCTATTCGTGAGCAAAGACCGGGTCCTGCGCCTGTCCGACGGGCTTTTTGAATTCCTCGGCCGACAGCTCTCCTCTTTTAAGGCCGGGGCCTCGGCATGCCGCAAGTTTGGGGACTGGGTTCATCGTCTGCTCCGGCAATTTGCCGAAGGCTTCGAAGTATTCCGATCTTCTTCGGATCTGGCGAAATCGGTGGCCTACAACCTGGCCACCTGGGCGTGTTTTATCGCCGTACTTCAATGCGTGCTCTTCGGGTTTGGGATTCAGGCGCCGTGGTACACCGTTTTCGTGATGCAGGCCGCGTTGGCCCTCGCGATCAGCGTCCCCGGAACCCCGGGCTTCGTAGGCCAGTTCCAGGTCCCGCTGGTAGCCGGTTTAAAGTTGGTGCAGCCCGATGTCTCGTACAACGACGCCCTGGCCCTGGCCCTTGTGGCCCACGCCATCAACGCAGGCGCGGTCATCATTACCGGTCTCGTATGCCTCCAACTCGAGGGATTGCATCTATTGCAGCTGTCCGACGAGGGTGCACAGAAAAAGCAAACGCTCGGGGCCCCCAGGGAAATGGCGAAAAACAGCGATGAACATGAAGAGAGCCCGTAACCCATAAATCCCGTTGAAAACCAGGCGATGGACACGGCTTTTCGGGCGTAATTCTGGCGCTTATTCCGTGTACGGCCTACCACTGGGGCGCTCAGATCCCGTCGGCGGATGATGGCGGAAAAGTGCAATTTCCGGGCTTAACGTGCTAAGGTTCCGGGGGAGGAGAATGACCTTGCTATTGCAGATTGATTCCCAATGCGTCGGGCGCATAACCAAGCCGCACTCTGTTGACGTGGGATGGCGCGAATCGATGAATTTTGCCGCGTCCATCGGCGATGCCAACCCGTATTATTTCGACGATACCCGCGGGGAGGGCATCATTGCTCCTCCCATGCTGGCTACGGCACTGACCTGGCCTATCTTTGTCAATCGCCATGAATACTGGGGCATGGACGCCTGGCCGGAGGCCGTCTGCGCGCGGCAGGTACATTTCTCCGAAGCCATCCTCATGCACCGGCCTTTGCGACCGGCAGACCGTCTGACTATCCGAGGTCTCATCTCCGGCGTTTTGCGGCAACGCGGAGGCACGCTGACGGTGGTCCGGTTTGACGCAGAAGATCATGAAGGCGAGCCGGTCTTCACGGAATACGCGGGCGCCTTTTTCCGCGGTGTGCGGTGCGCCGATGAGGGACGAATCGACGGCACGCTCTATACCCCTCCGCCTGCCCCGGAAAACGGGGACGGTGGCTGGGAAGAGGTCATTCACATCGATCCGCTGGCCGCTCATGTGTATGACGGCTGCACCAACCTGTCTTTTCCAATCCACACCTCAAAAAAGTTTGCCCGTGGCGTAGGCCTGCCGGGCCCCATTCTCCAAGGCACGGCCACGCTCGCCATTTCACTGCGTGAGCTGGTCAATCGCGAGGCGGGTGGCGACCCAAGACGAGTGAAGGAACTGAGCTGCACCTTCCGGGGAATGGTGCAGCCGGGCTCGGATATACGGCTTCATCTGCTCGCGCGCGCCGATTCAACTGAAGGCGTCCACCTCTTTTATGAAACGCTGAATGACCAGGGGAAAAAAGCGATCGCGGACGGATACGTCTTGCTGTCAACGTAAAACCTGCTGATTCGGGAGAAAGCAATCATGCATCGCAGAGCATTTATTCAATCTGTGGCTTTGAGCCCCATCTTGGCCGGCTCGCGCGCCGAGAGTGAGCTTCAGACGAGCGAGCCGCCGCCGCTGGTGGCCAATTCGTACGTGAAGGTATATGAATCCCCCGACGCCCGGCAGATCTACTCGTACAGCCCCGGTCTGGCGGTCTTGCCCAGCGGGCGCCTGGTGGCAACACTCGACCTGGGCGGGCCGGCCTTTGCGGACAAAGAAGGGCCCGAAGGCTACCGCGGGCGCATATACACGAGCGACGACCGCGGGCAGACCTGGACGCTGCGCGCCAGCACGCCCATGATGCATGCCCGCCCCTTTGCCGCGGGCAACGCCGTATACGTGCTGGGACATCACAATGACCTCAGCATCGTCCGTTCGACCGATGACGGCGCCACCTGGAGCGACGCGTTCCGGCTCACTCAGGGCCAGCGCTGGCATCAAGCGCCCTGCAATGTGCATTACACGAATGGCCGCATCTATCTGGTAATGGAGCGCGACACCGAGCCGGCCTATCCGATGTGGCCGGTTTCGGTGTTTGCGCCGGTGCTCATGGCGGCAAACGTGAACGACGACCTGACCAGCCGCGCCGCGTGGACCTTCTCAAATGAGCTGTCGTACCGCGATGCTATCGCGGCGGCGGGGCCTCCTCACCTGCTCGGCATACCCTTTCACAAGCCGGGCAACACGGTGGCGGATACCGCCCGGGTGCGGCGCCCGATGGCCGATCCGGGATGGCTGGAAACCAATGTGGTGCAATTCGTGGACCCGGACCACGTCTGGTTCGATCCCAATGGCCGGACTTTTCATCTATGGATGCGCGCCCACACCGGTTCAACGAACCTCGCGGCCATTGCCAAGGCGGTGGAATCTGAAGACGGTACGATCACGGTTTCGCTCGAAAACGCGCCGTCGGGGGCGCCCATGCTCTACGTTCCGTGCCCGGGCGGACACATGAAATTTCACATTCTATACGACGCAGCGACGAAGCTGTTCTGGCTCTTGTCTTCCCAGGCCACGGATTCGATGACGCGTCCGGATCGGCTTCCCGACGACCGCTTCGATTTGCCGAACAACGAGCGGCAACGCCTGACCCTTCATTTTTCGAAAAACTGCGTGGACTGGTGCTTTGCAGCGCGCGTAGCGGAGACGAAAGCCTACGGACAGGCCCGGCATTACGCCTCCATGGCGATCCAGGGCGACGACCTGCACGTGCTGTCGCGCTCGGGCGATGCTCGGGCCAAGAGCGCCCACGACGGGAACATCATCACCTTCCATACGGTGCATGATTTTCGAAACCTTATCTATTAGCCGCTTTCAGAGGCGCGCAGGCAAACGCTGCGGAATGAATGCCTTAAATCGCTTGTTTCTCTGAGCATCAAAAAGCACGAAGCCCGGGCGATACGCGTGTGCACCGCCCGGGCGGAGAACGCACCTGCTCTACGTCGCAGGCAAATCCGGGGTTCCGCAGCGGGACTTCAGGCGGAGCGAGGCTCCACGAGAGAAACGGCCGGGGTGGGATGACGTAGTATCCTCGCCAAGCGGGAAAGGAAGTACCATGGCCAGCGAAAAGATGGAAAAGGCGTTAAACCAGCAGATAAACGCCGAGATGTATTCGGCCTACCTTTATGCGGCGATGGGGGCGCACTTCGACGCCCAGAACCTCGACGGATTCGCCATCTGGATGCGCGCACAGGCGCAGGAAGAGATGGAACACGCCATGAAATTCTACGATTACATCGTTGAAACAGGCGGGCGAGTCATCTTTGAGGCCATCGACAAGCCGCCGGCGGATTTCGGCACGCCAGAGGAGGTCTTTGAAGAAGTGCTGAATCATGAGCGCAAGGTCACGCACCTGATCAATGCACTGGTTGAATTGGCTCGCAGCGAGAAAGACTACGCCACCGACAATTTCCTGCAGTGGTTTGTAGCGGAACAGGTGGAAGAAGAAGCATCGGCCGATGGCGTTTTGCAGAAACTCAAGTTGATTGCCGGCCATCCCAACGGCCTCTTCATGATGGACGCCAAACTCGGCGAGCGCACGGAACCCTGAACCAGTCTGGAATGGCCGCCCCCCTGCTGGCCATTCCCCGGGCGCACTCAGACGCAGCCCCGGCCGGCTCCCGGGAGCCTGCCAGGGCTTTTTTTCATCGCACACGCCCCCAAGCCGGCTGCATGCTTCCCATTGAGGGGAGAAGTTGGGAGGGCGAGCCTTACGGGCCGGCGCCGGGAAGCGCATCCACGCGGCGGAGGATGGCCTCGGCCAGACCGCTGGCGGCGAGCAGCGCGCTGTCGCGAACATCCAGGTGTGTGTCATCGGAAAGCAGCCGATCTTCCGGTGGCGTCTCATACGACGACGTGAGCGTGAGCCCGTGAAAGCCGCGAGTGAGCGGCAAGAGGGCGTCTGAATGAAATTCTCGGCACTGGACGGGGGTGGCTTGGAATGCCTGCGCAGCCTGTTCCGCCGCGGAAACGAGTACCCTGGAGCTGCGCAGCGTCGACAAGATACCTTCCGCAATGACGTAATGAAGGCAGGGCGCACCGACAGAGTCGATGTTGAGAAAGAAGGTCGAGGCCGGATCGAACTGGTGTGTACTCATGAAATGGCGCATGCCGTTGAGGCCGGCCTCCTTGCTTCCCGTGGCGACAAACCAGAGGTCGGTCTGTTCCAATCCGGCCCCGGAAAATCGCCGCACGAGTTCGAGTAAAACGGCGGTTCCGGAGGCATTGTTCCACGCGCCCCGGCCGTAATCACAGGACAGTTCGGTAAACACCAGAAAGGCGGCCGCGCAGAGCAGGCAGCCGACGGCCGTCCAGCGAACGGCGATGTCGTAGGGAAAGGTGAGCGAATCGAAGAGCCCGAAGCCCTGCACGGCACAGGACACAATAACCAGCATCATACAAAACACCAGAAAGAGCTGTATGAGGCGCAACCACGGCCGAACTCGCGGGGACTGCAAGGGGCTGTCGCGAGGCGAATCGTAATGGGCCGTGACAATACAGAGACGCCGGGGTTTTGGGGCCACGAAACGGCAGACCACGTTTTGCGAGTCGTATTGGGGTAAAAAGCGGCCGAAAAGACGATATCCGGTGGATTCGGCGAGGTAGCACAGGAAAATAAACAGGCCGTATCCGAACGCCACCAGAGGCCACCAGGCCGCGATGATAGCCACTACGGCAAATTCGGAAAAATATAAGGCGTAGAGCAGCCATTCACTGTCAACGCTGTGAAAATCGTCGAGTTCAACATCCAGAGAAAAGTCCCTGAACCGTCCGGCCAGATATTCGGCGGCGGAGCGCTCGCTCTTGGTGTTGGAGCCGCGGTGAGGCAGAACTCCGGCCAGATACTCGAGGTCGCGCCGCAGCTGCTGGCCGTTCATGTCAGATCTCGCAGAGATCCAGGCCAAAGGCCTCGGCGACACCCCGGCACGTGAGTCTCCCTTTGTAGGTGTTGACGCCGCTCCGGATAGCGCGATCATCCTCGATGGCTGCGTCAACCCCTCGATTGGCGATGGTGAGCCCGTAGCCCAGCGTGACGTTGGTCAATGCGTAGGTGGAGGTTCGGGGGACGGCGCCGGGCATATTGCCGACGCAATAATGCACCACCTCATGCGTCACAAAAGTGGGGTCGTGATGGGTAGTCGGACGGGAGGTTTGGCTGCAGCCGCCCTGGTCAATGGCAATATCGACGAAGGCCGCGCCCGGGCGCATCTGTCTGACGAGGTCGTCGGTGACCAGGCGGGGAGTTCGAGCGCCGGGCAGCAGGACCGCCCCGATCACCAGGTCAGCCTGCGTGACTTCGTCCGCAATATTGGCGGCATTGGACATGACGGTGGTGACTCGCGAGGACATGATGTCGTAGAGGTAGCGCAACCGCGACGGGTTGATGTCCAGCACGGTGACATGAGCGCCCATGCTGACGCAAATCTGGCAGGCGTGCGTGCCGGCGACACCGGCTCCGAGAATAGTCACGTTGGCGGGTTTGACGCCCGAGACGCCCCCGAGGAGAATCCCCATACCGTTGGAACTGGCTTCCAGGCAATGCGCGCCGATCTGCGCGGCAAGCCGCCCGGCGACTTCGCTCATGGGCGCCAGGAGCGGCAGTGTGGCATCCGGCAACTGGACGGTCTCATAGCCGATGCCAATTACACCCGCTTCAAGCATCCTGCGGGTAAGCGTTTCATCAGAGGCCAGATGCAGGTAGGTATAGACAATCTGGCCCGACTGCATCCAGTCCAGTTCGTCACCGATGGGCTCTTTGACCTTGGCGATCATCTCGGCGCGTTCCCAGATCTCCCGGGGGTCGGTGACGATTTCTGCGCCGGCCGCTGCATAGGCCTCATCGGAAATGCCGCTGCCGAGTCCGGCGCCCTTTTCAACCATGATGCGGTGGTTGTGGGCCCGAAACGCGGCGACGCCCGAAGGAACGATGGCGACGCGTTGTTCATCCGCTTTAATTTCTTTAGGTACTCCGATGCGCATGAAGAGTCTCTCCCAGTTTCAGTATGCCCAGACCTGCGAAGGCGTTACCCCTGCCGTGAATTCTAGTCTACTTTCGGGGTAATTTTCAGCACTGCACGACGCCGGGTGGTCTGCGGCGCATGCGTTTCCTTGCGCGCCGGCCTCCCAGGGGCAGCAATCGGCAGCCTCTCCCTTGCCACGCGCCGGCCAGCTATGCGGGTGGCGCATGCTTCCCGGATAGAGGCTGAGGCCACCACGAGCGCCGGGCTCCGACGCGCCTCACTCCGCTGCCGAGGATGCCCGGAGCCGGTTACGATAATAGTCGATGATAACCGCAGCGACGATGACCAGGCCCGTGACCAGGCGTTTGGTATGCTCCGATGCATCGGCCTGGGCTAATCCGCCGGCGAGCACTGCGATGATCATGACGCCAAGAAAGGACCGCACCACCGACCCGCGCCCGCCGAAAAGACTGGTGCCGCCAATGACAACGGCCGCGATCGCCTGAAGTTCGTAGCCGACACCATCCTCGGGGTTCACGCCTTCCAGGCGCGCGGCATGAATGACCGCCGCCAGCCCGGCCAGCAAACCGCTCAACGCGTACACGGCCGCTTTGTGCCGCAAGGTGGGAATGCCGGAGAGACGGGCGCCTTCTTCATTCGACCCCACAGCGAACAGATGCCGGCCGAACGCCGTCATGGAAAGCACGAGCTGCCCGGCAACAACGACGAAGAGCGCAACGAAGACCATCATCGAGATGCCGCCAACACGCATCGAGACGAAGTCGCCGAGCCGGGTGCCGATATAGACGGACCGGGTGCTGGTGACGAGATACGCGCCACCGCGGGCAATTTCAAGCATGCCCAGGGTTACGATGAACGCCGGCAGCCGCCACGTGATCACCATGAGGCCGTTCAGCAGGCCGCACAACAGGCCCGTGCCCAGGCTGGCGGCAATGGCAATGGCCATGGGCCATCCGAAACGGTGCAGGCCCACGGCGAGCACGGCGGCACTGAGCCCCAGCACCGAACCGACGGACAAATCAATGCCCGCGATGATCAGGACGAAGGTCATGCCGACGGCGATCACGACCGCGTCGGGCGTCTGGTTTACGATCGTCCGGAAATTGATGGCCGTGAAGAAGTTTTCGGTATACAGGCTGAACACGGCAATAAGCAGCAGCAGAACGAGCACCAGCCCCACGTAATCGAGCAGGAAGAGGTTTGATCGCTTGTTGCTGGCCATCCCGCGTTGTTTTCCCAGATGTTGAGCCGTATCCGGCTGCCCCGTGCTCAGGAGCCCGCCAGGGTCTCGGGCGTGATGAGATCGACCGGGGTCTCGAAGTCTTCAGGCGCGGCGTCCCCCGCGAGCATCTTCAAGGCATACTCGATGCCAAAAACGGCGAGTTGATCGGCGTGCTGATCCGCGGTCGCGACGATCTCTCCTTTGCGGAGAAGCTCCTGGGCCGCGGAGATATTATCGAAACCGGCAACCATCACGGAATCCAGTTTCCCTGCGGCGCGAAGCGCGGCGACCGCACCGAGCGCCATGCTGTCGTTCGCACAGAAAAACGCCTTGATCCCGGGATTTTCGGTGATCATGGCCGAAACGACCTGATTGGCCTTGGAGGTCTCCCAGCTGCCGGACTGCGCGGCGGCAATTTTCAGATCCGCGGCACGGAGCGCATCCTCAAACCCCAGCTTGCGTTGAATGGCGTTGAATGCGGTCGGGATGCCTTCCACGATGGCGACGGGATCGCCGGCAGAGAGCCTGGCCGCCACATAGTCACCGACCAGCCGCGCGCCCTTACGGTTGTCGGGTCCCACAAAGGGAATGGCAATGCCGCGTTCGGCCAATACCTCGGTGTCAAACTTGTTGTCGATATTGACGACGGCAACCCCGGCATCCATGGCGTTCTGGCATGCGGCGACGAGCAGCTTGGAATCGGCCGGGGCGATGACGATGGCATCGACCCCCTGGGCGACCATCTGCTCGACCAGCTGCACCTGGCGGTTGACGTCGCGCTCGTCTTTGATGCCCTGCGCGATGAGGTCATAGCTTGTGGCATGGGCGGCCTGGTGCGCCTTCGCGCCCTCTTCCATCGTCAGGAAAAACTCGTTGGCGAGGGATTTCATGATGAGGGCCACCCGCGGTTTTCCGGCCGGGGCCGCGGCGCCCGGGTCAGGAGCAGACGCGGTCTGCGGATTGCCGCAGCCAGCGAACAGGGCGATGAGCACAGCGGCAAGCACGCAGGCTGGCACGAATTTCAAGCTGCCGGATATTCCTCGCATGATCGTTCCCTCCAAGGTTGTCCCCGACGGTCGCGGTCCTGAGTGGGCGTATGATAACGCAATTTCCGAACCGGTTAAACTGGAATGCCCCAAAATTGCACTCGCCCATCCACATCCGTCACCGTCTCTGGAAAGCCGGCGGCACTTTCATTAGAATCGAGTTTCCCGGATGCGCCTGTCGTTGAGTGCGCCGGGAGCAGACCCGTAAGGGGGACTATTGTGAGCCGATTCCCGTTTTCGGAAAACGGAGATGCTGCTGCCGACCGCGAGTTGCGCACCTTCATCCAGGGTGCCGCGGCCGTCTTTTTCTATACCTTGTGCTGCCTCGGGGGCCTGCTTGCCACGAGTTGCGCTCAAAAAGACCAGGCCGACGCGCCCGATAATCGAAGCGAGACAACGCGTGGCGTGCTTCGCGTCGATCTCAACATATACAATGCGGGGACGATCCCTGCGGGGATAGGCGAGCCCAACAAGGTCTCGGCTGAGCTGGCTGAATCCTGGCACGCAGAGCGGAAAGGGTCCCGAATCCGCTATCAACCACTCATTCAAACCGGCGCCAGTGAAGGCGAATGGCTGAAGACACAATTGATCGGCGGCGTCGCGCCGGAGATTATCAACCTGAACGCGGAGATCGCGTGGCCGGATGTCGGCAAAGGCTGGTACATCGCCCTGGATCCCTTCCTCGAAGAACCCAATCCATACGCTGAAGGCAATGAACGCTGGATCGAACTTTTCAGCAACCAGGACCTGGTGAACGCCAAGCGAGCGCCCGACGGCCTGCTCTACTGCATCCCGCTCGACATTGTGGAAACTGGCATCTTTTATAACAAAGGCCTCATGGCTGAGGCCGGAATCACCGAATTCCCAAACACCTGGCATGGCATGCTGGACGCGCTGGACCGCTTGCAGGCCATGAACCGGGTCCCCATGACCTCGATTGCCAACCTGGGCTCGGATTGGGGGCAGGACATCATTTTCGAGATGCTGTACCACGATCTCTTGCCAGCGCTGGACCTGCTGCCGTCGCACCCGGACGCTGAAGGGTATCTGGGGCATTATCTTGAGCCCCGCGAAGCCGGTTTTCTGTTCACCAAAGGTTTTTTCTCGACGCGCGACCCCCGGTGGCGGGAAATGAACCGGCTTTTACTGGAATGGCGGGGATATTGGGCCAGAGAATTAAAGAACACCGATCCGATGCGCCTGTTTCTGACCGGGCGCCTGGCCATGCTGTGGGACGGGTCGTGGTCCATCCGGCGGATGGTCACGGACCCGTACGTCGATTTTGAATGGGGCATTGCCTACATCCCCGCTATCACCCGGGAGACCAGCCCCTACGCTTCGGGAACACCCGCCACCGTCATAGGCGGCGCGGCGATTCAGCTTCATGTGACCCACAGCGCCGTGCTCAACGACAATCTCGACGACTGCATCGATTTCCTGAGGTACCTGACCGCACCGCAGAATATCGAGCGGCTCGCGTCCGAAGCGCTGGTATTTATTCCGAACATTCGGGGAGCGCAGATGGACCCGCGTCTTGAACCGTTCAACGAGATATTCCAGCGCCGCTACTGCGCCATCAAGTGGCTGGAGTCGTTTGACGGCGAATACAAAAAATACTGGCGGCGCATGCTTGACTATTACCTGAACGGCGGGGTGGATTTGGATGAGTTCCTGATAATGCTGGAAGACAATTTCGCCCAATGGGTCGAGGCACACCGCGGCGAGCCCGGCTGGGATTTCGAGCCGTTGGAGGCCGTGTGGCAAGAGAGGGAGGCGAACCTCATTCGTGAGCTTGAACCGGCACGATAGCGCATTGGCATCCGGAGACGGAACGATGCCGTGCGGCGCGCGACGGCGGCGCAAGGCGGGACAACCGCCCCTGGCGCTGATCTATGGTCTGCTGCTGGCGCCCGCGGCGTTCCTGCTTACGTTCAACTACATCCCGGCCTTTTCCGCGCTGTACCATGCGTTCACGGAATGGGACATCGGCGGCGAAAGCACATGGGTGGGGCTGGCCAATTTCCGCGCGCTGGCGGGCGATCCGGTATTCCACAAAAGCATCGTCAATGTGGCCAAACTGGGCGTATTTGCATTTGCAACGCATCTCACGGTGCCGTTTCTGGTCGCAGAGATGATTTTTCATCTGAAATCCGAGCGCTGGCGGTATTTCTGCCGCGTGGCGGTCGTTCTGCCGATGATCGTGCCCGGGGTCGTAACGTTTATGCTGTGGAGCTACATCTATTCCGATGCGGGCATCCTGACGGAGCTTTTGCTGCGGCTTCATCTGCACGACTGGGTGCGCGGCTGGCTGTCGGATCCCAAAACGGCGTTGTGGGCAGTGGCCTTCGTGGGGTTTCCATTTGCAGGGGGCTTCAACGTGCTCATCTGTTACGCGGGACTCGCCAACATTCCGGGGAGCGTGCTGGAGGCAGCCGAGCTGGACGGATTGAGCGCCCTGGGCCGGATCCTGCGCATGCACATCCCGCTGATACTGCAGCAGGTGAAGCTGCTGGTCGTGATGACGATGATCGGTGTGGTAAACGGCTTTGAATCCATTTACATTCTCACGATGGACGGCGGGCCGGGTTATGAGACCACGGTGCCCGGGCTGTATATGTATTTGAACGGATTCAGCTATCAGCGCATGGGGCTGGCCTGCGCCATTGGCCTGCTGATGCTGCTGTTTCTTCTGGCGTTCACGCTGAGTCTAAACCGCTTCATACGAACCGAAGACTACGAGCCGGAGGCCTGAGCCATGGGAACGGCATTATCGGGGAAACGGACGCGCCGGCTCGTGGGCCTGCTGTGGAGAGCGGCGCTCGCATTCCTTCTGCTTTTGACATTCTTCCCCTTCGGATTCATGGTGATGACGTCGTTCAAGGATACGCACCAGTTTTATCATACGTTCTGGCTGCCCGCGTGGCCCGTCCATCTTGAGAACTACACGGGCGCACTGGCAGACATGCAGGCCTACATCGCCAACAGCATTTTCGTGACGGCCGTGAGCATCTCGGGAATCCTCGTGTTCGGCGCGGTCGCCGGCTTCCTGTTTGCGCGGTACCGGTTTTTTGGGCGCGAGTTCATCTACTACGCCATGATCGCCATGATGATGATCCCGGGGGTGCTGCTGCTCGTGCCGTCGTTTCTCTGGGTCAAACAGCTGCGGCTGCTGGATTCGTATGCGGTGATGATCCTGCCGTACATCTCCGGCGGGCAGATCCTCGGGATCTACCTGTTGCGCGGCTTTTTCAGCCAGATCGACAACGATTTGTTCGAGGCGGCCCAGGTCGACGGCGCCGGGCTTCTGCGCCAGCTCTGGCACGTCGGTCTCCCCCTCGCCAAACCCGTGCTCGGCGTCGTCGCAATCGTCAGCGCCCTCAGCGTGTGGAACCAGTTCATGTGGCCGCTCGTCACCACGTCGAGCGAAGACGTCATGGTCCTGACGGTCGGCATGCTGCGTTACAACACACGGGTGGGCGGCCAGTACGGGCGCATGTTTGCCGGCTATACCGTCTCCGCCATCCCCCTGGGCATCCTCTTCCTCCTTACCACGCGGGTCTTCATGAAGGGGATCACCGCAGGCGCGTTGAAGGCATAGCAGACCGGAACCTGGACCCCAACGGCGCTGCAACGGGGTGCCCCACGGCAGTGTGCGCAACGAACGAGACAGCGCAGTGGCCGCTTCGCTGTCTCGTTTCAACCCGCGCAGGGTAGCTCTTTGCGGAGTTTTTCCGACGGTGGCCATGCACCGCCAAATTGACTTAAGCACTGCCCGCCCGTATGATACGGGTTCACTGGGGGTGCGCTCCGGCATAGCTTCGAAGGCCATAAGTTGCTCTGATATACAAAGATAGGGCAGGCACCCGTCGCAGGGCCGACCCGAAGCGGAATCTCCCGCGGCTCCCCTGAACAGATAGGCTGCGTCCAGGTACGTTACAGGTTTGGAGAAGGGCCGCATGGCTCGAGTTATTGCCGTTGCAAACCAGAAAGGCGGAGTGGGCAAAACCACTACAGCCATCAATCTGTCGGCCTGCCTGGCCGCTGCCGGCAAGAAGGTGCTCCTGATCGACCTGGATCCACAGGGCAACGCCACGAGCGGGCTGGGCATCAACAAAAATGCGCTCGAGAACACGCTCTACGATGCCCTGGTCAACGGCGCGCCGTTGGGTGGCCTGCGGCAGAAGACCCTGATGGACCGCCTGCACCTGGTTCCCGCGACGCGGGAACTGGTCGGTGCAGAAGTGGAGCTGGTGAACGAGGAGCGGCGCGAATTCCGGCTCCATGACGCCCTGGGACCGCTTCGCGAGCGCTATGACTACGTGTTCATCGATTGTCCCCCGTCGTTGAGCTTGCTTACGGTCAACGGGCTGAATGCCGCGGACAGCATCCTGATCACCTTGCAGTGCGAGTATTATGCGCTGGAAGGCCTGAGTGAGCTGCTGCAGACGGTAAAACTCATCCGGGACAATCTTAACCCGCGATTGAAGCTGCATGGCGTGTTGCTTACCATGTATCAGCATACGAACCTCGCCAATCAAGTGGTTGCAGACGTGCGGGCGCACCTGGGCGAGCGCGTGTACCAGACCATCATCCCGCGCAATGTGACGCTGAGCGAAGCGCCCAGTTTTGGTAAACCCGTCATTTTTTATGATCTGAAATCGGTGGGGGCACGGGCTTATCTCGCCCTTGCCCGAGAGGTGGTGTCGCGTGGCTAAGAGAAAGAAAGGCCTGGGCAGAGGCCTGGGCGCCCTGATTTCGAGCTCTGTCATCGGAGAGGACCGAGCCGACGATCTGGCGATACAGCCGGATGCACCGGCCGGGCCGCGTCTGCTGCAGCTCAACCCGCGCGATCTGAAACCCAACCCCAAACAGCCCCGCATGACCTTCAATGAAGAAACGCTCGAGGAATTGAGCGCATCGATCCGGCGCGATGGTGTCCAGGAACCGGTCATCGTGCGCAAGGCGGACGATGGCTACGAACTGGTCAGCGGCGAGCGCCGGGTGCGCGCCGCCGTCATGGCGGATCTCGAAACCATTCCGGCGGTTTGCCGGGAGGTTTCGGATGCGGACATGCTCAGGCTGGGCCTCATAGAAAACATCCAGCGCGAGGACCTCAATCCAATCGAGCTGGCGCGGGGATACCGGCAACTCATTGAACAATTTGAGTGGACCCAGGAAGAACTGGCGGATCAGGTGGGCAAAAAGCGGGCCACGGTGGCGAACACGCTGCGCCTCTTGAATCTGCCCGACGTGGTGCAGAGCCGGGTAGCCGATGGAAGCATCACCATGGGCCATGCCCGGGCCCTGCTGGCGCTCGATTCGCCGCAGAGCCAGCTCGCCGCGTGCCGAAAAATCGTGAGCCAGGGGCTTTCCGTGCGGCAGGTCGAGAAAATGGCGGCCCGAAAAGACACGGCGACGAAGACTGCGCCCGCCAAAGACCCGAATATCACGGCCATCGAAGACGAACTGCGCCGCAAACTAGGCACGAAGGTAGCCCTCAAGGCCAGCGACAAGGCCCGGGGCAAGATCGAGATAGAGTACTTCAATCTCGACGAGCTCGACCGCTTGCTCGCGTTGATCCGCAGCATCCGGTAACCGCTCCTGTACCCGGGCGCGTGCAGTATTCCAAGAAGAGAACGGACGGAATGGAACAGAGGATTCCACCATGCTTGACATCAAATTTGTGCGCGAGAGCAAAGATCAGTTGCGGGCAGCCCTGGCCAAGCGCGGCGCGGATATCGACCTGGACGCGCTCGTCGCATCGGACGCGGCACGCAGGGAGCTGATCCACGAAGCCGAAAAGCTGCGCGCCGAACTCAACCGCGCTTCCGAGGAGATCGCAAAGAAGAAAAAGGCGAAGGAAGACGCTTCCGACGCCATTGCGGCCATGCGCGAGGTGAGCCAGAAAGCCAAGGTGCTTCAAGATCAAGCGCGTGAAGCCGATGAGGCGCTGCGGCAGGCCCTGCTGGTCATCCCCAACCTGCCCCACGAAAGCGTGCCCATCGGCCCCGATGCGTCCGCGAACCGGATGGAGCGCCGTTGGGGCGAACCGGCCGCGTTTGATTTCGAGCCGAAAGACCACGTGGAACTGGGCTCGCAGCTGAACATTCTGGATCTCGAGCGGGCGGGCAAGATCTCCGGCGCGCGGTTTTCGCTGTTGCGCGGGGCAGGCTCGCAGCTCGAACGGGCCCTCATCAATTTCATGCTCGACATCCACACGCGCGAACACGGCTATACGGAATTCCTTCCGCCATTTCTGGTATCCGGCGCGACCATGGAGGGCTCGGGCCAGTTGCCCAAGTTTGCCGAGGAAGCCTTCACACTCGCCGGACGCGATTTGTGGCTGGTGCCCACGGCGGAGGTGCCGTTAACCAACATGTACCGTGACGAATTCCTCGACGAGGCGCTGCTGCCGATCAATTGCGTCGCCTATACGCCGTGTTTCCGGAGCGAGGCCGGCTCCTACGGGAAGGACACGCGGGGGATGCTGCGCCAGCACCAGTTCGACAAGGTCGAGCTGTACAAATTCACCACGCAGGAAACCTCGTGGGACGAGCTGGAGAAGCTGACCGGCCACGCGGAAGTGATTCTGCAACGGCTCGGACTGCCCTACCAGGTGGTGACGCTGTCCACGGGCGACATGGGCTTCTGCGCAGCCAAGACCTACGACATCGAAGTCTGGCTTCCGGGACAGGGCCGCTACCGCGAGATCAGTTCGTGCTCGAACTGCACGGATTTCCAGGCCCGCCGGGCGAACATCCGGGTCCGCCGGGACAAGAAACCCGAATTCGTTCACACCTTGAACGGTTCGGGGCTCGCGGTGGGCCGGACCCTCATCGCGGTTCTCGAAAACTACCAGCAGGCGGACGGCTCGGTGCTTGTGCCGGAGCCGTTGCGTCCGTATATGGGCGGCCTCGAGCGGATCGAGCCGGCGCCCTGATCGGCGCCTCGCCCGGGAGGCAAGGCAACCATGGAACATGACTTATGAACACGCCGCGGCCATCCTGCGGGAATCCAGGCGCACCATTGCGGTGACCGGCGCGGGCATCTCCGTCGAGAGCGGCATCCCGGATTTCCGCAGCCCCACGGGCATCTGGTCGAAGTATCCGCCCGAACACTACGCCACCATCGACGCGTATCTTGCGAATCCGCCCAAAGTCTGGCGGTTCTGGAAGGAGCTGGCCATCGATTTCGCGGAATGCGGCCCCAATCCCGCACATTTCGCCCTGGCGACCCTCGAAAACCATGGATACCTGAAAGCCGTCGTGACGCAGAACATCGACGCCCTGCATCAGGCGGCCGGAAGCAAATCGGTGGTCGAGTACCACGGCAGCGCGCGAAACCTGTTCTGCCTGGACTGCGGCGCGGAGCGTCCGATGGATATACGGACCATGAGCGACTCGCCCCCGCTCTGTCCGGTGTGCAACGGGCTCATGAAACCCGGCATTGTCATGTTCGGCGAACTGATCCCGCAGGATGCGCTGCGCGCCTCGGCGGAATGGGGCGACACCTGCGACGCGGTCCTCATTGTCGGCACCTCGGCCCAGGTCTACCCCGCCGCGGACCTGCCCTACCTGGCAAAACGCAACGGCGCGCGCATCATCGAGGCCAATATCGAGCGGACCAGCTTCACGGAGACCATCACGGACGTCTTCCTGCAAGGCCCCGCCGGCGAGACCCTGCCCCGGCTCGTTCACAGCCTCGGGCTGGAGATGCCGGGGGCGAGTGCCGCGGACTGAAGGCCGCAGAAGACTCTAAGCCCCGGCCTCCTGGACGGTAGAGCGCCGGCCTCGCGCCGGCACCCTGGAGCCTCAGCCGCGGGCACGCGATCCGTTCATTCGATTCGCGCGCAGTTGGTGTTGGTAGCGGCTGCCCGCTTCTGCTTCAGGCAAGCGCCGCGGCCACCTTCTTGGACCGCCTGCACGATCCAGTCCACATGCTTCTGCTCATAGCGCTGGGTGATGTCGATGTGGATGGACCGGCCGAGTATGTCGAGGGTCTGGGGGCACATGTCGGGCGTGTACCGCCGGCTCTGGTCGTGGAGGGGTGACGTCCACGGCCGTCCGTGCGGGTCGCTGGACGACTTGTCCATGACATACTCCCAGTAG
>JBMNGZ010000010.1:0-775399 GCA_050950105.1 Candidatus Hydrogenedentales bacterium | reverse complement strand
CTGAGGATCTTTGCGAAAATAGTCTCTTCTGCCATCGGAATTCTCCCTGTTTTTGATTTCCCGTAGACAGTACCGTAAGCGGCGGCGCTGGTACAACTGACGAATCGCGCCCTCTACGCTCTGACCGGGGATGGTATCGTCCTGCTATTTGCGATCTTACCGGAACATAGGATGGCAACACGATGTCAGGAGAGCGGATTTTGGATGGCTTGAACACGCATCGGGGATGAAAGAGGAGAGTCCACCCCCGGCCACGCGAGGCGCGTGGCCACCCCCGCCCGCGGGGGACACAAGAACGCGAACCGGCATACGCGGCGCTTGGTTTAGTTTTTGATCCATCCTCTTCTTTGGAGGACACAAGAACGCGAACCGGCATATGCGGCGCTTGGTTCAGTTTGTGATCCGTCCTCTTCTTCGGGGGACATAAGAGCCCAAAGACCAGAGACTTATGTGCGGCGCACCTGTCCCCCGCTGGCGGGGGTGAATCGGCGGCAGCCGATTTGGGGGTGGATTCTCCGTGCGGAGTCTGGTGGCGCATAGCACTCCCCGAGTCCAGTTCCAGCAATGCTACCCTGATCTCCAACCAGCCGCGCGTTCGCTGCAGTCCCGCGCCGACCCGCGGTCCATAGAGTCCACGCGGTCCACATTTTCCAGTGCTGAGGCCGCGCGCAACTCGTAACCGTCCACCCCCGGCCACGCGGGGCGCGTGTCCACCCCCGCTCGCGGGGGCCACAAGAACGCGAACCGGCATACGCGGCGCTTGGTTTAGTTTTTGATCCATCCTCTTCTTTGGAGGACACAAGAACGCGAACCGGCATATGCGGCGCTTGGTTCAGTTTGTGATCCGTCCTCTTCTTCGGGGGACATAAGAGCCCAAAGACCAGAGACTTATGTGCGGCGCACCTGTCCCCCGCTGGCGGGGGTGAATCGGCGGCAGCCGATTTGGGGGTGGATTCTCCGTGCGGAGTCTGGTGGCGCATAGCACTCCCCGAGTCCAGTTCCAGCAATGCTACCCTGATCTCCAAGCAGCCGCGCGTTCGCTGCAGTCCCGCGCCGACCCGCGGTCCATAGAGTCCACGCGGTCCACATTTTCCAGTGCTGAGGCCGCGCGCAACTCGTAACCGTCCACCCCCGGCCACGCGAGGCGCGTGGCCACCCCCGCCCGCGGGGGACACAAGAACGCGAACCGGCATACGCGGCGCTTGGTTCAGTTTTTGAGCCGTCCTCTTCTTCGGAGGCCACAAGAACCCGAACCGGCACACGCGGCGCTTGGTTCAGTTTTTGAGCCGTCCTCTTCTTCGGGGGACATAAGAGCCCAAAGACCAGAGACTTATGTGCGGCGCACCTGTCCCCCGCTGGCGGGGGTGAATCGGCGGCAGCCGATTTGGGGGTGGATTCTCCGTGCGGAGTCTGGTGGCGCATAGCACTCCCCGAGTCCAGTTCCAGCAATGCTACCCTGATCTCCAACCAGCCGCGCGTTCGCTGCAGTCCCGCGCCGACCCGCGGTCCATAGAGTCCACGCGGTCCACATTTTCCAGTGCTGAGGCCGCGCGCAACTCGTAACCGTCCACCCCCGGCCACGCGAGGCGCGTGGCCACCCCCGCCCGGGGCCTGTCGAAGAATTTCCTAGACATTTATGTCCATTTCTGCTACAATTATCACGTGGACCATTAAACGAGGAGGAGGCAGCATGTCAGGACGGAAATGGGCGGAGCCGGAACTCTTGCGGGGCCAGTACGTGGTGACGACGCTGGACGATTCTCTTGCGCTGGACCATCGGATTCGGGTCGTGGATGCGTTACTCGAACAGGTGGATTGGTCGCCCTGGGAAGACCGCTACCGTCCTTCGCGTCGAGGCCAGCCCCCGATTCACCCGCGATTGCTCGCGGGATGCATCCTTTACGGGCTGATGGTGCGCGTTCGCAGCAGCCGTCAGCTGGAGGATGCCACGCGGGAACGGCTGGACTTCCAGTGGTTTCTCGGTAAACGCAGCATCGACCATGCCACGTTCGCAAAGTTCCGCACGGATTTCGGCGATTTGCTCAGTGGTCTGAACGACTGGTTCGCCCAGCGCCTGTGCGAGGCGGTGGAAAACGCGTTGAACCTGCTGGTGTGTGACGGAACGCGCATACGGGCCAACAGTAATGTGCACGGCGGACTTACGGGGGAGACGTTGAAGCGCCACGCTGGCCACGTTGCCCAGCTGCTTAACGATCGGCTGGCGCAGATGGCGCAGGGCGACAGCAAGGCGCGGAAAGACGAAGAGGCGCCGGAAAAGGCGGCGCTGGACGAGAAAATCGAAGGCGTGCGCGCCCAGCTCGCCCAATACGAGCGGGCCGCCAAAGTGGCCGACGAGCGCGACGCGGCCCGGCGCCGGAAGGAAGGCGTTAAGGCCACTGCGGTCCAGGTTCCCTTGACGGATCCGGATGCCATGGTTGTTCCGAACAAAGACGGCGGTTTCGCCCCCAACTACACGCCCACCGCGGTTGTGGACGCCGCCAGCGGCGCCATCATCTCCGCCGATGTTCCCGAAGGGACGCGGGAGAGTTCTGTTGTTATGCCCTCCGTGGAACGGGCCCGGCGTCTGGGAGGAAACCCGCAGTGCATCGTGGGCGACAGCGCCTTCGCCAGCGGCCCAAACCTGAAGAAACTAGATGCCGAAAGCGTGCAAGCCTGCATGCCGACCCAAACCGACTTTCGCGATACCAATCCCGCCAACCGACCCGATCCCAGCCAGGCTGTTCCCCGGGAGCATTGGGGCAAACTGCCGATGAATGGCGGCAGGCTTGCCTCCAGCGCGTTTGTCTACGATGCCCAACGCGACGAATACCGCTGCCCCATGGGCAAAAGGCTCACGCCGCGCGGCTGCGGCATGAATCGTCATGGGGCACGCTACCGCGTGTACGAATGCCCCGGCGGCAAGGGCTGTCCTCTGGCCAGGCGATGCCTGTTTAAAAACACGCGCTTCCGCACCCTCAGACGCGACGAATACCAGGACCTGCGTGATACGGTTGGCCGCCGCATGGCGACGCCCGAGGGAATCCAACTATACAAACGACGAGGCCCCCTGATTGAGACCGTCTTTGCCCGAATAAAGGGTCACATGGGCATACGTCAGTTCCTGCTGCGCGGTCTTGACAAGGTCCGAACTGAATGGAGCTGGATCTGTCTTGCCTACAACCTGAAACTCCTGCTCAAACTCCTCATGGACAGCACGAAACCGCCCCTCACGCACGCATCAATCTTCTCCCACGCCTCCCACGCCCGCTGACGCCCTCAAAAAAGCCCCCTGGCGTCCTCCAAAAAGTCCGCTAATGCTCTCCAAAAAGTCCGACGACGTGGACATGCAACAAAAAAACGCCGTCCAAGCTCTCTCTTCGCAACCACAAATCCACTTCGCCGCCGAAACTCTCTCTTCGCGACCACAAATGCACTTCTTCGACAGGCCCCCCGCGGGGGCCACAAGAACGCGAACCGGCATACGCGGCGCTTGGTTTAGTTTTTGATCCATCCTCTTCTTTGGAGGACACAAGAACGCGAACCGGCATATGCGGCGCTTGGTTCAGTTTGTGATCCGTCCTCTTCTTCGGGGGACATAAGAGCCCAAAGACCAGAGACTTATGTGCGGCGCACCTGTCCCCCGCTGGCGGGGGTGAATCGGCGGCAGCCGATTTGGGGGTGGATTCTCCGTGCGGAGTCTGGTGGCGCATAGCACTCCCCGAGTCCAGTTCCAGCAATGCTACCCTGATCTCCAAGCAGCCGCGCGTTCGCTGCAGTCCCGCGCCGACCCGCGGTCCATAGAGTCCACGCGGTCCACATTTTCCAGTGCTGAGGCCGCGCGCAACTCGTAACCGTCCACCCCCGGCCACGCGGGGCGCGTGGCCACCCCCGCCCGCGGGGGACACAAGAGGCCCGGACCGAAGCGATCCCGGCGCGGCGCGCTGTCCTCCGCGGGCGGGGCTGAACCGTGTGCCGACGAGGACGTCGGCGCTCCCAGGGTACCTATCCTCCGCGGGCGGGGCTGGACCGTGTGCCGACGAGGACGTTTGCTCCGTCAGCGGGGGATACAAGAGCCGGCACGGGCTATGCCGCACTGTCGGGACCCAGTCCATCCTGTCCACTGGGTCCACGCGGGTCTCCTTGCTCCATTCTATCTACCCCTACGTGTCCGTCAAAACAGGGTAACCCCGCGACCTCCCAATGCCTGGCAAGAAACCAAATGGCGCGACGATACACGCCCCGGTAAGATGAGCAAATGGCTTGACCGGCTGAACTCCTCGACGGCTTTGCCGTGTCGGAGCGAGGCCGCAGGAGAGTCACGGTTTAGATTTCAGGCTGGACCTTGCGCTCGCCCGTAATATCAATTGTCATGTCGCGGCGGGAGGCATCTCGAACGAGTGCTTGGGGCTCTCTCCCCAAGCCATTGAAAAGGCCCACGGCTTGCCCCGGCTGCACGCGCAGCACGTGCAGCGCATGATGGGGCTTTGGGGCCGGTCTCGCTGGCCACCACGCCCTGTACGACGTCCGCTTTGGGGAAAAACGATGCGCAGGTGCCATTTTTCGACAGCGTCGCCCAGCGGGCGCGCGGCGCAGCCTTTTCGTTGAAAAGCGCGCGATTTGTCTCCGACTCTCCCCGAGACTTTGACGTACTGTCATGCAAACGGTAGTATGACCCCGTAATCGATTACATCGCGAGAATGCCGGGGAACCCACTGGCTTGCATTAGGAGCCGGTCGCCCGGAGCAGTCGCCAGGCGTCGCGGAGCACGAAGTTGGAGCCCCGGAACAATTGAAGGGGCGTACTGGGAGTTTCCAATTCAAAAGTTGCTGTTTTCACGCTGGCCACTACGATTACAGCTACAGCGTCAAACTGGCCGATGACCATATCGCCCTGAACAACTATGTTCAACAGCCGGTAGACCTTGAATAGGATCCGGCCTTCTGTGTGGAATACTATGGCGCGGACGGCCCGCACGCCGTAGCGGAGGAGGAGATCCGGTATCTGCGAGCTTGCCCGGTCCGGGCCTGCGGCGCCTGAACGGACCCGGGGATATCGGGCCGTTTGTTGCCGGTTCACGGGGTTGGTAACGAGGCGAACGGATGGGAGCGCGGTGATGAGAACGATACTTTGGCGGCTGGGCTTGGTTCTGATGCTTGTAGCCATGATTGCGGCGGGTTGCCGGGAACAGGAGCAGCCTGTGACCCAGGCGCCCTCGGAACATCTGCCGGCAACGGCCCTGCCGCCCGAAGAAGTCGTTTCACCGGCTGCTCCCGCCCCGGAAGCGGCGCCGACCGCCACAGAGGCCATTGTGTACCGCACGAAATGGGGCATACCGCACATCTACTCGGATTCGCTCGAAGCAGCGATGTATGCCTTTGGATATGCGGAGGCAGAGGACCGGCTTGAGGATATTTTCCAGAATGCGCGCACGGCCCTCGGGCGGATGTCGGAGGTCTTCGGTAAAGGGCATATTGAGGAGGATTACATCCACCGGCTGTTCCAGAATCCGGAAGTATCCGAGCGCGCGTATTCGGAAAGCCCGGCACGCGTCCGCATGATTTGCGATGCGTTTTCGGCGGGGATCAATGCCTATGTGGCAGATCACCCGGAACGCACGCCGGAGTACGCGTTTGAGTTTGAACCCTGGCACTGTATTGCCATCGGGCGCGCCATGATTCTCCAATGGCCGCTCGGCACCGTATATAGCGATCTCAAAAGGCGCAAGGAGGACTCGGGCCGGGGTTCGAATGGGTGGGCGATCGCGCCGAGCCGATCCGCCGACAACTGCGCCATTCTCCTGACGGATCCGCATCTGACGTGGCGCGGGATACAGGTGTTTTACGAGGCGCGCGTACAGGCAGAAGAAATCGACGTCAATGGTCATTTTATCGTGGGCGCCCCGCTGATGGGCCTGGGTCACACGGCCCATCTGGGTTGGGCCTGCACGACGGGCGGACCCGACACGTCGGATGTCTATGAGCTGAAGATCAACCCGGAAAATCCGCTGCAGTACGAACTTGATGGAGTCTGGAAAGACGCGGAATCCCGGGTGATCGAATTCGACGTCAAGGACGGCGAGCCGTTCCGGCGCACGGCCGTGTACACGGAATGGGGCCCTTGCGTGGAGGGACCGAACCACGGCGTCGCGTATGCGGGCGCGACCACCTACCTGGACTCGGTAGGCCTGCTGGAGCAGATGTACCGAATGTCGACGGCGAACAGCTGCGACGAGTTCTATGAGGCACTGGCCATGAACGAGTTCATGGCGCAAAACCTGCTGTTTGCGGACACCCAGGGCAACATTCAGTATGTGCGGACCGGGCGCACCCCGATCCGCCCCGAAGGCTATGATTGGTCGGCGCCGGTGCCCGGACACACGTCGGCCACAAAGTGGCTGGGCATCACCGGCATTGCCGATCTGGTGCAGATCAAAAACCCGTCCTCCGGCTACATGCAGAACTGCAATATCAGCCCGGCTCTGATGCTTCCGGATTCGCCGATGACGCCCGACAAATACCCGGACTATATTTTCAACGTGTCGTGGGATTTGATGAACATGCGCGGAAGACGGGCCCTGCAGTTGCTGGGCGAGAACGACTCGGTGACCGAGGAGGATGCGATCGAGATCGCGATGAATGTGTACGATCTGCTCGCAGAACCGTGGCAAAAGGCGCTTAAAATGGCCGTGGCTGCGGCGGGCCAGGAATATCTCAGCGACGCCGATTTTCAGGCCGCGTTGGACTCCGCGCTGTCCTGGGATCGCTACGTTCGTGCCGAAAGCAAGGGGGCGCCCATCATGAAAGCCTGGCGGCTTCTCTGCGAAAACGCGGTGGACGTCGAGGCCATTGCCCGAGGCGAGGAGCCTTCGCCCGCGGAGCAGGTCAAACTGGCCGACTTGTTTATGAAGGCCGTGGCCGACATGAAGGCGATGCACGGCACCGTTGATCTGATGTGGGGCGACCTTCATCTGCTGGGCCGGGGCGATACCTTCGTGGGCTGTGGCGGGGTCGATTTTGGCGGCGGGCCCAACAAGAGCAACAAAACGGAAACCCTGCGCGACGTGGGGTATGCCGAAAGCAAGGAGA
This sequence comes from Candidatus Hydrogenedentales bacterium, assembly GCA_050950105.1. Lineage (GTDB taxonomy): Bacteria > Hydrogenedentota > Hydrogenedentia > Hydrogenedentales > SLHB01 > UBA2224. The sequence continues at coordinate 768,314 of JBMNGZ010000010.1, read as the reverse complement.
TGCCCGGCAAATTTGTCGCGCGAAAAGGGTCGGTGGCCATGATGCTCATGTTCATGCGGCCGGACGGGGTGAAATCATTCAGCGTGGTGCCCTGGGGGAACAGCAACGATCCCGCCTCCCCCCACTACATGGATCAAGGCCGCGAACTGTTCAGTCAGTTGAAATTCAAGGAAACGCATTTCAAGAAGGAGGAGCTTCTGAAAAACGTCCAATCCGAAAAGGTCATTGCACTTCCATGAAGGCATCCGAGCCGGTAGAGAGACAGCAGCCGAACCTGCAGGGGCAGGAGGCGCTGGCCCGCGTCATCCGCGAATTTTATGACGTGGGCTTTGTCGACATGCCGGTGCCGGTACCGATGGCCCACCAGCGCCGGCACCGTAAACTGATCGTGATGACGGGTGTGGGCAAGTTTCTTATCAAGACGTACCAGCGCGATCCGTACGTGCTGGATACGCTTCGTTTTCAACATCGGCTTTCCCAGCACCTGGACGAAAACGCGCTGCCCGTGGCGCGCATTCTGCCCGCGAAGACCGGCAAGAAGATTGTGGAGGGCGACAACTGGGCACTGGAGCTTCAGGAATTTATCGAAGGGGCGCCCATGGAGGTGACCAGCGAAACCCTGGCGATCTCGGCGCACGCTTTGGGCCAAATGCACGGTGTCTGCCGAGATTTCCCGCGTCCCGAACGCGATGCTCGGATGTGGCGCTTCAGCGAAGTCCCGCGCACCTTGTTTGCCCAGTTTTTCGAGATGGCCAAAGAGGGCGGCAACGAAGCCAAGGTGGTGGACGAGTGCAATCAAATTGCCCTGTTTCTGCGCGACGCCTCGCAGGAGCTGAGCTTTGAGGCGCGCAACCAGTTTGAGACCGGGCTTATCCACGGCGACTGGCATGGGGGCAATCTGATCTTTAAGGACGGACGCCTGCAGGCCATCGTAGACCTCGAATTCGCCGGGGATGGCTGTTTTCTCGAAGACCTGGCGTATGGCATCTCAAACCTGTGCGTTCGCACGACGATGCGGCCGGAACGGTTGGGCAAACGCACGGATATTATGCTCAAACATTACCAGAAGCACCGCAATCTGTCGCCGTACGAGCAGGTGGCTCTCTATTACGCGGTGGGGGTCAAGCATGTGGCGACGGTATCGTACCAGGCGCTGCAATCCAAGGGCGTGGTGGCGGGTTATTCGGCGGAGTCCTGGATGGAGCGGCTGGCGGTACAGTGCCGGTGGCTTTTGGACCGTGCTCACGGGGTGCGGTGGGGGTAAAGGCCCTAAGGCCCGCGCGGGCACGATGGCCCGGCGAATGGGGATGAATTCTCGAACACGCGACGGCGCATGCCACAAGGATCACGATACGCGGTGAATGGTGCAGCATTTGATGCAGAACGCATGAATGGACTGGCGGACGCCCTCGCCTACCAGGACCGTATTTTGCAGGGCGTGTCACGGACCTTTGCGCTGACGATTCCGCAACTGCCGCCCGCGCTCCGCCGGGTGGTGGGCAACGCGTACCTTCTGTGCCGGATCGCCGACACCATCGAGGATTCCGAAAGCCTGCCCGTTGCGGAGAAGCGGCGCTACTACGACCGCTTCGTGCAGGCGCTCAATGACCGCGGCTCGGGGGCGGAATTCGGTCAAGACCTGGCCTCGAAACTTGAGGACGGCACGCTCGACGCCGAACGCGACCTGGTGCGGAACAGCGAGTGCGTCCTGCGTGTTACGCACAGTTTCAGCACGGACGAGCAGCGTGCGCTGCAGCGGTGCATTCGGATCATGTCCGACGGGATGGAGGAGTTTCAGGAAGGCCAGTTCACGCACGGCCTGCGCGATGAAGCGCATCTCGATGCGTATTGTTACCATGTGGCGGGCGTGGTGGGCGAGATGCTGACACACCTGTTTTGTGCGCATTCCCACGAGATTGCCGCCCGCCGGAACGAGCTCGAGAGCCGCGCGGTCTCCTTCGGCCAGGGGCTCCAGATGACCAATATCCTCAAAGACATCTGGGAAGACCGGCAGCGGCAGGTATGCTGGCTCCCCCGGGCGACCTTTGCGCGGGCGGGGTTTGATCTCCGTCATCTTGAAACGGCGCCCGGCAATGCGGCGTTTCAGGAAGCGCTGGCCCATCTGCTCGGCGTCGCCCGCCGGCATCTGGAAGTCGCGCTCGACTATACCCTGCTGATTCCGAAATCCGAGCCGGGCATTCGCGCTTTCTGCCTCTGGGCGATCGGCATGGCGGTGTTGACGCTGCGGAACATCAACCGGCGGCGCGATTTCACGTCGGGCGCCGAGGTCAAGATCACCCGTCAGAGCGTTCGCGCGACCATCTATCTCACCCGCTTGTTTGGCTGGAGCAACCGCCTGCTGCGCCTGGCATTTCGCGCGGCGACCGCGGGCCTTCCCAAGCCGGCGCCGGTTGCGCCCGAGCAATCCTGATTCGGCGCCCACGGCCTTGGCGCCGCTTCCGATTCCAGTATTCGCCGGGTTTACGCGTCCGTCCGCCAGAAATGGTTGAGTGGACCGTGGCCCGCTCCGAGCGGAAAGCAGTGCTGGATGGCGCCGGTCAGATACTGTTTTGCGCGTTCGACGGCCTCGCTGGTCGCGCAGCCTCTCGCCAGGTACGCGGCAACGGCGGCCGAGTAGGTGCATCCGGTTCCGTGGGTATTCCTGGTGGCGATGCGGGGGGCGGAAAAGGTCTGGATGCCCTGGCCGTCGTACAGGTAATCGACCGCGTTCTCCCCATGCATGTGGCCGCCCTTGATCAACACATACCGGGCGCCAAGGCGGTGAATGAGCGCGGCCGCCTGCTCAATCGACTGCGGTCCGGTGATGCGCACGCCGGCCAGGACCTCGGCTTCGGGCACGTTCGGCGTGACCACCCAGGCCAGCGGAAGGATCCGCGCGCACAGGGCCTGTCGTGCCGATTCGTGCAGCAGCGCATCTCCGCTCTTGGCCACCATCACGGGGTCAACCACGAGTTTCGTAATGCTGTTGCGCGCGACGCTGTCCGCCACGGCTTCCACGATGCCCGCGCTGGACAGCATGCCGATTTTGGCCGCGTCGGCGCCGATATCGCGAACCACGTCATCGATCTGTTCCGCGACAAATTCGGGCGGCAGGTCGTGTACGCCCGTGACGCCAACGGTATTTTGCGCGGTGACCGAGGTGATGGCGGTCATGCCGTAGACCCGCAGCGCGGTAAAGGTCTTCAGGTCGGCCTGAATACCGGCGCCGCCGCCGCTGTCGCTGCCGGCAATGGTCAATACACAGGGGATAGCGCTGTTCTCAGGGATAGTGTCAGGCATAAAGGAGTACTCCTGCGACGCACGCGGTCATGAAACAGGCCAGGGTGCCGCCCGCAAAGGAGCGAAACCCGAGTTGTACGATGTCATTCCGGCGTTCTGGAGCGATGCTCGTCATGCCGGCGATCAGGATGCCGAGGCTGCCGGGGTTCGCGAATCCGCAGAGGGCGTAGGTGGCGATCATGTGGCCACGGCTGCTCAGCTGTTTGGCATTCTGCAGGTCCAGGTAGGCGAGAAATTCGTTCAGGATCGTCTTTGTCCCCAGCAACTGCCCGAGCACGGCGGCGTCGGCCGGCGGGGCGCCCATCGCCAGGGCGAACGGACGGAAAAACCAGCCCATGACCTCTTTGAAGGTGCTGCCTGTGAGCGTGCCAAAGAGTAGATCGGCCATATACATCAGTCCCAGAAAGGCGATGAGCATGGCCCCCACATTGAGCGCGAGCGCCAGGCCCTGCGACGCGCCACGGGCTGCCGCATCCACCAGGTTCTGGCTTTCGATGGGGAGCGCCACACGCAGATGTCCCGCGGTCGCAGGCTGTTCCCGTTCCGGCACCATGATTTTCGATACGACGATGGCCGCGGGCGCGCTCATCAGGGAGGCAGTCAGCAGGTGCCCCGGTTCCGCGCCGAACCCTGCGTACACCACCATCACGCTGCCCGCGATGGTGGCCATGAAGGCGGTCATGACGGTGCAGAGTTCGGAGCGGGTCATGCCGTTGATGTACTGGCGGATGGCGGTCATGGATTCGATGCCCAGGAGGATCAGCAGGGCTGTGCCGAGAGTCTCCGCGCCGGAGGTCTTGAGCGTGCGGCGCATGAGCCACGATACGGCGCGCACGACTGCCTGGATCACGTGAAAATGATACAGTACGCCGGAAACCGCCGACACGAGAATAATCACGGGAAGAACCTGGAACGCCACCAGTGCGCCATACGACGGATTCCTGGCCAGGTCGCCGAAGACAAAACCCGCGCCTTCAAGCGACGCATCCGTCAGAACACGGGTCAGCTTGCCTGCCCCTGCGAATGCGAACCCCTTCAGCCGGGTGGGCAGCAGCACGGCCCCGATCGCAAACTGCAGGCCTACGCCCCAAAGCACCAGGCGCCAAGGCGCCTCGCGCCGCTGTTCGGACAGCGCCCAGGCCAGGAACACCATTATCCAGAGACCACAAAAACTGACTAGCCGGAGAATCATGCAGCCTTTCCGTTTGCGATTTGGTTGCGGCGACCCGCCGCTCGCCGAACCCGCGCGGTGTCTCCCGCGTTCAGTATACGGCCTCAGCGCCCGAAGTGCACGACCGCGGAACCGGGCTGTGCCGGGTTCGTAACGGCCGCTGGCGCCGGGTTTACAGGCCGGTTCCGAAACGGATGGTAATCCCGCCGGCGTAGTCATCGTCGGGCATAAGATTGATGCGGATTGACAGACGGGTCCGGTTGGTGTCGGGCTCCTCGTAAAGGCAGCCGGCAGCGCCCAGAGACAGCGCGGCCAGCGCGAGTGCGGTTACGCTATTCCGCAGCCACTGTTTGCGCATGGTGCACCTCCTGCAAACGCATCGTGCGTCCGCAACCCCCAGTCTACCGTAAATGGCACGCCCGGTTCGAGGAGCCGCAAGCGCGAGCCGGAAGCGCGCCATCTACGATCTTACCGGGACAGCGAAGGCAGGACGCTGCCAGGAGAGCGAATTCTGGATGATTTGAGCAGGTATCGGAAGCGTTTTGCCAAAGCGGATCGAGCGGTCGTTTGCCCCATTTTGCGAATGCAGCGCCTTGACCCTGTGCTGCCATAAGAGGCGCAGAACGGCTCAGGCATTGGAAAAAGATCGCGGGAGTCCACGCGGTCCACCCTTGGCCACAGGGCCCACATGGCCCGCATGGCCCACGTTTTCATGCCCTGCGTCGGCGGCATCCGTTTAGCGTCCACCCCCGGCCGCTTCGCGGCCACCCCCGCCCGGGGCCTGTCGAAGAATTTCCTAGACATTTATGTCCATTTCTGCTACAATTATCACGTGGACCATTAAACGAGGAGGAGGCAGCATGTCAGGACGGAAATGGGCGGAGCCGGAACTCTTGCGGGGCCAGTACGTGGTGACGACGCTGGACGATTCTCTTGCGCTGGACCATCGGATTCGGGTCGTGGATGCGTTACTCGAACAGGTGGATTGGTCGCCCTGGGAAGACCGCTACCGTCCTTCGCGTCGAGGCCAGCCCCCGATTCACCCGCGATTGCTCGCGGGATGCATCCTTTACGGGCTGATGGTGCGCGTTCGCAGCAGCCGTCAGCTGGAGGATGCCACGCGGGAACGGCTGGACTTCCAGTGGTTTCTCGGTAAACGCAGCATCGACCATGCCACGTTCGCAAAGTTCCGCACGGATTTCGGCGATTTGCTCAGTGGTCTGAACGACTGGTTCGCCCAGCGCCTGTGCGAGGCGGTGGAAAACGCGTTGAACCTGCTGGTGTGTGACGGAACGCGCATACGGGCCAACAGTAATGTGCACGGCGGACTTACGGGGGAGACGTTGAAGCGCCACGCTGGCCACGTTGCCCAGCTGCTTAACGATCGGCTGGCGCAGATGGCGCAGGGCGACAGCAAGGCGCGGAAAGACGAAGAGGCGCCGGAAAAGGCGGCGCTGGACGAGAAAATCGAAGGCGTGCGCGCCCAGCTCGCCCAATACGAGCGGGCCGCCAAAGTGGCCGACGAGCGCGACGCGGCCCGGCGCCGGAAGGAAGGCGTTAAGGCCACTGCGGTCCAGGTTCCCTTGACGGATCCGGATGCCATGGTTGTTCCGAACAAAGACGGCGGTTTCGCCCCCAACTACACGCCCACCGCGGTTGTGGACGCCGCCAGCGGCGCCATCATCTCCGCCGATGTTCCCGAAGGGACGCGGGAGAGTTCTGTTGTTATGCCCTCCGTGGAACGGGCCCGGCGTCTGGGAGGAAACCCGCAGTGCATCGTGGGCGACAGCGCCTTCGCCAGCGGCCCAAACCTGAAGAAACTAGATGCCGAAAGCGTGCAAGCCTGCATGCCGACCCAAACCGACTTTCGCGATACCAATCCCGCCAACCGACCCGATCCCAGCCAGGCTGTTCCCCGGGAGCATTGGGGCAAACTGCCGATGAATGGCGGCAGGCTTGCCTCCAGCGCGTTTGTCTACGATGCCCAACGCGACGAATACCGCTGCCCCATGGGCAAAAGGCTCACGCCGCGCGGCTGCGGCATGAATCGTCATGGGGCACGCTACCGCGTGTACGAATGCCCCGGCGGCAAGGGCTGTCCTCTGGCCAGGCGATGCCTGTTTAAAAACACGCGCTTCCGCACCCTCAGACGCGACGAATACCAGGACCTGCGTGATACGGTTGGCCGCCGCATGGCGACGCCCGAGGGAATCCAACTATACAAACGACGAGGCCCCCTGATTGAGACCGTCTTTGCCCGAATAAAGGGTCACATGGGCATACGTCAGTTCCTGCTGCGCGGTCTTGACAAGGTCCGAACCGAATGGAGCTGGATCTGTCTTGCCTACAACCTGAAACTCCTGCTCAAACTCGTCATGGACAGCACGAAACCGCCCCTCACGCACGCATCAATCTTCTCCCACGCCTCCCACGCCCGCTGACGCCCTCCAAAAAGCCCCCTGGCGTCCTCCAAAAAGTCCGCTAATGCTCTCCAAAAAGTCCGACGACGTGGACATGCAACAAAAAAACGCCGTCCAAGCTCTCTCTTCGCAACCACAAATCCACTTCGCCGCCGAAACTCTCTCTTCGCGACCACAAATCCACTTCGCCGCCGAAACTCTCTCTTCGCGACCACAAATGCACTTCTTCGACAGGCCCCCCGCGGGGGACACAAGAACGCGAACCGGCACACGCGACGCTTGGTCAGGTTTTTGATCCGCCCTTTTCTTCGGGGGACACAAGAGGCAGAGCCCGAAGTCATGTGATGCAGGTCTCTGTCCATGCCACGCTACCGGAGGAGACAAGAACCCTAACTCGAGAGATCCAGGTGTGATGCACTTGTCCCTGCGGGCGGGGCTGAGCCGTGTGCCGACGAGGACTTCGGCGCTCCCAGGGCACCTGTCCCCCGCGGGCGGGGGTGAATCGGCGATAGCCGATTCGGGGGTGGAGTTTTGAGGTCGGATTGCAGTAGCCGGCGCCCACTCGCAGCCATGTAACGCGGGTCTCCGTCCATCCCACGTTACCGGGGGACACAAGAACCGGCACGGAGCGATCCCGGCGCGGCGCGCTGTCTCCGCTGGCGGAGATGAGTAAATGGGTTCGAGCGTTCGGCAAAACGCAGTGCAACCTGTCCTCCGCGGGCGGGGGTGAACCGTGTGCCGACGAGGACGTCGGCGCTCCCAGGGCACCTGTCCCCCGCGGGCGAGGCTGAACCGTGTGCCGACGAGGACATTCCGGATGCGGCGCATTTGTCCCCCGCGGGCGGGGGTGAATCGGCGATAGCCGATTCGGGGGTGGAGTTTTGGAGGTTGGATTTTGGGCTGTGGCTTGCAGCGTCCCGTCGCAGCGCGCGGGCTATCCGGATGGGCAGACACAGGGGTCTGCCCCTACACCGGAACGCGCCCGCGTCGGGATTGCCGAGATAGATCCTGGTTACGCGTCTGCGCCAGGGTTGCCGAGGTAGATCCTGGTTACGCAGCCACTGGGGCGATCCGGATGGGCAGACACAGGGGTCTGCCCCTACAACCCGAACGCTGCCACGTCGCGGTTGCCCCGTATATCAAGGTTGCGCAACCGCGTGGGGGTGCCCGCGTAATCCGGATGGGCGGCCACGGGGGGCTGCTCCTACATTCCGGATGCGGCGCATTTGTCCCCCGCGGGCGGGGGTGAATCGGCGATAGCCGATTTGGGGGTGGAGTTTTGAAAGTGATTACGTCATTAGAACCCAGTCGTTGCAATAACCCCCGGAAAAATCAGCAAATAGCTTGACAGTCTTCTGCAATGGCCGGAGGCGCGGTGTGGAAGGCGTTGAGGGGCAGCGAGTGGGCCGTTATCATAGTTTTTTGCGGCGCGGCGCATGGCCCATCGCCGCACCAGGCCAGAGGAGGCGTACCGCGCATGCACGACCTGAAACGTTATGGAAAATGGGCTCTGGTTACCGGAGCCTCGGCGGGCATCGGGAAGGCATTTGCGGAAGCCATCGCCGCGAAGGGACTGAATTGTGTGCTGGTGGCACGGCGCCTGAACCGGCTCCAGAACCTCGCCGATGACCTGGGCTCCAGGTATGGGGTGGAGTGCCGGTGCGTGAATGAGGACCTGGCCCAGTCGGCCTCGGCGTATCGCGTGGCAGAGGCCGTCGAAGACCTCGAGGTGGGGCTACTGGTCAACAACGCCGGGGTGGGTTACGCGTGGCCATTTGAAGACAGCGAGCCTGAACGTCTGGCGGACATGATCAGCCTGAACTGCGTTACTCCCGCGCTCCTCACCCGTTTACTGGCGCCGGAGATGATAAAACGCCGATGCGGCGGCATCATCCTGGTGGGATCGGTGCTGGGGGTGATTCCATCCCCGTTTCACACGGTATACGGGGCGACGAAGGCGTTCGCTATCGCGCTTGCGGAAGGCCTCTACGGCGAGTACGAGCAAGCCGGGATCGATGTGCTGGCGTTGTGTCCATCCACCACACGCACGGAGTTCTTCGTAGCGGAGGGCATATCAGAAGCGCGTGCAAACCGGCTTATGGCGCGTGCGGACCGGCCGGAGGCGATTGCTGAACTGGGGCTGCGCTACCTAGGGCGCAAAGCGCGGGTTGGCCCCTGGGCGTATACGGGACCGGCACTTCTGGCGCGCCTGCTGCCGCGAAAATGGAGTATCCGGCTCGTCCGCCGGTTCATGCGGCCCTATTTGCAGAAAGACGAGAAATCCGGCTGAAAACCGCTCGAGCGCAATCACGCCGCGTCAGCGGATTTCGTGAAGTCCTTCGTGCATGACGTAATGGCGCTGGATCGAGAGTTTATCCATCCAGGCGCGGACTTCGAGGGTTTTCCAGGGGCCGGAATCGGGGCCGCCGCCGTTGTCATTGTCCCAGAGCCATTTGGGCGTAGGCCAGAGGCAAAAGGAGGGGTTTACCGCGGTGTAGAAGGCCTCGGACACGCCCCTCTGGCCGTGGTGGGCCATTTGTACGTAGTCCGCGGGCAGATGCCGGGCCTGGTCGCTGTTCAGGAGCTTGTCCCCTCCTTCCACGCCGAGATCGCCCGTGAACAGCACCGATTTGGTCGTATCCCAGAGCCGGAACGCGATGCTTGAATTGTTGATGGGGTTGGCGGTGATCTCGGGGTTTTTGATTCCCAGCACCCGTATATTCACCGTGTCGATGGTCAGACGTTGCTCGATTGCCAGTTCGGAGATCTGGTGGCCGGATTGAGCAAACGCGTCCGCCAGGGCATCCCAGGTGGCCAGCTCAGACTCTCCGCCGTGGGCGGCAACCCATTCGCGCTCGGGAATGGAACCATAGAACGTGTCCACCGTGATTGAGCCCGGCTCCTTGAGGATTTCGATGATGGCGTTGACATGGTCTGAATGCACGTGGGTGATGATCCAGGTGCTCACCTTACCGCCGCGGGCGAGGATAAACTCCCGCAGGTAGTCGGCGTCGCCCGTATTGCCGCCATCGATGACGAGTAGCGAGCCGTCCGGCGTCTGGATGACGTAGGACATCATCTGTACGTGCGTCTGATTCGGCAACTGCCACAGCGTGAAGGTTTCGGGCGCTGTCGCAGACGCGTTCGAGGTGACCTCGGCTGAAACGGCAAGGCACATGGAGACTGAGACAATCAGCAGCATTGAGAAGCGGCGCACTCTGAGTTCCTCCTGGATTGCAGGTTCGAGGCAATTCGAAACATCCCTCTCCGGGAAGAATACCCGCTCAGGCCGCGGGATAACAAAAATGTGCGGGATGACGGCCCGGGCAGGCCGTGCCGCCCCGGGCACACGCCGATTCCTTCTATCCGCCCGTCCATTGCTTGCGAATAAAGGCGCCAGGCGCCTCTACCAGTCGGGGAAGACTTTATGCCACAATGAATGCGGTCAATTTCTACCCTGACCTGAGGTATGAGCTTATGAACGCTATCGTTATTGTTTTGGTCGCTCTGGGGGGCGCCGACGCGCCGTCAACGGCGGGGCTTCCCGCGCCGATTCCGTTGCTCTGCGGAAACATCACGGACCACTTTTACACGTTTATTCGGGACCGGGGCCGGGATAACGACCCGAAGCAGGTGTTTACAGTCCAGGATGGGATTCTGCGCGTTTCGGGCGAGGAATGGGGCTGTATCACCACAAAAGAGGAATACGACAACTACCGCCTGGTCGCCGAGTTTAAATGGGGCGATCGTACCTTTGCGCCGCGCGAGGAGCGTGCGCGCGACTGCGGGATCCTGGTGCATTCGGTTGGTGAGGACGGCGCCTACGGCAATGCGTGGATGCGATCGATTGAATGCCAGATTATCGAAGGCGGCACCGGCGACTTCATTGTCGTGGGGGACGATAGCGAGGACTTCGCGATCACCTGTGCCGTTGCACCCGAAAAAGTGGCCGGTTGCCATGTATACCAGCCGGGTGGCGAGCTGGCGACAATCCACGGCGGGCGTGTGAACTGGTGGGGCCGCGATCCCGAGTGGAAAGATGAAAAAGGGTTTCGCGGAGCGCGGGACGCCGAGAAAGCCGTGGGCGAGTGGAACCGCCTGGAATGCCTGGTGCAAGACGACGAAATTTCGGTCATCCTGAACGGCGTTGAAGTGAACCATGCGCAGAACGTGCACCCTCGCCGCGGGAAGATTCAGGTGCAGTCGGAGGGCGCGGAGATCTTCTTTCGGAAGATCGAATTGCTCCCGTTGAAACCGTAGCGAGTCCCCGGCCATGCCTGGCGCAGAAAGCGCTGGAAGAACACGATTCGGAGGAGAGGTTTTAATGAGCCGTTCCAGGTCAGTTTGGCAACGCGTTGCGGCGCTGGTGGCGTGTTTTGCGGCAATCGCCGCTTTCGCCGGTTGCGGAGCCCGGGAGACCCGTGCCGCCCGGGCGACGTCCGAAGGCCTGTTGCTGGTCGGTAACGGCGCGGAACCGCAGGAACTCGATCCCCACCTTGTGTCGGGTGTCCCCGAACACCGCGTGTTGTCGGCGCTTTTCGAGGGGCTGGTTGACCTGGATCCAGAGACGCTGGAACCGATCCCGGGGGTGGCGGAGTGGTGGTCGGTCACGTCGGATGGCCTGATGTACACCTTTTATCTTCGTAAAGGCGCGCACTGGTCCAACGGAGATCCGTTGACCGCGCACGATTTTGTGTATGCATGGGAGCGCATATTGACGCCCACGCTGGCGAGTGAATATGCATCGATGTTGCATTGCCTGAAAAACGCGCGGGCTTTCAACATGGGCGGGATCAGGGATTTTTCGCAGGTGGGCGCGAAGGCGATTGATGAATACACCCTTGAGGTGCGCCTGGAACAGCCCACGCCGTATTTTTTGTCGTTGCACGTGCACTACACCTGGTATCCCGTTCCGCACACGCTGATTGAGTCGCTCGGCGGCATGACGGCCCGAAACACCAAATGGACGCAACCCGAGCACATGGTGTCCAACGGGGCGTTCAAGCTGGCGACATGGGAGCCCGACAAGGTGATCCGCGTGGAGAAAAACCCGCGTTACTGGAACGCGGACGCGGTGCGCCTGCAGGGCATCGCCTTTTATCCGATCAGCGATCCGATGACCGAGGATCGCACCTTCCGCACGGGGGGGCTGCATCTTACGGAGAACGTGCCGCTGCCCAAGATCGACATTTATCAGCAGGAACAATTTCCTTTTCTTCGCATTGACCCGTACCTCGGAACCTACTATTACCGTCTGAACACGACTAGACCGCCCTTTGACGACGTGCGGGTGCGGCGGGCCTTTGCGTTGAGCCTGGACCGGGACACCCTGGTTGCGCAGGTGGTGAACGCCGGGCGCCAGCCCGCGGCGCATTACGTGCCGCCGGCTACCGGGGGATACACGAGCACCGCCCGCATGCCGTATGACGTGGAACAGGCGCGGCGGCTGCTGGCCGAGGCCGGCTATCCCGGCGGCAAGGGCTTCCCGAAGGTGGAGCTGCTCTACAACACGAGCGAGGATCACAGGCGCATAGCGGAAGCGGTGCAGCAGATGTGGAACGAGGCGCTGCATGTTGACGTGCACTTGCTGAATCAAGACTGGAAAGTCTACCTCAATTCAATGAATATGCTGAATTACGACATCGCGCGGTCGGGATGGATCGGCGATTACAGCGATCCGTACAATTTTCTGGAGTGTTTCCTGAGCGGCAACGGCAATAACCGGACCGGCTATGCATCGGAGGCCTACGATCGGTTGGTGCACAAAGGCGCTTCGGTCATGTACAAGGCCGGGCGTCTGGCTACGTACCAGCAGGCCGAGGAGACCCTGCTTGCCGATGCGCCGATCATCCCCGTGTATTTTTATACGCGGCCGTATCTGAAGTCGCCCGACGTGAAGAACTGGCAGCCCAACCCTCTCGGATACATCTCGTGGAAGACGCTCTACCTGGAAGCGCCGGAAGAGGAGCCCCTGTAATGCCGGGTTTCCGGGCGGGGCGCGACACGCAGCTGCTATACTCCCTCGTATCTGCAATTAGCGGGAAGCTCCGTTCATGGTGAAATACATCATTCGCCGTCTGCTGGGATTCGTGCCCACGCTGTTCATTATTGTGACGGTGGTGTTTTTTTTGATTCGTCTGGCGCCGGGCGGCCCGTTTGACGCGGAACGGAATGTGTCCAGCGAGGTGCTCCGGAATCTCGAAGCCTATTACCATCTCGACGCGCCCCTTCACGCGCAGTATTTCCAGTATCTGCGAGATGTGCTGCGCGGGGATCTTGGACCTTCCTTTGAGAAACCCAGCCGCACGGTGAGCGAATGGATCGCCTACCGCTTTCCGGTGTCGCTGGAACTGGGTCTCTACGGCCTCGCCGTGGCGCTGATTCTGGGCCTCAGCGCGGGGGTGATCGCGTCGCTGCGGCCAAACAGCCTGACAGACCATGTGCCGATGGCGTTTGCGATGGCGGGCATTTGCGTGCCAAACTTTGTGCTGGGCCCGCTGCTGGTGCTGATCTTGTCGCTCCATCTGGGCTGGCTGCCGGTATCGGGCTGGGAGTACCCCGAAGACAAGATCCTGCCGGCGATCACGCTGGGGGTGCCGTACGCCGCGTACATCGCGCGATTGAGCCGCGGCGGCATGCTCGAGGTCTTGTCGCAGGATTTCATCCGGACGGCCCGCGCGAAAGGGCTGTCGGAGGCGCGGGTGCTGTTGCGCCACGCGTTGCGCGGCGGCATTCAGCCGGTGGTGGCCTTCCTGGGTCCGGCGACGGCGGGGCTGATCACGGGCTCGTTTGTGGTGGAGAACATTTTTCAAGTCCCGGGGCTGGGAAGTGAGTTTGTGGGGGCGGCCTTGCATCGCGACTACACGATGATTCTGGGCACGGTGCTGTTTTTCGCGGCGCTCATCCTGCTCTTCAATCTTCTCGTCGATGTGGTGCTGGCCTGGCTGGATCCGAGGTTGCGGTATGAGTGATTCACGCCGCCTGGAAGATTCCGTGCCGTCGCCTGCCGTGGAGCAAGGCACGTCGCTGTGGCGCGACGCGCTCGTGCGCTTGCGCAAGAACCGCCTCGCGACGGCCGGGCTGGTGGTGCTGTGCGCGCTGATTCTGGTGTCGCTGCTGACGCCCTGGATTGCGCCGTACGGCTACGAAGAACAGGATCTGGCGCTGGGGGCGGTCCCGCCGAGCCGCGCGCACTGGTTCGGCACCGACCTGCTGGGCCGCGACCTGTTCACGCGGGTCCTCTACGGCGGGCGCATCTCACTCCTGGTGGGCTTCGCGGCGACGGGGGTCTCGCTGTGTGTGGGCGTCCTGTATGGCGCGAGCGCCGGGCATCTGGGCGGGCGGCTCGATGCCCTGATGATGCGCTTCGTGGATATCCTGTATTCGCTGCCGTTTGTGATTTTTGTGGTCATTCTGACGGTGTATTTCGGGCGCAATATCGTCTTGCTGTTTATGGCCATCGGGGCGGTGGAATGGCTGACGATGGCGCGGATCGTCCGCGCTCAGGTGCTGTCGCTGCGGCAGAGAGAGTTCATCGAGGCGACGACGGTCCTGGGTTTGCCCAGGTACCGCGTGCTGTTGTGGCATCTGATCCCGAACACGCTCGGCCCCATCATTGTCTACGCGACGCTTACGGTGCCGCGCGTGATGCTGATGGAAGCCTTTTTGAGTTACCTGGGCCTGGGCGTGCAGGCGCCGATGAGTTCATGGGGACTGCTCATCAACGAGGGCGTACAGACCATGGAAAACCGTCCCTGGATGGTGATTTTCCCCAGTCTGGCACTGTCGCTCACACTGTTTTCCCTGAATTTCCTGGGCGACGGGCTCCGCGACGCGCTGGACGTCCGGGCCTCAAAGGATTGACATGCCGCTGCTGGACGTGCACGGGTTGACGACCCATTTTCACACGCGCGAAGGCGTGGTGCGCGCGGTGGATGGGCTGTCGTTTCGCATAGAAGCCGGCGAGACGATCGGCCTGGTAGGCGAGTCGGGCTCAGGCAAGACCGTGGCCAGCCTGTCCTTACTGGGGCTCATCCCTGCGCCGCCGGGACGCATAGAAAAAGGCGCGGCATTGTTTGACGGCGTAGACCTGCTGGCCTGCGGTGAACAGACGCTGCGGAATATCCGCGGTCAGGCGCTCTCGATGATCTTTCAGGACCCGATGACCGCCTTGAACCCGTATATGCGCATCGGCAGCCAGATCATCGAGCCGTTACGCGTTCACCAGAAGGTCTCGCCGCGCGACGCGCGGGCACGGGCGGCCGAGATGCTCCGGCGCGTGGGCATCCCGGATGGCGAGAAGAGCCTGAGTGCGTGGCCGCACGAATTTTCCGGCGGGATGCGTCAACGCGTGATGATCGCCATGGCGCTGGTCACGCGGCCGCAGCTGCTCATTGCCGACGAGCCCACCACCGCCCTCGACGTCACGATCCAGGCGCAGATCCTGGAATTGCTCGCGCAGTTGCAGCAGGAACTGGGAATGGCGGTGCTTCTGATCACGCACGACCTGGGCGTGGTCGCGCGAATGTGCCGGCGGACCTACGTGATGTATGCGGGGAAGGTCATGGAATCGGCGGCCACGGAAGACCTTTTCGCTCGACCCCGGCATCCCTACACCGAGGCCTTGCTCCAGTCGCTGCCCTCGATGCACGTTAAAGGCGAACCGCTTCATGCCATTCCGGGCCTCCCTCCGGATCTCATCGCGCCGATCCCAGGCTGTCCGTTCGCGCCGCGTTGCAGCAAAGCCACCGAACGCTGCAGCCGGGGCACGCTCTCGCTGCAGGAGATCGCGCCGGGCCATGCCACGGCCTGTTTTCGCGTACAGGACGGTGAATTATGACGCAGCCCCTGCTCGAACTGCGCGATCTCCGGGTCCATTTTCCGGTGTATTCGGGCCTTATCCGGCGCAAGCCGGCCGGGACCGTGCGCGCCGTTGACGGAGTGAGTCTCGATGTGCTTCCGGGCGAAACTGTCGGGCTCGTGGGCGAATCGGGTTGCGGAAAATCGACGCTGGCGCGCGCCGTGGTGCGCCTCGCGCCGTGCACCGGAGGCGCGGTGTATTTTGAGGGGCGCGAGATCAGCGCCTTGGGCGAACCGGCGTTTCGCGCGCTTCGCCCCCGACTTCAACTGATTTTTCAGGATCCGTACGCGTCGCTGAATCCGCGCATGACGGTGTTCGACGCGCTGGCGGAGCCGTTGCGCGTGCATGGCCTCGCGCGAGGACAGGAGCTGCGCCGGCGCGTTTCGGCGCTGATGGAGCTGGTGGGTCTGGCCCCGCGCTTCATGCGCAAATACCCCCACGAATTTTCAGGAGGCCAGCGGCAGCGGATCGCCATCGCCCGGGCGCTGGCGCTGGAACCCAAACTGCTCATCGCCGATGAACCGGTGTCCGCGCTGGATGTGTCGGTGCAGGCGCAGATCCTCAATCTGATTGTCCGGCTGCGCGAGCAGATGGGCCTCACGCTGCTTTTCATCGCGCATGACCTCTCGGTGGTGCATTATCTCGCTCACCGGATCGCAGTGATGTACCTGGGGCGGATTGTGGAGCTGGGACCCGCGAACCGGGTCTTTCAGCAGCCGTGTCATCCGTATACCCGGGCCCTGATCAGCGCGATCCCGGTGCCGGATCCCGGGAAAGAAAAGACGCGCCAACGTGTTCCCCTCCATGACGAACCCGCCTCCCCCTTGAATCCGCCGTCCGGCTGCCCCTTCCACCCCCGCTGTCCGTGGGCGGAACCTCGCTGCGCCGAAAGCGTACCGCCTCTCGAATCCCGCGGTGTAAGGCACCAGGCCGCCTGTTTTCGCCGCGACCTTCCGTAAATGCCCCCGGGAGGGGGCAACGGATGCACCAGGCCGGCGTTCGTGTTATGCTTTGCCCGGGGTGGGAGCCGGCGCAAGGAAACCGTGAAACTCCGGGAGGATCCGCAGATGAAACTCGATGCCAATGTCCGCGTGGGGAAACTGGTCGACCAGTATCCGTTTTTGCTCGACACCCTGACCGCCGTGTCCGCCAAATTCAAGGTTTTGCACAACCCCCTGATGCGCAAGACGGTGGGCCAGTTTGCCACGCTGGGCAAGGCCGCCCAGCTCGGCGAGGTCGCACTGGCCGACTTGTTGGAATCGCTCGCCAACGCCATCCGTGAAAAGACGGGCGAGACCGTCGAAATCGATGCAGCGGAGGCGGCCCCGGACGGTCCGGGCGTCGAGCTGGATCCGGAGCGCGTGGCGAAGCTCAGGGAGATCATCAAAGGACTTCATGAGGGCAAGGGCGTGGACGCGGTGAAGGACGACTTCGCGCGACTCATAAAGAACGTGAGTCCGAGCGAGATCGCGGCGATGGAACAGCAGCTGGTTCAGGAAGGGCTGCCTGAAGAAGAGATCACCCGGTTATGCGACGTGCACGTGGCCGTATTCCGGGAATCGCTGGACGACACGAGCCGCACGGAGGTGCCTTCCGGGCATCCGGTGGATACCTTCCGCCGCGAAAATGCCGCAATCATGGAAATCATTGCCTTGCTCCGGAAGCTCCTGAGCGAGCCGGGCACGTCCGATCCAGAACAATTGTCGTCTGCATTTGCGCGGCTGGCCGAAATTGAGAAACATTACATTCGTAAAGAGAACGAACTCTTCCCACAAATGGAGCAATACGGGGTCACGGCGCCGCCCAAGGTGATGTGGTCTATTCACGACGATGTCCGGGCGCAGCTCAAGGACGTGCGCGGCGCACTGGACCGCAATGAAGCGCCCACGGTACAGGCGCAGGCGCCGGCGCTCCTGACGATCATTGAAGACATGGTCTACAAAGAGGAGAACATTCTCTTTCCAATGTGCCTCGAACTCCTCAGCCAGGAGGATTGGGCACGTGTGCACCACGGCGAAAAAGAGGTCGGCTATACGCTGATCGAACCCGGGCCGGCCTGGCAGCCCGCCGCCACCCCGGCAGCGCAGGCGCGTCCCTCCGGACTGAATGCCCTGCCGCTGGATACGGGCCTGCTCACGCTGGAACAGGTCAACTTGCTGCTCACCCATCTCCCCGTGGACCTCTCGTTCGTGGACGAGCACGGCGAGGTCCGGTATTACTCGGAAAGTCCGGCGCGTATTTTTCCGCGCAGCCCGGGGGTGATCGGCCGCCAGGTTGAGAATTGCCATCCGTCCAAGAGTGTGCACATGGTAAACCGCATCCTCGAAGAATTCCGAGCGGGAACGAAGGATACCGCAGACTTCTGGTTTGAAATGGGCGGGCGGTTCATCTACGTGCGCTACTTCGCCTTGCGCTCTCCGGACAAAACATACCGGGGTTGCCTGGAAGTGTCGCAGGATGTGACGGAGATTCGCGCGTTAACGGACTCGAAACGCCTGCTTGACTGGGAATGACGCTGCGCGACCCGTTTGCGCGGTTTCAGTGTGGCGGCTCGTCTTGTTCCGGGCCTGTTTTTGGCCCGGGCCAGGCCAGGCCGAGCACGAGCACGACGCCCTGGGTGACAAAGAGGCCGATCCCCGCGCCCAGTAAGCCATGCAGCGATTCGGGGTCCAGCCGGTATCCTGCACTGAGAACGGCGCCGTACAGCAGCAAACGCAACAGGGTCCAGGTGTAGACGGCGGTATGGGCTTTTTCGCGTGGCGCAGCCGCCAGACGCTCGGTTTGCCGCAGCAGAAGCCAGAAGGCCAGCACGCTCGCGATGCCGCCGCAGAGCAACCCCTTGCCCAGGGCGGGCGAGAGCACGCAGGCGCCCGCTGCCGCCACGATCGAGAGCAGCAGCCCGCCGCCAAGGGCCACGTTTCGGAATTGCCGGATCGAGTCCACGTCGCCTCCTTGTGGGTTGAAAGGACGGTCTCCGGAGCCGTTCTGGAACCCGCATGTGCCGTGCAGGGGATTATACCCGGGACGGCAGGCCGGTGGCAGGGTCCGCCTGTTCAAAGATGACAACGGGATCCGGGGAGCCTATGATGCCGTTCTGCGCTGGGCAGGCGCGCTGCCCCGTGGTACTGCGCGAACGTTGCCGCAGACGAACGGCCGGGAGGGAATGACAGTCATGGCACGAAACTTCGGATTGGGCATGGGCGTTTGGGTGGTCGCGGTCTGGTTTGCGGGAGGCTGCACTACTATGAACGCTCCTCAGCATGAGGCGGATGTGATTGTGTATGGCGGGACGTCGGGCGGGATCGCGGCGGCCATGCAGGCCGTGCGTCTGGGCAAAACGGCGCTCATTGTGGGACCCGACGTGCACCTGGGCGGCCTGTCGTCCAGTGGCCTGGGCTGGGCCGACACGGGCAGGAAAGAAGCTATCGGCGGCATTGCGCGGGAATTTTATGAGCGTGTTGCCGGGCACTACGCAGATGACGCGTCGTGGCGCTACCAGAGCCACGAAGACTATACCCAGTTGCGTGGTGGCCGGCATGATCCCCACGAAGATGCGATGTGGGTCTTCGAACCCCACGTGGCCGAACGGATTTATGAAGACTTCGTGAACGAATGCCAGATTCCGGTCTATCGCGATGAATGGCTCAACCGCGAATCCGGTGTCACGGTCGATCAAGGCCAAATCGTCGCCATCCGCATGCGCAGCGGGAAGGTATTCCGGGGGAAGGTCTTCATCGATGCAACCTACGAAGGCGACCTGATGGCCGCGGCCGGGGTGCGTTACACTGTCGGACGCGAAGCCAACAGCGTTTACGGCGAGACCCTCAACGGCGTGCAGACGCAAAACGCGAAGTACCACCAGTTCGAGCAGCCGGTATCGCCGTATGTGGCGCCTGATGATCCTTCGAGCGGGCTGCTTCCGCGGGTGCACGACGAAGGCCCGGGGGAAGAGGGAGCGGGCGATCACCGCATCCAGGCCTACTGTTTCCGCATGTGCCTGACCAAGGTTCCCGAAAATCGCGTGGCATTCCCCCAACCCGAGGGCTACGACGCGATGCAGTATGAATTGCTCGCGCGTCTCCTGACCGCGGGCTGGGAGACGGTGTTCCGCAAATTTGATCCGATCCCCAACGCCAAGACCGATACCAATAACTATGGCGGGTTTTCCACGGACAATATCGGCATGAACTACGACTACCCGGAAGCCAGCTACGAGCGCCGTGCCGAGATCATCCGCGAACACGAGCACTACCAGAAGGGATTGATGTGGTTCCTGGCAAACGATCCGCGCGTGCCTCCCGTGGTTCAGGAGGAAATGAAACAATACGGTCTCGCCCGGGACGAATTCTTCGATAATGGCCATTGGCCCCACCAGATCTACGTGCGCGAGGCCCGGCGCATGGTCAGCGACTTCGTCATGACCGAGCGGCATCTCCGACGCCAGGAGCCCACTCCAAAGCCCGTCGGCATGGGTTCCTACAACATGGACTCGCATCATGTGCAGCGCTACGTGGTGCATGGTGAAAACGGCGAGGATTACGTGCTCAACGAAGGCGACGTGCAGGTCAGCCCCGGCGGGTCCTATCCCATCTCCTACGGCGCCATCGTGCCGAAGGAGAGCGAATGCAGCAATCTGCTGGTGCCGGTGTGCCTGTCCTCGTCGCACATCGCCTATGGTTCGATCCGCATGGAGCCCGTATTTATGATTCTTGGCCAAAGCGCCGCGACGGCCGCTGTGCAGGCCATCGACGCCGGATGCGCCATCCAGCATATCGATTACAACCGGCTCCGCGAGCAACTCCTTCGAGATGGCCAGGTGCTGGAGTGAGCCGCCCCCGGCGCTCTCCGCTTGCACCGTTTTGGATGCCCGGCATACAATCACCCGAGGGAAGCATGCCGCATTGCGGACGACGGGAGTTTCATGAACCAACGCGTTGACGACATCCCGCGCGAAATCCATGTGATCGAGCCGTCGCGCGGATGGATGCATCTGCAATGGCGCGAGTTGTGGCAGTACCGCGAACTTTTCGGATTCCTGGTCTGGCGCGACGTCAAAATCAAATACAAGCAGACGTTGCTGGGCGCGGCATGGGCCGTCCTCGTTCCACTCTGCCAGATGATGGTCTTTACGGTCTTGTTCCAGCGGGTGGCGGATTTTTCGTCCGACGGCCTGCCGGGGCCCTTGTTTTACATCGCGGGCCTCTTGCCCTGGAATTATTTCGCGTCGTCGGTCACCTTGGCCAGCAACAGCATGGTGCAGAACGCGCCGATGCTCACGAAGGTCTATTTCCCTCGTCTGATGGCGCCCGCGACGCCGTGCGCAGCCGCGTTTGTGGATTTCGCGATCGCGTTCGGCATGCTGCTGGTCCTGACCTTTTTGTATGGGATCGTGCCGGGCGTGATGTGGCTGCTGCTTCCGGTGTTCATGGGGCTGGCGAGCGGGGCGGCCTTTGGCGCGGGGACCTTTCTTGCCGCACTGAACATCAAATACCGCGATGTCCGGCACATGGTGCCGTTTCTGGTGCAGCTCTGGATGTTTCTCACGGTGATTTCGCCGTACAGCGCGGTCAAAGGCGCGCTGGGCCCCTGGCGTTACGCCTACGCCCTCAATCCCATGGCGGCGGTGGTTGAAGGTACGCGCTGGGCCCTGTTTCGCCATCTGAACGGCGTCGTGTTGCGGACCGGGCAGCCGGCCGTGGCGGCGCCGGCGCCTCCCTGGGAATTGGTCGTGCTGGGAACGGCAGCTGCTATGCTCATGCTGGCCGCTGGCCTCTATTATTTCAAACGCATGGAGCGTACGTTCGCGGATATCGTCTAGGGTTATGCACCCAAGGCAATCCGCCTGCGTGAGAGTTGATGAACACTGATAAGATCGCCATACACGTCCGTGGACTGGGCAAACGGTACCGGCTGGGCGAGACCCACGAGGTGTACCGCACGTTCCGCGACATGCTGGCCACGCTGCCCGCGTGGCTGCGCCACAAGTCCCGCGAGCGCCGTGCAGCGAAATCGGGCCCCTGGGATCCCGAAACGCCGCCAGGCACCTTCTGGGCGCTGCGCGACATCGATCTCGATGTGCAGGAGGGGGCGGTGCTGGGGATCGTGGGCCGCAATGGAGCCGGGAAGTCCACCCTGCTGAAAATTCTCGCGCGGATCACCGAGCCAACGCGGGGCCGGGCCGAGATTCATGGCCGCGTCGGGTCGCTTCTGGAGGTCGGCACGGGATTCCATCTCGAATTGAGCGGCCGGGAGAATATTTTCCTCAGCGGCGCGATTCTGGGCATGCGAAAGGCCGAGATTCGACGCAAATTTGACGCGATCGTCGATTTTGCCGGCGTGGAGACCTTTTTAGACACGCCGGTCAAGCGCTATTCGAACGGCATGCGCGTGCGGCTGGCATTTGCGGTGGCGGCACACCTCGAGCCGGAAATTCTCATCGTCGACGAGGTTCTGTCGGTGGGCGATGCCGAGTTTCAAAAAAAATGCGTGGGCAAGATGAAAGACGTCGCGGGCGGCGGGCGGACGGTCCTGTTTGTGTCGCACAACATGCAGGCGGTGAAGGCGCTGTGCGATTCGGGGATCCTGCTGGAGCACGGGCGAATCGTGCATCAGGGCCCTGTGGCTGACGTGGTCGAGGCGTATCTGGCGCGCGCGGCGGCCGTCGAGCCCGGGATGCTGATCCCTCCTGAACGGCACCGGCGCTACCCCTGCGACTTCGAGGTTTTCCGTGTGGACGTTCTGAACCGCCATGGGGAACCGACGGGCTTTGTATTGATGGAAGAGCCGTTCGGGCTGCGCTTGCATTGCCGCGTTCGTCAGTCGCGCCCTGATTACGCGGTGAGCATCCAGTTTCGCCGCGACGACGGCCTCGTGCTGGGCACGGTCGGGACATCGTATGTACTGGACCGGCTCGAAGTGCGGAGCGGGGGGGCGTATACGCTCACCGCCCGGCTCAAGAATGTGTTCAGCCCGGGGCAATGCCGCATGGATGTCCGGGTAGTGGCGGGACCCGAAGAGGTGGATTATGTTGAAGGCATCCCGCTGACGGTGGCGCCGGTGACGGCCGGAGACGAGCTGCCGCAACGCGAGGGCGTGGTGCAACTGCGCTCGGAATGGAGCCTGGACGAAGAAGACGCGGCCCCTGCGCCGCAGGGAGGCCCATGATGTCGAAACTGGCCCGGCTGAGCTTTTCGATTGAAAAACCGCTGCTGGACCGACTCGAACGTTTGGTGACGGAAGGCAATTACGCCAACCGCTCGGAGTTCATCCGCGACATGATCCGCGACCGGCTGGTCGCGGAAGCCTGGGAGAAGAACGAAGAGGCCCTGGGCACGGTCACGATCCTGTTTGATCATCATGTCCGGAATCTCTCCGAGAAGCTGATCGATTTGCAACACGAATTCCTGGGGACGATCATGGCCAGCACGCATGTGCATCTGACGCATCACCTGTGCGTGGAGATGATCATGATGCGTGGACGGGCCGACCAGATCCGCACCCTGACCGACGCCCTGCGCCAATTGAAAGGCGTGCTGCACGCCACATTGTCCATGAGCAGCACCGGGAGGGCGCTGGCGTAACCGGGGCAGATTCGCGGAGCTGCAGCTATCCCGGGCGCCAGCTCGGATTGAGGAGGGCCATCGTATGCCATCGCTCCGGAATCCAGTTTCAGCCATGCTCGCCGTTGTTCTTCTTGCCGGCGCGACGGGGGCCTTTGCCGCTACGTATTACGTGGCCAACGCGGGTTCCGACGACAACAGCGGCCTGTCTCCGCAGGAGGCCTGGGCGAGCCTGTCGCAGGTCAACGAGCATTCCCTGGCGCCGGGCGACGCAGTCCTGTTCCGGCGGGGCGATGTCTGGCGCGGGCAGCTTGTGCCTCAGAACGGCAGCAGCGAGGGCGGATACCTCACGTATGGCGCGTATGGCGAAGGGCCTAAGCCCCGCTTGCTGGGCTCCATCGCGAAGGACGCTCCGGGCGACTGGAGCCATGCCGGGGACAATCTGTGGTTCGCGGGCGGGCTTGCACCTGACAGCGCCCTGAACATGGAACATGTGTTCGTGAACCCTGGTTTCGACGCGAAAACGCGGGACTGGTCTATCCATGCGGAAGGCGGCGCGCAGGCTTCGGTGGGCCGTGAAGCGGAAGGCCTGAATGGCTCTTCGGGCGCGATGCGCATCGCATGCCGGGCTTCGGGCAGCGCACCGCATCACATCCAATTTTATACGAACGGGCTCGCCATCGAACGCGCCGGGATATACCGACTGACGATGGCCGTACGGGCCACGGCGCCCTGTGAGATCTCTCCGCCCGTAATCATGAAGAACAGCGCGCCGTGGACGTCCTATGCCCACCCGCGTAAGCCACACAAGATCTCCGTAACCCCCGAATGGGCCGTACACACCCTCCTGTACGGGGCCGTTGAGACCGCGACGGATGGGCGCCTCAACTTTATGCTTGGGGACGCTTTGCCCGCCGGTGTGACGCTGTATCTGGACCAGCTCTGTCTGGAGCGTCTGGGTGAAGGTTTGCTCTCACGCGACGTGGGAAACATCATCTTCAACCATGGCTCCCACTGCGGAATTAAGGTCTGGAGCCGTGAAGACCTGCGTCAGCAGGACGAGTACTGGTACGACGGGGACGGATTCGGAGTCTACGTGTATTCGGTGGAAAATCCAGCGGAACGCTACCAATCCATCGAATGCGCGCTTCGCGAACACATCATTTACCAGCAGAACCGTCACCACGTGCGCTACGAAAACCTCGCCTGCCTCTTCGGTGCGGCGCATGGCATCGGAGGGGGCAGCACGCACAACATCATCGTGCGGGATTGCGATTTCGGCTACATCGGTGGCGGCGACCAGAGGGAAGACGGCCGCAGGATCCGCTTCGGCAACGGGGTGGAGTTCTGGGGCCCGGCCCATGACTGCCTGGTAGAACGATGCCGGTTCTGGGAGATCTACGACGCCGCCCTGACGCATCAAAGCAGCGGCGCGGACGCCGCCCAATACCGCATCGTCTACCAGAACAATCTGATCTGGAACTGTGAATATTCGTTCGAATACTGGAACCGCCCCGAGACCTCGACGACGCATCATATCTGGTTCATCAACAACACCTGCATCAATGCGGGACATGGCTGGGGTCATGCGCAACGGCCCGATCCGAGCGGACGCCACCTCTGCTTCTATACGAGCCCCGCAGAGCAGGCCGAGTTTTACATCGTCAACAACATCTTTTGCGAGGCAAAAACAAACGCCTTTTACGCGCCGGGCTGGCCGCTCGAACAGGTGAAAAGCCTGGCCATGGACCACAATTGCTGGTACCAGGCGGAGGGCGTGATGGCGGCGCTGTCCGAGCGCTCGTTCACGATGGCCGAGTTTGATGCCTACCGAACCCTGACGGGCCTCGAAGCGCAGTCCATCGTGGCGCAACCGGGCTTCGTCAACAGCGAGACGCTGGATTTCCGGCTGGCGCGGGATTCGCGCTGCATCGATGCCGGTAGAGAAATTAAGGCCCTGTATCCGCGATCCACGGATTTTGCGGGGACCCCTGTCCCTCAGGGAAAGGCGCCCGATATCGGAGCGTACGAGTTCCCGGCGTCCGCGAACTGACAGGCCGTAGGCCGCCTTGCGATACCTGCGTTAGGCCGACGGCGGGACTTCTTTCTCCCAGTCGACGGCTTCAAGGGCGGCTTTCAGGCGGGCAAACTCCGCAACAAGCTCGTTCGCGTAGTGTGCTGAGACCCCGGCGAGGCGGTCTTCTTTGGCGGCGGCCTCGAGTTCCAGTGCGATTCGGTTAACGCGAAGGCCGCCGATGGAGGCTGCGGCGCTCTTGAGGGCGTGGGCCTTATGCTGGACCGTCTCGCGCTGCCCGCCGGTGAGGGCGGCCGCGAGGGCTTCCACCTGCGGAGGGAGACTCTCAAGAAACACGCCCGTGACTCGTTTGAGTATGTTGACGTTGCCGCCGGTGATTTCTGCGGCGCGCTCTGTGTCAAGCACTGGGATCGTGTCGTCGATTGATTGCGGCGCCGGCGCCGTGGATTCGTTTTCTGTTGATTCGCGCGTAAGGTCATCCATGGTGCTTTCTTCGGGCACTCCTGCGGGTTGTTTGTGGAGCCAGCGCATCAGAAGTTCCATCAGCATGGCGGGTTCCACGGGTTTCACAAAATGGGCATCCATGCCGGCAGCGATGGATTTTTTCTGTTCGAGTTCGGAGGCATGCCCCGTCATCGCGATAATGGGGACGTGGGCGGCCTTGCCCTCCCATTCGCGGATGGCACGGGTGGCGGCGTAGCCGTCGAGCACCGGCATCTCACAATCCATCAGGACGGCGTCGAACTGGTCCTGCCGGTAGCATTCGAGGCCTTCCTGGCCGTTGGAGGCCACGGTGACGCGGCACCCGAGGGTCTTGAGGACTTCACGGGCGACCTCCTGGTTTACCGGCTCGTCGTCGACCACCAGGATGTTGGCGTTGATGTACGGTTTGGCGCTCAATTCTTCGTCGGTGCTTTTTTCACGAGCCTCCGCAATCGTATGGCGCGTGATCAAGCCGGTATCCAGCTTGTTTTCATGAGCCGACCAGGCGGCGCGGAGCATGTCGTGGAATTCGCTGCTCCGAAAAACCCCGCTGAGGTAGGCGGTGAATCCGGCTTCGGCAGCCGCGACGGCCTCTCCGCGCAGGCCGGTGCGAGACAGCATCACGAGCACGGTGCCGCGCAGTTGAGGGTCGGCCTGGATGCTTTCAGCCAGTACGAGCGCATCCATGGCGTCCGGCTGATGCGTGATAAGGGTCAATTGAAACGGCGTGCCCTTGCGCGCGACGTTGCGCATCCCGGTCAGTACCTTTTCCGGATTCGAGACCGTCTCGACGTGCAGCCCCCAGCTGGAAAGCTGTTCATGGAGTATCCGCCGGTTCATCTGGCTGGGATCAGCCAGCAGCACCGGCAACCCGTGCAGATCGGTTGCGTCGTCCGGCGGGGCCACCGCGGCTTCGCGGTCCAGCGCGAAGGGGAGCGTGACGCGAAACCGCGAGCCTTCGCCGACCGTGCTTTTCACGCCGATGCGCCCGCCCATCATGTGGCTGAGTTTGTGGGCGATAGGCAGGCCCAGGCCGGTACCGCCGTAATACTGGTAGGTGGCGTCATCGGCCTGCACAAATTGGCGGAAAACACCGTTCAGCCGCGATTGCGGGATGCCGATACCGGTATCTTCCACGGCGATGCGCAGAATGGCGCGTTCTTCATCGAGCCCGAGGCATTCCGCGTTTACGAGCACGTGGCCCTGGTGCGTGAATTTGATCGCATTTCCGATGAGATTGGTCAGAATTTGCCGGACGCGCCCCGCATCGCCGATGAGCCGTCGGGGGGCGTTCGGGGCGTAGCGCATGATCAGGGCGAGCCCTTTTTCCTCGGCGCGCGGGACCAGCAGCTCGACCACATCGGTAATGGTGACCTCGAGATCAAAGGGAATGGGGGTAATGGTCAGGCGTCCCGCTTCAATGCGCGCATAATCAAGGATATCGCCAACCAGTGACATCAGGGCACGCCCGGAACGCTGGATGGTCTCGACATAGTGCCGCTGGGTAGCGGTGAGTTCCGTTTCCAGGAGCAGGTCGGTCAGGGCAATGACGCCGTTCATGGGCGTCCGGAACTCATGGCTGGTGTTGGTCAGAAACTCGCTTTTGGCGCGCGTGGCCTCGAGCGCGGCTTCCTTCATGGCGATGGCGCTTCGGCAGGTGGTGTCTTTTTCCTGAAGCTGGCGCTGGAGATTTTGGGTGCGCTGGACGATCCGCTGTTCGAGCTGCGCCTGGGCATCCTGAAGGTCGCGGTCGCGGCGGCGGACCTCTTCAAGTACATCGATGAGACGCTCGAAAAACTGGCCCGCCCGGCCCTCGCTCTGGTTGGCCATCTCGTAAGCGTATCGCTGCATCTCATCAATGGAGGAGGCAAACTGCTGGTTTCGCTCGCGCATGCATGCGGCGCAGAGGCGGCGGTACGCAGTTTCACGGATATGCTCGCGGCAGGCGAGCGCGCCGCAATTTTCGCATTTCTCCCCGCAGTCGTCGCAGAGCAGGCGTTTGCATTCGCCGCAGTACCCGACCGAACTACGGACGCTGCAGAAGTCGCAGTTCATACAAGCAGATTCCCCCGTGGCCGCGGCCCAATGGTTGCGCAATTACTCCTTCTTTTTCCCCCAGAGAACGACATTATCCACGTTGCCGGTGTCGTCAAACGAGCCAAATCCGACCTTGCCGTGAAGGAATGTCTTATCCCTGGCGGTCATGATAGGCGTATCCATGTCGTTGAAGAACACCCGGATCTCGCCCGAGGCGGTGTCCCGCGTGACGCGCACCTTGTGGTAGACATCGCCTCCCCAGTCGGTGCCTTCGGTGCGTTCCCTGGCGATCGAAACCCGGGGGGCGCCGTTGACGAGGAACACCGAATTCGCATGGGGATCGGCCTTGGTCGCGATATGCACA
Organism: Candidatus Hydrogenedentales bacterium; assembly: GCA_050950105.1. GTDB lineage: Bacteria > Hydrogenedentota > Hydrogenedentia > Hydrogenedentales > SLHB01 > UBA2224. Next base: position 740,085 of record JBMNGZ010000010.1, on the reverse strand, counting down.
TAATAAAAGTGCGCGGGATCCTGGTATCCGAAAAAGACGCACATATCGCGGTGGCCGTATTCTTTCCCGGTCTGTTTCATATCTGCCTGGAGGATGAAATCGGTCACCTCAACGTCTTTGAGGAGCGAGATGCTGAGCGGCGATCGCACCGGCGGGGTGTAATCGCTGTCGTCTTTCAGCGCGTAGGCGTGCCCTGCGCCGTCTTTCACGACGGCCCAGGCTTTGGGATCGGTGGGCTGCCATTGTTTCGCGATGATCTCGGGATCTTTCTCAAAATCTTCGAAAAACAGACGTTTCAGGCCCTTCATTTCCAGGGGCGGCGCCTCGGTGGCCGCATCGCCGCCGTTATCCGCACCCAAGGCCGGATTCGCGGCGCCGAGAGCGATAATACTGCCCAGAATCATCCGTAAAACCAACTGATGGGCGCGTCTCATGGCGTCTTACTCCTTCCTCTCAGGCTGTATAGTGATGGAGATCCCGTCAAAAACCGTAAATCTGCGGGAGATCCCCCGTATATGCATTCGCATTAAATCGTACCGTACTTTTGGCCCATACGCAACGTCAAAGCCAGATCTTTGCGCGCGGCACGCGCTTTCAACCCTCGAAACGCAACCCAAGGAGGCCCTGCTTCCCGTGTTTGGCAGGCGGTCCCGGTCGCAATGCTTTGGCGGCCGAAGCCGTCCGTTTGACCTGATTTCACCGATAAGGCTAGAATTCCAGACACGGGGACGGGTTGCGACGGACATATTCCCGTAAGGAAAGCGAGCTACATGAGCATTGTCTTCTACAACACGCTGACGAAACGCAAGGACAAGTTTGTGCCGCTGGAAGCCGAAAAAGCCGGTATCTACACCTGCGGGCCAACAGTCTACAACTACGCCCATATTGGTAACTTGCGCACGTTCCTGTTCGAGGATCTCTTGCGTCGCCACCTCGAATACCGAGGTTATGCCGTCACGCACGTCATGAATCTGACGGATGTCGAAGACAAGATCATTCGCACCTGCCGGGAGACCGGGGAATCGCTCGAATCGTTGACGGGCCGCTTTGCCCAGGCCTTTCTTGAAGACTTGGATGCTCTCCGGATTCTGCGTCCGCACAGCATGCCCCGCGCGACAGAAACCATTCCTGAAATTGTGGATTTCATCAAAATCCTGCGCGAGCGTGGGCACACCTACGAGGTAGACGGCAGCATCTATTTCCGGCTGTCGACGTTTAGCGATTACGGTAAGCTCAGCGGATTCGATATCGATACCCTGAAAGCCAACGCGGGCGGCCGCATCGATTCAGATGAGTACGAGACCGAAGACGCGCGCGATTTCGCCCTCTGGAAAGCCTGGGATGAGGACGATGGCGACGTCTATTGGGATACGGAGCTGGGAAAAGGGCGGCCGGGATGGCACATCGAATGCTCCTGCATGAGCCGCAAACACCTCGGCGACTCGTTCGACATCCATTGCGGCGGGGTCGATCTGATCTTCCCGCACCACGAAAACGAGATCGCGCAGTCCGAGGCCGCCACCGGAAAACCGTTTGTCTCGTACTGGCTTCACGCGGGCCATCTGCAAGTGGAAGGGCGCAAGATGGCGAAATCGTACGGCAACACCTACACCCTGCGCGACCTGCTTGACCAGGGGCACGACCCCGTCGCCATTCGCTGGGCCCTGTCTGCGACGCATTACCGCGAGCCCAGCAACTTCACGTTCAATGGCCTCGAAGCGGCCGCCCAATCCGTCCGCCGTATTCAGGATTTCCGGCTGCGGCTCGCGGAGATCGAAGGCGCCGGCGCCGATCTGGCCGACGAGCTTGCGGCCTGCGAAAAAGCGTTTGGCGAGGCCCTGGACGACGATCTCAACATCTCCGCGGCCCTGGCGGCCGTGTTTGATTTCGTCCGCGACACCAACAAGCGGATCGATGACGATAGCCTGGGTGCGGAGGGAGCCGCGAACGCGCTGGCCCTTCTGGACCGGCTCGACGCCGTGTGTGCACTGTTCCCGGCGAAAGAAGCGGATGCCGTGCCCCAGGACGTGCTTAATCTCGTGAACGACCGGCAGCGCGCCCGCCGGGAGAAAGACTTTGCGCGCGCCGACGAGATTCGCGATACACTGAAGACGATGGGATGGGTCGTCGAAGATACTCCCGACGGCCCGCGCGTGAAAACAGCGTAACAGCACGGTCTGCGCCAACGGGGCGTTTGGCCCGTGCGGGAAGGTGGCGCCATGAGGACCTCGCGCTTGGAGGGGATGCAGGCCCTTCATAACCTCGAGCAGCGGTCGTTTCAATTGACCTTGTCGATTATGGAGCTTGTGCGTCAGATCGAGCCGGAACTGCCCCAGGCCCTTGCCGATCGGATAATCACGATTGCGATCGATTTCGGGGCGGGCGTGTCTGAGGCGCTGGCACACAGCACCCCGAAAAATAAGATAAATAAGCTTGCGGGAGCGCGCAGGGCCACGCGCGAAATGGCCTTTCTCCTGCGCTTGCTCAACGGCATCGAGATGGCCGCCGAACCGGCATTGCGCCCCATGCTCGAAGAGGCCGCGGCGCTGCAGGACGAACTGACCGGCCTCATTCTGCGCGTGCGTCAGGAAGTCGAACGCGCAGCTCCGGCCTGAGCGGCATCACCAATCCCGCGCGGGTCCACGCCGGGCAACGCCACGGAACTTCCTGACCTGCGAGGTGTTTCATCTCATGTGGTGGAAATTGTCCGACGAATGAACACCCCCTCGGATTGGGAACTCGTCGCGCGCGCGCGTGTCGGCGATGACCAGGCCTTTGGGATGTTGGTCCGGCGCTACGAGCAAGGCCTGATCGCCTTCTGTCATCGCATGGTCGGGTCGCGCGACGACGCCGAAGACTTGGCCCAGGACTGTTTCCTCCGTGTATACCGGTATTTGGGACGGCTGCGGCCTGAAGCGAAGTTTTCGACCGTTCTCTTCGGTATGGCACGCAACCTGGTGCTGAATTTTCTGCGCGACGCGAAACGCCGCGGCCGGTACCGGACCCAATCGCTGACGGACGACGATGCGTTGCAGGATCGGGTCTACAATCCGCTTGACAGCCCGGATAACCGGGCGCGCCTGCGCGAACTCGAGGAACGGCTTGGATGCGCCCTCGAACGGCTGTCGCCGGAGCACCGCGAAATCCTGCTGCTGCGCGAGCTGAATGGCTTGGATTACGACGCCATCGCGGCGGTGATTCGGCGCCGTAAAGGCACGGTGCGGAGCCGCCTGGCCCGGGCACGCGAGCAATTTCGAATTCGTTGGCTGGAGCTTGGAGGAGGCGAACTGTGAAAAACGACCCGCTCTCCGAATTGCTGTCGTCGTACCTCGACGGTGAAAGCAGAGATCCCGAGGCAGTCGAACGCCTGCTCGAGAAGGATCCCGCGGTACGGCGCCGCTACGATGTCCTCCGATCGCAGTCACAGGCCCTGCGCCGTTTGCCGATGCAGGAAGTGGCGCCCGAATTTTCCGCAGGGATAGTGGTGAGGCTGCGAGAGCAACAGCTCAAGCCGCATCGCGGTCGGAGCGCGCGGGCCGCCCCGTGGACGCTCGTGGCGGCCGTGGCGCTGGTGCTGGCCGCTGTTTATCAGGCCATTCAAACGCCGCCGAAATCGCGGGTGCCGTCGATGGCGCTGCCGTCGATGGCAAAAGAGAGCCAGATCTGGCGTGAGGTCAATCCGGATGTGCTGGATTCCATCCTGCTCGAACGGATTGCGTCGGATCCGGATGCGCTGGACGCGCTGGAAAGCGTGTACAGCCGCATTTTTCCGGACGCTGAAGACCTGTACCGCAGCAATGACGTTCCCCTCAGCCTGCATGAAGACCTGTCGCTCGACATCTGGATTGAGAACCTGAACCCAGGCGAGGAAGCCGTTTTTCGTGAACTGCTTCTCGCCTATGCGATGGAGGATTAGATCATGAAACAGACCTTGCCGCTATTGCTTGCCGTCGCGATACTGGGGGTGATGGGTACGGTTGCGTTGGCGCAGCCGCTTGACGGGCCACCGCGCCCGCCGCGCGCCGCAGGTCCGCTCATGGAACAGCTCGCGGACATGGGCGAAGCCGACATACGCTCACTGGTGGAGACGGTGCGGATGGTAAAGCTGTCTCGTGAGCTGGGGCTCACCGACGAAGAGACCGTGGTGCTGGTGCGGCAGTATAACGAGGCCCGGGAAAACGGAGGCAGGGTGCAACGGGAGAGGCACGAACTCATGCGCGAATTGCGTGCGCTTGTCAGCGCGAATGCCCCCGACGGCGAGATCGAACAAAAGCTGGGGCAATTGATCGCGAAAGACCGGGAAGCGCATGCCCTGCGGCTGGATGCATTCGAAAAAGCCAGCGTTCCCCTGGCGCCTGCGCAACAGGCCCGGCTCTATCTTTTTATGGGCGACTTCGACAAACGCATGCGCACCCTCATCGAGACGGCCCGCCGGCAATTGCGCGAGCAGCGTGGAGAACGCGCACGCGAGGCGAACCCGCGCGAGGGCGGACTGCGGCGCGGCGCAGGCGATGGGCGGCCCGGAAGAGGAGAGCACGGGCGTCAAAGAGGAGGCAGCAGGCCCATGCCGCAGACACGGCCCTTGCCCGTGGAGCCGCTGTCGGGTCAGCCCTGACCGCGGCGCATGTGGGCGGCTATTTGCGTGTACGGCACACGGTGCTGGCGATCAGGCCGCGCTTGTCGGTCAAGTTGATGAAGTATGCCGCGCAATCGCCTGGGATTTCCACGGAGACCCGGCCGTCCTGGAGTCTGGCCGGAGCAGTCTCCCACGCGCACTGACTCCAGTCGCTGGCATCGCGGGTCCATACCAGTTCGGCGCTTACCGGCGTGCCGCCCTCGAACAGGGCGAGGGCGCTTGTGCCTTCCTCGGCCTCGGCCACGATGCGCAGCAGGGGCGCGCCGCCCCGCACCTGGCTGTCTGCGAACACGTAAATTTCCTTCGGCGCCCACCCATGGTGGTGGCTGTGGCCGAGTCCAGGCTGCACGCTCAGGGTTTTCGAGCCTCCCGCGCGCAAATAGCTGCGGCTGTAGGCGCCCAGATGGTAATGCGGGTCGTCGGGCGCGTTGACCCACAGTGTCGGCATGGTGATGGCGTCTACATATCGGGACGGGTCCCACAGGCGCATCCATTCTTCTGCTTTGTCGGGGGGCATGGAGTCAAAGGCGGGCTTCCAGGAGAGTTCATTGATGAACCCGCATCCGTAGACGGGGATCGCGAATTGAAACCGGGTATCCACCGCCGCGGCGATGTGGGTCAGAAACCCGCCCCAGGAAATGCCCGTGAGCCCGATCCGGGCGGGATCGACCCCCGGTTGCGAAGCGAGAAGCGAATGGGCCAGCGCGATGTCGGCGATGGCATGGAAGATCCAGTACTCCTCCATGGCGCCCAGCATGGGCGTCGCGCTGCCAAATTGGGTCGGTCCGCCGTATTCGTGGGTGGGACGGCCCTTGTGGTCGCCTCGCGGCACGGTGCCGCGCATGTCCATGGCGATTGCGGCATAGCCGCGCGCGTTCCAGAGACGCACCCATTCGTCGTAGGCCGTGCCGCCGCCTCCATGCGCCAGGACCATGGCGGGCACAGATCCGCCGTCGGGTCGTTCGGGCACGCCCAGCCACGCAAACACCCGCGTGGACCGGCCTTCAAACGGGAGGCCTTCATAAAAGAGCGCCTGCACCCCTTCCGCCCAGAATCCGTCGGCGGGATAGGTTGCGGGCACCTGTTCCAGACGCGCGAGGTCCCATTGCACCGGCAGGGGCGTGACGTCATGGGCCGCCATACAAATCGAAATCATCGCCAAAATCATAACGACTCTCCACGGCGCCTCCCGCAGGGAAGCTGCGTTGCGCAGAAGCTTCAGAGCCGCCGCGCCCTGAAGCGTCTATACCCCCGACCCCTCAATCACGGCGAGGGTTTTGCGCAATGCAGTCTCGGCGACTTCCTTCGGCTCCTGCGCGTAATGCTCTTCATTGAACATTTCGATCGACAAGGCGCCCCGGTAGTCGATCTCCTTGAGCTGCTGAAACACGCTCGCGAGCGGCAGGATGCCGTCGCCGGGGTAGATGCGGTGTTTGTCGACCATCTCCTCGCGGGCAGGTTCGGCTGGGACGTCGTTGATGTGGAAATTGGCAATGAAATTGCCGCGTATATGCCGGATGCCCTCAAATCCTGAGCCGCCGCGGTAGAGGTGGAAGGTATCCATGATCAGGCACGCGTCGGGGATGTTGGCGTCGATGGCGATGCCGGCTGCATCGCCAAAGCGGTGGATGCTCTCCATAAACCCTACGAATTCAAGCGCCACCGAGATCCCGTACTCTTCGCGGCCGATCTGGACCAGGTCCCGGTAGCACCGGGCGCACCAGGTGCGGTCCACGTCGGCCGGCCGTCCCGGAGGGATGCAGGCGGCATGCCGGGAACCGATGGCGGCCATCCTGCGCATGCGGTTGCGTGTGGGCGCGAGGGATTCCTCCCATTGGGCGGGGTCGGCCGGGATCGACCCCCACAGGCCGATGACGTTGGGCACAAATAGTCCCAAATCGCTCAGACGTTTGCCGAGATCCTGCAAATTGCCGCCGGCCTTTTCGTATGCTTCGAGTTCTTCGATCCAGGGTTCGATACCGTCGTAGCCCGCCGCGACCGTCGCCTCGATCTTCTGCTCCAATGATGCCGGTCGGATCGAACTCGTATTGAGGCAGATGGGCCAGAGGCTTGTCCCTTGCTGGTAGGTTTTCTTCACTGCGCCCAGCGGCGTCAGCGCGGCCAGCCCTGCGCCGGCCAGTGAACTGCTCTGCAGGAAACTTCTTCGACTCACTTCTTTCGGCATGTACTCTCTCCGGTTTGCGCCACTGCGGATTTGCTCTCATTATGCAGAATCCAGCGGAAAAATCTAGATTGAAGCGGGCTGCCGGGCACGTGGCCGGCGCCGTTTCGTTTGAATATCGAGCAGGGCGCGCGTGGGTGACATTGCAGCCCCGCACGCCCTGTGGCACAATGACAGCCACACTGATTTTCGCGCAACCAGAAGGGAATACCATGCCCGCCACGAGACAAGCACCAAAGGAACCGTCCCAGGTGAAAACGGCCATCCCGCCGATAAAAACCGAGGCAGAACTCGACACGCTGCTGTCCACGCCCACGCCCGAGCTGGTGGATTTCATGGCCAGGCTCAACGGCGACCTGCTTATCCTGGGGGCGGGCGGCAAGGTGGGCCACACGCTCGCGCGGATGGCCGTGCGCGCCGTCGAGGCATCGGGAGTGCAGCGCAAGGTCCTCGGCGTGGCCACATTCTCCTCTCCCGGCATGCGGAAAACACTGGATCGGCTCGGGGTCGAGACTCACCAGGCCGATCTCATGAAGCCGGGCGCGGTGGAGCAATTGCCGGACGCCGAAAACGTGCTGTACCTGGTCGGCCGTAAATTCGGTTCGACGGGCGCCGAATGGGACACTTGGGCCGTCAACGTGCACCTGTCGGGCGAGTGTGCGCGCCGATACCGCAACTCGCGCATTGTGTCGTTTTCGTCGGGCAACATCTATCCCTTTCTTCCGGTGGGCAGCGGCGGGGCGACTGAGGAAACGCCGGTGGCGCCCGTGGGCGAATACGCGATGACGACGCTCGGGCGTGAGCGCATGTTCGACTATGCCGCGAACCACGAGGGCACGAAAGTCGTTCAGTTTCGGCTCAATTACGCCGCCGAACTACGCTACGGGATCGTCCACGATGTGGCCATGAAGGTCTGGCGCGGGGAGCCGCTCGACCTCTCCATGGGGCATGTGAATGTCGTCTGGCAGGGCTACGTCTGCAACGTCGCGCTGCTCAGTTTCGGCTTGGCGGAGTCGCCTGCGCGCATCCTGAACGTGGCCGGGCCGGAAACGGTGTCGATCCGGTGGATGGCGGAACGTCTGGGGAAACTCCTGGGTAAGACGCCGGAATTTGTGGGCGAGGAATCGCCAAACGCGCTGCTGAGCAATGCCGCGACGTGTTGCAAACTGTTCGGGTATCCGCAGGTGAGCGTCGATGCCCTGATGGAGTGGGTGGCGTACTGGGTGGCCCGTGGTGGAGCAAGCCTCGGCAAACCAACCCACTACGAAACCCGCGACGGGAAGTTTTAGTATGGCCAATCCAATGCCTTCCACTGCCGTTCTCGACATTCTGCGCCGGGGCACGGTGATTCCCGCGCATCCTCTCGCCCTGACGCAAGACGGGCGCTTTGACGAGCCGCAGCAGCGCGCTTTGACGCGCTATTATTGTGCCGCGGGCGCGGGCGGCGTGGCGGTGGGGGTTCATACCACGCAGTTCGAGATTCGCGAGCCGCAACACGGCCTGTTCCGGCCCGTGCTCGAGCTGGCAAAGGAAACCGCTGACGCGTGCGCGGTCTCTCTTGGGCGTCCGGTGCTGCTGATCGGCGGAATTTGCGGCAAGACTCCGCAAGCCCTCGAAGAAGCCGCGTTTCTGAAAGAGACGGGGTACGATATGGGCCTGCTCAGCCTGGCGGCGTTCAAGGAAGAAAGCGTTCCGCAGATGATCGCGCACTGCCGGGCCGTGGCCGAAATACTGCCGCTCATGGGGTTTTACCTGCAGCCGGCCGTCGGAGGCCGGGTGCTTCCCGCCGATTTCTGGCGCCAATTCGCCGAAATCGACAACGTCATCGCGATAAAGATAGCGCCATTCAACCGGTATCAGACATTCGACGTCATCCGGGCCGTCGCCGAGGCGGGCCGGGCGGGCGACATCGCCCTGTATACCGGCAACGACGACAATATCCTCGTGGACCTGCTCACGCCCTACCACGTGCGTGTGGGCGGCGAGACCGTGACCCTGCGCTTCGTGGGCGGCCTGCTCGGCCACTGGGCCTGCTGGACCCGTGCGGCCGTGACGCAGCTGAACGAGTGCCGGGCGCTTGTCGAGGCGGATTCGGTCATTCCGGCAACGATGCTGGCCCGTGCGGCAGAAATCACCGACAGCAACGCAGCATTTTTTGACGCGGCCAATGGGTTCGCGGGGTGTATCGCGGGCATTCATGAGGTGCTGCTGCGGCAGGGACTCATGGCGTCCGCCCGCTGCCTCAACCCGAACGAGACCCTTTCGCCAGGGCAACGTGATGAGATCGACCGCGTGTATCGTGCCTATCCTCACCTGAACGACGATGCCTTTGTCGAGCAGCATCTCGACGAATGGCTGGCGTAATCACCGGCGCCGCGCGTGTATCCTTTGGCGCCGCGCCCGTACGGGCGTTTACGATAGGAGTTCGCGCCATGAGACTCGCCTGCGCTCTTGTCCTCTCTCTCCTGCTGCCGGGCGCCTACGCCGTAGAAACGCCGGACTACCTCCTCCTGGTGCTTGAATCACCGCCGCCCGACGGGATCATCGCGCGCGACCTGGACTGGGCGGCTTTTCTAAAGGAGGCGCCCGTTCCTGTTGAACCGAGTGCGTTGCTCGAACAAGATGACGAACTGCGCCCGGTACCGCTTCAGTACGATGCGCAGGACCATGGAACCGGCCGCCTGCTGCTCCAGCTGCCCAGAGATCTCCCTCCCGGGGCTCGTATCCGCCTGTATCCCGCCGCTGGCCCGGAACCTGCGCCGCCGCCCGAAATCGGAGTTTCCGCCAGCAGCGAAGACGGCGTCATCACGGTCAGTAACGGCATTATCGAGGCCGTCCACAACCCCGCGGTTCTGGCTGGACTCCCCTCAAAAATCACGTTCCACAAAACTGGCCGGGTGTTTGAGGACTACATACTCAACGACCGGCTCTACCATCCGGAACTGGGGGCGTTCGGGCTCCGTTTCGACACCGAGCCGGAAGTCCGCCTCCTTTCCTCCGGCCCCATCGAGGCGGTCATCGAGGTCCGGGCCAGGTATATCCAAGATGGCACCCCCGCCCCCGGTAATGCGCGCGCGGTGTACCGGTTCCGGTACCGTGCCGGGTCGCCGGCCGTCGCGATCGATGCCGTCTGTACCCAGGATGAATTGCATTCCTGGCAGGAGCTGCATCTGGCCGAATGGCATTTCCCGTCACCGTCGCTGTCGCAATGGGCTGCCGGAGCACCGTTCCAGCAGGAGACCTTTCAAGAAGATGCCCAGACCTATCAAGGCGTCTCGTGGGGCTGCCTGACTGATGGAACGCACCTCTTCGGCCTGTATGGGGGTCCCATCCTGCTGTATTCAGGCGCGACAAATTACGGGCGTTACGTCCACGGGCCCTGGGTCCCCTGGGACAGTCTCGAGACGGAGCTGCGCACGATGGCCTGGCTCGATGCGGGCGATGATGCCGTGGCGGCGCTTTCAGCGGCAGCGACCGCGCCTTCCAGGCCGGCACAAACGCGGATCAGCACGGCCCGGCTGGAAGTGCTCCGCGAGGCGCTGGTTGAACGGCTCGATGCGGCTGCTCGGGAGGATCGACGTGCACAGCATGCGGCCTGGAGCCTCTCGTGGTACAACCGTCCCGCGATCTGGGAGGCCTCGCTGGAAGAGACACAAGAACGGCTGCAGTCGCTCTTGCGCATCATGGAGGAGCCCGGCTCGCAGGAAGCCGGCGAGTCGCAGACTCAGCAGGTGCGCCTCTACGACGGGGCGCTGGGCGCCATCGCATTCAATCCGGCGGACGGGCGCGTCTTGCCGAGCCTATTCAGCCTGACAGGGCGGCGCGAGTTTCTGACGGACGACGCAACGCCGCTGTGGACCCTGGCCGTGGAGGATTCAGACGGCCGGGAAAGCCTCTGGAACAGCATGGATACCTTCTTCTCGTGCGAAGCGGCCAATCCGGACGATCCCGCAGACCGTCACACACGGGCCCGCCTGATTTGGACGGGCCACGGAGAGGCAGCGGGCTTCACCGCAACGGTCGACATGGCCCTTGAAACGCTGGGCCTCGCCATGACCCTCACGATCGCCAACGACACGGACGCGATCACGGTGAATCGCGTCGACTTTCCGGTGCTGTCGTTGGCTCGTATCGGGGACTCGGCGGATGACGACTGCTTTCTCGCGCCGACGGTCTCGGGAACGCTGTGGCCCGCGCCGCTGGTCAACGGGCTCTCCGTGAGGGCCGAGTATCCGGGCGGTTGGGGCAGCATGCAGTTTGGCGCGCATTACGACGACGACGCCGGGCTTTACATCGCCGTGCACGACCCGGTCGCGTCGGCCAAGCGCTTCTGCGCATTTCGCCACGGGACCCGAAACGCGCTCGATGTCCGCATTGAATGGCCGGTGCCGGACGCGTCGCTGCCGGGCAACGATTTTGACATGCCGGGGCCGGCCGTGCTCGCGGCGTTCCAGGGCGATTGGTTTGACGCGGCAGGGCGCTACCGCGCCTGGGCCGAACGCGAGGCCGCCTGGTGGCCGGCACGGGAGCACTGGGGCCGCCCTGACATCCCGGCGTGGCTCCTGGACCTCTGCGTCTGGGGCCGCCCCAGCGGCGCCGCCAGCTCCGCGGTCCCTCAAACGCTCGCCTTTGCTGACTATATGGGCGTGCCGACGGCAGTACACTGGTATAACTGGCATGAAATCCCCTTCGACAACGATTATCCTCACTATTTCCCTGCGAAGGAGGGGTTTGCGGAAGGGGTTGCAGCGCTGCAGGATGCCGGCGTGCGGGTGATGCCCTACATCAACGGCCGGCTCTGGGATTCCGATACCAGCGATTTCCAGACCATCGCCCTGCCCGCTGCCACAAAAAAACGCAACGGCGAGCCGTATATTGAGCACTACGGCGAGAATCCGGAAGATCTCGTTCCCATGTGCCCGACCCAGAAGGTCTGGCAGGACAAGGTCCAGGAGATTGTCCTGCGACTCCTGGGTCCTGAGTTCGATGTGGACGGCGTCTACATCGACCAGGTGGCCGCGGCTCCTCCCGCCGAGTGTTACGACCGCAGCCACGGCCATCCGCTCGGGGGAGGCGCCTGGTGGACCACGCTCGGATATTGGCCCATGCTTACGGAACTCAATGCCGTCATCGACCGGGAATTCCCCGAAAAAATGCTTACCAGCGAATGTACCGCGGAACCGTTTACCCATCTTTTCGACGGGTATCTGACCTGGCATTTTCAGTACAACAACGCCGTCCCTGCGTTTGCGGCCGTTTATGGCGGCAAAATTGTCCTGTTTGGCCGTTCTGATGGGGGGGAGGACCTTCAGGCGCATTGGGCGCGTACCGGCCAGGCTCTGGTGTGGGGCGAACAGCTGGGCTGGTACAGCACCGATTACGTCGAGCGCCTGCCCCGTGCCGCCGAATACCTCCGGCGCTGTGCGCGGGTCCGCAGCCGCCTCCTGCCGTACCTTGCGCGAGGCCGTATGCTGCGGCCGCCGACCCCCAGCGGCGAGCTTCCCCAGGTACGCTCCAACTGGGCCTGGGGCGGCGGCGACTGGCCGGTGACCACGCCGGCGCTCCAAACCGGCGCCTGGCGCGCCGAAGACGGCTCAGTCGCGGTGATCTTCGCCAATACCCTTGAGCGCCCACTGTCGTTCTCGTGGGTGCTCTCCAGCGCCGAATACGGTTTGTCCGGAGAATCACGCCCCTGCTCCCGTGTTACGGAAGACGGGGTCGTGGCGGCCGAGCCCGTGACGCCCGGAGCCGAATGTACCCTGACCCTGGAGCCGTTGGCCGTGAGCGCCCTGGTCATCCCGGCTGGATGAGTTCCGGGCCAAAAGTAAGGACGTTTGCCGTAAGGACTTCCGTTGACAAGAGATAACCCGGCGTCTAGAATGAGCATGATGCAACAGAGAGGACGCTGTCAGACGGGGCAGGACGCCAGGCGGCAGGGAGGTTGCCGGACAGATGGCCGCTGGAGCCTATGTGGCGATCATGCTGGCGGTGATTGCGGTCTGTACGCTGGTGAGTGTGCCGCCGTTGTTTTTCACGAAGTGCCCCCATTGTGGCACGCGGAATTTTATTGAGGCCCGGAACTGTAAATCTTGTGCGGCGCCGTTGCCCTGCGACGGCGCGTAACAGGCGGTGTTCTACAAGCCGGCTGGCCGGCAGGCACGAGGAGAAGTGAACGTGGCATCGTCAATGATGAATTGCCCGTACTGCGGCAAGCTGACGGATCCCCGGCTGGACAACTGCGTGCATTGCGGTGGATTCCTGCGCAAGAAGGCGGCGCCGGGACAGCGGCGCAGCAGCGGGGAAAAGGAGACCTGCCCCACCTGCGGCGCGCTGGTGCAGGCGGGCGACATCATTTGCGTCGCGTGCGGCACGAACCTGCTGACCGGGCAGCGCATCACGGAGGAACAGCCCGCACCGGCAAAGGCCGGGAAGCGGGCGTTCACCCTGCCGTCCGTCAGCCTGAAATGGGTGGGCTTGGCCACGCTGGGATTTGTGGCGGTCGTCATCCTGCTGTTTCTGCTGGCCCTGTTTCTCCGGCGCGATCGCATCGGGGCAGCCATCCAGGAATACAACAAAGGCAATGCAACCCAGGCCGTAACCGCCCTGAACGACTATATTCAATCCGTGCCCGATTCGGTGGAAGCGCGCCAGGCCCTGGCTTGGATTTACTGGGAAAACAAGGAATACGCATTCGCAGCGGAGCAATTGGCCAGCGTGGTGCGTCTGGCCCCCGCGAACCGCGAGGCCCATCGAGGTTTGGCCCTGGGCTGGGCCCGAGCCGGCGGGGAAGACGGCCGCCGCCGCGCCCGCGCCGCACTCGAAGCGATGGTTCGGCAGTTTCCCGGCGACTCGCAAGCCTGGTATCTGCTGGGGCTGATTTGCGGGGTGGACGACGATGTGGAAGGGCAGGTCGCGGCGATGCGTGAAGCGGCGTCCGGCTCCGGCGCCCCGGGACTGGCCGCGAAGCGCCTGACCGCCGTGGGCATCGCCATGCAAGGGCATACGGAATCGGCCAGGCAAGCCATTCAGAAGGCTCTCGAGGAAGCGCCCAATGATGCGGAAGTCCTCGCAGCAGCCGGGATGCTGGCCTCGGAAGAGAACGACTGGATTGCCGCGACGGAATATCTGAAAGCGGCGGTTAACGAGGGCACGGTATTGGAAGGCGGCGCCCTGACCGAGCTTGCGATCCTGCTCATTTCCCGCCGCGAGTTCGCCGAAGCCAGAGGCTTTCTCGAGCGCGCGCTTGCCCTGGACGATACCAACCAGCGGGCACGCCTGTTTTTTGCGGTCTGTCAGCTGGAGCAGGGACTGCCTGAGGCGGCGCTGCAGCAGTTGGAGCCCCTGCTGAAGACGACGGGACCGCTGGCCGCCGAGGCGGCGGTCGAAGCCGCCCGGGCGCAGCTGGCCATGAATGATCCCACACGGGCCACCCAGAGCCTGCAACAGGCCATTCAACTGGGCGGCTCGAGCGCGGCGCTGTATACGCTGCAAGGGCGCGCGTACGCGCGCACCGGTGAAGCCGTAGCCGCGCGGGAAGCCTTCCGGCAAGCGCTTCTGGCCGATCAGGCGTATGCCCCCGCTCACTTGGAATTCGGCTTGTTTTATCTTGAGCGCGGCGAATCAACCGAAGCGGTTCGCATGCTGGAACGCTATCTGGAACTCATAGACCCGGCCTCTAAGGATGCTCGTATTGAAGAAGTGCGGACGCTCGTGGCGCAGCTCAAGGGAGCGCTTGACGCAACGGGCAACGCCACATAAACCGCGAGGAAACTGCCGATGCGGAAATATGCGGTAGGTTTGTTGGTGCTGGTGCTGCTGTGGCCCAGCGTTCCCGCGAGCGCGTGGGGGCCGCAATCGCAAATCGCCATTGTCACCACGGCCGGGCGTATGCTGAGCAAAGAAGGCGCGGTGCCCCTGTCTAAAATGGAGAAGGAGATCCAGCAGGGCGCGTCGCTTACCTCAGGCGAACTGGGCCTGCTGATGTCGAATGCGGACCTGCAACCCGCCCGCTCCATTTTCACCGAGATGCTGCTGCTGCAGGCGGTGCGCGAATCGGGCGTGGACCCCTACTTCGCCTTCCGGCTGGGTGCGCTGGGAAAAGTGGTGGCCGGCGTGACCGCCCCCATGCAAGCCGCCGATCCCGTGCATCGAAAAATGTATTACGACGACATCGACCAGCGTATCTCCGATACCGGCTTGACCCTGCAGGCGCGCCAGATGGTCGACAGCATGGAGTACTTTACCCGGATAAACCGGGAACTCGAGGAACGACAGAATATGCTCCTCACCGACTACCGCTCGGGGCTGGGCTTTGATGGGGTGGCCAAAAGCACCTACGGACAGGACCTCAGCCGCTCCATCAACGCGGTGGGCGACGTCTGGTATACCGTCCTTCAGCGCCGTGGCGTCTCCGCAGGGGTATCGCACGACCAGAAGCGCAATTACGTCCTCCGCGCCATGGCCTTCTACGTCGATCGCGCCAACCTTGGCGAGATCAACGCCGCACACAAGCGGCTCCAGGCGCTCGATGTCTATACCAGCGATGTCTTGAAAGAAATCGGTGACATGATGTACGAGGCCGGCATGCGGGAACGCGCCGTTGAGGAATATCTGGCCGTCCTGAAGAAAGAGCCGGAACGCAAAGATGTCGTGAGACGTATTGCCGATTATTACATCGACCTGGCCGACGAGGAACTGGAACGCGAGCGCCTCGAAACAGCGCGGGACTATTATGCGCGTGCGCTCGAAGTGGATCCCCTCCATCCGCTCGCCGAATCGAAGCGCCTGACCGCCGAGAGGCTCATCCGGGAGCGCGACGCCCGCCTGGCCCAGGCCCGCGACGCCATCGCCAAAGCGCGGGAACTGGAAGAAAACGCCGACGTGCAGGCCTCCACCAAACGCTATGCGGAAGCCATCGCGCAGTTGCGCCAGGCCCTCGACTTCTATCGCGGCGTCACCAATGAATTCGTCGTCGAAAAACGGGCCGCCCAGGCCGGCGTCAACAACGTGACCTCGCGAATGCGCGAATTGCGTATCGGACTCCAGGAGAGCGCCTCCGGGCTGAGTGGCGCGGGCAGCAGCGTCGACACGGCCAACCTGGCCGAAAGAGAGTCCGAAAACCAGCGCGCGGCCCTCTACAAGAGCATGGTCGAGCAAGCCTACGAACAGGAGCTTCAGCGCCAACTGCCGCAAGTGGACCTCCGCGTGCGCAGAAAAGACTGAACGCGGCGACCTTAGCCGAACACGCGCCGCCGGAGAGCATGCACACCGGCTCTCGGGCTTGCGGAGCGGGGTCCGGGCGGGCGCTGCATGGATTGCACCCACGAGAGTTCTCTTTCGACATCTTCGAAACCGTTCCGGCCGGAACGGCGCCCCATGCGCCTCATTTTTCTGTGCTCCGGGTTGAGCCGCCGCAAGGGGCTTGCGTAATCAGCGCGCGGATAAGTAGACTGAAGCGCGTCGGCCTGCCGGCCGGCAGGGGAGATGAGCGAAAAGGAGCAACCCATGCCCAAATACACCATTGGTCTGGATTACGGCACAAATTCTGTGCGCGCACTGGTCGTCAATGTCGCCAATGGCGCCGAGGTCGGTACGGCGGTCTGGAATTACGCCCACGGACGCGAGGGCGTGATCTTGAGCAGCGATCCGAACCTGGCGCGCCAGCATCCGGCGGATTATGTGAAAGGCGCGGAGGCCACGATTAGCCAGGCCCTGGCGGACGCAAAAAAATCGGTTAAAGGATTCCGCCCGGATCAGGTGATCGGGATTGGGGTTGATACGACCGGCAGCACGCCGTTGCCGGTGGATGAGGCCGGCCAGCCGCTGGCGTTCCAGAAACGCTTCGCGAAGGAACCCGCCGCCATGGCGTGGCTCTGGAAAGACCATACCAGCATCGAAGAAGCGGAAGAGATCACCGCTCTCGCGCGCAAGACCCGGCCCCAATTCCTGGACAAGTGCGGCGGCACCTACAGCAGTGAATGGTTCTTCAGCAAGATCCTGCATTGCAAGAGGGCCCATCCGAAAGTCTACGACGCCGCCTTCACCTGGGTCGAATGCGCCGACTGGATCCCCGCCATGCTGACCGGCAACGAGGCGCCGGGCCGCTACGTGGCCTGCGTTTGCGCGGCCGGCCACAAAGCCATGTACAACGACGCCTGGGGCGGCTACCCCGACGCAGAATTCCTCTCCAAACTCGACCCCGCGCTCGAGACCCTTCGCACGCGGCTGAACGACAAAGCCTATGCGTTCGACACTCGCGCGGGCAGACTCTCCGCGGCCTGGGCGAAGAAAACGGGCCTGCCGGAGGGGATCCCCGTGGCAACGGGCGCGTTTGACGCCCATCTGGGCGCGGTTGGCGTGGGCATCCGGCCGGGCATCCTCGCGCGCATCGTCGGCACAAGCTCCTGCGATATGACCGTGGCTTCCATGGCCAAACCGCCGGCGGACATCCCCGGGCTGTGCGGTATTGTGCCGGGCAGCATTCTGCCGGGTGCGATCGGGCTCGAAGCGGGCCAATCCGCCGTAGGCGACATTTTCAACTGGTTCGTCAATTACATCCAGCCGGGCGGGCCGAAAAACGGTTCGCACGAGGCGCTCACGAAGGAAGCCGCCCGACTCGCTCCGGGCGCGTCCGGATTGCTCGCGCTGGATTGGAACAACGGCAACCGCACGATCCTGGTGGATCAGCGACTCACGGGCCTCCTGCTCGGCCAGACCCTCTACACCACCCCCGCGGAGATTTACCGCGCCCTGATCGAGGCCACCGGCTTCGGCGCCTTGACGATCATCAACCGCTTCGAAGAGTTCGGCGTCCCGATACGGCGCGTGCTCAATTGCGGCGGTATTGCCGAGAAAAACCCCCTCGTGATGCAGATTTACGCCGATATCATGGGACGCACGATGGAGATCTCGCGTTCGGCCCAGACCTGCGCGCTGGGCGCTGCGCTCGCGGGCGCCGTGGTTGCCGGCAAGAAGGCCGGCGGTTACAGCAGCGTGGCCGCGGCGCAAAAGGCTATGACGGGCGTGAAAACGAAAAAATACACGCCGGATCCCAAAGCCCGCCGCGTCTACCGGGAACTGTATCCCCTCTACAAAGACCTGCACGACGCCCTGGGAACGCGCGCTGCATCGGGCAATCTGCATCACGTGATGAAACAATTGCTCGAAATTCGCGCGAAAGCCCGGAAATAGCCGCCCTCAGCGGGTATTGCGTTTTCAGGGAATGAACGACGTCTTCGGCGTGAGCGCGCTGACCCATTCGGCGATGAGCTGCGCTGCGTGTTCGGCGTCGGTCAACGAAAGCAGCTCCACCGGAGAATGCATGTAGCGGTTGGGTATCCCGATCAGCCCGGTGGCAACGCCGTTCCGGCTCAGCTGCATCGCATTGGCGTCGGTACCCGTGGCGCGCGGCGCCGCGGACACCTGGTAGGGAATCTTGTGCTGTTTGGCCGCAGTGATGAGCTGCCGGTTGACGATGGGGTTGATGTTTGGCCCGCGCGAGATGACCGGCCCGGCGTTGATCTTCTGTTTGCCGAATCGGCGCGCATCGACGAAGGGGTAGTCCGTGGCATGGTCCACATCAACCGCAACGCCCACATGGGGCTCGCAACCATAGGTGCTGGTGGTGGCCCCGCGCAGGCCAATTTCTTCCTGCACGGTCGTGACGCAATACACCGCGCACTGGAGATCGCGTTTGGCCAGGAGCCGCATGGCCTCAAGCACAACAAACGCGCCGATCCGGTCGTCAAATGCTCGCGCGACCACCTTGTTGTCTCGCAGGGCGAGGAATCCGGCATCGATGGTGATGGGATCGCCGATGGCCACGACGCTCTGGGCGTCTTTCTGGTTTTTTGCCCCAATATCGGCCCAGAGCTGGTGAAGTTTCAGCGGTTTCCCGCGCTCTTCCTGCTCGGTCAGGTGGATGGCGGTGCGGCCGACCACGCCCGGCACCGGTCCCGCCGCCCCGTGCACCACGACGCGTTGTCCGTCCAGAACCGACGGATCGATGCCCCCGATGGCCACAAAGCCCAGGAACCCGTTTTCGTCGATGTCGTTGACCATCAGGCCGATCTCGTCGACATGGCCCGCGAGCATGACCCGCAGCTTTCCTTTAGGATTTCGAACCGCGTACTGGTTTCCGTGAACGTCTTTGTAGACCTTGTCCACGTACGTTTTCACATAGCTTTTGCAGACGGCCTGGATTTCTTCTTCAAAGCCCGACGGGCTGGGCGTGGTCACGAGGTTCTTAAGGAACGCGAGCGATTCTTTGCGCATGGGCTTTGGTCTCCATTAGGCACAGGGTGGTTTCAGCGGTCGCAGGATACCAGAAGCCCACGGGGATCCGCACGGTGGAGACGGCAGACGCCGGCGATGGCGGGCCTTATCTGTCAGGCGCCGGCGACGTCCATGGCGATTTCGGCCCATGCGTCGAGGCGTTCGGGCTCGTAGCGGAGCGTGCTCAGGTCTTTGAGTATAAACTCGAGCGGGCAGCCGTGGCGTTCGCAGACGCTGCGCGTTTCAGTGAGATGCGCGCGCACGCGGGCCGGCTCGAATGCGGTGTCCGCAAGCAAGGCGGGATTGGGTTTGCGCGAATAGACAAATTCGCCCTGGAGCGCTTCCGCGCCGCGCTCCTCATCGACCCAGGGGCTCATCGACACCTTACGGACCTTGGGGATCAGCCGCACCTCATTCATCTTGCCGTCGAGCGGGTCGCAGCATCCATAATAGACCAGGCCGAAGCGCGCACAGAGAGGCGCCAGGTAATCGACCTCAAATTCCTTGAACATCTGCGGAGACACGGTCGAAAACATCTGCGCCAGGCCGAACATCCACAGATCTTTCGTACGCGGCTTTTCGGGGTCATATCCCGGCGCAGGCAGCTCATCGCTGTGCGCGCCGGTGCAGTGGATCAGGCTCTGCGGTCCGCACAGCAGGCCCTGCGCCTCAAGCTGGTCGAGCATGGACTGATACCCCTCCATCATGCGGCGGACCAGCCGGTGCATGAACTCGGGGCGCTCCACGAGCGCGAACAGGGCATTCTCGACGCCCATCCACGTGCTGATGGGGTCCCAGTAGGAGAGATACGGGTCGACGCCCCAGGGGCGCACCTCGAGCAGGCCATCAAACAATTCGTGGGCCAGCGCCAGCCGGCGGGCAGTCTCCTCCGTGTCGTGTACGAGCCGGGGCGTCTGGATCTTTTCGAGATCCTCTTCCCTCTGGAACTGGTTGATGTACCGGTGGCCTACCACGTCATTTGCGGGATCGGTGGCCACGGTGTCCTCTTGAACCTCGACCCCGAAACCGGAGTTCTCTATCGCCTTGGGCACGCAAATGAATGGCTCCACCACCTGGTCGACGCGAAAATGGTCCCATTGGTACAGGCTGCGGCGCAGCGCGGTCTCGTAGCTTCGGCATTCGGGCTCGGTGCAGCGCAGGGCCAGCTCTTCGCACTGAATCTCGTTCCAGGCGACCTGATCCACCATCACCATGGGACGAACCGGATCCAGCGCGTTCAACCTGCGCCACAACGCGCGTTTCTCTTCCTGCACAGGCAGCGCGGCGATCTCGGCCACCCGGCCCGCCAAGTCTCGAATCACGGCCCTGTCGGTCTTGTTCAGCATATTCATGCTCCCCTGCGCGCAGCGCTGAGCATAGCACAGCCTCAATGGCCTTAGCGCTACGGCGATCTCCAGAATTCGCCTCTGTCCGTCTCCGGCGGTTCTGCGCCCGGGCGGCCTCCCCTGCGTTTTGATTTTACCGCGTTTCACGATATGCTCAACTGAAACTCATTCATCAGGGAGGTTGCAGAAATGATGCTGGTACTGTTTTCGTTATTGGGCATGAGCGTTGAAGCGCCGGGAACCGTCTGGCTGGACGCGTACGAACTCCAGGACGGGACCGTGACCCTGCCGGGCGCGGCAACGTACTCCGTGTGGCTCTGGGTCAGCGAGGGTTCCGCGGCCCAGGTGACGCTTGGCGGCGAAGCGTTTCAGACGCCGGAAAACACGTCCAGCAAAGGCTCCTTCCGTTGGGTGAAGGCCGGCGAGGCCGAACTGCCCGCGGGTCCGGTGGAGATGGCGCTCGAAGGCAGCATCGCCTCCGTGGCGCTGAGTTCGGATGCCGCCTTCCATCCGGAGAAAGCGCAGCCCTGCATGCGCGTGTTCGATCAACCGGAAGTCCCATTGGATGGCCGCTACAACCTGCCTCGCGATACCGATGCCACGTTTTGCATGACGTCCTTTGCCTCGCGCGAGGACTGGGAAGCCTACGCGGCGGCCCTCCGGCGCACGCTCCTGGTGTCGTCGGCGCTGTGGCCGATGCCCGAACGCACGCCGCTCAACGCGCACATCGAGCCCGCGGCGGAACACGACGATTACCTCATCAAAAAGGTGTATTTCGAGTCGCGGCCGGGCGTACTGGTGACGGGCAACCTGTACCGCCCGAAGGGCGAAGGCCCGTTCCCCGGGGTGGCCTGCCCGCACGGCCACTGGAACGCCGGGCGCCTGGCCCACGAGCCCCTGGGCTCGGTCCCGGCGCGCTGCATCACCCTGGCCCGCATGGGCATGGTCGCGTTCAGCTACGACATGGTGGGCTATGTGGACAGCCTCCAGTTTCC
The DNA here is from genome assembly GCA_050950105.1 of Candidatus Hydrogenedentales bacterium. Lineage (GTDB taxonomy): Bacteria > Hydrogenedentota > Hydrogenedentia > Hydrogenedentales > SLHB01 > UBA2224. The sequence goes on along the minus strand of JBMNGZ010000010.1, from coordinate 718,653 downwards.
CAAACACGGCTGGGAGGATCCCGTCCATAAGCTGTATGGGCTGCACCCCTTCGCGTTTCAGTTGTGGAATTCGCTTCGCGTCGTCGATTTTTTGGCTTCCCTGCCTTATGTTGATGCCGGTAACCTGGCCTGTACCGGCGCGTCCGGCGGCGGCACGCAGACCTTCGCGCTGCAGGCGATCGAGCCGCGTATCAAGGTGAGCGCGCCCGTCAACATGATCTCGCACAGCATGCAGGGCGGCTGCCTGTGCGAGAACGCGCCGATCCTGCGGATGCGCGCCTCCAACATGGAAATCGCCGCGCTCATGGCCCCGCGCCCCATGCTCATCGTCTCCACGGCGGGCGACTGGACCCGGCTGACGCCCCGGGTTGAATTTCCCGCCATCCGCGGGGTCTACGCCTTCTACGGCGCAGCGGATCGCGTCGAAAATAAGCATTTCGACTATCCGCACAACTACAACGAAGACAGCCGCACCGCCATGTACCGCTTCTTCGGTAAGTGGGTGCTCAACCAAGGCGCCCGATACGAGACCTTCACCGAAGCACCCTGCGAAATAGATCCCGACGAGGCGTTGCGCGTCTTTCCTGACGGACAGCTGCCCGATGGCTTCGGCACACTGGATACCTTCATGCCGTCCGTGATGGAAGCCACCCGCGCGAAATGCGCCGCCATGCTCCCCCCGAACCCCGAGGCCCGCGAGGCTTTTCGCAGCGGTTATGGCGCGGCCCTGTTCGACCTCCTCGGCGTGACGGTCCCCGAACCAGCTCACGTGGGCGCGCGGCGACTCGGTCAAGGCGACGCCGCCGACTGCAGCTTCGAGCGGTTGCTCGTGTGGCGGCCGGACTGCAATCAAGCCATTCCCGCCGTGTTATACAAACCGCTGGGCGCTTTGACCGGGGCCGTGCTGGCCGTTCATTCGCAGGGGAAGGCAGCGCTGGCTGACCTGCTCGCCGGCGGTCCCGGCGCCCTGGTGCGGGCACAACTCGCCGAAGGCAAGGCCGTCCTCTGCATTGACACCTTCCTCACCGGCGAATACCAGCACCCTCGAACCGGGTCGTCGCGCAAAACCTACAAATTTCCCGATACGTTCCAGCCGACGGATACCGCGTTCCGAATCCATGATATCGTGACGGCGGCCGTATTCCTGCGCGCGGAGACGGGCCTTCCCGTCGCCGTGACGGGCTTAGGCGACGCGGGGGTGTGGGCCCTGTTTGCCGCGGCGATCGAGCCCGCTATCGCGGGCGTCGTGGCGGACACGGCCGGATTTGATCCCTCCAGCGACGCACAATGGGTGGAGAAACACTACCTGCCCTGCATTCGTTCCGTGGGCGATCTCAACACGGTGGCGGCCATGCTTGCGCCGCGGCCCGTCGAGCTTATCCATTGCGCCGACCCCGGGTTATGGGGCGATTTTCAGAGGGCCTATGTCAACGCGGCGGGGCCGGACGGCGTGCTCACGACGGCCGATGAGGCCGGCACCACCGCGGCAAGCGAATAACTGGAGCCATTGTGCCATGAGTACAGCCCGCTCCAGCACCGTCCGCGACCGGCTCATTCATATCGCCGACCTGCACTTCTGGGCGGCGGTCTGGAACCCGTTCGCCCTGGCGAGCAAGCGCTTTCTGGGCAATCTCAATGTGCTGCTTCGCCGCGGCCGGCATTTCCGCATGGAGCGGGCCGAACCTTTCGCCGATTACGTTGCCTCGCTCGGAATCCCTGCCCTGCTGATGACGGGGGACTTCACATCGACGTCCACGGATACCGAATTCCGCCGGGCGCGTGAATTTGTGGATGGACTCGTGAAACGCGGATTCGATGTCTCGCTCATGCCCGGCAACCACGATGTGTACACGTTCCGTGAGGCTCGCGAAGGCCGTTTCGAGCAGTATTTCAAGCCCTACCTTCCTGAGAATGGGTTTCCAGCGCTCCGGAAGCTACCCGGCGGCACCTCGCTCATCATGGTGCCGACAGTCTGCGCGAACCGGATTTCATCGGCGGGACGCATCTCCGCGGAAGAAGCCGCCGCCACGGGAGCCCTGTTGCGCGATGCCTCGAATCCCGTCGTCGTGGGCGCGCATTATCCCGCCCTCCACGAGACCGACGCGTACGCCAGCGGGGTCAACCGGCGGCTGCGCAATGCCGAGGCCCTGCGCCGGGTTGTCGGGGACTGCGGCAAACGCGTCCTCTACGCCGCGGGGCATGTGCACCGCTTCAGCTACACGCGCGACCCGCAATTTCCCAACGTGACGCACTTGTCTTCGGGGGCCTTTTTCTACCATCAGCCCCGACAGAATAGTTTTGGGGAGTTCAGCGAGATCGACATCACAGACGACGGGTTTCGTGTCCACCGTCATGTCTACCGGGACGATGCCTGGGAACGGCAATGTGTAGAGGAACAGTGACCGCCCCGCCTATTCCTCCGCCAGCCCGTTGATGAACGCAACGAAGAGCGGGTCCTCCCAGCGGGCCGCATCAAATTGCTGGTAGCGCAGGGTGCCGTCTTTCCCGAACACAAAGGCCGAAGGCACCTGGAAGCGCTCGAACAGCGGCGGGCGGGTTTCGCCCAATCGGTAGACGGGGAAAGTGCATCCCTGCCGCGCCATGAGGTCATCCAGCCGGTCCACATTTCCCGCGACGACCGCAACAAATGCCACCGCCTCATCGTCAATTGCGGTATAGAATTGCTGCAAAGACGGCAGTTGCGCCTCACACTTTGGACAGGAGGTGGAAAAAAAGACCAGAAACAGCGGCCGGTCCTTAAACTCATCCAGGCGGACCGCCTCGCCCGCCTCGTCGCGCAGCTCCCAGTCGTAGGGCATGGGCGTGCCCGGCGGCGACGGCGCGAGCATCTTCGACTCGAGATTGCTCAGCATGTGTTCGCGGAAAAAGGTGCTATAGACGGCGAAAGCGCCGATTTCGAGGGCGAGCGCAAGTAAAACACCTGCCGCACAACCCGCGAAGAACGCTTTCAGGCGTGCCGCGGTGCTGGAAGGCGCGTGGTATAAGACGGCCGCGGCAGCGGTCGAGTGTGCCCGGGGCCAGGCCAGCGGGAGCAGCCCCAGCAACACGATGTTTTTGGCGACGGACAGCGCCGGCGGCATCGCGAAGAACGACCCGAAACAGCCGCAGTCCTGAAGATCGTTGAAGAGCCAGGCGTACAGGATCAGGCCCGTGAACACAAGCAAGAGCAACGCGATGGCCGGCAGGACGGCTCTCGGCCACCATCCGGCCAAGAGGACCAGGCCCAGCGCGATCTCTATCGCGATCACGAGGCTTGCAAGCGCCCGAACCTGCGTTTCCGCTTCGATAATGCCGTAATAGGAGACTTGTTCGGCGAATGCCGCAAAATCGGCGGCTTTCAGGCCGGCCGATACAAGAAACAGCAGGCCCAGACAGATTCGGACCACCACGGGCAGCAGTCGCGGGCGCGCTCCCATAAGGTCGGCGCTCATGATGGTTCTCCCCAAACCGGCGTTTTGGCCCCTAACTGCGGGCCCCTGTACTCCATGCCCGTCGATGCATCAAAGCACAACCCGGCGAAATTCGCAATAGCCGGGAATTCAAACAAGAATTTCGGCCCCTCCGGCAGGCAGCTCATCCGCGTGGCCGCCGGTGCTGTTTCAGAAACTGCTGCGCCTTTTCCTCGCCCCGGCACGCACGCAGCGCCTCGAAGACATCGCGCAGAAACCACTCCGGCCAGTCGCCCTGGAATGCCGCCGCCGGCAGCAGCATCAACCCCGCCTCGTACCACCCGGCTGCGAGAAAGGCCGCCGCGAATGCACTCTCGCTTCGCATCAGCCGCTCGAACGCCTCGGGCACCGGTCCGGCTCCCAGGGTCCACGCGTCGAGCGTCTCGAAAAACACATGCCGGGGATGGGGCGTCTCGACTCCGGCGCGAGGTTGCGACGGGTCCATGAACGCAAGCCGCCGCCAGGTGAGCATGCGGGGCAGCGCGCGCTCCAGTTCGGCATTCCACGACCGCGCTCCAAACCGGTTGAGATTCACCAGCGTGAGCGCCTCGGGTTCGCGGTGGGTCTTCAACGCCTCGGACAAGCGGAGCCAGAACACCTCCTGCCGCGACGCCAGATCGGGGCGCTCGTCGGCAAGGCGGTCAAACCCGGTGTCGTCCCAGAATCGGGACGGCGGTAGCTCGAGTAGAAATCGGACGAGAGGTTCCAGTTCGTCTTCCGGCACGCGCAGCTTGTCCGGTTCGAACGCGACAGGCCGGGCCACCCGCCGCCAGAACAGCGCTTTCAGCCATAGCGCGCCCGTGGCGTTCTGATCGAGGGCCTTGGTCCAAATCGCCAGCGCCGCGTTGTACTCCCCACGCCGGAGATGGAATTCCGCGAGCGCGCCGCGCAACAGTGGATTCCTCGGTGCCAGGTGCAACGCCTGTTCGAAGGCCTGGTGGGCCTCGTCGAAAGCGGCCAAAGTCTCAAACAGCCTTCCGCGAAACCGGTGAACGTCCGGGCAGTCCGGGTTCTGCCGGAGCGCGGCATCCGCCATCGCCCGGGCTCGCTCGGGGTTGCCTCGGCCCGTGAGCCACGCCAGCCGGGCCAGCCGGTGACGGTCTTCCGGCCTGTCAAGCCGGCGTTGCGCCAGCAAGGCTTCAGCCTGTTCTTTGTTCCCGTCGAACACGAGCGCGTCCGCGTCGAAGCCAAGCCAGGCCCCCGGGTGCGATTCGCGGCCGCGCCAGACCTCGCGCACTTCGCCATAGGCGCTCGTATGGCCCTCGGCCAGCCGGGCCGCAGCTACGAGTAACGAGGCGTTCTCCTTGTCATGAAACGCTTTGTCGGAATCGCCGTAGATCCGGGCAAGCCCACCAATATCCGACAGGCCTGTACGCACATCGATCTCGACGGCCATGAACTCCGGCGTCACATCGTTGCCATATTCGCGATGAACGTTGGCCAGTATTTTCAAGGCTCCCTCGGGGTCGTTGGCCTCGAGAAGCGCCCTCGCTCCTTGAGACGCTGCGCGGATCCGTTTCAGGCGGCGGTACGTGCGCCACATCACATACCCCAGCGGCCCGCCGGCCACCAGCGCAAGCACGGCAGCCAGGAGTCCCAACTGCTTCGCCCGCCGCCAGGGATCGATGTGTCCCAGGAGCGCCTGGATGTTGTAACGGCTCATCTCAACCGCCAAAACGCAATCGCTGAAATCGCGGTCGCCCCCCATGTACATGTCCTCGAAACTGATCACCATGTACGGCGAATCGTCCACGGCCAGCGCGACCATGTGGGGGATGCCGTCGGGGTTGGCTTCCGGCATCGGCGTGTAGACCCGGCCCTCGTCCGGCGACACGAGAAAGAAATTCAGGCGCGTGCCGGCCGGAATCCGGCCCAAGTCCACAAAATCGCCCGGATGCAACGGAAATTCTTCCGTCCGTTCTCCGAAGGGCGCCATGGCCAGCCTGGGCGGGTCGCCCGCTACCTGCGCCGCGGCCTCGTAGAGTTTCAGGCGGCAGGTCTCGTCCGGAATGAGCAATTTCGGTTCGCCTTCCTCGATCCCCAGCCCGGAGAGGTTTATACCCACGGCGTTCCGGTAGCCGCTGGCTTCGCCGACGAAATACACGCGCACCCGGGTGGTTTCAGTCACCATAAGCCGCTGTGGATCCAGCACCACATCGGCGAAATGCGCCGCAATGTTCTCTTGGTTGAATGCCTGACTCGCCGAGACAATCAGTTTCGGGAGCGCGTCGCGCTGAAACCGGGCCGCTTTTCGGTCGGAGCCTGCTTTTTGAATGGTGTCGTACAAGGGCAGGCCGTGGGGACGGTTCGCAGACTGCACGGGCGACTCGACCGGGCCGCTGCAGCCCGATGCCAGAGTCAGGAGCAGGCCGAAGGAAAGCGCTCTCGCCGCGCGCCGCATTGCCTGATAGCGGGTTCCCAGCTTTTCGTGCCGTTCCACGGGGCGCATCCCCAGATGGTGCTTGCGTGCGCCGAAAACGGGCGCCGTCAGTCCTCGAATTTCAGGAGATGATAATTCTTTTTTCCCTTGCGAATCACGGCGATCCGCTCGGAACACAGACTGGCCTCCGACAGGCGCGCGTCTTCCGCGATGCGCTCGTTGTTGAGGTAGACCCCGCCGCTTTTGATGGTTCGGCGCGCCTCCCCCCTGCTCGGGAAGACTCCGCTCTCGACCAGCGCATCGAGCACGGGTTTACCGTTGGTCAACGCTTCTCGCGGAAACTGAGTCGAGGGCATTTCGCTGAAGATGTCCTCGAGCGTCGCATCATCCAGCCCGCGCAAGTCGCCGCCGAACATGGCTTGCGACGCTTTGAGCGCGTTGGCGAGCTGTTCCTTGCCGTGAATCATGGCAGTCACTTCTTCGGCCAGGCGGCGGTGGGCGCCGCGTTTTTCGGGTGCGGAGGCCAATTCGGCTTCAAGCGCCGCGATCTCCTCTTGCGGAAGGAACGTGTAGTAACGCAGCAGACGGGACACATCGGCATCGGCCTGGTTGATCCAGAACTGGTAGAACTTGTAGGGCGAAGTCCGGGCCGGGTCGAGCCACACGTTGCCTTGTTCGGATTTGCCGAACTTCGCGCCATCCGCTCGGGTCACCAGCGGAAACGTGAGGCCAAACGTCTCGCTCTGGCGCAGCCGCCGGGTTAGATCCATGCCGGCGACGATATTGCCCCACTGGTCGCTGCCGCCGACCTGCAGCCGGCACCCGTAGGTATCATATAGATGAAGGAAATCGTAGGCTTGCAGCAGGCTGTACGTGAACTCGGTGTAGGAAATGCCGTGATTGCGGTCCTGGAGGCGCGCGCGGACCGATTCTTTCGCCAGCATGACGTTGACCGAGAAATGCTTGCCGGTATCACGCAGAAAATCGAGGAGCCGCAACTCGCCCAGCCAGTCGGCGTTGTTGACCATGATCGCGGCGTTGTCGCCCTCGAAAGTCAGCAGCCGCTCCAATTGCGCCCGAATGCCCGCCAGGTGCCGTTCAAGATTCTCCAGGGTCTGCAATCGGCGCTCTTCGGTTTTTCCGCTCGGGTCGCCGATCAGCCCCGTGCCGCCGCCCACGAGCACGATGGGACGGTGGCCGTGCCGCTGAAAATGCATCATGCCCATGATGGGGACTAAATTGCCGATATGCAGGCTCTCCGCTGTCGGATCAAAGCCGCAGTAAAATGTGAACGGTTCCTGCTCAAGCCGGGCGCCCAGTTCCGGATGGGTCACCTGGCTCACCAGCCCTCGCCATTCCAATTCCTCTATGAGTCGCATGGTGTGTCTCCATGTGGATGCGGTCGCATTCGCCGCAACGGCGTCAATGGCCCGTTGGGGGGTATGCGGGTGAAAGAAGAGATCGATACAGACACGACGGTGCGGGCGAAAAGCGCTGGCGGCGCCTTCATGAATGCCTTCCTCGCACAGAACTCGTGTCGGAATCCCGACGAAATGATAGCAAAGCCCCCCGGATCCTTCAAACGTTCCGGGCAGCGCTCCGGGCAGCGGAACCCCGGCAGAGCACAGACAAAAGCAGACGTTTCACGGGGGCGTGAGCGAGTACCCCAGGTCGTCCATGCTGCGGCCCTGTTCGTCCGTGATGCGGAACACAAACCCCCAGCTCAGCTCGCCGTTGCTGACTTTGATAAGCACCGGCACGGTTCCCGCGGGCAGCGTGGCCTGCACGACATCTCGATCGAAGACGATGGACCCTTCGTTGGGATAGTCGTAGACGAGCGCTCCGTTCAGCCACATCTTTCCCGCGTCGTTGGTGCCGATGCGCAACTGGACCCGCCGTTCGCTGGGCGACGTGACATAACAACAGGCGTAGGCCGTCACGTGCTCCGCGGCTCCCAGTGTGTCCGCGAGGTTCACGCTGGCGCGATTTCCTTCGGGATGCACGGGGCGCCACCGAACCGCGCCTTCCACGCCATCGTATGCTGCGCCGAAATCGAGTTTTTCCTCAGGCGGGTATACCGCGTGGTGCCCCGCGAAGCCTTCCGCGTTGGGAAACGGCCCGATGACCATCCAGTCGGTGATCGTGCCGAAGGCCTGCCGCAGGTTGAGGTCCCGGCCCTGGGGGTACTGAAGGGCAAGTTCCCAGCAGCGTTCGAGTTCATCGCGACTCCATAGACCCGCCGGAGCCACATGAAGGTGGGGCACCTCGGCGGGCCCTATGAAGCCGATAAAGTGCGTGCGCTCGAGTTCGGGCGCGTAGTCGCGGAGTTTTTTGGCCCGCAAGTCGGCCGCCACGGCGGGATACGGAGCCGTGGTGACCATCTCCTTCTTCTGAACCACGTCAAGATAGGCTTGTACGGGTTCTGCGCCGCTGTATTTGCCGGTGTTCCGGTTGATAAGGAGTTCGCGGCAGTTGTGGCTGTAGATCCAGTTGTAGCGCTGCGAGGCCATCAGTGACGCCGCATATCCCTGCCGGTATTGCGCGACGGTGAGGCCCGGCTCGAACACGTTTTGGTGATCAAAGCCGAACGGCCACAGGCCGACGGCAATCGAGCCGTGCTCCTGCCAATACCGCCAGGCCTGCGGCGTCAGCACGCGGTGGAAGAGGTCGTTAATCGCCGCGGTGTACGCGAATACCTCGCGAATATTGGTGTTGCGGTATGTGTTTTCGGTGCAGTAATGCACGCCACCCGGAGCGTTGCGGCGCGCGGCTTCCTCGATCCAGGACGTGTGGATGATGGAGCCCAGTCCCAGCCCCTGCTCGGGAAACGTGAGGAAGACCATGTCCGGAAATTCGTCGTAAAGGATGGCGACGACGTGGGTCATGCGCTCGCGGATCGTGTTCGCAAGGTCGGCCTTTGTGTACCCATCATACGTGTAGCCGTTCCAGTCAAAGCGGTATTGTTCGCCCACGTACTCGATGTCCAGGGCCAGGCCCGTACACCCGGCATCTCGCGCAAAGATCGCGAACTGCCGAAAATTGTGGTACGCCTGCTGCCACATCAAGTCGTTGAACCACTCGAAATAGTTGTCGAACGACACTTTCAGAAACGTCTCCGCGCCGAGTGCTGCGCAGCGGGCGTTGGCGCGTTTCGCCGCCTGAAAGGTCTCATCGGATTCGCCAATGGTCCAGGGCTTGCCGTCCCGTGCCCAGATGTCGCTCGACCATTCGCGCGCGATGAAATCGAGGAAAAAAGCCGTCACCCCCTGCGCGACCCAAGTCTCTGCATCGGCCTCCAGCTCGTCCGGACCCACCGAAAACACGATGGTTCGAGGCGGCGTGAAACCTTCCACGGGGCCGTACGCAAGCCCCGGTTCGGGCGGTGGCGTCTGTGGCGTGGGCTGAGGCAGGCGGAGAAGCACGTCCACATCCGGAGAGGGCTCGGCTCCGCCCACTAACGCGACCATCAGCATCGTGCAGGTTAACGTCGCGGCGATCATTTTCTGTCCTTTCTGTGCTGCATGACGGAGGGGACCCGGACCCGCCGGGACGCCCTACTGATCTTTCTTCGGGTTAAGGATTATTCCGTCGAAACCGAAGTAATATCCCGTGGATTTTGCTGATTTGCCCACATTTTTCACGGTGATCGTATGCGGGCCCGCACTCAGTTCGCGTGCACCCATGTACCGTTCATCGACCATGACTGTCGCGTGGTAGAGGTCCAGGGTACGGCCCAGCGGCTCGCCGTCGAGCAGGAACTCGAAAATGCCGTAATCGTGCGAAAACGTGAGCACAAACAAGAGATTGTAGATGCCGGCTTTCGCCACATCGAAGGATAGCGTAAGCGATTTGTCCGCTTCGGTGCATGTCCAGAACACCTGGCCACCGGCGCTCCACGTAGCGCCTTCCTGGAGCCCCGGTGCGACGCCATCGGTGACCGCCGAGCCCAGCTGGTGCTCCGCCTCGATCATGTTGGCGTAGTCGATGCTCAAGCGGTCGTATGCGGGCGCCAGCGCAGGGAACGGCTTGTGCGGCTCGGTCTGATACCAGTACGCCACCGACGAGAAATTGTCGGGGCGTTCCATAAACCCGGAAATGGCCTTGCCCGTATCGTCATGGACCGAGCCTTTATGCTCGATCTCGACCCGCAACGACCGCTCGAAGAGGACCGGGTCCGTGATGTGCCACCGGTACGCGCTCGTGCGGTTCATCGTATCGTATCCTTCGAACAGCGGCGTCCCGTAAAACGGGCCATCCTGCTCGCGGAATCCCCAGGCGTCGCAGAAATAGTCCTCGGTGCCCGTACCCCGCAGGCTCGGTTCCTCCTCACCGTCGATGAAGAAGAAGTCATCGCCTTCTCCGAACCATCCCGGTGACAGCTGTTCGCAGTTGAGCACAGTGCCCACATAGTGGCCGTGCCCGCTGATCTCGGCGATCAGGTAATTCTGACCCATGACCGCGGGGTGCTCCTGCCGGTACATCGCGTGAAAATACACCGTGTCCTCCGGCAGGTCGGGGACTTGCCGCCAGTCCACGTACGAGTAAAAGGCGTTGATCCGCTTCCGCCCTTCGTTGGTAACGGTGAGCCGCGCGGATTTTCGGAAGGGCATGGGCCAGTAGCAGTTCCGCGCGCGGCCTTCCGATGAGATCGTGAACGGCAGCGACACGTACGGGCGGTCCAGACCGTGGCCGATCCCGAAGAAATCGCCTATCGGCGCCTCGACCGACGGATGTGCTTCGCCATCCCAATACATCCGCAGCACCAGGAGACGCGAATAGCCCCGTTCCTCGGCCGCGATAGTGTTCCACAGATGGGTTATCACGCCCGGTCCGTCAAGTTCCGCCAGGACCAGCGTCTCACCCGGCTCGATAGGCCGCGCATCGGCGTTGCCGTCGCGCCAGTCGGGGTCGCAAGTCGACGAACGCATGGACCGGCCCGGGAGAATTCGAGTCAGCGATTCCATATTCCCAAACGCCAGCGATTCGGCCGCTGTCGCCGCGGCGCTTCCGAGAGCAAGCGCCAGAATCAGGCAGGCAAAACGACGTGTCATGGCGGGGTCCTCCGTGTGAAGCAGTCTTGTGCACCAAACGAAAAACCTAGAATACACCGGAACGTATCCGGGAAGAAATGCGGTGCCTGGGGGAGAGTTACGCGTTCACGCGGGGGCGCATGGCCGCGCCGCGGGCCACACTTGCGCTACATCCTTCCTGTACAGGCGGTCAGGAACGCAATCGCTTGGATACGAACTGAACGACGCTGCCCGCCAGGGCTTCCTCGCTTAGAAAGATCGTGCCGGCCTTTTCATGCTCGAGCACTTTGGCTTCCATTTCGGTTTTGGCGCAAATCACGATCTCGATATTCGGATTCAGTTGTCTGGCCTGCAGCGCCAATTCAGCCACCTTCAAGGCGTCGGGCGTGGCCACGACCAGCATGGCGGCCCGGGCTACGTGGGCCTGCGCCAGCGCCATAGCGGTCGATGCATCGCCCGCCACGGCTGCGCAGCGGTCCTGGCGCAGCTCCTGAATGAGTTCACGGTCCTGATCGAGCACCACCAACGGCACATTGCGCGCTTTCAACTTGTCATAGATGCGCCGCCCTATGCGCCCATACCCGGCCACCACGACGTGTTGCGACAGAAATTTTTCATCGGTGTTCTCGGGTAGCATCTCGAGCGGATCGCCCTGAGGCGCCCGTTGCCGGACCTTGGGTCGCGGGGAAAGGATCGCGTCGCCCGCGTCGCGCAAGGCGTCTGAGTCGCCCATCATCAGGAGCGTGTCGTAGGGCTCGATGCGAGTCTGTCCGCGGGGCACGACGAAGCCGTCGCCACGTCCGATGAGCAGGATCAGAACGCCGGGCGGGATATCGAGGTCGGCTAAGGTCCGTCCGACCGCCGCCATGGAAGGAAGGATCTCCAGCTCGCGCGTTTCGCCCTGGGCCCGGCCTTCGCGTTGGATCTGGAGTGTGTAGCGGGGCAGCGGCGGCAACGGCTTGTCCACCTTGAGCCAGCGGGCCACCGGCATCAGAAACGTGCCCTGGGCCAGGACCGAGGTCAGGACGATGAAAAACACGATGTTAAACACCATGTCCGATTGTGAAAAGCCCGCCATCAACGGAAAAGTGGCCAAAACGATCGGCACGGCTCCGCGAAGGCCGGTCCAGGCGGCCAGGGCCCGTTCTCGCCACGAAAAACTGCTCGCCACAAGGCCGAGCGCCACCGCAATCGGCCGCGCCACGGCCATCAAAAACAAGACAATCGGGGCCGCGGTCAGCGCGATCCGGGGCAGCTGCGACGGGTTGACCAGCAGGCCGAGAACCAGGAAAAGGCCGATCTGCATGAGCCAGGCAAGACCGTCGTGAAATTTCGCTACGTAGAGGTGGTAGTTGAATCGCGATGCATTCAACATGATGCCGCACAGGTACACGGCAAGATATCCGTTGCACTGGATGAACTGCGTTATCCCGAACGTCAACAGAACGATGCTGATGCTCAACACGGGGTATAAACCCTCGTAACCGAGGCGGATCCGGTTGAAAAGCAGCGCCGCCAGTTTGCCCGCGAGCAAACCCAGCGCCATGCCGCCCAGCATGTTCCAGGCAAGGGCCGGGAGAAGCGACATCCATTCAAAATCCGGTTCCATCAGCAGCCGCGTGACGCCCGCCGTGAGAAAGATCGCCATCGGATCGTTGCTTCCCGACTCGAGTTCGAGCAGGGGCTTCAAATGACCCTTCAGGCTCACGCCCCGGCGGCGCATGATCGCGAACACCGCCGCCGCGTCCGTCGACGAGACGATCGAACCGATCAAAAGCCCCGTCAGGGGCTCAAAACCGAGGACTTTCCACAAGAAGAGCCCGACCAGACCCGCGGTGATCACGACGCCGGCGGTTGCCAGCAGGATGCCGCGCCCCAGCACAGGACGCACGGCGCCCCAGTGGGTGTCCAGGCCTCCGGCAAAGAGAATGAATGCCAGTGCCACGGTGCCGATCAGGTTGGCCGCCTGGGTGTTGTTGAATGCGATCCCGCCCGGACCATCGGATCCCGCAAGCATTCCGATGCACAAAAACACGATCAACGTGGGTACGCCAGCCCGGTCGGACACGCGGCTCGCCAGGATGCTGACCAGAACCAAAAATCCAATCACAAGAAGAATTAATGAGGGATCAATCATGAACAAGCCATCTTCAGCTGAGTTTCGTGGCCACCTTCCGGTTCATGGAGGAGAACCGTGCGTTTCGCGGTAAAACGCTCCCGCTCACTATGATAGCAGACACAGGGCCAAAGCGTCACAATTCTGGCACAAAAGTGTCGCGACTCTTTGATAATGTCACCTTTTGGACTCGTTAGAAATGTCACACTGGTAGCTTTTCGAGAGGAGGGCTCCAGTGGAAGGACATTTGGTGATGAATCACAAGGAATTGCGGCGGAAGTCGGTGCTGGAGGTGGTTCAGTTGGGTGGGATGAGCCTGGTGGAGGCATCGGATCGGATGGGGCTGAGCTATCGGCAGACGTTGCGCGTTTACCAGCGATTTTTGGCTGAAGGAGACGCTGGACTGGTGCATCGGCGCCGAGGTCAAGCCTCCAACCGGGGCTATCCGCCGCACTTTCGGGAGGAGGTCTTGGAGCGGTACCGGGAACGGTATCAGGAGCATGGCCTGGGGCCTACGCTTGCGGCGGAGAAGCTGGCAGAGGATGGGCTGGTCGTGGATCACGAGACGTTGCGCCGGTGGCTGCTTGCCGCAGGCGAGTGGAAACGGCGACGTCGACGGCGCAGGCATCGTTCGCGTCGGGAGCGGCGCGCCCATTTTGGTGAGTTGGTTCAGATGGACGGCAGCCATCACCCGTGGTTTGGTCCCGACGAAGACCGGGCGTGTCTGATGAACATGGTGGACGATGCCCGGGGCATGACGATGAGCCTTATGGCCGACCAAGAGACCACCGAAGCGGCGATGGGGCTCTTACGGCGCTGGGTAGAGACCCACGGCATCCCTCGAGCGCTTTACACGGACAAGAAGAACGTCTACCTCACGGACCGCGCGCCAACCCTGGAGGAACAGTTGGCGGGAGAAAAGGCTCTAACGGCGTTTGGAAAGGCCTGTCAGAAGCTGGGCATCGAGATCATCCCCGCCCATTCCCCCCAGGCCAAAGGCCGGGTTGAACGTTCCAACGGCGTGTACCAGGATCGGCTGGTCAAAGAACTGGCTCTGGCCGGTGTCACCAACATCGCCGGAGCCAACGCCTTGCTCGCCAACGGTTTCACCGACGCCCTCAACGCCAGGTTCGCCATCGCGCCCCTGGAGGACAAGAACTTTCATCGGCCCGTGCCCAAGGGCGTGGATTTGGATGACGTCTTCTGCTTTGAGAGCACACGCGTTGTTCAAAATGATTGGACGCTGCGCCACAAAAACACGTATTACCAGATCCACAAGGACAACACGCCCTTGCCCAAACCGAAAACGAAGGTCCTGGTGCGCATTCATCTCGACGGCCGGGTCCAACTGCTCCATAAGGGAAAGCCCTTGAGCTTTACCGTTCTCAGACCCGAACAGCTCCATCAACAACGTCAACGTGCAGCCCCGGGCGCGCCCCTGCCGCCCAGGACGCATCACAAACCGCCACCCCCTAAAAAACATTGGCGCCCAAACGTGGGCCGTCTGGTCAACACAAACAGGTCCGCGCCATGATGCCACGAGTTTCCCACATTTCCACAGCCGCGACGGGCGCTACGCGCATCCGCGCTGCGCGCCGGCTGTGGAAATGACGGCCTGTGGACAGCCGGCGCAGGCGACCGCCTGCTGCCACCTGCCCACAAGCCTTGGAAAACTCGCCCAGAGACTAACCCGAAAACCACGGCAACGTGACATTTCTAACGAGCTAAGACATGTGACATTTTTAAAGAGTTTTGACAAATTCTGGCACAAAAGATGCTCCGTTGCACCGGTTTCGTGGCGAGGGATCGCGCGGGCCGTAGGGCATCACCGAAATTCGAGGTCCAGACTGCGGTACTGGATGGCTTCAGCCAGGTGCTGCTCGCGGATCTGCTCCTGATCGTCGAGGTCGGCCAGGGTGCGGGCGACCCGCAGGATCTTGTCGTAGGCGCGGGCGCTCAGGCCCATCCGTTCCAGGGCGGCCTCGAGCAAGGCCTTCCCGCCTGTGCTGATCGCGCAATGCTTGCGCGTGGCGGTGACGTCCAGGTGGGCATTGCCCCGGAAGCGTCCATTGTGCCTGGCATGTTGGCGCTCGCGGGCCGCCTGCACCTGGGCGCGCACTTCGGCCGAGGTCGTTCCGCTGGGCCGGTCATCGGCCATCTCTTCGAACGACAGGGCGGGCACGTCCACGTGGAGATCGATGCGGTCCAGCAGCGGCCCCGATAGACGGCTCATGTAGCGCTGTACCTCGCCTATGCTGCACCGGCATTCCCGGCGGGGGTCGGTCCGGCATCCGCACGGGCAGGGATTCATCGCCACCACCAGCATGAAGCGGCTGGGAAACGTCACGGCATAGGCGGCGCGGCGAATGTGTACCAGCCCTTCTTCGAGCGGCTGCCGCAGCACTTCGAGGGCGGCCCGGTTGAATTCGGGCAATTCATCCAGAAACAGCACCCCGTTATGGGCCAGGCTTACCTCCCCGGGCATCGGTTGCAGGCCGTGACCGCCCCCACTGATCGACACCGTAGTCGCGGTGTGGTGCGGCGCCCGGAAAGGCCGCTGGCAGACCAGATTGCCCTTGTCGCTCAAATGGCCCGCCACGCTGTAGACCCGCGTGGTCTCCAGCGCCTCTTCAAACGTCATCTCGGGAAGAATCCCCGGCAGGCGCGACGCGAGCATCGTCTTGCCGGTGCCGGGCGGGCCGATCATGAGCAGGTTGTGCGAGCCTGCCGCGGCCACCGTCAAGGCGCGTTTCACATGCGCCTGACCCTTCACGTCGGTCAGGTCGGCGCCCGGTGCCCGGGATTTTGAAAGCACCCCCTGCAAATTCGTGCGAAACGGCGCGATCTCGGTGCGCTCGGTGACAAATTCCGCCGCCTCGCCCAGGGTCGCGACGGGGATCACATCGATTTCAGGCACCACCCCCGCCTCTTCGGCGTTGGCCCGGGGAACAAGAATGCCGCGAAGCCCCTGGTCCCGTGCCGCCATGGCCATGCATAAGGCCCCCGCTACGGGACGAACCGACCCATCAAGCGCCAATTCTCCCACGATCGCGTAATCAAGAAAGCGTGATGCAGGCAGCTGCTCTCCTGCCGCGGCCATCCCCAGGGCGATGGGAAGGTCGAGCGCGCTGCCTTCTTTCCGCACGTCTGCCGGCGCCAGGTTGACCACCACCACGCCCCGCAGGTTCCGGAACCCGGCGCTCCGCAACGCCGACTGCACGCGCTCCTGGCTTTCCTTCACCGCCGCGTCTGGAAGCCCCACCATCGTGAAACGCCGCTGGCCGGGATGGTTGTCCACCTCCACTTCCAGCGGATACCCATCGATCCCCAGCACGCCGCACGATCGCACTCGCGCCAACATAAAATGACCTGACCCCTGTTGCGTGAACCACATTAACAAAATAGTGTATCATAATACGGTGATCGCCCCGGCAGATCAACCGGTCGGGATGAGATTTCCTTCAGTACGTGCTAAACTAGCGGCTCTCATGTGCCGGGATGCGTGGGTGCCCGCGCATGGACAGGAGTTCCACGCCGTCCGGCGCCGCCTGGAACCCCGGAAGACCGCGATCTATGGAGTGAATTTATGACGGACATCAAAAGTAAAAACATCACGTGGCACGAATCCAACATCGCGAAAGAAGATCGCGAAAAACTGAACGGACATAAGGCAGTCGTCCTGTGGTTCACGGGACTTTCGGGTTCGGGCAAGTCTACGCTGGCACTGGCAGTGGAGCAGGTCCTGTACAAAAAGGACTGCCGCACCATCGTGCTGGACGGCGACAACATCCGCCACGGCTTGAATAAAAATCTCGGTTTCTCACCAGAAGATCGCGAAGAAAACATCCGCCGCATCGGCGAAGTAGCTAAGCTCTTCACCCAGGCCGGAGTGATCGCACTCACCGCGTTCATCTCTCCGTATCGGGCCGATCGCGATAAAGTGCGCGCGCTCCTCAAGGACGGTGAGTTCGTGGAGATCTATCTGAAATGCGCCATCGAGGTCTGCGAGTCGCGGGACGTCAAAGGGCTGTATAAAAAGGCCCGTGCCGGAGAAATTAAGGAATTCACAGGCATTTCCGCTCCGTATGAAGAGCCGCTGCAGGCCGAACTTGTGATCGACACGGGCGTGGAAACGCTCGAAGATTCGGTCCAGAAAGTCCTGGCACACCTCCAGAACCGGGGGATTATTGCGTAAAGTGCTGAATTCTCGCAAACGTGTCGCCTGGGCCAGCCCCCGCGTGGCGTCCGGAGCAGTCTGTCCGACGAAACCCGGTGACGCGACCGGGGGGCGTCATGCGGTGCAACGGGACTTGCGACCCGTCGCAACCCCATGCATGGTTTGATTTGTGCGAATAACCACAATATATTGCGTTCAAATGGCAGCTATGCTAGACTGTTTTCAAAACGCGAGGGCTTTGTCACATGCGATTCTCCCGACGTAGCAGGAGCCCATTGGCGTGGGCGCGGCGCTCAAAGTCGCGCGCGCAGGACCAGGACGAAACACAGGAATTTGGGCCCGTCGCGTCGGAAGAGCGCGAGGCCCTCTTGTCTCCCGGCAGCGCTCCCCCGCAAAACCAGGGCGACAGCGGCTTCGAGCACGAAGAGGCCACCCAGCAGATCTTGTCTACGCTTGGACGTTTCCACCGGCAGGTCACCAAAGCCAAGGTGGGCGCGGCCCAGGAATTGTGGACCGATGAGTGCATGAATGAGCTGGTGACGGCCGCGGAGATCGCGGTCCGCGAAGGCTGGCGAGAAACCGTAACCGTGCTCACGGAGACGGGCCGCATCCTCCAGACCTATGAGGACGCCGGGCGCGCCGGCGAATGCGTGGCGTTTTTGTCGGAGGCCTACGACGCACTGTCCCTGATGGTGGGCGATCTCATCGTAGGTGACGTCCGGCCCGGCGTGATGGCGAAATGGGGCGAATGCCATGCGCGGGCCCTCCACACGCTCAATGCCGTCGGCCTGACCCTGATCGATATCGATGAAGAGAATGGCGACGAGGAAACGGGCAGCCTGGCATCCACCACGCCGGCCCAATCGTTCAATACGGTGCCCTTCGAACTGCCTCCCCTGGACGATGAGTATGCAGATGCGCCGAGCCAGGAAAGCGCTGCGCCGGACGCGCCCACGCTCGAGCAGCTGTCTCCGATCGCCGAGACCGCCCAGACAGAGCCGATCGACGAGGCCCTGCTCGCCGCTGAACAGGAGCGCGAATACGCCGCCATGGCGGAGGTGCCTGAACTCGAGCCGCAGGACTCCATCGCAGCCTCGAGCGTGGAAGACGAACTCCTGTCTTCAGACGAGCCCGTGCCCGAGTTGCCTGTGTTTGAAGCCGAACAGGCCGCCCCACCCGAGATGCCCGCGGAAAGCGCAGCCGATGACGGCGCACCCGCCGGAGACCCGGCCGTGGTGTCGATGCTGGATTCTTTCTGCGAAAGCCTCGCCCAGATCGATGCGGCGGAAGGCGGCGAACTGGCGGCGGTGTATACAGCTCTGCTGGACGAGCTGGCCTCACTCGACCAATGGGCCACGAATGCCGATTGTGAACCGGCCCAGCGCCTTACGCGTTCCATGGCCCAGCTGTGCCAGAAGATGGCCGATGGAAACGCCGCGCATAACGACAAATTTCTCGAATTGGGCTATGGCTTCTGCGAGGCCTATGTCGAAGCAAAATCCGATGAGCCGTCGTCTTCGGTGAGTTCATGGCTCGAGGAATGCACGGCCCTCTACCAGCAAGTGGCCCAGGCGCCCGGCGCTGACCTGTCCGACGCGCCGGCGGCGGCCCTTCAAGACGTCGAGGAGCCCGAAATGCCGTCTGAGGCGCCAAGCGAAGCAGACGCAGCCGTCGACGATTCACCGGAATCCTTCCTGCGCGTTGCACAGGACGCCGTGCTCGCCGGCCGTTTTTCAGAAGCCAAGGCCTTCGCCATGCAGGCCGCCGCCGCTTTTGCGAAACAGGAGGCCGAGCAGGCCCAGGAACGTCTCAGCACCATCGAACGCCGCATCAATGAAGGCGGGGTGCTCATCGAAAATGCGCGTGGCGCCCTGCGCGGCGCGGAAGAAGCCGTTGTTCAGGCCGAACAGGCGACCCAAGAGGGCGAATCGGCTCTCGCCGCGTGCGGCGAACGGACCCGCGACGCGGTGGAAAAGCTGGGCGCGGTGGATGCCGACATTGCCGACCTGGATGAGCGCATCCGTCAACTGGAGGCAGAGCGTGACACCGCTGCCGAGCGGCGCGCCGAGGCCGATGCACAGCTCAACGAAATGCGCACCCAGGAGGCCGACGCCGGAACCTCCCTTGACGCACAACGCGCCAGTGAGGATGAAGCCCGCAACCAGCTCGAAGAAGCGCGGCAGAAAGTCAAAAACCTGGAGCGCAAACGCGTTGAACTCGAGCTTGAAATGGAACGCGCCCGCGATCTCCTCGCCCGTCAGATGGGTTCCCTCGAAGACATTGAACAGACGATTGCGCAACTCGACACCACCGAGGTGGAACCCCAGGGCGAATCCGATGAACTGTTGTTTTAAGCGGCGCCGGCGTTGAGGTCACGGCCCCGACCGTGAGCCCATGCGCGCTAAAGGCCCGGCAGAGGGAACGTGGGCCGCGCGCATTTTTGATAGGTTCAGCGTAAGAAAGACTACGATACGAGAGGGATAGTGCGTCAACGGGCAAACATCGCTGGGGCAGTGGATTTCGGTTCCCGCGCCATTCGCGTCCTCATCGGCCGCCAGGAATCCGGCGGCGTGATACGCATCATCGGCCATGGCACGGCGCCGGGGCACGGTTGTGTCTCGCAAGGGGTGATCCAGGATCGGAACGCCGCGCAGGTCGCGTTGCGAAAAGCCCTGGCCGCGGCGGAAAAAGAGGCCCGCACGCATGTCCGCACCCTCTTCTGCGGCATCAACGGCAAAAATGTCGAAACCTTCATCCGCGAGGGCAACGCCAAGATCGATCGCGAGCTTGTCGAACGCGCGCATATGGCCGAGGCCCGCGACATCGCCGAACGCGATATCCTTGCCCCCGGCAAACAGATCGCGTCGTCCATCTCCGCCCAGGAATGGTATGTGGACGACCTTCGCGTCCTGGACCCCATCGGCATCTGCGGCCAGGTGCTCAAGGCCCGCATCCATTTTGCCCGCCTGCCCGCCGCCATCGAAGACAATCTCGTCGCCTGTATCGAGTCGCAAGGCCGCGAACTCGAAGACATCATTTTTCTGCCCCTGGCCGCGTCACTTGGCGTGCTCACGCCGGAAGACATGGAACTTGGCGTAGCGGTCATCGATCTCGGTCGAAGCACCACCGGCCTCGCGGTATTTCGCGATCTCCGGATCCTCGGTACCCAGAGTTTTGAGCTGGGCGGCTACCATATCACGCGCGACGTTGCCGCCGGCCTGCAGGTCACCTTTGAGGAAGCCGACGAACTCATCCTCGAGTACGGCATCTCCGACGAGTTCATTCAGAACGAATTCCACGAAGCTCCGGACGAGCCCGCCCCCGAACCCACGGGCCCCGCGTCACACCAGCGCGACCAGAGAGAATCCGCACTGATCAAACTGAAAACAGTGGTGGCCGGCGCCCCTTCCATCGTAGAACGCGCAGAACTCGACCTGATCATCTTTGAACGAGCCAAAGAGGTGTTGAGCAAAATCCGCCAGCACCTCATCAACCGGGGCCTGGCCAAAAACCTCGTGCGCGGGGTCGTCCTCACCGGCGGCGCCAGCATCATCAAAAACTACGTCGCCCTGGCCGAAGCCATCTTCCAGGTGCCCGTTCGCGTCGGCCAACCCAGTTCCGTCGAGATCCTCCCGCACGAAGTCCACTCCCCCGAATTTGCCGCCTGCGTCGGCATCATTCGCCATGCGTTCGAGTACCGCGCCGCTGCCCGCAACGGCCGCGTCGAGGCCCGCGGCGCCATGCGCTCCACAACCCGCCGCCTCGCCGGATTCTTCAAAAAATACTTCTTCTAGCGCGGCTCGATAACCTGGCAGGGTTTTGAGGAAGCTACGGCCGCGCCTGTCCGTAAGATTTCATCCCCAATGAGCGGACAGAGAACCGAAGGCTGCCCCGGTCCAACCAGGTTACGACAGCGCGCGGCCGTCACGCGGGGACTGATTTCCACAGCGCATGGGCGTTGCCCCGTAATGCGGATGGGCACCACGGGGACTGATTTCCGCAGCGCGGCCACGCGGCCCACATGGTCCACCCCTGTCCACGTGGTCCACGTTCTCATCTTCTGTGGCCGTAGGCAGGCGTTTACGGCCCAGGCCTGTCCACCCCCGGCCGCTTCGCGGCCACCCCCGCCCGCGGGGGACACAAGAATCCGGACCTGGAGAAATTGAGATGCGGCGCGCTTGTCCTCGCTGGCGGAGATGAGTAAACGGGTTCGATCGTCCAGCAAAAGGCAGCGCAACCTGTCTGGCGGGGGTGAACCGTGTGCCGACGAGGACGTCGGCGCTCCCACGGTACCTGTCCCCCGCTGGCGGGGGTGAATCGGCGGTAGCCGATTTGGGGGTGGAGTTTTGGGGTCGGATTGCAGTCGTCGGCGGCCACTCGCAGCCATGTGACGCGGGTCTCCGTCCATCCTAAGTTGCCAGGGGGCACAAGGATCCGAACTGGAGAGATTCAGACGCGGCGCGCTTGTCCTCGCTGGCGGAGATGAGTGAACGGGTTCGACCGTCCAGCAAAACGCAGCGCAACCTGTCAGGCGGAGCTGAGCCGTGTGCCGACGAGGACGTCGGCGCTCCCACGGTACCTGTCCCCCGCGGGCGGAGCTGAGCCGTGTGCCGACGAAGACGTCGGCGCTCCCAGGGTACCTGTCCCCCGCGGGCGGAGCTGAGCCGTATGCCGACGAGGACGTCGGCGCTCCCACGGTACCTGTCCCCCGTGGGCGGGGGTGAATCGGCGATAGCCGATTTGGGGGTGGAGTTTTGGGGTCGGATTGTAGTCGTCGGCGCCCACTCGCAACCATGTGACGCGGGCCTCCGTCCATCCCGTTACCAGGGGGCACAAGGATCCGAACTGGAGAGATTCAGACGCGGCGCACTTGCCTTCGCTGGCGGAGATGAGTGAACGGGTTGGACCGTCCGGCAAAACGCAGTGCAACCGGTCTGGCGGGGGTGAACCGTGTGCCGACGAGGACGTCGGCGCACCCAGGGTACCTGTCCCCCGCGGGCGGGGGTGAATCGGCGGTAGCCGATTTGGGGGTGGAGTTTTGGGGTCGGATTGTAGTCGTCGGCGCCCACTCGCAACCATGTGACGCGGGTCTCCGTCCATCCCACGTTACCAGGTGACACAAGAGCCCGAAGTGGAGAGATTGGAGTGCGTCGCACTTGCCTTCGCTGGCGGAGATGAGTGAACGGGTTGGACCGTCCAGCAAAAGGCAGCGCAACCTGTCAGGCGGGGGTGAACCGTGTGCCGACGAGGACGTCGGCGCTCCCAGGGTACCTGTCCCCCGTGGGCGGGGGTGAATCGGCGATAGCCGATTTGGGGGTGGAGTTTTTCAGGTTGGATTTTGGGGTGTAGCTTGCGCCTCACAGCGTCCCGTCGCGACACGTGGGCTTCCCTGGTTTATCTCTGCTACGCTGCACGTGGGGTTTTCCTGGTTTATCTATGCTCCGCAGCGCGTAGGGGCAGACCCCTGTGTCTGCCCTTCTTAAAGGCAACCACGGGGGCTATGCGGCCACATAGGGGTCGTCCCGGTCCCTCCAGGTTATGTGGACGCGCGGTGGCTTCTCTGGTTTATCTCTGTTCCGCAGCGCGTAGGGGCAGACCCCTGTGTCTGCCCTTCTTAAAGGCAGCCGCGGGGGCGATCCGGATGGGCAGACACAGGGGTCTGCCCCTACAACCGGAGGGCGAGCGCCAGGGGATGGGCGGATGCGTGGGGATGGGCGCGCGCATAATCCGGATGGGCAGGCACAGGGGTCTGCCCCTACACCCGGAGGGCGGCCACGCGGTCCACGCAGCCCCAGGGTCCACGCCAGCCCGCGCCGCGGAGCGCAAAAAAACGTCCGTCCCTGCCTGAAAAATAAAACTAGTGCACGTAGAATATGGACCCAATACGAAGGTCCCTTGACATAATTCTGGACAGCAGCTATAAGAAAACTAGAACTGGCAGAAGTTTCATCAACAGGGGCGCAACGATGGACTCATCTGCGAGACATATCAGGGCAAACACCACCTTTCCGGGCCAATAACACCTTCTTTCTCGCCAGAGATCCACCCGCGCGCCTCAATCCGGCGAGGTTTCGCGCGCAGCGCCGCGAAATCCGGGTTGAGGTCCGGGGCGATACGCGGTGGTTCAAGACGTGGCATGCGCCGAACACGCTGATTGACGGCAGCACTGAGGAGAGCGAGGTGTTTCGTCTGGGCAACCTGAACCCGGTGGTCAAGGCCACGAAGCGGGGCTACGGGAGCGTGACGGTGGCGCCGCCGGCGAATGTGACGTTTTCGTGCATGCCGGTGGGCGAGCTGTCGGATGCGATGTACACGGAGCCGGATCCGCTGGGCGGCACGCGGTATTGCCTGCCGGAGGGCACACTGCTCTCCGTGCAGGTGGCGCAGGTGTCGGCCGGCCCGGAGGAATGGTGCACGCGGGGTCCGCTGGTCTTGTCTGAATGCGTGGGGGGAGGGTCCACCTCGCATGCCTCCACCCGCGCGCTCATCCATCCGACGGGGGTTCGGGTGAGCGGGGGCGCGTGTTGCTGCGACGACGACGACTGGTTTTGTTTTTGTGGGTTGCCAAGCAGTCCGCAGTATCACATCTTTGATGGCGGACCGGGCGGGCTGATATTTACGTCGCGGCAGGTGCTGGACATGTACAGTGACGACTTGTATTTCCAGGGGGGCAGCGTGACCGTCTGTTCGAGCCTGGCAGGATGGGGGGATCCGACGGCGCCGCAGACGATCTACTTCGAGATGAAGGCCTATACGGGGTACCAGCATCTGTACACGGTGGTCTACAACGAAGACGGCGAATACGTCGACACGGTATACCCGGCGCGCGGCCTGCGCGACACCACCTCGATCGAGACCTCCTGTGCCGAAGGCCGCCTGTGCGGCCTCGCCGAAACGGTGCAACAGCCCACGCTGAAGGTCGACATCGAAGTCGAAGGCAATCTTGTACCCGCGGCCGTTGCGGGGCATTTCACCTTCCCCAAACCCGACGGCTGTGCCGGCGCCCGGAAATACTACACCTGCGCGCACGAGCGCCCAGACCCCAAATCCGACATAGCCACCGAGCTGATCGCGGTGACTGCCGTGCCGCATGAGGGATTCTGTCATGAACGGTGGAAAGGCGAAGGACCTGTATATGATGAGTATGGCAATGAGCGTACCGATGTAGCCCTTGATGCACGCGAAGATGAGCCGGAACGCTGGGTAACCGATAAGACCATATATCTTAAGTGCTTGGAGAATGAAGATGAACAAGTCGCTTGGGCTATGTCGGATATGGCAGCGTTGGCCGGGGCAGCCGTAAAAGGTGCGCTATCAGGGGGGAGCAAACCCGCAAGTCGCAGAGTCACATCCAAGTACGTTGCCAAGTACGGAGTCCTGATACGGGGAGGCGGTTTCGAACCGCCGACCAAATTCCTGAAGACAGTGCCGAAGCTACGATTTTATAAAGACGCAAATGCAGGATACAGTGTAAGTGAAAGAGACAAAAATCAGCTGTTTACCCTTTCGAAGGCAATCGACGTATTGAGGCGCGAGTCAGTGGAGCTATTCGCGTTTGTCGGGCACGGCTTGCCTTCGGAGCCGCGCATCGTGGTTTCCAGTAAGTATGATATAAGTCTCTCTCCTGACGATGTGAATGGGAAAATGCTATCTCCCTTCAGTCTTCTCTTCTTCAACTCCTGCTGTCAGGCGCGGTATAAGAATGAATGGATGGAAGCTTTCGAGTCAAAGAGCTTCGTAGGCTGGAAGACTGTAGTATATGGGTATGCAGCCGAGGCGTTCGACATAGCATTTTGGGACTTTCTTGCCCACAAAGTCGATGAGGAACCTGACGTGTATCTGGCGTATTACGCGGCCGAGAGAGCAATCGAAGGATACATTAAAAAAGGGGTACATAATGAACCAGATTATGGCGGTGACTACACGTTTCCAGGGCGCGTTAACTAAGCACGTCAATCGCAGTCCAGCGGCGCTGTGTGCTAGTGGATCACCGGCGCGTGCTCTGGTTCTGCTCTTATTGATCTCCAGCAGTGTGAGCTTGGTTCAGATCCATGCAGACGATGTGGAAACTGGCGGAGATGAGGATGCAGCAAAGATGATCGAGAGATTTCAGGACAACATTGCTGAATTTTTGAAAAGCATTCCGGCTTCCAGGTTCGACACGATAGAATTTAGGTCGGTCGAAGAACACTGGTGGGGCGCGCATTCCAAGGCGGCGTTCATTCTGAACCATGCACAACGCGATGAGAGATTGGATGTCGATATCGACCTGCAGACAGGGCAAGTTGTCGGGTATATGTGGCCCTGGCCCGAGCCGGAATCGAAGACGGTTCCAATCTCAGAGGCTCTTTCAATGATCCATGCTTTTGAGGCTGCGAAACCGGTACTTCGGTATTATGGCTTATCAGAGAACATCACCGACTACGAAGCGGACCCACCCGATACGGATGATCCGGACAGAGGACTTGTAATGGCAGACTGGAGGTTCTCGTGCAATTTTGAATACGAAGGCCTGCCTTGTCGCCATACTGGAATCTGGATTAAAGTTAGCGCTTTCTCCGGGCGGGTTCGTTCGATGACCTATGTCCCTGTTGTTGAGCCCAAACCAGTGACTAAGGCAATTTCGAAGGAAGCCGCCATCGAGATTGCCCGGCGATACCTTCCAGAATGCAAGCACTTGAGCTTCAAGCGTATCTGGCTGATAGACACGGTGAGTAGCGAAACCAGGCAAGTCATCGCTTTCCCTAATACTCTCTGTGATGACCTGCCAACATGTGAAGACATTCAGCCGTGGAATGCCTATTACTGTTGGGAGGTTCCCTTCGAACACGAGCATCCTACTTGTGGCGTTCTCCAATTGGGGCTGTGGATCACAATGGAGTCCGGTATCCCTGTTGGCGGGGAATGAATTGAAAAAAGCTAAGGTGTGGCACCGTTGCTATGGCCTATGTGGTCGACCCGCCGGGCTTCGAGACGGTGCCGCTGCCGTCGGGGTCGTTTACGTGTGCGCTGGGGCGCGAAATCCGGGTCGAGGTCCGGGGGGATACGCGGTGGTTCAAGACGTGGCATGCGCCGAACACGCTGATTGACGGCAGCACTGAGGAGAGCGAGGTGTTTCGTCTGGGCAACCTGAACCCGGTGGTCAAGGCCACGAAACGAGGCTACGGGAGCGTGACCGTCGCGCCGCCTTCGCATGTGACGTTTTCGTGCATGCCGGTGGGCGAGCTGTCGGATGCGATGTACACGGAGCCGGACCCGCTGGGCGGCACGCGGTATTGTCTGCCGGAGGGCACACTGCTTTCCGTGCAGGTGGCGCAGGTGTCGGCCGGCCCGGACGAATGGTGCACCCGGGGCCCGCTGGTGCTGTCTGAACGCGTGGGGGGAGGGTCCACCTCGCATGCCTCCACCCGCGCGCTCATCCATCCGACGGGGGTTCGGGTGAGCGGGGGTGCGTGTTGCTGCGACGACGACGACTGGTTTTGTTTTTGTGGGTTGCCAAGCAGTCCGCAGTATCACATCTTTGATGGCGGGCCGGGCGGGCTGATATTTACGTCGCGGCAGGTGCTGGACATGTACAGCGACGACTTGTATTTCCAGGGGGGCAGCGTAACCGTGTGTTCGGATCTGCCGTGGGCTGATCCGACGGCGCCGCAGACGATCTACTTCGAGATGAAGGCCTATACGGGGTACCAGCATCTGTACACGGTGGTCTACAACGAAGACGGCGAATACGTCGACACGGTATACCCGGCGCGCGGCCTGCGCGACACCACCTCGATCGAGACCTCGTGTGCCGAGGGCCGCCTGCGCGGCCTCGCCGAAACGGTGCAGCAGCCCACGCTGAAGGTCGACATCGAAGTCGAAGGCAATCTTGTACCCGCGGCCGTTGCGGGGCATTTCACCTTCCCCAAACCCGACGGCTGTGCCGGCGCCCGGAAATACTACACCTGCGCGCACGAGCGCCCAGACCCCAAATCCGACATAGCCACCGAGCTGATCGCGGTGAAGCTCAACCGGAACGACGGGTTCGTGCTGAGATCGTGGACAGGCAACTGCGCCTATTTCGACGCCAACGGCGCCTACCTCGGCATGCTGCCCGAGAGCCTGCCCGACGACCCCGACGACTGGATCACTGACGACACCATATACGTCAAATGCCTCAAAGCCAACCCCACCTACATGGCCTCCGCCACGACCGAGATGGCCGTGCTCGCCGGGGCGAGTGTGGAGGGGGCCGCGGAAACCGTGTTTGCTGCCACAACTGCGAAGGTTGTCGCAATGATCGTACCTCCCGTTGAACCGACGAAAGTCAGTTTCTACGATGTAGAGAATAAGGATACACTGCGTACGGATGCGGTGATTTCTGATGAGGACGATGTCTATCTTATTGTTTCCCTTAACCGGGCAATCATCAACCTCTCGGAATACCCATATGAGATTGAGCTTTGTTCATATCCTTGTTCATATCCTTATGAGATTGAGCTTTGTTCATGTCCTTTGGACGGCGATCAAGATTGGGTAAACGTAGAACTGAATGAAGACGACATACTCGCGCCAGACGGAAAATCGATAATTGTCAAGATTACCAATGACGAATTAGTCTCAATCGGCCTTGTTCGAGATGTTTCCGATGCCGTTGCAGAGACAGCCTCATGCGACTTTACTGCGCCAACAGACTCAGACCAATTCGACAAAGAAATGGGAGGTTTTCATCCCCTCCTAACTGAGTTCAAAGTACCTGCGCGGATGGTTGGCACTGGGAAGGACTATGCATGCGCACCCGTGAAAGCGACGACAGGTTACATCATAGCAGGAGGCGCCGATTTCATTGCCGTGCAGACAGATAAAGTCTGGGATGTCGGATTGCTTCAAAACCAATCTGATTGGCTGTATATCTCTGGTCATGGACGCCATGGCGACGGGTGTCTTTGCGGTGTTCTACCCTCTAAAGTCGACTGGAAGAAGGATCTAGACTTGGTGATTATATCCAGCTGTTCAGTACTCGATGTCGACGATCTAAACAATAACTACGAGGGTAGCGACCACGATGCTTCCCCTGGTCGTAAGTGGGCAACAACTGGGCCCAAAATCTTGCTTGGATACAATTTCTATGCCCCAGCTGACAATCATAGGGGAGATCCAGAGTTTACAGCAAAGATCGTAAAGAAGCTATTTGAGCGACGTTTCGTTAATGGCGAGACGTGGGAATACGCGTGGGGACATGCGAACAAAGATATGGCCCGCAAGTGGATCCGGGACAGCCCTCACAACGCGTGCGCCATAGTTGTTGATGGCGAACAGCGTACGTACTGGTGCTGGAAGAAATATTACATATCACGGTACTGGGAAAGTGTATCCTTTTGAGGAGAAGAAAAGTGCACTCGACAAAAGGACGTGGGATGCTTGCTGCGGCGGGGTTGCTGGCGACAGTATTCGCGGCTGCTATGGCTGCCAATGCTGATGCTGAATTTATACTACAGGATTACCTGCCGCTGACAAGTCAAGGCGATGGCGAATCTGAGCAAATCCAGGGCCAGCTGCTTAGATCCATCATGCAAGAGGCGCTTGCCGGTATCCATGAAAGACGTGGGAGGGATACTCCCCCCATAACGGCAGGCGATATTCAGCCGTTGATTCAGTTTGTGAACGAGAACAACAGCACCGAATCAGCCGTGACGGGCCGTCTTTTTCTTGCTGTACTAATCCTGAATGAAGCCGAATTCGAAGACGCTAGTGAAGCTTTGCCAATACTGCGAGACATTCAGCATGCACGCCCGAATACATGGCAGGCGGCGTTGGCCAGAGTCCACGAAGCAGCCGTGCTTGCGTGGGAAGTCGGGACGACTTCGGACCAGGGGTCAGAAGAGATTAGGGAAGCATACAAGGCGCTCAGGCGTGCATTGGTCAGCCAGCTGCCTTTTGACGCGGCCATTGACCGCGACAAGAACCCCACTGTCCAGCTACTTCGAAGCTATCTATGTTCATCAGACGAACAAAGCATGTACCTAGAGACCCTGGCGGGTCTGGCTGGTGTTTGCGAGTTGCTTGGAGACACTGATGACGCGCGTGATTATCTCCACAGAATACTGGAAGCTGCTCCCGGGACATCTTCCGCCAGGTCGGCAAAAAAGGACATTGAGCGAATTGATCGAGGCGAGCCGTTACTAACGAATTTGCCAACAGGGCGAGAGGAGCCGGCAGAAGAACTCACCCCGGCGGAACGCAGGGAAAGACGGTCTGAGATTCTTCGCAAAGAGCTTGAGTCTCAACGGTCGGGTGAGGAAGATTCTGTGATTGAGCTGGAAAAAGCAGATGCTACCGAGGACGGGGCTTCGCGTCGACAAAACGCTCCGAATACTCCCGTTTCAGGCAATGGAGAGAAGGATTCCCCAAACAGGAGAAAGCTGGCCTGGGTGATTATTGTTATCGGCGCGGTATGCTTGCTCGGATTCGCCGCGACGAAACCATGGCATCGGGAATGAACGGGACGATAGAGCCCGTGGACGAAGGGTCTTGAGCCGTCGTCACAGAACCATTCGTCTTCAAAGGGTACCTGTCCCCCGCGAGCGGGGGTGAACCGTGTGCCTGCCCTTCTTTAACGTAGCCACGGGGACTATCCGGATGGGCAGACACGGGGGTCTGCCCCTACAACCGGAGCGCGAACGCCAAGGGATCGGCGGATGCGCCGGGGCTATCCGGATGGGCAGACACAGGGGTCTGCCCCTACAACCGGAGCGCGAACGCCAAGGGATCGGCGGATGCGCCGGGGCTATCCGGATGGGCAGACACAGGGGTCTGCCCCTACAACCGGAGCGCGAACGCCAAGGGATCGGCGGATGCGCCGGGGCTATCCGGATGGGCAGACACAGGGGTCTGCCCCTACATTCCGGAACGCAGCTGTATTGGGGTTGTCGCGGTACGCCCTAATTTCCGCAGCGCGTGTGCGTTGCCGCATAATGCGGATGGGCACCACGGGAACTGATTTCCGCAGCGCGTGTGCGTTGCCGCGTAATCCGGAACGCAACCGCGTCGGGGCCGCCCGTATAATCCGGAAGGCAACCGCCAGGGGATCGGCGCCACGCGGGGGCTGCTCCTGCAGGGGCTGTTCCAGGTGGGAACGCCGTTGCGCGCGGCTCACTCCACGACGGCGATCTCGTGCCAGTCGTCCAGCGTGATCTGGACGGCATAGGTTCCCGCGCGGAACTTGACGTGGGCCTGTGGCTTCGGGATCTCGAGTCCGAACCGGTTAAACAGCCTCACCTTCGGCGTGCGGTCGAAGGGCCACGGAAACTCGCCCGATACGGCGGTAATGAGCCGTTCCTCGCCGAGGACCCAGCCCTCGTGCAGTTCCCGCGGGGTGAACGGGAACATGGCGGTGACCGGCCCGAACTCGCCCGCCAGGCGCCCGTCGACGAGCTGCGCCTCGTCGGGACCGGGTTCTTCGTCACGCCGTCGCCGTCGAGCATCCGGGAGTTGCGGGCGGGGAACTCCGTCGAAGTAGTAGTAATACAACTGCCCGAAGCGGAGGTGCGCAGCGACCGTCCGCATGAAGAAATCGGCGCCCGGCGTCGGCTGGGAACGAATGGCCGAGCCCGATCGGTGAACCCAGCTGCCCTTTCGCGAGTTTGTCCATGAACGGCACGCCTTCGGCGAGGGGCTCATAGCCCTGTGTTTCCATGAAACGGGACGCCCTGAGGTCGCTGCAGTTCGAAAAGGGCGGGGAGCGTGTTGCAGACCACGGTCTTGCCGCGGTCCAGGGCGGTCTGCACCCAGAGCCGCCGGGCCGCGGCGGAGACCAGGCCCAGATCGGTCCATTGCGCCGCGACACGGCCGTTGGCGTCGAGCACGACGGTGCGGCCGTCCCAGGCGGCCTTGGTGTAGCGCTGGGGGCTCTCGCTCCAGGCGAGGCTGAACTGGTCGATGTAGAGGCCGTCAAGGCCCACGTCGTCGAGCAGAAACGCCGCCTGCTCCAGGAAATGCTTGTGGCGGTAGTTGTCGAGTGTCGGATAGACCATGAGGTTCAGGGCGGGCTTTGCGCCGTAATGCTGCACGTACCAGCAATCGAGCAGCACGCTGCCGTCGGCATCGCGCAAGACCGAATCGCCCCAGATCGACGCATCCACAAGCGCGGTCATCGCCGGTGTGGCCTTCTGGCCGTATTGCCCGCCCACATCGCGGCCGATGGGGAAATCCGCAGGCAGGGCGCCCTCAAAAAACGAAAGCGGCACGGGCACGAGATTGGTTTCGACGCAGGCCAGACAACGCGCTTGGGGCACGATGCTCCGGATGAACGCCTTCGCCTCGCTCATCATTTCCTTGTACTGTTCACGCGAGTAATCCCAGCCGTCGTAATACTCAAACCAGGGGGTCAGCGCGAAGCATTTGAGGCGTTTGCGGGCGATCATCGCGGCCGCCTCCCGGCGGCCCTCTTCCGAGGCAAGCCGCCGCACATCGAAGAAGTCCCACGGGCCGTCGATCGTGAAATTGACGTCCCAGTCCCGGCGTACGGCGTTAATGAAATCAAAGTAATCGCCGTCGACCGGGTAGACAGCCAGCCGGAGCGTATACGATTCGCCCGGTTTGAGGCCGAGACGTTTGGTGCCGAATTCGAGGGCATTTTCCTGCAACACGCGTTCCTGCTGCAGGCGCATGTGGTTGTCTTCAGGCACGATGCCGAGGCCACCCCGGCTTTGTGCCACGTACACGGCCGGATTCTCTGGAAATTCGCCCAGGCCGAGGCTGGCCGTATCGAGTCCGCCCAGTCGGGCCTGGTGAGGACGTTCCGGCGTGATGAGGCGGTGACGCACCGCCAGTCCCAGCACCTCGTCCGTCGTGTTGGTGATCGTGTCCGTGATGAGGATGCAGCGCGGTGTTCGCTCAAACCACGGGCCTTCGCTGGTATCCGGTTCTTCCTCCGGGCGTTCTTTGAGTTCCTGCGGGCGCCGGATGCTGCGTTCCACGCGATACGCCGCAGCTTCGGACCTCAGGAGCACGTTGGGCGCCGCGATCTGCAGCTCGGGCTTCCAGCCGGGCTCCCCGACGAGTTTGCCGGTGCAGTTCAACTCATTGAAGCCCATGCCCTCCTCCCGGGGATAAGAAAATGAAGTCTCGAGGTAATACGATTCGCCGCCGTGGTCGATGCGGATGCCGCCGCTGGAGGGAATGCGCACCGTGTCGCCTTCGCCCGGGATCGTGATGCCCGATAACGGCTGCCGTTTGAGCAGGTGCGCTCCGCGCAACTCCCGGCTCTCCCGCGCGGGCACGGCGCCCACGCTCAAGTCCTCGAGGATCAACTGCATGCCCTCCGGAGGAGAACCGTTCCAGTAGGATGCGATGGCGGTGTTGACGATCGTCAATTCATTACGCCACTCCTGCGCGAGATCGCTGATATCCAGCAGATACCAGTACCCTTCGCCGCGATCCGTGAGCAGGGCCTCGAGATGCGGCTCCGCCGGGCCGAAAAATGCCTGCAGGCAGGGCAGCCCGCCCCGGGGCTCAAACAGATTGACCCGCGGATACCGGGGGTTATCAGTCTCGAAAGAACTCCGGCGATTCAGGCTGCGCGGCTCGCCCGTCTCCATCCTGGCGTCCAGGGCGCTGCCATTCAGCGAGATCGCCAGGTAATTGTTCCATCCCGCGTCCTGCGGAGCATCCAGACGTGCCCGGAATCGCAGACAGAGCGATTCGTCGTCCTCCAGCTCCATCGACGCAAAAATCAGCGTGGCCTGTGCGGGGGAGGATTCAATGGGTAAAATTACGGGCGCGTCCGCACGCCACAGCTCCCGCCACGTCACGGACGTTGCTTTCGCTTCTGCCGCCATCGCATTGGATGCCCCCAGCAGGAGACCCAACATTGCCGTCAGCATGCGCTTCATGGACAGACCTCTCCCTTCTCACTGCGATTCGACGCAAAATCCGGATGGTTCACTCGCGTAAACAGCATAGCGAAGCCTCCCGCCACGGGGCAAGGGGATACGCTATGCCACAGGTCAAAACTCTTTAATAATGTCACATATCTTAGCTCGTTAGAAATGTGCACGTTGCCGTGGTTTCCGGGTCAGGCGCTGCCGGTCAGGTCGGATGCTGTTCCAGCAGCACTCCCAGCGGACATTCGGCGCATTTCGGCGTGCGCCGGCAAAAATCTTTCCCCACGAAGACGATCAGCCCGTGATATTCCTTGTACAGATGCAGATCCGCTTCAAGGTTCCTTTCAAACAGCGCCCGCAGGGGCTCGTAGGCGATGTCCGGCGCACAGAGCCCGTGACGGCTGAAAATGCGCCGTGTATAGGCGTCCACGACGAACACGGGCTTGTCGCAGGCATACAGCAGGATATCATCGGCGGTTTCCGGGCCGATGCCGTTCACCGCCAGTAATTCGGCCCGCAGGACGTCCAGCGGCTGCGCGGCCAGCCGTTTCATGCTTCCCCGGTACCGTTCCACCAGATAGCGGCAAAAATTGCGCAGACGGCGGGTTTTGACCCGGAAATAGCCGGAGGGGCGCAGCGCCGCCTCGAGAACGGCGTCTTCGCAGGCCAGGATCTTTTTCGGACCGAGCAGGCGCTCGCGTTTCAGGTTTGCGATCGCTCGTTCGACGTTTTTCCAGTTCGTGTTCTGGGTGAGTATGGCGCCCACGGCGATCTCGAACGGCGTGTCGCCCGGCCACCAGTCCGTGGGGCCGTAGTGTCGGCTCAAGCGCTCGTATATGTCTATCAGGGCAGCTTTTGTCTGCGGCATCGGAAGTTCCTGCAGGGGGCCAATCCAACGATCTTTGACGCCTATACTGACACATTCCCCGGCACGCCCACAAAAGCGCCCCGGCGCCCTCTCGAACGCGTCTCGGACCTTTGGTCCACCGCATCCCTACAAGCCGGAGTGATGGGCAATTTGTTCACTGGTATTTTCCCGGCGCTTGGCTTAGAATTTCGTTTCCCGTCAGGAAACTCAGGAAAGGAAGCGGACATGAAACGAGCACGGCATGACTACATTTCACCCGGCGGCCTGAACCGCCGCGATTTTGTTCGACTGGGGGCGGTCGCGGGCATGGGCGCCGGCATCGCGGCGATGGAGCGCTCCGCCTTCGCCGCCGTTCCGGAGGCGCTGGGCCCCGCGCCGGAAATGCCGTTTGCGGCACCGCCCATCGACAACGTTCGCATCGGTTATGTCGGGGTCGGCGGCATGGGAACCGGCCACCTCCGAAACCTGCTCGCCATCGAAGGCTGCCAGATCGTCGCGGTGTGCGACATCGTTGAAGAGAAGGTGGCCAATGCACAGAAGATGGTCGAGGACAAAGGATTCCCCAAGCCCACGGGCTATTCGCGCGGCGACCGCGATTTTGAACGCCTGTGCGCCGAGGAAGACCTGGACCTGGTATACACGGCGACGCCGTGGGAATGGCACGTGCCCGTCTGCATGTCCGCCATGGAAAACGGCAAGCACGCCGCCACGGAAGTGCCGGCCGCCTATACCATCGAGGACTGCTGGAAACTGGTCGAAGGCGCCGAAAAGTATCAGAAACACTGCGTCATGATGGAGAATTGCTGCTACGGCCGAGCGGAGATGCAGATTTTGTATATGGTTCGGCAGGGCCACTTCGGCGAACTGGTCCATGGGGAAGGGGCCTACCTGCACGACCTGCGCGGACTCAAATTTGCGGATTCGGGCGAAGGCCTGTGGCGGCGCCAACATACCATTGAACGTAACGGCAACCTCTATTCCACCCACGGGCTCGGCCCGATCGCCCAGTGCATGAACATCAACCGCGGCGACCAGTTTGATTACATGGTGTCGATGAGTTCCCAGGCGCTGGGCATGAAACTCTTCGCCGAGGAAAACTTCCCGGAAGGCGACCCGCGCCGTGCGGAAACGTTCCGCAACGGCGATTACAACACCAGCCTGATCAAGACGGTTACCGGCCGTACAATCATGGTGCAGCACAATTGTGACTCGCCCCGCCCTTACAGCCGCATCAACATGCTTCAAGGCACCCGGGCCATCACGGTGGGTTACCCCGACCGTATTCACATCGAAGGACGCAGCCCGGCCCACGCTTGGGAAGAGCTTGAGAAATACCGCGAAGAATTTGACCACCCGCTCTGGAGACAACTGGGTCCCGATGCCGGCGGCGCCGGCCATGGCGGCATGGACTACATGGAGGATTACCGGCTCATCAAGTGCTTGCGCGAAGGGCTGCCGCTGGATATGGACGTCTACGACGCCGCGGCGTGGAGCGCCGTGGGGCCTTTAAGCGAGATGTCCGTTGCCAACCGCGCCGAAACGCTCGATTTTCCCGACTTCACCCGGGGCCGCTGGCGGACTTGGCAGCCGCTGGGAATCGTCGAGGCGTAAGCGTCCGCCATAGGGTCGAGTTGGCGCCAGAAGAGTGTATCGGGCCCGCAGGATCACCGTTTCCCGCGGGCCCTTTTACGATCTGAAACCGTGTTGCGGAGACGGAAATGCTGCGTCGCCCGACAAGTCATAAATCGGCTCGGATGGCTTGTCCCGGGCTACGCGTCGCCAAACACGAACGCGAGCGCGCCCTGTTTCAGTTCCACGCGTACCCGACCGCCTTTCTCAAGTTTCCCGAACAGCAGCTCGTCGCTGAGGCGGTCCTTGATCTCGGTTTGAATGAGCCGTTTGAGCGGGCGCGCGCCGAACTTGGGATCGTAGCCCTGGCCGGCAAGCCAGCTGCGGGCCTCGTGCGTGAGGGTAAGCCTCACTTTCTGTGGAGCGAGGCGGCTTTGGAGTTCGTCGACAAATTTGTCGACCACGCGCTCGATACTCTCTTGCGACAGGGCGTTGAATGGCACAATGGCGTCCAGGCGGTTCCGGAACTCAGGGGCGAAGGCCTTTTCGACGGCCCGCATCGTCGTACTCTGACCGCCGCCCATTCCGCGCTCGCCGAAGCCCATGCTCCGCGCCGCCGCATCGCGCGCGCCCACGTTCGAGGTCATCACAAGCACCACATTGCGGAAATCGGCGCGTTTGCCGTTGTTGTCGGTCAGCGTGGCGTGGTCCATCACCTGCAGAAGAATGTTGAATAGATCGGGATGTGCCTTCTCGAGTTCATCCAGCAGCAGCACACAATACGGATGCCGCCGGATCTCGTCGGTGAGCAGTCCGCCCTGGTCGAAGCCGATGTATCCGGGCGGCGCGCCGATCAAGCGTGCAACGGTATGTTTTTCCATGTATTCGCTCATGTCGTATCGCGCGAAATGCACGCCCATAACCGCGGCAAGCTGCCGCGCCACCTCGGTCTTGCCGACGCCCGTGGGCCCGATGAACAAAAAATTGCCGATCGGGCTCTCCGGGTTGCCGAGGCCCGCTCGCGAGCGTTTGATGGCCGTCGTCACCACGTGAATCGCGTCGTCCTGCCCGAACACCACGCGCTTCATTTCGCTCTCGAGCACTGCAAGCTGTGCGCGATCCGATGACGACACGCTTCGCTGGGGAATTTTTGCGATGGAGGCTACCACCGCTTCGATGTCAACCGGCCGGATGGTCTTCCGCTTGCGTTTCGGTTGGAGGCGGACGCTCGCCGCCGCCTCGTCAAGCACGTCAAGCGCTTTGTCCGGCAGGTAGCGGTCGTTGATGTGTATGGCGGACAGCTCGGCCGCCGCCCGAAGGGCGGAATCGGTGTAGACGATACCGTGGTGTTGTTCGTAGCACGTTTTCAGCCCGCGCAGAATTTGCACGGTCTTTTTGATGCTGGGCTCGGTGATCTCGATCTTCTGGAATCGCCGCGTCAACGCGCGGTCTTTCTCGAAGATCTGCTTGAATTCCTCGTACGTCGTTGAGCCAATGCAGCGCAATTCGCCCGACGCCAGAACCGGTTTCAACATGTCCGATGCGTCCAGCGTGCTTGTGGCCGAGGAGCCCGCCCCCACCACCATGTGGATCTCGTCAATGAACAGGATCGCATTCTCGCGCTTTGTCAGCGCGCTCATGACCGCTTTGAGGCGTTGCTCGAAATCGCCGCGATACCGCGTGCCCGCCAGCATCGCTGCAATGTCGAGGCGCAAAATCTCGGTATCTTTGGGCAGTGCGGAGACTTTCCCGTTCACGATCTGCAGCGCCAGCCCTTCCGCGATGGCCGTCTTGCCCACGCCCGGCTCGCCCACAAAAATGGGGTTGTTCTTGCGGCGCCGGCACAACACCTGCACCGTGCGGCGCAGCTCCTGCTCGCGCCCGATGAGCGGGTCAATCCGCCCGTCCCGGGCCCGTTGATTCAAATTTACCGTGAACGTTTCCAGCGGATTGCGCACCGTGCGTTCGCTTTCCGCCGCTTCTTCGTATTCCGGCACCTCCAGGTCGTCGAAATCGTCGTCGGACGCCTCGTCGGGATCCTCGCTCCAGGTTCCTGCCGAGATGCTGCGCCAGACCTGCGTTGGAATATCGAGCTCCATCACGCCTTGTAGAGCCAGAGCAAAGCGCGCGTGAGAATCGTTTTCTTCGAGAATGGCGGCGAGTAAATCGCCCGCGTCCAGTTCCGGCCTGCCGGAATAATGCACATGGGTCAGGGCGCGCTGCATGACGCGCTCAAAGGCGACGGTCTGCTCCGGAAAGACTTCGTCATCTCCCGGCATCTCCTCGAGGTCTCGGTCGAAAAAATGTTCCAGGGTGCTCTTGACGTGATCCGGATCGGCGTCGCACCTCAGCACGATATCGCGCCCTTCGGGGGCGTTCATCAACGAATAGAGGAGATGTTCGACGCACAAGTACTGATGGCGGCGCCGGCGGGCCTCCTGCATGGCCGACATCAGTGCCTGTTCGATCGCCAAACTGATCATAATTCCGCTTACTCCTCTTCCATGGTGCACAAGAGCGGATAGCCTTGCGAATCTGCCAGTTCGTGCACCCGCTCAACTATGGTTTCTGCAATCTGGGCGGGGTAGATGCCACACACACCCTCGCCGTGCTCTTTAATGTGCAGCATGATGCGCACGGCCTCAGCGTGCTGCATGCGAAATACCGCCATCAGCACCTGCACCACAAATTGCCACGTCGTGCATCCGTCGTTGTGCAGCAACACCTTAAACCGGCGCGGGAGCCGCATACCCGGGCACGGTTTGACGCGCTCGCCTCTCACTGTGTTGAATGCGGGTTTTGTCACGGCTCCGTCTCTACTCCTTGCTCCGGCATCGCCCTGTTTTCATTCAGGTAGTACGGGGATGCCAGCTATTCCTTTATTCTACCCATTTTCTTCAGGTTTGCGCAGCACCGGACGATTTACGCGCTGAACTCGCCCTGTTTCAGCGATTCGACGAAGCTTCGGGCTTCGGCGTAAGCCCCTGCACGGGCAATGATAACGAGCTTGTGGGACCGTGGCCCAGCCCCTGCAGGCTGCAACACCAGACCCGAGCTGGAATAATCCAGATAGAGGCTGCCCGTTCGCGCCGGCACGAATCCCTTAACCCGGTACAGCACCCCTTTCGCGCCCGCCAGGGCCGTGCGCAGCCGGGTTTCGTCGAGTGGGGCCGGTACGCGCACCGTAAACCGCGCATAATTCGGGTCCGCACACGGCGCATAGTCTCCGTCCAGGTCGCGGCATCCCGGCAGGGCCAGCAGATCCAGCGCCACATCGCAATACGTCGACCGGACTACCCGTGCGCCAGGGTTAAGGAGATAAACCTGCTCTTCCACCGCCTCCACCGCTTTCTTATCAAAGAGGTCCATCTTATTGACGATGACCGCATTGCTCGCCTCGATTTGCGCAGCGAGGTTGGGAAGGGTCTCCAGAAGCACTGGAAAGGTGCCCGGATCCACGATGCTCACGATGGAGCGCAGGGCGTACTGTGCATCCAGCCCGGTCTCGCGCAGCAGGCGTACCGCCACGTTGGGGTTCGCAATGCCGCTGGCCTCGATAAGGACCCCTTCCACCGGCATGTCTCCGCCGAACCGCTCGGGAATGCTTTTCAGCGTGCCGACGAACTGGGTCACGAGACACGCACAGAAAATGCTCCCGCCCGGGAGGGAGACGACGTCGCCGCCGGCGCTCTGCAACAGCGGGCCATCGACATCCAGAGCAGAAAACTCATTGACGAGAAATACCAGCCGCCGTCCCCGGTATTGTTCGATCAAACGGCGCAGGTACGTGGTCTTTCCGCTCCCCAGGAAACCGGTGATCAAACTCAGCGCGATCACAGCGCCGCGCCCCGCTGCTTCTCTCGCGCACGCGCTTCGATGGCGGCGATCAGCGTCTCCCGGTCAGGGATCTGTGACGAAAACCGGACTTGGCCGTCGATGCAGATCGAGGGGATGTTCTCGACATGGAGCCGGCACATGTACCCGATACCGTTTCGGGTTTTCACCTTGTGTTCCCGCACCGTCGTGTAGCAGTTGGCCTGCCCGGCGGCGCTCCGCGCGGCATCCACCATATACAGGCACGGTGCGCAGGCCGACGAGTCCAGGGTGATCACGTCCACAAACACCACGTCTTTGTTGCTGTAATCGGGCAGCTGCAAATCCTCAAACGTCTCCATCTGCGTCGCCTTGAGCGACGTGCGCGACACTTGCCGCTGGTAGTCGTCGTGCACCATCTGACTCACCGCGATGAGGTTGCGCTCCGGTGTGGCGTAGGGCAGATCGCAGCCCGGGGCAAGGATGAACCCGCGCAGCCCCGCCAGGTCGATGCACCGGATGGCATCAAGCATGCAATCCGCCACAGTCCCCAGCAGCAAGACCACCGTGAGCTTCAGATTGCCTCCAAATGATTTGTTGTACTTCCCCGCCAGATTCTTGAGCAGGTCCAGCGGAATATTCTCATCTACCTGGAGGTTGTCGCATTTGGTTCGGCACATCAATTCGAGGTTCCGCGTCGCGTCGCCACACACAAATAGCGACGACAGCCCGTTGTTTGCGGCCACATGCGCAAATACCTTGTTCAGGGGTTGCGCGACAAACCCTTCGAAATGCGCCTGTGAGATCTGGCTCGTCATCGGATCCACCACCGCGACCACATCCGCGCCGTTCTGGAGATAAAAATCTGCGGCCCGACATCCCACCTCCGCGCAGTAATTCACAAGTGCGTGCACCTCGGCGGGCTGGGTCAGCATGTCCAGAAACAGCTCGCTGCCGCGCAGATGCGACGCCAATGTGAACGGACCTGTGATCAATCCGTACAGCGCCACGTCCCCGCCCATCGTCTCTTTGCAGCGGAGCAGGGCCTCTTTTGCGATGGGGTAGCGTCCCTGCCCGACATGGAATTCGGGCAGATCATCCAGCGTACACGACGTCAACGGATGCGAGGTCACCGCCGGCGGCACTTCGTCGGACCATTGCACCTGGCAGCCCAGCACCTCCGCTTCCATCTGCAGATCGAACAGGATCGGCAGCCCGTCGGGCCGGTAGAGTTCTCGGGCTTTCGTCAAGCCCTCGACAATGGCGTCCGCGGATTGCAGGTACTCCGTTGCGGTTTTCCCGATCAGTTTTCCGCCATGAACTCCCACAAACGGCAGCCAGGCCGGCCGAGGCGTCTCCTCGTTCCGCATGGCCGCCAGGAGCAACGCTTTTCCCGACACATCGTTCATCATGACCACGCTCCCACAGGCTCCGTATTGCCTCTGCCGCCGGGCGCCGCCCGGTGCGTCCCGCCCCGACAGGCCCTTATACCACAGACCGCATGAAAATGGATCGCCGCCCCGGTTGAAATAGACGGCCACCGACTCTACAATGCCTTACGAGTCCGCATGTCACGAAAATCACAGACTGCCAGCCTCTTCCAGGCGGACGCAGAGGAGTGTTTACATCATGAAAAAACTCGTTGGATTTGCCCTGCTTGCCCTCGTTGCCATCGCTCTCAACGCCCAGGCCGCCCCGCCCGAAGGCGAAGGCTGGCGCTCTCTTTTCAACGGCGAAAACCTCGACGGATGGGAAAACAAATCCGGCCACACGGAGGTCTGGCAGGTCAAAGATGGCGTCATCGACTGCAACCCCCGCGTTGACCTTCCCGGCGACAAAAATCTGTGGTCAAATGAGTCGTTTCGCGATTTTCAGCTCCACATGGAATGGCGCATCAAAGGCACCAAAGGCGAATACCCCGTTCCCACGGTCCTGCCCGACGGCAGCCACAAGCTCGATGA
Source organism: Candidatus Hydrogenedentales bacterium (assembly GCA_050950105.1). Lineage (GTDB taxonomy): Bacteria > Hydrogenedentota > Hydrogenedentia > Hydrogenedentales > SLHB01 > UBA2224. The sequence goes on along the minus strand of JBMNGZ010000010.1, from coordinate 677,403 downwards.
AAACGGCAACGCCATCATCACCATGACACCCAACGCCGATTCGGGCATTTACCTGCGAGGCTCCTCCAAAGCGCAGATCAACATCTGGTGCTGGCCCGTCGGCTCAGGCGAGGTCTACGGCTACCGCATGGACGACAAGATGTCCCCTGAAGTGCGCGCCGGCGTCACGCCTAAAAAGAAGGCCGACAAGCCCATCGGTGAGTGGAACACCTTCGTTATTACCATGAAGGGCGACCGCCTCACCGTCGTGCTCAACGGTCAAACCGTCATCGAGAACGCCCAAATGCCCGGAACCCCCGAGGAGGGGCCGCTCGCCCTCCAGCACCACGGCGGGTACCACAAAGGCGACGATCAGTGGAACTCCGCATCCAGCCTCGTCCAGTTCCGCAACATCTACATCAAACCGCTTTGATTTTGCGGGGACAAAGCTGAACTAATCTCTTTCCCCTGGCGCGCCGACTTGTGCGATGGCGTAGCGGACGGTGTTACGTAGTGTCGTCTCGAGGTTTCGGAAACCGCGCGCCCACGTCGCGTTGCCAGGCGTGAAGCTTGCCGGCCAGGCGCTGCACCTTCTCGGGCATCTTGGCGGCGAGGTTGCTGGTTTCTCCGATATCCGTGCGCAGGTTGTACAGTTCAACGCGGCCATCTTCAAAGAACTCGATGAGCTTGTAATCGCGGTCGCGGACGGCCGCACCGGGGCTCCCTCCCTGGTTGCCGTAATGCGGATAGTGCCAATACAGCGAACGCGACGGCAGGCGGCCCCGACCCATCAGCAGCGGCATCAAACTCACCCCGTCCACGTGCTGCTCGCTGCGCCACGGTAATCCCGCCATTTCGAGCATCGTCGGATAAAAATCCGTGCTTATGACCGGCACGTCGCACTCGGTGCCGGGTTTCACAACGTCCGGCCACCGGATCAGTAACGGTTCGCGGATTCCTCCCTCGTACAGCCAGCCTTTTCCAGCCCGAAGGGGTAGATTACTCGTCGGATGCCCCTCCGAGGTGCTCAATCCGCCGTTGTCGGACATGAAGATCACGACGGTGTTGTCGGCCAGTTCCAGACGATCCAGCGCATCCAACACGGTCCCCACGGCCGCATCCATCGCCTCGACCATCCCCGCATACACGGCATGATCCTGCACCAGCCGGACCTCGCGCTCGCCTTCCTTTCCCCAACGAGGGAGAGCGGGGTCGATGGAGGCCGCTTTTTGCGTATATTTCGCCTCTAGGTCGCTGCGCGTCTCAAGCGGGGTATGCACCGAATAGAACGATAAATACGCGAGAAACGGCTCGCCGCAATGCGCCTCGATAAACTGGACGGTCTCGGAAGCCAGCCGCTGGGGCAGATGCTCGCCCGCGGGTCCGTCCTCCAGCTTCGGATTTTTGTAGGGCGGAAAATATCCCCCCGGGGGGCTGCCCCGGTCATGGCCTCCCCGGTTGATCTCAAATCCCTGGTCTTCGGGCAGGAAGCCTTCCCCGCCCAAGTGCCATTTCCCCGCGAAAAACGTCCGGTAGCCCCCCTCGTGGAGCGCCTCGGCGAGCGTCACTTCCTCGAGCGGAAGCTGCTCCTCATAGGGTGCGGGCAAGAACGGCTTGTCTTTAGTCCAATGCCTGTCCAGCGAATCCGGCTGGGGCGCGCCGAACCAGTCTGTTGTCGCCATCCGCGCCGGATATTTTCCCGCCAGAATGCTCGCCCGGGTCGGGCTGCAGACCGGGCAGGCAGCGTACGCATTGGTGAAGCGCATCCCCTCCGCCGCGAGCCGATCACAGTGCGGCGTTTCGTAGAAGGTGCTGCCAAACGCCCCCAGATCGCTCCACCCCAGATCGTCGGCTAGGATAAATACGAAATTGGGCCGGCGCTCCGCCTCAGCCACCATCCCCAATCCCCGCCCTGTCAACGCCAGTCCTGCCATCCCACCGGCGGCCCGGCCCAGAAACTCCCTGCGTGTCATCCCCTTTACCCTCCGGATTATGGGCATACCATACTCCATTGGGCGCGGCAGATCATCGAAAACGTGCGGCACGGTCGAATCAGGGGGAGATTTTCAGCCGTGAGCCTCCAAAATCAAATGCCGTCGCCGAAGCCGGCGACGATGTAATGGTCCATGTCGAGGGCAGGCTGCGCAGACTTGGGCCGGCCGACGACGCGGGCGGGTACGCCGACCGCCGTGGTGTGGGGGGGGATGTCGTCGAGCACAACGCTTCCGGCGCCGATTCGGGCGCCTTCGCCGATTTCGATGTTGCCGAGGATGGTGGCGCCCGCCGCGATCAGGACGCCTTTGCGGACCTTGGGATGGCGGTCGCCGGTCTCTTTTCCGGTACCCCCCAGCGTGACTTCATGCAGCATCGACACGTTATCTTCGACGACGGCCGTCTCGCCGATCACCACGCCGGTGGCATGGTCCATGAGGATGCCGCAGCCGATCTGTGCGGCGGGGTGGATGTCGACCGCGAGCACCTGAGAGATTCGCCCCTGAAGAAACAGGGCCAGCGATTCGCGTCCGGTGCGCCAGTAATAGTTCGCGATCCGGTAGGATTGAATGGCGTGAAACCCCTTGAAAAACAACAATGGGTTGGAATAGTCCCGGCAGGCGGGGTCCCGGTCGCGGACGGCCTGGATGTCCGCGCGTGCCGACGCGCCAATGCCGGGGTCATGCATCAGCGCCTCGTCAATGAGGTCGCGAAGCGCCACGGCGTGGATGGTGGTGCTTTCGAGCTTGGTGGCAAGGATAAAACTCAACGCATTCTCGAACGTCTTATGGTTTAACACCGCTCCATACAGGAAATTGGCGAGCAGCGGTTCCTTGCGTGTCTCTTCGGCGGCTTCGTTTCGAATCGCCTCCCAGATGGCATCGGTCTTTGACTCTGTCATGCATACTCCTCCGGGTCCAGCCCCATAGTCGCGTCAGTCTATGCCAAGATGTTCCCAAATGAAAAATGCGACGCTGCCGGGCGCAGTCCCTTTACTCTGACAACGCCCGGCCCTGCGCCGGAATTTCACAAACGCGCCTTTCCATCGGCCCCCGCATTCAAGTGCTAAGTGCACGCAAGGCGATTTTCCGTTTCTGCCGAAGGATTTCATTGGGTGTTCGGTATCCGAGGCATTTTTTTGGCCGGTTGTTTAATTCATCGACTATCTCCTGGAGGTTTTCTAATGTAGGGACAGGCCCCTGTGCCTGCCCATCCGGATAGCCCCCGTGGCTGCGTTAAAGAAGAGCAGACACATTGGCCTGTCCCTACGCGCTGCGGAAATCAGTCCCCGCGACCACCTTCCGAATTACACGGGCATCCCCCCGCGCGCTGCGTAAATCAGTCCCCGCGGTTGCCTTCCGGATTGCAGGGGCGGCCCCCACGCGCTGCACAACCTGGGTATGTCGCGGCAACCCCCATACGGTAGCGTTCCGGAATGTAGGGGCAGACCCCTGTGTCTGCCCATCCGGATAGCCCCCGTGGCTGCGTTAAAGAAGAGCAGACACATTGGTCTGTCCCTACGCGCTGCGGAAATCAATCCCCGCCTGGCCGGCCAGTTGGATAGCCCCCGCGTTGCGACGGGATGCTGTGCGCTGCAAACCACAGCCCAAAATCCAACCTGAAAAACTCCACCCCCAAATCGGCTAGCGCCGATTCCCCCCGCCCGCGGGGGACAGGTGCCCTGGGAGCGCCGACGTCCTCGTCGGCACACGATTCAGCCCCATCCGCGGAGGACAGCGCGCCGCGCCGGGATCGCTTCGGTCCGGGGCTCTTGTGTCCCCCGCGGGCGGGGGTGGCCGCGAAGCGGCCGGGGGTGGACTCTGTGGGCCGCGGGGCCGCGCTGCGGTGCTCTGGATGGATAAGAGCAGGCACACGCGGCTGCCTCTACTCCGCCCCCCATACGCGCGGCAGATTTCGATGACCGGCTTCCCGCCGTCCACCTCCTGCAAAATTCGTACGATCTGTTCTTCGCTGTGAGCGCTTTCCCTTCATGTGAGAGTCCTCCGCGGCTTCATGGCCTACGAGGTCTCTCACTCAAACTGGCACAGGTTTCGGGGAACAGGCCACAGGCCATATCGACGATCACCGAAAACTCGAGGCGACTCTTCAGGAAATGGGAGAACTGTCCTTGCCAATCCTGGACAAGATAACCCGCGGCGTCAAAAAAACGTAAATGCAATGAATAGAACCAGTTGGCTTAAGTAAGTGCCATTCGTAACTGTCCCTATTTATTCTAGACTGAGCGCGCCTTGTACAATCGATAGAAGATAAGTGAAGCACCCAGAAAAAGGATGGTTCCGAGACCTACTGCGCTGTAAGCCTGCCCCCCAACCGCTGTTCGAATCTTTTCAGGACCATGAGATGCCGGCACTTTTTGGGCCATGCTTGCCTCTATATGACCCACATACTCTGCGCCATCTTCCTCCGCCTCTTCCTCAAAGACGCTCGGAACAAACGCTACAGCCGTCGCCTCGTTTGCGAGTGTCGGGAACTTGGCTTGTATCTCTTCCATCATATGGATCAGATTTTCCCTCATCCTGTCTACAAAAATGTTCTTTCCTGGCGGATAACTATCGAGAACTGCACGGATCTCAATTATCACTCTATCTGGATCACAGCCACCGCACGCAGTAAGTTCTTTCATAGCCCACAGCCTCTGGACAAGCAGACGACCTTTGCCTTGAGGCTCTGTCCGTAGTCTTAAAGCTTTGTCATAAAACGCCACGGCGTTCTTGTGAGCTTCTTCGGGTGGCAGATACTTTTGGAACGCCCAGTGCACCTTCTGAGGTATCTGAAGCGAAAAATCGCAATTCGCGTGTTTCGCAAAACCATCCTCCCAGACATCGGCAGCCTCCTCATATCTGCCTTCGTCGCGGAAGGAATCCCCAATTCTGATGTAAGTATATGGAGCGTAGTTCTTGCTTGAGTCCCACTCCGGATGCGACTCGAACAAAGCCGTAGCCTCTCGGAGATGACCCCTCGCAAGTTCGGGCATACCCAGCGAATTCTGTTCCATGTCCCCTGCAATTGTGAGTGCTCTGGCACCATAAACACTCCCTTTGCTATCCGCAGCAAAAGAGAGGAGTGCATCCCGGACAGATGCCACCTCCTCTATGGCTCCCTTGTCTCTGGCTATGGAGTAACGAAGCACCTGCTCCCAGTAGAATCGTTCATCCTTTGTGCGAGCCTGCGAAATGTGCTCTTCCAGGAATGAATAACGTTCATCCCCCTGGAATGATGAAGCGACGGCCAACGCATCTGCGCCGACCGTCTGCGGAACTTCCATTGCCTCAGCAGATTCTGTTTTTCCGTTTCCGGTACCACCGAACGCCAACATGCAGAGGAGCGAAGCAAGCATCCAGCCCGGAGACAGACCCCGGTCTTGCTTTGATTTCACCATTTCCCGATAGCACTCGTTTGGCATGGTTGGCTCTCCTCGACTTTGACGTTCAGTGCAGAAACCAAGCTTCTAGCCTCAGCTTCACGTCCAATCGCGTTCGACTTCCGCTACAGTACCCTTAATACCGATCATACCCACGGGAACATAGCACCCGGGATCTTGCCACCAATACTTATGGTTCAATATGTACGGGTTTGGCCGCTGAAAATTGTCCATTCCGTAGTTCTCTTGGTTAACCTTCCTAGATTGAAGTTGAATCGCATAGTCGGTCCGTTCGGCATAGTTGCTCTCCGTGACTCGTGAGACTTCTCCATTCTCAGTGTAGTATTCCTTGTACGTGTACTTGTCATCCTGCAGTTCGTAAGCAAGGAAGACCTCATCGTGATTACATGCACCAGTACCTGCGACTGCAGGAGGAGCCAGGCAGCATCCGCTGAGCGAGTAGGACAATGTTCTTGTGGCTCCCGTAGTCCTCTTAAACTTGGTTTGTGCGTATGAGCTAGCACTGAACCCTATTTCGAATGCGATTTGCTCCGTTTCAGCCTGTGCATTCGTGACTTGATATTCGATGCCATCATCGCCACGGTTGGGGTTAGATGTAATTAATCCTCCATTTTGAACATCGCGATGCCACTGATTGACAAGGTCATCCCAATAAAACGGCCCGTCTTCTTCCGCCAATGCGGGCAAACACATCAAGAATGACACAACCACCACAGCCCCATATGCTCTATTAGTCGCCATCATTTCTCCTCCTCACTTTGTTCGTGGGGAATTCACCTACCCAACGGACGGACTTCCTCATCTCACCATTTTCACGAGCTCCTGCTTGTGTTTGACCCGTTTTCACTTCACCTTGGCACGGTCAGAATGTCCCCATCATACGTTCAGCGCATTCTCCCCGAATTTCCAGAAGGCGCGATAGCACTTCCACATCTGGTTCCCTGTCGCAGGACGCAACCAATATCCAGTTCGCGAAAGAAGGCGCCCGCAAAGCGGTCAGAGCATATATATCTTGCTAGATCATCGCAGGTCTTCGTATACGTGACGATCGCCTTAGCCCGTGGGATATCGCGTGCGAGGGCGGTGATGTAGGGGTCGTTGGGGCGGAGGGGTTCAACGCTGGCGGGGGTGCTGTCTTCCGTATTGTCCGGCGGGAACACGCGGGCGTGGTCGCCGGTGGGCAGAGCCCAGTGCGTGGCCTCGGCTGTCGGGATGCAGTTGGGCTCGTCCGGGGCCTCAGGGAAGTCGAATTTGAGGACTTCGCCGGAGGAGATGAGCAATAAGCGCCTGAGAAAAGCCAGGCACCGGGAAATTCGCAGGAAGACCCCCCTACACATCCCTTGTCTCCCTTTCCCACATGCACCAAACCACTGAGCTGGGCTCACGCACTGCCGTCGCCCTCAAACCCAACGTCCGTCAACAATCCGTAGCACCAATCCACCGCGCCCCAATCCACCGCGCATTAACCCAACGAATCGAGCCCCGTAGGCTGAATTCAGGCTGCTGTGAGCCGCGCACCATATACTCACTTATTTTCTGTGCGACAGATTAGCACGCACGCAGCTCTATGTCAATCCCTTTCTGGCCTTCTCTCTACCTAGCATAGCGCCCCAATCGGTCCTTATGAGAGCACGACCGAGCCACGCAACGGGAACAGGCAAGGGGAACAGGTAGGGCTGCGAGGAAATATTTTCTCCGCACGCCCTGGAGTCGATTGCCAAGGCATCAGCCCGGGACGCCCGGACTGTCCTTGACTATTTCTCCCCCTGGTCTGGGCGGAGCAAGCGTCTGAAGGAACGAATGGAGCCCGGGGACAGCCAATACCCATCCATGGCTCGGGCTGCGTGTGGCAATTTCTGCGTTGGCATCGGCCAAGCCGGCTTTGGGCAGACGGCCCTCACGTGCGGCCAGGACTTCTTCAATGGGCGGGACGTGTTCGTCCCAGTAGCAGACCGCCTCGCCGTCACGGACGAGGTAGAACCGGGGCGGGGCCTCGTCGATGTATTGAAACCATTCCATGAGGTCCATCGTGATGCAGGGGAACTCAGCCCGTTTGCGGAACGATTCCAACGTCTCGTCGTTTTCTACCAGCATGAAGGCCAGCACTTTCGGGAACTCGGGAATCAACGTCAAATCGTTCACCAGCGGGATTTCCGCCTGGCATTCGTCGCAGATGTCGCTCAGGAACGCGAGCAGATATTCTCCCCGGGATGTGTCGTAGGTTTCGCCCTCGTGTTCAATCCTAAAAATAAGGCTCGGCCCGACCTGTCCGCCGCCGGCGTCCTTTTCGGCGAGAAAATCCTCGAACGGAACGCGATAGATACCCGCGAGAATTACTAAAACACATGCCCCCGCCGAAACGCCCGCCTTGAGGTGGGAATGCTGCCACAGATTGCCCGACGCGTGCGCCTCGCCGCTGCCGCTGAGGTCAGCAATATCGATACTGCGCAGGCTGCGCGACGCGTGCGGCTGGCCGCGGGGCAGTCTCCGCCACGCCAGCGCGGTCAACGCCAGCAGCACGACGTTCTTCGCCGTGGTGGAGGCGGGTCCCAGGGGCACGAGCGACCCGAAACAGCCGCAATCTTGTAGGTCGTAAAACGCCCAGGCGTAGAGAATGAGTCCCGTGAACCCAATCAGCGTGGCGCCGACCAGGGCGAAGGTCCAGCCCTTCAACCGCAGACCGGCCACCAGGGCCACCCCGAGCAGCGTCTCCCAGGCAACGGCCCCCACCGCCGCCGCCCACAGCAAGCCGGGGGCCTCCAACACGTGGTAATACCGGATCTGGAAGGCGAAAACTTCCAGATCCCACGCCTTCAACGCCGCCGCCAAAACGAAAACAATGCCCAGAATCTTCTCGGCTGCAACCCTTTGCAAATTAAACCCCTGTCATTTAGCCTTCCAAATTTATCGTTGACCAGGAATGGGCCATGGTTGCCGGGCCTGGTGCTTGCCAGAGTCACATGGCGTAAATTTTAATCGGCACGCGAATTGAGACTCCTGGGAGGCATGAACTCTTGAGAAAGAGAGTCTCACGGTATGTCGAGTCCTTCTCCAGTTGGTCTATGTCCAACCGAGCAGTGAATTTCCATTCATGTGTACCGATCCGCTCTATTTCAGTCTGGATGTACGGAGGCGTACTTTTGGCTACGGATAACTGGGTATCTTCATCCGCAGAATCAATACTGACAGCCACAGAAAGCGGCACCACAGACTTGCTTGTATCCACCATACCCCAGTGCAGTACGCCAGGAGAAAGTGACACATCCCCAGCTACCTCAGCGACCACCTGCTTCATCAAGGGGCTCTCCAGTTCTTGTGACTTGATGGTGATACTCTCAGTCAAGAGTCCGTAGTCGTGAGGCGGAAGAAGTCGGTAAAGCACTTCGTATTTATTGAAGAGCTCATCGTTTGTGGCGATTGGACGCAGTTCTGTAATCAGGTGCTTAGATGACGCTACTATCTCAAATGGCACCGGCTCATCTCCATCGCTGTACTGGGACAAAACGAAGCGGCCGCTGGGTGTGGAGTCCCTTTCAATACCCCCAAGATTGTCTACACTGACAGGCTCAATAGAAATAGGGCGTACAACCGTTGCCTTTACCGTAAGCAAGACCTCGTTCTGCTGGGGGTCATTCGTTTTAACCAGTATTGTATTTGCAGCATAGTGTATGTTCCCATATGCTTTGTCTGTGTGTTCGATTGTGAGTGTTCCCAAAGCCCCGGGCGGAACAGTCTCATCTATCGCAGTGACTTTTCCACAACCGCAACTCATCTTGAGCACTTCAACTTCAAGGGGCCGATTTCCATGATTTTCGTACCTGAATTCCAAGTTCACGGGTTTCTTCTCGAGAATGACCCCGAGGTCGTGAGTAGTCTTCGGAAAGACCACGACGGGATAGTCCTGAGTCTCCTTTCCCCCGCCCCCCTGACCACACCCAGTAGCGAAGTATGTTCCAAGCAAGACAACAGTCATCACCCCGGAGGGCCGCACCGCTCCCGTCCGCTTGCGCGCGCGACTCAGAAGCAGAATCAACCCCAGGCCCACGGCGAGGCCCAAACCACTCAAAGCCAGCCTACTCCATCTGTATGGGGCATCAAGCATAAGGAGATAGCCACTCCAGATATCCTCGATTTCACTTGCCGTGAGATAGTCAATGTGACCGGAAGAGCAAACGGCGAACTTCCCCTGGGTGTCTTGGTAGGGCACGAAGAAGAAATGTCCGTAGGGCTTTTCCACGTGAATAATTGCCGGAAGCATCGAAGGGGTAAGCTGCTTGCCGGAGACAAGGCAAGCCTCCGTACTCAAGCCATAGGCCTCACACGTCTTTTGTATGCTGAGCAAACTCGATCGATCCTTGCTACTCTTGATGCCACATGATTCAAGCATATCCACGAGACTGAGCCCATCCGGCTGACAAAGCAGACCTACGGCATAGTAGCAGGCCAAGGGCCCACAAAGATTCCTGGCCGCAGCACGCGCCTGCGGCGTCGACTCTCTTGATGAAAGGAACTGCTGTAACTCCTCTCTTGAAGCCCACACGAGTCCCTTTTGCTGCTCCTGGTGGTCTTCGGCGTATGCTTGGGACTGCACGAAAACAGGGAGGAAAAGCAAGAATATGACTCTCATCGGCATGACTCCACGCGTGATATGTGTATACACCTATAAGGCTTTCTGTTTAACTCACTTGCATTATATTGGTCGTCGCGATCCCAGGTAGAAACCAAGTGCTGAAAGACAAGCGGCACCAACCAGGACACCAAAAAAGAGATGCCTCTGCCGCCCTCTTCGAGTCTCAATTTGACCACTCGCGGCCATAACAGCTCTCACCGCAGGCGAAGGATCCTGAACTTCTCTCTCCGCGGAACGGCTTTGGAGTTCCTGACTTATCTTTACCAAATCATCTCCTGCAGCCTCGACAAGCGAGCCCAAACTCGCTCTTGATTCAACCACATACACATCGCCAATGATGTCATCTTTGACCACGGTTCCTGCCGGCAATTCGAGTTCAAAGACCTCATCAGAAATCTCAGGATTAAGTTCCACCTTCAAAAGCGTGAAGGTCTGTATGGAAGCAGTCTGTCTCTCTCCAAGGTCGCCCAATTCGAATTCGTGGGTAGCGATAGTCTGCGGCAGGAACAGGCCAGGGGCGTGCTCCGAGAAATCGGACATGGTATTGACCATACGAGTGAAGCGTGCGTCTTTCGGGCCCGAATAGCCCTCGTACTTCACGACTGCTAAGTTCTTCTCACTAGACAGCCACCACCTACCCATCGGAACGTCTTCGGACCCCCACTCCACGAGAACGCAGTTCTCCCCGTTCAATTCTGCGTTCACCTCAAGGATTCGCGAACTCTCCAGTCGCATGAGCACAGGTATGTTGCAATTCCCGAAGTTGTGATTGCCAGGATCAGTGGCAGGATAAAGGCCCGAGTATCCCATCGGGGTGGCAGCACCCAAGAATATATCATCCGATGCCTCCGCCCCGTAGATGGCCGCCTGGGGATCAACATCCTCGCGAAGGAACCTCAGTTTCACGCGGACACCATCGCGGCTGACTGTTTGATAGGTACGCTTCATTGTATCACTCTGCATATCGACGAAGGTCTGATTCACGGCCCGCTTGCCGCCCTTCCAGAACCATTCGTTCGCCCACTGTTTTGTCGCAACAGGCTTCCCGGCTTCGTGGATCTTCATCTCGTGAAGGTACTCCACATGTAGAGTCTGCATATGCACCAGTTTATCCTCGAACACTTCCGCAACCTGTTCTTTGGTGATGGCGTACGCTGTAGTGGAAGCAAAGATGAGGACGATCGCCCCAACTGCCCTCCGGGTCCAACGTCCGGCAATCGGGCCCACGGCGCGAACGAGCCTCGATCGAAGCAGGAAAGCCCCCCCCGCCTCGCTTGCGGATACAAAATGGATAGTATGTGCCGCAGAGCCCGCCAAGGCGGCGTTCCAAAGTATCAAAGAGAGCGGCCTCAACTTCCACTCCTCCCAAGCTAAGTAATGAGAAGCACCCTGATATCAAAATTTTATGGCGAGCACTACACTACAAAGACAGGAAACATACCCTTTCTCACAATGGGCTCATTGATGCGCATTCTTGGGTCTATTGAATTTGAACGCATCCACCCTTTGCTTGTTGTGTTGTGCCACTACAGGATCTAACCAGAAAATTGTTGTTTGGACAAGTATCGAGCCAAACACACCAAAGCATCTGATCTGCGCTACATTCAGCCGACGCATACTGCTGGCTCCCGCAGGAAATCCCGGGAGTCAATCCTTTGCAGACGCGAACACCTATAGCAATACACGGGCAACTTGTTGTGAGCGGACATGTATAGTTTGGCACAACTATGCCTTGTCGCATGCAAGCCCAAAAATTCCAATCTATGTCTTTGTCGTTGCAGCAATCCGTCACAAGAGTCGGCTCGCCACAGGATGGGGCCTCTTCAATGATTGCGCCATTGCAGTTGTCACCGCCGAGAATCTGTTCCGCGTCCACGGAAGATATCGCAGTACAAGCAAGGGGCATTGGCCTAAGAAGAGCTGCAAGCAACATGCACACGCATAGACTGGCTGCCATGTAGACTCCACTGTGAGCACGACAAAGTTTTCTGATTGAGTTCATTTCGTTCTCCCCTTGGCTGTGTTCCACAGGTCGACATGCGGTCAGAGGCCAAGTTGAACACACCCGCCCTCGGCCTGATCCGTCTGCCCCGAGCAGCTGTCTACGGTGTGATTGAAGGCAGCGCATCCGGGAAGGTCGTTGCAATAGACACCGGCATACTGTCGACACTCAGCCTTCACAAAAGTCTGGTTCCCGCATGACACTGAGGTCTTGCCTTTACACACTCTGGCGCCCGAGGTTATGCACTCGCAATGCGTTGTGACTGGGCAAGGGCTCGACGTAGTCCATAGCTGGTCGGGTTTATCATTGCACCAGATTCCCTCGAAACAGCAAGGCCCACTTCCTACGCCTATATCTTCAGAAATGCAGGTGCTTTGATTCACCACAATCTTGCCGTCACAGTTCTCACCACCGACAATCAGTGCACACTGCGCTTGCCCTGGGTATGCAATAGCGCCGAGGATATGCCCCAATATGCATATCAGCACAGCGATCGACGCCACCAGAATCGACACGCGCAGCGCGATGACCCGGACTCGCTTGAGTTTCTGCTCCCTTTCCATTTCCATTTCCCTTCTGTTCTTTCTGGCGATGAACTACTTCATTATTTGCGTACAGGTTGTGTTAGCCTGAGTTGTTGTTCCAAAGCAGGTACCTACACGCAGATCAGTAACGTAGCAGCCGGAATGCCCCGACCAACAATAACCGCCGCCATTACATGTGGCCTTTGCGAAAGTCGCCGTGCCACAATCAACGGTCGTCGTTCCTTTGCATGAAAGGAGACCGTTTTCCGGACATGGACATATTGAGGTCGCGGGACATGCGTGCTGTTCGACGTAGGTCCCACCTGTTCGGCAACTATTAAGACCATCGTAATCACAACATCCGCCGGTGCCTGTGTAATACTCGCCTCCGTCCACACATTTGCTGGCCTCTGCAAACACTAGGGCTCCGGTGCAGTTAGCCCCGCCCATGATGGATGCTAACTGGGGATTCTCAAGGCCCTGTACCTGCGACTGGCCAGTCGCGGTTGTCCACATCACTGCAACCCCAATGATGCTGATACTAATACTCCAGATCAGGAATTGCATGTATATCGCCTTTACACGCATGTACAAAACCTCCTTTGGTCAACACAGGGACTTCGGAGAGCGCGCTTCGTCCACCTGCTCGACATGCCTTTCTAGCTGCTCTTTCAGCGCCTTCACCGGCAAGTTCTTTACACACGGCCGTTGGGTACGTGTTGCAGAGTGCGCCAAGCACGGTGTTCGAGGAATCCGACAGCGCAAGGCATTCCGGTGTTCCCGCCAGGAGGGCGGAAACGTGTATGTATCGAACCACGGATTGGGCCCGTGGGAGATCGCGGGCGAGTCCGATGATGTAGGGGGCGTTGGGGCACAGGGGTTTGGCGCGACGTGGTCGCCGGTGGGGAGGGCCCAGTGCATGGCCTCGGCTGTCGGGATGCAGTTGGGCTCGTCCAGGGCCTCAGGGAAGTCAAATTTGAGGACTTCGCCGGAGGAGATGAGCAATAAGCGCCTGAGAAAAGGCAGGCACCGGGAAATTCGCAGGAAGACCCCCCTACACATCCCTTGTCTCCCTTTCCCACATGCACCAAACCACTGAGCTGGGCTCACGCACTGCCGTCGCCCTCAAACCCAACGTCCGTCAACAATCCGTAGCACCAATCCACCGCGCCCCAATCCACCGCGCATTAACCCAACGAATCGAGCCCCGTAGGCTGAATTCAGGCTGCTGTGAGCCGCGCACCATATACTCACTTATTTTCTGTGCGACAGATTAGCACGCACGCAGCTCTATGTCAATCCCTTTCTGGCCTTCTCTCTACCTAGCATAGCGCCCCAATCGGTCCTTATGAGAGCACGACCGAGCCACGCAACGGGAACAGGCAAGGGGAACAGGTAGGGCTGCGAGGAAATATTTTCTCCGCACGCCCTGGAGTCGATTGCCAGGGCATCAGCCCGGGACGCCCGGACTGTCCTTGACTATTTCTCCCCCTGGTCTGGGCGGAGCAAGCGCCTGAAGAAACGAATGAAGCTCGGGGACAGCCAATACTCATCCATGGCTCGGGCTGCGTGTGGCAATTTCTGCGTTGGCATCGGCCAAGCCGGTTTCGAGCAAGCGACCCTCACGTGCGGCCAGGACTTCTTCAATGGGCGGGACGTGTTCGTCCCAGTAGCAGACCGCTTCGCCGTCGCGGACGAGGTAGAACCGGGGCGGGGCCTCGTCGATGTATTGAAACCATTCCATGAGGTCCATCGTGATGCAGGGGAACTCAGCCCGCTCCCGGAACAATTCCAACGTCTCGTCGTTTTCTACCAGCATGAAGGCCAGCACTTTCGGGAACTCGGGAATCAACGTCAAATCGTTCACCAGCGGGATTTCCGCCTGGCATTCGTCGCAGGTGTCGCTCAGGAACGCGAGCAGATATTCTCCCCGGGACGTGTCGTAGGTTTCGCCTTCGTGTTCAATCTTGAAAACAAGGCTCGGCCCGTCCTGGCCGCCGCCGGCGTCTTTTTCGGCGAGAAAATCCTCGAACGGAACGCGATAGATGCCCGCGACAAGCACCAGGACACATGCCCCCGCCGAAACGCCTGCCTTGAAGTAGGGATGCTGCCACAGATTGCCTGACGCGTGCGGCTGGCCGCGGGGCAGGCCCCGCCAGGCCAGCGCGGTCAACGCCAGCAGCACGACGTTCTTCGCCGTGGTAGAGGCGGGTCCCAGGGGCACGAGCGACCCGAAACAGCCGCAATCTTGTAGGTCGTAAAACGCCCACGCGTAGAGAATGAGTCCCGTGAACCCAATCAGCGTGGCGCCGACCAGGGCGAAGGTCCAGCCCTTCAACCGCAGACCGACCACCAGGGCCACCCCGAGCAGCGTCTCCCACGCCACCGAAGCCACCGCCGCCGCCCACAGCAAGCCGGGGTCCTCCAACACGTGGTAATACCGGATCTGGAAGGCGAACGCTTCCAGGTCCCACGCCTTCATCGCTGCGGCCAAAACGAAAACAATGCCCAGAATCTTCTCGACTGCAACGCTGGTCAATTGGGCCCTCGTGTGGTTGTTATTCCACTGACAAGCTCCTCTTCGGGGGCGCAGTATGCGGCGGACGGACGGTCTCCTTGTGTCGTCAAGGCATTCTCTTGAGAATCACACCGATAACGCCTTGCGCTCTGCTCCAAGTACAACAGAGACACCCGGTGGTCGTGGCTCACGAAAAACGCGCACTGCCGACTGTTTCCTTCCGTTGCATCACGCAAGGGGCCGTGCCGGGCATGATGATTCTCCGTGGCCTCGCCACAGTGCCGAACTACCGTACGCCGCCCAAAAGCCGAACAAGCTTTTGCTGTACCCTCATACTGCTTGGCCAATGACAACCCCATCCTACACCCGATAAGCCACCCCCAAAAAACAACCAAAGCCGACCGCGGCATCGATCTGTTGTCAACTATTTGTTGTGGATGCCTCTGTGTATTTCCGATTGTTTGCATTCTCCTGCTCGACTCTTCATTCATATACATTCGCGGCTATCGGAACTTCAATGATGCATCGTTCACACAGACTATTCGATAATGCAACTTTGATATTGCCTGAAAAAGTGCCCTTTTCGCTGGCTTCAAATGCAACAGCAAGAATGTAGCAACCGGTACAATTCTTCCTAAACTCTGCCGCGAGCCCCTTTCCCTGGACTGACAAGACCTTCATGTCTTTCGTCCAGCCGGAATCTACCATTCCGACACATTCTTGAACGTGCGACCCCTTCGCCACAGACCCGAGCACACCGGCACCGCCGCATAAACTTAGTGGTGAATAGATGTTCACCCTCCAAGGAATTGAAACAGTCTTTGTCTCATCTTCTGGTGTCTTTAATTGAATAGTAAGAACCCCTTGTTCGGCCCGTTGCACGGGATTTCCTAGAAATTCGATTGCGACTACTTCTGAATTACTCTTGGTCTTAAGTTCTGGGCGAACGCTTGCTTTGAGCGTCCGGCAATTGGCTAATATGCTTTCTAACGTATATCCATCTGATAGGAAAGAAAACTCGATGTATCTAGTTCTCGAACTCGTGTCACCGAATGTCCAGCAGAAATCGACATGATTGGGCGCAACGAACATCTCTGGCTCAACTTGAACCACGGCTTTTAGCAGCACAAAGGGATTGCGGGGATCATTTGTTTCGACAAGTACTTCCACTTCACGTCTGCCTAGATGAGCTTTTGTGTTCAGAGAAAAATCCAGTCTTGATGCCTGTCCATTCGTCAAACTGCTGGGTCCACGGATACCCGTTACACATTGACAGCTGGTCTTTACATTTCGAATCATTAGATCGCCATACCCTTCATTTGAGAAGCGAAAGCTGCCATTCAAATTAGTGAATTGAGGTGCGACGCCGAAATCGACCAAAGTCTGCTCAAAAGCAATACTAGGTTCATCAGCATATATCGGCATTCCTATCGTCGCGCCAAAGCATACGAGACACTGGACAACGGATCGGACCTTTCTTCTTCCTGAGACCCACACAAAAAGAACGGGTGTTACGCCAAGCACGATAAGAATCAAACCCGCACGCCCAAAGCGCCCCTCTCCGTTCGCTCGCGAAAAACATAGAACTGCGCAATCATATTCCCTCTTAAACTTCTCGATGCCAACAGCTTGGACGGTCTCTTCTCCAGGAATATACACCTTCATCCTCGTGTCGGACCGAGCAAGAATCAATGCAAAATGCTTGTCTTTGGCATGAAACGCTATAAACGGACAGGTGACATCATCGTCCTTCCTGTCCATCACCTTAGCATTCACGCCGAAAGACTCGGAGCCCTTCTTCAGACCATAAAGAGACGTCCCGTTGTAGGAAAGTCCGCTGCACGTCGCCACATCCTGAAGATCAGCGTCGACTCCGAGAATGCCTAGTGCTGCTCGGAGACAGAGGGGACCGCAGTAAAATTCGTCGCTATACGCTACGTTGTGTCTGTCGATAAAGGAAGACGAAATGTCGGCAGAAGAACTGTCTACAGAGACATTCGCTACAATTGGTATGACAGGAATAGACACCAGCATTGCCAAAACGGAGTTGCGGAGAAAAAGGTTTCGCACCATCAATGGTCGCCTTCTCTTCGTTTCTTCCTGTAGGTGAGGGATATAGTCAGAGCACTAGCCCCCAATAGGACAAATGCGCCTCCAAGAACGAAGACGAAAGCGCTACCCTCGGGCGATGCAGGATTCTGATTGATCAAAGCCGATTCCTGGCTATGGCCGGCAAGGGAAGCCCCTGCCTCGGGTAGATCAGATTCTACTCCAGACGGCTTCCACACAGACTCCGAAACGAGCTCCGATATCCTCATCTCATTCTGAGGGTCCTTTACTCTGTAGCTGAAGGAAGGGCTGACTGTCTTATCAGTCACATACGTGTCGGGCGGAAAGTCGAACTTCAAATCATCGTCCGACACGTCCGTTAACCTAAACGCGGTCGTCTTTAAGGAGAGCTCCTCCAATAAGCTGCCGGCTTCATCATAGTCCCTCTTTCGTATCGACACCGGTATCCACTGGGAGTCTATCTGCGTCCAATCTATGGTCAACGTCTGGATAGGCTGGCTCGCGTTTATGCCATACCACGTGACCTCTAAAGGCAATGAATTGCGCTTCGAGAATCGCACCGCAGACTCGGTCTTATCCCCCTTTCTCAAACTCACGACGACCGAATCATCGCCCCCAGAACTGAGCAATTCAGAACTGCTGTAGGAGCCGGGAAGATCGCGTAAAATCCATTGGAGCCGACGGAAAGGGTTACCAACAGATTGAAATCCTGATGGGACCGGATAGATATAGGCCCGGCTGTGCTTCCACTGCCAATTATCTTCTTCTCCTCCGAGCGCATTTTCCATCGTGACTGCCCGATTGTTGTGCCACGTTGCCCGATAGAGATAACCTCGGGAGTCTCGAAGTGTCTCAATGTACTCCTCTCCCCGGATTAGCGCTTTGCCTTCCCCCTCAAGCACATGCGGGTACGACTCCCTGGCTTCCTCGAAGTACCTTTTCCTCAGCGACTCGACCTGGCCAGTGCTCATAGGCTCTGTCTTCTGCTGCGCCTGAACCCTTTCTTCTGCCTCTCTCTCCCACACAGAGGCGTTACCGTAGTCGACTCTCTTTCTTGTCCATTCAATCGCGCCTGTAGGCCAATGGTTCACAAGCTTCGTCATCCGGTCCAGAAGGACGACCGACGTCTTGGCTTCATCCGAAAAGGCAGGAGATTCCCCATATAGCATTGTTAAGAAGATACATAACAGTCCTCTCCAAAACACGGCTGAAGGTTTGTGACACATCTTCTAGCCCTCCTATGCCCGTGCCGCCTTAACGGATAAGTCACATTTCATCGCATCTGATTTTAAGTCGATCACGCTCGGGTTTCGCTGTAAATCAGTCAGAACAGAAGACTCTCCGGCCACGATTTTTCAAACGTTGGGTCAGCAGTGATACCCGAATTATCAAGTTCTGAGAAAGCACCTATTGTTAACTTTCTTTATCTCTCGTGTGTCCACATTTTGTGTACGAGTGATCGCCCATAGCGTCCTTTGTGCCGCATTGCAGGCTCGCACAACCCTCGCCCGCGTCCGGACATTCCCCATCATACTTCTTCTTGCTAAAGGTAATCGTTGTCGTGTGACAATCATCAAGGGCGTCCCCCATGACAGTGCAGTAACCGCTATCAATGTCTGGGTCCACCGCTGTTCCATCAGCAGGGCAAGCACAACCAGGATAAGCCCCACAATCCTCAATATTGTAGCCACCCTTTCCTGCTTTTGTGCATTTCCTGCAATTATTGGCCGCATTACCACCGACCAAGCCCATCGCGCGGCTTTCACGAAAACCAGTTTTTCGATCCTCGAGCTGAATCCCGGTCAGAACGAGAACACTCGTCAATGCCACAATCAAGAAACCTTTCATTACCATCTCGATACCCTCCGATAAGCTCAGTTCCGAGTCTATTGCCTATTCGAACGTGGTCAAGTCTACAAGGAAGCTACAGCCAACTGGCTTCCCCAGCGGAAAGGATTGCCATTAGCCTTCTTTATCTCGCCAATGCGAGCATAACGTGTACAAGTGATCGCCCATAGCGTCCTTTGTGCCGCATTGCAGGCTCGCGCAACCCTCGCCCGCGTCCGGACATTCCCCATCATACTTCTTCTTGCTAAAGGTAATCGTTGTCGTGTGACAATCATCAAGGGCGTCCCCCATGACAGTGCAGTAACCGCTATCAATGTCTGGGTCCACCGCTGTTCCATCAGCAGGGCAAGCACAACCAGGATAAGCCCCACAATCCTCAATATTGTAGCCACCCTTTCCTGCTTTTGTGCATTTCCTGCAATTATTGGCCGCATCACCACCGACCAAGCCCATCGCGCGGCTTTCACGAAAACCAGTTTTTCGATCCTCGAGCTGAATCCCGGTCAGAACGAGAACACTCGTCAACGCCACAATCAAGAAACCTTTCATTACCATCTCGATACCTCCTATTGCATAGTTACATGCTTTTTCGCGTTCGCGAGCCCGTATATACATACACTTGTTTTCCCAGCAAATCAGCAAAAAACGACGTGTCTGATCCTCTCGATACGCTCCGGTTTTCCGCCTCCAGGCATTTCTTTCCAGGGTCGCCATAGAACTCCGCGAGAATGTCCTTTGCTGTTTTGCAGTCCTTCATTCCTCCTAACGTTGTTTTCGCGGTTGCGCCGTCATATATGAATCTCACAACGTTCTTCGCCCGTGGGAGATCGCGGGCGAGTGCGATGATGTAGGGGCGTTGGGGCACAGGGGTTTGGCGCGACGTGGTCGCCGGTGGGGAGGGCCCAGTGCATGGCCTCGGCTGTCGGGATGCAGTTGGGCTCGTCCAGGGCCTCAGGGAAGTCGAATTTGAGGACTTCGCCGGAGGAGATGAGCAATAAGCGCCTGAGAAAAGGCAGGCACCGGGAAATTCGCAGGAAGACCCCCCTACACATCCCTTGTCTCCCTTTCCCACATGCACCAAAGCACTGAGCCGGGCTCACGCACTGCCGTCACAGCCAAACCCGTCGTTCGTCCACAATCCACCGCCCCAATCCACCGCGCCCCAATCCACCGCGCATTAACCCAACGAATCGAGCCCCGTAGGCTGAATTCAGGCTGCTGTGAGCCGCGCACCATATACTCACTTATTTTCTGTGCGACAGATTAGCACGCACGCAGCTCTATGTCAATCCCTTTCTGGCCTTCTCTCTACCTAGCATAGCGCCCCAATCGGTCCTTATGAGAGCACGACCGAGCCACGCAACGGGAACAGGCAAGGGGAACAGGTAGGGCTGCGAGGAAATATTTTCTCCGCACGCCCTGGAGTCGATTGCCAGGGCATCAGCCCGGGACGCCCGGACTGTCCTTGACTATTTCTCCCCCTGGTCTGGGCGGAGCAAGCGCCTGAAGAAACGAATGAAGCTCGGGGACAGCCAATACTCATCCATGGCTCGGGCTGCGTGTGGCAATTTCTGCGTTGGCATCGGCCAAGCCGGTTTCGAGCAAGCGACCCTCACGTGCGGCCAGGACTTCTTCAATGGGCGGGACGTGTTCGTCCCAGTAGCAGACCGCTTCGCCGTCGCGGACGAGGTAGAACCGGGGCGGGGCCTCGTCGATGTATTGAAACCATTCCATGAGGTCCATCGTGATGCAGGGGAACTCAGCCCGCTCCCGGAACAATTCCAACGTCTCGTCGTTTTCTACCAGCATGAAGGCCAGCACTTTCGGGAACTCGGGAATCAACGTCAAATCGTTCACCAGCGGGATTTCCGCCTGGCATTCGTCGCAGGTGTCGCTCAGGAACGCGAGCAGATATTCTCCCCGGGACGTGTCGTAGGTTTCGCCTTCGTGTTCAATCTTGAAAACAAGGCTCGGCCCGTCCTGGCCGCCGCCGGCGTCTTTTTCGGCGAGAAAATCCTCGAACGGAACGCGATAGATGCCCGCGACAAGCACCAGGACACATGCCCCCGCCGAAACGCCTGCCTTGAAGTAGGGATGCTGCCACAGATTGCCTGACGCGTGCGGCTGGCCGCGGGGCAGGCCCCGCCAGGCCAGCGTGGTCAACGCCAGCAGCACGACGTTCTTCGCCGTGGTAGAGGCGGGTCCCAGGGGCACGAGCGACCCGAAACAGCCGCAATCTTGTAGGTCGTAAAACGCCCACGCGTAGAGAATGAGTCCCGTGAACCCAATCAGCGTGGCGCCGACCAGGGCGAAGGTCCAGCCCTTCAACCGCAGACCGGCCACCAGGGCCACCCCGAGCAGCGTCTCCCACGCCACCGAAGCCACCGCCGCCGCCCATAGCAAGCCGGGGTCCTCCAACACGTGGTAATACCGGATCTGGAAGGCGAAGGCTTCCAGGTCCCACGCCTTCATCGCTGCGGCCAAAACGAAAACAATGCCCAGAATCTTCTCGACTGCAACGCTGGTCAATTGGGCCCTCGTGTGGTTGTTATTCCACTGACAAGCTCTTCTGGGTTGCGTGTGCTGCTCCCAAGCACCCCCAGGTGCCGAATCTAGCTTTCCGTGCTTCGTCACTTCGAACTTTCGCTTGGCGCACGCGATAAGGCAGGCCCGATACCGGTAGTACAGCTAGAGGGAAAGCCGACCAAAAACAGGATCTGTGATTACTTGACGAATTCCCTCAGCAATAGCAGAAGCGTCTTCCGCCGAAAGAACCTTACGCTATACCTTGCGTCAAGCCTGACTCTATCACTCAAACCAAGCATAGACTGGCACCTCCAATTCAAGGAGCCGCGGTTTGGAGATGCAGAAAACTACTGTGTCCCGAAGGATTCCCTGCTTTTCAGTTGCGTGGAGGGTTAATCGATATGACATCGACGGCTTAGGCATACAAATCTCTTCTGATAACAGCTCACATTTCAGTAGACCTCTCCTTGTCAAAACAGAGTCGACTAGGAAGCCACTCTCCGAGTGCAAAGTCAGGATCCTGGAAGCTCTTGCGCCCGCAGGTATTAGACCAAAGTGCACACAACTCGGAGATACTTCGACACACCTGAAGACCTCTCCTCGTGCCTGAATGCATATGGGCCTACCTGTCAGATTTGTATATACGCATAAAACCTCACAGAACTCGCCAGGAGGGGCATCTGGTTTCAATGTAAGGGCCAGTCTTCTCTGGAATCTTGACTCGCCTTGCGACTCAAGGACCTTCCACGAGAAAAACTCCGAAGGGGCTTCCACTTTTGTGATTTTAGCATCCTCCCCCGGAGCCTTCCATCCGAAGGAAATGTATTCTGTCTTCTCCTTTCCCTCAGGAACTCGACCAAAGAGCACCCGTCCCCTTGCAGGCGCGATGATGAGCGGTTGATCCACCTGTGCTGCAATTGTCAAGGATGCTCTGCCTTCATCGGGATCATTGCTGGTCACTGAAAACTGGGTTCGAAATCTCCCGCTAGTATCAGGCGTCTTGATAGAGATTGATAGTGTTCCTTTCTCACCGGGGGAGATTTCCATTTTCGACAAGATGGGTTCCTTTACACATGCGCATGAAGATTGCACTCCCTCTATTAGCAACAATCGGTCGCCCTTGTTATAGAAGGTCAGTTCCTTTTTGACTGTAGCGCCAGCATCCACTGCGCCAAGATCAACGAAATAGTTATCGAATACAAGATTTGGGCCCGAAGAATTCTGTGCCATCTTTTGAACCAGAAGGACCGTACCATCCCAATTCTTCACCAGGTCGTCCAATAGTATGGTGACTTCTCCTATTCCCGGGTTAAGTATCCTGCACTCAGGCAATCGCAACTCTTCCAGAACAAAGAAGTGCCGGTCATTCGAATGGAGTATCGCCGGTAATGGAAGATCACGGAGTACAGTTCTTTCCACGCGATAGCCTTCTGCACTAAGTCCTAATCGGCGAGCGGCAAGAGCAAGATCGAGCATGCGAGCGCCATTAACAGGGTCCGTCCCTGTCAACGCCTCCGCATCTTTCAGGCTCAAATCAACGCCTAGATAAGCCACCACCTTCTGCAGACACATGGCTCCGCAGTTAGCAGGTTGTGAATAGCCAGTGCGTTCAACCTCATGCCAACGGACAGTTGTCCCTCCATCAGTAGCGTGTCCGCTTACACAAAACGAGCCGAACAAGAAAAGAAAGGCCACATATCTTGGGACCGTCTCTTGTGCACAAAATGCTGCGCGCAATGGGGATAACAGACTTCCAAACATATTCAATGACTTTCGAATAGTGCTCATATCGTGGGCACACTTCGCACCCGATGTGAATTGGAAGAAATAGCGAGATGCTTTCCACAAAGATGCAGGCATGCTCATTGCACCAATGTCCCTATAGTCAAGCCTTCTCGTTGTGCCGTCAACTACTTGCGCTCTCCAATTCATGCGCTTCAGTTCTTACCTTTGTCGCCCAAAATGTGTTCGTCGAAGAATCAAGCCGAGGATGACGCATATGGCAGCCGTGCCGGAAAAGACGACTACTCCCCCAAGCCACCTGCGAGCAATCGCATCTTCGCTCTTAGGAGTTTCGACTGATGAACCGCCACCTAAACCGGCTCCTACGGCCGTCGGTTCCAGCGTATTCATTTTGATCGCGTCTTCTACTTCACTATCACTCCCCAAGCCCTCGACAAGCCGTTCTGTATCTGTGGAAGTCCGTACCCCTCCCAGTGATTCATCATACACCTCCGTTTCGGGCGGAAAATCGATCTTGAACAGATCTTCGGAAACCACGCCATCATTGACATGAATGGCGATAGTCTCGTAAACGTTCCGAGCGAAGATCTCACCATTCTGATGGCCCTCTTCCCGGATCTGACGAGGAATCCAGATTCCCTCTGCGGCCTCTATGTAACTCAAAAGATGGACACGCCGCGTCAATTCCGCGTATTTGCCAAGTCTATGCTCTTCTATGACGCGAGGCATAAAACCATTTGAAGGATCAAACCATATTCGATATTCGAGGTATTCTTCTGCCTCTTGAGCTCTTCCCGTCAGCATCCACATCGGACGCCCATCTTGCACAACCGGCTCATCGTTGACTGAAACATCATCTTCTCGCAAGCGAAGGAGCAACTCCTCGTTCCAAACCTGTATCGCCCAAGGAACCGGGACAGAGGTTGTTTTGAACATATCTGGCATACCCGCATTAATCCTGCCCTCATTGCTGCCGGGGAAGTAGCTTTTGGACGTTTCTCCGTCATATGATTCTAAATGTGTGCTGACCGTCTTGCCTTTTTGGAATTTGACCCGCTGCATGAATACTTTCTCCCCCATTACGGCGTACGTTTGCTCGGCAGATTTGGATTTCGATTCAACCGGATTCGAGAAATCCGTCACGGCTATGTAAACGTCAGATTTAACCAGAAGGTCAGCCGTTGAAGTTGCAGCTGATTCTAAGGCTGAAATGATGAAATCAACGTCTGGTCTATCAACTGATGCGCCAACTGGACGCGCAGCATTCTGAGCGAACGCATGGGAAGGAAAAAATACGAACAAGACGAAAATCCCGAAAGGAATAGATTGCTTCATAGGAAGAAACTCCACATGAGAAAATCGATGGAACGCACCTTCATCGACTTCACGACTTTTCCAATACTATCTGCCGAAATAGAGCAAGACCTATCCAGCCAAGAATGAGAGATTGCGGGGGGCTTTTGTGCCCCCCTTGAAAGCCTTAGCAACTAGTTCTCTTACAGTATCCATTCTCAGTCTTCACTATACCGCCTCTGCAATAATTATCCCCCCAAAACGGCGCATCTATGCAGGTACCGTTTACTAGTGCTTGGCCGCACCCTTGGTCCGCATCGCCATGCGTCGTATTCGTGCAGGGATCTTGCGGATCTGTGTTGGCGCAGCTCTTTTCGTTTTGAGTCGAATCACAGTTATTACAGGATGCCCCCGGTTCATTACAGGGCATATTGTTGCACTTGTGCTCAAGCGTGCAAGGTCCACAGGTTGCCCCCCCAACGAGTCTTGCCATCTCTGAGTCCGTAAGAGAAACCCTAGCCTGCACGCCCCAATTTTCCTTCCCTCCCTCTGCATAAGTCATCTTCCCTAAGCCCCCTACTACCGATAGCAAAAGGGCAAAAAGGACACATAAACCAACTGCAATCTTCTGCATCATGTACCTCCTTCGTCTTTTTCAGCACCCAATGTGCTGAATGTCCACACTCTTTCTTCATGCCAATATTTCCCTTGCCCACGCGCAATCGTTATTGTGGTGATAGCCACATTGGCTGAATTCAGGCCCCTGTGAAGCGACCAACATGTACTCACTTATTTTCTGTGCGCCAGATTAGCACAAACGCAGCTTGCTGTCAATGTGTTTATGGCAGCCTGATTCCGGAGCCGTTTCCTTGAATTTTCGCCTGTTATTGTGTCGTACGCGCCACTCGGCATTGGACTTCCCCGCTGGTTCGCGTGTACACTATTTGCACTCTGTTTACGGGCAGTGCGAGGCCGCTTCCGGGCATTCAATCGCAAGAAACTGAATAATCATGGCAGCGTTTGGCATTGACATAGGCCGCGAGCGAATCTGTGTGTTCGAAGGGCCGCTTTCCAAACACGATGCGCTGGATCGCCTGGTGGACGCGCTCTACGCGACCCAGGCGATACCGGATCAGGAAGCCTTTCGCAAAGCCGTATACGACCGCGAGGCCGTTATGAGCACGGGTATTGGCCAGGGGGTGGCCATCCCGCATGTCCGCTTCGAAGGCGTGACCAAACCGGCCATCAGCCTCGGCCTCTCTAAAGAGGGCCTCGATTTTGATACCCTCGATAACCAGTTGGTCCATGCGGTTGTGCTGTTTGCCATGCCGGCCGGCTCCCAGAAGGAGTACCTCGGCCTCCTGGCGCAGGTGATGTCCGCGCTCAAGCGGCCGGGTTTTCTCGAACGCCTCGCGGATTGCGATACCCCCGAGGAAGTCGAGAGGGTGCTGGCGGAGGCGTCGTAAACAAAGCGGGGCGATCGGGCGCGCTCCGCGGGAGCCTGCCATGAAATCGATCTTTTCACGGGCGGGAGCGGTCCTTTTGGGGCTCGGCATCCCGATTTTCGGGTTGTCCTGGGCGGAGGACGCGCCGTCCCCGGCGGCCCCTGCTTACCAGTGGACCTGCGTCACCGCATCGGCCCCCTTCGCGCCCCGCGACGGCGCCGGCGCGCTGGTCTACCGGGACGCCATGTGGCTCCTGGGCGGCTGGAACCCCGGCGATAAGGTCCATTTCCCAAAAATCTGCAGCAACGACGTCTGGCGGTCCACCGACGGTGCGACCTGGACCCTCGTCAAACCCAATACCTTCGGAACGGATAAATTCGACCCCGAAACCGACTGGGAAGGCCGCCATACCGCCGGTTATGTGGTGTTTCAGGACAAATTGTGGATTCTCGGCGGCGATCCGCTCCAGGGACATTACCAGTCCGATGTCTGGAACTCCGAGGATGGGATCACTTGGAACCGCGTGAATCCGGGCCGGGACGTCCCCTGGGCGCCCCGGGTACTCCATCTCAGCGCGGCATTCAACGGCCGGATCTGGATCCTGGGCGGCCAGACCCTGCCTCAGTACGCCCCCGCCGATGAACGCTTTTATGATGACATCTGGAGCACCGCCGACGGCATCCTCTGGACAAAAGCCGCCGTTGCCGGGGCGCAATGGAGCCCCCGGGGCATGATCGGCGGCAGCGCGGTGCTTCACGGCCGCCTCTGGCTTCTTGGCGGCGGCATCTACGACACGCCCCAGCGGCCGCAACGTGAATTTTACAACGACGTCTGGAGCAGCGCCGACGGCATCCACTGGCAACGCCACCTCGAACACGCGCCCTGGCATCCGCGCCAATACCACGACGTGGCCGTGTTTGACGGGCGCCTGTGGGTTCTCGAAGGCTGGAACCAGGAGAACCGCAACGACGTCTGGTATTCGGCGGACGGGGCGGAGTGGCAGGAAGTCCCCGGCACTCCCTGGGCGCCCCGCCACGCCTCAAGCCTCTTCGTCTACCAGGACGCGCTCTGGGTCGTCGCCGGCAACAACATGCAGAGCGACGTCTGGAAGCTCGAACGACGGTAAGTGGCCCACCTCATCCGGGACCGCCGCCGCTACACAATCTCCTCGCGCTCTTTGTCCCAGCGTACCTGGCGCTTCTGCTTGTATGATTCGACGCTCATCAACAGTGTGGCCGCCTCGATGAAGGCCTCGTCTTCGTTGCAGAGGGGCGTTTTCCGCGTGCGCACCGCCTCGAAGAAGTCTTCCATGTGCGTCGGCTGGGATGGCGCCACGGCCGGATCGAAGCGGTCCACCGGTTCGACGGGTGTATCGCCCATCCGCCATGCGGGCACATCCGGATACACCTCGTAGCGGTTCGCGTCCTGTCCGATACCATTGTAAATGAGCCGGCCATCCCGCCCGATGAACTCAGGCGTCTGCCTGCGGTCCGAGTTCATGCTGCCTTCAAAAATGGCCGAACAATTCTGGCTTTCGAACTGGTAGGTGGCGAGCCACGTGTCGGGCACCTCGCGGTCGTCTTTCCAGAACGCATTCAGTCCCGCGCACATGCAGGTGTCGGGAATGCCCCAGCCCAGCACGGTCTGAACGAAATCCATCTCGTGCGAGAGGAGGTCGCCTGCCTGTCCGGTGCCATAGGGCCAGTAGCAGCGCCAGTGCCAGAAATGCCGCTCGTTGAAATCGATCGCCGGGGCGGGTCCCAGCCATTTTTCCCAGTCCACGTCCGCGCGCACCTGCGCAGGGTCGGGCCGGTCATACCACGAATAGTTACCGAACCAGCGCCAGGGCGCCCGTTCGGGCGTGCCGTTGAAGTAGCGGCCCACTTTTACGAGGGTGGGCGGGCCAATCCGGTTTGCGCGGATCAGGTCGCCGCCCGCGGCTGCAGCGGGCCATTGCCGGCCCTGGTGGCCGAGCTGCATGACCCGCCCCTGCTGCTTTACTGCCGCGCGCATTCGTTTCGCGGCGTCGATCGAAATGGTCCAGCCTTTTTCGCAGTACACGTCTTTCCCCGCGTTCACGGCATCGATCAGCATCTGCTCGTGCCAGTGATCCGGCGTTGCGATGATTACGGCCTCCACCTCCGGGTCGGCCAGTACGTCGTGGTAATCCGTGACGGCTTTCACGTCGGGGTTGTTGCTGGCTTCCACGCCACGCTCCAGGTGTGGCTTGTATACATCGCAGACCATCACCACCTTGGCGCCTTTGTGCGGCCCCGTGTATTTGATGAGGTCCCATCCGCGCACGCCCGTGCCGATGTGCGCGATTCGCACCGGATCACTCGTGGGCTCCGCCGCCCCCACAATCGCCGGTCCCGTTGCCGCCACGGCCGCGGCCGTGCCCGCTGTCTTCAGAAAACGCCGCCGATTCATGTCACTGCTCTTGTTCATATCCACCTCGCCTGTCCGGTTGTTCCACAAAAACGGGTTGAACTTCTTGTTTACTGGCTTCCCACGCCTTTTACGCGCGTGCGCAGCCGGTAGATCGCTTTACTGGCCGTGATGAACAGGTCATTCATCGCCCGCCCGCTGAAACAGACGTTCGAGGTCCACGGCTCATCAATGACGATATGATCGATCTGCTTGCCCGACTTGTCAAAAACAAATACGCCCTTCCCCGTCAAATACACATTCCCCTCATCGTCGAGGGTCATGCCGTCGGAACCCATCTCGCAGAACAGCACTTTCTCGGTCAAGCGGCCCTCGGCCGCCATGGTGTAGGCATAGGTCTTCCCGGCCTTGATATCCGTCACGTAGAGCTTCTTCCCGTCGGGCGTGCCGATGATGCCATTCGGCTGTTCGAGGTCATCGAGCACTAGCGTCAGTGTTTTGCGATCAGGCGCCAGATAATACACGCCCTGGCACGGTTGTTCCATGGTTTCGCTGCGCTCCCAGTAATTACGCTTGTAGAACGGGTCGGTGAAATAGGCGCCTCCATCCGGCCGGACCCAGACGTCATTCGGGCCGTTCAGCAACTTCTCTTCGTAGGCCTCAACGAGCACGCTCACGTCTTTGCCGGGGCTGATGCGCCAGAGCTGGTTTTTTTCGTCTGCACAGGCCCACAGATGGCCCTCGCGATCAAAACAAAGGCCGTTCGAGCGCCCGCAGGGCTGCATATACGTGGTCAGCTCGTCGTCGACGCTCCATTTCATGATTCGGTCGTTGGGCTGATCGGTGAAATAGACGTTTCCCGCGGCGTCCGAGGCCGGTCCTTCCGTAAACTCGAACCCTTCGGCGAGTTTTTCCACTACCGCTCCCGTCGCCGCAATGCCCGCGGCCGGCTCCTCCGCCGCACCTGCGGCGCATGCCCCGGCCATCAGCAACAGCACCCATCCCATTCGCATGACACTGCTCCTTGCACGGCATCCCGCCGCAGCCTCGTCTCCATGCCGGTGACTATAGCACAGCCCCTGTTCCAGTCGGATTACTGCGGGCACTTCGAAGGCTTGATGTGCCGCTATCACATGCCTAGTATGGCAGCGTGAACAGCCGCTTGTGTTGAACTATCTGGAGGTTGACCATGCGCATCTTGCTTTGTGCGATGATTCTTACGCTGGGGGCCGCAGCCGTATTGGCGGCCGAGAGCACTCCCCTTCACGTGGACGGCGTGTTTCCCAACATGACGGTGTTTGCGCCCGGCGCGGGGAGCCGCAGCGAAACGGGCATCGGTGCGCTGATCCCGTGGGCGGACCGCCTGTGGGCGGTGGGCTACGTCGCCCACATTGCGGGCGACGGCATCGGTCTGTATGAAATCCGCGACGACCTGACCATGCACCTGCACCCGGCGTCCGTCACGGGCACCTTCGCGAACCGTCTGGTGCATTGGGAGACGCTCCAGGCCGTGATCGGCCCGCATGTCATTGACGCCGAAGGCCAGGTGCGCACGATCGAAGCCCTGGCGAAACATCGTCTGACCGCTACCGCCCGCCATCTCGTGCATCCCAAGACCATGGTCTATTTCCTGACCATGGAAGGTTTGCTGTTTGAGACCGACCTGCAGACCCTGGAAACGCGGGAACTGGCCGATGTGACCGCTGAGCTGGGCATCGAAGGCCAGCCTCATTTCAAAGGGGCGCACACGGCCCAGGGCCGCCTGGTGGTGGCCAACAACACCTACGAGGAACCCGAATTCCTGGGTATGCGCGCGTCTGGATGCCTGGGCGAATGGGACGGTGAGCGGTGGCGGGTTCTCGAGCGGAATCCCTTTGTGGAGGTGTCCGGCAAACAGAACCCTTCGCCCGGTGAGCGGTATGGCAACACACTGTTTGCCACGGGCTGGTGCAAGTCGGCGGCCATTCTGCGCGTGCTGCATAACGGCACCTGGACCCGTTACCTGCTGCCGAAAGCCAGCCACGCCTTTGACCACACGTGGAATACCGAGTGGATGCGCATCCGCGAGGCGCAGACCGAACGCTATCTCATGGATCTCCACGGGATGTTTTACGAACTCCCCGCGCTCATCTACGACGGACGCATCTGGGGCATTCGGCCCATTTCGACGCATCTGCGCATCGTGCCCGATTTCTGTCATTGGCGCGGTCTGTTCGTCATGGCAAGCGACCAGACCGACAACGCCGTTGGCCAGCCGCAGTCCGGCCTGTGGTTCGGCAACCTCGATTCCCTCTGGTCCATGGGGAAACCGTCCGGCTGGGGCGGCCCCTGGTGGGATACGCCCGTTACGCCGGGCACTCCGTCCGACCCCTTCCTGATGACCGGATTCGACAAGAAATGCATGCACATCACGCACCAGGCCGGCGAGGCGGTCAATTTTACGCTGGAAGTGGATTTTCTGGGCAACGGCGCGTGGCAGACGTACGATTCGCAGGCCGTCCGGCCCGGTTCCTATGTCCACCACGAATTTCCAGATGCGTTCTCGGCGCACTGGATCCGGGTCCGAGTGGATCGTCCCTGCACCGCTACCGTGTATTTCACGTATTCGTGAGCGGAGCGCGGCCCGGGGCCGTGCATGGGGTTATTCTCGCAGGCGCCGTTCCCAGTTGTAATCGCGCGCGGTCACGATGCTTTCGATGCGCTGAATGCGCCGGTCGAGGTTGTCGAATGTGCGCTGGAGGCGATACAGCGCCATCGAGCGCGACGATGTGTACGAGTTGTAGAACTCCGCATCCTCGAGGCTCTGGAACGGCATCACGGGCGCCGGCTTCATTAACAGCGCGGCGAGAATATACAGTCCGAGCACGGGCCAGATGCCCGTGAAGAAAAGGAGCAGCACGCCAATCACCCGCGCCCAGAATACAGACACGTCGAGGTAGTCGGATACGCCTCGGCACACGCCGAAAATGAGGCCCTGGCGCGACCGGTACAGGCCTTTGGTCTGAGCTTCGTAATGCGGGTTCATGGTCAGTCTCCTACGGCTGGCCGCGTCCAGACGACGGCAGCTGCAGGCCCCAGGCTATGCGAATGTCCTGCCAGGGCCGTCGCCGCCGTCAGCACGGTGTTCATACGCTACTCCGTTCCGTTGAGCCCGGTATGGCTGGGTTATTCACGGAGCGAACTCGATTGGTGTCCTTCCCGTTCGAGCACGAGGGTTTCAATGTTTTCGAGCCGCTCTTCCAGCCGGGCCAGGTTGCGGTGCAGCTCCTGCATGAGCGCCGCCTCCTGGGCTTCCAGCGCGGGGCTCGTTCGAATCGGCTGCCCCGTGAAGATGCGCAGCAGCCCCAGTATCAGGAGCACCAATACGGCCAGCGCCAACAGCGGGAGCAACACGACTCCCAGCACAAGCAGGGTCAGCGAAAAGCTGTTCATCAGGCGATTCTCCCGATTCCGGAGCCTGCGCGGCCCGCGCGGCCGGATGCAGCCCAGTCGAACAAGCGCGCCTCCAGGGCCTCAATGCGGCCTTCCATGCAGTCCAATCCGGCGTGGACCCCGTAATTGGCCATCCTTTTGCTCCGGCGCACCGGACCGCTCCGGGGCCTGTTTCCGCCCGGCAGGTAGCGCCGGGCCACGACGAGGCCCAGCGCAAAACCCGCCACAAAGATCCCCAGGCCGATGAGCGCATGGGGGAGCAGCGAAAGCAGCATCGCCACGCCCGACGCAATCTCTGTCAGCAGCACCAGCAGCAATGCGATGGCCACGCCTGTGCAAATGAGCGCTTTCACGGTTCAGTTTCTCCGCTTTGCGACGCCGGGTTACTCAAGCTCGCCGGCGATTTCAGGCCTCGTCGGGCCGGTTTCCGGCGATTTCAGCGCGTTCAACTCCGCTTCGAGCGCGTCGTCGGTGGCCAGTCGATCGATTTCCTCTCCGAGACCAGGCTTGCGCCCAAAATTGACCAGTTCCGCGTCGGCCTCCATGCGCTCGATTCTGGATTCGAGATTTTCGAAGCGGGCCACCGCGTTCGTGTAATCGGCCTTTCGAATGTTCTGCTGGGCGCGTTTCTTATGCTGCGCGTGGACATGGCGCTGCGCCAGGATTCGCTCCTTGTTGCGCGCTGAGCCCAGTTTCTCTTCAAGCTGGATTATATCAGCCTGGTACTGCTCCACCAACGATTCGAACTGCAGCAGCTCCTGCTCGAGCGCCTCCGTCCGGTGCGTAAACCGGCGCTTCTCCAACAGCGCCTCCCGGGCGAGGTCGTCCCGGCCCTTGTCCACGGCCAGCTGCGCCCGTTCCGTCCAGCGCATCTCGCCCGCACGGAACTCCGCGAGCTGCCGGCCGATCTTCTTCCCCTGGGCCATGGCACCCGCGCAGGAGGCCTTGATCTCGATCAGCGTGTCCTCCATCTCCCGGATCATCAGCCGCACGAGCTTCTCCGGGTCCTCGGCTTTGTCAAGCATCGCGTTGATGTTTGAGCTGATAATGTCGGCAACGCGCGAAAAGATACCCATATCGTGTCACCTCCGGCTGAAACCAGCAGGGAACCCCGTTGACCTGGCTCCCGGTTCAAAACATGCCGAGAGAAACGCAAGCCCTGTGCCAACTCGCTTAAAGGCTGTAACGAGCTATAAATAAACAGCTTGCGAGCAGATCGAGGCATGAATGGAGGTGCGGTTCGCGGCGGATGTAGCGGCTTTGAGGTTAATTTACCCTGTGTATGGCGAATTTCGCCACATGGTGAGGGTTTGCCCTGCTTTCGCGAAGAAGGGTCGCGAAAGTGAGGCGTAGCCGGGTTTGCCTGGCTGCTGTTCAGGAGGCCTGGGCGCAGAAATCCAGGAGGTCGCGCACGGCCGACACCATGTCCATGGCACGGTACGGTTTGGGCACGAAGCGGATGCGCAGGTCCTGCTGCAGGGCAGGCTCTACGGTGTCGGTGCCGTAGCCGCTCGAGATGATGCACGGCAGTTCGGGGGCGCGTTCGCGCAGGCATTTGATGGCGGCGGCGCCGCCCATGCCCGGCATCAACAGGTCCATGACCACGAGGGAGATGACCGGCCCATGTTGATCAAAGACCTCGATGCTCCGCTCCCCCGTATCCGCGGAAAGGACCGTATGGCCTTCCGCCTCGAGCAGGTCGCGCAGGAGGTTCTGCATGAATAGTTCATCGTCCACGATGAGGATGGTCTCGTTTTTCTGCTCTGCGCCATTTCGCGTTGCTGGTTTGCGCGGCTGTTCGCGGGGACCTGTGTCGGGGCTCTCGAAGGCGGGGAGGTAGACGTCGATGCGTGTACCGCGTCCGCGCTCAGAATCGACCCGGATGGCGCCGCCGTGCGCTTCAACCACGCCATAGACCACGGACAGCCCCAAACCATATCCGTTGGTGTTGGTCTTGGTCGTGAAAAAGGGCTCGAAGATGTGGCGTATCACTTCGGGGGGCATGCCGGCACCGCTATCTTCGACCGTGACATGCACATATGGCCCGAGGCGGTCCAGGCTCAAGCGGTCGCGCAGCTCGGCATCCACATCCACGTTGGCGGTCGTGATGCAAATTCTGCCGCGGTCCTCGATGGCGTCGCGCGCGTTAATGAGCAGGTTCATCAGCATCTGGTTGATCTGGCTGAGGTCTGCTTTCGTCGAATACAGGTCGCGGGCGCGCTCGAAACGGAGTTCGATGCTGGGGTCGACGGCCAGCGACAGCAAGGAGAGCGTTTCGTCGATGACCGCGTTGAGATTGGTTTCCTGGGCTTCTGTTTTCTTGCCTCGGGCGAACGCGAGCAGTTGCTGGGTGAGTTCGGCCGCACGCGACGCCGCTCCCTCGATCGCGCGGGCGTACCGGGAGAAATCCGAGCCGGCGGGCGAGGTCTCTCGCAGCAGCGACGCATACCCGAGGATCCCCCCGAGTATGTTGTTGAAATCGTGCGCAATACCGCCCGCCAAGCGGCCCAGGCTCTCCATTTTCTGCGATTCGATCAGCCGCGCCTGCAACGCTTCCCGTGCGGTGACATCGACTACGATGCACACCGCGCCGGTGACTCCGCCTTCATCCTCCATCATCGGCGAGAACGCGATGTTGCAGATCCGGTCGGCGCCGTCGCGCCGGTGAACGGTCAGGTTTCGGAACTCGATGGGCCGGCCTTGCTCCAGCACATCGGCCGTCAGGCGCTCCAGAAACGGCACCTGCGGGTCCAGGGCCCGGTCGCATGCGTCGCGAAGCGACTGAAAATCGGCCACCTTGCCGCCGACGATCTCTTCCAGGCGGGGGTTGAATGCCAGAAGCTCAAGATTGCGGTCGATGATCAGCATGCCCACTTCGGCATTGTGCAACGCGCTGGCGAGCATGTCGTGCGAGTGCTTGAGCTTTCGCTCCGCCTCTTTACGCGCTTCGATGTCGCGCACAATAACGCTGAAACCCAGCGGCGCGCCTCCGTCTTCCGACACCGTGGAGATCGATGCGCTGGCCCAGAACTCCTGGCCGGATTTGGTTTGTGCGGCCAGCTCGAGATCCCGGAGCGGCGCGCCCTCTTCCAGGTGTTCGCGCGACATCAACGACAGGGGCGCCGCGCCTCCGGCGAAGAGCCGGGCCACGGGCATCCCGAGGGCCTCGTCCGCCGCATACCCGAACAGCGCGCGCGCCGCGCGGTTCCAGGTTCGAATGACTCCATCCCGGTCGCACCCGAACACGGCTTCCGCCGACATGTCGGCCACGCGCGTCAGAAACACGCCCTGATCATGCAGGTCTTTGAGCCGCAAGTGGTCTTTTTCCAGATGGTCATGCAGGCGGGTCACATCGCGCAGCAGGGCCAGAAACGCCAGGAGGATGCAGATATAACCCGCGTTTTCGGTGATCCGGGGCCCCAGTTCGTGTCCGAAACCTTCGCCGCCAAGCACGGGCCAGGAGGCTATCGCGGAGATTTCAAATGTGAAATCTATGAATCGTGAAAAAGCCAGGCATGCCGCGCCGATGTACAGGAAGTACACCATGGCCGATTTCCGCGTCAATCCCCGGGCCGCCAGACAGGCCCCGAATACGAGCAGTCCGGTTCCAATAAACTCGAAAAAGTCTCCCCACAACTCGTTCCCCAGGAAATAGCCGGGATAATACGAGATGCTGAAGAGCAGCACTCCGGCCGCCAAAATGATGCATATGCCCCGCCAGCCTTTCATTCGCCTTCTCCGTCTGAAAACAGATCCCCCCTGCGCTCTGTTCAGATTCGCCCGCTCGGTCCCAGCCCCCTTAGAGTATAGTCTGTAAATTGCATTCGTGCCAAACCTCGTCAGGGAAATCGTCAGGGCATTTAGATGGGATTATAGCATCATATGCGTCGCCGACGGCCTGTTATACCGCGCGCTGCCAGGCTTTCTGCGTTTCTGGACTACATTACATTTTGTTGCCGTTGAGACTGAGTGGAGGTAAGCCGGGGGACGGTCCAAGGTGCGAAATCGCTCTGGTCATGAGTATAATTACGCATTGTGTCCCCCAAATAAGGAGACGGGTGGTGTGGAACGTTGCGGCATGGGCACTGCTTTTATGCCTGTTTCTGTCCGCGGGATGCGGAGAGTCCGGGGCGCCCGCCATTCCTCCCGGCATGGCGCCCGTTGGGGAGCGCCCATTGGAGATCAACACGCCCTCGTTGAAGGTGGTCGCGCGGATCAGGGAGCCGTTCCCCGAGGAGGCTGCCAGCGCCGCGGATGAGTTGGATGCCGCCCTGCGCGACATGGGCCTGGAGCTGGACCCGCCGGCCGAAAGCTCCGAGCCGCTGACCGCCGCAGACGCCCCGGCCGCCGGCGCGGACGCTGAGCTGGATGCTGTGGGAGAGTCGTCTGAAGGGTCGGATGGCGCCCCTGAAGCGGCTATTGCGGATGAGCTGGCCGCGTTACGCTCCGATGTGGCGCGAATGCAGGCGATGCTCGACCTGGTGCTCGACGAATTTGTGATCAGCCTGAAGAACGAGAACAACCGCTTGCGCGAAGAGCTTGAAACGCTTCAGCACGCGCTGGAGGCCCGAGAGGCGATGGAGCTTGCACCCTTTCCTTCCATCACCCTGCCCGGCGCGCCGCAGACGCTTTCCGCCCCGGCCGTGCCAGAGATGCCGCCGGCCTACGACGCGGTCGCGGTGCCAGCGCCCGGCGAAAGCATTCGCTACGCCGTGATCAAGGAGTGGGGGCGCAATACGGAGGAAGCCGCCCGTCTGAACAATGCCTCCACCTTGAAAGGCATGATTTGTGCTGTACCGCCTCAGGCCTCGGACGACCAGCTCGCCGAACTGGGGCGCTGGCTGCGCAGCGAGTACGACGCCTACGAAAACATCAATATCGATGTGTTCGATGACGTGGATGCCGCACGGCGCTTTGCGGAAACCAACAGCATGGAAGGCGGACGCCGCGTGTTGAACGTGTCGCGGCATCCGGCCACCAATCGCGACGCCATCGTACTGATCCGCCCGGACGGCACGACGGTGATCCCGCGGGAGGCCGCGCCCTGAGTCATAGTTCGTCCAGCACGTAGACGGCCGGCAGCTCGCGAAACTTCTCTTCGTAATCCAGCCCGTATCCCACCACGAAGAGGTCGTCGATCGAAAATCCCACATACTTGGCCGTCACGGGGATATTACGCCGGGCCGGCTTGTCCAGCAAGGTACACAATTCGAGCGAATCGGGCTTGGCTTCGCGGAACCGGTCGAGTAGAAAATGGGTGGTGTTGCCGGTATCCAGAATATCCTCCACGATCAAGACGTGCTTTCCCGCGAGGCTTTCTTCAGGGAAAATGGTGACCTGCACGCGGCGGCTCGATTGTGTTCCCTGGTAGCTCCGGGCGCGTACGAACTCGATGCTGGTGGCAACGGTAAGCTTGCGTGACAGGTCGGCCGCGAACATCAGCGCCCCTTTGAGCACGACGGCCAGCACCAGTTCGCGCTGGGCATAATCGCGGGAGATCTCGGCGGCCAGCTCGGAAATCCGGGCCTGGATGGCTTCTTCCGATATCAGCGGCTCGTTACGGCGTTGCATTTTCGACCCGGATCTCCACATAACGGCGGGTCGACGGCGTCACGGCGGCGCATTGGCCAGTGGCACGTCCGATAACCCACACGATTGTCCCCTGAGCGGTGAGGAGAGGTTGCCGCGCGCGCTCCCGCTCTGTCAAGCCCAGATCGATGAAATAGTCTTTCAGCTTTTTGCTGCCTCCCAGCCCGAGGGGTCTGAACCGATCTCCCGGGCGGCGGAATCGCACGGCCAGGACGGTTCCGAGCGACTCCGCATCGAAAACCTGGCGCGCGGGCGTACAATACGCCGCGAGTTCCTCCGTCGGCGGTTTTTCCAGTTTCCGCACGGTATAGCGCCGCCCGAA
Source organism: Candidatus Hydrogenedentales bacterium (assembly GCA_050950105.1). Classification (GTDB taxonomy): domain Bacteria; phylum Hydrogenedentota; class Hydrogenedentia; order Hydrogenedentales; family SLHB01; genus UBA2224. The sequence goes on along the minus strand of JBMNGZ010000010.1, from coordinate 639,699 downwards.
CGCCACGGTCTCTCCGGGAAAGGCCAGCGTTACGACCCTTTCCTCGGGGTGCACCGGTTCCTTAACGATTTCCGTCACCTCGCGCGCGTTGCGCAGGAGGATGCCCTGGCCCAGATCGCACGCTTTGCCAGTCGGTCCCTCCAGCAGGTGGCGGCGAATGATCTCGATGCGATTGGCGGGGCATTCGATGCCGAATTCCCAGCCCAGCAGAGCCACTACGCGGCGCTGGAGAGCAGGATGCATCATCGCAAAGGTCTGCCGATCGATGGTGTGCTCGCCCGTGCGCCATGCGTCCGCGAGGTCCGTAGCCAGCCCCTGCAGGAAGTCATCCTCGTCGCGCTGAAGCTCCGCCAGGCGCCGCAGCGCGTCCCGGACTCGCGGGTTGTAGTGGCGCGCCAGAAACGGCAGCAGCTCGTGGCGGACGTGGTTGCGGGGGTGGCGGGTATCGACGTTGGTCCGATCAATGCAGAACGGGACGCCCCGCGCATCGAGATAGGCGAGTATTTCGTCCCGGGTGCAGTCGAGCAGCGGCCGGATGATGCGGACGTCACCGGCCTGGCGAAGCGGCGGGATCGCCCCCAATCCGCCCGGAGATGTGCCGCGGAGCAGGCGCAGAAGCACGGTTTCGGCCTGATCATCGGCGTGGTGGCCGGTCGCGAGGGCCGGGCATCCCCGCGCAGCGGCTGTTTCCAGCAGAAAGGCGTAGCGGGCCTGGCGGGCGACTTCTTCAAACGACTCCCGCGATTGCGCGGCTTCCCGGGGGATGTCGCGTCGGGTTTCGAGGCAGGGGACGCCGTAGCGGGCAGCGGCCTCGCGCACGAAGGCCGCATCCTTCGCACTTTCGCCCGCGCGCGTCCCGTGATCGAAATGGGCGATCTCGAAGGGAATGCGCAGTTCATGAAACACCTGCACGAGGCACATGGAATCGGCTCCGCCGGACACGGCTGCCAGACACGGGTCGCCCGCATCGAGCATGTCATGGCGGTGAAGGGTATCGCGAACGCGATCGAGCAATTTTGGGGCCTTTTGCTTCACGGCCGGCTCCCGGCGGCAAGAGGGAAATGGTGGCGGCGCACGGATTTGAACCGCGGACCTTGGGATTATGATTCCCCTGCTCTAACCAACTGAGCTACGCCGCCACACGGAACGAGAGTTTACCAAATATCCGGCCGGCCTGTCCACTTTTGCGCATGCGTTTTCTGTCGAAGGGAACGCACGGCGCGCGTGCCGTGGCTCCTGGCCCTCCGCTCGGCCGTATGGGGTCGCGCCGCGGGTCTCTCGTTTGCATCGCGGCTTTCGCGCGCTGTGGCCAGGCCGTACCTCTTGAACACCCGCTTCAGGGCCAGTAGACTGGCATGAATGTGAGCATCTATGGACACCGGCACGACCATGAAAGGGCAGCGCCATGAGATACGGCCTCTCGGAAAACAGCAGGTACCTTCATCATCTGACCCGCCGGGCCTTTTTGCAATCCTCGGTGCTTGCGGGCGGGGCCGCCACGCTGAGCGCGCCGGCCATTGCGCAACAGAGCAACGCCAATGAGCGCCTGAATATCGCCATCATCGGTTCGGGAGGCCGCGGCGCCGGAAACCTGGAGGCGGTGAGTTCCGAGAATATCGTGGCGCTCTGCGATGTCTATGAGCCGGCACTCGCGGCGGCCGCGCAGAAGTTTCCGCAGGCGCGCACCTTCGTCGATTTTCGGAAGCTCTACGATCACGCCGATGAGTTCGACGCGGTGGTCGTCAGTACCTGCGAACACACCCACGCCTTCGCGACCTTGCCCGCGCTGCAGCTGGGCAAGCATGTCTTCTGTGAAAAGCCCCTCACCCACAACGTGTGGGAAGCGCGCATCATCCGCGAAGCGGCGAATCAGGCCCGGGTGGCCACGCAGATGGGCACTCAGATTCATGCCTCGGACAACTACCGGCGCGTGGTCGAGCTGGTGCAATCGGGGGCGATTGGCGCGGTCGGCGAGGTGCATGTCTGGGTGGGGCGCGCCTGGGGCTGGCACGCCACGCAGGAAGACGCGCAGGCCGCGAAGGATATTGTGTTTGTGCAGGAACGGCCGACCGTCGAGGATCCCGTTCCCGAAGGGCTGGATTGGGACCTCTGGCTCGGGCCGGCTCCGGCGCGGCCGTTCAGCGAGGTCTATTTTCCGGGGCCCAAATGGTACCGGTGGTGGGATTTCGCGAATGGCACCATGTCCGACCTGGGCTCGCACTGGATCGACCTGCCGTTCTGGGCGTTAGGCCTCGATTATCCCCGCACCATCGAGGCGAGCGGGCCGCCGCCGCATCCCGAGCTCGCGCCCGCATCGATGCAGGTGACCTACGAATACGGCGCGCGCGGCGATTTGCCGGCGACCCGGCTGACCTGGTACCAGGGCCATGAGAAACCGCAAATCCTGAAGGACGGCGGTATTCCTGAATGGAACAGCGGGGTTTTGTTCGTTGGCGAGAAGGGTATGTTGCTCGCGGACTATGGCCGGCATACGCTGCTGCCCGAAGCCAGTTACGCCGATTTCACGCCTCCCGAGCCGTCCATCCCCGCATCGCTCGGTCATCACGCCGAATGGCTGCATGCCTGCAAGACGGGCGCGCCGACTACCTGTAATTTCGAGTACGCGGGCTGGCTGACCGAGGCGAACCACCTGGGCAATGTGGCCTATCGCGCCGGCAAAAAGCTCGAGTGGGATCCTGTCGCGCTTCAGGCCACCAACGCGCCCGAAGCCGCACAATTCATCCGTCGTGAGTATCGAGAGCCCTGGAAGCTGATCTAGACGGCGTATTGAGGAGAATTTGCCCCTCTGGCTTGCCGAAACACTGGGCGTCCGCACACGCATTTTCTTGTGAGACCGACGTGCCCCGGCGCAGCGCCATGCCTTCCGTGGAGCGCCACAATCCGGGCTTTGGTCTTGAAAAGCTGAGGGTTCCGGGTCTTCGCGGCCATTCGCCCGCCAGGACAACAGGGCTGCAAAATGCTGGTCGTTTCGAGGCAGTCATCTGCTACAATACGCGTCATTGTATCAAGGGGGAGGTTCACTGCAATGGGAGATGACGCTTCAGTTCGCCAGGTCTCAGTGGCCCAGACCGACGCTGCGGGGCGGGTCGTGGCCGTTGATGTGTTGCGCGGTTTCGACATGTTCTGGCTGGTCGGCGGAACCGGGTTCGGGATCGCGATTGCTCGCCTGCTGGGCGGAAATATCGGTTCGTTTCTGGAATCCCAGTTTGGCCATGCGGATTGGGTCGGGTTCACGTTTTATGACTTGATTTTTCCGCTGTTCGCTTTTCTGGTCGGCATGTCGCTGGTGTTTTCGCTGGAGAGGCGGCTCCAGAGCGGCGGCCGCTGGGCCGCCTATAAGCGCCTGCTTCGCCGCGCGGTTCTGCTCTATCTCATGGGGCTCGTGTACTACGGCGGGTTCTCCAAAGAATGGCCGGACATTCGCCTCCTGGGCGTGTTGCAGCGCCTGGCATTGTGCTACCTGTTCGCCGGTATCCTCTTCATTCATCTTCGGCCGCGCGGCCTGATCATCGCCTGTCTGTTCTGCCTGATAGGTTACTGGCTGCTTCTGTCGTTTGTGCCGGTCCCGGGCACAGGCCAGGCCTCGTTCGACGAACACGCCAACTGGGCCTGGTACGTCGACAAACAGTTTCTGCCCGGTCACAAACACTACGGAGACTATGACCCCGAAGGCCTGCTCAGCACCATCCCCGCCGTGGCGACGTGCCTGCTGGGAGTGTTTGCGGCGTTTCTCCTGCGTACCGCCGCGCTGACCCCCTGGCGCAAAGCGGTGCTTTTTCTTGCCGGCGGCGCCGGCCTGGCCGCGCTCGGGTACCTCTGGGGACTCCAGTTTCCGGTGATCAAGAAAATATGGACCTCCTCCTACGTCCTCGTGGCGGGGGGATACAGTTTCATGCTGCTGGGCTTTTTTTATGTGCTCGTGGACCTCTTCGGATTTCGCGCCTGGGCCCGGCCATTCCTGTGGATCGGAGCGAATCCGCTCACTATTTATATGGCCCGCAACATCATGGACTTCAACAAGTTGGCCCTGCGCTTCGTCGGCGGGAATGTCCAGCTCTTGGCCGGGAAAGAATGGGGATATCTGCTCCACACGGGCTGTTCATTGGCGCTGTCGCTGCTGGTGGTATGGTTTATGTACCGGAAAAAGATCTTCCTGCGCTTGTAAGACCTGCACCCGCCACCAACCGGAGAATGGCGCAACCTGAATCTGGTGTAATCCAGGTCGGTGAAGTAGCGTGCGGGCATGCACCGGGAAAGGAGGCACACGCATGTGGACGAAGTGGGTGGCTATGTTTTGCCTGTTGACTGCCTTGGCGCTCGGCGCGGCGGCTGCGCCTGCTCTCGAGCCCGGCCAGGCAGCGGGGCCGGTCCGTTTCGAGAACCTGGACGGCGTTCAACGGACCCTGACCACGGAGAACTACGCGTCGCGAAAAGCGACGGTCGTGGTGTTCCTTTCCGGGCGCAGCGCGGCCGTTCTCGACCAGATGGAAGCGATGAACGCGCTCTATGACCGCGTTCGGCTCAACGGCATTCTTTTCGTGGGCATCTGCCCGGATCCGAACCAATCCGGCGATGAACTGCGCACTTTTCTGCAGCATACCGGCGGAATTATCCCACTCTATCGCGATCCGCAGCGGGAGGCCGCGAATCAGTTCGGCGCCACGGTGACGCCCGAATATTTCATGCTGGGCGGCCAGGGAGAACTTGTCTACCACGGCGGGCTGGGCCAGCCCGGCGCAGGCCTCGAGCTTGCGATTCAACAGCATCTGTCCGGAGAGGCCGTGACGGCCCAGGCGCCGCTTGCGGGCGAGCCCATCGACGTGGAGACGCCGCAGCGGTCTGTCCCCGACCCGTACGGCACGATCCACTTTGCGTCGCAACTGATCTTTGAAAAGATCCCGGGCGCGGCTGTACACCATTGCTCGACGGTCGCGGAGGCGCCGAACGGCGATATCCTCTGTCTGTGGTACGGCGGCAGCTACGAATCCTCGGAGGATCAGGCGCTCTACCTGGCCCGGCAGCAGCGGGGCGCGGTTGCGTGGGATGCGCCGCAACGGCTCCTGTTCGATCCCAGCCTGCCGCCCGGCAATGCGGTGCTGTTTCAGGGGCCGGACCGCAAGCTCTGGATCATCTGGGGACGGATGGAATCGGAACGGCCGCTTCGGCGCGGCAGCGGCTGGGGGGAATGCCGGCTGATGTATCGCACGTCCGACGACAACGGCGCGACGTGGAGCGGCGATTCCGAGATTCCAGACGGATTTGGCTCGCTCCCGCGCAATCTCCCGCTGACGCTCGCCGACGGGCGGTTCGCCATTCCCGTGAGTGGGGAAGGGCGGCAGGCGCATGGCGGCTCTTATCTGTTGTTTCTGGACCCGACGGGGCCCGTGTGGACTCGCAGCGGGTTTGCACGGGGCGGCAGCCAGCCAACCGTCATCCAGCGCGATTCGGGAGAACTCCTGATGTTGATGCGGAGCCGGTCGCGGACCCAGCAGAGCATCTCGTCGGATGGCGGCGCAACGTGGCAGCCCTCCGAGGCAACGGATCTGAAAAATCCCGGGTCCGGCATCTGCATGACCCGGCTGAAGAGCGGTCGCATCGTGCTCGCCTTCAACGATACCGATGGCAGCGACCGCACGCCCTTCAATCTCATCCAGTCCGACGATGGCGGCCTCACCTGGACGAACCAGCGCACGCTCGAGGCCGACTGGGGAGAGTTCTCGTATCCCAGCATCCTGCAGGCGTCCGATGGCCGGATTCATCTCACGTACACCTACCGGCGCTTTTCGATCAAGCACAGCGTGTTCAATGAAAACTGGTTGACGACCTACGAGCGACCGAATTGAATGGGGCGGATTCCTCGCACCCGGGCCGGGTGTGCTCGAAACGATGAGGCAATCTGCATGAGATCTCTGCTGTTTTTTGTACAGGGTCTTGTCGGGGCGCACCTATTCTGCTGCGCCGGCCTATGGGGCCTGTGCGTGTGCGTGGCGCTCAGTACGGGCGCGGCCGCGTGGGCCGGCGAAGTGCAGGACGCGGTGGACTGGCCGGCATTTCTGGCCGCCTCCGATCCCGTGTGGGAGTGCTGGCCCGAAGACTGGTGGGAGGCCCCGTACCTGGGCAATGGCATGATGGGCACGCTGCTTCGCAAACTCGACGAGCGCACCGTCGAGTGGCAAGTGGGCCGGAGCGACGTCGAAGATTACCGCTCGATCAATTACGGCATGGGCCGCTTGCCCATTGGCAGTTTTCTTTTGCGGACGCAAGGGGAATTGACCGGGTGCGATATGCGCCTGAACCTGCTCAACGCGGAAGCCGGCGGGCTGATCCAAAGCAGTGTGGGTCGCATTACCTTCACAACCCTGGTGCACGCCGACCAGATGGCCATTTTCGTGTGCTGGAAAGGCGAAGAGGGTGAAGCGGACAGCGTGCTGGAGTGGCATCCGAAGGAGGCGCTGCATCCGCGCCTGGCAGTCAAGCCCGATCCCGAGCGCAAGAAGACCTGGGAGCCCAACCCAGACGGGTACCAGAGCGATTGCGGCGATATTCCGGTCTGGGTGCAGCCTCTGGCTGAAGGAGGCTATGCGACGGCCTGGCTCGAAACCCGGTTCGACGGCTGGCGGGGGCTGTTTATCAGCACGCAGTACGCCTGGCCGGGCGAGCCGCAGGCCATTGCAGAGCAGGCGGCAAAGACCGTTCGCGATGTGTCGGCGGTCCCGCGTGAGGGATTCATTGCTACCCATCGGGCATCGTGGCTTGAGCACTACCGGAAGAGTTTTTTCTCCGTGTCCGATCCGTACTGGCAGAGCTTCTATTGGAACCAGATCTACAAGCTGCGTGCCGCGACCCGGCAGGACGGCGTGATCCTGGGCCTGCAGGGGCCGTGGGATCAGCCGACACCCTGGCCGGGGATCTGGTGGAATCTTAACGTCCAGCTCACCTACTGGCCCATGTACGTGTCGAACCATCTCGAACTCGCCGAGCCGCTGCCGGAGAACCTGCGCCAGCACCTGCCCCAACTGGTGGCGAACGTGCCGCCGGAGTACCGGCACGACTCCGCGGGGATATATCGCTCGTCGACGGCACGGCTCGTGGGGGGGGTGTTTTACCCGAGCCCGGTCGAACGGCCCGGCGATGCGGGCGAGCCCGAGGTGGGCAATCTGCTGTGGGCCTGTCACAATGTCTGGCTGCATTACCGTATGGCCATGGACGAGCCACTGGCGCGGGAATCGTTGTATCCGGTGTTGCGTCGCGCCGTGAACTATCATCGCCATTTTCTCGAGGAAGGTCCGGATGGACGCCTCCATCTCCCGCGAACGCGCTCGCCCGAGTTCAAAAGCGGTCCGGATTGTAACTACGACCTGGCCTTATTCCGCTGGGGTGTGGAAACGCTCCTGGCCCTCACGGAACGGCTCGGCCTGGAAGAGCCTCTGGCGCCGGAATGGCAGCGTATCGTCGAGAAGCTGGCGGACTTCCCCGAAGGAAAGCAGGGATTCCTGATCGCCCGCGATATGCCGCTCGATTCCAGCCATCGGCATTATTCGCACCTGCTGATGATCTACCCGCTCTATCAGGTCAACGCCGAACAGCCTGAAGGGAAAATGCGAATCTTGCGGTCGCTGGACCACTGGCATAGTCTTCCCGAGGCGCTGTTCGGCTATTCCTACACGGGAGGCGCGTCCATTGCGGCCGGTATCGGCGACGGACAGCGGGCGCTGGACTGTCTCAACGCATTCAGGCCGTTTATCGAGCCCAATACGATGTACCGCGAAGCGGGCCCCGTTATTGAGACGCCGCTGTCGGCCGCGCAATCAATCCACGACATGCTGCTCCAAAGCTGGGATGCGCCCGACGGGCCGCTGCTCCGCATCTTTCCCGCGGTGCCGGAGTCGTGGCGCGAGGCTGTCTTTCACCAATGGCGCGCCCAGGGCGCTTTCCTGGTCAGCGCGGCGCGTTCCGGTGGCCGGCTGTTGTGGGTCGGCGTGACCAGTCTCGCCGGCGAACCCTGCCGCGTGCAGGCCGACTTCAGCGCGCCGCCGCGGTTTGTTGCCGCCGCGGGGGGGTCGCTCAGGGCGTTGGAAGGCAAGCGCTATGCGTTGGACCTGGGCGAGGGTCAGAGCGCCTTATTGCTCGATCCGACCTGGGACGGCGAACCAGAAATCGCGCCCGTAGCGGGGTCTCTGCCGGACACGCCCGTATTCGGACTGAAACGCTGAACAGAACAGCCTGTCGGCTCGATTTGCTGCGAATCACCGGCGCGGGCGCGCCACGGCTTTGCGTTGATTTGAGGTGAAGGGTTATAATCCGCACTTCGGCATCCCAACACCCCCGCGTGCGTTGTGCGCGGCATCTGATAAGGAACCCGGACCGTGATTATCGTAATGGCTTCCCGAAAGCGGGAAGATATCGACCGCGTTATCGACAAAATCCAGGAGTTCGGCTACCAGGCCCATCTCATCGAAGGCGTTGAGCGCACGGTTATCGGCGCCGTTGGCGATGAACGGGGTAAAGAGCGTCTCCAGTCCCTTGAGTCGCTGCCCGGCGTCGAAAACGTTGTGCATATTCTCAAACCGTACAAGCTGGCGGGCCGGGAACTCCGGAAAGAGGACAGCGTTTTTCATGCGGGTTCGGCGCAGATCGGCGGGGCCCGATTCTGCGTTATGGCAGGTCCCTGCTCGGTTGAATCCCGGGAGCAGATCCTCGAGAGCGCCCGGGCCGTGAAGACAGCCGGTGCGACCGTGCTGCGCGGGGGCGCATTCAAACCCCGCACCTCGCCCTATAGCTTTCAGGGGCTCGAAGAAGAAGGCCTGCATTTTCTGCAGGAGGCCAGTCGCGCCGTCGATCTGCCGTTTATTACCGAAGTGATGACTCCGGAACAGGTGCCTCTCGTCGAGACCTACGCGGACATCCTGCAGATCGGTGCGCGCAACATGCAGAACTACGGCCTGCTCAAGGCCGTGGGCAAAGCCCGCAAACCCGTTTTTCTGAAACGCGGCATGATGTCCACCATCAAAGAGCTTCTCATGTCGGCGGAATACATTATGGCGGAAGGAAACCCGCAGGTTATCCTGTGTGAGCGCGGCATACGCACTTTCGAAACGGAAACCCGAAACACCCTCGACATCAGCGCGGTGCCGGTGCTGAAGAAATACAGTCATCTGCCGGTAATCGTGGACCCGAGCCATGCCACCGGACACTGGGAATTGGTGATCCCCATGGCGCGGGCTGCAGTGGCGGCCGGTGCGGACGGCATCATGGTGGAGGTGCATCCGAATCCTGCCGACGCCTTCTCCGACGGCGCCCAGTCACTGAAACCCGGAAAATTCAAAACGCTCATGAACGAGCTGAAACCCCTGGTGGCCGCCATGGGTAGAACACTGTAAGCACCGACGCACAATCATGATGACAGAAGAAGGCATTCAGGACCTGGAGCCCCTCAACAATCTCCGTGAAACCGGAGAACGCGAGCCGGCCGACCTCGACGAATCCGCGGCGCCCCGCGAAGAGGATGATGCCGTCGAAATTTCTGACGATGTACCCGTTGACGGAGACGGCGAGCTTGAGCCCGTAGAGCAGCTGGGACGCGACGAAACTCGCGTCGTGCTGCATGCCCTGCTGTTTATCTCCGACAAACCCATCAGCGTCGACCGGCTCTCCCAAGCGCTCGGCGGGGTCGATTATGATGTGATCCGCAACCTCCTGGCTGAGCTGCGCGAAGAGATCGATGATCAGTCGTTCCCCTATGTGCTGCGCGAAATCGCGGGCGGGTACCAGTTGGCGACGCGCAGCGACTTCGCCCCCTACATCCGCCGCATGCTTCAGATCAAACGGCGCAACCGCCTTTCCAAGGCCGTTCTTGAGACTCTGGCCATCATTGCGTACAAACAGCCCTGCACCCGCGCGGACGTCGAAAGCATCCGGGGGGTCAGCGTCTCTTATGCCTTCGAGACCCTCCGCGAGAAACGGCTCATCAAGGTCGCGGGCGTTGCCGAGACCGTGGGCCGGCCGAAACTCTACCGCACCACGGACGAGTTTCTCGCCCATTTCGGCATCAAGAGCCTCAAAGAACTCCCGACCATCGAGGAGTTGCGCGAAACCATCTAGCGGGCGAAGCGTTCGATGGCGCGCCCGCGTTCCCGCGAAGGAGTCGCTGTGAGACGCTGGAGATCGCGACTGGAGCAGGCTGTGAGGCACAGCCGATGACCATGCGCCTTCAACGCTACCTGGCCCTCTGCGGCGTGGCGTCGCGCCGTGCGTCCGAATCGCTCATTCGTGAAGGCCGGGTGACCGTCAACGGCGCCCCTGCCGTGCTCGGTGCTACCGTCGATCCGGAGTCCGACGAGATTCGCGTCAACGGCAAACGCATCCACCGCGAACGGCCCGCCTACCTTTTGCTTCACAAGCCTAAAGGGACCATCACGACGGTGGATGATCCGCACGGGCGCAAGACCGTGCTGGATTGTCTCCAGGGGGTCCGCGCCCGCGTCTACCCCGTCGGACGCCTCGACCTCGACGTCAGCGGCGTTCTCCTGTTCACCAACGACGGCGAGCTTGCGCAGCGGCTTACGCACCCGCGTTACGGCGTCACCAAAGTGTATATCGCCACAGTCCGGGGCCTCGTCTCTGACGAGGCCCTCCGCAGGCTCGAAACCGGGGTGGCCCTCGCGGATGGCCTCACCGCGCCCGCTGAGGCGGCCATTCTGGCCCGCGGCAGAGACAGCACACGCCTCCGTCTTGCTTTGTACGAGGGCCGGAAGCGCGAGGTGAAACGCATGTGCGCGAAAGTCGGCCATCCCGTGGTCACGTTACGGAGGACTCATTTCGCGGGCATTGAGGTGGGTTCGCTGCGTCCGGGGCAGTGGCGCTGGCTGCGCTCCGCCGAGGTGGCACAGCTCCGCCGTCTGGTGAAGCTTTCCTGAATCGCCGGAGCGTCACTTCGGCACGAAATAGCGCTCGCCGCCCACCTGAATACCGATGCCGTGCACGCTCACTCCGATCAACTGCGCCTGGGTCCCTGGAATATACTCGTTCAAGACCACGCGGCTGAAATTGATCATGGCCGAGGGCTGCGGGCGGTATTTTGACGGTCTCCCCACGACGTTCACCGTAATGTCCGGCAGGCCCAGGCGCCGCCGATCCGATGACGTCAGCTCAGGCAACGCCAGTATGTCTACTTCCCCAGCGTCGACCCGTTTGGTGGCCGGCGGGGCGTCTCGTGGCGCCGCCTCGGGCGCGCGAGCGGGCTCTGGAGCGGCAGCTATCGCTGCGGCGGAAGGCGGGGTTGGCGGCTCCGTTTTCGGCTGCGCCGGGGTTGTGGGCGCCGGCTGGGCTGTAGCGGCCGGGCGTGGAGGTTCCGCTGCGGCCACCTGCACCCGGGGATCAGACGCTTCCGGCGCCGACGGCGTGTCCTTGAGCGCAGCGTTCCCTGTATCTTCCGGCAGGGACGAAGCCGCGCCTTCCCGTTCGGTGGGCGGCGCGGGTACGGATGTCTCGTATATCACGGTCTCTGCAGGCAATGAGGTGAGCTGAGGCGCCGGCGTACTGGTCGAGAGGATTGCTTCTGGGCCCGGGCTCAGCGGGACGGAACTCAATTCACTCGGCGACGGATCTGCGGTGACCCGCGCCGCCAGATCCGGCAGGACAGGAGAGGCTGTTGCAACGCCGGCCAATGACAGACCGGCCGACTCGGCGGAGAACATCGGCGATGGTTTTGTGCGCAGATGAAACACCATCCATGCGGCGCCACCGGATGCCGCCGCGACAACCGTCACAAAAGCCAGCGCGAGCACTGCGACCCGGAACGGCGTCAGCGGCATGCCGGCGCCCCGCCCGCGACCGCCGTTCACGCGCCCGGTCAACTCGTCCTCAATATCTCCCTCGTCGAGGTCGTCGAAGGCACGCGACAACGCATATTCCTGGGCAACCCGCTCCTCTTCCGCTTTGTTCAGCGCATCGAGAATAGAACTCATTCGTTTTCCCCATCCGCCGTCTTAACCGTGGTCCCCTGATGAGGGACGAGCGGCGCGCCTGTGGTCACCGGTGATGTTACCTCCTTCCCGGCCTCCCCGGAATTCTGTCCATAGACCTCTTCCGCCAGCAACGCTTCCACGTCACGCCCGGGTGCGGGGGTCGCGGCTGGGGCGTCTGCGGGCAATTCCATCACCGTCACCAGCTGTGGCGTTTCGTCCTGGGGCGTCTCCACCGCGATGATGTCCCTGTCGACGGCCGGCTCCTCTTCTGAAAGGGGCTCCGTGTCGATCTTCTCTGCTTCTGTTGTAGCGGATTCCGGTGTTTTCGGCAAGTCCAGCTCAGGCGCAGGCGCGGGGGCGGGTAACGGCGCCGGTTTGGCCTTTTGGGCCTGCACAGGCTCCGGCGGGGCCGGCGGCGCTTCAGGTTCCGAGGCGGGCGGCTGTTCGCTCGCCACCTGTATCGCAGGCCGCCGATCCATTGCATGCAGCTCGGGGGTTGGTATATCGTCCAGCCAGCTGCACAGGACCATGCGCACCTGCTGGCCTGCTTTGCCGTCGCGCTTCAATGCCGTGGCCGTCTGAATCCCGGTCACGGCCTCCGCGGTCGTGGTGTCGTAAACTCCCGTCAACTCGCCCTGGTACCGCCCCAACTGGCGCAAACGGTGCTGGAGCGCGCGCACCTGGTCGCCGCTCATGTCGGGCTTCAAAGTCTCGGCGCCCGGCGCCGGGTCGCGCCAGAGAACCACCGACTCCGCCCGATAGGCCTGCACAAATTCGTCGCGCGGCACGTCGACGGTCTCGCCCGCTTCCATTGAGCATCGAACCGACTCGGCCCCCGTGGAAAGCAGCGCCACCCAGAGCGTTTTCCCGCCCGAACTCATCCGCACAAACGTGGGGAGGTTGACGGCCTCCAGCTCCGGCAATCCCGCCGACAGCGGCTCGCCAGTCAGGCCATAGGCCTGCGCGAACTGGAGGAGGTCCTTGACCTCGCGGCCCGCAGGCAGATCGGACAGCAGCGCCATATTCCATGCGCCAAGCAGGCTTGCCGCGGCCGTTTTCAGGCTTTCGTCGGGATCCAATGCCTGGAGCCGCGCCTCAAAACTCTGCGCCACGGCTTTTGTCTCAGCCGCCGCCTCCGGGGGTGCCTCTTCTGCTGCGCTCTCTTCAACGGGCGATGCCTCGCCTTCGTCGGCCGCCACCACTACCAGTGCAGAGGCCTCTTCCACCGAAGCCGGCGCGGGCGGCGTTTCGGCGCCACTGACTACCGCCTCTACCAGCGCAGAGACCTCTTCCGCGGAAGAAGGCGCGAGCGGTGTTTGCTTCGGAGCAGGCGGATCGTCAGGCACGACCGATGCCACCAGCGCGAGCGCATCAAAGACGCCCGGGGCCTTCCTGAGAAAGGGGTCTTCCTCCGCGGCGGACGCTTCCGTATCTGGCTCCGCCTCCTGCGCCGCGGCGACGAGCGGGGGGGTCGGCGGAGCGGGAACGTCCGCCTCAACGGGTGCCGGGGCCTCCGGTGTTTCAGGCGCAAGCGGGGCCGGTTCTTCCAAGTTGGCCATAACCGCCGCCGGTTCGGGTGTAGCCGGCGCAGGCTCTTCGGCAGGGGGCTCTTCAACCGCCGCCGGTTCGGGCGTGGCCGGCGCAGGCTCTTCGGCAGGGGGCTCTTCAACCACCGCCGGTTCGGGTGTGGCCGGAGCAGGCTCTTCGGCAGGTGGCTCTTCAACCGCCGCCGGTTCGGGTGTAGCCGGAGCAGGCTCTTCAGCAGGGGGCTCTTCAAGCACCGCCAGTTCGGGTGTAGCCGGAGCAGGCTCTTCAGCAGAGGGCTCCTCAACCGCCGCCGGTTCGGGTGGGGCAGAAGGCGGGGTCTCGGCGAGCGTCTCGCCCGGGCTCTCCGGTTCGCCATCCTCAGGCGACTTGGGCGCAGGTGCTTCAGCGAGCGCGGGCCCGCTGGCCGGCGGATTCTGCAGGACCGCTACCAGCAAATCCAGCCGTTTTGCCACGGGCCGGACGATAAACAGGCCCACCAGCACGATCAGCGCGGCCGCGGCCATCAGGCGCGGCGTCGGAATGTAGCGTTTCAGCGTGCCTTTCTTCTTTGCCCGTATCCGCTCGCCGCGAATTTCACGCGCTGCCTGTTTGACCAGCGCGCGGGTGATTTCCTGCGTTTCTTTCGCATATCCGATGAGGAGCGCCCGGTCACACACGGCATTGATCACGCGCGGCGTGCCTTTGGAGTGTCGGTAGACAGCTTTGATCGCCCCTCGCGTGAACCGCACTTTGCGCATGCCCCCCGCCACACGGAGCCGGTACGCGATGTATTGCAGCGTCTCCTTTTCGCCCAGGGGTTTGAGGTGATACCGGGCCGTGATCCGCTGATTCAGCTGCCGCAGTTCCGCCAGTTCGAGGTGTTCCGCGAGTTCCGGCTGGCCAATGAGCACGATCTGGAGCAATTTCTGCCGTTCCGTCTCCAGATTCGATAAGAGCCGGATCTGTTCCAGCACGGGCGGCGTCAGGTTCTGCGCTTCATCGATCACCAGCACGCAGTTCTTATTGTTCGCATGCCGGTCAAGGAGGTACGTGTTCAGCTCGTCAATCAGGCCTTTAACCGAGATCGCCCGCGAACGAATGCCAAAATCCTCGTTGATCTTGCGAAGCAGCTCTTCCGGCGAAAGGCAGGGGTTGAAAATGAACGCCAGTTCGACGTCTTGATCCAGCTGGCCCAGGAGCGATCGGCAGATCGTAGTCTTGCCGGTCCCGATCTCTCCCGTCACCATGATGAACCCGACGCGGTTCCGGATCCCGAAGATCAGATGCGCAAACGCCTCTTTGTGCATCTCGCTGAGATACAAAAACCGGGGGTCCGGGGTCAGATTGAACGGTTTTTCGCGCAGCCCGTAAAAGCTCTCGTACATGCCGCCCCCATGGACCTGCATTTTCAGGGAATTCTTGACAAATCAGCATAGCATGGTACCTTCGCACAGTCAACGCAACCTCGGCAATCCGCCAATGTATACTGGGACGGAAGCATGCCTGAGGCCGTTGCCCACCCTCGTGGGGAGGTCAGAAAATGCAGCACAGAATTTACCGGCCTGACAAGCCCAGTGAAATCTTGCCGGGCAGTCGCCGGTGCTGGCTTAGTCCGACGGAGACGCGATCAGGCGAAATCCGTTGCGAACTGCACACCAGGGCCAGTTGCTGCGGATGCGGAGGGTATGCGGGCCCTCTCCGAGCTTGACCGGGGCCGTCTGCGCGTTGCCAAACCAGGCATTCCCGGTGGAGGCCGTGTTCAGTTTGACCCAATCGAACGCCACGGGCGAGCCGTCGAGCTCGATCACGTAGGCATCGGTCATGTCGCGGCTGTCCGGGCCCCGTTCGCTGTGGCGCAGCTCGAGTTCCAGGCGATAGACGCCGGGAAGCGCCGCGAGGTTGCGCCACGTCAGCGTCGCCGGCTTGGGCATGAACACTCCCCCGAAGGCATGAACAAACTCCGGGCCTTCGCGCTCGAGAACGGGTCCTCGCGTAGCGCGCGGCCCGCGTTCCGCCGCAAAATCCCCAGCGGCCTCACCGAACGGAGTCAGGGTGAACGCCACGCGCAGGGGGCGAGGTTCCACGGCCTGAAGACCGCTTAAGATCCAGGGTTGTCGTTGCCCCAAGTGCTGCACTTGTAGATGGAGGCTGGTGTCAATGGCAAAGAATTCCAATGCCGGCTGCGTCGTGGCGGTATTGTGCGCCATGCCGCCATCGTGCAACACCACATTCATCGCGCTGGTGTCGATGTGTCGAAGCGCCACCCCGCGTCCGTTTTCGGCGAAAAACGCCATAGCGGGTGCTTCTGCGAGCAGCGGTTCGAGCAGGCTCTGCCAGAGCCGACCCACGGGAAGCGTAGCGTTGTAGAGGTTGTACGGCAGGTGTCCCCAGACATCGGAAGGCCGCCACACATAGTCGCTTCCCTCGGGAAAAGGATGGTGCCGGGGCACAAAACAGTCTGAAAGGACGGCGCTCTCGCCCGAAACCTTCCAGCTCCGCGCATTCGAGAGCCGCAGTGTAAGCGGCATGTGCGCGAAATCCGCATTGATTTCACAGAGAACCGCGACGCCGCCCTTGTCGTCACGACACTCTATGCTGCCCGCGGTCGAGGTCAGCCGAGTGATCCCATCGCTATTGACGCGGGCTTCCCAGGCTACCGCGGGGAGGGTCAAAGCGGCTTCGATGGCGCCGCAATGCAGCGCCAGCCCTTCGCTCCCCGCGTGCCAGACGAGTGTATCGGAGGCGCCAGGCTCCTTCGCGGCGAACGTCGCGAATCGTGCGGGCGGAATGGATGCTTCCGGCGGCCTGCCGAAACGCAGAAAAGCCGTTTCGTACGGCGAGAGAGTCCAGGGTACGCCCCGGTCGCGCACTTCTGCGGCAGGCTCGCTCTTGCCGTCGCCAGACAGCAGCGTGGCGATCGCATCGTACACGGGGGTCTCATCCGGGATTCCGGACACGGCGGCCCGTCCAGAGATCAGACGGCCGGAAAGGTTGGCGAGGACCAGGGTCTGGTGCCGCGCATCCCGGCGCATCACCGCGAAGACCTCCGGCGCAAACGAGCCGGGAGGGAGAAACTCGGCCTCGCCCGTACCCAGCTCGGGGAGCAGACGCCGGGTCCAGTTCATGGCGCGCAGTGCCTCGAAATTGCCCGTCTCTTCTTCCTGGTACATCATCGGCAGGCCCGGCACCGCCAGGCAGACGCCGTACAGCGCTCGCGCCAGACCCGCGCCGAAGCGGTTCTGCACCCGGCCCCGGTCAACCACGGTGTCGTGGTTGTTGAGCGTCCGGATCAGCAAGGCCCCGGGCGGCATCGTGCCCCGTTCGGCCTCGAAAAAGGCGTGGAGTTGCGTTGCCATTCGCGCCGGCTCAGTCAGGGCCAGATCGCTGTGGTCGCGGATGAAATCGACGAACTCAAATCCATACCCGACGAGATACGCATCGCGTATCGAGAAATATTCGCGCCGCAATGGGCTTTCGGGGATCAGCACGGGCCGCGATACCGGCCCCTGCGCGATGCTGTCGCGGATAGTCCGTATCATTTCGAGGCCCCCGCCGATAGTGGAATAGGAGGCATGGGGCGTCCGCGGGGAGCCCCAGTTCGAGCCTTGTCCGTCGGCGACGTCAATCCGGGCGCCTTCGATGCCGAATTGGCGTGCGAGCAGGGCCATATGGTTGCCGATGATGTCCTGCCATTCAGGGGAGGCGTTGTCCATGCCGTAGCCGCCCCAGGGGTTTCGGGGCCGGCCTTCCCGGTCGCGCGTCCACCAGGCTTCGAGGGTTTCGGCCTCTATGCTGTGGCCGCCATGTGGCACGGATTCGCACAAAAAATGGATGCCCGCGCTCTTCAGCGTGTCCGCGAGTCGGGCGAGCGCGTCTGGTCCGCCGAGAATGGGGTCCACGACGCTGAAATTCAGTGGATCGTAAAGGTTCCAGGCGCCGTCGGTGGGATTGGGCGGACGTTTGTGTTCATGCACCGCGTTCAGCCAGAGGACATTGATGCCGAGGTCGGCCAGGTAGTCGACCTGTCGGCTGAACGCGTCGAATCCGCCCACATCACTGAACCGGGAATCGACATGGCCTGCAGCCGAAGCCTCATACAGAATGCCCCGCGCGAGCCAGTCGGGGTATTCGAGCGCCTGCGCGAATCCGTGCGCACGGAACCAGCGCTCTGCCTCCATGAGAAACGCTGACGGGCCGGGGCGTCCAAGCCAGATGCTCATCTGACCGATGGCCGCCTCCATGCCCGGCGTCAGTCGCCACTGACTCGTGACCTGGATGCCGTCGTCTTTGACCTTGTACGGGTCCGCGTCGCTCCAGTACGAAAAACACAGGCTTTGCTCTGACGGCGTGTTGAACATGCGGAAATAGGGCACATTCCAGGCCTTGCCGTCCGGAGAGCGCACCGGGCTGATGTGCAGGTCGGCGGACAGGAGGTCCTGCGTTTCGTTCGACGTGTTGGTGTAGTGCAGCGATCGCCGCCAGGCCCGCTGCCCGAGTTCCGGGAAGGGGATGAACCGGTCGATCAAGATGCCTCGAGCGGTCGTGTAGGTGGTTTCAAACCCGCCATAGGCCGTCCCGTGTGTCTCCACGCGGGGCGCTTCGGTCTCGGTGAGCAACAATCCGTGGTCAGCAAGGTGAATGTTGGCAGCGAAACCTTCCCCGGCCTGCGCGGCGCCGTCGCGGACCGGCCAACCCGCTTCGAGCCGCCACTCGGGAGATGGCCAATGCGCCTGCAGCTCCTGCGCGGCGGCAGGCCAGACAAAGCAGAACGAGCCAATCACAATACCGGATAGCAAACAATTCAGGTGCATACCATGTCGTGCCTTTTCTCAAGATTTCGTCCGGACGCAATCCGGCTACCATGGCAAATCTCCGGGGACGGCGGCAAGCTCGTGCCCGATTTGTGGGTGGACAGAAGAAGCCTGACTGGCGGAGATGCCGATGCGCGTTCTGTTTTTCTTCGTAGGAGCGGAGAGACTTGATTGACTGGCATGAAGGCACGGGGTGTTCGCCGGCCTGCGCCAGGGCGCCGGCACGTCCTATAGCCCATATTCCCTCAGTTTGTAAATGAGGTTACGCCGGCTGATGCCGAGGAGGGCCGCTGCGCGGGTCTTGTTTCCGCCTGTTTTTTCAACCGCCTCGAGGATGGCCCGCCGCTGGATCTCCCGCATGTCGCCCACGAGCACCGAGCCGGATTTGGCCGTGGGCGCGGCATCCTGAAGCTGCGGCGGCAGATCTTTCGGCAACACCAGGTTGCCGTCGGCCATGATGCCTGCGCGTTCCATGGCATTGCGCAGCTCGCGGACGTTTCCCGGCCAGTCATAGGCCATCAACACGCGCTCGGTCGCCGGGGCCAGGCGGTGTTTGCCGTCTTTGAGAAAATGCGCGGCCAGGGGAAGGATATCGTCGCGGCGTTCACGCATCGGCGGCACTTCGAGTGCGAATACATTGAGCCGGTAGTAGAGGTCCTCCCGGAATCGCTCCTCGCGCACGTCGTCCTCGAGACTGCGGTTGGTTGCCGCGATGACGCGCACGTCGACCGTCAGCTCCCGGTTTCCGCCCACGCGGCGCATGGCGCCGCTTTCGAGAACGTGCAGCAGTGTGGGTTGTACGGAAAGCGGCAATTCACCGATTTCGTCGAGAAAAATGGAGCCCTCGTGGGCTTCCTCGAATCGCCCTCGGTGTGAGGAGTCCGCGCCGGTAAAGGCGCCCTTTTCATGGCCGAACAACTCGCTTTCGATCAGATTTTCCGGCAATCCGCCGCAGTTCACTCGCACCAGCGGGCGTTCCGCACGCGTGCTGCGCTGATGGATGAATTCCGCCACGACCTCCTTGCCCGTGCCGCTCTCACCGAGCAGCAGAACGGTCGCGTCGGAGGACGCCACGCGCGCCGCCTGCTGAAACGCCCGGCGCATGGCATCGCTCTCCGCGATGATGCCCTCGGGGATCTCGGTTGCGCCGTCTTGCGACACGGCCCGCCCCGTTGCGCCCAGGGCATCGTCTACCGCCGCGATGAGTTCATCGAGATCGACGGGTTTCTCGAGGTAGTCCAGTGCTCCCTGTTTCATTGCATTGACCGCGTCGCGCACGTCGATATATGCGGTCAGCAAAATGATTGGGAGCTGCGGCCGGTCGCGTTTCACGTGTTCGAGCACTTCGAGGCCGCTCATGCCGGGCATGCGCACATCGAGCAGCATGAGCGAGGCCTGGGCTGCGGCCTCGAGTCCCTGGCGTCCATCTTCACAGCGGAGGGTCTCGTAGCCCGCACGTTCGAGGGCATTGGCCAGCAACTGGCGCTGACCCGGGTCGTCGTCGACAATGGCGATGCGGTGGCGTGGTTCCGTCATGTCCTTAGCCTACCTCAGACAGGCCGTCGAGTGACACCTGTGTGTGCCTGCCCGGTGCGGAGTGGAATCGCAGCCGCCATCCGTGGGCACGGGCGATCTGGTCCACGATCGACAGACCCAGCCCGGAACCTCCCTCGAAACGCCCGAAATACGGCTCCGGGAGGCGCGCTATATCTTCCGGGGCAATCCCGCAGCCGTTGTCTTCAACGATGATGCGCGCGCCGTTTTGGGTGCGTTCAGCGCGTACGGCCACCGTGCCCGTGTGCCGGATCGCGCGGATGCCGTTGATCACCAGGTTTAAAAGGGCGCGGCGAAGCATCGATTCGTCGGCTTGGACGGTGAGCTGATTGCCGGCACAGATGATCTCGGCGGCGCCGCGCGCCTCGGCTTCGAACAGCGGTTTCATTTCGTCGAGCAGGCGTGACAAGTCAATCGGCCGCAACGTGGGTTCCAGCGGGCGCGCAAAGCCTAGAAATGAGTTGATCTGCCCGACAGTACGATCCGATTCATCGACGATCTGTTGCGCCATGCCACGGATGTCGCGCCCGGCATCCGGCGCTTCGAGGATGGATTGCGCCAGACCCCGCACCACGCCCAGGGGGTTTTTGGTTTCGTGGGCCAACCCCGCGCCCAGGCAGGCCAGCCGCTCGCTCTGGGCAGCGTGTTCTTCCGCCAGCAGAAGATCCATGGTCAGGCGCCGCTGCCGCACTTGAGTTACGAAGGCCCACGCGCCCGAGCCGACCGCCACCAGCACGACCAGCGCCACGCCGGCCAGCCGGAAGCGGGCGTTTCGTATAGCGAGCCGGACGTCGCCCGTGTTCAGCACAACAGTCAGCACATGCGGCCCCGCTTCCCAGAGCGTGTCGCCCGCGTCGATTTCCTCCGCCCGGTTGTCGGGGCCCAATCCACGTCCGCCGCCGCGTCGCAGCCCCAATCCAAGACCGGGACCGCCCTGGCCCCGGCCTCGCCTGAAAGGCCCCATGCCGGGTCGGTCGTGTATGAATTCTGCCGAAGCCGTCATGATCAAGGTGTCCGGGTTCCACTGTGACACTTCGGGAGGCAGATCCGGTATATCTATCAGTTCGCCGCCTTCTGCTACGATTGCGCCACTGGCCGAACGGAGCCGCAGCGCCAGGATCCCCGGCGTCTGGGCCAGTTCATCAAAGATGGCCGCCAGACGTTCCGCCCGGTACATTCCCCGGCGGCTCTGGGCGCGAATGCCCGCGGTGAGGGCGTCGAGCGTGGTGCGGCCTTTTGCCAGGAGCTGAACCTGCGCATTGACGATTTCAACACGGTATTGCCGGAGCAATAGGAAAATGCTGGCAGCTGCGAGTAACGCAGCTGCCAGCACCACCAGAATCACCGGATTGCGAGTGTCAGCCCTGGGTTCCATGGCCGTTCAGCATACCATCAGCGGCCATAATAGGGGCAACCGGGGACGCAGCGTCCGCCACCAAAGCCAAGGCCCCGGCCCGGTCCGCTGCCATCACGCAGGCCGCGCCCGTAGCCCTGACCCTGGCCCATGCCGCGACCCTGGCCTCGGCCCGGACCCATGCCCCGGCCTTGGCCATCGCGCAGGCCCCGGCCCTGGCCCTGGCCTTGACCATCGCGCAGGCCCCGGCCCTGACCCTGGCCTTGACCATCGCGCAGGCCCCGGCCCTGACCCTGGCCTTGACCATCGCGCAGGCCCCGGCCCTGACCCCGGCCTTGACCATCGCGCAGGCCCCGGCCCTGACCCTGGCCTTGGCCATCGCGCAGGCCCCGGCCCTGGCCCCGGCCATCGCGCAGGCCCCGGCCCTGGCCCCGGCCTTGGCCATCGCGCAGGCCCCGGCCCTGACCCTGGCCTTGACCATCGCGCAGGCCCCGGCCCTGGCCCCGGCCTTGGCCATCGCGCAGGCCGCGCCCACGATCGGCACGAGGCAGCCCGCTTTTTTCACCGTATTGGTCGTTGGTCCCGGTGACAGACCGTTCGCTCGGGTCGTTTTCGCCCTGACGGCCTCGACCGAGACCGGGCCCCTGGCCCATGCCACGTCCGTCGCGCAGGCCACGCCCACGGTCTTGCCCGACCGGTTCAGGCGGGACGTTGGCCTCGGCGGCGGGCGGGCTGTTCGAGGCCGTGCCCGGGTTCTCCAGGAGCGCGTTGGGGTTTTGCGATGCGCTGTCGCTCTGTGCATAGACCGGCAGTACGGCCAATGCAAGTAGCACGGCTAGTGCCGGAATCGCGAAGAGTGTTGCCGTTTTCATGGTGACTCTCCTTATCGGGCGCCTCGTAGGCTCGTATAGCCTCTGAGGGTGGGCCCTTGTTGTGTTCCACCCGTACAGAGTGCAAGGCCCGTGCCATTCATTTTCGTGTCATTTACGGCCCGCAGCTATGCAAAACAAGCGCATTCGAGAGCGCACTGTGCATTTCTTGCATTCCTGCGCGGTGTTGATGCGGCCTCCCGCGCGTGTTTTAGACGAGGAAGGCCTCCGCGGTCAGGTCCATAAGCCGCGTCAGGAAGGTATGATACGCGGTCTTCGAACGCTCGAGTTCGAGTCCCGCGCGCCACAACAGCTCTTTGTGCTCGTCGAAAAAGCGATCATCGCTAGGATCCATGGACATGGAGGCGTAGACCATAAAGACCGCCAGGGCTACCAGCGATACGACATCGGTATGCTTCGTAGCCTGCTCGGGCGCGTGGTGAAATCGGATGCCTTCGGCTACATGGTCGGGCAATCCCCAGTGCAGGGCAAGTTCATAGCCTGCTTCGGGATGGGCCAGACCGAAGACTTTCTGCTCCGCTGCAATGAGGTCCAGACCGTACAGCTCCACTCCGATGTGCGGGTACGCGCCGGGGGCCACGTGCGCCAGCGCCAGTTTGCCGAGATTGTGCAGCAGCCCGGCCGTGAATGCACCGCCATTGTCGCTGCGTCCATGCTCTTCGGCCAGCAGTCGGGACGCGGCGGCGCACTGGACCGCCTGTTCCCAGTAGCGCTTGTAGTTGAATCCCTTGCTCTTTTTCATGATGTCGGCGATAGCCAGGGCCAGCACCAGAGAGTACGTTTCACGAAGTCCCAGCAGCGACACCGCATGCGAGAGGCTGTCCACGCGGTGCGAAAACCCGTACGCGGCTGAATTGGCCACGCTCAGGATTTTTGCCGCGACCGCGGGGTCGTCCGAGACGATTTTCCCGACTTCCTTCACGGACGTCGTGGAATCCGACGCCGATTCACGCATCCGCCGGATGGTCTCGGGCAGGGCCGGCAGCGCCTCGATCTGGCGCACCAGCAAGGTGACGTTGCGCAGGCTCAAGGCGCCTTCCAGACCATCCACGTTCAGCGCCGCTCCGTCGGCAGTCTGGTCGGACTCCGGACGGCTCACGGGGTAATAACGCTGAATAGCCTTACGGATGGCATCCGGGGAGCAGAGCATCGGCTTCACTTTGCACTGCGTCATCACCTGCAGCTCTTCGATAGCAGCCGAATCCAGCGGACATACCATCGCCACTGTCAGCAGCGTGCCCAGTTTGTCGATCGGGATAGCCTCGTGCTTCAAAACAAATTCACGATCGAGCAGCGCGATAATCGGTTTAGGGATCTCATAGTGCTGCAGATCAATGCTCGGTACGCCACCCTGCCGTGCCAGAAAGCTCACAAATTCGTTGGTTTGCAGCCGGCCGAGCGCGATGAGGAGTTCGACCAGCTTCCCGCCCTCGCGGCGCTGTTTTGCCAATGCTTCCTCGACGTGCTCCCGCGTGACCAGGCCTGCATCAATGAGCATTTCACCAATGCGTTTTTTTGCCGGTTCTCTTGAGGTTAGTCTCATTCTGTTTCCATCGGGCCGTGTATACCCGTCTAGAGTGATTTGCGCCAGGTGATTGACAGTGCCTCATCTGCCGCCACATTTCAACCCGCATGTTTTTTCTGGGATAGTGTACTGTAAATACTGTCAATGTCCAAAACATCCCGAATTATAATTGTAGAGTTCGCTGTGGTGTCTCGTCAAGAATTAATCCTGTCAAAACGCGCACAAAATAGCGCGTTATGGCGATTTATGGGCTCGATGCGACCTTCCTTCACAACTTTGTCAGGGATCCGCCGGCTCACGGTCGGGCGCCAGCGCGTCCAACCTTGGAGCGCAGCAGTTTTTGACAGGCCTGGCGTGGCTGCGGTCGGCCACCGGCAACTTTTGCGTTGGCATTGTTCAGGAAGCTATAATAGCACGGTTTGTGTGCTGGAAAGATCGTGTCGGGAATACTTTTCAGTGTGTCCGCCTTTCCTTAAGGGTTGAATTACCGTTGGCAGAGAGGCCGTAGAGAGTCTCTGCCTCACCGGCAGTGTTATTTCAGGAGGTTTTACGCATGAGCAGTGCTCGCGAGCTGACCAAACACAATTTCGACGAAGTGACTGGCAAAGGCGTAACGCTGGTGGACTTCTGGGCCGAGTGGTGTGGCCCCTGCCGCATGATGAGCCCGGCCATCGACGAATTGGCCAAGGAATACGCGGACAAAGCGACTATCGCCAAGGTAAATGTCGACAACGAAAACGATCTGGCGAGGAAATTCGAGGTAAGCAGTATTCCCACGCTGCTCGTCCTCAAAGACGGCGCAGTCGCGAAGCAATTCATTGGGGTGACGTCGAAGACCGACTTGGCAAAAGCCATCGACGAGGCCCTCGCCTGATCCGTCCGCAGCCGGCAGCCGGCCGGGTGCCGGGCGCCGCATGGCATTTCAGGCCGCTACCGTTGCCCTACCGTGTTTTTGCAGGGGCCAGTGCGTTTCGTTGAGGTAAAACGCGCGGTTGTTCTGTGTCGATACAACATAACAAGTGAAGGAGCCAGACGTACATGTCTCAGAAGGTCGTCGCCATCGCAGGGGCTACCGGCATGGTCGGCAAGCAGATGCTGCAGGTTCTCGAAGAGCGCAATTTCCCAGTCAAATCGCTCAAGCCGCTCGCGTCCGAGCGGTCCAGGGGAAAATCTATTGTGTTTCGGGGAGAGGAAATCCCTGTAGAGGTGATGACCGAGACTTCGTTCAAAGGCGTGGACATCGCGCTTTTCAGTGCGGGTGGCGGCACGAGCAAACATTTTGCACCGTTCGCGGCCCGGGATGGCTGCGTGGTGATCGACAATTCGAGTGCGTGGCGCATGGACCCGAAAGTCCCGCTGGTCGTGCCCGAAGTGAACGGCGCGGATATCGCGCGGCACGAGGGCATTATTGCCAATCCGAACTGCTCGACGACGCAGATGGTGGTCGTGCTGAAGCCCCTTCACGATGCTGCCACCATCACGCGGGTCGTGGTTTCGACCTACCAGGCCGTGTCCGGCGCGGGTAAGGCGGCTGTTGACGAAATGTACGCCCAGACCCGGGCCCTGCTCGCTGATGAAGAACCGGTCTGCGAGATCTTTCCGTATCCGATCGCGTTCAACTGCATCCCCCAGATCCCGCAGAGCAATGCCTTCGAAGACAACGGCTACACCTCCGAAGAAATGAAAATGGTCAACGAGACCAAGAAGATCATGGGGGACGACCGCATCCGCGTCACCGCGACCACCGTGCGCGTGCCCATCCACACCGGCCACAGCGAATCCGTCAACGTTGAGACCGCCAACAAGCTGACGGCGGCGCAGGCGCGCGAAGTGCTGTCGCAGGCGCCGGGTATCGTTGTGGAAGACGACCCGGCGGCGCAGAAGTATCCCCTGGCCATCCACGCGGCGGGCCGGGGCGAGACCTTCGTTGGCCGCATCCGCGAAGATATTTCCCATGCCAGCGCGCTGGATATGTGGATTGTTTCCGACAATCTTCTGAAAGGCGCGGCCTACAACACCGTCCAGATCGCCGAGCTGCTCTAAAACGCTTCCCCAACCCGGAACGCGGCTCGCAAGATGCCGAGCGCGCTTCCCGTGTGCCCGGTTAGGGCGATTCTGGTGGCGCTTGAGGCGTTCCATTCGGGCTCTTGTGTCCCCCGCGGGCGGGGGTGGCCACGCGCCCCGCGTGGCCGGGGGTGGACTGTAAACGCCTGGCGAGAGCCTTGGGGCATGAGAACGTGAACCCTGTGGCCCGTGTGGCCGGCGGGGGGACGTGCCGGCTCCAACGGCCGCTGTCGATTTCCTCGTGTGGCCTGCGTTGCCCGGGTGGGGGGCGGTAGCGGGCTTTCACAGATTTCATGGGTGCGAGAGTATATCTCACCCGCTCTGTGATCGTTTGATGTTCAAAATATTCGCCCAAACCACCCAAAAATCGCTCTGCCGGGCTTGCCCTGTCTTCCATCGTTCGCTAAGATAAAAAATGGTACGATGGGGCCCTCGTCCGTCAGGTTTTAGAGGGGTACAAGTCGCCTGATTGACATAGCGGCATGGTCTCTGGAAGAATCGTGGAAATGCGGTTTATGCTGTTGAAAAGCGTTCGCAATTGTGATAAAGTTCACGATTAGACGGTGGATTCAGTCTTTCCCGCATTTCCTCGTCTTGGCTGTTGCCGTATAAGTCACTGATTATCAGATGGTTCCGTAAGCGAAGCGGTCGCAACGCTGGAGGCCCGTAAAGCATGAGCAATGATTACAAGAAGGTCGTGCAGGAGGTTGTAGCGAAGTTCGGCAAAGACAAGACTCGTCTGATGGACATCGCGCGCGCCGTGCACGCAAAGATCGGCTACATCTCGGAAGACACCGTGGGTGCGATTGCGGAGGCCGTGGGCTGCCACCGGGTGGAAGTGCGCGACATGACGTCGTTTTATGCGTTTTTCGCGCGTGAACCCAAAGGCGCGACGATGATCCGTCTTTGTGACGCGGTGGTAGAGCGCATGAAGGGCGCGGGCGCTGTTGCGAAAGCGTTTGAAGAAACGCTGGGCATCCGTTTCGGTGAAACCACTCCCGACGGGAAAATCAGCCTGGCCTATACCTCGTGTATCGGGATGTCGGACCAGGCGCCCGCGGCACTGGTAAACGGCAAGGTACTCACCAATATCCGGCCCGAGGACGTGAAATCGATCGTTGAGGCCATCCGTGCCGGCGATCTCCACGACGGCGGCATCGTCAGTGTGAAATCGGTCGAATCGAACCTGCGTCAGGCGGGCCCGGTCATTTTTGCGCCGTTTGAGCGGGGCGCGGGCATCCGGAAGGCTCTGACCATGAGCCCTGAAGATGTCATTAACGAAATGAACAAAGCCCGCGTCCGTGGGCGGGGTGGCGCGGGATTTCCCCTGGCGATGAAATGGGATTTCTGCCGCAAGGCGGAAGGTACGGCGCATTACATCATCTGCAACGCCGACGAGGGCGAGCCCGGCACCTTCAAGGATCGCGTGATCCTCACCGAGTGCCCCGACCTGATGTTTGAGGGGATGACGATCGCGGGCTATGCCGTCGGCGCGCGAGAGGGATTTTTATACCTTCGCGGCGAGTACGAATATCTGCTTCCCTATATGGAACAGGTGCTGGCCAAGCGCCGCCGCCTGGGTCTGCTGGGCGAGAACGTGTGCGGCGCCGAAGGGTTTGATTTTGATATCCGCATTCAGGTGGGCGCCGGCGCGTACATCTGCGGCGAGGAATCGGCCCTGATCGAGTCGCTGGAAGGAAAACGCGGCGCTCCGCGCGACAGACCTCCGTTCCCGGTCCAGAAAGGATACCTCGGCCAGCCCACCAGCGTGAATAATGTCGAGACGCTCTGCTGCGCGGCGCGCATCATGGAACGCGGTGCGGAATGGTTTTCCGCTATTGGCACCAAGGACTCGACCGGGACCAAGCTGCTCAGCATCTCGGGCGACTGCGAGGCGCCGGGCGTTTACGAAGTGGAGTACGGGATCAGCGTCGAGAAAATGCTCGAGCGGGTTGGCGCGACCGACGCACAGGCGGTTCAGATCGGCGGGCCTTCGGGCCAGTGCATTGCGCCGAAGGATTTCGGGCGGAGCATCTGCTTTGAAGATCTGCCCACCGGCGGGTCGACCATCATTTTTGGAAAAGACCGCGACTTGCTCGAGTGCATGGACGGATTTCTGGAGTTTTTTGCCGAGGAATCGTGCGGATGGTGCGCGCCCTGCCGCGCGGGCACGACTTTCCTCAAGATGCAGTTCGAAAAGCTGCTGAAAGGTCGAAGTACCCGGGAAGACCTCCAGAAGCTCGAGGAAACAGCCAACACGGTGAAATTCATGAGTCGTTGCGGACTTGGCCAGACTGCGCCCAATCCTGTGCTGACCACGTTGCGCAATTTCCCAGCCCTGTATGAGGCTCGGATTAAGCCGGGCGACTTCATCCCGGCCTTCGATTTCAAGGAGGCTCTTAACGAAGCGTGCTCATTTACCGGGCAGAAACCGCACGACGTGGAGGTGTAATTCGGATGAGCAAAAATACGATGAACATCATCATTGATAACGTCGAAATCGAAGCCCAGGAAGGGCAAACCATCCTGGAGGCCGCCGACGATGCCGGGATTTATATTCCGCGCCTTTGTTATCTGAAGGATTTAATTCCTGGCGGCCACTGCCGGATCTGCACCGTCAAGGTTAATGGCCGGCCGGCCAGCGCCTGCACGTTTCCCGTGAGCCAGGGCCTGGTCATTGAAAATGACACAGAAGAACTGACCGCCTTCCGCCGCACCGTGGTTGAGATGCTCTTCGCCGAAGGCAATCACGTGTGCCCGTCGTGCGAGGCCAGCGGAAACTGCGAATTGCAGGCGATGGGCTACCGACTCGGCATGCTCGCTGTGACCCAGCCGTTTCTCCGCATGCCGCGCGAACTCGACGCAACCCATCCGGACGTCTTTATCGACCGGGACCGCTGTATTCTCTGCGGGCGCTGTGCCCGGGCCTCTGAGGCGGAAGGCAAACGCGTGTTTGGGTTTGAGGGCCGCGGCATCCACAAGCGGATCGCGGTGGATGGGGTGCACGGTCTCAAGGAAACCGAGCTGAAGGCCGCCGACCGGGCCGCCCATGCCTGCCCGACCGGCTGCCTCCTGGTCAAACGCGTCGGATGGAAAGTGCCGGTGGGTGAGCGGCTCTATGACACGGCTCCTATCGGGAGCGATATCGAGCAAAAACAGCCGGTAGGCTGAACGATTCAGGAAAGGGTAGACACCATGGCGAAGCCCCTCGTAGCGACCGCCCCCTTTACGGGCTGTTTCGGCTGTCATATGTCTTTGCTGGACATTGATGAACGGATACTCGACCTGGTAGAGCTGATCGAGTTCGACAAGTCGCCCATCAACGATATCAAGACCTTTTCGCGTCCGGTCGATATCGGCCTCCTGGAAGGGGGGATCAGCAATGACGAGAATTACGAGCAATTGAAGCTGTTTCGTAAGCATTGCAAGATCCTGATCTCGGTGGGGCAGTGCGCCATTACCGGTGGCGTACCGGCCTACCGCAACACCGTGTCCTTGAAGGAATGCTTCGAAGAAGCGTATTTGAACGGCCCTACGGTCGTGGATGGAGGCCTGTTCCCGAACGACCCTGATATCCCGATCATGCTGGACAAGGTCTATCCTTGCCACGAGGTCGTGAAGATAGACTATTTTCTTCCCGGGTGCCCGCCTACCGCGGATACCCTCTGGGCGGCGCTCACGGCGTTGCTCACCGGGAAAGAAGTCGGACTGCCGTACGAACTGATCAAATACGACTGATCGCCGTGGAGGCACATACTATGGCAAAGACCGCAGTGAACGGAAAACGAAAAATTGTCATCAACCCGGTGACCCGTGTCGAAGGACACGGCAAAGTCACCATCGTGATGGACGAAAACAACGACGTCGAACAGGCCCGGTTCCATATTATCGAATTCCGGGGCTTCGAGCGTTTTGCCAAGGGCCGTTTCTATTGGGAAGCCCCGGTCATGGTGCAGCGCTTGTGCGGCATCTGCCCGGTGAGCCATCACCTGGCCGGCGCCAAAGCGACCGATATGCTGGTGGGCGTGGACAAGATCCCCGTTACGGCCGAGAAGATGCGCCGCCTGATGCATTACGGGCAGATCTACCAGTCACACTCCCTGCATTTCTTCTATCTGGCCTCTCCCGATTTGTTGTTCGGGTTTGATGCGCCGGTCGAGAAGCGCAATGTGGTTGGCGTCATTGAGGCCCATCCCGATATCGCCAAAAAAGCGGTGCTGATGCGCAAGTTCGGCCAGGAAGTCATCAAGGCGACCGGCGGAAAAAAAGTGCATCCCACGGGCGCGATCCCCGGCGGCATCAACAAAAACCTCACGATAGAAGAACGCGATGCCCTCAAAAAGGACGCCGACACCATGGTCGAGTGGGGCGTAGAGGCGGTTGAACTCTGCAAAAAAGTCACGAAAGACAACTTGGAATTCCTCCTCAATTTCGGCAGCTTCGAGTCGAACCACGTGTCTGTGGTGCGCGATGACGGCTGCATGGACCTCTACGACGGCACCTTGCGCGCCATCGATGCCGAAGGCCGCAAAATCTTCGATAAGGTCCAAGCGGCCGAATACGCGGACTATATCGGCGAGGAAGTGCGGCCCTGGACCTATATGAAATTCCCGCATATCCGCTCGCTGGGCAAAGAAACGGGTTGGTTCCGCGTCGGGCCACTGGCTCGTGTCAATTGCTGTGATTTCATCGACACGGAACTCGCCGAGAAAGCCCGCCAGGAGTTTATGGCGCTGGGCAACGGCAAACCGGTGCAGGCAAGCATGGCGTACCACTGGGCGCGGTGCATCGAGATCCTGCATGCGGCCGAGAAAATCCGCGAATTGCTCGACGATCCGGATCTGCAGGGCACCGAGCTTGTGGCAGAAGGGCAGAAACGCGAAAAGGGCTTCGCGTGGCTTGAAGCTCCGCGCGGCACGCTGTTCCATCATTACGAAATCGACACCGAGACGGACCAGATCACCCTGGCCAATCTGATCGTCTCAACCACCAGCAACAACGAGCCGATGAACCGGACGGTGCAGGTCATTGCTGACCAGCACCTCAAAGGCAAAGGCGAAAACGAAATCACGGAAGGCCTGCTCAACCATATCGAGGTGGGCATCCGGGCCTATGACCCGTGCCTGAGCTGCGCTACCCATGCCCTGGGCCAGATGCGGCTGCACGTAGAACTGGTGGATGCGGCGGGCACCTTGCTCGATGAGAAATTCCGCGGGTGAACACTCGGCGCGCGCTCATCATCGGATATGGAAATCCGGGGCGGCAGGACGACGGACTGGGCCCCGCCATTGCCAATACCGTGGCGTCATGGGCGCTGCCGAACGTTACCACGGACGACCCGTATCAGTTGAATATCGAAGACGCGGTCGCGTTGGCCGAACACGAGCTGGTCGTGTTCGTGGATGCCAGTGTGGACGTGCCGGAACCTTACGCGCTCACACGGATCGCTCCCGCGACGGAGATCGCTTTCACGAGTCACAGCGTATCGCCGGAGTCTGTGCTGGCCATCTGCGTGGAGCATTTCCACGCGGCGCCCGAGGCGCATGTGCTGGCCGTGCGCGGGTATGCGTTCGAGTTTGAAGAGGGCCTCACTCCCCGGGCCCGCGACAATATGACCAGTGCGTTGGCATGTATCCAGGCCCTGATACGGCCGGATAAGGAGACTAGCATGGACAGCAAGAAGACGGTTCTCACCATTGATGACGATCCGGATATTCGCGCGACGTTGCGCATCGTCCTCGAGGCCGAAGGGTTTTCGGTGGGCGAAGCCTCGAACGGCGAGGAAGGACTGAAAGCCGTCGAGCGCGTGCACCCGGATGCCATCATCGTTGATCTCATGATGGAGAACGTGGATTCCGGCAGCACGCTGGCACAGAAACTCAAGGAGATCGGCTACGCGGGCCCGGTCTACATGCTGAGCTCCGCGGGCGACACCGTCCGCTACAATCTGGATGCGCGGGAGCTGGGGCTGGCGGGTATCTTCCAGAAGCCCATCGATCCCAAAACTCTCGTGGCCACGTTGAAAGCCAAGCTCAAAGTCTGAACAACTCGCTGAAAACCAGTTACTGACGGCTGCGCGCCGGGAATCGGAGCTTTACCGAGGCCCGGCGCGTGTTGTCTTCAACGGGCTTTGGCGCGGAACAGAGTTTTCAGGTGGAGGCCGGTATACGACGCGGCGCAGGCTGCGACCGTTTCGGGCTCGCCGGTCGCGACCACCGTGCCGCCCGCATCACCGCCTTCAGGGCCGAGATCGATGATCCAGTCCGCGGTCTTGATGACATCGAGATTGTGTTCGATGACCACCACCGTGTTGCCGTGCTCGACCAGGCGGTGCAGCACCTGCAGCAGTTTATCTACGTCTACGGCATGCAGCCCCGTGGTGGGTTCGTCGAGAATGTAAAAGGTCTTGCCGGTCTGGCGGCGCGACAGTTCCGTCGCCAGTTTGACGCGCTGGGCCTCGCCACCCGACAGGGTCGTGGCCGGTTGCCCCAGTTTGATGTAGCCCAGCCCGACATCAAACAGCGTGCTGAGTTTGCTGTAGATCGCCTGAACATTACGAAAGAAGTCGCACCCTTCTTCGACCGTCATGTTGAGCACATCGGCAATGCTGCGTCCGCGGTAGAGGATCTCGAGCGTGTCCCGGTTATATCGCTTACCCCGGCATTCCTCGCAGGGCACGTAGACATCCGGCAGGAAATGCATTTCAATCTGCAGAACGCCGTCGCCCCGGCAGGCTTCGCAGCGGCCGCCTTTGACGTTGAAGCTGAAGCGGCCGGGTTTGTATCCCCGGGCGCGGGCTTCGGGCACTTTGCTGAACAGCTCACGAATCGGCGTGAACAGGCCCGTATACGTTGCCGGGTTCGAGCGGGGTGTCCGGCCGATAGGCGACTGGTTGATGTCGATGACCTTGTCCAGGTGCTCCAATCCTTCGATCCGCTCGTGCCTGCCCGGCCGCGCCCGCAAGGAGCCGTATAAGCCGCGTGCGATCGCCGGATACAGGGTTTCGTTGATGAGGCTGGATTTGCCCGAGCCGGAGACGCCCGTCACGCAGGTGAATACACCCAGCGGGATCTCCACGTCGATCGCCTTGAGGTTGTTGTGCGCGGCGCCGAAGACTTTGAGGGCTTTGCCGTTGGATTTGCGGCGCGTTTCCGGCACACGAATCCGGAAGCGGCCCGACAGGTACTGGCCCGTGAGGGAGTCGGGATTGGCCGCGACTTCCCGGGGTGAACCCTGCGCAACCACTTGTCCGCCGTGGACGCCGGCGCCCGGACCTAAATCGATCACGTGGTCAGCCCGGCGGATGGTCTCTTCATCGTGTTCGACAACGATCACCGTGTTTCCGAGGTCGCGCATGCGTTCCAGGGTGGTAATGAGCCGTTTGTTGTCGCGCTGGTGCAGGCCGATGCTGGGCTCGTCGAGGATGTACAGCACGCCCATCAACCCCGAGCCGATCTGCGTGGCGAGACGGATGCGCTGCGATTCCCCGCCCGACAGGCTGCCGGCGTTGCGATCGAGCGACAGGTAATCCAGCCCAACGCTTACCAGGAAGGACAGACGTTCGCGGATCTCCTTCAGCACCCGCTCGGCGATCAGGCGCTGCGTCTTGTGGAGGGTCAGCTTTTCGAAGAAGGTCAGCGCGTTGCGGACCGAGAACGCCACTACGTCCATAATGGTCTTGTCTCCGACCGTCACCGAACGCGATTCAGGCCGCAGGCGTGCACCCCCGCAATCCGGGCATGGCCGCGAGGCCATGAATTCGCTGATCATCTCGCGGGCTCGGTTGGATTCGGTGTCGTGGTAGCGCCGTGTGAGATTTGGAATCACCCCTTCGAAGGGACGCTGGAGTTCGAATGCGTTACGGCGCCCCGTGTAGGTAAAATCGATGACTTCGTCGCCCGAGCCGTACAGGAGGACCTGCCGGAAGTCTTCGGGGAGTTCTTCCCACGGCGTGGCGGGATCCTGGCCGTAATGGCGGCACACACTGCGCAAGGCGTGCCGGTACATGCCATCGAGCATCCGGCGCATACTCCACGCCCGTACCGCTCCTTGGGCGATGGACAGCGATGGGTCGGGGACCACCAGATCGGGCTCGACCTCGATCACCTCGCCGAGTCCCGTGCACAGCGGGCATGCGCCGTGCGGGTTGTTGAACGAAAACATGCGCGGGGAAAGCTCTTCGAAGCTCAGCCCGCAATCCACGCAGGCGAAATGTTCGCTCTGCAATACTTCGCTCACGGTTTTGTCGGGAGTCTCGCGCCAGATCCGGATGATGCCTTCGCCCAGTTCCAGACAGGCCTCGACCGAGTCCGTCAAACGCCGCCCGATGCCCGGTTTGATCAGCAGGCGGTCGACGACCACGTCGATGTCGTGTTTGACATACCGTTCCAGCTCGATCTCTTCCTCTACCGTGCGGAATTCGCCGTCGACTCGAATTCGCAGATAACCCCGCCGTTTGATGTTTTCGAAGGTCTTCTGGTACGTGCCCTTGCGTTGTCGAACCACCGGCGCCATCAATTGGATGCGCGTTCCTTCGGGCAAGGCCAGGATGCCGTCGACGATGGTCTGCGGCGTTTGCGACTGGATGGGCTTCCCGCAATCCGGGCAGTGGGGGGTGCCGATGCGCGCGAACAGCAGGCGCAGGTAATCGTAGATCTCGGTGACCGTGCCCACCGTCGACCGCGGATTGCGGTGCGTCGTCTTCTGCTCGATTGAGATGGCCGGGCTCAGGCCTTCGATCGAGTCGATGTCGGGTTTTTCCATCTGGTCAAGAAATTGCCGCGCGTAGGACGACAGGCTCTCGACATAACGGCGCTGCCCTTCCGCATAGATCGTGTCGAATGCGAGGCTCGACTTGCCCGACCCGCTCAGGCCCGTTATCACGACCAGTTTGTCGCGGGGGATCGCCAGGCTCAGGTTTTTGAGGTTGTGCTCGCGGGCGCCTTTGATCGTGATGCTGTCGCGCGACTTGGCGCGGGCGAGGGGGGGATTATCCGCTCTCGCCTTGCGGTTTTTCCGAAGAACCGTCTTGCGTTTCGGAGAGGTTTTACGAGGTTTACTCGGGGATTTGGTTTTTTCAGGCATGGAACAGGTGTCGGCTCCTGCAGAATTGCTCAGGACATCGTCCCGTTGTGCGCGCACCCGCACGAATCGGGGATCAAATCATGATCATAACGAATACCAGGGGGTTAATGCCATCCCAAACGGGCATTCTTGGAGAAGGCTCTCCTTTTGCGCTCTCAGAAATGAGCCTCGACCGGCCTCGTGGGGATGTCGGACGGTGTCCAGCTTTTAGTTTGCTTTTTGAATAAGTTTGTCGACTTCGCCGAGGATTTTCTGCCCGATCTCTTTGCGGAGAGCATCCGGGATCTTGTAGTGCTGGGTCTCTTCCAAGAGTTCGATGGTGCGAATGGCGACCTGGTAAGCGAAATCCTGCACTTTCATGGTGTTCCTCTTCTTTCTGACTGTCTTCGGGCCTTTCGTTGCGAGGAGCCGGACTGGCGCTCGTTTTGGCGCTCGGAGTGATGCGTTCAGAAGGCCTGCAGGCCCACGATGCGCCAGGCGCCGCCGCTTTCTCTTTTAAGATCCATGTCAAGCTGGGCAGCGCCGCGATCGCCGCTCAGGGCAACATTTTCTGCTGTGGCCATGTCTTTTTCGATGGTGACGCGGGCCGTTTCAAGGTTCATTTTCGCGCCAGACAGGATGCCGTCGTCGATGAGTTGGGCGACGTACTCGCGGAAGTCGGTTTTGCTGCCTCCTTCGTCGCTGACGAACTCTTCGGAGACC
Organism: Candidatus Hydrogenedentales bacterium; assembly: GCA_050950105.1. Taxonomy (GTDB): domain Bacteria; phylum Hydrogenedentota; class Hydrogenedentia; order Hydrogenedentales; family SLHB01; genus UBA2224. Next base: position 604,201 of record JBMNGZ010000010.1, on the reverse strand, counting down.
ACGGACAGGATCAGGTCGAGGTTATGGCCCTCGAGCCCGGCTTTCAGCACGGCCAGGGTCTCTCTGATTGAGGCCTCGTCGGAGACGGGCGCTTTACCCGTGGCGCATCCGCTCAGGGCGGCAGCGAGCGCCACCGCGAGCAAGAGAATGCCGTATGACCGTTTGCACATCATGGCCAAGTCCTCTCCTCGTTCGAGTTTGGGCGCCGGCTTACGCGTTCTTTGCGATGTTGGCGAAGCTGGCGGCCACCTCCACTTTTTTGATTTTGCCGGTTGGGGTTTTCGGCAATTCGTCGACGAAACGCACAAACGCGGGGCATTTGTAGCTCGCCAGATATTGACGGCAATGCTGGATCACGCTGCTTTCCGCCAGGTTGATGTTTTCCGTGCGTTTGACGACGGCGAGCACTTCCTGGCCCCAGCGCGCCTCTTCTACCCCGACCACACAGCATTCTTCCACGCCCGGCAGGCGCGAAATGACGTCTTCGATCTGTTGCGGATAGATGTTCTGGCCGCCCCGGATAATCATGTCTTTCACCCGGCCCACGATATAAAGGTATCCGTCCCGGTCAAACTGTCCGAGGTCGCCCGTGTGCAGCCATCCGTCGCGCAACACCTCGGCGGTGGCCTCGGGATCCTTGAAGTAACCTTTCATTACCGTGGGTCCGGCAATGAGGATTTCGCCGATTTCACCGAACGGGACGTCCCTGCCGTCTTCGCCGGCGATACGGATGATGGTGTAGGGGAGTGGGCTGCCCACGGAATTCCATTTTATGGGGTCGCGCGCATCGGCGGCCGCGCTGGCACAGGTGGCCTCTGTCAAGCCGTAGCCGCCGATGATGGGCCGTTTCAGGGCGCGGAGCGCTTCGTTATAGGTCTCCTCGGGCATGGGGGCGGCCCCGGTGGCAAACGAGCGAATGGACGAGAGGTCGTATTCGTGTTCCTGCGCCTTGGCGAGGCGGCACATCACGTTATAGATGGTGGGGACGGCGCTCATGATGGTCGGGCGATACTTCTGGATCATCGGAAGGATCGCGAAGGGGTTGAATTTCTTCATCAACAGGACCGAGGCCCCACCCAGCAGCGGCGTCAGAATGGTCACGACCTGCGCATTGACATGAAACAGCGGCAAGACGCAGAAAAAGCGATCGTCCTCCACCACGGTCTGTGATTTGACCAGCATGAGGGCGTTTGCGAGGTAGTTTCGGTGGGTCAGGATCACGCCTTTGGGCACGCCGGTGGTGCCGGAGGTGTAGATGAGCGCCGCGGTGTCGTCCGGACCGGCCAGAATGGGCGGAACGGAGGCAACCGGGGCCAGCAACTCGGAGAACGGCTCGGCGTCTTCGGTGCTTTCGCCAACGACAAAGTAGCGCTTGATCCGGGGCAGGGCCGCGCGGAGCTGAGGAATCATGGGCGCCAGTTCCGGCGCGGTAATCAGCGTTTCGGCCTCCGAATTATTCGCGATGTGCGCGATTTCTTCGGCTTTCAGTGTGGGATTGACCGGAACAACCACCGCACCAATGCGCCCTGCTCCGAGAAACACGTAGAGATACTCAAGGCAATTGCCCATCAGCAGCACGATTTTGTCGTCCTGCAAAACGCCGCGGCCGGCCAGATTTACCGCTACCTGCGCGGCGTGTTCTTGTATCATTTCGAACGAATATTCTTTGTCTTCGCAAATCAGAAACGTGCGCGGCCCGTGTTTCCGCGCCTGTTCTTCCAGTAACGTTGCTATGCTCACTGAAAAAGCCTCTCCTCTCCGGCAGGCAGTGCTCGCCCTCCGAGGCACTGTATTGGAGTCTCTACTCAAAAATCCCTACAAGCATAAACGCAGAGGCGGGGCCATGACAAGTTGTCAGGCCCCGCCAGATACAGGTTTGTGGACGCCGCCTCAAGAAGTGGCGGAGGTCAACTGGTCGATGCTGGAAATGAGCGGCAGGAAGAAGGCCAATACGATCATCAGCACCGCGATCCCGAGGATGATCACCAGGATCACCGGAAGCAGGTCCGTCAGGGTGCCGATGTCAATCTGGACCTCTTCCTCGTAGGTGTCGGCGATGTGCGCTGCGACCCGATCCAGTTGGCCCGCCTCTTCGCCGGTCACCAGCATATCCGTGACCACGGGCGGGATGACTTTGGGTTCAGCGCGCAGGGGCTCTTCAATGCCGCTGCCCTGTTCCACGGAACTGCGCACTTTCTGGAGCACCTGGGCCACCGCCTGGTTGTGAATGGCGCTGCGCGCCAGGTCCAGGGTGACCATCATGGAAAGGCCGCTGCGCAGCATCATCGAAAGCGAACTGGTCATCTGAGCCACGGCGTATTTCTGGCTGATCCGGCCCAGAAGCGGCACACGCAGCTTCAAGCGATCCGCCAGCAGGCGGTTGACGGGATTGCGCTGCCACGCCCAGTACCCAACCATCAGGGCCACGAGGGCCGCAATCACGACCAGGAGCGGCCATGACGTCAGGAAATTGATCACGCGGATCAGCCCACGGGTGAACGCCGGCATGCTCACATTCAGCGCGCCTTCAAAAATTTCCTGGAACGCGGGCACGACGAATTTGGCCATCACAAACAGCACCGCCCCGCATAAAATTACCAGGATCGCCGGATAGACCAGCGCGGTTTTCACCCGGCGGCGCAGCATCTCCCGGCGCTCGTAGTATTCGGTCTGACGGCGCAGGGTATCGACCAGGGTACCGCTCGCCTCGCTGGCTTTTACCAGGGCGACGAACACGGTATCGAAGTATTCGTGCGGATGCCGTTCGAAGGCCTGCCACAAGGGGTTGCCGTTTTCCACCTGGTCGGCGAGGTCGTGCACCATATTGCGGATGCCGCGCCCCTCGAGCCGGTTTGCCAGCGTCTTGAGCGATTTCAGCAGGGGCGTGCCGGCTTCCAGCAGCATCACCAGCTGGCGAAGGAAGACCGTAATGTCCCGGCGCCGGACCGAGGCCAGGCTCCAGAATCCCTGCCCGCGCGGCGCGGCCGTCTCGCGGACCGCGGTGACGCTCTGGGTACGGGGCTTCTTCGGTGCCGCGCTCTCTTTTTTGGCGACTGTTTTTTCGGCCGCGCTGCTGGGGCCGGCTTTGGCCGCTGGTTTTGCCGGAGCCTTTCGGACCCGCTTTATTTTCCGGCCCGGTTCTTGAGCATTATCAGCTTTGGATGGCATTGTAATAGTCCCTCCATTCCATCGCGTGCGCTTACGATTCCGCCACGGCCTGTTGTGTATCGGAACCTGGCTCCGGCGCCTCTTCGTCAGCGAGTGCGGCCGGCATTTCTTTCCAATACGTTATTTTCGCGACACCCGTATCCGATAACACGACGACCGCCTCGACGCGGCACGCCGCCAGTGACTCCCCTTCTCTGCGCGCCTTAACCTCGCAGGCGATGCGAAAGCTGCGCGACTGAAACGCGAGTTCGGGGGGGGCGCTCCCGTCCGCAGGCATCTCCAGGTTAAACGTTAGCGGATCGGCCTGTGCGGCTTGCAGCAACCCTTCAAAATTCGTGATGGGGTCCTGAGCGCGCGCCACCACGATGCGTTCGGCGGCGCCCGGATTGAATACCGCCGCGAGGACTTCTTTTGGCGCCGTGTTGACGTTCAGATACGCTTTCGGGGCGAGATTGTCGTCGACCGAGCAGGTTGTGAGCAAGGCGCCCCGCTGCGGTTCAATCTGTGCGAGGGCCTCGCTGCTGAGGAGGCCGCGCTCGGTTAAATCATCAATACTGGTGAACCACCGGTGCTCCGGACCGGGGGCCTCACCGGGTCGCGGAACCTGGCCGCGGATCGTGCGGGCCTGGTCGCCGTCGACACGCAGCATGGCTTGAAGCATCCGCGGCGAGGCGTGGTTGATGTTGAGCTTGGCCGATTCGTCCGCGATGCTGAGCTGCACCCAGCCGTCGCGGCGCGACCAGGGTTCGGGCGTTCCTTCGATGACCGCGCGGTATACGGGCAGCAGCTGAACTTCCTGTTCGCCCAGCGGCGGCGTTTCACCTCGCGCGAGCGCCGCTTGAATCTCGCCGGCAGCGGCCCAGATCGCGCGGTCGGCCAACTGCTGTGCACGGATTCTGGCGACATAATCCTGCGATTGCTGCTGTTCGAGGACCATGTAGCTAAGGTAGGCCGTGCCGAGCGCGGTGAATACTGCCAGCATCCCCAGTGCGATGATGAGGGCGCCGCCCTGCTGCGTGTATTCTCGTCTGGCCATGTTCATAGATAACCCCTTAATTTGCCCGGACGGCGAACACGGTTTCGCGGGCGACTTGCCGCTCCGGCCGGTCAGGATTTGCCACTACCAGGGATACCCGGAGCGCTGCGGGGGGCGTTGCGGTTTCCCAGGCATCCCGCCATGGGCCCTCTGGCCCGAGGAACTGCACATTGAACTGCGCTACGCCGTCGGCAACTCGGGTGGCCGACAGGTTGTCCTGAGTTTCTCCGTACAGGCCCGTCTGGGTGCGCGTCAGCACGCGCGTGCCGCCCATATCCTGAACCGCGTATTTCACCGCGGCCAGCGTTTCGGAACCCGTTGCCGTTTTGCCTCGAAGCGGGATGATCAGCGTGTCGGCAGCCGCGTTTACCCCGGGAAACGCCGCATCGGCTATGGAGGCGTCTGCGCCCTGCAGGGGGGCGCCGGTGAGCGCGGGCGAGACCAGGTCGCTCAGATCCTGCCGGATCTGTTTCAAGGCATATTCAGCAATGGCATCCAGTTCGGTGCGGTTCCGGGTCACGGTCCAGGCAGTGGTCAGCCGACCGAACATCACGACGCCCATGGTCGACAAAATGCCCAGGATCGCGATGACGACGACCAGTTCGACGAGGGTAAACCCCCAGGTGCGGCGCGTGTGCATCATGAGGCCTCCTTCGCCATGGCCACCGGAATGCTGCCGGTCAGCACGACCTGTTTCGGACGCTTCGCTTCCTCCCAGCGCACGACGACCAGCACCTCATAGAACCCGCCGCCCTCGGCCGGACGTTTCACGATGGCCTCCCAGCTGAAGCGCTCGTAAAAGACCTTCTCCGCGCTTTGTGCGAGCGGGCTGGCCGGCAACACCGCCGGCAGGGCAAACACGCCCGCCTGCGACGGCTCCTTGAGCGTCAGCGGCGCAGGGGTTTCACCGGCGATGGCGTCTTCCGCAGGCCAGGCGTAGGCCGTCGGTCGCGCGAGGATATCCGCCAGTCGGTCGCGCGCCAGTTCAGCGGCCACGCGTGTTGAGCGCGCATTTCTCTCGAGTTTGAGGCTGTTGGTGAAGAGGGAGAGGATGATCCAGGTGGCGGCGCTGAGGACGGCCAGCGCCACGAGCACTTCGACGAGCGTAAAACCTTCCCGCCTGGTGCGACGCCGCTGGCCCGGACGATCGCGGTGTGTCGGTAACACAGATTGGTCCCCTTTTTCGCTTGGTGTTTCCCACATGCCCACCACGGCCGCGCTGCTGGATGCCGACCCGCGGATCCTTACATGGTGCGGCACTGCAATCTCCCCATTTGCTGTCTCTTACTTTACTTGACGCCGCGGCAATAAGTCAATCGCTAATCATAATAATGTTAATATGGTAAGACTGTGCGAATTGGAACATGATTCTTCTGCGGCAGGCCGGTCCGCCTTCTTTTGTTCAGGAATTTCCGCGGTGGCGCGCTCATCCCGATGCGCTGGTCCGATTTTGCGGCCGGGCCGGGTGTTTGCTAAAGTACATGGCGCGCGGCGCTGCGGAAAACGCGTGTCCAGATAGAACCGGTGGCGGCGCCCCAACCCCGATAGACGGAAAGGATACGGCCCATGCGAATTAGTTTATGTTGCACGTTGATCTTGGCAGTAGCAGCGAGCCTGGCCGGAGCCCAGAGCGTGGACGGCCGGCAGATACACCTGACAGCCGGCAGCCAGACGAGCCTGTGGGCGCCTGTGACCTTGCCCTGGGACGGGCCCGCGCCGGCGGAAGACCGCTGTGTCGTCGTAGCGGATGTGGAATCCGGCAAAGAGTATCCGGCGACCATCCGCAACGGCGAATTTGTGTTTGTCGTCGACAGCGCGGCGCCGGGCGAGGCGCGCGATCTCGTCGTCAAAGTAAAGGACGCCCCCGCGGCAGCAGCCGTCGAAATCGCTGAACAAGCCTCCGCCGACGCCTTCGATGTGGTGATCGCCGGGACACCTTTTACCACCTATACCTACAGCAACGACAGCCGCAAACCCTACCTGTGGCCGGTGCTGGCTGAAGGTGGAGTGCATGTGACCCGCGACTGGCCCATGGGCGAAAAAGTCGCCACGGACGACCATGTGCACCAGAAATCGTTCTGGACGGCCTATGGCGACATCAACGGAGTGGATTGCTGGGGCGAGGCGGGCGATAAATCGGGCTACCAGCACTCGGATGCCGTGACAGGCGGTTCCGGTGGCGCGTACGGATGGATCTCCGCGCAAAATACCTGGCTGGATACGGATCGCAATCCGGTTATCGCGGAATCACGCGAATATCGTTTCTACAATACCCCGGAAAGCATGAAAATGGTGGATTTGCAGGTGACCTTCACCGCGGCGTATGGCGATGCCAAATTTGCTGACACCAAGGAAGGCGGCATTGTTTCGCTGCGTATGCATGATGGGCTCCGCGAAAAAGGAGGCACCGGTACGATCACCAATGCCGAGGGCCTTAAAGGCATGAAGGCCTGCTGGGGCAAGCCTTCCGCGTGGTGCGACTACTCGGGTGCGATCGACGGTGCGGGCGTGCGCGGGGTCGCCGTGTTCGATCATCCGGCCAATCTGCGTCATCCCTCGTGCTGGCACGTGCGCGATTACGGATTGATGGGCGCCAACTGTTTCGGACTGGGTAATTTTACTGATGGCGCCGAAAACGGTGATTTTACCCTGGAAAATGGTGAGTCCCTTACGTTTTCCTATCGGGTCTATGTCCATTCGGGCGACGTGGAGGAAGCCCGGGTCGCGGACCGGTATGCCGACTACGCCACGCCCCCGAAAGCGGTTTGGGTAGACGCGAAATAGCGGCATTATCGATAGGGTGGCCAGGTTAACCTGTTGATTTACAGCGATTTGGCCGATCTTCCCGGTTTCAGGTACGCATTTTTCTGAGCTGGAATGAAGTGCCCGTGCGAATGGTTTCCTTACGTACGCAACGAAACAAAGCGAGAACACTTCAACCGGGAGAGCTTAATTTATGAAAAACGCGAAACTTCTGAAGCCGTTTGCCCTTGTTTTCATCGTGGGAGCCGCTGTGATTGCTTTTGGACTGGCCGGACAACAGGCGCTGAGCGAAAGCGTCGGCGATGCCGGAAGCAAGGCCTGCGGGGCGTCGTCCGATGCGGGCTGTAGCAGGGCCAAAGCGGCTGCGGCTGCCGAGTGTAAGCGCGAACAGACCTGTGGCGACGTCAAGGCCGCGAGTGTCGAAAAGTCCGCCGATCTGAGCACCAAACAAGGGCGCAGCGAGGCGGTATGGTCTGAGTATAAAGCCGCGCACAACGTAACCTGTGAGGCGGGTAACGCCGAAGGCGCTGCGTGCGCCTTGAAGGCTTCGGCCGACCAGGCCACGTGTCCACTGGCCGCAAAAGCGATTGCGCTGGCGCGTGGCGACAAGCCGGCAGAATGTGAAGAGCAGGCGGGCTCGGCGTGCGCTGAAGATGCTGCGTGTGATGCGCAGAAAGGCGCCTGCCCCAGTCAGCAGGCCAAGGCAGACGTTGCCGTCCCGTCGGAATAGCATCCCCGCTGTGGCGTAAGATACGCATCGAAAAACATACTGCGAGCGCGACGCCGGAGACTCACCTCCGGCGTCGCTGTTTTTTGGATGATTTCGCTTGAACGAAGCGGCCTGCGCAGAGGGTCTCCGAAAGCGCGTCTCATGATGCCGCGCACGACTGCCGGAGCACTGGGTCTGAGGGGGGATTATTTTTTTGCGGGGTAGAGGTGGGGGTTCTGGCGCTGGCATTCCTCAATGACGGCGATCTGCTGCCGCACTTGCATGGGAGTGATCTCGAGCGGGGCGCCCTGGGTCAGGGTCTTGTAGAGCATCGAATAGAACCCGTCTGAAATCACATTGAACAGATCCTGTTTTGATTTGGGCGCCTTCCACTTCCTTTTGTGCCAGGTCAGCTTGTCGGAGCAGTAGATGGGATTGCCCTCGTCGTCGGTGAGCGGACGTTTCTTCAGCCGAAGTTTCGGCGCTTCCTCGGGCAGGTAGTATTGCCATTCGAGCTGCCCCATGGATCCGCTGAGGCCTCCCCGGGTGCCGTAGACGTTGTAGGTGTAGGCCGGGTACGCACAGCAGGATGAGATCTCGAGATTGATGATGGGGCGCCCGTTTCCTTCCAACACCAGCAGCACATGGTCTTCCGCGTCGCCGTAGTTGACGGCCCGCCGCATCACGCAGAATACCCTGGGCATGAGGTCCGTTCCGAAGAGCTGCAGGGCCTGGTCCAGCGGATGAGGACCGGTATTGAGCAGATTGCCCCCATCGAACTCGGTCAGCGTCTGCCAGTCGTAGCGGCGGCTGAACCCGTTGAACTGGATGTTGATCTGCACAATATCGCCCAGGACACCCGAATCGAGCACCTTGCGCACCTGCTGAAAATAAGGAGCGTAGCGCGACTGCTGAAAAATCGCGAACACGGTCCCGCTCTTCTTCTGCGCGGCGATGAGCCGATCCACGTCTTTTACCCGGGCCGCAAGAGGCTTTTCGCAGAGCACATGGAATCCCGCGTCCAGAAATTCAAGCGTGTACGGCACATGCAGCTGGCTGGGCGTCGCATTGACGACCAGGTCGATGTCGCGGCGCTTGAGAAGGGGTTTGTGGTTCGCGTAGGCATCGCATCCGAACTCCTGGACGGCCCGATCACGGCGTGCCTTAATGGGATCGACTACGGCGGCAATAGTAAATCTGCCGGGGTGGCGTTGCAGATATTCCGCGTGAATGTCCCGGCCGCTGCGGCCCTGACCGATGATGGCAACCCGGATGCACTTCATGACAGTTCCCTTCCCTCAAATGGCGCGCATGATGATCAGGCATGTAATAGCCGTTTTACACGACCGAGATCAAATCGGCGGCAAGGAAGGGGTCTCGCTATAAGAAGCATCCTTGTGTTTGTGCAAAATTTCTTCTATTCTGAACCCTATGTCCAAAACACTGTTTGCCTGGATAGGACATGCGGATCTGAAGACAGCGGGGGCGATGCCCAGCGCAGGGCAGGATCCTGGGCTGGGACCGATTGGCCAAGCGATGGTCTCGCTGGATTTTGACAAGGCTGTATTCTTGTCCGACCACGAGGCGAGGAAGGTCAAAACCTACCTGAAATGGCTCAAAACGCATACGGTGGCTCATCTCGAGGTTCATGCGGTATCTCTTTCCAGTCCGATGCATTTCGGCGAGATTTATGAGAATGTCAGTCAGGTTTTGGCCGATCATCTTGCCAAAACCGCCCCAGATGAAGAACGGTTCTATCATTTGAGCCCCGGCACGCCGGCGATGGCGGCGGTCTGGATCATCGCCGCGAAGACCCGCTTCCCCGCTACGCTTCTCGAGTCCTCAATTCAAGAGGGCGTTCAGGTGGCTTCGGTGCCGTTTGACATTTCGGCGGATTATCTCCCCGATCTCCTCCGGAAGCCCGACGAAGAGCTACAGCGGCTTTCTCAAGGGCTCCCGCCCGAAGCACCGGAGTTTGGCGACATCATCCACCGATGCGCCGCTATGAGACATCTTGTGGCACGCGCAAGGCGTGTTGCTCCGCGAAACGTCCCCGTGCTGATCCTGGGCGAGTCCGGCACAGGCAAGGAACTCCTGGCTCGAGCCATTCATTGCGCGAGCACGTTCGCCTCCGGCTCGTTTGTGGCGGTTAATTGCGGCGCCATTCCCGCGGCGCTTGTCGAGGCGGAGCTTTTTGGCCACGAGAAAGGTGCTTTCACCGGGGCCGGAGCGGCGAGAAAAGGCTACATAGAAGAGAGCAGCGGCGGCACACTGTTCCTCGACGAGGTCGGAGAATTGCCACGAGAAACGCAGGTGAAGCTGCTTCGAGCGTTGCAGGAGTTCGAGGTTACTCCCGTGGGTGCAAGCAAGCCCCGCCGGGTACACTTCCGTCTGATTGCCGCAACAAACCGCGACCTGTTCCGCGACGTCTCTGAAAACAACTTCAGGGAAGATCTGTTCCACCGGATCGCCGTGGCCATTCTGCAAGTGCCGCCATTACGCGAACGGGACGGGGATATCGGGCTCCTGGTCGATACCCTCCTCAAGAAGGTCAACCAGGAGGCCTACGGTCAACCAGGCTTTGAACACAAAAAACTTTCCGTATCCGCAAGAAACCTTCTAACAAAACATCCCTGGCCGGGCAACATCCGCGAGCTGATGAACACCCTCCAGCGGGCTGCCGTGTGGTCTCCTGGCCCCTTGATTGACCGCTCAGATATTGAGGACGCATTGCTCAATTTTCCCGCAAAAACAGACGAAGGCATCCTGAACCGGCCCCTTGCAAATGGTCTGTGTTTGCAGGATATTGTAGCAGAGGTGTCCCGGCACTATTTGTCGCGGGCCATGGAGGAGAGTGGGGGCAACAAGACCGAAGCCGCCCGCCTGCTTGGACTTCCCAGCTACCAGACGCTCACCAACTGGCTCAAGAGGTACGGCTTGGAAAGCTAAGCCTTCGTGACATATGACAGGGTGCACACTATATCGGTTGGCATGGGGTTTGCAGTAAATTATACATGGCGGCTTGAGCTAACAAGCGCAACAAGGCGTTTGCACACAAACCGGTCGGGGCGCCAAGCGATCATGCAGAAAGGAGTTCACCATGCCCGATCAGAAGGTTACGTGCCCGAATTGCGGAACTCAGTTCGCGGTTGGAGATGCCCTCACCGACTCTATTCGCGCCCAAATGAAAAGCGAGCTCGAGGCGGAGGTTGCCCAAAAGCATGAAGAGGCAACCAAGCGGCTGAATAAGGCCAAAGAGCTTGAGACGTCCGTCAAGGAGCGAGAACAGGCCATTGAGGACACCGTGGCCGAGCGCCTTGACGAAGCACGCAAGAAAGTCAAGGCGGATGAGCGCAAGCGTGCGGAGCGTGAATTCACGCATCAGTTGGAAGACCTTCAGGAACAAATCGAGGAAGGCAACAAAAAGCTGGGAGAAGCGAATAAGCGTGAAAAGAAGTTTCTGCAGCGCGAACGGGAGCTGCAGGAAAAAGAGAAGTCTATTGATTTGGAGATCGAACGGCGTTTGACCGATTCCATGAAGCAGCTTCGGCAAGACGCAGAGAAGAAGGCCGAAGAGGCGCAACAGCTGAAGATCCGTGAGAAGGACAACTTGATTAACGGGCTTCAGGATCAAATCAGAAATCTCCAGAAACGCATCGAACAAAGCTCGCAAGAGAGTCAGGGAGAGGCGCTGGAGGGGCAATTGCAGGATACCCTTGCCGGGATGTTCCCTTTTGATGCTTTTGAGGAAGTGAAGAAAGGGGCCCGGGGCGCTGATATCGTACAGATAGTACGAGACCGGCAAGGCCGGACCTGCGGCAAAATTCTCTGGGAGGCAAAGAACGCCAAGAATTTCCAGAATTCGTGGGTAAGCAAGTTGAAGCGGGACCAAATGGAGGCAGGCGCGGCCCTGGCCGTGCTCATGACGATGGCGCTTCCGGCGCAAATCAAACAGTTTGGACAGATTGAGGATGGCGGCGTCTGGATCACAGATTACGCGTCAGCTGTAGGGCTGTGCGCCGCACTTCGTGAGCAGTTGATCCGCGTTACCCGAGAAAAGATGATGGTAGAGCACCGCGAAACCGCCAAAGACATCCTGTTCGAGTACGTTACGGGGCAAGAATTTAACCTGCGTGTGCGCACCATTGTCGATACGTACATCCAGATGCAGCAGGACCTGGAAAGCGAAAAGCGGGCCCTGCAGCGGCTATGGAAAAAGAGAGAGAAGCAGATCGCCATGGTCCTCGACAGCATCGTGGGGATGAGAGGCGAGTTGGAAGGTATGGTCGGCACACTTGCCGCCCTTCCGGGTACGGACAGCCTCAGCCTTGAGCACCTGGCTGAGGACGAGGACCCGTTCTAAGGCGCAATGGGCGTATACGCGGAGAAACCAAATGCTGAGCGTCGATGAACCAGCCACCAGGGGATTTTCCTTATAACCGGGAAGCAAGGCGATGAAAAGAGCCACTCTGACAGCGATAACGCTAGAGAACTTCAAAGCGTTCGGGAAACCGGCGCGAGTGCCGCTGGCGCCGATCACGCTGCTGTTCGGTGAGAACAGCGCGGGCAAAAGCACCATCCTCCAGGCGCTCTACCTCCTCAAACAAACCCGCGAACTGGCTCCTCCCGACGTCCCTCTGCTCCTCCGCGCCGAAAACGGCTATGTGGATCTGGGGAGTTTTGAAGAGATGGTTCATGGCCATGACACCCATAGGGAGCTCAGCATTCGATTCGATGTTGAAGGCGACCCCAAGCTGGTTCCAGTGAGAGAAGAAATCAGCGATGTCCTCCCGCGCCGAGTGGGGATGCGTTTTCGTTTTGCGAAGGGTGAAGGACGCACCGGGCCTCGTCTTTCTGGGTTTGATGTCTTTGCCAGGACCCCCCATTTTATAGAGCGAAAAGGGACCCTAGAAAGCGTTGGCATTCATTGCCATAAGGAACCCTTGATTGCTTATTCTTCCGCGATTTTTGATGACCCACACTTTGGTTCTAGAGTTGGTTTGAAGATCACACGATTGCCCTCAGATCCATGCTATTGGCGTAAAGCACTGCGGTTTCTTGAGATAGAATTGAAATCCGAATCTGTGAACATAGAGCAAGAACGCAGACATGAACTGTATCGAAAGTTGCTCGAATCGACGCGCTTGCCGATGCCTGGTGATGCCCGGATCTCTCAACACGACGAAGACGTGAAGCTCCTTCTATTGGAGCATTATACCTTGAGGGAGGGTTTTGAGCCGTGGCTAACGCCTTCTGAAGTACTGAGCAATGCCACGCCTGAGGACCTGCACAGCGCGATTCAGGAGGCATGGCAGCTCAGAAAAGCTCGCGAAACCGTTATGAAATGGATTGAGACGGTGAATTATGGCCTCATCGAATATCTCAAGCACTTTGTCCCATCGCCAGTGGCATACACGAGAGAGCTAATCGATTCTAGGCAGTATGAGGAAATCTGTTTACACCGGGGGCTGGATGGTTGGGAGATCGAAGAAGACCAATGGTTCGAAGCGGCACGATATGTGGGCCAAATATGGACCAAAGAGCTGATACCCAGTCTTGATTTGAAGGGCATTACTTATGGGGTCGCCTATTTGGTAGATTCAGCTTGCAGCGTCCGCATTATTCCTTTTGAGCCGCTCCGCGCTGCTCCCAGGCGGCTCTACCCAACCAGCGGATTGAAGGTCGAAGATGTGGGTACAAAGGGTGAGCTGCTTGGGGATTTCCTGGCACAAAGAAAAGGTGTCACAAAACGAGTCAACACATGGCTGCGTCGACTGGGTATAGATTATTCGGTCTCGATCAAGCCCATTAGAACGTCAACATCGCAGTTGTTTGAGATTCGCCTTCGAGACACACGGCAAAGAAACGCCAAGACAGTCAATATCGCGGATGTGGGTTCGGGCATCGCACAAATTCTTCCGTTCTTAGCTCAATCTCTCGCGGAAGAAGGAGCGCTCATCACCATCGAACAGCCTGAGCTCCATATCCATCCTCGTCTTCAAGCGGAACTCGGCAGCCTGTTCGCAGAGGGCGTCAAGAAGGGCAATCGGTTCATCATCGAGACACACAGCGAACACCTTATCCTCCGGCTCCAGAAACTCATCCGGACCGGGGAGCTGAAACCTGATGACGTGGCCGTGGTCTATGTGGCCCGCGGCTCCGAAGGCTCAACCGTAGAGCAGCTTCGCCTCGACGAAGAAGGTGATTTCATCGACGACTGGCCCGGAGGCTTTTTCCCTGAGCGATTGAAGGAACTGGAGGACGAATAGCATGTATGTGGCGGTGGTCCTTCATCCCGATTGCCTCAAAAAAGAGCATTTCGAGTCCGAGGGCTATAGTACGCAGGCGAGGTTGCTATTCAAAGGGATCCGGAGCAACGGATTGGTCATTGTTGATTCAGACGGTCGGCTGAAACGCATGGTTGGAAATGCTATCCGCGAACTGCCCACCCAACACGGGCAACGCCTGCAGATTTGGTGGGAGGAATTTCTGAAAAAGCCTAAGCGGATCGTTGCGGCACGTCCGGAGGTGTGTGCAGCGCTGAAACGGATTGATGATGGGGTCCTGCCTGGTGAGCTTGCCCGAAAATGTCCAGTGGATGCGGTTGTCGTGGACGATGCCCGGGAAATGAACGAAGTCACTTTGCGTAAGTATGATGAGAGCGAAGCCGAGGAAAGGCGGCGAAGTTTTATGGACGGTTCGGGCATGTTGGATGGTCTCGCTGGTGAGCATGCTGATGAATTGATCATTCGCGCTATTCGCTATTCAAAATGGCTGCGTTTTTATGATAAACAGATCGGGAAGGGCGGTAATAACCTCGAAGCCTTCAGACGCGGCATTGGACACATCCTGGCTCTCTGGCGAAGGCACGGCCATTTTACTTCTGACAAAGAGGGCGGGGTAACCATCTACACGTGCGAGGCAAGCCCAATACAAGGCGGAGAAATGGGGAGTAGGGTTGACGAGAAGAGGCGGCGCAATTGTCAGGCCCACCAGAATGTATTGAAGAAGCTCTTTGATCCGCTTCGCAGCGATTTCCCTGGATGGAAGATTGAGCTCTGTGTTAAACGGCAGACCAAAGATATCACTCATCCGCGGCACCTGGAGGCACAGGCTGCGATAATCTCGTTTGAACGTGGCTTCGATTTCCTGAAAAAGGCTAAACGAATTGCATATAAGCGAACTTCGTTACACGTCGACAACAAAGTGCGCGAGCATCTTGTGGAATTTCGTAAGCTTCCGGAGGCGGAGTATTTGACGGAGTAGACTCCGGCGCTCGCAGAATAACGGCATTGACAGACGCTATCATGAGCGTCGTTAGACTACACGGCGTCGCCAGGACTGTGGAGGCTATCGTAGGGGGGGAGATCTTTTCCCATGGGGGGTGGCGCGCCGAAATCCTTTGCCGCTGGTGCCACTTCAGCTGGCGCCACTTCGTTTGACTTGTCTGTTGGGCATTTGCTAGACTTTGCGGCTGAATCGATTGATCGCCTCGTGTAGGAACGCATCGAAGACAGTCGGCGGCCGTGATGGCCTTAAAATTCGCCTGCCGAGACCGCGGAGCACGACGGAAGCCCGAGTGAATTCTGTCCCGCACCGTCTTCGACCGTGCGGGATTTTTTTGTGAGGTGAGGGAAGGGAGGTGACTGCTTTTGCCTAAACAGGAAAAAATTGATGCCGTGGCCGAGATCAAGGAGCGTATTGAAGCCAGTCAGATCGTCGTGTTGACGAAATACATTGGCATGAACGCGGCCCAGGCCACTCAGCTTCGCGCGAGACTGCGCGCGGCCGACGTGAAGTTCAAGGTATACAAGAACACGCTGGCGAAACGTGCGTTGGACGAGCTGAACCTGTCGGGGGCCACTGATTTTCTGGACGGCCCGATCGCGTGGGCGTTCTCGGAAGACCCCGTATTACCGGCCAAGGTTCTCGCGGAGTTTGGCAAGGAAGTGCCCGCGGTGCAGATGAGCGGGGGCATTCTCGAGAACAACATCATTTCGTTTGAGCAGTTGAAGGCCCTCGCGGAGCTGCCGGCCCGGGACACCCTGCTTGCGCAGGTGGTCGGCACGATTGCCGCGCCGTTGCGCAATTTCGTGGGCGTGCTCAACGCCGTACCCCGCAATCTGGTCAATGTGCTTGACCAGATTCGCCAACAGAAAGAAACCCAGGGAGAAAGCGCCGCTTAATTTGCCCGCGGCAGGAATGTGACAGGAGTTACGATGAGATGGCAGACAAACTGAATGCGATTATCGAAGAAGTCGCGGGGCTGTCGGTGCTCGAGCTGAGCGAACTGATCAAGGCCCTCGAAGAGAAATTTGGTGTGACCGCCGCCGCGCCCATGATGATGGCGGGGGCCATGCCGGCTGCCGGCGGCGCCGAAAGCGCCGAGGACGAAGGCCCCAGCTCGTATGACGCGATCTTGAAAGAAATCGGCTCGCAAAAGATCCAGGTGATCAAGGAAGTGCGCGCGATCACCGGTCTCGGGCTGAAAGAGGCCAAGGACCTCGTTGACAAGGCCCCGTCGGCGATCAAGGAAGACTGCACCGAAGAAGAAGCCAAGGAGATCAAGGAAAAGGTCGAGGCGGTTGGTGCGGTTGTCGAGCTTAAAGGCAAGTAAACCCGGTTTTCGCGGTTTTCAGGCCGAATTCCATCGCGGCAGGCTGCTTCGGCGGCCTGCCGCGTGCCGTTTACGCAGCAGGTTTTCGTGGATTCGTCGATTGGGGATCAATCGAAGGTGCGCTGCAGGCCAACTACCACGCCCTGGATTTGCACGTCGCGCGCGGGGAGCATCAACGACTGCATGGCCGCGTTGGCCGGTCGCAGTTCCAGCATCTCGCCCTTCGGATAGAACCGTTTGACGGTCGCCTCGTCCTGCACCAGCGCGACGACGATGTCGCCCCGGCGCGGGCGGCGCTTCGGGTCGACGAGGATCAGGTCGCCGTCGAGAATGCCGTCTTCTATCATGCTGTCTCCCTGCACGCGGAGCGAGTACCCATCCTCGAGGCCCAACTCGGGGGAGACGGGTATGGTGCCGTCGATGTTTTCTTCCGCCAGGATGGGGGAACCCGCTGCGATGCGGCCGACCAGGGGCACCATGGTGGCCCCGGCGCCATAGAGGTTGGCGGCGCCTTTCCCGGTCACCCGTATGGAGCGCGCTTTGGAGGTCCGCTCGATGTAGCCTTTGCGCGTGAGCGCCACGAGATGGTCGTTTACGCCGTTGGTCGAGGCAATCTGGAAGCGGCGCCCGATCTCATTAATGGTGGGGGGCATTCCGTTGTCCCGGATGCAGCAGACGATGTAATCGAGGATTTCCGCCTGGCGGCGTGTTAACCCTTTTGCCATGTACCCTCCCTGCACTATTTAAGGCGGACTCTGAATTATTTTTCAGCATTTTAATCCAATCACTGAAGATCTGTCAAGGGGTTTCGGCTTCCGGCGCGCGGGCATGATGGGGAAAAGGCGGCATTCACGCGTTGCGAGGACCTGCGTGCCGGTTGCGTGGACCGGGGCTGTATGCTATTCTGCCGCATCGTGACGGCGGGGAATTCCCGCCTGGGCGTAACTGTTCAGCAGGGAAGTGTTTCCATCGCTTCTCCAGCCCGAAAACCGAGAGGATGGACCAGCCGTGCATGTCCTGAAGAGACTCGTTGTTGCGATGATGGTGGCGGGTGCGTCGGTCTGCCAGGCGGAGTTGGTTGACCAGATACTCGCGACGGTCGACACGGAAGCGATCCTCCAGAGCGACCTCATGATGGAGATTACGCCGCACCTGGCGGAGCTGCAGTCGACGACGCCGGATGCGGAGACGTTTCAGCGGGAGGCGGATGCGCTGGTGAGGGAGGCGCTCGAACAGGCGATCGATGCAAAGCTGTTGTTGCGGGAAGCTCTTCGTGCGGGCATCGAGATCGATGAGAAACGGATCGACGAGCAGCTTGCGGAATTCAAGAAGATGTACGATTCGCCGGAGCAGTTTACGAAAGAATTGGAGGCGGCCGGCGAGACCCTGGGGGATCTCCGGGTACGTATTCGTAAACAGAGCATGGCCCGGGCGATGGCGGTACGCAAGCAGAGCGAATATGAAAAACAGGTCGCGGTGTCGGAATCGGACCTGGCCCAGTATTTTGAAGATCACAAAGACGAATTCGCGCAGCCGGAACGCGTGCACGCCAGCCAGATTTTCCTTCCCGCCAGCGGCGATGCGGAGGAACGGGCCGTAGTTAAGGCGCGCATGGACGAGATCCTGAGCGAATTGAAGCAGGGCGGGGATTTTGCGGCGGTTGCCAAGGCGTATTCGAAGGGGCCGGAAGCACAACAAGGCGGCGCCATCGGATGGATCGCGCGCGGCGACCTCGTGCAGTCGCTGGAAGAGGCTGCGTTTGCCCAAGCGCCGGAGGGCCTCAGCGATGTGCTCGAAAGCCCCGGCGGATTCCACATTCTCCGGGTGAACGAGCGCCAGGAAGCGGGGCAGACCACGCTCGATGATGTGCGTAAAGACATCGAGCCCCGGCTGCGCGCAGAAGCCGCCATACAGCAGTATCGGCACTGGATCCAGGAACTGCGCAACAAGAGCCGCGTGCGCGTATTCTATTGATGTACGGGTACGGCCTGCCGGCGTCCGGATAGTCCCATGCTCGCGCGCGCGCTGAAAATGGCGTTCTGGATCACCTACGACCATCTGGGCAAATTCCTGGTTGTGGGTTTGCTGTGGTCTCTGTCGTTGCTCGTGCCGGCGTGGGTTGCGGTCACGGCTCTGCTGAGCGAGGAACCTGGGGTCCGGTCGGTCATCGGGCTTCCCGCGGCACTCCTCACGCTTGGCATCGTGCTGCCGGTCCCGAGCGCTGGGCTGGCGCATCTCGTCAAGGTCCTGATCGACCACCGCGATGGGAGTCTGGGCGACTTTTTTCGCGGTATGCGTCGCTATGCGCTGAAGGGCGTGGGGATCGGCCTGATCGCAGTGTTTGCGTTGGCCAGTCTGAGCACCAGCGCGTGGTTTTATGCGGACAAATTGCACGGCAGCGCCCCCTGGCTGGGTTATGCCCTCAGCGGCGTCGCGTTGTGGGGTCTGGTATTCGCCGGGCCCATGGCCCTGCTTGTGCTTCCCACGCTGGTGCAGAAAAAGGCAGGAATTGGCGCTACGCTCAAGCTCAGCGCGTTGCTGGTCCTTGGTCATCCCCTGTTTTCGCTGGGATTGGCGTTGCAGGCGCTGGCATTGACGGCCGTCTGCCTGATCATCTTCCCTCTTTTTCTGTTTGTCTACGGACCGATCCTGGCCGCGTTGACAGGCAGCGCCTATGAGATGCTTGCTCGGAAATACGCCTCCACGGACGCGGGCGATCCGGCCTCCCCGCCGCCGTACCCCAGCGACGACGAAGACGACTACCTGAATCGCGGATTTCGCGATTTTCTGTTTCCGTGGAAAGGATAGGCACGGCCCGCGTACAGGGCGCCCGCCCGCCGTGCTCATCGGCGCACAATCTCTTGCCCCAAGGGTGATTCTGGCCAGGTTGATCTGCTCGCTACTGTGCGCGTACCATAGTGAGCGGGGGAGAGCATCATCTCGGGCAACTGGATTCACATCCCGTCTCGGAGTGATTAAGGGGTTTCTTCATGGTACACCAGCACACGCGCACTCTGATTGTTTGTGGAGTCCTGGCGGTGGGAATTCTTATGGGGCCAGTGTCTGCACTGGCGGAACCGAGCGACGCAGCCGTGCCCGCGGAATTCGGAGCGACTGCCGCGGAAGAGTACTCCAAATGGTTTCTCATTTTTGGCGTCGCCAATGTGCATCCCCGGCTGGAGGCGTCGGAAGCCCAGATCGACCGGCAAATTAACGGGTTGCTCGGGCGCATGTTTCCCAGCTGGAAAGAGCCGCGCACTTTTGTGGATTGGCGTGACGAACTCCGCATCTGGGACCTCCACCTGGGGTTTGGCCGTGAGTTGACCCCGAAATGGGTCTGGCTGTCGACCTTCGGCGGTTCGCTGGGCACCGTGCGGAACGAACGCCGCTATTATCCGTTGGGAATTCCCGCGAGGTTCCAGATCGATTTTTCGCGAAAATTCTGGTTTGCTTCCACGGGGATGATGTATTACCCGTGGGGTCAGTCGGTGTATGAGCCGGCCGAAGGCGCTTTGGACCGTTTCCGGCGCTCGATGCGTGGGACGCGGCCCTTTGTTGGAGCGGTCGGAGCCTATCTCGACCTGCATGCCGAGGCGGTGGTTCAAATTGACCTGCCCTTGACGAATTTTGACCCGCGTATCGTGCAGAAACAGCGCGCCCGCTCATTTTATGGCAGCCCGCGCATCGGGGTGGATGTGCCGCTGACCAAGCAGGGCGACCTCGTTCTGGCGGCGGGGTACCTGTTTTTCTGCGAAGACAGCGCCGACTTGGACAGCTGGTCCTTCTACGTGATGTACAAGCATAAGTTGAAGCTGCGGAAGCGGGACTGACCTGAAGCGGGGGCAGCCACGCGAAATAGAGACAGCAGCGGCTACCCTCCCCGTGCTTTTGGATGACTTGCGCGCGCCATCATGAAGCGCGCAGTCACGCGTCCTGGAAAAGCGGATTTTTCGCGTTTGCGTTTGTCGTTCCACGGCGGTTGGTTTGCGAATAAACGGCGCCGTATGCTACCCTTCGCGCGTTTGCAAAACCGTTTATTCCCAATTGAATGCGCGCCCGCATGGAGCCGGGTGTCGTTCCGGAGGTTATCGGCATCATGAGCATGCTGATGCGTAAGTATAAGAAGGAAATCCTGTGGGTGACGATCATTCTGATCGTGGGCCCCTTCGTGATCTGGGGGGGGTACCGCAGTGCACACCACGCGGACCCTGATCTGGAAAGCGCCTTGGCGCCGGTGGCGGTAGTCGATGGTTCGCCCATTTCTGCGGCAGAATACCGGCAGGCGCTCAACCAGGAAGTGCAGCAGCGCAAGCGCTTTGGGCAGGAAGCCGAATTTGTCGACCTGTTGGCCGACGGCTCCGCACAACGCGTGATGGAAGCGCTGGTGTCGCGGCGGCTGCTTGAGGTGGAAGCCGGGAAATCTCCGTACAATTTCGACAAAGACTACCTCGTCGAACAGCTCAAAGAGCAGTTCAAGGACGATCAGGGGAGATTCGACGGCGAGCAGTTCAACCAGTGGGTGCACCTGATCGATAAGCGCTCGGGCCAGTCGTGGCACCAGATCTATGCCGGTGTTGCAGACCAGATGCGCCATGAACTTGTAATTGCGGAGATCGCGGCTTCGGCACGAGTTTCGGATAGAGAACTCAAGCGCGAATTTGAAGATACGCACACGAAACTCGACCTCAAATACGCCGCTATCGCGCCTCCCATCGAACCCAGCGAAGAGGAGGTTCAGGCCCAGTACGACGCCGAGCCTTCGGTGTATGACATTCCTGGAAAGCGCAAGGCAGATTTCGTGGCGCTGTCGCTGCGGCCGCCCGTGCCGGCCATCGCGGCCGAGCTGGTCGAGAAGGCCCGGGCCGGTGACGATTTTGCCGAACTGGCGAAGGCACATTCCGAGGGCGCGGATGCGGCGGAAGGCGGCGACCTGGGCTGGGTAATGAAGACCCCGCAGACCCCCGCATTTCAAGAGGCGCTGTTCACACTGAAGCCGGGTGAAGTGAGCGATGTGGTGGAAGGCCCCGCCGGTCAGTATTTCATCTACAAGGCGGAAGAAGAGCGTGAAAGCGCCGTGCTGCCGGACGTGCGCGACATCAAAGCGCGGCGTATCGTGCTCAGTCCGCGGCTGAGCCCGGAAGAAAATACGGCATTGACGGAAAAGGCCGAAGCACTTCTGGCCGCCGCCAAAGAATCGAGCGACCTCGCGGCCGCGGCCGCTGAGGCGGGCTTCCAGGTGCAAACCACGGATCTTTTCGGGCCCGATAGCTCCGACATCGCGTCGGTCCCCCAGGAGGACGTGTTCCGGTTCCGGACGGGGGTGTCTGAGCTGGCGCAGGGCGTATTTTCGAACGTTATCGCCGGCCAGGCCAACCTGTATGTGGCGAAGGTGGTGGAATTGACCCCGGCCGAACCGCAGCCTTTTGAGGCGGTTAAGGACCGGGCGCGGGAAGACGCCATCGAGGCCGTTCGCCGCTCGCCCGAATACATCGAAAAATGCCGCGCGCTTGCGGAAGAGATCCAGGGTGAGGTGAGCGTGCTCGCAGAGCTGCCGGAGAAGCATCCCGAACTCCAGGCCGAAGTGGTGGAGCTGGACGGATTCAGCCAGCAGGACTACATGTCGCTCGGCGGATTGGCGATCAATCCCCGCCAGCTCTTCGCCCTGGCGGAAGGCAAGGCGCCGGGCGACGTTTTCGGTCCCCTCCAGGATTTCATGGGGCAGACGTATCTCGTCCAATTGGTGGCCAGGCATCTGCCGACCGACGCGGACTGGGAAGAGAAGTGGCCCCAGGAGCACGAGCTGCTGCGGGACCGCGCCTTAAACCTGGCGCAGAATCAGCGGCTCTCGGATTACCTGCAATACCTGCGGGATACCCATCAGTGGGGGCTCGTGGAAAACACCTTCCAGGGCATCTTCCAGACATACGACGACGAAACGGAAGCACCGGCAGGCGAAAGCGACGCGGCTGCGCCCGTCCCCGGTGACGAAGGCGCTCCGGCAGCAGAGTCCGACGACGAGCCGCAACCGTAGCAGGCCGCCACGAGTCACGACACCGAAGAGAGGAGGTCTGACGCGCGGACCGCATGTCCGTGCGTTGAAACCGCCGCATGAATGTCCTTCACCTCTTCAGCAACTCCAAATGGACCGGCCCCGCAGAGCCCGCGTTGAATCTCTGCGTTGCACTGCGGCGGCAGGGCGTGGAGGCCGCGTTCGCGTGCGCTCCCGGTTCCGGCGCGTCCATCAATAAAGTGGCGGAAACAGCGCGAGACCGCGGCATCGAGCCCGTTCTCGCATTTCGGCTGAATAAGCATCACAATCCGTTCACCAACGCGCTGGATCGGATTACCTTGCGGCGCTACCTCGAGGTGCACCCCTTCGATCTGCTTCATTGCCACCTCGACAATGACCACCGGATCGCCGCCCCGGTGGCCCGGTCGCTGGGCATTCCGCTGATTCGTTCCACCTACTATGGCGGCGGCGTACCCGCGGGCCGTGCGCAGACCCGCCTGCTGGCCGCCGCAGCGCACGTGATCGAACCGTCACAGATGGCTGCGGCGCACGATAGACGTGTGCACGGTCTGGAAGCGTCGCGCGTCACGGTGGTGCCCGGCGCCGTGGACACCGAACGCTTCGATCCCACGCGTGATGTGCCGGATGGGCGGCGCTGGCTCCAGATCCCGTCCGAGGCGTTTGTGGTGGGGATTATCGCGCGGATGCAGACCCACCGCCACTACGAGGATTTCTTTAAAGCGATCCGGCAACTCGTGGCCCGGCATTCCCACGCGCGGGTGATCGTTGTGGGCCGCGGCACCCGGCGTGAGGAGGTGGGGCTGGAACCTGTGCGGCGGCTGGGCCTGGAGAATTATGTGCATTTCCCCGGGTATCTCGACGGCGAAAATTATGTGGGCATGCTCAAGGCGTTCGATGTGAAAGTCTTTCTGGTGCCCGGAAGCGACGGTACCTGCCGGGCAGTGCGTGAAAGCATGGCCATGCGAAAACCGGCGGTCGTGGCCGATCGCGGCATGCTTCGGGAAATCGTGGAGCACGAGAAGAACGGGCTGGTCTGCGAGGGTTCCGCGGAATCGTTGTTCCATGCGCTGGCTCGTCTGGCGGAAGACCGCCGCCTGCTCCGGCAGCTGGGCCAGGCCGCGCGCGAGACGGCGGCCACTCATTATTCGCTGGAAAGCCAGGCCAGGGCTGTCCGCGCCACGTACGAACGGGTGCTCGGCCGCGGGCAGTGATGATCTCGTAATGCGGAGCATGTTTGATGTGAGAGACGGGCAGAGTCACGCCGGCGGCGCGTGCCTGCGCCTGCGCATGGCAGTGCTGCTGTATGCGACGCACGCCGCTTCGTCATTTGACGCCGCCTGCGGTATCATCTTCGAAGCCCTCTGTGCTCCGGCCTATGGCTGTCCGCAGGGGAAATCCCGGCGCGCCCGGGTTGAATCGCAGCGGGCCTTGCGTCAGGCTGCGCTGTGTATGCTGGAGCTGCGGGAGTCGTCATGGTGACTCGAATCTGCTACATCATTCCAACCCTGTGCGCCGGTGGCGCCCAACGACAGCTCCTGGAACTCGTGCGGGAGCTGGTTCGCGACCACGAAGTGACGATCATTTGCACGCGGCGGGCAGGCGTGCTGGGAGGGGATGCCCGGAGGCTGGGCGCCTACGTGCGCGAGCTGCACTTGCGCAGCAGCGGCGATTTCCGTGCGCGATCCCGGCTGCGGCGCACCTTTCGCTCGCATCGGCCGGATGTCCTGCACACCTTTTTGTCCGGACTGGATTACCCGGCCACCTGCGCGGCCCGGGAGACCGGAGTCCCGGTGGTGGTCTCGAGTCGCCGGCAATTGGCCACGTGGAAGAGAGGCCGCTTCATCCGGCAACAACGCAGGGCGAACCAGCGGGTCGATTGCATTGTTGCCAACAGCCAGGCTGTGGCGCAGTTCGCCCTGGAACAGGAACAGGCCGACTCCGCCCTGTTTCGCGTGATTCCGGAAGGAATCGCGGTGGACTCGATGAAAAGTCACAGCGACCCGGAACAGGTGCGCGCGCGCTATGGTCTGCCCCGCGGGAAACCTGTCGTGGGGATGGTGGCCAATTTCACCCCGTCGAAGGACTACGCCCTCTTTGTCGAGATCGCGAACACCCTGGTGAAGCGCAGGGACGACGTGCATTTCCTCGCCGTGGGCGTCGGGCCGCTGGTGAGGCCGGTGTGGCGGCAGATCAGGCAGGCCGGTCTGGAGGCCCATTTCACCCGCAGCTCCACTTTGAGCGAACTGGCGGACATTTACAGCGCCATGGACGTCTCGCTGTTGTGCTCCCGAAGCGCAGGCAGCCCCCGTGCCGTGCTCGAAGCCATGGCGGCCCGGCGGCCGGTCGTCGCGGCCCGCGTGGGCGGCATCCCCGAGATCCTGCAGGACGGGGAGACGGGCCGGCTGATCGAGGGCCGCGATCCGGCCTCGTTCGCGCAGGCCATCGAGGACTTGTTGACCGACGAAGACGAGGCGCGCCGCCTGGCTGAAGCGGCCCACGCCTATGTGCGCGAACACCTGAATGCCGGCCGGATGGCTGACGCCTACCGGCAATTGTATGCGGAACTGCTCATCCGCGCGGCGCGCACCGGGGGATGAATCCGGCGGCAGCGTTTCGGGCCGGGCGATGCCGTACGGCGGCAAAAGGGGCATCTGGTGTCCGCCGCCTCTAAGCGCTGCTCACGGCGGAAGTACGGGAACCGGGCGGACCGCATTGAGCGGGGATTTTTGCGCGAGCACGGTGTCGCTCAACCGGTACACGGGCAGCTGCCGTGCGCGGTCGAGTTCCAGGTCGCGCATGGTAACCAGCGTGCGCAGAATCGACGAAGGGTTGCGCGGTATCGCCTCGAGATCGAGGAACATCCGGTCAAACTGGTGCTCGAACACGAGCACCGGCTCCGCCCCCGCCACGACACTGCTGGATTCTTCCGGATACCGGCCCTCGCGCAGTTCCTGCCAGTCGGTGATGAACCCCTGCGGGGAGGCCTCTCCGGGCTGGTCCATGCCCTCGCAGGCGAGGTACCAGGAGAGCGGTCCAGGTTGGGAACTTGCGATGGTGGTTTCGCCCTGAGCACGCAGCCATTGGAGCACGTCGGGATAGGCTGAGCGGAGCCAGAAGACCTGCACGCCGTTGCTCAACGAGGAGCCGGCCGCCACGATCAAGACCCCGGCGACCAGCCAGTGCCGCCATTTCTTGTCCGAGCGATCCCCCCGCCATAGGGCCACGGCCCCCGTCGCGATGAGTAAGAGCAGAAATGGCCACACGAACGCGTGCAGGTGCAACGTCACGGGAGGCGCCGTCAAATGCAGCACGGCGGGCACGAGGATGGCCGAGCCGAGATAGAGCGCGGGCAGGCGGATGCTGGGTCTCTGGCGTAACGCGGGGTTTGCATGCAATTGCGTCCCAATATAGACCATTCCCGCGGCCAGCAGCACGGTCAGAATCCCCAGCGTGAGCCACCCTTCGCAGGAGCCCACGAAATACGGGAAGAGGAGCAGTCCCGCCGGATACCAGCGGCACGCGGCATGGCGGGCCAGCCCCTGCGCCGCCGACTCGAAGAAGCTGCTGTGCGGATAGAGCAGGTCCGCGCTGCGAAACAGCAGAAACATGAAATAATGCATGGCCTCGAGCAGCAGGATGGGCGTCAGTATCCCGCCCAGGAGGATGAAGCCGCCTCGCAGCATCTCGAGGAGCTGCCGGCTTCGGGTGCGCTGCCGAAGGCAAACCAGGGCGTGTGCGACGAACAGTGCGGGCAGGGCGGGGATGATCTGCCAGGACGAAATGGCCGCCAGTCCGGCCAGGATACCGGAAGCGAAGAGCCGGCCGGGCTTGCGGCGTGCGAGCCAGGGTTTCCGCCACGCGCGCCGCCCCCAGCGGGTATGGACATGGAAGGCCAGCAACCACCAGAACATCGGCAGGGTCAGGGCGACGCTGTTGCGGGAACAATAGACATGAAAACTCGACAAGGCCAGCATGCCTGCCGCCAGCAGAGCCACACGCCGCGACATGAGTTGTCGTGCGTATACGTAGAGCGCCGCCACGCAGCCCACACCAAAAAACGCCTCAAGCAGGTTGCCCAGCCATGGCGTGAACCCCCAGACCATCAGCGCCAGTGCGCCCAGGTAGCTCGTCAGATATTCCGGGAGCAGCGGCTGATAGCGGGTGAGGCGCGCATGGGCTTGCGACAGGAAATCCGAGAGCTGAACCTCCGGCTCTCCGCGCAGTTCCTGCCATTTTTGCGCGAAAAGGCCGCCAATAACGCGCAATTCCTCATACTTCGCGCGCGCATCCATCAGCGTTTGCGCATCCTCGGCGCTGTATACCCCGGTGGATTCGATGTCGTAGAAACGCAGGAATACGGCAGCAGCGAGAATGGCGGCGAAAATCAGTCCGCTTCGGCACATGGGTGGTCGCTCTCCTTCCGCAGTGAATTGTAGCACCGAGCCAGTCCGCTCTCAATGGAACCGCCCACGGCCTTGCAGCTGCGTCTGGAAGAGGCCGGGTTCGCAGAGCGCGCATTCTACTACTAAGTGCACGGTTTTTGGGTTTTGCCCTTTTTCTGTTGGTGAGTCTTGAGCGAGGAAGTGGAAAAGAAGAAGACATCGGGACCCATTCGGTATTCTTGGAGGTGGCAACCAACCAAGAGCGAAAGGAATCCCGATGTCCTACACCCATCTTACCCCAATGGAGCACACGAAGATAGAATTTTTTGTCGCACAGGGCAGCCGCGTGTGACTGCTCTTATCCATCCAAATTACGGCAACGCGGGGACTATCCGGATGGGCGGCCGCGGGGAGTGATTTCCGCAGCGCGTAGGGGCAGACACAGGGGTCTGCCCTTACCTTAGAAAAACTCCAGGATCTAGTCGATGAACTAAACAACCGGCCCCAAAAATGCCTCGGATACCGAACACCCAATGAAGTCTTCCTGCAAAAACGGAAAATCACCTTGCGTGCACTTAGAATTTGAATGCGCCAAGGTTTTGAACGACTCTCGGGCCCGCGTCATAATGCACCGCAGTCCGGAGTCTGGCCAACGCTGCAAGGAGAATCGGGATGCGCTATGTCATGGGGCTGTTGATCGTGCTGGCGGCGGCGCGCTGCGTCTTCGGTGTGGAAACGTTTTACGTGGCCACCAACGGGAATAACGCCTGGTCGGGAAAACTGGCCGCGCCGAATGGCGAGGGCACCGATGGGCCGTTTGCCACGCTGCAGCGGGCCCGCGACGCCATCCGCGCGATCAAGGTTCGGGGCGAGCTGCCCGTGGGAGGCATCGAAGTCGCGGTCGCGGGCGGCACCTACACTCTGGACGCGCCTTTTGAACTGACCGAAGAGGATTCCGGCACGCCCGCGAACCGCATTGTGTATCGCGCCGCCGATGGCGCCGAGGTGCGCCTTTCTGGCGGGAAAGTGATTGATAATTTCCAACCGGTGACGGATCCGGCCATCCTCGACCGGCTGGATGAGTCTGCGCGGGGCCATGTGCTCCAGGCCGACCTGAACGCGCTCGGCGTTGCCGATTTCGGCAGTCCCAGCGGTGGAGGCCTCGAACTGTTCTATCAGGACATTCCCATGACGGTCTCGCGCTGGCCAAACGACGGATTCGTGCGCATTCAAGAACTTACCGTCGAAGACGGCCACCAGATCCACGGCATCAAAGGCAGCATGACCGGCACGTTTGTGTACGACGGCGAGCGACCGCGGCGCTGGCTTCAGGAAGAGGAGCCCTGGCTTCATGGCTACTGGTTCTGGGACTGGTCGGATGAACGCAAGCCCATTCACGCCATCGATGTGGAAAACCACAGCATCACGCTGGCCGAACCCGCCCACAGCTACGGTTACCGGAAAGGCCAGTGGTATTACGCGTTCAACCTGCTCTGCGAGCTTGATGCCCCCGGCGAATGGCACGTCAACCGCGAGACCGGCGTGCTCTATTTCTGGCCGCCTGAACCCATCGGCAGCGGCAGCGCCGTTGTGTCGGTGATTCCCACCCTTGTGTCGGCCAGCGAAGTCTCCTTCGTGACGTTGCGCGGATTCACGTTTGAGGCGTGCCGTTCCACGGCGCTGGTGATGCGCGGCGGCGCGATCAACCGCGTGGTGGCCTGCGTGTTCCGAAACGGCGGCGCCGACGCGCTGCGCGTAACCGACGGCACGAATCACGGGGTGCTGGGATGCGATATCTATCAGATGGCCGGCGGCGGTATTACGCTCACGGGCGGCGACCGCATCACGCTCACTCCTGCCGGTCATTTTGCGGAAAACAACCACATTCACCACTTCGCCCGGTGGTACCGCATGTATCACACGGGCATCCGGCTCAACGGCGTGGGCAATCGCGCGGCGCACAACCTGCTCCACGACGCCCCCCATATGGCCATGGGATTCGGAGGCAATGACCATTGCATCGAATTCAACGAGATCTACAACGTATGCTATGAATCCAACGACGCGGGCGCCATCTATACCGGTCGCAACTGGACTATGCGGGGCCATCTGCTGCGCCACAACTACCTGCACGACATTACCGGCTTTGAAAACCGGGGTTGTATGGGCATGTACCTTGACGACATGTTTTCATCGGCCGACCTGGTCGGCAACGTGTTCTGCAACGTCACGCGGGCGGTCCTCATTGGGGGTGGGCGCGACTGCACGGTGATCAACAACCTCTTCGTGGACTGCAAACCGGCCATCCATCTCGATGCGCGCGCCCTGGGCTGGGCCCACGGTCATGCCGACGGCTGGCTGCAGGAGGCCGCGGAAAAAGGCACCCTCTCCGGCATCGCGTACAACGAAGCGCCGTATAGTGAGCAGTACCCCGCGCTGGCCGCCATACTCGACAAAGAACCCAAGGCCCCCGAAGACAATGTCTTCTCCCGCAACATCTGTTGGGGTGGTGAATGGGACGGCATGCAGGAGGAGGCGAAGAAATACGTCCGGATCGAGAACAACCTGATTCAGGAAGACCCGCATTTTGTGGATGCCGCGAACCGGGATTTTCGCTTGAAGGACGATTCCCCCGCTTTTGCGCTGGGGTTCGAGCCGATCCCCATGGAGAAGATAGGTCTCTACGAAAGCCCCGATCGCGCCTCCTGGCCGCCGCAACGCTAACCCCCGGCGCGAAAGAGACGTGAGAATAAAAAACCGGCGCCGGGTGCGCGTACTCCGGCGCCGGATGTCTGATGGTGGGCGACACTGGGCTCGAACCAGTGACCTCCGCCGTGTGAAGACGGCGCTCTAACCACCTGAGCTAGTCGCCCTGTTTAGAACCGGATCGTAGCATACGCCCGCCGGAACGATCAACAAACGGTCGCCCGGTTGCCTGTGTTATACTCGTTTTCCCGTCGTTGCGGCACGGTGCGGGCGACGGCAAAAGGGGAGCCGGAGATGGCGGAGAAACGCAAGGATTATCTCAGTTGGGACGATTATTTCATGGGTTTGGCGATTCTGTCCGCCCAGCGCAGTAAAGACCCCAATTCGCAGGTAGGCGCCTGCATCGTGGATGGCCACAACAAGATCGTCGGCATCGGGTATAACGGCTTTCCATCCGGCTGCAGCGACGATGAATTGCCCTGGGCCCGCGAGGCGGCCAGCGCACTCGACACGAAATATCCGTACGTGTGCCACGCCGAACTGAACGCCATCCTGAACACGAACATCGCGGACACCTCGGGATGCCGCCTGTATGTCACCTTGTTCCCCTGCAACGAATGCGCGAAACTGATCATCCAGAGCGGCATTCGCGAGATCATTTTTCTCTCGGACAAGTACCGGGATTCCGACAGCAACCAGGCCGCGCGGCGAATGTTCGACATGGTCGGGGTGCGTTATCGCATATTCCAGGCGGAAACGCCGCGGATCGTCATTGATTTCTCCGAACAGGCCGCCAAAGCCACCCAAGTGTAGCGCCCCGGGCGCCACCAACCACGAAAGACCATCCCGAAAACATCATGAATTCCAGCATAGAAATCACCGGTATCGCCCATGGCGGCCATGGCGTGGGCCGCGTTGAAGGCCAGGTCTGTTTTGTCGCCTATGCCCTTCCCGGCGACGTAGTGCGCATCGATGTCGTGCGCCGGAGCCGTGGGGTCTTATGGGCCGTCATTACCGAGCTTGTGAAGCCGTCACCGCATCGGATCGAGGCGCCATGCCCCGCGTTCGGGCGCTGCGGCGGCTGCCAGTGGCTGACCTTCGAGTATCCCGCCCAAGCCGAGTGGAAATGCCAGATTGTGCGTGATTGCTTTCAGCGCATCGGCCGCCTCAGCATCGATCCCGAATGGGCAGACTCGCCCGACTGGTACCTGGGCTATCGTACGCGCGCGGAATTTCACGAACACGGCGGAGCCGCCGGTTTCTACGCGCGCGGCTCCCACGACGTGGTCGATATCGCGTCCTGCCCCCTGTGCCACGACAAACTCAACGCCGCCCTGGACCGGGTACGCGCGGCGCGGCCCGGCCAATCCGTGGAGGTGACCGTAAACCCCGAAGGCGATGACGTGCTGGTCTGGACGCGCCAACCCAGCCCGTCGCTGCAGGAGATGTTTGCGCAGTATGATAGCGGGCGCGAACACGACACGCGGCACGGATTCATGTTCGACGGGGCGCCGATCGTGAATGGCGCATTTTCTCAATCGAGCCTCCTGCTGAACCGCATGCTGTTGGAGGTCGTTCACGCCCTCGTGGGGCAGCCCGCGCGCCTGCTCGACCTCTATTGCGGTAACGGCAACTTGTCGCTCGGATGGGCGCACGAAGGCGCCGAGGTGCTGGGGATCGATCGCGATTCCGCCGCAATAACCTGCGCGGCCGCCCTGGGGGCCGGCACCTACGAGAGGGGCGGTGAAGAGGCCTTCGTGCAGGCCCTGGATCGTCAGGAATGGGACACGATTCTTCTCGATCCGCCGCGTTCCGGCGCGAAGGCCATCATGCCGCGCCTGGCTCAAGCCCGCGCGGAGGCCATCGTGTATGTCTCCTGCGACGCGGCCACGCTCGCCCGTGACGCCGCGGTGCTGTGCAAAGCCGGGTGGCGCATTGCGCGCACGGTCATCGTCGACATGTTCCCCAACACGTGGCATGTCGAGACCGTCTGCCGTTTCGAACGCGAAGCGGGGTGAGCATAAGCAGCGAGCGCAATTCGCGCGGGCAACCGCCGTGGCTAGTCGAACTCCCGGCCGGCGCAGAACTGGAAAATGCGACAGTTTTTCGCGCGATTTTTCTGTCACTGCCCCTTTGAAACCGTCAAGATGGGCGTATACTATGCTGGGTAGCCGGTGTATGGCCCGATGCTGGGTGCTTTGAAGGCGTGCAGGCTGTTTTCGCGATGCCGGCCGCACACCGAAGTCCTGCACAGCCTGCGCAGTTGGCGGAAGAGCTGAGATTAGCTGGATTCGTAAAGGAGTTCCCCATGCACTGGTCACGGCGGCAGTTTTTTGGTTCCGGTCTGGCGGCAGCGGCAGCCTCTGCGCTGCCCGGCAAGGCGCATGCGGGGGAGGAGTCCCCGGCCCGGCGGGCGGGCTCGAAAATCAGGCTGAGCCTGGCGGCGTATTCATTTCGCGATTACCTGCCTCAGGGCGGCAAACCAGGCAAGTTCACGCTGCATGAGTTCTGCGAAATGGCCGCGGGCTGGGACCTGGACGCCATTGAGCTGACCTCGTATTATTTTTCGTCGGAAGACAGCGCGTACATTCATTCGTTGAAGGCCAAGGCATTTCGTCTTGGACTGGACATCTCGGGGATGCCTATCCGCAACAATTTCTGCCTTCCCCCGGGCGAGCAGCGCGATGAGGAGCTTCAGCATGTCCGGACCTGGGTCGATCATGCGGTGGAGCTGGGCGCGCCATGCATCCGCATCTTTGCCGGGCAGAAGAAGGACCCGGAGAAAGATTTCGCCCGGATGGTGGAGGGCATGAAGGCAAGTTGCGATTATGCGGGCTCGCGCGGGGTCTTTCTGGCCATCGAAAATCACGGCTATCTGACGGATTCCGCGGAGGCTCTGCTGCGCATCGTGGACGCGGTCGACCACGAATGGCTCGGCATCAACCTCGACACAGGGAACTTCCGCGAGCAGCCGTATGAAAACATGGCCGCCGTGGCGCACCTGGCGTTGACCGTGCAGATCAAGATTGAGCTTCGTACGTACGATGGCTCGGGCGTGGAAGACGCCAATTATGCGCGCATCGTAGCCATCCTGCGAAAAGCCGGATACCGGGGCTATGCCGCCTTGGAATACGAAGGCAAAGAAGACCCCATGATCGCGGTTCCGCCGCTCCTCGATAGGCTCCGGCGGACTCTGGCTTCCTGAAACGGGAGCGGCTCAGGACGCTTGAGACATCCGGCTCTGGAGGATCTCCAGCGCGGTCGACACGTCCGGGTTGCCGTTTTTTTCGAGCGTCTTGCGCAGCTTCGCTATCGCTCCGCCCACTTTTTTGCCGTCCCGCGTGGTGCCGAACAGGTGGCGGCTGACGGTGGACTGCGCCACGTGGAGCTGCTTGGCGATCTCCACCTGCGTCATTCCCTTGAAGTAATGCAAGCGCAGAATGGCCCGCTGGCGCTCCGTAAGGCGGGTATCGATGAGCGTGTTGATCGCCGGCAGGACACTGCGGAAAAAATCCTGA
Source organism: Candidatus Hydrogenedentales bacterium (assembly GCA_050950105.1). Lineage (GTDB taxonomy): Bacteria > Hydrogenedentota > Hydrogenedentia > Hydrogenedentales > SLHB01 > UBA2224. The sequence continues at coordinate 571,271 of JBMNGZ010000010.1, read as the reverse complement.
AGCGCATAGCGCCGTTCGCGATCCTGCTCGGTCTCAAACCACAGATTGCGCTCCGTGGGGATGTTTTCAAGGTACTTGGAGCTTGTGGAAACTTCCCAAAAGCTCGCGTTAAACCCCGACATGATTACAGACTCCCTGTTTTAAACTCGTTTTGTGCGACGTATCCGTGAACCCGGGGCTGGAAGGCCCCGAATACCGGCGGGTCGTGTATCCAAGACAATGCCTCGCTCGCTGAATTCGCATTTTGCTCTCCTCGTCCCGCTGTGGCGCGCGGTGACCGGCGCACCCCGGCTAATCGAAAAAAGAAAAACGCCGCAGGCCCTTTGGGGTTCTCCTGCGGCGTCTCTGACTTCTATGTTTGCCCGTCTATGCTATACGAGACTCCTCCGAGGACGAACCCCAGCGCTAATAATACGCCACGCGAGTCGAGCGGCAGCTTTGCCCGCCGTCGGCCAGGTCGCGGTTATCGCGTTACGCTTGCGCATTGTTCGTCTTGACCTCTCACTGGAAACGGCTCGAAAAAAAGCCGCTCCCTTTCCGTTCTCATCTAGCAGGTGCACGTAATACCATACGGGTCACGTAAAAACAACACCATCGACTATAGGAACAACGGCGCCTGCCCTTATATGACCCGACTCTATGCCTACTTTTTGGGCAGATCCCATCGAGAGCGGCGTTCAATTTTGCACAGAAACCCGCGGGAAAGCCCGTGATGTTCATTTTTGTACGCTTCGCCGGCAAAAAAACAAGTTCGCAACCTTTACATTTTCAGTGGATTAGGGTAAATTGTTGACGTTGGCACAGTGGTTGCACTTTGAAAACAATCGAAACATCGGTTTTAGAGGGCTACCACAGCGCATTTCGGAAGCAATGGGGGAAAATCGTTGCCCAGGTCCCGAGGGTGAGGAAGGGTCGCAACGAGGAAACGCATAGAGGTGCTGCAGTGCTACCGGAAACACGAAGTACAATTCTTGTAGTGGATGACGAAAACGGGCCCCGTCAAGCGTTGCGCATGTTGCTCAAAGAGGATCACGATGTCCTGCTGGCATGCAACGTGCCCGAGGCGCAGGAAATCCTGGCGGTTCAACCGATGGACGTGGTCATAACCGACCTGCGCATGCCCAAGTTGTCTGGGGTCGACCTGTTGAAATGGATCAAGGATTTCCAGCCCGAGATCGAGGTCATCATTCTGACCGGATTCGGCGAGCTGGAGACGGCCATGAAAGCCGTGGCCTACAAGGCGTTCGCCTATCTTGAAAAACCTTTCGACAACGATACGCTCCTGGATCATGTGAACCGGGCGCTGGCGCAACGACGGCAGGATCAGGAGCGCCGCCGACTGCAGGAACTGGCCCTGGACGCCAACCGTTTTGAGTCGGTGGGCCGTTTTGTCTCGGGAATTCTTCACGATCTGGGCACGCCTCTGTCCGTCATCGGGAGCCAGGTCGATCTCATCGCGCCGGATGAAGGCCTGACGGGGCTGGAACGCCGTCTCAATCTGATCCGCTCTCAATCCGAGCACTGCAACATGCTGGTCCGGAAAGCCATGGGATTTCTGCGCCACCAGACCAACGCCTTCTCCACACTTTCCCTCAACGACGTCGTGGAGTCGTGCCTCGACGTGGCCAAGCCTGTCCTGTTGCGCCAGGGCATTCAGGTCGAAAAATCTCTCGCGCCGGACATTCCCGCGTGTTACGGTGATCTCGTGCTCATGCGGCAGGCTTTGCTCAACCTGATCATCAACGCGACCCAGGCCATGGAATCGCAGCAGACGCCGCGCGAGATCTACGTGCGCACCTGGGCCACCAACGGCTCGGTGTGCCTGAGCATTCGCGACACCGGCCCAGGCATCCCGGCCAAGGACCGCGAACGCATTTTCGAGGCGTTTTACAGCACCAAAGGCAATAAGGGTTCCGGCATCGGTCTGGCGGCGGTCAGCGATATCATGAATCGGCATCGCGGGGAGGCGGTGCTTGAAGACACCCCGGATCCCGGCGCCTGTTTCAGACTCTCCTTTCCCGTCAGCACCCCTGCTGCACAACTCCATGAAAGCTCCTCGTTGACCTGAGCCCGCGTGCCCCTCGAGGCATTGTCCGCGGACCGGTTTTTCGCCGGGCGAGCGCGCAGGCCCTGCATGAAATCGCCCAATAGTTTGGGGTATACTTGGCTGGACGTTTTTCATGCGGGCCGCCTGGCCGTCGATTTGTTGAACTGACTGCTCCCGTACGGTACCCCTACCAGCCAAAGGTGTAGAGCCATGACGAAGAAGCTGATGGTCATTCCTGAGGAAGTGCGTAAGAAGGCCGTGATCGACTTGGGCTCGATCCACGTAAATGCGTACACTAGAACAGTGGCGGAAGAAATCGCCAGTGATTCAGGCATTACGCCCGCGGCCTGCCTGCGCATCTACCGCGACATGAGCCTCATCCGCGAATTCGAGAATATGCTCGACAGCATCAAGAAACTCGGTTCCTACCAGGGCATCGAGTACAGGCATATGGGCCCTGCACACCTTTCCATTGGCCAGGAAGGCGCCGCGGTGGGCGAGGCCTACCACCTGGACGTCGCCGACCATATCTTCGGCAGCCACCGAAGCCACGGCGAGATCATCGCCAAGAGCCTGCGCGCCATCCTCGAGCTTAATGGCCGGGGTCTGCGCGAGGTCATGGAAGGGTATTTCGATGGCGCTATCCTCAACCTGATCGAAACGCACGAACCGAACTGGGACTGCCTGCGCATTGACGGCAAGCGTGCAGGAAAAGCCAAGGCCGGGTTTGTGAGCGAGGAAGAAGAAGAAATCGGGATCGATTTTCTGCTGTACGGGCTGCTGGCGGAGGTCTTCGGCCGCGCCAACGGGTTTAATCGGGGCATGGGCGGCTCGATGCACGCGTTCTTCATCCCCTTTGGCGTGTTTCCGAACAACGCGATCGTCGGAGGCAGCGCCGACATCGCCGCGGGCGCCGCGCTGTTCAAGCGCGCACGCCGTCAGCCCGGCATTGTGGTGGCCAACATCGGCGACGCGTCGATCGGCTGCGGGCCCGTCTGGGAAGGCCTCCAGTTCGCCTCCATGGCGCAGTTCAAAACCCTGTGGGAAGGGGAACACCGGGGCGGCTTGCCCATCATCTTCAATTTCATGAACAATTTTTACGGCATGGGCGGCCAGCCCATCGGCGAGACCATGGGGTTCGAATACCTCTCTCGCGCCGGCGCGGCCCTCAATCCTGACAATATGCACGCCGAAACGGTGGACGGGAACAACCCGCTCGCGGTGGCCGACGCCTACGCGCGCAAGAAGGCCATCCTCGAAGCGGGCGACGGACCCGTGCTGCTGGATGTGCAGTGCTATCGCCAGACCGGACATTCGCCCAGCGACCAGTCGTCGTACCGCGAACGGGAAGAGATCGAGATGTGGCGGGCGGTCGACCCCATCGCCGAGTTCGGCGCCAAGCTCATCGAGGCCGGTGTGGCCTCGCAGGCGGACCTCGACACCATCCAGGCGTACGCCACCCGGAAGGTCACGAAAGCCTGCAGGCTGGCTACTGACGATAAGCTCTCCCCGCGCATGACCCTCACGCCGCACAGCGGCCTTACCGACATCCTGTTCACCAACGTGGATGAGGAAGAACTGCCTGGACTCGAGCGCACGGACGATGTTCTCCTGCCGTTTGAGGAAAATCCGCGCGTCAAACAGATTGCCAAAAAAAACCGCGCGGGGCTGGACGAGAACGGCGGCATCCGCAAGGAAAGCAAGGCCGTGAGCCTGCGCGATGCGATTTTTGAGGCGATCGCGCATCATGTTTACAACGATTCGCGCGTGGTGGCCTACGGGGAAGAAAACCGCGACTGGGGCGGCGCGTTCGCCGTGTACCGCGGCCTGACCGAGGCGCTCCCCTACCACCGCCTGTTCAATTCGCCGATCTCGGAAGGCGCTATCGTGGGCACGGCCGTCGGTTTTGCCCTCGAAGGCGGCCGCCCGATCGTCGAGCTGATGTATTGCGACTTCATGGGCCGCGCCGGCGACGAGGTGTTCAACCAGCTCGCCAAATGGACCGCGATGTCAGGTGGGTACTGCCGCATGCCGGTGGTGCTGCGGGTGTCTGTCGGCAACAAATACGGCGCGCAGCACTCGCAGGACTGGACCGCCCTCTGCGCCCATATGCCGGGGCTCAAAGTCTGCTTCCCCGCGACCCCGTACAGCGCGAAAGGGCTGATGGCGGCGGCATTGCGCGGCAACGACCCCGTCGTGTTTTTCGAAAGCCAGCGCATCTACGACATCACCGAGATCTTCCACCCGGGCGGCGTGCCGGAGGAGTACTACACGGTGCCGCTGGGCGTGCCCCAGATCGTGAAAGAAGGCTCGGACCTGACCCTGCTCACCTTTGGCGCCACGCTGTACCGCGCGTACGAGGCCGCTCAAGAGCTTGAGCGTGATTACGGCATCTCCGTTGAGTTGATCGACGGCCAGACACTGGTCCCGTTCGATTACGAGATTCTCTACCATTCGGTCAAAAAGACCGGCAAGCTCATCCTCGGCAGCGACGCCTGTGAGCGCGGGAGCTATCTCCACACCATCGCCGCAAACATCTCGCAGCTTGCCTTCGACTACCTGGATGCTCCGCCGGCCATTGTGGGCGCGAAAAACTGGATTGTGCCGCCCGCGGAACTCGAAGACGAGTACTACCCGCTCGCGTCCAGCTTCCTGGACGTCTACCATACGCAGGTCAAGCCGTTGCCGGGCTACGAAGCGCGTGAACCTCGCCATCCGGCCGAGCTTATGCGCCTCTCGAAGGAAGGGATGCTGTAAACCGGTGCTACGGACGAGGCCCCGAGCCTTTTCGCGCCCGTGCTATACTTCGCATGCCACGGGACTGGGCAAGGGTGCGCACCGGATGCGCGTGGAAATTCAGCCATGATGGATGCCATCCAACGCATGCGCCGTGAACGGCGGGTGGCGCTGCTGCTTTTTGCGCTCTTCGCCTTCGCCGCTCTGTGCGCCCACGGATTCAGCGCGTTTTCGGTTCGGCATGCGCCCCGGCCTGCCTCCGTGGAAGCGCTGGAATGAACCCGCTCGGAGACAAGTTGCGCGCGGGTCTGCTGGTCGTGTTCGCGGCTGCGGCGCCGTGGGACGTGTTTCTTTTCATCCCCGGCTTGCATATCCGCCTGACCACGCTGCTTGCGCTGGCTATCCTCCTGCTGGAATTCACGGATTATGCGCGCTCCCACCGGCTGGGGATTCGTTTCGAATTGTTGTGGCCCGCCGGTCTGCTGCTCCTGTTTTCCCTGCCGCCGGCAAGGCTTGTCCCGGCGCACGGCGCCATGGCCATTCTTCTTGGGCTGGCCGTAGCGCGTTCGGCCGGAACCGCGCTTGCCCGCGCCATTGTGGCGACACTGGCCTTATCGGTCGGGCTGCTCGCCCTGTATTCGGTCGTCTATTTCCTGATGCGGCGCAGCACGTCCGCTTTTTTGCCACCGCCTTCCGCCTACTCGCTGGAAACCGGCCTGACGGCCCCCTTCGGGCACACGGTGGTGGAATGTGTGTTGCTCCTGTTTATGGGATTTGCCGCTGCGTGGTCACGTTTTCTGCGCAACGACAGCGTCACGGGATTTCTGCGGCGGAGCCTGCTGGCGTTTGCCGCGCCTCTGCTGCTGGCGCTGGCCATACTCGCCTCGTTGTCGCTGGGCGCCATCCGTTTCTGGCGGCCGCCGGATCACGTTGCGTCAGCCGGCGCCACGCTGGCCGCGCTGACCGGCGGCTGGCTGCTCGCGCGCATCCTCGCCAAATCGTTGCTCCAATGGCGGGATATGCGCCACACCATTGCGGAAAGCACCACCATGCTTCTGGCGATCCTGGCCCTTTTCGCGGTACTGTTTCCCCTCGAGTTGCGTTTGTTCTGGGGGTTTCTGGCGGGAACCGCGGCGGGAGCTGTGCAGTCGGAACGCCCGCTGCCGTCGCCGCCCGCGAACTGGGCGCTGGGATTCGTGCCGCTTGTCCTGCTCGTAGCGGTCAATATCGGCGGGGTGCATCCCGCCGATCGTTACAACCCCCGAAACTATGAAATCGCCGCCCGGCAGGATTTCGCGGACGCCGATTTCGCCCGGCTCGAAACGCGCATGGATTATGTCGAAACCACCTGGCCCAGGGAGCGGCGCACGCATCTCTGGCGCGCGCGGGCAGCCCTGGCCCAGGATCTTCTCCACGAGGCCGCGTACGAAATCACGCTCACCTGCCGGCCGACCGGCGCTGCGCGGTTGCTGCTGCCTCCGCCGGATGAACGCGAGATCGACGCATTCCTGGTGCGTCTGCGCGACGCCTGCTCGGAGTCCACCGCCCGAACCGCCGCCCTGGCCCATATTCAGGGGCTGCTGGGTGCGGGGAAGTTCAAGCACGCGGAGGCCCTGCTGGCCCAGGCACTCGATGAATCGGCCGCCATTTCCCTTCCTACGGGGCTGGACCCTGATCTCGACGTTGCCGCGTATGGCTGTCCCTGCTCCTGGCCCTTGCGCGCCGCGGTCCTGAAGACGCTCTGGCCCGTGGATTTCGAAGAACCGGCGGAATTGAAGGCGGTGTTGCCGGAAGATCTGTCTGGAGCGCAGCTGCTGCGGCTGCTCTTGAGCTGGGGTGCTGAACTGCACACGCCGCCCGAGGCATTCCCGCGCCCGTCCCTGCCGCTGACTTGTGTCGCCAAATGCCACCGCGCCGGTGTTGAGCTGGCCTGCCAGGCGGGCGGCAATCAGCTGGCCCTGGCCGGTCGCCTCGCCGAGGCCCCCCGCCGCTACGATCCCGCCGCGCAGTATGCCGCCTGTGCACTCCTGCCGGGACCCGCGCGCGGCCTTGCCGAGTGGATCGGCCCTGAAAAAACGTCCGCGGGAAGCTGGGAAATCACCTTCGAAGTGCAGGGCAAAACGATCGCCGCCGCCCATCTTCCGGCGGCCATCGCATTCGAATCCACGGGCCCGCCAGTCCCTCTTCCCGTGCCCGACACCCCCATTATCTCCATCTGGCTCTGACCGGGACGCGAAAGACAGCCTTCCTGATGATGCGCGAGTCCCGGTGTTTTGAACGAATTCGGGTGCTGTGGTAGCATCCGTGCGATCAACAGGGCCTACGCAACCACGGATGTATCCATGATCGCGATCAGCGAAGATCCGAACTATAACCCGCGCAATTTGACACGTGCGTCAGCGAGCGTTTGGTCGATTTACAAACGCCTCCTGGGGTACGCGTTTCGCTACAAAGGGCGGCTGGCGGTATCACTTCTGCTGGCACTTCTGGTCGCCGGTTCTTTCACGTCCATGATCGTGGGCCTTGCGGCGGTCGTGGATATTTCGCTCGGAAAAGCGGAGCCCCTGCAGGATGCCGGGAGCGGGAGCGAGACGCTTGAACAGGCGGAGGCGCGCGCGCTGGCCGCTTTGACGGATACGTATGCGCCGCGGGTCACGTCGGCGTTGAGACCATTCCGGTTTCTTCACGGTATGGATGACGACGCGGTACAGGGAAAGGTGCACGATTTCCTGAAAACGATGCGTACCCGGCCGATGTTTGCGATTCAGGCGGCGTCTGTGGTGCTGGTGTTGCTGTCCTTTCTGGCGGGGGTGGCGCGTTTCCTTCAGGAATACCTTGCGGGGACGATTGGCGCGAATATCTCGGTGGAATTAGGCCGGGAGATGTACGCAAACATCATGCATCTGTCGCTGGGCTTTTTTGAGAAGCACCCGACGGGGGAGCTGATCGCGCGTTTTTCGAACGATATTTTTCAGGTAAACCGGGGTTTGTCGGGGGTTTTCGTGAAGCTGATGCGGGAACCGATCAAGGCGGTGTTTTTTCTGATTACCGCGTTGTCGATCGATCCGCTGATGACCCTCGTGGGTTTGTGCGTGCTTCCGCCGGTGGCGGCGGCGATCTACCGCCTGGGCCGCAAATTCAAGAAGAGCGTCCGGCGTTCGCTGGAAAAAGTCGCGTCCATGGCCATGGTGGCGTCGGAGACCTTCAACGGGATCGCGATCGTCAAGGGGTTCTGCATGGAATCGTACGAGATCGCCCGCACGAACGTGGAATTCGGCAGGTTGCGGCGCTATCTCGTGAAAATGGTGAAAGTGGATGCGGCGGTTGGCCCGATCGTGGAGTTTGTGTTGATCGTGGGCGTGGCGGCGCTGGTGCTGTTTGCCGGAGCGCGGGTGATGAGCGAAGAGATGAGCCGCGGGAATGTGGCTGCGCTGATCTTCGCGTTCGCGCTGCTGCTGGACCCGCTGCGAAAGCTGTCCACTGTAAACAACCAGATTCAGACGAGCGTGGCCAGCGCGGAACGGGTCTTCGAATTCATCGATATGCGGCCCGATATTGCCGAAAAGGCCGGCGCCCAGGCCTTGCCGCGCCTCTCGAAGGCCATTCGCTTCGAAGGCGTACGCTTTGCCTACAAGCCCGGGATCGACGTCCTGAAAGATATCGACCTCGAGGTGAACAAAGGCGAGATGGTTGCGTTGGTCGGGTTCAGCGGCTCCGGCAAAAGCACCATGGCGAAACTTCTTCCGCGTTTTTATGACGTGACCGCCGGTGCGGTGACGATCGATGGGGTCGACATCCGGGAGGTCACGTTTGGGAGCCTCCGCGACCAGATCAGCATCGTGACCCAGGAGACCATTCTGTTCAACGAGTCGGTGCGCGACAATATCGCGTTTGGCCGGGAGGAATACACAGCGGAGCAGGTGGCCGGAGCGGCCCGGGCCGCGTATGCCGACGCGTTTATCGAGGCGCTGCCGGAGGGCTACAAGACCGTCATTGGAGAGGGCGGCGCGACCCTGTCGGGGGGACAGCGGCAGCGCCTGGCCATTGCGCGGGCGATCATCAAGGATCCAGCGATTTTGATCCTGGATGAGGCAACCTCCCACCTGGATTCGGAAAGTGAGCAGGCGATTCAGCAGGCATTGGCGGCATTTGTGCGGGGACGCACGACGATCGTGATCGCGCACCGCCTGGCAACTGTCCAGCGTGCGGATCGGATCGTGGTCATCGATCAGGGCACGATCGCGGAGCAGGGCACGCATCAGGAGCTTCTCGCGAAGGGGGGGATCTACCGCCGTTTGTATGAGCAGCAGCTCCTGTCGGGAGGCGAGGGCGTCGCATGAAGCGGGAGATTCCGCTGGTGCTCCTGGCGCTCTTCCTGCTGAGCGGCTGCGGCGGGGATGAACCGGCGGGCACGGAGCTTTCCGCTCCGGTCGGGAGCAAGCACAGCGCGGCGCCGCAGCCCGTGAAACAGGTGATCACGCGGGGGCCGGTGCTCGTCGTGGATGCAAGAGGCCGCCCTCTGGCCGATATGCTCCCGATCGCCACGGAGACGCCCAACGCATTCGAGACGCCGCGGGTGCAGGGTCCATTGACCGGCGCGGACGGAAAGAGCGCGCTGGCGCTGCCCAGCGAAATCCACCTGTTTGTGCGCGCATGGGACCCGGCGATGCGCATGTTCCCGAACAACTTCTACGAGATCCTGCCCTCGTCGGGCGCCGCGACCGACACGATGACCATCACGATGGTCGAGGGCGCGAGGTTGTCCATGACCCTGCTCAACGCCGCGCAGGAACCGGCGGCAAAAGAGAACGTCGGCCTGATGATGTTTCACGGAGTGCACGGTGCGTGGTGGCCTGCGGAAGGCGATACGGATGCTCGGGGCCGGGTGGTCTTTGACTGTGTGCCGCCCGGCGAATATACGGTCAAAGTGAAGGCTGTCGCGAGCGGACAGCGCGAGATAGGGGGCGTGCTCCTCCCGCCCGGCGGCGAGATGGACCTGGGGGCCGTGGCGCTGCACTAGGGTGCACAAAAAGAAGCGCCGGCCTCGTGCTTTTCCGTGTCATTGACTGCAACTTCCGGTTGCGCGTTTACTCCATCACGATTTCCACGCGGCGGTTGAGGGTGCGCCCTGCTTCGGTGTTGCTGTCGCTGACGGGATCGGCCTCCCCGTGGAAGGAAACGGTCAGGCGCTCGGGGGGGATGCCCTGCTCAAGCAGGTACTGCTGAACCCGCTGCGCCCGGCGGCGGGAGAGTTCCATGCTGTAGCGGATGGAATGAGAGTCATCGGCGTAGCCCTTCATGTGGATAATGATCTCCGGGCACTCTGCGAAGAGCACGGCGATGCCGCTCAGATAGCCCTTGGCGAAGGCGTCGAGTGTGGCGCTGCCCCGGGCAAACGAGATGGCCTCGAAGACCGGATATTCATCAGGCGCGCCGTCGTGATCGCGCCAGCGGTTAAATGTCTCTGGCTCCATGGGCGCAACATCGATCACATCGGGGATGCCGTCCTGATCGTTGTCGGGGTCGGGTGCGCCGTCTTCGTCTTCAAAACCGTCAAAGTCTTCCGGATGGAGCGGGTCGGCGTCTCTCAGATCGGGAATGCCGTCCCCGTCGGTATCGTGCTGTTCCAGGATGTCCAGCAGGGCGTGGGTGTCGGCGAGGGCTTGGGCGGCCTCGCGCCAGTCTCTTCCCCGGACCAGGTTGTGTTCCGCGAGGCTGAGACGCGCTGAGGCCTGGGCGTAGAGGAGAGGCAGGACGGCTTTGGCCTTGGCCGGGTCGACCTCGAGATATCGGGCTTTGGTGGATTCAAACTGCGCGCGACAGGTTTCTTCGTCGCGGGCGGGTTCGACCGCGGTGGATACGCGCTGGTCTTCGGGAATGGCGCGAATCGCGGCCTCGGCCATATTGCGGGCGAGCTGGGCATAATCCCAGGCGCCCTCGCGATTACGCAGGCGCTTCTGCTGGCGGGCGAGTTCGAGGTATTGCTGCGCGGAGGAGAATTCATAGGGGGCATGAACGGCGGCGCCGAGGACGGCGGCTTCATCGACCCGGGCGCTTGCGGAGTCGATTTCAACCCGTTCCAGCTCGGCGTATTCGCGCGCAGTCGGTACACTGAGGATGTCTTTGCCGGTGGTCTGGCATCCCGCGCCGGCAAAGACGAGCAGGGCCAGGATGGCGGTGATTGGTTTCTGCATGGGAGCACTCCTCAGTTCGCGGACGCAGTGTCCATCCCCGGCGCCTCGGTCCGCCGTGAAACGGCGCGGCCGTCCCGGATGCTGCCATTCGTGGCCGGTCGTTTGATACTATTTGCCAGAATGGGCTAAATTCAACCGCATGCTTGTGCAAACGGCCTCAAGGGGTGCGCCCTTTATGCATATTCTTGGATTATCGGGTTTTGGTCTTGACAGCGCGGCGGTTCTGGTTCGCGATGGCGACGTGGTGGCCGCTGCACAGGAAGAGCGTTTTACCCGTAAGGCGCTCGATGCGGGATTTCCGCTCAATGCAGCGGAGTATTGCCTGGAAGAAGCGGGCATTGACGGCCGGGGCCTCGATTATGTGGTGTATTACGAACAGCCGTTCGTGAAATTCGAGCGTTTGCTGCTGACCTGGGCCTCGGTGGCGCCCCGAGGCCTCCGGTCTTTTTTCGCCCAGATGCCGTTGTGGTTGCGAGAGCAGCTGTTTGTGCGCGGTATCATCCGCAAGCGGCTGGGGTACCGCGGCCCGGTGCTGCATACAAAGCACCAGCTGGCGCATGCGGCGTCGGCGTTCTTCCCTTCCCCCTTCGACGAAGCGGCGTTTCTGACCCTGGATGGGGTGGGAGAGTGGGCGACGTCGACCTGCGGCGTGGGCGAAAAAAACCAGATTCGCATCCTGAGACAACTCCGTTTTCCGCATTCGCTCGGTTTGTTGTACTCCGCGTTCACCGCATTCGCCGGATTTGCGGCGAAAGGCCATGAATATAAGCTGATGGGGTTGGCGCCGTACGGCGAACCGGTCTATGTGGAAACGATCCTCGAACACCTGCTCGACGTGAAAGAGGATGGCTCGTTTCGCCTGAATCTGGCTTATTTCGATTATTGCGGCGGTGTGCACCAGACAAACGGCCGCTTTGCGAAGTTGTTTGAAGGGCCTCCGCGGGAACCCGGCGACGCGATCACCCGGCGGGAGATGGATCTGGCGTCGTCCATTCAAGTGGTTACGGAGGACGTGATCCTCCGCATGGCGCAGGCATTGCACCGCGAAACCGGCATGCACAACCTGGTCCTTGCGGGAGAGCTGGGTCTGAACTGCGCATCGAACGGACGGCTCTTGCGCGAAGGCCCCTTCAAGGATGTGTGGGTTCAGCCCGCGGCGGGCGAGGCCGGCGCGGCCCTGGGGGCGGCTCTGTTCGTATGGCACCAGGTCTTGAACAACGCACGCGACGCGGAGCAATGCCGCCGCCAGTCCGGCTGCCTGGGGCCGGCATTCAGCGAGGACGCAGTCGAGGCCTATCTGCGCGAGGAGCGCATCCACTACGAGCGCATGGACGAGGCGGCTTTATGCGACACGGTGGCCCGGCTTCTGGAGCGGGGCAAGGTGGTGGGCTGGTTTCAGGGGCGCATGGAGTTTGGTCCGCGCTCGCTGGGTGCGCGGAGCATCCTGGCGGACCCGCGCTTGCCGGCCATGCAGTCGCGGCTGAGCCGGAAGATCAGCTACCGGGAATCGTTTCGCCCGTTCGCGCCGTCGGTGCTGGCCGAACATATGAGCGACTATTTTGAACTCGAGCGCGAGAGCCCCTGCATGGCTGCGACGGCAACGCTGCGCCAGGACAAGCGAATCGCCCTCAGCGAGGACGAAATGGACGCGAAGGGATTCGATAAACGGCAGGCGCTGCGCTCGTCGATTCCCGCGGTCACCCATGTCGATAACACCGCGCAGGTTCACACGGTCAGCCGGGAAGACAATGCGCTTTACCATGGATTGATTTCACGTTTCCATGAACTCACGGGGTGCCCCGTGCTGGTCAATGCGCCCTTCCGGGTACGGGAAGAGCCGATCGTCTGTGGCCCGCACGATGCCTATGCGTGTTTCATGCGCACGAAGATGGATTACCTGGTGATGGGCCCGTTTTTTGTCGACAAGGCCCTGCAACAGGACTGGCCGGAAGAAGACGACTGGCACGCGGACAGTCCGCTGGATTGAGAAGGATGCATCGGCCCGTGAGTTTGGAGACCATCGACCCCCGAAGCAGAGGCGCGCAGCGCACGTTTGGTCTGGGCCTGTGCGCCGCGCTGCTCGTGGCGGCGGGTCTCCGCTGGCGGGGCGGCGCCTCCCCGCCGGCGCTGCTGCTGATGCTTTCGTTTACGTTCCTGATCGTGAGCGCATTTCTGCCGTGGGCCTTGCGGCCTCTGCTGGCCGGCTGGGCGCGCGCGGTACGGGTGACAGGCTGGTTGACCGCACATCTGCTTCTGGGACTGGTGTTCTGTGTCATGATTGTGCCGGCCCGGCTGATGCTGAAGGCGACGGGCGACGATCCGCTGGCGAGGCGCCGGGAACCTGATGCGGAGACGTATTGGGAGGAGCCCGATGAACACCCGGGGGACACAGAGACGGGCCTGGGACAATCGGCACGCGGCACTTGGGTTGCTCTGTTCACCTTGCCGCTGTTTTTGTGGCGGCGAAAACGATTTTGGCTGGCGCCGATCGCGCTGGCGCTCTTGCTGCTGTCGCTGTTGATGCTCTTGATTGGCAGCCTCGGGGGGTGGTCGGCGTTCTTTCGTCCGGGGCCCTGACGGTGACGGAAGGTTTTGCCGGGTATCGTGCGACGGGTCGGCACGACGCGGCCTTTTCTCAACGCGGCGCGTTTTCGTCGTGCTGTTGCGTACCCTGTGCCTGACGTCTACAATCGCCGTGTGATTCTGAGCCGCCGACACTGACCGGTCGTGGCCTGGGCGCGGCCTGCAAAAGGAAATTCTGCCATGTTTCGTACTGTCGTATTGATCTGTCTGGCTGCCATCCTTCTGGCCCTGCCCGGGCTTCCGGCGCGGGCACAGGAGCTGGCCCTGGACCTTCAGCAGCCGAATGCGAGCGAGGCTTGGGCGTTTTCGGATGCCAACGCGGCCATTCGGGACGGAGAACTGGTCTTGGATGGGCGTTCCGGGATGACACAGGCATTTTTCCTTCCCATGGCTTGGGGCGATGTCACCCTCAAGGCGAAATTCAAGGTGGATCCGCAGGAACCAGGGGTCTTGGCCTGCGGCTTCATGATACGCGTCACGGATGCCTTCACCTATTACTACGTGCATTATGACCGGGGCCAGGCGATCCTGTGCCGTTCGGATGCCTCCGAATCGTGGAATGAACTCCAGCGTGCAGGGAACCTGGACAAACCGGCCGGGCAATGGCACGAAGGCGAGTTGTCGTGCCTTGGCAACACCTTGCGGGTCTCGTTGAATGGTACGCTGCTCTACGAGGTCCAGGACGACACGCTCGCGATGGGGCGCATCGGGTTTTACGCGAACCAGGGATTGGCGCACGTCAAAGATATCGTCGTGTCGGGCGAGGCCAAAGCGCCGGAAGACGACGCCCTGATTTTCGAATCAGACTTCATCCACGTCTGCACGGATGCGAATGCGGGCGGTTACGAGGCGTTTCCAGACGTGTGCCGGTTGTCTGACGGCCGGCTCATGAGCGTGTTTTATGCCGGGTATGGGCATGTGGCGCTTCCCAATGAAAATCTGCCCATGGGCGGGCGGATCGCCTGGTGCGTCAGTAGCGACGAGGGCGTCACTTGGAGCGCGGCAAAGATACTCTATGATGGCCCGGACGACGACCGCGATCCCTCGATCATGCAGACCCGCAGCGGCAAGCTGATCTGCAACTTCTTCTCGCTGCGCGCCAAAGGAGAGGGGCCCCGGCCCTGGGAAGGGCTGGGTACCTGGATGGTCACGTCGCGAGACCTGGGGAAAACGTGGTCTGAACCGCAGCAGATCGCGGCGAAATACTATTGCAGCTCGCCAGTCCGGCAGCTTTCAGATGGACGCCTGATCCTGGGCTTGTACGGGGAGGAAGGCGAGCGCGGCTGGGGCGCCGTGGTGATCTCCGATGACGACGGCGTGACCTGGAGCGATGTAATCGACATCGACAATGCGGGCATGCCTCTGGATGCCGAGACAGACCTTATCGAACTCAAGAACGGCGACCTGTTTGCGGCGCAGCGTGGGCGCGGCGAAACCATGGCCTGGTCTGTGTCAACAGACCGGGGGCTCTCCTGGAGCGTGTCGGAAGCATTCGGGTTTCCCGGCCATTGTCCGTATCTGCTGCGGACGGTCGATGACATCATCCTGATGGCGCACCGCTTACCCAGGACGAGCCTGCATTACAGCCTCGACGAATGCGCGACCTGGAGCGACAACGTGCCCGTGGATTGGGTGATCGGCGCGTATCCGTCGATGGTGAATCTGGACGACGGGTCGGTTTTGATCGTCTATTACGAGGAGGGTCAGGGCTCGAGCATTCGCGCGAAACGACTTCGCGCCTCGAGAGATGGTATTACCTGGCTTCCCGTGGCTGAGGGCCGGGCGCCCCAGGCCACGCTGGTCGAACAGTACAAGATCTGGGACCAGGCGCCGCACAATGCCTTCACCAACCTGGTGCGCTTTAAGGATGAGTGGTTCTGCGTGTTCCGCGAAGGAGAAGGCCACGTTTCGCCGGACGGCGCGCTGCGCATCATTGTGTCGAACGATGGCAAAGAATGGGAATCGGCGGCCCGGATGACGTCTGAAACGGCGGATCTGCGCGATGCCCAGATCACCGTTACGCCCGAAGGCAGGTTGATGCTGTCGGGCGCCGCCGCCCTGCACGACAAATCGGCAGCCACCCACCAGAGCGTCGCCTATTTCTCCGATGACGGCCGGACCTGGAGCGACAGTGTGCCGGTCGCCGATCCCAACTTCTGGTTGTGGCGGGTGACGTGGCACAAAGGAACCTGCTACGGCATCGGATACAAGACCGTTGAGGAGGGGGGACGCAGCATCCGGCTGTATTCAAGCGCGGATGGGCGCACCTTCGATGCGCTCGTGCCGGAATTGCGCAAAGACGAATATTCAAACGAATCGTCGATCATTTTCCTCGAAGACGATACCGCGTTGTGCCTGTTGCGCCGGGACAGTCCCGCGCCGCTGCAAACCGGCCTCCTCGGGACGGCAAAGCCGCCGTACACGGATTGGACCTGGCAGGATCTCGGCGCGCGCATCGGTGGACCCTGCATGATCCAGATTCCGGATGGCCGGCTCGTCGCGGCGGTTCGGCTCTACGACCAGCGCGTACGGACCGGGATCTGCCTGGTCGACCCGGACTTCGGCACGCTGACCGAGATCCTGGCGCTGCCGTCCGGGGGCGACACGAGTTATCCGGGGCTGGTCTGGCACGATGGCCTGCTCTGGGTGAGCTACTATTCGTCGCACGAGGGCAAAACGAGCATCTATCTCGCCAAAGTGGCGTTCAACTGAGGAAGGACACCTGAACGATGCGTGCACTTATCCTTGGCCTGGGATGCCTCATGCTCGCAGGGGTTCCAGCGTATGGCGGCACGACGGCCGTCTGGCCCGCGCTGCCGGACGCCGACGGCGACTGCCTGATCCCGGCGCAGGAATGGCCGTGGCAGCCGGGTCCGCGCGACGTAAAGGTCTACATCCGGTATCCCGGCGGAGCGCAGGCCCACGTGACCGCCGACACCGGCTTGTTTCTTACCCTGCACAACTGGGGCGGCACATTTCATACCGGCACGGCGGACCCCGAAGCCCTGGCCAAGCGGTACAATGTGGTCGCGGTCTGTGTGGACTACCTGCAGAGCGGCCCATCGGAGGAAAAGCATCCGCCCTACGATTTTGGGTACCTGCAGGCGCTGGACGCGTTACGGGGCCTGTATTTTGTGTATCACGGGCTGGAGGCACGCGGCGTGGCGTTCCACAAAGGGCGCCTCTATTGCACCGGCGGTTCGGGCGGCGGCAACGTGACCCTCATGGCCAACAAACTGGCGCCGCGCACGTTCGCATGCTGCATTGATAAGTGCGGGATGGCGCGTTTGACCGACGATATCGCGTTCAATCTCGAGGGCGGCAGTCGGCTCAATGCACGGTACCGGGCCGACCCGGAGCATCCGCGGTATCTGAGCCATGGCGCCCAGATGCTGCGGTTTGTGGGTCATCCCGAACACCTGGCCACCATGAAGCAACTTGGAAATACCGCCAGGATGATCGTCGTACATGGCGCAGACGACGACGTATGCCCCATAGAGGACGCTCGGGAGATGGTGGCCAACATGGAAACAGCGGGGCTCGACGTCGAAGCGGTCTGGGTGACCTCGGAGATGCTCGACGGCGAGACCTTCACCTCCACGGGCCATTCCCTGGGCGACCGAACCGGCATTGTTTTTCGTGTGGGGGATGCCTGCCTGATGCCAGGCAGTCCCCGTCTTGCGGTGCGCGACGGCCCCGCCGATTTTGAACGCAAAGCGCCGATCCGCTATGAAGTGCCAGGCGGGGCGTATGTGATCTCCTATGAAAACGGGTATCCTGTAGGAAACTTTGAGCGGAACAATTAGGCCGGGTGTGGAGGATGCCATATGGGTTTCTGGATGGCCAAAATGTTCGCCGATGGCCTGAACGCGATGGAACGAAGCGCGGGCGCGAAGCAGGACCTGACCCCGCAGCTCGTAGCGCAAACGCGCGACCTGGAGCATCAGATCGCGCGCTTGACGCTCCTGAACCAGTCTCTGTGGGAGCTGCTGCGTGAGCGCCTCGGCCTCACCGACCAGGAGCTTGAGGCCAAGGTTCGCGAGGTGGATCTGCGCGACGGGGTTCTCGATGGGCAAATTACCAATACCCCCATAAAATGTCCGCAGTGCGGGCGGGTCTCCGCATCAAAACACTACCGCTGTCTGTATTGCGGCCTGGAGTTTGAAAAGCCGGTGATGGGCTGAGGCGGCCTGTGTTCCGTTGCCCTCGCCGGGAATCGCGCCGGACCGCGGTGGGGGTCCGCGAGGGTGTTTGCGCCGCGAACCCGGCGATTGGTATGCTCAACTTCCCGGCGCCCCGTTCAGGGGCCTGGGGCTTCAACCACATTTATGCTTTGGAAGCTGGCTTGCCGACATCAGCTCAGAGCGGAGGAAACGACTCATGAAGAAGGATTCGAAAACCATGGTTTCACGCAGGGAGTTTGCGAAGGCTTCGGCCGCAGCTATTTCGACGTTCGCCGTCTTGCGCGGCGCCTCGGCTCAGGGCTCGTCGGAAGTATTGAAAGTTGGACTGCTGGGTTGCGGCGGCCGCGGCACCGGGGCCCTGAGCCAGATGCTGCAGGGCAACGACAACGTCAAGGTGATCGCGCTGGCCGACGTATTCCCCGACAAAGTCGAGCGCACCCGCACGCAGATCAACAGCACCGAGGAGTTCGCCCAGAAACGCGACATCCAGGACGACCACTGCTTCACCGGGCTCGATGCCTATCAGGGCATCCTGAAAACCGACATCGACATCCTGCTGGAAGGCTCCCTTCCCTATTGCCGCCCGATGCACCTGGAAGCCGCCGTTGAGGCAAAGAAACACATTTTCACCGAGAAACCCGTTGCGGTAGATCCCGTCGGCATCCACCAGGTCATCCGCGCCGCGAAACGCGCTGACGAACTGGGTCTCTCCTTCGTGGCGGGCACCCAGCGCCGGCACCAGAGGCCCTACCGGGAAACCATCGCCAAGATTCATGAAGGAGCCATCGGCGACATCGTGTCCATGCGCGCCTACTGGTGCGGCGGCCTCCCCTTTGCCCATGACCGCAAGCCCGAATGGACCAGCGACCTCGAATACTGCCTCCGCAACTGGTACGCCCACTGCTGGGTCTGCGGCGACAATATCGTCGAGCAGCACGTACACAATCTGGACGTCTGCAACTGGGTCATGGAAGGATTTGGCGTCGAGCACCCGATTTCCGTGTTTGCCTCGGGCGGCCGGCAGTTCAAACCGGATGAGCCCAAATACGGCGATCTCTGGGACCATTTTTCGTGCGATTTCGAATATCCCAATGACGTGCATATGACCAGTTTCAGCCGTCACTGGGACGGGCTTGACGGCGGGATCGTCGAGGCCGTGTACGGCACCAAAGGCATAAGCAACTGCCGCGACATGGGCGAACTCGGCCCCGACCCGTATGTTCAGGAACACATCAATCTCGTGGACAGCATCACCGGCGAAGGCCGCCATTACAATGAAGGCGTGCAAGTAGCGTACAGCACCATGGCCGGCATCATGGGCCGCATCTCTGCGTACAACGGCCGCCGGGTGACCTGGGAAGATGTGATGGAAGGCAAGCTGAAAGATTACTCGATTGTGCCCGAGCTGGATTGGGACCGGGCCTATCCGAACGAGCCCGTTCCGGTGCCCGGAAAGGTCGGTGCGGGTAATCTCCCCGAATTGCAGAACAAATAGAGCGCAACTGCGCCAACCGTGGAGGAACCAAGCACCATGGATATGAAACGGAGAACGTTTCTTACGTCGTGCGCGGCGGGTGCGGGCGCCATGGCCGCCCTGAGCAATACGGCCATCGCGGCGGTCAAGGAATCCAAGCCTTTCGCCACCCTGCCCCTGAAGGTTGCTGCGCCGTACAGCTGGTTTGATGGGAGTCCGGCCGAACGCCTGGCACAGGCTGCCGCGTGGGGGCTGCCCGCCGTCGAATGGCTCGGTCCCGACAAGAGCGCCGAGGAGTTGCGCGACGCGTCGGAAAAGACGGGCGTCAAGTGGAGCTGCATCGGCGGCGTGGGCGCCATCGCCCCGGGTCAGATGGTTCAGCCCAAGGAACACGATAAACTCGTGGAAAACTTCCGCGAACGGGTGGCGTTCGGCAAGAGCATTGGCGTCACTACTTTCGTGGGCCTTACAGGGAACGCCCGCGACGATATCTCCTACGACCGGCACATGACCTATGTGATTCAGTGCCTGCGCCGTCTCGCCCCCATTGCCGAGGAGAACGGCGTGACGATCGTGATGGAATCGCTGAATGCGCTGGTCGACCATCACGGGTATTTTCTGACGAAAACCGATCAGACCATGCTGATCCTCGAGGCCGTGAACAGTCCCAACGTGAAGATGCTTTTCGACATCTACCACCAGCAGATCATGGAAGGCAATGTCACTCGGAATCTTGGGGAGAACATCGAGCGGATCGGCCATATTCACGTGGCTGACAATCCCGGCCGGAAACAGCCCGGTACCGGCGAATTGAACTACGCCAACATTTTCAAGGCCATTGCCGGCACGAACTACCAGGGCTATGTGGCCCTGGAGTGCGGTTACACGACCAGCACCGGCGATGAAGCGCTGGCGCAGGTCGCCGACTGCTTCAACTGGACCTGAGGAGACCTCGAACAGACCGTGTGCGGGCGGCGCGCCTGAAACAAGGCCCCGCCCGCCTTTCTTATTCGACGGGGAGTCAGTAAAATGGCTCCCATGTGAAGGCCGGGGAACAACGCGGCCGCGGGGGCATCCGACGAAAGACCAGGGGCGTCTCTCGTGAAAGCGGAAGGCAGCAGGCGCAGCTTCAATTGGTCCCCGGGCCGACTTCCAAGCGAGGAGCGGGTACGTGCACGATATCACTGTCCTGACACTCATCCCCAATGCGGGCGACCGCCTGGCGCGATGTCTGGAAAGTGTGCAGTGGGCCGATGACATTTTCTGCGTCGTGGACCCAAAGACCACCGACGGGTCCGACGCGGTGGCACGGCAGTATTCCAAGCGTGTGGTCGTTCATGAATACGTCAACGCGGCCACCCAGCGCAATTGGGCCCTGCCGCAGATCGAAACCGAGTGGACGCTGGTGCTGGACGCCGACGAATGGGTGTCGCCCGAGCTTGCCGCACGCATACAGCAGATCATCCGGGAACCTGCGAGCTGCGACGGATACCACGTGAAACGCATGTCGTATTTTATGGGACGCCTGATGCGGTACTGTGGCTGGGGGCGGGATTACAATATACGGCTGTTCCGCACGGCGAAGGGGCGTTACCTCGATCGCCGCGTGCACTCGAAGGTGCAGGTCGAGGGTTCCATGGGCCGCATCCACGAGGTGATGTTCCACGATACCTACCGCGATTTTGACGAGTATTTCCGTACGTTCCAGCGCTTCACGACCTGGGGCGCGGAAGACGCGTTCGAGAAAGGCAGGCGTGCCTCGTGGAGCGACGTCACGCTGCGACCGGCCCTGCGTTTCTTCAAGATGTATGTCATCGACCGGGGTTTCCTCGATGGATACCACGGCGCGGTGTTGAGCATGCTCGGCGCCTTCTCGGTTTTTACGAAATACGCAAAACTGTGGCGCCTGGGCTATACCGATGCCGAATGCCGCCCACCGAGCGAGGCAACTGCGTCCGGCCCGGACGGATCGGCGGTGGAAGCAGATGACCCCGCGCCGGGGGCTCGCCGCTGAACCGGGTCCGGCGCCTTCACGGGAGGAATTTCTGATGCGGTATGTGATGGGGTGTGCGATGGTGCTCGGCCTCTGCCTGTCGGGCCTGGCCGGGGCACAGGAATCGGCCCTGTGGCTGCATCCGCTCTGCGAGAAGCTGGATATTCCCTATAACGGCCCGTTTGAACAGCTCAGCGACGGATCGCTCCTGGTTATCGACCGGAACGTGCTGCGCAAGAGCATCGATGGTGGAAAAACCTGGGAGGCGGTCAGCGGCGAGATCGCGCCGGGGCTCGACATCAACTTCGGCGGGCATCCGGGCCAGTTCCTTCAGACCCGCGACGGGACGCTTGTCGTGATCTACCTCGACATGGCCAACTACGTCTTCAGCTGGAACGACGAAAAAGGCGAGCCCAACCCCGAGTGCCGCCTCGAACTCTGGACGATCCGAAGCACCGATGGCGGCAAAACCTGGAGCGACGCCCAGCAGCTTCTGCCGGGCTACAACGCGGATTTCATGGGCTTCATTCAGCTCGATTCGGGGCGTCTTGTCGCCACGGTTGAACACCTGGACCCGACGCTCTGCCGCTGGGTGGTCCTGTCGTTTGTTTCGGATGATGAGGGGCAAAGCTGGCAGCACGGCAATATCATCGACCTGGGCGGGCGCGGCCATCATGACGGCGCCGTGGAACCGTGCGTGACCGTTCTCCGCGACGGGCGGCTTCTCATGTTCATTCGGACAGGGCTGGGGCAGTTCTGGTATGCGTTTTCAGACGACAACGGCAGGTACTGGCGGACCCTTCGCCCAAGCGGCATCGATGCCAGCAGCGCGCCGGGCTGGGTCGAGCGGCTTGCGAGCGGGCGCCTGGTCTTCGTGTGGAACCGCGCCAAGCCCGAGGGCGCTGAAAAAACCACCTCGTTCTGGCACGGCCAGGCGCATGAAGTGCCTGCACCCGGTCACCGCGAAGAGCTTTCGCTCGCCTTTTCTGACGACGACGGCCAATCCTGGACCCCTCCCGTGGTGCTGATGCGCGAACCCGGCGGTCAATTGGCGTATCCGTACATTCTCGAACGCGCACCGGGCGAATTGTGGGTGACGACCCGCTACACCTTCCTGCCGGGTGGAAAGCCCGCACCTCCCGTGAAAATCCGCCTCTTCGAGCGGGATTTCGTGAAAAAAGGCGACTAGACAGGAATTCAGCAGCATCATGGACTGTGCGGTCACATTCGAGGTCGAGGCGCGCGACCCGCATTGCGGAGCGCGGGCGGGCCGCCTTCACACGCCACACGGGGCCATCGAGACGCCCGTGTTCATGCCCGTCGGCACCCAGGGCACGGTCAAAGCCATGACCCAGGAAGAGCTTCGCGTCCTCGGCGCCGGGATCATCCTCGCCAACGCCTACCACCTGTACCTGCGCCCCGGCGCGGAAGTTCTCGACGAAGCGGGCGGCTTGCACCGCTTCATGGGCTGGGAACGCGCGCTCCTGACCGATTCGGGAGGATTTCAGCTTTTCAGCCTCGCCGGGTTGAGTAAGGTCACCCCGGACGGCGTGACGTTTCAAAGCCATATTGACGGCTCGAGGCACTTCTTGAGCCCAGAAAACGTCGTTGACCTGCAAATCACCATCGGGGCCGATATCATGATGTGTCTCGATGAATGCACGGGATACCCGGTCGAGGAACACGAGGCTGCGGAATCCATGCGCATGAGCGCCGCGTGGGCCGCCCGGTGCAAGCAGCGCTGGCTGGAACGCGGGGCGGCGAACCAGGCCCTCTTCGGCATTGTCCAGGGCAGCACCTTCGAGCATCTGCGCCGCGAGAGCGTCGATCGGACCCTCGCCCTGGATTTCCCCGGCTACGCGATCGGCGGCGTCAGTGTCGGCGAAGGCAAAGAGGAGATGCTGCGTGCAGTGGAATGGACCGCGCCCCACCTGCCCGAGCAGAAACCGCGCTACCTGATGGGTGTCGGGCCGCCCGAGGACCTCCTCGACGCGGTGGAACGCGGGGTGGATATGTTTGATTGTGTCATGCCCACGCGCAACGCACGTAACGGCAGCCTGTTCACGTCACAAGGCCGGATCAACATCAAAAACCAGCAATACCGGCGCGATTTCGGGCCGCTCGATCCCGCGTGTTCCTGCCCGGTATGCCGGAGCTACAGCCGGGCGTATCTGCGCCATCTTTACCTGGCGCGGGAGGTGCTGTCTCTCCGCCTGAATACTTTACACAACCTTTTCTTTATGCTACACTTATCCGCTGCGATGCGTGAGGCCATCCGTGCCGGACGCTTCATTGAGTTCAAGGCCTCCTTTCTTCAGCGTTACCGGGCCTGAGGGGGCAGTCTATTCCCAAAACGGAGGATTGTTCGTCGTGTGGAGACTGTTGTATGCAGCGGAGGCCGTCCAGCAGGCGGCCCAGAGTGGCGGGGATGCAGCCCCGGGACCCGGCGGCGGGAGTTTTCTCGGCAGCCCCCAGGTTCTGATGCTCGTGGCGATGTTCGCCATTTTCTACTTCTTCCTGATCCGCCCCAACACCAAACGAGAAAAAGAGCGTCGGGAAATGCTCTCGGCCTTGTCCAAAGGCGATAGTGTGGTGACGGCGGGAGGCATCCATGGGACCATCGTCGGATTGACCGAAAAAACGGTCGTGCTGCGCGTCAGCGACGACCCGCCTGTGAAGCTGGAGTTTCAACGGGGCTCCGTTTCCCGGGTGGCGACCAAAGATTCCGGCACGGGTGACGAATAACCGCGCGATTCGCGCTGATTTGCCGCGCAGGGCGCGGCCCATGGAGACGTTTCGATGAAAAACCCGACTTTGCGCGCCATCATCATCGTTCTCGCGCTGATCTGGGGCCTGATTTACATTTATCCCACCCTCGGATGGATGACCCTCCGTCCCGAAGAGCGCGAACGCCGTCTTGCGGAATGGAAGAGAGAGGACCTCGAACCCCGCCAGCCCAACTTCTTCCGCGATACGGTCACCGGTATCAAACGCTGGTCGCAATTCGACAAAAACTGGGTCATCAACCTCGGCCTCGACCTGCAGGGCGGCATCAATATGATCGTCGGCTTTGATGTCTCCAAGGCCGATCCCAAGGTTTTGGAAAGCTTTCCCGAGGAATGGAGCAAAGCCGACATCGTCCGGCATTTTCAGGAACAGACCCTGCGCACCATCCAGCGGCGCGTGTTTGAATTTCAGTCGACGGAACCGATCATCGCCCGTCTCGGCGACGACAAGATTCAGGTGCAGCTCCCGGGCGAAAAAGACTTGGACCGCGCCCGCGACCTGATTTTCAAATCGGCCTATCTGACGTTCCATCTTGTCGCGATGCCGGATGAGCAGGAACAGGTCTTTCTCGCGATCGACAAGCATTTCCAGACGAGCCGCAACGCCAGTTTCCTCGCTTTGCTCCAAAAACCCATTTCGGGCCCTTACCTGTGGGTGCCCAAGGAAAATATCGACAAGGTTAAGGCGCTTGCCGAAGAGGCCCGCCAGGCGCAGGGGCTGATCCCCGAAACCATGGACATTGCGTTCAGCAGCGCTCCTCAACCCTGGGAAGACCATCAGGTTTACACCATCTACCTGATCAACAAAACGCCTGCAATCACCGGGTCAGGCCTCCAGCAGGCCATGGCACGGATCAACGAGAGCGCCGTCGGCGGCAGTTACATGATCCTCTTCCGCTTCGATGCGGCCAGTGGCGCGCAGATGGGCCAGGTCACCGAGCAGAACATCGGCAAACCGCTCGCCATCGTTATCGACGGCGAAGTTGAATCCGCCCCCAACATCCAGGAACGCATCACGACTAACGGGCAAATCACGGGTAATTTCAGTCGCGAAGAGGCCGTGGACCTCGCGATCGCGCTGCGTTCGGGTTCGATGCCGGTGCCGCTCGTCGAAGAGTCGAGCGCGCAAGTAGGCGCAAGCTTGGGCCGCGACCTGATCCGGCGAGGCGTGCTCTCGTCGATCCTCGGCGTGATCGTCGTGGTGGTGTTCATGGCCGTGTATTACCTCTGGGCGGGGCTCGTGGCCGACATCGCGTTGATCATGAATGCCCTGCTTCTGCTGGCCGCGCTGGCCTATTTCAAATCGACCCTCACCCTGCCGGGCATCGCGGGCCTTATCCTTACGGTCGGCATGGCCGTGGACGCGAACGTGCTTATTTACGAACGTATCCGCGAGGAATTGCTTAACGGTCGCTCGCTTCTGGCTGCGGTGGACAGCGGCTATGATCGCGCCACCGTCACGATTCTGGACGCCAATATCACGACCTTGATCGCGGCGGCGGTGCTCATGCAATTCGGCAGCGGGCCCGTGGAAGGTTTCGCCGTGACCTTGAGTATCGGCGTCTGCACCAGTGTATTCACCGCGCTCATCGTGGGCCGCGCCGTCATGGACTTCCTGATCCAGCGCAAGATCATTACCCAATTGCGCATGTTCAGCATCGTCAGCCCCGATGCAAAAATCCGGTTCATGGAACGCCGCGTCCTTGCGATCGGCATCAGCAGCGCTGCGATAGTCATCGGCATGATCATCTTCGCCATCCGAGGCAACGACAATTTCGGCGTGGATTTCACAACCGGGACCAATATGATCGTTTCGCTCGACGCGCGGGACGACATCGCCGACCAGGATATCCGCGACCGGCTGACCAGCGCGGGCTTTGTCAATCCCCTGGTGCAGCTGTTTGAGAAGGAAGACGAGCACATCCCCGGCACGCAATTCTTGATTCGTGTCAGTGAGGTGAGCCAGATCGAGCAAAAGCTCGCCGAGGAGCCGGATGCTACCGCGCCGGCCGCAACGGAGGCCTCGGAAGTCGCCGAGGACGAAAGCGGCGCCCTGAACACCGTTTCGATGCGCATCACAGCTGCGCTGGCTGATCTGAGCACGGATCCCAGCCAGATGGCTCAGCGCGTGGACACCGTAGGCCCGGCCGTGAGTTCGCAGTTGCGGCGCGACGCGCTTCGGGCCATTTTGTACTCGATGTTTTTTATCATCCTGTATCTGTGGTTCCGCTTCGAGCTTAAATACTCCATTGGCGCCGTGGTGGCGCTGGCGCACGACGTGCTGATCACGCTGGGCGTATTTGCGCTCCTGGGCCGGCAGATGAACCTGCCTGTCGTCGCGGCAATTTTGACCATCATTGGATATTCGCTGAATGACACGATCGTGGTGTTCGACCGGGTCCGCGAAGTTCTCAAGCTGTACCGCGGCCGCGGCATGACGTTTGCTGAGATGCTGAACGCCAGCATCAACCAGACCCTCAGCCGCACCCTGTTGACGTCGTTGACCACGCTTTTTGTGACGGTGGTGCTGTTCATTTTCGGCGGCGACGCTATCAACGATTTCGCGCTGGCCCTCTGCGTCGGCATCGTCGTCGGCACCTACTCGTCCATCTTTATCGCCAGCCCCATCACCTTCTATATTCAGAAGTACTGGGGCAAGAAAGCGGTGCAGGGCACGACGCCCGCGGGCGGCCCCGGCACGCGCCGTCGCAGAAACAAAAAAGATGCGGCGAAATCAACCGCCTGATTAGCCGTCCACAGGCCTGAAGCCGGGCCGGCCTACGGGTAGACGGCGAATAGCCTGTTCGTCTGTGCGGATAGCGCGAGGCAGTCCGGCAGTTGATGCCGCAGTGTCCGGGCTAATCCTTGTTCACGAAGGGCAGGACGCTGCGGAAGTACCCGACAGGGGGCTCCGCTACGGGCGGGACAAACTCGATGCCGAGGAGGTCGAGTAGCGAGCCTTCGGCGAGCCGGAGATCCACAAACGCCTTTTCAAGGGCGATGGTGGCCTGCACTTCCTGGCTCTGAGCGGCGGTGAGGTCGCCCTGCATGTCCAGCACCTGATAGCTTGAAGCGAGACCGAGTTCGAGGAGCTTTTCTTCGGCTGCCACGTTGACTTCCTGCAGTTTCCGGGATTGCGTACTGCTCTCGACCAGGGTCCGGTTGGTCTCGATGGCCGTATGCGCCATGCGAACGGCGAGCAAGATATCCTGCCGCGCTTTTTCGAGTTGCCGTTCGGCCTCAGTGATTTCGACGCGGGAACGCTGGTACTGGCCGCGTGCCGCGCGGTTGCCGATGGGCACGGACCCCTGCACCGTTACCGAAATGGAATTGTCGTCGCGATCCCGGATGCCTTCAAACACGTCACTCTTTCCGGGGCCGCGTGCGCCCTGGAACACAGAACCGCCGAGGTCCAACTGCGGAAGCAGGCTGTTTTTGGCGACAGTGGAGTTGATGCGGGCATTGTCGATGATGAGGCCGGCGGCCTGAATCTCCGGGCGAAGCGCAAGGGCGCGCGCTATGCTCTCCTCGAGTTCGATCTGGGCATCGTCGGGGTGGGGCCGGTCGACGGGGACGATGCGCTTTTCCAGCAGGGGATCGCCCGCTTCGACATGCAGCAGGCTGCGAAGGCGGGTGGCGGCGTCGGCGATGACGCCCATGGCGGAGACCACATCGCTCTGGCGCGCGGCGAGTCCCGCGCGCGCCTGCACCACGTCAATCGCGGCGCCCGTGCCAATTTCGAGCCGCTTCTCGTTCAGGGTTAACAGGCGTTCGGCGTTGGCCATGCTGCTCAGGCGCACTTTATGCTGCTCGACCGCGCCCACCAGGTCCCAATAGGCCTTGATGATCTCCGCCAGCGAACTCATGGTCTGGATCTTGAGCTGCTGCTCTGCGGACTCTTCGGTATTCTGTGCAATGCGCACCCGGGCCAGATTGACGGCCTTGCCGCGCCCGCGGAGGAGCGGCTGCGTAAGGGAAAACGACAGGCCGCCGCTCCATTCCTTCATATAGTAGTTGAACGTGTTTTCTTCCCATTCCAGGAGCATGGACACATCGTACTGCGTGCCCCAATGGAGCTTTCCCTGGATGCCGGCCTGGCCGCGCGCGCGGTAGTCTTCGATGGTTGAGATCCCGCCGTAGGCAAAGATCTGTGACGACGCCTGCTGCTCGGTCTCGGTATACGTGACGCTGCCCGTGCCGATAGGGTCAAATTCTCCCTGTGCAGCCAGGATATCCGCGGCCGATTTCAGCGCACCGAACGATACGATCTGAATGTCGAGATTGGATTTGAGTCCGCGCCGGATGCATTCTTCCAGCGTGAGCAGCGTCTCTTCCGGGGCCCCTTTGGCGGCGAGCTTTTCGTAGAACGGTTCGAGCTGGATCGCGTCCAGATCGATCTTCTCGTGAAGCCGTGGCGCGGCATAGGGTTGCGCCTCGGACGCGTCCAGCGAAGAGGATTCAAGCGCGTTTTCGGCGACGGCCGGCGCATCCGGGGTGGACAAAGGCTCCGGAGACGCTGCCGGCGTTTCCGCCCGGGCCAGCCGTGGAATCCCAGCGGCATGCACGGCGCCGCCGGCCACCAGAACCAACAGCAACATTCCCACAAACACACGATACACGATGTTCATCCGACTCCCCTCTGAGCGGTTCGCTGCTTGGTATTAGGACGCACCAGACGCAGCCGCGGTTTCACGAACCACGGACTTCCGGAGCAGGCCGGCCTTCCGCATGCCAGCCGCCCGTCTGCTGAGTGTAATTATCACCGCCCGCTCAGTCAATTGTCCGATGGCCTCGTATCTAAAGTGACGCCGTGGCGGGAGGGTTCAGGTTCTTCCGGTTCGTGTTTCCAATGCCAGACGCGCGCGAGGTTGCTCGACAATTCGTATTCGGCGGCGGTCCAGGCGCTGATGAATGGAGGCGCCTGGGCTGCGCTATAGGCCGCATGTAACCCGGATGGAATGTCCACCGTTTCCGTTATTGACCGGCGCACAGGCATCGAGCCCCGGCCTGTGGCCGCGGCCCCCTGCACGGCGGCGCCGGTCAACCAATCCAGCACGGCCACGATGGCCTCGTGTCTTGCCGCCGCATGTTTCGCAAAAACCACGATCACCATGTTGCCTACGCGTGAAATCGGACCTTCCGCGCCAGGAAGGGGCGCCATATCCACCGGGAAGCCGGCATCCCGCGTGCGCACCAGCCATTCCGATGAGGCTGCCGTCATGGCGGTGTTGCCCCGCATAAACGCAGCGAAACCCCAGGTGGGGTCGGCGAGCGCCTGCGCGTCCGACTGGCCGGTATCGCGGAGCGCGAGCAGGAAATGAAGCGTCTGTCTGGCGGATGCTGCGGTCAAACCGCTCTGCTTGGGCTCACAGAGCCGTCCTCCCGCGGACCACAGCATCTCAACGTAGGGCAGATGGCCGATCAGCGTCTTCGTTTCAGCAATTTGGGCGCCGAGTTCTTCCCAGGTTTGTGGCGGGTCCGCCACTACGGCCCGGTTGAAAAACAAGACCGTGCAAAAGCCATCCGCGGGCAAAGCCCAGAGCCGCTCCTGCATGGAGCAGGCGTCGCGCGCGTTCCGGTGAAAGTCGTCGAGCAGCTCCGTGCCCAGGAAGCCGTCCAGGGGCATGAGACGCCCGGCTTGGGCCAGGCGCGCCGCCCAGCTGCGCTCGACGACTGCGATATCCGGCAGGTCTCCCGCAGCGATGCTGACCGTGAGCTTCTGAATGGCCACGTGCCAGTCACCGATAAACTGGGGTTTCAGCTCGATGCCGGGGTGTGCCGCGTCAAACGCACGCCGGAGCTTCGGATTCCCCAGCGCGGGCGCGATGATCGCGTGTGCGGGGTACCAGAAGGTGACCGTTGCCGGGTCGTCGACGGCCTCAGGCGCTTCGAGGATGATGGTCTCCGGGTAGTGCGCCCGTTCCTCCTGGAGGAGGCGGGTGATGCTCTTGTGCGCGCGTTCCAGGGCTTCGTTCGGGCGGAGTGGCTCCGGGCCTGCCAGGCAGCCTCCGACAGCTGCGGCCAGAAACAGTAACGCCCGGCCGTGGAGCCAGGCGTTACCTCTACTCAAATTCGCGCGAGTCTGCTTCATGGCAGCCCTGCATGATCCGGCGCTGCTTCGTTCATCTCGGGTGGCCAGCCAATACGTCCAGTCGGATGAAAATTCCGCTCTGTCGTATCGGCCTCATCCATGCGGCCGGCCTTCTTTTTGCTCGGATGACGAACCCCGAGTCCAGCCTCTTGAGCGGGGCAGCCGGGGTTTTTCTTTTTTCTCCCGACTCCCTGCAAGAGGCCCATGGCGGCGCCGGCGTGCATATGCCGCCCGCTAGGGTTTGGGCGCTCTCAGATTGTTCAAATCGACGCCTGCCTGCTTCATGGCCTGCTCTTGAACCTGCTGCGCGCGCGCCACGTAGAAGCGCTGCAGCTCGGCCAGGGCGCTGCTGAGATGCCCCGTTTCGTCCGAGGTCAGGTTGCCGTCGGTTTTTTCCCGCAGCATCATGAGCGTGTCGATGACAAACCGCGCCGACGCGATGTCCACATACACTTCTTTTGCGTCCTGGGGCGCGATCACGCCCAGAGCCATCAGGCCCTGCATGGCCAGGCTGTCCACCAAACCGCTGAAATTGGGTTCGATGGTATCCGCGCCGGGCTGGCCCGTTTCAGGCGCGCCGGGCTCGCCCTCCGCCGCCGCGGGTTCGCTTTGCTGTGCGGATTTAGCGCGGGCTTCTTCTTTTTCGCGGGCGACCTGGGCTTTCCAGTCTTCGTCTATGAAGATTTTTTTGTCTTCATCCGCCATGAATGCTCACCTCCTGCGCTTCACGGCCGGGGTCCGGGCGGATGCTGCTGCCCGAACCTGCGAGCCCGGGAACCGGAATCGCGGCCAGTCGGCATGACACCCTAACCGAGACGCGCCGCCATACGCTTGCTATTTGTTCTTGTGGCGGTTCGCGCGACGCTTCTTCTTGCGTTTGTGTTTGGCGATCTTCGCGCGACGAACCTTGCGTCCACCAGCCATACAATGGCCTCCTTTCGTCTTCAGACTTGTTTAATCGTGCGAGGCGGTCCGGCCGTCTGCTACTCCTGCAACCAGGCTTCCCCAGGTTGCGAGTAGTCCCACAACTCCGACGGCTGGAAATACAGTGCAATTTCCCGTTCGGCGGTATCCCGCGCATCCGAGGCGTGCACAATGTTTTTCTGTTTGGTCAGACCGAAATCACCGCGAATCGTGCCAATATCGGCCTCCCGGCAATCCGTTGCGCCATTCAGCTTGCGCGCTGCGGCTATCGCGTCTTCCCCCTCCCATACCATCTGGATGGTGGGCCCCGACGTGATAAACGCGATCAGTCCCGGGAAGAACGGCCGGTCGCGGTGTTCGGCGTAGTGCGCTTCGGCCTGCGCGCGCGAGAGGATCTGCATTTTGAGTCCCGCCAGCTTCAGGCCTTTCGCCTCGTAGCGGCCGATGATTTCGCCAATGAGCCGCCGGCCCACGCCGTCGGGTTTCACCATCACAAATGTTCGCTCGATCACGGCCACTCCTCAACTGCAGCCTGCGGGCCGGCGCAAATCGCATGAATGGGTTCAAAAAGCCCCGCCGGTTTCTCCGCAGTAAAACCGCCGAAGTATAGCAAACGCTTGCGTTGCCGTTCAAACGCCCGCTGCGGAACAGTTGCCGGTTTCGCGAAACGGGGCCCATCGGCCGCAGCCCGTTCGGCAACCTGGAGAACGGGGATCCCGTGGCTATGGGGCCGCATTATTTTGAGGCCATCAGCTTGACGGCGATGCAGTCATAAACGATGCGGTTTCCCTGATAGGCTGCCGCGCCACGGCGCACGAGGCGCCAGCCTCCGTTTTGATACGAGCCATCCACCTCTATTTTCCCCGCCAGGTCGTCTGCGGATTCCAGCCATTTGAGCAGATCGGGGTTTTGCGTAAGCACGACCGGCGTCAAGTCCGGCCCGGCAATGAGGGTGACGGATTCTACAAGCAGGTTGGACAAGTCCTGCAGCGCCGGCAATTCCGGCGCTGGTTTAGCCTGCAAGCGGATCATCCTGGCCCGGGTGTCCAGTCCCGCCGATTCTTTCGAGGAATCGATCAGGTCCAGCAGGTAATTTCGGATATCATCAAGATCCTCCACCTCCTGTAATTTATCCAGCCCGGGATACGTTTGAAGGGCTTTTGCCAGCAGTGAGATCTCGCGCAAATAGTGTCTGCGCTGGTTTTCCGGCACCAGGTACATGACCGCGATCGCCACGGGCTTTCCATCCGTTGCGCCGTAATCGATGCCCGCGGGGCTCCAGCCGATCACGCACATGAGATCCTCATCGAAAGGCACGTGCGCGTGCGGGCAGGCCCATCCTTTGCCCAGCGCGGTATTGGCCGCTTCCTCTTTTTTCAAGACGTGCCCCACGACGTCCGTTCCGGCGGGGACTTCAGGAAACGCTTCGATGATATGGGCCAGGAACTGAAGCGCATCCGTTTTGTCATTGTTTGGCAGCTCGAAAAGCCGCCCTTCCTGGAGTGCGTCCAGAATCGTATCCATGATCAATCCCCTCCATAGCGCTTGAAGAACCAGGTTTTCACCCCGTGGGTCAACACGGCGTAGGACATCAGGAAAAGCGCGATCCAGGCCCAATAGACGGCCGGCAGCGGCATCATTCCCAACTTACTCGCGAAGGGCGAGTACGGCAGCCAGGCGCCAACGGCCATGATGATGAGCGTAGTCACCGTCAAGTGCAGCGAAGCCCGGCTTCCAAAAAACGGAATGCGTTTCGTCCGGATGATGTGGACAATCAAGGTCTGCGTCAGCAAGGATTCCACGAACCAGCCGGTCTGAAACAGCTTGGGATCGAAAACGGGGCCCCAATGAAAGACAAACCACATCAGACCAAAGACTGCATAGTCGAAAATGGAGCTGATTGGACCGATAAAGATCATGAAGCGCTTGATGTTTCCGATATTCCATTTGAGCGGTTTGGCGATCAATTCGTCGTCGACCGTATCCGTAGGGATGCCGGTCTGGGAAAAATCGTAGAGGAGGTTGTTGACGAGAATTTGCACCGGTTGCATCGGAAGAAATGGCAGCAGGTAGCTTGCCCCCACCACACTGAACATGTTGCCGAAGTTGGAGCTGGCGCCCATGCGGATGTATTTGATGATATTGGCGAACACGCGCCGCCCTTCCATGATCCCTTCTTCCAGGACCAGCAGGCTCTTTTCCAAAAGCACGATATCGGCGGCTTCCTTGGCCACATCGACCGCGGAATCCACCGAAATGCCGACGTCGGCCGCTTTGAGGGCGGGCGCATCGTTGATGCCATCGCCCAGGAACCCCACCACGTGGCCCTCACGGCGCAGGGCTTCGACGATCTCTTCCTTCTGTGCGGGGGAGAGTTTCACAAAGACGTTGGCATCCAGCACCGCGCGTAAAAATTGATCCGAGGGCAAGTGGGCCAGATCGCTGCCCGTCACCATCTGCTCGACTTCCAAGCCCACATCGCGGCAGATTTTTTCGGTCACGAGACCGTTGTCGCCGGTGAGCACCTTGACCATGACGCCGGCGCCGGCGAGCCGCTCCAGGGCCTCTGCGGTCTCGGTCCTTGGGGGGTCGAAAAAGGCGATATACCCCAACAACACAAGCTCGGATTCATCCTCGATCGAGAAGACCGTTTTCTCGTTCGGAAACTCCCGGTAGGCAATGCCGAGCACCCGAAAACCATCACGGTTGAGCGCTTCGACCTCTTCGAAGAGCACTCCGCGGATCATATCGACCAGCGGATAAATCTCCCCTTCGAACTGGTACCGGTTACAGCACGCATAAATCTCTTCGACCGCCCCCTTACAGATCAGCACGTGCTCGTCTTCATAGGAGACCACTACAGACATCCGGCGGCGTTGGAAGTCGAAGGGAAGCTCATCGACCAGGCGGCAGAGCCGGGTGTCCAGGTCCGAATGCTCGAGGACGGCACGGTCGATCAAATTGCGCAGACCGGTCTGGAAATAGCTGTTCAAATAGGCATAGTTGAGCACTTCGTCGCTGGGGCGCCCCAGTGTATCTACGTGCCGTTCCAAGACGACCCGGTCTTGCGTCAAGGTACCGGTTTTGTCGGTGCAGAGGATATCGATGGCTCCGAAATTCTGGATGGACGGGAGCCGCTTGACGATCACTTTGCGTTTGGCCATGGTCAGCGCACCTTTGGCCAAGTTGACCGTGACGATCATGGGCAGCATCTCTGGCGTCAATCCCACCGCCACAGAGAGACCGAAAAGGAGGGCTTGCACCCAGTCTCCTTTGGTCGTCCCCACGATGAAAAATACAACGGCCACCATCACGATCATGAAACGGATCATGAGCCAGGTAAAGGAACGTAAGCCACGGTCGAAGTCGGTCTCTTCGTGTTTCCCGGCAAGCCGTTCCGCGATAGCGCCGAACAGGGTGCTGGCGCCTGTGTTGACGACCAGGCCGCGGGCTGCGCCGCTATTGACCGACGTGCCGAAAAAACAGGCGTTCGGCAGCTCCAGGGCGGGCACGTTCTGCTTGCCGGGAAGCGCCGCGCTCTTTTCCACAGGCATCGACTCGCCCGTCAGCGCCGATTCGCTGACGAAAAAGTCTTTGGCTGTGATCAGCCGCAGATCGGCCGGGATGATAGAGCCTGCCTGCAGGAGCACGATGTCACCGGGGACGATTTCCGAGTTTCGAACCTCCAGCTCCGCGCCGTCGCGCAGAACATAGGTGCGCGACTGCACCCGTTTACCGAGATTCTCCACCGCCTGACTGGACCGGCGGTCGAGAATGAACGACAGCCCCACGCTGAGCAGTAACATGATCCCAACAACGGCCGCGGGCACGAACTCCCCGATCCCTGCGGAAACGAGAGCGATGATGAGCAATTGGAGCACCAGCGGGTTTTTGAAATGGCGCAGTAAATCTCCCCAGAAACCCAGAGGTTGCAGGTGCGTAAGCTCGTTGGGGCCGAATGCGTCCAGGCGCTGCTCTGCTTCTTCGGCTCTGAGGCCTCGGAGCGACGATTCCAGCGTGTTCAAAGCTTCCCGGACGGGGACGGTGCACAGTTGAACCAGGCGGTGCTCATGCCCGGTCGGTGCTCGTCTAACGGACGACGCAACTGTATTTCCATCGGAACTATTGGTAAAACGGATCTTTTTCATGGCGCAACCATTCCTCTCCTCTGGTTGCGGTGTGTGCACCGGCGCCCGGTAAATCGGCGTGAAAAAGCTGTGCGGCCCGACAGGACCGCGCTTTGATCAGTGCCATAAGAAGAAAAAACGGGTTTGTCAGCTTGCGTGGCCCTGCATGGCGTACGGCGGACGGATCGGGCAAGTGTGACGGAAAACCGCGCGGAGCTTGCCGCCTCGGTGGCAAATGCCCCGTGCCACCCTGGGCAGAGAGGCGTATTGGTGTCCTTCATGGTTCACCTCCAGTTTTGGCCACGTCAAGACGCTGGACGCGGCCGGAGGCGAACCGGCGGGGCTACGCTAGAAGGCGGTGCCGGTTGTGTGCGTTACAGGCCGCGAGGCGCAACGAGCGCGCCCCAGGGTCTTCAGCGTCTTCCTGAGTGAATTCCTGTGTTGAACGCGGGCAACTGTGACTGCCACCCGAGTCGCTCATAGAAACCTCTCCACGTTATCGAGTTTGTCCATGGGTATCCATGGACAGATGGTTCCCCACACGCAGGCACAGGATACCTGCTTTTGGAAAAAACTGCAATTTCCCGAATCGCCGCGTAAGAGAGCGAATTTCGCAGATGACGTATCAGGGCGGTGTTTTCCGGGGTCGTATATCGGATTTGACGAGACTGACCCGGTTCATCCAGATTGCGCAGCGCGCGGGGACTGGTTTTCGCAGCGCGGGGCTCTCCGGGTCGATCTAGGTTACGTAGCGCGTAGGGGCAGACCCCTGTGTCTGCCCTTCTTAAAGGCAACCGCGGGGGCGATCCGGATGGGCAACCACGCGGGGACTGCTTTCCGTAGCGCGTAGGGGCAGACCCCTGTGTCTGCCCTTCTTAAAGGCGGCCACGGGGGCGATCCGGATGGGCGACCACAGGGGTCTGCCTCTACACCGAAGGGCGAACGCCCGGGGGTGGGCAACCAAACGGATATTTCACGCGGACCCACAAAACAAGAAATCTTCTGGGGAAAGTTCTGTTGTCAAGAAAACCCCTTGCGCTTCAACCGAATTGTGTCTATAGTGAGCCGAGAAAATCCTTGCGCTGACGATGCGGCCCGATGGCGGGAACCGCGGGATGCTTCGCCAGGTGGAAAGGAGGTGGTCCATCGATGGGAAGTCCGGGAAGACCGGGCGCTAGCAGGCTGGCCTGCCGCGCCGCGACGTGCCTCCAGAAGATGGATCCCGATGCGATGCATGGTGAGGTCCGTACACGGAGGTGTTGGCGATAGCGGGACGCACGCCTACTAGCAAGTGTTCACGGGGCTCAGAACCTCTATTCTGAGCCCTGTTTTGTTGTGCGCTGGAGTTGGCTGGGCCATAAAACGCCTGCCGGATTGAGACCTGTGAATGGAGCGGGATGATCGTCGCGACATAGACTTGGATGGCGCGCCGGACGTGTCCTTCCCAGAAGCCCGGGTGCGCGTCTCCCGGGATCGGATGCTCGTGCTTCTTGACGCTGACTCGATACCCCAGAACCTTGATGCCTTTGTTGGGTGGCTTTTGGAGCAGCTGACCCAACTGCAGATCCGAGCGGACCTGCTGGATGAGCGGATCGGCGGCCGGATCCGTGCTGCGATGGGCGAAGACGCCTGGCGAGGCCTGGTTCTCGCGGAAGGCGAACACCCCGGCAAACCGGCCGATGGATACATCGAATGGGCCGGCGATTTCTTCAAGTCGGGGTTCGTGCTGGATGAAGAGACCGGCGCCCTCAATTACCGAAAACCCGCCGCGGAACGCAATGTGCAGGCCGGGCAGCTGCTGGCCACGGTTCATCCTCCTCAACCCGGCGTCGACGGCGTCGACGTCTACGGAAATCGCGTCCCTGGCAAAAAAGGGCGGAGCGTACACCTGCGCGCCGGCCGGAATGTCCGGCAGGAAGACAACACGTATTTTGCCATGCGCGACGGGCGCATCCAGCATGACCGGCGAAGCGTCTCGGTCGATGAGGTGCTTGTGATCCGTGGCAACGTGGGCCTCAAGTCAGGGGATATCGATCATCTCGGAACCGTGCTGATCGAAGGCGACATCGAGCCGAACAGTGTGGTGCGTGCCACAGGCGATATTGAAGTCAATGGGATTGTCGAGCAAGCCGATGTCGAGGCGGGCGGAAACTTGGCGATCCGCGGCGGTATCATGGGTCGGGGGGAATTCAAAATCGTGGTCGAAGGCCGAATTCAGGCCCGGTATATCATTGACTCCAACGTGGAGGCCGGGCAGGACATCATCGTTGAACGGGAGATCGTACAGTCGCTCGTTTGCTCCATGGGTACGATCTGTGTGCCCCGAGGGCGGATCGTCGGCGGTGAGGCGGTCGCGCGCGCCGGCTTTATTGTCGGCCAGGTGGGCAGCGAAGCGCTTGTGCCCACGTTGCTGACCGCGGGCCGTGATTTCCGGCTCGACAGCAAATTGCGAGCCCTTCGCCGCGACATCAACGAGCTTTTTGCCCAGCAAGGCCAGCTCGAGATGCGGCACAAATTTTTGTCTACGCCCCGCCGCCTGCCCATGAGCCGACCGGATAGTGCACAAAAAGACGACCCAGCACAACTCAAGCAGGAGATGGCCGAGGTGGCGCGGCGCATCCAGCTCTTGACGGCCGAGGCAGAGGAATTGAGACTCCACTCGCAAAACATTACCCGCGCCCGGCTTGAAATCCTGAAGATGGTCTATCCCGAGAGCTGTTTGAGACTCGCGGACGAAGAGCTGCGCGTTCGCGAACAATTTCCCGGCCCGCTCCACGCCCGTCTTGCCCGCGGGAAAGTTCATTTGCGCAAAGGCCCCGCAGACTGAGCCCGCGAAACCCTGCTTCTTAGTCAGGCCGTGGCGCGCAGGATGGTGAAGCCCAGTTTCGGCATGGGGGCGCCGCTGTTGTGGAAATTGAGGCCCTGGTATTGAAAGTCGCGTACCGCCACATGTGTGTGCCCGTAATACACGTCGGTCACTCCGGAATCCCGCCCGTGACCCACATGCTCGAGATAATGCACCAGGCGTCCCGCAACAACCGGCAGAGGGAAGACCAGGCGCGGGATCGTGCGATGGGCGCCCAGCCACACAGCTAAATCGTATGCCCGGCTCACGATCCGGCCCCGTTGCCGGTCATAGTGCCACACGCGGCGCGCGGCCTCGAACTCCGCGGGCGTCATCTTGCGGTCCGCGACGTCGCCGTGAAGAAACACCGAGGCGTTTAAGCGGAACAGGTCGTGATGGCAGGTCAGGCGCTCCGTCGAGGCTGCGTAGGCGTCGAGCGCATCGATGAACACTTTCACGCTGTCGTGATTGCCGAAAATATAATGAAAATCGCAATGCGGGTGCCGCGCAATGATGCGGTCCAGCCAGGAGAGCGCTTCATCGACCGTCTCTTCGACGGAGTCAAAGACGCTCCAGCGGAAATCGAAGATATCGCCGTTGAGTACGCAAACTTCCGCCTCGGCGATAGCCCGGTCGAGGGCGGCCGTGTGGCGATGCGCCTCAGAGCGTTTGCAGAACAAGTGAAGGTCGGATACCGCACAAATCTGTTTCATGACTCTGCGTGTGAATCCTTGTGTCGTTGAGTGTTCAGGCTGGCTTTATGAATCGCTGCGAAAAATCCATGCCACAACCACCCCACCGCCTGCACTGTGCTTTTCAGGTCTCTCGGTATGATCCGGGTGAAACCCCTGTTCAGGAACAAGGCCGTTTGGACGCGCTGGTGCAGTCCTGGCGCCGGCCCAATCCCATTGCTGTTCGCCGTTGCACGAAAGCAGCACGCCCGGAATTATTGCCGCGCTCAACCCGCGGCGTCTGCCCCAATGAGGTGCGTGGTTTTTCGTTCTACTCCGGCGCGGCGGAGTATGAAGTTACCATCCTATCCGTACCGTGATGAACTCGTGCCGAGCTCATATGTGCTCAGGCAGCAGCACCCGGCCATTTTTATTTTTACGACAGATCACGGTAACTTTACCTGAAATGGCATCGCGGATCAAGTTTTCTAACATATTTTTTCCTCGCGATCTTCCCTATAGAAGGCGAAAAGATCTCAATAGACACGGCTGGCCCCTGTACGGTGTGCCTGTATTCACGGTGACGGGCAACGCAGTGCTCCGTTTGTCGGGCCGTGCCTGAGCTAGATCGGGTTTGTAAAAAAGTTGTCAGCCGTGACCTACTGTCTATGCCGTCTCCAATGGCTCAGCCTCCCTTTTGATTGTCTTACTCACTGTGAGTCAGCTGCAAGCAATGTGATTTCAACTTGTTAGACCTGATGGTGAGTGTTGGCACATGACTTGCTCCTGTAACAGGAGTTGGTAGAGCGGAAAGGTGCTGGGCTGCGCCTTCTCAGGCTGTGAAAGCAGTACGGAATATTCCGGATGTCCTCCGGGGTTCACGGCGGCAGAGTCCCTGGCTGAAGGGCGAAAAATTGCATGGGGCAGTTTTTCCAAAGCTCGAACAAAAGCGGCTTAAGAATTAGGGTTTAAGGAGCAAAAAAATGATGAAGAAAGTACTTTCAGGCGTGGCGGTTGCTGTGCTGGTGAGCTTCAGCGCGGCTGCCATTACGGTAGCCGACGTGGGCATTCAGCCCGCACATCCGGGGGAATGGGAGCTTCTGGACATTTACGAAGCAATCTTCGGCGTCAGCACGGGTTTTGCCACCAGTGACGCGTTGTACCAGGCTGTTGGCGTTGACCCAGAGGATTACAACGGACCGGATGTGTTCCATTTCTTCGGCAGTCAGAACGTTGCTTTGGAGGCGCGTTACGCTACCTATGAGCACAGCCTCTATTACTACGACCCGGTATTGCCGGGTGACGTGGAGAATGAGAACTTCCTGTTCACGGTGACGGGCGGCTACGTCAGCCCCAGCGCCGGCGGCTCGCCCGCGGCGGAACTGGTCGCATCGGTTGAGCCTTACGGCTTCTCGCTGCATGTGCGCGAGACCGGTACCACCCTGTATTCGGAATACGGCCGTAACGAGGGCGAGCGGGTACAGATGCTCATGCTCGCCGCGCCCGACGACTATCTGCCGGGCACCTACCTGCTGGCGTGGGAAGATCGGCTGAATAGCGATCCTCAGGCTGACTGGGATTATCAGGATCTGGTGGTCCTGGTGCGGCCGATTGTGCCCGAGCCCACCTCCATCGCCCTGATGGGCTTCGGCATCGCCGCCCTGTCCCTGCGTGGCCTGCGTAAATTTATCTAATCGATACGCTGGGCTGCGGTCGATGGTGTAAACACCCCGAAGGCGCCCCTTGCGTTCCCGGACCGGAACGCAAGGGGCGCCGCGTTTATTGGGCGGACCCCACCATCCTGCCGGCTGGTACACGCGCTGTGGCCAACGCAGGTAACGTTGCGCCAGCTCCGTATGCTATGATCGAATTCGGAGCTACGGAGATACGGCATGACACAATCGTTGGAACGCGAAGCACTCGAACTGGCCACCATCCTCGACACCATGGCCGATGGTGTCTTTGTGGTTGATACGGAGTTCGTGGTCCAGCGCTGGAACCGCGCCATGGAACGCATCACCGGCTACGCTCCGGGGCAGGCCATCGGACGTAATTGCGCCTTCTTGAATGCCAACACCATCGACCAGCGCCTGTCCAGTCTGCCGCCGCTCACCTGCGACCTGTTCAAAGTGGATTGGGTGGACAAGCTCGAGACCGTCATCAAGCACTGCAATGGCGATGAAGTCCATGTGATTGTGGCCGGACGCGTGTTGCGTGGTGACGATGGGGAACCCATGGGCGCCGTGATCTCGCTGACCGACATCACCTCGCTGCGGCGCCTGGAAACCGAGATGAATCAGCTCCGCCGGGAAGTGACCGGCCGCTTCGAATTCGACAACATCGTGGGAAAAAGCCCGCAGATGCGTGAGGTCTTCAATCTGGTGGAACTCGCCGCCGCGTCACCGGTGACCGCGCTCATTACCGGCGAGACGGGTACGGGCAAGGAAGTAATCGCGAAAGCCATCCACTACCACAGCGACCGAAAAAACGGCCCGCTGGTTCGTGTGAACTGCTCCGCCCTATCGGAATCCCTCCTGGAAAGCGAGCTGTTCGGCCATGCCAAAGGCGCGTTCACGGGCGCGATTAAAGATCACGTGGGCCGTTTCGAACGCGCCAATGAGGGCACCATTTTCCTCGACGAGGTCGGTGACATCCCGCCGTTGGTGCAGGTGAAACTGCTGCGCGTGCTCCAGGAACGCGAGCTAGAACGCGTCGGCGAGTCCATTCCTCGCAAAGTCGATGTCCGCGTCATTGCCGCCACTCACCGCAATTTGCGCGACCTGGTGCGGCGGGGCGAGTTTCGCGAGGACCTCTTTTACCGCCTGAAAGTGTTTCCTCTTCATCTGCCGCCTTTGCGCGAACGGAAGGAAGACATCGATCCCCTCGTCAAGCGTTTTATCGCCCAGTTCAATGCCGATACCGGAAAGAACATCCAGGGGCTGACCCCCGATGCCCTCCGCATGGTGCTGGACTACTGTTGGCCCGGGAACGTTCGCGAACTCGAAAATGCCATTGAACACGCCTTTGTCACCTGCAGCGGTGCATTCATCAGCCCCCTCGATCTCCCCATCGAAATACGCCGGGTTGAGCTGAAACGTCAGCTCTGCGACGACCCCAGTCAGGCCGACACCTTTGCGTCACCGGGGCTGTATTCAGAATTCCCCGCGCGGCGCAAACGGGGAACTACCCGCGAGGAACTCGTGGCCGTGCTCGAAGTCTCCGGGTGGAACAAGGCCGAGGCCGCACGGCGGCTCGGGATCACCCGCACGTCTGTCTGGAGGCGCATGAAGAAGCTCGGGGTGCCTCTCGAGCGGCCTGCGGGAAGCAGCCCGCAGGACACCGGCGCCGACACGCCTCACACGCAGTAACCGGCGCGGCACAGGCTCATGCACCCGCCTGCGCCCTCCAGTTTTCTGCCATGAAATGCGTTAGGACACGCGGCTAAAATCGTTGCGCAACGTTACCAGCGGGATCATTTGTAACGCAATGTAACGTTACACGTCGCCATGCGTTTGCGGTTCGCGGTATTTTCGGGGCTCTCTAACTCATTTAATGGCTTGTGTTTGGGTTTTATGTTGACCTTAAGTCATTTTGTGGCATGGAAAATGCTTACTTTATCAGGTGTTTGAAGAATTCGGCATGGGCGGAGAGAGGCATATGACTGTTGAGCGAGCGCTGCGTACCATCGCAGGTTTTTTTGTACTTGCCAGTGCGGTGCTTGCCGGGGTCCATTCCCGGTACTGGCTCCTCTTCACTGGGTTCGTAGGCGCCAATCTCCTCCAGTCCGGATTCACGAACTGGTGCCCTATGGTCTGGCTGCTCGAGAAAGCGGGCCTCCATCGCGCCGATGGGCCGGACAAGAGCCCATAATCTACAGTTTAATCCGGTCATTGCGACCGTCAGGGTTCCCTCCCTAAAATCGGGGTGGCTCATCCACGCCGCCCCGTGCCGCCAGGTCTTTGCCGAGGCCTGTGCGGTGTAGCTCCGCCCGAGGAAGGTTCGGGGGCTCGCGACCCCTCAGTATGCCGCGCGGGTCCCCGACCTTCTTCACCCTTTCGATGAACACCTCTCGATCTCCCGCTCTTCCCCAAGCGCTGCCTCAGATCGCGATAAAGGCAAAAGCACAATCGTTTCTTTTGTAACGTTGCGCAACGATTGCCGTGCGTTGTATCATATAGGTTCCGAAATGAGGGTTTTGGGCGTAATTGCGCGCAATATAGTGACTTATTGACGTTGGCGCCCGGTGTTTCAATTGGTTGGCATCATGATTGCTTAATGGTTGGGGCATCCCGAGGGATGCGCGATGCGAGGCCGCATGAGGCGCGCCCCAGCGTTGCAGAAATCACGAACGCGCTGAGGACTGGCGTTGCCCGCTGCAGGCCGTGATGAGAATACGGCAGCCTTCAGCCGCGTGCATG
This sequence comes from Candidatus Hydrogenedentales bacterium, assembly GCA_050950105.1. GTDB lineage: Bacteria > Hydrogenedentota > Hydrogenedentia > Hydrogenedentales > SLHB01 > UBA2224. Next base: position 528,198 of record JBMNGZ010000010.1, on the reverse strand, counting down.
AGTGTTGAAGCGTTGCTGCTCTGGGCTATTGTGCACATCTTTCAGGACGGGACCCGCCCCCAGCCATCTCCGAGCGCTACGCCGCCACCGTCATCCTGACCCGCCTGGTGCTGCGCGCAGGAGGCGCATCCCTACGGATAACCCGCATGCAGGACGGCGGAGCGGTTTGCTTGATGGTTTGGGCGCTGGCCGCACAGGCCCGCCTTGGCAAAACGGCGTGTGGCCACGGGTCTGCCACAAATTCATGCGGAAAGGGAGTCTTGATGGCAATGGCGGGGTAGCTGGCTTACTTATTGTCTGTGCATATGCTAAGCTGCTGCTCGTATACAATCATGGATAACGCTGTACGTTGGTGGCGCGTGCTGGCAGCCGGAATAACTACAAAGGGAATACACGTATGGGAGACGCTATTGTAAGGTTTGGCATGAATCGTCCTTGGCTGGTGACCGGCGTGATGGTGGCGCTGACCCTGGTCTTCCTGGTGCTCGCGGCCCTGCCGACTCTGTGGCCGGATACATTTCCAGGCCTCCAGCCCGTCAAGGTGGACACCGATCCCGAGAACATGTTAAGCCGGACGGAAGCCGTGCGGGTGTTCCACAATCGTATGGAGAAACTTTTCGCGCTGTACGATATCGTCGTGGTGGGTGTTGTAAACGACGACCACGACGATGGGGTCTTCAATGTTGAAACCCTGACCAACGTGTATGAGTTGACCGAGTTTTCCAAGACACTCACCGGCGCGAACGTGGGGGAAACGGATCCGCACGCAGGTGTGCAAGTGGTCGAGATCATCGCCCCGTCGACGGTCGACAACATCGAGCAGGGTGGGGAAGGCGAGGTCCGTTTCGAATGGCTGATGCCCAGCCCGCCCAGCACGCGGGAAGAGGCCCTCGCCGTGCGCGACAAAGCCCTGCACATCCCCTTTCTTGAAGGGACCATGGTGTCGGAGGATGGCAAAGCCCTCGCGCTCTATCTGCCCATTTCCTCCAAAAATCTGAGTTATGAGGTCTACACCGCGCTTCGGGCCAAGATCGCCACCTTTGAGGGCGCCGAAAAATATCACATTACCGGTTTGCCGGTGGCCAACGACGTTTTCGGCGTCGAGATGTTCAAACAGATGGCCATTTCCGCGCCGCTGGCCATGCTGGCGATCTTCCTGCTCATGCTGTTGTTTTTCCGCAAGCTGATCCTCATCATCTCGCCGATGATCATCGCGGTGGTATCGGTGGTCTTCACGATGGGCCTGCTTGTTGTAACCGGCAACACCATCCACATCATGAGTTCGATGATCCCCATTTTCATCATGCCGATTGCCGTGCTCGACTCCATCCACATCCTTTCGGAGTTTTTCGAGCGCTATCAGGAGACCCGCGATCGACGGAAGACCATTGCAAACGTGATGCGGACGCTCTACGTTCCCATGCTCTACACCTCGTTGACGTCGGCGGCAGGATTTGCCTCGCTGGCTTTGACGCCGATTCCTCCGGTTCAGGTGTTTGGAATTTTCGTGGCCATCGGGGTCATGTTTGCCTGGGTGCTGACCGTCCTTTTCTGTCCCGCTTACGCCATGTTCATCCCTGAACGGCGCCTGGCGAATTTCGGCGCGGTCCATCAAACCTATGAAAATCGCGCGCCGGACGATGGATTCCTGAAATGGCTGGGGGAATTCACCTTTCATCGGGCAAAGCTGGTGTTGGCGCTCGGGGTCGTTCTCGTGATCGTGACGGTCTATGGCATCAGCCGGATCCAGATCAACGACAACCCCACGAGATGGTTCAAAAAAACCCATCCCATCCGGATTGCGGACCGCGTGCTGAACGAGCATTTCGGGGGCACGTACATGGCCTACCTGGCGCTTTTCCCGGAGGATGAAGACCCTGTCGCCTTGCCGCTGCCTGCCGAAGACGGCCCGGAAGCGCCGGCCGCCGCAGTCGGTGCGCCATCGCTGCCCGGCGGCCTCGACGCGAGCGAAAACGCACCGGCTCTTCCCGATGGCCTGGGCGCGCCCGGCGATGAGTCGCCGTCCGACAGTGCCATGCCCGCGCTGCCCGCCGGCCTCGGGGGAACGCCCGAGGAAGAGGAGACGCCGGTATCCGCGCCTGCTGCCGCGCCCGCGGAGGAGGTCTTCAAAGATCCCGATGTCCTGCGCTACATCGCCGACCTGCAGGCCCATCTGCGCAGCACAGGCATCGTGGGCAAATCCAATTCACTGACCGACATCGTAAAGACCGTGCACCGGGAACTGATCGACGGCCGAGATGAGTCGTACCGCGTGCCGGACACGCCGGCGGCCGTTGCGCAGTGCCTGGCCCAGTACCAGAGCAGCCACCGCCCGCAGGACCTCTGGCATATGGTCACGCCCGATTACCGCGTGGCCAGTGTGTGGGTGCAATTGACCAGCGGCGACAACAAGGACATGTCGAAGGTCGCTGCCTCTCTTGACGAGTACATCGCGCAGAATCCGCCGCCCAAGCCACTTCAATACCAGTGGTTCGGCCTGACCTACATCAATGTGGTCTGGCAGGACAAGATGGTCTGGGGCATGGCGGAAGCCTTCATGGGAAGTTTCCTGGTCGTGCTGTTCATGATGATTCTGTTGTTCCGGTCGGGGCTCTGGGGGTTGATCTCCATGATCCCCCTGACGCTGACCATTGGCCTGATTTACGGTGTGATTGGCTATATTGGGAAAGACTATGACATGCCGGTGGCGGTCTTGTCGTCTCTGACGCTGGGAATGGCGGTCGACTTCGCCATCCACTTCCTGGTGCGGTCGCGTGAGATCTACGGTCGCCACGGAGCTTGGGATAAAGCCTACATCTACGCCTTTGGCGAGCCCGGCCGCGCCATCATGCGCAATGTGATCGTGATTGCCGTGGGTTTCCTGCCGCTGCTGGCCGCCCCGCTGGTGCCGTACATCACGGTAGGATTTTTCCTGGCGTCGATCCTCTTTATTTCAGGGCTGGGGGCGCTCTTGTTCTTGCCTGCGCTCGTGCGCGTGGCCGAACCGCTGCTTTTCCCCAAGACAAAAGTGTGCTCGGTCACCTGCCTGTGCGGTACCTGCGTACTCACGAGCGTCACCGGCGTGCTGCTGGTGGCCATCAACGCGTATCAGTTCCTTAAGGTGGGCATTAATACCCTGACCTGGGTGACCCTGGCTGCGTTGCCGGTACTGGCCATCGGATGTTTTCTGATGTCGCGGCGCGAGAAATGCCGGGTCCAACGCGATGAGTCCAAATGAATGAAACCATGTCGGTGCGCGTCTGAAGGGCGTGCTCAACCAGGAGAAAAACCATGAAGCCTTTACACCGGATACCGTGGGCTGTGCTGCTGGCCGTCCTGTTGTGTGCTCCCGTGGCCACCAGCGCCGCGCAAGAGCTGTCGGCCGACGAAATCGTACAGAAAGCCAAGCACATGGCTTATTATCAGGGTAAAGACGGCAATGCCCGCGTCAAAATGACCATCACCGACGCCCAGGGCCGTAAACGCGAAAAAGAACTCACCATGCTCCGCAAGAACATGGACGACCAGGACAAAGAACAGCGGTTCTATGTCTATTTCCACCAACCCGCCGATGAAAGCGGTACGGTGTTCATGGTATGGAAGCACGTGGGGCAGGACGATGACCGCTGGCTCTATCTGCCCGCGCTCGGCCATGTCAAACGGATTGCGGCCTCGGATGAGCGCACCAGTTTTGTGGGCTCTGACTTCTTCTACGAAGACGTTTCCGGGCGGGATCCCCGGCAAGACGATCACGAGCTAATCAAGACTGACGGCACCTATTATGTCGTGAAAAGCACGCCCAAGCCGGAAAATAAAGCCAAGGTGGAGTTCGATTCCTACACCTCGTACATCCACATGGCCACGTTCCTGCCGGTCAGCATGCAGTTTGAACAGGGCGGCAAGGTCTATCGCGAGATGAAGGTCTTGTCGGTGAAAGATATCCAGGGCTACAAGACGACCGTCAAAAACAGCGTCAAAGATCTGATCCGGGGCAGCGAGACCGTGCTCGAATACACGTCGGTCAAGTATGACGTCGGCCTGCCCGATGACATCTTTACCGAGCGCTACCTGCGTAACCCGCCCCGCGATCATCTCGAATAAAAGCGGGCCATCGCGTATGCCACGGGCCGGACACGGACTGTCCGGCCCGTTTTCTGTGTCGACACACGGCAACGGCCTGAACCCGCTCGCTGTAAAGCGTCTGATGCCCCACCGTAGTGCCGGGATCGCCTGGTTTCTGCCGGGGCTGCGCGCGAAGGTTTTGACTTTGCTGCCGCGTACTCCCTACAATTCCGCTTTCATGCGGAGAGGTGGCCGAGTGGTTGAAGGCGCACGCTTGGAAAGCGTGTGTATGCTCGCAAGGCGTACCGAGGGTTCGAATCCCTCCCTCTCCGCCATATTCCCAATCAACAGTCAACACAGGAGCACGGGATGCCCGGCAGCCGCCGGGGCGTATCCCGGGCTCCATGCCAAAGTAAGGAACGCGCACCCAATATGGTGGGGGGCAGCCCTCGTATCCTGATCATCCGATTAAGCGCCATTGGCGATGTGGTGCGCGTCTTGCCGGCGCTTCAGATCCTCCGCGACGCCTTGCCTGAGGCGCACATTGACTGGGTCGTGGAAAAGAAGTCGGCCGACATCTGCCGCGATCATCCGTCTTTGGACGGCACCCTCGTGTTTGAGCGGCCCGAAGGCACCCGGAACGCCGTGAAATCCTTCCTGGCGCTGTGCAGCGCCATCCGGAACTGCCGCTACGACATCGTGATCGATTATCACGGCGTCCTGAAGAGCGGCTTGCTTGCCTGGGCGTCCCGCGCCCCGAAACGCTACGGATTTGCCCGGCCCCGGAGCCAGGAATGCAGTTTTTTGTTCACAAACCGGCGCACCCGACTGCCTGCACACACCCTGAATCGGGTCGAGGAGAACATGATCCTCTGCGAGGCGGTCGTGCCGGTCCGGGCGGGATGCCCCAGCCCGACCATTGAAGTGCCGCCCGAAGTGCAAGAAGCGGTGGATGACTACATCGACCGCACGTTTGAGGCCGGAAAACGCCTGGTGGCGGTGCATGCGCCGGTCGAGCGCCGAGAGAAACGCTGGCCGCTGAATTATTATGCTCAGGTCTGTGACCTGCTCATCGCGGATGGACGCTTTGAAGTGATGTTGACCTGGGGGCCGGGTCAACAGGAGATTGCGCAGAAGGTTTTTGCGCGCTGCCGCCGCACGTCGGTCATCGCGCCGGAAACGCCCGACCTCAAACATTACGCCGCGCTGCTGAACCGCACCCACCTCTATGTCGGCGGCGATACGGGCCCGATGCACATTGCCGCCGCGATGGGCACGCCGGTGGTCGCCATCTTCACCGGCACCAACGCCGTACAACACGCGCCGTATCGGAGCCCGTGCGAAGTGCTCACGCCCGAACGCGCCCACGAGGTGCTCGCTCAAGGCGAAAGCGCCGGGGACAGCCTCAGCCCCATCACCCCCGAGATGGTCTACGATGCCTGCGTTCGGCTGCTTTCCCCCAAGAAGACGACCCGATAACGCGCTCCCGCACTCCCGTAGTAAAAAGGCTGGCAATTCGGCCGAGAGTCTGCGAAAATAAATTTGGTCCGGGCGATTCCGGAACGCCTGTGCGCCGGTAGCCGAGTGAAACGATAGGAAGCGAGGTCTGCCATGGAATTCGATCCCGCCGTGAAACTCACCCGCGAAAACATCAAAGATTTACCGCCACTGTGTACCGACGGCGCCTGGGGCACTGAAATGGCCAAGCAGGGCTCGGGCGATCCCGGTTATATCTGCGACTTCTGGAACCTTGAACAGCCCCAGGCCGTGCTGGCGGTCGCCAAGTCCTACGTCGATGCCGGCGCCCAGATCATCCTCACCAATACCTTCAACAGCAACCCCATCGCCCTGCACCGCCACAACCTTCAGAATAAAGCCGCCGAACTCAACCGGCAGGGCGCTGAACTTTCCAAACGCGCCGCCGCCGGTAAAGCCTACGTGTTCGCGTCCATGGGCCCTTGCGGCAAGATGGTCATGATGGGCGACATCGATCCCGGCATCGTCGAAGAGTCCGCCGCGCGGCAGGCACACGTCCTGGAATCCGGCGGCGCCGACGCCATCGTCATCGAAACCCAGAGCGACATCGCCGAAGCGGAGGCGTTGCTCAAAGGCGTGCTGCGCGGGTGCAGCCTGCCCGCAGGCGTGTCGTTCACCTTCGACTCAGGCGAAAACAACGACAAAACCATGATGGGCGTGAGCATCCCGCAGGCCTACGCCATGGCCAAGACCTTCGGCGCCAGTTTCGTCGGCGCCAATTGCGGCGCGGGGATCGACACCTTCCCCAACGTCGCGGAACAGTTCGCCGCCTGTGGAAGCGATCTTCCGATCTGGATCAAAGGCAACGCCGGCCTGCCCGAGACCGACGGCCTCGGCAACATGATCTTCCGCGCCGGCCCCGACATTTTCGCGCAGACGGTCCCCGAACTTCTGAAGGCGGGTGCGCGGTTCATCGGCGGCTGCTGCGGCTCGACCCCTGAGCACGTGCGCGCCATTGCCCAGGCCATGGCCTCCGCCTGATTTTTTAACCCACTGGCCCCCCGGCGGGCGCCGCCCGCGCTGCGAGCGTTGTGCCTCGTCCTCCAGGCGATTTCAGCCCGCCGGTTCTGTGTCGGAGCGCTTGTCGGGCTGGGGGGAAGCGATGTCATCGAGGAGTCCATTGCCGGGGCGCCAACCGTGTTTGGAGGGCAGATAAGCGCCACCGGAGACGATGAGTTTCATGGCTTCCTCGACGGGCATATCGATGTCGGTGATGTCTTCCGGGGGGAGATAGATGAGATAACCCGAGGTTGGGTTGGGCGTAGTGGGGACGAAGACGGCAATGAGTTCTTTTCCTTTTCTGCGCTGGATGGTGCCCTGCTCGGACGAGGTGACAAAGGCGACGGCGGTCATGCCTTTCCGGGGATAATCGACGAGGCAGGTGCGCTGGAACACGGTGCCCTGGCGGTTGACGAAGACGTCGCGGATCTGAACGACGGCCTGGTAGATGCGGTTGAAGAAGGGGATGAAGCGGAAGAGGCGTTCGCCGAAGGCGATGAGCCGGCGTCCGATGAGATAGCGCGCGAGGTAGCCGCTGGTCAGGAAGATCGTGATTGTGAGCAGGATGCCCAGGCCGGGCTGATAACGCACGAGGGAGAAGAAGCCCAGAGCGGGCACGCGCTCAGCAAGGACGTGCAGGTTGAGCACAATGGCTTTGATGAGGCGTTCGATGCCGAAAACCAGCTTGCTGAGCACCCACCAGGAGACCCACAGCGTGATGATCAGGGGGAGCCACAGCAAAAAACCGGCGACCAGGATGCGCCAGAGTTTGCCGTAGAGGAACCGGATTCCTCCCCAGAGGCTTCGATCAGGAGACGGTCGGGCCATGGCGTCTATTCGCTTTTGTTTCATTGGTCTGTATGCCGTAGGTTTCTCTCGCTTCGGGGAGAATTTCGAGGCGAAGTCTGGAGATGTGGTTGAGGCCGCCTTCCAGTACGATGACCCGGAATCCGTTGTGCATGATCACTTCGCCTTGCGTGGGGATGCGGCCCGCCACATGCATCAGCCAGCCGCCGACGGTCTCGACTTCGTCGTCTTCGATGATCACTTCCATGAACTCGGCGGCTTCTTCGAGGTTCATGCGGCCGTCAATGACATAGGCGTCGAGGCCGACGCGCTGGATGGGCCGAAGTTCGCGGTCGTGTTCGTCCTGGATCTGCCCGAAGATCACTTCCAGGATGTCTTCCAGGGTGATGAGCCCGTCGGTGCCGCCGTATTCGTCGATGACGATCGCAATGTGCTGTTTTTTGCGTTTCATTTCCTCGAAAACATCACCGAGGGTGATCGTATCCGGCACGTGCATGATGTCGCGGATGAGGGGACGGATGCCCTCGCTGTCGGACCGGGTCGCGAGAAGAATGTCGTGTGCCGTGACCGCGCCGACGATCTGGTCGATTGATTCGCGGTAGATGGGGATGCGGGTTCTGCCCGATGCTTCGAACGTGGCGAGCAAATCCGCCCGGGTCGTGGTGTCGGGCAGGGCGGTGATGTCGATGCGCGGCACCATGATCTCTTTGGCCAGCATATTCTGCAGATCGAAGATGGCGTGGATCATGCGCTGCTCTTCCGCGTCGATGGTGCCGTGCTGGGCGCTTTCGTCTACGAGGACGCGAACATCTTCCGGCGTGGACATGAGCGGGCTGAGGTAGCTGCGCCTGTCGCGGCGGCGAAACAGCGTCTGGGTGAGCCAGGCCACGGGTTTGGCGGCCGGCGCCATCACCCAGTAAAACGTGTTGATGATCGGAAACAAGGCCAGGGTGAGCCGGTTCGGGTGGGCGCGGAACACGCTTTTGGGGAGGATCTCGCCAAATACCAGCAGCAAGGGAGTGACAAAGACCATCGCCGCCAATTCACTCCATCGGGCCACCGACTCGGCGTGCTCGACTCCGGATGCGCGGGCGCCCAGAAGCATGTTGAATTCCTGTGTCACCGCCATCGTGCCGGCTATCGTGGCAACATTGGTGCCGATTAGCAGCATGACCAGCATCTGCTCGGGCTGTTCGATATAGTGGAGCAGTCCGCGCGCACGGGCGTTGCCTTCGTCTTCAGCGAGATAACGGATGCGGATCGTGTTCGCCGACACAAATCCCGTTTCATATCCCGCGAAGAGGGCCTGAAATGCGATGGCGACGAAAAATACGCCGAGCAGGGCCAGGACGGATGTCATTGTGCTTGCGCGCCTCCTTCGTCTACTGCGGGTGCGTCTTCGGGATCGGGCACCAGCTCGATCCGGACGGATTCTACACGTTTTCCCTCGCAGCGCTCGACCACAAAGCGCATTCCCTGCTGTTCCAGGACGTCGCCCGCCTGGAGAATGCGGTCGCTCATCTGCATGAGGTATCCGGCTACGGTCTCGTGCTCTTCGTCCTCGAGTTTGATGCGGAGGATTTCGCTCAACTCGTCGAGCGGCAATCCGCCCTCGACCCGGAAGATATTCTCTCCGAGGCGTTCGTAGGACGGCGTCTCCTGTTCGTCTTCGTCCATGATATCGCCAACCACTTCCTCCACCGCATCTTCGAGGGTCACGATCCCCGCGGTGCCGCCGTACTCATCGACGACGATGCCGAGGTGGGTCCGTCCCTGCTGGGCGCTGCGCACGAACTGGGGGACGGTCATCGTTTCGGGCACGAAAAGCGGCGGGCGAAGAAAGGCGCCGACCGGACGGCTCATGTCCCCTTTAGCGATGGCGGGCAGGAGGTCTTTCATGACAATGACGCCGCGGATGTGGTCCATATCTTCCTCGAACACCGGCATACGGGAGTATTCGTGTTCACGGTACGCGTCGAGGGCTTCCTGCACGGTCGCCAGGAACGAGAGCGATACGACATCGGGCCGGGGCGTCAAGACTTCGCGCAGGCGGGTGTCGGTAAATTCGAGAATCCCCTGGATCATCTGTCGCTCGCCTTTTTCGATAGCGCCATGGGATTCGCCAGTCGACAACGCGGCCTTGAGTTCCTCGTCGGTGATGAACGGCGCGGCGTGGATCTCATTGAAGCGGATGACGCGAAAAATGAGGTCGGTCAGGTGCAGCAGCCCATTGCGCAGGGGCGCCAGGATGCGGTCGGTCAGGCTGAGCGGCAGCGCCACGAGCCGAGCCAGCGGTTCGGCGGCCCGAACGGCGACAATTTTGGGCGAGATCTCGCCAAAAAATACCAGTACCACCGTACACGCGGCCACAGCCGCGGGATATGCCACCGGGCGGCTCCATCCGAACGCGCGTTCGAAATACAGTTGAACTCGCGTGCCCAGCAGCACCGAGATCAACACGTTGACCATCGTGTTTCCCACCAGGATGGTCGTGAGCAAACGGCCGGGCGCCTGCATCATCGTGGTGATGAGTCGCCCGGAAAGGGTCTGTTCTTCCGCGATCACGCGCAGGCGCAGTCGATGAATGGAGAAGAACGCGGTCTCTGAGCCTGAGAAGAAGGCGGATAAGCCGAGCAATATCACGACCCAGACCAGCACGGGGGCAGGCAGGTAATCCGCCAGGCCCGTTGTGGGCGCGGTCTCGCCGCCGGATGTCCCGCCCGCGGCGGAGGTCGCCGACAGCCCGCCGGCAACGAGCGCCACCAGCAGCACGGCCGCCGTCACGCCGAGCACCTTTGCGCCTGTACTTCGGTACGGGCCCGCGTCATCGTCCAAATGCGACTTGTCTCCCATGTCACTCATGCCGGATTTGCCGGATGTTTCTTCGGCCTGCCCGGCCATGCGTTTCTGAGGGGGATATTCAGGTAGCGCGCCTGCTTGTTCGCCATGACGCGCCGCGTAAGCGCATCGGAATGCGTGTAGTTCAGCAGATGCAGCAATCCATGGCAAAAGAGCAGTCGTATTTCTTGACGCATCACATCGCGCTCGCCCCGGCAATGCCGCTCTACGGATTCCAATGATATCACGATATCGCCCAAAATCCGAAGATTGGGGCCGGATTCTCCCGTCTGGCCGAACGAGAGCACGTCGGTCGGCCGGTCTTGATTTCGGTAATCCCGGTTCAGTTGCGTGATGCGCGGGTCGTCGCAGAAAAGCACGCTTATCTCGACGTTCTCGGTCAGGCCTTCCCCCGCGCAGACGCGTTCTGCGAGCCGGCGCAGCGCGTCTGTTCGGTACAGGTATTTGCGGGCGGACTGGTTGCTCACGTCCAGCTGGACGGTCGGTGGTTTGCTCGGGCTCACGACTCATATCTCCCGCGGAGGGCCACGACGTTCGGCGCCTTGGGTTGAGCGGGTTCTTTCTGGTCGGGATACACGATGCGCTGATGCGCAAAGCTGACCAGGCGTGAGGTCACGATTTCCTTGATGGTATCGAGATCCTTCAGCGTGAGGTCGCATTCGTCGAACTGGCCGTCGTCCGCGCGAGCCTTGACGATCTTGTCGACGAATTCGCGGATTCGCTCTTCATTGGGGTTTTTGATCGAGCGTACCCCGGATTCGGAGGCATCGCAGATCATAAGGATCGCGGTTTCACGGCTTTGCGGTTTGGGTCCGGGATAGCGGAAGTCTTCTTCACGCACATCGCCGTGCTTCTGCAGGGCGAGGGCTTCCTGATAGAAAAAGCTGATCAGGCAGGTGCCGTGGTGCTCCAGGATGCCGTCCAGGATCGGTTTCGGCAGATGCATTTCGCGGGCCATCTCCACGCCTTCCAGGACATGCGAGGCGATAGCGCGTGCGCTCAGCCGGGGAGTCAATTCGTCGTGTATGTTGGGGCCCGCCTGGTTTTCCACGAAGTATTCCGGTCGGCGGAGCTTTCCGATGTCGTGATAATACGCGCAGACCTGCGCCAGCAGGCCGTTGGCGCCGATGGCGTCGGCGGCGGCCTCTGCCAACTGCCCGAGACGCTGGCTGTGCGCGTTGGTGGCGGGTATCTCAATGGCCATCCGGCTGAGGATCTCGTTGTTGAGGTCGGAATATTCGAGCAACTGGATGTCGGTGGTGATGCCGAATATGCGCTCGAGGGGAGAGAGTAGTCCCGGCACGAGGAACAGGCAGAGCAGGCCGTTCAAGCCGATCAGCAGAACCGTCCGCAGCGCCTGTTCTGTGAAGAGGTCGCCGGTCGCCAGGAGCACCGCGGAGACGGTGATGAGCCCGACCACGGTGGCTTTGACGCAAGCGCGGGTCATGTCGCTGCGGCGGCGCACCACGCGGATGCTGAACACGCCCGCGAGGCTCATGGCGCTTTGGACCAGGAACAGGCCCCAGCTGTATTCATAGGCGATAGACAACAGGACGGTCGTCAGCAGGCTGCCGACCATGGCCACGCGCGTGTTGATGAGGATGGCGAGCAAAATGGCGCCTGCGGCGGCCGGCACCACGAAGCCTGACGGGGACGAGATGGAAATGATGGTTCCGGCGACGACGGTAAAACACATGATCAGCAGCGTGACGTTGGTCTGCTGGGGCGGGTCGGCGCGCCGGTCGCGTACGGCGCGCAGCGCCTGCAAGAGGCAGGCGAGCACCAGTGCCACCAGGACCATGCGCGCGCCCAGTTCGACGAGATAGCGCTGCATCGGCCGGCGCGCGCGCTTTGCGGCCAGATAGGCCTCGTATTTGGCGACGGCCGCTTCCGTCCACTCCTCGCGGGCATTGATGATGATGTGCCTGCGCGGAATATGCAGCGTCTTGGGTTCGACTTTGGCGGCAGCTTCTTCACGTTCCGAGGCGGTGCCGACGCTGTCGAATTCCAGTGTAGCGGTCGTGAAGGCGTCCGCGACAGCCACTGCGCCGGCCAGGGCCTTTGAGCGCTCCACGGGCAACTCGGCCGCGGGGCTTGAATCGCCCTGCAAGGCCTGGGCCAGGCGGATGCTGAGCAGATTGCGTGAGGAATCGGGTTTAGGGATCTCTTTGGGCGCGAAGACCTCGCTGCGCGCCTGGTCGGGCATCGGCGAGTCGCGTACAATCTTGATATCGGGCTGTTTTTCGCCTTCAAGCACCGTGCCCCGGGCTTCAGGCGACAAAATGCCGAATTGAAGCCCGTATTCGAGCGCGAGGTGCGTTATTTCGAGCAAATCGTCCGCGGCCGTAAACGAGAGGCTTCCGGCGGCGGGCGTCTTGTCTTTCAGGGCAACGGCCGGGCGGGGCGGTTGTCCCGGGGCCGGCACGCCCCATTCGGTCACGCCCTCAAACTCGCGGTCAGGGATAGAGCGTCGGTCAGGGAGCAGCAAAACGGCGACATCCTCCGGCAACAGATCCGGCGGGGCGTCTTCACTTTCCAGCAGCGCCTCCGCTCGTGTCAGCGCGGTGCTCCAGACCAGGTCTTCCATCTTCTGCGAGGAGTCGGAGCCCAACAGCGTCTCGCGCAGTGCGGCATCCGTGCCTTTCCGCTGGCTCAGCACGTTCGCTGCGAACTGGTCGAATGCGGCCAGCTGCTCCTGCACGCGCTCGCGGTTTACACGAAAGGTATCCGGAACCTTCGCTGAGGCCTCTGCCCGGGCCTGGCGAGTTGCTTCGGGATCCGGTGCGTCAAACGCGATATCGGCCTGAATCGCGTCCGGCGCAAGCGCCTGGTAGTCCATCCCCTCCAGCAACGCAAGCGGAATGGATTCGACATAGCGCGACAGCGCGGCGCTGAGCACCAGGAACGAGGCCAGCAGCGCCCAGCGGCTCTTGCGGGGAATCCATTTGGCCAGGCCGGCGCGTTTGTCCTGCAGCCGGAAAGGGGCACCGGCTCGGCTCCGCTTCTTGCCATGCGGACGAAAGATCATGAGCGTCTCCCCCGGGCAGGGGTGGTTTCTTCATTGCCGCGCGCGGTACGCTCGCCCTCCGTCCCGGCACGTCCTTCCGCGCGCTCGTAAGCCGCAATGATCTCCCGCACCAGTTGGTGGCGGACCACATCGCCGCGGGTCAGGTGGACAATGCCGATACCGGAGACGCCCTTGAGGATGCTGCGCGCCTCGACCAGGCCCGATTTGGTCCCCCGGGGCAGGTCGATCTGCGTGATGTCGCCGGTGATGACCGCTTTGGAATTCTCGCCCAGGCGGGTAAGAAACATTTTCATCTGTTCGGTTTTGGTGTTCTGGGCTTCATCGAGGATGACGAACGCGTTCGGCAGGGTCCGCCCCCGCATGAAGGCGAGCGGCGCCACCTCGATGGTCTCCCGCTCGATCAGGCGGCGCACCCGCTCGTAGTCGAGCATGCTGTAGAGCGCATCGTAGAGCGGCCGCAGATACGGGTTGACCTTCTGCTGCAGGTCGCCCGGAAGGAACCCCAGATTTTCTCCTGCTTCCACCGCCGGCCGCGTCAGCACCACCCGGCTCACTGTATTATTGAGCAAGGCCGAGATCGCCGCCGCCATGGCCAGGTAGGTCTTGCCCGTGCCTGCCGGGCCGATGGCCAGCGTGAGATCGTGGGTTGTGATGGTGTCCAGGTAGCGCCGCTGCCCGCGCGTACGCGGTTTGATCTGAAATTCGCGCCGCAAGGCCGCGGGAATTTCGCCCAGCACGCTTCCCAGCTGGTCCAGTTGGCGGTTGCGCGCCTCACTGAGCGCATAGCTGACGTCGGCCGCGCTGGGGGTATGGCCGTTGCGAACCGCCACCAGCATCTCGTCCAGTATCTGCCCGACCAGTGCGGTTTCGGCGTCGTCGCCGACGACCACGACCTTGACCCCGCGGTCGACAATGCGCACGGCGGTCTCGTCCTGGATCCGTCTGCGCAACTCGCCGTTTCGTCCCAGAAGCTTTACGGCCTCTTCCTGGTTATTTAGCTGTATCTCGTGTGTCAGAGCAGTCTTACCTCAAACCGGTCCGACTACTGAGAACGCGGTGCGCCGCTCGGTTCGATTTCCGGCGGCAGCTCCACCCGGTAAATGGTCTCGCCTTCACGTACCAGATTTTTGTTTCGGCGGATTGCTGCTTCCATTTCCACCGCGTCACCGTCCAGATGCTCAACTCTTCGCGCCAACTCTTCTTCGAACGCTTGTGCCGCGCGCAGCTCATCCCGCGAGGCCTGCACCTCGGCCCCGCGTTCGCGGTAACTTTGATACAGTGCAAAAAGGTCACGATGGAGGGCATAGGCTATCACCATGCCAGCCATCGCGACCATCAAAAGCATGTAGCGATTTCGAGTTTGTTGCGACATTAACGTCTATACGCTGTATGAACTCTCCTCTATCCAGAGAGTCGTCCGGTTTCTGAGTCCGTACCGTATTGTACCCTATTTCTTGTTTTTAGGGGCCAAATTGTAGAAGGCGTCCATTCCCGGGTATTCCGCCTGCTCGCCCAGCTCTTCCTCAATGCGGAGCAGTTGATTGTATTTCGCGACCCGGTCACTGCGCGACGCCGACCCGGTTTTGATCTGGCCGGCATTGGTCGCCACCACCAGGTCCGCGATCGTCGAGTCTTCGGTTTCTCCGCTGCGATGGGAGATCACCGCCGTATAACCAGCCCGTTGCGCCATCTGCACGGCATCCAGGGTCTCGGACAACGTGCCGATCTGGTTAACCTTCACCAGGATAGAGTTGGCGATGCCTTCTTTGATGCCGCGGCTGAGGTAGTGGGTATTGGTGACAAAGAGGTCGTCACCCACGAGCTGGGTTGTCTCGCCCAGGGCCTCGGTGAGCTGTTTCCAACCGGCCCAGTCGCCCTCGGCCATGCCGTCTTCAATTGAAATAATGGGATACTGCTTGGCCCAATCCGCCAGAAACTGCACATTTTCCTGAGCGGTCAATTCGGGTTTTTCCTCCGCACTGAGCACATATTTCTTGTCTTTGTAGTATTCGCTGCTGGCGCAGTCCAGGGCCAGCCAGATGTCTTTGCCCGCTTTGTAGCCCGCCGCCTTGATGGCCTTCAAAATGACCTCGATGGCCTCGACATTTGAGCCCAGATTGGGGGCAAATCCGCCTTCATCGCCTACCGCCGTGTTCAGGCCCTGCTTTTTCAGCACGCTTTTGAGGGCGTGGAAGACCTCGGTGCCCATGCGCAGGGCTTCGCTGAAGCTCTTGGCGCCCGCGGGCATGATCATGAATTCCTGGATGTCGACGTTGTTGTCGGCATGCTCTCCGCCGTTGAGGATGTTCAGCATCGGAACCGGCAGCACGTGGGCGTTCACGCCGCCGATATATTTGTAGAGAGGAACTTCGAGCGCCTCCGCCGCAGCGCGCGCGACGGCCAGCGAGACGCCCAGCATGGCGTTTGCGCCCAGTCTACCCTTGTTTTTGGTGCCGTCCAGCGAGATCATCAGGCTGTCGATGCCCCGCTGGTCGGTGGCTTCCATGCCCATCAGTTCTTCGGCAATAATATCGTTGACGTTCTGGACGGCTTTTTTGACGCCCTTGCCGAGATACCGTTTCGGATCCTTGTCGCGCAGCTCCAGGGCCTCATTTTCGCCGGTCGACGCTCCGCTCGGAACGGCCGCGCGCCCCCGAAAACCGCTGACCAGGAAGACTTCCACCTCCACGGTGGGATTGCCGCGCGAGTCCAGTATTTCTCGCGCCCGTACATCTGTGATCCGTGTCATGCTCTACGCTCTCCTTCCTCTTCCAAGATCTCGAATTCCGTATAGGATACTCGATTGATGGCAAGAAAATCCATTGATCCAACCGCGTGCCGCGCGCTTATTTCCGCTTTTGTGTCTGCGGGCGGCTCGACAAGGCACGCGAAACGCTTCCCGGTTAAACGCCCCGCTTCATCTCGTCGATCGACTCGATCACGGCGTCCGCGAGATACGTCAATTGCTCCCTTGTAAAGTCGTATAGCGGGAGATGGGTAAAACGGTGCTGGAACGCTTCCTCGGCGACCGGGCAGGTCTTTTCGATGGCTGCGGTGTCGTACCCTAGCTGTTTCATGACGCTGAACTTGTACAGCGGCGCGAAATGCGGGATTTGGACGACGCCGCGGGCGTCGAGTTTTTTCTTGAGGGTCTGGATGTTGCCGCCCACTTTGTCGGGTTCGATCTGCAGCAGATAGAGGTGGTAGGTGCTCTTGATCCGGGCGTCATCCCCCGGTGGCGTCAGCAGCCCGTCGATCTTGGCGAATCGTTTGTCGAGATAGTGGGCGGCTTTTTTCCGTTTCGCGATGATGAGCGAAAGACGATCCATCTGAGTCAGCAGCCCGCAGGCCTGAATCTCTGTGGTGGAGTAGTTGCCTGTGAAGAAGGGGCCGTCTTTTCCCTTGAACGCCCGCACGTCGTACAGCCAGTTGGGGATCTGGCGGGTCAAATCGAGGCCAAGGAAGCGCGCGCGGCGCAGTTCCCGGCCGAATGCAGTGGTGGTCGTCAGAATCCCGCCTTCCCCGAGCGAGGTGACATTTTTGACTTCGTGGAAGCTGAACGAGCCGAAGTGCCCGATGGTGCCAATCATCTTGCCGCGATACGACGCCCCGAAGGCATGCGCCGCATCTTCAATCACGGTGATCTTGTGCTTGCGCGCCAACTTCATCAGCGGCGCCATATCCACGGGATAGCCGCCCAGATGCACCGGGATGATCGCTTTGGTGCGGGGCGTAATCTTGCGGGCGACATCGGCGGGGTCCATGTTGAGGCTGCGCGGATCGACATCGGACACCACGACCTTGGCACCCATGGCGAGTGGATACGCGATGGTGGCAATGAAGGTGAGCGCCGGTGCGATGACCTCATCGCCGGGTTTCAGGCCGGCATATTTGAGTGCGATCTCGAACCCGGCCGTGGCATTGGTGATAAACACCGCATGTTTCGCGCCCAGAAAACGCGCCGTGATCTCTTCCAGGATATGGACGTTTTCGGCCAGACTGAGTTTGCCTGCCGGCGTGGACACCGCGCCCAGCTCACGGAGCCGGGCGGCGACCTCTTTCAAGCGCGCGTCGTATATCGTCTGTTTCCTTCGGGCGGGGCGCAGCAGAAACTTGATCAATGCCAGGATGTCTTTTTCGCCGATCTGTTCACCGACGGCTGCCCAGGGTATCCGGGCTTCTCCCGTTTCGTATCGGAAATCCGAGGCCGTTTCCTTCTTTTTGTCCGGCATGAGCGCGCATCTCCTTCGCGGGTTGTGGGGCATCCGTGTGATTGTCGCAGCGGCACCGGACCGGCCGAACCCATGACACGTCACGGAGCCGGCCAGGGCCGCGAATCACTCCTTTCCGATGACGGTACCGTCGCGGATTTCCGCGCCTTTGAGGATCACGACCACCCCATCGCGGATCGCCCAGCCGTCGCCCGTCTGGTCGGGCAGGGCGTCGGCGGCATGAATTCGGACGTTCCTGCCGATGCGCGTGTTTTTGTCTACGATGGCGCCTTCGATATGCGTGCCTTCGCCGATGCCGATGGGGATCCGGCCGGGTGCGCGCTCCTCTTCGAAAAAGTCTTCGCCCATGATGATGCTTCGGTTGATGACGACATTCCGGCCTACAACGGTGCGGATGCCGATGATCGAATCCGTGATGGTGGCGTCTTCGACGCGGCATCCTTCGCAGACCATGGAATTGCGCACGACCGCATTGGAAATGTGGGCGCCGGGCAGAAATCGCGCGCGGCTGTAGACCACGTGGCCGGGCCGGTAAAATTCGAAGGGCGGGTTGGGCTGCACCATCCGGATGCTGACCTCGTAATACGACCGCACCGTACCGATGTCTTCCCAGAACCCCGAGAACAGGTGGGCGAAGACCGGCCGCTCCTGGAGCGACCTCGGCAGCACGTGGTGGCCGAAATCGTTCCAATCCACGTGATCGAGCAACAGTCCCGGCAGCAGGTCGGCGTTGAACACGTAAATTCCCATCGAGCCGAGATAGTCACGGCCTTCGGCGTCGAGGCCGAAATCGTCGAACACCGACTTGGGGGTCATGAGCGCCTGGAACTGGGCTTCCTCCGATGGTTTCTCGACAAAATTTACCAGCCGCCCATTGGGGTCGACCTGCATCACGCCGAAGCCGCGCGCGGCGTCTTTGGCAACCGGCAGCGCCGCGACGGTAATTTCCGCGCCTTTGTCAATGTGCGTGCGCAGAATCGCGCCGTAGTCCATGCTGTACAGCTGATCGCCCGACAGTATCAGAAAATACTTGGCGTTGAGATTGCGGAAATGGCGCAGCTGTTTGCGGACGGCATCGGCCGTGCCCTGATACCAGTCTCCGCTTTGGTAGGTCTGCTCGGCCGCCAGGATCTCGACAAATCCTTCGGAAAACGCATCGAATTTATACGTGTGGGAGATGTGCCGGTGCAGTGACGCGCTGTTGAACTGAGTCAGCAGAAAAACGTGGTTGATCTTCGAATGAATGCAATTGCTGATCGGGATGTCCACGAGCCGGTAACGCCCGCACAGAGGCACCGCGGGTTTGGCCCGCTCGGATGTCAGCGGCCGTAAACGGCTGCCGCGCCCACCCCCGAGAATGATGGCGGTCACATCGCGTGTGATATCGAAAGGATTCGACGACGGGCCGGTGACGGATTCAGGCATGTTCAGACCTCATTGTGCGCACTACTTGCCGGTGCCCACGACAAACCCGGAATTCATGCCACCCGGAAGCTCGCGGGAGATGGTGTGCTCTGGTGCACACCCGGGGCTGGAACCGGCGGACTTCCTCTGTTGGCCCTATCATGGCCCAAGCGCCCGGTCGGGTACAAGCAATTTGGTGGTCTGCCCACGTTCCCTGGCAGCTCGAGACCTTTTTTCTGGAAAGAAGCGCGCCGTTGATGTCCTGCAAGCGCATCATTGCGTAATGGGTGCTCGAAATTTTACACTTCACGCATGGCTGATTTTCTAATGCGAATGCTGGACCGGTTGGAAGCGCTCGGGCTCCGCACACAGAAGCTCCGCTGGAGACTGTATCAGTGGGAGAAGAAACGTGAAGCGGCGCGCGAGCGGGGCACGGCCCTGCCTACCCGCTTGCAATGGATGACGTACCCCCACAAGTTCTGTTTTAACTGCAACGCCCTGAATGACCGGGATGCGCGGCGCTGCGACAAATGCGGAGCGCGGCTGCCGTCGTTTCTGGGATACAAGCTGTTTCGCCTGTTCGGGATCGTCACGCCGCAAGGCGGGGCGCCGACGGTGATGATTTTCATGGCCGTCATGATCGGCCTGTTCGGGCTGAGTCTCCTTCTGGGCGGCCTGCAGACCCTCCTGCAACCCGATTTGAAGACGCTGCTCCGGTTCGGCGGCTGGATGCCTCTGATGATGCGAGATCCGTTGCAGTACTGGCGGGCTCTGGCATTCGGCCTCTATCATGCGGGCCTGATTCATATCGCGTTCAATCTGTTCGCGCTGAGCCAGATTGGACCGATCATGGAAAATCAGGTCGGCCGCTCGCGCATGCTCGTGGTGATCACTGGGTGTCAGTTGACGGCGGCGGCGGGGTCGTATTTCTGGTACGGCCTCGTCCAAGGCACGCCGCTGGTGCCCACTCTGGGCGCCTCGGGCTGGATTTTCGGGTTGATTGGTTTTGGGATCGCGTACTTTCACACGGGTGGGCCCAGCATGCGCATCTACCGCGATGCGCTGGTCCGCTGGGTGGTCTATATGCTGATCTTCGGGTTTATTGTCCCGCGGGTGAACAACGCGGCTCACCTCGGAGGCCTGGCGGGCGGATTGCTGCTGGGCTGGTTCCCGGAGGCGCATCCGCGCCAGCACGCCGCAGTGCGCTATTTCTGGTCAGCGGCCTTTTGGGTCAGCCTGCTTCTGTGGCTGGTCACCGCGGTCTTCCTGGCGCACTCCATCGTCGCCGCTCCGTTCAACTAGCTCTTTCACGGGCACAGGGCGGGGCGGCAGGAAGCCCGTGCGGACAGCCCTGCGCAGCGCTCTTGACGCAGGACTTTCTCGAAACTCGAGCGCACTGAGGCCGTGACCATCGCTGTCCAGCCCGGTCGCCCTGCTACTCTCCCGTGATCACTTCGAGCGGTACACCGCCGGGTGTGAAGGCGCGGGCGCGGGTGAGGGTGAATTCAGGAGTTGTATCCGCTGTCTGGGTGGCGGGGCGCCCGTGTATTCGCACGAGTACGCCCAGCGGATAGCCGGCTCGCGCGGGCGAAATGTCGAGCCAGAGGCCTCCTTCGGGATCAGGCCGGGAGGTGACCTGCCGTCCGGAACGGAGCGCGTCCGCGCCGGGCAGAGCATCGAGCCATTCCAGCGCGCGGGGCGGCTCCGTGTTCACGCGAAACGTCAGCCGATCCACCTGAGCCATCCGGCCGGCGGAGGCTGTAAGTGCGAGCTGAAACTCTCCAGTGCCGGGGATGTCCGTTTGGCCCAGTTCGAGGGTGACGGTGCTGCGGGGGAGGTAGCGGAAGCCGCCGGGAATCGTGCTGCTCTGGCCAGGCTCAAGCCGCTCAACAGCGACATCGACCGCGCCGCCCTCCGATTGCGGCCACGCGGGCAAGAGCGCCTCCAGACCCTGGGACCCGAGCACGCGGAGCTGCTCTGCGGGGATTCCGCCAAAACGAACGCGTGCGCCTGGCGCAAAATTGCGTCCGCTGAGCTGCACCCAGATGCCACCCTCGGCAGGCCAGGCGGCAGGCCGCACGGCATCGATTACGGTAGCGCCCGCGGGGGGGAGAGGCGACCGATCTGCCCCATCGGGGATGCCGTCGCCATCGGAATCCGGATTGATGGCGCTGGTTTCTCCTTCATCCACGCGACCGTTCCGGTTGCGATCTTCGATGCCGTCGGGGATGCCGTCGCCATCGGTATCGGGGTTAAACCGGTCAGTTTCGCCGGGATCCAGAGCGCCGTTCTGGTTGGCGTCTTCTATGGCATCGGGGATTCCATCGCCATCCACGTCAGACACTTCGCGCGCCGCACTGTCGAGCCAGCGGATCAGGTCGCCTACGAAACGCCGCTGTGCCGTGCCGGACAACGCCACATTTTCGAGCGGCGTGGCCGCCGCGAGAAACGCGAAGCGGCCGAGGCCATAGGGCGCCACGGCGAAGATCGCGCTGCCCCGTGTCGGATCGCGTACGAGTGTTGTGCCCGGCGGGTTCACCTCCATCCGGCAGCCCTGCTGAATGGCCACCCGCTCCCAGTTGCGGCACAACAGAGGAGCCCCGGATACTTCAAATTCACCGGAGACGGCTTTTGTGGTGTCCAGTCGCACGCCAACCGGGGCAAGCCAATCCGTGAGCGCCCGGCCCTCGGATTCCTCAAGATGACTTCCCAGAAAGAGGACGCCGCCCCCGGCTGCTACGCAGGACAGCAGTGCCTGGCGCGTCACGATGCCTTCCGAGGCGGCCCGGGCCGTCAGCACCACCAGGCTATGTTCCGTCAGAGGCTCGCTCAGTGGTGACGAGGCTGCTTGATGACTGAACCAGTGCGGCGGGCCGGCCAGCAGCGCCGTCGCGGCCTGCAGGGGATGGCCTCCCCCGGGCACCAGCAATTCTTCCGCGCCCTCGGAATGTCCCAGAAGCCACAAAATGCGGCGCGGACCAGATGGCCGTGGCGAGACCAGCACCACCATCGCGTGCTCGCGGACGCCCGAGCCGTCGGCGAATGCAGCCTCGTCGCCCAGTACGACCCGGATGAACCCTCTCAGACTCGTATCGGGCGGCTGGGCCGTGCTTACCGACGCATCAATGCCCATGACCGCGAATTCCGCCTGGCCGGGACCGCCGGAGCGCGGGTGGACATGCAGCCAGGGCATGGCGGCTGCATCGTATTCTAGCCGCCAGGGGACTTCGGGCTCGCCTTCGGCGCGCATGCGTATCACGCGCCGCTCGTGCCCCACGGCCTCTCCGCGAAATGCCACCACGGCGGGCCAGATAGCCGACGCCCCGCCGTCCGGGGGCGGGAGTTGCGGCGAGATCGCCCCGCTTTCGAGAGGAAGCAGTTCCGCGGGGATACCGGTCGTAAAGGCCATCGTCGCTATGACCGCGCCCGTATCGGGGTTCACCTGATGCAGCCGCTGCCCTTCGCCCACGAAGAGGCCCGATTCGAGCCACGTGACGAACGTCAGCTCATCATCGAACTGCAGGGGCATGCCGGCCGGCTCTCCCGCGGGCCAGATCTCGAGCCGGTTGCGCACACCGACCGCCAGGCCGTCACCTTTCGGAGCGGGCGCCGCCAGAAGGGCTTCCGGCACGTTCGTGAACGGCTGTTCCACCGCGCGCGGGGCAGAGGCGGCCAGCGGCAGCCGATGTAGAAACGCAAACCCCTCGCCCGGGTGCCGTGTAGCGAGCCAGCACGCCCCGTTGCCGAGCGGCCACAGGCTCCGGCCGGGCGACTGCGGGATGCCGGGGAGTTCCCGCGGTTCATCCACGGGTTGCAGCGAGGCGGCATCCAACTGATGCAGCCAGGAACGCGGGGCGCCTTCCGGCGATTCCAGCGAGAACCCCGAGGTGAGCACCAGCAAACGGGAACCATCGGCGGAGAGCGCCATTTCCAGGGGCGATTCGGCGCCGTACAGCAGTTCCTCCTCCGGCAGCGGCAGGGTCGCTTCTGCGACAACGCCGTGCGCCCGCAGGTCAATGACCGCCACAAGCGCGCCCAGCGGCCCATGGCAAAGTACGGCGGCGCGCCGGCCCGATGCCAGCGGTAAGGCCTGAACCGGCACGCCCGGCATCTGCCACGAGGCCCGTGGCGCACTTTCGAAGCCCGCGGACGGATCAAATTCGCGAAGCGTAACCCGACCCGCATCCGGCAAAGTCTCCCGGGGTTCAAACATCAGAACGGGGATCGATGAAGCGCCCAATTGAGGCATCGCGCAGCCGAATTCCTGATCCGGCTCCAGCAGAACCCCTGCCCCGCCGGCCTCGAGCAGCTCCAGCGGATTCAGCGATATGGCATTGACCGCAGTGAGGCGGGTTGGCCATCCTTCCGGATGCGGCCAGAGTCTCCGGGTGGCGAGGAATGCATAACGGCTGTCCGGGCAGAGGGTCAGCCGGGAGGCGCATTCCATGCCCGGAAGCGTGGCACGCCACGGAAGAATCTCGCCCCGGGCCACGTCCACCACGTGCAGGGTCTGCCGCGTTTCCTGGCGCGATACGGCTCGGGCCGTTGTCCGCACGAGCAGATGCTGCGCCGACGCCTCAGCCATCAGGGCGGTAACCCCGAGGACGACTGCCATATGGATACTGCGTTTCACTGGATTCCCTGTGTTCGTGCCCTCAGGCACGCCAGGGCTATTGTATCAGGTACTGCGCCGCCGGAGAGCGGGGAAATCCGCCTTTTCAAGACAGGCGCAGGATGCGCGAGCCCCGCCGATTCATGCCGGTTTCCGTTTCATCAGCAAAGCGGCGAGGATGTAGGCAAGAGCCACCGGGAAAAAACCGGTCAGGATGAACGCGGCCAGCACGATCACGCGGAGCCAGAATAGCGACAGATCGAAATAGTCGGCAATGCCCCGGCACACGCCAAACAGGATGCCGTTGCGCGACCGGTACAGGCCAGAACCTCGAGGGCTGTATGCATGCGTCATTGCCGTCTTCTTTCTGTGCGGTTGTATGCAGCCGGCCCGAGCAGGCCGACAGCTGTTGTGAACGCTTCGAATTCATGTCTGGGCCCGGCGCCTCCAACCAATGGAGCGAATCTTCTTTTCGGGGAAGGGCCTTCATCGCAGTCTACCAGATGGCCTCACATTCCCCGCAGTTGACGCGCCGCTCGAACTTAGTGAAACGTTCTGCGTCGCAGGTCGGTACGTCAGCTCTCCATGCCGCCCGTGCCGGTGAAGACAGCCCGTGCGGACCCTCCTGGAGGCTTGGATTGGGTGCAGGCATTGCAAATGGCCTGCCAGGGGGCTTCATGTGTCATAATTCATTGTTGTCTATTGGTTTAGGAGCACTATTTCAGCCTTTTTGATTGACGCATTTGGCGAAATTCGCTATTATTTGGCGAAAATAATCAAAAACTGAAGGAGTTCAAGCCATGATAGAGCCTCATCAGGGTCGGCGGCGCGAAGATATCGAGGCGGCCATCCCCGAGGTTTTGGAGGCGTTGGGGCAGTCCGAGGCCTTTCTTGCGTTCCAAGAGCACGTGTCGCGCGCGGCTCGTGTGGATCGGCCCGTACTCATCCTCGGCGAGCGTGGCACGGGGAAGGAACTCGCCGCGACACGGCTTCATTTCCTGTCTCTGCGCTGGCAACATCCCTTTGTGGCCCTGAATTGCGCCGCGCTCGCTCCCTCGCTTATCGAATCCGAGTTGTTTGGGCATGAGGCCGGGGCGTTTACGGGCGCCACGGCGCGCCGGGCGGGGCGCTTCGAAATGGCCCATCAGGGCACCTTGTTTCTGGATGAAATCGGCCTCATTCCTCTCGAAACGCAGGAAAAGATCCTGCGCGCGGTTGAATACGGCGTATTTGAACGGGTTGGCGGCTCGCGGCCGGTCCGCGTGGATGCGCGGATTATCGGCGCCACCAACGCCGATCTGCGCGCGCTGGTACACGCAGGCCGCTTCCGGCAGGATCTGCTGGACCGATTGTCGTTTGAAGTGCTTCATTTGCCGCCGTTGCGGGCGCGCCAGGACGATACCCTGCTGTTGGCGAACCATTTCGCCGCACGGATGGCCCATGAGCTGGGCTGGGACGATGTGCCCGAATTCAGCGACGAGGCGCTGGCGGCGCTCGAAAATTACGAATGGCCGGGAAACGTGCGCGAACTCAAGAACGTGGTCGAGCGCAGCGTCTATCGCGCAGGTTCCACGTATGTCGAATCCCTTGTGTTCGATCCGTTCGCGGGTGTGTTTGCGCCGCCCGCCTGCCTTCCGGCGGAGCCATGCAGGGCAGAGCCTGCCGAGACGGCCGCTCCGGTCGCCGCGTCCCCGGCCTCGGCCGTGGACGACGAGCGACCCTACGCGGAGGTGATCCGCGAGGTCGAGATCCGGTTGTTGCGACGCGCGCTCCACCGCTGCCAGTTCAACCAGAAAAAAGCCGCGGAGAGCCTCGCGCTCACGTACCACCAGTTTCGCGGCCTGTACCGAAAATACCAGGATACGCTCCAAGAGTGACCGGGCCGGCGCTTTGAAGGCGGCATACCGCGGAATCGTCGCCGCTCATGATATTCGACAGCAGCATTCGCGCTGCGGGCAGTGTATACTACGGCCTTTGCGTTTGAGGGGGTCTATTTGTGAAGACACTGGTGTCGGTGGTCGTTCCGTTCTACAACGAAGAAGCCAATGTGCCATTGCTTGCAGCGGAGATCGGCGCGGTTTTTGCCGGCTTGACGGACTGCGACTACGAGTGCCTGTTTGTCAACGACGGCAGCACCGATGGCACCCGCGCCGAATTGGACCGGCTGGCGGAATCGAACCCGCGGGTTCGGGCGTTGCACCTGGTGGCGAACCGGGGTCAGTCGGCCGCGTTGGTGGCGGGGATTCGCCGTGCCCGGGGCGCGTACATTTTTATTCTCGACGGCGACCTCCAGAACGATCCCTGCGATTTCCCCAGAATGCTCGAACTGCTGCAGGACTACGATTGCGTGTGCGGTTACCGGGCCCATCGGCAGGATTCATGGGTCCGGCGCCTGTCGAGCCGGCTCGCCAACCGAAGCCGAGCCCTGTTCGTGCCGACCGGAACGCGCGACGCCGGCTGTGGCAGCAAGGGGTTTCGCCGCGCCTGCGCGCCGCACATCGTGTCTTTCAACGGCGCGCACCGCTTTCTCGATTCGATGCTCGTCAATGCGGGTTTCACGGTGACCGAATGCCCGGTGACGCACCATCCGCGGCAGCACGGCGTATCGAAGTATGGCATCCACAACCGGCTTTGGCGGGGCCTTTATGACCTCGTCGGGGTGCGCTGGCTCTGCAAGCGTTATGTGACGTTCGACGTGGAAGGGGAAGACGGGCATGACTGACCCTGCCGTCGCCGACCCGTCGCTGCTCTGGTATGCCGTGGGTGTTCCGGGGAGCGTGATCTTTTACGGGCGTTTCTACGTGCAATGGATCGCCTCGGAACTTCGGCGAAAGAGCGTCGTGCCCGTTTCGTTCTGGTATATGAGCAGCCTGGGCTCCCTTATGCTCCTGGTGTATGGAGTAGCCACCACCTCCGCTCTGGGCACCCTGAGCCACTGTTTCAATATCGCCGTGTACAGCCGCAACCTGATCCACATCTGGCGAGAGAAGGGCAAGCTGTCTTTCGGGCTCAACCTCGGCGTGCACCTCTTTCTCGCCGTGGTCATTCTGGCGTCCGTGGCTGTAACCGCGTGGACCTGGTGGCATGTCTACGATCGCAGCAGCGCGGGTCCGGGCGGCGAATTGCGGAAGACGGCCCTGTGGCTGGGTGTGGGCGTGCTGGGGCAGATCCTGTTCGCCCTGCGCTTCCTCGTGCAATGGGTGGCCACGGAACGTTCCAGGAAGAGCGTGGTGCCCACGTCGTTCTGGTGGTTAAGCCTGGTGGCGTCGGCGCTCATGTGCGCGAGCTTCACCCGTGAGCGCGAATGGGTATATGCCGTGGGAATCGTTGCGACCCTGTTCATTTATGCCCGCAACCTCTGGCTCATTTATGTCTACGGGAATGGGGGCGCAGACGCCGGCGATTGAGGCGGATTCTTTCTTCTCCGTCCGGTATTTGTTAGGGTACGGGGTGAATCTCGCGGCAGGATCGTCAGGGACGGGCTTCCCGTTTCCCATGAAAATGGCCACAGAGCACGCGAGGTGTATGGAGACGGATCCCTTATGCCATCCGCGGGTCTTCGAAGCGGATTCCTGAGGCTGGCAGATTAGACGCGGCTGGACACGGAAGCGACAGCGCCGTTTGAAGCCAGGCGCGGATTACGGAAAGGCCGCACGCATGAAATTTGTGACATTGATGGGGAGTCCGCGAAAAGAAGGAAACACGGCTACGGTGCTGGCCTGGGCGGAAGAGGAATTGAAGGCGCGGGGACACGAGATCGAACGCGTCAACATCATTGACCGCTCGATCGGGTACTGCGACGGCTGTTTCCGGTGCCAGGACGCCGGCGGGGGCACGGGTTGCCCCCAGGAAGACGACGCCAGCGCCATCTTCAAACGGATGATCGAGGCCGACGGATTTATTCTCGCGTCGCCGCTGTATTGCTGGGGTTTTTCCGCTCCGTTGAAGGCGCTGCTTGACCGCGGTGTATGTCTGATTAAACGCCCGGCGGGCGGAGACCCGATTTACCTGTTGGAACGGAAGCGCGCGGGCCTGCTGGTGACGGCGGGAGGACCGGACGACGGCAATGCCGATTTGATCACGGAAGTGTTCAACCGATTCACGGAATACCTGCGCTGTGAGCGCGCAGGCCGTCTGGTCGTGCCCTATTGCCGCCTGGACATGGCCTTCGGGCCGAACGTAGAGGTGCAGGCGCGCGATTTTGCGCAAGATATGGTGGAATAGAGGGGGAGCTATGAAAAAGAGAGCGTGCGTGTTGCGTGGTGCTGGGATGATCATGGCGGGTCTTGCGCTGATGCTGGCCGGCAGCGGGGCCGGTGCCGGCGAAGAGACCGCAGCGGAGACACCGAAAATGGAGGCCCATGTGCCGGTACGCGCGATCACAGCAGGGCCGCAGGCTCACTGGTTCGCCTATTACGACAAATGGCAGTTCGACACCAACAACCGCTACGTGCTCGGCAACCAGGTCGCGTTTGAAGACCGCGCGCCCGACGCGGGTGACGTCATCCAGTTGGGCATGGTCGATATCGAAAATGGCGACACCTGGATCCCGTTCGCGGAGACTTCCGCCTGGTGCTGGCAGCAGGGCTGCATGCTTCAATGGCTTCCCGGCTCCGAGAGCGAAGTCATATACAACATCCGCACCGAAGACGGCTATGCGTCGGTGATTCAAGACGTGTTCACGGGCGAACAGCGCCGCCTGTCTCATCCCGTATACAGCGTCAGTGGCGATGGAAAATATGCGGTCAGCCTCAACTTTTCGCGCGTCGCCTGGACTCGCCCCGGCTACGGCTACAACGGATTCCCCGATCCCAACGAAGAAAGCCTGTATCCCGAAGACGACGGCCTGTACTGGATCGATCTCGCCACGGGCGAATCGAAACTCATCATTTCACTGGCGGATATTGTGCAGATTGCGCCCGATGAGACCATGGAGAAAGGAAAACACTGGTTCAACCACCTCTTGTTCAATCAGGATGGTTCGCGCTTCATCTTTCTCCACCGCTGGCATAAAGGCAAGGGACCTGGCCGGTTCACACGCGGGTTCACGGCGCGTCCCGACGGCAGCGATATCTTCTGTTTCGGCGAACACGGGATGGTCTCTCATTTCATCTGGCGCGATCCCAAACACATCCTCGCCTGGTCGACCGAACCCGAAGGCAATTTCTTTCATCTCTATGAAGATAAGACCAAAACCGTCGAAACCGTCGGAGCGGGCGTCCTGACGGTTGACGGGCATTGCACCTATTCGCCGGACGGGCAGTGGATCCTCACCGACACCTATCCGGACCGTGAACGGATGCAGAATCTTGTGCTGTTCCGCCCGGAGGACGGCACGCTGGTGAGCCTGGGCCGTTTCTACCAGGAACGGCCCACAAACGAAGAGTGGCGCTGCGACCTCCATCCACGGTGGAGCCGCGACGGGCGTTACGTCTGCATCGACTCGAAGTGTTCCGGCCAGCGTCAGATGTACCTGCTGGATGTAAGCGAGATCACTCTGCCGTCGGAGTAGCGGCGCCCTGCACAAATAGACGTCTTGCGCTTGGTTTTTTTCTCTGCGCTTGGCTATGCTGGAACCGCGACGGCCCGGACGGAGCAGCACGCACCCGGACAGAGCCGGGCCGTCGAGGACCTCAAGGTGTACCGAACCATCTCAAAACGCGTCGGAAATGCCGTGCGGCTGGCCGAAGTCGTGCAGGTGCTGGTGCGCTATGGATTTTCCGACGTAGTTCATCGCCTGAGCCTGCACGAAGGGTTGCCGGCAAAGGTCCTGCGGGGATTGCGGATCATCGAGGCGCCGTCGGGTGAACCGGAGACCCAGGGCCGGCGGCTGCGGGCCGCCTTGACCGAGCTGGGACCCACCGCGGTGAAGTTCGGCCAGATCCTCAGCACCCGCCCCGCGCTGGTTGGCGCCGAGCTGGCGAAAGACCTCGGCCAGCTTCAGGACCATGTGCAGGCCCTCGAGTTTGATCAGCTCAAACCCGTGATCGAAGAGGAGCTTGGCGCGCCGATCGGCGACCTTTTTACCGAGTTCAATGAAGACGCGGTGGCCTCGGCGTCGCTCAGCCAGGTCTACCGGGCCCGCACCCGCAGCGGCATTCCGGTGGCGGTAAAAGTACAGCGCCCCGGAGTCCGGCGAATTATCGACGCCGATCTGCAGCTGATGCACGCCATCGCCGAATGGATCGCCGAGCGCGTGTCGGATATTGCGTGGATGAACCCCGTGGGGACCGTTGATGAGTTCGCGCGGTCGGTGCGGCGCGAACTCGATTTCAATATCGAAGCACGCATCATCGAACAATTCCGAAAAAACTACGATGGCGACCCCCTGGTTTTCGTTCCGCGGGTCTATCCCGAACTCTCGTCCGAACGCGTGCTGACCATGGACTGGGTGGAAGGCGTTCGGGTTGATGATATCGCGCAGTATCCCCAGTTTCGCTCCAACCCGCACAGCGTAGCCGCCACCGGCGCGGACACGCTGTGCAAGCAGGTCTTTGAATACCGGTTTTTCCATGCGGATCCCCATCCCGGCAACATCCTGCTCATTGGCGAAAACCGGATCGCATTTCTCGATTACGGCATGGTGGGCAGTCTCGAGGAAGCGGACACGGCGACCATCGCCGACGTATTGCGCGCAATTTTCCGGCAGGACGCCGAATCGGCCGTGCAGGCCATGCTCCAGTTCACTACCTCGGGCGAGATCGATGAGTATGGCGCGCTCGTGCACGAAGTGGCCGATTACATCGCGTTTGATGCGCAGGCCATCCTTTCTACAGGCGAGGTCGGCAAAGCGATCGACCGGCTGACGACCATCATGCGGAAATACCGGCTTCAACTCGCGCCCCGCGTTTCGCTGCTCATGAAAGCGCTGGTCACGGTGGAATCCACGGGCCGCGCGCTCGATCCCGACATCGACATGGTGCCGATCATCAAACCGTATGTTGAGCGCATCGTAGCGCACCGCTTCTCGCCGGCGCAGCTTGCCCGCGAAACACGCCACAACATGGCGCTCTTCGTACGGATGGGGCGCCAGATGCCGGGCGATCTGAGCCATCTCCTGCGCATGCTGCGCACCGGCAGACTCAAGATCCAGCTCAACCACGAAGGCATCAACCATCTCGCAGCCGCCCTTGACCGGGCCAGCAACCGCGTCACCGTGGGCCTGATCACCGGCGCGGTCATTGTGGGCTCAAGCTTGTTACTGGGTGCAGATATCGGCGCGCGCACCCTGGGTCTCGGCGGCTTCATCTTCGCGGGCCTGCTCGGCCTTTCACTGGTGGTCTCCATTCTCCGATCGCGGAATATCTGACCGGATGGACACGCCCATGGCCCATACGCTGACCCTCCAGTCGCACGCGAAGATCAATTTTTATCTTGACGTACTCAGCCGGCGCCCGGACGGATTCCATGACATCGAAACCATTTTCCAGACCGTTTCGCTGGCCGATACCCTGCAGTTTGCCGAGGCGCGGTCTGGCGTCACGTTAATCTGTTCTCGACCGGACCTGGACTGCGGACCCCGCAACCTGGTCTGCCGGGCGGCCGCGCTGCTTCAGGCCCGCGCCGGCCATGGCGGCGGCGCGCAGATCCACCTCGAAAAGAATATTCCGGTGGCGGCGGGTCTGGCGGGCGGTTCCGGCAACGCGGCCGCAACCCTCGAAGGTCTTACGGCACTCTGGAAACTGTCTTTTTCGCCCACGGAATTGCAGGCCTTCGCGCTCGAACTGGGTTCCGATGTGCCCTATTGCCTCATTGGCGGAACGCAAGAAGCGACGGGGCGCGGCGAGCGCCTCAGCGCCCTGCCGCCCGTGCCGGAAACCTGGTGCGTCCTCGTCCATCCGCCAATACAGGTGAGCACGGCCGCCGTGTTCAACAGCCCGCGCTTGCTCCGCAACACCGAAAAACCGGTCGCCGGGCGCAGCAGCGCGTTTCGCCGGGCCCTGGATGCCTTGCGTGCGGGCGATTGGGCACAGGCGGTCTTCAATCGCCTCGAGACACCCGTATTTGAACAACATCCCGGCCTGGAAACCATCAAATGCCGTCTGCTCGAGGCCGGATGCATTGCCGCTGCCATGAGCGGCAGCGGTCCGACCGTCTTCGGCATCTGCAGCCACCGTGGCATGGCGGAACGCGTCGCCAACGCCCTGGCGCCCGATGCGGTCAGTATTGTCAAAACTGTGGATTCGGCCTTGCGGGCTGTGTGATGTTCGCGCACGGCAAGCGGCCCGGCCAGTAAGGGGACTGTTCATGAATGCGACTCGTGTGCTGATGGGATGCGTCGTAATGGGCCTGGCGGCCTTTATCGCGGCGGAAGAAGAAGGCGGAGCGCAGCCTGTAGCGTATTACGACATGACCGAGCTTCATCGCGCCGATCTGAAGGAGCCGGCGCAGGCAAGGCGAGCATGGGACAGCGCCCACCTGGTCGCGTCTGTACAGGGTATTGTCAACCGGGACGGACCACGGCTCTTTGTCCGGTTTATGGAGCAGCCCGATGATTTCTGGTTCGATTACTGCCGGGGCGAATCAGGCTGGCTCACGGAAAGGCCTGTCGAGACCATACCAACACTGGAAGCCCTGCTGCGGAGCTTTGGCGGCGCGCTGGCGGGTCTCGTGGTATATGATGAGCGCGTGCCCGCCACATCCAATCTCGCCAGCACCATTGCGGGCATCGAAAACCGCGCCTGTCTGCGCTACGACCCGTCAGTCGATTCCCTCTACGCGGCGGTCCTGGCGATGGATCTGCCGTTTACGCGCGACATCATCCGACTCATCCGCGACGACGGTTCGCCCCTCTTCACGGGCGAGGGCCTCATCCCCGATACGGACTGGCCCTCAACGGGCAGTGCGAAATGCGACGCCTATCTCTGGGCCAAAAACCGGTATCTCGATACGGGCGCCTGCAGCCGCGAATTCATGGCCTATTACATCGATGCCTACTGGCTCACCGCGCCCACGCTGAATGGATTGCCCAATAATACACTCACCAACCACGATTTCTTCATCGCAAATAAGGCGTTTTTCTTTGACCTGCACGTATGGGAAGAAGAATCGCCCGTTGACGACCCCGGCCAAAAACCGGGCACCGATGTCGCGACACTGCACCAGCTCCTGAAATCCATGTACACACAGGCCGGGGGCCGCATCATCCACATCGGCGGATTCGTCCCCTGGGCCTGGAAGTACACCAGTCACGGCAATGCGGGGAGCCAGCACGGCCCGGTCGACAGCGAATGGGAATATGCCCGGCTCATCTCAGCCTACAATGGCATCATGGATGCCGACGCGCTCGGGCTGGCAGGTATGGCCAACGCGTCGTTCTACCGGCACTTCCCGCTGCGCGAGCGCTATCCACAAAACCCGAGGCCCAGCGCGGCGAGTCTGCGCGAGCAGGGATGGCTGCTTGAGTCCGGAGCGCCCGCGGCAAAGACTTTCATCTGCTTCTACATGGGCGACTACGATGCGGCCTCGTGGTTCAACCGGCACGTGCCCAAGTGGTGGCAGGATCCCGCCCACGGCCAGACCTTGTGCACCTGGGCCTTCAACCCGAACCTGGACCGCCGCGCACCCCACGCCATGCACTACATCCGGACGCACCAGACCGCCAACGACTGGTTCATGTTCGGCGATTCCGGCGCGGGCTATCTCAACCCGGGTATGTTGCTCGAAGAGCACCGGCGCGACGTGTCGGGTCTGCCGTCGGGAATCGAGGCCTGGGTCGCGCACAACCGCCCCTACGCCGAACGGTACGACCTTTCCATCAACGGATTCATCATCGACGGGCATTCGCCCGGCATGGGAGATGAAGGAATGGACGCCTACCTCAGATTCGCGCCCGATGGGCTGGTCGGCCAGAAAATTCCGGCCCAGGGCCTGTTCCGGGACACCCTGCCGTATGTGCGCATGAAACTCGATCTTGCCGGCGCGCCGGCCGAGGCCGGCGCTACCCTGGCCAGCCTGGCCGGAGTCAACGCGCCCAAATTCCTCTTCATCCGCACAATCCTCAAATCACCGTCCTGGCACCGCGATACCATGAACGCCGCCACAGCCATAAATTCCAGCCTCCGCTTCGTGGATCCGTACTCCTTTTTCCTCTTGCTGAAAGCACACGAACAAAGCAGAGAGGACGTCGCGCTCACCGTGATGACGGAGGTGGAATTCGTTGCCGGGGCCCCCGTCCACGGGCTCGCACCCGTGCGGGTGGGCGACGGACCCTTCGCTATCGAGACGGCGGGGGAGGAGAAGGTGCTGCGCCAGGCCGGCGCCGAGCGCACCCAATACGTCTATTTTGAATTCGCCGACGCATTTGCCGTCCCGTTTCAGTCCGCTCCGGGCAAAGCGGCCGTGGTCACCGCAACCCTGCTCGACAGCGCGCCGGGCGAAATCGGCATCCACTACGATTCGCATGACGGCGGCGCCTACCACGACGGCCCACGCCACACGCTCACG
The DNA here is from genome assembly GCA_050950105.1 of Candidatus Hydrogenedentales bacterium. Taxonomy (GTDB): domain Bacteria; phylum Hydrogenedentota; class Hydrogenedentia; order Hydrogenedentales; family SLHB01; genus UBA2224. Next base: position 494,213 of record JBMNGZ010000010.1, on the reverse strand, counting down.
GGCTCAGGCCAGTGGGTGGAGTTGTCGTTCGAACTGCCCGATGCCGCGTTTACTCACCGCCAGAACGGCGGCACCGACTTCCGCCTGGTCAATTATCACAACGACCTGGTTCTGCGCGACGTCCGGGTCCGGAGCGGCGGAGGTTGACGGCAACAGAACTACCCGCCCTGCCGGCGGGTTTCAAGGACGGGGTAGCTGAGAAAGAACAGCGGTCTGCCTCAAAGGCCCGGGTAGGTGAGATGAGCGGGCACTAATGTTCCGCGATCAGGACATCTTCGAGGCGGCGTTTGGGCACATGATGCACGTCGTTTTCGTCGCGGTAATACTCGATTTTCCCGGGTTCGGCCACAAGCTCGAGTTCGATGCGCTCGCGCGGCTTTCCCAGGGCGATAACCAGCAGGACCTCGTACTGGCTTACCGGGAGTTCGAGGATAGCGAGCAGCTCGTCACGCTCGACACTGCCGATCATACACGCGCCGAGCCCTATCTCCGCCGCGCCCAGGCAAATGGTCTGTGCGGCGATGCCGTGGTCGCAGCCAAACGACGGCGCGACGCCCCGGTCGCCCAGGATGACAATATATCCGCCGGGGCGTTCGCCCGAGACGGGGCCCTCCCAGTCCTTCAGGTAGCCGGCCCAGGCCAGCGTGCTGAAAATGTGCTCGTTCCGCTCTTTCGACGTGGAAGTGACATATTTCAGCGGTTGCAGATTGCCGCCCGAAGGCGTCAGGCGTGCCATATCCACCAATTCCCGCAAGGCTTTCGGATCGACGGGGGTATCCTCATGAAAGCGCCGGATGCTCCGGCTTCGTAAAATCAAATCGCGCAGCATGTTATCCTCCAATGGCCTCGCGGGACTCGTCCGGCAGCAAAATGCCTATCAAAACAGATTATGCCGATCGAGCCGGTTTGCTTCAAGCATTGTATCGGCGATACCGCGCTGCCGGCTGCATTCTACGTGTATCCGCCCTGTTTTTCGGAGAAAGGCTCCCCGGGCTGGGGAGGATGGGCATGACCGGGCAGGATGCTCCGTTTTCTAAAATCCATGGGATCGGGGGATTTGCGACTCCCTGCCCGCGCCTTGGGCTTTCACGGCGGGTACACGTGATGCCGCACCGCAGCCGCCGCATCGCGCTGCCGGGAAGCCGTGCCAAGCGTTCCAACTCCTTCCCGGCCATGCACATGCCCATGTTTTCCTCCCGGGCGTAGCCAAAGAGGACCTTTTCATTTTGCGCAGTGCGGACATTCGTAAATTGCGTCTGGATAGCGATTCCGATGACTTGACATACTTTTCGGGCGTTTGGTATAGTGCTCCTCGCCGCCTTTCGGCGGCGTTTGTTTTTAGTGCTGGCGTAGCTCAGTTGGTAGAGCAACGGATTTGTAATCCGTAGGTCGGGGGTTCGACTCCCTTCGCCAGCTCCATTGCGAAGGACAGCGCCGTGTGCGCGTTCTTACGGCTTGTGGTGGGCTGCCCGAGTGGCTAAAGGGGACGGGCTGTAAACCCGTTGGCTTGCGCCTACGCTGGTTCGAATCCAGCGCCCACCACCACGGTACACAGGCTCCGCACGCCTCGAGAAGGCGTGCGGAGCTGGCCGATAACGTTGCGATCGGATCGCATCGATGAGCGGGAATAGCTCAGTTGGCTAGAGCGTCAGCCTTCCAAGCTGAGGGTCGCGGGTTCGAATCCCGTTTCCCGCTCCATTACGAAACCGGTGACTACGGGCCCGCGTAGCTCAGTTGGTAGAGCACCTCCATGGTAAGGAGGGGGTCAGCAGTTCGATTCTGCTCGTGGGCTCCATTTTCACGTTTGCCCGGCGATGGAGCGGATGGCCGGCAGGCCGCCGCGCCCTTGGGCCGGATAGCGTATTCGAAACTGATTCGGGCCAGGACGCGCAAGGAGGTTACCCATACCATGGCCAAGCAGAAGTTTGAGCGGACGAAGCCGCACGTCAACATTGGCACGATTGGGCACGTGGATCACGGTAAGACGACGCTTACTAGCGCTATCACGAAAGTGCTTGCGGAAGTTGGCGGTGCTTCGGTGATGGAATTTGACGCGATTGACAAGGCTCCTGAAGAGAAGGAGCGTGGTATTACGATTGCGATTTCTCACGTGGAGTACCAGACGGAGTCGCGTCACTATGCTCACGTTGATTGCCCGGGTCACGCGGACTACATCAAGAACATGATCACGGGTGCGGCTCAGATGGACGGTGCGATTTTGGTGGTGGCGGCGGATGATGGTCCGATGGCGCAGACGCGCGAGCACATTCTTCTTGCGCGGCAGGTGAACGTGCCTGCGATCGTGGTGTTTTTGAATAAGGTGGACATGGTGGATGATCCGGAGCTTCTTGATCTGGTTGAGCTTGAGCTTCGCGAGCTTCTTTCGGATTACGAATTTCCGGGTGATGAGATTCCGATTATCCGCGGTTCTGCGCTTGCGGCGATGGAACTTCGCGATGAGGCTATTGGTAAGAATGCGATCATGGAATTGATGGCGGCGGTGGACTCGTACATTCCGACGCCTCAGCGGGATCTGGAGCGTCCGTTCCTGATGCCGGTGGAAGACGTGTTCACGATCACGGGCCGCGGCACGGTGGTGACGGGGCGCATTGAGTTGGGGCGCATCCACACGGGCGACAAGATGGAGCTGGTGGGGATTCGTCCGACGCGCGAGACGGTGGTCACGGGCGTGGAGATGTTCCGCAAGATCATGGACGAGGGCCAGGCGGGCGACAACGTGGGTCTGCTGCTTCGTGGGGTGGATCGCGAGGAAGTGGAGCGCGGCATGGTGATTTCGAAGCCGGGCGCGATCCTGCCGTACACGAAGTTTGAGGGCGAGGTCTACGTGCTGAAGAAGGAAGAGGGCGGCCGCCACACGCCGTTTTTCAATGGGTATCGCCCGCAGTTTTATTTCCGCACCACGGACGTGACGGGCTCGCTGGATCTGCCGGAAGGCGTGGAGATGGTGATGCCGGGCGACAACGTGACGATCTCGGCGGAATTGATCACGCCTATCGCCATGAATGAAGGGCTGCGCTTTGCCATCCGCGAAGGCGGACGGACGGTCGGCGCCGGCGTCGTAACAAAGATTGTTCAGTAGGCGGGCGTGTTGACCGCACGCGGTTTTTGAACCGTTGCGCCAGACCGTCTATACTTCATAAAATCGTTTTTAAAGCGGGTCACGACCCGCTTTTATGCAGGACTGTAGCTCAATCGGCTAGAGCAGCGGCCTCCAAAGCCGAAGGTTGGGGGTTCGAGTCCCTCCAGTCCTGCCATGTTTGTGTGTGCATAAACAGGTCTTGGAGCGGTCGCAGCAGGAGCGAGTATGGCCAAGGAATCAGCAGCAGAAAGGCCGGGAATTTCGGCTCGTGCCCGTGGATTTTTTCACGAGGTCAGGGTGGAGATGCGCAAAGTGACTTGGCCGGCCAAAGACGAAGTGCGTTCGTCGACGTCCGTCGTGCTTCTCCTGCTGCTTCTCATGGCGTTCATCATCGGTGTGTTCGACAAGCTTTCTGATGTGTTCGTTTGGTTGCTCCTTAAACTCGGGTAGGAGTCTCCGCTGTGACAGACGAACAGAACGACAAGACGCCTCAAGGGCTCGACGAAGAGCTTCGCGAACGCCAATCCGAGCGCGCTGCAAAAGACGCGGCAGAACGTGAGTTTGCGGAAAGCTTTTTTGGCGACGTGAAAAAGGAGTCTTCTCAGGAAGAGGACGTCGCTGAGGCGGAAGCCCGCAAGGCGCTCCGGGAGGATCTCCGTCGGGAACAGGAAGCCCAGGAAGCCCAGGAGGCCGAGGCGGAATTACAGGCACGCCGGTTTCTGGCAGGCGATAGCGGCGCCGGCTCGGCGAAATCGGTCGAAGTCGAAGTCGAAGTCCCCGACCTGGGCGCTGATGCGGACCGCAGTGACGAGGACGAAGAGCCGCAAGAAGATCCTTCTCTGGCCTCACTCAAGCCGGACCCCGACGACGGCGTCCGGCGGCGCTGGTATGCCTTGCATGCGTATTCGGGCCAGGAAGGGAACGTGCGCAAAAATCTGTTGATGCAGGCGGAAATGGACGGGCTGGATGACCTGATCGGCGGCGTGCTGGTTCCCATGGAACAGGTGGCCGAGATCAAGGGCGGCGAGAAACGGATCTCGAAGCGCAAGTTTTTCCCCGGCTACGTGTTGGTGCGGCTTCCGGAGCATCCCGAACGGCGGCCGGAATTGTGGCATCTGATAAACAACACGCCGGGTGTGAGCGGGTTTATCGGCTCGCGACACACGCCCGTACCGCTGGAAGACTCGGAAGTGAATGCCATCATTGACGAGATTCGCGGCGAACGCACGCGGCCTAAACCGAAGGTCAAATTTGATGTGAGCGAGCGCGTCAAAATCATCGACGGGCCGTTCTCGAATTTTCTAGGGAATATCGATTCGATCGACGTGGATCGCGGGACTCTTAAGGTCATGGTGGAGATTTTCGAGCGGCTCACCAGTGTCGAAGTCGAATTCTGGCAGGTTGAAAAGATTTAGTCCGGTTTAACATACGGAGAAGACGGTGCGATGGCGAAAGGTAAGAAGGGCAAGAACGTAGCGGCGCTGATCAAGCTGCAGTGTCCGGCGGGCCAGGCCAATCCGGCGCCGCCGGTAGGCCCGGCGCTGGGCCAGCACGGCGTCAATATCATGGATTTCTGCAAGCAGTTCAATGAGCGCACGAAAGATCAGCAGGGCCTGCTCATTCCGGCGGTGATCACGGTATACGAAGACCGCACGTTTTCGTTTATTACGAAGAGTCCGCCGGCGGCCGTGCTGATTAAGCGCGCGGCCAAGCTCGCCAAGGCCAGCGGCGAACCCAACCGAGAAAAAGTGGGCTCGGTGCGCAAGGCAGAATTGGTCGAGATCGCGGAAATCAAGAAAAACGACCTGAACGCAGCGGATACGGATGCCGCGGTGCGGATGCTTGCGGGCACGGCCCGGAGCATGGGCATTTTGGTCGAAAACTGAGCGCTTCGCCTCCGCAGGAGGCACTGGGATAGACGCTACCATCTGTGGGAGGGCTTTGTGCCCGTCGACCACAAGGAGATCACGTCATGTCGATTAAATCAAAACGTAGAAAAGCTCTCAACGAACAAAACCTCAAGCAGATTGCGTGTACGCTGGAAGAGGCCGCGACCGGGGTCAAAACCTGTGCCACTGCCAAGTTTGATGAAACGGTCGAACTGGCGTTTACCCTGGGCGTAGACCCGCGCCACGCCGACCAGATGGTGCGCGGCACGGTCTCCTTGCCTCACGGCACCGGTAAACAGGTGCGCGTGGTGGTGTTCTGTAAAGAAACCGAGCAGATCAACGCGGCACGCGAGGCCGGCGCTGTGGATGCGGGCGCCGAAGAGCTTCTCCAGAAAGTACAGGGGGGGTGGACCGATTTTGACGTGGCCGTCTCGACGCCGGACATGATGCGCGAGGTGGGCAAGCTCGGTAGAGTGTTGGGTCCGCGCGGGCTGATGCCCAGCCCGAAGGCCGGTACCGTCACCGCGAAGGTAGACGAGGCCGTGTCGGAAATTCTGAAGGGTAAAATCGATTTCCGCGTGGACAAAAATGCCAATATCCATGTACCCATCGGAAAAGCTTCCTTTGCAGTCGAGCAGATTCAGGAAAACGCGGCGGCGGTCGTCGAGGCCGTGGTGAAAGCCCGCCCGGCGGCGTGCAAAGGCACGTATCTCAAGAATTGCTCCATGAGCAGCACGATGGGGCCTGGCTTTCGCCTGGACGCGCCGAGCCTGGTCAGCCAGTTCCGCGCGTGATGATTCTGTGGGCAATGTGGACGGTAGATTCGGGCGCAGCACCCTGATTTTCAAGGTTGCGGCGCCCTTTTTCTTTTGACGGGAGGTCCGGCCCGTCTACGGGCCGGGCGCGCGACCGGAAGCGAAGTTTTGCAGGCAGCAGAAGGAGACCGCAATGAGCCAGCAAACCAACGGGGTCTTGTTCACATCCGAGTCCGTGACCGAGGGACACCCGGACAAACTCGCCGATTTTATTTCCGATTCGATACTTGACGCCGTCATCGAACAGGATCCGATGAGCCGTGTGGCATGCGAAACGATGGTTTCGACGGGGTTTTGTGTGATTGCCGGCGAGATTACCACAAAGGCGGTGTCCGATTATCCGAAGGTGGTCCGCGAGGCCATCGCGGCCATCGGCTATGCCGGCGGCGATTCAGGATTTGACGGGCGCAGCTGCGGCGTTCTTGTGTCGCTGGATAAGCAGTCTCCCGACATTGCCCAGGGCGTGGATGCCGCCACCAATAAAGAACAGGGCGCAGGCGATCAGGGCATGATGTTCGGGTACGCCTGCGACGAGACACCCGAATACATGCCGCTGCCCATCGCCCTGGCTCACAAACTCGGTTTGCGGCTCTCCGAGTTGCGGCACAACGGCTCGCTGCCCTGGCTGCAGCCCGACGGCAAGTCGCAGGTCACTGTGGAATACCGCGACGGCAAACCGCACCGCATTCACACGATTGTGATCTCAAACCAGCATTCCCCGGACATTTCGCAGCAGGACATCCGCGACGCGGTGATTCGCGAGGTCTGCGAGCCGGTGGTGCCGAAAGAGCTGGTCAACGGCGATATCATCTACCATGTGAATCCCACCGGGCGCTTTGTGGTAGGGGGGCCGGCAGGCGATTGCGGCTTGACGGGCCGAAAAATCATTGTGGACACCTACGGCGGCATGGGCCGACACGGGGGCGGCGCGTTCAGCGGAAAAGATCCGTCGAAAGTGGACCGCTCGGGCGCCTACATGGCTCGTTACATGGCGAAGAACGTGGTGGCCGCGGGCTTGGCCTCGAGGTGTGAAGTGCAGCTGGCCTACGCCATTGGCGTGGCGCGTCCCGTATCCATTCACGTCACCACGTTCGGCACCGGCGCGCTGAGCGACGATGCGCTGTCTGCTCTGCTCGCGGAGGAATTTGACTGCCGTCCCGCTGCGATTCTCGAGCTGCTCGAGCTGCGCACGCCGATCTTCCGCAAGACCACCAATTACGGACATTTCGGCCGGGAAAACGCGGGATTGCGCTGGGAAAACACCGATCGCGTAGAGGCCCTGCGTCAACGGGCAGGCATCTGATCGCTGTGCTATGATTGGCCGCGGGGAGCACCCGAAAGACGAGGGCGTTCCTCGCGGTTTTCAATAGTACCGTGTCCGTTTTCCAAGAGGGTTGCCTCATGCCTGCCAGCCGCTGGATTGTCTCCTCGCTACGGCTCTGCGCCGCGTTCTTATGCAACCTGGCCGTATTCGCTGATCCCGCAGACTTGGAGGCGGCGGAGCCGGCATCCACGCCTTCCCCGGCGGTAAAGACGGTGTATCTGACGTTTGACGATGGCCCGTCAGAGCTTACCCCTGCCCTCCTGGATGTGCTCAAGGAACATGAGACGGCGGCAACGTTTTTTGTCTGCGGCAACGTGACCGAATTCGGCAATACGGTGTACAAGCGGATTCTCGATGAAGGGCATGCGCTGGGCAACCACACCTTTTCACACCGGTATAGTGTCGTGTATAAATCGGCCGATGCGTTCGAGAAGAATGTGGCCCGGTTGGACGATTTATTCTTCCAGTTTACAAAAACCCGGCCGCGCCTGCTGCGATTTCCCGCCGGATCCAACAACAGGATCACCCGAGGGCCCAACGGAAAGAGCATCACGCATGAGCTTGTAAACCGGATGGCGAAACTGGGCTACCGGCACGTCGACTGGAACGTCGATTCGCTGGACCATGGCGTGAACGCCAAGAACTCCGAGGCCATCGCCAAAACGGTGATTGAAGGCGTCCTGAAACGCGACCAGGCCATCGTCCTGATGCATGACAGCTACACGCACGCCGCGACCGTGGCGGCCGTGCCCGTCATCATCCGCGAATTGCGGCCGAAGGGCTATGTCTTCAGGCCGCTGTCGGAAACATCCTATACCGTGCAGTTTCTCAAAGCCCAGCCGGTGAACTGCCCCTGACCGCGTTCGCGACGCTCAAGGGTCCGCCCGTTCGTTCGCGGTCTCCGAGACCGTCTCCGGCACTCCCATTTCGTCGGCGTACCACACAAACGTGGCGGTGGCGCGCTCGGGGACTTCGGCCGCGAACGATTTTCCCCGCCAGGCGATCGTGAAAGTGCTGGGTCTGCGGTCGGCATTGGCGACAACGAGGGCAATGCTGCCGTCGGGATTCAGGAAGGCGGCATTCGCGAAGCGGATGCTGCGGAAATCCGTTGAGCCGATCCGGACGGCGTCGCGTTGAATGAAGCGCATGAACTGGCCGTACATGCAGTAGTCATAGCTGTAGAGCAGCGTCTGACTGGCGCTGTCCAGCACAATGCACGTGGGGCCCGCGCGGTGGGGCCCCCGGTTGGGCTGGCCTTGGTCGTCAAGCACGGTGACCCACGCGTTGTAGCTGCGGGCCCAGTTACGCAGGATGGCGATGATCTCGATGGCGCCCCGCACGCCGGAAGTGGACCCTTCCGTGAAATAGATGTGTTTTGACGGGAACATGGCGCTCAAGCGCGCCATGCTTGATGGGCGCCCTGCGTAGTGGTGGAAGGCAGTGCCGTCGATGTACGGCGCGGCTCCCGGATCGTTCAGCACGTTTCTCGGCCATCCGATCGGCTCGAAATTGTGATCCCAGCACCAGAGGCGGGTCTGAATGCCCTGACGTTCGAATTCCGGGCCGACGTGATTGGCGATGAATTCGGCCTGCTGCTTGAAAGTCCACCGGCAGGTGACCGATGTCGGCGGATTGTAGTCGGGCTCGTTCTGGAGGGTGATCGCGTAAATGGGAATGCCCTCGGCCTCATAGGCTTTGATGAATTTCGCCAGGTAGCGCGCATACGTCGCGTAACAGGCGGAATCGAAGCGCCCGCCGCCGATCTGCCCGTTCGACGTCATCCAGCCGGGCGGGCTCCACGGCGAGGCGAAAAACAAGAGGTCCGGATTGATCTCCAACGCCATTTTCAGGATCGGAAGCACGTATTCGCGGTCTTTTTCAATGGAAAAGTGCTCGAGCGACAGGTCGCCGGGAATGTCCGCGCAGGTGTACCACGGCGACGCGGTAAAATCGGATGTCCCGATGCAGATGCGCATCAAATTCATTCCAATGCCCGTGTATGGGGATACGATCCACTCGACGGCCCGTTCCTGCTCTCCGGGCGGGAGCCGGCTGATGTTGTAGCACGTCGCATGGTCCAGGGAGGCGCCCAGGCCCAGGATGGTCTGATACCGGTGCGTGTCATCTATTCGCAGATCCGCGCCCGGCGCCTCGGGGCCCAGCGCCAGGCCCGGCTGAGCCGTCAGCGTGTTCAGCATGTCCTCGGAGGAGACCCACCATGCCACATCCATTGCCGCCGCCGGCCATGCGGCCAGAAAACACAGCGCCAGAACGCCTGCCGTCCCGAACCCCTGTGCGAATCGCATCGCGTGCCGTCCTTTCTCCATGCCTCCCGGAGCTGAGGCGCTTCCCGCCCGCTCTTGGCGAATAGACTACCATTGCACGGTCTCTGTGTACATGATACGCGATACGCCCTCAGGGGCGGGACAGTTTCCCGGGCATAGGAAGATCGAGTACAATCGAGCCCATGCTCGAGATGGAAACACCCAAGATCTGGAATGTGAGCCAGCTGACGCGCCGCGTGAAAGAGCTTCTGGAACGCGAGGTCGGTCAGGTGTGGCTGACGGGCGAAATTTCGAATTTTCGCGTGTCGCCCGCGGGTCATGCCTATTTTACACTGAAGGACGAGCAGAGCCAGATTGACGCGGTGATGTTTCGAGGCCGCCTGGCCCGGCTGCAGTTCGCGCCCGATAGCGGGCTCCAGGTGATTGCCGCTGGGCAGGTGACGGTGTACGAGCGGCGCGGCTCGTATCAGATCATCTGCGATGAGATGCATCCCAAAGGCGTGGGAGCGCTTCAACTCGCCTTCGAGAAGCTCAAGAAGAAGCTGTCCGCGGAGGGCTTGTTCGATGAGGCCCGCAAACAGCCTCTCCCGCTGCTCCCCAAACGCATCGGGATCGTGACCTCGCCCACGGGTGCGGCCATTCGCGATATCCTCAACGTGTTGCAACGCCGCTTCGCCAACGTTCACGTCCTGCTCTACCCGGCACGCGTTCAGGGCAGTGAGGCCGCGGGCGATCTGGTCGAAGGTATCCGCGCGCTCGACGCCATGGGCGTGGACGTGATGATCGTGGGTCGAGGGGGCGGGTCGGTCGAAGATTTGTGGCCTTTCAACGAGGAAGCCGTGGTTCGCGCGGTGTCCGAGGCTCGAACGCCGATCATCTCGGCGGTGGGCCACGAAATTGATTTCGCGCTGACGGATTTTGCGGCCGATCTGCGCGCGCCAACACCGTCGGCAGCCGCGGAACTGGTGGTACGCGAGCAGCGCGAATTTGTGGAGCGGCTCCAGTCCCTGCGCCAGCGTATGGCGGGGGCGATGGCCCACGTGTTGCGCGAATACCGGAACCGCCTGAGCGTCGTGGGCGCCTCCTACGTGTTCAGGCGTCCGGAGGAACTGGTCCGGCAATGGCGTCAGCGCCTCGACGAAACCCGCATGGCCCTGGAGCGCATCGTGCACGATCGGATGCAGAACGAGCGGCAGCGCCTGACGGGGTTGCTCCGGTCGCTGGAGCTTCTTTCGCCGGGGGAGCGATTGCGCCGTGCCTTCGAGCGGATGGCCGTGTTACGGCAGCGTCTGTCGCAATCGGGCAGCGCGCTGGTGGAACGCGGGCGCGCGCGCTTACGGCCGGTTCTGGCCCAGTTGGATGCCCTCAGCCCGCTTGCCGTGCTGGGGCGCGGTTATGCTCTTGCCTACAAAATGCCGGAGCGCGCGGTCGTGCGCGACGCCAAAACGCTGGCGCCCGGTGATGAATTAACGCTGCGCTTCGCTCAGGGCGCGGCCGAAGTGTCCGTTCAACAGATTAAGGAATCTGACCATGGCTGAACCCAAATTCGAGAAAGATCTGGAACGGCTCGAGCAGATCGTGGAGGCGCTTGAAGGGGGCGAACTCCCGCTCGATGAGTCGCTGAAAAAATTCGAGGAAGGCATCAAACTGGGCCGGCGTTGCGAAAAGGCCCTCAGTGCCGCTGAAAAAAAGATCGAGATCCTCATGAAAAACGCCGATGGCGAACTCGAGGCTCAACCTTTCGGCGAGGACGATGCAGCCGGCGAGCCGGAGGAGAGCAGCGATGACGAAGAGTCCGAGGAATCCGGCGAATCCGAGGAGGCTGAGGAGGCCGAGGAGGCCGAGGAGGGGGAACTGCTGTTTTGAGCCCCAAAGTAAATCCCAATGCTGAAACGGCGAATGCCGTTGCTGAGGCATTTTTAACCGAAAAATCGGAGCGAGTTGAGCGGGCTCTCCGGACCCTCTGCGAAAGCTGGGTGGACGCGCCGGAAACGCTCCGCGCGGTGATTGAATACAGCCTCTTCGCCGGGGGAAAGCGACTGCGCCCGGCTCTCGCGCTCGGCGCGGCTGAACTCGTCTCGGGCGACGATCGCCCCGCGATGCCTGCCGCCTGCGCCCTCGAAATGATTCACACCTATTCGCTCATACACGATGACCTGCCCAGCATGGACGACGACGATCTGCGGCGCGGCAAGCCGACCGCACACAAAGTCTATGGCGAGGCCAAGGCCATCCTGGCCGGCGACGCGCTGCTTACCATGGCCTTTGATGCCGCGGCGGAGTCCGGCAGCGCGGCAGTGGTACGCGAGATCGCCCGGGCTGCGGGCGTAGCGGGCATGGTCGGAGGCCAGGTCATCGATCTGGAAAGCGAAAACAAGCAGCTCACCCTCGAGCAGCTGCGCCGCCTCCACGCCTGCAAAACCGGCGCGCTCATCCGGGCATCCCTGCGGGTCGGGGCCATGCTGGGCGGAGCCGATGAAGACGCGCTGGCCGTGCTCACCCGCTTCGGCGAAGCCATCGGGCTGGCGTTCCAGATCGCCGATGACATCCTGGACGTGGTCGGCGAGGAAACCGCCCTGGGGAAACGGGTCGGCAGCGACGCCAACAAGCACAAATCAACTTATCCGAAGCTGGCAGGCCTGGAACGTGCGCGTCAGCTCGCCGACGACGCGGCGGGCGAGGCTGTGGCCGCCCTCGCGGGTTTTGGCCCGGAGGCGGACGTGTTCCGTGCGTTGGCCCGATTTATTGTCGAACGAGACAAATAGACCCGCCGGACCCGCTGCCTCTCCCTTCGGCTGCCGTTTTTTGCGTTTCGGCATATCTGCGCATCTCCGTGCAAATAAACGACTTACAGGTGTTGGTGGAATGCCCTGCGTCCTTTTTCTGTTATCCCCGAAGCCGGGGCATGGTTTGATGCACGCCCGGCGGGCCCCATCGGGGAGGAGGAGCAGTCCGTGACTACCACACCTGCTGCCGGACCGAAGCGTTCCAACCGGCTAATCGACGCTACCAGTCCTTATCTTCTGCAACATGCCCATAACCCGGTCGACTGGTACCCCTGGGGTGATGAAGCGCTGGAAAAGGCCCGAAACGAGAATAAACCCATCTTTCTCTCGATTGGGTATTCCGCCTGTCACTGGTGCCACGTCATGGAGCGGGAATCCTTCGAGGACGACGCGATCGCCGAATTGCTTAACCGGCACTATGTGCCGGTTAAGGTGGATCGCGAGGAGCGGCCGGATATTGACGGCATCTATATGGCCGCCACCCAGATCATGACGGGTGGTGGAGGCTGGCCCATGAGCGTGTTTCTCACGCCCGCGCTGAAGCCCTTCTACGCGGGCACCTACTTTCCTCCGCGCACCCGGATGGGGCGCCCCGGCTTCCAGACCGTGCTCGAATCCATCAGCGCGGCGTGGCTGACCCGGAACAATGAAATTCTTGAAAGCGCGGAGAAATTCACCGATTACGTGCGCCAGAACGCCGAGACCTGTACCGGCCCGCCCAATGCGCCCACGCCAGGGCTCATCGCGGCGGGAGCCGACGCGCTGGTGCGCTCGTTCGATCCGAATCATGGCGGATTCGGCCCGGCTCCAAAATTTCCGCCGCACGGCGCCATCAACCTGCTGTTTCGGCAGTATTATGCGACAAAAGACGGCCCGGTTCGGGATGCCGCTCTGGTGACCCTGCGAAAAATGGCCGAGGGGGGGCTCTACGACCATCTGGGCGGCGGATTTCACCGCTATTCGGTGGATGAACGCTGGCTTGTGCCGCATTTCGAGAAGATGCTCTACGACAATGCCCAGCTTGCGCCGCTGTATCTTGCCGCATACCAGATCACGGGCGATTCCTTTTACCGCCGCATTGCCGAGGAGACCTTTGATTATGTCCTCCGGGAGATGACCGGCCCCGACGGAGGGTTCTACTCGTCGGAAGACGCCGACAGCGAAGGGGAGGAAGGAAAATTCTATCTGTGGCGCCACGACGACATTGTCGACCTCCTGGGCGAAGAGGACGCATCGCTGTTCAATGAACACTATACGGTCCGCCCGGAAGGCAATTTTTCGTCGCCGGAGGAATACCATGCTGGGCAGAACATTCTCCACGTCACCGGCAGCCTGGACGCTCTCGCAGAACGGCACGGCCTGGCTGCCGTAGAGCTCGAGGCGCGGCTCGGGGCCATGCGCCGGACACTCTTTGCCGCTCGTCTGCAACGGGTGCGTCCGGGGCTGGACGACAAGGCGTTGACTTCGTGGAACGCCCTGATGATCTCGGCCTTTGCCCGGGGATACCAGGTGCTGGCGGACGAAACGCTGCTTCGTGCCGCGGAGAAGGCCGCCGCGTTTCTATGGTCTCAGCTGAAAGACGGCGAGCGCTTGCTGCGCAGCCACCGCAATGGCGAGAGCCGCTTCGATGCCTATCTCGACGATCACGCCTTTCTCGCGGTAGCCCTGCTTGATCTGTATGAGGCCGCGTTTGATGTGCGCTGGCTCGAAGCCGCGCGCGAAATCACGGACATCCTGCTCGCAAAATTCTGGGATCGAGAAGGCGGGGGATTCTTCTTCACGTCGCCGGACCATACCCATCTTATCGCACGAGACAAGCCGGTGTTCGATGGCGCGGAGCCGTCGGGCAACGCAATGGCTGCGTACGCCCTGTTACGGCTTGCAGCATTTTCCGGCGAGGCCGCCTACGGGGAAAAGGCGGAACGCCTCCTGTGCATCAACCACGCCGGGCTCGAATCCATGCCGCGTGCGCAGCTCCACATGCTCTGCGCGGCGGATTTTTATCTGACTGCCCCGAAAGAGGTCGCTATCGCGGGCAAAAGCGGCGCACACGACGTGCTGGCCCTGCTTCAGGCGTTGCATCGGCACTACATTCCGAATAAGGTAGTGGCATTCATCGATCCGGATGCGCCGGACGCCCAGAGAGCACGGGCGGCCACGCCGCTGCTCAACGCGAAAGTGCCGCTTGATGGGAAAGCCGCCGCGTATGTGTGCAAAGGTTTTACCTGCCGCCAGCCGGTCACGACGCCTGAGGCGCTTCTGGAAGAGTTGGAGGTCGATCGCGAACAGGAGTAAGAATCCATGACGTATTCGAAGGTATCCCGTAGTATCCTCCTCGGCTGTGTGGTACTCCTCACCCTGCCGTCGGCAGCCCAGTTTGGCGCGCTTGAGCAACCCGGTGAGCCGCCCGAGGCCACGGTCGCCGCGTACCAGGACGCCACCGGCGCGCTGCCGGGTGCGCAGACACGCCTCGCGGTGGTGATCGAGATCCCCAACGGCTGGCATATCAACGCCCATGAGCCGCTCGATGAATTCCTCATTCCCACACAGGTCGCGCTCGAGCCGCCGGAAGGGTTTGCCGTGGACGCCATGGTCTATCCCGAGTCGGTTCTGGCGACGTTCAGCTTTTCGCAGGACCAGATGGCCGTCTACGAGCATTCAGCCGTGGTCGGGTTTGTCGTGAACGTCGCGGAAGGTGTCGCGCCCGGCGAGTATACGCTGCCCGGCACGCTGCAGTATCAGGCCTGTAACGACACGATCTGCGCGCCGCCCAAGACCCTGGACTTCGTGGCGCAGCTCACGGTAGCCGCAGCCGACAGCCCGGTGACTTCCCAGAATGCGGCTGTTTTTGCGTCCATCGACTTCACGAAAGCGGCCGCGCCGCAGGCTGCGCCCGGGGAGGCGGCGCAGGCGTCCGTTGAAACGGTGTCGGAGGATTGGGAGGCGCTCGCGAATGCCTTTATCGTGACCGGGCGCAACTCCGGGTACCTGGGCAGCGACGCGTTCATCGAATGGATTGGCGGCGTCGAATCGGGCGCGCTGGACAGCAGCCTCAACGCGTTTGCGGGCAAAAGCGCGTTCGCGATCATCGTTTTGACCTTGCTGGGCGGTCTCGCCCTCAACCTCACGCCCTGCGTGCTCCCGCTGATCCCCATCAATCTGGCGATCATCGGCGCGGGCGCCCAGGCGGGCTCGCGGCAGCGCGGCTTTGCTCTGGGCGGCGTCTATGGTCTCGCCATCGCGCTGACCTACGGTATCCTGGGCATCGCTGCCGTGCTGACCGGGTCGTCGTTCGGGAGCATCAACGCATCGCCGTGGTTCAATCTGGCCATTGCGGCAGTGTTCGTTGTGCTGGCCCTGGCCATGTTTGACCTTGTCCACATCGATTTCACGCGCTATCAGACCAAGGTCGCGATCGACAAATCCCGCAAAGGCACGTTTTACCTTGCGTTCGGCATGGGGACCGTCTCGGCCCTGCTCGCGGGGGCCTGCGTCGCGCCGGTGGTTATCTTCGTTATTCTTCTGGCGCGCGACCTCTACCAGGCCAGTCCGGTTGCTCTGGCACTGCCGTTTCTGCTCGGCGTGGGCATGGCGCTGCCCTGGCCGTTCCTGGGCGCGGGCATGTCGTTTCTGCCCAAACCCGGCGGCTGGATGGTCAAAGTAAAATACGCTTTCGGCGTGTTCATTCTGCTGTTTGCCGCGTATTACGGCTATCTCAGCTACTCGATTTTCAGCGACCGTTACGGCGTGGACCGGGCAGAGGTGGCCTCGAGCGCCAAAGAGCTTGATGAAGACGGCTGGATCGCATCTCTGGCGGATGGGCTTGCCCGCGCCAAGGCCGAGAACAAGCCGGTACTGGTTGATTTTTGGGCCACCTGGTGCAAAAACTGCCTCACGATGAACCAGACCACCTTCAAAGAGCCGCGCGTACAAGAATCTCTCGCGAACTACATCAAGGTCAAATACGAGGCGCCGCAACCGGACGCCCCCCCCGCCCGCGACGTCATGGAACGATTCGGCGTCGGCGGGCTCGGTCTTCCCGTCTACGTCATCCTGGAACCCGCTGCGGGCGAGTGACCGGCGAGTGGATGCAGGCGGTATCGGAGAAGTTTCGGCGCCGCGGCCGCGTTCAACTGCCGTTCGATGCGTGTCATCATGCGGGCGGCACGCTGGGCCTGCGGCGATTCCGGCCGCAGGTCGATCACCTGCTGGTATGCGGCCAGCGCTGCCGGCAGCTCGTTCGCGCGGCGGTACATCTCGGCCATCTGAAAATGAAGGCCGGGGTCAACCGGCCGGAGGGCCAGGGCGGCGGCATACTCGGATTGCGCGTCGGCATAGAGGCCCAGCCGCGAATAGGCCGAGGCCAGGTTCGCGCGGGCCTGCACGTTGCCGGGGATCAGCGAGACGGCGGCCTGGTATTCGGCCAGGGCGGCGTCGTGCTGGCCGGAGCGCTGGTAAAACTGCGCCAGCGCCTGGCGGGCATCAAATGATTGGGGCGCCTGCTCGACCCACGTTGCGAGCATCGCTCCTTCCTCGCCGGACAAGCCCAGACGGCGGTAAAGCGAGGCCGCCATGGCGTACGAGCCGGGATGTTCCGCGCTCAAGGCCCGGAACTGGTCCAGCTCGCTCAGTACGGCGGCATCGGCCCCCGTGCGCAGATAGGCGTTTGCCAGGTAGTAATGCGCGAGCGCATCGCCCGGGCGCGCGGCCGACCAGTCCGCATAGACCTGCATTTCCTCGGCGCTCATGCCAAGTTGCCGGTACAAGGCCCCCAGCGTGCGGTAGGACAGCGCGTTGGATCCATCGGCCGCCAGGCTGTCTCGAAGCAAGGCGGCGGCTTCCGCGTAACTTCCCCGTTGAATGAGCTGGCGCGCCTGGTTGTAAAGCTGCTTCGAGCGCCTGGGATCGGCCGCTGCGCCACGAGCCTCCTCACTTCCGTTGTCCCCGTCATTCTGCCGCCGCTGTGCGCGCGGGGTCTTGCCGTCCGCGCGTCTGGCGGCGTTTGCGGGACGGTTGCTTGCGCGATCGCGGCCTGACGCGGCCGTTTCAGTCCGGCTCCTCCGGCGCAGGGCAGAATCCGGCTCTCCGTCATGCAGCGGGTCCTGATCGATAAAAGAGGCCAGTGCCTCGACGAGATAGTCGGCCAGGGGATCTGTCGACGCATCGCCCCTGGCAGTATGATGAGTCTCTTCGAGCAGGAGTCCCGCACGCGCCGGCTCCTCCCGGTTCAAGGCCTGGGCCGCGGGCGCGGAGCCTGCCATCCCGGACTCGGCCACCTCCGTTTGCGCCCGATAGAGGCGGTAAGTCTGGAGGGCCAGCAGAACCACCAGAAGCGCCACGGCAGCGGCCATCATTTTGTTGTTCATGGCTGGGACTCCATCCGGGCATTGCCCGGGGACACGGGTTCACGTTACGGGCCCGCCCGCCAAGCCGGGATAAGCGGCAAGAAACCCCGTCAGACCGATCGGACGCATGGCAGGCATAGCTGCTGTGCGAATTATATCATCAAGTGCCGGGCGCTCTGCGGTGGGAAGAATGAAAACGGCCCGCCGAGACACACAGGGGTCGCGGCGGGCCGGGATACGTTCGGGAGCCTAGTCGTCGCGTGGCGCCGGCGAGGGGTCGAAGAAGTCGCGTTTGTCCTTCACGTCCTTAAATTCTTCGGCGGTGTCGAGCGGCGCATGCCCTTCCGCGATGACGGGCCATTTCGTTGAGTATTCGAGATTGAGCTGGAGGAAATCTTCGTACTCTTCCGGCAGATCTTCTTCCGGATAAATTGCATGGACGGGGCATTCGTCGACGCACGCGCCGCAATCAATGCATTCCACGGGGTCGATCACCAGCATGTTGGCGCCCTCGTGAAAGCAATCAACCGGGCACACGGTCACGCAGTCGGTATATTTGCATTTAATGCACGCATCGGTAACTACATGGGTCATAAATAGGCCTCCTGCAAGCGGCCAAACCGGCATACTTGGAGTGAGTTGAACTGCGCTTCGAACAAGCCGAACTGGCGGGCGATTGCGCGCCATTGAAGTATCATGTTTAGACACGCCGTGTCAATTAGAATATTCCCGGCGGCACTTTTCGTGATGGCGTCAGGCACCGGGTTCGGCGACGCGAACCAGCTGTTTCCCAAGATTTTCGCCCTTGAACAAGCCGATAAAGGCGCGCGGCGTGTTTTCAAGGCCATCCACGATGGTTTCCCGCCAGGTGAGGCGGCCTTCGGCTATCCACCGGGCCAGAGCGTTTTGAGCTTCCTCGTAGCGCGGGGCGAACTGAAACACGAGAAACCCCTCGGCGCGCGCACGCTTTGTGATCAAATGCCACAACAGGCGCGGTCCCTGGGCCGGAGCCAGCGCATTGTACTGATCGATCTGGCCGCACACCACGATGCGTGCCTCCGGGTTGAGCTGCGGGAACACGGCATCGGTCAATGCGCCGCCGACATTGTCAAAATACACGTCGATGCCGTTTGGACATGCTTCCCGCAATGCAGCCGCATAGTCGCCCACGTCTTTGTAATTGAACGCGGCATCAAAGCCGATCGTTTTGAGGAAGGCCACCTTTTCGGCGGAACCCGCGGAGCCGGCTACGCGGCAGCCCTGGATCTTCGCCAGTTGACCCACAACCGAACCCACCGCACCTGCCGCGCCCGAAACAAACACGGTCTCGCCGGGGCGCGGCCGGCCGATTTCCAGCAGGCCGAAATAGGCGGTCAGACCCGGCATGCCCAGGATGCCCAGAGACGTGGACAAGGGCGCGAGCGACGTGTCAAATTGGTATATATTGCTGCCATCCGATACCGCGTAATCCTGCCAGCCCCAGAGCCCGTAGAGCGTCTCGCCAACGGCATAGTCCGGATGGCGGGATTCGAGGACGGTGCCCGCCGCGCCGGCCAGGATCAGGTCGCCCACGTTGAAAGGGTTCATGTAGGATGGTCCTTCATTCATGAGCCCTCGCAAATAGGGGTCGACGGAGACGTAGTTGGTCCGGACCAGAAACTGGCCCTCCTGCAACGCGGGGACTTCGCTGGCGACCAGTGCGAAATCAGACTCTTTGGGGAGTCCTTTCGGTCGCGCCGCCAAGTGGATCTGCCGGTTTGTAAGTGCCATGACACGTTCCTTTCCGCGATTCACCGCGAGTCCAGGTGGCCAGCCTGTGGTTAAGCCCAACAACGGTGGCGGCCCGGGCATTTCCGAGCCGGCTATTCGCCTCGCGCGGTCACGGCCCTGCCCGAAGGTTTGGACGCCGGGGCATTCAAAAGCAGCTCCTGGTCAGCCAGTTCCGGGTTCAACTCCGGGAAATATACCGTACAATCGGACGTGCTGTAGTCGGGAGAGACATGCTCCGCATCGATCCGGCGCACCAGAAACGTCGTTCGGTCAATCCAGACGGTGTACAACGCACCCGTGCGGAGCGAGCCGCTGATCCGGTAGCACGGCAGATCCTCCAGCAGGGCATCCGAGAGGCGAGTCAGTCCGTGCAGTTCCGCCAGGCTGCGTCCGTGGATCCGGTCCGGCATCAGCAGCCGCGGGATGGTGTGCGACGCGCCATTGGACGGCCCTACGGCGCGCCCGATGGCATCGTCGAGCGACTGCATTGGCTGGGCGCCTTCCTGGTGCCCCCACCACGCGCGAATTGTGCCGGCATCGGCGTAAACGATGTACCGGCGGTCGCCTTCCTGGCATTGGAAGCGGAAACGGTCCGGACGCTGGAAGACCGTGCTAAACGCCTGCGATTCTTTCTGCGTCTCGCCGGCCGTTCGGAACGTGCGCGTCATGACCCCGGAATCACGGTATGAGGCGCAACTTTCGTAGGCCTCGACGCTGCGGCCCATCACTTCCGTGGCCAGCAGGAGGTCGACGGAGGGAATCTCACGGATCGTGTCGGGGCTTGGCCCGCACCCGGAAACGAGCGCAAGCCAGACGGCCAGGACTATGGCAGACAAGCGGTGTGGCATGCGGGCAACCGTGCTCCCATCCAGGATGGCGTGTTTCCATGAATCATAGCATGCTTTCCACAGCCGAAGCACGGGCGGGGCTCGATCGGCAGGCGTGGCAGGGGCCTGCGGCGCCCATGACGCTGCGAAAGAGGGCCTGTGGCGGCGTCTCAGTGGTCCGCTTGCCAGCGGACTCGAGCAACGAAAACCGCGCCCGTCGCGCCGCCTTTCTTGTAGACTTCGGGGAAGAACATGCCTTCGCCGACGGTGACCCAGCTCTCGCGCGCCGTAATGGGGCCGGCGCCGAAATTGCCCATGGTAGCGCCGCGTTCCGGGATGAGCACTGCTTCGGTGGCCCGCAGGACACACAGGCGGTCGGGATCCACTTGTGCGATGAACAGCGGCGCGCGATGGCGGAAGATGTGGTCGTTGTCTGCGCCGCGGCGCGTGTAGGCCAGAAACAGCCCGTCGCCGTGCGCCAGCCAGTGCTGCTGCGTATTGTAGCTGCCCAGTTCCGCGCCGTCGTCGAACGTCCACGGTTTGAGCGGCGCAAAATGGAGCCCGTCGTCACCGGCGGTCACGTAGCCTTTTTCGTCATTGCGGATCGTCAGGTAGTAGCGCCCCCGGAACTGAATCAGGGAGGGCTCGTCGCATCCGCGGGGCGCCTCCAGCGTGAGTTCGTCGCCGTGTTCGAGGTAAGTCAGCTGTGTGCCGTCAAAAGCGCAATGCACGACGGTGGACGCCGAGCGCGCCTGTGCGCCTTCTTCGCGCATTTCGGGCGGGCAGTAGTATTGCGGCACGAGCAACGTGCCATCGTTTTTGGTGAGCCATTGCGCGCACCCGGCGCCCGCGCTCCAGAATTTCTCCTGGTCAAGAAATTCGAGCGTGCGCCAGGGGTCCCACTGGTCCGTTTCCGGGTTGTATACCGCGTAGGCCAGCTCGCGCGGCTGGGGCGACGCAATCAGTACGCGGTTTCGGTAGCGCACCGTGTGGCCGATAGCCAGCAATTTCCCGCTGGCTGCGTGCCACCCCGGCACGAAATCGCAGATCCCCAGCGTAATGTCGTCCGGGAGCGAACGCCACCCCAGTGCAGGCTGTTCCTCCGGCGCCGACCAGGTCTGCCCGAGATCCTCTGAACGCATGGTATAGAGCCCCGAATAGAAATCGGAACTCTCAAGATGTTTCTGCAGGGTCATGATCACGAGCGGCGGTTCTTCGCCTGTTTTACGCGGGATGGCCGCGGCCCGCGGCTGGAACCAGCAATATGTTTCGTCGTACCCTTCGTGGGCGATGTCCAGCTGGATAGTGAACGGGGGTCTCGTCGATGCGTCAGCTCCTTCTGCTGCCTTCGCGGCAAAGCATCCGCCCAGTACAGCGGCCAGTATGCAACTCATCCCTCGCAACATGCGCCTCTCCTCGTTTTTCGCCGCCTTCTCATGTCCTCAGGCCTGGGTGCGCGCCCGATGACGTCAGTATGATGAGACGGTTTCTGCAAATCAATTGCCGCCGGGCGCAAAAACGCAAGCGTGGCAGCGATTCTGGGGCGCCGTTCTACACTCTCCGCAGGATACCGCGGCAGGTGCTCCGCATATCCATGGGATGTGCTATGATAACAACGACTTAGGCGGGGCGAAGCAGATCATCAGAAAAAGGAGCAGGCGCGTCGCGCCGGGAGGGCATCATGGATCTCAGCCGCTTCAAATGGCCCATCATCATCCTGCTTGTCATCGGTGTATTCTGGCTGTTCAGCAGTGCCGGCATCAATTTCATGCACAAGAAATTCACCTCGGTCCCGCCTGACCGGGACGCCAAAGTGGACCAGGCCAATGAAAAAGGCCTGTCGGCTCTGGGCGGGTTACTCATCAAAACATTTCGTTACGAGAAAGGCTTCGAAGTCCTGAATGATGCGTCCAGCCTTTATCCCCAGGGGGCGAACTTCTGGTACAATCAGTACCGCATGGCCAAATGCCTCGAAAAAATGGGCCGCATCAGTGATGCGCTCACGCTTCTGGACAATCTCTATGTCAACGACATGCATGCCGCGGATAACCGCGTGCCGGCGCGAGACGTGCTGAAGCTGCGTATCGATAAACTTCAGGAAGTCCACGGGCTGGGCGAGATCCAATAGAGCTATCGTGAGACAGCGCATCGCAGGCCGCATCCCCGTGCTGGAATGCCTGCGCGCGGGCAAACGCGCTCCGCGCAGGCTCTTTGTGTTGCCTTCGGCGCAAGGAATTGACGGCATCCTCGATGCCGCAGCCGGCGTTCCCGTTCCCATCGAAAAGCGGCCTCGCGCTGAGCTGGACCAGCTCGCAGACGGCACGGTTCACCAGGGCGTGGTGCTTGAAGCCGAGCCGCTGCCGGTCCTGTGCGAAAAAGAATGGCTGGCGCAACCCCTGCCCGCCGACGCGCTCGCGGTTGTGCTGGACGGGATCGAAGACCCGCACAATTTCGGCGCGATCGTGCGTTCGGCATCTGCGTTGGGCGCTCACGGCGTATTTTTCGCGAAACGTCACGCCGCTCCACTCTCGGCGGCAGCGCTCAAGAGCGCGGCTGGCGCGATGGAATATATCGATCTGGTCGAAGTCACCAACATCACGCGGGCGCTGGGCATCCTGAAAAAATCCGGGTTCTGGGTGGCGGGCTTTGACGCGGATGCCCCCCAGACGCTCTGGCAGGCCGACCTGGGTGGCCGGCTCGCCGTGGTCATCGGCAGCGAAGGTGCGGGGATGCGGCGGCTTGTCCAGGAAACCTGTGATTTCCTTGTGCGCATCCCCCTGAGCGGCGCGATTACCTCGCTCAACGCCTCGGTCAGCGCCGCCATCGCCCTGGCGGAATGCCGCCGGAGGCGCGCAGAAGACCCCGACCCCGAATCGGCTGCCCCCTAGACTCCGTGTCTGCGTGTATCCGCCGTGCCGCGGATCATCCATCTTGCCAATGGCCTGTCAAGCGCGTAAGATCACGTACGCTACCATTCTTCCGCCTGATTCTGGTTAATGCCGGTTGAACACCAAAATCCGGGTACGATTGCAGCGCAGATGTTCCAATGGATTAAACCCAAATCTGAATTTTCCGACGCAGACACCGAGAAGGCTCTGTCGCGGCTGGTCTATGACGGCATGTTTGGCCAGACGATGATGGTCCTGTCCACGGGCCCGTTTCTGGTTGCCTTTGCGCTTATTCTGGGCGCCAGCAACAGCGTCATCGGCATGCTGGCGGCGGTGGGCCCCTTGGCGCAAATGCTGCAAATTCCCGCGATCTTTGTGGTTGAAAATATCCGCATGCGCAAGGCCATCACGGTGAGCACGGCCATCCTCAGCCGCAGCGCCCTGTTTGCGATTGCGATGTTGCCGTGGTTTGCTCCCGAAGACTACCGCATTCCTCTGTTTCTGCTGTTCCTGGCGTGCCATTACGGCATAGGCGCCTTTGCAGGATGCGCGTTCAGCTCGTGGTTGCGCGACCTGATCCCCAGCGACCGTATGGGCCGATTCTTCGCGCGCCGCCTGACGTTCAGCACGGCCACCGGGGCCCTGCTGAGCCTGCTGGGCGGCGTGGCCATCGATCAATACCGCGAACATTTCACCAATCCGGCAGGCGCCTATACCATTGTCTTTTCCCTGGCGGGGCTCGCCGGCATGGTGTCGGTTGTTTTTATCGGAAGCACGCCCGAGCCCACGATGCCCGAGGCCGAACACGTGCCGCTCTGGGAACTGCTGGCCCGCCCATTTCGCGACACCAATTTCCGGAATCTGCTGACGTTTTTGGCGTGCTGGGGCGCCGCGGTCAACTTTGCAGCGCCGTTCTTCACCGTGTACCTCCTGCAGCGCATCGGTCTCAACATGACCTGGGTGCTCGTGCTTTCTGTGGTCTCTCAAATCACCAACGTGCTGTTTTTCGGTTTATGGGGCCGTCTGTCCGAGCAATTCAGCAACAAATCGGTGCTGGTGTTTTCGGTTCCGCTGTTTTTCATCAGTTTTCTGTTCTGGCCGTTTACGACCCTGCCCGATCGCCATTTCTTGAGCATTCCCCTGCTGATCGCTATCCACACAATTGCGGGGATGTCCACGGCGGGCGTCGCGCTCTGCGCGAACAATCTGGCCATGAAAACCGCGCCTTATGGAAAAGGGGCTTCGTATCTCGCGGTGAATGCGCTCGTATCCGGCATTACCGCGACTGCCGCCCCCGTGTTGGCCGGGTTCGCCGCGGATTGGTTTGAGCCCTTCGAATTACAGCTTACGCTGTCCTTTACCGATTGGACGCAAGAGTACAGCGCGTGGGAATTGCCGACCCTCGATCTCAAAGGCCTGGATTTTGTCTTCGTGATCGCCTTCCTTATTGGCGTGTACTGTTTCCACCGTCTCCTCGCCGTGCGCGAAGAAGGCGAAGTGACCGAGCAGGTGCTCCGCCAGGCCCTTTTCGGCGAGGTAGGCCGCATGGTTCGGCAGATCTCGTCCGTGGCGGGAATGCGCCAAATTGTGTCGTTCCCGTTTGCCTATCTGATGGGACTCAAACGCAAATGACCGGACAGAAGGCCTTTCGCGACCGTATCCGGCGGAGGCGTGAGCTTGGCATTTTCGGCCCAGTGCGGTATCGTTTCGGTCGATTGAGGCGGACGGACCGCTTCGAGGCAAGGAGGCTCGCCGTATGGTGCGCATGACCAAGGTGCGGGGATTCCTGGGGGCCGTGGTAGCCATTGTCGTTCTGGTGGTCTTTATCGCGATTGTCGCGCGCGTGCTCGGCTGGAACATCCCTCTGCTCAACTAAAATTACCGAGCCGGCGGCCCGGCGCCACGCGCCGATGAAACGGGCATGCGCCGTCTCCGTGGTTTGCAGTGGCTGCGTGCAGCCGCATGACCTGTCGGCAGCGAAGAATGGTCACAAAAACACCCATGCATCACAGCGAGTCGCAACAGAATCCCGATGACGGTCCACAGAGCTACTCTTCGCTCCAGGAGACCGAGCCGCTCCTCAAATTTCCGCGCTGGCCTTACTTGACCTGCCGGGAAGCCACCCTGATGTGTGTAGCTCTCATGGTGCTGGAGCTTTACGCTTTCGCGGTCCTCTGCCTGCCCGTTGTCGCCGGCGGACTGGTCTTGGGTGTCCCGCTGGGGCAGAATCCCCTGCTGTGGAATCCCGTGATTCCTACGGTGGCCAATGTGTGGGCGGTTATCCCCTTGCTTTTCTGGGCCATGGGCAGGAGCGGACGGTCCTTTCGCGAAACGGTTGGACTCTATCCCGTTCACTGGGCGCTTAACTGGGCGGCCATGTTCCTGGGTACCTGCGCTGCGCTGCTCACTGGGCAGCTCGGCCGCATTTTCGCGCAGGGCTTTCCTTCGTCTTCTTTCCCCTTAGATGTGCCCGATTTGTTTCACGGCAGTCCAAACATGAGTTTTCTCACGCTCGTGGTTATGGCTCCGATCACCGAAGAACTGTTTTTTCGCGGCATCCTATTGCAGGGTCTGCGTCGGCGCCGTAGTACTGTGGCGTCCTGTGTTGTGAGTTCTCTGCTCTTCGCCCTGATTCATGCCGATCCGCTCGGGCTTGTGCCGTTGTTTCTCGGCGGCCTGCTTCTCGCGGCCGTGCAGTTGAAGACCGGCTCCCTGTGGCCGTGCATTTGCATGCACGCGGGCTTCAATACTCTTCCAGTGGCTGCGATCATGGCGCGTGCGAGACTGGCCGCCGACCAGGCTGCAACGCAGGAAGCCAGCCCGCCCACGTTTCCGTGGTTCTTCGTGGTCGCCGGGGTCTTGTTTCTGGCAGGTATGGTGTTGTTGTATTTGCTGACACGCACACGGGCCTCGTCCGAACCCGAACAAGAGTGACGGAGTGCCTGAGCTGCGCCCGAGGTTGCGCAGCGTGTACCACATTATCGATACTGCGGACGGCAGGCACGCTGGGATGGGTTCCCGCGCTGGAAAGGTTGCAACGTGATTGATCTGGAAAAACATGCGGAGGGGATCCTCGCAACGGCCCTGCGGAATGGCGGGCAGTTCGCCGAGATTTTCCTGGAAGAAACCGCCAGAACCGCGATCGTTTTTGAAGATAACAAGGTCGAACAGATCGTTTCAGGAGTCGATGCGGGCGCAGGCATCCGCCATCTCAGCGGTGATCAGACCCTATACGGCCATACCAATGAACTCACCGAGCCGCATCTCACCACACTCGCAGCCGAGCTTGCCGCGGGCGCGTGTGGCGGCAAGCCGGACTGCAATTTCGCGTTTGCGCCTGAACGTCTGGGGACCGTCCCCAAAGTCCCGCCTTCGGAAGTGCCCACGCCGCGGAAACTCGAACTGATCCGCAACGCCAATGCCGCGGCGCGCGCCCATGACTCGCGCATTGTGCAGGTAACGGTCTCGTACGGCGATTCGTTGCGCCGCGCGCTGATCGTCAATTCCGAGGGACGTTTCGTGGAGGAGAGTCGGCCCCAAGTGCTCTTCTCCGTGCGGGTGGTGGCTCGCGACGGCGCCGTGGTGCAGACCGCATACGAGACCGCCGGGGGAACCCTGGGGTTTGAACTGTTTGATGACGTGGACCCCGAGACGCTGGCCCTCTGCGCCGCCCGCCGCGCCTGCCTCATGCTCGGGGCAGAACCTGCGCCGACCGGGCGCATGCCCGTCGTACTGAGCAGCGAGGCGGGCGGTACCATGATCCACGAAGCGGTCGGCCACGGCCTCGAAGCCGACCACATCGAGAAGGGTGTGTCGACCTACTGCGGGCGGCTGAATGAACAAATCGCTGTCCCCGAGATCACCGTCGTTGACGACGGCACGCTCCCCGGTAAGCGCGGGTCCGCCAGCGTGGACGACGAAGGCACGCCCACCCGCCGAACGGTTCTCATCGATGGCGGCGTACTCGTCCAGTTTATGAATGATCGCCGGATCGCCTGGAAGATGGGCATGACGCCCACCGGCAATGGGCGGCGGGAGTCGTACCAGCATAAGCCCGTCCCGCGGATGACCAATACCCTGATTCTTCCCGGCACGAGCGACCCCGCATCCATCCTCGCCGAGACTAGCACGGGACTCTTCGTCAAAAAGATGGGCGGGGGACAGGTGACGCCCCTGAACGGCGATTACGTGTTTGAAGTGAGCGAAGGATATCTCATCCGCAATGGCGAGGCCGCGATTCCCGTGCGTGGCGCCACCCTCATCGGAAATGGCCCCGACACCCTCATGCAGATCGAGGCGGTCGGAAACGATCTGGGGTTTGCTATCGGGACCTGCGGGAAAGACGGCCAGGCAGCGCCGGTCAGCGACGCCCAGCCCACCTTGCGTATCCGGGAACTCACCATCGGCGGCACCCGCTAGTCCGCTTCGAAATGCCGCCGGCTCGGGCCTCAGGAAGCGGGTTCAGCCCGCCCCAATACGCCGTTGGCCATGCGGATGTGGTCAATGCCGCGCCAGTCGAGCCCGAGTAATTCCGCGCCGCGGGCGTCGATGGCTACCGGGTCTGCGCTCGCCAGGATCTTGTTTACGGGCGGGTCGCAGTGGGGTCCCCAGAGATGGGCATTCGCCATTCCGATGGTCGCGTCGATAACGGACAGGTCCGGTTTTCGGTATTGGTTCAACTCGAAGATGTACCGTTGCAGTTCGTCGTTATTTTGGCCGTGCAGGCGCGCTTTTTTGTAGGCGCTGCCGCTGTATACCCGGGCCGGCGCGATACCGAAGAGGTTTTTCATCGCCAGCGTCACCTTCGCCATGCTGTGCGCCTTGAGGACGGGTACCGAAATCAGGAGGCAATCCAGCACGGTTCGCGGCAAGTAAAACTCTTTCAGGAGACGCATGCGCGGATTGGTGAGCCGCTCAAACGGCTGCGCATCCAGATCGATAAGCTCGGCGCCTTTGCGCGACGCCATCGCCTCATAGCCCAGTTCGCGGAACGCGCGCCTCGTGTTTCCGTCTCCGGACCCTTCGGCGACCACGATCTCCGCCGCGCTGTAACGCCGGATATAATCGATCAGCGCTTCAATGCACGCGGGCGGAGTGGTGATGGGATGCGGGCTGTGGTTGACGAGGTTGGGTTTCAGCACGACGCGCTGCCCGGAAGCCAGCAGGGCGCCCGCCTCAATGGCGTCGAGCGCACGCGGTATGGAGACCGCATACGAGACGAATTCTTCTACCGCAACGTCCGTGTTTATGCCGGATGCCGCAGCTGCGCGTTTCGTCATTGTTTTAACCTTTGAGCGCACGAGATCGCCCGACCGCTCTGCGGAGGCGCCTGCTGGACGTCGCGGCTACGAACACGCCTTGTCCAACGCTTCTTGCAGGCGATCACCACGCACTTCGCCGTGGGATGCCGACCATACGGCCGCCCGATCTTTCACGAGGATGATCTGCGGCGACTGGTGCCGCACGCCAAGGGCCTCGGCGATCGCGTTCGATAGGGGCCGGCTCTCGATCACCTTCACCATGCGGATGTCCACTCCGTTGCCGGAATTCTGGGCCTCGTACTCCACGACGCGGTTGCGCGCCGCCCCCGAGACCGGGCACCTCGTGCTGTGTTTGAACACAAACACCGGTTTTACCTGCGATGCGTCCAGGCAGGCCTGCCAGTCGTGCTGTTCCGTCATTTCTTTCATTGTACCGCTCCTGTGATGACCCTGACGATATGCGCTTTCAAACGGGGCTGCGCCGTGCCGCCTGGGATGGCGTGTGGAAGCGGTACCCGTTTTTTCAGACAACACGCGAGTCGCTGCGAGGATTCCAAACAGAGCTGGAAATCATCTCCGCCGTTACGCGGATCGGATCAAATACATCCCGTCCATTGCAGTCTGGAGCACCGGTGGAGATCATGCGCAGGCGGCCCGGCATGGATTTTAGTGCATCGTGAGGCCGCCGTCGATGGCGATCGTGGCGCCGGTGATGTAGCCCGCGGCCTCGGATGCGAGATAGCCAACGAGCCCGGCGACGTCCTCCGGGCTGCCGACGCGGCCCAGCGGGATGCGGGTCAGCATGGCCTCGCGCATATCGGCCTGGATCGCCGCGGTCATGTCGGTCTCAATGAAACCGGGCGCGACTGCGTTGACCGTGATACTGCGCGAACCGAGTTCGCGGGCCAGCGACCGGGTCAGCCCGAGAAGCCCGGCCTTCGCCGCGGCATAATTGGCCTGGCCCGGCTGGCCCAGGATGCCGATAACGCTCGAGATGTTGATGATGCGCCCCCACCGCTGTTTCATCATGCCGCGCACCACGGCACGGCAGCAACGGAACACGCCGGTCAGATCAGCGTCGATGACCTGCGTCCAGTCGTCGTCTTTCATGCGCATGAGCAGCGTGTCGCGCGTAAGCCCCGCGTTGTTGACCAGGACCGCAACAGGCCCGAAGGCTTCCTCGACGGCAGAAACGAGCGCGGCAGGGGCTTCAGGGTCGGCCATGTCGGCCTGAAATGCTCGCGTGCCGTGGCCGATCTCGTTCGCAGCCGCCGTGGCGGTGTCGAGCGTCCGCCCGCAAATCGCGACCTGTGCGCCCCGGTTCGCAAAATGTACGGCGCATGCCCTGCCAATGCCGCGCGTGCCGCCGGTGACCAAAACAACCTTCCCGCCAAATTCGTTCATGCCTGTTCTCCTGATGCCGTGATCGCGTCAAATGTTCCCGCCGGGCTGACCGACGGCGCCTGCTCGGTGCGTCGGGCCAGTCCCTGCAGCACTCGTCCGGGCCCCACTTCAAGCGCCTCGACCGGGCCCAGGGCGGCCATAACCTCGGTCCAGCGCACGGGTGCGCAAAGCTGGCCGGCCAGCAGACCGCGAATCCGCTCCGGTTCTACTTCTTCCGCGCCGCTCACGGATGAGACAAACCGGGTTTCCGGCGCGCTCAACGCTACGGTCTCGAGGAAATCGCGGAATGCTTCGCTGGCGGGGCGCATGTATTCGGAATGAAACGGCCCCGAGACGTTCAGGCGCATCACACGTTTGGCGCCTGCGTCTTTGAGGGCTGGTTCGGCGGCGTCCAGCGCCGCGGCGGCTCCCGAGATGATGGTCTGGCCGGGCCCGTTGTAGTTGGCCACCTGGGCGCCCTGGGGCAAGGCGGCCTCGATGGCGGAGGCGTCCAGGCCGAGCACGGCCGCCATAGCGCCTTCCGGCACATCTTCCGACATCAGTCGGGCGCGCTCCTGGACCACACGAAACGCTTCTTCAAACGTCAACACGTCCGAGGCGACCAGCGCGGAATATTCGCCCAGACTGTGACCCGCGCACACCGACGGAGCCACGCCAACGGCCGCCAGATGCGCTGCAATGGCCACCTCCACGGTCAGCAGCGCGGGCTGCGCCACGCGAGTATCGGCCAATTCGGCGTCGGTACCGTGAAAAACCGTGTCAAGCCAGGCGCTGCTGGTCATGGCAACAGCACGGTCAAAAATATCCCGGGCGGCAATGCTGGAATCCCGAAAATCAGCGCCCATGCCGGGCGCCTGACTCCCCTGGCCGGGGAAAAGAAATGCGGTCATGGATTGGCCTCCTGGGCGTTCAGATGGGCTTCGGTGCTGCGCAACCGCTCGATGCCGTGGCGGATGTGCTCGTTGATGCGCGAATGCACTGCCCGGCGCGCACCCAACAGGGCATTTCTGACGCCAAGCGACGAAGACGAGCCGTGTAAAATGATGACCACGCCCTTCACGCCGAGGAGCGGCGCCCCGGAATACATGTTCGGATCGATTTGCTGTTTGAGCCGACGGTAGGCGCCTCGGCTGAAAAAAGCGCCCAGGCGGCTGGGCCAGGTTGAGGTAAGCTCGCGATGGAGCCGCTGTTTTATCAGTGCCGCCGTGGCTTCCGTGGTCTTGAGGACCACGTTGCCTACAAACCCGTCGCAGACGACCACGTCGGCGTCGCCATGGTAGATCGCACGCGGCTCGATGTTGCCGACGAAATTGATGTGGCTCGAAGCGCTCAGATTGCGGTGGACGCCTTTAGCGAGGTCGTTTCCTTTGACATGCTCTTCGCCGATATTAAGCAGGCCCACGCGCGGGTTTTTGCGTCGCAGCACGTGTTCCATATACAGCATGCCCATTTCGGCAAAATCGCAGAGCTGGCGGGCCGTACAATCGACGTTGGCGCCCATGTCAATCAGCAGTACCGGCTTTTTCATGGTGGGCACGGTCTGGCAGATGGCCGAGCGGGAAACCCCCCGGATCGGACCGAGGGTCGTGCGCGCGGCAACCATGATCGCGCCGGTGTTCCCCGCGCTGACACAGGCATCGGCTTCGCCGGATTTGACCAGGCGAAGCGCCACGAGCAGGGACGAGTCTTTTTTTTGACGAACCGCCTGCACGGGCTGGTCGTCCATCCGGATGGTCTCTGAGGCATGCACGATGCCGACACGGCCGCGCCGTTTATAGCGCGCCAGTGCCTGTTCAAGCCGATCCTGGTCCCCAACAAGCACATACTCCGTGCCATCCTGAAGGCTGGCCTCGACGGCCCCACGCACTTCAGGACCCGGAGCATTGTCGGAGCCCATGGCATCGAGAGCAATTCGCATGCGCTACCCCTGTCGGTTCCCCATCAGCGCGAGCCATCCAGAGGTCGCTTGTGCGCCGTGGAAAAGCGTCGCGCCGTTACAAATCGACGCCCGGTCGATAAACCGGGCGTCGTCCGTTGGCGGGCATCACGCGGATTACTCGGTTCCGAGCTTGACCGACAAACGGTCTTTATAATGACCGCATTTCGGACATACCCGATGCGGCTGGATGCGTTCGCCGCAGCTCGGACATTCGCTCAGGTTGGGCTTCACCAGAGCATGATGAGACCGCCGTGTGTTCCGGCGCGTCTTTCCTGTGCGTCTCTTTGGTACCGCCACGAGTTCACTCCTTCGAACGTTTGGGGTCCAGCTCGGGAAACAAGGCCGCCAAGCCCGAAAACCCACTATTTCCAAATTCCGCCTGGGGGGCCTCTCCTGCGCACTGGCAAGGCGCGGTATTGCGATTCGCGCCGCAGTGCGGACAGAGCCCCGCGCAATCATCCCTGCACAACGTCTTCGACGGCGCCGACAGCACCAGTTCTTCCCAAGCTTGACTGGCCAAGTCGATCTCGCTGCCGTCGAAATACACCGTATCGCTCTCGTTGTCCTCCACGTCGTCGCCGGCGCGTTCCACCGCGTAGTCGGCGGGCTCACCGGCCGGCCTCGGTTCAAACGACCAGATGACTTGGAATTCAAACGGAACTTGTGCCGCAGCCAGGCATCGGTCGCATGGCCTGCGATTCTCCCCCGTCAGCCTTCCAATGAACACGAAGCGATGATCGACACGCGTTATTCTACCCTGGATGCGGACCGGGCCAATCTCCAGCGCTTTCGCCTCCGGAGGGCGGAGCCCACTTTCAGGGACGGTCGTGTCAATCGAACACTCGCCGCGTTCCAGAGTCGACAGCGGTATTTTCAAGCCGGACACGGCTTTAGCCTCCATGTAAAAACGGCCGTCAGCGTATCAAATTACGGCACAACGCGTCAAATACGCAGTGACGCACCGGACATCTGCGCCTCGTCCATTCTCAACGGGAGACTTTCGGAGCGGCACGGCATCCTTGCTCCGGTTGAAGACACTTTGTATCTTAATCCCTGCGGAGCGGCTTGCGTTCCCGCTCTCCGCACAAAAGCGACCGGCCAAACGTCTTCGTGAGCCGGTTGGAAATCTCTAAGCACCTTCAGGAGCGTGATTTATGAAGAAGATACTGGCCCGTATATGCCGGTTCTGCCCCGTGTGCATCCTTCGGCGCAGGTTTCCGGAGTCCCGTTACGGCCGATTTACGCGCCGCATCGAGCGTGCTTGCCCGTTTTGCCGCGCCTACGACGAGCTGTATGGCCCGGAGCCAGCTCCATGGCCACCGAACGCCGGGAACACGTAAAATTTAGTTTTCTTGCCCACTACAGAGCCGAGTTATGCTCCTTTTTCAGGTTTCCGGCTCCTGGCGTGCGCCAGCGGCGTTTTCAGCCTAGCGCTCGTCGAGGGGCACCCATTTTCGCACATTTTCGCCGGTGTAGACCTGGCGGGGCCGATGGATCCGCTCTCCGCGTTCCAGGCGCATTTCCCGGTAATGGGCAATCCATCCGGGCAGGCGTCCCAGTGCGAACATCACCGTGAACATATTGGTGGGGATTCCGATGGCGCGGTAAATGATCCCACTGTAAAAATCGACGTTCGGATACAGCTTCCGCTCGATGAAGAAATCCTCCTTCAACGCCGCTTCCTCGAGGTGTTTGGCGATATCCAGCATCGGATCGGTCGTGCCCATCTCACTGAGGACGTCGTCGCAGGCCTTTTTCAGGATGCGTGCGCGGGGATCGAAGCTCTTGTAGACCCGATGCCCGAAGCCCATCAGCCGGAACCCCGATTTTCTGTCTTTGGCCATTTTGATGTATTTTTTGTAATTACCGCCATCGGCCTTGATGTTCTCGAGCATTTCAATGACGGCCTGGTTGGCGCCGCCGTGGAGCGGCCCCCAAAGCGCGCACACGCCTGCAGATACCGCGGCGAAGAGGTTTGCCTGGCTGCTTCCAACCATGCGTACTGTGGAGGTGCTGCAATTCTGTTCGTGATCGGCATGAATGATGAGCAGCAGATCCAAGGCGCGTTCGATCACCGGCGAGACTTCATAGGGCTCCGCGGGATGGCCAAACATCATCCGCAGAAAGTTGGCGGCATAGCTCAACTCGGCCAGCGGATACATAATGGCCTCGCCGCGCGATTTCTTGTAGGAGTAGGCCGCCAGGGTTTTGGCTTTGGCCAGGAGATAGATGATCGCCCGATCGAGCGTCTCGGAGGTATTGGCCTCCGGGTAAAATGCGGAAAGGCTCGACGTCATCGCCGACAGGATGGCCATGGGGTGCGCGTGTGGCGGATAGTGGTCGAACACGTTGATCATGCTTTCGTGCGCGTAGCTGTTCAACGTGAGCTGCCGGCGCCATTCCAGGAGTTCTTCGCGATTGGGCAGGTGCCCATAAACCAGCAAATGGCATACCTCGGGAAAGCGCGCCGAGACGGCGAGTTCTTCGATGGGGTATCCCCGGTACCTCAGGATGCCTTTCTCCCCGTCGATAAAGGTGATCGCGCTCTCGCAGGAGCCGGTGTTGGCGTAGCCCGGATCCAGCGAGATATAGCCCGTCGCCGTACGCAGAGACGTGATATCGAAGGCCTTTTCCCCCTCGGAGCCAACGACCACCCGAGATTCATACTCCTGTCCGTCGAGAATCAGTTTGACTGAATTCATGCTTCCCGTATCTCCCTCCTCAGTCGCCCGCGCGGATCAACACAGGCATTCCCACCCCACCGTACTCTCTGCCCACGCCCGCGTATCTGCCCGCCCACAAGGTGTCTCGCTGCGAAATGGCTCACAAAATAAATTGCGGGCCTCGCCCAAGCGAAAAACTGTATCGAAACGGCCGTATAATGTCAATTCCTTGACGCATAATGCGATAGCACCACACACAACGGCCCCCTGCCCCTGCGTCGCGCCGGTTTTCCGGGCGCCGGGTACAAATGCAGCCTTGCCACCGCTTCTATCCAGCAGCCGGACGCGGGCGGACACCGGCCTGCCGGCGAATCAGGTCTTGGCGTCCAGCAATGCGGTCAGTCTTTCGTCGAATTCAGCTTTGCTGTATACACCCAGATAGTGTACCAGCCCGTCGCGGCCTATGAGTGCCACCCAGGGAATCCCCTTGCCTTTGTACTGGTCAAACGTCGTGTGGCCCTGCATGTCCGCCCCAATGGGATAGGTCGCGCCATGTGTTTCCATCCACGTTTGTACATCCGTGACCTCGGCTTCCTTCGACCCATTCGGCAGCGACACGATCACGACGGGCGCAAAGCCCCGGGTTCCGTGCGACTGCCACAAAGACTCCAGGGTGGCCAGTATTTCGCCGCTGCCGGGGTCGACCGAATTGAGGAACGCCAGTGCGATGACGCTGCCTTTCATTTTCTCGAGCGAAGCCGGTTTTGAGTTCACCCAGGCGGCCTTCCAGGCTGGGGCGGGTTGGCCCAGGACCTCCAGGCGTTCCAGCACTTCACCGGCAAGCGCCGTGACTTGATCGTCGGTTGACGCCTCCTGCAGCTCAATCAAGGTGGCTTTGGCAGCCTCGTATTCGCCGCGATCTACGCGCGTCATTGCGTCAAAGAGCCTGCCCCGCGGTATCAGCTCTTCGGCACGCTCCGCCTCAGCGTGGTCGGGATAATCGGCGATAAGCGCTTCAAGCCGCTCCACGCCCTTGTCGTAGGCGCCCTCAATCAGGTAGGCCAGGCCCAGCGCGAACGCATAGTCGCCTTTCAGGGCGTCGGAATCCACGGTATCCAGATTGGCCAGGCCTTTCTCCAACAGCGCTGCGGCGTCGCCTGCCCGGCCAAGCTCGAGGTAGGTGTGTGCGAGATTGAGGGTTTTTTCCACATTGCCCGGTTCCTGGCGCAGTTCTTCTTCCTGGCGGGAAAGAGCGTCCATCCGGTCGTGTGCCGTTTTCAGAAAATCAAGAAAACCGGCCGGGGGCATAAAACCGGACTGCTCGTAGATTTTTGTGCCCTGTGCCGTCAGTAAAAACAGCGTTGGCAGCCCCCGCACGCCATACTGCGACGCAATCTCCGGCTGTTTATCCGAGTCAATCTTGAGCGGGACGTAGGCCTCGAGTGCCTTGATGACTTCGGGTGCGGTAAAGGTCTCGCTCGCCAGCATTTTGCAGGGACCGCACCATTCCGCGTAGACGTCCATGAAAATGAGTTTATTTTGGGCCGCGGCCTGTTCTTTGGCCGCGTCGAGGCTCGTGAGCCAGGGGATGCCTTCATCTGCCCCGGCGTAACCGATGTGGACCGCGACGGCCAGTAACATAGCCAGCGCGGCAACGTTCATCGGGTGGGGGAACCGTGCATATTGTCGCATGTAGTAACCTCCAGTGTGTGGTGGAATCTCATAGACCTCAACGCGTTCCATATCTGAAATTCAACGGTTTCAGGTATGGGTGTATTCCAGCTCTGCTCCAAAAACTCTCGCGCATACAGACGCAGCAGTATGACAGATGGCACCGGTAGGTGCGAGATTTTTCCGCTCTATTTTTCCGCTCTATGTTATACGGCCGGCAATGGGTATTTTTGTTGGGAGAATGCCTGAATACCGCGGCATTCGGGTTGGGGCTCCTCCTCAGCTTAGCAAGAAGGTGCCCAGCGCGCCGTACAGCAGCACCCGCGCGAGGCCCGCCAGCAGGCCAAATCCCGCCCGCAGGCCCACAAACAGGACTGCTGCCCTCAGCCCCCGGCCGTAAATGATCCGGATGAAAAATGCAGCAAGAAGGTAGGCGAGCAGTGCGCCGGGGAGACCCCCAAAAATACCGATGGCCCGCGGAACCAGGTACAGTGCGACGGTGATGCCCATGGATACCACCCCAACGTGAATCGCGCTGGCAAACCATCGGTGCGCAGGAAGACGGCCGACAAAAGCCAGCGCAAGGAAAAGCGCCGCGATTGTCGGCACGAACAGAAATACGGTCTCCAGAACAATCATCGTGACCCGCACGGCGGCTTTTTCCGATGAGGACCACGCCTCGGGCGGGCCGAAGATCCGCAGCCCGCCGCTGCTCTCGCTCACGGCCTCGAGCGCGGCGTCGTCGGGTGGCGGGGGCGTTTTCATGAAGGCGGCTACGACCGCCAGCACCATCACACTGACAGCAGCCGCCCAGAGCCCTCGCCGGAAGGCGGGCGTTTCGCGGAAATTTTCGAGCCGTTTTCCCAGGCTCGGCTCTTCGTCATCCATCGCATCCGGGTCATGGTCGATGAGGACAGCGCCAGCCGCCTCCAACGCGCTGTCTGCGGGAGGCGCCGGGCGAGCCGCCGGCTCCGATACGGCGGCATGCGGGGAGCCATCCTCGGCGTTCAGCGCGGGCTGCTCGCTCTGAGCCCTGCCGCCCTGATTGGCGCATATGTGGCAGATCATGCCCTCGGCGGAGCTGTTTTTATCCCAATCCCCGCGAAAGGGCCGGCCACAGCGGGCGCAATGGTCGGCGCTGCTGCCTCTGTCACTTTCACCGGGGGGAATTTCCACGTCCACCGGGCGCGTGTTGTCCGGCGTGACCCGGATGGGCCGTCCGCACATGCCGCAGACGCTCTCCATCCCCCAGGCGCTGTCGGATACGTGAAACCGATGGCCGCATTCGCAGGTACAAATCAGGTTTTTCATCGCCCGATCATACACGGTTTCCGTAGTCTTTGCGCAGCATCAAGAAAAAGCTGCGGCGGTGTGTCATGCCGCGAATGGGCAGCCGTTGTCTGAAGGCAGGCTGCCGCGTTGGATTCGGCGGGCGCAATATCGGACATAGAATGACCCCGTCGAATGTTAGGCTCTCGTAAGTGAGGTAAAATGAATCATTGTGGAGCGGTACCATGTCAAAATCAGTAAGCCCCGGTCGGAAGAGCAGCAAGCAACACAACAAATTGGGCAAGAAGTGGTCGTCGGCGGTAACGCAGGGAGTCGAACGGGCCGCCAGCCGGGCCATGCTGCACGCCGTGGGCTTTTCGCTGGCCGATTTCGGGAAATCCCAGGTGGGAATCGCCTCGACCTGGAGCCAGGTGACCCCCTGTAATGTGCACATCGACCTGCTGGCACGGGAAGCGGCCCTCGGCGTAGAGCGGGCCGGCGGCAAGCCGGTCATTTTCAATACCATCACCATCTCGGACGGCATCTCGATGGGCACCGAGGGCATGAAATACTCTCTGGTTTCGCGCGAGGTCATCGCGGACTCTATCGAGACCGTTGCCGGATGCCAGGCTTTCGACGGGCTGGTCGCCATCGGCGGCTGCGACAAGAACATGCCCGGCTGCCTGATGGCGATCGCGCGGCTGAACCGGCCGTCGGTGTTTGTCTACGGCGGCACCATCCTTCCCGGCGTCTACCAAGGGGAGGATGTGGACATAGTTTCGGTGTTTGAAGCCGTTGGCCGGCATGCCAAAGGCGAAATGAGCGACCGCGAGCTGCAGGACATCGAGGCGAGCGCGATTCCGGGGCCGGGTGCCTGCGGTGGGATGTACACGGCGAATACCATGGCTTCGGCCATCGAGGCCATGGGCATGAGCCTGCCGAACAGCTCGGCTCAGGCCGCCATCTCGAAGGACAAGGCGGAGGATTGCCGGCGCGCCGGGGCCGCCGTCCTGGCCATGCTGGAGACCGGGCTGCGGCCGCGGGATATCATGACCCGAAAGGCCTTTGAGAACGCGATCACGGTGGTGATGGCATTGGGCGGCTCGACCAATGCCGTGCTCCACCTCCTCGCGATGGCGCATACCAGCGGGGTCAAGCTGAGCCTGGACGATTTCACCCGCATCGGCAAACGGACGCCCGTGCTGGCCGATCTCAAGCCGAGTGGCAAGCACGTCATGGCGGACCTGGTCAACATCGGCGGGCTGACGCCGCTGCTGCGCGAGCTGTTGAAGGCGAACTTGCTGCACGGGGACTGCATGACGGTCTCAGGCAAGACGCTGGCCCAAAATCTGCGCGCGATCAAGGCCTATCCGAAAAAGCAGTCCGTCATACGGCCGTTCTCGGATCCGCTCAAAAAAACGGGCCACCTGGTGATCCTGCGCGGCAATCTTGCGCCCGGAGGCGCGGTTGCAAAGATCTCCGGACAGGAGGGGACGCGCTTCACCGGAACCGCCCGTGTTTTTGGCTCCGAAGAGAAGGCGCTGAAGCAAATCCTCGACGGCACGGTCAAAAAAGGCGATGTCATCGTGATTCGTTACGAAGGCCCCAAAGGCGGCCCGGGCATGCGCGAAATGCTGTCTCCCACCTCGGCCGTCATGGGCAAAGGGCTGGGCAACGATGTCGCGTTGATCACCGATGGCCGCTTCAGCGGCGGGTCCCATGGGTTTGTGGTGGGTCACATCACCCCGGAAGCCCAGGTGGGCGGCCCCATTGCCATCGTGAAAAATGGCGACCGCATCACCATCGACGCCGTCGAACGCTCCATCACCCTGGATGTGCCGAAGAAGGAAATCGATGCTCGCCTGAAGGCCTGGAAGGCCCCCAAGCCGCATTATACGCGCGGGGTGCTGGCCAAGTACGCCAGTCTCGTGGGCTCCGCCTCCGAAGGCGCGGTGACCGACGCGGTGCTGAGGCTCCCCTGAACCTGCCGGACGCGTACGCCCCCGCTTAAAATTCGGGATAGCGATGGCCAAACAAACACGCGTTTCGGGGTGGAATCGCGACTGGGGACGGCGTACGTCAGGAATATTCGACCTGGCCGTCAGAGGTATCGCCCGAAACGCCTGCACCGTCTGTATCGGCGGGATACTCCTCGTCGGGGGAGCCGATCAGCTTCAGGCGGCGATCGATCTGGCTCTGGCTGCCCCGGCGAAACAGGCCGCGCACTTCTGTCGGAAACAGTTCGAGCAGCCGTTTCCAAATGTAGTACGTCAACGCCCTCCGTGCCGGTTTGGAGAGTTCATGATAGGCCGCGCCCAGGGTATACACCGTCTGCCCGTCGCGCACGGTCTCTTTCACACGCACCACGCGAGCACAGATCTCGTGGGGCAATTCATTCGGAATATAGAGTTGAAACGTGATTAGCTCACCGGGCTCGAAAGGGCCGGCGGAAAAAAGAAGCACGCCTTCGGCGCTCACATCGACCACCACGGCCCGGAACACGCGGCGACCGTCCAGCTGCGACGCTTTCGTGCGGGCATGCAGGGGAACGCGCCAGGTGCGCCGGCGGTCAAAGCGCTTCACGCTGGCGGTCCGCCTCAACAGCAGGATGTCGTCATCGTCGCGTGGCGCCGTGGCCACGTGCGTGTGGTAGCAGTATGTTCCCTCCAGCGTAGGGATTTCCAGTGACACGCCCAGGTTTTTCACGGGCAAGGAGCCATCCGGGACGGTGACGGTCACGGTGTCGTCGCAGATCTCCAGAATGGTTACCTCTTTACGTTCTTCCCGGTAACGAACGAAAGCCTGTTTTCCTTTGGTCAGCGGTGAGGCCACATTCATCTCCTCGAGGTCCCCCTTGGAAACACACTGAATCGTACCACATACCCCGCATTTCCCGCTAAATCCTCTGTGGACTCGGTTTGCGGAGCTGAAAGGCCCCTGCGCACGGCTCCGCTCCACATGGGTCCCGGTTTTCTCGATAAACCGGCCCAAAAAGGGCGATCGGGCCATTTTTCTGTGGTTTGAGCGGGGCAGGCGGCTATTCTGTGGGTTCGCTGTCGAAATCCATCCGAAATCGTTCGCCGAGGTAGGTTCGGCGCGCCACGGGGTTTTCGGCGATTTCACGCGGGGTGCCGGCCACGCTGATGCGGCCTTCGCTGATAATATAGGCGCGATCGGTGATTTCGAGGGTTTCACGGACGTTGTGGTCGGTAATCAGCACGCCGATGCCGTTTTTTTTGAGCTGCGCAACGGTTTCCTGGAGATCGGCCACGGCGATCGGGTCAATGCCCGCGAAGGGCTCGTCGAGCAGAAAAACTTTGGGGCTGGTGACCAGTGCGCGGCAGATCTCGGTGCGGCGGCGTTCCCCGCCCGACAAGGTGTACGCGGGACTCTCTGCTACGTGCGCGATCCCCATTTCATCGAGGAGGGCGTCGGCGCGAGATTCCCGCTCGGCCGCCTTCATGGGGAGGTATTCCATAATCGCGAGGAGGTTCTGGCGCACG
The DNA here is from genome assembly GCA_050950105.1 of Candidatus Hydrogenedentales bacterium. Taxonomy (GTDB): domain Bacteria; phylum Hydrogenedentota; class Hydrogenedentia; order Hydrogenedentales; family SLHB01; genus UBA2224. The sequence continues at coordinate 453,474 of JBMNGZ010000010.1, read as the reverse complement.
GTAAGTTTTCGGAACACGGAGGCCTCCTGGGGGAGATAGGCCATGCCTTCGCGCGCCCGGCGGTACATCGGCAGCCTGGTGACGTCGCGGTCCTGAAAATAGATGCCCCCCTGATCCGGGCGTAAAAGGCCCACGATCATCCGGAAGGTCGTCGTTTTGCCCGCTCCGTTGGGGCCCAGCAAGCCCACGATTTCGCCGGGGTGCAGCTCGATGCTGACGTCGCGCACCACCACCCGGCGCTTGAACTGTTTCACAAGCCCTTCGGTGCGTAATAAGGCGTGATTGATCTCGGACACGCGTATTTCCTTCCGGCCCGGGCTATGGGCTGACCTTGTGGGCGACAGCCTGTGGAAACGCCGCTTCGAAGAGGCCGCGATTCAGCTTGATGAGGTCTGCGCCGGAGGCCGGTTTGGCAAGGGCCAGGGCCTGCACGGGTTCGGGCAGGGTGACGCCGTCCCAGGCGGCCGCTTCATAGAAATCTTTCCTCAGAAGCACGTTATTGAGCTGCCCGACAAAGTCTTTTTTCATGCCGGCGGTCAGTTGCGCCTCCGGTGCCAGGGCATTGAACTGGGCCCGGGCTTCCTCCGGCAGCAGGGTAAGCAGCTGCTTGCCGGGAGACGCCGCCTCGGCAGCTGCCTGGGCCTTGATGGCCGAGAGGATGCCTTGCCAGTCCGTTATGTCGGCCACCGTCAGCAACAGAGGATCCTGTGCCGGGCTTTCTCCACCCAGATGCTCCAGCGAGATGATGTCGGTCGTGACCATGTTGTCCATCTCAATGGAGCCGTCTGCGAGGTGATAGGTGAAACGGGAGGCTGTAATCCCGGGGAAGGCCTCGGAATTGATTTTTACCTTCTCGGTAAAGACCAGGGTGTCGGTGGCCATGTCCAGCAGGGCGCTCTGAGAAGAAATGGTGCCGATCTCGCCGTCGACTTTGACCTCTCCCTTCAGGTCGACTTTCTGGGGCTGTTCCCCCGGCTGCCATTCGAACACGATCTCACTGGCCTGGATGTCGAGGGGTTTTTCCGCCGGATCTTTTGAAAACAGGGTCAAGGCGACGCCTCCCTGCATGTGCCAACGGCCTTCCGAGATCTTGACCCGGGGCGCCCGGGTGATACTCATGCGGTCGAATTTCATCTCGGCTGCCTGCGTGCTCAGCGCCACCATCAGGCTCAGCACGCCTGCCCACACCCGCTTCTTCATGGTTCGGTTCTCCCGGCCAGCGTCACGCCGCCCGCCAGATTAGCCAGCACTAACGCGCCTTCATCCGGATAAAACGCCAGATTTTCCGCGTTCAGCTCTGCGCCTGTGTCCAGAATATGCACCGGTTTTTCGGTCCGGGCCACTCGTTCGTCGTCCAGCCAGACCAGGTCTTGCATCTCGACGCGCATCGTGCCCCGTTCGAGAGTGACCGCGCCTTCCATGGTAGCCGTTTTTGCCAGCTGGTCAAAGCGTCCCCGCTGCGCGCGAATGGTCGTCACGTCGTCGTCGCGGCCGTGAATCTCCGCCTCGACCTGTTCCAACAGAGCTTCTCCCTGCGCCGAGATCGACACGGCAGGCGTACGCATCACAAACGAGGGCCGCTGTTCTACCCCGCCGACGCTCGCCCGGTAGAAGAAAAACTCGGTCAGCCGCGCCCCGGGCGCGGGCGGAGAGGCCGGCGCGTTGCTCGGGGCGTCCGGAACGCTGCGCGCGGGCTCCGCGTCGAGGCCTTTTCCCCGGTCGCAGGCGGGCAGCAGCGCCGCCGCAGCCAACAGCAGGAGCATGGCGCAGACCTGCTTCATGCGGCCCTTTTCCGGTTTTTCAGAAACACGGCTCGAAGTCCCTTCAGCGGCAAGTGGGGATCCACGATATCGATGCGCGTGGCGATGCCCGCCACGAGTTCCGCGAATCCTCCGGTGGCCAGGGCGAGCGGATTCTCGTCCATTTCGCACGCCATGCGGTAGGATGAGGCCGTCGACCAGGTCGGCGTAGCCGTAGGTGAGCCCCGAGCGGATGTGATCGATCGTATTCTTCCCGATAACGGTCGCCGGCTTCGTAATCTCGACGCTGGGAAGTTTCGCGCATTTCTCGAACAGGGCGTCGGCGGCGATCTTGATGCCGGGCACGATGATGCCGCCCTGGTATTCCCCCGCGCGGTGACTCGCGTCAAACGTGGTCGCCGTGCCGAAATCGATCACGATCAGGGGGCCTTCGTGCGTTTCGAGCGCGCCGACGGCATTCACAATGCGGTCGGCGCCGACTTCCTTGGGGTTGTCGACCTGTATGACGAGGCCGGTCTTGACGCCCGGCTCGACAAAAACCAGTTCCGCCTCGAAATGGTTCGCGCACAGGTCCGTCAACGCGGCGTTGAGGGATGGAACCACGCTGGACACGCAGCACCCGTTCACCATCTCCGGTTCGAGGCCTTCGTCCTGCAACAGCATGTTCAAAAAGACCCGCAACTCGTCGCTCGTACGCCAATTTCCCGTGACGCTGCGCCAGTGGGCCCGCAACTCGGGCCCTTCGTACAGCCCGATGGCGGTAATGGTGTTGCCCACATCCATCACGAGCAGCATGCTTCGTCCTCCCTCCATTCGAGCGGTTCGCCAAACAAGACCCGGCTCACGCCCGCGGGCGTGTCGAGGACCAGCCCGCCGCGTCCGTCGATCGCAGTCACGAAGCCCTCGACACCGCGGTACCGTACGCGCCGGCCCTCTACCCCGCAGGCGGCCGCCCATTCCCGCCGGATCAATTCGCCCTGCCCCGCCCGCAGCGCACAGACCCGGCGATCCAGCGCGGTCAGCACGCGCTGAAGGACCTCGCTCCGTTCCGGCGCCTGGCCCGTAGCCATGTAGATGGAGCCCGCCGTGGCGCGCAGCTCGGGCGGCAGGTCTTCGGGTCGGTGCCGAACGTTGATCCCGATTCCCGCGACCGTGATGCCGGCCCGGCGCTCAACCAAAATACCACAGATCTTGCGTGAACCGGCCAGGAGATCGTTGGGCCATTTGAGGGTGAGCTCACCGTAGGGACGCAAGCCGTCCCGCACGGCCAGCGGGGCGGCGAATTCCAGCCCGTCCACGCCGCCTGTAAAGGCCACACTGAACCACAAGCCCAGGCCCGGGGGGCTGTGCCAGACCCGCCCATGGCGGCCGCGGCCCTGCGTCTGGTGCTCCGCGATGACGACCGTGCCGTCGAGGCCGCTGTTGAAGGCCCGCGAACTGGTGGAATCCACGGTGTCGAATACCAGGATCCGTGCGCCAACCACCTGGGTGTGGAGCGGGCGCGAAAAAAACGCTTCCTTTTCAGGAGGGTCAGACATTTTCGATGAGCAACGTCAAATCCACCGAGGGCGCCGAATGAGTCAGGGCCCCGATGGAAATGTAGTGCACGCCCGTCTCGGCGATGGCGCGCACGCGCTCGAGGGTTACGTTGCCGCTGGCCTCGAGAATCACCTCGCGATTCGCCGTCAACTCAACCGCTTTGGCCATGTCTTGCAGGCTCATGTTATCCAACAGGATCGAGTCAGCGCCCGCCTCCAGCGCTTCGTTCAACTCGTCCAGGCTCGTAACTTCAACGCCCACCTTCATCAGGTGATGCGTGCCGCGGATGGCTCGCTCCACCGCGGAACGGACACCGCCCGCGGCGACGATGTGGTTTTCTTTGATCAAGACCCCGTCAAACAGGGCAAACCGGTGATTGAATCCTCCGCCATGCATAACCGCCTGTTTTTCCAGCGCGCGCATCAGCGGGGTGGTCTTACGCGTGTCGCAGATTCGTACGTCGAGCCCGTTCAGCGAATCAACGTATTGACGGGTAATGCTTGCGATGCCCGATAAATGCTGCACTAAATTGAGCGCCAGCCGCTCGCCGGTCAGCACCGCGGCCGTGTTTGCCTCGAACCCGGCCACCCGGTCTCCGGCCGCAAAACGGTCCCCGTCTTCCAGGGCTTCCCAGCGGCGGACGCGGGCTTTCAACAGGTCGAACACCGTGCGAAACACGTCAATACCGCTCAAAACGCCCGCCTGTTTGGCTACCAGACGCGCCCGGCAGCGCGCATCTTTGGATACCATCGATTTTGTCGTGATATCCCCCTGGCCGACGTCTTCCGCAAGCGCTTCGCGCATTAATCTGCGAAATTCAAGCATCATGTGTCCTTTCTGGTGGATTAGCCGGGGATCTTAGCACGAAGTCAATTCTAAAAGCGATGAGAACCTGCCATTCGGTTTTTGCGTTGATGAGATTTCCAGGGGCGCGGCGGTCGCCGATCCTCATCTGCGGGCAGCATCGTCCCCTGGCCGTGTTATACTCGCGCCCACCATGCAAGTCGTATTATACGCCCTTGGACTAGGCCTCGGGGCGCTTTTACTGGTTAAGTCGGCGGACTGGTTTACGGATGCTGCGGTCAGCATTGCGCACGAACTGCGAGTGCCGGATATCCTCATCGGAGCCACGCTGGTCAGCCTGGCCACGACGCTTCCCGAATTTGCCGTATCGGTCGCGGCGGCACTAAAGCAGCAGGCGGATGTCGTGGTTGGCAACGCCGTGGGTTCAACCATTGCCAACATCGGCCTGGTTCTGGGCCTGTGTATTGTGCTTTCGCCCATGAAAGTAGCCCGCCGAGGATTCCTGCGCAGCAGCCTGGGTCTGATTTTCGTATCCCTGACCTTCGCGTGTATGGGTTACCTGTTGCCCGAAGGTTCGCGCTGGATCGGTGCGGTGATGCTCTTGTGCCTGGTGGCGTATCTCGCCGCGAATATCCGCTCGGCCATACAAAACTCGCAACCCGGCCCTTCACAGATTCAGGCCGCAGGAGAGCCGTCCCATGACGCTCTGCTGGAGGAGGGGCGCTCGGAAAGCCTCGTGGGCGGTGCTCCGCACGTGAAACTCAGCGCGGGCCGAATCGCCGCTTATTTTCTCCTGGGGGCCGTCGGCGTCATCGTGGGCAGCAAACTGGTCGTCTATTGCGCCGAATGCCTGGCGCTCGCGGCGGGGATCTCGCGGCACGTGATTGCGCTGACCCTGGTCGCGCTGGGCACGTCCACGCCCGAACTGGTGGTCAGCCTCACGGCGATCATCAAGAAGCAGCGGGGCTTGTCGATTGGCAACATCATCGGAGCGAATATACTGAATCTGGCGTGGGCGCTCGGCGTCAGCTCCTTGATCACTGTGCTCCCACTGAGCCCGCAGAGCCTTTTTTTCGACATTCCAGTCATGCTGCTCCTGACCGGTCTGCTGTTCGTGTTCGGGTTAACGGGAGAGAGATTGAGCCGCGGAGAAGGGTACGTGTTGTTGAGCCTGTATGCCGTTTACCTGACGATCCTGTTCACCGTGTACCGCGCTCCTGCCGTAGTCTGACCTCCGCTTTGTCTCGCAGGCGCGCCCGTCTGAGAAAGCCCGGGCTTCAATCTCCGTATCCGCGAGGGTGCGCCTGGTGCCAGCGCCAGGCGTCGCGCACCACGAGTTCAATGTCCCGTTTGACGGGCTGCCAGCGGAGCACTTCGCGTGCCTTGGCCGATGAGGCCACCAGCCGGTCCGCGTCGCCCGCCCGACGCGGCGCAAGCACGTACGGCACCGCGGCGCCCGTGACGCGTTCCACCGCCCGAATCACCTCGAGCACCGAATTGCCTGTTTCGGTGCCGAGATTGAAATAATCGGACGTTCCGCCCTCGCGCAGGTACTTGACGGAACGGATATGGGCGTCAATCAGATCGGTAACGTGGACGTAATCGCGGATGCAGGTGCCGTCCGGGGTGTTGTAATCATCGCCAAACACCTGAAGCGGCCCGCTGTCGCCGGTGATGGCGCGGAAGATGTTGGGGATCAGGTGTGTCTCCGGCGCATGGTCTTCGCCGTGGCTTTCCGTGGCGCCGCAGGCATTGAAATACCGCAGGGCCACGTATTGAAAATCGTATGCGTTCGCATACCACTCGAGGAACTCCTCAACCATCCGCTTCGACAAGCCGTAGGGATTGATCGGGCGAGTGGGCAGGTCCTCCGTCAGGGGGACTCGCTCCGGGAACCCGTAGGTCGCGCAGGTTGAGCTGAAAATGAACCGCTTCACCCCGGCGTCCACGGCCGCGTTCAACAATCGATGGGAGCCGTTGACGTTGTTCTCGAAATAGAGCGCCGGTTTTTCAACGGATTCGCCCACCAGCGCAAACGCGGCGAAATGCATGATCGTGTCGATGTCGTGTTGTTTGAAGAGCGAGTCGAGCAGCGCGCGGTCCCGGATATCGCCCTCGACGAAGGTCGCCTCCGGGGCGACTGCCGCGCGGTGGCCTCGCGACAGATTATCCAGCACGACCACGCGTTCGCCCGCGGAAAGCAGCAGCTCCGTGGCCACGCTGCCGATATAACCTGCGCCGCCCGTCACCAGAAGCGCCATGATATTTCTTCCTTTCGCTCACGCGGTTTCTGTCTGCCGTTCTGGACTGACCGCCCTGTATGGGGCTCCGTTTGTTTATTGCGAAAGCGCAGGTGGGCAGCGGTCAAAGCGCCGGGCGCTCAGGTGATGGCCGCTTCGGTCTGGGCATCAAAGAAGTGGATCCCCTGGGTGTCGATATCCAGGACATGCGGCTCATTCACCGGGGGCTCGGTCTCGCCTACGGGGATCCGGGCCGTAAGGGATTGGCCGCCCACGTCCAGATAGAGATAGACCTCATGCCCCATGGGTTCCACGACCTCGACGTTCGCGGTCATGCTGCGGCCCGGTATGGCCTGTTGCTGCGAGTTTTCAAGAAAATGCTCCGGGCGGATGCCCAGGATGAGCTTGTCGCCCACATACTTCTCCAGCACGCTGCGATGCGTCTCGTGGACGTCGATGCAGAGCGTGCGGCTCTTATCGTGGAATCGCAGCGCTCCGTTCTCCGCCGCCAGGTCGCCTTCGAGGAAATTCATGGGCGGGCTACCGATAAATCCCGCAACAAAGCGGTTGACCGGATGGTGGTAGAGTTCGAGTGGCGGGGCAATCTGCTGGATTACCCCGTCCAGCATCACCACGATACGATCGCCCATCGTCATGGCCTCAACCTGGTCGTGCGTCACGTAGATCATGGTTGATTGCAGCCGCGTGTGAAGCTTGCTGATCTCGGCGCGCATCTGAACACGAAGCTTGGCGTCGAGGTTCGACAGCGGCTCATCGAACAAAAATACTTTCGGTTGCCGCACGATGGCGCGGCCCACGGCCACGCGTTGGCGTTCTCCGCCGGAAAGCGCCTTGGGTTTGCGGTCCAGCAGATGTTCAATGCTCAGGATCTGGGCCGCCTCGCGCACGCGCTGCTCAATTTCGGCCTTGGGATACTTCCGCAGCATCAAGCCAAACGCCATGTTCTTGTATACCGTCATGTGCGGATACAGGGCGTAATTCTGGAATACCATGGCGATGTCACGGTTCTTGGGCGGCACGTCGTTCACGAGGGTCTCACCGATATAGATCTCGCCGTCGGAGACCTCCTCCAAGCCGGCGATCATGCGGAGGGTCGTTGATTTTCCACAGCCCGACGGGCCGACCAGCACGATGAATTCTTTATCCTGAATGCTGAGGCTGGCGCCTTTTACTGCCTCCACATTGCCGGGATACACTTTTCGAACGCTTTTGAGTTCTACCCTCGCCATGGTGTAGAGGCCTCCCAACTGAGTGCGGATAAAGTCATATCGCCAAGGCGGCTCGTGACAATCCTCGCAGTGCAATTTCGGATAATACCCCACCGCCCGGGAGCAGTCAAGGACAGCTGCGAGCCCTGAAAACGCTGACGAGCAAGCCTATTCACGCAGTGGCGGCTCGGGCTCGTCAATGAGCGGAGCACTGGAATTGCCGCTGTCTTCTTCGCCTCGCAGCAGGTCGGCAATGGGGCGGAGCAGTCCTTTTGTCGACAGCGTCTGCCGGATGAGCGACCGGATGAAAATGGCGCTGAGGTCCGCCGCAGACACTGGCCGGTTGTTGCTGATCTCGGTGATGGTGAACGGGGCGACTTCGACCTGCACCCCCGAGATCGGGATCAGATTGCTGCTCAGGACCACGGTCGCGCCCTCGCACCGGAGTTCCTGGATGATGAATTCACGGGCCGGCCGGGCGGGCCGTTTCGCAGAGGATTTGTCCGCGGTCTCGCCTTCAATGCTGTCCGGTTTCGAGAAGCGCGACGCATGCCGCGCCAGCATCACCAGATTGGCGCCCTCGGCCAGTTCGTGACGCAGATTCACACGGACGTCCTTAATTACCAGCGAACGGAGCGTGGGGGTCGCGGAGAAAAGGGTTTTCAGGTCGAGATCGGCCACAATCGTGCCCAGTTCCATGGCCGGACCGGACCGAAAGCTCGCGGGGTTGTTGATCGTCAGGTTGTGGAGTTCGACGTGCCCTTCCTGAAGCACGAGGTCCACGCTGTCGACCGAGACATCGGTCAGAAAGGCGAAGCTCAAGCTGCGTTCGATACCGCTGCGGGCCACGGTTTTCAATTGCGTGGCAGCCAGGAGCAGCAGGATAGCAGCCAGGATCAAGACCATCCCGATGAGGACCATTAATGTTTTCAAGCAGGATTGCATAGCATCTTCAGTGTTTGCGTCGCGCGAAACGGCTCAGTCGAAGGTATGTGCCAGACGCCGGAGACGACCGTAGAGATCGGAGAATGAGACCTTCACCGCCTGCAACATTTCGTTCTCGGACGGATTCCAGGAGGGGCCGGCATCCGTGGAGGCCTGGGGCAGTTCGGGCCACTCGAAGCAGAACGTCGAGCCGTGGCCGGAAAGGACCAGCCGCACCGCGCCGCTGCCCACTGCAACCGTATCGCCTCCGGTCCACAAGTCCGTCCGGGGAAATACGGCGATGTTGATCCGGCGGAACTGCTTCAGCGTGCCGCGCTGCTCCTCTTCGACGGGCGTTCCGATGATGATCTGGATGGGCTCGATCTGTTTTCCGTCGGGCGTCTCCAGGTGCACGTCAATGCCCCGGAATCCGACCACATCGTAGGCGATGCTCATATCGCGAAACAGCGATTCGATATGGCATTCGAACACGAAAAAGTCGCGGTTGACCGCGCGTGCCGCGGCTACCAGCCCCGTGGGTGGCGCCTTGCCCGTTTCCCGTTCGCGCGCGTATTTCATTTCCGTGACGTCGTTATCGACCCAGACGGCGGAAGATTCTGCGCTGAACAGGTCCGGGTACTCCCCCTCATTCATCTGAATTGTGGACAGATAGGACATCGGCTGATAGCCCCGCGGGGCGGAAAGAAGAGGCGCTTCCACGTCCGGCGGCGCGCTCCGGGTGGTCTGGCAAGCGGCGCCCACGACGCACAGCAACGCACACAGGATCCCCAAGCGGCCCAGTTTCATGACAGATCCTCCCTTTCCAAGCTTCGGAGCATTCTATCACAGGCGAAGGGAACCGGTAAAAAGGTCGTCGCGTGGCGGACATCCTGCCGGCGTCGCGGTTTGGGCCGCCGCGGGCGTAGCCGCGCGCTCCGGTTTATGCAACGCCGGCGAATGGGTATCATACGCGGCATGGTAAATAGCGACAGACTCGACTCCCTTGACGCTCCGGCTGACGCTTCCCCGCCGCCTTCGGGCTCCGTAAACGCGTTTACGGGGTCGGATTATGCGCTGGCCACGCTAGGGGCATTGCTTGCCCTGGCAGTCTATCTCAAAACGCTGGCGCTGACCGTGACGGGCGAAGACAGCGGAGAGCTGATCGCCGCGGCCGCCACGCTGGGCATTCCGCACCCGACGGGGTATCCGCTGTGGTGCTTGCTCGGCTTCGCGTTCACGAAGATCATCCCCTTCGGCGGGGTGGCGCTCCGCGTGAACTGCATGTCGGCATTTTTCGGCGCGACGACGGTATTTGTGGTGATTTTGATCGTGATCCGGCTGACGCGGAGCCATCTGGCGGGGCTTGGCGGGGGGCTGTCTCTGGCCTTTTCACGGGAGTTCTGGGAACAGAGCGTGATCGCCGAGGTGTATCAGCTGAACGCGTTTTTTTTCGCGCTATGCATTTTGCTCCTTCTGCTGTGGCGGGAATCGCGCCGGGACCGGTGGCTCCTGTGGTTTGCGCTGATGTACGGGCTGAGCCTGACGAATCACAGCACGATGGCGATGCTGGGCCCCGTGTTTGCGCTGTATGTGCTGGCGTTGGAACCGAGGCTCTGGCGCCGTGCGGGCCTGCTGGCGTCGATGGCGGGCCTGGCGCTGCTCGGCTTCTCCGTCAACCTGTATCTTCCGATTCGTTCGGCGGCGAATCCGCCCATGGACTGGGGGAACCCGGAAACCCTGCAGGGATTCTGGGATGTCATCACGCGCAAGCAATACCAGTTCATGTTTACGCAATATTCACGCTCGCTGGGGCGGTTTGCGATGCAATTGCGTGCCTTTGTGAACGACTACGCACGCGAATTTACGCCGGTCATCGCCTGGTTGCCGCTGGTGGGTCTGGCGAGCCTGTGGGCGCGCTCGCGCAGCGCGGCGCTGTTTTTTGTGAGCCTGTTCGCGACGGTGGTGCTGGGGTTCATGTTGCTGTTGAATTATCCGCTGACGCACGAGTCCCTGTGGATCATCAGCACGCATTGGATCCCCGCCTACGTCGTCGCCGGAATCCTTATGGGGGCGGCGATTCACGCGCTCGGCAAGGCCTCGAAACGTCCACAGTGGATTCAGGCGGGCGTTGCTGCCGTGTGTGTGGTGCTGCCGCTGCTCGAGCATTACGAACACAACGACCGCAGCAATTCGCGCCAGTCGCTCGATTACGCTCTCAACGTGCTCAACACGCTGGAACCGGACGCGGTATACATTCCTACAGCGGACCACGCGATCTTTCCTGCGTTATACCTGCAGATCGTGGAAGGAATGCGTCCCGACGTCTTTATCGGCAACAAATACGGGGAGATCGAGCCGGTATTCCGCAACTATCTGCCGGAAAAAGAGCAGGCGCGCGCGGGGTCGTTTCTGACCCGCGACCAACAGAATCTGGCCTTGCAACGATTCATCGAAGCAACGGCCCGCCCCGTCTACTTCAGTCACCGCTCCATGATCCCGCCCCTCCCGAACCATGAGACCGCCAATGCGGGTCTGCTGTACCGGATCGTGCCGCGGGGAAACTCCCGCTCGTACGCGGGCGTGTGGAGACGGTATCAATGGGATGTCGACGCATTGGCGGCGAGTGGGATACACGGCGACTGGACCGACGCGGCCATCGCGTTTGACTATTATTTCGGAGTGGGCCGCGCCCTCCTCGACGATAAGAAGACGGATGAGGCGCTGGACGCGTTCGAACGGGCATTGACGGCGGTGGGGCGCCAGGCCGCCTGGGCCAACGATATCGGGTCGGAATGCGCGCGCTACGGACTGCTGGATGCCGCGGCAATGCATTTTCGCGAGGCATTGGCCGAGGCGTCCGATGCGGCGTATATCCGCAAAAACCTCGCTCGAACGCTCATGATGCAGGGCCACTGGGAAGGGGCACGCGAGCAGTTGGAAACCGTGCTGGCCGCACAGCCCGACGATTATGCGGCGTTGCGCCTCAGCGCGCGAACCTTGCGGCAAGTCGGGGCATTCGACCTCGCTCTCGCGCAACTGGACCGCGCGTCGCAGCTGCGGCCCGGCGAAACCTCTATTTTTCGCGAAATGAGCCGGATTTACGCCGAGGACAAACACGACGCCGAAGCGGCGCAGCGCTTCCAGGAGAAAGCGCGAAGTGCCGCGGAAGAGCGCTGACGTCTATTGCCCACCGGCGCGTGCGTCGTTTAAGGCAGCAGGAACAAACGTCCGTCGCCGGCGCCAAGAGATACCTGCAAGCCTTCGATGTCGGGGCTGTCGTCGATAACGGGGGCCACGTCTCCGCTGCGTTTATCCACTTCCATGACTTGTTCCGCCGGCACATCGAATTCGACCGTCGGCCAGGCCGTGTAGGCGAACCGGTAGTTGTTGAGCAAGACGGCGCGGCGCCCGTCGGCATGACGGAACACACCGATGAGCAGATCGAGTGGCGGGTCGTCCGAAGCGCGTGTGAGGGCAAGCAACGGGGTGCCGTTCAAAACCGCTTCCGGGTCATCGCCGGCCTCTTCACAAAGCCGGTACACGCCGCTGCTGGTGATTTGCATGAGGGTAGGTTCGAGGGCTTTAAGCTCGGCGTTGATGCGCTGGGCTTCGTCGTAATGGCGGGTACGGCGACCATCTCGGGCAATGATGGCGCCCCCCTTGGGGAACTCGCCGCCTGCCGGGGTGAAGTAACAGAAGTAGAGCACCCCCCGGGCGCCGTAGGCCAGGGACGTGAAGATCTGCCACCGGAGCTGGCCTTCGGTCGGGTCGGTATGGGGTCCGTACGGCATGATATTGAAAAAATTCCAGAAGGGAATGGCGTGTGCAAGCGCATGTTCTCGCATGGTGGCGAGGTTTTCGCAGTAGGCCTCGCGTCCGTCGTGGCCCGGGTGGAAGATGGGGTAGTGGTCCATGCAGAGCACGTCAGGTTGGAGCGTCTCCATGAAGAGGCGGACATGCTCGTCGTAGGTCGTTGTGCCCAGTTGTTCCTCGCTGGCGTAATTGGGAAACAGATTGATGAAGGCGAGTTTGCCGGGCCTGGCGGCCTGGATGGCATCGGTCCTTTCACGCAGCCCGGGGAAATCGGCGGCGTTGGGTTCGTCGCGCACGGAGTATCCCCAGACGGCGGGTCCGTCGGGAAGGTTTTCGGGGTCGCTGATGTGGGCCGGGGCAAGGAGCCGCAGGCCGTATTTTTCACAAAGAGCCGCCTGCTGCTGAACCTGCTCCATGCGGGTACCGCCGAATCCGCCGATGACAAGAGTGAAGCCGGCCTCGGCCAGTTCCCGGTAGCGCGCGTCGGCTTGAGCATCGAGAGGCGGGTCTACCCAGAGCCCGATGGCGAGGCGATCCTGAACGAAAGGTTCGGCGGCATGGGACGTACGGCCAGCAACGGCCAGCAGCACGGCAAGCAGGACAAACAGGACGTAAATGCGCATCGTTCTCTCCTTCCTTGAAGAGCTTGGGCAGCACCAGGCGCCGGCGGCGGCGCCGCTTCCCGCGGGAAGCGGGTAGTCTCCGCCAGGGCGCAATCGCATGATATTCGAGAACGGGGGCGCAATCCAGCCCTCCCGGCCAATTCAGGCGCGCTGGACGGGAGAATTCCGTCGTCTCCCTCAGGCACAGCCAATGGGGAGCGCCTTGACGAAGTCCCTATCCCTGAGCACGGGCTGAACGGTGGCGTGTTTGTTGCGTGGTGAGCGCAAGCAGGGTACGATTTGGGTGGAAGAGGAAGGAGTTCGGCCGCGGATGCGGCTCGATGACGGAGCGTCATGGCAGAAGCGCAGATAAATTGCCCGAAATGTGGCGCAGCGTACCCATTGGGCCACCAGATGTGCGTCCGTTGCGGCACACGGCTGCCCGGTGCGGGCGGGGCCGTGGGCACGGGCGGGAGCGCCGGTAAAGGCACGGGTTCAACGTTTCGCCGGGGCCAGGTCGTGGCCAACCGCTACACCGTGATCGACATGATCGGACGCGGCGGCATGGGCTGCATCTACAAGGCGCGCGATAACACGCTGGACGAAGATGTGGCGCTGAAGACTCTGCTACCGAAATTTACCAATGACCGGCACGTGGTGGACCGGTTTTTCAATGAAGCGCGCATCGCACGGCAGCTTTCCCACCCCAACATCATCCGCGTGCACGATATCGGCATGGCGGGGACCGTCGTCTACATTTCGATGGAATATCTGCAGGGCCGTTCGCTGCGAGAATGGATGGAATCGATCCCTTCGGGGCAGCACATACCCATTTCGTATGCCTTGCGGCTGATGATCCAGCTGAGCGCCGCATTGGAGTTCGCCCACCAATTCACCGTACACCGCGATCTGAAGCCCGAAAACCTGATGATCACGCCCGAGGGCCGCGTCAAACTGATGGATTTCGGGATCTCAAAACTCAAATCCAATGTGCAGCTGACGTCGGCGCAGATGGTGATGGGCACGCCGAAATACATGTCGCCCGAGCAATTAAAAGACAGCAGCAGCGTGGATCACCGGTCCGATATTTACGCGCTGGGCGCCATGCTGTACGAGCTGTTGACCGGCCATGTGCCGGTGGGGCTGGCGCGTCAACCCTCTGAAATTCGCCCGGAAATCCCGCCGGCCCTCGACGCGCTGGTCACGAAATGCCTGGCCTATGAGCCCGGCGACCGGTACCAGAGCGCGGCTGAGCTGCGCGTGGAGCTGCAGCGCTTGCTCGATTCCGTGGAGAGTACGCTGGGCATTGAGATCTCCGAGCTTGAGCTGCCCGTGGTGCCGGCGGCACGAGGCGCATCGCTTTTCCGGAGAATCGCGGGCGCCCTGCTGGTATCCCTCGTGCTGGCAGCCGGGGCGTTTGGCGTCTGGCAACTGGAACGACTTGAATCGGGAGGGCCTGCCGATGCCGACCCTGGGGCGGCGTCTGCACTCAACCCTCCGTCCGACCCGTTCACGCAAGCCTTTGACGAACTGACCCTGCGGTCGATCCGTGCGCGCGAGAAAGCCGTGGCCTCGCAGAGCACGGCGCAGTTCGTTGCCGAGGGCGACGCCTTTTGGGAACAGGCCCGGGCGCTGGCGGCGCAGCGAGAGGCGGACGCGTTTCGTATGGGGTGGTGTGCTCTGGAATGCTATCTCGGGCCCCTGCTCGTTCCCCCGGGCATGGTGTTCGTGCCGCCCGGGGAGACCGTCGTGGAACGGGGCGCCGAACCGGTATTTCTGAGCGGATTTTTTATCGACGAGCATGAGGTCACTAACGGTCAATTTCGGGCGTTCGCGCTGGACGCCGGAGCCAACTGGCCCATGCCCGATTATCTGGGCGCAGCGCGGCTTACCGAAGAGCTTCTCCTCTCCCCCGTGGTGGGAGTCACGTTTTACGACGCGCTTGCGTATGCAGCGCATACCCACCCCGCGCCGTGGGGCGCATGCACGCTGCCGACAGAGGCGCAGTGGGCCCGTGCGGCCTATGGCGAGGCCCGAACTCCCCGGCCGTATCCCTGGGGGCCGGAATGGAGCCCGGGCATGGCGAGTGCGGCCGGCGAGGCCGATGGCTTTCCGGGCGCCGCTCCGGTGGGCATTTTCGAGCCGGATACCTCATTGTTCGGCTGCCGCGATCTCGCCGGCAATGTGATGGAATGGACACGCAGTGTCTTCGCTCATCCCTACGATGCGTCCGTGGCCGAACAAGGGCTTGAGACGATCTGGTTCGGCTCGGCCCTGGCGGTACGCGGTGGCTGTTACACCGACGAACGGGCCTCGATGACGGAACGCCGAAGCGCCTGGTTCGATGAACCCAGCCCGTTGATTGGGTTTCGGTGCGTGCTGCCCTTCCCCACGGAATCGGAGACCCTTGACGCATTCTTTCGCTAAGCACCGCTTATTTGACCGGAAAAGCGGGTTTTTCAGTGTTTTTTCAGCGAAAACAGCGTTCGACGGTTTGACACGGCTACCCCGGCAGGCCTACAATACAGGCACACTGGCGTTTACCCTCATTGACCTCAAAAGAGAGCCACATGAGTGAAATCACCTGCCCCCATTGCGGCAAGACGCGTATCATGGCAACCCGGATCCCACGGGATGTGGTGATGATGCTTCCATGCCCCGAATGCCACGAATTGGTCGTGCTCTTCCGGGGCAAGACCATTCCCCTGAACCGCGACGTTTTGCGGAACGGCACGAAAGAAGAACGGCGCAATCACATCGCCGAAATCGTGGAGCAGTGCCTGCCACCGGAACTTTTCTCGGACTCGGTACACTGGAATTTCACCGACGCAGGCTCGCCGTTCACTTTTGGAGACCGCAAGGGCCGCCGCCGCAGGCGCCCTTTCGAGAACGTGGAAGACCGGCGGGATCGCCCGATCACGGATGAAGAGGTGGCGCGGTTCCGAAAATTTGAGCTGCACCGCATCGACGAGCCCCGGTATTTCAAGAGGTATTTCGGCTGATCGACCGGGGTCCGGGCGGCCTGCGAGCCGCCACAACTTAGAACAGAGCGATTCCCGCCGCCACGCGACGTTCAGGCTGTCCAGGTCGTTGAGCCGGGCCAGCGGCACAAAGTCGTAGGGGATACCCTGGGCGCGGGCCAGGTCGACCAGGGCTAGTTTTTCGCGCACTTTGGCGTCTTTGGCCAGGTAGAGCCGGTTGGCGCGCCCCCGCGCGCAAGGCTTCGCTCACGGCATGGTTCCCGAAGATTATTCCGGACCTGGCGCTCGATTCCGCAGGGTCACTCATCCATTTTCGGCCTCCGCCGAAGCTCCTTTTTTGCAGACAGTCTACGCTTGGAATCAACACGGCGCCTGCGTGCCGCGGCAGAAGGGCGGGTGGCTATGCGCGGTTTCCGGCGGCGCCTGCGAAGGGCCAGACGGCGCTCAAGTTCCTCCAGCGCGGCCGCTTTGTTGCGGTGCTGAGAACGGGATTCGGTGGCCGTGACGACCAGCCCCGTCGGAAGATGCCGGACCCGCACAGCCGACTCCGTCACATTCTTCTTCTGTCCGCCCGGACCGCGGCTCTTGTAAAAACTGATCTCCAGCTCATCATCACGAAACGGCATACACACTCCTCGCCCGATCGCCCGCCGCAAGCGCCTCCCGCCCGACTCCGGCCCATGGTAGCGGCAACAAAGCCCACACAACAAGTGAGGTGGGAGAGGGCACATTCACGTTCCAAGTGCACGCGAAGCGATTTTTTGTTTCTGCAGGAAGATTTTATTGGGTGTTCGGTATTCGAGACATTTTTGGGGCCCGCTTGTTTAGTTCGTCGACTATCCCCTGGAGTTTTTCCAATGCAGGGGCAGACCCCTGTGCCTGCCCAGCCGGATTATGCGGGTGCCCATCCGCACGCATCCGCCGATCCCCTGGCGTTCGCCTATCCGGATTATATGGGCAACCCCCACGCGTTGCGTAACCTGGACATACCGGGGCAGCCTCGACGCGGCTGCGTTCCGGAATGTAGGGGCAGACCCCTGTGTCTGCCCATCCGGATAGCCCCCGCGGCTGCGTTAAAGAAGGGCAGACACAGGGGTCTGCCCCCCGCGCTGTGTAAATCAGTCCCCGCGGCTGCCGCCCATCCGGATTATAGGGGCAACCCTCACGCGTTGCGCAACCTGGATGTACTGGGGCAACCTCGACGCGGCTGCGTTCCGGAATGTAGGGGCAGACCCCTGTGTCTGCCCATCCGGATAGCCCCCGCGGCTGCGTTCCGGAATGTAGGGGCAGACCCCTGTGTCTGCCCATCCGGATCCGTCCCTGCGGCTGCGTTTAAGAAGGGCAGACACAGGGGTCTGCCCCTACGCGCTGCGTAAGTGTCAGTCCCCGCGCTGCCGCCCATCCGGATTATAGGGGCAACCCTCACGCGCTGCGTAACCTGGACATACCGGGGCAACCTCGACGCGGAAGCGTTCCGGAATGTAGGGGCAGACCCCTGTGTCTGCCCATCCGGATAGCCCCCGCGTTGCCGCCCATCCGGATTATATGGGCAACCCCTACGCGCAGCGGAAGCTGGATGGATAAGAACAGGCGTCACACTGCGGCCTGTGTCGGCGAGACTCATTTTTCGGCGACGAGGCCGACGTCGATGCTTTGTCCTCCTTCGGTCTGTATGCAGTGGACGGCGATCAGGTTGGTGCCGGGTTTGAGCGCGGCCCGGGCGTCGCCGGTGAGGGGGAACTGGTCGTAGCTGCCGATATGCCCTTCAACACGGATGGCGAGGACGCCGTTGATGTAGACTTCGGCGTCTTCGTCGTGGAGGATTTCGAGGAAACAGGGTCCCTGGGGCACGGTCTCGAGGGCGAATTTGCGCCGGGCCCAGATGGCTGGGGTGAGCCACTCGGTGCGGACGTTCGCGCCGGGGGTGCCTTCCTTGCCGAAGACGCCGGGGCCTTCTTTCCATCCCGTGTCATCAAAATCGGGCTGTTCCCAGCCCTGTCCGGGGTCGTCGGTGGTGTAGCGCCAGGTCTGTCCCTCATCTCTGGAGGTCGCCGCGAGGGTGATCAGTTCGGGCGGCGGCAGATAGGCGGTATCGTTGACGCGCTTGAGCCAGTCGACGCCGAGTTTGACGAGTTCGCGGTCGTAGGTCATGAGGCCGTTGACTTCGCCTTCGACATCGGTGGTCTGGGTATATACGGCGGCGGCGAGGCCGTCGTGGATGAGATAGCGAAGCCTTTGGATAAGCTGTTCGTAGTGGCGTGCGAGGGTTTCACGATCCTCGTAGGTGCGGTAACCCCAGTTGCGCTTGTCCCACCAGAGATGGCCTTCCACCGGCCAGCCCAGTCCGCCGAACTCGCCGAGGACGGACGCGCGATGGTCCTCGATGGGGAACATGTCGGGTCCGGGATAGCTGTGTTTGTCGTAGACATCGCTGCCGCCGCGATCTGACCAGCCGCTGGTCTGATTGACGAGGCGGCTGGGATCGAGCTGTTTGAGCCAGTCAGTGATTTCGCTGGTCTGGAACTGGCCCCAGCCTTCGTTGAAGGGTACCCACATGATGATGGACGGGTGGTTTCCGAAATGGCGGACGAGTGCGCCGAGTTCGCGGTAGAAGTTGTGGGCGGACTGGGCCGTGCGCTCGATGTCGGGGTCGTTGCGCCCGATATAGGCGTCGCCGCTGGGCATATCCTGCCAGACAAGGAGGCCGAGCCGGTCGCAGTAGTAATACCAGCGGAGCGGTTCGATTTTGACGTGTTTACGGGCCATGTTAAAGCCCATGGCCCGGGTGGTTTCGACGTCATAGCGGAGGGCTTCGTCGCTGGGGGCGGTGTAGAGCCCGTCGGGCCACCAGCCTTGATCGAGGGGGCCCAGCTGGAAGAGGACCTCGTTGTTGAGGAAGAGGCGGTTGATGCCGCGCTCGTCTTTGGCGACGGCGATCTTGCGCATGCCGAAATAGCTTTTGACTTCATCCAGGACCTGGCCGCCGCGCGTGAGGGTCACGGTCAGGTTGTACAGAAACGGCGAGTCGGGCGACCAGAGCCGGGCGTTTTCGATGGGGATGTCGAACGCGGTGCCCGGTTGCCCGGCGCTGCCGACAAGCGGCGCATCGCCGTCGAGGGCCAGCGCGACGAGCTCATCGCCAGGGGCGACACCTTCCGCCGTGGCCGTGAGACGAAGCACGCCCTTGTCGATGTCGGGCGTCATGGCCAGGTGCGTGATGTGTGTGCGCGGAACGGGCTCGAGCCAGACCGATTGCCAGATGCCCGTCACGGCGGTATACCAGATGCCGTGGGGATCGAGGATCTGCTTGCCGCGCGGCTGATAGCCGCTGTCCGTGGGATCCCAGACGGAGACGACGAGTTCCTGTTGCTCACCCGGGACCAGCGCGCTGGTGATGTCGAAATAGAACGGATCGTATCCCCCCTGATGGCGCCCGCAGAACGTGCCATTCACGTAGGCAGCGCATTCCCAGTCGACCGCGTTGAAGTGGAGGAGAAGCCGTTGGTCCTCCAGATTTTGCGGAATAATGAAGCTGCGGCGGTACCAGAGGGTCTGGTCGGGATGTACTGCCTTTTTGACGCCGGACAGGGCGGATTCGATGGCGAATGGCACCAGGATCCGGCCTTCCCAGGCCTTGGGCGCGGAGGTGGCGCTGCTGGAGGTGATGGCGTAGTCCCAGAGGCCGTTGAGGTTGACCCAGCGGTCGCGGGTCATCTGAGGCCGCGGATATTCGGGCCAGACCTTGTCGGGCGACACGTCTTCAGCCCAGCGAGACATGAGCTGCCCTTCGACAGGCTTCCATTGGGCCATGGCACTGCCTCCCAGGGTGAGTGCGAAAATGACGGTGATGGAGACGGTCCGGATCGCATACATGTGTATTCTCCCCAACTTGACTTCTGCCCGGGTGACTCCTTTGTACGATAACAAAACGGGCGATCGTTAACCAGATCGCACGAGGTCGCGGTAGAAAGGATGATGCGCGCGCCGAAGGGGTGGTAGAGTGAGATTTGATGGGCTAATCCGGACGGCGCAAAGCGAGCCGGTTCGATACCTGAAGAGGAGAAACGAATATGCGAGGTCGGCGGGCACTTATGCGGATGGCGGTCACTTTGGCCACGGCGCTGGTTCTGACGTGTGCGGCACGCGCGACGGCACACGACGGATTTCTGGTTCAAGACGGCCAGAAGCTGTTTCCTCTGGGCTTTTACGAACTGCCGGAAAGTGACGAAGGATTGCAGGCGATGGCGGACGCCGGGGTCAATCTGGTGCGCTGCCAGAATCGCGATGACCTGGACCGGCTGCACGCACTGGGAATGCAGGGCGTGATGCCCTTAGCTCTGGAACAGGGTCCGACCGACCACTTTTGCGCCCGGGTGGCGGAATTGGCGGACCATCCGGCGCTGGCGTTGTGGGAAGGCCCCGATGAGGTGGTGTGGAATTACACGGCGTTCAGCGGGCTGTTCCGCACAAAGGGAGTATATAAGTCACGGGATGCGTGGTGGGTGCAGGCGCCTGAGGCCAGGGCCTATGCAGCGGAACAGGCGGCGACGATCGTTCCGAACATGCGCGCGGCCGTGGCGGTCATTCGGAAGCTCGATACACAACAACGGCCGGTGTGGATCAACGAAGCCAAAAACAGCGACGTGTATTACGTCAGACAATACCTCGACTTTGTGGACATCACGGGCTGCGACTATTACCCGGTGCATGAAGATCGGCGCAACATCGAGGAGATCGCGGCCGCGACGGAACGGTGGAACCAGATCGGGCGGGGCATGCCCGTGTACATGGTTTTGCAGGCCTTTTCCTGGCACGAGCTGGGGGAGTATTACGGCGCACAACGTGAGGCCTATCCAACATTCGCTGAGTCGCGCTTCATGGCATACGCGGCGCTCGTGCACGGGGCGGACGGGATCTTCTATTGGGGGTCGAGTTTTTTGAAATCGGACGCGTGCCGGGCCTCGATCTATGCGTTGACGAAAGAATTGGCGGCGCTGCAGCCGTTTTTGACCGCGCCGGACGTGCCGGGCGTGCGCGTGAACGTGATCGCCGACAATCACCCCTACGTGACGCCACGGATAGGCTGGATGGCGCGCCGCTCAGGCGATGAATGGCTGATCGCGCTGGTCAACGAAGACGAGATACGCCACACGGCGGTCATTGTCGAAGGGCTCGAGGCGTTGAATGGGAGGACGCTCTGCCAGTTGTATACGGACGATGCGGCCGTCGTGGCGCGAGGGGAACTGATCGCCCGTATGCAGCCGAAAGCGGTGCACGTGTATGCCACAAACCGCGATTTCGAGGCCGACTGTGGCGATGGCCGAGACTTCGGCACTGAGATTGCGGAATGAACCGGGTCCGGCGAGGCCGGGTAAGGGGTTTTATGGCCGGGCGTGCTGCAAATCCCGGAAAATGAGAGCACCGTGATACAGGAGCGCCGTGACATTGGATCGGCTTACTCGTGTTCGGGGTAGGGCGGCAGGGTGCTGAGGCGGGGATCGTCGACGGGGCCGCCTACGGTGAAGTGGTAAAGCGACTGGAACTGGCGGTCGCGAAGCCCCAGGATCTCATGGACGAGATCGTCGAAGAAGCATCCGATACCGGTGCCGCGGAGGCCGGCAGCCTCGGCTTCGAGGTAGAGGAGTTGGCCGAGCAGGCCGGTTTCCTGGAAGAGGGCGCGGTAGGCCCAGGGGCCCACCTGCTGAAGCCGGTGCTCGAACGCGGCGAGCATGGCAGCCGCAAACGCGCCGTCCGCGGCAATGGCCTGCCCGCAACAGAGTTGCCCGGCCAGTCGGCGGCAATCGCCCGGAGTCAACAGGTAAAACGGCAGATCTTCGGGGCATTCGGCGGGTTTGCTCCAGACGAAATCCGCCTGCATGGCATCGCGAAGGCGCGGCTCGTGCCCGGGGTTGCGCAGCAGCCCATAGAGCCCCGGGTGCAGGTCCTTTACGCGATGCACAAAGAAGATCAGGTCAACCTGCGGCGTTGCCGCGAATGCGCTCCAGAGCGGGCCGGAACGATCGGGCATGAGGCGCGCCAGAATCCGGTAAAAGGTGTCGCGAGGGCAGGCCGTGTGCCCATCCATGGCGACGGCGCTTCTTCGGCGCCGGATGATGGTTCGCGCCGAGTTTTTGGCGGGATGCGCCGTGGGAGCCGGCTGAGGCGGGAGCTGCGGCGGCTGGGCTGCGGTGCGGGGTTTGGCGGTGGCCCGGGCCACGTCGTCGATGGCGGCCCAGGACACATGACCTGTGCTTAAAGCTTCGGCATGGCCATGCCAGGCGGATGTGGCGGCACTGGCAAAGACTTCGGGCGGGATATCGAAGGATGGCGCGGTGGTTGCGCCGGGGAAAACAGCCGCGAGGAGGCCGGGATGCTCGTGTTCTCCGGGGGGAAAGTCGTCGAGACGCGCCAAACCAAGCAGGCCGGTAAGTTCCGCATCGGCGGGACTGTCGAGCCGGCGCATGGACCATCCGAGCGCGGCGGCGGAGATGGCCAGAGCCGCGAACGCATGCCCGAGGTCGTGCTGGCAATAGCGGAACGCGCGCTCGCCGTATTTCCAGGCTTCGCGCCAGTGAATGGAACTCAGTCCGAGCAGAAACGCGTTTTCGGGCAGTACCGCAGCGAGCGCGTTCCAGGAATCGGGCGTGAGATCGGCGCGGCGTTCGAGGACGTGTTCGCGCGGGGCATAATGATAAACGGCCGGCCCGTCGTGAATGCCAGGGATCGGCGGGAGCAGCGCGTAGCCTTCGGTGGGATGGAGATTGCCGCTTGAAGGATTGCAGCGCAAGGCCCAGCGCTCTCCACGGTATTCCTTCCAGGCGGAAAGGCCAAGGGCGTGCTCGAAGAGCGAGCCCAACGTGTCGCGCGTGAGGGGTTGCTCGGGGATACCCCCCGAAAAAAGGGCGTCGTAGGGCGGTGTGGGATCGCCCGCCACCAGTGGAAGCGGGTGCAGCGGAGCGCCTTCGAAGCGGCGAAACGGCTCGGGCCGCTTTGCCCAGTCGAGCTGCCCCGGGGAGCGGGCGAAGCGGCCGGGGTGGTGCTTCGTGGCCTCGTGATACGCGATGACGGCGTCAAGGGCATCCATGGTGCTGTCATTGTTGCGGAGAAAGGCGAGCGCGTGCAAGGTTGGCCCGCACAGGCGGGCAAGCACGGTGTCCGCGCTCTGCCTCAACGCGGAATGGGGATGAGTTGTGAGAAGTCGTCGCCTTCGACCACCCGGGCGCCCGGAGGCGGCACGAAATTGAAGCGCGACAGATCAAGGGCGGGGTTCAGAACGACTCCGCTCATGTAGCAGCTGAAGACCTTGACGTTGCGGCGATCAAACGCCTGGACATACAGGGGCAGTCCGGTGTCTTTTGCGAAGTAGAGGATCCATTTCACCGGTTCGAGCATGTCGTCGCCGGGTTCGCGGACCACGGCTTCGAAGACCTGGCAGGCCATCTTGTCGAGCGTGCGTTCTGGGAGGAGCCGGAGCACACAGTCTTCGTGCAGGGCCTTGAACAAAGCGTCGCCGCCGATGGCGAGGTCGCTCTCTTCCGGTTTGTAGCGCATGACGGTCCTCTGGAACAGCATATGGGTCATGAGATGGGCGCTGGCGCCGTCGAATACGCCGATCCCCTGCACGGGCAAGGCGCCGGTAGGGCTGACGGCTGGGGCACGGATGTCGCCCTCGAGATCGACGCGAAACAGGCGTTTGCCCTCGTGGTTTTTGAAGGCAAAGGGACCCGACGCTTCGATGGGGAGCGCCAGGCCCTGGAGGTCAACCTGCACGGCGACATGGAGCACGCCGCGGGCAGCCTGCACGGATTTCCACGCGGCAACGATCTGATTTTCGGCGATTTTCAGCGTATCTTCAGGCGATTCCTGGGCAAATATGGGCACTGCCAGCGTGAGGATGGCGATCGCTGCGAATATGCGTCTCATGAACATGAACTCTTCCTCGGAGCCTGTGTTGTCTGGCAGGTAGTGTGCCAGATCAGCACGTGGCGCGCCAATGCGAAAAGGGTCATTTGCGAAAGGCGCTACCGGTCACTTCGCGATGGCACGGGCGATAAGCTCGGCCATATGGAGGGGCTGGGCGTCGGTAAGGTGGGTGATCTGCTGCCGGCAACTGGTGCCGGAGGCCACCACAAGTGCGCCCTCCGGCCGCTCGTCGATCATACGCACGAGTGGCTCGGCGACCTGCAGGGACAGCTGGTATTTCGTGCTGAGCGCGCCGAATTGCCCGGCCATGCCGCAACAGCCGGAGTCGAGCAGCGTGATCTCGGCGCCGGGGATTTTCGCGGCGAGTTTCTGTTGCACGGACGGATCGGTGAGAGCTTTGGCGTGGCAATGGGTGTGAATGAGCACCGAGCCGATGCCGCCGTTCCAGGCCAGGGCGCCGGGCTCGTCCTCGAGCACGTTGAAAAGGAACTGTTCGAAGAGGAAGCAGCGCGGTATGGTGTCGGCGGCGTCGGGCACGCCCAGTTCGCGGTAATCCTGTTTGAACATGGCAAACGACGAAGGTTCGAGGAAAACGACGGGAAGCTCGGGATAGCGGTCGCGAAGGAGCGCGACATTATGTGTGCCCAGCCGTTTTGCCATGTCGAGACGACCGACGCTGAACGCGGGGCGGCCGCAATCTTTACGGCCTCGCGGGAGGACGACCTCGAATCCGGCCGCTTCGAGCACGGTGACGGCGGCGATGCCGATATGTGGCTCGTTATAGCGGACGAACGTGTCGTCCCAGAGGACAACGCGGCCGCGGGTGATGGGATATTTCGCGTCGCGCTTGTGTTTCGCAAACCATACGTCAAACCGTTCCCGGGCGAATTTCGGCAGAGGCCGCTGGGCCGCGAATCCGAGAATGAGTTCCATGACTTTGCGAAGCCATTTCCATTCCAGCGCGGCATTGGCAATGCGTGGGGTGAGACAACCGAGAATGTTCATGGTTTCGATTGAACTGACCATGCGTTCCCGCAGGCCGATACCGGACTTCTGCTGCAGCGCGTGGAGGAGTTCCGCTTTGAGCAGGGCCATGTCGACATTTGAGGGGCATTCCTTCTTACAGGCCTTGCACGAGAGGCAATTGCTGAGGGCTTCGTCGAGTTGAGTGCATGCGAGAAGGTCGACGTCGTCGAAGCGGTGTTCGAGCACGGCCCGGATGGTGTTGGCGCGGCCGCGGGTGGACATGAGTTCCTCGCCGGTGGCGATGTACGTCGGGCACATCGTGGGCGCCTCTTTGATGCACCCCCCGCAACCGTTGCACTGCTCGAGGTTGCCGACGAAAGAGGCGTCTTTGTCGGCGAAGGCGAGCATGGGCGGAAAGGGCAGGGAGAGTTCGTAGCCGCCACCCAGGCGAAGCTGCGTATCAATTCGAAAATCGTGGTTGCCGGCGATGATCTTGCCGGGATTGAAGAGCCCCTGCGGATCGAACAACGATTTGATCTCGGCCATGACGGCGAGGAGTTCGGGTCCCACCTGCTCGGGCATGAATTCGGTGCGGGCGATGCCGACGCCGTGCTCGCCGGTGAAAGAGGCGTTGTAACGCCGGGCAAGCGCGGATGTCTGCTCAGCGAGCAGGCGGAGCTTGGCGATGTCGTCCGACCGGTGCAAATCGAGCAGGGGGCGCACGTGAAGCAGTCCGGACGCAGCGTGGCCGTAGAATGATCCCGCGAGACCGAGGTCGTTCATGATCGCCTGAAGCTCGTTGACGTACGCGGGGAGGCGTTTGGGCTCGACCGCGACATCCTCGATGCCCGGGATGGGTTTGGCGGGACCTTTCCGGCCGGTGAGCAGGGAAAGCCCGGCTTTGCGCATGTCCCAGATCATCTGCATCTGGACCGGGTCGGTGACGGTCATGCGGCGGCTGCCGACATTGCGACGGGACGCCTCGGCCATACGCGCCTCTGAATCGTGCTGAAATTCGACGATCAGGAAGGCTTCACACGCGTCCTCATCCAGGCGGAGAAGGTCGCGCGCCGCTTTGAATGCGAGCTGGCCGCGCGTCTGATCGAAAAGCAGGCGGTCGGCCAGCTCGATGGCGGCGGGTTCGAGATCGGCAAACTCAACCGATGCCTGCAGGGCTTCCGTGACGGAATCAAAGAAGAAAACCGCGATGCCCGTAATGCCGCTCGGAAGGGGGACGACGCGCAGTTCTGCGGCAACTATACCGGCGAGCGTGCCTTCGCTGCCGGACATGATCTTGCACAGGTCGCCGGGGGCGCGGAGATAGCGATCGAGCCCGTAACCGGGCCAGCGTTTCACCAGAATGTTGGGAAACCATCGTTCAATAAGCGCTTCGTGCTGCTCGACCAGCCGGCGGATGCGGGCGTTTTCCGCGGCAAGCGCCGGGGAGTCCGCGCCAATGGTTTCGAGGCGGCCGTCGGCGAGAATCACGTCGAGGGCGACGATATGTTCGGCGGTGGTGCCGTGGACGGGGGCGCGCGCGCCGGAGGAATTGTTGCCGATCATCCCGCCCAGGGTGGCTCGCGAACTCGTGGCGACGTCGGGCCCGAAGCAGCATCCGTGGGGTTTAAGGAACGCGTTGAGCTGGTCGAGGATCACGCCGGCCTGCACGCGCACCGTCTGTTTATCGCGCTCGAAATCCGAGATGCTGCGGTTATAGCGGGCGAAATCGATAATCAAGCCGTCTCCGACCGCGCCGCCAGTCAGCCCGGTGCCTGCGCCACGCGGCGTGACGCTGAGTCCCGCCTCAGCGGCGGCGTGGAGCGCCGCGACAAGTTCCGAGGCGGATTTCGGGAAGGCGACGGCCTCCGGGCGTATCTGGTAGATCGACGCGTCGGTTGCGTAAAGCGCACGGGTGAGATCGTCGCTGCGGATCTCGCACTGTGCGGAACGGAGCGTGGCGCTTTGTGACTGTGACATCATGACGTTTTTCTATGCCGTTTGTGCGACCGGGGTTTGCCTGCTGTCGCGCGGTTCACCCGTCCCGCTGCCCGAGCCGGCGCGCATGGCCTATGTCGATGGGACAACAGACGGAAGTTTTCCGTTGTTTCATGCGTCGGCGAGGTTGCGCATGGTATCATCCCGCGTCAACAACGCCATGGCATGAAGGGACAGGCCGCTATATGATTAATGATTCGAATCCAGAAATCCAGTTTGCGATGGAAGCCGTGCGCGCGGGCGCCCTGCTGGCTCGGGAAGTGGAGCGCGAGATGGGGGAACCGGCACTCACGAAAGAGGACCGATCCCCGGTGACCGTGGCCGATTTCGCGGTTCAGGGACTCATCGCCTGCCTGCTGGAGAAGACCTTTCCCACGGCTGCACTGGTGGCCGAGGAGGACGCGGCACAGTTACGCGAACCGGAGGCGGCGTCCACATGCCGCCAGGTGGCCGCGTACGTCGGCCGGCGGCTGGCGTATGCGACCCCGGAGACGGTCTGCGCCTGGATCGACCGCGGAAACGCCGCGCCGCGCGGACGCTTCTGGACGCTGGATCCCATCGACGGCACAAAAGGGTTTCTGCGCGGCGACCAGTATGCCGTGGGCATGGCGTTGGTGGATGAGGGCGAGGTTGTGCTTGCTGCGATGGCGTGTCCCAATTTGAACGACGCCCACCGTCCGGAGCCGGGAGGAGCAGGGACGCTGGTGGTGGCGGCGCGTGGCCAGGGAGCGTGGTGGCAGCCGCTTGAAACGGGAGGCAAATTGCGTCCGTTGCGCGTGTCCGATAGAGAAGATGTGGCGCAGATACGTATCCTGCGCTCGTTCGAAACGGGCCATACCAACGTGGGCCGCATCGAGCGGATGGCGGCCGCCGTTGGCGTGACCGCGGAAGCCGTGCGAATGGACAGCCAGGCGAAGTATGCGGTGCTGGCCTCCGGCCACGCGGAGTTGCTCCTGCGGCTCCTGACTGCGAAACAGCCCGACTACCGGGAACGGATCTGGGATCAGGCCGCGGGCGCGTTGATCACCGAGGAGGCCGGGGGACGCATCACCGATCTGGACGGCAGACGGCTGGATTTTTCGACGGGGCGCATGCTCGTCAACAACCGGGGCGTCTGCGCCACGAACGGCCGCGTGCATGACGAGGTGCTCGATACCCTGCGCGCCGTGTGCGAAGCCGGGGACCGGCAACCCTGAGTCATCCGGGCTCTCTGGAAACTGTGCCGGCGTTGTAAAAAAACAGGGCGGTCCAAAAAAGGACCGCCCTGCGCGATCTCGTGCGTTTGCCGGTCAGTTGCACTCGGGTTCGAGCGACTGGGCCAGCTCTTCGAGGTAGAACAGCCTGCCGGGGCGCGTAGGCATGAAAGTGCTGGTGATCCAGGGGCTCGGCGGATGATGGAGCGTGACGCGCAGGGAGAGACCCTGCCACATCATGCCGCGGCCCAGCACGCCGTCGGCTCCGCCGATGCAGCGGTCGGACTTGAGAAAGAGGCCCGGGCCGACCGTATTAGCTGTTGCGGGAACGAGCGTGGTGCGGCTCTTAAAACTGGTGAGGGCGTTCTGTTCAATGGTGAGGGGGTGGAGCCGCGCCGCGATCCGGTATTCAGCGGCTTTCCATTTCGCGATCGACGAATATTCGCTGGCGAAATGGGGCTCCCAGAACGCGATGTGGCAGACGCGGCCAATACCGTATACCGTGACGAGGCGCGCACCGCGTTTGCGCAGCGCGGCGATCTGGCTGCCATACGTGGGCAGTTCTTTCTTGGTGGCAAAATGGCGCTGTTTGACCGGGACGGTCAGGTTGCCGAGCGGACCGTAAAAGGCCTCTTCCATGGCGTTCTGGAACGCGCCGGGATCCTTCGCGGGCAGGGTGTTTCCGTCCGGGTCGCTCCATTCGTCCATGTTGAACCCGTGGACATGGTTGCATTTCACACCCCATTCCTTGAGGAAAAAGACGGCCCACTTGTACATGCCCATGGGCCCCACAGGAAGGATGAGAATGAGCTGTTTTTTTGCGTCACGGGCGTTGCGGATCTCCGTAGCGATTTCATGCCCCATCATGGTGTCGAAATCGCCAAGAGACGGGCAGCTCACAAGCTGGAATTTCTTGCTCCACCAGCGTTCGGGTTTGGCGAAGTTTTTCGGCGAGACGGCGGCGCATTTGTCCCACATCTCAAGATCCCATCCCTCGGGAAAGAAATCTTCGAGCAGAGAACCTTTGATCGTGTTCATGAGATTGACGGCCATTGCGATAATCCTCCCCATCTAGTTGCGTCAGGGCACCATGGTACCCCAGCGTGAGAACTAGAGCAAGCCGGTGAATTCCAGAACCCTTCCCAAGGTTTTTGTTGGATTCGCGTACGTTCTTGTTTTAGCTGGGTGTGTCGATGCCCCCAGCTCGACCGGGTGAGTTTTTTTGGCAAGGTTTTAGGAACGTTAAAGCCAGCTGCCCAAATCCATCCAGGTTGCACAGCGTGGGGGCTGCCTCGGTTCATCCAGATTGCGCAGCGCGTAGGGGCAGACCCCTATGTCTGCCCTTCTTCAACCCAGCCACGGGGGCTATCCGGATGGGCAGACACAGGGGTCTGCCCCTACACCGAAAGGCTACCGCGTCAGGGTTGCCCTGGTGCATCCAGATTACGGCAGCGCGGGGGGGGGACCTATATAATCCGAATGGGCATCCACAGGGATTGCTTTCTGCTTGACGTCGGGGCAGATCCAGACTCAAAAAAGGCCCTGCTCAACTGTCAGAAAAAACGGGGTCATTCCATACAGCCCTGTTTCAGAGGACGCGGGTCAGCAGGCGAGCGGTGATGAGGATCAGGACGAGTCCCATGACTATACGGCGGACTTTGAGTTTGAGCAGCTCGTTGACCCATTTTCCGAGGGGAGCGCCGGCCTGGGCGCCGAGAAACACAAGCGGCGTGAGCGCCAGATTGACCTTGCCCACGGAAAACGGGAGGTCGATCTGAGGGTTCGGTTCCTGGAGCATGTGGGCAAAGGCGCCCGCGATACAGGTCGGCACCATCACCATATTGGCCAGGGCCACGACGCGTTCATTGGACGTGATGCCGGCGATCAGGGCGAGGGGAACGAGTACGGCACCGCCACCGACGCCCGTAAGCCCGGACGCAATACCCATGGCGAAGCCGATGAAGATCGCCAGGGTGTCGCGCGAACGAACCTCGTCTTTGGACACCCGGGGCGCTTCGAGGAAAAATGTGCGGATGCCGACAAGGCCAAGCAGGACGATAAATATCCAGGTGACGATACGGTCATCAAAAAATTGCGTGACCCATCCGCCGATATACGCTCCGGCGACCGAGCCGAAGGAAGTCTGGATGGCAAGACGCCATTGCCAGTCGGTATAGCCTTGATTGAGCCGCCAGACGTTGACTGCGGACACGAACACGATGATGAGCAGGCTGGTGCCTTTCGCGGTATGGGGGTCCATGCCCGGCACAAATTCAAGAAATGCGGGGACCATGAGGATCCCGCCACCCAGGCCAAGGGCACAGCTCATGAGCCCAACGCCCGCGCCCAGTAAGAGCATGCCGGGGTAAAAAAACAGTGGATTCATGCGTGTTCCTCTGCGTGGTCCGAAAATCTTGGTCCGAAAATCTGGTTTTCGGAGAATTGGCCCGCCCGCGGAAGTGTAGCAGAAGGAGCGGGGACGCGGGAACTCCGGCGCGGCGTTTGAGGCGTGCCGCGCTTGTCCGGAGGGCGGTGCGCCCGGTAGAATCGCGAAGCTATGAACGCCATACACGCATGGTTCACAGTAATTGTCGGCCTGGCGCAGTATCTCCTGCACCGGCTGCATCTCGCGCCGCAACCGGATCTGATGCAGAAGCGGATCGAGTTCTGCACGGTCATCGGGCATTTTTTGCGCTGGCGGACGCGGCTCCGTGTAGTGCACGGGGAGCGCTGTCCCAAGGATGCGTCGTGCGTGTTCGCGCAAAACCATGTGCTGCTGCTGGATCCGTTCGTGAGCTTTGGCGCAGCCATTCAGTCAGCGGGCATTCTGCCCCGGTTCATGTCGCGCAACGATTTTTTTGCTAAGAAGAAAGACTCGTGGTGGTACCGGCTGGTCCAGGTGGACGAGTTGATTTGCCAACTGGGGACGCTTGAGTTTTCACGGGAAAACGTCACATTGGGGCAGTTGCGGCCTTTTGTGAACGTCTTGCGCAACGGCGAGAGTTTCATCATGTACCCGGGACGGACGCGCACCCGGAGCGGGCTGCTTTTTGAATACCGGGGAGAGGTTCAGGAGCCGGGGAGCGCGGCGTTTTTTCTCGCCCAGGCCCGACGAGGCCGGGAAGAAGAACTCGATGTGGCGGTCGTGCCGTTGACGCGGACCCGAAACCTTGCCACGGGAGTCGACACCGTGCTCATGGGGCATCCGTTGCGCTTGCCGCCGCGCGCGGGCCGTGAAGAACAGCGCGCGCTGGATTTCCAGCTCGTCGAGGTGATCGCGGAAAACGTGGCGCTGAACGCAACGCAGATCTCGGCGGGGGTCCTGTATCTTTACGCCCTGCACGACTTGGATGAGACGATACGGCGCGCCGAGTTCGATACCATGGTGCAGACCGTTTTGGAACGAGTCAAAGACCGCTACATCGACCCCGATACACTGGCCGATCTGCCGGGGCAGATCTCGGCGGCGCTGAAGCATTTTCGGAAAGCCGGACTGCTGGTGTTGGCAGGGGATACCCTCCGTCTGGATCGGGCGAAAATCCTCGCCACGCCGCCGCTGGATGGGTCGTTCCGCAGAGAAAACCCGGTGAAATACAGCCTCAATCAAATTCTTCATTTCGCGAACGTGACGCGCACAATCGAGGACGTCGTGCTTCCCGCGAAGTCGGCGTAACCCCCTCAAAACGCCGCCCTTTTTCCGCAATTCCTTCTGCCGGTACGCAAGCTGGCTCGGTGCGTCTTGAAACCGTTGACGCGCGCCTCTTAGGATAGACTCAGTCCGGCCCGGGTTGCGGGCAGGTTCCCATGACACTGCAGGTGGTCTGCCGGGGTGCCGGCGGCATCGGAAAGGAAATGCATGCTCACGCTTTCGACTTATTGTACGGAGCTCGGCCGGGTTCTGGCCCGGATTGACGAGGCCGCGTTTGATGCGGCGGTCAAGGCCATCCGGGACATTCATGCCGCGGATAAGGTGATTTATGTCTGTGGAAACGGCGGCAGCGCCGCCACCGCGTCGCATATGGTCAACGACCTCGTGAAGGCGCCGGCGGACGCCGCGGGCTGCCGGCCATTCCGCGCGTTTGCGCTGACGGATTGCGTTCCGTTGATGATGGCGTTCGCCAACGATGTGGAGTACGCGCAGGCGCTGGCGTTGCAGCTCGAAGCGTACGGCCGGCCGGGCGATCTGCTGGTGGCGTTTTCTGGCAGCGGCAATTCGCCCAACGTGCTTGAGGCGGTGAAGACGGCGAAGGCAAAAGGCCTTTCGGTACTGGGATTCACGGGATTCCAGGGCGGGAAGCTGGGTCCGCTGTGCGATATCCACGTCAATGTCCCCTGCGATTCAATGGCGCAGGTTGAAGACGCCCACCTGATTATCGAGCATGCGCTGGTCGAGGTCCTGAAAGAATCGTTCGGCGGCAAGTCGAGCGTGACCCGTGAGCCCGCATGACGGCGTCGGGCGAAGGTTGATTTGACTATGGAAGGCCTGCTGCTTGGCGTTGAAATCGGGGGCACAAAACTCCAGGCCGTGCTCGGCACGGCCGCCGGGGAGATCCTGGCACAGGAACGGGGCCGGGCGCCGGCAGAGGAAGGAGCGCAGGCCATCCTGGCATGGTTTGACACAGCTGTGCCCCGGCTGCTCGAAGAGGCCTCGTCACGCGGCCGGATCGTGACGGGCCTGGGTGTGGGATTCGGCGGCCCGGTCGAGTCGGCCACCGGCACGGTCCTGGTCTCTCACCAGGTGGGCGGCTGGGACGGGATGCCGCTCAAAACCTGGTTCGAGGAACGGTTCGAGCTGCCAGCCGTCGTGGTCAATGACAGCAACGCCGGGGGCTGGGCGGAGTATTGCCTGGGCGCGGGCCGGGGAACCCGCCACTTCTGTTACATGAACATCGGCAGCGGTATCGGCGGTGCGCTGATACTTGACGGAAAACTGCACGACGGCCAGGGCCGGGGTGCTGCGGAAATCGGCCATTGCCATGTGCCGGACTGGACCGCCCGGGAACCCGGCGCATCGGAAAAGCTTGAGAAGCTGTGCTCCGGCTGGTCGATAGAACGACGGTTTCGAAGCGCGGCGAATATCGCGCCGGGTTCGGTGCTGCACCGCCTCTGCGAAGGCGCTCGGGAACGGATCACCTGCGCGATGGTGGCGGAAGCGGCCCGTGCGGGCGATCGGGAATGCCTCGACGAGCTTGACCATGTCGCGCAATCGGTGGGATTGGCCCTGGCCAATCTAATCACGCTGGTTCATCCCGAACGGGTGGCGCTGGGCGGAGGGGTAGCACTGATGGGCGAGGTGTTGCTGGAGCCGTTGCGCAGGTATGTCGATGCGCGGGTGTTTGAACAGTTTCGCGGACGCTACGACATCGTGCCGTGCGCGCTGGGCGAATCCGTCGTGGTCGCGGGCGCGCTGTTGCTGGCGCCCCGGCCGACCGGTAAGGTGGTGTAACAAGCGCGTGAGACCGGCTCACACTAACCCACGAAAAAGGAAGGGAATGCCATGACAGGGGAACGGTTCGCAGCAGGGGCGCAGAGCTTCAGCTTTCGTAACTTCGACTTGGCCGGAGCCATCGCGTGTTTGAAGCAATTGGGCGCGGATACGATGGAATTTTGCGCGGTGCATTTTCCACCGGATGCGGAGGACGCCGGCTTTGCGGAAGTTCGCCGCCTGTTGGCCGAGCAACACGTACAGGTGCCGTGTTTTGGCGTGGAAAGTCTCACGGTCGACGCAGCGGCGAACCGGAAAAAATTCGAGTTTGCCCGAGCGCTCGGCGTGCAGGTGTTGACCGCGGATCCGACGCCGGAAGCATTCGACAACCTGGAGGCGCTGGTTGACGAGTTCCAGATAAAAATTGCAATCCATAATCACGGTCCGGGAGCGCGCTACGACAACGTGGACGACACGTTGCGAGCCGTGAAGGGGCGGCACCCATTCCTGGGCGCCTGCGCAGATACCGGGCACTATCTGCGAAGCAATGAGTTGCCACAGGAAGTGATCCAGCGCCTGGGCGACCGGCTCCTCTCGCTGCATTTGAAGGATTGGACCCTCGGAGGAAAAGAGCAGATCCTGGGCGAGGGCGATCTGGACCTGAGCGCCGTGGCAAGCGCTTTGTTGGAAACCGGCTTCACCGGCCCCATCGTGATGGAATACGAGGAGAGCCCCGAGAATCCCGTACCGGATATGAAAACGGGCCTGGCAAACTGGCGCGCGGCCGTGCAGGCCGCCGGCGCCTGAGCCGCCCCCCCTCTATTTTGCCACTATCGGCCTGAACACGACGCAGACGGGCGTAGGCACGGAAACGAGCTGTCCGGTGGCTTCGAGCGCGCCAGATGCCGGGTCGATCCGGAACACCGCCAGGCTGTCCGAATCCTGGTTCGCAGCGATCAGAAATTTTCCTCCGGGCTCTATGTTGAAATGGCGCGGCGTCTTGCCCTGGGTAGGGGTCCAGCCGGCGGAGGTGAGCGCGCCGGATGCGGGGTCAACGGCGAATAGGGCGATGCTGTCGTGCCCACGGTTTGAGCCGTAGACGAAGCGGCCGGAAGGGTGGACCCTGATCTCCGCGGTGTAGCTCTCTCCAGTGAATTCCTCGGGCACTGTGGAGATGGATTGGAGTGCATCGAGGCGGCCCGCGGCGAGGTCACAGGCGAATGCGGTAATGGTGTTGTCGAGTTCGTTGATCACGTACGCAAACTTGCCGGAGGGATGGAGCGCGAAATGGCGCGGGCCGGCGCCGGGGGCCAGCTGCACGGAAGGGGGATCGTTCGCCTCAAGCGTGCCGTGCCGTTCATCGAAACGGTAGATCATGACATGGTCTGTGCCGAGATCGGCGGCGAATAAGAACCGGCCCGAGGGGTCGAAATTCACCGAGTGGGCGTGGGCTTCGCGCTGCCGTTGCGGATTGACACTCGAGCCCGTGTGCTGCACAAACGCGCTCGCGTCGCCCAGGGCGCCGTCTTCGCGCAGAGGCAGTGTGGCGATGCTGCCGCCGCTGTAGTTCGCAACGGCGACGTTGCGGCCGCCGGGAGCCACGGTGATGTGGCACGGGCCGCGGCCCATCGATGCCGCGCGGTTGAGCCGGGTGAGGTCGCCGGTTTCGGGATCGACCAGAAAGCCCGTGACGCCGTCCAGGCTTTCACCCGCTTCACCGACTGCGTAGAGCAGGGGTTTTGTGGGATGCAACGCGAGGAAGGAAGGATTTCCGGCCTTCGCCGCAAGTTCCGGCTGGCCCAGCTGCCCCGTCTGGGCATCAAAGCTGAGGCGATAGATCCCCTCGCTGGCGCCCGCGGTGTAGGTGCCGATGTAGGCCCACAGGCTATGCGGGACTTCGGGCGTTTCCGCAGCGAAAACCAACGGGGCGACGACTCCAAGCGCCATGGCGGCAAAGCCTGGCCGATTCATAGTCATGACAAATCCTCCCATGGATTGGAGCCACGCTCCGCAAAACCCGCTCGAAGCAAGCCTTTGAAGCGCTTACTATAGCATGTATAGAGCGGAATCGTGCCGTCAGACATCCCGGCGAACCGAGGCTTCCACAGCCGATCCGCGCAGGAAACGCCGAAAAGAGATCATCCGGCCAGGAGCCGCCTGGGGCGCGAGGCACGGTCCAGACCTGATTCCGAGCGCAAAAAACGCAAAAACGCCCGTAAAACCGGGCAAAAGCGGGCCGTCAATTATTTTTAATTTTTTTGTTGACATCGGGTTTTCTTTTTGCTACACTAGCCTTCCCGTCGTGAGAGCGACGCGGAGCGGGACAGGGTTCGGTCGCAAGGCCGGTCGAGTTCACCGAAGAAGGGGTTGACATCCCCCCCCGAGAGCTGGTACACTCAGCGTCCGGGTGGTGAGCGAAGAAGCCCACCCGCGAAAGGTCGCCACGCCGAAATGTTGTGGCGTGGTTCGGGCACGAAAGTTTCCCAGCATGTTGCCCGCATGGGCAAGTCAAGGGTATTTGTGTCTGCGGGCGCACGACAGACGAGGCGCTTGGTTCTTTGAAAGTTGAATACGGTGCATGTCCTGTTTAAGACAGCAAGCAGGTCATGTAATACAGGTAAGGTGATGCAGAGAACTTCTCTGCGACACTTTGCCCCCAAGTAAGATGAGATTCCTTTTTCAATAGGAATCAGACTCACCAAAAGCGGGGCGCGTTCGCGCGCTTCGTTAGATTTTTATCGGAGAGTTTGATCCTGGCTCAGAACGAACGCTGGCGGCAGGCCTCATACATGCAAGTCGAGCGGAAAGGCCCCTTCGGGGGTACTCGAGCGGCGAACGGGTGAGTAACAGGTGGGTAATCTGCCTTTCGGAGGGGGATAACGGCTGGAAACGGCCGCTAATACCCCGTACGGTTGCGATGCTCTCGGGCAACGCAAAGAAAGGGGCCCTTAAAGCCTCGCCGAAAGATGAGCCCGCCCCCCATTAGCTAGTTGGTGAGGTAATGGCCCACCAAGGCTATGATGGGTAGCCGAGCTGAGAGGTTGATCGGCCACACTGGAACTGAGACACGGTCCAGACACCTACGGGTGGCAGCAGTAGGGAATATTGCGCAATGGGCGAAAGCCTGACGCAGCCATGCCGCGTGGATGATGAAGGCCTTCGGGTCGTAAAGTCCTTTTCTGAGGGAAGAACTATCGGGGGAGGAAATGCCTTCGGTTTGACGGTACCTCAGGAATAAGCAACGGCTAACTCCGTGCCAGCAGCCGCGGTAATACGGAGGTTGCAAGCGTTGTTCGGAATGACTGGGCGTAAAGGGAGCGCAGGCGGCCAGGTCAGTCGGAAGTGAAAGCCCGGGGCTTAACCCCGGAATTGCTTTGGATACTGCCTGGCTTGAGTATGCGATAGGAAAGTGGAATTCCAGGTGTAGCGGTGAAATGCGTAGATATCTGGAGGAACACCGGTGGCGAAAGCGGCTTTCTGGCGCATAACTGACGCTGAGGCTCGAAAGCGTGGGGAGCGAACGGGATTAGATACCCCGGTAGTCCACGCCGTAAACGTTGTGCACTAGGTGTGGGAGGTATCGACCCCTTCCGTGCCGAAGCTAACGCATTAAGTGCACCGCCTGGGGAGTACGGTCGCAAGACTGAAACTCAAAGGAATTGACGGGGGCCCGCACAAGCGGTGGAGCATGTGGTTTAATTCGAGGCAACGCGAAGAACCTTACCCAGGCTTGACATCCCGAGACCGCCATGGAAACATGGTTTCCCCTTCGGGGGCTCGGTGACAGGTGTTGCATGGCTGTCGTCAGCTCGTGTCGTGAGATGTTGGGTTAAGTCCCGCAACGAGCGCAACCCTTGTCCTTAGTTACCAGCGGTTCGGCCGGGCACTCTAGGGAGACTGCCGGTGATAAACCGGAGGAAGGTGGGGACGACGTCAAGTCATCACGGCCCTTATGCCTGGGGCGACACACGTGCTACAATGGCCGGTACAAAGAGATGCAACGTCGCGAGGCAGAGCTAATCTCAAAAAGCCGGTCTCAGTTCGGATTGGAGTCTGCAACTCGACTCCATGAAGTCGGAATCGCTAGTAATCGCGTATCAGCCATGACGCGGTGAATACGTTCCCGGGCCTTGTACACACCGCCCGTCACATGACCCGAGTCGGGTGCACCCGAAGTCGCTGGCCCAACCCGCAAGGGAGGGAGGCGCCGAAGGTGTGTCCGGTAAGGGGGATGAAGTCGTAACAAGGTAGCCGTATCGGAAGGTGCGGCTGGATCACCTCCTTTCTAAGGAGTAAAACACTACGCTCGCGTCTTTCGAGACGCTGGGCGAGGTCGATACAGGACCTGCCGTGACATGCACCGTATTCAACGTTCATCGAACGCAAGCGTCGCGTTGCGTTTGAGGGCGTGGGCCCGTAGCTCAGTTGGTTAGAGCGCACGCCTGATAAGCGTGAGGTGGGTAGTTCGATTCTACTCGGGCCCACCATTTTTGAGTGACCAGGGTTTGCAGACACGGCGCCAGCGGCGTCGTGCTAGTGTAAACCGGCGTCCAGCGCACAGTTGAGTACGCACGGGGATGTAGCTCAGTTGGGAGAGCGCCGGCTTTGCAAGCCGGAGGTCATCGGTTCGATCCCGATCATCTCCACCACGAGACGTCGGTCGCCGCGGGGAACCGCAGCGAACACATAAGACTTTGTGCACGGCACCGTAAAGGGCGTGCACCCGTTCTTTGACAGTTGAATGTAAGGGTTGATGTAACCAGGCATCAAAATACAACCGAACAGTGTCTTGCTGAATCCGATTTTTTAGTATCCGGTCTTCGACTGGATATTTTCAGGGTTTCGGCCAAGCTAGTAAGGGCGTGCGGCGGATGCCTTGGCACCGAGAGGCGATGAAGGACGCGGCAAACCTGCGATAAGCCACGGTAAGCTGGAGGCAAGCTAACCCGTGGATCTCCGAATGGGGCAACCCTACCTGGCAAACCCAGGTAATTCCCGGCTGAATCCATAGGTCGGGGAGGCCAACCGAGGGAACTGAAACATCTCAGTACCTCGAGGAAAAGAAAGCAAGTAGCGATTCCGTTAGTAGTGGCGAGCGAAAGCGGAACAGCCCAAACCGTATGTACGTGATAGGCCGTATCCGTTGTGCATACGGGGTTGAGGGACGTGGTGACGAAGCAATACGGAGCTTCGGAGAGGTTACCAATCTGGCTTCTAGCTGAACACCGCTGGATAAGCCGGGCCATAGAGGGTGATAGCCCCGTAGGCGAAAGAAGACCAGACCTCTTAACCATGTTCCCAAGTAGCGCGGGTCACGTGAAACCCCGCGTGAATCTGGGAGGCCCATCTCCTAAGGCTAAATACTACTCGGTGACCGATAGTGAACCAGTACCGTGAGGGAAAGGTGAAAAGTACCCCGGGAGGGGAGTGAAATAGTACCTGAAACCGCATGCCTACAATCAGTGGGAGGACGATGTCTTCGGACCGTCTGACCGCGTGCCTATTGCATAATGAGCCGGCGAGTTACCCCATGTGGCCAGGCTAAGGGCTTATGGTCCATAGCCGTAGCGAAAGCGAGTCTGAATAGGGCGCTTAGTCGCATAGGGTAGACCCGAAACCGAGTGATCTATCCATGGCCAGGGTGAAGTTTCCGTAAAAGGAAATGGAGGCCCCAACCAATGGCAGTTGAAAATGTCTTGGGTGAGTTGTGGATAGGGGTGAAAGGCCAATCAAACTCGGCAATAGCTGGTTCTCCTCGAAATAGTTTTTGGACTAGCCTCGCATGGTAGCCAACGGGGGTAGAGCACTGAATGGGCTAGGGGTCCTACCAGACTACCGAACCCAATCAAACTCCGAATACCGTTGGTGGAACTGCGGGAGTCAGACTGTGGGGGATAAGCTCCATGGTCGAAAGGGAAAGAGCCCAGATCGCCAGCTAAGGTCCCTAAACTGAGCTAAGTGGGAAAGGATGTGTAACTGCACAGACAACCAGGATGTTGGCTTAGAAGCAGCCATTCATTTAAAGAGTGCGTAACAGCTCACTGGTCAAGTGATTATGCGCCGAAGATGTAACGGGGCTAAGCTCAGTACCGAAGCTGCGAATCGTGCCTTCGGGCGCGATGGTAGAGGAGCGTTCCATTCTGGATTGAAGCACGATCGGGAGAACGTGTGGACCGTATGGAAGTGATCATGCCGGCATGAGTAACGAAAAAGCAGGTGAGAAACCTGCTCGCCGAAAATCCAAGGGTTCCCGGGGAAGGATAATCCGCCCGGGGTTAGTCGGATCCTAAGCCGAGGCCGAAAGGCGTAGGCGATGGGAAACAGGCACAAAGATTCCTGTACCACCGCGCCATCGCTTGAGCGATGGGGTGACGCAGGAGGATAGGGCGGCCGTCTGTTGGATTAGGCGGTCTAAGCGTGTGGGAGGTAGCCCAGGCAAATCCGGGCTACACTACTCCGAGGCGTTAAGGGACGTGGATGGGAAACTTGAAGCGGATCGCTCGATTCCATACTGCCAAGAAAAACCTCTAGCGAGGTGGCCGGTGTCCGTACCGTAAACCGACACAGGTGGATGAGAAGAGGATTCTAAGGCGCTCGGGAGAACACTCCTTAAGGAACTCGACCAATTGGCCCCGTAACTTCGGAAGAAGGGGTGCTCCGGCCGGTGAAGGACTTGCTCCGTAAGCTGGTTGGAGTCGCAGTGAAATGGTTCAGGCGACTGTTTACTAAAAACACAGGTCTCTGCTAAGTCGTAAGACGACGTATAGGGACTGACGCCTGCCCAATGCCGGAAGGTTAACGGGAGGAGTCAACGCTTCGGCGTGAAGCTCTGAACTGAAGCCCCGGTTAATGGCGGCCGTAACTATAACGGTCCTAAGGTAGCGAAATTCCTTGTCGGGTAAGTTCCGACCTGCACGAATGGCGTAACGATCTGAACATTGTCTCAAGGAGTGACCCGGTGAAATTGTATTACCAGTGAAGATGCTGGTTACCCGCAGAAGGACGGGAAGACCCCGTGCACCTTTACTATAGCTTGATATTGACTTTCGTTTTAGCTTGTATAGGATAGGTGGGAGGCGTTGACACCGGAGCGTCAGCTTCGGTTGAGCCACCCTTGGAATACCACCCTTGTTACAATGGAAGCCTAACTCTGAACCCGTGAAGCCGGGCAGAGGACAGTGTCTGGCGGGTAGTTTGACTGGGGCGGTCGCCTCATAAAGAGTAACTGAGGCGCCCAAAGGTTCCCTCAGCATGTTTGGAAATCATGCGTAGAGCGTAAAGGTAGAAGGGAGCTTGACTGCGAGACCAACAAGTCGAGCAGGTACGAAAGTAGGGCTTAGTGATCCAGCGGTTCTGTATGGAAGGGCCGTTGCTCATCGGATAAAAGGTACGCCGGGGATAACAGGCTAATAACCCCCAAGAGTTCACATCGACGGGGTTGTTTGGCACCTCGATGTCGGCTCGTCACATCCTGGGGCTGAAGCAGGTCCCAAGGGTTCGTCTGTTCGCCGATTAATGTGGCACGCGAGCTGGGTTTAGAACGTCGTGAGACAGTTCGGTCCCTATCCTCTGTGGGCGTAGGAGATTTGAGGGAAGCTGCCCCTAGTACGAGAGGACCGGGGTGGACGGACCTATGGTGATCCGGTTGTCACGCCAGTGGCATCGCCGGGTAGCTAAGTCCGGTCGGGATAAGCGCTGAAAGCATCTAAGCACGAAGCCCATCCCAAGATAAGATCTCCCAGGACCGTAAGGTCCCTAAAGGGCCCTGGAAGACCACCAGGTTGATAGGCTGGAGGTGTACGCATGGCGACATGTTTAGCTGACCAGTACTAATCGCCCGTGAGGCTTGGCCTTAAATCTGCCGAACTCAAAATGAGGTTTGGCAGGATGCGGCGGTGGATTTGATACCTACGTTGCATCTAACCCTTACATTCCTGTCAGATTTTCGCCGGTGACAACGGCGGTGGGGCCACACCTGTTCCCATTCCGAACACAGAAGTTAAGCCCACCTGCGCCTATGGTACTGCGCGGGCAACTGCGTGGGAGAGTCGGTCGTTGCCGGCACTAGCATTCGCCCCCGGGATTCGCAAGGATCCCGGGGGCATTTTTTTCCCCCGTTCACGGGGCGCCGTTCCCTAAGTCGCGCGCAAGGGGAGCGCCTCAGGCCTTTCCCTCCGCTTAACCAACAACTCAACGGCAGCCCCACGTGAAACCTGGCCCCCGCGCCCCCGCGTAATGCCGCGGCCGCGTTCAACACCGTTTACCCGTACCGCAGCGAGAGCTGGCCTTCTGTTGTGGTGGCCAGACCGATGAGGCCCTCGAGGCGCCGGCTGGGTACCGTCGGGCCTCCTTGTCGACACCAAGCGAGCACATAAATTCGGAGTTGCAAGGATACCTACGTCGAAAAAAAACGTGAATGCACCAGAGCACGTGCGACCGGATTTGTTGTTGAGAAGTTCCTTCCAATACAGCGACGGGGGGAGAAACGGCGGGCACAGTGCCTCCTCAATGTGCGCCGCAGTTGGCCCATGGTTGACTGCCAAGCCTGGGCTCCGCTTCGGAGTCTGAAGGCCTCTTTCAAGCCTTTGTGCGTTCATACGGCACTCGTTTATCGGGGAGACTGGAAACGGGCCCACTTTCCGGGTACTCTGTAGGCGGTTCCATCATTTTCGGGTGCAGAATACGCAGGTAAAGATCAATGACCAGTTATTGCAGGCGATCTCTCAGATGGCTATCCGGTGTGAGGATAGGGGTGGCTGTTTCGCTGCTTCTATGGGCGGCCATGGGGGCGGCGGACGCCCCGGCTCTCCCTGAGGGCTTGGCGGAGACCGCGCCGACAGCGGAGCCGGCTCCCGCCTTACCGGAGGGCCTCGGCAGCGACGTGTCGAGCGGACCCGCGCTGCCGGAAGGACTGGGGGGCGAGGCGCCGGATGGACCCGCGTTGCCGGAAGGTTTGGACGAAGCACCGAGCGGCCCTGCACTCCCCGAGGGCTTGGGCGAGACGCCAGACGCTGAATTCCTTGCCGGGATGGAAGAGATGCCGTCTAAAAAACTGCGCCCGCCCTGGCTGCACGGGTTCTGGGACCTGCGCGGCGGCGTGCGTACGCAGAACGATCCGGCCCAATCAAAAGACGCAACCCTGGGCGAGCTGCGGCTTCAACTGGAGGCCGACAAGGCATGGCGGGGCGTGTTGCTTAAGTACCGGGGCGATTTCATCGGGGACGCCGTGCTCGAAGAGGGCGATTTCGATCTCCGCGAGTTGTCGTTAACGTTTTCACCGGCCAGGTCCGTCGACGTGAAAGTGGGCCGGCAAGTGCTGACCTGGGGCACGGGAGATCTGTTGTTTCTCAACGATCTCTTCCCGAAGGATTGGCAGGCCTTTCTCAGCGGCCGGGACGTCGAGTATCTCAAGGCGCCATCGGACGCGCTTCGCGCGACCTGGTTTTCCGATTGGATAAACGTCGATTTCGTGTATACGCCGCAGTTCGATCACGACCGCTTCATCACCGGGGAGCGCATGAGTTTCTACAACTCGCTCTACGGGCGCACGGTGGGTGCGGACCAGAAAGTGAATTACAATGCGCCGAGCCGCTGGTTTACGCACGACGAATTTGCCTTGCGCCTGTACCGGATGGTTGGCTCGGCGGAGTTGGCCTTTTATGCCTATTCCGGCTATTGGAAAAGCCCGGGCGGCCAGCGATTTCCTCCGATGCAGGCGACCTTTCCGAAGCT
Organism: Candidatus Hydrogenedentales bacterium; assembly: GCA_050950105.1. GTDB lineage: Bacteria > Hydrogenedentota > Hydrogenedentia > Hydrogenedentales > SLHB01 > UBA2224. The sequence continues at coordinate 410,348 of JBMNGZ010000010.1, read as the reverse complement.
GAGCGTATATGGCGCGAGCCTGCGGGGCAACTTTCTCAAAGGCATTGGGAACATCGAGCTGGCGTATTTCGATTCACGCCAGGACCGGGGCGGGGGCAATCCCTTCGTCAACAACAGCGAATTCCGGCTATTGCTCGGCTATGAGCGCGAACTGGCGAAAGAACTCACGGGCGGCGTGCAATATTACCTCGAGCACATGATGGACTACAGCGCCTACCGTAATTCGCTGATCTCGTTGATGATGGATGCCCGAGACCAGGATCGGCACCTGTTCACGCTGCGGCTGACAAAACTGCTGATGCGCCAGGATCTGACCCTGTCGCTATTCACATTTTTCAGCCCCAGCGATGTGGACGCGTATTTCCGCCCGCTGGTGAGCTATAAAGTGGACGACCACTGGACCGTGGAATGCGGGGCTAACGTCTTCCTTGGCGAAAAGCCGTCGACGTTTTTCGGCCAGTTTGAAGACAATACAAACGTGTACGGAGCGGTGCGCTATTCGTTTTAACGGAAACGCGCTGTTGCCCCTCGAAGACTGGTTGCGGCCGGGAGCGGCCTTGATGCAGAATCAATGCGCCGGCGCGTACCAAGCTTCCCTTTTCGAGCAAGGTGTTGTTCAGGCGGGTTGGATTGGGAATAACAGGCAAAGGATTAGGTGATCATGAGTGAAAAATTGGCCATTGAGGGTGGGCAGAAGGCGGTAACCAACACACTGGTCTCCTGGCCGCAATTCAACGACGCCGCCATTCAAGCGGTAGAGGCCGTGTTGCGCTCCGGGAAAGTCAATTACTGGACCGGCAACAAGGGGCGCGAATTTGAGGAGCGCTTCGCCCAATGGCAGGGCAGCAACTACGCGGTCAGCGTGAACTCGGGGACCTCGGCGCTGCATGTGGGGCTGGCGGCACTGGGCGTTGGGCCGGGCGATGAGGTCATCGTGCCCAGCTATTCGTTTATCGCATCGAGCTTCACGATCTGTCAGGCCGGCGCGATCCCGCGGTTTGCGGATGTAAACCGGGACGACCACTGCATCAGCGTCGAATCGGCCGAAAAACTGGTCAACGAGCGCACCAAAGCGATCATGCCCGTGCATCTGTACGGCAACGTGGCGGATATGGACGCAATCAATGCGTTCGCCAAGAAACACAAGCTCTTTGTGATCGAGGACAATGCCGAGGCATTCGGCGGCGAGTACAAAGGCAAGAAAACAGGGACGCTGGGCGACATCGCGGCCTGCAGTTTCTGTCAGAACAAGACCTTCACCACGGGCGGCGAAGGCGGCATGGTCACCACGGACAACGAGGACCTCGCCTGGGAGGCGCGCAGTTTCCGGGATCACGGTTACGACGTGAAGGCGCGGCTGAGCCTGCTCGAACTCGAACAGAAGCTGCCGTATATCCACAACCGGGTGGGCTGGAATTACCGGATGACCGAAATGCAATCGGTCATAGGGCTGGCTGAACTGGACCGGATGGACAACTGGAACATGCCGACGCGCCGGCGCAACGCGCACATCGTCATGGACGCCTTGAAAGAGCTGCCGCAGGTCTTGTACGCCCCGATCGACACCGATGAGCGGCGCAACGGCTGGTTCGTGATGGCGTTTTCGCTGGACATCGAAAACATGACCTGCGACATCGAGCAGTTTGTCGCGGCTGCTGGCGCCGAAGGGGCGCCCTGCTGGAAGGTGTTCTGGCCGCAATGCCATACGGAAAAGGCGTTCACGCAGAAACGAGGCTTTGGCAATTCAGGGTTCCCGTTCACATCGAAGGAGTACGCAACGCCCTCCAGCGTCGACTACAGCACGGTGGACGTGCCCAACGCGGTGTGGCACCAGGATCATACGTTCACCTGCTTTGCGTTCCCGACCTTCACCGAGGACGATATGCATCAGATCGCGAATGCGCTCGTGAAGGTAATCAAGGCGTATTCGAAATAACCGACGACGAGTTTGAGCCTGTGGGGCCTGTGGGTGAATATCAGCCCGCAGGCCCCGCGATCCCCTTGGAGGCGGCGTGGGGCGCCGGGGCCCTGGAGAGTAGTCCCGATGGAGCAAAAGAGACTAAAGGAACTGCTGGAGGCGGTGGCGGGCGGCTCGCTGGCGCCGGACGACGCGCTGGAGCGCCTGAAAAACCTGCCGTTTGAAGACCTCGGGTTTGCAAAGCTGGATCATCACCGCAACCTCCGGAAGGGTTACCCGGAGACGGTCTTCGCACAGAACAAGACGCCGGAGCAGGTGGTGGCCATCGTGACGCGGATGCGCGACCACGGAAGCAATGTACTGGCGACACGCTGCAGCCGGGAAGTGGTCGAAGCGGTGCTGGCGGCGCACCCGGACGCTGTGCACCATGAGATAGCCCGGGCGATCACCATTACCGTCGAAGCGCCGCAGAGGCGGGACGGATACGCCGCGGTTGTGAGTGCGGGGACGTCGGACCTGCCGATCGCGGAAGAAGCGGTGGTAACCTGCGAGGCGCTGGGCACGCGCGTGAACCGCGTATATGACGTGGGCGTGGCCGGCCTTCACCGACTCCTGGAACAGCGGCCGATCTTGAGCGGAGCGGATGTGCTGGTGGTCTGCGCAGGGATGGAAGGTGCGCTGCCCAGCGTCGTGGCGGGGCTGGTGGAACAACCGGTGATCGCCGTGCCCACGAGCGTGGGATACGGCGCGAGCTTTGGCGGCATCGCCGCACTGCTGGGGATGCTGAATTCGTGTGCCACGGGTATCTCAGTCGTGAATATCGACAACGGGTTCGGGGCGGGCGTCCTCGCAGCGATGATTAACCGCATCGCGCACGGGGAACGGGAGTAGCATACCGCCGCGGCGGCCGGGGAGCCATAAGGAAGCGATATGAAGACCCTCTATTTTGATTGTGTCTGCGGTGCGGCCGGCGATATGATCGCGGGCGCGCTGATTGACGCCGGGGCGGACTTCGATGCCTTGCGGGACGCGCTGGAATCGCTGGCGATTGGCGGGTTCTCGGTGTCGGTGGACCGTGTGAAGAAAAAAGGGCTCGAAGCGGCTCAATTCAAGGTCGATGTGGATCCGGCGGCGCCTCAACCGCATCGGCACCTGCGGCACGTGCTGGAGATCATCGAGGGAGGAAAGCTTCCCCCCAGCGTCCTGAAAGCGAGCGCGGAGACGTTTCGCCGGCTCGCGGTCTGCGAAGCGGCAGTACACGGCACGACTGTTGAGCGGGTGCACTTTCATGAAGTGGGGGCCATCGATTCCATCGTGGATGTGGTGGCGGCGCACTTTTGCCTGCACCTCCTGGGGATAGAACGGGTGGAGTCGTCGCGCTTACCTGTGGGATTTGGCACGGTGAAGGCTGCGCACGGGGTCATGCCGGTGCCCGCGCCGGCGACGGCGAAACTCCTGGAAGGCGTGCCGATCTGGGGCGGCGACCTGGAAGGAGAGTGGGTGACGCCGACCGGAGCGGCGCTGATTGCGCAGCTGGCGCAAGCCTATGGGCCACTCCCGCCGATGCGCATCGAGCAGATCGGGTACGGCAGCGGCCAGCGCGACGCGCCCGACCGCGCCAACGTGTTGCGAGTGCTTGTGGGCCGGCGCGACGAGGTGGAACCGGGCACAGAGACTATTGCGGTCCTCGAGACCAACATCGATGACATGAATCCGGAGTTGCTGCCGGTGTTGATTGAGGAGGCCTTGAAAGCAGGCGCACTCGACGCATTTCTCACGCCCGTCGTGGGCAAAAAAGGGCGCGCAGCACACCTGTTGACGCTGCTTTCGCCCGAAAACCGGGTGGAGACCCTTGTGCAGACGGTGCTGCGAAATTCCACGACCCGGGGCCTGCGGATCCGGCGCGAATCTCGCGTCCGCCTTCCGCGCGACTGGTGGCCCGTGACTACACCCTGGGGCGAAGTGCGGGTAAAATACGGCCTTCTGGGAGGAACCGCATCGGCGCCGGCGCCTGAGTTTGAAGAGTGCCGGGCGGTGGCTGAGAAAGCAGGGGTCACGGTGCTGGACGTGTATCAAGCCGCGCTGGCCGCGGCGATTCAAAAGAAGGGGGAGACCGATGCGTGAACGCGTCGCAGTGTATCCGGGAAGTTTCGACCCTCCGACCTGCGGGCATCAGGACCTGATCCATCGGGCCTCGGCGCTTTTTGACAAGTTGATCGTGGCGGTGGCGACCAATACCGAAAAAAAAGGCCTGTTTCCCGTGGAAGAGCGTATGGCGATGCTCCGGACTATTTCCGAGGGCCTGGCCAGCGTGGAGATCACGTCGTTTGTAGGGCTGACAGCCGAGTTTGCGCGGCAATGCAACGCCGTGGCCGTCGTGCGCGGTCTGCGCGTGATGTCCGACTTTGAATTCGAGCTGACGATGGCGATCACGAACCAGAAGCTGAATCCGAGCCTGGAGACGGTCTGCCTGATGCCCAATGAGCCGCATCTGTTTTTGAGTTCGAGCATTGTGCGCGAAATCGCGCGTTTCGACGGCGATTTGAGCGGCCTGGTGCCGCCACAGATCGAGGAGGCCGTTCGGAAACGGTGCGGGCGCTCTGTGTAGAGAGGTGGGACAAAGCATGAGCAGCACGGGACTACGCATCATCGACTTCCACGCGCACGCTTTTCCGGATCCGGTCGCAGAGAAAGCGCTGCCAAAGCTGGAAGGGGAATCGAACGTGAAGGCGGCCCTCGACGGGAAGATCTCCTCGCTGCTGGCGTCGATGGACCGGGCGGGGATTACGCACTCGGTGGTCGCTTCGATCGCCACCAAACCGGGCCAGTTTGACGCCATTTTGAAGTGGTCGTCGGGGATCGCGTCCGAGCGGCTGATACCGTTTCCGTCGGTCCATCCGGAAGACGCCGACGTGCCAGGCCGGGTGCGGACAATTGCCGATGCAGGATTCCGCGGGATCAAAATGCATCCCTATTACCAGGAGTTCACCGTGGATGAGGAGCGGTTGTGGCCGTTTTACAGGGCCGTGCGCGACGAAGGCCTGGTGCTGCTGCTGCATACCGGATTCGATATCGCCTATCCGCACGATCGGATCGCGGACCCCATGCGTGTCGTGCGGCTGATCGACGCGTTCCCGGATCTGAAGCTGGTGACCTCCCATCTGGCGGCATGGCTGGATTGGGACGAGGCGGAGAAGCACCTGTGGGGTAAACCGGTGTATATGGATTTTTCGTACTGCCTGCACATGATCGACCCGGCGCGCGCGCGCGCGGCGTTGCTGGCGCATCCTGCGGACTATGTGATGTTCGGGACGGATTCGCCGTGGGAAGACCAGGCCCACGCGGTTGAAGCGGCACGCGCGCTTGCCCTGGGGCCGGAGCGCGAACGGCTCATGTTTTACGGCAATGCGGCACGCTTGCTGGGCTTGCCCTGACCCATCCCGATTACTGCACCCGCGTGGGGACTGATTTCCGCAGCGCGTGGCTATCCGGGGCGATCTGTGCTACGTAGCGCGTAGGGGCAGACCCCTGTGTCTGCCCTTCTTAAACGCAGCTGCAGGGGCTATCCGGATGGGCAGCCGCGCGGGGACAGGTTTCCGCAGCGCGGGGGCCGTCCCGGTCCATCCTGGTTCCGCAGCGCGTAGGGGCAGACCCCTGTGTCTGCCCTTCTTAAGGCAGCCGCAGGGGCTATCCGGATGGGCAGACACAGGGGTCTGCCCCTACATTCCGGAACGCTACCGCGTCGGGGTTGCCCCGGTACATCCAGGTTACGCTACCGCGTCGGGGTTGCCCCGGTACATCCAGGTTACGCAACCGTGTGGGAGTTGCTCAGGTGCATCCAGGTTACGCAACTGTGTGGGGGTTGCCCATATAATCCGGATGGGCAGACACAGGGGTCTGCCCCTACAACCGGTGGGCGAACGCCCGGGGATTGGCGCAGGCGAGGGGCCTGCCCCTGCAAGCGGAGGGAAAACGCCCGGGGCTGGGCGCTTGCGCGGCGAAACATTGAGAGCCATCCGCCGCTTGGGGTATGCTTTGCGGTTTGAGGGGCAAACACTGCTGTGGCAGGGGCTATACCGGATCCCGCAATCCGGCTGATGGACAATCTTCACGCTATGCTTGGGGCATGGATGCTGTCCGTGTGCTTTTTTTGAGGGCGGGATCGTAGTAATGACTTACAGGAGACAACATTAATGCTGCGAGCACGAATTACAGGCACGGGCGGGTTTCTTCCGGAGACGGTCTGGACCAACGCCAAACTTGAATCACTGATGGATACGACGGACGAGTGGATTCGAAAGCGCACGGGGATCGGGCAGCGCCATCTGGCGGCTGCGGGCGAAGGGTCGTCCGATTTGGGCGCGCCGGCTGCGCGGGATGCGCTGCTCAATGCCGGGGTGGCCCCGGAAGACGTGGAATTGATCATTTGTTGCACCACGACTCCCGATTACCTGTTTCCGGCGACGGCATGCATGATTCAGGAACGTATTGGCGCAGAAAACGCGGGTGCGTTTGATTTGAATGCCGCATGTACGGGATTTGTGACCGGTTTGGCGACGGCCACCGCCTACATTCGCGCGGGCATCTACCGCACGGTGCTGGTGGTGGGCGCGGAGGCGCAGACCAACCGCTTGAACTGGGCGAAACGTGAGACGGCGGTCTTGTTTGGTGACGGCGCCGGGGCGACGGTCTTGCAGGCCGACGAGGGCGACCGCGGAGTGCTGTCGACGTTTCTGGGGGCCGATGGTTCCGGTGGCGATATGCTGATCATCCCCGGGGGCGGTTCGAAAGCTCCGCTGACGCAAGAGAATCTGGACGGATCCGGTTTGGACATCGAGATGAAAGGCGCAGAGCTGTTCAAGCGGGCCACGCTGCTTTTTGAGGAAGCGTCGATGAAAGCCCTGGAACTAGCGGGCTTGCACCTGGATGATGTAGACCTGTTCGTGCCACACCAGGCCAATGCGCGAATTATCGGCGCGGCGGCAAGACGCCTCGGGCTCCCGGAAGAGAAGGTTGTCTTGAATCTCGAGCGGGTGGCCAATACGACCTCGGCCTCGATCCCGCTTGCCTTGCATGAGGCAGTGGCCGAAGGCCGGGTCAAGGATGGGGACCTGCTGTTGCTGGCGGGCTTTGGCGCCGGATTGACCTGGGGCGCGGCCGCTGTCCGTTGGTGATGGCGCCGGATAAGAACCCGGGCCGGGCCGCCTATTGAGGGTCGAGAATGCGGACGTGGCGGCCTTCGACGCGAAGGCGCCCGTCCGCGAAGAGGCGGATGGCTTTGGGGTAGAGTTCGCGTTCTTTGGCCTGCACCCGCTCGGCCAGGGTATCCGGTGTGTCGCTGTCGAGCACGGGAACCGTATCCTGGAGGATGATGGGCCCCGCGTCGTAGATGTTGTTGGCGAAATGCACCGTGGCGCCGGAGAGTTTGACGCCGTATTCGATGACGGCCTCATGAACATGGTGTCCGTACATGCCCTGCCCGCAGAATGCGGGGATGAGCGCCGGATGGACGTTGATGACCCGGTTTTCGTAGTCGCTGGGGATCTGAAGGAGGCTCATGAACCCCGCGAGCACGACCAGTTCCGCGTCATGGCGGCGGACGGTGTCCCAGAGCGCGGCATTGAACTCGTCGAGGGCGCCGTAATCCTTGCGGACGATGGGAATGGCCGGGATATTGTGTTTGCGGGCGCGTTCGAGGCCGTAGGCGCCGGTGCGGGAGCTGATCACGCAAACGAATTGCACGTCGAGTTCGCCGGTGCCGGCGCGATCAATGAGATTCTGTAGCGTGGTGCCGCTGCCTGAAAGCAGTACCGCGATTTTCAGTGGCATGGCAAGCTTTCCCGTCCCGATGGACCGCGTAGCACCCGGCCGGCAGGTCCGGTGCGGTGCGCGGTCAATCCTCCGGCCATTGGCCGACGTAGACCTCCGTGGCCGGCCCCTCCTGATACACAAACCCGTCGTCTGCCCATTCCACGGCAAGCTGGCCGTAGACGAGATGGACGTTGACGCGCCGAGCGGTGCGCTCGGTGATCATGGACGCGAGCGCGGACGCGCATGAACCGCTGCCGCTCGCCATGGTGATGCCGCTGCCGCGTTCCCAGATCCGCATGACGATGTTTTCGCGGTCGCGCACGGTCACGAATTCGACGTTGGTGCGCTGGGGAAACGAGGGATGATTTTCGATTTTCGGCCCGAGTTCAGCCAGGGGGATGGCCGTGGCGTCATCGACAAAAATAACGGCGTGCGGATTGCCGATATTGACGCAGGTAACGGGGAAGGTCTGACCGGAGATGGCGAGTTTCTCCTCGATGACCCGGCCTGGAGGGCCGACCATGGGAATTTCGGCCCGCTCGAAGCGGGGCGAACCCATGTTGGAGCGGACGGATTGAACCACGCCATCGTTGAGGGTCAGCGAAACACGGTTGGGTCCCGCGCCCGTCAGGATGACCAAGTCGGTTTTGTGGGTCATGCCGCGTTCAAAGACATATTTGGCGAAACAACGGACGCCGTTGCCGCAGGTTTCGGCCTCGCTGCCGTCGGCATTGAAGATGCGCATGGCAAAATCGGCGCCGCTCTCGCCCGGCAGCACGAGAATGATGCCGTCGGCGCCCGCGCCGAGGTGCCGGTGGCTCATGGCGCGGGAGAGCGCGCCGGGGTTGTCGACTGGGCAGTGCTGCGCATCAATGAAGAGGTAATCATTGCCCAGGCCGTGCATCTTGGTGAATTCGATGGTCATGGCGTTTCCTTTATGCGTGCATGCTTCGAGGCGCCACCCCGGGACACAAGGGCCGCCGTGTGGATGGCTTGATTAGTGCGCCTGCCTCCTGGCCCCGCGAATCAGGCGGTCCAGGAGTTCAGGAAAGGCAATGCCTGCCGCCGCGGCCGCCTGGGGAAACAGCGATGTCTCTGTCATCCCGGGAATGGTATTGACCTCGATCCAAACGGGTCGATCGCGTACGAGAATCATATCACTCCGGCTGAGACCCCGGCAACCCATCTCGGCATGCACGCGAACGGCGATATCTTGTATCGACGCGGTGATTTCGGGGGCGAGCCGCGCGGGGGTGATTTCTTCCGTGGCGCCGGGCGTGTATTTGGCGCTGTAATCGAAAAACGCGGCATTGACGGGCCGGATCTCCGTGACGGGCAGGGCCTGGGGCGCTTCACCGGGAGTGGCATCGAGCACGCCGCAGGTGACTTCCAGGCCGTCCAGGAATTCCTCGATTAGGATGGTGTCGTCAAAGGCGAAGACGTTGAGAAGCGCATGGCGAAATTCGGGCAGTTCGCGCGGGATGGCCATGCCGATGCTCGAACCCTGGCACGGACTTTTGAGCACGCAGGGAAATCCCAGCTCGGTATGGACCCGTTTGAGGACGTCCTCGGGGTTGGCGTCCCACTGGGTGCGCGTGACGACCAGATCACGGGCGACGGGGATGCCCGCGCTTCGGGCGATGGCTTTTGAGCGGATCTTGTCGATGGCGAGGGCGCTGGCGCCGCATCCGGAGCCGGTGTACGGCATGCCGATCGTGTCGAAAAGGCCCTGAATGCGGCCGTCTTCGCCATGAGGCCCGTGAAGCGCGATAAATACGCAGCCGACGCCGATCTGCTGGAGATGGGCGAGGGCGTCAAGAATTCCGCAAGGGCGGATATCCAGGATCTTCCACAGGCCCGTCTTCGTGATGACCACGGGCACGGGCTCATAGGTTTGGCGGTCGAGGTTGCCCGCGACCATCGCGCCGGAGCGGAGGGAGATATCGTGTTCGGAGCTTACACCGCCCATCAGGACGGCGACTTTCATTTTGCCCATGGTTCTACCCTTTTTCTGTGCGGAGCGCCGTAATTTTCGCGCGTTGCTGCCTCTCCGGGTCCGCACGCGACTACTATACACGCCGGGCAGGGCCGGGTTTCCTTCGATCTCAGATCAGGCTGGTCGAGAAATAGCGTTCGGCGCGATCCGGGAGCACGGTGGCAATGACGGCATCCGGGCCGAGGCGTTCGGCCGTCTGGATCGCCGCCCAGACATTGGCCCCCGAGGATACCCCGGCCAGCAGGCCCGCCTCACGGGCGAGCGCGCGCGCCGTAGCGATCGCGTCGTCGTCACAGACCTCAAGCACCGTATCCACGAGCGAGACGTCGAGGATCTTCGGGACGAAGCCGTCGCCAATCCCCTGGATTTTGTGCAGACCGGGCTCGTGGCCCAGCAGAGCGGAGACGTTTTTGGGTTCGACGGCGACGATCTCGATCTGGGGGTTGCGTTCCTTGAGAAAGGCCCCGATGCCCTGGAGCGTGCCGCCGGAGCCCAGTCCGGAGACGAAGGCGTCGATGCGCTGCTCGAGCTGGTTCCAGATCTCCGGGCCGGTCGTGTGGTAATGGATTCTCGCGTTGTCGGGGTTTTCGAACTGCTGGGGCACATAGATGGCCGGGTCGGCGGCACGGCGCCGGTCGACCTCGCGCACGGCCCCGTCGATGCTCTCGCCGGCCGGGGTCAGGATGAGCGTGCCGCCGAGGGCGCTGATGATCTTTTTGCGCTCCTCGCTCATGTTTTCCGGCATCACGATGGTGACGGGAAAACCCATGCGCCGGCCCACCAGAGCAATGCCGATGCCCGTGTTGCCCGAGGTCGGCTCCATGATGGTCATGCCCGGCCGGAGTTCGCCACGGCGCACGGCCTCCTCGAGCATAAACCGCGCGACACGGTCTTTGATGCTGCCGCCGGGGTTGAGGTGTTCCGCTTTCGCAAAGATCGCGGCCCCGGTCATCTCTTTGAGGCAGACAATGGGCGTATTGCCGATCTGATTGAGGACATTGTTGGAATACATGCGGGACTCCTGCTCGAACGGAAGCGTAGAAAGTGCACAGCTTAGGGGTGAACCGGCCGCAATGTCAAATGAATGAAGGGCCGAAAGCTCCAACATGGCAGGTTGAGTCTGCGGGCCGCCGGCAGGGTGGCCATGAAGGACCAAAAAGGTTGCGCCCGTCCTCTATCCCATCTAACGTGCTATCGGCAACCGCCGCTCTCCCAATTGAGTTGTATGAAGGTCACAGAAGCTCTGCAAGACGAGGGCATGATGTGCTCTGAAAACCAAACGGGTCGTTTGGCCTAACCCTGTTCTTTATCGGTCACGATTCCGAACAGTTGGGCGGCGTTTGAGGTCGTTTTTTCGGCGAATTCCTCGAGTGCCATGCCTTTCAGGCCGGCCATGCACGCGGCGGTGTGCTGGATGTAGGTGGGTTCGCAGCGTTTCCCGCGGACGGGCTGGGGGGCGAGATAGGGGCTGTCGGTTTCGACGAGGAGGCGGGCGATGGGCACGACCGCGGCCGCCTCGCGGAGGGGTTCCGCCTTTGGAAAGGTGACGTTGCCGGCAAACGAGATATAAAAGCCCTGCTCGACGCAGGTCGCGGCGAACGCTGCGTTGCTGCCGAAGCAGTGCATGACAACCCCGGGCAGGCGGTTACGGGCATTGCGCAGGATGGCAAGGGTGTCGTCGTCGGCGTCGCGGTTGTGGATGACCACGGGCAGGCGGAGGGTTGCGGCGAGTTCGAGCTGCGCCTCAAGCGCGCGCCGCTGTTCGGCGGGCGTGGTTTCGGCGTAGCGGAAATAGTCGAGTCCGATCTCGCCGATGGCGACGACGCCTTCGCTGGCCGCGAGGCGGGAGAGCTGCTCGAGGGCGGAGGCATCTACCTGGTCGGCATGGTAGGGATGGAAGCCGGCGGCGGCATAGACCCGGTCGCGGACGAGGCTTACCGCGCGGCGGCTGGTGTCGAGGTCGTCGCCGATAAGTACCAGCCATTCGAGTGTGTCGAGGCTGCGCTCAAGCACGGCTGGACGGTCTTCGTCAAAGCGGGGGTCCTGGAGATGGCAGTGTGTATCGACGAGGGGCATCAGCCCTGTGCTCCACCGGCATTTCCGGAAGCGCCGCCCGGAGTCCGGGTTTTTTTACGGCGCCGGCGTCGCGGACGGCGCTTGGCCGCCGGGGTATCGCCGGATGGCGCGGCTTCCTGCGGCGCGGAGCTTACGGCGGGCTCGGGCACGGGCGCCTCGCCGGGGGTCTTGCCGGGCTGGTCGTTGAGGGCATCCGGGTCGGCATCCTCGAACGGTTCGGCGGCGATGATCTCCTCTTCGGGCGCGTCGACGAATTCCTCATCGAGCCCGGGATCACTTTCGGTCTCCTGGGGGAGTGCGGCCCGCGCGGCGGCCTTTCGTTTTCGTGGGTCGAGGTACATATCGTTTTCATACGCGAGGCAACAGAGGAGCCGACCGCATTGGCCGCTTATTTTCGACGGATTAAGCGAGAGATTCTGGCGTTTGGCCATTTTCATGGAGATGGGCTTGAACTCGGTGAGCCACGACGCGCAACACAGTTCGCGCCCGCAGACGCCCAGCCCACCCACGATTTTGGCTTCGTCGCGCACCTGGATGTGGCGGAGTTCGATACGGGTTTTCAGCTCCTGGGCCAGGTCGCGGACGAGTTTGCGGAAGTCAACGCGTTCCGCGGCGGTGAAGCAGAAGAGGACCCGGTGTTTATCGAAAGAGTATTCGACGTCGACCAGTTTCATGGGGAGTTTGTGCTGGCTGATTTTTTGCGCACAGATCTCCCGCGCACGGCTTTCGTCGCGTTGCAGCTGATGGAACGTGGTTTCGTCGGCGAGGGTGGCCCGGCGCACGACGTTCATCTTGACGAGTTCTTTCATGCCTTCGGGGCAGTCTTCCGGGGCGACGATACACATTCCGTATTCGAGGCCCCGGTCACTGCGCACGATGCATTTGTCGTGGCGTTTGAGGGGGATATCTTCGCACAGGAAGGTGAAGACCCGGGTGGGTTTACGAAGGCGGATTTTCACGGTCTGCATCTATACACCACTCCTTCCTGGGGCTACCGGGCCGCCAGCGCGAAAAAAAGGTCGCGAAACACGCGCTCCTCGTTCACGAACCGGTCGAGGAAATACCGCGCCTTTTCCACCGCCGCGATCTTCTGGTCGGGGGCGGTCGAGACCTGCTTGCGGAGCTGGCCCAGGCAATCCCGGTTGAGGATCTTGCTTGTGTCTGCCGTGGCCGCGAAAACCATTTCGTCGCGGTACCACGTTTGCCACAGGAACAGATAATCTAGTATAGCACGGCGAATTGCCGCGGCGGTATGGGCAAGGCGGAGCTCTTTCAGGGCCTGTTTGTCCTGTGCGTCGGCCGCATCGTCTCGGTCGATTTTCAGCTCGGCGTCGATGGCATTCTCGATCTGTTTGCGCTGCGCGTCGAGATTTTTGGTAAATTCCTCCGCCAATTCGACCGGATCGCCGCCGGCGCGCAGCTGCGTGATGATCTCCAGGGCCTGGTCGCGTTTGTCGGTGTCCACGAGGTCCAGGGCGCGATCCATGCGCCCCAGCGAGAGCGCGGCGAGGGCCTCGGCCCGGTCCGGAGAAAGGTCGCGTTCGCGCCGGAGCAGGTCGAGCACGGTCTCCGGACGGAGGCTTCGAAAGCGCACCAATTGGCACCGGGAGCGGATCGTGGGCAGCAAATCCCGGGGAAATTCGCTTATCAGGATAAACAGGGTGCGTCCCGGCGGTTCTTCGAGCATTTTGAGGAAATGATTCTGCGCGGGGGGATTCAGACGTTCGGCATCGTGGAAAATCACGGCGCGCCACTGCGCTTCGAAGGGCCGCAGGGAACAGATTTCATTGACGTCGCGGATGTCTTCTACCGGGATGATGCGCGATTTGGCTTTGGGCGTGACGAGCTTGACGTCGGGATGGTTTCCATTCATGACTTTACGGCAGGGCAGGCAGGCGCCGCACGCGTCGTCAGTGCGTTCCGTGCAATTGAGGGCTTTAGCCAGTTCGAGTGCGGTGAGCGCCTTGCCGACTCCGCCCGGCCCCCAGAAGAGCAGCGCGTTCGGGATACGGCCCCGGCTGAGGATGCGCCGTATGAGGCGAACGGCAACTTCCTGATCTCGGATGTCTGACAGGCTCACGGCTGCCCCACTACCGCTAGCACCAGCGCGTGGATGGCCGCGGCGACCGCCTCGAGTGACTGCGCGGCGTCGATGACCTTCACGCGTCTGGGCTCGGATTTCGCGATGCGAAGAAACTCACGGCGCACGCGTTCGTGAAATTCAACCGGTTCGCGCTCTATCCGGTCGCGCGTGTGTTCGGCGCCGGCGCGTTTCAGGCCTTCCTCGACGGGGAGGTCGAGCACGATGGTGAGATCGGGCCAGAGGGCGCCCGTCGCCAGGCGGTGGAGTTCGCAAACCGCGTCGCGGGGCAGCACGCGCCCTGCGCCCTGATAGGCCGTGGTGCTGTCAGCGAATCGGTCGCAGATGACGATCAGGCCCTCTTCGAGTGCGGGCCGGATGCGCTCGGCGACATGCTGCGCGCGCGCGGCTTCGTACAGGAGGAGTTCGGCCACGGGCGACAAGGCGGTATTCGCTGGATCGAGCAGAATGCCGCGAATGGCTTCGGCAATGGGCGTGCCGCCGGGTTCCCGGGTAAGGAGGACGCGGTGCCCGTCCGCTTCAAGGCGATCATGGAGCAGGGCCATCTGCGTGGTTTTACCACTGCCCTCGACGCCTTCCAGCGTTATAAACGCACCCTTCATGGTTCTCCCAGTGCTTTTGCGCGCGCCTCCCGGGCTTCCTGAAAAAATGCTTCGAGCGCGCCGGCCTGGCCCTCATCCACCATGCGCCGCACGTCGCCCAGATCGCGCATCAGAGCGTCCAGACCCTCCGCGATGGCCGCCGTGTTGGTAAGGCAAATATCGCGCCAGAGTTCGGGGCGCCCATCGGCGATGCGCGTGACATCGCGGAACCCGGAACCGACGGCAGGCAGGACATCGCCCGCAGCCGCCGCCAATCGCGCAATGCATCCTGCAACGATGTGCGGGATATGGCTGGTGCGCGCGACGAGCGCGTCGTGGCGACCGGGCTCGAGCGGCACGACCCGTGCGCCGACCGCTTCCCAGAGGGCCGTGACCTGCGCGCGCGCGTCCGCGACGCTTGGGCTGGCGTCGACGATGGTGACGCACCCTTCGTACAGCGACGGAGTGGCGAATTCAGGGCCGGATTTTTCGGAACCGGCCATGGGGTGGCTCCCGACAAAACGCGATGGGGCGGGCCAGGTGCGCGCGGCATGGGCGCATATGACCGCCTTGGTGCTGGCGACATCCGTGATGAGGGCGGAGGGGGCGCAGGCGGGCCGGATCGCATCGAGAATGGCCGGCACACCCGCCGCGGGTGTGCACACCACCACCAGGTCGGCCCCGCGGCATGCCTCGACGGGGTCCTGAAGGGCCGAATCGATGATGCCGAGTGCGATGGCCTGATCCAGGGTTTCGGGGTTGCGCCCCACGCCGCGCACGGTATCCGCCAGGTTTCGGGCCTTCATGGCCAGGGCAAGCGAACCGCCCAGGAGGCCCACACCGATGATGGCCACGGCGCCGTAGCGTGGTGTCACATCCTTCCCTCCGCGACGGCGATGGCCTCGCCGATGTCGATGGCGCCAAGATACAGCGCGCGTCCGATAATGACTTCGTCGACACCATCCGGCTCAATTTCTTTCAGACGCTGGATATCCTGGATGGAGGCGACGCCGCCGGAGGCGGTCACGGGGATAGCGATGGCCTGTGCAATGGCCTGGGTGGCGTCCACGTTGGGACCACGCATCATGCCGTCGCTGTTGATATCGGTGTAGATGATGCGGGCGACGCCGGCCTGCTCCATTTCCCGGGCGAAATCCAGCGCGCTGGTGCTGGTGTCGTCGTGCCAGGCGCTGAGGGACACGCGGCCGTCGCGGGCGTCGATGCCTGCGGCGATCTTCTCCGGATAGGCCGCGACGGCCTGGCGGAGGAAGTCGCGATCCCGGTAGGCTGCGGTGCCCAGGATGACGCGCTCGGCGCCGGCAGTCACAGCGGCCTCTACGTCGGCCAAGCTGCGGATGCCCCCGCCGATTTCATAGGGTATGCCGGCGCGGTTCAGGTCGCGCAGCGCGTCCAGGGCGCAGAGGCGGCCGTTGCGCGCGCCATCCAAGTCGACGATGTGTACAAGGCTGCGGACCGCTTCAAACCATTGGCGGGCCTGAGCGACGGGATCATCGGCGAAAACGGTCTCCTGCCCGTAGTCGCCCTGCACGAGATTTACGCAGCGCCCATCGCGAATATCGACGGCCGGTACAATGCGCATAGCGGCCCGGCCTAGTCGAGTTCGGCTTTGGCTAATTCCACCAGCTTCGTGAAACTGGCCTGATCAGATACGGCCATCTCGGCAAGCATTTTCCGGTTGACGTCGATATTGGCTTTGCGCAGGCCGAGGATGAAGCGGCTGTAGGGGATGCCATTGGCCCGTGTGGCAGCGTTGATGCGGGCGATCCAGAGCCGGCGGAAATCGCGTTTGCGCACTTTGCGATCGCGATAGGCGTATATGCCGGCTTGCTCTACTGCCTGCCGCGCTGTCTTGAGCAGGCGGTGGCGGCTGCCGCGGTATCCGGATGCAAGCTTGATGAATTTCTTCCGGCGCTGGCGTGACGCAGGCGAATTGGTTGCACGTGGCATGATTCAAATCCTCACGAGGTTGACCGTCTCAAGGACGGGGAGCATTTTCCTTCTCTGGGCTCTTCACCCGTAGGGGAGCATCCGCTTGACGTTGTCGGCGTCTTCGGGGCCCAGAATGACGGCCTTGCGAAGGTTGCGACGGCGTTTGGCGGACTTGTGGGTCTTCAGATGGCTCGCAAAGGCCTTATGCCGTTTGACTTTTCCGGTCTTGGTGAGTTTGAACCGCTTGGAAGCGGATTTGTTGGTTTTCATTTTTGGCATTCGTTTCCTCCTTCATCTCCGGTCTACAGGTCACCGCGCAATCTGGGCTCCGTTGTGGCATGGCCTTTTCCGGGGCCGTCCAAAACGAAGCACGCCCGAACGCGGCGTGGCGAGCTGCGAGGCGTACCCTTCTCGCTGTGCGGCCTCAACACGCACCCTGTATACCGGCAGATAGTTGCACTACCTGCGCGCGCGGCTAATTGCCGCGCTTATGGTTTTGGTTGGATATCAGCTTCTATATCAGTACCCGCCTGTGGAGCCACTTGCTCCGGGCCCTTCTCTTCAACGGGCCGGGGCGGCTCCTGGCGGGGTTTTTTCTGTGCGTTCTTCCCCGGCGTCAGCATCAGTATCATATTGCGCCCCTCGAGGCGGGCGCGACTGGCGTCGGGCGGATCGTCCAGCAAATCGGTCGTCGCTTCAACGACGCGGCCCAAAATGTTGCGCCCGAATTCCGGGTGCGACATCTCCCGGCCGCGGAACATGATCGTGAGCTTGACCTTGTTTCCACCCTGCAGGAACTCACGGACATGGGAAGTCTTGTAGTTGAAGTCGTGCGTGTCGATCTTCGGACGGTATTTGACCTCTTTGACGCTCACGACATGTTGATGCTTCCTGGATTCCTTAGCGCGCTTGCTCTGCTGATACTTGTATTTGCCGAAATCAAGGATGCGACACACGGGCGGCCGGGCGTTTGGCGCAACCTCAACGAGGTCCAGCCCCCGCTCTTCCGCTTCGCGCAGCGCGTCATCCGGGCTCATAATGCCCAGCTGCTCGCCTTCGTCATCAATCACGCGCACCTGCCGGGCGCGTATACGCTCGTTGATGCGTATCCGGCCGGTTCCATCTCTCTTGGCGATAGTACATCCTCCCTGGGGAAACCCCATCCTGTTCCCGGGGACAGGCGCCCCTTTGGCCCTTCCGCGCCATTAAAAAAAACGCGGCAGAAAGCGCCAGCTCTCTGCCGCGGCATGATGCACATCACGCAGGAACCCAAGGTTCATCAACCGTGCTGGCTGGCGTCACGCCGCCGCAGGGTGAGAAGCCGGCGCTTCTTCTTTACGTTAAAATGTGGTACGAGTCTATCAAACGTCGACACCATGTGTCAATTTCACGCGGCTGTCTCATGCATGAAAGCGATGCGTTTGACCCATCCGCGCTATCCACGTACATTTGTGGAGAATTTTGCTTGCGGTTTATCCGGGCAGGGACGTTTTCCAGAGGGTCCGGCACGCTGGCCTGTCCGGCTGTACGGGGCTTCCTGCTTGCGGCGGGGCGGCAAAACGTGTACAAAAGGGTTTCCCCACGAGGAACAGGATGGCCATTATGAAACAAGATGACGTGATGCCGGACCAATTGGTGCGCCCACAGAAAGCGTACAAAAATCTTAGTTTCCTGAACAGCCCAGATGCCCGGGCCATACGGGTCTTGTGCGAATTTCTTGAGCCGCAGGCGCGTTTTGATCGAATGAAGGTCGAGCACACCGTGGTCTTCTTCGGTTCGGCGCGAACCTTGACGGAAAGCGACGCGTCGGCGCAGTGTCAAAAGGCGAAAGAAGCGTTCGAGCAGACGCAAGGGGACCGGGAGGCGCTCGAGCAGGAATATCTTCGGGCGCAGCGGGCGCTTACCATGTCGCGGTATTACGAAGACGCGGCGGCGTTGTCGGAAAAGTTGACGCGGTGGTCGTTGACCTTGTCCGATCCGCGGGACCGGTTTGTGGTGTGCTCGGGCGGAGGCCCGGGGATCATGGAAGCGGCCAACCGAGGTGCGACACGTGCAGGAGGAGACTCGGTCGGGCTGAACATCAGCCTGCCGCACGAACAGTATCCGAATCCGTATCAGACACCGGAACTGGCGTTCGAATTTCACTATTTCTTTATCCGGAAATTCTGGTTTGTGCATCTTTCGCGGGCGTTGATAGCGTTTCCCGGCGGTTTTGGGACCTTTGACGAGCTGTTTGAGTTGGTCACGCTGCTGCAGACCCGCAAGACGCCGAACAACCGTTGCGTGATCTTGTATGGGTCGGATTTCTGGAACGAGGTCGTGGATTTTGATGCCCTGGTGCGCTGGGGGGTCATCAGTCCTGAAGATCTGGATCTGTTCCACATGTATGACGACGTGGACGCGGCATTTGAGCATTTGCAGGCACATCTGACAAAACATCATCTATAGGCGGCCGGCGGCTGGAGGGAGGGGCATCGAAAGTCATGAAGGGAATCATCCTGGCGGGCGGCTCCGGAACGCGTTTGTATCCGATCACGATGGCGGTCAGCAAACAGATGCTGCCGGTCTACGACAAACCGATGATCTATTACCCGCTATCGGTGCTGATGCTGGCGGGCATTCGCGAGATCCTCATCATTTCAACGCCGGAAGATACGCCGTCGTTTCAGCATCTCCTGGGAGACGGTTCGCAACTGGGACTGTCGTTTTCCTATGTGGTGCAGCCACGGCCCGAAGGGCTTGCCCAAGCGTTTATTCTCGGGGCGGACTTCATCGGGAACGACCCCGTGGCGATGATTCTCGGCGACAACATTTTTTATGGACATAGCCTGGTTGAATCGCTCCGGCGTGGAGCGCAACTTCACGAAGGCGGGCTGGTCTTCGGCTATCCGGTCCGTGATCCGGAACGCTACGGCGTGGTGGAGTTCGACGAGCGCGGCCAGGTGTTGAGCATCGAGGAAAAACCGGCGCGGCCCAAGTCCCAGTACGCGGTGCCGGGACTCTACTTCTATGACAGCACCGTGACCGAAATCGCCCGGGAATTGAAACCTTCGCCACGGGGCGAGCTGGAAATTACCGATGTCAACCTGGCCTACCTCGAGCGCGGCCAGTTGCAGGTGGAACTGCTCGGTCGCGGCTTTGCCTGGCTGGACACGGGAACCCACGAATCGCTGGTGCAGGCGACGAACTTCGTGCAGACGGTCCAGGAGCGGCAGGGCCTGCGCATCGCGTGCATCGAGGAAATCGCGTACCGCTCCGGATTCATCGGAGACGAACAGTTGCGGGCGCTGGCCGAGCCCATGCGCAAAAACGAATACGGGGCCTATCTGCTGCGGCTCCTGGACGGCGCTGTGTAGCGCGTTTTGGTGAGAGGCCGCCCGGGCGGCGCTCGCGTCTCAGTTTCGAAGGGCGGGCAAGTGGCGGAGGGCGGCCGCCAGGACGGCGGCGGGGGCGATGCGGGTCATGCAACGGAAATCGGTTGCGCATACAGGCTTTTGGCAGGGCCCGCAATCCACGTCTACGCGAAGCACCTCGCCTATTTCATACGGACCCGTGGAATAGAGCGGTGACGTGGAGCCCATGATGCAGATCACGGGCTTTTTGAATGCGATCGCCACATGCCTCGGACCGCTGTCGTTGCCGATCAAGAGATCAACCAGGGCGATCGTGGCCTTCAGGGTATCGATGGTGGGTCTGCCCTCATCGGCGAGGATGGGCGCATGCCGGACGGCGGCCAGGACGGCATCGCGGGTGTCTTCTTCCCCCGGCCCGGTCAGCAGGACTATACGGCAACCTTTTTCTTCGTGCAGGGCGTCCATGACCGCGGCATAGCGCTCGGCGGGCCAGCGTTTGCTGGGCCCGAACGCGGCGCCGGGGGCCACGGCGACCAGCGGGCCGTCGCCGGCGAGGCGTGGACGAAGCTGAGCGAGGGTCTCCGCATCGGCGGCAAGTTCCAGGCCCGCGCCATCGTCTTCAGCGCCGATGGTCTTGACGAGATCGAGGTATTCGTCGGTCATGTAGATCGGCGCGATTACACCTTGCTCACGATGAGGCGGGACCCGGTGGGTGAAGAGCCAGGCGCGGCTGCTGCGGTCGTAGCCCAGGCGAGTACGCGCGCCGGTGAGCCGGGCCATCAATGCGGCGCGGAAAGAGTGCGGAAAGACCACCGCCAGGCTGTTGGCGGCGCCGGAAATCTTCGCTCGCAGGGCGAGCATGGCGAGCGGGCCGGGCTGGGCAGGAATGGACAGCGTATCGTGCAGCCAGGGGAGTCCATGCAGTAGCGCACAGCTGCTGCGCCTGCCGACGGCCGTCAGGGGGCTGTCGGGGAAGCGCCGCGCGAGCGCGCGCAGGGCGGGCGTGGCCATGGCTGTGTCGCCCAGCCAGTTGGGAATAAAGGCAAGTATTCGCTCTGGAACTTCACTCATCTGACGTCGCGGGGGCATCGTCATCGGACGGGGCCGCTGATGCGCTTTCCCTGATGCGTTGGCCAAGTTTTTCATTGAATTCCGGGTTGCCCAGGGTGCTGCGGAAAAGCTCGCGTTCCTCGCGGCAGCTCCGGCGGTAGATGTCCATCGCCTCGACCGCCGCACGCCACAGCACGATGAAGAAAAAGATGAACATCGCCGACAAAACGAGCGCAAAGCGCCGCGGTTGATCCCGGTAATCGGCCAGTTGCAGGCCCAGCAGAAGAACGGCGAGGATCGCCAGCATAAGATAAAAACTGACGGGCCGCCGCGCGTTTTGCCGTCGGAAGGCTCGCTTGAAATGATCCCACAACGAATGGGGCGGGTCATTCACGGGATCAGATGCTTTCATCAGCCACTCCGCGCTGGGCACCGGGCTCAGCGTTGATAGGGACAGGCGCCTCCGGCAGATGGGCACGACTGGCACAAAGGCGCCGGGTCGCCCGTGGACTGGGAACTCCGAGGGGCGAACGCGCTGGCCAGGCGAGCCAGTTTTTTCCCGCCACAGGACGGGCAGGCCGGTTGCTCCGTAGCGGAACCCACCAGGATTTCATTTTCTGCGCCACACGCTGCACACTGAAAGGTAAACAGGGGCATGCACTCAGACTCCGTACTTGTTGTTGTCCATTCTGATCTTACCAATGTTTGAGGCCCGGGCGCAATTCGTGAAAGGTGTTCGGCGTCCAATGGGCGGGAAAAACGCTTTGCTGCATCAGAAGGTGTGAACCACCAGATATAGGCTGGGAATTCCTGGGGTAGGGAAAGAGATGGTGTCAACTGAATACCTGACAAACCCAATGTATAGTATGGGTCTTTGCAAATAACCGCATTTTATAGGAGGCATAGCGTTTGCTTATGGGCTGTATTTTTATCATAATAGGGGTTGACAGCCACAATATGTTGTGGTAAATTGCCCTCAGTGTCTGGAACTTGAATCAGCGAATCGGGCCATCGACTTCATCGCACCGTGAGGTCAGTTCCGCAGCCCCGGCCCATACGGTTCGCACCTCGTGAGTGGCCTGAAGCCAACAGACCGCAGCCCAATGGTTTCAGCAAGTTACGCTCATAGCCGTGACCCTCTTGCGCCAAGAAACACGGACTAAAGTTTCCAGACACTCCCCGCACTGAGCGGCGGGCTCAAGCCCGCCGCTCCCTCCTTTCCAGACCCCATTGTGGCGGAGCTTTGATGGAATAACGCAGTTGTCGAGGCTTCCGACTTTTCAGGCGCCGAAAAGAATTCATCTGCCGCGCGAATAAGTGGATAGGTCCCGTCTGTTTATAATAAGATTCGGACTTGTGTGCGCCGGCGCGATCGCGAGCAATGTGCGACGGTTCAACGGCGGCGAACGTGAGAATTGAGGTGATGACATGCCGGGTATGGAGCATTTAAACGAGATCATACTGAAGACCTGGTCGGTCGCGGCTGACATGGCGCCGTACCTGCTCTTCGGTTTCTTTGTCGCTGGGTTGGTGGCGGTATTTCTGTCGGCCGAATGGGTGGAACGGCACCTGGGCGGCCGGGGCCTGTCGCCGATCTTCAAAGCGGTCGCGCTGGGGGTTCCGCTGCCCTTGTGTTCGTGCAGCGTGATCCCGGTCGCGGCGTCGATTCGCAGGCATGGGGCCTCCCGGGGTGCGACCTCGGGCTTTCTGCTGGCCACCCCGCAGACGGGTGTGGACTCGATTGTTGCGACGTGGGGGATGATGGGCCCGGTGTTTGCGATATTCCGGGTCGCGGCGGCGTTTGTCACGGGGCTGGTCGGCGGCGCGGTGGTTTCGGTTGTGGCGCCGGAAGCTCCGGAGACCCCGGACAACGCTTCGGACGAAGCGCAGGGGGACGCCTGCACGGAGAGTTGCTGTGAGGCGAAAGATAGAGAGCCGCGATGGAAACGCGGCCTTCGTTATGCGTTCGTGACCTTGCCCGGCGATATCGGAAAGCCGCTGCTGATAGGTATCCTGGCGGCGGGCCTGATTGCAGCGCTGCTGCCTCAAGATCTGTTCGCGCAGTATTTGGGGCAAGGCTGGATGGCCATGGTGCTGATGATGGTGGTGGGTATCCCTCTTTATGTCTGTGCCACGGCGTCGATTCCGCTGGCACTGGGCTTCATGCACCTGGGGGTATCGCCCGGCGCAGCGCTGGTTTTTCTCATTGCCGGTCCGGCGACCAATGCGGCCACGCTCTCGACCGTGTTCGGGCTGCTGGGAAGGCGAACGGCGCTGGTCTATCTGGCCACGGTGGCGGTGGGGAGCCTGGCGGCAGGCTTCGCGCTCGACGGGACCATCTGGCTGCTGGGCGAATGGGGCATGCCTGCGCATTCCATGGCGCATGAGATGGTCGTGTCGTGGTGGCAGCATCTGTCGGCGGTGGTTCTCATCGGCATGATCGCGTTGAGTCTCTGGGGCGCCTGGCGGCGGAAAAAAGCCGCGGCCGCGAGCGACCTGGGTGCTGAATCCGAGGCCGCAGCCGTGGACAACGGCGCGGTGGTGCTGAGAATTGAAGGGATGACCTGCGAGCATTGTTCGAACACCGTGGCACGCGGTCTGCGCGGCGCTCCGGGCGTGACGCATGCGGAGGTGGATCTGACGACGGGTCGCGCCACGGTACACGGGGAACATCTGGATCCGGCGTCGTTGAGCCAGCTCATAGAGACTCTCGGATACCACGTGGCGGGCTGAAAACGCGACAGCGCGACCTTTACCGGCCCGCGGCAATGCGGTACGATCGCAGGCATGGGTCCGGGTCGTTTTTTCATGCAATAGGGGGTGGTTATGCCGGATGCGCGCGCGGTACTGGAACAGCAACTGAACGATTTTGATGCGGCGGCCCGGGCGGCGGCCCTGGGTGGCCTGATGGCTCTGGTGCGGGAGGGGCGGCTCGAACTGCCGGCGCCGCGGCACGTCGTGAATGTGCATGCGCACACGTTCTTTTCATTCAACGGATACGGCTATTCGCCCTCGTATTTTGCGTGGAAGGCCCGTTGTGAAGGGCTGCTGGTGGCGGGGGTGGTGGATTTTGACGTGCTGGACGCCGTGGACGAGTTCCTGGCCGCATGCCAGACAGTGGGATTGCGGGGATGCGCGGGTCTCGAAACCCGCATTTTTCTGCCCGAGTTTGGCACGCGCGAGATCAATTCGCCCGGCGAACCGGGGATCAAGTATTACGTCGGCGCGGGGTTCGTATCCGGCGATGTTCGGCACAGGGACATCCTCGAGCGCTTGCGCGTGACGGCTGGCCAGCGGACACGGGCCATCGTGGAGCGGGTGAATCCGCACGTCGCGCCCGTGGCCATCGACTACGAGCGGGACGTGCTGCCATTAACGCCGAAAGGCAATGCCACGGAGCGGCACGTATGTATGGCCTACGAAAAGAAGGGGGAGGAGGTATTTCCTGACCCGCATGCGCGGGCGGAGTTCTGGGCGAAAAAGCTCGGGCAGACGCCGGAATCTCTCGAGCGGCTTTTCGCCGATTCCCCGGGATTTCAGGGTCTCCTTCGCTCGCAATTGATGAAACAGGGCGGAGTGGGTTATGTGGCGCCCGAAGGCCCGGATTTTCCACGGCTGGAGGAGGTAAATCGACTGATCCTGGATGCGGGCGCGATTCCCACAGTGACCTGGCTGAACGGACTCACGGAAGGCGAACAGGCGATTGAAGAATTGCTCGATCTCTTGCTCGACGCAGGCGCAGCAGCGCTCAACATCATCCCCGACCGCAACTGGAACGTGAAAAGCCCCGATGAAAAGCGCGCGAAGGTAGAGAAACTGCACGAGATCGTCGCGATTGCGAAAGAACGCGGACTGCCTTTGCTGGCGGGCACTGAAATGAATGCGCACGGGCAGAAATTTGTGGACGAGTTCGGCGTGCCGGAGATGGCGCCGTTGCGTGAGAGCTTTGTGGAGGGAGCGCTGATCCTGTACGCGCATACGCTGCTGGAACGCGCTGGCGGGATGGGATACCTGAGCGACTGGACCAAACGGCATTTTGCGTCTCCACGGGACCGAAACGCGTATTTTGTCGAGTTGGGGCGAGTGGCGTCGCCCGAAGTCGCGTATCAGGCGGATGCGCTGCGGCCGGAGATGACACCCGAGGACGTGATAACCGCCCTGGCCCGCTGCGGCGAGTGCAGGCCGTGAGCTGTCCAGCGCCTGCACCATCAGAAAGCCGGGGGAGCGCTTCCTGATTTACGCGCCTCGCGCCGGCCGGAGGAACGTGTTTGCAGGCCGACGGGCTGCGGAGGCGACTTGGCCGGGGGTTTCTTTTTCAGAGTATTTGTGGTAACTTTACTTTTGTCAATGGTTTAGTTCGGCCGGCCTGGGCGCTGTCGGCAGAAGGCCCCTATCCACCGGTCGCTACTGATAAAATTCGTAGTGTGGGCGTTTTCCAGTCGCCGCGGATGAGGGTGCTCCATCCGCAGGATGAAGGAGCGTAGCCGGCTACGATGCGGCACAGGGCCACATTGACGCTTCATGGACTGTCCGAGTGGCAGGCGGCTCGTGCTGCGTTTTCCGACACGTTGGCCCCATTTCCCGTGCTCCAAGTCGACCGTTTGGGGAGGATTGTGCTGGCGAACGCCGTCGCGCGGGATGCGTTCGGGTTGGCATCGGCGTCACCGGGGGCGTTGGCCGGGATACTGTGCGACGCTGGCCGACTGGGCCTGTCGGAATGCATCGAGCGGGGGGGCGAACGGCTCTTTTGCGCGAAAATCGGTGGCCGCCGATGGCAAATGTCGCTGATCGGCGATCCCGCGAGCGGCGTGGGCCATCTGTACGCGCAGGACATCTCACCCTATGCAGCCATGACGCGGGACGTAGCGGAGATTCGGCAAGAACAGCAGCGCCAGCAGAGGGAATTGCAGTGCGTTTACGGCCTGGGGGAAGCGATCTCCGTGCGAGAGACGGCGCAGGAGATCTGCCGTGAGGTGGTGCGCCTGCTGCCGCAGGCCTGGCGCTATCCCGCGTATGCGCGTGGGCGGATCGTGCTGGATGGCAAGGAATATGTGAGCGAGCCGTTCGTGATGACGCACTGGGGGCACTCGGCAGCCATCACGGTGAAAGGGGCGGTGCGTGGCATGGTGCAGGTGTTCTACACCCAGGATTGCCGCCACGGGGACGCGGAAGGGCCGTTTCTGCCGGAGGAGCGGCGCTTGCTGGATGTGGCGGCCCGCCTGCTGGGGGAGGCGATCGCGCGCCGTGGCGCGGAGGCCGGCAACCGGGCAAAGGCCCTGACCCTGGCTCAGGAGCGCAATCGCCTGGAGACCATTTTGAACAGCATGGGCGAAGGCGTTGTGGTGACCGATAGCCAGGCCCGCATCGTGATGATGAACCCGGCGATGGGAGAACTGCTCCAAAGAGCGCCCGAAGCCTGCCCGGGCAGGGATTTTCTCGATTTGATGCCGGATGAGGCATTTCGGGCGCTGTGGCAGAAAGCGAAGGCAGACAACAAAGATTTCGCGAAAGAGCGTGTCGTGCTGGGTCACCCCAAGCCGCGGGTCTGCTGGGCGACGCAGTCGTGCATTCATAATATGGGTGCAGGCGAGACGTGGCGCGTGACGGTCTTTCAAGACGTGACGCGCGAGCTTGAAATCGATCAGATGAAGTCGGATTTCGTCGCAGCCGTGTCGCATGAGCTCCGGACACCCATGACGTCGATCAAGGGATTTGTGACGACCCTGTTGGGCAAACCCAACGTGAAGCCGGAACTGCGCGAGCGCTTTCTGACCATCATGGACGAAGAGGCGGATCGGCTGATCACGCTGATCGAGGAGCTGCTGTTGATCGCGCGGCTCGATTCGGGCCAGGTGATGCTGGAGCGGGATCCCGTGGCGCTGGTCGAACTGGCTCACTGTGTGTTGGCCGCGCTGGGTCACGTCGCCAAAAGCAAGAAACTGCGCCTCTCAATCCACACCGAGAACCCCTTGCCCCCAGTTTACGGTGACGCGAAGCGGCTGCATGCGGTGCTGCATAACCTGGTGGAGAATGCCATCAAATTCACGCCGGAAGGGGGCTGGGTGCGAGGACGTATTTTTGGACAGGGCGCCAGCGTGGTTCTGGAGGTGGCGGACAACGGCGTTGGGATACCAAGCGAGATGCACGCGAAGATCTTTGACCGGTTTTACCGGGTGCATCGTGAAGGAGAAGTGGTTCCGGGCACGGGGTTGGGCCTGTTTATCGTGCAGGAGATGGTGCGGCTTCATGAGGGCCGGGTGGAGGTTCAGAGCGAGCCGGGGCATGGGTCAAGATTCCGGGTTTTTGTACCGGCAGCCCCGGGCGTCGCACCGGGATGACCGGGTTGTAAGGAGGCGGCCATGACTCAGAGGGGACGCCAGTACTCGGCACTGGTGGTGGAGGATGACGCCCATACGCGTGAACTGGTCGTGTTCAACCTGGAGGACGCGGGCTATCTGGTGCATTCGGCGGGGAACGGCGTGGAGGCGCTGGCTCTTCTAGCGGAGCACGTGGTGGACATCATCATCTGCGACATCATGATGCCGGAGATGGACGGCTTTGCGTTGCGGGAGGCGGTGCAATCGCAGGCGAGGCTCCGGGAAACGGGGTTCATCTTTCTGTCGGCGAAAGCGCTCCCGGAAGATGAGATCCGGGGGCTGGGCTACGGGGTGGACGAATACATCACGAAACCGTTTAACCCCGATGTGCTGGTGGCACGGGTGGAGGCCGCGCTGACACGGCGAAGGGTGCTCGCGAAGGCGGCGCGAGTGGATCCGCTGACGCAGCTATACAACCGTCAGGCGGGCGAACGCAGAATCCAGAAAGAGCTGGAACGTATGCAACGCTACCCGTCAATTGGCGCCCTGGCCTTTCTGGACATCGACGGATTTAAGGTGGTGAACGATACGCTCGGACATGCCATGGGCGATAGGGCGTTGATCTTGCTGGCGGAGGTGCTGCGAGAGACTATCCGCAGCGTGGACATCGTGGCGCGGTTCGGCGGCGAAGAGTTCATCCTGTTTTTCCCGCAGACCGAGGAGGCGAGCGCGGTGCAGGTGATCGAGCGCATGCAGCGCCGGTTTCAGCAGCTGTCGGCGCTCCGTATCGGCCTGCGGATCTCGTTCAGCGCCGGGGTGGTGGAGGCGCCGCGCGACGGCAGCCAGTTCGATACGCTGTGCCGCCGGGCGGACGAAGCCATGTACGCCGCGAAAACGCTTGGGAAGGCGCGGGTGACCCCCTGGCGGCCGGACATGCGAGGCGCTGGACGGTTTTTGCACATGCCGTGAAGAGCGAACCCCGGGAAGCCCGAACCCCGCAAGTCAGTACCATCGCAAACGCGGGTCGATCTACCGCGAGCATTCTCACGTTCGGAAGGGGCGCGTTGCCGCATGGGCAGGCGCCAGGGAAGCGGCCCGCCTTTTTCCAGATTCAAACGGACAGCCTGCGCTAGGGTTTTGGTGCGGATTCTTGCGGTCCCCGGTGGAGATGAATTAAAACGGCTTCGGGCGGGCAGTAGAACCGGACCGGGACATCGGTCGTGCCTAGTCCGGCCGTGGTGTAGCCGCGGGTGCGCCCGTTTTGCCATAGCCCGGCACAGTATTTCCGGGCTGCGCGTGCATTGAGAAGGATGGGACGCCCGCCGGGAAGGCATACCTGGCCGCCGTGTGTATGGCCGCAGAGATACAGATCGATACCGTGGCGCGGGGCATGGTGGGCGAGTTCGGGGCTGTGGGCGAGCAGGATAGTGAAGCTGTCGAAGGGGATGCCGCGGGTAGCGCCGGCCAGATCATCGCAATGGAAGCGATGGGGGTCGTCGACGCCGGCGATCCAGAGCCGCTCCCCGCAGCGTTCCAGGGAGATATGCTCGTTCATGAGGACGGGAAGGCCCATGTCCTTGAACGGACGCACGAATGCGGCGAGATCGTGATTGCCGAGGACAGCGGCACGGCCGCAGTGGGCGGGAAGACACTCGAGGAGGCGTCGCATGCCCTCAAAAACGTGGTCGAAGGAGCCGGCAAAGGCGTACCGGTAGTCGCCGGTGAAGGCGCAGAAATCCGCCTGAACAGGCGAGAGGAATTGACATAATTCCTGGACAAATTGGGGGTCTTCTTCGCGGAAATGCATGTCGCTGAGGAGAAGAACGCGGAATCCGTCGAAGGCCGGGGGGAGGTTTTCAAACGCGAGGGCGACTGTGCGGAGCTGGAAATCACGGGCGTTTTGTTCTCCCCGGGCGCGGAGTCCAGTGAACGTCACGAGCTTGTCGAGCCAGAATTCGGGGTAGAAGGGACTGTTGTGGTAGAGGTCTTTTCGGATACGCTTAGCCATGGCGGCCTCGCGCTCGCGTTCGAGCGCACGGCGCCGTTCCCTGAGAACCTCCGGGTTGCGCTGCGATTCAGTGGTCATCGATGATGTTCTGAGTTCTTTCCTGTGCCTGTTGTTGCGCTCGATAGTACGAATGTGAGATGGAGGATGCAACGTGTGGGCCGTATTGGGGTGTCCGGCGTGCCTGCGGGAATTTGATTGAGACTTTGATCGTTGCCTTACAGGGACTTACAATGATGGCGCAGCACGACGTGGGCACTATGTTGCCGGCCGGGCGCGGGAATGGTTCTGGGATGCCGGAAGGCAGGGCGTTTTTTGAGAAAGCAGGTTGTAATGGAATCCATTAAGAACGGACACCAGCCAAACGAAGTAGTGGACATTGAAACGCGGGAATGGCTCGAATCCCTGGATTTTGTGATTGAGAATGGTGGGCCGGAGCGTGTTCTGCATTTGCTGCAGCATCTTCAGATCCGGGCCGAGGAAGCAGGCATCAAGCTCCCATTCAGCGCGAACACGCCATACATCAACACGATCCACGTCACGCAGCAGCCGGTTTATCCCGGCAAGCGGGAGATTGAACGGCGCATCAAGAGCCTGATCCGCTGGAACGCAATGGCGATGGTGGTTCGCGCGAACCGGCTGGAACCGGGCATCGGCGGCCATATCTCGACCTATGCGTCGGCTGCGACGCTGTACGAGGTGGGGTTCAACCATTTCTTTCATGGCCCGGATACGCCGGAGCGGAGTGGCGACCAGGTGTTTTTCCAGGGCCATGCGGCCCCGGGATTCTATGCGCGGGCGTTTTTGGAAGGGCGCTTGAGCGCGATGCAAATGAACAATTTCCGCCGGGAACTGGCGGAAGACGGCGGGCTGTCGTCCTACCCGCATCCGTGGTTGATGCCGGACTTCTGGCAGTTTCCGACGGTATCGATGGGGCTGGGCCCGATCATGTCGATCTACCAGGCGCGCTTTAACCGGTACCTGGAAGACCGCGGTCTGAAGGAGAACACGGGGCGGGTATGGGCCTTTGTGGGCGACGGGGAATGTGACGAGCCGGAAACGCTCGGAGCGATTTCCCTCGCGGCCCGGGAGCAGCTCGATAACCTCGTATTTGTGATCAACTGCAATCTTCAGCGCCTGGATGGGCCGGTGCGGGGCAACAGCAAGATCATCCAGGAGCTGGAGGCGATCTTCCGAGGCTCAGGCTGGAATGTGATCAAGGTGGTCTGGGGTTCGGACTGGGATCCGCTGCTGGCACAGGACAAATATGGCCTGCTGGTCGAGCGGATGGGTGAGACCATCGACGGCGAATATCAGAAGTTCGTGGTGGAATCGGGCGAGTACATCCGGGAACGGTTTTTCGGAAAAGATCCGCGCCTCCTCAAACTGGTGGAAAATTATACGGAGGAACAGCTGCGGCGCCTGAACCGGGGCGGCCATGATCCACAGAAAGTATACGCGGCCTTCCAAGCGGCGGTGAATTTCCAGGGCGCGCCGACGGTCATTTTGGCCAAGACGGTGAAGGGCTACGGGTTAGGTGAAAGCGGGGAAGGCAAGAACATCACCCACCAGCAGAAGAAGCTCAACGAGGACGAATTGCGGGAGTTCCGGACGCGGTTCGGGATCCCGATTTCCGACGAAGATGTGGCGCTGGCGCCGTTCTATCGGCCGCCGGAGGACAGCCCGGAGATGGTGTATCTCCGCGAGCGGCGCGAAGGTCTCGGAGGCTACCTGCCGAGCCGGAACGTCAAGGTGGAGCCGCTGGCGCCGCCGGAAGAGAGCTTTTTCGAAGAATTCTACAAGGGGACCGGCGGGCGCTCGGTATCAACCGCGATGGCCTTTGTGCGGATGCTGACCAAGCTGTTGCGCGATAAGCGGCTGGGGCGGTATATCGTGCCCATCGTGCCGGATGAGGCCCGGACCTTCGGCATGGAAGCCTTGTTCCGTGAAGTGGGGATTTACGCGCACGGGGGCCAGTTGTACGAGCCGGTGGACTCGGCCAGCCTCTTGTACTACAAAGAAGCGAAGGACGGGCAGATCCTGGAGGAAGGCATAACGGAAGCGGGTTCGATGTCGTCGTTCATCAGTGCGGGTTCGGCGTACGCGACGCACGGACTCAACATGATCCCGTTTTTCATTTACTACTCGATGTTCGGATTTCAGCGGATTGGCGACCTCATCTGGGCGGCGGCCGACATGCGCACGCGCGGCTTCCTGATCGGCGGGACCGCGGGCCGGACGACGCTGAGCGGAGAGGGTCTGCAACACCAGGACGGTAACAGCCACATCCTGGCCCAGCCGGTCCCGAATTTGCTCGCCTACGACGCGGCGCAGGCCTACGAACTCGCGGTGATTATCCGCGAGGGGATCCGGCGCATGTATGAGGAGCAGGAAAGCATCTTCTATTACCTGACGGTGGAGAACGAGAATTACCCGATGTCGCCGATGCCGGAAGGCGTGAAAGAGGGCATCCTCAAAGGGATGTACAAGTTCAAGGCGTCGCAGAAGCGCGAGAGCAAGCTTCACGCACAGCTGTTGGGCAGCGGCGCCCTCTTGAATGAGGCCGTGAAGGCGCAGGAAATTCTCGAGCAGGACTTCGGCGTGGCCGCCGACGTGTGGAGCGTGACGAGCTACAAGGAACTGCGCCGCGACGCGTTGGATGTGGATCGCTGGAACATGCTGAACCCGGGCAAAAAGCCGCAGGTGCCGTACGTGACCCAGTGCCTGAAGGGCGAGCCCGGCGTGGTGGTGGCGGCGTCGGATTATATCAAACTGTTGCCGGATGGCATCCTGCGCTGGGTGCCGCAGCCCATGCTGACCCTGGGGACGGACGGGTTTGGCCGAAGCGAGTCCCGGGCGGCGCTTCGCGACTTCTTCGAAGTGGATGCGCGGCACATCGCGCTGGCTGCCTTGACGGGTCTGGCTCGCGAAGGAAAAGTGAAGGCGGATGCTGTGAAAAAGGCTGTCAAGAAGCTCGACATCGAACCGGACAAAAGGAACCCGCTGTATGCATGATCCGGCCGGCTTTTCAGGCGGTATTGGGTAGTAAATCGCGGCAGTTGCGAAAAGGACAAAACGATGGCTACGGAATTTAAGCTTCCCGAACTTGGCGAAAACATCGAATTCGGAAAGGTCACCAGCGTGATGGTCTCGGTGGGAGACTCCATCACGAAAGATCAGTCTGTGATCGAAGTGGAGACCGACAAGGCGGCGCTGGAGGTGCCGTCGAGCGTGAGTGGTACGGTCACGGAAATCCGAGTGAAAGAGGGGGAAGACGTCAAGGTCGGGGCGGTTGTCCTGGTCGTCGACGCGAGTGCTGCGGAGGCGGAGCCCGCCGCGCCCGTCGCAGCGAAAGCGGAGGAGCCGCCTGCGCCGGAAGACAAACCGGCTGAGTCGCCTGCACCCAAACCTGAGTCGCCACAACCGGTGGACGAAAAGGCGGCACCCGCTGTCCCGGCGGAAAGCGTGGCCGTGGTGCCGGAGGAAACGGCGCCGCCGGAAGCCCCGGAACGGCAGTTAAGCGCGGCCGCGGTGGCGGCGTCGCCGAGCGTACGGCGGCTTGCGCGAGAGATTGGCGTGGATGTCAACCAGGTGCCAGGCACGGGCAAGGGCGGACGGATCATGCCGGACGACGTGAAAGGGTATGCGCGGCGCATGAACGTGGATGCGGGCGGCGTGGCGCCTCCACGCGCCCCGGCAGGCGCTGCGGCAGGGTTCCCGTTGCCCGATTTCGCGCGCTGGGGGGCGATCGAACGGCGCGCCATGAGCACGGTGCGGCGTCGGACCGCGGAGCGGCTGGGACATGCCTGGTCGCAGATCCCTCACGTGACGCAATTTGACAAGGCGGACGTGACCGGGCTGGAACAGCTTCGGAAACAGTATGCCCGGCAGGTCGAGGCGGCGGGCGGCAAGCTCACGGTCACGGCGATCCTGGCGAAAGTGGTGGCGGCGGCGCTTCGGAAGTTCCCGCAGTTCAACAGCACGCTGGATTTCGCGCACGACGAGATCATCTACAAGCAGTATTGCCATATCGGGATCGCCGTCGACACGGACCGGGGCCTGCTGGTGCCGGTATTGCGAGACGTGGATACAAAGAACCTGACCCAGATTTGTGTGGAGTTGAGCCAATTGGCGGAACGCGCCCGGACGAAAAAGACGACGCTGGATGAGATGCAGGGCGGGTGCTTCACGATTTCAAACCTGGGCGGCATTGGCGGCACGGCGTTCACGCCAATCGTGAACGAGCCGGAAGTGGCGATCCTCGGTGTGTCGCGCAACGCGGTCGAACCGGTCTTCATCAACGGAGAATTCCAGCCGCGAACCATGCTCCCCTTGAGCTTGTCGTACGATCACCGGGTGGTGGACGGTGCGGATGGCGCACGCTTTCTGCGGTGGTTGTGCGAGGCCATCGAGAATCCATTTCTGGTTTTTCTCGAGGGCTGAGGACGTGCACACGCGGAATCCGTGGAAGCGCCAGTCGAGTCGTCTCGTCTACGAAACCCCGTGGTTGCGGGTGATCGAGGACCAGGTCGTGCGTCCGGATGGCGCCGACGGCATCTACAGCTACATCGAAACCCGGTTGGCCGTGGGGGCCGTGGCGCTGACGCCGGGGCACGAGGTCTATCTGGTGGGACAGTACCGGTACCCCACCCGCGAGTATTCGTGGGAGATTGTGGAAGGCGGTACGGAACCGGGCGAAGAGGCGCTGGCCTGTATCCAGCGGGAGCTGCAGGAAGAGGCGGGCCTGCGCGCTGCGGCGTGGACGCCTCTGGGCGGCGAACTCCACTTCAGCAACTGCATCTCGGCTGAACGCGGCCTCTTGTATCTGGCGGAGGACCTCGAAAACACCGAGGTCTCTCCGGAGGGCACGGAAGTGCTCGAGATTCGGCGACTGCCTCTCCGGGATGCGGTGGCCATGGTGGAGCGGGGGGAGATCAAAGATGTGTTCAGCATTGTCGGGCTGCTGCGCGCGCAGGCGTTTGTCAGGCGGCGGGGTGCGGATTAACCGTTTTCTCGCCCGTCTTGCTATGCTTTGCAGGTAGTGGTGCTGCGGCAGGATATAGAGTTCAGGGGGAGGATGTGAAGTGAAAACGCGCTCTGTGGCTGTACTTGACGTGGGCAAAACAAACAAGAAGGTCCGGCTGTACGACCGGCAATTCCAGCCGTTGGCGGAAGAGCGCACGAGTTTTGAGGTGCAGATGCGCGACGGTTTGGAGATCGAGCCTACGAAGGAGCTGCTGGCGTGGTTTGAGGAAGCACTCGCGCGCCTGGGCGCGCAATACGATATCCGGGCTATTGCCGTGTGCGCGCACGGCGCGACGTTGGCGTTGCTGGACGAGGCCGGGAAGCTGGCCTACCCGGTGATTTCCTACACGAGCGAGAAGGGCGCAGAGATCGAGCAGGAATTTTACGACGCTTTCGGCGACGAAAAGACTCTGCATTACGATACCTGCACGCCGAACGTGGGTTTTGCCAATTGCGGAAAAGCTCTGTTTTACGTCTTCAACCGGATGCCTGAAGTCTGGGACAAGGTCAAGACGGTCTTGTTCTATAACTCGTACCTCGGCTATGAGCTGACGGGCAATTTCGGGATGGAGCCGACCTATCTCGGAAACCACAGCTATCTCTGGAACTTTTTCGACGGGACCTGGAGCCCGGTGGCGATCCGCATGGGGGCGCATACGCGCTTTCCGGCTTCGCTGGGAAGTCCGTGGCAGTCGCTCGGGCGCGTAAAACCCGAGCTGGCGAAACGCTGCAACCTGCCGGAAGACTGCCAGGTGACGCTGGGCATTCACGATTCGAACGCGAATTTCCTGCCGTACCTGGCCAAAGGCCACACCAACTTCATTCTGAATTCAACGGGCACCTGGTGCGTGCTGATGAACCAGTCGCCGACCCCGCTGCTGACAGAGGCCGAAGTCGACGCGAAGGTGTTCTGCAATCTCGACGCGTTTAATCGGCCCGTGAAAACCGTGATTTTTCCAGGCGGGATGGAATACGAAAAATTCGGCGCGTTGACGGAAGCGCGCGACGAAAGCACAGTGGACGACGTCAAGCGGGTCATTGCCGAGCGGCGGGTCTTTGTCGTGCCCGGGGTCATGCCGGCGGCGAGCGCGTTCCCCGGCGTGCCTGCCAAAGTGATCGTGGACGGCACGACGCGGCTGTATACGGAACTGGAGGCTGCGGGCGGCGCGCCGTATACGTCTCTGGGACAGACGTATTACGCAGCCTTGAACCTGAGCCTGGCATTGGCGACACGGCAGCTTCTGGAACGCTGCGGCGGCGAAACAGGCGCATCGGTGTTTATCGAGGGCGGGTTTGCGCACAACCAACGGTATTGCGAACTGTTGGCCGCCTTGTGCCCGGATTACACGATCGCGCTGACCAGTCAGGCGGAAGGCACGGCCTTCGGAGCCGCGCTCACGGCCTGGATGCTCGCCGATGGACTGGAACTGGCGCAAATCGGCGAAGAGTTCGAGATTGAAACCACTCCGGTCGTGGCACCGGACTTTGGCGATCTGCAGGGATACTGGGACGCCTTTGAATGTCACGTGCGGAAGGCTTGACGCAGCATGCTGTGAGCCGGACCGTACAATACCAGGAAGAAGAATTATGAATAAAACGCTGAAGACCCAGGTGGCCGTGATTGGCGGCGGGCCGGGAGGATATGCCGCTGCGTTTGCCGCGGCCGATCTGGGCCTGGAAGTCACGCTGATCGATCTGGAAAAGAATCCGGGCGGGGTTTGCCTGTACCGGGGGTGCATTCCGTCGAAGGCGTTCTTGCATTGCGCAAAAGTCTTGAAAGACGCCGAAGAAGCCGAAAAATGGGGGATTTATTTTGAGAAACCCCGACTCGACCTCGACAAGTTGCGCGCACAGAAGGACGCGGTGGTCGAAAAGCTGACGGCAGGGCTTGGCCAGCTTACCCGGGCGCGCAAGATCCGGTTTCTGCGGGGCCGGGCGGCCTATCAGGACACAAACAGGCTCAAGGTCACGGCGGACACGGGCGAGGAGCAGTTCATCGAATGCGAGCACTCGATTCTGGCGACTGGGTCGCGCCCGACGTCCATTCCGAGCCTCTTGATTGAATCGCCGCGGATGATGAATTCGACGGCGGCCCTGGAACTCGACGAGGTGCCGAAAACGCTCCTGGTGGTCGGCGGCGGCTATATCGGCCTGGAGCTGGGCAGCGTGTATGCGGCGCTGGGGTCACGGGTGACGTTGGTCGAGATGACGCCGTCGCTGCTGCCCATGGTGGATGAAGATTTGCGGACGGTCCTTGCGGAACGCGTGGGAGCGATGTTCCACAAAACGCTGTTAAATACGCGCGTGGAGGAGGTCAAAGAGGTCAAGAACGGCCTGCGCGTCACGTTTCAGGATGGCGACGGGGCGGTGTTCAAAGAAACGTTCGAGAAGGTGCTGTCGAGCGTCGGCAGGACTCCCAATTCGAGCGGGCTGGGCCTCAACACCACGGGGGTCGAACTGGACGAGCGCGGATTTGTGAAAGTCGATGCGCAGCGGCGGACGAACGTCCCGTCAATCTTTGCGATCGGCGACCTGGCGGGCAACCCGATGCTGGCGCATAAGGCCTCACACGAAGGGCGTGTCGCGGCGGAGGTTATCGCGGGGCATAATTCCGTGTTCGCACCGCGCGCCATTCCGGCGGTGGTGTTCACGGACCCCGAACTCGCGCAGTGCGGCATCACGGAGATACAGGCGCAGAACGAGGGGCGGCCGGTGAATGTGGCGCGATTCCCCTGGGGCGCTTCCGGGCGTGCGACCACGCTCAGCCGGCCAGATGGCCTGACGAAGCTGATCACCGATCCCGACACGGATCAGGTGCTGGGCGTGGGCATTGTGGGCACGGGGGCGGGCGAACTGATCTCTCAGGGCGTGCTGGCGATCGAGATGGGCGCGACCGCCGAGGATATCGGATTGAGCATTCATCCGCATCCCACGCTGAGTGAGACCGTCATGGAGACGGCCGACATGATCTTTGGGCAGAGCGTGCACATGTACCGCCCAAAGGGGAAGGACAGCTAGCGCGCTTGAGTGCTGCGTGAAAGGGTGACCACGCAGGCCCTGCTGGAGCCTTCGAAAGAGGCGCAGCTCCGCGTGTACCCCGCCTGCCCCGGGCAAGCCCGGGTCGATGCGGCAGCGAGTCCCCGAAGCTGAGGACTTACGGCAGGGCCGCCCCGCCTTCGGCGAGGGCATAGGCACTCTTGTCGCCGCAGTCGAAATAGTAGTTGTTTTTCGGTCCAAACCAGCCGATAGCATGCCGCGCGTTGTTGCCTTCGTAGATGTTGCCGGCGGTCCATTCGAATTTTTCGCTGGAGATGTGGCCGTCGCACCAGACGACGTTGACGCGTCCGTTGTGGCGAAAATGCAAGCTGGGAGTGGCGATTCCCCAATCAAGGTTGCCGCTGGGGTGTTCGTCGGTGGGGAAATGGGGCGGCTCGGCGAATCCGTATTCAACGATGATCCCGTCTTTTTTGGGCATGGCGCAATCGGCAAACATTATGGTCTCGGAAGGCCGAAACACGCGGGAATCCAGGGTGGTATGTTCGGGAGCGATCATGAAATCAACCCGGTAATACGCGCCGCCGACGTAGTAGGCGTTGTAACCGTAGCCCCCGGTACCCGATTCAAAGGCTTCAAAGTCGGCGGCATTGCTGTCGCGAAATTCGGTGAATTCGGGACATTCTTTGACCCGCCCGTCGGCCAGGTATTCGGCGAGAGGCCCCTTTTTCGCATCGAAGGGCTGGTCTGCGGCCGGCCGGACGCCGTGCCAGCGGTGCAGGTTGCCTCCAGGGAGCCAGTTGTTGATGTCGAAGGCGGCGGGCACGTAGAAACCGTTGTGTTCGTTGGCATACATGGTGTTGGCCAGGTAGAGCTGCCGGAGATTATTGACACATTGAACGCCGCGTGCCCGGGCGCGCGCTTTACTCAGCGCAGGCAGGAGAATGGCCGCGAGAATGCCGAGGATGGCGATGACCACGAGAAGTTCGATCAGAGTGAATCCGGGGCGGAAACTCGATGTGGGGCGTGAAGTAGCGGGTCTCATGGCGCGTGAGGTCCTTTCCCGGGGATGCAGCGCATCCGCGGCAATGGCGACGCACACGAGACCGGCGGCCTGCCGGGAATGGCATCGGGAAAGACGAGGGCAGGAAGCGTAACGGGCATTCCAGCGCAACCCTTTCCGCGAAGTTGCCGCTTGTGATCGTGTGCCCGTGGGCTGGTTTTCTGGCTTCCGGATCGTCCTACTGGCCGCGCCTTCCCATCCGCCCAAGGCGGACAGTGGCCATGCCGCGGCGTTCGTCCCCGGTTACAGCAGCGCGTCTGCGACGGAGTTTCACCGTGCTTCCCTGTGCCCACGCGCCGGATTTATTTGTACGAGCGACAGTATAAAGGAAACGAAGCGTTTGGTCAAGATTTCGGCCGGATTTTGGAGCGGGAATTGGCCTTTTCGCTACGAATCGGGTTGTGTTTACAGTCTTTTCGAGTTGACTTTGGTGGCTTTTCTGGACTAATGTAAGAGATCCGGTGTCACACCAGTCCGACTGAGTTTCCTATGGACCCAGGCGCGCTTTGGGGCGTACCCTTGGTCTTTTTCGGCGATATCGTTTCCTTGACATGAGTTCCGCAATTTGGTATGTTTCTTGTTTGTGTTGCTTAGGCGAAATGTGCCTTCGAGAAGAATCCCATAACATCACGCTCCCGTAAACCGTTTGTTTGCACCGGTGCCACATGGTTTGCAGGACCTGAAGAAGGGTATTCGTATGGCTGTTGCTCCCGACCAATCGATTGATCGCCCCTCGCTGAGCCGCGTTGCGGATGCGGTGGAACTCCCGGATCTCATTGAGATTCAGACCAAATCCTATTCGGATTTCCTGCAATGGAACGTGCCACCCGACGAACGAGAGCTGAAAGGCATGCAGGAAGTCTTCATGGATGTCTTTCCGATAGCCTCGCCGGACGGGTTGACGCGGCTGGAGTTTGTCCATTACGCGTTTGCGCCGCCGAAGTACACGGTGGTGGAATGCCAAGAGCGCGGTCTTACGTACGCGGCATCTCTAAAGGCGCTTCTTCGTCTCGTAAAGTATGAGGAAGTAGGGACTTCAAACGAACTGCGCGAGCAGATGATGGTCGAGCAGGAAGTGTTTCTTGGAGAGCTTCCGATGATGACGCCGACGGGCACGTTTATCGTGAACGGCGCGGAGCGGGTCATTGTCAGCCAGCTTCACAAGTCGCCCGGCGTATCGTTTGAGACGAAGGTGCACCAAAACGGAAAAATTTTGCTGACAGCGCGCATTATCCCGTACCGAGGCGCGTGGCTGGAGTTCGAGTACGACGTCAGCGACATCATCTGGTTGACCATTGACCGTCGTTCAAAGATTTTGGCGACGACCTTTCTGCGCGCGTATGGCATCGAGGAAAACGACGAGATCCTGAAGCTGTTTTATCGGACCGAGCCGGTCACTTTGGGCCGGACCCGGGTGAAGATCGGGACCAAGTCGCATGCGCCGGAGGATTTGGTTGGCCGCACCCTTGCTGAAGATGTGGTCGATCCCGAGAGCGGTGAGATCCTGGTGGACGCGGCGGAAGAATTGACGGATGCGGCCGTGGATCGGCTGATGGTGTCGAACGTGAAGAAGTTCCACCTGATCACGGAGGAGGATCTGGCGCACGACTCGTCGCTGGCGCAGACGCTGGCGCGTGATCCGAGCCAGACCCAGGAGGATGCCTACCGCGAAGTATACTCGCGTATCCGGCCGGGAGATCCGGCGACGGCCGCGACGACGCGGACCTTTTTCCAGCGGATGTTTTTTGATGCGAGCCGCTACGATTTTGCGCCGGTTGGGCGATACAAGATTAACCGAAAATTGGGGCTGGAGATTCCGCAGGAGACGAAAACCCTCACCCAGGAAGATGTGGTGGCCACGCTGCAGTACCTGGTAAAGTTGCGAAGCGGCGAAGGGGTGCTGGACGATATCGATCACCTGGGCAACCGGCGTGTGCGCGCCGTTGGCGAACTGCTCGCCAATCAGGTTCGGATCGGCTTGGTCCGGATGGAACGGACCGTCCGCGAGCGGATGAATTTCCAGGACGACGATCAGCTGAGCCCGCAGAACCTGGTGAATCCAAAGCCAGTGAGCGCGGTGATCAAAGACTTCTTCGGCCGGAGCCAGTTGTCGCATTTCATGGACCAGATCAACCCGCTGGCGGAGCTGACGCATAAGCGGCGCCTGAGTGCGCTGGGACCGGGCGGTTTGAGCCGGGAACGCGCGGGCTTCGAGGTGCGTGACGTGCATGCCACACACTATGGCCGCATTTGCCCGATCGAGACGCCGGAAGGCCCGAACATCGGTCTGATGGCGTCCCTGTCGACGTATGCCCGCATCAATGAATACGGCTTCCTCGAAACGCCGTACCGGAAAGTCGAGAGCGGCCGCGTGACGGACGAGGTCGAGATGCTGTCGGCGTACGACGAGGACAATTACATTATCGCGCAGGCGAATGCGCCCTTGGACAAGCGGGGTAAATTCGAAGACCCCGCGGTGCTGTCGCGGCATCGCGGAGATTTCCCGCAGGCTGAGCCCAGCGAAGTGGACTACATGGACATTTCGCCGAAACAGCTCGTGAGCGTTGCGGCGGCCCTGATCCCATTTCTGGAGCATGATGACGCGAACCGGGCGCTGATGGGCTCGAACATGCAGCGCCAGGCGGTGCCGCTGTTAAAAACCGAAGCGCCGGTCGTGGGGACGGGCCTGGAGCGGGTCACCGCGAAGAACGCGGGCACCGTGGTCAAGGCCGACCGTTCGGGCGTGGTGGAATATGCGGACAGTGACGTGATCCGCGTGCGCCATACGAAGCGTGGTCAGGGACCGGAGGACAATCCGTTCCGTTCGGAAGAAGATATTTACCGTCTGAAAAAATACTCGCGTTCGAATCAGAACACCTGCATCAACCAGAAACCCATCGTGAGCAAGGGCGACAAGGTCGTTGCGGGCGAGGTCATCGCGGATGGACCGGCGACGGACGGAGGAGAGCTTGCGCTCGGCCGCAATGCGCTGGTGGCGTTTCTGCCGTGGGAAGGCTACAACTTCGAGGACGCGATTCTGATCAGCGAGGAGCTGGTCAAGGAAGACGCGTTCACGTCGGTCCACATTCAGGTATTTGAGCTTGAAGCGCGCGACACCAAGCTGGGTCCGGAAGAGATCACGCGCGACATTCCAAATGTGAGTGAGGACGCGCTCCGCAATCTCGACGAATCCGGGATTGTGCGTCTCGGCGCGAAGGTGAAACACGGGGACATCCTGGTCGGCAAGGTTACGCCGAAAGGTGAGACCGAGCTGGCTCCGGAAGAGAAGCTGCTGCGGGCGATCTTCGGAGAGAAGGCCGAAGACGTCCGGGACGCGTCATTGACCGTTCCACCGGGAGCGGAGGGCGTGGTGGTCGATGTGCGGGTATCCAGCCGCCGCGAAAAGACCGACAGCGCGTCGCGCGGAGCGATTACGGCCCAGGTGACGAAGGTCAAGCGCGAATACCAGGAACGGATCAACGAAATCCGTGCGACGTTCGTGAAGCTGCTGAAAAGCGACTTGCTCGGCGTCCGGATTCTGGAAGACGTGATCGACCACAAGACCGATGAGCAAGTGCTCGAAAAGGGCAAGAGGGTCAAAGTCTCTCACATGGAGAAGGCCGATTACGGCGTGCTGGCGCGGCTGCGGGTCGAAGACAAGAAACTGCAGCAGAAGGTGACGCGCCTGGTGAATATGGCCGCGATGGAAGAGGCGAAACTGATCGCGTTTCGAGACAGCCACATCGAGATGCTGCGCAAAGGCGATGAACTGCCGCCGGGCGTGATCAAGCTGGTGAAGGTCTTTGTCGCGACCAAACGGCGTTTGTCGGTGGGCGATAAGATGGCGGGCCGCCACGGCAACAAGGGCGTGATCGCGAAGATCCTGCCGGTGGAAGACATGCCGTACCTGCCGGACGGGACGCCGGTGCAACTGGTATTGAACCCCTTGGGCGTGCCTTCGCGCATGAACGTGGGGCAGCTGCTCGAATCGATGCTCGGATGGTCGGCGCGCGTGCTGGGCATGAAGGTGGCCACGCCGGTATTCAACGGGGCGTCGGAAAGCCTGATCGGC
This sequence comes from Candidatus Hydrogenedentales bacterium, assembly GCA_050950105.1. Lineage (GTDB taxonomy): Bacteria > Hydrogenedentota > Hydrogenedentia > Hydrogenedentales > SLHB01 > UBA2224. The sequence goes on along the minus strand of JBMNGZ010000010.1, from coordinate 368,036 downwards.
GATTACATGAAGAAGGCCGGCCTGCCGGAAGACGGGCGCGTTCGGTTGCGCGATGGCCGGACCGGGAAACCCTTCGATCAGCTCGTGACGGTCGGCTTTTTGTACATGATGAAATTGAACCACTTGGTGGATGACAAGATCCATGCGCGCGCGATCGGCCCCTACTCGCTGGTCACGCAGCAGCCCCTGGGCGGCAAGGCGCAGTTTGGCGGGCAGCGTTTCGGCGAAATGGAGGTGTGGGCGCTCCAGGCCTATGGCGCGGCCTACACGCTTCAAGAGCTGCTGACCATCAAGTCGGATGACATTCAGGGACGGACCAAGGCGTACGAGGCCGTGGTGAAAGGCGATCGAGAAGTGGAGCCTGGAACACCGGAGTCGTTCAACGTTTTGGTGCGTGAGATGCAGTCGCTGTGTCTGGATGTGATCAAGCTGGCGCGCGTTGAGGACGGCACCGACGCGGACGAAGACGAAGAAGAGCTGGAGGGCTAAACCTTGGCTAAATATATTCCGACGACGAGTGAACGGTTTGACGCGCTGCAGATCCGGATGGCGTCTCCCGAGGAGATCCAGAAATGGTCCCGCGGAGAGGTGAAAAAGCCTGAGACCATCAACTACCGGACGTTTAAGCCCGAGAAGGACGGCTTGTTCTGCGAGCGCATTTTCGGCCCGGTGAAAGACTGGGAATGCGGTTGCGGGAAGTATAAGAAAGTCAAGCACCGGGGCATCACCTGCGATCGTTGCGGCGTGGAGATTACGGAGTCAAAGGTGCGCCGCGAACGGATGGGATGCATCAAACTGGCGGTGCCGGTGACCCACATCTGGTTTTTCAAGACGACGCCCAGCTCGATCGGCAACCTGTTGGATCTGTCGATCCGGGTGCTGGAGCGGATCATCTATTTCGAAAACTATATCGTCATCGATCCGGGCGACACGAGCCTGGACAAAATGAAAACCCTCACCGAAGACGAGTATCAGGATGCGCGCGAGGAGTGGGGCGATCGCTTCGTGGCCAAAATGGGCGCGGAAGCGATCAAGTTGCTCTTGGAAGAGATCGACATCGATGCCCTGAGCGCGGAACTGCACAGCCAGATCACGGCCACGAGTTCGATGCAGGCGCGGGCCAAAGCGATCAAACGCCTCAAGGTCGTCGAGGCCTTGCGGAAATCGGGAAATACTCCCGCGTGGATGGTTCTGGATGTGGTGCCGGTGATTCCGCCGGATCTGCGTCCGCTGGTTCCACTGGAAGGTGGCCGCTATGCCACGAGCGACCTGAACGACTTGTACCGGCGTGTGATCAACCGCAACAACCGTCTCAAGCGCCTGATCGAGCTGCGCGCCCCCGAAGTGATCCTCCGCAACGAGAAACGGATGCTTCAGGAAGCCGTGGACGCGCTGTTTGACAACGGCCGCCATGGGCGAACCGTGCTCGGTGCGGGGAACCGGCCACTGAAATCGCTGAGCGACATGCTGAAGGGCAAACAGGGGCGCTTCCGACAGAATCTGCTCGGAAAACGCGTGGACTATTCAGGGCGTTCCGTGATTGTGGTGGGTCCTGAGCTGAAACTGCACCAGTGCGGACTTCCGAAGAAGATGGCCCTGGAGCTATTCGAACCGTTTATTATCCGGGAGCTGAAAGAGCGGGGCATCGCCACGACGATCAAAGCGGCCAAGCGGACCATCGCGATGGGCCGCGAAGAAGTCTGGGACATCCTTGACGAAGTGATCAAGGATCATCCGGTGCTGTTGAACCGCGCCCCGACGCTGCATCGCCTGGGCATTCAGGCGTTTGAACCCGTGCTGATTGAAGGCAAGGCGATCCGGATCCACCCGCTGGTGTGCGCGGCATTCAACGCGGACTTTGACGGGGACCAGATGGCCGTGCACGTGCCGCTGATGCCGGTGGCGCAGCTTGAAGCTCGCCTCTTGATGCTCTCATCGACGAACATCTTCTCGCCATCGACGGGGCGCCCGATCGCTACGCCCAGCCAAGACATCGTCCTGGGGATCGCATACATCACCAAGGCGCGTGTCGGAGCGCACGGCGAATGGCAGGACGCCTGGACCGGCCCGGACGGCCAAATCCTCAAGCCGGGGCAGATCTACCCCAACACCGAGTCGGTGCTGGTGGCCTACGATGTGGGCGAGGTGGATCTTCACGCGCGCATCAAGGTGTTGAGCGGAGATGCCGTGGTCGACACGACGGTCGGCCGGGTGGTCTTCAAAGAGTCGCTCCCGGAAGGCATCACGCTGAGCGATGTAAACCAGGAGCAGACCCAGAGCACCATTGGCGACATCATCGCGAAATCGTACCTCGAGCATGGGCACAATAAGACCGTGGCCCTGCTGGATGCGCTCAAGCGTACGGGATTCAAGTATGCGACGCTGGCGGGCCTTTCAATCGGCGTGCGCGATTTTGCGGTGCCCGAGGTCAAGGGAGAATTGATCCAGCGGGCAAATGATTCGGTTGCGCGCATCGACGAGATGTACCAGAACGGCCTGATCACGGAAGGCGAGCGTTACAACAAAGTCATTGACGAATGGACCACCGCGACCGAAGCGCTTACGGTGGCGATGCTGAAAGAGCTGGAGCAGAGTGACCAGGGTTTCAACGGGATCAACCTGATGCTGAAATCCGGCGCACGCGGCAACAAACAGCAGATTCGCCAGCTGGCAGCCATGCGCGGGCTGATGGCCAAGCCGTCGGGCGACATTATTGAGTCGCCGATTACCTCGAATTTCCGCGAAGGCCTGACGGTGCTCGAATATTTCATTTCGTCGCACGGCGCGCGCAAAGGTCTTGCAGATACCGCCCTGAAAACGGCGGACGCGGGGTATCTCACGCGGCGCCTGGTGGACGTGGCGCAGGATGTGGTCATTGAGGAGGACGATTGCGGCACGCTGAACGGCGTGTGGGTGGAAGCCCTGATGGACGGCGGCGAAGTGGTGCAACCGCTGGAAGAACGCATCGTGGGCCGCTTCCCGCTGGATGATGTCACGGTGCCGGGCGAGAGCGAGCCTCTCGTGAGTGCCGATGAAGAGATCGATGAGACGAAAGCGCATGCCATCGCTCAGAAAGGCATTCCGGGCCTGCGCATCCGGTCCGTTCTGACCTGTGCGTCGAAACGAGGCGTATGCGCGCGGTGCTACGGGCGGAACCTGGCCACAGGCCGGCTGGTGGAGCTGGGCGAAGCGGTGGGCATCATCGCGGCGCAGTCTATCGGCGAGCCGGGCACGCAGTTGACCATGCGCACCTTCCATATCGGCGGTGCGGCGAGCCGGCAGGTCGAATCGAGCGAAGAACGTGTGGTGGAGGAAGGGGTACTTGAATTCCGCAACGTGCGCACCGCGAAAAACCGGGACGACAAATTGGTCGTGGTGAACCGCGGCGGCGAAGTGGCTTTGCTGGACGACGAAGGGAAAGAGATCCAGCGCTATGCCGTGCCGTCGGGCGCCTTGCTGCACGCGGAAAACGGCGCCCGGGTGAAAAAAGGCAAGCTTCTCTACGAAGCCGACCCCTACAACGTGACGATCGTGGCGGAAGCCACGGGAACGGTGCACCTGGAAGGCATGGTCGAAGGCATAACGATGCGCAAGGACATCAACCCGGACACGGGCCTTGAAGAGCGCATTGTGACGGATCACAAGCAGGACCTGCACCCGCAGATCACCATTCTCGGCACGGAAGATGAAGTGCTGGCCTACGCGACCATTCCAGGGCAAACGCATGTGCTGGTCGCTGACGCCGCGAGCGTGCAGGCGGGCGATCTCTTGGCGAAAACGCCGAAGCAGTTCAGCAAGGTGTCGGACATTACCGGCGGCTTGCCCCGCGTTGCGGAATTGTTTGAGGCGCGGCAGCCGAAAGACCCGGCAGTGATCAGCCACATTGACGGCAGTGTGGAGTTGGGCGGCGCAGCGAAAGGCATGCGCAAAATCCGGATTATTCCCCCCGTGGGCAAGGATCGGGAGTACACCGTGCAGCCCGGCAAGCATTTGAATGTGCAGGCGGGCGACCGCGTTTACGCGGGTCAGCGTTTGACGGACGGCCCGGTGATTCTGCAGGACATTCTGGAAGTCCAGGGGGAAGATGCGCTCCGCAAATACCTGCTTGACGAGATCCAGCAGGTGTACCGCCTGCAGGGCGTGCGGACGAATGACAAGCATATCGAGGTGATTATCCGCCAGATGCTGCGCAAGGTGAAGATCAAAGAAAATCCGGGCGATACTCCCTTCCTGGCGCACGAGGAAGTGGACCGGATTCGTTTCCAGGAGATCAACCAGCAGGTAGTGGCGAAGGGAGGCATTCCAGCCGAGGGCCGAACCGATTCTGCAGGGAATTACAAAAGCCGCGCTGAGCACGGAGAGTTTCTTCGCTGCCGCGTCGTTCCAGCAGACCACGCGCGTCCTGACAGACGCAGCGCTCTCGGGTAAACGCGACTATTTGCGCGGGCTGAAAGAGAACGTGATCATCGGTCACCTCATCCCGGCGGGAACCGGAAGCCGGCATTATCAGAACGCGCAGGCGGTGGTCATGGAGGATGCCGAAGCGGACTATGCGGAAGAGCTGGAGGTGGGCCCGGGCTCGCCTGAGGCGGGTCTGGAGGAAGCGGAGGATGCCCTGGCGTAACTGCCCGGGGCGCGGTTGGCGGCGGCCGGTTGAAAGGTTGACTTGATGATATTTGTGTGCTAAACTTACCGGCCTCTGTCCACCAAGAATGTTGTGCACGGTAAGCGGTGCAAAATGTCTGCTTCCGGACGCGCGGTGTGTGCTCTAAAGTCTGATACAGCAAGGAGAAAGGTTTTGCCGACGATTAACCAGCTCGTGGCGTCAGTGCCGGAAGCGCCGAGTCAACAAGACGAAGTCTCCGGCCTTGAAAGGAAGCCCGCAAGCCTCGGGCACCTGCACGCGTGTGTATACGATGACCCCGAAAAAACCGAATTCGGCGCTTCGGAAGGTGGCTCGTGTGCGTTTGAAGAACGGCATGGAAGTCACGTCGTATATCCCGGGCATCGGCCACAATTTACAGGAACACTCGCAGGTGATGATTCGTGGAGGCCGTGTGAAGGACCTCCCGGGCGTGCGGGTACCACCTCATACGCGGCGTGCTGGATGCGAGCGGCGACATGGGTGGCTCGGCGAGCGTGAAAGAAGAAAACGGCAAGCCTGTGCACAGTGGGCGTTGGGTGAGCCGCTCGAAATACGGGGTGAAAAAACCCAAGGCGTGAGTGGGTGCTGCGCCGTTTCCGGCGTGGCCAAGTAATAACCTGAAGCAAGAGGCGCTGCGTCTCGCAGCGAGACGGCGCCAAGCAAGAGTGAAGGGATAGGCGTTTCCAATGCCAAGACGACGCGAGGTTCCCAAGCGGGTTCTGCTTCCCGATCCGAAGTACAAGAGCCCTCTGCTGGCGAAATTCATCAATACCGTAATGGTGTGCGGGAAGAAGAGCGTAGCCGAGAGCAGTGTGTATGGCGCGCTGGAGATCATGAAACAGAAGCTTCCCAACGAGGATCCGATCGCGATTTTCGATACCGCCAATTGACAACGCCAAACCCTTGCTTCAAGTGAAATCGCGGCGCGTGGGCGGTGCGACGTACCAGGTTCCGGTGGAAATTGCACCGGGGGTGCGCACCGCACTGGCGTTTCGCTGGGTCATCGAGTTTTCACGAAGGCGCAGCGAGAAGACCATGGCGGAACGCCTGGCGGCGGAGTTGTTGGACTGCTTCCACCGGCAGGGGAACACGATCAAACGGCGCGAGGATACCCACCGGATGGCGGAAGCCAATAAGGCCTTTGCCCACTTGCGGTTCTAAAGTTGGACCGGCCATGAGGGCCGGCGAATGTACGGTGTACAATGGCGTTTTGAGGCCGGGGGACTGTTGCGCCCCGGGACGAAAGGCGCCAGGAAACGGATAACGAAGGCGGCGAGGCGCATGGTGCGCCCGGGCGTTTACAGTTGAATCAGCCAACGCATCATCAGGAACAGTTGGGTGATACGAGAACAAACCAGTGAAAACGCACGTAGGACAGAAAAGCGCGGAAGCCCGGGTGAGTCGGCACGCCGATTCGCTGCGGGCCGTGCTGTAGCCCTACGAAAGGAGTCCCATGTCTCGGCGTTTTGCACTGGAAAAGACTCGTAACATCGGCATTGCCGCGCATATCGATGCGGGCAAGACCACGGTAACCGAACGCATTCTGTTCTACTCGGGCCGATTGCATCGTGTGGGGGAAGTCCATAATGGGACCACGACGATGGACTTCATGGCCCAGGAGCGCGAGCGGGGCATCACGATCATGTCGGCCGCAACGGCATGTACCTGGCACGGGCACCGGATCAATATCATTGACACGCCCGGCCACGTGGATTTCACGGCCGAAGTAGAGCGTAGCCTTCGCGTGCTGGACGGAGCCGTGGCCGTGTTTTGCGCGGTTGCGGGCGTGCAGTCGCAGACCGAGACGGTCTGGCGCCAGGCCTTGCGGTATGGAGTCCCCCGGATTGCCTTCATAAACAAGATGGATCGTGTGGGGGCGGACTTCAAGCGCGCCGTCGAAAGCATGCAGGTGCGGCTGGGCGCCCATCCGGTGCCGTTGCAGATGCCCGTCGGGAGCGAAGCAGAGTTTCGCGGGATAGTCGACCTGGTTCGAATGCAACTGGTCACCTGGCAGGGCAACGGAGCCGACAGCGAGCAGATCGTGTCGGAAATCCCTCCGGAACTGCGCGCCGAGGCGGAGTCGGCACGGTCCGACGTGCTTGAGGCGGCTGCGGAAGCGGATGAAGGGGTGATGGAACACTACGTCAACGAGGAACCCATCGCCACGGAAGCGCTGCTGGCCGCTCTGCGAAAAGGGACCGTAGCGGGCCGATTTTGCCCTGTGTTCTGTGGTTCGGCCTTGAAAAGCAAGGGAACGCGGCTGCTCCTGGATGCCATTGTGGATTATCTGCCTTCGCCGGCAGATGTGCCGGCAGTGCTGGGACCACAAGCCGGGCCAGCTGGAGACGGAAGTGGTGCGCCATCCATCGGATGACGAGCCGTTTTCGGGCTTGGCGTTCAAGATTTTGACCGATCCGCATGTGGGGCCGCCTGACTTTCGTTCGCGTGTATTCGGGCGCAGTCAAATCGGGCCAGCAGGTATTGAATACCCGGACCGGCCGGAAGGAACGGCTGGGACGTCTGCTGGAGATGCAATGCGGATGAGCGCACAGACCTGGATGAATTGCGTGCCGGCGAGATCGGCGCTGTCATCGGGACCAAAAACACGGTCACGGGCGACACGCTCTGCGATCCGGCAAAACCCGTTGAATTGATGCGGGTGGATTTTCCAGCGCCGGTGGTTCACGTGGCGATTGAACCGCGCACGAAGAGCCGACCAAGACCGATTGTCTGAGTCGCTGCACAAGCTCTCGGAAGAAGACCCGACCTTCCAGGTCCGGGTCAATGAGGAGACCGGCCAGACGATCATCGCTGGGATGGGCGAGCTTCACCTGGAGGTCATCGTCGATCGGATGCGCCGCGAATTCGGTGTGGCGGCGAATGTCGGGAAACCGGTCGTGGCGTACCGCGAGAGCATCCGCGAGCGCACAAGCGCCCGGGTCCGTTTTGCGCGGCAGACCGGTGGCCGGGGCCAGTTCGCGGAAGTGTCCATGGCTTTCGAGCCCGGCGAGAAGGGGTCGCATTTCGTTTTCGAGAATGCAACGGTGGGCGGCAGCGTGCCGCGGGAGTTCATCGCCGCGGTGGAAAAAGGCGCCCGGGAAGCCCTGGAATCAGGCATCGTAGCCGGGTATCCGGTGGACGATGTGAAGGCCATTTTGTTGGATGGCGCGTTTCATGAGGTCGATTCGTCGGACTTGGCATTTCTGACGGCGAGTTCGATGGCGACGCGGCAGGCGATTCCCAAAGGCCGGCCGGCCCTCTTGGAGCCGGTGATGCGGGTTGAAGTGACCTGTCCGGATGAATACACCGGCGAGGTCGTCATGGATTTTAACGGTCGCCGCGGCCGCATCGACCAGATGGAGTTGGACGGGAAAGTCCGGGTGATCCTGGCCTATGTGCCGCTGGCGGACATGTTTGGCTACGCCAACGACATCCGTTCGCGCACGCAGGGCCGAGTATCGCACAGCATGGAGTTTTCGCACTACGAAGAAGTGCCGGCGAATATCGCCAACGCAATTATGGAGCGTGTGGGCGGAATGTTCCGCTTCGAATAAATGCGACCCAGTATGAGAGACAGACACGGCGCAGCGTAAAGACCGGAGAGGTCGGCAGCCCGAAGGAATCGAAGGAGAGAGTGATGGCCAAGCAGAAGTTTGAGCGGACGAAGCCGCACGTCAACATTGGCACGATTGGGCACGTGGATCACGGTAAGACGACGCTTACTAGCGCTATCACGAAAGTGCTTGCGGAAGTTGGCGGTGCTTCGGTGATGGAATTTGACGCGATTGACAAGGCTCCTGAAGAGAAGGAGCGTGGTATTACGATTGCGATTTCTCACGTGGAGTACCAGACGGAGTCGCGTCACTATGCTCACGTTGATTGCCCGGGTCACGCGGACTACATCAAGAACATGATCACGGGTGCGGCTCAGATGGACGGTGCGATTTTGGTGGTGGCGGCGGATGATGGTCCGATGGCGCAGACGCGCGAGCACATTCTTCTTGCGCGGCAGGTGAACGTGCCTGCGATCGTGGTGTTTTTGAATAAGGTGGACATGGTGGATGATCCGGAGCTTCTTGATCTGGTTGAGCTTGAGCTTCGCGAGCTTCTTTCGGATTACGAATTTCCGGGTGATGAGATTCCGATTATCCGCGGTTCTGCGCTTGCGGCGATGGAACTTCGCGATGAGGCTATTGGTAAGAATGCGATCATGGAATTGATGGCGGCGGTGGACTCGTACATTCCGACGCCTCAGCGGGATCTGGAGCGTCCGTTCCTGATGCCGGTGGAAGACGTGTTCACGATCACGGGCCGCGGCACGGTGGTGACGGGGCGCATTGAGTTGGGGCGCATCCACACGGGCGACAAGATGGAGCTGGTGGGGATTCGTCCGACGCGCGAGACGGTGGTCACGGGCGTGGAGATGTTCCGCAAGATCATGGACGAGGGCCAGGCGGGCGACAACGTGGGTCTGCTGCTTCGTGGGGTGGATCGTGAGGAAGTGGAGCGCGGCATGGTGATTTCGAAGCCGGGCGCGATCCTGCCGTACACGAAGTTTGAGGGCGAGGTCTACGTGCTGAAGAAGGAAGAGGGCGGCCGCCACACGCCGTTTTTCAATGGGTATCGCCCGCAGTTTTATTTCCGCACCACGGACGTGACGGGCTCGCTGGATCTGCCGGAAGGCGTGGAGATGGTGATGCCGGGCGACAACGTGACGATCTCGGCGGAATTGATCACGCCTATCGCCATGAATGAAGGGCTGCGCTTTGCCATCCGCGAAGGCGGACGGACGGTCGGCGCCGGCGTCGTAACAAAGATTGTGCAGTAACAACCCAAAACAAGGACAGGATCCGGAGTCCGGCAATGGCAGATACGCAAAAGATTCGAATCAAATTACGGGCATACGATCACCGCTTGCTCGATCAGTCGACGGAAGAAATCGTGTCGGCGGCGAAACGCACGGGCGCGGGCATCAACGGCCCGATTCCCCTGCCGACCGCCATCTCGAAGTACACGGTAAACCGGTCGCCTCACGTGGACAAGAAGTCGCGGGAACAGTTTGAAATTCGTACCCATAAGCGGCTGATGGACATTGTGAACCCGACGGCACAGACGGTGGACGCGTTGATGCGGCTGGATTTGCCGGCGGGTGTCGACGTCGAGATCAAACAGTAGGCAGGGTATGTGGAGAGGCGTGCAGCTCCGAAGGGCGCCAGCGCACGAGAGGATAGACTGACAATGGTAACCGCATTGCTGGGAAAGAAGCTCGGGATGACCCGCATCTTCACGGAAGATGGACGATGGATTCCCGTGACGGTGCTGGAAGCGGGGCCCTGTGCCGTGACGCAGGTCAAGACGGCGACGCGGGACGGCTACGACGCGGTACAGCTGGGTTTCGACGACGCCAAGAAGTCGCGCCTGACGAAGGCGGCCTTGGGCCATCAGGCAAAGGCAGGCGAGGTGGCGAAGCGGCGATTGCGCGAAGTTGCCCCGGCGCCCGGAAGCGAGTTGAAGCCTGGCGATGAGGTGCGCGTGGATATCTTCACCGTGGGCGAACACGTGGACGTTGCCGGAACCTCGAAAGGCAAGGGGTTCGCGGGCGTGCAGAAACGCTACCACTTTCGGGGCGGCTCAGGCTCGCACGGCTCCCGCTTTCACCGGGGCCCGGGTTCGATCGGCCAGAGCGCGGATCCGGCGGAAGTGGCGAAAGGCAAACGGCTCCCGGGCCGCATGGGCAACGAGCATACGACCGCACAAAACCTGGAAGTGGTCAAGGTGGATGTGGAAAAGAACCTCCTGGTCATTCGGGGGGCCGTCCCCGGCGCCAACGGCGGATACGTCGAAGTGAAGAAGCGCGTGAAAGGAAGCAAGTAGCAATGGCAGCGGCGAAAGTTTATAAGGCGGACGGGAGCGAGGCCGGCACGCTGGACTTGAACGACGCAGTGTTCGATGTGCCTGCCAATCCGACGCTGATCAAGGACGTGGCGGTAGCCCTTCGCAACGCCAAGCGCCAGGGCAATGCGGAAACGAAGGTGCGCCGCCAGGTGCGTGGCGGCGGTGCGAAGCCGTACCGGCAAAAAGGCACCGGACACGCCCGGCACGGCAGCAGACGTGAGCCGCAGATGCGCGGCGGCGGCGTGGTGTGGGGCCCGCATAAGCGGAGTTACCGACAGAAGGTGACGGCGACATCGCGAAACAAGGCCTTGTGCTGTGTGTTGAGCGACCGGCTGCGTACCGAATCGCTGTGCGTATTGGACGCGCTCCACTGCGATACCCCGAAAACGAAGCCCATGGCGGCCATGATGGCGCATTTTCGGCCGAACGGCGAGCGGACCCTGCTGGTGACCTCGGAAACAAATCGGCCGGTGCTGCTGTCTTCACGCAACATCCCGCGAATGACGGTGCGCACAGCCTCGGACGTGAATGCCCTGGATGTCTTGGAAGCGAAGCGTATCGTCGTGGTGCAGGACGCCGTGGCGAAGCTTGAGGAGCGGCTGTCATGAATCGGAACCCGCACGATATCGTCAAGGCGCCGGTAATCACGGAGGAATCGACGATTCAGTCCGAGACGCGCAACCAGTATGTGTTTCGCGTGGATCCGCGCGCAAACAAGCCGGAGATCCGCGATGCGATCGAACGCTTGTTCAATGTGAAAGTCTTATCCGTAAATACCTGTAATTACCTGGGCAAAAAGCGTCGGCGCGGGATGCTCTATGGCCGCGCGGCCCATTGGAAAAAGGCCATCGTGACCTTGCGCGATGGCGACAAGATTGACCTGATTTAACGGGAGTGAGCAGGCATGTCGCTACGGAGATTCAAGCCAGTAACGCCGGCCCGGCGCTATATGAGCGTTTCGGACTTCGCGGAGATCACGAAACCGAAGCCGGAAAAATCGCTGACGGGGCCGCTGCCGCAAAAAGCAGGCCGGAACGTCCATGGCCGGATCACGGTCCGGCGGCGGGGCGGCAGGCACAAGCGTCGCTATCGCGTGATCGATTTTCGACGGGAAAAGGATGGGATTCCGGGGCGCGTGGCCTCGATTGAATACGATCCGAACCGTTCGGCCCGGATCGCGCTGGTGGCCTATGTGGACGGCGAGAAGCGGTATATCCTGTGTCCGTCGGGCCTGGAGGTGGGAATGACGCTGCAGAGCGGCCCCGACGCGGAACTCCAGGTCGGGAACTGCCTGCCGTTGTCGCGCATGCCCCTGGGCACCACCGTGCACAACGTGGAGATGTCTCCCGGGCGCGGTGGCAAGATCGCGCGCTCGGCCGGAAATGCCTGCCAGCTGGTGGCGCGTGAGGGGCGTTACGCCGCGTTGCGGCTTCCCTCGGGCGAAATGCGGCGGGTTTTGGCGGAATGTCGCGCGACGATCGGCCACGTCGGGAATGAAGAGCATCAGAATATCAGCATCGGTAAGGCCGGCCGCTCCCGTTGGCTTGGGCGCCGGCCGAAGGTGCGCGGGGTCGTCATGAATCCGGTTGACCATCCGCACGGAGGCGGCGAAGGCCGCACCTCGGGCGGGCGCAACCCGGTGACGCCGTGGGGCGTGCCGACCAAGGGTTACAAGACCCGAAAGAAAAACAAACGTTCGAATATGTACATCATTCGTCGCCGGAAAAAGTAGGCAGCAACGTAACGCCGAGGAGAGAATACCGTGCCACGCTCAGTCAAAAAAGGCCCGTTTGTTGACTCCCACCTCATGAAAAAGGTGGAGAAACACATGGGTACCAAGGACAAGCGGGTCATCCGCACGTGGTCGCGCCGGTCGACCATTACACCGGAGATGGTGGGGATGACGATCGCGGTCCACAACGGCCAGAAATTTATCCCCGTGTTCATCACGGAGAATTCGGTGGGCCACAAGCTGGGCGAGTTCGCGCCCACGCGGCAGTTCCGCAGCCATTCCGGCGGGTCGAGAGAGGGAGGTAGAAGGTGATGGCTGAGGCTATTGCACGCGCCCGGTTCATCCCGTTGGCCCCGCGCAAAGTGCGCTTGGTCGCCGACATGATCCGCGGCAAGAAAGTGGAGGAGGCGCGCGATACGCTGGCGTTCACGGTTAAAGGAGCCGCGCCGGTGCTGGCGAAATTGCTCGCTTCGGCGGTTGCCAATGCGGAGAGCAAAGCCGCGGAAACACGGCAGCGGATTGATACGGATGCGATGGTGGTGCGGCAGGTGCTCGTGCACGGCGGCCCCATCGTCAAACGCCTGTGGAGCGCTCCGCGCGGCCGTCCGACACGCATCCGGAAACGCATGAGCCATATTGAGCTGATAATTAGCGATTCGTGAGCACCGGCCTTCGAAGCAGGCCGTAAGACGAGGAGACGACCGTGGGTCAGAAGGTACATCCGTTAGGCTTCCGCTTGGGTGTGATACGCACGTGGAGTTCGGTCTGGTACGCCGGGAAGGACTATTCCGACCTGTTGCACGAGGACCTGAAGCTTCGGGAATACATCAAAAAGCGCCTCTACAACACCGGTGTGGCGCGCATCGACATTGAGCGGGCCGGCCGCAAGGCAAAGGTGCATATTCACTCGGCGCGCCCGGGCCTGGTGATTGGGCCGCGCGGCGCCGAAGTGGACAAGCTTCGCTTTGAACTCGAACGGCTGACAGGTCGCGAACTCTTGATCAACATTCACGAGGTATTCAGCCCGGAATTGAGCGCGCAGCTGGTGGCCGAGTCGGTGGCGTCGCAGCTGGAACGGCGCGTGTCGTTCCGCCGTGCGCTCAAGAAGACGGTCCAGAGCACGATGCGCCTCGGAGCCCAGGGGATCCGCCTGCGGGTGTCCGGGCGCTTGAACGGCGCGGAGATCGCCCGATCCGAGGAGACGCGCGCGGGCAGCGTGCCGCTGCACACCTTGCGCGCAAATGTGGACTACGGATTCGCGACGAGCTACACCACGTATGGGACGATCGGCGTGAAATGCTGGATTTATCACGGTGACGTGCCGCGCGGCGAGCGCGTGTCGGGATTGCCGGAGGCGCGCGCCGCAATGGGCCGCAGAGAAGGCCGCGGCCGCGGCCCGGAACGTGGGCAGCGCCGTTAGGCACTGTGACCATAGAGTTCGAGGAGATACGAAGCGATGTTGATGCCGAAACGAGTTAAACACCGCAAAGTGCAGCGGGGCCGCCGCTCGGGCGCGACCAAAGGCTGCATGAAAGTGGACTTCGGCGAGTACGGACTGAAAGCGATGGAAGACGGGTGGGTCACCGCCCGGCAGATCGAGGCGGCCCGTATTGCACTGACACGCGCCATCAAACGCGGCGGCAAGATCTGGATCCGGGTTTTCCCGGACAAGCCGATCACCAAAAAGCCCGCGGAAGTCCGCATGGGGAAAGGTAAGGGCGCCCCGGAAGAGTGGGTGGCCGTGGTCAAGCCGGGCCGGGTCATGTTCGAGCTGGAGGGCATTTCGGAACCGCTCGCGCGGGAAGCCGTACGGCTGGCTGGCCATAAATTGCCCATTGCAACGAAATTCGTGACGCGGGTGTAAGGGCGCGCGGCGCGCTCCCGCATGGAGAGATAGGGTGAAGGCATCTGAAATTCGTGAACTGACGGATGATGAATTGCGGCAACGGCTGCGTGAACGCACGGACGCGCTCTGGGCATTTCGTATGCAGCAGGTGACGGGTGCGGTGGACAATGTGCGCGGCGCCCGGAACGCGCGGCGCGACATTGCCCGGATCAAGACCATCATCCGCGAACGGGAGCTTGCTCAAGAAAAGCAGGCCAAAGAGGCGAAATAACCATGGCGGAACGTGGCCAGACAAAAGTGCGCGTGGGCGTGGTGACGAGTAGCGCAATGGATAAGACGGTGACGGTGGCGGTTGAACGAACCGTACCGCATCCGTTGTACAAAAAAGCAGTCAAGCGCACGACGAAGTTTAAAGCGCATGACCAGAAAAATAACTGCAACGTGGGCGACGTGGTGCGTATCGCTGAAACGCGCCCCTTGAGCAAGACCAAACGCTGGCGCGTGACGGAGATCGTGCGCCGCGCGGACTAAGCGGTAAGGAAGCGTCGTCATGATACAGATTTACAGCAATCTCAATGTTGCAGACAACACCGGTGCCCGCCGTATCCAGTGCATCCATGTGATGGGCGGTACCCGGCGGCGTTATGCACACGTGGGCGACATCATCACCGCGACGGTGAAGGAAGCCCTGCCCAATTCGAATGTGAAGAAGGGCGATGTGGTGAAAGCGGTGGTGGTACGCATTAAAAAAGATACGCAACGCCCGGACGGAACGACAATCCGTTTTGATTCGAACGCGGCGGTGCTGATCAACGCGAACAAGGAGCCGCAGGGCACGCGCATCTTCGGGCCAGTCCCGCGCGAACTCCGCGAGAAGGGGTTCATGCGCATCGTTTCGCTGGCGCCGGAAGTCGTGTAAGGCAGTTCAGGAAACAGGCCGATCAACGGCGCGAGGATTTCAGGCAATGTACATACTCAAAGGCGATACGGTGGTGGTCATCACCGGGGAATACAAGGGAAGCCGCGGCCGCGTGCTCCGGGTGCACCGTAAGAGCAACCGGCTCACCGTGGAAGGGGTGAACCTGATCAAACGGCACACGCGCCCTTCGCAACGCAACCAGCAAGGCGGCATTGTGGAGCGCGAGGCGCCCATCCATGTCTCGAACGTGCTTCCCTGGTGCGAGGCGGCCGGACGTCCGTCGCGGGTGGGCGTGAAGTTTCTCGAGGATGGTACCCGGGTGCGGTATTACAAGGTCAACGGTGAGACCTTAAACGATTAGCCGGTGCGATCCGCACGAATGAGGCGGACGCATGGGCGCATGGAGACGAACCGTGGCGGCTAGACTGAAAGAGAAGTACCGAACGACGATCCTGCCGGAGCTGAAAGAAGAGCTTGGGCGCACGAACGTCATGAATGTGCCGCGATTGGAGAAAATCGTGGTCAACATGGGCGTGGGCGATTCGCAGACCGAGCCCCGTCTGATGGAAGAGGCCATGGACGCCCTGGCCCAGATCACGGGTCAGAAGGCCAGCATCCGCACGGCACGCCGCTCGATCGCAGGATTTAAAGTGCGCGAAGGCGCCAAGATCGGCTGCATGACGACGCTTCGCGGCGAGCGCATGTATGAATTCCTGGATCGGCTGTTAAACGTGGCGATCCCGCGTGTTCGCGACTTCCGCGGCGTCTCCCCGAAGAGCTTTGACCAGCAGGGCAATTATACGATCGGCCTCCGGGAACAGACGATTTTCCCGGAAATCAAAATTGACGATGTGAGCCGGGTCCGCGGAATGAACATCACGTTTGTAATCAAAAATTCGGGCAGCGCCGACGCGAGCCGGGCCCTGCTGCGCCGCTTCGGGATGCCGTTCCGCAGCTAACTGTAGATACGACGCGCGATAACGCGAGAGGATTTAAGGAGGTATTCGTGGCCAAGAAATCAATGATCGCGAAGACAAACCGGCCGCCGAAATTCAAGGTGCGGGCGTACCACCGGTGCCGGGTATGCGGACGGCCGCGCAGCTATATGCGTAAGTTTGCCTTGTGCCGCATCTGTTTCCGCAACCTGGCGTTGGAAGGTCAGCTGCCCGGCGTCACCAAGTCGAGCTGGTAAGGGAGAGAGGCTAAGCCATGTCGATGAATGATCCAATTGCCGACCTGTTGACGCGGATTCGCAATGCCATGGGCGCGAAGCACGACGTGGTCGTTATTCCCGCATCGAACCTCAAAGCACAAGTCTGCGAGGTCTTGAAGCAAGAAGGCTACATCGAGGACTACCGCAGGACCGATGACGGTCTCCAGGGCATCCTGCATGTGACGTTGCGGTACTTGCCCAATGGCGAGCCGGTCTTGAAGGGGCTTCGGCGCGTGAGCAAGCCGGGGCTTCGGGTGCACAGCGGCTGCGCGGATCTCAAGCTCGTGCGCAGCGGCCTGGGCATCACGATACTGACCACGTCGCGCGGGGTCATGACGAACAAGCAGGCGCGCGCGGAGCGCGTGGGCGGTGAGCTGCTCTGCGAGGTGTGGTAATCCGCCCCGCGAAGCGCTGGTATGTGCTTAACCCGGCCCGCTGAGGCCGGATACGAAAGGAACGAGAGCCGTGTCACGAGTAGGGAGATTGCCCGTTACGATCCCCGATGGGGTGACTGTGGAGCTTTCCGCCGGCCACATCAAAGTCACGGGACCGAAAGGAACGCTGGAGCAGGACATCCATCCCGATATGAGCGTCGCGGTTGAGGATAACACCGTGCTGGTGACCCGTTCGAGCGACCGGCCGGAGCAGCGTTCGCTGCACGGTCTGACGCGGGCGCTCATCTACAACCTGGTGACAGGCGTGACGGACGGATTTGAACGCGTGCTGCAGATTGAAGGGGTCGGATACCGTGCTTCGATGCAGGGAAAAAGCCTGAACCTGGCTGTGGGCTACAGCCACGCGGTCGTGGTGGATCCGCCGGCGGGGATCACCTTCGACGTTGAAGGCACGCAACTCATCAAGGTAGTGGGAATTGACAAGCAGTTGGTCGGGCAGGTGGCGGCAAATATCCGCGCCTGGCGGAAGCCGGAGCCATACAAAGGCAAGGGCATCCGTTATCGCGACGAGCGTGTCCGGCGGAAGGTGGGCAAGGCAGGCGCCGGCTGATAAGGCGGCATCTGGGAGCATCGAATCATGGCGAAGACAGAAGCAAAAACACGACTGCGGGAGCGTCGGCGCTTGCGTGTCCGGCAGCGTATTCGCGGCACGGCGGAGCAGCCCCGGTTGTCGGTGTTTCGCTCGGCCAAACACATTTATGCGCAAATTATCGACGATACCTCGGGCCGGACCCTGGCGGCTGCATCGTCGTTGTCGTTGACGGTTGCCGGCGGGAACACCGCGGGCGCGCAGGCGGTGGGCAAGGCGATTGCCGAAAAAGCCAAAGCGGCGTCCATCACGAAGGTGTGCTTTGACCGGGGAGGCAATCTCTTCCATGGCCGGGTGAAGGCGCTTGCCGATGCGGCACGCGAAGCTGGGTTGGAATTTTAGGAGAACAGGACTTGAGCAGGGTAGAAGAAAGACGAGATTCGAGAGCGAGCCGGGCTTCGCGCGACGACGGCGACCAGGGGCTGATCGAACAGGTAGTGAAGATCTACCGTGTAGCGAAGGTGGTCAAGGGCGGCCGTCGCTTCAAGTTCAGCGCCATCGTCGTCGTCGGGGATGGCCAGGGCCGTATCGGCGCGGCCTTGGGCAAAGCGACCGAAGTGCCGGAAGCGATCCGCAAGGCGATTGAGAAGGCCAAACGGGAAATGGTAGACGTGCCGATCGTCAGCACGACCATTCCCCATGAAGTAATTGGCCGTTCTGGAGCCGCGCAGGTGTTGCTCAAGCCCGCCTCGCTGGGCACGGGCGTGATTGCCGGCGGCCCGGTGCGCGCGGTCGTCGAGTCAGCGGGTTACCGCAATATCCTCACGAAGTCGCTGGGCTCAAACAACGCAACCAACGTAGTGTGGGCGACGATCGACGGGTTGCGCCAGCTGGAGACGGTGGAAGCCGTGGGCCGGCGGCGCGGACGCGACGTCACCGACATATTGTAGTGAACTGGAATCGGGAGGACGCGCGGCGTTTGTGCCGTGCGCAAACCGGAACGATCAGGAATACATGAAGATGGATCTTAACACGCTGAAGGAAGCGCCCGGCGCGAGAAAGAGCCGCAAGCGTGTCGGACGCGGCCCGAGTTCGGGACGCGGCAAGACGTGTGGCCGCGGTCATAAGGGGCAAAAAGCGCGTTCAGGGTATGCGCGCCGCCAGGGCTTTGAAGGGGGGCAGATGCCCCTTCACCGGCGTCTGCCCAAGCGCGGCTTTTTCCATGAAAGCCGTTTCGCGATGGCCGTGGTAAATGTGGCCGCGCTCGAAAAGGCGTTTGATGCCGACGCAGAAGTGACGCCGGCGTCGCTGGTCAAAGCGGGCCTGGTGCGCCCCTGCAAGGGCGGCGTGAAAGTGCTCGGCGACGGCGAACTCACGAAGAAGCTGCATGTCAAGGTAAATGCGGTGAGCGCAGCGGCCCGCACAAAGATCGAAGCCGCCGGTGGCGCCGTTGAATTGTTTGAGGTGCCCGCGAGCAGGGCAAAGACCCGGCGCGGCAACGGACGCGGTGCGAAAGCGCGGGCGGAGGAATAATCAGTGTCGCAGCCTGTAGAAGCGCTCCGAAACGCGTTCAAGATCCCCGAGCTGAAGAGCCGCATCATTTTTACGTTGATCATGCTCGCGGTCTACCGCCTGGGGGCGCATGTTCCGACTCCGGGCGTGGACGGCGGCGCGTTGAGCGGCGCCATGGGCCGGGGCGGCCTGTTGAGCTTTTACGACATGTTCTCGGGCGGCGCGTTCAGCAACGCGACCGTCTTTGCACTCGGCATCATGCCGTACATCAGCGCGTCGATTATTATTCAGCTGCTGACGGCCGTGTGGGCGCCCCTGGAGCGTCTCGCGAAAGAAGGTGCGGAAGGGCAGAAGAAGATCACGGAGTACACGCGTTACGGCACAATCGGGCTGTGCATTGTGCAGTCGCTGTTTGTTGCATCGTACCTGGTGAAACTGAACAGCCCGCAGCTGGTCATCGTTCCCAACCCGAGCCCATTTTTCTTCGTTTTGTGCGTAATTTCGTTTACAACGGGCACCGCCTTCATCATGTGGCTGGGCGAACAAATCAGCGAACATGGGGTGGGAAATGGGATCTCGCTCATCATTTTTGTGAGCATTGTGTCCCGGATGCCGGCCGCGATGTACAGCCTGGTCCAACAGGTCCGGCATGGCGATCTGACGGTTTTTGAAGGATTTCTGCTGATCATCGTGATGGGGCTGGTCGTTGCAGGCGTTATCCTGGTGACGACGGGCCAACGGCGGATCCCCGTGCAGTATCCGCGCCAGGTGAAAGGGCGCCGCGTCACGGCGGGCGGCCGCAATTACCTGCCGCTGCGGGTGAACCAGGCGGGCGTGATTCCGATCATTTTTGCAAGTTCCATCCTGATGCTTCCGAGCATGATTATGAATGCGGTGAAATCGCCGGCGGCGCAGGCGTTCTTTCAGCACTGGTTCGAATACGATTCGATCCTGTATAACTTGATCTACGCGGCCCTGATTATCTTTTTCTGCTTTTTCTATACCGCGATCACGTTCAATCCTGTCGAGATCGCGGAAAACCTCAAAAAATACGGCGGCGTGGTGATGGGCGTGCGGCCGGGCAAGGCCACGGCCGAATACCTTAACCGCGTGATGACGCGAATTACGCTGGTGGGTGCGGTCTTCCTGGCAGGCGTGGCTCTGTTGCCGAAGTTCGTGAACAGCGGCTTGGGCGTTCAGGATTTCAACGTCTCGCAGTTTTTCGGCGGCACGAGCCTGCTGATCCTGGTGGGTGTGGCGCTGGATACCGTGCGCCAGGTGGAACAGCACCTGATCATGCGCAATTACGATGGGTTTATGAAGAGCGGGCGCAAAACGCCCGGTCGCCGCTAACCAAACGGCGAGCAAGGACGGATGATACGCATGGGACGACGCATTGTGATGTTGGGCGCTCCGGGCGCGGGCAAAGGGACGCAGGCAGTACGGATTGCCAAACGCCTTTCGGTGCCGCATATCTCGACGGGCGACATCTTCCGCGCGCACCTCAAAGACGGCACGGCGATTGGGCAGCAGGTGCAGCCCTACCTGGATGCCGGCCAGCTGGTGCCCGATGAACTGACCTGTGCCATTGTCGCCGACCGGCTCCAGGCGGACGACTGCCAGGGAGGCTATGTGCTGGATGGGTTCCCGCGTTCGGTGCCGCAGGCCGAGACCTTGACGAGACTTCTTCGCGACCACGGCGATGACCTCGATATGGCCATCGATATCGGGGTGCCGGACGAAGAGATCATCGTCCGGCTGGCGGCGCGGCGCTTCTGTCCAAAATGCGGAAAGATTTTCAATTTGAAATTCAGTCCTTCGTCCAGCGGCAAGAAATGCGATGCCCCGGGATGTGGCGGCACTCTTGAACGGCGCTCAGACGACGAGGAAGAGACGATTCGGGAACGGTTGCGCGTCTATCACGAGACGACGGAACCGATTATTGGATATTACGAAAGTCAGGGAATTTTACGTACGGTTCCGGCGGCTCAGGCCAGCGCGGACGACGTGTTTGCGAAAGTTGAAGAGTTGTTGGGAAGCACCGGGGATGTCTGACCGGTGATTGCGCTGCGTGACGAAAACGAAATCGCGACCCTGCGCGAAGCCAATCGGATCGTGGCGGATACGCTGGTGACGCTGGCTGACCATGTGCGGCCGGGCGTCACGACGCAGGAGCTGGACACGCTCGCGGAAGAGTGTATTCGCGGCGCAGGCGCGAGACCCTCGTTCCTGGGCTACCGCGGATATCCGAACAGCACGTGTATCTCGGTGGAAGAGGTCATTGTGCACGGGATACCCGGCGAGCGTACGCTGCGCGAAGGGCAGATCGTGAGTATCGACGTGGGCGCTCAGTACCGGGGCTACCATGGCGATGCCGCGCTGACCGTAGGTTGTGGTCCGGTTGATGATCTGCGGCAGCGCCTGATGGACGCGACCGACCGGGCACTCGCGGCGGGCGTGCAGGCGGCACGCGCGGGCAATTACCTGGTGGATATCTCGCGTGCGGTACAGCGCGTGTGCGAGCAGGCCGGGTTCAGCGTGGTTCGTGATTTCGTCGGACATGGCATCGGGCGCCAGATGCACGAGGAACCACAGGTGCCCAATTTTGACACGGGCGCGCGGGGCCCCTTGTTGCGCGCGGGCATGGTCCTGGCGATTGAGCCGATGGTGAACGCCGGACAAGCCGACGTGAAAGTGCTGCGCGACGGATGGACGGCGGTGACGGTCGACGGCAAGCCGAGCGCGCATTTTGAACACAGCATTGTGGTTCGCGATGGCGCCCCGGAGATTTTGTCGGCGACGCCGCGCCTCATCTGGGGCCAGCGGTGAGGGAACGTATCCCGGACCGGCATGACGGAGGAAGCAGAACATACGGTCGACGGCACGGTGACGGAAGCGCTGGCAAACGGCATGTTCCGGGTCGAGCTGGCGAACCGTCAGATGGTATTGGCTCATATCTCGGGCAAGGACAGCATACGATTTGTGCGCGTGCTCCCGGGCAATCGAGTGAAGGTGGTGCTTTCGCCCTATGATCATAACCGCGGGCGGATTGTTGAGCGCTATCGATAGGAAGGCCCTGGGAACACCGGGCGCCACCGCTCCAAAAGGGAGACGTGAGATGAAAGTTCGCAGTTCGGTGAAAAAGATTTGTGAGAAGTGCAAAATAATCCGGCGTCACGGCCGGGTGCGGGTGATTTGCGAAAACCCGCGCCACAAACAGCGCCAAGGCTAAACGCAACGCACCGGATAAGGAGAACGGGTACCATGGCACGAGTAGTCGGTGTCGATTTGCCACGCGAGAAACGCGTCGAGGCAGGACTCACCTACATCTACGGAATTGGATCGACGCGATCGAAGCAGATCCTTGCGGAGACCAACATCAGCCCCGACACGCGGGTGCGGGACCTGACGGATGAAGAGGTCAGCCGCCTTTCAACGGCCATCCAGGCCCGGTTTAAGGTGGAAGGCGATCTGCGCCGCGAGGTTACGGCGAACATCAAACGATTGATGGACATCAATTGCTACCGGGGGGTCCGGCATAAACGCGGCTTGCCTGTGCGTGGCCAGCGGACGCATACCAATGCGCGCACGCGCAAGGGCAAGAAGGGCGCCACCATTAAGAAGAAATAAAAGGAGGAGGCTACGTGGCCACGGAAAAACGCAAAGGCAAAGGCAAGAAGCGCCGCACCACATTGAATGTCACGTCGGGGATGGCGCACATTCAGGCGACCTTCAATAATACCGTCGTGTCGATCACCGACAACCAGGGCAATGTGGTTTCCTGGTCGAGCGCCGGCCAGGTCGGATTCTCCGGTTCGCGAAAGAGCACGTCGTTTGCGGCGCAGGTGGCCGCCGAGGCCGCGGCGCGCCGGGCACTCGAGGCCGGGCTGCGCGAGGTTCGTGTCCAGGTGAATGGACCGGGCTCGGGCCGCGAATCGGCTATCCGCGCCATCCAGGCGGCGGGGCTGAACATCACGCTCATCCGCGATGTTACCCCCATCCCGCATAACGGCTGCCGGCCTCCGAAACGGCGCCGTGTCTAACGCGCTGCCGGGCATGCCGGGCATGGGTATCCAGGAAACGGAAGTAGAATCGAGAAAACTGACCTCGGTGCCGGGAGGCGAAATCGAATGATAGCAAAAGACTTTGTGACACCAAAGTTCGTGAAGTCGGATGAAGGCGCATCGCAACAGTACGCGCGCTTTCTCGTGGAACCGTTTGAACGGGGCTATGGCACGACGGTGGGCAATTCCCTGCGGCGCGTGCTGCTGGCGTCGCTGGAAGGTTCGGCGGTTACCGCGATCCGGATCGAGGGCATCCAACACGAGTTTTCGTCGATACCGGGCGTCATGGAAGACGCCACGGACGTGGTTTTGAATTTCAAACGCTGCCAGCTGCGCCTCAACCGGGAAGAACCCGTCATTTTCTCGTTCAAGCACAAAGGCAGCGGTGCGGTGACAGCCCGCGACGTGTTCAAGGAACACGATATCGAAGTATTCAACCCGGATCAGGTGATCTTCACGCCCACCTCCGATTCAGCGGAAATTGAGATGGAGATCAAAGTGGCGCGCGGCCGGGGATACGTGACGGCCGAGACTTTCGAGCTGGAACATGCCCCGCTGGGCAGCATCTATCTCGATGCCAACTTTTCGCCGGTCACCCGGGTGAACTTCCTCGTGGAAGACGCGCGCGTGGGACATCGGACGGATTACGATCGCCTGATCCTCGAGGTCTGGACGAACGGGTCGATCACGCCACAAAAAGCCCTGGAAGAAGCCTCGAACCTGTTGATCGAGCATTTGAAAATATTCGTGCAACAGCCGGAAGAAGTGCAACAGGACACCGCCGAAGACACTGAGGCCGACCCGGAGTTGGCGCGCAAACTGGCGCGGCCGGTCGAGGAGCTGGAACTGAGCGTGCGCGCAGCGAATTGCCTGAAGGCGGCGGGTATCAAGACGATTGGCGACTTGGTGAAACGCACGGAAGCGGAAATGCTCAAGTTTCACAACTTCGGCAAAAAGTCGCTGGATGAGGTCCGTAGCCTCCTCGATGCCCTGGACTTGCATTTGGGCATGGGGAACGGCGATGATGCCGATGTGGTGGAGACAGTTGAGGAGACGAGTGAAACTACCTGACGGTGCGCCGTTTCTGGTAGTATTTGGGCTAGGGAGGGGCTGGGAGGGCCCCGTGCACAGCAAGAAGAATAGGAATTGCAATCATGAGGCATCGTAAAGCAGGAAGACGGCTTGGCCGCACAACGGCGCACCGAAAAGCTACCGTGAAAAACATGGCCGTGGCCCTGTTTACTCATAACGCCATTGAGACCACGCTGGCGAAATCGAAGGAACTGCGCGGGTTCGCGGAGCCACTCATTACCATGGCCAAGAAAGACACCGTGTATAACCGGCGGCGCGCGTTTGCGGCGTTGCGCGACAAAGGAGCGGTGAGCCGGCTGTTCAATGAGATCGGCCCGGCATTTGCAGAACGCCCCGGCGGATATACACGAATCCTTCGGCTGGGCAACCGTCTCGGCGATGCCTCGTCTATGGCGCGGATCGAACTGGTGGGCCTGGGCGAGTACGAGGAAGAATAAGCTGCGCTTGGCATGTGTCACGCACAGGAGCCGAGCCCAATCGGCCGCTCTTGTGCGTTTCTGTTGTTGGAGACCGTTCGGGGAAGGGGCCACAAGACACGCTGTGACCGCTGCGGCCGGCCGTGTCAGGCTGCTATAATCACGCCCTATGGCCAAGAATTGGAAATCGCTGGGCGACCTGTCAGAGCGCGACCTGACGCCCATGCTTCGCCAATACCTTGAGGCCAAAGCGGAAAGCGGAGATTCGCTGCTGTTCTTCCGGATGGGCGATTTCTATGAACTCTTTTTTGAAGACGCCATCGAAGCCTCCGAACTCCTGGGCCTCACCCTTACGTCGCGCGACGGAGCGAATAAAGGCGCCCGGATCCCCATGGCCGGGGTGCCCGCTCGCGCCGTCGACGGCTATCTTGCGCGGGTGATTCAAGCCGGGCGGACCGTTACGATCTGCGAGCAGGTCGAAGACCCCCGCCAGGCCAGGGGCGTCGTGCGCCGCGCCGTCACCCGAACCGTCACCCCGGGCACCGTGCTCGAACCCGATCTGCTGGATGCGGCGACGAACAATTACCTGGCGGCATTTGTGCTCGACGGGCCGTCGGCGGGACTGGCCCTGGCCGACGTATCGACCGGAGAGTTGCTGGCGGCTCAACTCGATGACGCCCCCACCAAGACCCTGCACGACGAGCTGATCCGCATGGCGCCGGTCGAGCTGCTGTATCCCGAAGGCTCCAATCCCCAGGTCCTCGACGACTTGCGGTCGCAATTCGAATCCATGCGTTTAACGGAACGGCCACGCGACGACTTCGATCCGAACTATACGCGGGAACAGATCCTGGATGAATTCGGTTTGAGCACGCTGAAAGGCCTCGAACTGGAAGATGCGCCGGAAGCCACCGGCTGCGCGGGCGCGGTGCTTGCCTACGTCCGTGCGACACAACGTGATGGCGTGCCCCATCTGCGCCCACCCCGGCGCTACAGTCCGTCGAATTTTGTCGTGATCGACGGCAATACCCAGCGGAACCTCGAACTGGTCGAGTCGCTTCGCGACAAATCCCGTAGCGGAACGCTCATCGCCACGCTGGACCGCACCCGCACGAGCATGGGCGGACGCAAGCTGCGCCACTGGATTCTGCACCCGCTGGTGGACCTGGACGCGGTGCACGCACGGCTCGATGCGGTCGAGGAACTGTTTAATGATGCGTCGTTGCGGCTGCGGCTCGCTGAAATACTCAAAGGAGTCGCCGATATCGAGCGTCTCCTGGGCCGGCTGACCTCACGTTCGGGCAACGCGCGCGATGTGAAGGCTTTGGGGGAATCGCTGGCGCATCTCCCGGAGATCCGTGCCGCCATCGCTCCCTGCCAAACCACGCTGCTCCGCGAGATTCACGAGGGTATCGATGAGCTGCGCGACGTCGCGCAGCTGGCCGCCAGCGCCATCGTCGACGAGCCGCCTCTCGTATTGAACGAGGGTCGTATCATCCGCGACGGATACGACGCGGAGCTTGACCGGCTCCGCGAACTGGTGCGCGGAGGGCGGGACTGGATCGCCGATCTCCAGCGGCAGGAAGTCGAGCGCACAGGCATTTCAAACCTCAAGGTCGGCTACAACAAAGTCTTTGGCTACTATATCGAGGTCTCCAAGGCCCAGGTAGGCAAAGTGCCGGAGACCTACCACCGTAAGCAGACGCTCGTTAACGCGGAGCGATACATCACCCCGGAGCTGAAATCGCGCGAAGAGGAGATCGTTAACGCCCAGGAACGAATGAACGACCTCGAATATACGCTCTTCTGCCGTATACGCGATGAAATAGGCGCCCAGGCGGCGCGCATCCAGACCACGGCGGATGCGCTCGCCGTGCTGGATGCGCTCTTGTCGCTGGCGGACACGGCCGCGGCAAAGGATTACTGCAAGCCGCGCCTCGACGGCTCGGACCGGATCGAGGTGCGCGACGGACGCCATCCCGTGGTCGAGGACCTCATGCCGCAGGGAAAGTTCGTGCCCAATGATACGATTCTGGATCCCGCGGAGGCGTTCCTGCAGATCGTGACCGGGCCGAACATGGCGGGAAAGTCGACGTACCTCCGCCAGGTGGCGCTCATCACGCTCATGGCGCAAATGGGCAGCTTTGTGCCCGCTGCCGAGGCCCGTATCGGGGTGGTCGACCGGATCTTCACCCGCGTGGGCGCCAGTGACAATCTGGTCCGCGGCGAAAGCACGTTCATGGTCGAGATGATCGAGAGCGCCACCATCCTGAACTCAGCAACGGAGCGCAGCCTGATCGTGCTGGACGAGATCGGGCGGGGCACCAGCACCTTCGACGGCATCAGCATCGCCTGGTCCGTCGCCGAGTATATCCACGATCGGGTCCGGGCCAAGACGCTCTTCGCAACGCATTACCATGAGTTGACCGAGCTGGCCACCAAGCTGGATCGGGTCAAGAACCTCAATGTGGTGGTGCGGGAATGGTCGGGCAAAGTGATCTTTCTCTACCGGATCGCGGAAGGGGGGGCCGACCACAGTTATGGTATTCAAGTGGCGAAGCTGGCCGGCCTGCCCCGGGAGGTGATTGAGCGCGCACACGAAATCCTCGCGGCATTGGAGTCGGGCAGCACGGCGAATATCGGCCTGCCGCAGCAGATGCAGTTGTTTGCGCCGGCATCATCGGCCCCAAAACCCAGCGAAGTGGAGCAGGAGCTTCGGCGTGTCAACCCGGATGACCTGAGCCCGCGTGAGGCCCAGGAACTGCTTTATCACCTGAAACATCTCGCCGGGCAGGAGGAGGAGTAATCGCGTTCCCCTACGCGCGCGCGTACGCGGCGTGACCGCGGCACCGGCATCACATGGGCGCCGCGTTCCCTTACGCGCGTGCGGCTTCGGCGTTGTGCAGGATTACGCCCAACGGGTGCCGTTTGGTGGCCTGGGGAACGGCCGTGGTAATATCGAGCCGGGCGCAGAAAGGAATGTCGTCTTCGAGGTTGATGCGCCGTAGTTTCTCCGCGTGGGGCGCGGTCTGAAACAAGGCCTCGATCCCCTCCTCTTCAATGCGCTGGCGCCAGGCGTGAAATGTGTCGGCTCCTTCCCCGATGGCGCCTCCGGCCTGCATGGCGACCGCGGCGGCGCCCACCCAGTCTTCCTGTGCATCGAAGCGCGGGTCGGTCATGAGGCCCGCGGGGATGATCACCACGTCTTTTCCATGCTGGGCGGCCGCACGAGCTACTGCGCTGGCGTTCACGGGCGAGCCCATATACACGGCCTCGGCGCCCCAGCAGTCGACCAGCCTTCCGGCCCCCGTAGTCGAGGTAAAGATGATGCGGCGGCCGCGCGCGGCCTCAACCGTTCGCGGGCTGTTTCCGTAGTCGAATCCTTCGGGGGGCAAACCGCCGCGCTCTCCGTAGAGGAGGGCATCGCTGAATTCAACGCGGGCGGCATGCGCCTCCTCAACCTCGCGGACCACCAGAAGCTCGGTAGCGCCCGCGTCAAACAACATCGCGGCGGTGGCGCTTGCACGCAGGGCGTCGATAACCACGGCCACGAGGCCGTGTTCGCGGGCATGTGCACAGCCCGCCGCGCCTTCAATGAGGTGCCACTGGATCTCTGGCATAGATGTAAACCGGCGCTACATCGCAGCGCCGTCCTTTCGTTTGTTCAGAATATCCGCAACGATCTTCGGTCCATGCTCCCGGCCGTTCTCAACGAACACCACGTTGGCATCCTTGCCTGCGCAGAGGGTTCCCGCCACATACAGGCCGGGGACGGTGCTTTCAAAGGCCTCGGAAAGCATGGGTTTGCCGGTTTCATGATCGATGGCCGCCCCGGCGGCCTCGAGCAGTGACGTGTCCGGCACGAATCCGGTCAGCGCCAGGACAAAATCCGTGGGAACCACGATGCGGCCGCCCGTATGCCGCTCCAGCTCTACCTCGTCGGGCCGAATGGCCACGACATCCACCCCGCGGTGGCAGGTGATGGCGCCCTCGCGGATGCGGTTCTCGATGTCGGGTTCAAGCCAGTATTTGGTCTGAAAATCCTGCCCGCGCATGGCCGCGGTAACCCGGGCGCCTTCCCGGTAGAGTTCGAGGGCCGTCTCCACGGCGGAGCTGCCCGCGCCGACGATCAGTACATCCTGGCCGGCGTAACGATGCCCCTCGCTGTAATAATGGCTGACGTGTGGCAGATCTTCCCCGGGCACCTCGAGGCGGCGTGGCGAATCGTAGAACCCTGTCGCGATGAGAACGCAGCGGGCGTTCCACTCATAAGGCCGCTCGAAGAGGTCGCGGCCCTGCACCGTGAACCCCGGGCTGCGGGGTTCCACGGCGGCCACCGTGCAATACGTGACCACGCGCAGCCCGAAATACTGCACGAATGCCCGGCAATATTTCAGGTATTCGCGGCGCGTGGGGTTCTTTTCAGCGATGACGAGCGGGAAGCCCGCGAGTTCGAGCTTGTCGAAGGTCGAAAACCACCGCATGTACGTGGGATGCGCCATGAGAGCGGAGCAGATGGGGCCTTTATCGAGCGCTATCGTGCTGAGTCCGGCCTGCTGCGCCGCATGAAGCGCCGCCAGCCCCGCCGGCCCGGTGCCCACGATCACAAGGTCCAGCTCCTCGTCAATGCCGTACGCGTTCATGGCCTCTCCACAAAGATGAATTCTAGCAGGTTCAGGGGCAAACGGCGAGATCCGTCAGCCCGGCCCCCAGGGGATGCCGGTATCGCCGCTTGTGCCCGGCAAGGTAGGTAACACGCGGACGGCCCAAATCCTTCGCGAGGAGAGAAGAGGGGATGGCCGAGGCCACGGCTTCTCTAGCCTGGGGTGTTTTTCACGGCGGGAAGCACGCAGCGGAAACCGACGGTATTGAGGCGTTCTTCAGGGAAGAGACCTTTGCGAAAGGCGCAGCGGAGTTCGTCGGGTGGGGAATTCCAGCTGCCCCCGCGGACTACATAGCGGGGGATGGTGGGCGTTTTGGGTTCGGAGGCGCCGGGCTGGTAGGGCATATAGTAATCGAGGGTCCATTCAAAAATGTTGCCGGCGAGGTCATGCACGCCTTCCGGGCTGCGCCCATCCTCGTGCATGCCGAGGATGGCCGTCATACTCAACATATCTCCGTAATTGCAGAGCATGGCGTCGGGTTCGCGGTTACCCCAGGGGTATTTGCGGTTGTCCTTGCCACGGGCGGCGAATTCCCATTGCGTTTCGCTGGGGATCTGTTTGCCGGCCCAGCTGGCGTACGCTATGGCGTCTTCCAGGCTAACGCCCACGACCGGCTGGGGACCGCCGCCAAAGGTGCCGTCACCCCAGAACTCAGGTTTCCGGTGGCCGGTGGCGCGCAGAAATTCGCGGAACTGATCATTGGTGACCGGGTGGATGTCCATATAGAAGGGGTCGACATGGGCCTCAAACGTGGGGCTTTCCTCCGTAATCTGGTCATTACCCATGAGGAAGCTGCCCCCTTCGAGAAAAACCATACCTTCCGTTGATACATCACGCAATTGGTCGGCGGTGGGGGTTTTGGGCCGGGCCGCGTGGCGGTAGGAAGCCTGGTAGGCCTCGATCAACTGAGTGCGGAACTCGCCCGCGCTCTGCCAGCGGTTCGCGGGATCTTCCTGGAGCGCCTTGTTGAGAATGGCGACGAGCGACGGGGCGATGTCGCTGCGCGCCTCGGTGACCGCGATCTGCTCCTCGGTAGGGGCGCGCAGCGTGAGAAGCTCGTAAAACAGAAGGCCGGTGGAGTAGAGGTCGGCGCGCGAGTCGACCGTCCGCAGGTTCAGCTGTTCCGGCGAGGCGTAGGCCGCGGTGCCGACCACGCGTTTGCGCTTCGTGTCCCCGGTCGCGGCGGCTTCGGTGTCGACGGCCTTGGCCAGGCCGAAATCCAGCACCTTGATGTGCTCTCCGGGGAGCATCATGGCGTTTTCGGGCTTGATATCGCGGTGGATGACCATGCGATGGGCATAATCGAGCGCTTTGAGCACCTGGGCGGCGGCATGCACTGCCACCCGCACATCCAGCATTCGGCGTTCTTTACGGTATTTTCGGAGAAGACCGCGAAGAGACTGGCCCCGCAGGAATTCCATCGAGAGGTAAAGCACGCCTTCCGGCGTCGTACTGACGTCGTGGACGGCCACGATGTTCTCATGACGTAAGCGCCGCGCCACCTGCGCTTCCTGGATGAACAACTGCTGCGCCTTGGGCGATTTCAGGAGGTCGGGGATCATGAATTTGAGGGCGACCTGCTCGTTTGTGAGGTGGTCGCGGGCGCGATAGACCACGCCCATGCCCCCGCGGCCGAGAAATTCCTCGATTTCGTAGCGGTCGGAGATGCGTTCGCCGGCTTCAAAGATCAGGTTTTTGTCCTTGGGATCGGTGGCGATGCGGGGGACCATCATGCGGGCGCCACACCCGAAACAGAGGCCCCAGCGCCCCTGGACCGCGTTGGGTACCAATATTCGCAAGCCGCAGCTGGAACAGGTAACGGGAATCATCTCAACATGCTCGCGCCTCGTTGCGTATATATATACAAGAGCGGCAGTCCCAGGAGCATGGCATCTACTCACCTGCCCCCGGGCTAACCCCCATTTCGGATGAGCGACCTCTAACTCTATCCGGAATAAGGCTTTTTCCGGCCTGGTGTCCAGGCGCAGCTATGGTAGCACGCGAGAGGGGCACTCGGCAATCGCAATTGCGGCAATTGGGCGCTGAACGAAGACGGCGCGCGCAATCAAGGAGAAAACAGAGCGAAAAATGGCCGCAGCAGGGCCCCGGAAAAAAATGCCGCCCCCGCTTGGCCTTTACGGGGATGATCGTTGACACATGCGGGTACCGTATCTATAATACGTGCTCTGAGATAACTTGGTGGGGCTGGCATGATACGGCGTCGGGGAGGCGCCTTGGAGCTGCGGGGCGCCCGGGAATTGCGGAAGGCGCCAGAAGGTTGAATTGCCCAGATACGATCAGAATCCGGTTCGTACGATGTGAAACGGACAGGGGCAATGGGTGTATCTTTTGCGTAGCCTCATGATTTCGGTATTCGAGCTGGAAACCGTTACGGAGAGGAGAAGGACAATGGGGAGTAAGAAGAGGCTGTTTCTGACGACGCTGGCGGGCGCTTTTGTGGCACTTGCGCTGGCGGTGGTCCTGACGCCCTCGCTGATACCTTCCGGGCATCGGGTGACCGCGGCGAACGGCGCAGGCGCACTGGCGATCAGCGTCGACGGCATGACGCCCATGGCCGATACCTACGAAATTCCCGTGGGCGCGGAGCAGGGATTCAGCGTGCTGCGCCTCGTGGATGATGTCCCCGCGGGCCTCGTGCGGATCGGAGATGCCGAGTGGTCTCTGGCCACGGACGGCGGCGCGGTCCTGGACGCGGTTCCCGGTGAGTTCGTTGCGACGGTACGCGCGAACGCCGCCGGCGAGGCAGTCCTCTTCGTGAGCACGCCCGACGGTCAAGCCGGCGCGGCGACGCTCGTGTTCACCGAGCTCAAAGCGGCCGCGGCCCCTGGCGCTAAAGCGCTCTCCGGGGTGCGCGTTGTCCAGCCTGCCGCGGGTGCTACGGTGCACGTGCCCACGGTGGGCGCGACGCCGATCGCGGTAGTCGCGGAGCCCGACGACCTGGCGGACGTCAGCCACGTGGATTTTGGCTGGCCGAACCTTGAGGCGCCGAACTACGACACTTTCGATGACGATTATCCCTACATCGGGGTCATTCCCGACGTGAACGGCGTCACCTCCGTGGAGGTAGAAGCCTTTAACGCCGGAGGCACGATCTCGTTCACGGCCACGGGGTCCTGGACGGTTGAGACCGCGCTGGACTCGAATGCGGAC
Organism: Candidatus Hydrogenedentales bacterium; assembly: GCA_050950105.1. GTDB lineage: Bacteria > Hydrogenedentota > Hydrogenedentia > Hydrogenedentales > SLHB01 > UBA2224. Next base: position 335,883 of record JBMNGZ010000010.1, on the reverse strand, counting down.
GGTTTCCCGGACGACCCGTTTGGCCTCAATCTGGAGCCCGGCGACGCCTGGGTATCCCTGCCTGACGGTCTCCTGGGCGTGAGTGTGGTCATGATGGGCCTTCCGTCGGAGCCGGCCGCTAAGAGCCTGGACCTGGCCTCGACAGATCTGTTCCGGGTCATCGTTCCGATTCTAACGGGCAGCTATGAGATTGGTGTGCCGCGTGACCTGATTGGCGAGACCGAAAAAGGCATTCTTGTGGTCTCCGTTGCGTCCGACCTGGACTCCCTGGTCGGCTCGAGCCTGGCCGCAACCATTCCAGCTCTCCCGGATAGCGCCGATGCGCTTCTCTCCTCTCTTCTTCTGGTCGATGTGCTTGTGCAGGAAGAAGGCTCAAGCACGTGGGCGTCGATCGAGCCCGCGCGGCTTGCCGCAAATCCCTTGTATCTGGTGGGTCACGAGCAGGCGGGCGTGTCGCCCCTCATTAACGCGCGCCTGTTTGCGTACGACGCGTCCCTCGTTGACGGTGGCGCGCCGAACGGCCCGCAGATTGACATTCCGACGGGCGCGGCCTGGTTGCCGACACCCAAAGGCGTCTCGCTGGGCGACGAAACCTTCGCGGTGGAGCTGCCCGGCCTTTCGCTGCTTGGCCTGTTCCAGACCGACAGCCTGATCAAAATCGCGAGCGTGAACAACGTCGTCATCGGCGGTCCGCAGGACTACGCCATCGGCGACAACGAAATCGAGATCACGGTCACCAACCTGACCGGGCTGGCGTCGAGCGATGTGGAAGTGACAATTGGCGGCCAGCTGGCCACCGTATCGGATGTGACGGGCGATGTGATCACGGCGCGTGTGCCGCGCGCTGCCGACCTGCCCACCCCTGCGCCGAATGCGCCGGCCGACCTGCGCGTCGAGATCGTCGCGACGGGCGAATTTGATGAAATCCCCAACGGCTTCACCTACCTCGGCCCCGTAGCGACCGCCGTTGACCCGGCGGACGGACCGTCGACAGGTGGAACCAGCGTGACAATCGCCGGCAGTGGATTCGATGCCAACGGCATGGGCGTGTCGCTCGGCGGCTCGGCCGTGTTGGCGGGGGCGATTACGCCGGCCAGCATCAGCGGAAGCACCAGCGCCGCCGACCCGGGCACGGTGGACCTGGAACTGATTACTGCCAACAATTTCACGGGCTCGCTGGCGGCGGCCTTCACCTACACGCCGCCGGTACCCGTCCTGACCCGCGTCCTGCCGGACACCGCGCCCACGACGACCCAGAGCACCGTGCGGGTCGAAGGCTCGTTCTTCGATCCCAGCGCAGGTTTCGGGGCGCTTAACGGCGGATTGACCGCATTTTTCGACACCGACGTCGACAATCCCGCCGCGGGTTCGGAAGCCGCGGATGTCGTATTCTGGGACGAAACAAACCTTGACGTCGTGACCCCGGCCGCACCTGCGGCGGGCGTGACCGGCCTCTTTGTGCGCGCATCCGTGCAGGCGAAAGCCCTGCCCTATGCGGCGAATTCCAACGTGCTGCCGTTCACATTCCTCGACGGCGCACTGACCGAGATGGAGATCACCGGCGTCGCCCCGGCGGCCGGCCCGCTTTCGGGCGGAAATGTCGTGACCATCACGGGAACCAATTTCCCGCCGGCGATCGGCGACCCGATCGCGACGGGCAACGTGATCCGGGTGGGCCGTGTGGCTACCGAAGGCGCATCGCAGGTGGAGGTGCCTGTGTACCTCTTCCGGGCTGCTGATGCTACCGCGGCGCCGTCGGCCATCAACTTCGATATCAAATTTGATCAGAGCGTGGTGGCCGCACCCACGCTGACGGAAAGCATGGACCTGTTCCCGACCTACAGAAAAGCGGTTGATGCGAATATTACTCCCGGCAACGTCGCCGTCGTGATTTCCGGCGGCACCAGGGAGATGACGCTTGAAGACCAAGACAACCCGTTCCTGCTGTTTACGCTGACCTTTGATGTGGTGGGCAGCGCGGCTCAGAGTAGCGTGCTGTCGGTGGCGAATTTGTCGATGGCAACCGGGTCCGCCATCGGCATTCCCGATGCGTACGGCGATGTGGGCATCGTGACCGTTGGCGATGCGATTATTCTGCCCGACCCGCCACGGGCGTTCTTCGGGCCGAACGAAGCGACGGTCGTTGCTTCGAGCGAGACTGAGATCTCGGTACTCGCACCCGCAGGCGTGCGCCTGGGCGCGGTCGACGTCGTTGTCGACGCGTCGAGCGCCGATAAGCCGAACAACGTCGCGGTCCTGTCAGCCTATACGGACGGCGGGTATGCCTACGTGCTGGACGGCGGGGCGTTCATCTCATCCGTCACACCAGACAATGCGTATGTGTTCGGCGGCGTGGTGGCGCGGGTTGCGGGCTCGGGCTTCATTCCGGGCACGACCCAGGTCCTCTTCGACGGCGTGGCGGCTGAATTGGCGCCTGCGGCGGACTACGCGAGCGACGCCAATACCCTGTACGTAATCGTGCCGTCCCGCGTCGGCCTGGGCAATACGCCGGCCGATCCGCTGTCGCAGAGCGTCCAGGTGACGGTGGCAAACGACGGCAAAGACCTTAAAATCGGAAACGCGGTGCCGTTCACCTATCACCGGTTCAGCGAGGGCACGGCCATCACGGCCGGCGCCAGCGGCGAGGTGACGACCAACGCGTTCTTCTTCGACCCGAACGCCAGTGCCGGCTCGGGCGAGCGCGAGCTTGTCCTGGCGCGGTCCGGCGAAATGATCACCGCCCTGGGCGCGTTGACGCTGCCTGCGATTACCGCGGCAGAGCTGGGCGCAGCCGATAACCTCACGAGCGACGTGTTCGTGCTGGTACGCGCCACGAAGACCCCGAGGCTCTTCGGAACGCATGAGATCGAAGCCGGTTCGCCGGTGGAAAATGCCTGGAACTTCGATATCCATCTGTATGAAGGCGTTTACCCGTTCTCCGAGCTGGGCGAAGTCACCTTCAACACCGATCCGGCGCAGGGCGAGGTCACGCTGGCTACGCTGACCTACCCCGTCGATGACACCGCGCTGACGGTGGGTGACCTGCGCGACGGCGCCTCGACGATGTCACTGGACAGCACCTTGAACTCTCTCGGGTTCAACGCGCCTCCAGTCTATACCTACGACCCCGACAGCGAGCGCTATCAGTCGACGGTGTCCGCATCCGAGTTTGCGGCTGCGGGCAGGGATGATGCCAGCCCGGTGCTTGAAGTCACCTCGCGACTGGCCCATCTCAGCGCGATTGCGCTGCGCACGGATGTGCCGGCGCCAGGTCTGGCGATCCAGTCGATTGGAGACAGTGTGACCGGATTGCCGAGAGGTCCGCTGCAAGGTGGAACGACCGTGGTCATCCGTGGCCAGGGTTTGGGTTGGCCGGCCAGCGTCACCTTTGACGGCATCCCGGCGACGAATGTCACCGGCGTGTCGGACCAGAAACTGACCTGCACCCTGCCGGAAGGCCTCGAGGAAGAGGTCCCGGTGGATGTCGTGGTCACGCTCATCGACGGGCGCACTGCGACGGTCGCGGGCGGCTTTACCTACTACCTGGATATCGACTTTGTGATCACGCCGAACACGGGCCTGCCCGACGGCGGTAGTACCGTGACCTTCAGCGGCATCGGGCTGCTGGGCGTGTCGCAGGTGCTCTTCGGCACCCAGGCGGCAGCGTTCACCCCGGGAACCGACAGCCAGTTTACGGCCGTGGTACCCGCGGCCTCGGGCCCGAGCGTGGTTTCCGTGACGGTTACCTCCGATCTGGGCGTACGTACGATTAATCGCGCGTACACCTACATCCCGGAGGGCGGATTGAGGGTCACCAGCATCGTGGTGCAGGGCACCGATGGCCCGCTGCCTCCGGGTGGCGGCACCATGCTCATCAGCGGCCAGGGCTTCAGCAATGTGCTGCGCCTGACGCTGCTCTTCAGCGACGGAACCGAAGTCACGCTGGTGGAAGGCATCGATTTCTTCGTGGACAGCGATGGCCAGATCACGCTGACCCTGACACCCCAGCGCCTGGCCGATCTGGCCAACGGAGCCGGCCTGACGGACATCCCGGCGGGTCCCGCAGCGCTGCTGCTTGACACCGCCGCCGGTTCGGTCGTGATCGACGACGCCTTTGTCGTCGCGAGCGACACCACCGACGTGCTGGTCTACGACGTGACCCCGGACAGCGCCTGGGTGATTGGCGGGTTCGTGGCCGAAATCCTCGGGCAGAATTTCGGGGAGCCGGCGGTCATGACGGCGGCCTTCGAATACAACACGCCGTCTTTGTATGGCAAAACGGCTAAGGGAACCGTGACCCAAGAGACGGTGACGGTGCCACTCGAAATCCTCAGCGGACCTGAGTATCCGAACAATTCGACGAAGTTGTACGTTCGGATCCCTGCGTTGCCGGGTGTGAACGACGCCTGGCCGGCGGTCGTTGCCATGGATCGCCTGGTGCTGACGAAGGACGGTGTGCCGGTCTACGGCGCGCTGCCCAAGGAAGACACTGAAAACTTCTACCCGGTCTTCACCTACTACCGCTGGTGGGAGGATGAGAGCGGTGCCGTTACGACGGCGTTTTACTACGACAACGCGCTGGGCGCGAACGCACGCGAGATCAGGCTGAACAGCGGTCCGCTAAATGCCGAGCTGACGGTACCTCCGCTGAGCAGCGACTTCTTCAACACGAAGGTGACGAAGAATACCGACTACGTGTACGTGCTGGCGCGGGCGGGTCTGGACGAGACGGCCTTCGGCGAGACCGATTTCGCAGCACTGCCGGGCGAAGGCATCGACAACGGCTGGGTCTTCGACATCCATCTGTATGCGGATGCTGCGGGCGCCAAGGCGCTGTTGCCGCCCGCCCGCGACCTCCTCTACCAGGAGATCGCGCCGCAATTCGTCGTGGCGCCGGATACCGACGGCCTGGACGTTGTGCCGGCGCGCCTGACCATCCCGACCAACTACACCTTGTTGACCGCCGGCGACATCCGCGACGGGATCATTGCCCTGTACGGACAGCCGAGCGAAGTGAGCGACCTGGTGGCGCCGGAGCTTGTTGGCGCAACGACGGCGCTCCCGGACGGTGTGTATCAGTCGACCATTCTGGAGAGCTTTAACGGCTTGCCGGAGTTCTTCCCGAATGCAACCTCTGCGCCGGATAGCCAACCCGTTGAGAAAGTGCGTGCGCGCGTCTATGAATTCGGCGCACTCACGCTGCAACAGGGATTCGACGCGGCGGCCGATCCGCTCTTGACCTCGAGTGTCAAAGCGGACGGTGGCCGGGCGCAAGGCCCGATCAGTGGCGGTACCGAGGTCATCCTGTACGGTAACGGCCTGGGCTGGGTCGAAACGGTCGAGTTCGGCACGGACAGGGGCAACAACAAAGCCTACACCCCGGCGATTATCGTCAGCGGCGGCGACATCAACCAGTTCGCGCTGCGGGTGGTCTCGCCGGCAGTGAGGTCATCCGGCAGAGTCGATATCCGCATCACGACGGCCGCGGGTAAACAGGCCGTGCTCGAAAACGGCTTTACCTACACCGGCCGTGACGAGGGCCCCCTCGCGCTGCTGCTGGGTCTCGGCATGGCCTTGATCGGCCTCTTCGCCGGCGGCAAGGGTGGTGACGGCGGCTGCTTCATTGCGACCGCGGCGTACGGCTCCTCGATGCAGGGCGAGATCGACGTCCTGCGCAGCGTGCGCGACACCTACCTGCTCGACAACGCCCTGGGCGCGGCCTTTGTGGACGCCTATTACCGGGTGAGCCCGTTCATTGCCGTGGCCGTTGCGAAGAGCCCGGTTCTGGCGGCCTTGGTCCGGGTAGCCCTGACACCGGTCATTGTGCTTAGCAAGCTGCTGCTGGCGCTGCCTCACACGTCGGCAGGCCTCGGATTGCTTGCCCTGGCCGGCGTGATGCTGCGCAAGCTTCACCGTAAGGCGAAGATGCGCAAGGCCTGAGGCAGGTACACAACCTGAGTTCCCACGCTCCGGCGGGTTTCGAAAGAACCCGCCGGAGTTTTTTCGTGCCAGGCGGGGAGCACTCCCTTGCGGGTGAAAGTCCGCTACAGGCCCGGCACCGGGAACTGTCAGCCGGACGCGCGGGGATGGGCAACCGCGCGGGGGGGTATCCGGATGGGCAACCACGGGGCCTGCTTTCCGCAGCACGGGGACTACTTTCTGCAGCGCGGGGTGGCTTCCCTGAGTTTATCTATGTACGCAGCGCGTAGGGGCAGACACAGGGTTTTGCCCGCACAATCCACCCCCGGCCACGCGGGGCGCGTGTCCACCCCCGCCCGCGGGGGACACAAGAATCCGGAATCGGCAGCGCTGTCGAGGCACATCGTTCATCTTGTCCATTTCGTCCACCCTGTCCACTCGGTCGAGCTGATGCCTGAGGCTGTCACCGGCCCGCAACAATCCACCCCCGGCCACGCGGGGCGCGTGTCCACCCCCGCCCGCGGGGGACACAAGAATCCGGAATCGGCAGCGCTGTCGAGGCACATCGTTCATCTTGTCCATTTCGTCCACCCTGTCCACTCGGTCGAGCTGATGCCTGAGGCTGTCACCGGCCCGCAACAATCCACTCCCGGCCACGCGGGGCGCGTGTCCACCCCCGCCCGCGGGGGACACAAGAATCCGGAATCGGCAGCGCTGTCGAGGCACATCGTTCATCTTGTCCATTTCGTCCACCCTGTCCACTCGGTCGAGCTGATGCCTGATGCTGTCACCGGCCCGCAACAATCCACCCGCCACGCGGGGCGCGTGTCCACCCCCGCCCGCGGGGGACACAAGAGCCCGAACAGGCACACGGCCCGGCACACGCGACGCTTGGTTTAGTTTTTGATCCGTCCTCGTCTTTGGGGGACATAAGAACCCGAAGTGGAGAGTGAGATGCGGCGCACCTGTCCCCCGCTGGCGGGGGTGAATCGGCGGTAGCCGATTTGGGGGTGGAGTTTTGCAGGTTGGGTTTTGGGGTGTGGTTTACAGCTCACAGCGTCCCGTCGCAGCGCGTGGGCGATCCGGATGGGCGACCCAGGGAGCCGCCCCTACAGCATGGAAATAACATTTGTGGCCGCTAAGGGGCTTCATATGGACGATACGAGCCTTTTGGAATGGTTTTATCGACGCGTGTGCGGGGAAACCGTCTGGGAACGCCGGCGTCCCCGTCGGCAAGCCATTTTGCCGACGCGTGTACGGGGAAACCTTCGTTCCCACTGTATACCGTTGTTTTCCTGAATAATCGCTTGATAAACCACTATATACAGAGCGAAAACCCTGAAGTCTGCCCGGAGGCCTCTTTCGCCTAAGTCATTGTGAAATAACGCAATAAATTGAGTTCAGTTCGTTGACAACCGCTATATGTTGTGTTATTTTGTCAATGTACCGAAGTGTAAGCGCTCTGCGGCCATACATAGTGCTGCATGGGCTGTGCGAGGGGACGAAAGTGACGGTAGACACCATTGTCAACCTGGCGCGAGAAGCCATGCTGGTGACGCTGCTGACTGCGGCGCCGATGTTGTTGTCCGGCATGCTGATCGGGCTCTTGATCAGCGTTTTTCAGTCGGTCACGCAGATCCAGGAGATCACCCTGACCTTTGTGCCGAAAATTGTCGTGGTGATGGTGGTGTTTGTGATGTTTCTGCCGTGGATGGTGGGCGTTGTGATGGGGTTTGTGCAGCCCCTGCTCAGCCACTTCAACGTGCTGGTACTGTAAACCATGCTTTTCGAAGCGGAAGTCTTCAAAGTCTTCGTGTTGGTGTTTATACGAGTCACCGGGCTGCTGGTGAGCGCGCCGGTGTTGGGCTCGGCCAATTTTCCCGCGCGCGCGAAGATTGGGCTGGCGGTGCTGCTTGCTGCACTATTGACGCCCACCCTGGGGCGTCTTCAGGAACCGTTGCCGGACGATTACCTCGTGCTGGGCGTGATGGCCGGCGCGGAGCTTTCCATCGGGCTGCTGATGGGATTTGTGATGACCCTGGTGTTTGCGGCGATCCAGGTCGCGGGCGAGATCATGGATATGCTGAGCGGTTTCTCGCTCATGAACGTGTTTAACCCCGCCCTGGAGACCCAGGTGCCGATATTCGGCTTCTTTCTGTACATTGTCGCGGCCCTGTATCTGCTTGCCGTAGACGGACATCACCTGATGATTCGAGGACTGGCGCGCACCTTCTCGACCCTGCCACTGGGCCAGGTGGCGCTCCGGCCGGAACTCCTGGGACAGGCTGCGCGCTGGGGCAGCCTGATGTTTGTCGACGGGCTGCTGATTGCGGCGCCCGTGGCCGGCGCCCTGCTCCTCGCCTATGTGACGATGGGCTTGATGGGCCGCGTCGTGCCGCAGATTCATCTCTTTGCGGTGGGGTTCCCGTTTACGATCGCCTTGGCGCTCTTGATGACGGCTCTGTTCATCGGGGTCTACGCGGACATCCTGAGCGGGATGTTCCACCGGATGTTCCAGGGCGTCTCCATTTTGACACAGGGAATGACGTAGGCCACCCATGCCCGAACAGACCGGAGGCGAAAAAGTACTGCCTGCTTCCCCGCGTAAGATCACGAAGGCGCGGGAGGAAGGCCGGGTTGCGCGCAGCCAGGATTTGAGCAGCGCGTGGTCGCTGTGCATCGCGCTGCTGACTCTCTATTTGCTGGGTTCGAGCGTGGCGGCCGGAATGATATCGATCGCGCGGTATTATTTTCAGGAATCGTCGGCGCTCGGGGCGGAACTGGCCAACCCTCAATGGGTGGCGCTGGGCGCGCTGGCCCGCATGGCCCGGATTCTGCTCCCGTTTCTGGTGGTGATGCTGGCGGGCGGCCTGGCCATGAACTTGGTGCAGGTCGGGTTTCTTTTTGCACCGGCAGCGCTAACGCCCCGCTTTGAGCGGCTCAATCCGTTTTCGGGGTTTCAGAAATTTCTGAATCTGCGGTCGTTTGTTGAACTCGTGAAATCGCTCATCAAGTTGACCGCCATTGGCGCCATTGTATACCTCACGTTCCGCAGCCGCTGGCAGGAACTCCTCGCCTGGCCGGTCTTGACCCCCGCAGGCCTGGCCGGTGCGATGGCCTCGCTGGTGGGCCTGGTGTGGCTGCGAGTGGTGCTCGCGATGCTGGTGCTGGGCATTCTCGACTACGGATTTCAGCGCTGGCAGTACCTGCAGGAACTTCGGATGACCGTGCAGGAAGCGCGGGAAGAAATGAAGGAAATCGAGGGCGATCCGCGCATTCGGCAGCGGGTCCGCCAGATCCAGCGCCAGATGGCGATGCAACGCATGATGCAGGCAGTGCCGGAGGCCGACGTGGTCGTGACCAACCCGACCCATGTGGCCGTGGCGCTGCGATACAACGCGCAGGAAATGGACGTGCCTGTGGTGACGGCAAAAGGGGCCCGGCTTCTCGCGGAACGTATCCGTACACTGGCGGAAGAAAACGAGGTCCCCATCGTGCAAAAACCGGATCTGGCCCGGATGCTTCACCGAACCCTTGAGGTGGGCCAGCCGGTGCCGGAAAACCTGTTTGCCGCGGTGGCGGAAATCCTCGCCTTCGTGTTTGAGATTGACCGGCGCGCAGCGAAACTCAGGGAACGGTCGGGAATGTTGCACGTGTTCCGACAACAGCGAGCCGCGGGCTAGGTGCCGCAACGGGAGCCGTAGATGGCGGTGGTGCCACACGAGATGGGTCAGGGCCGTTGGTCGTTCGCCCGCAACCAGGACATTGTACTGGCGGTTGCGGTGATGGGCGTCCTGGCGGTGCTGGTGATCCCTATCCCGACGGCGCTGCTGGACATCCTGCTCGCAATCAACATCTCGCTCTCCGTGGTCGTATTGTTGACGGCGATCTACCTGCAGCACCCGGTAGACTTTGCGGTGTTTCCGTCGCTGCTGCTCATGTTGACGCTGTTCCGTCTGAGCCTCAACGTCGCCTCCACGCGCCTCATTCTCAGCCAGGCCAATGCCGGGACGATCATCAATGCGTTCGGAAGCTTTGTGACCAGCGGCAGCTACATCGTCGGGATCATCATTTTCGTGATCCTGGTGGTGATCCAGCTGGTGGTCATCACGCGCGGCGCCACGCGCATCTCCGAAGTCGCCGCACGCTTCACGCTGGATGCCATGCCGGGCAAGCAGATGGGGGTGGACGCGGACCTCAACGCCGGCTTAATCACTGAGGACCAGGCCCGGACGCGGCGGCGCCGGATCGAGCAGGAAGCCGATTTCTATGGGGCGATGGACGGCGCGACCAAGTTTGTGCGCGGCGATGCCATCGCCGGCGTGATTATCACGCTGGTCAACATCATTGGCGGCCTGGCGATCGGAGTGCTGGTCCATCAATACGAACTGGGCGCTGCGGCGCAGGTCTACACACAGCTCACCGTGGGCGACGGCCTGGTCTCACAGATCCCCGCGCTGATCGTGTCGATGGCGGCGGGCCTGATCGTAACGCGCACGGCATCGCAGGAGAACCTGGGCGCCGACATGGGGAGACAGCTGGGGGCCTATCCGCGCGCGCTGGGGATCGCGGCGGGGCTCCTGGTCTTGTTTGGCATCGTGCCGGGCATGCCGGCCATCCCGTTTTTTGTAGTGGGCGTCATGCTCGCCATCACGGGCTATCAGACGCACGCGGCCATCGCGCGGCGAGCCGTGTTGGAAACGGCGCACGAGGCGGCCGTGGCGGAGACCGCGGCCGAGGAAGGGCCGGAGCGCACCGAATACCTCTTGCCCGTGGACCCGCTGAAAATTGAGCTGGGCTACGGCTTGATCGCCCTGGCCGACCCGAAACAGGGCGGCGACCTGCTGAATCGCATTCAAATCATCCGGCAGCAAATGGCGACGCGGATGGGCTTCATCGTGCCGGTGGTCCGCATCGTGGACAATATGCGCTTGCGGCCCAATGAATACCGGGTCAAGCTTCGTGAATCGGAGATCGCACGCTTTGAACTGATGCCCGGACATTATCTGGCCATGAACCCCGGCATCGTGGAGGAAGAGATCGCGGGCATCCCGACCACGGAGCCCGCCTTCGGCCTGCAGGCATTGTGGGTCAGCGCCGAAAACCGCGACCGTGCGGAACGGATGGGCTACACCATTGTGGAGCCGTCGGCGGTCCTGGCCACGCATCTCACGGAACTGATCACGACCCATGCACCCGAGCTTCTGACCCGGCAGGACGTGCAGAACCTGGTGGATGTGGTGCGGGAGTCGGCGCGAGCCGTCGTGGAAGAGCTGACGCCGAGCGTGTTGTCGCTGGGAGAGATTCAAAAGGTCTTGCAGAACCTTCTTCGTGAGCGGGTGTCGATCCGGAACCTCGAGACCATCCTTGAAGTGCTTGCGGATTTTGCGCCGCGCACGCACGATGCGGAAGTGCTGACCGAATATGCGCGCCAGGCGCTGGCGCGGCAGATTTGCGCGGATTACGTGGATGAGCGGAATGCGCTGCATCTGGTGGCGCTGGCGCCGGACCTGGAACGGGAGATTCTGGATGCGGTGCAGCAATCGGAAACGGGCGAATACATCCCGCTGTCGCCCGCCCGGACAGACGCCATCGCTCGAAAGACGGTTGATGCCGTGCAGCCGCTGGTGATGAGCGGACAGGACCCCATTGTGCTGACTTCGGCGCCGGTGCGACGCTATTTCCGGCGCATTGTGGAGCGCTTCCTGCCGCGTATCGTGGTTTTGTCGTATAACGAGATCGACCCGGCAGTGCGACTGGAAAGCGAAGGACAAGTGAATGGATAGGGAAACGCTGGGATTCCGCAAATTCCGGGCGCCGACATTCGACGAGGCGCTGCGCCAGATGCGCGCCGTGCTGGGGCAGAATGCGGTGGTCCTCCGCACGACGCAGGTCAAAGAAGGCGGGCTGTTCGGCCTGTTCGGTGAACCGCTGGTGGAAATTACCGCCGCCGGCTCCGCTCCGCCTGCGCCCGACCCGGGTGCGCGCACAAATCTCGAATCGCGCCCGTCGAGCGCCGTGGAACGTCGCTACAAAGCCCATTCGGCGGTGGGTTCGGATCAGCGAATCCGCGATACCGTCGAGTTCTGCCGTGAACTGGTGACGCGAGCGCAGTCGCGACTGGAGACGCGCCGCAACGTGGGCAATGCCGGCTCGCTTTCCTCGTCGGAAGCGCATGGGGCGCCGTCGGGTTCACTCACGGCGGTCCGGGCGACGCATGTACCGCCGAAACGCCCGGGAAGTGATGGAAAAGGCCCGTATCCACAGCCCCGGAAAACAGCGTATTCCTCTGAGGGCAATGCGGCGATCGCCCCGACGCCGTTCACGCCGCTGCACGGCCGTGCGCAGGCCGCCGGGCCGGATCCCTCGCGCGACGAACTCCGGGAACTCCTTCGCGTGCTCGAGGGCAATGCCTCGAGCGCGGGGCTCCCGACCGAGCTGGCCCCCCACTACCGCCGTCTGGTGGAGGCGGGCGTCTCCGCGCCTCTGGCTGCCTCGCTCCTGGGGGCCGCCGTACGGGGCTGCAATGTGGGCGTCCTGCGCGACGAGCGGGTCCTGCGCGAGCGACTGCGGCTCGAACTCCGCCGCCGGGTGAGCGTAAAGAGGGGGATCTCCCTCCAGGCGGACCGCTGCACGGTCGTGGCGCTGGTGGGGCCGACAGGCGTGGGGAAGACCACGAACCTGGCGAAATTGGCCGCGCAATTTGCAGTTCGAGACCGGCGGCAGGTCGCCCTGGTGACCGCGGACACCTACCGGGTCGCGGCGCCGGATCAATTGCGCGTCTACGCGGATATCATCGGCCTGAGGATGATCGTGGTGAATGAGCCGAGAGAAATGCGCCAGGCGCTGAAGGAGCTGCAGAGCTGCGACCTGGTGCTGCTCGATACGGCGGGCAGCAGCCAGTTCAATGGCGAGCAGCTGGCGGAACTGCAGCGCATGATGGCGGCCGCCGAACCCTCGGAGGTCCTGCTGGCGATCGCAGCCAACACGCCGCTTGAGGACCTGCGAAGCATCTGCGAAAACTTCGGCAAGGTGAATCCAACCGCGCTGGTCGTGACCAAGATCGATGAAGCCCGGCGTTTCGGGACGATGGGTTCGATAGCACTCGAAACCGGGCTGCCGTTAAGTTATTTCAGTGTGGGACAGAATGTTCCGGATGATATTCTGTTGGCGGAACCCGCGCTCGTAGCAAACCTCGTACTGGAAGGCAGGGACGGAAGTGGCAGATCAAGCAGAGCAGCTTCGTGAGTATGTTCGCGGCAACAGACGGCAGGCACGCGTCCTGGCGGTCACGAGCGGAAAAGGGGGCGTAGGAAAGACGGGAACGAGCGTCAACCTGTCCATCGCGCTCGCGATGCGCAGGAAAGAGGTCGTGGTGCTCGATGCCGATTTGGGCCTGGCGAACGTCGAGGTTCTCCTGGGGCTGAATTCGCTTCACAATCTGCAACACGTGATCAACGGCGAGCGCCGGATGCCGGAGATTCTGGCCGAAGGCCCGGGGGGCATCAAAGTGGTGCCGGGGAGTTCGGGACTCGCGAAACTGGCCGATCTGGGGCCAAAAGCGCGCCAGCGGGTGATCGACGGCATGCAGGAACTCCAGGCATGCGCCGATTTCATCGTGATCGACACGATGGCCGGAATCAGCCAGAATGTCGCGGCATTTGCCGCAGCCGCGGACGAAATCCTGCTCGTCGTCACGCCAGAACCCTCGTCCATTGTGGACGCCTACGCCATGCTGAAGACGATCCGGTTGATGCGCCACGACGCGGTGTTCAAACTGGTCGTCAATATGGTCTCGAGTGAGCAACAGGCCCGTGCGGTCGCCGGAAAGCTCATGACCGTATCGCAGCAGTATCTCGGCCACAAACTGCATTACCTCGGCCATATTCCACGCGATCCGCACGTGTCGCATGGGGTGATGCAGGCGGTTCCCTTCCTGTTGAAATACCCGTCCGCGCCGGCCAGTAAGGCGATTGAGGCGCTGGCCGCCAGTTTGATCAGTCAGCGCAGCACGGTTTCAGGGCGTGGCGGCGGCTTTTTCCGGCGCTTCGTCGAAACGCTCGGCTTGGCCAGCAACGCCTGAGACGCTGACGCAGAACCGCCTCGCGCCTGCGCCCCGGAGGACAAGGCGCCTCTCTCGTGACTGAGGACTAGGGTCTGGCGTCTTTTGCGGCCTGGACGGCGTTCTTCATGAGCATGGCGATGGTCATGGGGCCGACCCCGCCCGGGACGGGCGTGATGGCGCGCGCCTTCTTGCTGGCCGCTTTGAAATCGACGTCTCCCACCAGGCGATAGCCCTTCGGGCTGGCTGCATCCTCAACCCGGTTCACCCCGACATCGATCACGACGGCGCCGTCTTTGATCATGCGCCCCTTGATGAATTCGGGCACGCCCATCGCCGCGATCAGGATATCGGCCTGCTTCGTGATCGCCGCCAGATTGCGCGTGCGGGAATGGCAGAGGGTGACCGTAGCGTTCGCGCCGCGGGCCTTTTGGATGAGAAGTGCCGCGAGGGGTTTGCCCACGATATTGGAACGGCCGACGATGACCACGTGCTTGCCTTCGGGGCTGTTGCCCGTGCGGTTCAACAATTCTAGGCATCCGCGGGGCGTGCAGGGCATCATGGTGGGCTCGCCGATCAGCAATTTGCCGACATTGATGGGATGAAACCCGTCGGCATCCTTGGTCGGCTCGATGGCGGAGACGACTTTGTTCTCGTCCATGTGCCCGGGCAGCGGCGACTGGACGAGGAAAGCGTGGACTTTCGGATCTTTGTTAAGCCGCTGCACAAGGTTAAGCACGCGGCGCTCCGTGGCATTGGCAGGGAGGAGGTGAACGAATGAGTTCATGCCGAGTTCTTCGCAGGCGCGCGCCTTGCCCCGGACGTAGACATGGCTGGCGGGGTCGTCGCCAACGAGCACGACGGCCAGGCCGGGCGTGATTCCAGCCGTTTTGAGCGCGTCGACCTCTGCCTTGACCTCCGCGCGAATTTGCGCGGCGATCTTCTTACCATCGATGAGCTTGGCGGGTTTGGCCATGTCGTTTCTCCTCCACTTCGCGGCCCGAATACGGATGTGGATACGCCCCTCTCACGATGGATGCGTATCCGTCATCGCTCCCTTTGCAACCAATCAGAACAATCCGATTATCCTGCCGGTGTCGTCGATATCCACGCGGGTCGCTCCCGGAATAGACGGCAACCCCGGCATCATGGTGATGTCGCCGCAGTAGGGGATGATAAACCCGGCCCCGGCCGCCAGGCGCACCTGACGAACCAGCACGCGGAACCCCGTCGGGCGGCCCTTTAAGGCCGGGTTGTCTGATAATGACAACGGCGTCTTGGCCATGCAGAGAGGGAGCCCGGCAAAACCATATTCTTCGAGCCACGCGATGTCCTTCTCCGCCGCCGGACTATAGTCAACCCCATCCGCGCCATACATCGTCGTGGCGACCGTGTGGATCTTCTCGCGGATGCCCGCCTCCAGCGGGTAGAGGTACTGAAACCGCTTCGGGGCGGACTGGGCTGCATCAACGACCTTCTCGGCAAGCTCAACGCCGCCGTCGCCTCCGCGGGCATGGACGTCGCTGACGGCCGCCGAGTGCGCTCCGGCTTCGAGGGCCGCCTCGCGCACCAGCTCGATCTCGGCCGGCGTGTCGCTCGGAAAACGGTTGATGGCGACCACGCAGGGAACACCAAACGCGGCGACGTTTTCAATCTGTTTGGCAAGGTTCGCCGCGCCCCTCCGGACCGCGTCCAGATTTTCTTCGTGCAATCTCGGGTCGAGGGGTTTTCCGGGGCGAATCGAAAAGTCGCCGCCGTGGTACTTGAGCGCGCGGATGGTCGCAACCACAACCATGGCATCGGGCCGGAGCCCGCTGTACCGGCACTTGATGTCGACGAACTTCTCGGCGCCCATGTCGACGCCAAACCCGCTCTCGGTCACCACATAGTCGCTGAGTTTAAGCGCGAGGCGGTCGGCAAGAATCGAACTGTTGCCGTGGGCGATATTGGCGAACGGCCCCGCGTGGACGAGGACGGGCGTGTTTTCGATCGTCTGCATGAGCGTGGGCATCAGCGCCTCGCGGAGCAGGGCCGTCATCGCACCGGCGGCCTGCAGGTCGTCCGCGGTCAGCGGAGCGCCCCGCCGATCTTGCCCAAACACCACCCTGCCGATGCGTTTGCGCAGGTCGTGCAGCCCTTCAGCGAGCGCCAATACCGCCATCAGTTCGCTGGCCACCGCGATGTCGAACCCGGATTCGCGCGGGACGCCATGCGCCTTTCCTCCAAGCCCTACGACGATGTTTCGCAGGGCGCGATCGGAGACGTCGACGACGCGCCGCCAGGTCACGGCATGTGGATTGATGTCGAGGGCATTCCCTTGATGGAGATGGTTGTCGACCATCGCGGCAAGCAGGTTGTGAGCGACTCCGACCGCGTGGATGTCGCCGGTGAGATGGAGGTTGAATTCCTCCATGGGCACGATCTGGGCATGGCCACCGCCCGCGGCGCCGCCCTTGATGCCGAACGTGGGCCCGAGCGAGGGCTGGCGAACGCAAGCGAAAGAACGTTTCCCAAGCGTATTCAGGCCCAGGCTGAGGCCGATCGTGGTGACGGTTTTCCCCTCGCCAAGCGGCGTGGGGGTGATTGCCGTGACGTCGATATATTTGCCGTCAGGGCTCCCGCGCAGGCGTTCGAGGGCCTCCAGCCGGACCTTGCCTTTGTAGCGTCCGTAGGGTTCCAGCTCGTCGTCCCGAATGCCGCAGGCTGCCGCCACGTCGCCAATCCGTTTTAAGGGGGCTGCCTGCGCGATGTCCAGATCGCTTAACACGGTACAGGATATCCTTATGCACGGTCGTGCTGTCGAAGCAGGGAGAACATGCCGCTAGTGGAAGACGCATACTCCCGCCATGAGGCGCTATCATAGCCGAGCCCCCAAAAAGCGGTCAAACCGGGTCCGATTGACCGGGTCCGATTGAGCCCGGTGCAGTTCTCGTTGGCCGAAGTGGCCCCCAACCGTCCGTCAGGGCTTCCAGTTGCGGGCCGTGATCGCCGCTTCGTCAAATACCGCGTGCATGATGGTCGTGCGGATATTCGTGGTGTAAATGACATGGATCTTTTCGTCAGCCGTCTGGATGGCATACGGGTACGCAAAGGTGTTGTCGCCACCGCCAATATCACGCCGGTAGGGATAGGATTGATCGTTGTCCATTGAGATGGCCACGGTCAAGGGAGACCGCTCATTCATGGAATCGTTGTATACGAGCAGGAGATGACCGTTTTTGAGGCGCAGAAAATCGACCGCGGAATTCGGATTGGGGAATTCCGTGTCTGTGGCGTCAGTCCAGGTGAACCCGCCGTCGCGCGACTCGCTCCGGAGCACATAGCCAATCTCGTCGCGCTCGAATCCGCCGCCTCGGCGGATGTAGGTCACCAGGTACTGGTCGTCGAGCTGCGCCACCTGAGCCTGAAGATTGCCGCGTTCTGAGCGGATGCGGTTGGTTTCGGTCCATGTTTTGGCTTCATGGTTGTAGCGCAGGAAGAAGCTCGTGGTCGTGGAGGCGGTTCGCTCACGATCCTCGCCCGTTTCCAGGTACATGGGCAGCAGAAAATCGCCATTGCGGAGAAGTTCGGGCCGGCCGCGCACCATGGTGCCTTCCTCGAACGTAAGCATGAACGAATCCGACCATGTGACGGCGCCATCGGTCGAGATCTTTGCCTTCACGCGCGCGTTGCTCCAGGTCTCGCCATAGCGGTTGACATAAAACAGCCAGACGAGGCCATGCGGGCCTTGCCAGACCACCGGGTTGCCTTCGCCTCGGTCCGGAGTGTCGGCGATGACCTCCGGGTCGGACCACGTGGTTTCGCCTTTCGTCTGACGCACGCCATACACGGCTGTGTCGTCCTCATATTCTCCCGAACCGCCGTAGTACGCGAGATAAAGGTCACCGCAGTCAAGCTGGGTGATGGATGCGGGATGTTTGTACTGACCCGGGAACTCCGGGCCCAACACGCGATAAATTTCTACATTCTCGCTTTGAGCGACGGCGCTGAGCGGCAGCAGGCCGAGCGCAAGCACGGTGACGGTCTTGATCATGATACGGCTCCTCCCTGGCTCGTGGATATCGGTCTGTTCAGCGCTCAGTGTTGCGCGCGAACACGATGCGTGTCAAACGGTAAGAAAGGAAGGGTCTCAGGCCCACGCAACCGCGGATACTTCGTTGCCGCCCGGAGCCGCGGAGGCCCCGTACGGGTGGCCGGCCGCTGCCGGGCGACGCCCCCGGGTCACCTGGTCAATCCAGTCCAGATGCCAGCGAAGGATGGCGTTGAACTCGTCGGGCTGCTCCATCATAGGAGCATGACCGCACTTGTCGATGAAGCTCAGGCGCGACTGCGCGAGTTTGTCGTGGAATTCATGGGCCACTTCAGGCGGGGTGACGACGTCGTCGCGGCCCCAGATCAGTCCGACCGGCATGGCCAGATGCTGCAATTTGTCTGCAAGATTTTCACGGACGGCCGATTTGGCCATTCGAAGCAGTTTGAGGGCTTTGACGTTGCTGTTGAGGACCTCGAACACCTCATCGACGAGTTCCTTGGTGGCCATGGCGGGGTCGTAGAAGGTGAGCGCCGCTTTTTCGCGCACGTAGTCGTAATCTTTGCGTCGCGGGAGTGTCGTGCCCATGGTGTTTTCTCTCAACCCCGAACTCCCGGTGAGGATCATGCCCGTGATAGCCTCGGGATAGGTGAGGGCGTAGCGCAGCGCCACATGCCCGCCGAGGGAATTCCCCAGTAAGGCAACGTTGTGGAACCTTTTGTGCGTGATGAATTGGTGCAGAAACTGGCTCAATTCCTCGACGCCTGTTTTCCGCAGGGGCAGGTCGAACAGAGGGAGTACCGGCGCAACGACACGATAGTCTTCGCGGAGGTCGGCGAGTACCGAGTGAAAGTTCTCCGGGCCGCCCATCAAGCCGTGCAGGAGAACAATAACCGAACCTGAGCCTTCCTCAAAGTAGGTATAACCTGTTTCGGTCTTATATGTTAACGGCATGAATTCTCCGTCGTGAAACACGTTCGGAAAGTACGCGTTTTGGCCCCGGACCACGTCTACCAATGTATTCTACCACCGTGCCGGGAATTTGTTACCGTTTAATCAGCGCCATCCCTCTTCGGGGGAAGGGGCGTTTTTTCTCCGCGCCGCACGACAAGAAGCTCTTCACCATTGAAGAGGGTGATGTTCTGCTGGTTGGGATTATATTCGCGGATGATCCATCCTTCCGCGACGCTGCCGCCCAGTTCGCGCGTGCGTTCCTGCACTTTCCCATCCGGGGTGTGAATGTGGATAAAAAAGCGGGGGGCTTTGTTCACGGACGTGACCGCGCCCCGCAACTCAATTTCGACTGCATTTCCTCTGGGGAGCGGCGTGTTTCCAGCGGTTTCGTCAGGGGAGCCGTCAGATGCGAGGGCAGCATCGTCGGGCGACTCCGGATCGCTTTCCCCCGCCACCGGGGCCATGTCTGCCGTGACGATACTGGCTGAACTCGTTTCGTCTTCCGAAAGTGGCTCATTGTCCTCGGGTGCATCCGTCTCCAGCATGGGTTCGGTCGTTGTAATCTGTTGTTGTTCAGCATGTTGCCCCGTTTCGCTGGCGATATCCGAGATGATGTGGGCAGGCCTCGACGTGGATACCCCCGGCCGGAGCCAGGGCATGGGAATCAGGCCATACCACACTCCAAAGAGCACACCCGCCACAATGGCTGCCATGAAAATCAGACCCAAAAGGGCAAACATGGTCACCGGCCGGGTACGTGTCGGACTCGTTGCCCCCAGCCGTTCGACGAAAGTGCCGCGCAATGCGGGGAGGTCGCGGTCAGACGGGGCAGCAACGGCCCTGTCGATGGTATGCAGCGCTTTCTCGAGGTCGGTCCTGGCCTGCCGGAGTTCGGATTCAAGGTCGCCGAACTGGTCGCGGCCCAGCTCTCCCAACTGGTGCCGGCCGCGGGCCAGCTCGAGTTGTGAGTCGATAACGCGCTGATCGGATTGAATGTCGTTCCGGAAGCGTTCCAGGCGGAATTGCCAGAATCGGATCGTTGCCGCAGCGCGGGCCCGGGCGGCTTTTTGCACTTTTGCGGCCCGTTTGCCTTCTTTTCCGGCGGCGCCAGCCTGCTCCTGGAGGCGGGACGCGGCTTCAAGGTTCATTTCTGCCTCTTTGCGGCTGCCGAAAGCCGCCCGAAGCTGGTCGACCATCCAGCGAAGAAGAACCGAAGGCTCGGTCGCTTCGTCAATCAGAGGGACTCGCATGGAGAGTTCTTCAATGCGGGACAGCGGCAGATCGATGTAGCCGCCCGCCAGATCGGCATCGCGCACGACCCGCCACGCCCGGAGGTTGATCTGGCGCCGCTCGAGGCATTCCCGACGCCAGCGGATGCGGCCGACTTGCTCGCTGTAGGTTCGGTAATCCAGCTCGCCGACTCGCGCCTCGAGTGCGAGTTCCGTAAGCTTCTCCTGCGCCGCAGTCAGTTCGATAGACGCCTCCATCAAGCGCTGGTGCAATTCGTCATTGAATTCGGCGCGGAGGGCCTTCAGGCGGACCTTATACCCCTCCAATTCAGATTTCGATTGTCCGTCCGCGGCCTTCAATTCGCGCCAGACCTTTTTCTCGAGGCTGCATAGCTTGCGCAGGGTGTCGGAGGGGTCGATCGGCACTGAAATGCTCGTTCTCCGGCGTTTACGCGCATCCTCCTCCTCCACGGCGGGATCTGCCGCCTGGGGCTGTTCGCGAATGAATTCCGGATGGTCGCGCAGGAAAATATCGGCAACGCCCCGAGGGATTTCCTCAAAGCGCGGAAGGCGGATCTTGAGCTGGCACGCGATACATCGTGCCCGGCGCCCATACATGGTCTCAGTCAGGCGCATTTTCTGTCCGCACAAACAAAAGATGCGTACGGCGGGCGATTCCCGGGTGGACATGTCGGGACCTCCAGTGTAGCTTGCCTGTGTTAAGCGTACCTTGCTCTCTAAATACTTGTCAATTATGGGTATGAGCTTATGCCACTCCTATACTCAACGACACGGCGCTCCGATAAGATCGGGTGAATTGCCAGAGATTTGTCAAAACGATGATTTCGGCACGCCGAATTGACGGATTTCAGCCTAGGCACTCAAACCGGTGGCAATCAGTTGATGGGTGGTAACCTGCGCTATTGTATGGGGTTGCAAGCAAAATCCTGGAGCAGAGTCAACGGCGAACAAAGTTGGTACACGGCTTGCTCTCTTCATGGTGGCTCTCACAGACGAGGAATTGCACAGCCTCTGCAGCCGCCCCCCCGGACCCCCAGACCGGGGGGGCACCTCTTTCTGGCCGACAAAAATCCGCACCGCCGCGCAATCCCGGATGTCATCCGGCAGACCGGGCCGCCTCCCCTTCGCATGCCTCACCCAGACAGCCGGTATCGCGCCCTACTCCCGAAATTGACACTCGCGGTCTGGAAAGGTACTATCTCGATTAGAGCCTGTGGATTTGGGGGAAGAGCAAAGCGGATTTCGTAAAGCCGCCGCCAGGAGAGCGGAAGCACGTCCTTTTGGAAAGAAGGAAGCGAGCGGCATCCGGTAATCCAGCCATCTGAATTCACGCACAAGCTCTCAGTGGCGCCATAGTCCACCAGCCAACATCTGTGCAAGGATTGACAATGCATGACAATTCATCCTACGGCCATCATTGATCCCAACGCTGAACTCGCCCCAGAGGTGGAGGTGCAGCCCTACAGCATTATCGGTCCGGAGGTGACCATCGGTTCCGGCACGGTCGTGGGCCCGCATTGCGTGATTGACGGCCGCACCACGATCGGCAAAAACAACCGCATCTTCAGCGGGTGCCAGATCGGCGTTCTCTCCCAGGATCTCAAGCACAAAGAAGGCCTGGTCGGATGCACCCGGATCGGCGACGACAACATTTTGCGGGAGCACGTCACCATCAGCGCCAGCACCATGACCCGTGCCGACGACGACCATCGGGTCACCTCCATCGGAAATTCCTGCCTCTTGATGGCCTACACGCATGTCGCGCATGACTGCCACGTCGGCAACTCGGTGATCATGGCCAACTGCGCCTCACTTTCCGGCCACGTCGATGTCGCGGATCGAGTCACCCTGGGCGGCCTGAGCGGCGTGCACCAGGAGTGCGTCGTGGGTACGATGGCCTTTGTCGGCGGCATGACCCGCGTGGTCAAGGATGTCGCGCCGTACATGATCGTCGAGGGCAATCCCGGCATATGCCACGGACCCAATTCGGTTGGCTTGCGGCGGGCGGGTTTTGACATTGAGGCGCGCCGCCGAATCAAGCATATGTACAAGATCATGTTCCGATCCGGCCTCAACACTACGCAGGCCCTGCACGAGATCGAAGCGACTATCGAAGAGAGCGACGAACGCAACCATTTCGTGGATTTTGTGCGGAAATCCATTCGGGGAATCACGAAATAGAGTCCGCCTCAACCTGCGGGCCTGTGGCCGCATGACTCATGGGCCCCATGCGCTCCCTGCGGAAGGATCTACATGGTTTCCACTCGCGTCGGCGTCATAGGAGTCGGTCACCTGGGATACCATCATGCGCGGAATTATGCCGGACTCGACGGCGTTGAGTTGGTCGGTGTCGTAGACATCGATGAAACCAACGGAGCCAGGGCCGCCCTAGACTTTCAGGTCCCGCATTTCCGCGAGCTGGACGGCCTTCTGGCGCAAGGCATCGACGCCGCCAGCGTGGTCGTCCCCACCTCCCTGCATCACGAGTTCACGCTTCGTCTGCTGGAAGCCGGCGTGGATGTCATGGTCGAGAAGCCCATCGCCCAGAGCGTGGGGAAAGCGGCCGAGATGGTCGCAGTTGCCCAGCGCGTCGGCCGGATTCTGCAGGTGGGGCATATCGAGCGGTTTAACGGCGCGGTGCGCGCCCTCTTCGATGCGGTTCGTCAACCGCGCTTCATTGAATGCCACCGCCTGAGCCCCTTTCCCAGCCGAGGAGACGACGTCAGTGTGGTGCTCGACCTGATGATCCACGATCTCGAGATCGTCCGTGCCTTGGACGGCACCCGGCCGGTGTCGGTCGATGCGGTGGGCGTGCCGGTGTTTTCGAAATACGAAGACATCGCCAATGCCCGGATCCGCTTTGCCTCCGGGTGCGTGGCCAATCTCACCAGCAGCCGCATCTCGCTGGACCGCATGCGGAAGATCCGCATTTTCTCCCCGGAGATGTACGTTTCCACCGATTATTCCGCAGAAGAGGTGCTGATCTATCGAAAACGGCCCGGCGACCTCGCGCCCGGGCAAAGTCCCATGGAGATGATCTCGGTAGATTCGCTCCCCGTCGATCACGAGGAACCGCTGCGCATGGAGCTGTCCTCGTTTATCCAGTGTGTACGGGCGCGCACCCGGCCGGTTGTGGATGGTGAAGATGCGCTCCAGGTGCTCCAGCTCGCTCAACAGGTTATTGACTGCATTCGGACATCGCCGTGAAACGCCTCTTCTTTGTAGCCGGGGAATCGTCTGGGGACCAGCACGGCGCCCACCTGATTCGTGCGCTGCGCGATATGGACCCGGAGCTGCAATGCGAAGGACTCGGAGGGCAGGAGATGACCGCAGCCGGCATGGCGCTCCACTTTGACCTGGCCGGACATGCGATCATGGGCTTCACGGAAGTGCTGCAGTCGCTGAAGATGCTGCGGCGGCTCTTCAAAGACACGCTCGCACGATTGGATGCGTCTCGTCCCGATGCCCTGGTGCTGATTGATTACCCGGGTTTCAATCTCCGGCTTGCGCGGGCAGCCCACAGCCGGGGCATCCCCGTCATTTATTACATCAGCCCGCAGATCTGGGCCTGGAAGCGGGGCCGCCTGCGCAGCATTGCCCGGCTCGTGCGCAAAATGCTGGTCATTTTGCCCTTCGAAAAACAGTTGTATGAGCAGGCCGGCGTGGACTGCGTGTATGTGGGCCATCCGCTGCTGGACCACATCTCCACGGTGCAGATTGAGGGAACCTTGCACGAGGGGCTGATTATCGGGCTCCTGCCCGGCAGCCGCCAGCAGGAAATCCAGCGCCTGTTGCCGGTCATGCTGCAAACCGCCCGCGGAATTCGCGAACGTTATCCGCAGGCGCGTTTCGTCACGCCCAGCGTGAACCCGGAACGCGAGGCCCAGATTCGCGCCCTGGCGGGCGAATTCCCGCTGGAGGTTCTCGTCGGAAAAATGTATGAAGTGCTCGATGCGGCCCGCTTCTGTCTCGTCGCCTCCGGCACGGCCACGCTCGAGACCGCGCTCTTTGGCGTGCCCTTTGTGGTCCTGTATAAAGTTTCGTATCTGTCGTACTGGATTGCCCGCTCGCTGGTGCGGGTCAAACATATCGCACTGGCCAACATCCTTTCGGGGAAAGGCATCGTACCCGAGTTCATTCAGCACGAAGCCACGCCCGAATTGGTACTGCCCGCGGCGCTCGAACTGATCGAAGACAGCCCTGCCAGAAAGCAGATGCTGGACGATCTCGCAGCGATGCGCCTGACTCTGGGCGGCGGCGGCGCGTCGCGTTGCGCGGCGACCGAAATTCTCAACGTAATCGGGGAGGCCCACCATGACCGAAAGCCTGTTCCTCATTGATGGGAGCGCCTTCGCCTACCGGTCTTTTTTCGCCATCCGGGGATTGACCGATTCGCAAGGCCGGCCCACCAATGCCGTGTACGGCTTTGCCCGGATGCTGATAAAACTTCTGCGCGAAAACGAGCCCGAGTACCTGGCGGTCGTCTTCGATGCCCCGGGAAAGACCTTCCGGGATGAACTCTACCCCGCGTACAAGGCCAATCGCGAGAAAACGCCCGACGATCTCGTTGCCCAGATGCCACTCATCGACAGCGTCGTCGATGCCTTTACGCTGCCGCTCCTGCGAGTCCCCGGGGTGGAAGCCGACGACGTCATGGGGACCCTGGCCCGTACCGCGACCGACGCGGGGATCCAGACCGTTCTCATCACGGGCGACAAAGACATGCTGCAGCTGGTAAGCGATCAGGTGCGAGTCTACGACCCCAACAAAGAGGCCGGCAAGGCCTGGTCCGGTATTGAGCAGGTCCGGGAACGGTTTGGCGTAGCTCCCGAACGTGTGATCGACGCGCTTGCCCTGATTGGCGATGCCTCGGACAATGTGCCTGGTGTCACCAAGATCGGCCCCGTCGCTGCAAAAAAACTCCTCGGCCAGTACGAGTCACTCGAAGGCATCTACGACCACATTGACGAACTCAAGGGGAAACAGCGCGAATACCTGGAAAATGAACGGGAACAGGCCTTTCTCAGCCGCCGGCTCGTCACCATCGATACGGCCGTGCCGCTCGATGTCACGCTCGAGGATCTGCGCCGGCGGCCAGCCGAGCCCGACCGCCTGCTCGCCGTGTTTTCCGAACTCGAGTTCCATTCGCTGGTGGAGGAGCTTATCCCGCAGCCTGCGGTGGAGGACAGCAGCAAAGAGTACCGTGTGATTGAAAATGACGCCGCACTCCACGCGGTCGTGGATGAGCTGCGCGCTGCGGGCGCCTTTGCCGTGGACACCGAGACCACGTCCACCGACCCGCTGCGCGCCGAACTCGTGGGCATTTCAATGAGTTCGGCTCCCGGCAAGGCCTGCTATGTCCCCGTTGGGCATCGTGCTCCGGGCGACGCCGACGAGCTGGAGGGCGTGGCGGCTGCCTCTCTTCCGCGCCAGATGGACCGGGACGCCGCCCTGGCCATTCTGCGCCCTCTGTTGGAAGACCCCGCCGTTGCCAAGATCGGCCATAACATCAAATTTGACCTGGAAGTGTTGGCCCGTGCGGGAATTGAACTGGCCGGTATTACCCTGGACACGATGGTCGCTTCCTATTTGACAGACCCTTCACGCATAAGGCATAATCTGGGTGAAGTAAGTCTTCACTACCTCAAGCGCAAGATGGTCCCCATTACTGATGTGATCGGTAAAGGACCCAAGCAGATCACCTTCGACAGAGTCCCCATGGATGTAGCGTGCCGCTACGCATGCGAAGATGCGGATGTGACGTGGCAGCTCGGGGGACGCTTCAGCACGCTGTTGCGTGAACGTGATCTCGAGGCGCTGTTCAAGGAGGTGGAGCTTCCGCTCATTGAGGTTCTGGCTCGCATGGAGCAGGCCGGAATCGCGATTGATGCTGACCTCTTCCGCTCGCTGAGCGGCGAGGTGCGGGGCCGGCTGGAAGCGCTGGAACGCGACATATTTGAGCTGGCAGGGGAGGCGTTCGTACTCAACTCGCCCAAGCAACTCCAGCATATCCTGTTTACCAAGCTTGGACTGAAGCCCCTGCGACGTACGAAAACAGGCTATTCGACGGATGTCGATGTGCTTGAACAGTTGGCAAATGAACACGAACTTCCCCGAAAAATGCTCGAGTATCGCATGCTCGAAAAACTTCGGGGTACCTATATTGACGCGCTGCCCAAATTGGTGAATCCGGAAACGGGGAGGATTCATACGTCGTTCAACCAGACCGTGGCCGCCACCGGGCGGCTGTCGAGCAGCGACCCGAATCTTCAGAACATCCCCGTTCGGACTGACCTGGGCAAGCGCATTCGGCAGGGGTTCGTAGCGGAATCCACCGGGATGAAGCTCATTTCCGCCGATTATTCGCAAGTTGAATTACGCATTCTCGCACACCTGTCGCAGGACCCCGCCCTCCGGGAAGCGTTCGAGCAGGACGCCGACATTCACAGCGATACGGCGGCGCGCATCTTTGGCGTCATGCCTGGACTGGTCACGTCGGACATGCGGCGCCAGGCGAAGGCCGTCAATTTCGGCGTGGTATACGGCATCAGCGCGTTCGGGTTGTCCCGAAACCTTGGTATCTCTCGCGCGGAAGCCGCGCGCTTTATCGACCACTACTTCGCTCAATATCCCATGGTGCGCGCCTGGATTGACCGCACAATTGACGAGGCACGCGAGCAGGGGTATGTGACCACCCTGCTTCAACGGCGGCGGCCGGTACCCGACCTGAAAAGCGGGGTCGCCAACCTGCGGCGTGCGGCGGAACGGGTGGCCATCAACACCCCCGTACAGGGCAGTGCAGCGGATATCATCAAGCTGGCGATGATCCGGCTGGATGCAGCCCTGCAGGGCTCCCGGGCGCGCCTGCTCCTGCAGGTGCACGATGAATTGCTCGTGGAATGCCCGGCCAGGGAGGCCGACGATACGGCGGCCACGATGAAACGAATCATGGAAGAGGCGTTCCCCCTGGCGGTGCCCCTCAAAGTAGATATTGGCATAGGAGATAACTGGGCGGAAATCCACTAGCCCAGACTCACATAAGAATCAGCGCAGTCTCAACGGCTCTCGGGGAGAGAGCCGCATGGCGAGGCAGCAAAAAGGAAGACGCATGGCAGAAAAAACCGATACGCCGAAGGATCGTTCGAAGACCAAAAGCCGTACCACGCGCAAAAGCGCAGCCCGCCCCGCGAGCAGGCCGCGTAGTAATGCAAAAAAGAACGACAACGAATCTCAACGGGCGATCGAAGCCAGAGATGGGGCCGCGATGCACGATGACGCTGACAACGATGTCGAGCAGGAGGAAATACAACACTCCGACCGCGAGATTTCCATTCGTGAACTCAAACAAATGACCATGACCGAGCTTACGGAGACCGCGCGCAAACTCAATGTCGAAGGCTACAGCGGGCTCAAAAAACAGGACCTGATCTTCAAGATCCTGCAGCAGGGTATTGAGGCCGCCGGTTCGATCTATGGCGAAGGTACGCTCGAGATCCTGCCCGACGGCTTCGGCTTTCTCCGCTCAAGCGATTATTCCTATCTGCCCGGGCCCGACGACATCTATGTTTCACCGTCGCAGATCCGCAAGTTCAATCTGCGCACGGGCGACACGATCCAGGGCCACGTGCGGCCTCCCAAGGAAGGGGAGCGCTATTTCGCCCTGCTCAAGGTCGAGGCCGTCAACTTTGAGAGCCCGGAAGTGGCGCGCGATCGCATTATCTTCGATAACCTCACCCCCCTGCACCCCGCCGAACGTTTTCGGCTGGAAACGACGCAGCAAGAGGTCAGCACCCGCATCATGGATCTGATCTCCCCCATCGGCAAGGGCCAACGCGGGCTGATCGTGGCCGCGCCCTTTACCGGTAAAACGGTGCTCCTTCAGAAAATCGCCAATGCCGTTACGCTGAACCATCCCGAAGTCTACGTGATCGTCCTCCTGGTCGACGAACGTCCGGAGGAAGTCACCGACATGCAGCGTTCGGTGAGGGGCGAGGTCGTGGCATCCACGTTTGACGAACCCCACGAACGCCACGTCCAGGTGGCCGAAATGGTCCTGAACAAGGCGCGGCGCCTGGTGGAGCACAAACGCGACGTGATCATCCTCCTCGACTCGATCACGCGTCTCGCGCGCGCATACAACACCATTGTGCCCGCCAGCGGCAAGGTTTTGTCGGGCGGGGTCGATGCCAACGCCCTCCAGCGGCCCAAACGCTTCTTCGGAGCGGCCCGTAATGTGGAGGAAGGCGGCAGTCTGACCATTCTCGCGACCGCCCTTGTCGAAACCGGCAGCCGCATGGATGACGTTATCTTCGAGGAATTCAAAGGCACAGGCAACATGGAAATCCATCTTGACCGCCGCCTGATGGAAAAGCGCATTTTCCCGGCGCTCGACGTGCAGAAATCCCGCACACGCAAGGAAGAACTCCTGCTCGAAGCCGAGGAATTGCAGCGCGTCTGGCTCCTGCTGAAGATCCTGAGCCCGCTGAGCACTATCGAAGCCACCGAACTCTTGATCGAAAAACTTAAAAAGACCCCGACCAACGCTGAGTTCCTGGCGATGCTCCAGAAAATGTAAAATCGCCTGCCTACACCCCAAGGTTTCACGCGACCGACACCCCGGAGCGACGATTATTCGACTTCGGGGTGTCGGCTATTACACAGGCTTTGCGAATTTCAGCAACGGCCAGATTGTTGGCTAAAAACACTTAAATCCCTGTTATTGAAGGTCTTGAAAAGCTGTTTCGGGTCGGAAATTTTTCAGACTTGCTAAAAGCATGTGCTTTGGTGAATAATATTGTCAAGAGTTAAGCAATGGCGCATAGCTCATGTTCTGCTCTGACTGCGGCGGGGGCGGGCAGTGGAGAGCGCGAGAGCAGCTAACCCAAACTGCTGGAAAGCGGCGACGAGTGAACACTTCCATGGAAAAGGTCCATGCCCGGGCGAATAGCATCCGAGCGCCACTCCATGAGCATCTGGTGGGGGAGAGCAAAATTCTCGCGGAGACGCGTGACGTGTTGGCGCGACTTGCCCAGTCCAAGCTCACGGTCCTCATCACCGGGGAGAGTGGCACGGGCAAAGATATCGCCGCCCGCATGCTCCACAATCTCTCCCCGCGTTTTGGCCGACCGTTCATCAAAGTGAACTGCCCTGCGATTCCGGAAAGTATTCTCGAGAGCGAATTGTTCGGATATGAGCGAGGGGCTTTCACGGGTGCCGGCAATTCGAAGCCAGGCCGCTTTGAATTGGCGAACAAAGGCACAATATTTCTTGACGAAATTGCGGAAACTCCTTATACTGTCCAGGCGAAACTACTCCAAGTGCTTGACGGAGAGCCGTTTATCCGGATTGGAGGTGTGGCGCCTATTCAAACGGATGTGCGCATTGTTGCCGCGACCAATATCAAGCTTGAAGACGCTGTGCAACGCGGAGACATGCGCGAAGACATGTATTACCGCTTGAATGAGGTGCATGTCCGCATGCCGGCTTTGAGGGAGCGTCCGGAGGATCTTCCCCTGCTGGCGGAGCATTTTAATTATCATTTCTGCGCCAAGCAGGGCTGCGAGTATCGCGAGATCGACCCGGCGCACGTAGCGGAAATGCAGGTGCAGCCCTGGCCGGGCAATGTTCGTGAACTGGCGGCCCGAGTACGCAAGTACGTGGCGACGGGTAATCCCGAGTTGTTGTTGCGTGAAGGCGGGCCCGACGTGGAACCGGAGATTACGCCCGCGCGCATGGGGCACGTCTTCGACAGCAAACGTGCGCCGGCGCGAGACTTGGAAGCAGCGCAAACTCGCGATACGCGTACGGTTGAAGAGACTCCCCGGAAGTTTGTACCCCTGAAGGAGGCGGTTCGAAAAGCGGTAGAAGCTACAGAAAGAACGCTGATCGAGGATGCCCTGCGATATACCTTGTGGAACCGGCGGAAGGCTGCAAAGCTTCTCAAGATCAGTTACAGTTCTTTGTTGCGGCGAATTGAAGCGTACCATATCGGCAAGAGTGACAGCGAAACGGAGTGACTGTGCGCGCTCCGGAAACCATCAAAAGAGGTATTGTCATGCGGGCCAAGAGCAGTTGGAGACACGACGGGCGGCTTTGGGTACTCATCCCGGCGGCAGTGGCATGTTTCAGCATCGCGATGCTGGGATGTGCCAGCAATTCCAAATCCGTTGTCACTCCCCGCGATCCCAAGGGCGAGGGAAGCAAGATCATTGATGAGAGTCTGGACATCGGGGCCACTGAGCTTTTCGGGACTCCCGACGCAGTGGCGCCCGAGGAACCGAAGCCGCGGCTCACCGCTAAAGGCGAGCCCGTGCCCGCGTTTGAGGATATCGATGAGTTGCCGTATCTGATTGAGGCGGGCGACCAGATCGAATTCCGCTGTTTCGACGATCCCGCCCTCAGTCAAGTGGCACAGGTCCGCTACGATGGCCACATTTCTCTTCCCATGATCCCAGACATCAAAGTACAGCTCCTGACCCGTGACGAAGCCACTGAGCTGGTCACCGAAGCGTATTCAGAAGTCTTTCGCGAGCCCCAGCTGTCGCTCGCTGTCATCACGGCCTCAAGCAAGACCTATCATGTGATGGGCGACGTCATGAATCCTCAGGAATTTCCCTATATCAAGCCGATTTCCGTGCTCGACGCCATTAACCAGGCGGGCGGCCCCCGAATTAATCAGCGCAGCGGCGATTCATTCGTGGGTTCGCGTAGCACGCTCACACAGGCCCTGATCATCCGCCGCTATGGAGGGGGGCGCGACGTCATCGAGTGCGATCTGAGCAAGTATCGCGAACCCGAACATAACCCGGCCGATACCCTGGTGTTGCCGAACGATATCGTTTACATCCCCGAAGGGGTCAATCTGGTGTACGTCCTCGGCGAAGCGCGTGCGCCTGATGTGTACCAGCTCATGGAAGGCACCACCTTGCTGCAGTTGCTGACGCGGGCCCGAGGATTTTCTGAGCCGACCGCCCGCATGAGGCAGGTGGTCCTGATCCGCGAAATCGAAGAAGACATGAACCGCGTTTTCCTCATTAACGTGCGCGAAATGCTGAAGACCGGGCAAGACATGGTGATGAAGCCCGGAGACATTCTCTACATCCCTCAGAAACCGCTGGTTCGTTTACAGCAATTTGTCTCGCGCTTTGTCGGTTCCATCAGCCCACTGATGTCGCTGTACCGTGAAGCGTATGACACCTACTACACGGATCGCCGCTACGACGAGCTGTTCAGGCGCGGGTATAGCACCGGCACGAGCGATTTGCTGAGAACGCTGGAGAGTATCCGCAGTTTCGGTTCGCTGGCAACGTCCATTCCGGTCCCGTAGGAGCTTCGCATGAGTACGGAATATTCAACCGAGCTGGGTCTGCCGGGGCCACCAGCGCCCGGCGACGGTTACGGAGAGCGCTCACTCAGTCTGGCGCGTCTGATACGGCTGCGTGCGCCGCTGATGTTTTTGGTGTTTTTTGCGCTGGCCGTGCCGACGCTTGCGATTGCCTATTTTTTTGTGCCTGAGGAATACTCGGCGAGTAAAACCATCCGCTTTGCCGCGAATCCTGTCACGGTGCTGGGCAATGAGAGCGGCCAGGGCGGCACCGTGAATTATGACCGGTGGGTTCGCACGCAAGCCTTCGAGATCACGGATACCACCGTCATGCAGCGGGTGCTTGATGATCCCGACATCCGGAGCCTGGAAGAGATTCGGCAGGCGGAAAATCCGCTTTTGTACCTGCAGGATCTTGTGCAGGCACGCGTGTTGAGCGGCAGCGAAAACGTCGAAGTGACCTGCACTGCCCCGAATCAACATCTCGCGGAGCGGGTTCTCGCCGCGACGGTGAAGAATTATATGGCTCTGGCGGTCACGGTTGCGGTGAGCGACACCAGCGCCCGGAGAGCCACGCTGGTTGATGAGCGGGAGGACCTGCAGAAAGAACTGGATATTCTGCGGGGCCGGATCAAGACCATGAAGGAAAAACTGGGCGTCGCGCCGGGCACGCTTTCCGCACTGGGCCCCAGTGAAACCGAGGCGGACCGCGAAAACCTTTCCGGGGCGGAAAAGAGCAAGATCGAAGCGAACAACCGCATTGAGACCCTGGAAGGCGTCCTGGAAAAGATCGCGGGCTACCGGCAACAGGTAAAGACGTCGCCCCAGGAACCGATCTTCGACCTGAACATCGAGGAGGATACGCGCTCCGACATCGAGGTGGGCATGGTCCGGCAGGAGCTGGCCCAGGTCAAGAGCGAAATTGCGGTGCTCGAAGAAAAGTACACGTTTGAAGCCCCTCCGCTGAAGGCGTTGCGCAACAAACAGACTTCGCTTCAGACGCGCCTCGATCGGGCGCTCGCTGAAGCGCGGGGGCGACTGCTCGAATCCGCTGAGGCCCGTATCCGGCAGGAGCTGGCGGTCGCGCAAAAGGCCCTGCAGGAGTCCGAAACCCAGATCGAACAATTTCAGCGCCGCATTGAGGCCCAGACCGAGCTGGCGGTCAAGGCCGCCGGCCAACAGGCCGGAATCGAGGCGCTGCAGTCCGAAGAAAGAGATTTGGCCGACAAGATCAAGCACATCGAGTCGATCATTTACAGCATTGACGTCGAAAGCAAAGCCCCGGGGCGGATCTCGCTCACGTCCAATCTGTTTCCGCCCGCTCGCGTGGAATACGGCCGCCGGAAACAGCTCATGGCGCTTGCCTTTCTGGCCTCGGCCTGCGCGGCCGTCGCGGCAGGTCTGTGGCGCGAATTGACCGATAAACAAGTGCGCAGTCCTCAGGATGTGGCCGTTTTGACGGGCCTGCCGGTTCTGGCCACCGTGCCTCATACCAGTCTGGAAAAACCGGCTTCGCGCCATGAAGGCAGCCTGTTGCAGACAGCCCATGAGCCGGAGTCTACGTCCGCAGACCAGTTCCGCCGTGTTCTTACCCGGATCATCTATCCGCCGGAGGGCTCAGCCGAGCTCAACACCTGCCTGGTCATCAGTCCCGGTCGGGGCGATGGAAAGACCTCGCTGGCCTGCAACCTGGCCACGGCCTTGGCCCAGGCCGGGCGCCGCGTACTGCTGGTGGACATCAACGCGCGAAACCCGAAGGTCGAGGAAGCCTTCGGCATGCCGCCGGGTCCCGGCCTCGGAGATGTGCTCTTCGGCGGCCGCGAGCCCAATGACGTTGTCCGGCAAACCGACTACGCCAACCTTTTCGTCATCGGCCCCGGCACGCAGCGCGAGGTGGTGGTGGGCAAGCTGGCGTCCCGGGACATGGTCGCGTTTTTTGAGCAGGCAGAACAGGCTTTCGATCACGTGATCATCGATACCCCGCCCGCCTTGCTGATGGCGGATGCGAAACTCCTTGCACCGGTGGTTGATGGTGTGGTGGTGGTGGTGGGCGTGGGCGCCTCCACGACCGGTATGCTCCAACGGTGCCTGAACGACATGAGGCAGATCGGCGCCAATGTGATCGGCATCGTTCTCAACAAGGTCAAAGCCACACGAAGCGGCTATCTGCGCCGCAATCTCCACCAATACTACGATTACTTGAAAGAAGGGCGGGGCAATGGATCCGCGCTTCCTGAAATACAGCTGGACTATCACGAGGACGACTTGGATGCAAGCATCGTCCTGGTGGATGCGGAGGCCGACGACGATGCCGTGTCTCCGACAGAGGGATGATGGCCCGGCGGTGCCAGCCATGAGTCTCACGCTGTCTCCCGCCTTGGTGCGGATGCGCTCGACCGCAGCGCAGGCCCTGGGTTTCCTGGCGCGTCTGTGCCGGCCCGTAAGCAGGCGGCTGGCGATGTTTGTGTATGAGACGTGGGCTCGTGCGCAGATACGCGGGCACGTCGCTCCGGGCGTACAGTTTTTTGGCGTGGTGACGGTCGAGGGCTCCGGGGATATCGCTATTGGCCCGGGAACCCGTCTGGGCAGGCGCGTGTACCTGGAGACCCGAGAAGGCGGCCGGATCCGGATTGGCGCGAATTGCGTCATCAACGATGGAGCAACCCTTGTTGCCTACAGCGATATCACGCTCGAAGATTTCGCCATGATGGGCGAATACGTCACCATCCGCGATGCCAATCACGGTACCCGGCGTGGAGAATGCATCCGCCTGCAGCCGCACACCGCGGCGGCGGTCACGATAGGGGCCGATGCCTGGATTGGCCGGGGCGCCTGCGTTTTGAAAGGGGTGACTGTCGGTGCAGGGGCGGTGATTGGCGCCAACAGTGTTGTGACTCGCGATGTAGAGACGAATGTGATTGCAGCGGGCGCCCCTGCGCGCCCAATCGGAGAGAGATCCGAATAATGTCAATGGAACGAATCATGACACAAAAAGAACGGGCCCAGCCATTACCTGTGCGGGATGTGGCAGAAGAAGTCGACTTGTTCAATGTGCGCTTGTCCAACCTGTCGTTTGACGAGCTGTGCCATTGGATAGATGCACAGGTCGCGGACCGGGCGGCCGCCTATGTAGTGACGCCCAATATCGACCATGTCTGCCGGCTGCATCGGGATGATGAATTCCAGGAAGCCTACGCGGGCGCTGGTTTACGTCTGGTGGACAGCGCGCCGCTGATGTGGTGCGCGAAACTTTTCAGTCGGCCGCTCAAAGAGAAGCTGAGCGGTTCCGATCTGGTGCCGCGCCTCTCCGAGTATGCCGCAGAGAAGGGCTACCGCGTATTTCTGCTCGGCGCAGCGGAAGGGGTCGCTGAAGAAGCGGCTCGCCGGCTGCAATCCAAGTATCCCGGCCTGCAAATTGCGGGATGCTACAGTCCGCCGTTTGGGTTTGAGCACGATGCGGCCCAGAATGAAGCGGTTTGTGAGCGCGTGCGTCAGGCCAACGCGGACATTTGTTTTGTGGCGCTCGGTTCGCCCAAGCAAGAGGTCTGGTTGCTGCACCATGCCGAATCGATGGGTGTTCCCGCGGCGTTTGCGGTAGGCGCGGGCGTGGATTTCGCCGCCGGGCGCGTGCGCCGGGCGCCCGTCTGGATGCAACGTTCCGGGTGTGAATGGCTATGGCGCCTGATGCGGGAACCGCTCCGTTTGTGGCGGCGTTATCTGATAGAGGACAGTTATTTTCTGGTTATTTTACTGAGAGAAATCGGCCGCCGTCCAGGCCGGAGCTGATGCTCCAGGCCGTTGCGAAATAAAGAACCGGAGCAGCCGGGAAGGAGACGGTTTTGTCACGGAGATTGTGGGTCGTCGCGCTTATCGTGCTTGGTGCGCTTGTTATCCTCGGCCTGGCCGGTGCGGGCGGTTTTTTTCTCTACCGCCAGCAGCAAACCAGGCAATGGCACGCGATGGCGGAAACCGCTTTTGAGGCAAGCGACTGGGACACGGCTACCCGCTGGTACGCGTTCTACCTCAACCGGGAACGCGACGATACGGCCGCCCTTGAACGGTATGCAGAAGCGAGCCTGCAACAGGACGGCAGCCGTAGAATCGGTTTGGCACAGGCGGCTACCGCGTACCGCCAAATCCTTCACTATGATCCCGAGCGCCAGGATATCCAGCTGGCGTTGTTCGAACTTCAGAAAAAACTCGGCGCCTGGCATGAAGTCCATTATCTCGCGGGGCGAATGCTGGAAACAGACCCGGATAATGTGGAATTCAAGCATGAACAGGCCCTGGCGCTATACCGGCTGGGAAAACGCAGCGACGCCGTTACCGCCTACCGCGCACTGCTTGACGAGGGCGTGGCCACGCCGGAAGCCTACCTCAATCTGGCGAGGCTCCTGCGGGAAACCAATCTGACCGAACAGGCCGACGACGTGCTCAACGCCCTGGCAACACGGTTTTCTGATGACCCCTCCGCGTTTGTAGCCCGCTCAGACTTCTTTCTGGAAGGCCGGGACACGGATAAGGCCCAGCAGGAGTATCAGCAGGCGCAGGCATTGGCGCCGGACGACCCGGAGGTTGTCATGCTGGGGGCCCGGCTCGCGTTAGCGGCGGGCGATTTTGCCGATGCCGCGCGCGCAGCGCGCAAGGCTCTCGAAGGCGATCCCAGCCAGGCCCGCATGTATCTTGTGCTGGCCCAGGCGCTCACGGCCAGCGGCGACAAAGAGGCCGGACTGGATGTTCTGCGCCAGATTGACCCCGCCGTGCGGCGAGACCATCCCGAGCTCTTTTTACAGTTCGCTGAACAGCTGATCAACACACAGGACCTGGACGAAGCCCGCGACGTGATCACGGCATTTGAAAAGGCCTATCCGGATCATCAATCTACCCTGAATTATCTCGAGGGCCGGGTGTTTTTGATAGAGGGCAATGCCGATGCCGCAGCCGACCGCCTGGCGGGCGTGATCGAACTGAACCCCGCCATGTCTCCGGCGCGCTTCTTCCTGGCCGTCGCCAATCTCCTCCAGGGGAAACGTAGGGAAGCCCGCGGAAATCTCGAGATCTATCTGAAGGAAAATCCCAACGACGAGAGCGCGAAGCGGTTGCTCGCGGAAGCCATGGGGGTGCAGCCCGACCCGGAACAGATTGTTCAGGCGGCTCAGGCTGCTCTCGGCAATCTGGACGCGCGGCCGGACACCCTCATCTCATCGGCCCTCGCGTTGCTCGCGTCCGCCCTCCGCCAGGACACGGTCGCATCGCAGGTCGATACCATTGAGGGACTGTTCACTCGCGCGCTTGAGCAGAACCCCCGGGAAGTGCGTGCCTATGGAGGCCTTGTGGATACGTACGTGGCCGCGGGCATGCCGGCCAAAGCCCGCGACGTTCTCCGGCGCGCTGAAGAGGCCGGAGTGCCGTCCGATGAACTGACGCGCGCTCTGGCCAACGTGGATCTGGCAGAAGGTGATCCGGAGGCCGCCTGGGCTGCCTTTGAAAAAGCCATTGCCGCTAAACAGCCCTCCGTCGAAGACGCGCGGCAGTGGTCCCGGTTTTTTTCACTGCGCGAACAGCCTGACCTGGCACGCCGTGTCCTGACAGTCGGGGCCGAGATCCTGAGCGCCGAACCGGAACGCGCCGAGCTTGCCGTGGAGGGTGTCTTTCTGGAACTGCGGGCGGGCGAGGATGAGGCGGCCCTGCGGCTTCTGGGCGGCGTCGAATCACAGGTGGCGGGTCATCCGGCAGCGGAACGGCAACTTCAGGGCGCAAAAGGGCAGTTGGTATGGCACCTGATGGAATTGAACGACGCGCGAAAAATTGACGAAGCCCGCCAGATACTCCAGCAAGGCTCCGGCAGTCATCAGGACGACCCCATGCTCTTTACGCTGCAAGGCATCATGGAACTCCGCCAGGCGCCGCCCAATTATGAAAAGGCCCAATCTGCCTTTCAGAAGGCTCTGGAAATTGACAGCGACAGCGTTGCTGCGCTGATGGGTATTGCGAGCGTGACCGCCTCGCACGGGGCCCTTTCCCAGGCCATGGAATTTGCCACGAAAGCGGCAGCGATTGCACCCAAATCCGAGGGCATCGATTTATGGCGGGCCGAATTGCTGTTTCGTATGCAGCGCTATCTCGAGGCACGCAATCTGCTTGAAACTGTCCTCGCCGAGCTGCCGGGCAGCCCCGCGGCCCTGGAACTGCTCGTCAACACCTACCTGGCCACGAATCAGCTTCGTGAGGCCGAGCGCACCCTGCAGCACCTGGAATCGCGTATCGGCCCGGAAGCAAATCAAGTCGAGATGATCAAGACCTTGCGCGGGCGGATCCTCCTGGCGCAAGGAAACGCAGCCGGTGCGGAAGATGTTTTGCGGGTCCAGCTGGCGGCGAATCCTGACGATTTCTCGGTCGTTCGCAGCCTGACCCAGGCGCTGGCGCAGCAGCAGCGCAACGAAGAAGCCGAGACCCTGCTCCGCAATTACGCCGAAACCCATCAATCCGACGCCGAGGCTTTTGTGTCGCTGGCCCGCTTCTATCTGGGTATGCAGGATCCTGCAAAAATCGACGCCGCATCAACCGCGTTAACCCGCGCTCTACTGCTCGACAATGATTACCTGCCGGCGCTCCGCGCCATGGTGGATGTGCAGTTGCGGCGGGGCAGCACGGCGGGGATCCTCGCGGCCTGCGATCGCTACCTGGCCCGCGACCCCGTCAATGCCGGCGTGCTGTTTGCCAAGGCCTCCGCACTGAGCCGCGAACCGG
Source organism: Candidatus Hydrogenedentales bacterium (assembly GCA_050950105.1). Taxonomy (GTDB): domain Bacteria; phylum Hydrogenedentota; class Hydrogenedentia; order Hydrogenedentales; family SLHB01; genus UBA2224. The sequence goes on along the minus strand of JBMNGZ010000010.1, from coordinate 297,595 downwards.
CGCGGGAACAGGAGGCGCTGGAACTGCTCGGACAGGTGATCGCCCTGGAACGCCAGCCGGAATATCTTGCGTTGCGCGGCATGCTGTATTTGCGTGAAAAGAATTATGGCGCCGCCTTGAGCGACTTGCGCGCTGCTTCCCTGGAAGCGCCCGATACGTCCGCCGATTTCGACGCCGCACTCGCGGAGACGTATTGGGGACTGGACGAGGCGGAACTCGCCAAAACCCATTACGAAAGCGCCATTTCAAAAGTGAAAGAGGGCAGTCCCGCGCCGCCCTGGCGGCTGCGGTTGGAAAAAATGATAGCCGAGGAGGATTAGCGCATGACGCAGGAACCGCAGACTTCGGCTGCGTCGGTTCAATCCCTTGCCGCAGGAACCGGCACCCCGTGGTTCCGTTCGTTGTTTGAACTTAAGGACCTGGTGGTCGTGGCCTTGCTGATCGTGCTCTACCGAAACGTCGCGTATGAGCTTCGGGCCGGTTGGACGCTCGTGGATTCCTATTATTCCCATGGTTTTTTGATCCCGTTCATTTCGCTTTTCTTTGTCTGGCGCGAGCGAAAGAACCTTGGGGCGCTCCCTCGCAACCCTTCCGTATGGGGATACCTGTGGGTGGCTGGAGCGGCTGGGATGCTGTTTGTCGGAGATTTCCTTGGTTTTGGCGTCCTGACGCATATGTCATTGCTTCCGATGATAACGGGCGTATTGCTGCTTACACACGGCGCGGCCCGTACCCGGACGATCTGGTTTCCCATCGCGTTTCTGTTTTTCATGATCCCCATCCCGGCGTCCATCACGCAGAGCCTTGCGCTGCGACTCAAGTTGCTCGCCACGGAATCCGCGGTTCAGCTCGCGAACTTGTTCACGTTTCCCATGGTTCGCGAAGGGTCCTACGTGCATTTTGGAGATGATTTCCTTCTGGTGGGCGAGGTCTGCGGCGGGCTCCGTTCCATGATCGCCCTGCTGGCGTTGGGCGCACTTATGGCCTATATCAGCAAAACCCGTTGGATTGCCCGCATGTTTCTATTTTTGATCGCGGCTCCGTTCGTGGCCATTCTCACCAACATCCTGCGCATTTTCAGCCTCTGCGTCGTGGGTTATTTCTATGGGAGCGGCGTCGCCGCGGGCACCTTCCACGACGTGTCCGGTATCCTGATTTTTCTGACGGCCTTCATCTGCTTTTTCACTCTCGAAGGACTGTTGCGCAAAGCCCTGCCCGCCAGGGAGATTCGGGAGGCTGCTCCGTGAAACATTATCTTGCCCTGGTGCTCATCCTGGCGCTGATCACCGTGGGACATCTGGCGGTCCTCAAGGCACATGCGACGGCCAGCGCGACCCTGCCCACCATCGAGACGCTGGATATCCCCGACCAGATCGGCGACTACTCCCGGCGCGGCGCCGATGCGGAAATCGAGGACCATGTCAAACAGGTGCTCGGCACCAGCATGATCCTGATTCGCGATTATGTGGCGCCTCCGCAAAAATACGTCCAACTGACCGTGGTGCACAGCACGTCGCGCCGAAGCCTCCATTTTCCCGAAGTGTGCCTGGTCGGCGGCGGCTGGGAAATCATGACGCAGACAACCCACCCCGTCGGATTTTTCTTTAACGCCAAAAAACTGGTGCTGGTGAACGGCGACACGCGCCAGCTTGTCCTGTACTGGTTCAAGACCGGGGAGGAATTCACCGGCAACTTTTTTGTGAACGCCTTTCATTGGGCCAAGGCCCAGCTGGCCTTTGGCTCGCCTACCTCAACCATGCTCAAGGTTTCCACGCTGCTGCGTCCGGGCCAGAATGAGGAGGCGGCGTTCGAGACGCTGGAAGATTTTGCCATCAAACTCACGCCCATTCTGCAGGAACGGATTCCGTAGAACGGGCCGGTGCGCGCCGCCGTATCCCGATCGGGTCGGCGAAGCAGTTAGAAAAGGGAGAAGTTATGAGATCCGATTCCACTGCCCGGAGAAGGAGCCCTCTCGCTGCAATGGCAGTCCTGTGTCTGCTGCTCGCGGCGATCCCCGCATGCGGAGGCCGGCGAAGCCAGCAGCAGGCCGAGTTGGGCCAGACCTTCCTGAGCATCGGGAAGAGCGACGAGGCGCTGGAGGCTTTTGAAAAAGCACTCAAGATGAATCCGAACAATATCGACGCCGAATTGGGCATGGCGCGCTGTTATGCGGTTCAGGACAACTTGGAAGAAGCCCTGGCCCATTACCGTCGAGTCATCGAGCTTGATCCGGCGAAGGAAACGGCCTACGTCGAAGCCGTGCAGATTCTGCTGCGAAAAGACCGGCGGGCCGATGCTGAAAACCTGGCGGTAGATTTCGAGAAAGCCCAGCCGGAAAAAGGCGGAATACTGCACGCTTTTGTCATGCAGACTGCCGGCCAGACCGAAGAGGCCATCGCCCTGCTGGAAGAGTTGGCGGCGACCTATCCAAGCTCGACGGATGTGCGCGTCAGCCTGGCCTCCGCCCTGGCGGCCGCGGGTCAGGACGCAAAAGCCGTGGAAACCCTCGAAGACGTGCTCGTCAACGTTGATCCGGATTCTGTGGCCGCTCGCATGAAATTGGTGGAGGTCTACCAGAAACAAGGAAAAACCGACGAGATCGTCGCTCAGTTTCGGGAGATGGCAAATCAAAAACCCGACGATCTGGGCATCCAGCTCGCGCTCGCCCGCAGCCTCGTCGGGAAAAAGGAGTATGCTGAGGCGGAGGACATTGCCCGCGCCATCCTGCGCGAATTGCCCGAATCGGGCTGGGCCAACTATGTGGTCGGCGCCTGCCTCCTTGCCCGCGAAGAATACGAAAAGGCCGTGATGTACCTCCAGACCGCCACGCAGACCCTTCCGGAGTCTGAGGCGGTGCGGGACCTCCTGGCCGTCGCGCGGCGTGGGGGTGCGCCCCTGACTCAAGCGCCCGACGCCGTGGCTTCGACTGAGCCGCAGTCTGCTGCACCGGGCGATGCGCCGCCGCTGCCGGCCGAAGACTTGCCCTGGCCCGCCCTGTGGAAGCAGGCGCGTTTTGACCTGCTGCTCCAGCAGAGCGATGCGCTGCTGGCCGGAGATGAGCCCAATGTGCGAGAGACCCTCGTGCTGGCTGCCCTCTTTTCGGGCGATCCCTCGGGCGCGCAGAAATTCGCCGAAGAGTTGCCGCAGGACTCGCCATACCGGACCCTGCTCGCGGCCCTGGGATCCCAGGACTCGGAGGCAACTCTTGCCGTATTCGATGAGTGGACGGAAGCCGAGCCGGAGCGCGTCATTCTTCGCGGCAATGCATACGGGTTTGCCCTCATGCTCGTGGGCGCCCGGGCCAAAGCGCTCCAGGAACTGTCCGAATGCTATGCTGCGGCGCCCGATAACGCCGTCGCGCTGTTCAATCTCGCTACCATGTACCGCACCGCGCGCTTGCCGGAATACGCCGTGCAGGTTCTGGACAGATTCCTGGCGCTGTATCCTGACAATCTGGGCGCCCGGCGCACCCTCATGCGCCTGCTGGTCGACGCGAACGAGATGAGCCGTGCCCGCGCTATCGCAGAATTCACGTACCAGCTGTATCCCAATGATGCCGAGGCGGTGGTTGACCTCGCCGGAGTCTACCGCGTCACCGGCGAAGTAAACCTTGCCCAGAACCTCCTGACTCACGCTTTGGATGCCGACCCCGACAGCGCGCCCTTGCGCGTGGCGGAAGCGCGCCTCAATCTGCTGCAAGGCCGGGTGGATGAGGTTTTGCAGTCGCTCGAGGACCGCATATTCGATGCCCAAGAGCTGGAAGCCGCCCGGGAGAGCCTGTGTGCCTTCGCGTTGGCCGAAAACAGCGATTGGCCCGAGGTAAGCGCCATTTGCGAGGCCCTTCCGTCGCAAAAGCGCTCTGCCGGCCTCCATCTGCTGAGCGCCGCTGCCTATTTGCAGGGGGACAAACCTGAATTGGCGCGCGTTGCGCTCGATGGAGCACGTGAATTGCCCTGGGTGCATTTCTCCGGCGCGGCAGTCGCTCTGGCGGCGCTTGGAGTGCTCGAGCCGCCAAAAGGGTCTGAGACCCTTGTGGCACAGCTCACTGCGTCCCCCGACGCGTTGGCAGCCTATGTGCACGGCGTTGCATGCCTGGCTGAATCCCTGCCCGACTGCGCCGTGGGGCCGTTGGAGAAAGCGAGTGCGGCAGCGCCCGACTCGGCCTCGCTGGCGGCCCTGATGCTGGAAGCGCTGACGAGCGCCATCCGCTTCGCCGAGCCTGCGCCGAAAGCACAGGAAGTGGCTCAGCGCGCCCCGGCCGACCCGCGCACCTGGCTGGCGCTGGCCGCGTTCTGCCACGCCAAAACGGATGCCGCCGGTGAAAATGCAGCCATCCAGAAAGCTCTCGAACTCGATGAGAACAACGCGGCGGCATGGCTCCTTCGTGCGCGCTATCTTGAAAGCACCGGAGATAAAGCCGGCGCGCTGGCCGCCTACGAACGCGTCCATGCAGCACGCCCGACCGACCCGGTCGTGGGCAATAATCTGGCCTACCTGATGCTCGAGACCGGCGGCGAGCCGCAGCGGGCCCTCGAACTGGCCCACGCCGCCCTGGAGGCGGCGCAAGACAATGCGATCATCCAGCCCAATGTCCTGCATACCCTGGGACTTGCCGAACTGCGCGCAAAGAGACTGGATGACGCCGAAGAGCATCTCGGGCGCGCGCTGCAGATGCGCCCCGGCGACCCCACCCTGCTCTTGGATTTCGGCGCCCTTCTCCTTGAAAAAGGCAACACCAGCGCCGGACAGCGCTACATCCGCATGGCCATTGACTATGCGGATCGGCTGGGACTGGCTTTCCCCCGGAAAGAAGAGGCGCAGAGGCTGATCGAGGCGGAAGCGCCGTGATGGGTTCCCCTCTCTGCGGGATTTGACTCAACACCGGGCCGGCCTTCAGACGGGCGGCCCGGTGTTGCCCTTTTCCTGCACCGCGGAACGCCATGGCGCGTCAGCGAACGTCGTACAATTCTCCAAAGACCCAGGGCAGCGGTGCGCCGTCCGGTTTTTCCACAATATAGCGCAGATCCCACAGCCCCGGCCCAGGAAACGCGATCGGCTCCACATAATGCGGAGCATCCGCGCCAGGTTTAATTCCGTCGAGCGAATAACGCACGCGAAACCCCGCCGGTACGTCGAAAGACACGCGCGCGTCGGCGGAACAGGGGCCTCCCCGGGGGCTTACGGCAAGGCCCGCCAGCTCCGGAATCACCGCGGTCGTGATTTCGAGGTCGTCGATATGGGCTTCAAACGGCCCCGTGGCGCCGCGCTGATCGTAGGCGGCCATGATCCGGCGGACCGATTTCCCCGCGTGCCTGCCCAGAGGCACGGTAACGGGCTGCCATTCGCCCACCACGCCTTTGGGCGTACCGGGATGAATGTTTACGCCTTCCGCGGTCTTAATTCGGGAATCGCGCAACATCGTGCCGTCGTCAAAGAACATATCCACCGCGACATGCTGCCCCGCTTCGTTTACGGGCAGGAACCAGTATCGGAGCTGTGTGTCCGAATAGATTCGTAACGGTTCTTCAAACAGGGAAAAATAGAGGTAACTGTGCTCCCTATCGCGGGCCTCACCCGCCACCCGGAGCGCCCTGGCGCCGTGCTGCGACGTCCCGTCCACCGGTGCACAGAAGCCTTCCTCGACCCCTCGCAATCCTCCACCTTCGGCGGCCAGGGTGTTCGCGAGACCTTGCGGGTCGTCTGCTTCCCAGCCCGTGGCCAGGGCGCCCGCCTCGAACGATGCCGGACGCTGAGAGACGGTATTGGCCAGACAACCGACGCGATCTCCGGCGGCGTTTTCAACCGTGAATGCCCCGCTCAGGGCGGTATTGGCGAGCAGTTCTGCTTTCATGCAGCCGCGTCCAATGGCGACATGTGGCTCCAGCGCATGGTGAAACACGGCGTTTTCGAGGCGAAAAGCGCCCGCCCTGCACGTTATTCCGCCGCTGATACTGTTGAGTTGCTGTATCAGGACGGAGCCTGCTCCGTCGAGCTGGCCGCTGCAGTGACCCGCCCACATTTGCGAAGTAAAAAACCGGGCCCGTCCGGTAAATTGCTCTTCGGCGATGATCGCGCCCACTTCATACTTGCCCAGGGGGACCAGTTGCGCCAGAATAAAATCGAGTCCTTCGTCGCCGCATGCGCTCAGCACGGCGCAGCGGCTTCCGGTGTCGGTTCCGTGCATGAGAATGCGCGCATTACTTCCGCCCTCGTCGTCGCGGAAGGCGATACCGTCGTACGCGGCATAGAGAAAGGTGCGGTAGATATGTTCCCGCGCACAACGGCCGAAGATCATCGCCTCGAGATTGCCGCGCTGCTGATCGATAATCGCCTCGAAAGTGTTTCCGTTATACGCCGGCCGGGGCAGATCGTTCGGCAGCCGCAATCCATAATGGGGGTTCATTTGCACGTCCACCACCCAGCCGTCGCCTGCGGATTTGCTCACAAACAGCCCTCGCCTCAAGAAGGCGCCCCCCAGGTAGCTGATGTAATGACCTTCGCTGGGGTGCGTCCAGAAATCCACCCCCTGCCACGCATTTGAAATCGTCACGTTGATGAGCCAGCAGGCCGGGCCCAGCGAGCGCACTGCCCACGGATACGGCTGCATGTCGAGCAGGTTCTGCTCCGGGTACCAGATCGTCAGGCCCCGCAGACCCGATGTTGCGGACAATGCAATAAACGGCGCGCCGCCTTCATCACCCTGCCCGCCGATCGGCATCAAAACCGACCCGCCGGACTGCGTGTGGTGCGGCACGTCGAAACAGCCGCGCAGCTCCACCCCCGCCGGAATCGTCAATGACCCGTGGAACCGGTAGTATCCCGCGGGGACATAGACGGTCGCTCCGCCCAGGCGCTCGGCCGCTGCCAGCGCCTCTTGAAACGCCTTCGTGTTGTCGTCGAGATCCGGCCTCGCTCCGTAGTCGGTCGCCAGCACCACGTCGCGGCTAGCCGGTGCGGGAGTCGGCGGCGCGGGCGGCCGCGAGACATCCGGCACATCAAAGCTCATCGCGTGATGGGTTATCATCAGATCGGCGTTTGTCGTAGCATTTTCGATATCCGCCTGGCCGGAAAATCGGTTGCCGAGAAGGCGTGCGCGGTTGACCCGCTCGCCCAGCTTCACGTGACCGGCAGCGCCCTGAAACTCGCATCCCAGCAGCGACACCGCGCCGGCCGCCGCTTCCACGCCCGCTGTCTTCCAAGCCTCAAACACGCAATTCTGGAACGTCAGCATGCCGTCGCCTTCGAGCAGCACATTGTGGCCCTCCGGGCTGCTGAACGTGCAGGTGTTGAATTGCGACACGGTATCAAACGCGGCGGTCGCATACACGGCATGCTGGAATCCTTCAAAGCGGCATCCCACGGCGGCCAGGCCGATGCCATTTAATTTTTCGAGATGGACTGCCGTTCCGCAATTCTCAAGGATGCTCCCGTACAACACGGCGTTGGTCGTGCCCTGTGCGCCCTGGCGAATGACCAGGCCCCGCTGGTATCCCTCAATGTGGAGTCCATACAGATACTCCCAGTCGCTGCGGCCCATGTCGATGGCCGTGGCCTCCCGGGCCACCTCTGCGCGCAGGCCGGCTGCCGCGGTTTCGCTGTCCGGGCTCCCGGGCAGCTTCGATTCGAGCCACCACCGCGGGCTGATGTCGATATCAATGATTCGGCCGATATCCGTGCAGGAATCGATGAAGACGCCCGTTTCGAGCGCCGTCATGTACACGTTTTTCAGGGTGTGCAGCTCATTGCTTTCCGGGCCCGTCTTGAAGCCTCGATAGACGTTGACCAAGGTTACATTGTGGAGCGTGTAGTTGTCCGCTCCCGCCGCCGGCGAGGTCTCGATGGTCCAGGGATAGGGTACGATGGCGTCCGGCTTCTGTTCGGGGTACCAGATCGACAATTCCCGCAATCCCGAGCCGCATTGCATCACGATCGCCGATTCGCCTTCGGCGTTCCCCCGGTGTTCGACCGGCATCAGGATCGTGCCGACCACGCCTTCCTTATCCGGCGGCAGCCATTCCCCGCGCAAGGTCACGGCATTTCTCAGCAGCAGATGGCCCTTGAGGAGATAGCGGCCTTCCGGCAAAAACACCGTACCGCCCCCCAGAGCGGCCACCGTATCGATCGCCGACTGAATCGCTTCGGTCGCATCTTCCCCGGCTGTTGCAGGCGCTTCGACCACGGCCGAGGCGATGATCCGGTCCTCTACCGGGTATTTCGCGTCGATCAGGCGGATCTCCGCCGTCTCCGGGGCCGCCTCCGCCGTCAGGCAAATCGCCAGCAAACACAGCATCAACCCTGAAAATCGCGTCATGATTCGGGATCTCCCTTCCGCAATTGACAAACCGAGGCCTTCTGCCCGTCATCCGTTGTACCATGAAGCCGTGCGCGGATCGACTCTCACGGCCCGGTGCGCCGCCCTCCGGTTGATATTGTCCGTTGGGCAGCCCACAATATCGCACAACAATTCAACAGCCATCTTATTCTTCACCAGAGGACGGACACGATGCAGGAAAGCGATCTCAGCACATTGACCTGGCAACTTTACGGCTGGCGGCCGCACACCTGGCGGCTGGGCAAATCCATGGAAACAGGGGCGACCATGCAGGCCGACGTCGGTCCGGTGCTCGCGCGTGTGCCGGGCTCCGTGCAGCAGATCTTGCTCGAAGCGGACATCCTGCCGGACTGGAACATCGGCTTGAATTCGCTCGCCTGCGAATGGGTTGAACATCGCCACTGGGATTTCTCGACCACCCTGCCCGCCGGATGGATTACCCCGGGCCAGCGCGTCTTCCTGGATGCCCAGGGACTCGACTATTCCGGCTGGATCCTCGTCGACTGCCGGGAGGTTGCGGTGTTCAAAGGCACCTTGACTCCGCACCTGCTGGAACTGACCACGGCTTTGTGCGATGGAGAGGCGCATCAGCTGAGCATCGTCTTCGATGTCCCGCCGCCTGAACAGGGCCAGATCGGCTATACCTCCAACTCGCGCTATTTCAAACCCCGTTTCTGTTACAGCTGGGACTGGACACCCCGGCTCGTCCCCATCGGCGTCTGGGACGCGCTCAGCCTCAAGAGCGCGGCGCAGTGCGCGATCGACCCCATACATACCCGCGCCTTACTCGCCGAGGACCACCGGACGGGCCGTATCGAAGTGGCATTGCAGGCCGATGCACTCATTGTGCCGCCGGCGGAGATTGGCGAAGTCACCGTGACCCTGCTCGACGGCGGCGCCGAACTCGCCCGCAGTTCGGGCCGTTTTACGCGCGAACGCCTGGACATCGTTCTGGACGGCATCGCGGTCGAACCGTGGTGGCCCAACGGCTTTGGCCCGGCGAAAACGTACACGCTCCGGCTGGAATCCGTCATTCACGGCGAGACGTGGCGGCTGGATCGTGTCGTGGGATTCAAACGTGTCCGGTGGCTCCCCTGTGAGGGCGCGCCGGAAGACGCCGAACCCTGGATCTGCGAAGTGAATGGCAGACCGGTCTTCCTTCAGGGCGCCAACTGGGTTCCGCCGCGTACCAGCTATCCCGACAGCAGCGACGATGACTACCGCCGGCTGATTGCGCTCTACCGCGACATGGGCTGCACCTGTCTCCGCGTGTGGGGTGGGGCCCTCCTCGAAAAAGAGATTTTTTATCGCCTCTGCGACGAAGCGGGCATCCTGGTCTGGCAGGAGTTCCCGTTGTCGAGTTCGGGGGTTGAAAACTGGCCGCCCGAGGATCCCGAGACCATCGTCGAGCTGTCGCATATCTGCATGAGCTATATCCGGCGGCGCGCGCATCACCCTGCGCTTCTCTTGTGGTGCGGCGGCAACGAACTCTTCGGCGGCGGAGGCAAAGGCGTGGACAACGTCCCCTGCGATCACACCCACCCCTGCCTCGCAGCGATGAAAGAGGTGGTCGAGCGTTGGGATCCCGGCCGCCGCTTTCTGCCCACGTCGGCGAGCGGGCCCTGGGAGTGGGGTTCGGCCGAGCGTTTCGGGACGGGTACCCTCCACGATGTCCACGGGCCCTGGGGTTTCGGACCTGACTTGCGCGACCTGGAGGAGTGGCGGGCGTACTGGGCCCGCGACGACGCCTTGCTCCGCTCTGAAACCGGTATGCCCGCGGCGCACAGCCTCGAGATGTTCCGCAAGTACGGCGCAGGCGCGAATATCTGGCCGCCGATCACGGATTATTGGCGTCATACCGCCGCCTGGTGGGGTCAATGGGACCGGTACCGGGAGAAGCTTGGCGGGATGCCGGAGGAGGAGGCCTTGGCCGAATACATCCGGCTGACGCAGAACGAGCAGGCCGAGGCCTACGCTGTCGCTGCCGCCGCGTGCAAAAACCGCTTCCCTCGATGCGGCGGTTTTCTGATATGGATGGGGCACGACGCATTTCCCTGCCCGGCCAACAACGCCGTCATCGACTTCGACCGCAACCCCAAACCCGCGTATTACGCGCTGAAAAAGGTGTTTCGCGCCGAGAGCTGATGGCTTGTTTCCCGGCCCGCTGCATGACGCCCGGAAAGCCGATCATGATTCTGCGCTATGCGCGCAGCGGCTGGGAGAAGATCGCAAAAAACGAGCAAGTGCCATGAAGAAAACGCCAGGGCATAACCTTGAACCGCATTACCGCATGCTCACCCGGGAGCATCTCGAGCCGCGTACGCGCCATCCCGTGCACATCGTGCTCGAGAACATCCGGAGCGCCTTCAACGTCGGCTCAATCTTCCGCACATCCGACGCGGGCGCGGTCGAGCATATCCATCTCTGCGGCTACACCTGCCATCCGCCGAACCTGAAGCTCGCCAAGACCGCCCTGGGCGCGTTTGATTACGTCCCGTGGTCCCATCACGAAGAACCGGTCGATGCCGTAAAGCAGCTGCGCGGGCTGGGCATCCCCGTGGTCGCCATTGAAACCGCGGACAACGCCCGAGCCGTGGGCACATACATCTGGCCGCAGCCCGTGGCCATCGTGTTCGGAAACGAAGTCAAGGGGATCTCTCCGGAACTCTTGAGCGAATGCGACGAAATTGTCCGTATTCCGATGCTGGGCTACAAAAACACCATCAACGTCGCCACGGCGTTCGGGATCGTCCTCTACGACCTTCTCGGCCAGTGGGGCGCCCTGCGTGAACCGGCCGCTAGCGCTGGGCCCAAAAATCAAAAACCAGCACCTTGTCCAGGTGAGGACCCATAAGCTGTCCAAATGCCTTGTGCGCGGGGTGTGGCAGGTACACGGCGCGATCGTTCTCGTTTTTGAACGATACAAGGAAGCAGTGCGAAAATCCCTGCGACAGGTTCTCTACGCTCATGTCCGTACCCCATTCCAGCGCGAGGATCTGCGGAATCTGGCTGGGCAACGCCTGGAACGCCTGCTCAATTTCGTTGATCGTCTCCGGGGGCGTGCCGTCTTTCCACTTGAACAAGACTACATGGCGCAGGCACTGCTCGGTGTTCTCCGAATACATCGATTTCGCGGCGAAGGAGGCCGCTGGCGGGCGCATGGGACCTGCCGATTTGGCCGATACGCATCCCGCCGTAATCAGAAGCGCCGCGCATAGCCCTGCAATCATCTTGTGCATACCCGCTCCTTTCAAAAAGACGGACCGTTTTCCATCTCTGTGGCTTCCCGGGTCCGGTTCTCAAGTTCGCGAAACGCCGCGCTGACCTCGCGCAATCGCAGCTCAGCATCCGGCGGCGTCGAGCTGCCCTGAGCCATCTCGTCTAGCAGCGACAGGGCCGCCGCTTCGAGTATGGGCCTCATCACGACGCGTTGTAGCGCAAATCCCGTCCATAACGCAAGCAGGGCCGCGCTGGCCTGTACTGCCGGGACACTGGCTGCCGTTGCCCAGATCAGCGGCAGGGCCGTCAGTGCGACGATACCCATCATAAACATCCATCCCGCGCCCCACAACGCGAGGTTCCATCGGAATGCGTCACGCCAGACAGCCGTGTAGAGCAGCAGAGACTCTCGGGCTCGCGAGGCGCTGCTCCCGGGCCCGTCGGCAAACGCCCGGGCCGCCAGGGCGCCCGCCATTGGGCTCGTGCAGCGGGCGAGAAGCCACCGCGCCCACGACGGCGCACGATCCGGCACAAACGCCGGGAACGCGTCTCCAACGTCGTAGATCCTTTTGTGAATGGCCTGCATCGTCCGGCGAAGGCGCAGAAGCACCCACACCGGCGCTGCATCGGCCGCGGCGGCGCGCTGTCGTGCCCACAGCAACTGGCCGGGCCCATCCGGCACTTCGTGTTTTCGCGACAGTTCCGCCAGCACCAGCCCGTGTTCCACGTCGGCGCTGGCGAGCAGCGACGCCGTAAGCACGCCGTTATAGACCAGCAGAGCCAAGGTTCCCGCGCAGAGCGCGGCCACCAGCGCCGCGGCGATAAATCCCGTCAGATGCGCAAGAAATCCGGCCGCGGCAATTGCCGCCACCCCCACCAGAAACACGGGGGCATACACCAGGATCCGGTAGCCCCAGCAGACGCGTGAAGCCCACGCCAGCAACAGGCCTTCCCACAGACTCGCGATGAACGGGTTAGACTTCCGCATAGCACGGTATTATCTACGCCGACCCTCCTGCATTCCAAACGGGAGCCGCGGACGCTCCGCCCGCCCCCTGAGCTGCCGAGACATTGACAGCACCTCCGACATCCTCATATAGTCCCAGTGGCCCGAACACTTTCCCGAAACACCCCGAACGGAGAAGCAACCATGGCGGTATTCGGAGGCATCGAGGCGGGAGGCACGAAGTTTGTCTGCGCCTTGGGCTCGAGACCAGACGATCTGCGCGAGGAGGAGCGGTTTCCCACCACGACGCCGGAGGAAACCATCGGCCGGTGCATTGCCTACTTCGAAAAACACGGCGGCCGGGAACCCATCACCGCCATTGGCATCAGCTCTTTCGGGCCCGTGGATCCAAACCCGGAATCCGCCACCTGGGGCTACATCACCAGCACGCCGAAACCCGGCTGGAGCCAAACTCCTTTTGCGGGGCGCATCGCCGAAGCGCTCGGCGTGCCTGTGGGATTCGACACGGACGTCAACGGCGCCGCGCTTGGCGAAAACCGCTGGGGCGCCGCCCAGAAGCTCGATTCCTTCATATACCTCACCGTAGGCACAGGCATCGGTGGCGGCGGGCTGCTCGGCGGGAGGCCCATGCACGGGCTCATTCACCCCGAGATGGGCCATGTCCACCTGCCTCACGATAAAGATCGCGACCCCTTCGAGGGCGTGTGTCCCTATCACGGCGATTGTCTCGAAGGGCTGGCCTCGGGACCCGCCATGGAGAAGCGCTGGGGAATCCGCGCAGAAGCCCTGCCGGACGCTCATCCCGCCTGGGCGCTCGAAGCACACTATCTGGGCGTCGCCCTGGCAGGATTCATCTGTACGCTGTCGCCGCAACGCATCATCCTGGGTGGCGGCGTGATGGAGCGCCGAAGCATTTTCCCGAAAATCCGTGAAAAGGTCCTCGCCGTGCTCAACGGATACGTGCAATCCCCTGCAATCCTCGAGCATATTGACACGTACATCGTACCCCCGGGGCTGGGCAACAAAGCGGGTGTGCTCGGCGCTATTGCCCTGGCCCAGGATGCCGCCCAGAAGGCCGGCGGGCAGGGATAAATCCAGACAGTTGCCATGAATACCTCAGATCTCGATTATGCGCTTCCGGAAGAGCTTATTGCGCAACAGCCCAGCGAACGGCGCGACGAATCCCGGCTGCTGGTGCTCAAACGCGCGGATCACTCCATGACCGTCGACGTCTTCCGCAATCTGCCTCAATACCTGCAGCGTAACGATTGCCTGGTATTTAACGACACCCGCGTCATCCGGGCACGCCTCCACGGCCGAAAACCTACCGGGGGCAAGGTCGAAGTGTTTCTGCTGCGCGAAACCGCTCCCGGCGAATGGGATGCCCTCGTGCGGCCTTCGTCGAAGGTCAAGCCGGGCACGCCCGTGACAATCGCCGCCGGCGTTGAGGCCCGGGTCGGTGATCGGCTCCCCGACGGGCGCCGGCGCGTTTCATTCGCCCAATCGGATGTCCTGGCCGTGCTTGAGCGGGCCGGCGAGGTCCCTCTTCCGCCCTATATCCACCGGGATACGCCCGAAACATCCGACCGGACGCGCTATCAGACCATCTATGCCAGCGCGCCCGGCGCCGTTGCCGCGCCCACGGCCGGCCTGCATTTCACCGAAGACGTGTTTCGTCGTCTCGACGAAGCGGGCGTGGCCCGCGCGTTTCTTACCTTGCATGTGGGCTATGGCACGTTCCGGCCCATCCAGACCGAGCAGCTGAAGGACCATAGCCTGGAATCCGAGCCGTTCACCTTTACCGGAGACACCGCAGCGCAGCTCAATGGTATCCGAGCCTCGGGTGGGCGCATTGTTGCTGTCGGCACAACCGTGACCCGAGTTCTCGAGACCCAGTATCAGGGCGGTTCCTTTCAGGCCGGCACGGGCGAAACCAACCGCTACATTTATCCCCCCTACACCTTTCGCGCTATTGATGCGCTGCAGACCAATTTTCACCTGCCCCGCTCCAGCCTTCTGGCCCTGGTCTGCGCTTTTGGAGGGGTTGATTTCATCCTCGACGCGTACCGTCTCGCCGTGAAGGAACGGTTTCGGTTCTATTCCTATGGCGACACCATGCTGATCCTGTAACTCCGTGGCTGCCCGTGCCCGCATCGTGAGCCGGGCTGCCGGGCCGTCGGCGCGCCCACGGGTCTTATTTCACTCGCGGACCGAACCAGGCGTAGGCTGCCGGGATCACGAAGAGTGTCAAGAGTGTGGACGTGCCCAGACCGAACACGACCACTACTGCCAGGGGGCGCTGCACCTCAGAGCCGATGCCGCGGGCCATCAGCAGCGGGAGCAGCCCGAGCATGGTGGTGCTGGCGGTCATGAGCACCGGGCGCAGACGAAGGAGTGCGCCTTCTTGAACCGCCGCGATTTTCGTGTGCCCGCTCTTGCGCAATTCATCGAAGTAGCTGACGAGCACGACTCCGTTCTGGACCGCTATCCCGAACAACGCAATAAACCCGACCGATGCCGGGACGGACAGGTATTCGCCGGAGAAGTACAGGCCCAGGACGCCGCCGATCAGCGCCAGGGGCACGTTGAAAAGGATGATCAGCGCTTCCCGGGCCGTCCCGAACGCCATCCACAGCAACAGAAACACGGCCGTAAGCACAACCGGCACAATAACCGCGAGCCGCCGCATCGCACGTTGCTGATTTTCGAACTGGCCTCCGTACTCCACCCAATAGCCTTCCGGCAGGGTGACGCGGGACGCCACGACGGCCTTGATGTCGCTGACGACGCTGCCCAAATCTCGACCGCGCACGTTGGCCTGAACAACCCAGCGGCGGTTGTTGTTTTCACGATTGATCTGAATGGGGCCGACGACGTGCTCTACGGTGGCGACCTGGCTCAGCGGGATCCGCCCCCCGCTGTCCGTGGGGATCAAAATACGCCGGATCGCTTCAGGTTCCGCGCGGTACGGTTCCTGGAGGCGTACATGGATGGCGAAACGGCGCATATTCTGGTAGATCTGGCCGATCACCTCGCCGCCGATGGCCAGTTCAACCACTTCGAGAAGGTGGTCGAGCGGAACGCCCAGCCGCGCACAGGCCTGCCGATCCGGGATGATCTGCACCTGGGGCTGGCCGAAATTCTGTTCAACGGCCAGATCAACCAAACCAGGAACATTTTCGAGCGCGGCCTCAATTTCCCCGGCCTTTTCACGCAGCACCGCCAAATCTTCGCCGTATACCTCAATCGACAATTGGGCTTTGATGCCCGACAGCAGTTCATCGAAGGCATTTTGAATCGGCTGGCTGAAATTGAGCTGAATTCCCGAGATCGCCTCCAATTCGTGGGTCAGTTCTTCAACGAACATCTCTTTCCGGCGATCGGGCGGCCATTCCTCCAGGGGTTTAAGCGCGAGATGGACTTCAGCGTAGTTCACCGGGTGCGGATGACTTCCCGCCTCGGGCCGCCCGATGCGAGACACAACCTCGACGACTTCCGGGTGTTTTCGTATGTGCCGTTCCAGCAGTTTGACCGTTTCGGTGGCTCGTTCAAGAGAAATGGAGGGCGCCATGGTCACGCCAAGGAGTATCGACCCTTCTTCGAGCGTGGGAATGAACTCCGTGCCCAGGGTCGGCACCAGCAGCAGTGTGGCTGCGAAAGCGGCAAGCGCCACGCCCAAAACCACCCCGGCGTGACGAATCGAGGCGTTCAAGAAAGGGGAGTAGGCCTTCTTCAGCAGCCGAAGCAGCGCCATCTCCTTCGTTACGCGTGGAGCCAGCAGCAGCGATGCCAGCACGGGCGTCACCACAAGAGCCGTTACCGCGGACCCCAGCAGCGCAAACGAAATCGTAAACGCCATGGGGCTGAACATCTTCCCTTCGGTGCCCTCCAGCGTGAAGAGAGGAAGGAACACCGCGACAATGATGAAGATCGAAAACACGATGGGACGGCTCACTTCGCGCGCTGCCGACGCGATTCGCGCCCGGGGATCCCCCGGAGGCTCGTGGCCGCCGGTCAGGTGCCGGTAGATATTCTCGACCATGACAATCGAGCCGTCGCCCAGCATGCCGATCGCGATCGCAATGCCCCCCAGCGACATCAGATTGGCCGAAATGCCGCTCAGACCCATGAAAATGACCGCAACAAGCGAGCATACCGGCAGCGAAACCGCCACAATGAGCGCCGTGCGCACATTTCCCAAAAACAACAGCAGGGTGAGAAGCACCAGGAGCGCGCCTTGCAACAGCGCCTTCGTGACCGTCCAGGCGGCCCGCTGAACGAGGTCCGATTGCTCGTAATAAGGCACCAGGCGGACCCCCTGGGGAAGGGAGGCCTGCACAACCTCCACTTTATCGTACAAGTGTTTGATCACCTGCGAGGTGTTCTCCCCGTAAAGCTTCAAGACAATCCCCGACACAAGCTCCTGTTCCCCGTTTCGCGTGACCACCCCGCGCCGGATCTCGTTGCCATACGCCACATCCGCCACATCGCTGATATTGACGGCGACTCCTCCCATGCTTTTCAACGGAATGGAGCGGATGTCGTCGAGAGTCTGTACCAATCCCAATCCGCGCACGAGCGTCTCTTCCGCATCCAGCACGAGAAATTGCCCGCCGACATTGCGGTTGTTCCGCTCGACCGCATCAACGATGTCCGTGAGCGTCAGGTCGTATTTCAACATCGCCGCCGGGTCGAGACGGATCTGATATTGCAGGACATGGCCGCCTATCGAGAGGATGTCGGTCACGCCGGGAACCGTCCGTAACTGCGCCTTCACCTGCCAGTCGTTCAGCTCGCGCAGGTAGGTGTCGGGGTCTTTCTCTTCGGTGTCCACGGTCTCATCCATGGTCAGGTAATACATGAAAATCTGGCCGAGACCGGTCGAGATTGGCCCGAGTGTGGGCGGCTCGTCCAGGTCCGGAAGCTCGGCCAGGGAGCTGTTCAGTCGCTCAGCCACCAGTTGCCGGGCGAAATACATGTCTACGCGATCGTGAAAATAGACGTAGATCACCGCCATCCCAAAGGCGGAAGTGGATTTGATCTGCGTGACGCCCGGCAACCCATTCATGGCGGATTCAATGGGAAAGGTGACGAGACGTTCCACTTCCTCGGGCGCCATGCCGTGGGCTTCCACGAAGACGGGCACCATCACGGGCGAAATGTCGGGAAATGCGTCGACGGGCATCTTGCGGTAGGCGAAGATGCCATAGGCAACCACCGCGAGCAGCGCGATGATGACCAGGCCGCGCATCTTGAGCGAGAGTTCCGTGATCTTATCGAGCACCGTTGAATTCCCTTTCCGGCAGGAGCGTCCTGCGATCAGTGGCCATGCCCGGCGTGCGCGTCCAGGTTGCTGGTGACAATTCGGGCTTTCAGTTCAAACGCACCTTCCGCGACGTAGCGTGCACCGGCCGGAAGCCCCGACTCGATCTCCACGCTGTCGGCGCTTTCATGGCCCAATTCCACTTCCACCGCTCGCAAGTCGTCCCCTTCTTCGACGAACACGACCGGCGCGCTCTCAAAACGCTGTACCGCGGCCTTCGGGATCACGACAGCCGCCTCGGCTTGCTCCAGGCGTAGCTGTGCGCGAAGAAACAGTCCCGGACGCCAACGCCGGTCCGTGTTGGGCAGAACGATGCGGGCTAAGGTGGTGCGGGTTTCCCGATCGACGATCGGCGCGACATAGGTGATCACGCCTTCCGTCGCGGAATGGCCTTCCGGACCCGAGATTTGCACGGTCATTCCCGGCTGGATATGCGGCAAGTCCTTCTCGAAAACCTGAACATCCACCCACACCGTATCGAGGTCGGCGATGACAAAGGTGTTCGCCTGCGATTCCAGCGCTTCCCCCAGCACGATATGTTTTTCAAGCACTTCGCCGTCGAAGGGAGAAGTCATCTCGTAGCGAGTCAAAAAATCATGCCGGCCCGAGGCCGCATCGCGAAGTTGCGCTTCAGACAGGCCCAGCGCCTGCAGTTTCTGCCTCGCGGCGCGCACGGCGATCTGCGCTTCCTGCTGTTCCCGGGAAGCCGCGAGATAGTCGCGTTCCGCCGAGATCTGGGCTTCCCACAGGGATTTTTCCCGCGAAAACTCCTTGCGCGCAAGCTCGAGGCGCGAATTCGCCGCCAGGTATTCCGCCTGGTTGTCCGCTAGCTCGCGGCTGTCCAGCACGGCCATGAGTTCGCCTTTCAGCACCCGGTCCCCGATCTGCTTGTGCACCTCACGCACAATGCCGGAAACGCGCGGCACGATATGAGCGACGTGGTCTTCGTTCAGCCGGACTTCGGCTGGAAGCTCTATTTCCACGGTCAGCTTCCCGGGAGCCGCTTTGCGAAGCACAAGACCGAGAGCTTGCCGCTCCGCTTCCGACAGATGGACTTCCGGGTGGTGTTCGTCGTGCTCTTCGGCGCCGCCATCGTGCGCATGCGCCGCGGGCGCGCTATGCTGATGTTCCGCGTGGTGGGCCTCTTCGTCGTGCGCATGCTCGTCGTGCGCATGTTCGTCGTGATGTTCGTCGTGAGCGCCGTGGTCATGCAGGTGTGCTGCGGGCCCGGCGCCGGCTGCTTCGGCATGAGACAGCTGGGCGGGCTGCGCGAATTGATAGGCCAGGTAGGCTGTCGCGGCCGCCAGGGCCAGTGCGCCGAGAACCGTGGCTGCAACGCCGATTTTAGTGCGCATGCTCTGTTTCCTCCATTTCGTGAAGCGATGCCGTATCGCATTGGGCGAGTGCCGTGCCGGTGAGCCGTTCCAGCGCGATCAGTGCCAGGTGTCCGCGTTCCAGTGCGGCCAGATAGGCCGTCTGTACCTCAAACAGCGTGCGCTGAGCGTCGAGCAGATCCAGGTAGTCGAACTTACCCTGGCGGTAGCCCGTTTGCGTTTTTTCGAAAATCTCGGCGGAACGGGGAAGAACATTTTTGCGAAGCGCCAGCACTTCGGAAAACGACGAAGCCGCCTCTTCGTGGGCGGCGGCCAGATCGCTATGGACGCGCATTGCGACCGCCCGGTTTGAGTCTGGAACCTGCGAAACGCCGAACTGTGCCGCCGCGATATCGCCCTGATTGCGGTGAAAGATGGGCAGGGGAATAGAAAACGCCACTAGGAGGGTGTTGTCGCGCCCCGAATCGAAGCTCGACTTCGAGCGCGCTGCGCTAAACTCTCCGTCTGTTCCAAGTCCGTAGTTTGAGGCGGCGCTGTCCGCAAGGCCCGTGCTGCGGAACCCCAATTCCACCGTCGCGTCAGGAATTCGGTTGGCTCGCGCCAGTTCGAGCGTGGCTTTTCGTGCGGCCAGCTCTGCTGTCCAGCGGGCGATATCAGGATTGCCGCTTACTCGCGTACGCAGATCGTCAAAGGCGGGCAGCTCGGGCAGGTCTTCGAGATCTCCCTCGACCGGGCCAAAGTGAGGCGTCTCCTCGCCCCACATCGCGGCAAGCTGCGTGCGAACAACCCCCAGAGTCCGTTCGGCACGGTCCCGGACTATGCGCTGATTTTCGAGGGCGACGTCCGCCTTGGCCGCTTCAATAGGGGATTCCTGGCCTGCCTGAACCCGCAGCTGGAATGTCCGCACCATTTCTTCCGCCAGCCGCAACAGGTCGCTTTCCAGCTCCAGCTGTTTCTGCGCGGCCACCACGGCCACAAACGCGCGCGCGGTCTCCGCGATCACATCGGCGCGCAGGGCTTCGTAATCCCACAGGGTCAATTGCTTCGCTTCTTCGGCCTCGGCAATCCGTTTCGCCCGTTTGCCGCCCAACTCAATGAGTTGCGCGATGCTCAGCGTGATCTCGGCTTCCGTGAAGCCTGAATGCGTGCCCGATTCCGTTTCGAATTCCCTGCCCAGGGTGGGCAGGCTCCCGGAACCGAGTCCGCCTGAGAGCGACCGGGTGCGCGTGCGTTGAGACGGCCCGCGCTCCCATCGGATATCCTCGATCTCAAGCGACAGTTCCGGATTGGGCCGGAGCCCCGCCTGGATGACCCCGGCCCCGCTGATCTCGACGTCCCACCGTTTGGCGGCCAGGTCGGGGCTTTCAGCCAACGCTCGATGGATGGCCTCCTGCAAGGTGAGCGGGACGCCATTTTCCCATTCGCGCGGCGCGCTGTAGGGCGATGAAGGACCTTCAGCGCTCGCCGAATCGTTTTCCGCACCAAATGCCGTCAGGCATCCGATGGCAAGTACTGCACATACACTCATGAACCGCATAACCGCTCCTTTCCAGGATAGGGCGCACAAGAGGCGTTTTCACGCAGAGAAATGGCCCGACCGGGCCTGTGCACAACGGGAGGTCTGCGGTCAGATCACAAGGATGGTGCTGCGGAGGGTTCGCGCGAAAAGGCGTTCCAGGGGATGAGATTGAACCGGCCGAATGGCCGTGGAAGCGGCCAGCTCGGCTTGGACAGCGGTTTCGAAGGCGATGGCCTGGTGAATCGCGAGCGCCTTCGCTGCCGCCTTGTGGTTGTGCTCCGGAGCCCATTCGGATTGTTGCGGAAACAGGATGTCTACACAACCGCTGTGATGGTGTTCATGGATGCCGCTGATGCGGCAGTCCTGGCTGCCAGGCGCCTCAGAGGCGCCATGGCACGGGGTGCTGTGCACGCTTTCGATGGCCACGTGGCCATTCGCACCCAGGCACAACACCACTTCTTGCGCGCCGGAGGCAAATGCCCACAGGCACAAACCCGTCATCCACCAGGTCAGAGCTTTTACCACTTTATTTTCAATCATACGGCAGGGATTCGCCTTTTAATGCAAAGTATAGGCAATCCTCTTTGCAAAAAACACGTTTATCCGGGTGGCTATTCCGCCGCGAGTATCGCGAGAGGCTGCTCACCTTGCCTGGTACGCACGTCTCAATGGCGGCGCAGCGCTGTTATGTTTGACAGGGAGGGCGTTGAATGATAGAATAGCCCTCCGGTTGCCAAGGCTGCGTAACCCCTTTGAAAGATGGGCTTTCAAGGCGTTAGAGCGATCTCAGGCAACGAAAAAGGCGCGCATGAAAAAAGGCGCGCGACAGAGGGGAGGTTGATTCCGAGTGACGAAAGTGCGCGTCAAAACAGACGAGCCCTTTGAAAAGGCACTCCGCCGGTTCAAGAAAAAATGCAATAAGGAAGGGCTGATGCAGCGGCTGAAAGAGATGAAGCATTACGAAAAGCCCAGCGAGCGCCGCCGCCGTAAGCTCGCTAAAGCCATTGCGCGTGCCCGGCAAGACCAAGCGGGTAATTGAGCTTCCTCGTCAATGAGTGTTATTTTGAGGCAGGATCGAGTCATCGATCCTGCCTCGTTGTATTATGGCCTGTTCCGGCGCCGTAAGCGCAGCCGCTGGGAAGGGGGGATGCATCGATGAGCATTGTGCTGGGGCTGGACGTCGGCACGAGCGGCACCAAGGCGGTCGCGATCAACGCATCGGGCGAGCGGATAGCATCGGCCCAGGTCGAATACCCCCTCCTGACGCCAGAACCGGGGTGGGCGGAGCAATCGCCTGCCGAATGGAAACGCGCGGCCTACGAAGCCCTCGCGATGCTCGCCCAATCGCCTGAGATGACTCCCGCCGACGTGAAGGGCATCGGCCTGACCGGCCAGATGCACGGCTCCGTCTTTCTCGATCAGGACCACCGGGTGCTGCGCAACGCCATCTTGTGGTGCGATCAGCGTACGGCGAAACAGTGCGACTATATCACCGAAAAGGTGGGCGAGCGGAACTTGATCGAGATGGTCTGCAACCCCGCTTTGACGGGGTTCACCGCACCGAAAATTCTGTGGTTGCGCGACAACGAGCCGGACGTCTATGACCGGGTGCGCAAGGTGCTTCTACCGAAAGATTATGTGCGCTATGAGCTTACCGGCGAATTTGCCACCGACGTGGCCGACGCATCGGGCACGCTGCTTTTTGATGTGAAAAACCGCAGCTGGCACCGGGGCTTGATGGCGCTGCTCGATATTCCCGCGGAGTTCATGCCGCGTGCGTATGAAGGCCCCGAGGTCACGGGCGTGCTTTCGAAAGAGGCCGCGCGTCTTACCGGCCTGCCGGAAGGCATTCCCGTGGTGGCCGGCGGCGGCGATCAGGCTGCCGGCGGCGTGGGATGCGGCATCGTGCGCACGGGCGTCATCTCATCAACCGTGGGCACGAGCGGAGTGGTCTTCGCCTTTGCCGACCAGGTCAGCCTGGATCCCGAGGGCCGGGTGCATACCTTCTGCCATTCCGTGCCGGGAAAATGGCACATGATGGGCGTGGTGCTGAGTGCGGGCGGTTCGTTGCGCTGGTATCGCGATGCCCTGTGCGCCGAAGAAAAGGCAAAAGCCAGGGAGGCCGGCCGGGATCCGTACGAATACATCACGGAGGCCGCGGCAACGGTGTCGCCGGGTGCCGAGGGCCTGCTCTTTCTCCCCTACCTGACCGGGGAACGGACGCCGCACAAAGACCCCTATGCCAGGGGGGCATTCGTGGGCCTTTCTCTGCGCCACGAAAAACGCCATCTTGCCCGGGCGGTGCTTGAAGGCGTTGCCTATGCCATGCGCGACAGCTTGGACATCATCCGCGGGATGGGCGTGCCGGTGGAGCAGGTACGGGCATCGGGCGGCGGCGCCCGATCGGCGTTCTGGCGCCAGATCCAGGCCGATGTCAACGGCGCGCCCCTGGCCACCATCAATGTCGACGAAGGCCCGGCGTACGGCGCCGCGATTCTGGCCACCGTAGCGACGGGCCTCTATGGAAGCGTCGAGGAAGCCTGCGACGCCATCATCCACGCAGTCGGTACCTGCGAACCCGATCCGGATACTGCGAAAGCGTATAATGCATGGTTCGCGGAATATCAGAAGGCCTATACCGCCCTGGCCCCCGGATTTCGCCGTGTCGCAGACCTCGTATCATGAATTCGTGGAAGAAGGGGCCCAGGGGCTCCGTCTCGATCTGTTCCTCTCGGAATGTGTCGAGGGCGCGTCGCGGACGTTCATTCAAAAAGCAATCAAAGCGGGCCAGGTGACGGTCAACCGCCAGGTCTGCACCCGGCCAAGCCGCCTGGTGGCGGTGGGTGACGAGATTCACATCGAGGTGCCGCCACAGCCCGTCACAGATTTGATCCCCGAGAATATCCCCCTGGAGATCCTGCACGAAGACGCGGATGTGCTGGTGGTCAACAAGCCTTCCGGCCTCGTGGTATACCCCGCGCCCGGCCATCGCGGCGGCACGCTGCTGAACGCGGTGCTATACCATTGCCCTGATTTCCAGCGGCCCGGTGAAGACGCCACCCGGCCCGGCATCGTGCACCGGCTGGATCGCGATACTTCGGGCGTGATGGTAGTGGCCAAAAGCCCGCGCGCGTTTGAAGCGCTGTCGCGTCAGGCGCGAGAACGGGCCTTCGAACGATGGTATCTGGCCCTGGTTCAGGGCGAGTTCCCCGAAAATCGGGGCCGTATCAACGCGGCGCTCGGCCGCAGCCTGACCGACCGAAAACGGATGTCCGTCACACCCGTGCAAGGCCGCGAGGCAATCACCCACTTCGAGGTTCTGGAACGGTTCGGGGCGGCATCACTGGTGAAGCTGCGGCTCGAAACCGGGCGAACCCATCAGATCCGCGTCCATTTGCGGTTTGCAGGCCGTCCGGTTTTGGGCGATCCGGTGTACGGCGTGGTGAATTTTCAAAGCTGGACGCTTTCGGAAGCGGCCCGGACGGCACTTCAAAACCTTCGAGGCCAGGCACTTCACGCGGAAAGGCTGGGCTTTACTCATCCAGCGGGGGGGGAGTTCATGCGCTTTGTGGCGTCGCCTCCTCTGGATTTCCAGACCGCGCTGAATGCGCTGCGCGCCGAATCCTCCTGACCCGCTGCGCTGCCTACTCCGCCAGCTCGATGTCGCGCGCGACTGCCTCGCCCGGCCGGGTGCAGGTGCCCGGCCACAACTTTCGCCCGGGGTACAACGAGGTCTTGATGCCCGTGTGCACCTGATCGCCGACGATGGCCCCGAGCTTTTTGCGGCCGGTGTCGATCATTTCACCCTTGACCATTGACTTGATCGTGGCCCCATCGTGTCGGGTATTGGCGGTGATGGTGCCCGCGCCGAAATTGGTGCGCTCGCCGATGATGGAATCGCCGACGTAGCTGAGGTGGGGGATAGCGCAGCTGTCGAAGAGGATCGAGTTCTTGACCTCGCAGGATTGGCCGACCCGGCATCCGTTGTACAGGGTCGCGCCGGGACGCAGCCATGAGTTGGGACCGACCGTGCAACCCTCGCCGATGTAGACCGGCCCGTCAATCACAACGCCGCTGCGAATGATCGTATCGCGGCCAACATGCACGGGGCCGCTCAGCTCTGCGCGGCTATGCACGCTGCCTTCGATGGCCGGAGTCATTTTGTTCAAGAGGTACTCATTGGCTGCGAGCAGGTCCCAGGGGTAGCCGATAGGCAACCAATATTCCTCCATCTTGAGCGCATGGAAATCTCCCCGCGACGCAAGTTCGTGGATGGCCGACGTGATCTCGATCTCGCCCCGTTCGGATGGCTTCGTCTTACGCAGCACTCCAAATACTTCAGGCGTAAAGGTGTAGGCGCCCACGCTGACCAGGTCGGAGACCGGCTCCTGCGGCTTTTCGACGAGCCGCGCCACGCGGCCCTGTTCGTCCAGTTCCAGCACGCCGTACTGCCGGGGATCAGCGACGCGTTTGGCCAGCGCGGCGTTCGTCGTGCCCGCCAGTGCCTGCAAATCCCGAGGAGCGTACAGATCATCGCCGTTCATGGCGATAAACGGCCCGTCGATATGCCCTTCGCATTGAAGAACGGCGTGGCCGGTGCCAAGCTGCTCGGTCTGTTCGACGTAGCGCAGAGTCAGTCCGTTGTACGCGGCGCCAAAGGCCTCGCGAACCATGTCTCCGCGGTAGCCGACAACCAGGATGGCTTCGTCGATGACCGGGCGCAGCGCATCGAGAAGCCAGGCCAGAATGGGTTTATTGACGACCTTCAGCAACGGTTTCGGCCGCGTGAGCGTCAATGGATACGTTCGGGTCGATTTGCCAGCGACCATGATGATTGCCTTCACAACGATTCTCCCGTCCGGCGTTGTTGTCTATGGAATGCCCAGGAGGCGTTTCGCGTTGTCGCGGCCGATCGCCGCACGCTGCGCTCCACTAAGCTTGCCCCGCGCCAGTTTGTCCACGTTGGCCACGTAATTATAGAGCGGAAAATTGCTCCCGAAAAGCAGGCGATCCGCAGGGAAGCGCTCCATGGCCAGTTCGAGGTCGCACATATTTTCGTAGTTTGAGATATCGAAATGGGCATTTCGAGGAAACGGCTCGCCGAGCTGATCCGGTTCGTTGAAGCGAAGGCCCAGCGCAACCACCGTGACCTGAGGCCAGGCCTGGATAAAGGCGGCCAGGGTCTCGGGCGGCACCGGCGCTATGATCTCGCGGTGAAATTGCCGGCGCGGGTCTTCGAGCCAGCATTGCACGCAGACCGGCAAGCCGAGGTCATGCGCGCCCATGACCAGGGCTTCCATCTCCGGGGCCAGGAGTTCGTAACGGTGGTATTGCGGGTGGAGAAGCAGCGCCCGAGCGCCGTACTCTTCGACGCAGCGGCGAAGATCATCCTGCCAGCCGCTGAAATTCGGACGCAAAACAGCGGACAGAAAAAAACGGTCGCGGTGCGGCGCAATGGCTGCAGCCAGCTCATCGTTGCCGTCCTGGGGATTCAGATAAAATACGGCATGAAGCGAAGAGATCAGCGCCTGTTCGACGCCATGGCGGTCCATGGCATGCAGCAACGCCTCCAGCCCCTCTACGGGACGATAGGGAAAATGCCCCAGTTTCGCGTTGAAATCGATCATGTTTGCACCCAGCGCACGATGTTTTCTCCAAGAATCATCTCTTTCCAGCCATCGGGGATCTCTGCGGAGAGGACTTTGCTCATCTGAACAATGAGACTGCGGCCAGGTATGTCGGACCCGAAGAAGATGCGCTCCGGGCCAATGTGCCGGAGCAGGCAGTCCACGACTCCGGCCTCGGGCTCTCCGCCGGAGATGTCAACGCACAGATTCGGGTAGGGCGCGATGATGCGGGCCGTTTCTTCCCATTGGCCGCCGGCATGAGCCAGCCACATCTTCAGGTCGGGATGACGTTCCGCACGATTGACGCAATGCCACGCGGTCGACTCCTTTTCCAGGTTGCCGGTGGCCTTGAACCAGGTATGTTGCAGAACAGGCAGGTCAAGCTCCACGATCCGGTCAAACAGCGGATCCATGCGGGGATCGTCGGCAAGTTGGGACACCCACAGTTTTACCCCTACACACGGACCGTTGACGATATAGCGGTTCAGATGTTCGAGACCAAGGGCCACTTCATCCGCGCTCAGATAGACCAATCCCATCAACCGGTCGGGATAACGTTCGAGCACCTCCACGATGTCGGCGTTGGCCTGCTCGAGCGACGCCGCGTCCGGGTAAGGCGCCCATTCGCGCCCGAGGGAACACAGGATGAGCCGATCGACGCCGGCACGGTCGGCGGCCTCGAGAAGCCGCTCGGGGTCGCCGTCGTCGGGCGTCCGGAGATGGGCATGACAGTCGATCACCAGGGGCACTGGGAAGTTCTCCTCTGTCTGTAATGCGGCTCTGCCGCGCTGTGGCTATTTTAGAAGGCTGCTCCCGTCCGTTCAACGGCAAAGGCGCGCGGGGTGCTGGCCGGCCGCGTGTGCCTGCCCTTAACCATGCAGATTACGCAGCGCGGGGGCGATCCGGCTGCGCGGCCACGCGGGGATTCATTTCCGCAGCGCATAGGGGCAGACCCTTGGGTCTGCGTGTACAATCCACCCCCGGCCACGCGGGACGCGTGTCCACCCCCGCCTGCGGGGGACACAAGAACCGGAACCAGCGCTGCCTGTGGCGGGCTCCATCCTTCTCTGGCCGACGAGGGCACACAACCCCGAACGAGCGAATGCAGCGGCTGGTCAGGTTTTTAATCCATCCTTTCTGTGCGGGGGACACAAGAGCCCGAACTGGAGAGATTGAGATGCGGCGCACCTGTCCCCCGCTGGCGGGGGTGAATCGGCGGTAGCCGATTTGGGGGTGGAGTTTTGCAGGTCGGATTTTGGGCTGTGGCTTGCAGGTCACAGCGTCCCGTCCCAGCGCGGGGGCGATCCGGATGGGCAGCCACAGGGGTCTGCCCCTGCATTAGAAAAACTCCAGGATATAGTCGATGAACTGAACAACCAGCCAAAAAAATGCGTAGGATACCGAACACCCAATGAAATCTTCCTGCAGAAACTGACAATCGCATTGAGTGCACGTAGAACGTGACTGTGCCCTCGGTTTACTAAAGTCCGCGTGGCAATGATAGAATGCATGAAGGAGGCGCCCATCATGTCGCGCAGTTTGTTGCAGGACCTCAAGACGCTCGTCAAGAACGTCTTCAAACGCCTTCGCTTTGTGCTGAGTCGTCGCAAAACCGTTCGCCGTGCCCTGTCGGGGGTGGTGTCGGATGTGAAGAAGCTGCGGGTGCACGTGGGCGCCCAGCACGCCACAGAGCGCCGCAAAGCCGCCCTGAAATACGTAAAACAGGGCCGAACTGCCTACAACGCAAAAATGATGCGCATGCCGAAAAAATGTTTCGCGAGGCCGTGGCCGTAGACGAAACCTGCGCCCTGGCCTATGCCTATCTTGGAAATTCGCTCTACCGGCAAGGCCGGACCGACGACGCCGAAGTGAGCTGGCGGCGCGCGACCATGGTCGAGCCCTCGTCCGAGGGTGCAGAAAAAGCGCTTCACAGCCTCCAGCGTCTTGCCCGGAAGAAAAAAACCTATATGGACCAACTGGATGACAACCTGAGACATGGACGCTCTTCCTGACTTCTCGTATTTCATGCCAACGGAGGTCCGGTTTAAGGCCGGAGGTTTTAACGAACTGGCGGCCTGCTGCCGGGCCTGGGGCCAAAAACCGTTTCTGGTGACGGGGCGGCATTCCGCGCGGGCAACCGGGATCCTGGATCGGGCCCTCGCGCAACTCCCCAATGCGGTGGTCTTCGATAAGGTGGAGGAGAACCCGGCGACCGACCAATGCGACGCGGCGGCACAGGTCTGCCGGGAAGCCGGGTGCGATGTGGTCGTGGCCATCGGCGGAGGCAGCCCGATGGATGTCGCGAAAGCCGTGGCCGGACTGGCGCTCAATGAAGGCCCTTGCGCGGGATTTATCGGCTCCGACCTGTTTGCGGAAGGTGCGTTGCCGATCATCGCGGTACCCACGACGGCAGGCACAGGCAGTGAGGTCACGCCATACGCCGTGCTGATCGACACCACGGAACATCAGAAGCGAACCATCAAAGGACGGGCCCTGTTTCCCCGGGTCGCGCTGCTCGATCCGGAACTGACGACCTCGCTTCCACCCAGGGTGACGGTGTATACGGGGCTCGACGCGCTCAGCCAGGGCATGGAAGGCCTCGTCTCTCAAAAGCGTACCGCGATGGGGGATATCCTGGCCCTTGAGGTCTGCCGACTGGTTGCGCGGTGGCTGCCGCGCGCCGTCCACCATCCCGGGGACCTCGAAGCTCGCGGCGGCATGCTGCTGGCTGCGATGTTGTCGGGATGCGTCATCGCTCAGAGCGGCACAACGCTCGTGCACGGCATGGGCTATTACTACACCTTGCATTGCGGTCTGCAGCACGGCCAGGCCAACGGACTGCTGCTTGCACCGGTATTTCGCCACAATGCGGCCCATCTGCCGGAGACCGTCGCGTCGATTGCGGCGGCACTCGGCTGCGCCGGTCCACCGGAGGAGGCGGGCAGCACTATCACGCGCGCAATACATGCGCTCTTCGATGCGTGCGGAGTCTCGCCGGCTGCGCGCGACGCCGGCGTGGATGAGAGCCTGCTGGCGGGTTTCGCGAAAGACTGTCATGCGGACCCCTATCGCTTCAAAAACCAGGCGGGCGAACTGACGGAGCGTGACGTGTTGCGTTTTTATCGCGAATCCTGGCAGGGCGTCTGACACGCGAACGTAATCCCTCCTATCTTTCGGAAGGGTCGCCGGAATCTTCGGCCGCGGACAGGAGGTGATGCTCAGCATGGATCGGGCGTATTCATCATCCTGCTCCACTCAATCCCGTTTGCATGGGATTTCCCTGTCTGTTACGCTGGAACCGAAGGGGTTGCACGAGAATTGGCCGGGGATGTCTCGAGGGAATTTCAGAAGTCAGCACGCGCTCGCGTGCCGAAGATGCGAGGAGATCGTTCATGAAATCAATGAATCGCCGTGAGTTTTTCAGCCGGACCGGAAAGGTTGCGGCTGCTGCCAGCGCGGGCGTTTTTTCCATTAACGCCCTGGGCGCCAACGAACGGATTATTGCAGCCAGCATGGGCATGCTTGGGCGCGGCCGCTACCTTGGAGAATGGTTTGCTCAGCGTGACGATGTCGAACTGGCCTACATCTGCGATGTCGACAGCCGTGTATTCAAGGAGCGCTCCAAACTCATCGAAGACACCCAGGGCAAAGCCCCCAAATGTGTCCAGAACATCAAGGAAGTGCTCGACGATAAAGACGTCGATGTGATCATCAACGCAACGCCCGACCACTGGCACGCCCTGGGCACCATCTGGGCCTGCCAGGCCGGCAAAGACGTCTATGTCGAGAAACCCACATCGCACAACATCTGGGAAAGCCGGAAAATGGTCGAGGCCGCGCGCAAATACGGGCGCATCGTCCAGGTCGGCGCCCAGAACCGCAGCGCGCCGTATTGCTACAAGGCCTTCGACTACATTCGCTCCGAGGAGTTCGGCTCAGTGCACTTCGTGCGGGTCCTCAACAGCAAGCGGCGCGGCCCCATTGGAAAAAAACCCGACGGCGAAGCTCCGGCGGGCGTGGATTACGACATGTGGCTCGGGCCGGCGCCCGAGCGCCCCTTCAATCCCAACCGATTCCATTACAACTGGCACTGGTTCTGGGACTTTTCCGGTGGCGACATCATCAACGACGGCGTCCACCAGATGGACATCGCGCGCTGGCTCATCGACAAGGATTACCCGAATTATGTGACCTCGGGCGGCGGAAAGAACTTCTTCGACGACGACCAGGAATGCCCGGACACCCATTCGGTGATCTACGATTATGACGGGCTGACCATGGTCTTTGAAGAAGTGCTCTGGGCGCCCTACATGCGCAAGACCCCCATGGAAATCCGTGACCAGGATACCCTGCCGAACTGGCCGTTCAGCGGCACCCGCATTGAGGTGTATGGAAGCAAACAGATCCTGATGCTCGGACGGCACGGCGGCGGCTGGGAAGCCTTCGATGCCGACGGAAATTCCGTCAACATCACCCATGGGCAGTTCACCGATGCCAATCACGGACACATCGGCAATTTCCTCGACAGCGTACGGTCCCGTGAGTTGCCCAGCGCCGACATCGAAAAAGTGCACCTTTCCACGCTGCTCTGCCACTACGGAAACATATCGTACCGCACGGGGCGCCGCTTGCAGATCGACCCCGTCACCGAAGGTTTCGTGAACGACGACGACGCCAACCGCTACGTCAAACGCACGTACCGGGAGCCCTACGTGGTGCCCGAAGAGGTGTAATCCACAGGATTTGTTCAACAGGGGGCTCGCGTCGGCGAGCCCCCTGTTTTCAAGCCAGCGTGATGGCCTGCAGGCCGGTGATCAGCATCGGATAATCGCGCAAAGGCAGGTTTGTGAAGGTCAGTTTTCCGGCGTCGCGCCGGGCCGGTGGCAGCCGAAATACTTCCTGCCCCAGGGGATCCACCAGAACCGGGTCATCCAGCGTCATGCCCTCGGATAGCGTGAGTTCCACATCAAGGACCCGGGGTTCCCACGGTTTTTGGAACTCGGCGGGGAACCAGTAGGCGCACAACGCCTGACCATGCCGGACAAAATGCGCCTCCTGAAGCAGCACCTTTTTCTGGCCGAGCAGTTCGAGATTCAGCTCCGCTCGCTGCGTCGAGGCGTCAAACAGCGCGCACAGGCACTGGTAGGCGAAATAGGCCGGTTTGCGTGAATAATCGTCTCCACGGAGCAGGCCTTTGAAATTTGTCTTGCCGCGGTAGCCCACGAGATCGACCATATGGAAATAGCTGGTCAGCTCGACCCCATGGCGCAAATCGAGCAAAATGCGGCGCAACAACCATTTGGCCTGCCGCGCCTCATCCCAGTCCAGCTGCGATAAGGCGCCGGTGCTTGTGGGCCCGCCCATCGAAGGGCATCCGTTCTCGCCCTGCCAGAGCTTAAGTCCCGGAGCATGGTTTGCAATGCTTGCCTGCAGTTTTGTCATATCGCGCTCGTATCCTTCCTCCGGTACGGCCCGGTAGGGATGATAGGAGATCGCGTCGACGAAGCTGCCGAGTCCATGCTCGAAACAGCCTTCGAGATATTCATTGCCGAATCCGGAGAGCGCTGCGCCAATCAGGTAGCTGGCCTCGATCTCCTCTCGAATCACGGGCGCGGTGGCCGCCACCAGACGGACATAATCCGCGGGGTTGGGCTTTTCCGGTCGCCAGAAACTCGTGATGTTCGGTTCGTTCCAGATTTCCCAGTGGCGCACCCGGCCGTTGAAGTGGCGGGCCAGATACCGGGTAAACCGAAGCCAGCCCGCAAGGGCCTCCTCGCTGAATACGGGCGCCCAGCCCACCGCGAATTCATCGGGCGCGTCGGGCGTATACAAGCGGTTTCCATAGCCCAGATTGAACCATGGCGTGACTCCGGCCGCCAGCAACGCATCGACCACCTCATCCAGCCAGGTGAAGTCGTAGGCGCCCTTGACCGTCTCACTGCGGCACCAGCCCGTCTGGCAGCGCGCCCATTTCACCCCCAGGTCAGCGATTGCCGCATAGGTGCGCGCGGGTTCGAAACCTTTGCGATCCAGCACCTCAAATCCTACGCAAAGCGGCGAGGCGCTAATATCCCGGCCTGCCCTGGGTGAAACGTGGCCCAGCCGCTCGAGCGTCCCGCCGGAGCCCGTTGGCTCCGCTCCCAAGGTAAGGCGCGGCAGCGCCAGGCCCGCGGCAATCCCTGCCGTCGATGAGAGAAACTGCCGCCGTGTGTAATTCATGAGTACATCCTCCCCCCGGGGGGTCATTTTTTTACGATGGCCCGCCCTTCATGCAGATGGATCCACCGCACCGCGCGTGCGGCAATCCCTTCGTCATGCGTCACCATCACCAGCGTGACCCCGCGCTCCGCATTCAGCGAGTACAACAGCTCCAGGATGCCCCTGCCGGTGGTTTCGTCGAGGTTTCCGGTGGGTTCGTCAGCCAGCACCACGCTGGGCTCGTTAAACAGGGCCCGCGCGATGGCCACGCGCTGCTGTTCACCTCCGCTGAGCTGCCCCGGCTTGTGCGTCATGCGTTCCGCCAACCCGACTGTCCGCAGCAGTTCTTCGGCGCGCGGCTGGCAGGCCGTGTGCCGCTTTCCTCGACTCAGCGCCGGCATCATCACATTTTCGAGCGCGGTGAACTCTGGCAGGAGGTGGTAGAACTGGAACACGAACCCGATCTCTTCGTTTCGAATACGATTAATGCCGGCCCGGTCCGTTTTCTGCAAGGGCGTTCCCCGGAACAGCACCTCGCCCGATGACGGCCGATCCAGCGTGCCGATGATGTGAAGCAGCGTGCTCTTGCCTACGCCCGACGGCCCCGTAATAACCATCAGGTCGCCGTCGTGCACTTCCAGGTCAATGCCCCGGAGAATGCGCAGCTCGCGGCTGCCATCGTTATAGGTCTTTTCGAGGCCGCGGCATTCGAGGATCGGTGTGGACCTGACCTTACTCATACCGCAAGGCATCCACGGGATCGAGGCGCGAGGCACTCCAGGCCGGATAGATGGTCGACAGAAACGTCAATATCACCGCGCACACCGTCACCCAGACCACATCCATCCACTGGATGGCCACCGGGATACGGTCAAAATAATAGATCTGCGAGTTAAACAGGTCCACGCCCATCATCCACGCAATAAACGACGCCACGGCGTTGAGGTGGTGCGCGAGCACGATTCCAAGTATCAGGCCGACGAAAGTTCCCGATAACCCGATATACAGCCCTTCGAGGACAAAAAGCCGCAACACGGACCCGCTGCTCACGCCTATCGTGCGCAAAATGCCGATATCCCGCCGTTTCTCCATCACCACCATGATCAAGGTGCTCGTGATGTTAAATGCCGCAACCAGGATGATGAACATCAGAATAATGAACATCACCACTTTTTCCTCTTTCAGCGCGTCGAAAAAGGCCTGCTGACTTTCATACCACGTGACCGCCGTATATTCCGGCATCCCCTTCTCGATCCGATCCGAAATCTCCTTTGCTTTGAACGGATCGTCGAGGCGCAGCTGGATCCCGTCCACGCCCTCTTTCCCGGTGAGTTTTTTCGCCGTCTCCAGCGTGATGAAGCCGTACACGGTGTCGAATTCGTGCATCTGCGCCTGCGACAGCCCGCTCACCTTGACCAGCATCTCGGTCGGATGGGTCATGTACGTGCCGCTTTTCATCTGCGGGGTCACGATGATCAACGGCGTGCCCAGGTAGGCGCCCAGCTTGCTCGCGAGCACATACCCCAGCACGATCTCCTTATATTCGGGCAGGGTCCCTGCACCATGGGTGCGGCCGTTCGCCGTCGTGAGATTCTCCGCCAGCAGCGTGACGCCGCTTGCCTTTTCCGGATCCACTCCGACGACGTAGGCAAACTCGACAAGCTGGGAACCGTCCGGGCCGCGCAGTGTTTTCAGCAGCGACAACACCTCGATGAACGGGCTCGCCCCCTGAACCTCCGGGCATAACGCCCGGATTCGGGCTTCGGCCGCCTCCGGGTCGACAATCTCGTCTCGGTCCCATCCCATCACGGTGAGGTGAGCGCGGTTACCGATGATGGTCGCGCGAAGTGCGTTGTCAAATCCGGTCATCACACTCATCACTACAATCAGCGCCATGACGCCCACGCTCACGCCCGCCACCGAGATCAACGTGATCAGGCTCACAAACCGGCTCTTGCGTTTTCCCCGCAGGTACCGGGCCGCTATGAACGCTTCAAACCGCACGTAAGACGTCTTTCTGCATGCTCTGCGCGCAGCAACCGCATGGGTTGGCGCATGGTCAACTCGTTTCTGCCGTGCCTTTGGCGCCTGAAGGCGGCACGGTCAGCTTGGCTGTAGCCTCAATGACCCGCAGTTGCGGGAAGAGAATCACCTCGCGGATCGATGCCTGATTCGTCAGCAGCATGGTCAGTCGATCGATCCCGATCCCCAGACCCGCCGCCGGCGGCATCCCGACTTCGAGCGCCACGAGGTAGTCTTCGTCGAGATGCTGGGCTTCGTCGTCGCCCTGTTCCCGCAACCGGACCTGCTCCATGAATCGTTCACGCTGATCGAGGGGATC
The DNA here is from genome assembly GCA_050950105.1 of Candidatus Hydrogenedentales bacterium. Lineage (GTDB taxonomy): Bacteria > Hydrogenedentota > Hydrogenedentia > Hydrogenedentales > SLHB01 > UBA2224. The sequence goes on along the minus strand of JBMNGZ010000010.1, from coordinate 262,735 downwards.
ATTAAGCTCGCTGAATGCGTTAGTCATCTCCATGCCCGCGACGAAGAGTTGGAACCGTTCCGTCAGGTGCGGGGCGTCCCGTTTCTTCTTGGCCAGCGGCGAAAGCTCCACCGGGTAATCGTACAGGAAGGTGGGTTGGCGCAGGTGCGGCTTCACCTTTTCGGACATGACCTCGTCCACGATCTTCCCGAATCCCATGGAGTTTTCGACCGCACACCCGGCTTGTTTCGCCAATTCCGCCGCGGCGTTCCGGTCGTTCTGATGCGGCTCCAGGTCGACCCCCGCATATTCGCGAATCGCCTCAAATAAGGAGATCCGCTTCCAGGGGCGCGCCATGTCGATGCTCTGTCCCTGGTAGTCGAAGGTCGTGTCTCCCGTGATCTCACGGGCCACGTGGGCCAGCATTTCCTCGGTCTCGTCCATCAATCCAAGATAATCCTGATAGGCCTCATAGAGTTCCATCATGGTGAACTCGGGATTGTGAAGCGTGTCCACGCCCTCATTCCGGAAACTGCGGTTGATCTCGAAAACTTTCTCAAAACCGCCGACCAGCAGGCGTTTGAGATGCAGTTCCGGTGCGATCCGCAGGTAGAAATCCCGATCAAAGGTGTTGTGGTGTGTGACGAACGGCCGCGCGGTCGCGCCCCCGGGAATGTAGTGCAGCATGGGGGTCTCGACTTCGAGAAAGCCCCGCGTCGTCAACCACTGCCGCAACGTGGCGATGATCGCGCTCCGTCGTCGAAAGGTCTCGAGCACCTCAGGATTCGCCACCATGTCCAGATACCGCTGGCGGTAACGCGTCTCCACGTCGGTCAAACCGTGCCATTTTTCCGGCAGGGGACGCAGCGATTTCGACAGCAGCGTGTATTTTGTCGCGCGGACCGTCACTTCGCCCCGTCGTGTGCGGAATACCGCCCCTTCAATGCCCAGAAAATCGCCGATATCCAGATCTTTCAATAGGTCATAGCTGGTCTGGCCCAGTTCCGCGCCGCGGAAAAAAATCTGGATCCGGTCCGATTCGTCGCGCAGATCGGCAAACGTCACTTTGCCCTGGCCCCGCAATGCCACCATGCGCCCCGCCACAGCCGTTTCTACGCTGACCTGCTCCGGCTCGTCCGAAGCGGCCTCCGCTTCCAGGAACGCCGCCCGAGCGGCTGCGATGGAATGGGTTCGGGCAAAGCTGTATTTGAACGGCTCGTCGCCGCGTTCGCGGAACCGGGCCATCTTTTCGATGCGATTTTCACGAAGTTGTTGTTCGGTTGAATGATGTTCCTCGGTCATGCTTCTTTCCCCGGCAGATTCGGTTAATTGTTCTTGTGGCGTTTCAGATTCCATCTCAGAAACGCCTCCACCAGCTCGTCGAGATCGCCGTCCAGAACGGCGTCAATATTGCCGATCTGGACCTCCGTCCGGTGATCTTTCACCATCTGGTATGGATGCAGCACGTAGCTGCGAATCTGGCTTCCCCAAGCGACATCCTGTTGCCCCTCTCGATGGGCCATCGCCTCTTCTTCTTTTTTCTTCAATTCGATGTCGTACAGCTTCGCTTTCAGCATCTGCAGGGCGGTTTCCCGGTTGCGATGCTGGGAACGTTCGATTTGGCAGGCCACCACGATCCCGGTGGGAAGATGCGTCAGACGCACCGCACTGCTCGTCTTGTTGACCTTCTGTCCGCCTGGGCCGCTCGACCGGAAGACATCCATCTTCAACTCGTCTTCTTTGACCTCGATGCCGGTCTCTTCTTCCAGTTCCGGGACAATCTCAATCGCCGCGAATGACGTGTGACGCCGGCTGCTCGCATCGTAGGGCGAGATCCGGACCAGCCGGTGTACGCCTTCCTCCGATTTGAGCCTGCCGAAGGCAAACGGCCCCTCCACGCGCAGCGTGGCGCTTTTGAGCCCGGCCTCGTCGCCCGGGATGTAATCGGCCAGCTCCACGCTGAATTCCCGCCGTTCGCAATAGCGCACGATCATCCGATACAGCATCGAGGCCCAGTCGCACGACTCCGTCCCGCCTGCCCCAGGGTGTATGTTCACCAGCGCGGCGTTGGAGTCTCGCGGGTCCATGAACAGGCTGGTCAGCTCCAGGTCGTCCAGTTTTTTCGAGAGCGCCTCCGCCAGCTGCGCGATCTCCGCGCCTACCGACGAATCCGCTTCCGACTGGCCCAGTTCCACCAGCACCAAGGCATCGTCCAGTTCGTTCTGCAGGCCGTCCGGTGCGGCGATCATCGATTTGTGGTTCTTGAGCTGCTGTACCGTCTTCTGTGCCTTCTCGGGATCGTCCCAGAAACCGGGCCGGGCCATCTCCGTTTCGAGCTGCGCAATTCTCGCCCGCGTGCCGTCTACATTCAGGCATTTGCGAAGTTCGCGCAAACGCTCCGCATACCCCCCCAGAAGTTCTGCCTCTTCTTCGTACATTTCTCGAACCCTTTATGAGCTGCCGCGTGCATCCGGCGTTTTCACGTCAGAACAGCGGCGTTACCAGATAATATAAGACCGGTGCGGCGAACAGAAACCCGTCGGTGCGATCCAGCACGCCGCCGTGGCCTGGAAAAAAGTTGCCCGAATCCTTCACGCCCGCATCGCGTTTCAGACACGATTCCGTCAAATCGCCTATCTGAGCCACGATGGACACCAGCGCGCCCGCATGCACATAACGCCAGACCGGCCAATTCGGCAGCGACGGCAGCCCGGAACGCTCTTTCACATACCATAGCGCCGCCGCGCCCGCCACCGCCGCGAGCAAGCCCGCGAACGCGCCTTCCCAGGTCTTGTTCGGGCTTACCGTCGGGGCCATCTTGTGCTTCCCGAGCGCCGACCCCACGAAATACGCCGCCGTATCCGTCAGGATCACCACCACGAACAGCGTCATCACCAGACCCGGACCCACGCCCGGAACGCTCTGCATCAACGGCACGTGTGCGGCGAACCAGCCAATATAGAATACGCCGAACACCGTGCTCGAAAGGCCCGCCACCGAGTGCTGGCCCCGGACGATGTGCAGCGAAGCCACCAGAACGCAGCCGCCAAAGAGGGCGAAATTCGTCACAATCGCGCCACCCAAATGCCCGCTCATGGTCACGCAGGTGCCCGCCAGGATCCCGCCGATCGTCTCGGGCGAGATCGCCCGTGCCCGCACGATCGCGTAATATTCAAACAAGCCGACGGCGCTCAAGGCGCCCACGAACACAGTGAACAGAAAACGCAGCCCCGGTGTCCAGATCAAGGTCATGAACACGGCCAGCGCAATGAGCGCAGTCACGCTGCGGATGGCCAGCTTGCCGTCTTTGCGCATCGTCTATCGCCCCCCAAAGCGGCGCTGGCGCTTCTGGTACCGGGCGATCGCCTCGCGAAGATGCCGTTTCCGGAAATCCGGCCACAACACACCCAGCGTCACGATCTCCGCATACGATACCTGCCACAGCATGAAGTTGCTCAGACGCTGTTCTCCGCTCGTCCGGATCAGCAGATCCACGTCGGGGATCTCGGGCACGTACAAGCGCTGCGCAACGGCTGCTTCATCCACCTCGTCGGGGCGCAAGACGCCCGCCGCTGCGTCCCGGGCAATCCGGCGCGCGGCATCCGCAATTTCCGCCCGCCCCCCGTAGTTGAAGGCCACGTTGAGCGTCATCTGGCGGTTGTCGCGCGTCCGCGCTTCGCAATATTCCAAATCGTTCAGCACCGGGTCCGGCAGTCCTTCGCGACGGCCCATGATCCGCACCCGGATGCCCTCCCGGTGGATGTTCTCCAGCTCCAGGTGGATGTATTTGCTCAGCAAGCCGAACAGCGCGCTGATCTCCGCCTCGGAACGGCGCCAGTTCTCTGTCGAGAAGGCATACAGTGACAGCACGTCTACGCCCCCGAGTTCGCGGCAGGCCTCGATCGCGGCACGCACACTCTTCGCGCCGGATTCGTGCCCTTCCGCGCAGGACAGGCCATGTCTGGCGGCCCAGCGGCCATTGCCATCCATGATGATGGCAATATGCCGCGGCAGCTGTGTCGGGTCCAGCTCATCCATCGCTCATCCAGCCGCTCCTCGTTGCAGCGCGCGCGTGCGCCGTGTCCAAAACAAAACCGCGGAGAGATGGGGCGCCCCAATTCTCCGCGGAACTCGGCCATTCAGTTGTGGTGCCGGCGCATGCGATTACACTTCCATGATCTCGGCTTCTTTGGCCTTCAGCGCCTCTTCGACCTGCTCGATATGTTCGTCCGTGATCTTCTGGATCTGTTCCGTGAGTTTGTGTGCGTCGTCCTCGGGGATATCGCCGTCTTTCTGCTTCTTTTTGATCTCTTCGATGACCGAACGGCGCACGTTGCGAATCGCTACCCGCGCCTCTTCGGCGAGTTTGCCCACCAGCCGCGCCAGGTCCTTGCGCCGTTCCTCGGTAAGCTGCGGGATGGGAATCCGGATGACGTTCCCGTCATTGCCGGGCGTCAAGTCCAGCGGAGACGCCTGAATCGCTTTTTCAATCGCTCCCAACTGTGATTTGTCCCAGGGGGTGATCAACAGAAGCCGCGGCTCGGGCGCCGCCACGTTGGCCATCTGGTTCAACTTCATCCGGGACCCGTATGCCTCGACCTCGATGGAATCCAGCAACGCGGTGGAGGCCCGGCCTGTCCGAATCGTCGATAATTCGCGTGCGAACGCCTCCACGCTTTTAAGCATTTTGCTTTGGGTCTCTTTTTCGAGCTCGTTTGGCATATCTCAATCTCCTTTTACCAGGGTGCCTATAGGCTCTCCTTGCAGGGCTTTCAGAATACTGCCCGGCGTGGTCAGATTGAAAACCAGGATCGGCAGCTTGTTCTCTCGGCACAGCGATATCGCGGTCGCATCCATCACGCGGAGATTCCGCGCGAGGGCTTCCGTGTACGAAAGCTCGCGGTACAGCGTCGCCGAAGGATCCTTTACCGGGTCGGCGTCGTATATGCCGTCCACTTTCGTGGCTTTGAAAAGGATCTCCGCGCCAATCTCGTTTGCGCGCAATGCCGCCGCGGTATCGGTCGTGAAAAACGGATTGCCCGTTCCTGCCCCGAAAATGACCACCCGGCCTTTCTCCAGGTGACGCAGGGCCCGCCGCCGGATATACGGTTCCGCCACCCCGCGCATCTCAATGGCCGTCATGACGCGCGTCGTCACCCCTTTGTTTTCGAGCACGGCCTGAAGCGCCAGCGCATTGATAACCGTCGCCAGCATCCCCATGTAATCGCCTGTCGGCCGGTCGGGGCCCTGTACGACGCCTTCGGCGCCGCGGTAAATGTTGCCACCGCCGACCACGAGGCCGAGTTCGACGCCCAGGGCGTGTGCTTTGACCAGCTCGTCGCAGAATTGCTCAACCGTACGGAAATCGATCCCCGCGCCACGGCTCGGCTCAAGGGCCTGGCCGCTCAGTTTCAACAGAACGCGCTGGTAGGCTGAGCCGCTCATTCGGCTTACTCCTCGCTGGACGACGCCGCCTTGTCTGCGAGCGCTTCGCCCAATTGGAAGCGGGCGAAGCGGCGGATGTCGATTTTTTCCCCGACTTTGCCGCTCAACGCCTTCATCAGTTCCTCAATGGTGGTATCGGGATTCTTCACGAATTCCTGCTCCAGGAGGCTGTTTTCCTGTAGCCACTTGTTGAGCTTGCCTTCGGAGATTTTCTGCTGCACGGCTTCGGGTTTGCCGCTTTCCTTCGCCTGAGCGAGGTAAATGGCTGCTTCTGCGTCCCGTTCCGCCTGTGGCGCCTCGTCCCGCCGCACCCATCGCGGCGACGTGGAGCAGATCTGAAGGCAAACGTCTTTGCAAAATTGCTGAAACAGTTCGCCGCGCGCCACGAAGTCCGTCTCGCAGTTCACTTCAACCAACACGCCGATCTTGCCGCCCATGTGAATGTACGATGCCACCGCGCCTTCTTTCGCTTCCCGGTCCTGGCGCTTTGCCGCCGCGGCAATCCCTTTTTCACGCAGCCAACTGGCCGCCTTATCGAAATCGCCACCGCATTCCTGGAGCGCTTTTTTGCAGTCCATCATGCCGGCGCCGGTCGCTTCGCGGAGTTCTTTCACCTCTTTCGCCGTAACGCCCATAATCTCACTGTCTCCTTTACGAGGTTCACGTGCTGAGCCACAAACTACTGGCTACAGGCGCGCCTATTCGTCCTTGTTTTCGTCGTTTTCCTCGACCTTGCTGTCTGTCTCGTCGGTCGCTTCGGCTTCATCAGCCTCTGTCTCGGCCGTGGCTTCGGCAGTCTCAACCGCCGCGGTTACTGCATCCGTTGCTGCATCCGTTGCTGCATCAGGCTGTTCCTCCGGCACGGATTTGCCGGACAGCGCATGGCCTTCAATCACCGCGTCGGCCACCACGGAACAGAACAGGGAAACGGCCCGGATGGCGTCGTCATTGCCCGGGATCGGGAACGACACCGTGTCCGGATCGCAATTCGTGTCGACAATGCCGATGCACGGGATATTCAGACGCCGCGCTTCGTTCACGGCGATGGCTTCGCGCCTCGAATCGATCACAAACATGATCTTCGGGATGCCCGGCATGTTCTTGATGCCATCGAGATATTTCGAAAGGCGAGCTTTCTGCTTCCGCATCCGCGCCGCTTCTTTTTTACCGTACTGTTCCAGTTCGCCGCTCGCCTCCATCTCTTCCAGCCTGCGGAGATTGCGGATACTCACCTGGATCGTCTCGTAATTGGTCAGCGTGCCACCCAGCCAGCGGTTGTTCACGTAATACATGCCGCAGCGCTCGGCCTCGCGCTGAATGATCTCCTGCGCCTGCCGTTTCGTGCCGACAAACAGCACATGGCCCCCTTTGGCCACGGCCTCGGTCACGAAGGCCCGGGCCCGGTTAAGTTGGCGCAGGGTCTTCTGCAAGTCGATGATGTAGATGCCGTTGCGTGCGCCGAAGATGTATTTCTTCATCTTCGGGTTCCAGCGACGGGTCTGGTGGCCAAAGTGAATGCCGGCCTCGAGAAGGCTCTTCATGGAAACTGCGGGCATGGAACACACTCCTTCTGGGTTGACCCTCGGGGTTTCAGGCGGTCTACCCGGCCGACCGGCCGGGCACCCTGACCATACCTCTATACAGACTCGAAACCCCTGTGACTTTAAAATCAAGAAAGTCTAGCATATCTGCCTTCAACGGCGCAAACTATTGACATGACGCGGGATTACCGCGCCTGCTCCGTTCGGATGAAGAAAGGCCAAGCCGTCCAGGGGCCGACCACGGCGTTATTACACTTCCTCGCTCGAAACGGGCATTTCAGCGGCCGCAACACGGTCTTTCGCAAAAATTCGGATGTGCCGCCAGCCTTCGCTTTGAAAGCGCCAGAAAACCACGCCGCTCAGCGCGATCGTGTACACCGTGGCGCCCAACCAGGCCCCTTTGGCTTCCCACCCTAAGCCGGGAAGAGACCAACCCGCCGGAACGCCCGGGATCCAGGAGAACGACAGGGTGTGCAGGCACAAAAACGACGAGAGCGGCAAAAAGAACAGATACGCACCGATGGACATCGCCCACATGACCCACCGCGTGTCGCCCGCGCCTCGCAAAGCACCCAGCACCACGATGCTCACCGCATCAAATCCCTGATAAAACGCCGCCAGGAAGAGGATGACTGCCGCCAATTCAACCACCTGCGGATCCGTACTGAAGAAGGTGCGCGTCAATGGCCGGGCGAAAATGGCAAAGCACAGGCCTGCCATCACCATATAACAAATGGCTATCCGGATTGCCGTGTGGGTTCGCGCCTTGGCCATGGGAATGTCGCCGCGCCCGATCCATTGCCCGACGATCGGGGCAAGCGCATGATTGAGCCCCACCGCCGGCATGAAGATCAGATGCAGGAAATTAATGGCCACGTTGTGTGCGGCCATCTGCGTCTCACCACAGCGACCCACCAGAAAACTTGTGAATACGCCCCAGTTGAACACGTCCAGGAAAAAACTCAATCCTGCCGGCCACCCAATACGCACCAGCTCACGCACCTTCTGAGCATCCAACGCGTACTGGGAGCGCGTCTTGAATTCCCGGTCCAGTGACGGCGACAAAAACATCAACAGCAGAACCCCCATCTGCAAGCCCGTCGCGATGACCGTTGCCCAGGCGGCCCCGGCCACTTCCATGCGCGGGAAACCAAATTTCCCGAAAATCAACAGGTAATTCAGCACGAGATTCACGATATTGGCCACCCACGCCACTAACATCGGCACGCTCGGGCGGTTCACGGCCTGGAAAAACGACGTCAGCGACGCCTGAAGACACAAAAACACAAAACCCGTCATCCGGATCTGGAAATACTGCACCTCCAGACGCGTGATCTCCGGTGAATGCCCCATGATGCTGAATATATTGTCGGCAAAGGGCCAGAGAGCCAACCCAAACACCCCGCCCAGCAACCCGATGTATACGCCCTGCCACGCATAACTCGCACCGAGTTCTTTCTCGCCGCGGCCCAGACATTGCGAGGCAAAAGTCGATACGCACCCCGAGATCCCGAGAAAAAAAGTCGAAAAAATGAAGATCCACAGCCCCGCCGGGGCCGTGGCCGCCAGCTCTTCCGTCCCGAGACGGGCCACCATCACCTGATCAACGAACTGCATGATCACATACGAAAATTGTCCGAAAACAATCGGGATCGCCATCTTCGTGATCTCGGCGAGCCCCTCATAACGATGCGGGGATTTCATGATTTCCTGTCCTGACGCACGTTTCATGTCCCAGTGGAAACGGCTGCGGTTATGCACGGCAAGGTGGGCACAGACGCCCACGGGCGTATACGGCGCGTGATGTGTTTGCCGCAGGCACCGTGCGCATCAGCACAATAGACTAGCACGTGAGACCCTCCTAAGTCACGAGCACGACGCGAGCGCGGCACGGGCACGAGCACGACGCGGGCAGAGGACGACGCGGGCGCGGCTGAGGAAAGACCGGTGGCGGTCCACCTCCGAGCACGTGGCGACGGCTTTCCGCAGCGCGTGGGCCTCCCTGGTTTATCTCTGCTACGCAGCGCGTGGGGCTTTTCTGGTTAATCTATGCTTCGCAGCGCGTAGGGGCAGGCCCCTGTGCCTACCTGCAGAATCCACCCCCGGCCACGCGGAGCGCGTGTCCACCCCCGCCCGCGGGGGACACAAGACCCGGAACCGTGGTGGCGAGGCATACATCCTTGCTCCGTCAGCGGGGGACACAAGAACGCGAATCGGCATACGCGGCGCTTGGTTTAGTTTTTGATCCGTCCTCTTCTTCGAGGGACATAAGAGCCCGAACCGGAGAGATTGAGATGCGGCGCACTTGCCCGCTGCCGACGGAGCTGAGTTGGCAGGCCCGAGCGTTCCGGAAAACGCAGTGCACACCTGTCCCCCGCGAGCGGGACTGAACCGTGTGCCGACGAGGACGTCGGCGCTCCCAGGACACCTGTCCCCCGCGGGCGGGGGTGAATCGCGCAGCAAGGCGCGGGGTAATAGCCCGTGGGTACCTGTCCCCCGCGGGCGGGGGTGAATCGGCGTCAGCCGATTTGGGGGTGGAGTTTTGGAGGTTGGATTTTGGGGTGTGGCTTGCAGCTCACAGCGTCCCGTCGCAGCGCGGGGGCTATCCGGATGGGCAGACACAGGGGTCTGCCCCTACACCGGAACGCTACCGCGTCGGGGTTGCCGAGGTAGATCCAGGTTTCGCGTCCGCGTCGGGGTTGACGAGGGACATCCAGGTTGCGGCAGGGGAGGCCATTTGCTCGTTCCACCTCGCCAGACTCTTGATCAGATGCGAGAGGGCGCCTAGGTGATCAGCTGGAACACGGTCCGTTTTTGATGGAACTCGTCTTCACCGGGGGTTTCGCGCAGGATGCAGCGGTACAGCACGTCGGCGGGCCCGTCGACTTCGTTTCGAAACCACTTTTCCAGGTGTTCGAAGCCCTCGGCTATGGCCTCGCGTAACGGCAGCCACAGATGCGCGCAGGCCTCATTCAATACCGTGGCCTTGGGGGAGTAGGTCCATGGCAGGACTTCGATGTTCTTGCCCAAGATGCGGCCGGCACGGCGGGCGCCTTCGCGGATGCTGGTCGAATCCTCGGCGCCGCTGCTGTCGATGAGTGCGGTCACGGTCGGATCCGAGACCAGGCGGAACACGGCGTTGATCATGTCCGCCGATTCCAGGGCGATGGGGCGGACAAGATTTTCGTCGAACGCGACGCCGTGGGCTTCGCAGGCGCGTTTGTAGCCCCGGAGGCGGGCGTTGCCGGGTTGCATGTCCTTGAACGGTTTCAGCATGCCGATGCGCTTATGCCCGCGCCGGAGAAGGTAGTCGGTGCTTAGATAGGCCCCTTCCTCGATGTCGATCGTCGCGCTGCTGCACTCGGGAAAGGTGTCCATCCGGCAGGAGGTCAGGTACGGAACTCCGGCGTTGTGCACGCGGCGGACCACCGAGTCGTCCTCGTCCAGCACCCCGGCGATGACCAGGCCGGAGTAACGCTGTTCCCACAGGCCGCGGGCATAGTCATGGTGGTTTGTCTGTGCATACGGATTGAGATCGAATACAACGAAATTCCCTTTCGAGCCGAATACCCGGTCCAACTCAACAAAAAGCCAATTCAGCATCATCGGACTCAACGGAACGCGCGTACGGGGCGCGGGAAGCGTCACCCCGATGCAGTCGCGCGTCGTCGTGCGCAGGCTTCGCGCCCCCGTATGCGGGAAGTACGCCATTTCCTCGATGATCGTCTCGACACGGCGTCGCGTGGCTTCGGCAACCCCCCGTTCCTGATTCACGACCCGGCTGACAGTTTTGGCCGAGACGCCGGCCTCTCGCGCAATATCGTGGATGGTCCTGGGGGTGCTCTGTCGAGATGACTTACCCATCTATATCCGTTCCCGCTCCATACCCTTCATTTTTCATGCCCTTCCGCTAATGCAGGCAATCAAAAAATACTATGACATCGATTACCGTGTGCAGACCCCATGCTGCCCGGCATCCTACTATACAGCTAAAGAAGGCGGCCTGTCCAGAACAACCCCGGATTTGCTGGAAAAAAAGGCGAAAAAGAGTAAAAAATACCTGTTGACAGCCGGTGTTTTCTGTGATACTGTTTTTATGACATCGTTGTCATCGATGGGTCGGCCCATCACTATAGTTGAAACGTGTCAGGCGCGGTGTCCCTTCCCGGCCCAGGCGCTTTTTTCATCCATACGGTCCGGGCAGGTCGCGGGGCATGCAGCGCCATTTTTATGCGCCGGCTTCTGCAATGCGGAAGTGCCTGCAGTATGTCGCTGCGGGCTTGTAGGCTGCCTTACGGAAGGCTTCATAGAGCAACATAAGGAGATGAGAAAATGAAGAAAGGATTTACGCTGATCGAGCTGCTGGTCGTCATCGCCATCATCGGTATTCTGGCGGCCATCCTGCTCCCCGCACTCGCCCGCGCGCGCGAAGCGGCGCGTCGTGCGAGCTGTCAGAACAACCTCAAACAACAGGGACTGGTGTTCAAGATGTTCGCCAACGAGTCCCCGGGCGAAATGTGGCCCCAAATGCAGTTGCAGTTCTTTCACCCGTTTGTTAGCCCCGAAGTCACGCCTGTAACCCCGACCCTCGCGTTTGACTTCGGCCCCCTCGTAACCCAGATTTATCCTGAATACGCCACTGACCCCGCAATCTTTTTCTGCCCTTCGGATTCCGAGGATGGCCCTGACAACTATACAGGCCTGAACGGTGAAAACCTCTTCGGAAGCGCGGAAAGGAACGACAAGACGAAGAAAGGCAAAGGCTGCAATCACGGTGGCGCTTGCATCAAGTCGGTCGACGCGAGCTACCGCTATCACGGATACCTGTATGATCGTGTCGGAGATGACTATCCAACGAAGAGTCTGGCGATTGTCGCTGGAATTCTTGAGCAGCTCGGCACAAACGTTGACTCCGCGGCCGAGGGGCCGGCCCAAGTGGTTGAAACGTGGGAATACTTTTTGCAGCTCATGGCACCATCAGCCCAAGCAGCTATGGGTGCCCTGACAGATCCCGGGGTAGTGATCCCTGCCGCCGAGACAATTAACAACGCTACGAACGTCGATGCGACGGTTAGCGCGGGCAACGGCGTCGGTGGCGGCAACACCGTCCACCGGCTGCGCGAAGGCATCGAGCGTTTCCTGGTCACCGACATCAACAACCCCGCCGGTTCCGCGAAGGCCCAGTCCGAGATCTTCGTGGCCTATGATGCCACGTCGACCGATGTCAGCGACTACAACCACGTCCCCGGCGGCGCGAACGTGCTGTTCATGGACGGCCACGTCGAGTTTATCCGCTACCCGGGCGAGGTGCCGGTGAACAAGTCCCTCTGCGCGTTTACAGGCGCGATCACCGGCCCATAACCCTAAAGAGCTACCCGGCTTGCGAGCCGCTCCGCCGGCGCGTAATCCCGGGCTCTTAAGTGAAACAGCGTTAACCTCCCCGCAGGCCTCAGGCCTGCGGGGAGGTCTCTTTTCTGAGCCAAGAAGCCCTGCAATCCACACGCCTGCAGTGGATATTTCACCCAATTTTTCTGTCGCCAGAGGTGCATCTCAGCCCGCCTTCTGAAGAATTCGGCCCCAGAGGAAGCCCCGCCGATAAAACGCTGACGCTGCGTGCCCGGGCTCCCGGCTCCGTCGAATTCACTCCGCTCAACGCGCCCGGGAGCTCGCTATGGTCTGCAATCACGCGGGCCGTTGATGTTCTTCAGGCCAGAGCTATGTTTTTGCCCGACCGTTAGGCTAGGAAGCTGCATACCCCGTTCGACCAGATGCCTGTGCCCAACTCTTGCCTAGGCGCGATATATAAGTGTGCTAGCGTGCTATTTGACAGCATGACAGTCTATGTGGTACATGTTGATTGATGCTGTTGGTCGCTATGCACGGAACGCGGCTTCGGCCGCTTCCAGTGCTGCCCGGTTCGCCCGGGCTGGGAGGCGTACTGGCAGGATGTCAGGAACGGGGGCAACAGCATCGCATAGCGCTGTGCAGTTTCTCTGGGCTTAGGCCTGCGAACTGTGTTCGCAGGCACCCACGCGATTCCAAGATCCCGCTTTGCATGAAGCGACAGAGGAGAAGTGTGCATGAAGAGAGGTTTTACGTTGATTGAGCTGCTGGTGGTGATCGCCATCATCGGCATCCTGGCGGCCATCCTGCTGCCGGCATTGGCGCGCGCGCGCGAGGCGGCCCGCCGTACAAGTTGTGCCAACAACCTGAAACAGATGGGCATCATCTTCAAGATGTATGCCAACGAGAGCCCGGGTGAGAAGTGGCCTCCGTTTATGGCGGCCCCGGCGGAAACCGTGGATTGCGATGCCGCGGGTTTCCCGCTGACGGGCCAGGTTAAAGGGATCATTGCCGCGGGCCCGAGCGTCCCCGCGATCTATCCCGAGTACCTGACCGATCCGACCGTGGTCATCTGCCCGTCGGACAGCACCCACACCAAGGACAGTCTGATCAACAAGTTTACCAACGAAACGGACTTCGGCTATCCCTGCAACGATGCCGATCGGGGCTGGGCGGCGGTAGACTCGAGTTACTGGTATCTCGGCTACGCCTTTGACCTGGGCACAACGACCCTCCCGCAGAGGCGGAGGACCTCGCGGATGTCCAGGCGGTGTTCCTGAAGGGCGGCGCCCTGCCTCCGCAGGCCGTGCCTGAAAACATCTCCGGCCAGATCTGCGCGACCCTGGCCACGGTGGGCACGGAACTGGCCCTAAACGGCAATTTCACCGCAGCCGACTCGGATGTGCGGGTTGGCCAGCCTTTGGGCAATGGCGGCGGCGAGAACGTCAACCGTCTGCGCGAAGGCGTTGAGCGTTTCATGATCACCGACATCAACAACCCCGCAGGCAGCGCCCTGGCGCAGAGTTCGCTCTGGGTCATGGCCGACCTGGTCTCGACGGAAGTTTCGCTGATGAACCACGTCCCCGGCGGGGCCAATGTCCTGTACATGGACGGTCACGTGGAATTCCTGCGTTACGACACCCTGGGCGACGCCCCGGCCAACGCCGCGACGGCGCTCCTCGTGGCGATACTGGGGACCTGAGCCGCCGAAGTACACGGTTGAGAACACAACGGACCGCTTCCCCGGTCGATCAGTCAGACCGGGGAAGCGGTTTTCTGTATCTGGCGAAACGCTCAACGGCAGCACAGCCCGGCCGCCCGGGGACTGCTTTCCGCAGCGCGTAGGGGTTGTCACGGTACACCCTGATTTCTGCAGCGCGGCCATGTGGCCCACAGGGTCCACCCTCGGCCACGCGGGGCGCGTGTCCAGTGTGCCGACGAGGACGTCGGCGCTCCCAAGATACCTATCCTCCGCGAACGGGGGTGAATCGACATACGGCCGCGTCGACCACCTGTCCCTCGCGGGCGGGGCTGAGTCGTGTGCCGACGAGGACGTCGGCGCTCCCAGGATACCTCTCCTCCGCGAGCGGGGGTGAATCGACATACGGCCGCGTCGGGGTCGCCCCGGTATACTCAGGTCATGCAAGCGCGTGAGGGCCGCCCCTGCATTAGAAAAACTCCAAGAGATAGTCGATTTGACTAAACGACCGGCCAAAAAAATGCCTCGGATACCGAACACCCCATGAAATTTTCCTTCAGAAACGAAAAATCGCCTTACGCGCACGTAGAACGTGAATGCGCCGGCCCGAAGTTCGGTTGATCTGCGGCAGGATAGCGGAGATACTCGTCTGCGTGTCATCGCGTACAAAGGTTAACCATCGGGAAAGAGATCCAATCATGCGCACACTGCTCGGAGCCCTCATCGCGGGGCTGCTCTGCGCTGCCCAGGCCATCAGCGGGCCGGCCACGGCCCAGGAACCGCGCGGACTCGTGATCAACGAGGACAACAGCCATTTTTTCGGCACGCGGCAGCCGGACGACATGACCCTCGACGGAATCCACGCGTTCGTTGACCAGTATTCGGGCACGAAAGTCAGCCACTTGTTCCTCTGTCCCAACGCGATGCGGGCCAGTTTCCGAAGCACGACCCGCGACGCCATCTGGGATGAGACCGGGCAGGAAGTCCCTGCAGCCGGGGTCGGCGCGCTGTGGGTGGCCAATGCGCGGCTGCTGCACGAGCGGGGCCTCGACCCATACGCGGTCTGGCTCGCGCGCTGCCGTGAAAAAGGCCTCTCCCCGTGGCTGTCGATGCGCATGAACGATGTGCACGATGTGGGCGATCTCAAGAATTTCATGCACAGTACGTTTTGGGTGGAGCATCCGGAATACTGGCGCGTGCCCGGCGGCGCCGGCTGGATTGAGCGCGCCCTCGATTACGCGAACCCCGCAGTGCGCGAACACAACCTGACCTTCATTCGCGAATTGCTCGAACGCTATGACCCGGACGGTCTGGAGCTGGACTGGATGCGTTTCGGATATCATTTCGCCCCGGGTCGGGAGGCGGAGGGCTGCGCCATCCTGACGCAATTCATGCGCGAAGTCCGGGCGCTCACTCGGGAATGGGCCGAGAAGCGCGGTCATCCGATCCAGCTCGGCGCGCGCGTGCCCGCCCATCCCGATGCCGCGTCGGGGCTGGGGATGGATGGCGTCGCCTGGGCAAAAGAAGGGCTCATCGACCTGCTGGTTCCCACGCCGTTCTGGACCAGCTCCGATTTCGATATCCCCGTCGAGCTATGGCGGGAACGGATGGGCAGCGCAGCGGAGACCATCCTCATCGCACCCGGACTCGAGTTCAATGTGCGCAGCCATCCCGGCGGAGGCGCTGTGGCCAATACGCTTGAATCCTGCCGGGGATTCGCAGCGGCGTCGTGGTATCGTGGCGCCGACCAGATTTATCTGTTCAATTTCATGGATTCAGGCACCATTCCGGTGAGCACGAGCGACTACCGCCTGCTGCTGGAGCAGGGGCTGAGCCCCGAGCAGTGCACGCGACTGCCCCGGCGCCATATCCAGGCGTTTCACGATACGGTGCCGGCGAACATGTCTTCGGGGGCGAAACTCCCCGTGAACGGGCACGCGGGAGGCGTGTTTGCCCTCAACATCGGTCGCGCGCCGGACCGCGGAACGGCCGTCTTCATTGCCGGGCTTGCCCCGCAGGACGGCGTCGGGACGGCCGTCTTCCACGCGACCGTGAACGGACAGCCCTGCGAGGCTCTGGAGGACGGCCCCGAACCCGGGCAATACCCCGGCGTGGAGCGCGCGCTGCAGTTTCGTTGCCCACTGGAGGCCTTGCTGGACGGATACAACGAAATCCGCATCGCTCAGCCGGTGGAGCAGCCCGCACAGCAGGTCATCTGGGCAGAGATCCGCATCGACCCGCAAACCTAAGGCGCCTGGCGCCCGGATGCCGGCTTTCTTTCAGCCGCCGTGCGCAGGCGCCTTCCTGGAGCGGTTTCCACTCCCGAGCAGGCGGCTCAGGAATCTTCGTTCGCCGGCGCCGCGGGGGAGACGTCGTAGGGGAGGGGTTTCCCGCCAGACGCCTTCTCGAGCACATCGGCAACCGAGACGGGCGCGCCGCCCTGGCGCTTGCTCTCGTCGGCGGCTTCCATGAACGCGAAGATCTCGATGGTCTCACGGGGAGTCACGGGAACCTCGCGCGTCTTGAAGAATTTGGCCACTTCGACCAGCATCGGCCCGTATCCGGCGCCCGGGCCCTGGTGTACAACGCCCTTCGTGCCGAAAATAATGACCTGGTTCGGCGTCGCCTGGTGACGGAGTCCGCGCAGAGTGCCCACTTTCCCGTCTTCCCAGACGCCGGTGACCACGTCCGTGTTGTCCGTATGCGTGCGTACGACGGTCTGAACACCGGTTCCCATCACCGTGAAAAGCGCCTCGGTGGCATGAATGCCATACCAGAACAGGTCCGGATGGTGTTCTTCCAGGCTGGCGGGACCATACGAAATGGCGCCGCGCAGTTCGCCGAAATCTTGCTGCATCATCTCCACCAGGCCGGGATAGTACCGGTAGGACGAAGAACTCCAGCAGGGCACGTTATTCTCTTTGGCGAGCCGGTAAATTTCAATGGCGTCGGCCAGGGTGCCGGCGACCGGTTTGTCGATGTAGAGCGGAAGGCCCGCTTTAATGACCGGGCGCGCCTGCTCGAGGTGGGGACGTCCGTCGACGCTCTCCAGCATGACCCCGTCCACGAGCGTGCACAATTCTTCGATGGAATCGACGATCTTCACCCCGTATTTGTCGCGGATTTGTTCGGTGAATCCATCCACCCGGCTGGCGCTGGATTCAATGTCGCTGCTGCCTCCTTTGAACGCGGCAACCACTTTGAACCCGGGAATGTGATCCGGTGCTTCCGGATCGTTAAAGGTCTTGGTAAACGCCGGTACATGCGACGTGTCCAGCCCGATCATGCCGACCCGAAACACCGCTTCTTCCGCCTGTGCCGCTCCCGTCACCAGGGCCACGGCAAGAAAGATCAACGAACACGCAGACAAGCATTTCATCACAGTTCTCCCCTTACTCATGCATGCGGCTTTTCCAGCCATTGTCGCAGATACCTTGTGCAAAGGCAAAAACAGGCGACCGCATGAATCGCCGTGCCATCGTGCGATGCGCGTCTGCGCAGCACCCCCCGGAACCGGGGGGAAATCAGCCCGTTTCGTAAAATACGCGCAGCGGTTCAGGCAGGCCGGCCTCATGCGTGGTTTCCAGCAGGGTGGGCTGATAGAGGATCTGGATGGGGCCGTTGCGGCCGCCTTCAATCCAGGCGGCCAGCTGTTCCAGGCCTTCCACCGCGGCCTGCCGGAGCGGCAGGCACATGTGCGCGGTGGCTTCCGGCAGGACCCCCGTGTCATAGCGGTAGCTCCACACCACGCTTTCCAGGTCGGCGTCGAAGCGGCGTCCCGCGCGTCGTGCGCCTTCACGCAGCGCTGCCGAATCCTCCGCGCTGCTGGCGTCTATGATGGCCGTTATACGTTGATCACTGAGCAGGGCATGCAGGTGATCAACGATAGAATCCGAAGTGAAGGCTACGGGGCGAATGAGGGATTCGTCGACAGAGAGCCCCGCTTCGCGCAATGCCCGCACGTAGCCGCGGCGGCGCTCCAGGCCCGTCTGATATCCCTGGAAGGCTTTGAGGAGGCCGATGCGCGTGTGGCCCCGTTCGAGCAGGTAGCGGGCGCTGCGGTAGGCGGCCTGCTCGTAGTCCACGGTCGCCGCACTGCATTGGGGAAACGAATCGAGGCGCGTGACCGCCACATAGGGAACGCCTCGTTCGTGCAGACGCGGAACCACCCGATCGGTCAGGGCAAGAGGCCCCGCCAGAAAACAAGGCCCGAACGCCTGTTCCCAGACGCCACGGGCGTAATCGCCGTTGCGTGACCCGGCATACGAGGCCATGTCGAATGTGACGTAATAGCCGCGGCTCCCAAAAATTTGGGTGAAATCCTCGTGCAACCAGTTCCACAGGCTGTGACTCAGCGGCATCGCATCGGTGGTGCTGGGGAAAATGACCCCGATCGAGCGGGGCAGCTGGTCGCGGAGCGCACGAGCAGCGGCATTGGGGTGGTAGTCCAGCTCGCGCACGATGCGTAAGATATGTTTGCGCGTGGAGTCCGCGACGCCGGCCCGGCCATTCAGCACAAAGCTGACCGTCTTGGGTGATACACCAGCCACCCGGGCGATATCGCGAATCGTATGAGGCGCCTTCCTGGCGGATTCTCCTTTTTTCACACTGCTATCCTTATTCTGTATTCTGAGGTGACGGCTGTATCTGAGCGCCCCCGCAAAACGGCTTCATCAGTCCAGCCTGAAAGAGCCGATTCCATGTCCGCGCTTGCCCTGTTTCAGCGACCGCGCGAAAACAGGCCCCGCCTTCTTTTTTTACCACATCGCAGGAGGTCCTGCACGTGAGTTGCAGACCGCGACGCGAGGGACGACGCGACGCAGTGCACCACTCTCTCTATACTATCCCCGTTTGCGGTCCGCGGTTCCCGAAACTGGACAGGGACGGCACGGGTCGATGAATCGCGGCGCGAAAGGAGGTTTTTGAAAAATAGAGAATACACGAAAGGGGTGAGAAGCAGACGCGAAAGCCGGATTTTATCCTATTTTGCTCTATTGACAGTAAGCGCCAGGTAGCTTAGGCTTTTATATAGAACAGAGTGTTTGTGAAAGAGCGGGTCAACACCATCTGTATCCTGGCAAAGCCTGAAGGAGGCCACCATGGAAGGAAAGAATGGATTCACGTTGATCGAGCTGCTGGTCGTTATCGCCATCATTGGCATCCTGGCAGCCATACTACTCCCGGCACTCGCCCGCGCGCGCGAGGCCGCACGTCGCGCTAGCTGCGCCAATAACCTCAAACAACTGGGCCTTGTAATGAAAATGTATGCCGGCGAAAGCAAAGGAGAAAAATATCCCACCCTGGCGAAGTTTCTCTTCGGTCCGGCCGTGGACTGCGAAGCGGGGATTGAGGCGGGCATGCACAGCAGCCTGTGGGAGGTCCTGGACAGCGAAAATGCCGCCAGGTATTTCTCGTTCTACATCCCGCAGGTCTATCCCGAATACCTGACCGATCACAACGTCATGATCTGCCCCTCGGACTCGGAGCCCCCGGTCTTCGAGAATCCCGCCACGGGCGAGAGCATCCTGGGCATCCCCTGCTTTCAGTACGAAATCGATAGGCTCGGCGGTGCGGCTGCGGGACAGCCCGGCGCAGACGATTCCTATTTTTATACCGGTTTTGTGCTGGACCGTGCGGACTCGCCTGACCTCCCCGCGGAGTTGGCCGACCCCGTTCGTGGGATCCCGGGGGAATTCATCTCGCTGCAGGTCGCCGGCATGCTCCGCATACATCTGGACAACACCTTTGCCAGAGCCGACGGCGACGCCGATCTGAGCAACTATCAATTCCCGGGCCTGGGCCCGTTGGCCGGCCACGGCAACGGCGGCGGCAATATCGTATACCGCCTCCGCGAAGGCATTGAACGGTTCATGATCACCGATATCAATAATGCCGCAGCTACCGCGATGGCCCAGAGTGAAATCCCCATTCTGGCCGACCAAGTCTCGACGGACGTGACCCAGTTCAACCATATCCCGGGCGGAGGCAATGTACTCTTCATGGACGGCCATGTGGAGTTCGAGCGCTATCCCGGCCGCCATTACATCAGCCGGCCCATGGCCATGACCATTGGTATCGCGGGCTAATCCACCTGACAGCCCAGCATAGGTCCAACCCGCTCTTCCCCCCGGAACCCGACAGGTCCCGGGGGGGCTCTCTTTGTGCGCCCCAAAACGCCTTCGCTTCACAGTCAGAGTCCTGTTGTTATTAGTGAACTAGTCGCAATAGAAAACGAGCAGCATGAATTTATTGAAAAAATATATATTTTGCAGAGTTTCGCATTATTACAAACATTGACAGTTTTTACTTATTCCGTTACACTTGATGCGGGTAAACGATTTTCCCGGAGCGGGTCGTGCACAGTATTCAGTGGTTGGCACCTGGAAGTCGCAACGCACAGGGAGGTTGGAAGAAGATGAAGACAAAAGGTTTCACGTTGATCGAGCTGTTGGTCGTCATCGCAATCATCGGGATCCTGGCGGCCATCCTGCTCCCCGCACTTGCACGTGCGCGCGAAGCAGCGCGCCGCGCTAGCTGCGCTAATAACCTCAAACAACTCGGCCTGGTAATGAAGATGTATGCCAACGAAAGTAAAGGAGAGAAATTCCCCGCTCTATGTCAGGCGAAATATCATCCCGCGGTGGAGTGCAATGAAGTGCCGGGCGCGCCCAATGCACTTTTGCCCGTGGCGGTCGGCCGGGACGCCGCAACAGCCTACGGGATGTTTCCGCCCTCCATCATTCCGGAATATCTGACGGATGCAAGCGTGCTGGTTTGCCCGTCGGAGCCGGATCCCGGACTGATGAAAAACCCGACCTCAGGCTAGCCGTGGCTGCATGTTCCGTGCCGGAACTATTCGCTGAGCAACTACGGCGGCGCCGCGGGCGGCTGGGCCGCGATCGATGAGAGCTACTACTACTTGGGCTACGCGCTCGACCGCGCCGATGAACAAAATCTGCCAGCGGCGCTTGTGCTGGCTCTGGAGCCTAGCGCGACCTTCCCGCCCGGCGCTCAGATCTCCGGTCAGGTGCTGGCGACCTTCGGTTACGTCGAAGCGGTTCGAGGCATCAAGCCTAGTCCGGACGAAAAACCTCACTTGCCCACTTTCGAGCATCAGTTTTCCAAGCTGGATTCGGACATCAGCCTCACGGGCGCGGAGATCAGCGCGCTGGCGGGGCTCTTGAATGTTCCGCTGACGGGCTACGGCAACGGCGCCCCCGGCAGCAACACCATCTACCGTCTGCGCGAGGGGGTCGAACGGTTCATGGTCACCGACATCAACAACCCCGCAGGCAGCGCGATGGCCCAGAGCGAACTGCCCGTCATGGCGGACTTGGTGGCGACCAGTGTGGAATTGTATAACCACG
This sequence comes from Candidatus Hydrogenedentales bacterium, assembly GCA_050950105.1. GTDB lineage: Bacteria > Hydrogenedentota > Hydrogenedentia > Hydrogenedentales > SLHB01 > UBA2224. The sequence continues at coordinate 241,361 of JBMNGZ010000010.1, read as the reverse complement.
TCCCCGGCGGTGGCAACGTGCTGTTCATGGACGGCCATGTCGAGTTCATTCGCTACCCGGGTACAGGCCTCGCATCCGAAGCCATGGCGATCGTGGTGGGCGTGGCCGGCTGATTTAATACGCATTCGCATACGTACGGCAGGCGGTCCGCTCCAAAAAAGAAGCCCCCGGAACCCGCAACAGGGTTCCGGGGGCTTTCCAGCAGGGCGGATGCGCAGGGGCAATCCGGAGGGGCGTCCCCAGGGACTGACTTCCGCAGCGCGTGGGCTTCTTTGGTTCATCTATGCTACGCAGCGCGTGGGGGCAGACCCTGCATCTATCTGCATAGTCCACCCCCGGCCGCTTCGCGGCCACCCCCGCCCGCGGGGGACACAAGACCCGGAACCGGTGGTGGCGGTGAAGTATACATCTTTGCTCCGTCAGCGGGGGACACAAGAACGCGAATAGCATACGCGGCGCTTGGTTTAATTTTTGATCCGTCCTCTTCCTCGGGGACACAAGAACGCGAACTGGAGAGATTGTGGGGTTGCCCTGTTTTGACGGAGATTGAGATGCGGCGCACCTGTCCCCCGCTGGCGGGGGTGAATCGGCGGCAGCCGATTTGGGGGTGGAGTTTTTCAGGTTGGATTTTTGGGTGTGGCTTGCAGCTCACAGCGTCTCGTCGCAGCGCGGGGGCTTCTTTGGTTCATCTATGCTACGCAGCGCGTAGGGGCCGACCCCTGCGTCTGCCCTTCTTAAACGCAGCCCCGGGGGCGATCCGGATGGGCAGACACAGGGGTCTGCCCCTACAACCGGAGGGCGAACGCCAGAGGCTGGACGGATGCGCAGAGGCTATCCTAATGGGCGGCCACGGGGGGCCAGAACCTACAACCGGAGGGCGAGCGCCAGGGGATGGGCGGATGACTGGATCAACTGACCAAGCGGGGTGGAGGGGGCCCGGGCTTAGCGACGCCGCGGGAAGTGGCCTGGCGGCATCCTTCGTAAACGGGTGCCTGCGCCCTATTGGCCCAGCTCGCGCAGGGCCTCTTCCTGTTGGAGATTATGCCGGCCAACGGCTTCCCCGGACCGGTTTCGCATGTGTTGGCGGGCATCGCTTGCCGCTCCCCCGCCGCCGAAGGAGCGGTTAAGCTGGTTTTGAATGCCGATGCCGGTCAGCGCCTCCCCGAGGGGCCCGCCCGCGCCGGCCGCAGGAACGCGCGGCGACGGTTGAGGATGTTGGGCGTGCGCGTTCGGCAAAGCCGCCGTGGGGGCGGTGGCATTGAGCGGTTGCGGCAAGGGCGGCGGCGTGGACACGATCCCCGTCGCCGGGTTGTAGGCGAAATCCTGGCCGTCGCGGGTTTTGATGGATTGCGGCAGATACTCGGGCACCAGCACCTGAAGCGATTGGGGATACTTGCGTTGTTCGACCGTATAGCGCGAAATGGCTTCGTGGATTCGCAGCAGCCGCTCCTGGTTTGATTCGTGAAGGAGCTGCGTGTCCAAGGGGCCGGGTTGTGGCGCCGCGCCGGCAGCAGAGGCGATGGAGGCGTCGAGCAGTGCGCCCGTGGCGGGATCATAGCCGAATGGAGAACCGTCTGATTTTGCGGGAATGCTGGGCATCCATTCGGGCACCAAGGTTTCGAGAGATGCCGGATACGCGCCGTTTTCGGCCGCGTAGGCGTTGATCGCCTGTTCGATGGTGATGCGGGCGCTGGAATCCTTCGTGTAGTCGAGGGTTTGTTTCGCTCCGCTGATCGCTTCCTTCTGCAGTGTTCCCTGAATGGCGGCGCCCGCGAGAAGTTCCACGCCGCAGCCGGCGGACAGGAACACTAGCACTATGGGTATGAGGTATCGCATCTCCGTACCTCCCTCTAGTCCCGCTGATGACTGCTCCTGACAACCAGTATATCACAGGGAAACGCGCTGCTACGTGCGGTATTCAGGACCTTTTGCCAACTGCTACCGGAGTCAAAACGGTGTTGTGCGTGCGGGGCCGGTGGAATTCACGGCATCCACCGGCCCCAATGACTCGTTTTCCGGTGCGTTTATGCCGCTCCTTCGGCTGGAACGTTGCCCGCGCGGAAAGCCGATGCCGGCAGGTCCGCTTCGTTCTTCAGGTTGGGTTCCGCGCAATGGTCCCAGGCGAATCGCACCGCTATCGGCGTGGCTACATCCGCCGCCGTTAACACCACGCTGGCTCCGTCGATGACCGCTGTCGCCTCATGAAAGACACCGTCCGCGCCGCAGATCTGGAACCAGTTCGGCGCGGCGCCATCGCGCGTGCTCAGCGTTTTCACGTTTTTGAAATATACGCGCATGGCGTTGTCGACGACCTCATACCGGTCGAAAACCGGACCTTCGCACACGATGTCTCGCTTTCCGTAGGTCTTATTCAGCGCGAGCCAGGCCAGGCGCTTCCCGACATCGTCCTTATTGCGTGGATGGATGTCCTTTACGTTGCCGATATCGTTGATGACCGCCATGCCGGCGCCCGGAATGGCCGCCGCAGCCGTTTGTGCTTCCCAGATCTCCGCCAGGGCTTCGGGATCTTTGCCATAATCAAACGGGGCCAGTTGCGCGAAATAGCAGGCGAGAGCGTTGTCGTTCCACACGCTGCGCCATCCGTTGATCAGGGCTTCCATTTTGTCGCGGTAGAGCATGCCGTCGCCGCGGTTGGATTCACCCTGGTACCAGATGAAGCCCCGGTTGGCATAGGGCACGAGCGGCGCCACCATGGCGTTGTAGAGCGTCGTGGGCCTTCCTTCGTTGTTCAGGCCCGATTCCGAAGCGATGGAGGGCAGTGCCGGCGCGAACGTATGATTTGCGAGCGCGGTCCGGGCGGCCGGAAGCCAGGCTTCGACCTGCTCCAGCGCTTCTTTCAGGGCCTGCTGATACTCCGCGCTTTCGGGCTGATTGAGGCGAATCTGCGTGGTGATGTTTTCCAGCGCCGGGATCGGCTCGAAACCCACGGGCGGGGTCCACGGCTCGATTCGCGTCCCGCCCCAGCTCGTGTTGATGATGCCTACCGGCACGCCCAACTCGGCCTGGAGGTATTTCGCGAAGTAGTAACTGACTCCCGAGAAGCCTTCTCCCTTATAGCAGGTGTCCAGGGTCTCGGCAGTGCACGGCGCCCACGGGGTCCACCCGCGCAGATCCTCCAGTGGAACCGGGCTGTGTTCACGGAACACCATCGCGATCCGGATCTTGTCGTTCGCCCAGTGCGCCTGCTCGGCGTCCCAGCCGTCGGAATGCTTGATTGACCACTGCATGTTCGACTGCCCGGATGCAAGCCAGACTTCGCCGACCAGAATGTCGGAGAGCGTTCTGGAGCCGCTTGGCGCGGAAACGGTGAGTTCATAGGGTCCCCCGGCGGCCAGTGGGGCCAAATCGACTCGCCAGTGCCCGTCGGCGCCGACCGTTGCGGCTGCGGTCTGGCCCGCGATGGCCACGGCGACCGTCTCGCCGGGTTCAGCCCATCCCCATACGGGCACGGAGACGTTTCGTTGAAGCACCGCGTGGTCGTCGAATACCGCAGGCAGCCGGAGCGGAGCCGCCCCCGCCGTCTCGAAGCTCAGTCCCATCAGCAGGGCGAGCAGAATCAAGGTTCCGGACACGATGCGGTACGTTCTGGCAGACGAAATACAGTTCATGGTTTCTCTCCCGGCCTGGCTGCAAGAGCGGAACGGTGCAAACGGCTGCTCCGTATCTCAAACAGTGTGTGATCGACAGAATATCTGTGTGGAACGAGAAAAATCTAACAAGAACGCCCACCGGCAATCAACCCCGCGGCGATCGCGGCAGATTCAAGTTGTAAGAGCACGCAAAGCAATTTTCCGTTTCTGCACGGTACGCGCAGCCGTAATCTGGGTGGATCAGACCCTCTGCGCGCGGCCGCCCATCCGAATTATACGGGCAACGTCCACACGCTGCGTAACCTGGATGTAGGCGCAATTTGATAATGTCCGCTTTGTGCAAAGTAAAAATGTCCTCTTTGTCCACGTTTGGGGAGGAAGAGGATGGGCATTTGCATGAGCGAAAAGGAGTTGGACCGGTTGGCGTTGGTACAGGAGATTATCCGGGGTCGGCTTTCTCGTGTTGAAGGCGCGTCGCTGTTGGGGATCTCGCAGCGTCATCTGCGACGTGTTCTGCGGCGCTATGAGAAGGAAGGGCCGGCCGGCCTGACGCACCGTTCGCGTGGCCGTGCCTCGAATCGGCGGATCCCATTAGCTGCGAAGACTGCCGCCCTGGCCTTTATGCAGGAAGAAGACTTCCACGATTATGGTCCGACGCTTCTGAGCGAGACGCTGGAGAAAGAAACCGGTCTGCTGGTAAGCCGGGAAACGATGCGGCAGTGGATGATCGCCGAAGGTCGGTGGAAGCCTCGTAAAGCCAGAGTACGCCACCGCCAGTGGCGTGAGCGCCAAGCCTGCCGTGGTGCGATGAGCCAAATGGATACGTCGATCCACGACTGGTTTGAGGGCCGGGGCGAGCCGGCCGTCCTTATCGCGATGATCGACGATGCCACCTCGGAACTCCTGTGCCGTTTTCATGACACCGATTCCACGGCGACGAACATGAAGGTATTGCGTGAGTATATCCGCCGGTATGGCCGCCCCCGTGCACTCTATGTGGACAAGGCCAGCCATTTCATGACCTCGCGTGCCCCCACCGTGGAAGAGCAATGCGCGGGCAAGGAGGCGCAAACCCAGATCCAGCGGGCCTTGGAGGAACTTGGTATCGAGCACATTACCGCCCATTCCCCTCAGGCCAAGGGCCGCATTGAGCGGTGTTTCCGCACGCTTCAGGACCGTCTGGTCAAAGCACTGCGCCGGGCCCGAATCGCGACGATTGAGGGGGCCAATGCCTTTCTGGACGAGGTCTTCCTGCCCCTGTGGAGACAGCGCTTCACCCAGGCGCCTCGGGAGGCCGCTGACGCGCACCGCTCCCGCAACGGACACGACCTGGATGCCATCTTCAGCCATCAGGAAACCCGCCAGGTTGGCGACGATTACACGTTTGCCTATCGCAGCAAACGCTACCAAATTGACAAACACAGCATCCAAGCGGGACTGCGGCGCAGCAAGGTCATCATTGAGGAGCGCCTCGACGGAAGCCGCAAAGTACGCTGGCGGGGACGCTACCTCAGGCACCGGGAACTGCCGACACACCAAGCCTCGAAACCGAAGCCGGCCGCCAAGCCTCGCAGGAGTGCTTCAACCTCAACCCCCAACAAACCCGATCGAAAGCATCCCTGGCGCCAGGGATGCATCTTGATGCGCGCGGAAACCAAGCCATGAAACCTGCGAGTTACCCACATATCCACAGCCGCGACGGGCGCTACGCGCATCCGCGCTGTGCGCCGGCTGTGGATATGACGGGCTGTGGGCAGCTGCTGCGCACCTGCCCACAGCCCTTGGATAACCCGCTAGCCCCCAGCGTAAAGCGGACATTTCTAATTGGCAGAAAAGCGGACATTTCTATTTTGCGTTTACACACGCTGCGTAACCTGGACGTATCGCGGCAACCCCCACGCGAATGCGTTCCGGTGTAGGGGCAGACCCCCGTGTCTGCCCATCCGGATCGCCCCCGTGGCTGTGTTTAAGAAGGAAAGACGCAGGGGTCTGCCCCTACGCGCTGCGGAAATCAGTCCCCGCGAGGGCGGCCAGCCGGATAGCCCACGCGTTGCGACGGAACGCTGTAGCTGCAAGCCACACCCCAAAATCCAACCTGAAAAACTCCACCCCCAAATCGGCTGACGCCGATTCACCCCCGCCCGCGGGGGACAGGTGCGCCGCATCTCAATCTCCGTCAAAACAGGCCAACCCCAAGGTGCAGGACATCGGGATTCCTTTCGCTCTTGGTTTTCGGCTGGCGCCTCCAAGAATGCCGAATGGGTCTCGATGTCTTCTTCTTTGACTCTCTTGCCATAAAATTCACCAGCAGAAAAAACAAAACCTAAAAACCGTGCACGTAGCATTAGAATGCGATCGCGACGATACTGGATAGCAGATTCCGGCTCAGGTATGCTGTGGCGGCCACACGGGGAGAATCGACCGCATGACGCTACGCGAGCGCATCCTGACCGTCTATCAGGGAGGCATACCTGATGTAGTTCCCTTCATGCTCGATCTGTCCCACTGGTTTTATCACAGAAACGAGATGCCCTGGGATTTGAGCGCTGCGCATCCTGAGCCGGAGACCGCGCTTATCGCGTACCACCGAAAAGTGGGGGCCGGCTTCTATCTTCCGCAGCTGCCGGCATTTTATGACGTTTGCTATCCCGACGATGTCACGGCTTCTGCCGTCAAATCACCCGACGGGACTGCTATCACCTGGACGATGGAGACGCCGCTCGGGACCCTGGCTCGCACGCGGCGCTGGGAGCCGCAGAATTACGCCTGGGGAATCGCCGCTTGGCCGCTGAAATCGGAGCGGGAACTCGGCATTCTTCAATATGCGCTGTCCCGACGCAGCTACACCCCGCGCTGGGAACGCTACCACGCGTGGGCCCGCGCTGTCGGTGATGCCGGCGTAATTTATGTGCCCACGGGATACAGCGCCATGGGCCACCTGCTCAATTACTGGATGGGTGTAGAAGGCGCCATCTACGCCACCTTCGAGATGCAGCCCGCGGTGCGTGAATTCGTCGACGCCGTGAACGCCAACCTGCTCGACTGTGTGGATATGCTCGCAGAATCCCCCGCTGAAATTATTCTCATGGGCGACAACTTCTCCAGCGACATCCAGCCGCCCCATTTTTTTGAGGAATGGTCCGGAGCGTTCTATGCCGAAGCCATTGCGCGGCTGCACCGGGCGGGGAAGTGCGCAGCCGTGCATATTGACGGGTGTCTACGTGGGGCACTCGGCATGTTCCGTGATATCGGCGCCGATTGTGCGGATGCGGTGACGCCGGGACAACCCGGCGATCTCGCGCCCCGTGACTGCCGCGGCGAGGCCGGGCCGGATCTGATCCTGTCGGGGGGCGTGCCTCCGCATCTGTGGCTGCCCGATGTTGATGCGGCGGTCTTCGAACGGGCCGTTCTCGACTGGCTGGACCTGCGGCATACCAGTCCGCGCCTCATCGCCAACGCGGGTGACCAGGTACCTCCCGGCGCTGACGAATCCCGCATCCATCGGATGCGCGAACTGGTCGAGACCTGTGGCTGCTACTGAGTCTGGCCCCGTTTTTTCAGCAGCGCTATCAGCTTTTCGGGGTGATCGGTCTGAATACCGTCGGAACGCCAGGCGAGGGCCTGTTCCCAGCTCGACGCGTCATGTTCGTCCACGAGCACGATGGCTCCGGCTTCATGGCAGGTCTTCACAAAGGTCTCCGAGTAGTGTCTCCACACCGCCGCGACCACTTTCGGGCGAAGATCGTCCAGAAGCGGTTTCAGGTTCGTCTCCGGCCCCGGATCGGGCATGATGATGCATTCGGGGCAGGCTTCCCGGATTTTCTTGAGCCTCTCCCGGGACGCATACCAGAGCACCTGCCGTTCCATGCCATGCTTCTTCACCAGCGCCAGCAGGGTCTCCCACGACCCTTCCTTGAAATCCATATAGACGCCGATCTTACCTTTGCACAAGGCGAGGACCTCATCGACTGTGGGGATGCGCGTCCCTGCCCATTCCGGAGCGACCCGGGAGCCGATGTCCAGCGCTTGTATCTCGGCCAGGGTGAGATCGCGCACCGCGCCGGTTGCGCCTTCAGCGTACGCATCGACGGTGCTGTTGTGGATGTTGACGAAATGGCCGTCTCGAGTCTGCCGCGCATCCACTTCGACAAAATCCACTCCCAGCTCGATGGCTTTCTGGCAGGCGGGAAGCGAGTTTTCCGGAATGCCGTTATGCGCTCCCCGGTGAGCCACCACATAAACTCCGCCATGACGGGGCGGCGGCAGGACCGAGGCGTCTGCGCCGGCCCATGCGGGCATCGCCATGGCTCCAAAACCAGCAATACACAGTGCGCGCATCCACATGGCTGCACCCTCCACGCCGTTGTCACTCGCGCTGCATCTCTGGCAGCGCCAGGATGTCCAGTAGACCCGAAATGGTCGGTTCAGGGGAGATATAGTCCGCAACCGCTTTGATTTCATCCTGCGCATTCGAGGGACAGGCGAAAAAGCCCACCGCATCACGCAGGGGCAGGTCGCCCACCGTGTCGCCAATGCCGGCAACCTCGTGCGATTGTACGCCCAGCTCGGCGAACAGTGCGCGAAGTGAGCTTCCTTTATCCACGCCGGCCAGCGACAGATTCAGATAGAAATGCGAACAATTGATAATAAGCTCAGGGCCGTTTTCCCGGGCGAACTGTTCAACACGCGGTTGCATCACGCTCAGTACCGCAGGGTCCTGCGAAAACACCGAAAGCTGGGCCTCTTTGCCGAATTGCATCACCGCCCCGGGATATTGATGCAGCAATTCGGTTTCAATGAAATCGCGCACAGCCCGCAAACGGTGGATCTTCTCGGGCGTCACCCCCGGCCCGAATCGAGCCCAATTGTCATGGAGCGAATACAATACCGCCCCGTTCTCACAAATCGCCGGCGCGCGGATGTCGAGTATCTTCATCAAGACCTCGATATACGGTTGAGGGCGGCCCGTGCAGAGGGTCAGCGGCGCCAGCGTGGACTCACCCGCAGACGCCGCACGCGAGAGCCGTGCAAATTCAACAAACGGGCCCAGGTCCCACGCTACGGATTCCTCGGGGCTCACGCACCCGTCCAGGTCAGTGACAATCCATTTTACGGGCATGCAGTAACCGCCTTTCCCATCAGCCTCTTCCCGGCGCTCCGGCGGCCGTGTTATGAGCGAACGGCGCCCGCTTTGTCAACCCATTCGGGCTGGACGCCCCGACTTTGAGGCTGGATTACGCAGATTCAGCCGGGATACAGAAAAATTTCGGTGCGGCGCGCTGCTTTGCCTCAGTTTTCGTAAAACCATGCGATTGGTACACGCAGCACCTGGGTCCGGTTAAGATGGCCCACGCTGGAATCACCGGCGCAATAACCCAGCAGGGCAGCGTCACCCACGAATTCGAGGGCGGTGTAGCAATACCATCCGTCCGGGGCGTTTTCGAGCAGGCGCACGTTCTCCCAGGTTTGGCCTTCGTCGCGCGAGATGGCCGCGGCGAAGGGAGTGCGTTTGCCCGCCAGAGCGGGCTCGATCGCGCGGTGGTCGTTCCAGAGCATTAGCAAATCACCGGTGGATGGGATGCGTTCGATGGTGGCGGGGGAGACGGGGCTGGCAATATCCGTCAATTCCGGCGGGGACCAGGTGAGGCCGCCGTCGCCAGAGAAGGAACGCATCTGGCACCCCTGATCCGTGCGGCACAGCATCAGGAGGCGACCGTCGTTCAACGCTACGACAGCGGGTTCCTGCAGGCCGGATTTGCTCTCTTCCGGTGCGTCGAGAATCGATTGGCTCGGATACCAGGTGGCGCCGTTATCGTCCGAGAGGTAGCACATGGCCTGGCCGCGCCCGCTGAAGCTTTCTCCGGGCAGGCTGTGCCGCGCTGCGGGGATTACGAGCCGGCCGCTCTCGAGCTGGATAACCCGGTCATTGTTCACGACAAAGTATCCCACGGGCTCGATGCAGAGCACGGGTTCGCTCCAGGTCGCCGCCTCGTCGTTCGAAAGACGCATCATGGGCCGGCAATCGCTGGTGGAGTTCTTGCGCAGATAAAACAGGGCGATTTCACCGGTACGGAGCCGCAGCAATGAGACTGACATGACGTTCATGCCGCCTTCGTTGGGAAGCACAACGGCATCCTCGGTCGACCAGGTTGCTCCGCCGTCGGTCGAGACACGCGACGCCAGAAACGCCGCGCCGTGATCGCTCGCGCTCCCCGTGAAATGAGTGTAGACGAAGAGGAGCCGGCCGTCGTTTAATTGGATGAAATCGCCCTCGGAATTGCGTGGATTGCCCTCACCCGGGTCCAGTACGAGGGTGCGTTGGGGAGCATCCGCTGCCGCGCCGGCCACGGCACTCACGAGCAAAATTGAGATAAAAACGGCTGCTTGTTTCATTGCGGCTCCTTTTGTGCTGCTTCGATCAGGAATACCTCTGTTTTGCGGATTTTGAATCGCTGCGCTCACTCCTGTTCGTCGAGTGCGGGAGCGGTTGCCGGTTTCAGCGGCGGCAATGCTTCGGGCAGCACGCCTCGGGCGCTCTTCCACACGAGCGCCGCCTCAACGACCATCCAGGCCTCAAGGAGCAGTACGGCGCTCCCGATGGCGGCCAGGAGCCAGTTGTGCTTCGCGGCCCAATTAAACACGTTAATGCTCATCGCCCAGGCAGGCAGGGCCACCATGATGGCCAGCGGCGCTGCCAGCACCCAGGCCGGGCGTTTGTGGCGGATCAAATAAAACGCGACGACCAGAAACGCCAGCCCGGCCAACAGCTGGTTGATGGCGCCGAAGAGCGGCCACAGGATCAGTCCACCCGAGCCGGGACCGTTGGGCCCCGGCAGGAGGGCCAAAGCGCCGCCGGTGACAACAGCGACGGCGGTGGCTGCATACTTGTTGCGCAGTGCCGGCACGTGCACCACATCCGCCAGCTCCTGCACGATGTAGCGCTGCAGGCGCGTTGCGGTGTCGAGGGTCGTTGCGGCAAAACAGGCGATCATGACGGCCGTGATCCCGACAGCCAGGCGAGGAGGAATACCGGCGGCGGCAATCAAGTTGCCCCCGCCTTCAATGAACGCGCCCACGTTGCGCGCCAGCCCGCTCATTGCACCCCATTCGCCGCCGTAGTAGGCGGACCACGCCGCGGCGCCGGTGATGGTTTCGCCGTTCCCGACTACGCCCAGACCGAGCCCCGCGCCGCAGGCCAGGATCACGATGACGGCAAGCATGCCTTCCACAAGCATCGAGCCGTAACCGACGAACTGGGCGTCTGCCTCGCTTCGGAGCTGTTTTGACGAGGTGCCCGACGAAACCAGGCAGTGGAACCCGGAAACCGCGCCGCACGCGACCGTGATGAACAGAAATGGGAACATCATTGGCGCATCCGCGGGTACATTGCCGTTGATGGCCGGTGCAACCATCTCCGGGCGCGCTACAAGCAGGCCCAGACTAAGCAATACGAGGGCCACGAGGAGCTGGTGTGAATTGATGTAATCCCGGGGCTGGAGCAGCATCCAGACGGGCAGGACGCTCGCAATAAAACAATAGACCAGAAGGAGGCCGGTCCAGATGACTACGACCGAAGCGAGGCCGCTGAAGAAGCCCACCTCAGTGCCCGCGTACAAAGGCACTCGGAGCAACGCACTGAGGTCGATCGGGCAGCGATAGACACCCAGGGCGACGGCGCCATACAAAACCAGCAGAGCAAGGAGCGAGGGCGCCAGCAGATGCCCGCCGCGCCGGTAGATCCAGAAACCGACGCCGACCGCGACCGGCATCGCCACCCACACCGACAATACGCTCTGGGGATATGCGGAAAAGACGACGGCGATCACAAGCCCGAAAATAGCAATCACGACCATCAACACGAAAAACAGGACGACCAGGAAGAGGACGCGCGCCCGCGGAGAAATCATCCGGCCGGCAATATCGCCGACCGACTGCCCGCGCGAGCGGAGCGACACCACCAGCGCGCCAAAATCATGAACCGCCCCGATGAATATGGAGCCCAGCAGAACCCACAGCAGCGCAGGCAGCCAACCCCAGAAGATCGCAATCGCCGGCCCAACGATCGGCCCCGTGCCGGCAATCGACACAAAATGATGCCCAAACAGGACTTCTTTGCGCGTGGGCACGTAGTCCACGCCATCTTCCAGTTCCTGTGAAGGGACGACCGCATTCGGGTCGATACAGAATATCTTGCGCGCCAGAAAGCGCCCATAGGTGTGGTAGGCGACGATAAACCCGACGCCGGACAGCAGGGCGATCACTACACTGGTCATATCTTCACTTCCCTCCGGCCTTTCCATCGGGTTTACCACGCAGAACGAAAGGCCTCGTATACGCTGTCCTGGAGTATACTCCGCTCGCGGTGCACCACAAAATTGCTGGAAGATCGTTCGCTGGGGCGCTTGCCTGAATAAGACACGCATAAGGGCTGTTCTTGATGGAAGATGCGCATTTTCGCATTTTTTGTGCATAATGGCTTCTTATGTGACGTGGCCGTACTCCGAAGCATGGCGGCGGAAAGGCCCGGCTCCGAGGGCGACGGAACCGAATGAAGATTACCTCTTTTCCAGCGATGCTGCTCGTGGGCGCGATCCTGTGTACCGGCGCCCATAATGCCGCGGCCTGGGTGCGGTTTCGCGAGCGCAAAGTGCACCTGGCGTTTGCGATCGCATGCGTGTTTGTGGCGTTTTACACCGCAGCTGCGGCCGGTTTGTACAGTGCAGCCACCCCTCTGGATGGTCAGTTCTGGCAGCGTCTGCAGATCACGTCGACGGTCTTTGCGGCGATAGCCTTCGTCTGGTTTATCTGGCTGTATACGGGCCAGCTCTCGGTTTATGTCCGCAATACCTTTTCCATTTACTACGCGATCAGCGGCCTGGTGCTGTGGTTTGATCGCAGCGGCTTTTCCTGGCCCACGGATCGCCCGGCGATCAAGCAAGTGGACCTGCCCCTCGGCCTGCAGGTCGTATATCAGGAGATGGCCCCCGGGCCGCTGGTGGAGATCACCAGCGCAATTGGCATGGTCTTTCTGGTCTACATCCTGTATGCCTGCCTGCGGTTTTACCGCACAAGCGACAAGGCTAAGGCGCGTGTGTTGCTGTGGGCCCTGACCTTGTTCGTGGTCGGGGTGATCAACGATATGTCGGTCACCGTGGGTACGTACAAATTTATCTATATTATGGAGTATTGCTACTTCGGAATGGTCCTCCTGGCCGACCACGCGCTCACGCGTGACCTGATGGAAGCAGTATTTCGGCAGGAGGACAGCCGCGATGGCGAAGGCCGCTACGCGCGCCTGTTCCAGCACACGGACCACGTGTACTTCGAGCTGAATCCGGAAGGCCGCATTCAGGACGTCAGCCCCGCGGTGCTGCGCGTGATGACTCTGCCGCCCGCGGAAGTCATCGGCAAGAACGTGGAGGAATTCTGCGTCTCGAGCGAGCAGCGCGAGGCCCTGTGCCAACGAATTCGAGAAACGGGCCGCGTTGCCGATTTTGATGTCCGGCTCCGGCTGGGGCGCGGCCGCGAAGGAGATTTCGCGGTGTCCGCGGCGCTGGTGGGCGACGCCGGCGGCCTGCCCGGCAGCGTGGTGGGGACGCTGCGGGATGTCACGAAGCGTAAAGAGAAAGAGCAGCAGTTCACACGGGCCGCCGACCTGTACAAGCGAATGCGAACCCTGGCGAAAGCGCTCGATGATGCGGAGTCCTTCAGCGCGGGATTAACTGAGGCGCTTCAAGCCGCGTTGGAGGTAACAGACAGTCAGGCGGGGGCAATTTACGTGCTCGAAAAAGGGCGCTTGTCGCTGCGGGCGCGCCAGAATTTCCCGCTTGCGGCCGCAACCGCGCTGGAGACCCTCCCGGACCAGTCGGACGAGTTCTGGTCCGCCCTGCCTCCGAATCGATCCCGGACGCTGGGCTCGCTGCCCTGGGACTCGCCGGCTCCGCCTGAATTGCGCGAATATCAACGCGCGCTATTGACGCCCTGCGTTGGGCGTAACCAGGTTGTGGGGTACCTGGTGCTGGCAGTGCCCAACGGTACGGAAAGCCGTGGCGCCGCAGCCGCCGAAAACGTCGTCGCGTCGGAGATCGGCATGTTCATTGCCCGCTCCCGGTTCGTCGAGTCGGTTCAGCGGGCCAGAGAGGAATTCCAGCGCGCGCAGGAATTTGCGCATGTGGGTAATTGGGAATTCGACGTCACCGACAAAAAGCTTCGGGGCTCGCGGGAGACCGGCCGGATCTTCGGATTTCCCGAGCATCTGAAGGAAGTCACGCTCGACCAGTTCTTCGAGGCGCTCCACCCGGTTGATCGTGAGCGTGTTGCAACTGCTATTGGGCGCTTTGTCCGGGGTGAAGCTGACACCTACGATGTGGAATATCAGATAACCCGGCAGCGCGATGGCGAGACGCGGGTGGTGCATTCCCTGGCACAGGCGGTTGAGGATGAGGCGGGGCCGGTCACCAAGGTGCGGGGCACGGTGCAGGACATCACCGAGCGCAAGGAGTTGCAGCAGCAACTGCTGCTGGCCCAGCGAATGGAGTCCGTGGGGCTCTTGGCCGGGGGCATTGCTCACGACTTTAACAACTTTCTGTCGGTCATTTTGTCGTATTCCGACATGGCGGCCGAGAACCTGGAGCCCAGCGAGCCGAAATATGCGATGATCCATGAAATTGCGTCTGCCGCGGAGCGGGCACGCCATTTGACGCATCAACTTCTTGCGTTCAGCCGCCGGCAGGTCATGGAAATGCGGGTTATCGATCTCAATGCCGTGCTCCGAGACATGGCGCCGATGCTCGGTCGCCTCATCGGTGAAGGCATTGAATTGAGGCTGGAACTGGACGAACAAGTCCGCCCCATTGAGGCGGACATCGCCCAGATCCAGCAGATCATGATGAACCTGGCCGTAAACGGCCGCGATGCCATGCCCCAGGGCGGCGTTCTGGCGATCGCGACCCGTGTCGTCGATGTGGAAGACCATGAAGAGCGTCACCCGCCCACGCGTCCCGCGCCCGGGGCCTACAGCGTCATCATGGTGTCGGATAACGGATGCGGCATGACCCCGGAAGTGCTGGAGCATGTCTTCGATCCGTTTTTTACCACCAAAGCGGTCGGTAAAGGCACGGGGCTCGGCCTGGCCACGGTGTACGGCATCGCCAAACAGCATGGAGGATATATCTGGGCGGACAGCATCCCGGGGAAGGGAACTCGGTTTCGGCTCTATTTACCGGCGATCGACAAACAGCCCGAAGGGCGGCTGCGCCCAAAACCGCTGGCCGGAAGTGCGCGGGGCCACGAGACCATCCTCGTCGTTGAAGACGAGGAAATGGTGCGCAACCTCACCTGCAATGTGCTTCGAAAGTACGGCTATACCGTCTTGACTGCGCAGGACGGAGAAGACGCCCTGCGTGTAGCGGAATCCAGCGGAAACGCCATCGATTTGCTGCTCACCGATGTGGTGATGCCCCGCATGGGGGGGCTGGAGCTTTACGAACAGCTTGCGCCTCGTGTGCCACGGATGAAGGTGCTGTTCATGTCCGGCTATGCGAATGAGTTGGTCTCCGACTGCGTGGCCCTGGGCCCGGATACCGTGTTGCTGCAAAAGCCGTTCACCGTTCAGTCGCTGACGGAGCAGGTGCGCAGCATGCTTGATGGATGACGGCCGGCCCGCCGTGGCCGGTCAGCGGTTCAAGAAGGCCGGCACGTCGCGGATCGATGCGATGACCGGGGCGCCCGTGGCGCGCAGCCGCGATTCCGATTGGTGGCCCTGGGCGACGAGGAGGCAGCGGACCCCCAGCGCCTGCGCCACTTCCAGGTCGTGCACCGTGTCGCCGATGAAGAGAATCGATTCGCGCGGCGGCGCGATCTCGGCCAGCCACTGCCGCCCCAGCTCGACCTTACTTTCTGCGTAATGGTTGTGGAGCCCGCGAATGGTATCGAAATACCGGTACACGCCGAAATGCCGGACCGCCTCCAGCAGCAGGTCGTGCTGGTGGGCGGACACGAGGCATTGGCGAAGGCCGGCATCCCGCAGGCGGGCGAGGGTATCGGCGGCGCCCTCGTACAGCCCGCTCATCGAGTAAAGTTGCTCGGTGTACATGCGGACCCATTCCCGGGCCGCTTCTTCAAATTCACGAGGCGACGCATCAAATCCCAGCGCTTTGTAGGAGTCGATCACGGGAAACGTGAAATGGTCGCGATACGTCTCCAGCGAAACCGGAGGAATGCCCCGGGCGCCGGCCAGTTCATGCAATACGGCGAGGCACAGTCTCAGGTCGTCCAGCAAGGTTCCATTCCAATCCCAGACGATATGACGAATCATGCGGGGCGGTTCCATGAAAGACTATTCCTTGCCGGTCTGTGGCTGAAGTGCAGCGCCTTCGGACCGCGATACCAGGAGAGCACCGACGCTGTCACTGGTGATATTCACAACGGAGCGGCACATATCCAGAAAGCGATCCACGCCGATCACGATGCCGATGGCCTCGGCGCCGATGTCGGCCTGTTTCAAAACGAGGGGCATCAAGGCAATACTTGCCGCCGGTATGCCCGCCGAGCCGATGGACACCATGAGCGCGGTTAGAAATACGCCGAATTGCTGGGCCAGGCTGAGATCTTTGCCCAGCACCTGGGCTATGAACAGAACCGCAACCGCCTGGTACAGCGCTGTGCCGTCCATGTTTAAGGTGGCGCCAACGGGAAGCATGAAATTGCAGACATTTTCGTCGGCCCCGATTCGCCGCGTGGTGCACTCAATGGTCACCGGGAGGGTCGCCGAGCTGGACGAGGTGCTGAAGGCCAGCGCGATGGCCGGGGCAAAGCCTTTGAGAAATCGCAGGGGTGAAACGCGCGCCGCAAGCGGCAGCAGGAGGCCCACGAGCAGGGCGAAATGCAATCCGAGACCGGTCACCACGGTCAGGCAGTACCAGGCGAGCGAGAGGATGTAGTCGACCCCCAGCTCGGCGATGGCCTTGCTCATCAGGGTGAAGACCCCGATGGGGGCGAGCTGCATGATCCACAGTACGAGCTGAATCAGCGCCTGGTCGAGTGAGCGGAAAGTCTCGAGGGCCGGCAGGGCGCGGTCGCCCAGAGACGCAAGTGACGCCCCGAGCAGGATGGCCAGAAAGATGATCGAGAGAGGATCCCGCCCGGCCATGATGGGATTGTCGATGATAGCAGGCAGTACGGTATCCTGCAGCAAGCGGCCCGGGGTCGGGTGAGTCCGGCCGGATTCGTCCGGACGGGGTGCCTCCGGGCCGTTGAGGGTGGCGGCAACCTGGAGGTCCTGTCTTCCTGCGCCGGGGCGAATGGCGTTAACGCAGAGCAGTCCAATCAGGATGGCGATCGACGTGGTGGCCAGGTAATACGCGATGGCCTTGAAACCCACGGAGCCGAGCCGGCGCGGATCGCCAATCCCGGACACGCCGCAGAGGATCGACACAAAGATGAGAGGCGTGACGACCAGCTTCAACAGTAAAATAAATACGGTGCCGAAGAGGTTGAGGTAATCAACTGCAAAAGACGCGGCTCCTGCCCGTTGGAATAGCCATCCGGCAACCGCACCAGAGACCATCGCCAAAAAGATCCGGGCGGGAATGCCGAACCAGCGAGGCAGGAGGAGAAAAAATACCGCCAGCACCGCAGTGGTATAGACCGTGCGCACTAGCGCCGTAGTCCAGCCGCCGGGCGTCGACAGGGTTTCCACGGACGCGAACCCGAAGAAAGCGCTGAGCAGAACCATGCCGGCCAGTGCGAACACGGTGCGCTTCATTATAAAACCGTTCTCCTTCCGTCACAGTGTGTCGCCATACGAGTTCCTCCCGCGGGAATTTGTTCCGGGATCCAGCGGGGAGGGTATTATCGGGAGATTTTGACAAAAAAGACCACGATGACCACGGGAATCAGCGCGATGAGCCACCACGAGTTTGCCTGGACGAAGGCGTACGCTTCGGCGAACCAGGCCATCCTGCTCCCCCTGCTCAATATCGATAGCGATCCAGGATGCCTTCCCGCCATTCGGTAAGCTCCTGGGCGTTCATGTCGTCGCGCGTTCGGATCGCAATTGCCGTCTGCTCTTCAACCTGGCGAACCGGGTCCGTGAACCAGGACCCGAACAACATGATGATCGCCAGAATGCCCAGCCCGGTGCTGACGAGGCATTTCTCGCGGTCTTCCCAGAATTTGGCGTAGGTCAATCCGATAAGTGCCCATACAAAGGCCAGCAAGGGCAGAAAGACCACGATATAGGCCATCGGGAAATAATCGCCCCCCTTCACCTTGATGCCGCGAAACGAGGGGAAGAGGATGATCAGGGTGGCGCAAATGATGCCAAATACGGCCAGAAGCATGCTGAACTGCCAGGGCTGCCATTTCTGATAGCCGCTGGCGACCAGCGCCGCATCCTCATCGAGGGGCTCTTCGTCGGCGTCCCGCTCGCCCGAAGGGGACGGCGCGCTTTCCAGGGCCGCCAGACTGGTGTCCGCTGCGGCGTGTTGTGTGGCCGCCGGTTCGCGGTCACGGGCGCGCTTCTGTTTGTGTTTGGCGGCTTTACGGGCCTTGCGCTCTTCCTGGCATTTCGGGCAGAGCCGAACGCCCTTACTGGTCTCGTAGATGTGTTCTTCGCCCACAAACCATTCGCACTGGTCGCAATGAACGCCGCACTCTTCGCACAGGAGATCGTGTGTGATGCCGCAGTAGCCGACGGCACTCCGGAATTGGCACTTCGAACAATCCATGTCGCGTTCCTTCTCGATCACAGACCTTGGCGTGAGTCTAGCATGAGTCCGGAAAATTGTCCAAGGACCGATTCGCGCCAGTTGTCCTTTTACCGCGACGCCTGCCCGGGCCGTGGCCGCGTAGAGGCCCGCTCCGTCCACGCGGTCCGCGTGGGCAGCTACGCCCGCTGCAGTACGGTCGCGCCCATCTACGGCCGGGATTTCGGCACGCCTGGCGGCGACCCGCAGCGGGGATTGCAGAGTTTCTTCGATACCTTCGATGAAAAGTCGTACGCCGCGCGCTTATTGTCGGGTGAACAGGCCGCGGAAAGGCGGGTGTTGCCCCAATTACGCGAACGGGTATCGACCCGGTTTGCCGGCTGGCTCTTGTATGCCGGTCTGGTGACCGTCCGAATGCCCCGCAGCGCCACGGGCGGCCCTCAACCCGATCAGGGCGCTTCTTCGTCGCCGAAGACCAGACGCGATTCTTGCGGGAACACTTCGCGCCGGATGCGTTTGGTGGTCGCGTCGTAATCCCATTCCGATGATAAAGGACGCCACCCGTATCCGTCGCCAAGGACATGGCAGTTCTTGAATATCGCTGCGTAGGGATCTGGAAGGTTCAAATGTTCCAGCGGCGTGTTCCCGAGGATGACTGCGAGCCCGCCGTCCGTGATGGACCACAGCCCGAACATGATCTCCTGGGGGGAGTCACCAGGGCGCAGGACCAAGTCGCCGCACGCGATCGCGTCGTGTACCAGTCCAATCAAGATGCCATTTGCCGCGATATCCGTGGCCTTCAAGCCGGACAGCCGGTTTGGCGGAATCTTTTCGATGATGGACTCCGCATTCATGATTTCCCAGATGCGGACGTCGTTGGGGAACAGCCGCGCATGGATCTCCACCGCCACGCCAATGGCCACCATACGCTCACGTGGGCGGCCCTGAAAGGTAACGCCACGGGTGATGAAATCAAGGCGCTCACGGCGTGACCGCTTTCCGAGTTCGAGAAGCAACTCCTCCTTGCAGCCGAAATGCAGGTAGATCGTGCCTTTGGAATACCCTGTTTCTTCGGCGATGCGGTCCATGGTGAGGCCATGAAAACCGCGTTCGAGGAGCAGACGGCGCGCAACTTGGAGAAAGAGTTCCTCGCGTTTGCGAAGTTCGTGTTTTTTGCGAGTCGGTGCACCCATGACCCCGCCATGGTATGACGCATCGTCAGAACTTGTCAATTATGTGAATCCAGCAGGGTTTTTTCCGGGATTTCTGTTTAATTTGCGCTAATTTCTGTTCTGTGTTTATCTAGGCTACGCCGCTCGGGGCTTTCCTCGTTTATCTATGTTACGCAGCGCGTAGGGGAAGGCCCCTTTGCCTGCCCTTCTTAAACGTAGCCGCAGGGGCTATCCGGATGGGCAGACACAGGGGTCTGCCCCTACACCGGAACGCGTGCGCGTCGGGGTTGTCGAGGTATATCCAGGTTACGCGTCCGCGTCGGGGTTGCCCGCATAATCCGGATGGGCAGACACAGGGGTCTGCCCCTACACCGGAACGCGTCCGCGTCGGGGTTGTCGAGGTATATCCAGGTTACGCGTCCGCGTCGGGGTTGCCAAGGTACATCCAAGTTACGCAACCGCAGGGCCTATCCCGATGGGCTGGCCGCGCGGGTTAGGGTTCCAGAGCAATCTGGGCGTACACGATGGCGCCTGCGGGGCCGGCGCCGGCCAGGTCAATGGTGTTTGAGGGGGCGTTGCCCGCGCGCGGACTGGCCAGAAGAAACATGGACAGCGGCTGCCGGAGGGGTACGGGGATGAGCGGGGGCGCATCCTGTGGACTATTCATGGGGATCAGGTAGTTGCCCTGCGCATTGTCGATGGTTGCGTAGATGAGTGCGTAGCAGTCGCCGTTTGCCGCAATATGGAAACGCGCGCTGCCCGGCTGGCTTGTCTCGCTTCCCTCGATGATCGTTTTTCGATCGATGATCTGGCCCTCGCGCACGAGCGCCAGGTGCAGCGAGTCCACGATGGATAGATCCGGGAAGAATTTGTCGCGCATAAGGGCCGAGCTTACTTCGCGTTGCGTATACAGGATGTACGCGTCGCCATTGGGGGCGATGTGCAGATCCTGGCCGAAAATGTGGCCCGCAGTGGCTTCGACATTGGCGATCTCCAAGGGCGGGGAGAACGCCTGCGAGCCGATATGGGGCGTCCAGGTGAAATAGAGGATGCGGAAGACGTAATCCCAGGTATTTTGCGTCTGTTCAAACTTGTAGTCCGCCCATTCTTCGACGGGCTCCCGGATGTCGCTGATGGCGAGCACGTAGGCGGCCTTGTCTTTCAGCGCCACCTGGGGGTAGCAGGCCCGGATGGGGAAAGAGATCTTTCCATTGCCCAAGACCTCGCCATCGGCTTTCAGGTGGCACCAGTTTTCCTCAGTCGTTTTGGCGTCAATATTGAGCATGAGGAGTTCTCCAGCGCCGCGGTCTGCTGCGTAGCCCCGGTACGAGTGGTCCGTAAACGTGGGCTCTCCTTCCCATGCCGGCCGGAGTGCTTCGGGGCTGCCGGGGTTGTCGAGGTGGAATTTCAGAAGATAGGGCGTACAGGGGCCGTATTTGGTGCCCGGCGGTTCCGTGCTGTCGTTCACATACAGATAAAAGACATCGGAACCCGTGCTTGCCAGGAGGGTCGGTTCGCGCTGGCGGTAGCCTTCGGCCTCGGCAAACAGGCTCCACCCCGCCTCTGTGCGGCTGTGCAGCCGCCAGCGGGTGTTGCAGAGCGGCGGCACATCCTGGCCCGTTTCCATCTCGGAGAGCAGCACCGTGTCTCCGAGGCGGGTGAGGATGGTGCAACCCGAACTCCAGAACGGGCCGGAACCGTTGTTTGCGGGACTGTGCGTGTAAACCGTCTCTTCATGCACGATGGTGACCGCCGGCGGCACCGGCAGGGTCGCGTGTTCATGGGCGGCCAGATGCTCGCCGACGAGCACGCTGGACAGTGATCCGGTGTACCCCAGGAAAGAAAATGCAATGTTGAACAGAAGCAGCGAGGTCACGGAGAACGCTCCTTTCTACGACGGCCATCGCCGCCTGTTCGCCCGGAAATTGTTCCGGCAACCGCTGCAAGGCCATGGCATCCGGCAGGGTGAGACCCGGCTCAAATTACGGATGTGACGGCTGTGCGCGATGCTGATCGAGTTTTTCGGCTACGCCTTCCAGTTCCGGATCCAGGCGATGTGCCCGTTCCCATTCTTCCACCGCCTTTTCCACCTCCCCCTTCAGAAAATACGCGTCGCCGAGGTGGTCGCGAACCACCGCATCGTCGCGTTCGAGCCGAAGGATGGAGCGCCGGATGTATTCGATGGCCAGGTCGGGTTTTCCCTGCCGGTAATAGACCCAACCCAGGCTGTCGAGATAGAACCCATTCTCGGGCGACAGCTCGAGTGCCCGCTTGATCAGCGTTTCTGCACGATCGAGATTCCTGCCGTGGTCCGCGAAGAAGTATCCCAGAAAGTTCAGCACATCCGGATCGTCGGGATCAAGTTGCAGGCAGGCTTCGAGGTGTTTTTCAGTATTGGCCGCGTCGTTCAGCTCGTCGTAGATGATCGCCAGATAATAATGGGCCCATTTGTCCGGGCCGGACTCGTCGAGGGCAGCCAGCAGCAGGGGCGCCGCTTCCGCGTAGTGTTCCTGGGCCATGAGAATCCGTGCCTGGAGGATTGAAAAACGCCGCGAGTAGAAGCCTTCCGCGCCGATATCGCGCATGAGTCCGAGCAGGAAGGCGCCGCTCGACTCAGGACCATACAAAAACAGAATTTCCTGGAGGAAATCACGGCTCTCGGCGTCGATGTCTCCGTCAATTTCGTCCAGGGATTCCAGCAGCAGCAGATAGGGCTCTCCGGCGAACTTGCGGGCCAATGCGCGGAGCACGGTTCCCATGATGGGCGCGTCGTTCGGCGGGATCGCCCGCTTGGCCTCGGCCGCACGATCCGCGCGCAAAAGCAGGTACATGCGCTGCAGATGGTGCCGGGCCTCCGCACCGGCCTGTTCGCAGAGCCGCGTCACTTCCTCGATGGCCTCATCGTAGCGGTCCATGCGGGCCAGGGCGGCAGCAAAATGTTCGCGCGCGCTCACGTCGTCGGGAGATAGGGCCAGGTACTGCTGCAGCTGGGCCGCTGCGGATTCCGTTTCGCCCAGTTCCAGGTAGATCAAGCCAAGCAAATAGCGGGCGGTGGTCAATCCGGGGTCCAGCTCGAGGGCTTTCTCCAAATAGCCCTTCGCCTCTTCATTTTTTCGGATACGCGCCAGGCTCAGCCCAAGCCGTTCATAGAGCAGGGCGGAATCCGGATGAAGCTGCACGAGCTTCAGATAAATGTCCACTACGGACACCAGATCGTTGGATTCTTCCTCGGATTGGAGTAATTCATCGTAAATAAAGATGTTGAAGGAGGTCAGGGTGAGGGCTTTTTTGAACGCTTCCGTGGCCTTTTCGTAGCGCTCCTGCTGGCGGTAGATCCGGCCCAGAATGAACCAGGCGGCCGGATCGTCGGGATAGGCGGATACCAGATTGTCCGCGTAGGCCAGGGCATTTTCCAAGTCGTGAACCAGCAGATGGCCCCGGATGATGTGCTTCATGAGATTCGGATCATCGGGGGCGTATTGGAATGCCGCCACGAATTCGCTGTTCGCCTGCTCGAAACGGCCATTGCGCCGGTGGATGTCGCCCATCAGATAGTGATTGAACGCCTGCGCGCGGGCACTGGGGGTCTCGGCTGGGGCGTAAGGCAGGGTCGCGCATCCCAGAAGGGCCGTCAGGCAGAGCGCAATGGTCACGTGGCGCATGTAGAAGCGTCCTTGTCGAGTTTCGAAAACAGCGGCTCCGTTTCCAGGGAACGGGCCAACGGCGCAAACGTTCGCCGGTGATGCGGGCAGGGCCCGCAGCGCGCAATCGCATCGAGGTGCCCTTTGGTGCCGTATCCCTTGTGGCGCGCGAACCCGTACTCAGGATACTGGCAGTCCAGCTCTTCCATGATGCGGTCTCGCGTGACTTTCGCCATAATACTCGCGGCGGCGACCGATTGGGAACGGCAATCTCCTTTAATCAGCCGGCATTGGGGGATCGGGCAGCCGGGCAAGTCAAAACCATCCACTAGAAGGTAGTCGGGCAGCGGCGCCAACTGATTCACGGCACGGCGCATGGCCGCGTAATTGGCCGCTTGAATACCGAGCCGGTCGATTTCTTCGGACGGAATAATGGCGATGCCGATGGCGTGGGGGCCGTTTTGCAGCACATCGAAGAGGCGCGCCCGTGTTGCCGGCGTCAATTGCTTGGAATCATTCAGTTCAGGCAGGGGATGGCCCAGCACGACGGCCGCCGCTACCAGCGGACCCGCCAAAGGGCCGCGGCCCGCTTCATCGACCCCTGCCACGCGCTCAAAGCCCTGCGCTGCCGCCCGGCGCTCCAAAAGGCAGGCCTCGAGTTCTTCGCGCCACTGTGATGCCTCCGGGCGGGTCCTGCGGTGTTTCCGATTTTCGGCGCGGGCGCTGCCTGCGGCGCCCTTCGCGCGCCTCTTGGCATGCGGTGTTCCCGCTTCTACAGCGGCGGGTATTTCATTCAGGGTGCGTTTCGGCATCGATTCCATCCCAGACCCGTTTGCCCGAGCATCCCGCCCGATGGCGCAACGCCTGTAGAATAGCCCGCATGCAAGCCCACCGCAAGGCGGGCCGCTGCGGGCGTCCGAAAACCGGGAATGTTGTGAGCGCGAAACGTCGCGCCTATTGCTCGCTTTTGACTACCGTGGAGCGGCCTTTGGCTTTCACGCGGGCCGCTTTGCCGGCGCGGTCGCGCAGGTAGTACAGCTTGGCGCGACAGACCTTGCCCTCGCGGATCACGTCGACCTTTTCCACGCGCGGCGAGTGAAGCGGGAACACGCGTTCGACGCCTTCCCCGTACGCCACGCGGCGCACCGTGAACTTGGCGTTGGGGCTTTCGCCACCCGAGCGGCTGATGACCACCCCTTCAAACACCTGAATGCGTTCTTTTTCACCTTCCACAATCCGGAAGTGAACGCGGACGGTGTCACCCACACTCATCTGGGGCACCTTTTCCGCGGGCTTTTTTTGCTCCTGGCTGAGCGCTTCCACTGCCTTCGTGAATTTCACGGCTGTTCTCCTCGCTTCCGTTCTGCTTCTTCCCGGTCGATCTCCGCCAGGAGCAAACGGTCTTCTTCGCTACAGTTCACTAACAAATCGGGCCGCCGCGTGCGCGTTGCTCTCAGCGCCTCCCTGCGCCGCCACCGCTGAATCGCAGCGTGGTGGCCTTCGCGCAAGACCGCGGGCGCCTCGAGGCCGCGGAACACCGCGGGGCGCGTGTACTGGGGCGGCCCAAGCAGACCCTCGTAAAACGAGTCCGTAGTGACCGATTCCCAATCGCCTACCACACCGGGTATCATCCGGCTCAGCGCCTCAATCAGGACCAGCGCAGGCAGTTCGCCTCCGCTGAGCACGTAATCGCCAATCGAAATCTCTTCCGTGCAGAGCGCCGTGCTCACGCGCTCATCCACGCCTTCATAGCGCGCACAAATCAAAACCAGGTCCGGCACCTGGGCCAGCTCGCGGACCAGACCCTGGTCAAGGCGCCGGCCGCGGGGCGACATCAACACCACACGCTGAAGCGAGTTGCGACCGGCCAGACTTTCCAGAGCCGCAGCAATCGGCTCACAGCGCATGACCATGCCCGGACCGCCGCCATACGGCGCATCGTCCACCGTGCGGTGCCGGTCGGTCGCGAAATCCCGAATGTTGCTTACCGCGACCTCAAGCGTACCCAGCTCCAAGGCTTTGCCCAGCAGGCTTGCCCTGAGCGGAGCATCAAAAAACTCCGGAAACAGGGTGAGAACATCAATGCGCATCGTCCACCGCGAATGGGGCAATATCTCCCACGATGATGGACCTGGATTCCCAGTCTATGCGTTCAACCACTTCCGGAACCATCGGAAGCAGCAGGCTGTGCCCGTCGCGATCTTTTACCTCGAGCACGGCGTGGGCCGACGATTCCAGCACAGCCACGACTTCGCCCAGCTCAACTTCGCCGGGACCGAACAGCCGCATGCCCCGCAGGGCGTCCGTCACAAAACGGCCACGGAAAGCGAGCGCATCTTCATCAGTCTCCCAGAGGACCTCCGCGCCACGCATGCCGGCGACGTTGTCGCGCGGCGTCCCCGGCGTGAATTCCACGACAGCCCATCCTTCCGGGCGCCGCAACGCACTCACCAGGGGCCGGATTTCCCGGCCGTCCGCCAGCCGAAGACGCAGGCGCCCTAAAAACGCGTCATCAGGAACGTCGTCGTCTAGCGTCCGGATGCGCACCTGGCGCTTGCTCGGGTTCACGGAGTGAACCTTGCCCGCGACTACCGTGCGCCTGGTCATGCGTCATTCCAGCGCGCCTCACTCCACGATCTGGAGCGTGGCCCGCATATTTTGTTTGTTAGCGGCGGTACTGAGAATGGTGCGAATGGCTTTCGCCGTCCGCCCATCTCGTCCAATCACCTTGCCCATGTCGTCCTGATGGACGCGCAATTCATAATACTGGCCATCTTCGTTCTCGATGACCGTAACCTGAACATCCTCAGGATGGTCGACCAGTTTCTTCGCAACAAATTCAATGAGTTGTTTCACGGTGTGAATCCTCGTTCACGGCAAACGTCCACGCGGGGCCGAATCGGCCCGCATGGCTCCGCCTTATGCGTCCGGCGCCGTTTCCTCGGCTTCGGCTGAGGCAGTATCGGCCGGAGAGGCTTCCGTCGAAGGACTTTCCGCCGGGGTCTCCGCCGGAGCGGTCTCCACAGATGGAGCCTCTGCTGACGGAGCCTCTGCTGACGGAGCCTCTGCTGGCGGAGCCTCTGCTGACGGAGCCTCTGCTGACGGAGCCTCTGCTGGCGGAGCCTCTGCTGGCGGAGTCTCTGCTGGCGGAGTCTCTGCTGGCGGAGCCTCTGCTGACGGAGCCTCTGCTGACGGAGCCTCTGCCGGAGAGGCATCAGACAGTTCTTCCGGTTTCGTTCCCTTGGCGAACATTTCCATGACGCCCTGCCGGGTCAGAATTGACCGGACGGTGTCCGACGGCTGGGCGCCGTTCCACAACCACTGGAGCGCGCGTTTGGCGTCGATTTCGGCACGCGGTTCGGGCCGGGCGCAGGGATGGTATATGCCGATTTCTTCAATGACGCGGCCTGTGGGGCGGTTCCGCCCATCCATCACAACCACCCGGTAATACGGCGCATGAGTGCGTCCGCCTCGTTTCATACGAATTACTGTTGCCATGGTTCCTTTCTCTCCTGACTGCGGCTACTCCGCAGCCTTCCTGAATCCGACGTGCCTACGCTGCGACCATCAAACTGCTTAGCGGCTGGAAATGCGGCGTCATCGGCCGCAGCCTCAGAAGCCGGGCAGCGTGGGCATGCCCCGCCGGCCCTTCTTTCCGCCTTTCATCATGTTCTTCATCATTTTCCGCATCTGCCCAAAGTCTTTGAGCAGCCGGTTGACTTCCTGGACGCTGGTGCCGCTGCCGTCTGCGATGCGCCGGCGCCGGCTGCCATTAATGATCTTGGGCTTTTGCCGTTCTTCCTGCGTCATGGAGTAGATGATGGCCTCCACGTATTTCATCTCGTCTTCGTCGACGTCCATCATCCCCTGGCCCATCATTTTTTTCATTCCGGGGATTTTCTGGACCAAATCGCCCAGCGAGCCCATTTTCTTCAATTGCTGCATCTGCTGCAGAAAATCTTCGAGATCCCAGGTTGCCTTGCGCGCCTTTTCCTGAAACTTGAGCGCCTGCTCTCGATCGACGACTTCCTGGGCCTTTTCCACAAGCGATACGATGTCGCCCATCCCCAGGATCTGGTCGGCCATCCGCTTGGGATGGAACGCCTCGAGCGCGTCCAGCTTCTCGCCCGTCCCGACAAACTTGATCGGGCAGCCCGTCACGCTGACCAGGCTGATCGCCGCGCCGCCGCGCGCATCACCGTCCAACTGAGTCAACACGACGCCGGTCAGGGGCAGCGCATCATGAAATTGCTTCGCGCTGTTGACCGCGTCTTGGCCGGTCATCGCATTGGCGACAAACAGGATTTCGTGGGGCGCTACCTGGGCCTGAATGCGCCGCACCTCGCCCATCATCTGTTCGTCCACGTGCAGCCGGCCCGCTGTATCCATGATGATGACGTCGCACTGGCGCATCTGGGCTTCGCCGCGCGCCATGACGCAGATGTCCACGGGATCGGCGTGCTCACCGAGGCTGAAACACTCCACGCCCGCCTGTTGTGCGACGATCTCCAGTTGTTTTATCGCCGCCGGGCGGTACACATCCGCGCCGACCAGGAGGGGTTTATGCGACTTCTTCTTGAGATGCAGCGCGATCTTGCCCGCCGAGGTCGTTTTTCCCTGGCCCTGCAGCCCCACCATCAGGATAAGCGTCGGCGGGGTGTCCGCCATTCGCAGCGGTTCATTCGTTCCGCCCATGGTGTTCACGAGCGCGTCATGAACGATCTTGACGATCTGCTGGCCCGGCTGGATGCTGTCGAGCACTTTCTCGCCCAGCGCCTGCTCCTGGATATCCGCGATAAACTGCTTGACAACCTTGTAGTTAACGTCGGCCTCGAGCAGCGCCCGCCGGATCTCCTGGAGGCTGTCCTTCATGTTCTTCTCGGTCAGTTTTCCCTGACCGCGAATGTTCTTGAAGGCGGCTTCCAAGCGCTTTGTCAATGATTCAAACATGCTGTACCCGCGTTAGAGACAGAGCTTTCCAGCAAAATAGACGGATCTCACCTGAAATCGAAAGCGTATCGTACCATACGAAAGAATGGCAATGCAATCTCGCTTGCCTCGCCCCAACCCGATGGTTTCATTCGATTTGACGCACCTGGCCCGCCATTGGGCGCCCCTTGGGGCGCCTTCGCCGGAAAAGTGCGGCTCTCGCTTGAATAAACGCCCACTACGTGTTGCGTCGGAGCAGGGGAGAGACAGCTGCCCTGGAGCGCTCCCTCGCGAGCGGGAATGCGCTGTTTACGCGATGGCGGCGGGCAATTTGAAGTGCACGCCCTCCAACTCGGCATCGCTCTCTACCACGTCGCAGGGCCCGCGCGACCTGAAGTACTCGATCACACCCTGAACCAGCCGCTCCGGCGCCGATGCGCCGGAGGTGAGCAGGATCGATTTGACGCCGTCCAGCCACGCCTCCTGTATCATGTCGGCGGAGGAAATGAGGTAGGCGGGAATGCCCTTGGCGGTGCAGATTTCCGCCAGGCGCGTGGAATTGGCGCTGGCCCGGTCGCCGACCACAAGGACCAGGTCAACTTGCGCCGACAGCCCATTCACGGCGGCCTGTCGGTTTTGCGTGGCATAGCAGATGTCCGCGGAGCGGGGTCCGGTGATGTGGGGGAAGCGTTTTTTCAGGGCTTCGATCAGGCGGGCGCAGTCGTCAACGCTCAGGGTAGTCTGCGTGATATAGGCCACTTTTTCAGGATTGGGCACCTCCACCTGCTCCACTTCCTCGATCGTGAAGACGCGTTTGATGTGCTGCGGAGCCCAGCCCATGGTGCCGATGGTTTCGTCATGACCGGCCTCGCCGACGAGGATGATCGTGAAATCTTTGTCCGCGAAACGGCGCGCTTCGTTGTGCACTTTGGCCACCAGCGGGCAGGTCGCGTCGATGACTTCGAGCTGGCGCTCCCGGGCGTCTTCCCAGCGCGAGGGAGACACGCCATGGGCGCTGAACAGCAGGTGCGAGCCCACCGGCACGTCGTCGAGATGTTTGACGAATACCGCGCCTTTTTCCCGCAGTTCATTGACTACGTGGGCGTTGTGAACGATGTCGTTAAGCACATATACGGGTGCGCCGTAGAGTTCGAGGGCGCGTTCGACGCATTTGATCGCGCGTTCGACGCCCGCACAGAACCCGCGGGGCCGGGCAAGCAGGATTTTCATGGCTTCTCCTCGAATTGGACAAACGCCGCCAAGGGCAGGATGGGTCCGATATGCACGCCTGTACGGCACAACACCACCGTAGAGCGCGCCTATTCCGTCCGCCCGGTGTTCAGCGCAGAGCGCATCGGCGCCGCAAGCGGCCGGGAATCAACTGGGGCCTCTCCATATGTTATACCTGTGAGCGAGACTAGTCTGCGGAAGCAGGCGCGGCTCTGTCAAGAGACAGGCCGCGCCCTCAAAGGAGTAGAATCCATGCCACGACCTCCCATACTGCCCGTGTTGGACTGGCGGGCCATTCATGCCGGCGGCCAGAGCTTTGACGACTGGTTGAAACGGGGTGAGAAGCCCGCACACCAGGAGACCATGAAGGAGCTGCGCGCGAAGCAGCCGCTCGAACCCCATGTCAGGGCCCTGCTGAAGGGCCTCGCGCGGCCGGTGCACGTGATTGCGATTGCCGAAGACTGGTGCGGTGACGTGGTGCGCCACGTGCCGGTGCTTGAAGCTTTGGCCTCTGCATCCAGCGCGCTTCACGTGCGCTACCTTTTCCGCGAAGACCGGCCGGAGGTCTTCGCACGCTTCCTGACCAATGGGGGCGAGGCCATCCCCAAATTCATCTTCCTGAACGACCAATTCACCGAATGCGGCCACTGGGGGCCGATGTCTTCCCTCTGCCGGGAACTGATCGCCCGCGGAAAAGCATGCGGCGACGTGGGCAAAGCGCGCGAGCAGGTCGCAGCCATCTATCGCGCGGATGTATGCAGCCGCATGGTCATCGAGGAGTTGTTGCACCTGATCGACATTGCGTCGAGCACGGCGCCGTGACAGCGCGGGCCGGGGCTCAAAGCCCCTGTCCACGGAGATAGAATTCGATGGCCTTTCGGTGGTCGCCCTGAAGTTCAATGGCGTCTTCGCGGATGGCGCCGCCCGCCCCGCAACGCTTTTTCAGCTCGTTCATCAGGCACTGCAGGTCGCCCGTCACGCGGCGGAGCACGGTGACGCCCTTGCCTTTGGCGCGGCGTTCAAATGTCAGGTCGTAGGCGCCTTTTCGAGTGCGCGCGACCTGATACGGGTGTTTCTGTGGCCGGAGGATCTCTGCGGCGGGCGCGTCCTGCGGCGGCGCTTGGTCCTGCTGGGGGAGCGCTCCGGGCAGGCGTTCCGCCAGGTCGGCGAAAGGTGTTGACCGCAGCGGCTCGGTCGGCGGCACGGTATCCCTGCGTTTTCGGTCACGTTTGCTCATCGCACGGTTGCCTGTCGTTACAGCGCGGCAGTCGGGAATTACTCTTCAGGGAAGACGGCCATCAGGGCGTCCGCAAACAGCGCCATCCCGCGCTCGTCGGGGTGGTTGATGGCATTGGCCAGAATGATGGGATACGGGATGCCTTTGCGCCACAGCGCGCCCCAGAGGCGAGCGGCGTCGGCCACGGCGATGCCGTTATGGTTGGCGAATTCACGCAGACCGCGCACGTAGGGACGGGGGTCGTCGTCCACCTTGACCGTGGTCACATCCATCCAGTCCTGGCGCACGTAATGCGGCGTGATCAGGATGATCTCGGCCGAAATGCCCCATAAAGCGTCGCGAATCTTTGCATATTGGGCGTTCAGGGCCTCGCCGTGCAGGGAGGCATCGTTGACGAACTCGATGATCACGAGATCCGGTTTCCGGTCGAGCACATCGCGCTGAAAATCGTAGGGTCCGCCCGCGGGCGCGTTCATGTAGCTGATGCTGTTGTAACCGGGCCACGCCGCGGTGTGCAGGGTAAGCGCAGACTTCGGGAATCGCTTCTGGAGCCGCGTCAGAAATTGCTGTTGGAACCGTAAGGCTTCCTGCCCCGGCTGGAGTCCGCCGCCATTGGTGACGCTGTCTCCCCAGGCGACGATGGTGACGGGCTCGCCGTTGCGAAGCCTGGCCAGTGTTTTCGGCAGGAGGCGTTCCGCGCTGGGCGGGGGAAGCGAGGCGCCGGGTGCGGAGAACTCGATGGGGAAGACGTTCTCGGGTTCCAGACCTTCCATGATGCCGTTATGCCAGACCGTGCACACCGCGATCTCAGCGGATCCGGGTTCGGCAAGGCGAATGTTGCCGACGCCCTCCGGGCCCTGGACCACGCGCAGGGTGCCGGAAGCGTCCAGGAGGATGCTGTCGACGCGGGTGGGGTAGTAATCGTAATCGACGTAAACGGCCTGTTCGGGGTCGATACCGCCGCCGTCGATACGGCCAATCTGCCCCCAGAATGCATCGACAACATAGTCGGTGCCTTCCACGAACACGCCGGTGCCATCGGGTTGCGCCGAAAGCCGGATGCTCGACGGAACGGCCAGACCCGTGCCGGTGCATTCTTCGGCGATGAGCCGCTTCAATTTCGAGCCGCGTCTCCAGGCGCCCGCCTTGGGATCAAATACGGGGAGGGGCTTGTGTTCTTCACCGCGAATCGGCTGCCGTTCCATCGGCGCGATGGCGATGGAAACGGCCTCCTTCACTTCCCGCGCGCCCTCCAGGGTGTCAAGGCGGCCGGGGCCCAGAACGAGGGTCCACGGGCCCGATATACGGACCGGAAGCGCCCCTTCGGGCGCGGGGACATCTACAGCGGCAAAGGCGGAAGCGGCCATGATAATCGCGAACGTCATCTCAGTCTCCCTGGATATTCTGCGGATATTCTGTCGAATTCCGTGGCGGTTGCGAGAACGTCTCAGTATAGCGCAGGCGAAATCGTCAAGACGAATTTCCGGGACTCCGGGCCGTTTGTTACAGGACGTGTGCAATCGCCTCGCAGAGGTAATCCATGTTGGATTCCGTCATTCCGGCGACATTGATTCGGCCCGAACTCACGATATAGATCCCGAAGTGTGTCCGGAGCGCATCTACCTGATCTTTGGTGAGTCCCGAAAACGAGAACATGCCTTTCTGGTTCTGGATGAACGAGAAATCCTGCGCGACGCCTTTTTCTTTGAGCGTGTCGACAAACAGTCGCCGCATGGTGTTGATGCGGTCGCGGATGGCATCGACGTCCTGCTTCCACAGGGCATGAAGCTCGGGGTCGCCCAGCACGGCGATCACGAGGCGCGCGCCATGGGCAGGTGGGTTGGAGTAGTTGGCCCGAATGGCACGTTTGATGTGGCTTTGCGCCGCTTTTGCGGGCTGCGGGGCCGATGCGACCACCGACAGTGCGCCGACGCGCTGACAGTAGAGGCCGAAGTTTTTCGAGAAACTCGATGCGACCAGCATTTCGCGGCCGGGCGCCGTGAAGCTGCGCACAGCGGCGGCATCTTCGTCAAGCCCGTTGCCCAGGCCCTGGTAGGCGAAGTCGAAAAAGGGAAGCCACCCGGCCTCGCCGCAGAGGTCCGACAAATGCTGCCACTGCTCCGGCGTTGGATCCACGCCGGTCGGATTGTGGCAACAGCCGTGCAAGAGCACTACATCGCCCGCCGGGACACGCTTGAGCGCATCAGCCATCGCGTCAAAAGCCAGTCCATGGGCTTCGGCGTCATAATAGGGGTACGAGGCGGTTTTGATGCCGGCGGCCTCAAAAATGCTGTTGTGGTTGACCCAGGTGGGCTCGCTCAGCCAGACGCGCGCCCCAGGAAGCTGGGCGTGAATGAAGTCTGCCCCAACCCGCAGCGCGCCTGTGCCGCCCGGCGTGTGCGAAGTGGCCGCGCGTCCCTCCTGAATAACGGGATGATTTTCCCCGAACACCAGCCCCTGCACCAGCGCCGCATAGTGGGGCGAGCCATCGATGGGCAGATACCCCTCGATGGGGCCCGCGAGAAGCACCCGCTGTTCGGCCGCCTGGACGGAAGGCAGGACAGGCGTCCGACCCTCGCTGTCCTGGTACACGCCAACGCCGAGGTTGATCTTGTGTGGATTCGGATCTTCCCGGAAGGCGGCGGTCAGCCCTAGAATGGCATCCGGCGGCGCCATTTCCAGTCGTTCAAACATGTGCGTCTCCTTTTTTGATTGTATGCCACGCAGCGTGCGATCCGATGTGTCCCGGCGCAGCCCTCTTGCCCACTCCGCCCATCGTGCGCGGGATCATACCGGAATCGCGAACGCGGGAAAAGCACAAGGTGATCGTTCGCCGGATGCCGCCACCAGTTGAGACCGGCTTGCGCTACCAGTCCCGATAGGGGTGAACCGACAGGCTGGTGTTGAGATAACGCGGATCGCCCGAGACTTCATTGCCCACCCAGGGGGGGAGGTCAAACGGCTGATCAACGGCGGTAAGCTCGATTTCCGCGACGACCAGCCCCTCGTTGGAACCCTCAAACGTGTCGACCTCCCAGATGAATCCCCGGTATTCCACCGTATGCCGCTTTTTTTGAATGACGTGCCCGGCGCAGAAATGGCCCAGAAGCTGGGCGGCGTCGTCGGCTGGGATGGGGTATTCGAATTCGTCGCGCGCGATGTCAACCGTCGATTTTTTGAGATTCAATGTGGCCTGTTCGGCGGCGATGCGCACCCGTACGGCGATGGGCGGGCCCATGGCAATGTATCCTTGGAGGATGGGTACGCCCTCCGAGGCGGTCTCGCGCCAGGCATCGGTCGCCACAAGAAATTTCCGCTCAATTTCGGTTCCCACGCCGTCTTTCCTCCGCGTCAGAGCTTCCGTGTACCGGTTATGTTACCCGTTTGGAGCGCGTGTGCTCAATGTGAACGCCCGGACAATGGGGGTGGGCGGCCCCTGGGGGAAGGGGCCGCCCTGCGTCAGGGGGAGGTACTGACGGTCGGGAACTGAGGCAACAGGCCGCAGCCGTTATCTATTTTGCAAGGCGCAGCGCCACGTAGCGCGCAAACTGGCCGTCGGATACCAGCAATAACACGGTTTCCTTCTTGCTGGCGTGCTCCATCGCTTGCTGAAATTCATTGATATTGGTGACTTTGCTGCGATTGACCTCCTGGATGAGGTTGCCGGGTTCGATGTTGGCCAGCGCCGCCGGGCCGTCGGGTTCCACGCTGGATACAATCACACCCTGTTCATTTTCGTAACCGAGTTCGGCGGCGACGTCATCGGTCAAATTCTGGACGGTGATGCCGATGCCTTGCTCCACTTTCGCAGGCCCGCCGGCGTCGGTGGCGCTGGCTGCGACCACGGCTTCTTCGTCCAACTCACCAATCGTGGCGGTCTTCTCGAGGCGTTTGCCGTCACGAAGCACCACCAGGGTGACCGCTGTGCCGGGCGCGGTATTGGCAATCCGGCTGCGGAACGAATTCAGGTCGCCCACGGGTTTGCCGTTAAGCTCCAGGATGATATCGCCCTGCTCGATCCCGGCCTTTTCAGCCGCCATGCCGGGCATGACCTGGCCGACCAGGATGCCTTTGCTCTCCTCGACGCCGAAACTGTCGGCCAGTTCCTGGGTCAATGATTGAATGACCACTCCGAGCTGTCCCCGGGTCACGGTGCCGCTCTCACGCAGCTGGGTCTCGACGTACTGGATCATATTCACGGGGATGGCGAAACCGATCCCCATCGAGCCACCGCTGCGGCTGAAGATGGCCGTGTTCATTCCGACCACTTCCCCATCGAGATTGATGAGCGGCCCCCCGGAGTTGCCCGGGTTAATGGCGGCGTCGGTCTGAATGAAATCGGCGTAATCGACAATACCGACATTGCCGCGGCCGCGGGCGCTTACAATGCCTGCCGTGACGGTGTGCGTCAGGCCGAAGGGATTGCCAATGGCCAGCACCCATTCGCCCACCTTGATGACGTCGGAATCTCCAAGCCGGAGAGAGGGCAGGCCGTTGGTCTCGACTTTGATCAGCGCCACGTCCGTTTTGGGGTCGCTGCCGATCAGTTTGGCTTCAAATTCGCGGCCATCGGAAAGCTTCACTGTGATCTTGCCGTCTTTGAAGTCTCCCACGACATGGTTGTTCGTCACGATGTACCCGCTCGGGTCGATGATGAAACCGCTTCCCTGGCCCATGGGGGCTTCGCGGGGCATCTGGAATCCTCGCGGTGTACGTCCGCGCGGCTGGGGCTGGCGGCGGCCGAAGCCCCGCGGGCCGAAGAAGAATTCGAACAGATCATCCGGGAGGCCTTCCGGGAAGCCTTCCTGCATCTGGGGCGCCTCAACTTCGCGGCTCACCTGGATCGACACCACCGCCGGTGAGGCCGCTTCTGCAACCTCCGCGAAGATGTTCCCAAAATCTTTAAGCGTTTGAATGGCTTCACTGGTATCCGCGCCATAAACGGCTTTGGGCGCGGGTTCAACTACCAGCGCACCCACCGCTACCAACCCGCAGACCGCCGCTGTGAAAAACGCCGGCAGCAGAACTCGTTTCGTCTTGTACCACATAGTCTCGCTCTCCTTTCCCGTCAGACCGTGTCCGGGGAGTGCTGGAACAGCAACGCATCCCGTTCGAGTGCGTTGTTACGCTTTGTCGGTAACCCCCCGGAGAACTGCATGTGGCGTGCCAATCCGGCAGGTCTTCGCTAAGTCACAGAATATAGGGGCTTTAGAGCCGTAGGCCGGGATGGAGCCCGCTTTAAATCATGACTGATACGAGACGCGATGCCTCAATTCAGGCCGCTGCCTGTCTTCTTTTGAAACATTGCCACCGTCTCGAGCGCCGTCGTTCGGCCAGGCCCGCATGCATCCTTTTTGACCCCCGTATTTTCCAGGCACGGGCATTCGAGCACATCGGTTCAGGGCGCCTGTCCCGCATGCATATTCCACGACTGTACCTCTATTCACAAACCCGCGGCGGGCGCCGGTCATTCCCATTTCCATCGATTCCGACCGGGGGATTGGGCTACGGCATGCTGCTTCCGAGGGAGCGCTCCTGCAGCCAGTTTGAGTCCTGCCGGGGCTCTTGCTACACTTTCGATTCCTGTATTCAGGCTGAATCACGCGTCTCCACGATGCGATTTTGTCTAATCCCAACGTACGCAGTCGCGTCGGTCATTACCAAAGGGAGGTCCAGAATGGCCATCACACCACACGGCGGAACACTGGTTAACCGGTTACTCACGGGGGACGCGCTCGCCGCGGCCCGCAAAAAAGCCGAAACCCTCCCTTGTATAACGGTAGACGCCTATACCGCGTTCGACATCGACGGAATTGCAAAGGGCTTGTTCAGTCCGCTCACGGGCTTCATGGGAGAGGCCGAGACTCGCAGTGTCCTTGACACCATGCAGCTGCGTCCCGGCATCCCCTGGACCATCCCCATTCTGCTGGATGCGTCGCGCGAGCAGGCAGACCCGCTCGAGATCGGCGCCGAAGTCGCGCTGCGCGACGATTTGGGCGAGGTGGTGGCGATTCTCCATCTGGCCGAAAAATACTCGCTCGACCGCAGCGAATTGTGCGAAAAAGTCTATCAGACAGCCGACGAATCGCATCCCGGTGTGAAATACACGCTGTCGCTTGGAGACGTCTTCCTGGCGGGAGCGCTCGAGGTCCTGAAAGCCCGCGCGATCGAGTTCCAGGACTACAATCTCACGCCCGTTGAAACCCGGGCCGCGTTCGACTCCCGGGGCTGGAAACGCATCGTCGCCTTCCAGACACGAAACCCGATCCATCGCGCACACGAATACCTCACCAAATGCGCCCTCGAGATCTGCGACGGTCTTTTGATCCACCCGCTCATGGGCACCACCAAGAGCGACGATATCCCCGGCGATGTCCGCATGAAGTGTTACACCGTGCTCATCGACCACTATTACCCCAAAGACCACGTCCTGCTGTCTCTCATGCCCGTGAACATGCGTTACGCGGGCCCCAAAGAGGCGATCATGCATTCCATTATCCGCAAGAATTACGGATGCACTCATTTCATCGTCGGCCGGGATCACGCCGGCGTGGGTAATTTCTATGGCACCTACGACGCTCAGCGCATTTTCGACCAGTTCGACCCCGCAGAGATTGGCATCACGCCGCTGTTTTTTGAACATGCGTTCTATTCGAAGCGGACCCAGTCGATGGCTTCGCCCAAGACCTGTCCGGGAACCAACGAGGACCATGTCTTTCTGAGCGGCACCAAAGTGCGTGAAATGCTCAAGCGCGGCGAGATGCCCCCGCCTGAGTTCACGCGCCCGGAGGTCGCTCAGATCCTGATCGACTGGGCCCAAGAGAACGGAGAATGAGCCGCCGTCTCCTCGTGATCGGGCTGGACTGCGCAACGCCCCAGTTTCTTTTCGGGCCGGACGCGTTCGACCTGCCGAACCTCCGTGCGCTCATGCACCGGGGAGCCTGGGGCAGGCTGGAAAGCTGCCATCCGCCCATCACCGTTCCGGCCTGGGCCGCCATGCTTTCGGGGAAAGACCCGGGAACTCTCGGTCTCTACGGATTCCGGAATCGCCGGGATCATTCCTACAGCCCCATGGTTACGGCGGATGGCGCGGCGGTACGCGAGCCGCGCGTCTGGGACATTCTCTCCCGGCACGGGAAAAAATGCGTCGTGTTGGGCGTTCCGCAGACCTATCCTGTCCGCCCGCTCAACGGGTGGCTGGTCGCCGGTTTCCTCACGCCCAGCGAGGAGGCGCCGTACACGTACCCCCGGCCGCTGAAAGAAGAGCTGAACCGCGAGCTTGGCCCCTACATTATTGACGTTAAGGATTTTCGGACCGACGACCGGGCCGCCCTGCTGGAACGCCTCTACGCGCTCATGGAGAACCGGTTCGAATATGCCCGCTATCTGATGACCTCAAAGCCCTGGGATTTCTTCATGATGGTCGATATGGCCATCGACCGCCTCCATCACGCGTTCTGGCGCTTCTGCGACCCGGCCCATCCCGCATTTGAGCCCGGCAATCCCTTTGAGCAGGTATTCCGCGACTTCTACCGGGCCGTTGACGCCCGTGTGGGCGAGCTCATCGCGCTGGCCGGCAGCGACACGGCCGTCCTGGTCGTCTCGGACCACGGCGCCAAGGGCATGGCCGGCGGCGTCTGCGTCAATCAGTGGCTCATCCGCGAGGGCTTGCTGACCCTCGAGCGACCCCCGGAAGGCCGCGCCCGCATCGAGGACTGCGCGATCGATTGGACCCGCACAAAGGCCTGGAGCAGCGGCGGATATTATGCCAGGGTCTTTTTAAACGTAGAAGGCCGCGAGCCCAGGGGCCAGATCGCCGCCGCGGATTATGACGCCTTTCGTGACGACGTGATTGCGCGAATCGAATCCATGCGGGGGCCTGATGGCCGCCTTCTCGGAAATCGCGCCCTGAAACCCCAAGACCTGTACGCCCGCGTCGAGGGTATTGCGCCGGACCTCCTCGTGTATTGGGGAGATCTGCGCTGGCGGTCCGTTGGCTCCGTCGGCTACGACGATATCTTCACGTTCGAAAACGACATCGGCCCTGACGACGCCAACCACGATTACCACGGCGTCTTCGTCCTGGACGACCGGTCCGGCGCGGGAGACCGCGAACTCCAGGGCCTCACGTTGGCGTCTATCGCTCCCACGATGCTGCGCCTGATGGATGTGCCCGTGCCCGCCGATATGCCGGGGCCGCCTATCGTGGAGGAGTTGGCATGAACCGTCCGTATGCTGTTCGGCTGGCTGGGGAAAGCGCCGGCGATACCGCCCACGTGCTTGTCCGTCGTCTGCTTGAGCTGGGCTGCTCTGTCTGCCCGCCGGACCAGACACCTCCGGCTGATTTCGACGGGGTGATTGTCCTGCTCGGCAGCGCCCCGTCCACCGCACCGGCCGGAGAAACGGTCGAGATCAGCGCCCACGACACCCCGGATTTCGCAGCCGAGAAGGTCCTCGACCTCCTCCACGACCACGGCGTCATCTCGCTGGAGCCCGAAGGGTATACCCCCGAGGACGAGGAAGCGATCCGGAAACGATTGGCCGACTTGGGGTATATTGAGTAGCGATATGCAACCGCACCGCATAACCAGAATCCAGGAAGCTTTCAGCGCGCGCCATGCGAATCGGGATTAACGCACTCAGCCTGGAACCGGGCTATTGCGGAGAAACCGTGTATCTCCGCAGCGTATTTACACGAATACGCGAACTCCAACCGGAAACCCGGGCCATTTTTGTCACCAGCGAGCGAAACCATGACTTTTTTGAAGGCTTCGACCGCGCCCCCTTGAACGGGGCGGTGTCGCCGCCTCAGATCGGGTTACCCGCCGCCGAACGCGAATTCGCGCGGACGCTCGAATCCGCCGGGGTGGATTTCCTCTTGTCGCCTCTTCAGACGGCGCCCGCCAAATGCCGCGTCCCGCTGATCCTCTACGTTATGGATCTGCAGTTTATCGTCGAACCCCTGGCCCGGCCACGCTGGCGCAACAAGGCCGCAGTCAAGCGTGTCATGCAGAGCTGCGAAACTGCAAGCGCCATTCTCGCGCCTTCTGAATTCATTCGCAGACAGCTCCTCGAACTCCTCAATGTGCCCCTCGACAAAGTGATCGTCGCGCCGCTGGGCGTCTCCGATGTCTTCGCCGAACCGCAGGCCTGCTGGGTGCAGCAACCCTTCTTTCTGCATGTGGGCGCGACGCGCACGTCGAAAAATATCGAAGGCCTTTTGAGCGCCTTCGAGATGTTTGAAGAGCGCAGCCCACACAGCCTCGTGATGGTCGGTTTGCCCGGAGATTGCGAGCAGGAAGAATGGGGCCCCCGGATCATGCGCATTCACCAATGCCCCGAGTACGCCCTGGCCGGCCTGTACCAGCACTGCGACGCCCTCGTCTGCGCCTCGTTTTATGAGGGGGCGGGCGTCACCGTCCTGGAAGGCATGCGGGCGGGCGCGCAGATCGTCGCGGGGCGCGTCGGGGCCATCCCGGAATTCGCCGGAAATGCCCCCATCTACTGCAATGCCCAGAACGCAGGCACCATCGCTGCCGCCATGCAGCGCGCCCTCGAGCTCGACCCCGATAAACGCGAGCGCCGCGCCATGTACATGACCAATGCGGCTGCCGAATATACCTGGGACAAATGCGCCTGGAAAACGCTCCAGGCTTTCCGCGTGCGCTGACGGGCCTCCCCCGGCAAATTGGGCGGAATCTCTCAATTTCCCACCGTCTGCCCGGTCCGCTATAATGCAGTTCCTTCAGCTTCTTTGGGAATCTGACTCACCGGGAGTGATGCCATGACTGTTTCACATCGAACGCATTCCGTCTTGTGGACTGTACTCTTGCTGGCTGCGTGGAGCGCCGGCAATGCCGTTTCCCAGGAAAATTCCGCGGCGGCCGTCCCTCTGGACCCCGCGAGCGCTACCACGGAGTACGGCGACGACCTGCTCTGGTACGACGCGGCAGACCTTCCCATTGACGGCAAGGGATGGAGCGATGTTGATGCCTACTACGATCGGCTCCCGGCCCGCGCCGAAGGCGTGGTGCGCCCGCCCGTCTGGAACCTCAGCCGCAACTCCGCCGGTCTGGCCATTCGGTTTCTGACGGATTCGCCCGCAATCGCTGCGCGCTGGGTCTTGCGTGGTTCGAACCTGGCCATGCCGCATATGCCCGCCACGGGCGTCAGTGGCCTTGATCTTTACGTGAAACTCGCGGATCGCTGGGTCTGGATTGCCAACGGCCGCCCGTCGCAGGTGACGACGCAGGCCAGACTGGTCGCGGGCATCCCGGAAGGCATGCACGAATACCTGCTGTACCTGCCACTGTACAACGGCGTCACCAGCGTCCATATCGGCATCAATCCCGATTCGGTTCTGGCCGCGCCGTCCGAACGGCCCGAAACCACGCGCCGCCCCATTTTGTTCTGGGGCACCTCTATCACGCAGGGTGGATGCGCCTCCCGCCCCGGCATGGCCTATCCGTCCATCGTGGGCCGTATGATGGACCGTCCGACCATCAATCTCGGATTTTCGGGCAATGGAAAGTTGGAACCTGAGCTGGCCGCCTTGATCGCTGAACTTGACGTGGCGGTGTTTGTTCTCGACTGCTGCCCCAATCTCAAACCCGAGGAAATTGCCGAGCGTACGGAGCCGGTCGTCCAGGCGTTCCGGGAAGCCCATCCGGACACGCCCATCGTCCTCATGGAGAGCATCATCTACCAGAGTAGCTATTTTCTGCCGGGCACGCGCAGGTCGTATGAAGCAAAAAACGCTGAATTGAAGGCGGCGTACGAGCGGCTGCAGGCTGCGGGCGTCACGAATCTGCACTATATCCCCTGCGACCATCTGTTCGGCGACGATGCGGAAGCTACCGTCGATGGCACCCATGCGACGGACCTGGGATTTCAGCGCATGGCGGAAGCCGTCGCTCCGCTCCTCAAATCAGTGGCAGGCAACTGAGCCCCGCCAGACCGCCGGCCAAGAAAGGTTTTTGCCTTATGTTGAACGAACTCGAGCTTTTCCGGGTCCGTATCGGGCTCCTGCAGGTGTTCCTGAAAGAGCGCCAGTATGACGGCGTTCTCCTGTCGCGTACCGACAATTTTGCGATGGCCACCGCGGGCAAACGCAACTACGTGTCCCTCTGCTCCGATCTGGGCGCCAGTTCGCTGTATGTCACGCAGGCCGGAGAAGTGTACTTCGTGGGAAACAACATCGAAGAAACCCGCGTGATCGCCGAGGAACTGCG
Source organism: Candidatus Hydrogenedentales bacterium (assembly GCA_050950105.1). GTDB lineage: Bacteria > Hydrogenedentota > Hydrogenedentia > Hydrogenedentales > SLHB01 > UBA2224. Next base: position 199,602 of record JBMNGZ010000010.1, on the reverse strand, counting down.
TGCCAGCGGATGCGAAATCCGAAAATTCATGTGGTTCGAAGATGCTGCATCCGCGCTTGTTCAACGTGAATTCTCCGGTACCCTCGTCTCGGACGACGGCAGCCTGGGCAAAAATGTCAACGGCGAAATGGCCTACATTCGCTCGCTGCTGACGCCCAATGAGCTGGAAAAATACCGCCATCTCGGCAAACTGGCCGCGGAAACCATCACCACCGCCGTAGAGCAGACCGAAGTCGGCATGGTCGAGGCGGATATCGCCGCCATCCTTATTGGCGAAGGCGCCAAACGCCGTTGCCAGGTCCCCATTGCCCTGATCGCTGCGGACCGCCGTGCCACCAAATTTCGGCACCCGCTTCCTACCGTCGCCCCCTTGCTTCCAGAGGGAATGCGCGAACTCCAGGTGCGCGGATACGTGATGATCATCCTCTCCCTGCTGAAAGAAGGGCTCGTGGTGTCGGCTACCCGGTTTAAGCGCGTGGGCGACCTGCCCGAGCGCATCCCCTCGGCCTACGACCGCATCTGCGGCGTCGATGCGCTGATCTACGAAGCAACCGAGCCGGGCAAGACCCTCGGCCAGGTTTTCGCGGATTGCCAGCAAGCCTATAACGCCATGGACTTCGCGCCTACCGAATGGCACAACCATCACCAGGGCGGCACCACCGGCTATGCCGGCCGCACCTGTAAAGCCGCGCCCAATGAGCCGTTCCTCATCTTCGATTCCTCCTGGGAAAGCAAGGTGCGCGACATCACGGGCATCGACGTCGCATTCGGACAGGCCTTCGCCTGGAACCCCTCCGCACCCGGCGTCAAATCCGAGGACACCTTCCTCCTCCTGCCGGACGGAACCAAGGAGGTCATCACGCGCACGCCGGCGCTTCCCCGTGTCGATTTGACCGCCGTGCTCGGCCGAAAAACCGACGTGGTTAAGAGCGGTATCGCCGAGCCGGGAATCTAAAGAGACGGGCCGGCTTCATCACGGTGATCTCAGCAGGCCGCTGCGTCGCCGCCGGTAGGAGATTCCGCGGCGCCGGCGGCCCGTGGCTTTGCCCGGCGCCTGGTATAAGGAGATGACCGGCACGGCTTCCTCCCAATCCGTGCGCGGCAGGTTCTTGCCGAGCGCGCGTTCGATCGCCTCCAGCGCGATGTGGTCTGTGGGGGACACAAACGTGATGGCATCTCCCTCGCAGTTGGCCCGGGCCGTGCGTCCGATCCGGTGAATGTAGTCGTCCGCATTCTCCGGAATATCAAAATTGATCACATGGCTGACGTTTTCGATGTCCAGTCCCCGCGCCGCGACGTCCGTCGCCGCCAAATACCGGTATTTGCCCGAGCGGAACCCCGCCAAGGCCTCATCGCGCTGGCGCTGGGAGCGATCTCCATGAATCTCCTGTACCTTGAACCCGTTCCGGCGCAAGGCCCTGGTGACCCGTTCTGTGCGCGGCTTCGTGCGCAAGAAGATTATCGCGCTGTCCACCTGATGTTCACGCAACACTTTCGCCAGCAGCGCGATCTTGCGTTCGGGATTGACCGTATAGACCACCTGCCGCACCGTATCGACCGGTTGCGCCACCTCGCCCACTTCGATGCGTTCCGGGTCGTTCAAAAATTCCCGGGACAGGTGCGCTATCTCCGGAGGAAAGGTCGCCGAGCACATCAGCGTCTGGCGCGCCCGCGGAAGTCTCTGGATGATGCTCCGGATGTCGGGCAGAAAACCCATATCGAGCATCCGATCCGCCTCGTCCAGAACAAGGATCATCAAATTGCTGAAGCGGGCCCGCCCCCGCCGCATATGGTCCAGCAGGCGGCCCGGCGTGGCCACCACGATGGATACGCCTCGCTTCAATGCGGTAACCTGCGCTTCGTAGCCGATCCCGCCGTAGATGACCGTGCTGCGAATGCCCAGGGGCCGGCCAAGCACGTCGATCACCCCGTGCACCTGCTGCGCCAGCTCGCGTGTCGGCGTCAGCACCAGCATCAGGTTCCGCCCCAGCGGACCATCCGAGAGGCGCATCAGCGCCGGCAACGCGAACGCCAGGGTTTTGCCCGTGCCTGTCTGCGCCACGGCCACAAGGTCCCGCTGCGCCAGTGCCACCGGGATCGCTTCCCGCTGCACCGGCGTAGGCGTCTCAATGCCCAGGGTCTCTAACACGCGCAACAGGCTGGGAACTATTTTGAGGTCGTCAAATCCCATCGCAGTCCATACAGTCAAGGGTTGAAACCGGAGTGCGTGCGGTGGTCGGTGCCTGCACGGCCCGGACCGCACATGCCGGCAACCGGCCGGTCAACCCGACAGGCGGGCATCGAGCGGCAGGGCGCTCCGGCAGTCAAAGCTGTCTGGAGTGATTATATAAGATTTCGCACTTGAGCGAAAAGCATGGACCAGGACCCGCAGATCGGGTACTCTCCCGGATACCGCACAAACGCGACGTGGCCGTCCATGAAAAGCACGTTCCCACCGCCCGGAACGTGGTTGAATTCGCTTACCGAAAACGGATTGCCCCGTACGTCGACTCCGCTCACCGCCACTGCCGCATTCGCCGAATCGTGCATCACCATCAATTCGCTTTGCGCCCGGGTGCCGGCCGCCGGGTTGTTGATGTCGGTGACCAGGAAACGCTCGACTCCTTCGCGCAAGCGGTAGGCCGTCATCGCGCCGATCGGCACGTCGCGATCCGCCGCCGCCAGAGCCTCCTCCAAGGTCGGCGCTCCAACCACGCCCCCAACCATGCCAAGAAAGGCCAGCAGAAAATCATGGCTCAGGAAGCTCAGCATCGGGTCGGTACTTTGTAATGCATCGGGATCCGCCAGATAAAGCGTCGGCGTCAAGGCCCATCCATAGTAAAAGTACGAAATGGGGTACATCGTGCACGGACAAACTCCCGCGCCCGGATCGGTGCTGCAGTAAAAGGCCCGGCGCTCCAACACCTCAGTAATATCCGGATCCGACGGACAGAGCAGCACCTGCGGATCGCTGAGGTAGTCGGGGTAGAGCGCTCCTCCATCAGGCGCCCAGATCAAAATCGCTTCGCGGGTCACCTCGTCACATGCCGGCCCGTCTCGAAACCGAAGCGGCGGAAATTTCTCCCCGGGCGACTCATTCGCGTACATCTTGAGAATCAATCCCAGCTGCTTGAGGTTATTGGCGCAGCTCGCGCGCCGGGCCGCCTCCCGCGCACGCGCAAGTGCGGGAAGTAAAATCGCGGCGAGAATCCCGATGATGGCAATGACTACCAGCAACTCAATCAACGTGAATCCACGGTTCCTCATCTGCGACTTCCCTCCAGCAGGCTGACTGCAATTCGGTCGGGGGTGGTGTTGTCTATGGCCGCCACAATTTCCATTCTACTACAAAATGCCGCAAAAACAATGATTATGCCAGGTAAAACCCGAAGAACCCGCAAAATCAATGTGTATATCACAAGTTTGCCCGTTTAGGGGCTTTGTTTTTCCCGCGGTTCTCCCATGCTGTTCAATCACTTATAACACATATTACGTGACAACGAAAAGAAATGTATGAATCTAACGAATCCAATTTGGCGCCGGTCAGTCGCGGGAGCACACGGGAACGGGGCGTCGCACCCTGGAATGGCCGCGGGCCGCGCCTGCCTTTTCCCTGCCATCGCAGTGAAATGTCTTGTCCCTGAGCTTGCCTCAAGCAGCGCACTAAGGTAGCCTACCCACAGTATGGCCAAAATAGGAGCTTGTCCTGATGCATCTGACGCCGGTGATTTGGCGAGACGGTCAATTGTTTATCATCGATCAGACGCTGCTTCCGGCGGAATGCCTTGAGATTCGCCTGTCATCGCTGGAATCCGTCCGTGAGGCCATCTGCTCGCTTCGCGTCCGTGGGGCCCCCGCGATCGGCGTCTGCGCCGCTTTCGGTCTGCTGGTCGCCGTTGATGAGGCCCGGCCGGCGGACCTGGCCACCGGCCTGCAGGTGCTGGACCTCGCCGACGAGCGCCTGGGCTCCTCGCGCCCGACCGCCGTCAACCTGTTCTGGGCCTTGCGGCGCATGCAGGACGCCGCGCAGCGGATTGCCGGCCAGACCGCTTCCCTGCGCGAATGGCGTGAGCGGCTTGAACGCGAGGCCTGTGCGCTTCGCGATGAAGATACCGCCTGTTGCCAGCGGATCGGCGATTATGGAGCGACGCTTATCCCCGAGGGCGCGGGACTGCTCACGCATTGCAACGCGGGCGCTCTCGCCACCAGTGCTTATGGCACTGCGCTGGCCGCCATGTACCGCGCGCACGAAGCCGGCCGGACCTTCCATGTCTTTGTCGATGAGACCCGCCCCCTGTTGCAGGGCGCCCGCCTCAGCGCGTGGGAGCTTCAGCGGGCCGGTATCGAGGTCACTTTGATCTGTGACAACACCGCGGCCCAAGTCATGCGCGAGGGCCGCGTGCAGCTCGTAATCACCGGGGCCGACCGCATTGCCGCCAACGGGGATACCGCCAACAAGATCGGCACGTACGGGCTGGCTGTTCTCGCCTATGCCCACGGCATCCCCTTCTACGTCGCCGCACCGCTTTCCACGTTCGATGTTGAACTCCCTGACGGAGACCACATCCCTATTGAACAGCGCGCCGGAGAGGAAGTCACGCACCTGTTCGGCCGCCCTACGGCCCCTGAGGGGGTTGCGGTCTACAATCCTGCGTTTGATGTCACTCCCGCCCGTTACATCGCGGGGCTCGTCACGGAACGGGGCATCCTCATGCCGCCTTTTTCGGAGGCCATCCGTGACTGCTTCGAGAATCGTGCAGAGACAACATGAGACTCGACCTATGTTCGAAAAGCTGGTAGAAATCATTGCCAAGACCACGGAGGACCGGGCAAACGACATCTCCCTCGAAGATGTGGCGCTGGGCCGCACTTGGTGCGACGTTCGCAGGTACGCCACCAACGAGCCCGAGCTGCGGCAAGCGGCCCTCGAACGGATCGACGTCTGGCTGAGACGCTACACCCGCCCGCCCTGCGATACCGAAGGGCGGCGATCTCAATGGCTGCTCCGCGACCTTATCGACTGCGTTCGCGCCGGCGATGTGTCGGCGCTCGAACGGGACGAACTGGACTTCCTCTCCGCGGCCTTTCATCTTGCAAAGCGCATGGGGGACCGGGAGGGCTGCGCCCGCGTGCGGACCCTGCTCACCCCGTATGTGAACGAGATCGAGATCCGGCGCAAGATACTCCCGAGCGCCAACGGGCTTGCCGCGCTTTCGAAGCGTCTCCATGTGGTCGACACGGCGGACATCGAAACCGCTCCCTATTCCGCGATTCGCACCATCGCGGGCATTGTGCTGCCCGCCCGTGGACCCCTCCTCAAGCTTTCCGGGCACGTCAAACTCTTCGGGAGCGTCCAGGATAACTGCACCCTGGTCGTTGAAAATGGCTGTTGCAGCGTGCTGGGCTATGTCCTGGGCCGCCTCGCGGTTACCCAGCACTGCGATGTGCGCCACAACATCTCGGGGATCGCTATCTCAAGCCTGGGAGGCATCCGCGCGCGCAATATCATTGACCAGGCCGGCGTCATTGCCAAAGCCGGCAATGTGCAGGTGCGGCGGGTCGAAAACCCGAAACTGCTTTTCACGGGAGAACGACTCGTGGTGACCGACTCCATCCGCCGCGGGAACATCATCGCCCCGGACATCTCCGTCCAAAATGAGGTTCTGGGCGGTCATCTGCAGGTCTCACGCAGCCTGAGGGCGGACTGTTTCCGGGCCACGCCGGAACTGCCCCTCGACATTACCTTCCGGAAACGGCTGGCGAGCAGCGATTTTGGCGGAACCCCCACCGCCTACGCCACGCGGCTCTGGTCCCAGACACTCCACCTGAAGACGCGCATCCTGACCCTCGAGGCGCTGCTGGCGGCCACCGACCGGGAAATCGAGCGTCTCTCCGAAAATGCCCTCTTTTTCGTCTGCAGCAACGACGCAAGCGAAAAACACGTCGACTCCATACGAAAAAACAAGCGGCGGCTTGACCTCATCGATCGTATCATCGAAGGTCTCCTCGGCATGGCCTATGCCATCGCCGAGCGCGCCGCGGAACGTGCCCTGGCGCTCCAGGAATCCGGCGAGGCCGGTCTCGATGAGGCCGGCGTCATGTTCCGCGTGGCCGACGCGCTGCTGACTCAACTGGGCAGCGACGCCGACGGCGAGCGCGATGTCTATGCCTGCATCAACAGCATGGCGGATATCCGTGAAAACCTGCGCCGAGGCGTACACGGTAACCGTCTTGCCACGACCTCGCTCACGCGGATACGCGAGGAATTGCGTCGCTGGCTCGACGAAAAGCAGCGGCTCGCCGAATATATCGCCGCGGCCGACGCCGGTCTGCATGCCCGTCTCGATTTCAGTGAGATCCTGCAATCTGCCGCGGAAGGCAGCACGCCCGAACAACGGTTGCGGCACCTGCTGGCGATCGCGCAGAACCAGCCGCCGGGAGGGGAGCTTGCCGCGAAGCTCGCGTCCAGTTTTGTCAGCGCCATGCTGCGCAGCATCGACAAAAAACATCAGGCAACGGAGCCGCTCCGGCGCGAGCTGTCGCAAAAACGCGGGGAATTTGACAAAAAAAGCAGACAACTTCGTACGCAGCATCACCTCGTCGTCCCATTGGAAGAGACCGACCACGGAGAAGGGCCTCGCGTGTCAGGGAGGTTTGAGGGAGGCGTCGTTCTGTATGCCGACGCACTCGCTGCGGGGCAAGAGCAGCCACCGGACGCCACCCGTTTCGTCGTACCCGATACCGGCGAGGCTGTGAAGACCTATCAGCGCCGATTTATCTCTATCGTTGAGACCTGTCCGTAGTCCGTGTTAGGCTTGCCTGCATACGCGGATGAGAAAGTGAGCGGCTCCACGCGGGATCGCCGAATTTCGCGCTCGAGCCCGTTATCCATTCGCCGGAGAGGATTTGGTAACCCGGTGTGCAGTCAGATCACCGATATCGTGGCCATTGACGGGCCCGTAGGCGCCGGTAAAAGCTCCGTGGGGCGCCGGGTCGCTGAGCGGCTCGGATTTGCCTACCTCGACACGGGAGCCATGTACCGCGCCGCGACCTGGTGGGCCATCGAAAACGGCACGGATCTCGACAATCCCGAGGCGTTGACGGCCATCACCCAAAGCATGCCTCTGTACATGAGCGACTACAACGGCGAACTCCGTGTGCGAGTGGGGGAGCAGGACATCACCGAGGCCATTCGCACGCCTGAAATCACGCGGCAGATCTGCAAGCTCGACCACGCCCTGGGCGTCCGCGAACATCTCGTGAGGCTGCAGCGCGAATTCAGCGCCCGGCAGCCCACCGTCGCCGACGGGCGCGACATGGGGTCCGTGGTCTTTCCGAAAGCGCGCTGGAAGATCTATCTGGATGCCTCGCTCGAAGAGCGTGCCCGGCGGCGTGCTGCTCAGTTCGCCGAAAAAGGATTGCAGGTCGAGCTTGCCGAGCTGACGAGAGACATCGAAGAACGCGATCGCAAAGACATGACCCGGGCCGTCTCGCCGTTGCGAAAAGCCCCTGATGCCCGTGTGCTCGACACCACGCAGCTCACGTTTGACCAATCCGTCGATGCAATCGTCGATTTTGTCAGGGAGGTATTGTGAATTCGAGAAAGACGCGTCTGGCATGGACCTGTGCTTCGTGCGACAGGGCGGCCGTGCGTTCACTTGCCCGGGAACTGGATATTCCGCCGCTCGTCGCCCAGCTCCTGACCGCTCGCGGCGCCGCTACGCCCGAGCTGGGTCATCAGTTTCTGAACCCTTCCGCCGACCAGCTTTGCGACCCCTTCGAGCTGAACGGCATCGGCGAGGCGGTAGAGCGCATTCGGCGGGCACGCGACCTGGGCGAACACGTGCTCGTGTTCGGCGACTACGACGTGGATGGCATCACCGGAACAGCCATTCTCTACAATGCACTGAAGGAATATGGCATCTCCTCGTGCAGCTACGACATGCCCAACCGTCTGGAAGAAGGCTACGGCATCAGCCCCGAACGGGTGCATCAGGCCCGTGACCAGGAGGTCGGCCTCATCGTCACCGTAGACAACGGGGTGACCGCCCGGGATGCCGCCGAGGCCGCCCGCGCGGCCGGCATCGGTTTCATCATTACCGACCACCATGAGCCTGAAGGCCGGCTTCCCCATGCCGACGCCATCATCGATCCGAAGTGCGACGAGCCGCAGCACCCCTGCCGCGATATTTGCGGCGCCGCCGTTGCCTTCAAACTGGCCACGGCCCTGACGGGGCAGATCAATGACCTCGACCTGGTGGCGCTCGGGACGGTGGCCGATATCGTGCCGCTGCGCGGTGAAAACCGCGCCCTGGTCGCCCTCGGCCTGCGTGACGCCGCCGCCAGACGCCGGCCCGGTCTCCTCAAGCTCGCTCAGATGGCGCGCGTCAATCTCGAAACGCTCACCGCCCGAAACATCGCGTTTCAGCTCGCTCCGCGCATCAATGCCGGCGGCAGACTCGGCGACGGTATGGCGGGAATGGACCTCATCCTGACGGATTCTCCTCAAACGGCCGAAACCATCGCGCGTGAACTCGACCGCGCCAATTCCGAACGCCGCGACATCGAATCCGCCATCCTCGACGACGCCGAGGCCGAGCTGCGCGAAACCTTCAATGACCAGCAGCGAAGCATCGTGCTCGCGCGCCACGACTGGCACCAGGGCGTCATTGGCATCGTCGCGTCGCGGCTCCAACGCCATTTTTACCGCCCCGTGGCCCTGATCGCCCTCGATGGCGACGGTGTCGGGCGCGGCTCCATTCGAGGCATCCCCGAATTCGACGTCTCCACCGCCTTGAACGCCTGCAGCCATCTCCTGGTCAAGTTCGGCGGCCACCGGGCCGCGGGCGGACTCACCATTCCCGAGGACAATGTCCAGGCTTTTCAATGTGCCTTTGAAGACGAAGCAGCCCGCCAGCTCGAGGGCCACGAACTGCACCGCAGCCTCGCCATCGACGCCGTCATCGCCTTCACACAGATTGACGGACAGCTTCTCCGCTGGCTTGACCTCCTGGAGCCGTACGGCCACGGGAATGCGCAACCTGTTTTCTGCACGTTCAATGCCGAGATCGTCCCGCAATCCTGCCGCTACCTGCGGGGCGGGCACGTCAAACTGGTGCTTCAGAGCGATGGCCGTCAGTTTCCGGCTATCGGGTTCCAAATGGGCGGCCTCTACGATGACTTATGTCACATCTCCCGCGTGGATGCGGCATTCACTCCCGAGCTCAACACCTACCGCGACGAAACCACCATCCAGCTGGTCCTCAAAGACATCCGGCCTGCCCGGGGCGACGGCGGATCTTCCGGGATCTCGGACTGATTTATCCGGACGAAACGTGTTAGGATTTTCTGCATGTCAACATGCGTCGAAACGTCAGACTTGACCAAATGTTACGGCCCCGTTGTCGCGGTCGGAGGCCTGTCGCTGCAGATCAAGGCCGGCGAGGTTTTCGGGCTGCTGGGCCCGAACGGCGCCGGCAAAAGCACCACCCTCTATATGCTGACCGGGCTGGTGCGGCCCACCAGCGGCGCAGTCACCATTTTTGGCAAAGACCTGCGCGGCGGATTTCTCGAGATCGCCGCCCGCATGGGGGTCCTGGTCGAACGACCCACGTTTTATGATCACATGACCGCGCGGGCCAACCTGTTGCTCCTGGCGCGGCTGGCCCAGCGCCGCATCGCTGTCGACCGAGCCCTCGACCGGGTCGGTCTGCTCTGGGCGGCCCACCAGAAAGTCCAGGGCTTTTCTCATGGCATGCGGCAGCGGCTTGGCCTTGCTCAGGCCCTGCTGACCGAACCTGAATTGCTCATCCTCGATGAACCTACCAATGGGCTTGACGCCGAATCCACCCGTGACACCATCGGACTCCTGCGGCTCCTCGCAGAGCAGGCCGGGGTAACCATCATCGTCTCCAGCAACCTGCTTCACGAAGCCGAGATCCTCTGCGACCGCGTGGCCATCATGAATCGCGGGCGCCTGCTGGCCTGTGAACGCACTGAACAGCTCTTGTCCTACGATCCCAAACAGGTCGAACTCCTCGTCGACGCGCCCGAAGCCGTGGCCAAACGTCTCCTGGAGCAGCCCTGGGTCGATGCCGTGGACCTCGCGTACGGACGTGTGAATGTCAAACTGGGCGATGCGACCATCCATCATCTCACGTCGTTTTTGGTCAGTTCCGGGTTCATCGTATCGGGGATTGTTCCCCAGCGGCGATCGCTCCAGGATTTTTTTCTGAAAGTGCTCAAACAATGATGCGCCGAATCATAAATGCTTACGTGGTGGAGATGCAGAAGGCAATCTGCCTGCGGACAACCTATGCCGGTCCGTTGCTTGTGTTGTTGGCCGTTTTCGCGGCCATGCTGCAGAGCCCTCTCGAGCGCGATGGTCTCAGCGATTACCGATTTGTGTACGATGCGACGACCATGGCTCTGGGCGTTTTGGGACTTTTTCTGATCGTCATCTTCTGCTCGGGGCTCATCGCATCGGAGCTTGGCCGGGGCAGCATCCGGCTCATGCTCGTCCGTCCGCTGCGCCGCGTCGAATTTTTACTGGCCAAGCTGCTTCTGGGAGCCACGTTCGCGGTGCTTCTCCTGCTGGTCGCCGGCGTGGCCAGCTGGACCCTGGCCGCTCTCCTGGGAGAGGTGCACGGCGTCGAGTATGGCGGAGAGACCCTGTACACGAGCGCCGGCATGGCCGCGACCTATGCCGCAGCGGCCGCGTTCAGCCTGTTTCCGCTCCTGGCTCTGGTGGCTTTCGCTCTTTTGATGTCTACCCTCACGCGAAGCTCGGCCGCCGCGATCGGAGGGTCTATCGGACTCTGGCTGCTGCTCGATTTGGTCAAAAATCCGCTGGGCATTCAGCCGTACGTGTTTACCACCTATCTCGAACCCTGGCAGGTATTCGCCCAGCGCAGTGACGGTTTCCCCGAAATGGGATGGATGCCCGACAACCCCGTGTATCTGGTGGGCGTTTCCGTCTTGTGGCTGGTCCTGCTTGTCGCGCTCGCCGCCGCGGTTCTCCAGCGGAGGAGCCTCCACGCATGATTTCAGTGCTCGCATGGCTTGTCTGCGGCGCCCTGGTCTTTGTCGAGCAGGACCTGCCCGGCCTGCGGGTTGGGCGCGCGGAACCGCTCTCTGGGGAGCGCTGGCGCAATTTTCGCCAGGCCGATTTCGACGGCAACGGCGAACTCGATCTGCTCTTGCCTGACGGCATCGCTTTTCAGCGCAACAGCGCCTTTCGACGCGAGGATCGCCACGCGCTGCCGCCCGCCAACGGTTTGCCTGCGTGCGACCTGTGGAACACCACCGTATATCTGCGCTTGCCGGAAAGTCTGGCCTGTTTTCAATGGTCTTCTGACGGCTGGCTGACCCTCTTCGAGCATCCCATCCGCTGGCCAGACCGCGAGGCCTTGGTCCAGGGCTCGGACCCCGCGCCACCCGGCGACGCGGCGGAGCTGCGTTTCGAGCGTTTTCTTCACGATTTCAACCAGGACGGCCGCCCCGAAATTGTTGTCGCCGCCGAAGACGGCCTCCACGTGTTCATGACGGACGGCGAGCGCTACACCCCTGCCGGAATCTTCGATGTCTTTCCGCCTCTTCGCCTGGTCCCTGAAAATCCGGCGCGCGTCTGGCCGCCGGACCCGCAACGTATACCCGTATCCGAAATGCACTTGTCGTGCCACCTGTTCATCACGCAAAACCGGGTCACCGTTCTAGAATCCGACATCATTTCCGAAAATCGCGCCCGGTACCGCATGGAATGTTTTGAAATCGCCGCTGATCCCGGCGCAGACCTCGAACTCAAATCGCTCGGCAGGCAGAAAACCCCGGTTGTTCCCGCTACGTTGCGTCCCTGCCGCCTCAATCCGGGTGAGACCATCGATTTTGCAGGCGGACAGTGGCAGTTTGCTTCCGGAGGCCTCCTGCACGCCCCCGTGTATGAAATGAGTGTATCCACCGACTTCGGCCAATCGATTCAATCGGTTCGAAGCATCTCCTACCGCCCCAGTTGCTCTTTTGTTGACTTCAATGGCGATGGGCGCCTGGACCTCGTCGCCGAATCGGCCGGCCTTTTTGAAGGCGGCGTGCGCGAGACCGTGAGCCGCCTCATGACTGCGCGCAGTCTCAAACACCACATCGAGATCCATCTGCAGGACGACAACGGCGTGTTCCCTGTTACCCCAAGCATCCGCGGTTCGTTCCACCTCAGCATCGACCAGGCGCCCGCACGTTCGGGCGAGCGTTTCCGGCGCTATCAGGCCTCCGAGTTGCTCGACATCACCGGAGATTTTGATGGAGACGGCATCCGTGATGCCGTCATTCATGCGAGCCCCAGGGAGATCCAGGTCTATCGCGGCACGGCGGCGGGATTCGGCTCCCGACCCATCCTGACTGCCGCCATCGAACCCCATTGGCGCTTCGCTGTCGATGACATCGACGGCGACGGGCGAAGCGATATCATCTTCCGCTGGGTGGACGCCAAAGGAGACGACGAGATCGAGCAGTGCCGGGTGTTCCTGACACGGGAGGAGACCCGATGATCCACCTCTTGATAGCGGCCGTGTCTGCACTGAGCACCGGGGTGTTTGATCTGGTCTCCATCCCTGTGGGAAGTCCCGAGGCCCAGTGGTTTGCTGTCGCTGTCGATGACGCCGCCGCTCTCGACATGGCCGTTCTCGACCAGTACACCCTGAATATCTACAACATCGACACCGGAGCCCTGCGCTTCTCCGTGACGTTTCCGGAGGGCGTCTCTGCATTCGATATCCTGGATACGGACGGCGACGGGGTCGCGGAGATCATCGCCGTGCAGCCCCCCCGGGTGCTGCTTATCGACCTGGAGGACGGGGCCGCTCCCCGCGAGCTTTTCCGCGACGAAGATCTGCTCGAACAGACAGGCGCGTTTCCCGCGCCGCATGTCCTCGCCACGCGGCGCGACGGCGCCTGGCTGCTTGCCCTGCCGGGCCGGTCCGCGCTCAAATTCTGGACGCTGGGCGGCGAGCTGCTGGATACCCTGCCGCTGGCGAGCCCGGACTTGAGTTCCGCGCCGTTCCAACGGCCGTTCACGGCAAGGACGGTCTACCCAAACCGGGTCGCGCCTGACGGCGCCATCGAGTTCAGCATCGAGCAGACCGTGGTCTATGAGGGCACATCCGCCCTTACTGCCTCCGCGGGCCAGGCTGAAACCGTTCGCCGCCCGGGGAGCCTGGTCCATCTGCTCAATGAGAAAGACGACGCGCTTCATCGATGGCGCTGGTTTTCTCTCGTCCGCCCCGGCGAAGGGCAGCGGCGCGTGCTCTATGCACCCGGCGGCTCGGGGTACGAGGATACGCTGATTCGCGTGGAGCTGGCCGACGCGGACAACGGCGTCCCGGGCGGCGAGAGCCGGGTCAGCCCCGCCCGGCGCTATCGGGGATGCCTTGTTCCACCCGGGGAGACCGTACCCGATTTCAATGGTGACGGCTACACGGACATCCTCGTGTGGCTCTCCCCGCAACCCGGAAGATCCATTGAGGCATTGACCCGTGCGGCCGTCGCGCGCTCCTGGCCGCTCCAGCTCCTCGTGCACTGCTTCGATCCTGAAAAAAACCGCTACGACCCGCGCAATGCCGGCGTGATCGACACCCACGTGCCCATCGCCTGGTTTATGCGCCCCGGACAGGGCGCCCCGCTGGAGCTGTTGTTGATGGGCGATTTCGACGGCGATGGCCGTTCCGACCTCGCGTTTGCCTCGACTCCCAACAGGTTCTGCGTTTGGCTCTACGACAACGGGTTCCCCCGGAAACCTTCGTTCGAGCACACGTTCCCCGAGGACCTGCTACAGCTGGAATCTCCGGGAGACATCGACGGCACGGGGCGCAGCGCAGCCGTTCTCCGCACGTCCGATGTCCTGTACATCCTCAGGCCCCCGGCAACCCGCGATCGGGAATGAAACCTCGCTTTCGCGCCATTGAGCGGCAGGCTCGCCATCTGAATGCCGGATCGCACCGGGGAGGCGCTGTGTGCGGGTACGGGGCCTTCCGCCGAAAGGCTGTCGAGGATATGGTTTACTCCAGCAAAGGCCCGTGGGAAAGCTCCAAGTGGCGCGCTGCTTCTTCGGCAACGGCGTCCGCCTCGTCGCGGCGGTCCGATTCACGCAGCAGATGCACCAGGTTCCACGCCGCCTGCCGGTATACGTCTGTGCAATGCGGATCACTCAAATTTCCCGCGGTAACAGCCAACCGCATGACGTCACGATAGGCCGTTTCCGCTGCGGCGCTGCCCTCTCTATTTCGTGCGAGGGTGGCCGTGAGAAGGGCCGCCCGGAGTTTGCCCTCCGAGACCGGGCCTTCCTCCGATGCAAGCCCCGATGCGAGTTCCCAGGCCCGTTCAACTTCGCCCGAACGTTGAGCTACTTCCGCCTCGGTCCAGCGCGCCCGGTCGCGTTCCTCCCGGGTGGATGCATAGTTCACAGATTCCAGAGCCGCCTCTTGGGCCTTTGCCAGCTCGGGGGGATCCATGCGCAGGAAGAGTTCCGCCTGAGCCGCATAAAGCTCGGACGCCTTTCCCAGATTTTCCAGCGTGCGCAGCAGCTCTCGAATACGATCCACACCCGTCCACGGCTCGAAGGTGTGCCGTGCTTCCCAGATGGCCTGATCTACAGGACTGAGCGTTTCAGCCAACGGTGTGGACGGGACGGATTTATCGAAGGCAGGACGAGCGCGCACCGTACGCGCGGGCGTCTCCGCTTCAGGCTCGCCCGGGCGCGTCGGCACCGCCGCTTCCTGGGCGGTCTCCGTGACGAAGACGCGTGCCGACCCCAGCTGTTTTCCCGGCGCGGCTCGAAACGGCACCTGCTGCACGCTGGAAAGCTCGGTGCCGGAAATGACGAGAATGGCCACGCCGACCACAATGCCCATGGTGAAGACCGCCAGAGCCAACTTTTGCGACCTGTCCATTGGGTTTTACGATACCCCGTCCCGCCTTCCAAGTAAAGAGCAGACGAGGTCAGCGGGCAGGCGCGATGAGCGCGCCCGCTCCCTGCATCAAAGCCGCTACAACAAACCGAAATTCTTGAGGCTCTGAATGCCTTCGCGCACGGCGCCGGCAGATTTGTGGAGCGCTTCCCTCTGTGCGGGTGTGAGTTCCAGTTCGATGATCTCCTCCACGCCGCCTTCTCCCAGTCGCACCGGCACGCCCACAAATACATCCTTCAGCCCGTACTGGCCCGTCAGAAAGGCGGAGCAGGGCAGGATCTGGCGCTCGTCGTTCAGAATGCACTGCACCATGCGCGCCACACTGGCGGCGGGGGCGTAATACGCGCTGCCGGTCTTCAGCAACGCCACAATTTCTCCGCCCCCTTTACGCGTCCGTTCCACGATGGCTTCGATTTTATCCTCAGACAGCAGTTGGGTGATGGGCACACCGGAGACCGTGGTGTAGGCCGGCAACGGGACCATCTCATCGCCGTGCGAGCCCAGGACCATGGTGTCGACGTTTTTCATGCTTACGCCCAGCTCACTGGCAACAAAAGTGCGCAGCCGGGCGCTGTCCAGGGTGCCGGCCATGCCCACCACTTTTCTTGGAGGGTAGCCGAGCTTTTTGAGCGCCAGGTAGGCCATCACATCCAGCGGGTTCGTGACGAAGATCACCACACTTTCAGGAGCGTAGCGCAAGATGTTTTCGCAGATCCCCGTAATGATTGCGCCGTTTTTTTCGACGAGATCGTCACGGCTCATGCCGGGCTTGCGCGGCAGCCCGGCCGTCACCACGCAAATATTGCTCCCCGCAATGTCTCGGTAGTCGTTGGTGCCCGTCGCGCTGCAGCTGTATCCGCGCACCGGGCCCGCCTGCGTCAGATCCAGCCCTTTGCCTTGAGGCAGCCCTTCCACGATGTCGAAGAGCACCACGTCGCCCAGCTGCATGTCGAGACAGTACTGCGCCACCGTCGCACCGACGTTCCCGGCGCCGATGCAGGCGATTTTGAACCGCTTTCCAACTGGCATACTACTCCTCCGGCTGGCTTGTGTCCGCCATTCGCGATTTTGGCATCATCTGCCCAACACCCGGCCACCCAAATATATGCCGGAAAAGCCGAAAACTCTACCGAAGGGGCCCCGATCCTTGCTCTTCACACGGAGAGCCCTGGTTTTCAAAAAGACGTTCCGTCTGGCCGCAGCATCCCGCCCGATCAGCCAAAGTGCTTCTGCAGCAACGCCAAATCCAGCTGCGGATACACCGGGTAGGCCTCCAGCAGACGCATCACACGCGACCGGGCCGCGGCAGCGACGGTCTCGTCGATCGTGTATCTGGCCTGGCTCGGCTTGCCGGTATTGGGGCCGGATTCCACGGTGGCCGGGCGGGTGTTCGCCAGCACCAGCTGGATGATCGAGGCGATTTCCTTCATCTCTGCCTCGCCCATTCCCAGCGTTGTCACCGCCGGCGTGCCGATTCGCAGCCCGCTGGTATACCAGGGGCCATTCACGTCATACGGGAGTGAGTTGCGGTTGAGCGTGATTCCGCAATCCCGCAGGACACTCTCGGCCTGCCGGCCTGTCAGGCCAAAGCCTGTCACATCGATCAGCATCAGGTGGTTGTCTGTGCCGCCACTGGAGATCTCGAGGCCTTCGTGGATGCAGGCTTGAGCAAGCGCCTGCGCGTTCTCCGCAATCTTCCGCGCGTAGGTCTTGAATTCCGGCGTATTCGCTTCGGTAAACGCCACCGCCTTGGAGGCGATGGCGTGCGGGAGCGGACCGCCTATCACCAGCGGGCATCCCTTATTCACCGATTCCGCAAACTCTTCCACGCAGAGCACCGCCCCGCCCCGTGGCCCGCGAAGCGTTTTATGGGTCGTCGTCGTTACCACGTGGGCATGTCGCACTGGATTGAAATCGCCTTCGAACACTCCGCCAGCCACCAACCCCGCGAAATGGGCCATATCCACCATGAACACCGCGTTGACCCGATCGGCCATCGCGCGCAGGCGTTTAAAGTCGATCTTGCGCGGGTAGGCGCTGTATCCCGCCAGGAAGATCAGCGGTTTGACCTCCAAGACCCTCTCTTCAAGCTCATCGTAGTCCAGCAGACCTGTCTCCCGGCTGACCCCATAGTTGTACGAATCGAACATCATCGCCGAGATGTTGTGCCGGTAGCCATGCGTGAGGTGACCGCCCGAGTAGTAGTCCATCCCCAGCAGACGCTGGTTGCCGGTCTTTTCGCGGATACGATCCCAGTCTTCGCGCGACAGCTTCGAGGGATCGGTGACGCCCAGCTCTGACAGAACCGGTATGGCCACGCGCGTCTGCAGGATGGCCCAGTAGGCGATCAGATTGGCATCCGCGCCGCTGTGTGGCTGCACATAGGCATGATCGCACCCGAACAGCTTCTTGAGCTGATCGCACGCGTAGGTCTCCACCTCGTCGACGTTGTCGCAGCCGGAGTAAAATCGGTGCCCTGGAAACCCCTCCGCGTACTTGTCCGTCAGGAGGTTGCCCATCGCCAGCTGCGTTGCGAGCGAACAGTAGTTTTCGCTGGCGATCAGCTTGAGGTTCGCCCGCTGGTCCGCCAGTTCCTGCACGATCGAACGTGCTATCTGTGGCGTCACGCGGGCAATCTCTGTCAGGCTGCCCAGGTATCCCAGAAAACCCGAATCAATCTGCTCGGGCGTAATCGATCGTAGATATTCGGCAATCGCGCCGTTCCAAGTGGAATTATTCACCGCTGGTCTCCCCATCGCATTGCATTAGAGGCGTTATGGTAGTCATTCCCGAGGCACCGTTGCAACAGGCTTTGCGGAGCGGCCCGCACGCTGTTCGAGGCTCGAAGGAGAAACAAAACAAGCCGGCGTTTGACGCCCTTCCGGAGGAACCAGAAATCCGGCTCGCCGGAGGACTCCAAGGGCAGGATTCAGAGGAGGTGGCCCTCCCGGGAACGTAAGCGGCTCGATCTCGCGGCGATCAAGCTGCCGCCCGCCCAGAAAAGCGTCAGCCGAGGATATCTGCCACACAGCGGCATGCACGCCCTGGTGAAAAAGGCTATTGCGTGTCGGCGTCAGGCGCAGGCTCGGGCGCTGCTGCCGCTTCGTCCGAAGCGGCAGCCGGAGTCTCGTCGGAGGCCGGAGCCGCCGGGCTTTCGGGCGGCGTTTTCGGAGTCTCTTGCGGGAACAAATCGGGATGAGAATCGCGCAGGCGCGCCAGGGCCGCTTCCGATTCCTGGGCGACACTGGAGCCCGGGAACTGATGGGTCTGATCTTCGTAGGCCTGCACCGCGTCTGCGACTTCGCCTTGAGCTTCCCGCACGCGCGCGATATTCAGTGGCTGCCTGCGCGCCGCAAAACTCTGGGGCCATTTCTCGACGATTTCCGTGTAGGCCTTGAGGGCGCCGTCATAGTCTTCGTTTTCCTGGGCGATGAATCCGATGGCTTCTACGGCGTCGGGCACATGTTTGTCGCCTGAGAATTCCTGGCGGAGGCGCTCGAAAGCGGCTGTGGCTTTGTCGTACTCCCCGGCTTTGAGGGCGGTTTCTCCCAGCATGTAGAGCACTTCGGGCGAGGCCGCGCCCCTGGCCGCTGCGGCTTCAAGCTGCCTGGCCTGCTCCGCCGGCTCACCGGCTTCCAATGCCCTGGCGTAGCGGGTATAGAGATCGCGCTTGGCCTTCGCCGTGTGCTGCTGATATCCGATGCTGAACAATAAGGCAAGGACAATCACGGCGAGCCCGATGCCGTAGTGCCAGGGTTTCTCCAGGATGCTGTGCCAGAGGGTTTTGATTTCGATCTCGGCGCTCTGCGAGGTGCTGAGAATCTCTTTTACGCGGCTGCCCTTTGCCCGGCTGCCTTTTTGTTTCTTTGCCATGAATGAGGAGCTTTCCGACAGGTTGTGAGTCCAGTGTTACGAACTATTGAATCGAGCCCCACTCGACGATAAACCAGTGGCCGTCCACCTTTTCCAGGTAGACGTTGACCTGACCATGGAGGTCAATGGGGGGATACGTCGAACGAGTCTCCGGTTTGGCGATGGTGCCGAAGGTTTCCAGCGCGCGCGCCTCATTTCCCTGCACTAGGATTCGCGGTTTTGCGCGTGCAATCTTGATGCTCCGATATTCGTCAAAGATCGTGTTGAGGTATGCCGCGAGGGCATCGTAATCGCGTCCGTCGCGGTCCTTATAGCTCCGGGAGACGTTGGACATGATTTGATAGATGCGCTTCGACTGCATGCCGCGCCACACCTCGTCCAAAACGCGCAAGACCTGATCTTCATCCGTAAGCTTCGGATTGATGAACGGGATCTCCGGCATCTCAGGCATTCGCTGGGCGCAGCCCGTGATGAGCACCGCGATGGTGAGAAGGCTCAGCGTTGCCTGTCGTAGCTTCATAAGGACGAATTTTCAGGGACGATCAACAAGACCAGTTCCCTTCCTTTGACAAAACCCCGATCAGAAATCGTAACCCGAAGGCGCTTGTCTGGTTTCGTGAAATTGAGGGTGATCACATCCGCCTGCACGACGTTTTCAAGCTTCCATCCGGCGGTTGGGCATTCCCGCACGTAAAACTGAGCCAGGTCAGGGGGTTTGGCGCGCGAGGTGTACACCGTGCGGCCAATCTGCAGCCCCGGCCCTTCGTAGACGAAGGTGCGTTCGGCGTCTTCTTTCAGTTTTTCAGGCAACGGCACGTCGGAAAAGCGTTGCTGCGTGGCCATCGGCAGCCCGTCCGACGCAACGGTGGGGGAGGAGGACACCCGGCCGTCGGCGGTCTCGAATTGAAGGTCGGCCGGGGGCGCTTGAGGCTTTCTCTGGAACGGGTTGGTCTGGCAGCCTGCCGAGGCCAACAAAAGACCCGCCAACACCACAATCAGCGCTCGTTTCATGGTTGCTGCACCCCTCTTTTCTGAAAGTTCTGCAAAATGCGGCTGCACACCGCTTCAACGTTCCCGGGGGAAATCTGCCGAATCCTGGAAGGATGCACATCCCCCCCTCGTCCATAGGATAGCCCTACCGGGCTCAAAGTTCCAGCCTGAAGCGATACGATACCTGCCGTCCTGCGCCAAATCAAGCTCGATACAACGCGCGCGAAAACAACCCCAAATTACCCGTCCGCATCATCCAGGCAGCTGTCAAACGCGCGTGGCCGCGTCGATCCGGCCAATCATGTCGCCGATCTGGGCCTGCTCCGTAAAACCGACGGTGATCGCGTCGATGAGCCCGGAATTGACGATGAACTTCACCGATTCGCTGATCTTCTCCGAGTCACCGGTAAGCTGACCTTCCCCGACGACTTTCATGCCGAGGATGCCTTTGCCGGCCTCGCGGGCCTCTTTCAAAACCGCCGTGACGTTTTCCACGGATTCGTCCATTTTAATGTTGAACGGGTTGTAGCGAGCAAGGATCACATCCACGTGCGGGGAGGCGGCGGCTCGACGCAGGGCGTCGAAATTGTGGCAGGAGCACCCGACGGCACGGATCTTTCCCTGGGCTTTCGCCTCATGCATGACCTCGAGCGAGGCCTGGTACTCCGGTTTCTCGGTCCAGTCCGGCTCCGTAATGCAGTGCATGAGGAGCACATCAAGGTAATCTGTGTCGATCTCGTGCCGGAAACGTTCGATATCGGCTTTCATGAGTGCGGGCGAACGCGAGATCGCCTTGGACAGGATCATGATGTCTTCGCGTTTGATGCTGCGTTTCATGGCTTCGCGCAGGTAGGCGTGCGAACCGTACATGTCTGCCAGGTCAAAGAAAGTGATTCCGCTCGCATGGCCGTGTTCGAGCAACTGGATGAATTCGTTGCGGCCCAGGCGGGTCATGTCGGAATTGCCGTTCCAGCCCCGCATGCCCGTGCCCTGCCCCAGCAGCGAGCAGTGAATGCCCGTCTCACCCAGGCTGCGAACAGTCTGTGCCGTGAGCCGCTGAGCGGGAGCCTGAGCCTGCGCCGGGATGCCAAGCCCCGCCACTGCCGTCGTGGCCGACCATTTCAGGAAATCGCGTCGATTGAGGTGTCGCATGGCGTCGATGCTCCTTATTCCGCTGCTATTGTACACAATCAAGCGGCATAACGGGATTCTTCGGCTTGCATCGTCCTGGATCCCGCCGGGAATCGCGTGCTTGTGCTGTTTGCGACACTTCGCGGAACAGGAAAGGCAGAACGGCGTCCAGAAGGCGAATCGTGGTTGGTTTGGGCATGTCTTTGGCCATGTCTGAGGAAGGAATGACGGAAATCCACCCCCGGCCACACGGGCCACATGGTTCACGTTCTCGTGCCCCAGGGTTCTTGCCAGCCATTTAAAATCCACCCCCGGCCACGCGGGGCGCGTGTCCACCCCCGCCCGCGGGGGACACAAGAACCGGAACCGGCAGCGCTCTTGGGGCACTGTCCACCCTGTCCACGGAGTCCATCCCCGGCCACGCGAGGGACACAAGTCGCGGAGCCGGCGCTGGCTGTGGCGGCCTCAATCCTTTTCTGGCCGACGAGGACACACAACTCCGAACGAGCGAAGGCCGCGGCTGGTCAGGTTTTTAATCCATCCTCTCTATGCGGGGGACACAAGAGCCCGAAGACCAGAGACTTAGGTGCGGTGCACCTGTCCCCCGCGGGCGGGGGTGAATCGGCGATAGCCGATTTGGGGGTGGATTCCGGTGTGCGGCGCCCAAGTGCAGCAATCTTGCGCTGCAGCAACTGAAGATGAAATTAGCCGCCGGCTGTTCGATAAACGTTGGGGTAAATTACTGCCCGACTCACGTCTGGCGGAGGTGGAGTTTTGGGGCTCGATTCTGGGATGCATGGCGATCCCCAAAGTCCAGTGGCAGCACTGTTGCGTTGAGCGCATTCGAGATAGGTAAAGCGTCGGTTGCCGGACCCCAGCCGCCGCCTCAAGCGGCGTTTCTATGAGCGCACTCCCGCCCGCGCCCTGCTCAGACAGCGCAAGCGCTCTCGGCGGGGTGAGAATGACAGGTTCCCACCGAAGCAGTCGAGAGAGAAGACTCTATCCCGGCGTTCTTCCCGTGCCGGCTGTGATTCAGGAAGCGAACAACAAGGCTCCTCGAATAGCCGGACCATTGAATTCAGACCTTCGAACAGGGAGCATGCACTCCGACTCGAGGGTCGTGAGTTGAAAACGGATGCGGCGTGCATCATTCTGGTATCGGGCGTCAGGAAAAAAAGTGCAGCGGAGGGCAGTGCAATGCTCAGAGGTCATTGGCAGGATTGCGGTCTGTTTGGCGGCTCGTTCTCGGGCTGGCTGGCGGGTGCGCGGGCACGGGCGTCAGCGGCGAAGCGGCGAAAGGCCTCCATCTTGCACGTACCACTTTTGGGACCGTGCCCGACCAGGGCACGGCGTACCTGTATACGTTGACGAACGCCAACGGGATGGAGGTGCAGATCACCAATTACGGCGGGGTTGTGACATCGCTGCGGCGCCGGACGCCACCGGGGCGTTTGCGGACATCACCCTGGGATATCCGGGCCTCGAAGGCTACTTCGACAACGATCCGAATTTCGGATGCCTGGTGGGGCGCTTCGGCAACCGCATCGCGAAAGGGCGCTTCACGCTGGACGGGCAGGAATACACCCTGGCCGTCAACAACGGTCCGAACCATCTTCACGGCGGGATCCTGGGGTTCAGCAAGAAATTATGGGACGCCAAAGCAGTCCACCGGGAGGATGCGGTGGGACTGCAGCTGGCCTGCGTGAGTGTGGACGGCGAGGAGGGCTATCCGGGCACGCTTCAGACGACGGTGCATTACTGGCTGACCAACGCGAACGAACTGGAGATCACCTATGAGGCCATCACCGACAAGGCGACCCCGGTCAACCTGACGTTCCACGGCTATTTTAATCTCAACGGCGAAGGCGAGGGCGACATCCTGGGCCACGAGTTGATGATCAACGCCGCGCGGTATACGCCCGTGGACGAGACGCTGATTCCCACGGGGGAATTGGCGCCCGTGGCCAGTACCCCGCTGGATTTCACGACGCCCATGGCCATCGGCGCTCGGATCGATGCGAGCGATGAACAGATCCGGCGCGGGGGCGGCTATGACCACAATTACGTGCTGAACAGCCAGGATGGCTCGCTGGCCCTCGCGGCGCGGGTGTACGCGCCCGAATCCGGCCGCGTCATGGAAGTCTACACCACACAACCGGGCATGCAGCTCTACACGGGCAACTTCCTGGACGGGACCATCACCGGCAAAGCGGGGAAGGCCTACCAGAAGCGCTACGGGTTCTGCCTCGAAACGCAGCATTATCCCGATTCGCCGAACCAGCCGGACTTCCCTTCATGCATCCTGAGGCCGGGGGAACGGTATCTCGAAAAGACGGTCTATCGCTTTACGACGCGCTGAGTTCGTGCAACGCAGAGCCCGGCGCGTGCGTGGCGCCGGAACACCCGCGGCAGGGACCTCGCGCTGCAGCCGCGCGTCACGTCTGCGTCAATCAATCCTCCGGCGGCAGTTCGACGAGCCAGATGTTGCGGAACCAGACGGGGTTTCCGTGGTCCTGCAGAGACAGCGAGTCCGGCTCGGATGTCGCGGTCACCTGCGCGCCGGTCGTTTTGTCGGGGACGGGCAGGTTTTCGTGGATAAGCACGCCGTTGTGGTAGACGGTGATGCGCGCATCCTCGGTCTTGTTCCAGTCGCGATCAAAGCGCGCGGCGCGGAATTCGATGTCAAAGGTCTGCCACTGCAGCGGCGGCGCGCACACGTTTACGCGGGGAGGAGCGAGTCGGTAGATCCCGCCGCAATCGTTATTATCCCCCGGGAGACCGTAGCTGTCGAGGATCTGGACTTCGTAGCGGTTTTGAAGAAAGACGCCGCTGTTGCCGCGTCCCTGGCCGGTCTTGTCGGGAAGGAGGGGCGTACGAAATTCAACGTGCACTTTCTGGTCGACGAATTTCTGCCGGGTCTGAATACTGCCGCCCCGGACTTCCATGGCCCCGTTGCCGAGGATGAGCCATTGGGCGGGTCCCGGCTCGGTTTGCTCGGGCAGGGGGACTGC
Source organism: Candidatus Hydrogenedentales bacterium (assembly GCA_050950105.1). Lineage (GTDB taxonomy): Bacteria > Hydrogenedentota > Hydrogenedentia > Hydrogenedentales > SLHB01 > UBA2224. The sequence continues at coordinate 175,643 of JBMNGZ010000010.1, read as the reverse complement.
GCGCCATTCGGCGGCGCCGCCGGTTTCCGGGGCGAAGGCTGCGTCCAGCAGCTCGTCGCCGGATTTTCCTTCCGCGGCATAGGGGCCGCAGACTTCCCAGAGCGCGATATTGCCATCAAACGACTCGAGAGCATAGACGTCCTGCCCGGGCGTACCGGCAAAGAATCCGGAGACGGGCGAGGCATCCAGACCGCGTAAACAGGCGGTGAAGGCCCAGTCCTTGTCATTCTGGACCACTTTGACCAGGAAGGTGTTCCAGCCCTCCCGGAGGTCGACGGGGATTTTGTAGTAGCAGGGGGTGACCTTTCGCTCTTCGAGGGCGGCGTGGATTTCGTCGCCGTTGAGCCAGACCTTGCCGCCGTCCTCGATGCCGCAGGCGAACTGTGCCTTGCCGGGAGCGGGCGCAAAGATCCAGGTCCGAAGGTAGGCGGCACAGTGTTCACCGCCCACGACTTTCTTGAGGTTGATGCCCCAGGGGTCGACGCTGCGCGCTTCCCAGAGGTCGAGGTTGTCGCCGTCGAACAGCACGATGGCGTTTTTGGGCGGGCGGGCGCCGAGCGTGGGGGAGAGGCGCAGCACAGGATGGAGGTCGATGGCGCCGGAGACCGGGCCTTCGGCGCGGCCGTTCATGCGTCCTCCGCGGAACGTGATGGTGATTTTGGCGTCTTTCAGGTCGCCGTTAACGCCGGTGCCGGAAAAGTCGACGCCGTTTTCGAGCGCCTTGCCTTCGAGCACTGCCAGGGCGGGTTCCCGGGTATCGAATGCCGGGAGCAGGTTCATCTGATAGGTTTTGTCCGCCAGAGGGATGACCTGGGCGTATAGACGGGCGCTGCCCCATGTGCCTTCCCAATCGCCTATGCAGGGATCCGGCTCGCGGGTCTGGGCAATGTTGGCGTCCGTGTGGAGGCCGTGAATCGTGGCGCAACCGCCCAGAACAGCGGCAACAAACAGTGTGATCGTCGTAAACAAGAGCGGTTTCATGGCTCGGACATCTCCTTTGTACCGCGATAGACCTTCGGCATGGCAACCCACGCTGAAAACATGAGGGTAGGGTTTTAGAGGGCATGATTTCAAGGCATCCCCTGATTCCGATGAGCAGACTGCCGGGAAGTGGACAGGCGCTGTCCTGAATGCCTACTATGGAGTTAAGGACAGCGTGTGAGGGAGGATGGGATGCGCCGCGCGCCGGTGTACATAGTCCAGGGAGAATAGAGATGACGGATACCATGGAACTGCGTTATCAACAACGACTGGACCGCTATGTGACGGCGCTGCGCAACAAACAACCCGATCGGGTGCCGATCCGTCCGTTTGTAGCTGAATTTGCGGGAAAATACGCGGGCTACACGTGCCAGGAGGTGACGCATGATTACCGCAAGGCCTTCGACGCGGTCTGCCGGTGCGCGCTCGATTTCGACTGGGACGCCATGGTCGGCAACATGGTGTATGTGTGGACCGGGCTGACCCAGGCCATCGGGCTGCGGTATTACGGCACGCCGGGCATTGATGTGCCCCCAGACACCGGATTCCAGTATCTCGAGCCGCCCGAGGGCGAGGAATTCATGCGGGCGGACGAATACGACGCGCTTATCGCCGATCCGACCGCGTTTCTGTTCGACGTGTGGCTGCCTCGCGTGTCGAGGGACATTGTCCCGCCGGGAGCGCCGTCGACGTTCCGGAGCAATCTGGCGTTTCTCAAGGGCGGCATGGCCATGTGGGACTATTTTGGCGGATTCGGCGCGCAGGGGGGACGTATGCGCGCGGAATGCGGCATGCCCGGGGCCATTTCGGGGATCCTCAAGGCGCCGCTGGACATCCTGGGCGACAAGCTGCGCGGCTACGTCGGGCTCAGCATGGACCTGCTCGAGCAGCCGGACAAAGTGAAGGCAGCCTGTGAGGCGCTCGCCCCGCATCTCCTGAGCACGGCCCTCGCGACCGCCGACCCGGAGAAGAATGTGCCCGTCACCATCTGGATGCACCGCGGCTGCGTGCCGTTTATCTCGATGGACCAGTTCAAGACGCTGTACTGGCCGACGCTGAAACCCATTGTCGAGGCCCTGTGGGCCAACGGCCACCAGGTCCTGTTTTACGCCGAGGGCGACTGGAATGCCCATCTCGAATCGTTTGCCGAGCTTCCGGAAGGAAGCATTGTCTACCACGTGGATAAGGCCGACATCTTCGAAGCGCACAAAGTCCTCGGGAACCGGTTCTGTATCAGCGGCGGGATCCCGAATTTCCTCTTGACCTACGGCACCGTGGACGAAGTCAAAGACCGCTGCAAGAAGGTGATCGACGAGGTGGGCGCGGACGGCGGTTTCGTCATGGATGCGAGCGCGATTATCCAAAACGATGCGAAAATCGAAAACATGCGCGCCATGACCGAATTCACCCGCGAATACGGCGTCTATCGCGGCGGCGTTTCCGAGCCTGCCAATAACGCCGAATGGAAGAAGGCCACCGCTCCCGAGACCTCGCCGAGCGTGGGCCGTTCCGTCACGCGCCCGCCGGGAGTATGCATCCCCTGGGAAGAGAAAAAGGCGGAGTTGCCGTCCATTCAGGGAGATGCCGGCATCGTGAAGCAGATCTGGGAAGAAATCGACGTATTGGGGTTCACGTTTATCATGCATTGCCTGGTCTCGTTTTGACCCGGCGAGATTACGGGCGCAACAGGCAGGCCTGTCCCGGGGGGCCGGGCGGGGGCGCGCGGCAATGAACTATCTGAATACAGTGTTACCCCGGAGCAGGCGCTGCGCTCCGCAGCGTTCACTTGTTCTTCGAGCGGTTGCCCCAAACCCCGAGGCCGGAAAGCTACCGCTTGCCGCTGCCGTTTTGTCATACTGCCGCCGGGCGGATACGGGGAATCCCGGGGCGGGCGAATTGCCGTCATGACCATACAGAAAAAAACGCTCATTATCATCGCTGTAACCTTGGTTTGCCTGCTGGCGGGGCTGTACCTGGGCGTCCGGTTTATCCTCTTGCGCGGATTCGACGATTACGAAATGGACCGGGCGCGCTCCGAAACCGCCTTGATCCGGCGCTCGTACCTGGCGCGTTTGAACGAACTCGATGTCCATCTGCAGCAGTTGTCGGCATGGGATGCCATGGTGGCCTATGTGCAACATCCCGATCCGGCGTTTGAAGAGTCCAACTTCGTCAATAATGCATTCGAATCGCTGGAACTGAACGCGGTGGTCGTCCTGGATCTGGCGGGACGCGTAGTGTTTGCGCGCGGATACGACCTCCTTGAACGGCGAACGCAACCTCTTTCATCGGCGCTCATGGAGACGATCGAGGCGATCCCAGAGCTGCAGGACCATGATACGGCCCGCTCGGCACGGGCAGGCCTGGTTTCCCTGCCGGAAGACCCCATGCTCGTGGCATCGCGTCCGATTGTGGCGAGCGATTTCGACGGACCCATCCGGGGGACGCTCATTCTGGGCCGTTACGCGGACGGCACCCTGGCTACGCGTTGCGGCGACCTGCTTAAACGCTCCGTCACGGCGCAGCGCTGGCAGGATGCGCCCCCGGAAATCCGGGCGGGCTTGGCGGATGCCGCAGGGCTCTATGTGCGCCCGATGAGCGGCAGGCTGCTGGAAGCGTACGCGCGGGTCAATGACATTATCGAACGTCCAGTGCTGGCGCTGCGCACGGAATTGCCGCGAGAGGCGTATGCAGCCAAAGTCATCCTGGAACGGACCCTGGTGGCGTCGCTGCTCGCTGCCGGTCTGGTGTTCGGCACGGTGGTCATGCTCCTCCTCCGCTATTCGGTGCTTTCGCGCGTGGCATCGCTCGAGAGCGAGGTGCGCGGCATAGCGGATTCGGGCGATGCGCGCCGGCGGGTGGCGCTCAGCGGGCGCGATGAGCTGGCCCGGCTGGCGGAATCGGTCAACGTGATGCTCGCGGCGCTGGCGGCTTCCCGCGAAGCGCTGCGCTCCAGTGAAGAGACCTCGCGGGCCTTGATGGACGCCACGCTGGATTCGGCGTTTCTGGCGACGCGCGACGGTACCCTCGTGGCCGTGAACGAAGCCGGCGCCCGCCGCCTGGGCATGAATCGCGAGGAGATCACCGGGGCGAAGCTGCGCGACCTTTTTCTGCCCGCCCTGGCGGAGGCGCGCATGGCCAGGCTCGAGGAAGCGTTCGAAACCGGGCGGGTCGTGCGTTTCGAGGACCGCCGCGGCGATATCCACTTCGACGTGACCTATTATCCCGTCGCGAATGCGGAAGGGCGGATCGACCGACTCGCCATCTTCGCCCACGACATCACGGACATGAGGAAAGCCGAGGAGGAACTCCGGGAGAGCCGCGCGCGTTACCGCGACCTCGTGCAGAGCGTCAACAGCATCGTGCTGCGCTGGGACCTGAACGGCGTCATCACGTTCATGAATGAATACGGACAGCAGTTCTTCGGATGGACCTGGCAGGAGCTGGTGGGCAAACCCGTCCTGGGGACCATTGTGCCGGAGGTCGACAGCTCCGGCCAGGATCTTCGAGGCTTCATCGCCGCGCTGTTGCGGGAGCCGGAGAACTATGTGTCCAGCGAGAACGAAAACATCCGCAAGAACGGAGAACGGATGTGGATCGCCTGGAGCAACCGCCCCGTTTTTGATGACACGGGCGCCCTGGTCGAGATCCTCTCGATTGGCAATGACATCACCCGCCGGCGGCTCGTCGAGCAATCCCTGGTGCATCGCGTGCAAATGGAGGAACTGGCCGCGTCGGTATCTGCCCGTTTCTTGACCGCGGGAACCGGCGACCTCTCCGGCACGATGCAGGAAGTGCTGCGCAGTGTGGGAGAATTCGCCGGCGCCGACCGGGCATACTTCTATCTGGCGCGGGAAGACGGCAAGACGCTGGACCTCGTGCACGAATGGTGCGCGTCCGGCGTCGTCTCTCCGGACAGGCCTGAAACCGGGTTGTCGGCAGAACGCTACGCATGGTTCGCCGAAAAATTGCGAAGCGATGGGGTGGTGTATATCCGCGATGCCGCCGAACTGCCGGAAGAAGCGGCGGCAGAGCGAGCCCTCCTGGATTCATGGGGAATGCGCAGCCTGTTGGACGTGCCCCTCCTCTGGCGTGACCAGGTGGTGGGTATCCTGGGATTCAGCGGCATTTCGCAGAAGGCAGACTGGGACAACGACGACATCCGCCTGCTCAAGCTGGTGGCGGGAGTCTTTGTCGCGGCGTTTCAACGGGCACGCGCAGAAGAGGCTGTGCTCGTGCAGGCGCGCCGGCTCGAGGCGCTGATCAACCTGCAGGACATGGGCCAGTCCGGGCCAAGAGAGATGATGGGCTTTGTCCTGCAGAAAGCCATCGACCTGACCCGCAGCGATCTGGGCTTTGTCAGCATGCTCAACGGACGCAACGATGCCTTTGTGCCCGACAATTGGGCGCGCGCAGACGAGGCCGACGAGGCGCTGTCGGTCGAGGCCGTAGCGGCCGCCCTGGAAACTCCGGAGATGTGGGAGAGGCTCAGGGATGCGCGCAAGCCCCTGATGCTGGACCGAACCACGTTGCCCGGCCGGGCCGCGAAGTACATCACGCGCCTGCTCGCGGTGCCCATCCTCGACCACGACCGGCTCGAAGCCATGGCGGTGGTCGTGAACAAACCTTTCGAATACGACGAAGCCGACGCCAACCAGCTCCAACTGCTCATGAGCGGCGCGTGGAACCAGATCAAACGCAACGAGGCGGTTGCCTGGATTCAGCGCGAAGTCGATGAGATCGCCAACATTCAGCGGGCGCTGCTGCCGCGCTCGATGCCCACGGTGCAGGGGATGCGCGTCCGGGCCTTTTCGTCAACCTTTGACCGCGCGGGAGGCGATTACTACGACGTGCTTCCGGTGGGCGCAGCGCCGGGCGCCGACCTGAAACAGCATCCGCGCTGGCTGATCCTGATCGCCGATGTCTCGGGGCATGGCCCGTCGTCGGCGGTCATCGTGGCTATCCTGTCAACCCTGTTGCGGGTGCGCTCGATCGAGGGCTCGTCGCCCGCCCGGGTGCTGGAGTATCTGAACGGGCAATTGATGGGCCACACGGCAGGCCAGGTTTTCGTGACCGCGTTTCTGGCCCTGATCGACCTGGACGCACGCACCCTGACCTACTCCAACGCGGGACACAACCCCCCCGTTGTGCGGCGCCCCGACGGCACCGTGACCGAACTCGAACGCTCGGGGGACATCCCGCTTGGAATACTGACAAATTGGACCTATTCGGAACGGACCCTCCCCATCGAACGAGACGCCGTCCTGTGGCTGTATACAGATGGAGTGGTTGAAACGCGGTCCGTGGACGGCGAGGCATTTGGCGAACAACGTCTGCGCGATGCCATTCAATCCCTGGAAGGGGAGTCGTCGAGGGCGGTGGCGGAGCTGGTCGGAATGCTTCGCGCCCACGAAGCAGGACGGCGCCCCAATGACGACCAGGTCATCATGCTGGTCGAGTTTACGTAGCCCCGAAAACGCAGTCTGAATGGAGTGGAGATTACGCGATGCACGGCTTTCGATGGACCGTCAATGTGGTCTGGGCGGTATCCAGCATGCTCATCATGCCGCATGGGGCCGCGCAGGAGAGCCAGCCGCTCTCCGCGGCACAGAACGGCGAACAGGTGGATGTCTTGGTGGATGGCGCGCTCTTCACAAGCTACAAATTCTCGCCGGAACAGAAATACCCCTACTTCTGGCCGATCATGGGACCGCTGTCCGGCAAAACCGTCACCACGGAGACCTCCGAACCGTATCCGCACCATCATTCCCTGTTTTTTGGATGCGACCGGGTAAATGGAGGCAATTACTGGCAGGAAAGCAACGAGCGCGGCCAAATTCTGTCCCAGGGACCGAAAATTATCGAGGCGGCCGGCGCGCGGATCGTAATCAAAGACGAGTGCCTGTGGAAACTGCCCGGTCAGGAGCCCGTGCTCCGCGATACGCGCACGATCACGGTTTCCGCTCCGAATCCAGGCACACGCCTGCTCGATTTCGAGATCGTCCTTCATCCGCTCGTCCACGTAAAAATCGAAAAAACGAACCACTCGCTGTTTTCAGCACGAATGGTCCCCGAACTCAGCGTGGCGTCGGGCGGCACCCTAATCAACGCCGAAGGAGCCAGGTCCGAAACGGGCACGTTTGGGGCGGCATCCCCATGGTGCGACTACTACGGTACGCGCGAGGGCGTCACCGAGGGGCTCGCGCTCTTTCAGCATCCCCTCAACCCCTGGTACCCGGCGAAATGGTTCACGCGCGACTACGGTTTCTTCTCGCCAACGCCCATGTTCTGGCCGTCCGGCGACTTCACCATACTGCCCGCGCGCGAGCCCGTTACACTGGCCTATCGGGTCGTCGTGCATGCCGGTGATGTGAAAACGGCCGGGATCGCGGACCTCTTTGATACCTATCGCGCGGCCGCGCTCATCCGCGACCGCTAAGCCCGGCCGGATGCCTGGACCGGCCCGGACCAATCATCCACGCGGGCGGAGCTGAGCCGTGTGCCGACGAGGACGTCGGCGCTCCCAGGGTACCTGTCCCCCGCGGGTGGGGGTGAATCGGCGGTAGCCGATTTGGGGGTGGAGTTTTGGGGTCGGATTGTAGTCGTCGGCGGCCACTCGCAACCATGTGACGCGGGCCTCCGTCCATCCCGTTACCAGGGGGCACAAGGATCCGAACTGGAGAGATTCAGACGCGGCGCACTTGCCCTCGCTGGCGGAGATGAGTGAACGGGTTCGACCGTCCGGCAAAACGCAGTGCAACCTGTCTGGCGGAGCTGAGCCGTGTGCCGACGAGGACGTCGGCGCTCCCAGGGTACCTGTCCCCCGCGGGCGGGGGTGAATCGGCGGTAGCCGATTTGGGGGTGGAGTTTTGGGGTCGGATTGCAGTCGTCGGCGGCCACTCGCAGCCATGTGACGCGGGTCTCCGTCCATCCTAAGTTGCCAGGGGGCACAAGGATCCGAACTGGAGAGATTCAGACGCGGCGCACTTGCCCTCGCTCGCGGAGATGAGTGAACGGGTTCGACCGTCCAGCAAAAGGCAGCGCAACCTGTCAGGCTGGGGTGACCCGTGTGCCGACGAGGACGTCGGCGCTCCCAGGGTACCTGTCCCCGCGGGCGGAGCTGAGCCGTGTGCCGACGAGGACGTCGGCGCTCCCAGGGTACCTGTCCCCCGCGGGCGGGGGTGAATCGGCGATAGCCGATTTGGGGGTGGAGTTTTTCAGGTTGGATTTTGGGGTGTGGCTTGCGCCTCACAGCGTCCCGTCGCGACACGTGGGCTTCCCTGGTCATCTCTGTTACGTAGCGCGTAGGGGCAGACCCCGTGTCTGCCCTTCTTAAAGGCAACCACGGGGGCTATGCGGCCACGTAGGGGCCGTCCCGGTCCCTCCAGGTCATGTGGACGTGCCTGGGCTTCCCTGGTTTATCTATGTTTCGCAGCGCGTAGGGGCAGACCCCTGTGTCTGCCCTTCTTAAAGGCAACCACGGGGGCTATCCGGATGGGCAGACACAGGGGTCTGCCCCTACATTCCGGAACGCTACCGGGTCGGGGTTGCCCCAGTACATCCAGGTTACGGCAGCGCATGGGGGTTGCGCCCGTGTAATCCGGAAGGCAACCGCGGGGGACTGATTTCAGTAGCGCAGCCACGCAGCCCACATGGTCCACCCCTGTCCTGTGGTCCACGTTCTCATCTTCTGTGGCCGTGGGCAGCCGTTTACGGCCCAGGCCTGTCCACCCCCGGCCGCTTCGCGGCCACCCCCGCCCGCGGGGGACACAAGAACGCGAACCGGCACACGCGACGCTTGGTTTGGTTTTTGATCCGTCCTCTTCTTCGGGGGACATAAGAACCCGAACTGGAGAGATTGAGATGCGGCACACCTGTCCCCCGCGGGCGGGGGTGAATCGGCGGTAGCCGATTTGGGGGTGGAGTTTTTCAGGTTGGATTTTGGGGTGTGGCTTGCAGCTCACAGCGTCCCGTCGCGACACGGGGGCTTCCCTGGATTATCTATGTTTCGCAGCGCGTAGGGGCAGATCCCCGTGTCTGCCCTGCTTAAAGGCAGCCACTGGGGCGATCTGGATGGGCAGACACAGGGGTCTGCCCCTACACCCGGAGGGCGGCCACGCAGCCACGCGGTCCACATGGTCCACTCCTGTCCACAGCGTCCACTGGGTCCACCCTCCGCCTCGCGAGCCAGCGCCGCGGAGCGCAAAAAAACGTCCGTCCGCGCCTGAGAAATAAAACTAGTGTACGTAGAATATGGACCCAATACGAAGGTCCCTTGACATAATTCTGGACAGCAGCTATAAGAAAACTAGAACTGGCAGAAGTTTCATCAACAGGGGCGCAACGATGGACTCATCTGCGAGATATATCAGGCTAAACACCACCTTTCCAGGCCAATAACACCTTCTTTCTCGCCAGAGATCCGCCCGCGCGCCTCAATCCGGCGAGGTTTCGCGCGCAGCGCCGCGAAATCCGGGTTGAGGTCCGGGGCGATACGCGGTGGTTCAAGACGTGGCATGCGCCGAACACGCTGATTGACGGCAGCAGGGGCGTGCTCTTGTGCGTAATTTGATGCAACGTATCGACCGGGGATACACGCGCAGGGAGAAAATTGGCAATGGGCGTTTACAGACACTGCATGTGCGTGGCGGTCGTTCTCCTGGGCGAGATCGCTGCAGCATCAGTTCTCGCAGCATCAAGCCCTGAAGTGTTGCCCGTGCACCAAGAAGCGGTGCGAAGCTTCTTGAAGGCCATACGGACTGACTATGATGCCCCGGTGATATCCAAGCCGAAGTGGGGCAAAATCGGTCCCTTACCGTCTATTGCGTTGCGCATCGGAAGTGGTGGACCATTGATGGAGCTGGATGCGAAGAAGGGGACGGTCTGTTTTTTCAGCGAAAGTGCGCCTCCGATTGCAGGCAGTGGAGCACAAGAACCTCTTGACACAGTCATGTCGGCGGATGAGGCCTTTGACCTGGCATACCCGGTACTTGAACAATACGCGCTGCCGTTGGCACGAGAGCACTATTCCGTTGTTCCGTCCTCTTTGTTTGAATCGACTGCTGGACAGGGAAGGTGGGAGGTACGTAAAGAACTTCGTTACCGAGGGATGGAAAGCGTAAAGAGTTATGTGGAAATACTCGTGCGCGCTCATACAAAGCGCGTCGAGTTCGTAGCCTACCACCCCCCAGTGGAACCGTCATCACCTGAGCATGAGATTTCAAAACTGGAAGCCATAGAGCGTGCGAAAGCAACTCTGCTCAAACCCGATGAATTCCCCCTTCGAAATATCGTTGTAGCCGATCCCGCCGGAGTAACGAAAGTAATCGGCATGCCACCAGTATACAGAGATCTGAGACCTGAGCAGCATCCGTATCGTTCGCGTTTTTTCTGGAGTGTGCCATTCACCGCTGAGACTGCTGATGCTGAAATGCGGGTCTGGGAGATGGTTGCCTCGCGAGTCCTTATCGACATGCAAACAGGTAAAGAGATTAGTGAACTGACCCCTGCGGATTAATCACTCGCGAGGTCAAAGAGCAGGTTCTTCCGTTTTAGCCCGGGAGGAAGAAGCAATGCGTGAAGCGATTAAGGCGGCTGGGTGTCTTTGTGCTGTGCTTAGCATAGCGTGTTTCTCACCAAGGCATGCTTTACAGGTTTTCGCGGAAACCACTGATTCAACCCGTGCCGATGGCCTACCGGTGAGAACCACGGAAAGCCAATTGTCCGAAGATGAGGTAAACATAATTGAAGCATTTGTGACCAGAGCCTTGACGGATGAGATGGTAACACTGCACGTAGTAGACAACCGACCGCGGAGTGATGGCGAAAACCGGGATGAACTCAGGGAAGTAAGCGTCCAGTGCGCGAATAGGGAACAACCCATAACGATCAGATACAAACCCGAGTCGGGTGCCATCTGTTTCTATTGGAGCCATACCGAAGATCCAGAATCTGCACAAAACATCGGCCATGAGCGCGCGCTTTCGGCAGAAAGAGCATTTCAGTTGACCATCAACGTTCTGAGATTCTATCGACTGCCAACGAGATTGCGTGACTACTGCACTTCGTTTATGGATTTTGCGAACGTCAATCCTGACCTCGAGGAGGATCTCTACGGCGCAAAGTGGAGGTTTCAACGCGTGCTTTCGTTTCAGGGCGTGCCATGCCGTGGAAGCGGGATCGACCTGTTTGTACCAGCAGTGGATGGACGGCTTTCTCATTTTCACTACATACCAATAATTGAGCCTGAACCGTGCGAATCCAAGATATCTCAAGAAGAGGCCATCACGATTGCGAGGGAGTGGTTTCAAACAGTGAAGAGAGATGCCGAGTACGTAGATACGGAGCAGGTTAAATGCGTAATTGCCTCGCCGGGCTTCTTTTTCAGCCCGGCGGAGAAGCCAATCAGCGATTTGGAGTCTCCTTGCGTCTCCTACTACTGTTGGGAGGTACCGTACGCGTTCTCAGCGAGTTCGCCCATTACGAACCTATGGATTCGGATGGACACCGGCGAGGTGATCGGAAACCACGGTCGCCTGTTCACGTCCGGCGACGGCTTTTGTTGCGAGTAACGACCTGCTGCACATGAATGCGGCAGCGATGGACCGGGAGTCGGACGGGTGGGATGTGCCTGACGGGCTCGGCCCGGATGAATTCATTTATGAGGATGTGGTGTATCGGCTGGGTTCGGTCGAGCATCTGCGCCTGACGGGATTGGTATCGTTGGCCTCAGCAAGCAGAGAGGTGGCAATAACGGGACAAGCAGGTCGCAGCAGAATGGGTGCGACGCCGATACTCGGTACGTCCGGAACGATGATCAGGAAGCCGCGTTAAATTCGGCGGTAGTTATACGTACTGGTACTGGAAAGGTAAGGCCTGGCGCTACTGGGAGAGTCTATCCTTTTGAGGAGAAGAAAAGTGCACTCGACAAAAGGACGTGGGATGTTTGCTGTGGCGGGGCTGCTGGCGACAGCATTCGCGGCTGCTATGACTGCCAATGCTGATGCTGATGCTGAATTTATACTACAGGATTACCTGCCGCTGACAAGTCAAGGCGATGGCGAATCTGAGCAAATCCAGGGCCAGCTGCTTAGATCCATCATGCAAGAGGCGCTTGCCGGTATCCATGAAAGACGTGGGAGGGATACTCCCCCCATAACGGCAGGCGATATTCAGCCGTTGATTCAGTTTGTGAACGAGAACAACAGCACCGAATCAGCCGTGACGGGCCGTCTTTTTCTTGCTGTACTAATCCTGAATGAAGCCGAATTCGAAGACGCTAGTGAAGCTTTGCCAATACTGCGAGACATTCAGCATGCACGCCCGAATACATGGCAGGCGGCGTTGGCCAGAGTCCACGAAGCAGCCGTGCTTGCGTGGGAAGTCGGGACGACTTCGGACCAGGGGTCAGAAGAGATTAGGGAAGCATACAAGGCGCTCAGGCGTGCATTGGTCAGCCAGCTGCCTTTTGACGCGGCCATTGACCGCGACAAGAACCCCACTGTCCAGCTACTTCGAAGCTATCTATGTTCATCAGACGAACAAAGCATGTACCTAGAGACCCTGGCGGGTCTGGCTACTGTTTGCGAGGTGCTTGGAGACACTGATGGCGCGCGTGATTACCTCCACAGAATACAGGAAGCTGCTCCCGGGACATCTTCCGCCAGGTCGGCAATAAAGGACATTGAGCGAATTGATCGAGGCGAGCCGTTACTAACGGGTTTGCCAACAGGCCGAGAGGAGCCGCCAGAAGAACTCACCCCGGCGGAACGCAGGGAAAGACGTGATGAGATTCTTCGCAAAGAGCTGGAGTCTCAACGGTCGGGTGAGGAAGATTCTGTGATTGAGCTGGAAAAAGCAAATGATACCGAGGACGGGGCTTCGCGTCGACAAAACGCTCCGAATACTCCCGTTTCAGGCAATGGGGAGAAGGATTCCCCGAACAGGAGAAAGCTGGCCTGGGTGATTATTGTTGTCGGCGCGGTATGCTTGCTCGGATTCGCTGCGACGAAACCATGGCATCGGGAATGAACGGGACGATAGAGCCCGTGGAGCAAGGGTCTTGAGCCGTCGCCACAGAACCATAGGCTGCTGTTGACGTAGAGCCCTGACTGTTACGCAAGTTTGAGGGAGGAGACTGCGATGAAATACGTGCCAGGGGTGGTTCTTTACGTTTTTTTATCCGCAAGCCTCTCAGCGACAGGAGCAACTGTTGGACAGAGATTGAGCGTAGTTAATGAGTGCGGGCATGCAGTGGTAACGCAACAAGAGGACTTTCCACTGGCCGGCATAGAAACGTTTGTATCGTCCTTGGAAGTCCAGGGGGAAACAGCGCCAGACGATATTTGGAGCAGAACGAGCAACCCAGTCCCCCCAGCCATCCGCGAGAACTGGGTGACCCTTGGTATCAGCCGGGTAGGTTGGATCCCGTTTGAGGAGCCTACCCAGTTTTTGGTGGCGATGCGGCACGTCCTCGCTCCGGAGGATTTCTCGCGCTTCGAGAGCTTCGCCTGTTTACTGGGCGACGAGATTGTGGGAACGGTGACGGGAATTTCTTGGCGAGAAAGCAAAGGCGTGCTCGCGGGCAACCCTAAGCAGGTCGTTGAATTGAAAGCACACATAAAGGACTCGGACGGCGAGATAAGTTCGGTTATGTTCGCTATTGACCCTAAATCCGGGCAGGTCTATTTGTATGTCAATTCCGATGCTTTCTCCGATGAATCAGTGAACCAAACCTACGAACAGCGAATTCCGCTAGAGGAAGCTGCGCGCGTTGCAGCACGGTTCTGGCCACTATGCGGTCTCGAATTCAATCCTGATGATTCAACCAAAATCGCTTTTGCGGACTGCGCTACGGGCAATCCCGAGATGAGTGAGGACCTTTTCGGTGCCAAGTGGGTGTTTGAAGAGGACCTTTTCTATCAAGGCTATCCTTGCCGAAGGGTGGGTCTTAAGGTGGCGATTGCAGCAGATCGCGGCGTTGTATCCGCTTTCAACTATCGCCCTGTCGTGGAGCCTGCCCAAGTGAAGCGGGAAATTCGCCGAGAGACAGCAGTGGAAATAGTCGAACAGGAATTCAAGGGAGCCAAATTCTACGATCACGTTCTGGAGTCGTTGCAGAAGGTGATCGTCATACCGAACCGGGGTTCACGCCAAGAAAACGATAGCACCACAGCCGGGGAATCGAAATCTCGCTGTTGCTGGGAGGTTCCCGTTGCGCTCATGGTCGACATACGTGCCATGCAGGAAGTCGCCCTGCCCTGCTGGGTATGGGTGGATATCGAGACCGGCGACGTACTGGAACGCCTGATCCGCCAGGAGCATCAGGTTTGTGGCGACACCCACGGCCTCTTTGGGGTCGATGGCTCTCGTGAGTGATCACAATGGACTACATAGCGATAACGACACATTTAGAGATGCTGGAATCAAATACACTACGCCAGGATCTCTTTCCAGTGCGCACAGCTACCCGATTTCCTGTACCCAGGGCGAGAAGTTTGCCCGACCGGATTCTCATAGACCTCTATTAGCGCATTTTTAAGATGGACCTGCTGTGAGATGAGGATGTATATGAGGTGCCAGCATCTGTACACGGTGGTCTACAACGAAGACGGCGAATACGTCGACACGGTATACCCGGCGCGCGGCCTGCGCGACACCACCTCGATCGAGACCTCCTGTGCCGAAGGCCGCCTGTGCGGCCTCGCCGAAACGGTGCAGCAGCCCACGCTCAACGTCGACATCGAAGTCGAAGGCAATCTTGTACCCGCGGCCGTTGCGGGGCATTTCACCTTCCCCAGACCCGACGGCTGTGCCGGCGCGCGGAAATACTACACCTACGCGCACGAGCGCCCAGACCCCAAATCCGACATACCCACCGAGCTGATCGCGGTGACCGCCGTGCCGCATGAGGGGTTCTGTCATGAACGATGGAAAGGCGAAGGACCCGTATATGATGAGTATGGCAATGAACGTACTGATGTAGCCCTTGATGCTCGCGAAGATGAGCCTGAACGCTGGGTAACCGATAAGACCATATATCTTAAGTGCTTGGAGAATGAAGATGAACAAGTCGCTTGGGCTATGTCGGATATGGCAGCGTTGGCCGGGGCAGCCGTAAAAGGTACGCTATCAGGGGGGAGCAAACCCGCAAGTCGCAGAGTCACATCCCAGTACGTTGCCAAGTACGGAGTCCTGATACGGGGCGGCGGTTTCGAGCCGCCGACCAAATTCCTGAAGACAGTGCCGAAGCTACAATTTTATAAAGACGTAAATGCAGGATACGGTACAAAACTCCAATATCCGCTTACCCTTCCGCAGGCAATCGACGCATATATTTAAGAAGGGGTACCTAATGAACCAGATTATGGCGGTGACTACACGTTTCCAGGGCGCGTTAACTAAGCACGTCAATCGCAGTCCAGCGGCGCTGTGTGCTATTCGATCGCCGGCGCGTGCTCTGGTTCTGCTCTTATTGATCTCCAGCAGTGTGAGCCTGGTTCAGATCCATGCAGACGATGTGGAAACTGGCCGAGATGTGGATGCAGCAAAGATGATCGAGAGATTTCAGGACAACATTGCTGAATTTTTGAAAAGCATTCCGGCCTCCAGGTTCGACACGATAGAATTCGGGTCGGTCGAAGAACACTGGCGGGGCGCGCATTCCAAGGCGACGTTCATTCTGAACCGTGCACAACGCGATGAGAGATTGGATGTCGATATCGACCTGCAGACAGGGCAAGTTGTCGGGTATATGTGGCCCTGGCCCGAGCCGGAATCGAAGGCGGTTCCAATCTCAGAGGCTCTTTCAATGATCCGTGCTTTTGAGGCTGCGAAACCGGTACTTCGGTATTATGGCTTATCAGAGAACATCGCCGACTACGAAGCGGACCCACCCGATACGGATGATCCGGACAGAGGACTTGTAATGGCAGACTGGAGGTTCTCGCGCAATTTTGAATACGAAGGCCTGCCTTGCCGCCATACTGGAATCTGGATTAGAGTTAGCGCTTTCTCCGGGCGGGTTCGTTCGATGACCTATGTCCCTGTTGTTGAGCCCAAACCAGTGACTAAGGCAATTTCGAAGGAAGCCGCCATCGAGATTGCCCGGCGATACCTTCCAGAATGCAAGCACTTGAGCTTCAAGCGTATCTGGCTGATAGACACGGTGAGTAGCGAAACCAGGCAAGTCATCGCTTTCCCTAATACTCTCTGTGATGACCTGCCAACATGTGAAGACATTCAGCCGTGGAATGCCTATTACTGTTGGGAGGTTCCCTTCGAACACGAGCATCCTACTTGTGGCGTTCTCCAATTGGGGCTGTGGATCACAATGGAGTCTGGTATCCCTGTTGGCGGGGAATGAATTGAAAAAAGCTAAGGTGTGGCACCGTTGCTATGGCCTATGTGGTCGACCCGCCGGGCTTCGAGACGGTGCCGCTGCCGTCGGGGTCGTTTACGTGCGCGCTGGGGCGCGAAATCCGGGTCGAGGTCCGGGGCGATACGTGATGGTTCAAGACGTGGCATGCGCCGAACACGCTGATTGACGGCAGCCCTGAGGAGAGCGAGGTGTTTCGTCTGGGCAACCTGAACCCGGTGGTCAAGGCCACGAAACGGGGTTACGGGAGCGTGACGGTGGCGCCGCCTTCGCATGTGACGTTTTCGTGCATGCCGGTGGGCGAGCTGTCGGATGCGATGTACACGGAGCCGGACCCGCAGGGCGGCACGCGGTATTGCCTGCCGGAGGGCACGCTGCCGCGCGGCCTGCGCGACACCACCTCGCTCGAGTCCTCCTGTGCCGAGGGCCGCCTGTGCGGTGTGGCGGAGACGGTGCAGCAGCCCACGCTGGAGGTGGACCCTCTCATCAGGAAAAACAGCGGGGTCATTCCAAAGACAGCATGTCGCCGCAAGTGCCATTGCCGAAGCCGTAACCCAGCACATAGAGTAAGGAATAGAACATGAACTCACGAAAAAAAGTGCTACTGTTTCTATTGTGGTTTCTCTTGAGTTCGGGGCTTTCCGCTTCGGACGATATCATGTCACCCTCAAACGGCAGACAGCAGCCCGGGGCCATATCACTGGAGGAACGCCAGCGTGTCGAATACGAAGATGCAGAGTCTGACATTTCACTCAGCATCTCCGCGTCGGCACGAATTGTCTCAGTTTTTCGCTGGGACACAAACGCTTGGGAGTTCTTTGAGTACTCAGAAGCGGAAGACGCATGGCGAGGCTCCTGCACGTGGGAAGTTGACCGCGCGGAATTCGGAGTCGCCTGCATGGCATGGGCACTGATGCCGGACGGCTCAGATGTCTTTTGGGAGGTCGAGCCGCCACACCGGACTTTTCGGCTTGCAGGTGGAGCGATTGAACAAATCAAAAGGAATGTTGAAGTAACTCTTCCGATTTTTGACACGAAGACAGGCAGGTTGGCGCGTAGAGGTAGACTCACAACCGTTGCCGACTTGATCTCGCAAGAGCAATTTGGGTGGGCTCAAGCCTTGCTGCAAGAAGAGGGGCAAGACCAAGAGGTACCGGATGGCACCTCCGCCTCCGTTCGAGCGGACACCGTGGTCTTAGATGTGGCTCCAGACCATACGGCATTTCTCTGCCTGGTCGATTCTCTGATGAGACTAGGACCCTTGCGTTCATTTGAATCCGATGGAAAAGTCTTAGAGTACTGGCCGGCAAATGCCCGGCCGAAAGCCTTCGATCAGGGCGCATGGGGTAGTAGCTATTCGCCGGACGGCAGATTTGTCATGGCCAATTTCAGGTATGATGATGATGGGCACGAATTCTGGTCCTACGACAAGGACGGACAAATAAAGGGGATGCCCGGCACCGTCCAGATCTTCACTCGGGAAGGTGAGTTCCAGACCGAGGTTTTTGTACACGCATATCGGGAGAATCTTCCCGTTAGTTACGCCCAGGCGTACTGGCTGCGTGATGACTGGATTGTTTATACATCACCCTATGACCTCGTGTTTGTAAAGGTTCTGTACAAATGATGTCGGCAGTGCGGTTCTCCGCACTCTGGGCATGGGCGAAACCAATCAGGCTCGGTCGAGCATCTGATCCTGGCGGGAATGGCCACCGGGTCGGACAGCGCGTATCTGCCGAAAACGACGCTGACTCTGGTCTCTGCTGCGGGCGAAGGGCAGTGTGCGTTTGTGGCCTATGTGGTGGATCCGCCGGGCTTCGAAACGGTGCCGCTGCCGTCGGGGTCGTTTACGTGCGCGCTGGGGCGCGAAATCCGGGTCGAGGTCCGGGGCGATACGCGGTGGTTCAAGACGTGGCATGCGCCGAACACGCTGATTGACGGCAGCAGGGGCGTGCTCTTGTGCGTAATTTGATGCAACGTATCGACCGGGGAGACACGCGCAGGGAGGAAACCGGCAATGGCAAGCCAACACACGATAAACGCGGGGTTCTTTGCTGCGTGCCTGTTTTTGGCGTTGGGGTGGGGAGGCGCCGGATGTGAAGCCCCAGACTCTGGTGTAACCGATGCTGCCGCAACGCTCGAGCCATCCAAGATGGATGGTGCATTGCTGGAAATGCCTTCCCAGGAAGAGCTGGCCGATATCATTGAAGCGTTTTATCGGTCCGCGTTGGGCAGGGAAGTGACGCACGTAGAGGCGGTCTCAGAACCCGAGAAAAACGAAAGGATACCTTTTCCAGAACAGTACTTCCGCGTACGTGAAGAATCATCGGGAAGAGTCTCCACGGTCCAATTATATCTGCCCTCTGGGACCATTGCTTCCTACGGTTTGGAGGAGCCCTTCTTTGAGGATATGGAGCACGAGGAGCTTATAACTAAGGCAGAAGCTTTTGAGGCAGCCAAGCCCATTCTGAAATGGTATGACCAGCCTCTGAACATCTCCGATTACTATATTGCGAAGACCGGATGGAGCGTCCATTCAGATATTGGAGCATCCGCAGACAAGCGAGTTATGAGGGTATCCCTATCCGTGCCAGATGGAGCGACATCCTTGTTTACAACAGGTCCGCCGAAGTTGCCTGGGTGTTTATGTATCCCCCGATTGTCCCGCCCGAAAGGCGCGCGATTTCCGTCGAGAAAGCCGCAGCGCTGCAAAAGGCCATGGCCTGGTTTGGGGCGCTCAAAGATATTAAGAAGCAAGGTCTACGTTACGAATTCAACACCGACCTCGACCGTATGGAGAGAGTCATTACGCCCATTCTTAATATTCCCTTCGACTATGTCGAACAGCCGGAAAAAAAGGATATTTGTCCGATAGACTGTACTATGCTTGGAGTGTTCCGGTCAGCATAAATGTCGGCGAACGAGAAGTCCACTATTTCGTGTACGTTGATACGGGGACAGGCGAAATCATTACCTGTGGAGGCAAGAAAGACGCGGCGGACCCCAAGTAGTCGAAGGGTGAAGTGCAGGGCTTTTCTCGGGAAGGCGGCAATTTGAAAGGCGGCGATGTAAACTTGATTCTGCCCAGTTCCCAAGGATGAATTGGAGGGGCTTTCAATGAGATTGCGGGCTCTATTCTGTTGAAAAAGGAGCAATTCGGCACGGTGCCTATCTCTGTCGAGATGGACACCGGCCGGATTCTCACAGACCTCTATTACGGATTGGAGTGAGACGATAATGGTGCGCGGGCGTGGGCAGCGGGTTTACGCGTGCCGCTTGTCCTCCATTGGGACGGCGAACCCGTCGATGCGGTTGTCGGTGAAGGTGTTGTCGCCGCATTCTTCGCCGATTCGGATCCCGACTCGCTCCGCGGAGCCGCGCGTTTCGCGGATTTCGTTGCGCACCAGTGTGTTTCCGGCGGTGACGCCCTGGAAATCGACCGCGGCGCCGTTTTCGGGGCCGTTGTCGTAGATCCGGTTTTCTTCGAGGAGATTTCCGGTGGCAGTGAATCCTTCACCGCGTTCGGGGCGGAACAGCACGCCCGTTTGACCGCTGCCCGTGATCTCGTTGTTTCGGATGATGTTGTAGTGGTCGCGGTGGCCGATAGAGAGGCCTTGGCCACTGTTGTCGACCATCCGGTTGTTTTCCGCGACACCGTACTGCACTCCCCAGCAGAAGAACAGCCCGATGGTGTTGCGTTCGATGCGGTTGTTGCGGATCAGCGGCCGTTGGGCCCCCGAGCCGGGGTGCATGCCCAGGTCGGCGTTGCCGTGGACGTAGCAATCCTCGACCACGACGTCGTGGCATATCTGCCAGCTGATGCCGTCGCCGTTGTTGTTACGGGTCTCGACGCCCCGGATGAGGATGCGGTTACAATCCTGAAACCAGAGATTTCCCGCGTAGTTGCCGTTGAGGTGCGCATTTGCCTCCCGGTTGCCGTCGATGACCAGGTTTTCGATCGCGAGATTCATCTTTTCCTCGGCGGTGACCAGAGGGAACAGGGTTGACACGGTGGGCGCCTTCATGGTCCAGATGTTTTCGCGCAACCCCCGGTCGAGTTTGAAGCGGTTTCCGCTGCGTGCCACGAGGGTGCGTTTGAGGATCACTTTGCCGCTGTGGTGCGGGTTGTCGCTCTGGATGCAGATGCCGTCGCCGACCTCAAAGCCCGTGGCGTCGGCCAGGGTGATCTCCTGGTCGAACCAGTCGGAATCCTCCGCGATGGTGGTTTGTGCGGATGGTTCTTTGATGAGGATGGTCTTGTCGCCGTCGCCCTGAAGGCGGACGCCCGACGCGAGGACGATGGCGTTTCGCAGGCGGTACGTGCCCGCCTGGATATGTACGGTGCCGCCGCCGAGGCGTGCCACGTAATCCACGGCCGCCTGGATCGTTTTTTCCGATTCTCCCGCGAGGTCGGCGCCGTGCGGCCCCACGGTGACCACCAGGCGCTGCTCCCAATCCGGTTCCACGACGAGGTCTCCGTCTGTGGCGCGCGGGATTTTCACCTCCGGCATCTCTATCGCGCTGGCCCATCGGGTCCATCCCCATCCCGCGACAGCCCCTGACACAACCCGCAGCGCTTCGCGCCGGTTCATCTGATTTCTGTTCGGCCTCATGCTGTAATCTCCTTGAAAACGAGCTTCCTGCGAGGCCCTATAGTGCATAATCGCGTGCCGTGGTGCAAAAACGGTCCGCATGTGCAGGGCAGGCCCCTGCGCCTGGCCCGGTCCATCCAGGTTGCGGCAGCGCGTAGGGGCAGACCCCTGTGTCTGCCCTTCTTTAACGCGGCCGCAGGGGCTATCCGGATGGGCAGACACAGGGGTCTGCCCCTACAACCGGAGGGCGAACGCCAGGGGATGGGCGAATGCGCGGGTCGCATGCCCGGGTGCATTGGTCTATAATCGCAGGCAGTTCGGGGTTTGTGGGAAAGCCTGTGTCCAGGGTAACAGAGGAACATGAATCATGAGATACAGCGAACTCGGCAAGTCAGGTATCACGGCGTCGGTGATTGGCATGGGAACCTGGGTTACGGGTGGCGGCATGATCTGGGGGGAAGATCCGGATGACACCGAATCCATCCGAGCCATTCACGCCGCGCTGGATACGGGCATTACGCTCATCGATACCGCGCCTTCGTATGGACGGGGCCGCAGCGAAGACGTGGTCGGGAAGGCGATCCGGGATCGCCGCGACAAGGTGGTGCTGGCTACCAAATGCGGGCTGTTGATCGATGATGATCGCGGGGCTTTTTTTACGGAATTTGACGGGCACCGCATGTACCGCAGCCTCCGCCCGGAGACGATCCGGGATGAGGTCGAATTGAGCCTGCGCCGCATGCAGACGGACCGGATCGACCTGTATCAGACGCATTGGCCGGCGATCGAGCCGTTGAAGACGCCGATCGCGGACACCATGGCCTGCCTCATGGAGTTGAAAGCGCAGGGGAAGATCCGGGCGATCGGGGTCTCGAACGTCAGCCTGGAGGAATTGAAAGAAAACGATGCCGCGGGCGACTTGGACGCCTGCCAGTTCCGATACAGCATGCTGGCCCGGCAGGCGGAAAGCGACATCCTTCCGTATTGTCTGAAGCATAATATCGCGACGCTGACCTACATGTCGCTTGAACAGGGCCTCTTGACCGGCAAAATCGGCATGGACCGCGTGTTTTCGAAGGCGGAGTTCCGGAGCGACACGGGCTGGAATCCCTGGTTCGCGATGGCTCATCGACAGCGTGTTCTGGACCTGCTGGCCGGCTGGGGCGATCTGACGGCCAAATACCGGTGTACGCTGGCGCAACTGGTCCTCGCGTGGACGCTTCACCAGCCCGGCGTGACCCATGTGCTTGCGGGCGCGCGGAAGACCAGCCAGATCGAGGAAAACGTGGCTGCGGCCGACCTTGAAATCGCCGCTGAGGATCTCGACCGCATGCGGCGCGATATTGTCGCGCTGGGAGAGCCGGCCTGACCAATCCGAAGCGCCGGCGTTCCGCGACGGATCGTCGCGCGGCGCCGCTCCAGTTAACAGGCGATTCTACAGGGGTTCCATGCCTGTACGGGACGTTTGACACACCCCGACGGCCTTGTTATTCTCGCATCGTATGCGTTGGCCGAAGCTCTCTATTTACTGGTTTTTCTGCAGCCCGGCCATCCCCTGAGTGCAAAGGCCCGTGAAACATCCCCGTGCCGGGCCTCGTTCGATTTTCGGGGCAGGATTAGGTGGAGCGTTCCTGGAAATCCAGCACGGGCGTCAACGTGGGAGCTGCGGCCGGGTGTTCTGGCGGCGTGGACACAGGACGGGATGGCAGATCGGGGGCTTCGGGGCAATTTGTCAGAGTATAAGGAGGATAGAAACGATGGCAGGCGCAACATTTCACCATTTTGGCGTACCTACGACCCGGCAGTCCGAAAAGGAAGACTATATCGAGGGTGCGAAGGCCTATGTTACGAACGCGGATGAACATCCGTTCCGCATTGAATTTCTGCGTTTTGAGAAGGACAGCCCGATGCATCCGGAAGTCCAGAACACGCCTCACGCCGCGTTCATGGTCGACAACCTCGACGAGGCCCTCCAGGGCCGCCAGGTCATCGTTGAACCGTTTGACGCCAGCCCGTCGCTTCGTGTGGCCTTTATTAAAGATGGGGATGCCGTGCTCGAGCTGATGGAAGCCCGCTAAAACGGCTGGAAGCTGGCGTGGGCAGTAAAACCAGGGGGACAAGCCATCATGGCAATGAAAAAATTCATCAACAATCCCGATGACCTTGTCAACGAGCTGCTGGCGGGTTTTGTGCTGGCCCATGCGGGCAAAGTGGCGCTGACGGGCAACAATCTTGTTGTGCGGGCGCAAGCGAAACCCGCAGACAAGGTGGCCGTGGTCACGCTGGGCGGCAGCGGGCACGAACCCGCACTGAGCGGCTTCGTGGGTGAGGGCATGCTCGATATCAGCGTTCCGGGCGAGATTTTCGCGGCCCCCGGACCGCCCCGCGTGTTTGAGGCGCTCAAGCTCGCCCAACGCGACGCGGGCGTGCTGTTGGTTGTCTTGAACCATGAAGGCGACGTCATGTCCGCCGACATCGCGATGGAAATGGCCGAAAAAGAAGGTCTGAACGTAAAACAAATCCTCACGCATGAAGACATCTCGGTGCCGTCGCGGCAGGATCCAAAAGACCGGCGCGGGCTCGTGGGCTGTTTTCCGGTGATCAAGGTGGCGGGCGCCGCCGCGGAACAGGGTTTGCCGCTGGACGAGTGCCTGGCCATTGCGGAGCGCATGGAACGCAACATGGCCACGCTCGCGGTCGCGGTCACGGGCGCGACGCATCCCTCGACGGGGCAGGTTATCGCGGAAGTGCCCGAGACCGACATGGTTGTCGGCATGGGGCAGCACGGCGAAGCCGGCGGAGGCCAGCAGCCGCTCAAGAGCGCGGATGAAACGGCCGCCCTCATGATTGATGCCCTGTGCGGCGATCTGGGGGCACAGGCCGGCGACCCGCTGCTGGTCCTGATCAATGGCGTCGGCTCGACCACGCTGATGGAGCAATATCTCGTGCTCAACGGCGTGAAGAAGGCCCTGGACGCCAAAAACATGGTCCTGGCGCGCTCGCTCGTTGGCGAATTTCTCACCGTGCAGGAGATGGGCGGTTTTCAGATCTGCGCCGCGAAGATGGACGAGCAGCTGCTGGCCTTGTGGGATGCCCCCTGCAACGCGCCGGCGCTGGTCGTGAAATAAGTCTCGGGATTGCATACATGGTGACCCTGGAGCGACTGGTTTCGATGGTGCATGCGGCTGCGGCACAGATCCGCGCCAACCAGGAGCTGCTTTCACAATTGGATTCGCATGGCGGCGATGGCGACCATGGAACCACGATGGTGCGCGCCATGAATGGCATGGAGCAGGCGGTCGAGACGGAAAAGGCCGCGTCGATCCCCGAGCTGCTGAAAGCCATCGGCTGGGCGGTCATGGGCGTCGACGGTGGCGCGACCGGCCCTCTTTTCGGGACCTTCTTCATGAGTATGTCGGGCGCGGCTGCCGAGGCGGCGGCGCTTGATGCGCGGGGCCTGGCCGAGGCGTTTGCGGCGGGTTTGTCGGGCGTTCAGAAGCGGACCCGCGCCCAGGTGGGCGACAAGACGATGCTCGATGCCCTCGTGCCGGCGGTGCAGGCCGCGCAGGAGGCCGCGGACGGCGGCGCGTCCGTCGAAGAGGTGCTTCGACGCGCGTTCGAGGCAGCCCGTGCAGGCGCGGAAGGCACGACCGCCATGCAGGCGCGCTTTGGTCGAGCCAAAAATATCGGTGAAAAGAGCATCGGACAACCTGACGCCGGTGCCACTTCGGTTTCGCTCTTGTTCAAGGGATTTCTGGAAGGAGTGACATCACATGGCTGATGCGGACAACAAGGCCGGCGCCCAGGAGAAGAATTTCGGGATCGGCATAGCCCAGGAGACGCCTGGATTCTTCCTCAAGGGCAGCGCCCATCTGGACTGGGGAATGAAACACCGGCTTGCGCGTATTTTCAATCCCAAAAGCGGGCGCACCGTCATGCTTGCGTTCGACCACGGCTATATCATGGGGCCGACCTCCGGTATCGAACGGATCGACCTGACTATCCCCCCGCTGATTGACTACGTTGACTGCCTGATGTGCACCCGCGGTGCGTTGCGCACCTGCATCCCGCCCGAGACCAGTAAACCGGTGGTCCTGCGCTGCAGTACGGGCGCGACCGTGCTCAAAGAACTCAGCGATGAAGTGATCGGGGTGACGATCGAGGAGGCCGTGCGCATGAATGCGGCCGCGGTGACCACGCAGGTCTGTATCGGCGCGATGCACGAGCGCGAAACGCTCGAAAACCTGTCGTATCTGATCAATGAAGGAAACAACTTCGGCGTTCCGACGCTTGGGGTCACTGCCGTGGGCAAAGAACTCGTGCGCGATGCCCGGTATCTGGGGCTTGCGTGCCGGGTGATCGCGGAACTGGGGGCGCATTTCGTGAAGACCTATTATTGCGAACCCGATTTCGAGGAGGTCGTGGCGGGATGCCCCGTTCCCATTGTGATCGCGGGCGGCAAGAAACTGCCGGAGAAAGAAGCCCTCGACATGGCCTACAAGGCGATTAGCCAGGGCGCCGCGGGCGTCGACATGGGCCGCAATATCTTCTGCGCTGACGATCCCGTTGCGATGGTGCAGGCCGTGCGCCAGGTGGTGCACGGAAACGATACGCCGGAGCAGGCGCTTGACCTCTACGAAACCCTGAAACGTGAACACGCGAAATGAGCGTCCGTGCGATGGAATCCGTGAACTCGACCATGTTGAAGGCGGACGGGCCGCGGTGCGCAGGCGGATGAAGCCAGGAGGAACCGGGTGATGATTCACATGACCAGACGGCAAATGATTGGCGGCGTTGTGGCGGGCACGGCAATGGCAGCCGTTGGCAGCCGCACACGCGCAAGCGAGGTACCCATGCTGGAAAACAAAGAGTTTTACAAAGCGGATGGCAGCTTTGACGCTGCGGCGGCGAAAGAGGCCTACTACGACATGATGCGGCGCTTCAATTACCCGATCGTCGACCGGCTCCAGGGCGAGGAGTTCTGGGCCGTCGATTTCGGTCTGGGCAAGTTTACCGAAGTGGGCATGGCGGGCATTTTCTGGCTCAATGTCAAGGAACACGACTTTTTCGGCCACGAGATCTACCTGCTGCCCGGCCAGATGATACCCGAACACCGCCACCTGAAAACCGAAGAGGCGCGGCCCAAGATGGAGGGATGGCATACCCGCCACGGGTTTGTCTGGACCTATGGCGAAGGCGAGCCCAATCCGGGAGATGTCGAGCGGATTCCGCCCAGTCACCGGGACATCGCGAAAGCGCGCCGTGCGCTCAAACTGATGCCCGGCGAAGTGACCTGGCTGCCGGAGGCCGAACAGTGGCATTCCATGCTGGCGGGACCCGAAGGCGCCATCGTGACCGAGTATGCATCCTACCACGATAACGCCGCGCTTCGGTTCACCATCCCGAACGCGAAACTGTAGCCCGGAATCCAGCGCGGACAGGGGCCAGATCCCGCCCGGCGGGGCGGTGAAGGATTGAGATTGTGCACGCGGGCGCCCGGACCTCCGGCGGCGGTGGCTTGGCGGCCGCATAAGAAAAGGACATTGAAAACCGTGATCGCTTTTCAATCCAATACCTTGCGGACGGGACTGTTCTGGGTGTGCCTCGCCTGCGCGGCCATGGCACTGGCCGGTGAAAGCGGCCCCCTGTACGTTAAGCACGACACGTGGCCGGAGACCATGACCGCAGCGCGGCAAGCATTCCAGGCGGCGGGAGGCGACCCGGCGCTCGAACTCGGGCCGTGGTTCACCACCGGCGCGCTGCAGGCGGAAGGCTTTGCCCAGGCCTTGTTCCCCGAACACGGAGTCGAACTGGAGGCGAAGACCGCTGACGGCCAGGCAGCCTGGACGTCGAAGCCGGACTGGAAGGACGGCGGGGTCATCAATCTGCCCGGGGGCGACTCGCAGTCCACCTACCTGTTCCGCACGATTCGGGCGGCCAGTCCCGTGACGTTGACGGCCAGTCTTGGAAGCGATGACGGTCTGGAGGTCTGGTTTAACGGCGAGAAGCTCCTTTCCAACGACGTGCCGCGGGTGGCCGCCCCCAACCAGGACCGGGTGGCCCTCTCGTTGAACGCGGGAGAAAACCGGCTGCTTCTGAAGATTTTTAACCGGAGTGGGGGGCATGCCTTCTACTTTGCGCTCGCTGATCCCCGGCTTGATGCGCTCTGGCGCCAGATGGCGGCCGACTTTCCAGGCCAGACACAGTGCTTCGAGCAGAACACCGGAAGCGACGGCGTCTGGAACTGGTTCCGCCAGACTTCTACGGCTACGGAGGAGCGTATCGCCACGGAGGCCCTGGGGCGCCTGGGCGAACTGGCCGAGGGACTGAAAAACGAGCTGGACGCTCTGAAAACGCAGCAGGCTGCGGCCCACGATCCGCGTTGGCTTGCCCTGTTCGAATGGGCACATCGTGCCGCAGAGCACGCGGAACAGCTGAATCGCGTCAACCTGGAGGCGTTACGGCGGGCGATCGACGATCTCCGGGCAAGCTATCCCGCCCGGTATCCCCAGGGCGACGCGCTGTCGGCACGGTTGGCCACTTTGGAACGCTCGGTCCAGCAGGCGCGACAGGCCCTGCGTGAGGCCCGGCCCGGGGCGGAAAATGCCCTGGGCGAAGCGGCAGTCCAGGCCGCTGCGCTGCAACGCGATGCGTTGCTCGCAAATCCGTTGCTCGATTTTGACCAGCTGCTGCTGATCAAACGCGGAGCAGGCAATCTGGGCCTTCCCCAGAACTGGCAGGGCAACTGTGCGGTGTCGCGCGCCGGCTACGACAACGAGATCTGCGTCATGAGCCCGGTTGCGCCCGACGGCGCTCTCACGACGTTCTTCAAACCCGACGCTTCGCGCTTTGTGGGCGACGTGGACCTGCATTTCGATGGCAGCAAGATGCTGATCTCCATGCCGGGGGCGCATGACCGCTGGCAAATCTGGGAGTTGAACGCCGACGGCGCCGGGCTCCGCCAGGTCACGCCGGGCGCCTATCCCGATGTCGACAATTATGACGCGTGCTACCTCCCGGACGGCCGGATCATCTTTGCATCCACCCGGTGTTTCCAGGGGATCCCCTGCGTGGCAGGAGGCGATGCCGTGGCCAATCTGTGCATCATGCATCCCGACGGCACGAACATCCGCATGCTCTGCTTCGATCAGGACCACAACTGGTGCCCGACGGTGCTCAACAACGGCCGGGTCCTGTTTTCGCGATGGGAGTATTCGGATACGCCGCACTATTTCTCGCGCCTGCTGTTTCACATGAACCCGGACGGCACCAACCAAGTGGAGTTTTACGGCAGCAACTCGTTCTGGCCGAACTCGATCTTCTATGCGCGGCCCATACCCAATCATCCGACCAAGATTGTCGCTATTGTCTCGGGCCATCACGGCGTGGCTCGTATGGGCGAACTCACCGTCTTTGACCCCGCCAAAGGGCGGCGCGAGGCGGATGGCGCGGTGCAGCGCATCCCCGGTTACGGTAAGGCCGTGGACCCGATCATCGTCGATGAGCTGGTCCAGGATTCCTGGCCGAAATTCCTGCATCCGTATCCGCTGAGCGACACGTATTTCCTGGTGTCGTGCAAACCTTCGCCTCAGGCCCTCTGGGGGATCTATCTCGCCGACATCTTCGACAACCTGCTATTGCTCCGGGAAGAGCCCGGATTCGCGCTCCTGGAACCGGTACCGTTCCGGCCCACGCCGGTACCGCCCGAAATCCCGGACAAGGTACAGCTCGATTCCAAGGAAGCGACCGTCTACCTCGCGGACATCTACGAAGGGGACGGCCTGAGAGACATCCCCCGCGGAACCGTCAAGAATCTTCGGCTTTTTGCCATGCATTACGCATACAACCACATGGGCGGGCACGTCCACATCGGCGTGGAAGGCCCCTGGGACGTGCATCGCATTCTGGGTACGGTGCCCGTGTTTGAGGACGGCTCGGCCGTGTTTTCTGTACCCGCGAATGTCCCGATCGCCGTGCAGCCACTCGACAAAGAGGGTCGCGCTCTGCAGGTCATGCGGAGCTGGTTCACGGCGATGCCGGGCGAAGTCCTGTCCTGTGTCGGCTGCCATGAACAGCAGAATATGGTACCGCCCGCGACGCGGAGCCTGGCCTCGCGAGCGCTTCCCGTGGCGATTGAGCCGTGGCACGGACCGGCGCGCGGGTTCAGTTTCAAACGCGATGTCCAGCCGGTGCTTGACCAATTTTGCGTGGGTTGCCACCAGGGACAGGAGGGACGTCCTGATTTCGCACGCAAAGACGAGAACGGCTGGAGCAATTTCACGCCGTCCTACCTGGCCCTGCACCCCTATGTGCGCCGGCCGGGCCCCGAGAGTGATTATCATCTGGCGACGCCCATGGAATGGCACGCGGGCACGAGTGAACTGATCCAAATGCTCGAGAAAGGCCACTTCGGCGTGGAATTGGATGAAGAGGCCTGGGACCGGCTGTTCACCTGGATCGATCTTAACGTGCCCGATCACGGTACCTGGCACGAACACCAGCCCATCCCCAATGATTTCCATACGCGCCGGGAGTACATGCTGGCAAATTACGCCAATCGCACGGACGACTTTGAAGTCATTCCCGAAGGCCTTGGCGCCCCGCGCGAATTCGTGCGCCCGGAGCCGCCCGCTACGCGGCAGAGCGCCGCATCGCATGTTGAAGGCTGGCCGTTCTCAAACGAGGAGGCCCGGGCGCTTCAGCGTGCCGCGGCCGGGGCCGTGGCCGCGGTTGACGCGGGGGGCGAGCTGCAGAGGAAGACCGTTGACCTGGGCGGCGGCGTGGAGATGGACTTTGTGCTCATCCCTGCGGGGGATTATGTGATGGGCAGCGCGGACGGCGCGCTGGACGAACAGCCTCCCTGTCGGGTGGCCATTGAGCAGCCGTTTTGGATGGGTGTCACCGAAGTGTCGAATGCGCAGTATGCCTGTTTTGATCCCGCGCACGATACCGGGACCATCGATCAGCACAACAAAGACCACACCCGCCCGGGATACGCGGCCAATCTGCCCGAACAGCCGGCGGCGCGGGTTTCGTGGGATGAAGCCGTGGCATTTTGCGCGTGGCTGACCGAGCGCGCGGGCGCTCCCTGCACCCTGCCCACCGAGGCGCAATGGGAATGGGCCTGCCGGGCCGGTTCTGACGACGCATTTTTCTACGGCGGGATGGATGCGGATTTTTCAACCTTCGCCAATCTCGCCGACCAATCGATCAAGCTTCTGGCGGTTGCGGGCATCGATCCTCAACCGATTCCCAATCCCAGCCCGTACGAGGATTTCCTCCCGAAAGACACGCGCTTCAACGACGGGGAGCGCATCGTGGCCGCTGTGGGCAAGTATCAACCCAATCCATGGGGATTGCTGGATATGCACGGCAACGTGGCGGAATGGACCCGCACCTCGTTCGCGGCGTATCCCTATCTGGAAGACGGCCGGAATGACCCGGATTCGCGCCAGGACAAAGTCGTGCGGGGCGGTTCCTGGTTTGACCGGCCCCACCGGGCTACGTCGTCCTTCCGGCTGGCGTATAAGCCATACCAGAAGGTATATAACGTTGGATTCCGCGTGATCATACCCGTGGATACGCAAAAACAGGTCAATATCGCCCGAAACTAGGCGCTAATTCATGGGTGCTCTGTCTGTGTTGGCTATGGTGAAGAGCGCCGCTCCCCGGCCGGGCTTCTGGGGTGGATTGCGCACGCCGGGGGCTTTATACGGCGTTTGCGTGCACCGCAAATCCCGCAAGGGCCGCGGTTAGAATCTTGAAGGAAGAATGGGTACAATCGAACGGACTGGGCGCCGCGGCGGTGTAGACCGCCCCGCCTGTGAACGAAAATCAGGGCGCACGTTACGGCAACGCACGACTAAGGGGGACCGGAGTATGTGGCATGCGGCAATCTGGCGCCGCGGGTTTGTGCTCGCAGTGCTGATGGCGGGAATTTTGGCTGGCAGTGCCCCGGCGCAACACTATTTGTCGCCGCTGTCGCTCGCGGTGGCTCCGGACCAGACCAGCCTGTACGTCGCAGCGTACACAGGCCATCAGATCGTGGTCTTGAGCCTGGCGGAATCCACGGTCACCTCAACATTTTCGTTGCCCGGCGCGCCGACCGGCCTCTGTGTCTCCGCCGATGGAGCCGAGCTTTATGTAACGGTCGAGACGCCCGAAGGGGCCTTGCTGGCCCTGAATCGCGCCGATGGAACGGTTCGGGCAAGCCTCCCCGCAGGACACGGCCCGGTGGCCCCCGTGGCGAGCCCCGACGGAAAGCTCGTGTATCTGTGCAGCCGCTTCGACAACTTGGTGACCGTGATGGATGTCGCCGCTGCTGCGGAGCTGGCCCGGATCCCCGTGAATCGCGAACCGATTGCCGCGGCCTTGACGCCCGATGGGAAATGGCTCTGCGTGGCCAATCATCTTCCTGTGGGGCCGTCTGACGAGGACTATGTCTCGTCGAGTGTTTCCATTATCGACACAACGGCGCGCAGCGTGGCGGCCACCGTCATCCTTCCGAACGGCTCCACCGGCCTGCGCGGGCTCGCCCTCTCGCCTGACGGCGCCTATGCCTATGCGACGCACCTTCTCGGACGGTACCAGCTTCCCACCACGCAGCTCGAGCGCGGCTGGATGAATACCAATGCGGTGAGCATCATCGACGTCGCAGGCCAGAAGCTGTTGAACACGGTGCTTCTGGATGATGTCGACCTGGGCGCCGCGAACCCCTGGGGAGTGCTGGTAAGCGCCGACGGGGCCTATCTTTGCGTCGCCCACGCGGGTACCCAGGAAATCAGTGTGATCGACCGCGCCGCGCTGCATGACAAGCTGGCCAGTGTGGCGGCCGGTGAACCGGTGTCCGAAGTGTCGCGTACCGCCGAAGACGTGCCGAATGACCTGGCGTTCCTGGTGGGCATGCGCCGCCGCATTGCACTGGCTGGAAACGGCCCACGGGGCATCGCCATGGCAGGTTCCAGCGTGTACGCCGCGGAATACTTCACCGACAGCGTCGGCGTGGTAAACATCAGCCCGGATGCACGGCCGCGCGCGTCTTCCATCGCGCTGGGGCCGGCGCAGGAAATGTCGCTCGTGCGCCGAGGTGAAATGCTCTTCAATGACGCCGACCTCTGTTTTCAGAAGTGGCAGAGTTGCGCGAGCTGCCATCCCGACATGCGTGCCGATGGCCTGAACTGGGATCTTTTGAACGACGGCATGGGCAACCCCAAAAACACCAAGAGCCTTTTCCTGTCGCACCAGACGCCGCCGGTGATGGTGACCGGCGTGCGCGACAGAGCCGAGACCGCGGTCCGGTCGGGTATCCGGTTCATCCAGTTCGCGGTGCGGCCGGAGGAAGATGCGGTTGCCATTGACGAGTATGCAAAGAGCGTGACGGCCGTGCCCAGCCCGCATCTGGTGAACGGCACGCTGAGCGACGCCGCCCGGCGGGGTGAAGCCCTGTTCGAGCAGGCGGGCTGTGCCGCCTGCCATCCCGGACCGCTCTACACCGACCTCAAATCGTACAACGTCGGGACCGGCAAGGACCGCGAAACGGATATGAAGTTCGACACACCGGCCCTTGTCGAAGTCTGGCGTACCGCCCCATATCTGCACGACGGCCGAGCTGCCACCATGCTCGAGATGCTGAAGAGCGAGACATCCGGGCCGCAACATTGTCCTTCCGATCTGACGGAGGAGCAGCTTGCCGATCTCGCCGCCTATGTCCTGTCGCTATAGCGCCCAGGGAAAGTCAACGCCAGGGAAGTCCGGCGCCGGGTTTTGCCCAGTGCCGAATAGCTTAACCCGGCCTCACGGGTACGTAGCCACGTGCTGAACGTGAGACGGGCATAAAGGATAAAAACGTGAGTCTGAGACAAGAAAGCAGCGTGCAGATCCGTACCATCCCGCGAACCGGCTACCAGGAACTGTTTTTTACCGCGACGCCCCAGCCCGGCCAGGATTTGGGCGAGTTGTTGCTCGAGATGTTCCAGGAGCTTGACGAGCGCCGCGCCTCCGTGCTGTCCCTGGAATTGTTCGGAGTATCCCGCGAGGTTGGTGAGGCCGCGTTCCGCCGCGTAGCGGCGGGGCATGGCGACCCGGCCTGGCCGGTTCTCTGGATATCAGAAGGCGCGGATGCCGAACCGCCGGCGATGGCGGTCCAGGTCTGGGCCGTGACCGACCTCGAGGTCAGCCCCCTGCGAAGTCACGACCGGGTCATCGGCATTCGCTACGAAGACGAAAGCGCTGAATATTGCCGTCTGAGCGGGATCATTCCCGGCGACCTGGCCCTGGCCGAGGGCGACCAGGCGATGTCGGTTTTTGAGCAGATGGAGGCCGGGTTGGCGGCTGCCGGCATGGATTTTCACGACGTGTTGCGCACGTGGTTTTACAATGACCGCATCACGGCATGGTATTCGGAATTCAATAAGGCCCGCGACACTATGTTCAAGCGCTGGCGGGTGTTTGACGGACTGGTGCCGGCGAGCACGGCGGTTGGCGGGGCGAATGCCTTCGGCGCCGCCCTGACCGGCGGGCTGATCGCGGTCAAAGCCAAAACGGACGGGGTATTGCGGCAGCCGCTGCCTTCGCCGTTGCAATGTCCCGCCTTGGATTATGGCAGCTCATTCAGCCGCGCGGTGGAGTTCGAAACGGCAGACCATCGCCGCATCTACGTTTCCGGTTCCGCCAGCATCGCCCCGGAAGGCCACACGGTCTTCATTGACGACATCGAAGGACAGATCGCCCGGACCATGGAGGTGATCGGCGCCATTCTCGAATCCCGCGAGATGGACTGGACGGACGTTTGCCGCGCTATCGCCTATTTCAAAGACCCGGGCAACATCGAGTTCTTCTCGAAATACTGCGAATCCCAGGGCATAGTCGATCTGCCCGTGGCCCATGTAAAAGACGATATCTGCCGCGATGACCTTCTTTTTGAGGTCGAACTTGACGCGATTGTGGCAAAATAGGCGGCACATCATCACAACGCGGGTGAAACATACCACCGCATCGGCTGGAGGTTATGTCATGCTGAAACACACGGTGCTGTATCTGAGCATCGCGATGCTGGCGTCCGGTGTCGTGCCGGCCGCCGAGGACGCCAGGCCGATTCCGTGGCGCCTGGAGCCCGTGAAGACCATCAAAGGCTGTAAAGTGCCTGAATGCGTCGTGGTCGACAGCGAAAATGCCCTGGCCTACATTTCCAACGTCGAGGCGCTCCCCGACGAATACTGGTCCGACGATGGACGGGGATTCATCTCCCTCATGACGGTCGATGGCAAGATGCTCAAACGGCGCTGGCTCAACAGCGAGCCCGGCGCGCTCATCCATGGGCCCAAGGGGATGTGCCTCCTCAAGGATGTGCTCTATATTGCCGACAACAGCCGCCTGCTGGCCAGACCGCTGCAGCCGGGCGGCCAGTTGGAAGTACTTTCGGTGCCCGGCGCTCAACGGATCAATGACCTGGCCACCGAGGGAACGCATGTCTTTGCCAGCGACACCACGCGCGGCGTCATCTACAAGGTGAACCCCGTTTCCGGAGAGGTCGCCGTGCTGAAATCGCCGCCGTCCGTCAATGGGATCACGTTTCACAAGGGCGCATTTTTTGCCGTGAGCTGGGATCTGCACGACATTTTTGAAATTGACCTCAGCGGCGAGGCCGACCCGGTTCCGTTTGGTCTCGGGGCGCATTTCACCCATCTCGACGGCATTGAGGTGCTGGACGATGGGACCTTCATCGTCTCCGACTTCGATGGGAACGCGATTTGGGCCGTGGGCGCTGATCGCAAAGCCATTGCCCCATTGGCCAACGTTGAGACGCCCGCCGACATCGGCCTGGATCGAAAACGGATGCTTCTCTACGTCCCGCTGTTCATGAAAGATGAGGTCGCCATCTTTCGCCTCAAAAAAGAGCCAGCCGCGGAATAACGCCCCCGATTAGTAGGTCATCTTGTCTACCTGGACCTTTCCCCGGAATATCCAGTAGATGATGCCCGTGTAGGTGAGAACGAGCGGCATCCCCAGCAGCGCAATCGTGAGCATGATTTTCAAGGTCTTCACCGAGGACGCGGCATTGTAAATGTGCAGATTGAACGTGGGGTCGATCGACGAGATCACCAGATTGGGCCATAGCGTGAGGCCCAGCAGGGCATTGAGGAGCACGATGGCGCCCGACGACGACAGGAACGCCGCGCCCGGCCGGTCCTTTGCGAGAGAGCGGGGGATATTCAGGACGGCTAGCGCGCAGATCACCGCGACAAGCCACGCCGCGGGGTGTTTCTGGAAGTTGTCGAGGGCATGTTCAATCTTCGCCAGCGTGTAGACCGTCACCGCGAGATAGGTCACCAGGAAGACGGTGAAGGTCTTCGCGGTCCACCCACGCACCCGCTGGTGAAGTTCCCCGTCCGTTTTGAGGCACAGATACAGGTTCCCGTGCAGGGCGAACATCGCCAGCGTGAATACCCCGACCAGGAGCTGATAGGGCCCGAGTAAATCAAAAAACGTCCCCACGTATTCGATGTTGCCGTTGACTTCTTTGACGGGCAGGCCGCTCATCATGTTGCCGATAGCCACGCCGAACAGCAGCGTGGCCCCGCCGCTGCCGAGAGCAAAGGCCCAGTCCCAGAAGCTGCGCCAGCCGGGATGGTCCAGTTTGCTGCGCAATTCGAGCGAGATCGCCCGGAAGATCAGGGCGCAGAGAAGCAGCATGAACGCGGTGTACAGCCCCGAGAATACCGTGGCATAGACTTCCGGGAAGGCGGCGAACATGGCGCCGCCAAAGGTCACCAGCCAGACTTCGTTTCCGTCCCAGAACGGTCCGATGGAGTTGAGCAAGACCCGGCGATCGCGGTCGCCGCGCACGAAGGGGTGCAGGATGCCCACTCCCAGATCGAAACCATCGAGGAGTGCGTATCCGGCGAGTAAGATGCCCAGCAGGAAAAACCAGATCACCTCGACCATGCGCTTACCCTTCCTCTGATTTGTCCGCGCCGTTCAGAGCGCCGCCGTGAACTCCCGATGCACCCGCATGCCATTCGGGTCCTTTGTGTATTTTCTTGCTCATAATGAACACCCAGACCACGAACATGAAGGTATACAGCGCCAGGAACATGCCAATGGAAAACACGACCTGGCCCGCACTGATCGCCGGCGAAAACGCATCCTTGGTGCGCAGCAGACCGTATACAATCCAGGGTTGACGGCCGATCTCCGCGGCACACCAGCCGGCTTCATTGGCAAGGAAGGGCCCGACCACCGCGAACACAAAGGCCCACAGAAGCCATCGTTGATCAAATACGGTGCCCCGCCACCAGAAAAAACAGGCCAGCAGGGTAATACCGATGAAAAACATGCCGAGGGCCAGCATCATGTGGTAGGTCTGAAAACTCAGGTTTACGGGAGGCCAGTCTTCCCGGGGGAACTGGTCAAGCCCGGTCACCGGGGTCTTGAAGCTCTCGTACATCAAAAAACTCAGCCCCCCGGGGATCGCGAGGCCGAAATCGACCGATTCGGTGTCGTTGTTTGGCAGTCCGAACAAATAGAGTGGCGCACCTTCGCCTTCCGCGGGCGTCTTGTACAGGCCTTCGAAGGCCGCTAGTTTCGCCGGTTGGGTCGCCCCGACATTTTTGGCCTGCAGGTGGCCCGAGCCGAGTGCGGCCAGAGACATGAAGGTCCCTACGGCCAGGGCCACTTTGAACATTTTGCGGGCCGGGCCGGTATGGCGCCCGCGCAGGAGGTAGTACGATGAGATGCTCAGCACGAAAAATGCGCCGAGAATGCCCGCTCCGAGCCACACGTGCAGCACGCGGTGCACCGTCGAAGGATTGAAGACCATCGCCCAGAAACTGGTGATCTCGGCCCGGCCGAGGGTCTCGTTGATCACGAACCCGGCCGGAGTCTGCTGCCAGGAATTGGCCACCACAATCCAGATCGACGACAACATCGCGCCAAACGAGACCATGCACGTGGAAAAGAAGTGCATCCGGGCTGAAACCCGGTCCCATCCGAAGACCAGCACAGCCAGAAAACTGGATTCGAGGAAGAACGCGAAGATACCTTCTGCTGCCAGAGGGGAGCCGAACACGTCGCCGACGTAGCGCGAATACGTGGCCCAGTTGGTGCCAAACTGGAACTCCATCACGAGCCCGGTCGCGACCCCCATGGCGAACACGATCGCGAAAAGCTCCGTCCAGAAGCGCGCGATGGCCTCGTATTCACGATCACCCGTTTTCAGGTGCATCCCTTCCATGATCACCATGAGCCAGCTCAGTCCAATGGTGAGCGGCGGAAAAAGGTAATGAAACATGATCGTGAGGGCGAATTGGAGCCGCGACAGCATGTACACATCAAGTTCCATGGCCTGGAATCCCCATTTTATGCTTGGCCTTCTGCAGCGCGTCGCCGTTCACGCGTTGCCGCAGCCTCCACTCCAGAAAATATACCACCTAACCCGCGGCCCCGCCACGTGTGAACCCGCGCCCGCACTATACCCGGCCCCGGAGACGCTGTAAAGTGCCCAGCGCAGCCCCTCGACCCGCCCCTAAAATGGAAACCGGGAAACAGGCTGTCTCAGCCGTGTTTCCCAGTACTCAGCACGATAAACCTGGCGCTTCAGCAGAAAGAACCCGCCTACGACTGCGGCTCCTCTGCTACGATGCTTTCCAGGACTTCCAGAAGGGCATTCGGATCGACGCCGTAGCCCGCGCAAACCTGCCCGATGCTTTCGAACTGCCCCAAGGCGCAGTGCGAGCAACCGCCCAAATGAAACGCCGCGAACACTTCTCCGACGCGGGGATGCATCTGCATGGCTTCATGGACAGACATGTCGAGATGGAAGAGAGGCTCCACGCTCGGTTTATCGGTGGACGGGGCATCGGTTTTGTGGATATTGGCCATGGTTTGTCTCCTCTTGTTGGAATTATCCGCCCTGATTCCAATACTGCTCAAATTCCTCGCGTGAGGATTCGCGGAGCATGTCAGGCCGGTACAGCTTTTTCACTATGGGGTCGGTAACCCGCTCCAGTTCTCCGGTTCCGTCAATGTGGGTCACATAACGGAGCACTTTTTCGTTGTCATCGCATTCGTAATAGACCGTCGCCGCGCCTTTGCCGGGAACCGGTTGCGACGTTTTATAATAAATCATCGACATCCCCCTCTTACTGCTGCGTTTACTGTAGACCTAACAAACCCGCGGGGCGGGCCATTCCAGCGGTTCATGAAATCGACAGCATCTTGTCGATCGGCACTCGGGCGTCCTGAAGGATGGGCTCGGGCACTTCAATCTGGTGTTGTAATTTCCGGAGCGCTTCGAGGGTGTCTTCCAGGGTGATCTGCGCCATATGCGGGCATTGGTGGCTGCACATGCGGATCATCTCCTTGTCGGGATTTTCCGCAGCCAGGTTGTCCCCCATGCTGCACTCCGTAAACAACATGAACTGCTTGGCGCTGGAGGCCTTGACCACATCGGACATTTTCTTGGTGCTGCCCGAGATATCCACTTTGGCGATAACTTCTGGCTTGCATTCGGGATGGGCGATGATGATGGCTTCCGGGAACTGCTGTTTCACCGCGTCGACGTGCTCGGGCTCAAACAACTCATGCACTTCGCAGCGCACGCCCCAGCCGATTACCGCGGGTGTGTCCGCACGCAGTGTCTTCTCCGCGCCGGGTATCCAGCCTTCCACAAATGCGTAGCCCGCCTCCTGGGCCGTGTTGCGCGCCAGGAACTCATCGGGAACGAAAATGACATGCGGGTGTCCCTTCTTGTGAAGGGAACGGAGCACCGCCACGGCGTTTCCCGAAGTGCAGCAGTAATCAGAGACGGCCTTGGTCTCGGCGTTCGTATTGACGTAACTCACGACGGGCGCGCCGGGGAAGCGTTCTTTGAGGGTCCGCACATCATCAGCGGTGATGCCGTCTGCCAGGGAACAGCCCGCTTCGAGGTTCGGAATCAGCACCATGCGGTCTGGATTGAGGATTTTGGCGGTTTCGGCCATGAATTTGACGCCGCAGAATACGATGACATCCGCCGTGGACTCTGCCGAAATCCGCGCCAACTGAAGAGAATCGCCTGTTTTATCCGGCACCGAGCAAAACAAGGCCGGTTCCATATAGTTGTGCCCCAGAATGACCGCGTTCAATTCCCGCTTGATCCGGTTAATCTCGTGCGCCAGTTCAGCTTTCAACTGAATTTCCACATCCGGGATGAGCTTGTGCAGCTTGGTCCGCATGCTTTCGAGCAGAGCTTCAAACGTCTGTATTTCGCGGGTTGCGCCGGTCTTCGCCATCGACAGTGCTCCTCTCTCGGGGTTGCAGCCAGAGCGTTTCTAAGAAAAGGACGCCCACAACAGGGTCGCGCCGGAACCGCCTTTGTCCGGCTCTGTTGCTCCGAAGCCAATAGGGCAAAACAGCACGCATCTATGCTAACACCACATGACCCCGCAATCAATCCAGAGAATCACAAATTTTAATACAAAGTGCGCGGCTTGCAGGTTTTCTTTTTTCAAGATAAGGAGCCATGGCCCGGGCAGCGATCGCCGTTTATCGTAGGGACCACGCACCCCTTGATTCCGCGTGCGCCACACCCGCCAAACCCCGTGGATTACCTGAAATCCTGCATCTTGATGTAGGGGCGACGCATGCGTCGCCCAGACCAACCCCCACCGCAGCACATGGCATGGACGACGCATCCCGGACGGACGACGCATGCGTCGCCCCTACTGTTCCCGGCAAGTTCACCGATAGGCAGGTCTGGCTTGGGTAAAATGACGGCAACGGGCGGCGTGTCGCCTTAATTCCCCGAATATTTTCGGCGGCTGGGCTTCTCTCCAAGCCGGGGATGGGCGAGGCACGGAAATTGGGGCGATACGAAACGTGCGGTTCCGACATTCAGTGGTTCGCTGCGCTCGGGTTTCCCATCCAGCAGGTCGAGGAGCATCCGTGCGCCCGCACTGCCCAGCTGCCGGTCCATCGGCGTTGCCACCAGCACCACGCGGTTCATATCCAGGTAGTTGGGGCGTAACGAGACCCCCGCCAATTGAAAATTGCTGGCCGAAGGGATGCCATGGGTTGCGAGCAGCGCCACCATGCCGGTGGTCCAGTCGTCATTGCAGACGGCGGCCGTAGGTGCGTGCGCGGCGCCCAGCACACGGCTCAGGCGGTCCAGGGTTGCGTAGGTACCTTCTTCCGACGGATACACTTCGGTGGCGAGTTCCGCGCCGTCTCCGCATTCTTGGATAGCCTGAATCATGCCTTCACGAAAACGAGACGCCAGCCCGCGCTGGGTCGGCCATCCGCAATAGGCCAGCCGGCGATGTCCCTTCTCCAGGAGCGCGGTCGTCAGGCGAAATCCTTCCAGATAGACATCGGTAATGGCGCAGCGCCCCGGAAAGTCCGGGACCAGACGGTCAATCAGGACGAACGGCACGTTGGCTTCGCGCAGCGCATAGATCTCCGCGAGGGGCATGTGGAAGTCGCTGATGATCATTCCGTCGATCTCGCCGCCGCGGAACTTGTCCAGGTAGAACGTTCCGTTGCCCAGCTGAGAGGCCGCCGGATTGGTCTCCACTACCTGCAGGCCGTATCCGCGCGGCCCCAGGACTTCGAGCACACCGCTCAGTTTGAGGGCGAACAGCTCGCTTTGCTCCATGCCGAGGTCGCGGGCGCTGTACAGCGCCAGCCCCA
This sequence comes from Candidatus Hydrogenedentales bacterium, assembly GCA_050950105.1. GTDB lineage: Bacteria > Hydrogenedentota > Hydrogenedentia > Hydrogenedentales > SLHB01 > UBA2224. The sequence continues at coordinate 135,029 of JBMNGZ010000010.1, read as the reverse complement.
TCGTATTCGAACGCTTCCTGCGCAGGCTACGGGCTGCGGCGCTCGGCTGGTAGTCCAATTGCTCGATCGCAATTCGGATACGTTCGGCGGTCTCCGCTGCAACCGATGCACCGCCATTGATATAACGGGATACGGTCTGCCGACTGACATTGGCCCGCTCGGCCACGTCAATGACGGTCGGTACACGCCGCTGTCGCTTCATGAATTGACCTCTGTCTGCTGACTCGATGAGACCGCGTCTTCCCCCATTCGACCCTCATCAATACCCACTGAAGCATTATTCGCCCTATTTTACCAGAGTGAGTGATCGTTCACAACTTCCGCCCGCGCAAACCCGGGTTTCGGGCTCAAGTCCCGGTTTCCACGGATGCGAGCCGGTTCAGTTCGGCGTCACGAAGCATCGGCCGTCAGCAAGGCCGCCCAATCCTTATCGCCGGGCGCTTCAAGCGGGACCCATTCGCCCGCAACAACCTTGCGGGCCTTCTGCCAGGCCCCGGTTCGAGGATCATACCCGCGCATGGTGAATGGAGTGCGGATATCGCGCAGATCCAGCCGGACTGCACCTCCGGCGGGCAGATACACGGCATAGGTCTGGCCGGGATTTGCCAAACACAGCCCATTTCCCTCAACAAGGTTGGTATGGGGCGCCATGCTGACGAAAGGCGTTTCCGAAATAAACGCGCGCAGATGAAGCAGAATGCGTTCGGCGGCCTCTCCATCCTTCCAGGATTCCTTCGTTGTCCGGAACCCCACGATATGGCCGCCACTCAAGAAATACGACCAGTAGAGCACGCGGCCTTCGTCTTCGGAGACCACATCGGGGTAGTTGACGCGGTCGGGGTCGCTGGCGGGCCGGGAATTAATGATCGGGCGCTGATAGGCCGCATAGTCGCCGAGGACAAACTGCTGAACCAATTGGGCCAGGGCCACCGGTTTGGAGTCCCGGACGCGCAATGTCGTAAAACCGTGATGGTTGACGACCTGGAAACCCGCCTGGTCTTCTTCAAACAATGAGCGGCGTGTATTGTTCGAAAGCAGAAATTTTTTACCGTGCTCGTGCTGGTATGTTTCAAACAGGCGTATCCAGTGCTGCTGCCATTCCGCGGCATGCGGCGCGACGCTGTCCATGTTGATTTCGTTGCCGATCTCGTACACCACGTGATCGAACTCCGCGGTCGCATCAAGGAGCCTGCGCACAAGCGCATCCTGAATAGCCATCAGGGGCGCGTTATGGGGATCGTAAAAGGCGTCTTCGCCGCTCTTGCCGCCGCGGGGAAGTCCGGGAAGCTCATTGATGTTGTTGTCCGGGTTGAACGGATTGAGGTACCACCGGCCGCGCCCCTCTTCCGTGAAGGGCTCGTCGAATATCTGGAGCCAGACATAGATGCCATGGCGCCGGCAGCTCCGGAGGTACTCGTCCAGGCGCTTCCAGAACGCCGGGTTGGGTTGGTTCAGGTCAAACTTGGGTTGCCCGTCATTGGCCTGGCCTGGCCCGGTCCGCATCCAGGGGACAAGCCCTTTACCCTCTTCAACGGCCGTGCAGAACGCAAAGAGTGAGGCCCGGTTCGCATTTGCGCCCCAGCGGGCATACCACGCGTTGTGCTCTTCAATATCCACGGTGGTATCGGGGATGATGGTCCAGAAACCGCTCCCAAACAACACCACCGGGACGTCTCCATCCGCCAGGTACCGGTTGTTCTCCGCGCAGACTTCCAATGCGGCGCCCCAGCGCGCCAGCGCGACCCAGGCGAGCAGTCCCATTAGCTTCAATCCACGTGCCTTCATGGTATGTCCTCTGTCTATCGTGTGAATGCGTGAAGTTTTGTTGCCGTTTCGAACCATTTTCGGGCGTGTACAGCAATCGAAGCAGCCGTTTGGGCAACACCCGTAACGTCACAAACGAATGCCCTGCCTTCAAATTGATACAGGCCGATTCCTGTGCCTATAGTACCGGAAGGACGAATTTCAGGGAATAGACTGCATCCGCTCTGGTGAAGCCTGGCTTTGCAAACAGCCGCCATGAAAGGGCCCGCAACCGATGTGCAGAACCCGCTTCCCGCTTGGAATCCGTATCGTCGTGGCTGGACTCCTTCTCTGTGTGTTCTCGCCGGCCTACAGCCAAAGTGCGGGACTGGTGAACAATCGAGGCTGGTTTGTTCAGGGCGACACCGTCATCTGGGGCTGGGTACAGCATAATGGATGGTGGCGAGGGGGGCAGCGGGCCAATCTCACACGCCGCTCCGTCGGCGACCCGCTGGGCGATCTGCGGCCCAATCGTACCGAGGACCTGGATGCGCTGACCGACAGCATGCTGCGGTATGCCTATCCCGCATTCGAACACAATTATGGGCTCTGGTATGACCGGCGCCGCGATGCGCACGACACAGCGCCCCGAAGCGATCCGAATGTCGTCCCCCCGTTTTTGGAGCAGCCCTGGGCCCGCAGCGACTCCGGTACCGCGTCCGACGGATTGCATCGATACGACCTCGCCACCTTCAATCCCTGGTATTTCGAGCGATTGTGTGAATTTGCTGAACTCTGCGATCGGAAAGGCGCCGTGTTGATCCACAAATTCTACATGCAACACGCGCTGCTCGAGACTCCGGCCCACTATGTCGACTTTCCCTGGCGCCCGGGCAACTGCATCCAGGACACCGGCCTGCCCGACGCCATTCCCGCAGCCAACATCTTTTACGACGTCACTCATCCGGTTCGCCGGGAAATGCATCGTCTCTATATTCGCCAGTGCCTGGATGTCCTCGGAAATTTCCGCAACGTGATCCACCTCACGAGCCAGGAATTCACGGGTCCCACGGATTTTGTGCTGTTCTGGCTCGATGAAATTCGGGCCTGGGAGAAGGAGACGGGCAAACAGGTCTGCATCGGCCTTGGCGCTCCCAAAGATGTGCAGGATGCCGTTCTCGCCCGCCCCGAACAGGCAAAAAACATTGAGGTGCTCGATTTGCGGTATTGGTGGCTCAACGCCGACGGAAACCTTGTTGCGGCGCAGGGAGGCCAGGAGATCCCGGGCCGCGGCCTGGAATCCGGCGCCTGGCAGGCTGAACAAAGCCCACCGGAACGCATTTACGCCAAAATCCGCGCCATCAGGGAACAGTATCCGAGCGCAGGTATTCTGGACGCCATCGAGGCCACGCGGCAGCAATCCTGGGCGTTTTTGATGGGCGGCGGCGGGCTTCTCGTTCGCGGCCAGATTTCCTACCCCGATTTCGCCGATCCGCCCGCATATATCCAGCCCGCGGAAGTCGATGTGATCCTGCCGACGTACAATTGGATTCGGAGCGAACTCGTGACCCAGCTTTGCGGTATGCGGCCCGCGGACGTGGTAATCTCTTCGACCGGCCCGACATGGTGCCTGGCGGGTCCCACCGGCCCGTGGCTCGTGTATGCGCTGGAAGGCGGCCGTTTTTCGCTCACGATCCCGGCTCCAGCCGGCAAATCCGCGGCCATCTGGTTTGATCCGCGCACGGGTTCACAGCAGGAGGCCCTTGCGAGTGATGGGGCGGAAACCTTGACCTTTGAGGCCCCTTCTTCCGAGGACTGGGCCCTGTATCTGCCCGCGCCCCGCTGACGGCCGCTGTGCGGGGTTTACTTCCCCACCGGATGGGCTTTTGTGGCGGCGAATGACGCGCTATGCGCCGTGGACGATGCGCCGGCCGCCCGGAGCCAGGCCACCTTGCCGTTGTGAGGCACCAGCGGGTACGACGGCACGCCAAACCATTTCTGCTGCAAGGCCGTGTCGAGCTTGTCGCGCAGGGGGAACCCGCTCGTGAACATCTCCCGCAAGTGGCTCTGCTCCGGCTCCCAGTGCGATAGCGACCGGTAATAGGATTGCCGAAGATACGCCTCTTCCATCGCCATCTCGCCTCCCTTGGCCAGCGGCGTGTTTCTGGAGATCGCAGACTGCGCCTCGGCCGAACCGGGAACCGCGCCCCAGCGCAGCTCCGGAGGATGGTTGGGATCGAAGGAGAGGTCGTAGAGGCGCCGTTCGACGTCGAGCAGTGACAGGCGCACGGGCTGCCCCGCCGAATTTGTGTAGTGAAACACGGTTTCGGCAAAGATGCGGTTCTTGGCGTGAAGCAGCGCCCCCGCCAGGTCGCCGGGTGTCCAGATGGCGTGTTTGTTCAGTTTGTCCAGGTGCACTTCTTCGGCGTTCAGCTCAAACCAGCGCACCGCGTTATCAAGGTCTTCCGACAACGCGAAATAGCGGGCGCGGCATTCGGTGTCAGCAAACGCGGTGGCGTATTGCGCCCAGCGTCCGCTTGCGGTATACACGTTGCCGCGGGCGCTGTCTTCCGGGAAGGGGATCGGGCCGTTGGTGTTGACATCGCGCCAGCCTTCCTGGACGCGCCGCTCGCGTTCCTGGAGGAAGGCGAGCATCTCGGCGGCAAATGCCTGGAGGTCGCCGCCGGGGTCCATAAGGTTTCCTCCCCGGAGACGCAGCCGGATGAACTGATGGAAGCTGTCGATCGCGATCGGGCCGTCAACAATGCGCTGGGTGGCCGCAAGCTCTTCCATCCGGTCGTATTGCTCCGTGGAGAGCCCAAACTCCTGCATTTCGCTGTCCGTGCGCCGGCGCACGCGCCGCACGGCGCCTTTTTCGTCCACTTCCGCGATGGGCCAGCGGTACATACGGAAGCCACGGAAACAGCCGGCGTATTCTCCGCCCTCCATTTCAGAGCGCCTGGGAGTGATGCCGGAGACCGAATTCAGCCCGTTGAACGCATAGACGTCGCGCGACGGGGCCGTGGTCGCATCGAGAAATCGCGGCTCGCCGTAAGGGGTTACATCGGCCAGCATCAACACGTGGCCGTCGAGGTAATACATGCATCCGGGAATGAGATAATCCCGGTGGATGGCCACCGGCACCGTGTCGGATTGATCGGAGCGGTCCCGGTTCAGTTCCACTCGGAAATTGCCGGTACAGGTGCCGGTGAGCGCGTCGCGCATGAAGCGGTCCACGGAACTGTAATGGAGAGAATTCATTTCACCCACCGGATAGGTATAGTCGGCGGTGCGAACATCGCCGCGATCGCTGGCGCGCACGTAGCTGAACATCCAGGGCAATGCGCGCCGGTAGGCGTAATAGGTGCTGAGGGACACCGTGAGCTTGGCGCAATCGAGCACGCCGTGCATGGCGCGCAGGGTGCCGGGTTCGAGCTGGCCGTTGCATCCTTCCCCCGCGAACTCGGGAACGAGCAGCAGATTCATCTCCGGATCGGTCAGGATCCGCTCAATCCGTGCGAGACGCTGCTCCTGGCTGCCTTCCGTTTTGGCCTTGTAAATGTGCTGAATCCATTGGGCGAAATGACGCGTCTCCGCAAAGGTCCATTGCCGCCGGATCGGCCAGGCCCCACGTTCTGAATGAATACTGGGCGGATTGGGATCCGCGGCAAAGACGGAGACCGGAAGCAAAACCAGTCCCAAACACACGGCATACAGAGACCCTCTCGAGGGACGGGCCTCCGGCGCAGGAGGTCGAACGTGATTCACAGGCATTTCCCCTTCACATCGTCAATGGCGTCGCGGATATCTCCGCCTTGTGACCTTAGGTTCTCTTTTTTTCACGGATGCGTCGGATTCATGCGCGGCCTCCGTGAAGGTCCAGGCGCCCTCACGCCCGGAATCCTCGTTGAGACGCGGCGAGGTCCCACGCTCGGGATCCTGTGCCTGCGTTTCAGCGGCAAGCGGATCCGGCTCCGCCAGACCGGTTGCCGCGTCCTCTGCTTCCTCCGCCGTATCGGCAAGGAGCGCCGGTTCTTCCGGCGCCGGCTCCGGTTCCTTGATCCACTTGCCGACTTGCGCGTCGAGTTTGTCGCGAATCGGGTACCCGCTGGTGAACATTCCGCGCAGGCAGCTCAATTCCGTTTCGCGCTGGCCCAGGGAGCGGTAAAACGCCTGCCAGCGGTACCCGTCCTCCATGGCCACCCGGGCGCCTCCAGGCACCGGCGTATAGGTCTCCGGCGCGGATGCGCGCTCTTCACTCCCTTCCGGGGCGCCCCAGCGCAGCTCCGGCGGATGGTTCGGGTCGAACGACAAGTCGTACAGCCGCTCCTCGATATCGAGAAGCGTCAGCGTCACCTTCGCGCCGGCGGAATTCGTGTACTCCATGCTGTGCTCGGCAAAGAGGCGGTTTTTCTCGGCGATAAGGGCTTTTGCCAGGTCCGACTCGCTGTGGATTTCGTGTTTTTCGAGGCCGCTAAGGTCGACGAACGACGGCAGCAGCCCGTAGAGCCGGATCGCATACTCCATCCAGTCCGCCAGGTAAAAGTACTTGTTCCGGCGATCGACATCGGACGACGGGGAACTCCAGGTTTCCCAGCGGCCGAAGGCCTGGAAGATGTTTTCATCGGGGCGTTCTTCGGGATAGGTAATGCCGCCGTTCGCGCGCACATCGCGCCAGGCGTCCTGCACGAAATCTGCGCGCGTGGCATAGACCTCAAGGAGTTCGCCCGCATATTGGTCCATAAACTTGAGCGGTGAAATGGAATCCACGGTCTTCATGCGCAGGCGGATCAGGTCATGAAAACTCTGGGGTTTCAGGTCGCCCTCGGTGATGCTCTGGCTCGTATAAATTTCCTGGATGATCTCATATTGTTCCGTCGAGAAACCGAACTCGAGCATCTCTTCGTCGGTTCGCCGGCGCACGCGCGTCACCCGCCCGCGGGAATCCGTTTCCGCGATGGGGTAACGCGAGACACGCATCCCCTGGTAACATCCGTTCCAGGGATTATCGGGGTCGCTGCCGTAGGGCGTGATGCCCGATACCGTGTTCATCCCGTTGTAGGAAAAGATGTCGCGGGTGATCGTTGTGCTGCAATTCAAAAAATGGAGTTCGCCGTATTCTGAGATGTGGGCCAGCAGCAGGCAGTGACCGTCAACGTAGTTGATGCATCCCGGGAGGAGGTATTCCCGGTTGATCGCCACCGGAACGGTATCAGACCACTCCGCCCGGCGCTCGTTGAGATTGACGCGGTAATTGCCCGAGATGAACCAGCCGACCGAGTGATTGAAAAAGTCGCTCAGGGACCGGTATTCAAAACTGTTGACGCTGCCGACGGGTATGTTGGACGGGGATGTCCGGATATCGCCCTGGCCCGCGGTAACGACCGTGCTCATCCACGGCAATGCGCGGCGGTACGCGTAATAGGCCGGCATGAACGCCGTGAATTTGCCGCAATCCATCAGGTGATGCATGGCGCGGATCACCGGTGCGGGCAATTGCGGATTCGCTCCTTTCCCGGCGAACTCCGGATTTTCGAGCAAATTCATTTCCGGGTCGGTCAAAATGCGCTGCAGCTTGGCGGTCCGCTGCTCCACCGTCCCCCGGGTTTTCATCAGATAAACATTTTCGACCCAGCGGGCGTAATGATGGGTCTCTGCGGGAGTCCATTGCCGGCGAATCGGCCACGCGCCCGAGGTCGAGTGGATCGAGGGCGGATTGGGATCTTCCGCGAAAGCCCCCAGCACGGACAGACAGGACACCATCAGTGACGCTGCGAGGCGGGAAACACTACCGTGCACCATCAACGGTCCTCATTGTGCATCGCGCCGCAGCGGCTCGCGGCGCGGTACGGTCAGCGCAAGCGGCGTATGCAGGCGCGAAAACCAGGGCGGCCCCCTGCCACCGCCGCATCCGATATTACCCAAACGTACACCTTGTGTTCGTATTATACTCAACGCGTACGAGCAGCGCGAAAATCCCTCCAGAAACCAGGCGCCAAAGCCCGCATTCGCCGGAAAATAACTCGTCGCTCGACACAAATTCCTCTTTTATCTCCAAATTCGAGTATGATGGGCATCCAATCCAAGTAGAGACAATTCCTGGAGAATATGGCCATGAGAACGATGCTGCGTACGGTACTGATTTTGACGCTCCTCGGGCTGCCGGCATTATCTGCCCGTTCGGACGATGCGCCCGATTTTGCCCCCCAGGTGATCTGGCGTGAATCTGGCGCGGGAGGCTTCAGCGCGCCCAATGCCCTGTTTCACGAAGGAAACAAAGGGGCGACCCGTCTCGTCGCCTGCGAAAGCGACACGGGAGTCGTGTGCTTCGCACTGGACGGAACACGCCTCTGGTCGTATCCCTTGACCCCGCCCGTGACGGCGACCCCGGCGATTGCCGATGTTGACGGCGACGGCATTGAAGACATTGTTGCCGGGGACAGTGTCGGTACGCTGGTGGCCCTGCGCGCTGACGGCAGCCTCATGTGGAAGGCCGGCGTCCCGGGGCGGATCAGGGCGGATTCGGCGCCCGCGATTGTGGACCTGGATGGGGATGGGCGCGCAGAAGTGCTGGTGGGCGACGCCGACGGCACCCTGTCCTGCTTTGACCACAGCGGCGAGCTGCGCTGGCAGTTCAGCGGAGACGGCAGCCAGATGGGGCCGGTGCTGGTTGCAGACATCTACGACATCCCCGGCCAGGAAATCATCGTCACGTCGCACGACAGCCACATCTACGCCCTGACCTCGGACGGCGAGTGGCTTTGGGACCTCTATTTCGAAGACGACCTGTTTCCCAACAGCACGCCGATCCTGGCCGATGTCGACGGTGATGGCGTGCCCGAGCTGTATATCGGAGGGGGATTGCACCATTTTTATGTCATCGACCTCAAAGACGTGGCGGTCAAACGGATAGAAAACGTCTATCTGCACGTGAACGGTTGCATCACAGCCGGGGATCTGGATGGCGATGGCCTCGATGAAATACTTTTTGGCAACAAGGGCGGCGCATTATGGTGTTACGGTAAAGACGGGTTTCAGTGGACCCGCCAGTTCGGCGACAGCAGCTTTTATGCGGCTCCGATGTTGCTCGATCTGAACGGCGATTCACGGCCCGAGATCATCATGCCGTCGATTCACGCAAGCCTGCTGTTCCTCAACAGCGACGGCACGAAGCTCCTGTCTGCCGGCCTGGGCTGCAAAATCGCCACGACTCCGTTGATGGGCGACCTGGACGGCGATGGAACTGCCGAGATCATCGTATCGGACCCGGGCGAAAACACGGGCAAGGGCCTGCTCATGTGGGTTGACCTGGGAATCCCGTACCGCCACGATCCGCGGAACGCAACCACCTTTGCCGGAAACCGCGCGCGCTCCGGGCGTCCGACCGGGGCGGCTGCGTATGCTGCACTCCCCACGCCGGCGCTCTCGGACGGAGGGCAAGCCCACGCCGCGCTGGCGAGCGATCCGGTCCTGCTCACCGGGTCAAACAGGTTCCGCTTCGATGTCAGCAATCCGGAGCGGCGACGCCAGGCCCTGATGATGGAAATGACGTTTCCAGACGGCTCCGTTCACCGTTGTGTGCGCCATGTATTCGGCCCGAAGGAACGCGTCGCCATGGCTTTTGATACACGCACCACAGGGGCCTACGAGTTTAAGACCCGTCTCGTGGATGCCGATGCCCGGGCTGCCTCCGCCTGGGAGGTGACTCGCCTCGAATTTGGCGGGCTCCCCTCCGACACGCGCTATCTCAACGACGTGGTGTTCGCAGAGACGGGGCGCGCCCTGGATTCCTGGCAGGCGTCAAATCCGCGAGGTGCGGACACCTTGCGCCGAGAAACTATGGCGAACCGGGGGCTCCTGGCCCAGCTGGCCGACGTAGAGGTCGAGCGCAGGCCCGGCCTCCTCGCGACGCTGCGCGACGATGCCGAACGCATCCGCACGCTCGCAGCCGCCTCCGCCGCGCTGGCGCCTTCGGGCAGCTTTATTGCCTGGGAATACTGCCCCTGGGCGTACTTTGATCCACGCGAAACACTTCCCACGCCCGCATCCCAGACGCCGGAACTTACGGCGTCTCTGTGTATCGGCGAATACGAGTCTCTGGCGCTCAACCTGACCAATCTCTGCGAGCGCACGCTCGACATCCGGGTGCTCCTGTCAGACGAACAGATCCCCGAAGACGGCCAAGCGCTGCCGCTGGAGACCTGCATCGAACTCCGGCGCGCGGTTTTGGTGCCGGAATACGAACGGGGCATGGTGTCGGACGCCTTGCCTCTTCTGGACCAGGCATCGACCGTCAGCATCGCCTCGCTCGAGTCGCAGCAGCTATGGATCACGATCAACGCCAAAGGTCTCACGGCCGGCAAGTACGCGGCGCTACTGCGGCTCAAGAGCATCGAGCCCGATCCGACCGAAATTCACGTACCCCTGGAAATCACCGTGCATGACCTGGCCCTTCCCCGGCCGCGGCCGTTGCGATTCTGCATGTGGTCCTATGACGGCGGCCCGATGGGCGCCGATCGGCCGGAGGTGCTTGCGGAACTGGTCGAACACGGCACCACCGTTTTCTTCGGGACCTGCCCGAGCGCAGAGTGCGACGCCGAAGGCAACCTGATCGGCCCCGTCGATTTTGCAGCGCACGACGAGTCCGTGGCCCGTCTGGCGCCCCATGGATTCCTCTTGTTTACGTCGCCGCAGGGCCGCATCAAAGGCGCACCGTTCCTGTCGGAACCCTGGCGCAAGGCGTTCGTGGCCTATATCCGGGCCTGGTCTGCCCACATGACCGAACTCGGAGTCGATCCGGCCCTCTGGGCCCTCTACCCCTACGACGAGCCGTCCGCCCCGTATTCCGATACCACGATCAACCTCGTTGAGGTCGCGCGGCTGGTCCGGGAGGCCGACCCCAGTGTCTTGATTTACACCGATCCCACCAGCGGCACCACGTCGGAAAGCCTGGACATGTATAAGGAGCTTATCGACATCTGGTGCCCGGCTTTTGAGCTGCTGACCCGGTTCGGGCCGGAGTTGTTGCCCGTAGCCCGCGAGTACGCCACGGAGTTGTGGTATTACGATGCGCCCGGCCGCGCTAAGACCTTGTCCACTCTGAGTCACTACCGCCGATGGATCTGGTACGCCTGGAACCAGGAATTCACCGGGGCCGGGTGGTGGGTCTTCGCGTATCACAGCGGCGCGGACCGCTGGGATGGACCCAACTACACCGGCAACTTTTATCCGACGGCGTACGACAGCCCGCACGGAGTCGTGACAAGCCGCCGGTGGGAGGTGACCCGCGAGGCCATTGAGGACTACGAATACCTTTACCTGTTGCGCGAGGCGATCCGTGAGGCAGAAGCCCGCGGCGTCGGCGACAGCGTTCTCGCCTGGCCGCGCAAGCTCCTGTCGGAAATGCCGCCGGCGATGGAAGAGACGCTCCGTGCCACGGGGCGGCGCCTGATCCTGAGCCCGGACGGCGTACCCGCCTACGAAGAAGCCACCCGCGTCCTGGAGGACACCCGAAAACAAATCGTGGAGGCCTGCCTCAAACTCAAGAGCCAGTGAGCCTGGCGTCGTTCGATTGGCCCATACAGCGGAAAAGGCTTCCGGGAGGGAGGCGTTGAGAGGCCCGCCCGTATTCACGGAGAGGCGCGTCGAAAACGTTTGATCTTTGGCAAGCTCGCCAAACCGCAGCATCGCTGCAGCAATGCGCGGCTTGTGGGAATACCCCGCGCCTCGAGGAATGTCTACGCAAGAGACGGTCTATTCCGAACTGAGTGGAGGAGACGCCCATGCCGGGTAAATTGGAGGACTTGGCGCTGCAGGATTGTCTGCCGTGCGACGGCGGCGTGCCGGCCCTCGAAGGACCGGAGCTGGCGGTGCTGATGCGAAAACTCGATAGCCGATGGCGGCTGGTCAATGAGCACCATCTCGAGCGGGAATATACGTTTGGCAACTATGCAGACGCGGTCGATTTCACCAACGCCGTCGCCTGCCTCGCCCAGAAGCAAAACCATCATCCGGATCTGCGGCTGACCTATGGCAAGGTGCTGGTCGAGGTTTGGACTCATAAAGCGAATGGCCTGACACTCAACGACTTCGTGTTCGCCGCCAAGACTGAAAAGCTGTCGCAGGAAGGCGCCTGACCGGCGCGAAGCGAACCATGCCCTGCGCGGACTCGACCGAACGTATCGAGCTTGTCTTCGATGCCGATGACAGACTGATCTCGTATAGCCTTGGCAGGCACACCTGCGGACGGGCGGCTGGCGCAGACGGATTGCTCGCTGCCGCGCTGGCCGGGTCGACTGCGGCCGAGATCATGCGCATGGCCCCGCACGAGCTGCTGGAGCGATTTCTTCCGTCCGGAGGAAGCGAGACGGGCATCGCGCTGAAACACCTGTTTGCGCTCCAGGCGGCGTGCGCCGTTCTCAGCGGGGCTGCTCCGGGCGGTCCGGGCGACCCCTGCGCCGCCGCCCGCATTACCTGGGAAGAAGGGTTGACCTGCCTGACCGGACTGGTTCGCGTCGAGGGGATGCCCGAGCAGAGCCGGAAATGCGGCTGTTGTCAGGGCTGCATGTCGAAGGGAAGCGCCCTGACTCAGACTTCGGAGCAGGGCTGACCTACCGTCTCCTCGTTCGCTTCCGGCATGGCGATGCGCTATGATCAGGGAGAATCTGCACATTCCATCCGGCTCAAGGAGATATGCGTTTTCCCAGGGCCGGCACAGGCATTTTCAAGAGGATCATCACCTATGGCAGTGGCAAAACGGCGCGAGACCATCGGGGTCATGGTGGGCAACGTCCAGGTGGGAGGCGGTGCACCGGTCGTGGTTCAATCCATGACCAATACCGACACGGCGGATGTGGCGTCCACCGCGACACAAATCATGGAATTAGCCGATGCGGGCTCCGAACTGGTCCGGATAACGGTCAATGTCCCCAAAGCGGCGGAGGCCACCGGAGAAATCGTACAACGCGTCCGGGATGCCGGCTTTACCACGCCCATTGTGGGCGATTTTCACTACAACGGCCACAAGCTGCTGGCGCAGCATCCGCAATGCGCCCAGGCGCTGGACAAGTACCGGATCAACCCCGGCAACACCGGCAAAGGGGCAAGTCGCGACGCCAATTTCGAAACCATCTGCAAGATCGCCGCAGATCACGGCAAACCGGTCCGGATCGGCGTGAATATCGGCTCGCTGAATCCCGAACTCGTTTTACGCAACATGCAGGAAAACAGCGACAAAAATCTGGGCCGTTCCTCGGATGAAGTAATGAATGCCTGCATGATTATCTCGGCTCTGGAGTCCACCGAACTCGCCCTGGAGGCCGGACTTTGCCGGGACCAGATCATCATCTCGTGCAAAACGTCGACGCCCGTCTACCTTATCGATCTGTACCGGGAATTATCATCAAAAACGGAGCAGCCGCTGCATCTCGGCCTCACCGAGGCGGGCATGGGGTCCAAGGGGCTGCTCTGGTCGGCCGCCGCCGTGGCCCCTCTCCTGTGCGAAGGTATTGGCGACACCCTCCGCGTCTCCCTGACACCGCGCCCGGGCAGCGATCGTCGGGAAGAGGTCTACGCCTGCTGCGACCTCTTGCAGGCATTGGGTTTGCGGGCATTCGCCCCGAGCATCACCTCCTGTCCAGGCTGCGGCCGGACGACCAGCACCACGTTTCAGGAATTGGCGCAACTGACCGAGGCCCACATCAAAGAGCGAATGCCGGAATGGCGCAAACGTTACAAGGGCGTCGAAACCCTCAAACTCGCCGTGATGGGCTGCGTCGTCAATGGCCCCGGCGAATCCAGAGCCGCCGACATCGGGATCAGCCTGCCCGGTTCGGGCGAAAGCCCGGTCTGCCCGGTGTACGTGGACGGGGAGAAGGTGGCCAGTCTGAAAGGCACGCCCCAGGAGCTTGCCCACGAGTTTCGCGCCATCATTGACCGGTACGTGGAGACCCGATTCGGGTCTGGCGGGGCTTGACGCGGCCGGGCGATGATGCGAAATTCCGGATTTTCTGACATTTCTGCTATGATGAATCCGTGTGAGCGCGGCAGGCGCACGTAGACCGGGGCCGCCGCTCACGACAACGGAACCGCACGCTGCATCCGAGGATCATATACAGGCGGGTTGTGTCCCGCGAGCAGATGAGTGCCTGCCCGGAAGATGCGGCGAGGAGAAACCCATGTTAGACACAAAGTTTGTCATTCTAATCGCGATGATCATCTTTACGATTGCATCCATCGTGACAACCTACATCAGCTTGAGCAGCTCCGTGCTTCCGGAACCTAGCGTCACCATTCCGATCACGGAAAACGTGACCTGGGATTGCGCCTATCTTGCGCTCATGATCTCGGCAGGCATAGGCCTCATGCTGTTTGCGCTGAAAGTGGCGATTATTGATGAGCAGAAGCGGCTCACTCTGACGGGCGTCCTGGGGCTCCTGATCATCGCGTTCATCTCCGTTTCATTCAACATGGACGTGTTTTATCGCGCGGCCAACCGAGATTTTTACATCCACTTCACGAGCGCAGAGATGAAGCGGGTCTATGCCGACTATCTGGCGGAGGTGGACGCCAAGCTTTCGACGCGAAAGACGGAGCTTCTCAAACTGGTGGCCAAACAAGAGGCTGAACTTGAATCGGAAATTCGCGGAATCCGGGAGGCGCCCGAAGGCTACGGCCCCAAGGCGAAAAGTGAAGAATACAAATTGACACTGCTCCAGAAGGAGGCGGAAGTCGAGCTTCAGGCCTTGGAAGAAGTGCGGGCCTCAAGGCTGCGCGCAAACGAATTGCTCGTGGAATCGCCCCTGGATCTGGCCGGAGTGGAGACATTGCAGGGCGAGCTACAGGCCGCCCTGAAAGATCTGGGCGCCAAGGCCGGCATCCCTCTCCCGGAGCCGTATCGGGCGCAGAACCAGCTTTTTGTGGTCTTCGCGAAACTCTTCGACTTCCGTAACTCCAATTTCATGGAGATCTGCATGTCGCTGCTGATCATGGCGTTGGCGCTGCTGCTCGACTTGGGTGACATCATCGGCTACAGCATGGTGCCGGACGAGCCGGGCGGCAAACGAACACGGAAGCGTGTCGATTATGACGCTTACCTGGGCCCGGAGGTCGTGCCGGCTCCGCTGAACGCCAATCCCATGCTGGCCAGGCGGGAAACTGCCGCGCTCGACTACCAGCCCGGTGACCCCGGCGATGACAAAGAGGCCTTTTTTGCACGGCCTCAAGAGGATTACCCGCTCCCAGAAGAAGAAGTCGAGGCGGCGGGCCAGAGCCATCATCCCCGAAGGCCTTTTCAGACGCGCCACCGCCGCTAGACGAAGGGGGGAGAGGCTCCCGGCCTGCGCGAGCACGCATGAGCCCCCCGCGTGCATGCTTGCCTGCGTACTGAAAGCAATGGTTCGTGTCGCGCGGTGCGGCTGCCGGCGTCAGTCCAGGGGGGAGTCTTCAGACGGATTTGCGCGGGTGAATCTGCCCGTCCTGGGAGGGAGCATCGGTCAGGCCAAACGACATTTCCGCCTCTACCGCGATGTCGTCCTCGATCCGGGCCACTGCGCGCACGCGGCATGCATTGCGGCGGAGCTGCAGCATTTCCGATTCGATGACCAGCTGGTCGCCGGGCACGACGGTACGCCGGAAGCGCGCGTTACTGATCCCCATGAAGTAGGCCAGTTTGCCCGCATATCCGTCGCCATCAAGGAGCAGAATGGCACTGACCTGGGCCATCGACTCGATGATCAGCACGCCCGGCATGATGGGCATGTTCGGCCAGTGGCCCTGAAAAAACGGCTCGTTGACGGTCACATTTTTGATACCCACAACCCGCTTGTACGGGTCGTACGAGAGTATCCGATCGACCAGAAGGAACGGGAAGCGGTGGGGAAGTACCTGCATAATGGTGCTGACATCGAGCGCGGGCCGGGTTTTCGCCTGGCTGCGCACCACACTCGGGTCGATGGAGGAATATCCGTTAAGCAGGGCCCGCTTGACCTGCTTCGAGAAGTTGACATGCAACGGGTGGCCGGATTTCACCGCGATGACGTGGCCTTTGATGGGGCGGCCCAGCAGAAACAGGTCGCCCAGAAGATCCACCAGTTTGTGGCGTACAAACTCGTCGGGGAACCGCAGGTCATCGTTGATGATTTTGTCAGCGTCGATCACGATGGCGTTTTCGATGTTGCCGCCTTTGATCAGGCCCTGATCCTTGAGCATCCGCACCTCGCTTAGAAAACAGAAGGTCCGGGCGGGTGCAATCTCTTTCTCATAGGTTTCAGGCGTGATGGTGTACGACGCGTATTGCGTTCCCACCGCCGGGTGGTCGTAGGCGATCGTCACCGTGAGACGTGTCTCATCTGCCGGAAGCACGCTGAGGGTCTTGTCCTCCGATTTGAAATACACGGGCTGCTTGATTTCGACATATTCGCGCTGGGCATCCTGCTCGACCAGGCCCGCTTCCTTCAAGGTGTTCAGGAAGGGCAGCGCGCTGCCGTCGCCCACCGGCGTCTCATTGGCATCCACCTCGATATCCACGTTATCGACGCCGGCACCGGCAATGGCCGACAAAACATGCTCCACCGTGTGGACGGTGACGCCATTGAGGCCAATGGTCGTGCCGCGCGACACGTCGACCACATAATCCACGTCGGCCTTGATAGAAGGACGATCGGGCAGGTCTACGCGGTAGAAGGTTACGCCCTTACCCGGCTCGGCGGGTTTGAACGTAAGCGTGGTCAGATTTCCCGTATGCAGGCCTATACCCGAAAACGAACAGGGCTTAGCTATGGTTTTCTGGCGTTCCATCCGATTGTTTTTCCAGTTCCTCCACCCGCCGCCTCAAAGCACGAATCTCACGCAGGGCTTCGGGGAGATGGCGCATGCTCACCAAAACACGTTTGTCACGCTCGTGGTCTATCGCAGGGAAGCCGGAGACCACTTTTCCCGGTTCAATCGATTTGGTCACGCCGCTCAGGCCGGCGACGACCACGTTGTCTCCAATTTTCAGGTGGCCCGCCACCCCGGCCCCGGCGGCGATAGTCACGCTATTGCCGAGGACGGCACTGCCGGAAATACCTGCGTTACCGCAGATTATGCATGCAGCACCCGTCTCGACATTGTGTCCGATCTGCACCAGGTTGTCAATTTTTGTGCCGTTTCCGATGATTGTGTTTCCGAAGGTCGCCCGGTCAATGGCTGAATTGGCGCCCACTTCCACGTCATCCCCAAGTATAACACCCCCAACCTGCGGAATCTTCCGGTGGCCCTCGGCGCCGGACGCATAGCCAAAGCCGTCGGAGCCGATGACCGCGCCACTGTGGATGATACAGCGGGCGCCCAGTTGTACTCCTGCCAAGATGCTGGCATTGGGGTAGATGACGGTATCCGGCCCAATGCGTGCCCCAGGCCCGACATAGACGCCCGCATACAGGCACACATTGTCGCCAAGGACTGCCTGGGAGGCGATGGTGACATGGGCATCCACGGCGACGTTCTGGCCAAGCTCCACGTGGTCTCCAATGGCTGCAGAGGGATGAATGCCCTGCGGATGCACCTCGTGAGCGGGCAGATAATGGTCAAGAACGCTCAGAAAGGCCGCGTAGGGTTCCGCCACCTGGATCAACGGGATGCGGGCCTCTCCGATGCTTGGCGGCACCAGAAGCGCAGAGGCCCTGGATTCATCGAGATACCGCAGGTATCGCGCACTGGAGATAAAGGAGAGCTCTCCTTCACCTGCCTGGCGAATGCCGTTGACGCCCGTGAGGCGAAGCGATCTGTCTCCGATTACGCAACCGCCGACCAGCGCTGCGATCTCGCCAACTGTCACGTTCATTCACATACCCGTGGTCCCTGCCGCACATGCCCCCGGACAGGCGCACAGAGCATCATCGGTTAACGGCCCTTCGCGTAGGCGTCGTTCAGAATCTGTTGAATCTGAAGCGTAATGTCGATTTTTGAGTGGTAATATAGCACGGCGGTGCGGCTCTGGAGATCCGAATCACTCTCCAGAATCAGATGATACCGGTTCTCTTCCCCGTATTTGGCAATGGCCGCGTCAATATCGCCTCTGACTTCTTTGATCAGCGCGGCGGTTTTGGCGTCCATCTGCGCCTGGCGGGATTTGAGTTCCGCCTCGTATTTCACAAATTCCTGCTGAATCCGGCTCTTTTCGGCATCGCGCTCCGCCTCAGTCAGCTTGTCGCGGTTTTCGGTATAGGCGTCTTTGGCGCTCTGGATGCCTTTGGAAAGTTCATCCAGTTCATTCTGCATGCCATCGAGCTGAGCCTGTAACTTCTTCATTTCTTCCTGCTGTTTTTTGTATTCCGTGAAGATCGCCTTACGGTCGATCACCGCGATCTTCCAGGCGGTAACCGCGTCATCTTGCGCAAGCACGCGGCCATTCAGGAGCAACACCGCCGTTATGGCGATCCCAAGAACCATCCCCAGCATCATGGCACGATATTTCACGGCACCCAATCCCCTTTTGTAATCATTTTTCAGACGTTTCAGGTTTACGCTCATCAAGGCCGGTGCGCTGAGCACACGGACGCGACAGTATATCATTACGGCTCGAAACGCCGCAAACCGCCCTTCACTTCTGCGGAGCACTTCTCTTCGAAGAAACGGTATGATCCTCCCGGGATGGTTGCTCCGGCCATAGCCTTCCCCTTGGCAGGAGCAGGCAGGCGGGACGTTGTGGTTGCAGAACTAGAATTTCAGGCCCGTCTGGAGATGCAGGCGCCCGCTCCCCTGGTCTTTGTCGGGATTAAGCGGAATCCCGTAATCCACACGGATGGGCCCGAGCCGCGGGATATGGAAACCCAGCCCGATACCCATGCTGTATTTCATATCGCCCAGGTCGAAATCGCTGGCGTTACGCCACACGCCGCCGGCATCGAGGAACGAATAGACGCGAAGGTTTTCTGTAATCTTGTACTTGACTTCTGCGTTTTGCACAAGGCGGAGCTTGCCGCCGACATACGCTTTGTCCCCAAACCAGATGAAGCGTTTTTCGGTGGGGCCGATCTCGCGGTAGTCGTAGCCGCGCACGCTCGATGAACCGCCCGCAAAATACCGGTACTGAATGGGAACGTAGTTCGGATCGCCATAGTCGTCGACCCAGCCCTCGCGCGTCCGGAAGGAAAAGATCCATTTCTCGGCCTTGTCGATCGGGACATACCACATCGAATCGTGGTCGATACGGTAAAATTCGTTGTCCCCGCCAAGCCCGGCAAACTCAAATCCCAGGTCGTGTTCAGAACCCCGGCTGGGGTCAAAGCGGCGGTCCACGGTGTTACGATTGATGCCCCACAGGGAACTTATGGTCACATCGCCACCCCAACGGCGGATTTCAGGATTCAGCACGAACCCGTAATGGTCGATATCGACGTCGCTGTAGCGCAAGGCGGTGCGAACCGACACATAGGGAGACAATTGTTTTCCAAGGCGCAGCTGCATGCCCTGGTTGGATTCTTTGTAGTTGATGCCGGTTTTGTACTTACGCGACTCGTCAAAAACGTCAAATCCGAACGCCAGAGGGTAGCCGAAGATCTCGGGGTCCGTGAATGCCAGGTAATACTGGTCGCGCAGTTCGCCGAGGTTGAGGCGCAGCCGCAGCTGCTGGCCTCCTCCGCTGAAGCTCGGCCAGTTGGCCAGGTCAAAATTGCGCAGGCGCAATTCCGAGTACACCCCGAATTTCTCTTCCGTGCTGTACCCCAGGCCGAAATCGAAGTTGCCGGTCTTTCCTTCTTCCACATCCACCAGCAGGTTCTCGATAGAGGTCGTCGCCCGGGATCGGTTCGCGCGTGAACCGAATGGAATCGAAGTACTGGATGTTGTCGAGCCGGCGCTCACTGGCGCGCAGCATGGTCCCGTCAAAACGTTCCCCGGGATACAGCATCAGCTCACGCCGCACCACATCATCCTGCGTGACGGTATTGCCGGTGACTTTGATCTCGCCCACGTACTTCAAGTCGCCTTCCTGAACACGGTGGATGACATTCGTGGTCTTGGCGTCTCGATCCAGGGTCACCTGCGGCTCGACGGATGCGGTGACAAAACCGCTGTCTTCATAACCTTTCTGCACAAGCTGGGCGTCGTGCAGTGACCTGCCCCGCGTTATGCACATCGCCCGCCTGGACCTGGAGCAGGCGCACCACCTCGTCGTCGTCGAACGCGACATTGCCGGCCGTGTCCAGCGCGGCCACGGTATATTCCGGGCCTTCTTCGATGTGGATCGTGATATCCACCCGTTTGCCCGAGTCATCGTACGCGAAATCCACTTCGGGGATATCGGCCTCAAGCCGCCCATAGTTCTTGTATTCCGCCAGGATGTTCGCGAGGTCGGATTCCAGCGTGGCCTCCTCGTATTTTCCGCCGAGGAACCACCAGGCGCGCTTGGTTTTGACGAGTTTTTTCAGCTTGCGGCGGGAAAGCGCGGTGTTCCCATCAAACGCGATCTTGCGGATGCGCGCCTTCCGGCCTTCCTCGATCGCACAGGTGACGTTGACGCGGCCGGGGCCGGCCTCTTCGACGATGAAGTTCACCTGGGCGTTGGGGAACCCTTTGCTTTCATACAGGTCCAGCACGCTTTGCCGTTCGGCGGCATAGCCCTGTTCGTCAAACGTGTCTCCTTCGCTCCACGTCAGGGCGGCCCGGACATGCCGGGTCCGCACCTTGTCGTTGCCGACGATCCGCAGCTCGTTGATCACGCGCTTTTCCTCGAAGAGATAGGTCAGCACGACCTTGTTCGCTTCGACGGCGGCATCGGCTTTGATCGTGGCAAAATAGCCAAGCTCATAGAGGCGGCGCAGGTCGCGCGCCACGGCGCGCGGGCTGTAGGAGCCGCCGGGTTGGGATTCGATCTGCGCGCGCACCACTTGTTCGCTGATGCGCTCGAGGCCGTGCACACGGATTTCTCCGATAGGTTTCCCCGTCAGGTCCGCAGGCTGGGCCGCCGCGCCCAGACACACCGCCAGGGCCACGGCAAGAACCGGGTAGATGGTAAGACGCATCAAGTGATTACACCTTCCGCCACTGTGCCGGCCGGTTCAAACACCAGCCTGTCGCCGGTTTCCGACGGCCGAACCGCGATGCGGGTTCCAGCGCCGAATTCCCCCTTCAACAACAACTCGGACAACGGATCCTCGATATGATGCTGTACCGCTCGCCGGAGCGGCCGCGCCCCATATTGCTCGTCGCTGCCCACCCGGACAATGAACTCTCGCGCACTTTCAGTGAGGGACAGATCGAGCGACTTTTCCCGCAGGCGTTCTATCACCTCCGCCACTTGAATGTCAACAATCTGGCACATTTCGGCGTGGCCCAGCCGGTGGAAAACGATCATTTCGTCGATCCGGTTCAGGAACTCGGGATTGAAGACTTTCTTGACCTCGTCCATCACCCGGGATTCCATGTGCTTGAACTCGTCGTCGGCCGAGCTCTGCTGGAAGCCCACCGCCGTGCTCTCGCCCGATCCGGCGCGTGCCAATGTTGCTCGTCATCACCACGACCGTGTTGCGGAAGTCGACCTTTCTGCCGGTCGAATCGGTCATGTGCCCTTCTTCGAGGACCTGCAGCAGCACATTAAACACATCGGGGTGGGCCTTTTCGATCTCGTCGAACAATACCACCGAATAGGGCCGTCTCCGAACCTGCTCGGTCAGCTGGCCGCCTTCGTTGTAGCCGACATAGCCGGGAGGGGCGCCGCCCAGGCGCGACACGGCGAATTTTTCCATGTATTCGGACATGTCGACCGTGATCAAGGCCTCATCGTTGCCGAAAAGGAACGAGGCCAGGGTCTTGGCGAGCAGAGTCTTGCCCACGCCCGTCGGCCCGAGGAACAGAAAAGAACCCACCGGACGCGACGCGCTTTTGAGCCCGGCCCGCGCCCGCTGAATGGCGCGCGCGATGCTGTCGATGGCGGCCTCCTGGCCCACGACCGATTTGCGCAGCTCTTCCCGCATGCGCAGCAGGCGGTGCGACTCGTTTTCTTCGAGCTTCGTCAGCGGGATCCCGGTCCACTTGGAGACGATATACGCGATATCTTCCTCCGTGACCACCATCTCGGCGGAATCGCGCTTTTTCTCCCACTCGCGCTTCTTCTCTTCCAACTGGGCGATCAGCTGGCGTTCGCGGTCGCGCAACTTGGCTGCCCGCTCGTATTCCTGGCTCCGGATGGCGGCTTCTTTCTCCTGGGTCACCACCTCGATGTCTTTCTCGACCTGCTTGAGTTCGGCGGGCCGGGTGGTTATCTGGAGCCGGGCGCGGCTCCCCGCCTCGTCAATCACGTCCACGGCTTTATCGGGCAGGAACCGGTCGCTGATGTACTGGTTGGACAGCCGGGCCGCGGCAACAATGGCTTCATCGGAAAACTTGACGCGGTGGTGCGCCTCGTACTTGTCGCGAAGCCCGTGGATAATCTCGATGGTCTGATCGACGGACGGCGCATCGACCAGGATGGTCTGAAAGCGC
This sequence comes from Candidatus Hydrogenedentales bacterium, assembly GCA_050950105.1. Lineage (GTDB taxonomy): Bacteria > Hydrogenedentota > Hydrogenedentia > Hydrogenedentales > SLHB01 > UBA2224. The sequence continues at coordinate 112,823 of JBMNGZ010000010.1, read as the reverse complement.
CGGGCCAGTGCGGCGTCCTTCTCGATGTGCCGGCGGTATTCGTCCATGGTCGTGGCGCCGATGCACTGGAGCTCCCCGCGCGCCAGCGAGGGTTTCAGCATGTTGGCGGCATCCACCGCGCCTTCCGCCGCGCCGGCGCCGACGATGGTATGCAGTTCGTCGATGAAGAGGATGATGTTGTCCGCGCGCCGGATTTCCTTCATGACGGATTTCAGGCGTTCCTCGAACTGGCCGCGGTACTTGGTGCCGGCCACCACCCCGGCCAGATCGAGCGTCAGCACCCGGCGGCCCAGCAGCAGGTCGGGCACATCGCCCTTGATGATGGCCTGGGCCAGGCCTTCCACGATGGCGGTCTTGCCCACGCCCGCCTCTCCAATCAGCACGGGATTGTTCTTTGTGCGGCGGCTGAGCACCTGAATCACCCGCTCGATCTCTCCTTCGCGCCCAATGACCGGGTCAAGCTTGCCCTCCTGGGCCAGCACGGTGAGATCGCGCCCGAACGTGTCCAGCGCGGGGGTTTGGCTCTTCTTGCCGCTGGAGGCCTGCGCGCCCGCCTTGCCCTGATCGCCCAGCAACCGGATCACCTCCGCCTGGATCTTGTCGAGATCGATTTTGAGATCCTGGAGCACTTTGGCGGCGATCCCTTCGCCTTCCTTCACGAGGCCCAGGAGGATGTGCTCCGTGCCGATGTAGCTGTGGTTGAACCGGCGCGCTTCTTCGACCGACAGCTCCAGGACTTTCTTGGCCCGGGGCGTAAACGCGATCTCGTCGCTCGACGGCACCGCGTTGCCCCGCTGCACCTGCTGCTCGATCTCCATCGCGAGCGATTCTATATCGACGCCCAGATTCTCCAGGGCGCGCGCCGCAATCCCGTCGGGTTCGCGGCACAAGCCCAGAAGGATGTGCTCGGTGCGCACGTATTCGCTTCCGAGACGCGTGGCTTCTTCCCGGGCCGTGCTGATCACATGTTTTGCGCGTTCGGTAAACCTATCCCACATCGTTCTTCTCGTTACTCCCTGTCTGTGCCGCCGGAGCACCCGGCCATGCAGCGTCGCAGTCGGCGGTTCAGGAAAACGTGGACCGGAAAAGGTCCGCCCGCATCGTGCTCAGCGCCAGCTCATCGCAATCCTGACCCGCCCGCATGGCGAGGTGGGCCGGCTGAGCGGCATACAGCGTCTTGTTCAGTTGCTTATAGGTGTATCGTTTAATGTATTCCATCGTGCGGCCCAGCCGCAGCGAAGACAACAGGCTGAGGGCTTCGTTGAATTCCAGCAGATGGGCGCCGCGGGCAATTCCCGCTGCTCGTCCGACGCGATCCTCGACGGCGCGGGCGCCTTCCGTGTGGAGCTGTTCGCGTGCGTGGCGCTCGCTTTCGAGCAGCTCAGTGACCAGATGCCGCAGGTTAAACTGAATCTCCTCTTCGGAGCGCCCCAGCGTGGCGGTGTTGGCCACGGTGAACATTTCTCCCAGGCCTTCGCTGACCGAGCTGAACAGTCCCTCGATGCGGTGCCCGCTTTCGCGCGCCTTTTCGCTTTCGGCTCAGCATCCGGTTGTTCATGGCGAGACCCGCCAGATGGGCGATGGCAAACAGGCCGAACCCCGTGCCCACTTCGGCCACTGATGCGCTGAGGTAGCCGAATTTGTCGTGAAAGGCGAAATCAAGCTTGCCGCCCAGGATGTCGTCGGCGCGGCTGAGCTGCGTCCACACCTCATCGAAATTGAAGCCCGCGGAACGGGCCTGCAGCCGCACATGATCCCGCCCGTTAATCATGACGCTGAACGCCTGGTCGTCGCTCAGCCAGACCCCGCAGGGACCGTGCGTATGTTCCATGTCCGGCGTGATGAGCCGCCGTTCCAGCAGAAAACGCAGCACGCGCGGTTCCAGGTGTTCGATCATGAAAAACTGCCCGGACCGAAACATGCCGTGGCCTTCCATGGCGCCCAGCACGCGGTCCAGCACGTTGTGGAGTTCGTCATCGGAAGCCAGGCCGGGAAACGGCAGATCGGCCAGATTTCGGACGAGCGTGCCGCCCGATTCAATGACGAGGTCCGCCTCGGGTCCCTCGCCGGACAGCCAGCGGGCCTTCTTTTCGAGTAACGTTTCCAGCATCAGGTGTTCAACCTTTGTGAGGCGCCCCGGAATTGAGCGCGACTTCCAAACCCTTAATTTCGTCGCGCAAGCGGGCGGCATCCTCATAATTTTCGGTTTTGAGGGCGCTGCGCAGCAACGCCCGTCTGGTTTGAAGCTGCATGTGCAGTTGTTCGCGCGAGGTATCCCGCGATGGCATCTTGCCGCGGTGGCGCAGCCCCGGCTGGATACCGCGGAGCACGTTCGGGAGATGCTCCGCAAAACTGTCGTAACATACGGGGCAGCCCAAGGTCCCCCGCTGCAGCCCTTCCGCCAGTTGGAGGCCGCAGGCGGAACACACGATGTGCCGCGCCAGCCGGTCCGTGGCTACGCGCTGCAGCAGGTCGTGGCGTGGCGGAGGTGCGGCGCCCGACATCTCGAAGCCTGTGCTGGCATCGCCCTGAATCTCATTCAGGCAATTCTGGCAGATGCTTCTGGCAATGGCTTTGCCATCAATGACTTCGCTATATCTCAGGGTCGCCAGCCGCTTATGACAACGTTCGCACAACATAGTTCTTCAGCCCTCGGGTCAAGTATAGCATTCCCGCACAGGAGGCGTCCATGCACACCGACGGGAACCCTTGCGCGCGCTGGCTCTACGGCCCCGGGAGGACGGCCCACGAGCGCGCCCGGCCGCAAACGCGTGCCGGAGGTCCCCTCGTCAAGTGAACACGCCAGGGAATCGCGCTGTTCCGCCCCGGTCAGGCATTGCAGCAAATCCGCACCAAAGGCGGGTAATTGCGCGCAAACGCGGTTTTTCCGGCTGAATTGGAGCGCCAGGATTTCGAGATTGCTCAGCGCAGGTCCGAACGTGCCAGGCGCCTTCTACAGCGGCCACACAGGCTTCTTTTCTGCGTAGCCTGCGTGCTTTAGACCAGGTTGAGATGCCGTGCTGCTTTGGCTGCCGCGGCACGCCTTCGTCCATACAGGCGTTTTCTCCGGCAGCTTCCCTGGCCTCGTTCCCGGAGCCTCGGCCTCACGTAGACGTTGTGAAGGGCAGGAAGCACTGCTAAAATCCCCCCTCGAGGAGCTGTGCCATGCAACATTGGAAATTTGCGATTATTGTGGGTGTCTTGGCCGGTCTGATGGGACCGGCCTATTCCCAGGTTCGTGAATTCGGTCTGGCCGGATCGGGTGGACAGGCGGCAGACGACGAGTCCGGCGCTTCGCCTGCCGAATGGGCCATCGAATCCACGGTTCCAGCAATGAGCCTGCGCACCCGGGTTTCGCAGCTCTTGATGGTTACATTCCAGGGGCGGCTCGCGCCCGACGCCACCGAGCGCCCACTGCTCGAAAATTACACCCCGGGCGCCGTAGTCATTTCGAGCCTCACGCGGCCACGCAACGCGGTCGATTATATCGCGGCGCTGCAACACAATCCGGTGCGCGGGCAGCATGGTGTGCCGATGCTGATCGGCGCGGACCTGGCGGACCTTCCGGTCGTTTTCGGGATGCAGAAAGAAGACTATTTTGCCCCTCTTCCCACGATGATGGCGGTGGCCGCCGCCGACGACCCGGTAGCGACCCGCGGGCTGGCCGGGCTGTATGCGGAACATCTCGCCCTCATGGGTTTTTCGTTTCAGATGGGGCCCTGCCTCGCTCTCGGCCCAGACCTCCCCGATGCGAAAGGCGGGCTTCAGTGTCTGGGGTCAGACCCGGCGTTCGTGGGCGAAACGGCAGAGATCTTTCTCCAATCGTTTGCGGAACGCAACCTGGCGGTCATGTTTACCGGCTTTCCCGGCGGTCAGTGGAACCAGACGGGGACAACGCCCCCGATGCTGTTCACGCCGGCGTCGCTCCTGCCCACGCGTGATCTGCTCCCGTTCCAACGAGCGGTACTGGGGGGCGCCCGCTTGATCCTCGTTGGCAACATCCTCGTGCCGCATCTCGATAAACAGAATGCGGCGGCCAGCGTTTCACCGGCCGTGATGACCGAGCTGCTGCGTGAAAAGCTGCTGTATCCTGGAGTCATCGTAGCCGGACCCATTGACGGGCTGGGCTTGGGGAAGGGCGCTACGCAAGGCGATGCCGCCCTGGCCGCCCTCCGGGCCGGCGCCGACATGCTGTTCTGGAGGCAACCCGGCATTCACGTGATGAAGGCTGCGGAAACAGTCGTGCAAGCCGTAGAAAATGGCCAGTACCCGGAATCCGCCATCAACGCGTCCGTGACGCGCGTCCTTCAGCTCAAAGAGGACCTTGGGCTGCGGAAAAAGCCGCTCCCGGCTGAAAATGATGTTCGCAGGTTGGAGAAGCGCAAGTCCTACCCCCGGGCAGCCAAAAAGATTGAACGCCGCTCCATCACCATTCTGCGCAACAACAATAATGCCCTGCCGCTCATAAAAGGCCGCTCCACGCCCCTGGGCGTCACCGGCGTCATCGGGGTGGAAGAGCTGCACAGAATCCTGAAAAAAGAACTCAAAAATGTCGCACAGCAGCGAATCACAACGGCAAAACATGGCGGTGAAATCTACGGATTCGAGATCCACCGGCTCACCTCTCGAGCAAAAGGAGTCCACACCGTAGTCATCATCCTGACCAACGAGGTGCGTGCCCAGGGCAAAGTCGAACTCATCCGAGAATTGAAGAATATTGGTGCGCGGGTGATCGCCGTCCTGGTCGGCTATCCGCACACCGTAGGTGACCTCATTGAGGCCGATGCCATCGTGGTGGCGTACTGCGATCCGGCGGCCTCTTCGGCGGCCATGGGCGCCGTCGCGGAAGTGTTGCTGGGCCGGAGTTCGCTTGCGGTCCATCCGCCGATTGAAAGGCTTCTGGTCCAAGCGGGCGAACCCGTGCCCCTGGATCTGGGGCATTGGGTGCGCAGTCCGGCCGGACGCCTTCCCGTGAGCCTGGAGCCCTTCTTCGAGCAGGGGATGGGAGTGTCTCTGATCACGCCGGATACGGTGAAGAAGCTCCGTTGGGACTTCGGCGACGGCAGCCATTCGAAGGAAAGGGTCCTCCAGCACACCTACCAGAGTCCCGGGCACTACACCCTCACGCTGTCGGTGACCGACGATGCGGGAGAAGTCGATTCGGGCATGGCGGAAGTGGAGGTTGCGGAATAGGCTGGGGCGCGAGAACCGGTCAGCGAAACGGACTGCCGGTTTTTCTGTAGACAGCGCCTCGGCTTGGGTATAATTGCGGCGCATGGCGCGGCAGATGGGGCGCCCGCTGATACGGTACGAGGAATAGCGCATGAACATAGTCTTGATCGGGTTCCGGGGCGCTGGGAAATCCAGCATCGCCGAATTGGTGGCGCTGTGCACCAATCGGACGGTGTTTCGTGTGGATGACGAGGTGGAGAAACGGGCAGGCTACCCTATTTCCGAGATTGTCAGCCGTTATGGGTGGGAACGGTTCTGGGAGCTGGAATCCGCAATCTGCGCCGAAGCCGCTGCACTGAAAGGCATCGTTATCGACGCCGGAGGCGGGGTAGTGCAACGCCCAGAAAATGTGGCGCGCCTCAAGGCCAACGGCGCTTTCTTCTGGCTAACGGCGGAGGTGGACACCATCAAGGAACGAATTCAAAACGACGGCGGACGCCCCTCCATCACCGGCCGAAAATCGTTCATCGAAGAAGTCGAGGAAGTCCTGAAGGCCCGGCTCCCGCTTTATGAGGCCGCTGCGGACTATGTCATCCACACCGACAATCGCACCCTGGGGGAGATTGCGGACGAGATCGTCGAGATCGCCTGTGCGGCCTTATAGCTATTTTATCCCGCGCCAGCGTGTTATACTGCAGTACGTTCAAGGAGGGAGTGAACAACCTGAAGTCAAGCCCCGGGAACCTGGCGAGGGCCTCAAGTCGGGGGCGGGACAGGTGAGTTCATCTTGCGCCTGACAAAGGCGAGCGCCGGCCCCCGAAACGGGCCGCTATGGCCGCCGTCTTTGGCTGGAAATGAATCAGGTTGAGGCGAAGCTCGTCCCATACACGTTCAATTACGAGCATCATCATGGCGCTAAAGCCGAGGAGCCTACGCTTAGCACTACGGTCTGATATGGAGGTCAGCAGCCGGGGGCATGCGGCTGCCAGTGAGGAGGCTTGCGCATGGGGCATTCCTCGACCAATCAAACACGTCGTAGCAGCCGGTCCGGGCCATCAACGCGCGCGCACACAGGAAGGACAGGTGTATCGATGAATCTGACCAAGTACATTCTCAAATCATGTATCGTGCCCGAAATGGAGTCCGACTGTAAGGCAGACGCCCTCAAAGAGCTGCTCAACCTGCTGTATGAGAAAAAAAGGATGAGCGGTCCCGGTCCGGCGCTCGACCAGATCCTCGCGCGCGAAGTGACCGAAAGCACGGGTATCGGTAAAGGCATCGCCGTGCCCCATGCGCGGGTAACCGGCATGAAGGGGCTCGCCTGCGCGGTCGGCCGGGTCCCGGAAGGCATGGATTTTCATGCCATCGACCGCAAACCCGTTCATCTCATCTTTCTTATCTGCTATCCCCCCAACGAACAGACTACCTACCTGAACTTTGTCGCCACGGTAGCCAAACTCCTCAGCGACGCGCAGAACCTGGCGCAGATCATGAACGCCGAAAGCGTAGACCAGATTTTAGAGGTGCTCGAGGCGTCGTCCGTGCAGTTTTCCGAATCGTCCGAACAACCGCTGCGCAAAGTGAAGACCGACCCGGCCATTGAGCAGGTGCAGGACGGACACGCCGAGATCATTCTCCTGGCCCGCATGCAGTTGTATGAGGAAATGCTCAGCAGCGCCCGTTCGGGGAAAAGGCGGATCCGGGAGCGCATCGATCACATTCGCGAACTGGTATCCCCGCGGGTCATCCGCCATTACGACCGCGTGCACAAAGTGCGGCCACCGGGCTTGGTCCCGGTCGAAGGCGATACCTGCCAGGGCTGTTTTATGAAACTGCCGTCGAAGTTTGTGCAGCAGGTTCGGCAAGAACCCGGACGCATCCATACATGCCCCAACTGCAGCCGCTATATTTTCGTGGTATAAACGCAGGCCGGCATGCGGAAAAGCACCCAGCCACAGCCGGAAAGGCCGGTGGAGAATAGTGGGGTGGCGTGCGCAGAGCGCCTGCAGAAAGGATGCCTCCCATGGCAATGAACCCCAAATATGAGATGCTGGCAAAGCGGGTGGCTTTGTTCAAGGGCATCAACCCGGGCGACGTAAGCAAGATTATCGCACGCGGTCTCGTCATGACCATGGAAAAGGGCAATACCATTTTCTACAAGGGCACGACGGGAAATCAGATGTTCGTTATTCTGGCGGGCAAGGTCAGCCTCTTTGACGGCGAGAAACATCTGGCCGACCTGCGCACGGGCGACATGTTTGGCGAGATGGCCCTGATCAATAACGAGCCGCGCAGCGCGACCGCGGTCGCCGCTGAAACCACGCAGTTGTTCATTCTCAGTGAGACCTTTTTCCAGAAACTGATGACCAAGCGGATCGCGATCACCATGCTCCTGAACATCATCGGCACGTTGAGCACGCGTCTCCAGGGCATGAACCGACGGCTCCTGGAACTGAAGCAGGAGAATGCGTCTTCCTGAGCCGGGGTTGATGCAAACCCGGCCGCCCGTTACACTGCTCACGGAGGAATGCCCATGACCCCGAAAGAGCGCGTACTGGCCGCTATCAATCACGAGCAGCCGGATCGGGTGCCGGTTCAAACCTACCTGACCCCCGAGATCGAGGCGCGATTGGCCGCGCATTTCGATACGCCGGCGATCCATTCGGCGCTGGGCGTCGATTTCCGCGGGGTCGAGCCACGCTACGCCGGCCCGCCACGGCCCATACCCGACGGCTGCGCCAGCGTCGATGAATGGGGCACCGGCTACATTATGAAAGAGTATCCCGGCGGCACCTATCCCGAACCGTTCTACCAGCCCCTGGCACAACTGACGTCGCTGGACGAGGTGAGCGCCTACCCCTGGCCCCGGATAGAGGACTACGACTTCACGGACCTGCGCGCGCAATGCGCCGCCGTGTCGGACTACGCCATCTGCCTGGGCGGCGCCGGGATTCCTGACATCGTGAACGGCGTGGGCCGCGGCCGCGGCATGGAACAGGTGCTGCTGGATATCATGATGCAGGACGAGGTGGGGGTTGCGGTCATTGACCGGCGCTGCGCCTTCTATTACGAGTATTGCCGCCGCGCCCTCGAGACCGCCGGCGACCTCATCGACATCCTCTGCCTCGGCGAAGACTGCGGCAACCAGTTGGGACCCATGTTTGACCCGGAGGTATTTGACCGGTTTTTCCGGCCTCGTTTGCAGCAGTTTTACGATCTCGGACATGAATTCGGCTGCAAAGTAATGATGCATTCGTGCGGCAGCACGCGCAAGCTCATTCCCCGGTTCATTGACATGGGTCTGGAGGTACTGGATGCGGTTCAACCCGAACCCGCCGGCATGAACCCCGAGGAGCTGAAACGCGAATTCGGCGACCAGTTGGCATTCTGCGGCATGATCAGCACCCAGCACACCCTGCCGCACGGGAGCGAAGCCGACTGCCGCGCGGAGGCCCGCCACCGCATTGACGTCATTGGAAAGGGCGGTGGCTACATCTTCAGTCCGGCGCATTGCATCCAGCCGGATACGCCTTTGGTGAACGTTCTGGCCATCTACGAAGAAGCCCTGGGCCTGCCTGAAGGCGCGCTGCTCGATGCGCGCCCCGCCGCCGGCGCAGGGAAGGAGCAGGACCCATGAACGGACATGAAGAAAATGTAGCGATCGCCCCCCTGCAACCTTTCCACTGTATTTCGAGCGGATGGAACCTCATCAAAGACGAATACCTGCTCTTTCTGGGGATTACGCTCGTCGGCGTTCTCCTCGGAGGCCTGGTTCCTTTCGGGATCATTGCGGGCGCGCTTTACTGCGGCATTTTTCTGTCCTTGTTGATGAAAATGCGAGGATTGCCCGTAGAATTCGGCGTCTTGTTCAAAGGCTTTGACTATTTTCTCGAGAGCCTGTTCGTGACGCTGGCCATCTTCGTCATCAGCGCGGTGTGTTCAGTGCTGATGATAATCGCCATGCTCGGGATCTTCGCTATTGCCGGCGGCATCGGAAAAAGCGCCAATTCCGGAGAACTGGCTCTGCTTTGCATTTTGCCCGGAGGATTCGTTTTTTTCCTGACCGTGTTCGCGGTCAGTATTCTCCTGTACGGCTGGATGTTTTTTTCCTACCCGCTGCTTGTGGACCGAAACATGCAGGCCTGGCCGGCGCTCAAGCTCTCGGCGCGGGCCGTGTGGGCGAATAAATGGGGCGTCGCGGGCCTCATGCTCCTCAATAGCATCTTCGGCTTGGTGGGGACTTTACTGTGTTTTGTGGGCTTGTTTCTGTACACGCCCGTGATGTTTGCCTCCTTCGCCGTGGCCTATCGCAAGCTGTTTCCCGAACTGCCTCAGTCCGACACCCGGGTCTCATAAGCTGACGAGCGCCCCGGCGCACAGGCACGCTCGTGCACCGGAATGGGCGGGGTGAGCGCCTTCATTTGCGCAAAAGTGACTGTTGACTGGGCGTTCCGTCGGAATGCGCCACTCCGGCCACCCCACAACCGGCCCGTTTTACGGTATACTCTCTTACGGGGGGAAATGTGTTCATGCGCTGGACAGCCCATTTTTCGGCTATTCAAGGCTGCTTTAAGCGGAATATTCGGGGCTGGGGTCCCGAAAATTGCATTTTTCGCTGTTTTTTGAAACGAAGTATGGTATAACTTTAGAGGGAGATCTGCAGAGGGCCGCATCAGTGGAATGGGGAGTTGCTGAGCTGGGGATGGGGAATACCAATGGGGAAAGCGACATCAAACGCCGTCGAGGGGTGGGATCAGCTCGAACGCTTGATTCTTGATCTTCAAAACATGTCAGCCGATGGGTTCCGGTCGGGGGCGGAGCAGATTACTAAAGTCCAGGATCTGCTGGAGACTGTCCGAACCGATTTCGCGAGCCGGGGCAAATCCACGGCTCACGTCGTGAAGCAGATCATGGGGGCGATCCAACGGCTTCGAAAAACCTCCTCGGAAACGGGCGCCCTCCGCCAGAGCATCGCAGGCCTCGAAGAACAACTTGGCCTCCGGGCCAGCGAGCTTTCCGCGCAGAAAGAGACCTCCCTGCAATTTGAGAAGCGCTTATCCGAGCAGGAACACGCGTTTCATGCGGCAAAGCAGCGCGTTGCTGAGTTGAAACGGCAGGCAAAGGAAGCGCAGCACGCCCTGGAATCTGAGCGCTCGGCCAGGGCCGCTCTGCAGCAACAGCTGGATGACACCGAAAACACCGTCAACGCCCGCAATGTCGATATTGCAGAGGGCAAGCGAACGGTCGAAGATCTCAACCGCGGCCTCGCTGAAAAAGAGCAAGAACTGCTCCACCTGCAAGAGCGCCTCCAGACCCTGGAGAAGGAAAAGAACGAGACGGACGTTTCGCGCAACGCTCAAAAAAACGAGTTGGACAAGATCCAGACCGAGCTGGACAAGACCCGGGTCGAATTGGACGCCGTGCGGGCCAACAAGAAGGGGTCTGACGCCGAAATTGCCTCACTGAAAGAAAAGCTGGAAAACGCGCTCACTGAAGCCGCCGGCTTGCATGAAAAACTGTCGCAGGCGTCTGGCGCGGCCGAGCGGGCCGCCGAGTTCGAGGCCGCATTGAACGCAGCCCATGAGCGCGCAAACACCCTCGAGACCCGTCTCAAAGAAGAAATGGCCGACGTGGCCCGGGCCTCTGCGGTCGCAGCGCAGCTCGCTCAGGCGGCCAAAGAGCAGCAGGCCTCCCGGCAAGAGGATCAGTCCCCGCAGGCGGGCATGACGAATGGCGCACCCGTGGATACGTCCGGCGCTCTGGCCGCTCCCTCCTTCCCAGAAACAGAGGGGCGCCGATGGAAGCTTGGCGAGATCCTGTGGGAAATGGGCGTGATCACGCTGGAACAACTCGAAGACGCGCTGGAAGAGCAGCGACTGAACCCGCAGGCCAAACTCGGGACTATTCTGGAGGAGAAAGGTTACGCCTCACCGGAGGCCGTTGCCCAGGCGGTCGCCTTACGCGCGGAAACCGCGTACGTCGATGTGGACGCCCAGTCGATCGCGCCCGATGTGGCCGGCCTGATCCCGGCGCGCCTGGCCTCCCTGCACAAATGCATCCCCATTCGCGCGGACGGAGATACCCTGACCCTCGCCATGGCAAACGCGCTGGACATTGTCGCCATTGAAGACGTCGAGCGCATCAGCCAGCGCCGGGTCGAGCCTGTCGCGGCGACCTTACCGCGCATTCTGGAGTTGATTGACCTGTTGTACGAACGCAGCCCGTCGGCCCGCCGGTAATCTGGGAAACGCAGGAAACGGCGTCTCCCGAGGTGGCCGGTGAATGAGCGCTGCGTACGCTAATCCCAAGGTTTAATCACCCAGCCGGTAAAGTCGGAGATCGTCGAAATACAGCAGTTCTCCGGCTTCCTGCCCGTCTATCACGAGAATAGGCAGGATCTCGACTACTTTGGCCATATCCTGTTCTGTAATGCGATGGACTATCGCGAGGGGCTGCCACCGGCCGGGAGTGAGGACCTGCTTTGTAGACGGTGTCAGCACATTGAGGCCTTGGGCATCACGCAAGGTGAGCGACAATTCCACCGTGCCCGCCGGTTCCTGATCCGCGGGCGAAAAGACGTGGCAGATCAGGCCGTAGCGACCGGGTTGAGCGGGGACCACCTGTACGGGGCCGCCTCGTTTCACTCCTTCACAGACGACGGCGTAGCTTCCCGAATGGGCCAGGGCATCGGAACGGGCCATGCGGCCGGCTCCGTCCCGCAGCCACCAGGACCAGCCTTCGGCGGCGCTGTCGGAACCCTCTTCAAACGACGGGTTTCGCGTCAGCAGCTCGCCCTTTTCTTCCGCCAGCTCGAGCATCATCGATGCCTGCTCTTTCAGATAGGCATCCGGCGCTTCCTCCGCCATGCGCATCAATTCGCTCCGAAACGGACTGTCCGGCGCCGCGAGAAACGTGACGAGGGCTCCCAGGCTCACGGCGCCCAGGGTGTCGTTTGCCAGAGACGCGTATCGGGTCATTGTGAGCGGATGCCGCAGAACGGGATGCTTGGGGAAGATCTCCAGGGAAAGCTCCCGGCGCCGTGCGGCATGTTTGAATCCCTGCTCCAAAGCGGCGAGGAGCGCCGTGGCCTGCTCTTGCGTGGTGGCCGGCTCACCGAGAGGCGCATTGAAGGCAAACGCATAGGCCGACGCCTCATAATATTCAAATGCCTGCAGAAGGAGCCGTGCCCGGTATTGCTGCGGCTCGGTGCCGGCTTTCTCGACAGCGGCCTCGAGCCAGTGCCGGCTTTTTTCGATGTCTTCACGCGTGATGTCGCGCAGATAGCCGGGGTCGTGGAAGGCCAGATATTGACCTTGTTTTGTGAACCAGCCTGAATCCAGCACGCGGCGCGTCCAGAAGTCCTCCCAATGCGCGTAATATTGCTTCAGAAACGGCGCGGCCTCCTCGCCGACACAGCGCAGGTACCAATCATCGAGCAGCGCGTCGATATCCGCGTTGGGATCCCACTGCAGTTTGAGGGACAGGTAGAGCTTGGGACCCTCACCCCAGTTGGCATACGCCTCGGCATACATGGCACGTACCCCGTTGGCATACCCGAACCGGTAGTAGTCGGCCATATGATGAAACCATACGCGGGGCAGGCAGAACGGTGAGCCATAAATATAGTCGTACCAGCCCAGCAGCGGGCTCCGCGCGTTCCAGTCCCGGGTAAGGGCCTCGCCGGCCTCGCGTAATTCTGCGTCTTTCCATTTCATGCGGTCGTAGGTCATGTACGGAATCAGCCGGGGATGCACGGAGGTATGTTGCGGCGGTGCGGCGACTTCGCTGTAGGCCAGGCACCCGAACCATTTGTCGGGGAATCGCTCGAGTACGCCCTCGATCACCTGGTTGGCCCAGTCGTAGTAGAGGTCGGAGTAATCCACACGCCCCAGGAAGTTTTTGTCGCCGGAAAGTCGTGCCAGGCACTGTTCGCACTGGCAATAGCCGCTGCTGTCGTTCGCGCCGAGGGAATACGACGTGGCGGCGGGGTTGGCCTCAAAATAGTCGATGATGTTCTTGATCGCTTCCTCCACGATACCCGGCGCGGTAAAACAGGGTTGCCAGTGGTGGGCGTTGTTGTCCGGAGGCAGGAATCGTTTGCCGTTCAGGATCGGAAAAAACTCGGGATGGCTCGCGGTGTAGGTCTCCGGTGGGAACAGGTGGAGCAGATAATGGTGAAAACTGACCCGGCCGCGCATGCGGTTGCGCCGCGCCCAGGTGGTCTGTGCTTCGCCCGGCAACCCGCTGAACAGGCGCGAAAAAATGGCCGGCGCCTGGCGCACCGGCTCCGGCGAGACCGCCAGGCTGCGGGCTGTGGGCACGTCATCGCCGTGTTCCCCCGGAAGCAGCCAGCGTACTCCCACATACCGTTCGAGAAACTCGTAGACGCCGAACTCCGTGCCCCAATCCGTGGGGCCTGCGATCACGACCGTGCGGGCGTCAGGAAATGCGATGTCGAACCCGTCCTCGTCGAGATCGGTCTGCTCGGGGGTCTGCCAGGCCGTGCCCCGGCCCACGCAGAGGACCGCGCCTTCCGGCGGCAGCGCGTTGCCCACAGGCAGCCGCGCTCCGGTGGCCCGCTCCACGTACTCCGCCAGCAGCTGCGCCGCCGCCTTCACCTGGCCCGAGGCGGACGCATCCACGACGATCACCGCGACCGGCTGCCCCTCGCGCACGAGATCCAGCGCGTGGGCGGTGTTAAGCCATCCGGTCAATGAGATCGCAATCAAGACTGCGAGAGCGCAATGCGCGGACCGTGTTTTTAAGGAAGCCATCGCGATTCTCCTTTTTCCACTCCGAGTTGGAGCCTTCCGGGGGCTGCGCCTCCATGTGCCACCGACGGGATCGCATGCGCAGCACGTTTCTCATCGCCGTGCTCGAGCGGCCGTCATCCGGCTTTCATGCCGTTACAGCCCCGTCTCGGCGTCCATCAATTTGAACTGGGCCGCCGCATTCAAAAAATGCGCGGTGATCCAGAAGACCGTCCAGTCCTCGACGTAGCCGCCGCGGAGGCCGAAGGGGGTGTCGTATTTGCCCCGCTGAGCGTAGTTGGTCTGTTGGGGCTGCTCGCCCTGACTCCCGTAGGGGTCGATCAACTGGCCGCAACTGCGGTACATCATGAGTGCAAGCCGTTTCAGCTCGTCGTTATCGGTAAGGAGGCCCAGTTTATACACATACGGCGCGATCAGGACGCCGTACACGTCGATGTGCATGTTCTGGACGGAGACGGCGGTCCAGCCGCGCGTTTTGAACGCGTGGTCGCGCAGACGCCCCGGGGGGAGGTCGATATCCCACACGACGACATAGGTCAGGGCCACGTCGCAGGCGTGCCGGGCCCATTTCAGATACCGGGGCTCTTTCGTGACCTCGTGCAGTGCGAGAAACCCCTGAAATGCCGCAAATGCGCCTTCCTTGTCTTCACAGCTCGCGTCGAGGGTTCCGCCCCAGTAGGGTTCGCGCATGGACAGCGAGCGGGCGGCATAGACCTCCGCTGCTTTCGTTGCGGCGTGCAGGTACTCGTCCTTGCCGAGAATTTGATGCGCTGCGCACAGGGGGGCAATAAAAAAAGCCTCGTCCGTGGATGCGGGGTTCCAATCCTCCTCCAAGATGCGCCGTGCATGGAAATCGCAGGCTTTGGCGAGAAATACGCGCCAGGCTGAGTCGTCCAGCCCGGATTTCGGGGCCGCCAGGATGGCGTTGGCGAAACTGAGCATCGCCTGGCCCTGCGACAGCGGTTCGTGGTGGTCCCAGGTGTTCCCGTTGCAATGATACCAGGTATGAAATCCGCCCTCGTAGAAAACGGCATTCGTCAGGAAATCGAGCGATTTCTGCGCGCGTTCCAGGGCCTCCGGCCCGCCCAGGCGGGGTCCCAGCACCTGGTTGGCAAATCCGAGTGCGGCCGCCTGCCCGCACCAGCCCATGACGATAATGGGTTTGTCGGGGTATTTCGTGTAACCGGCCGCAGCGCCGGCTTCGTGCCAGCGGGTGTCGGAAAACCGGTATTTTGCGCGAACGATCTCCTCGAAAGTCGGTAAGCCATCGCTGCGATAGGGGTCGAACAGGGTCAGACTGGTCCAGACCGGCCGCTGAAATCCCGCGCCCTCCTCGGGCGCCGGGTACGCCTCGAGCCAGAAGGTCTTTTCAATGATCGAGCCGGGCGGCACGTTCAAATAGGCGTCGTTGTACGGTAGAAAGCCCGGTTGATTGGCCTTGACCACGCTGCGCTCCCCATTGGACGCGCAGGGGCCCGACAGCAGGGCCAGTTCCGTGCCGGCGTCGAGCGCGCGGAGTCCCATCGACCACCATTGATCGGGCAGGTTCCCGAACGGCACAGGGGAGGGCAGCGCATGCAGGGCCACGCCATGGAAAGCGCCGCCTTCCTGCCATTCCAGGCTTGCGAAGGGCATGGGGAAGCGGTGTTCTTCGTAGAGTGCCTCCTCGCCCGGCGTCCCCGAGTAGACCGGAGTCCGGCCGCTGCGCGTCCCCGACGGGTTGCCATGATACAGAATGCCCGGGAGAACGGCTCCAGCCCCCGCACCGGGTGTCTGGAACCGCACGGACAAGGTGACGCGGCCGGCCATTTCGGCGCCTTCCCAGACATAGCGGCGGACGCATTTGATGGCCCGGCCTTCCGGCCGGTAGGCGTCGGAAACACGCCAGTTACCCTGAGGCGTCTCCACGAGACCGCGCAGCAGGGTCCATTCTCCACATAGCTCGGGCTCGCCCGGATGCGCATGCAGCCACTCGGCCGGCCAGCGGTCGTGCCAGCCCATCGCTACCGACCACAGACCTTCCGGTGGCGAGGCCAGCAAGACCTGGTCTCCGGACAGCAGCTCGACGATCCGGCCTTCACCGGCCTCGCGCACGCGAAACTGCGGCAATTCCTGAGCCGACACGGATTTCACTCCCGCAGCGGAGAGCACTGCGACAAGCAGGATGCCAGCACATCGAATGCACATAGATTTGCCTCCTAAAGCGGAGGCGGCCTCCGGAGAGGCCGCCTCGATACAACAATAACGCCGCTACATCCTCCGGGACCTGAGCGCTTACGGAAGTTCCTTCACGCGCAGGTTGCGGAAATAGAGCACGTCGCCGTGCCCGCAGAAGCCGAGGCGCCCCGATTCGCGCAACAGGCCCGGGTGCTCCTTGCCGTCCAGGGTGCCGTCTTTGCTCGCCTCCGCGATATCGGCATCGACGATGACTTCGCCGTTGAGTTTCACCACGATGTGGGGCCCGTCCGCGATGACTTCCTGTTCGTTCCATTCGCCGACGGGCTTGAGGAAGCCTTTCCTGGCGGGGACGATGCCATAAATGGACCCGTGAAACTGATAGGGCTCCAGGGCGTTATATTTCTCG
Organism: Candidatus Hydrogenedentales bacterium; assembly: GCA_050950105.1. GTDB lineage: Bacteria > Hydrogenedentota > Hydrogenedentia > Hydrogenedentales > SLHB01 > UBA2224. The sequence continues at coordinate 96,296 of JBMNGZ010000010.1, read as the reverse complement.
TGGGTATCGTCGAGGATCTGAAGCTCCATGCCATCGTAGGCGGCATGTGCAGGCATCGGCACCCGTACGGCCAGACCGTTGTTGGCCCCGGGCGTGAGCTTAAACTCGAGGCGCAGCACGAAATTCGCGTAGTCTTTGACCGTATATAGATTGCCACCGGGCTTGCACACCAGCAATCCGTCCTCTGCAGCATAGCCGTCGGTATCGCCCTCCCAGCCGGTCAGATCGACGCCATTGAACAGCGATACAAAGCCCTCCTCGAGCGCGGACACATCTTCCGACGGCGGCTCCGGAGGCGCAATAGCGGCCAGGTGCTCGTCGATTTGATTCCGCAGATCCTCGCTGTCGGCGCCTTCACGAGCTTTTTGAAGGATGGGCGCCACTTCCGCAGCGGTGAGACCGGGATCCTTTTCGTCCTGAGGACACGCGATCTGTGCTGCGGCCAGGGCGGCATCCGCCTTGACCTCGTCTGCATCGAGATAGTGAGCTACGAGCTGCAGTGATTCCAGTGTCCGGATGGCGGCGAGTCCCGACAATGCCGTGAGCCGCTCTTCTTTTCTGCGCGCCGCATCCAGGGCTTCCTGGTACTGCGCCACTTTTTCAGGGGGGGTGATCGGCGCCGTTGGCAGCAGCCGGAGAAATCCGCTCAACGCCAGCGCGTGATGTGTGTCATTGTCTGTGGCCCTGGCGATTTCCAGCAGCTGCGGCATGGCCAGCGGTTCCGGCCAGTTGGACAGCGCCCGGATCGTAGCGTCTTTCACCGTGGGGTTGCCGCTGTCGACGGACGCCGCGGCCGCATGATAGGCCTCCTCACTGCCAAGCGTGGGAAGCACCGGCAACAGGTCGGCACGACTTTGCCCGTCCTGCTTCGCAATCGCATTCAACAGCGGGGCCGGTTTCTGTGAAGCCAGCACCACCAATACGGCCCGGCCGGCTTCTTTTTCCTGGTCCGTGGACGCCCCGATCACCAGATCCACCACCCGGGGGATGTCCTCGGGCCGGGCGACTGTAAGGAGGGCATCCAGCGCGGCCAGGCGAACCGCTTCATGGCTGTCTTCGGTCTGCACGAAGACTTCGCGGCGCACGATCTCACCCCGCCGCTGCTTCAACACGTCCAGCAGCGCTATGCGCGCCGGCGCCGGGGTTTTATGGAGGGCCTGGCCGCATGCCTTGACGACCTGCCGCCCGGGAACGCGCAACAGCGCCGATTGAATAGTCTGGATCTCGTCATCCTCAGCGCCGTTGATGAGGCGATGAAGCATTGGGGCAACGGCACGGCTTCCCGCGAGCAGGGTGGTCGCATCCATGGCCGCCAAACGGACCACTTTGTCGTCGGCCAGGATCTGTCGAGCCAGCGTGTTTGACGCCGTGTTGTCGCCTCGAGCACCCAGCATGGTGATGATCTCGGCCTGCACTTCCGGAGTGACGTCCTTCATTCGGGTCAGCCACTCTCGCGTTGCCTGTGTGGATGGGAAACGGGCGGCGAATTTCAGTGCCGCGGCCCGGTAGGCGGGGTCTGGCTCGTCCATGGCGGCCAGGAGAAGGGATTGCGCCGACGGGTGGCCGATGTCGATGAGGGTCGCGAGTGCCGCCGACCGGACAGTGACCTGGCCGTGGGACCTGAGGTAATCGCAGATGGCGTGCGCTGCTTCCATGTTGCCCGCTTCGGCCCAGCGCCGTGCAAAGTTCAGACCATAGGACGCCAACTTGGCCTTTTCGTAAGGCGGAGCCGCTTCGTAGGCTTGGCCCATGGGTTCAAGGTCCAGCGAGGCGCCCATTTCAGCCAGCGCCTGGTACGCGACCAGGCGGGTCTCCCGGTCCTCGGCGCGGGTGAAGGGGACGATCTTGTCTGCCGCGTCCGCCTGGCGCAACTCGCCGAGCGCCTTCATGAGCGTCACCGCGCGCGCACCCTGAGCGCCTTCAAACGCGGCCTTCAAGGCCGGTGCGACATTTTCCGTGCGAATGGTAAGCAGGGCCTGCGTCGCGGGCTCCACGAACACTTCGTCGCCCAGGTAGCCGGCGAGCGCATCGACGGCTTCGGCACTGCCGCAAACCTGGAGCATGCTCATCAGAAACGTCTTGACGTTCGGGTCCTCGGCAGCTCCAAGCGCCTGGATAAATGCGCCGGAAACCATCGCACGCGCTTCTTCGGCATCGCCGCGGGACACATGGTCCGCCAGGCCGCTCAAGAGAAAACGCGCGTTGACATCGTCGCCGCCGGACGGCAGCAGGGTCGCGCAGACGCCCTGGATAGCCTCCGGCCCGAGCGCGATCAGGCTCTGGCTCACGGCGACGATCTCCTGGGACGATTCCGCGGGCATTTTGCCCAATAGTTCCTCAATCGCAGGTTGCCCGAAGGCGGTCGCAGCGCAGACCAGGGCCAGTGCGGCCGCGAACGCCATCTTGCCCGCCGGCGAGAATCCTCGACGTATCATGTTCATTTCCTTTCCTCGTAGTATCGTCGCGGGCGCATTCGCGCCCGGTAGCGTCCATTTAACACGGTGCAATCACGACAGCTGCCAGGGGGCGCGCATGGGCTGATAGGCGAGCCGGTTCGCGCCTTCGTCATCGATGAACTCCTGCTTCACCGGATCGAAGCGGAGATTCCGGCCCAGCTGCACGGCGGTCTTCGCCATATTGATCAGCGTGCAGGACCGGTGGCCGTTCGATTCATTGAGGGCAAAGGTCGTGCGGGTGCGGACCGCCTCCGCGAAGTCGGTCATCTGCGGTTCTGGATCAGGAAACTGGGCCAGCTTCTTCTCGAGGTCCGGGATGTCCGATTGAAATCCTTTGAACAGTTTTCCGTCGGGCCCCTCGAGGTAGGGTTTGGATGTATCGGTGCCCTCGCCGTCCAGGGTGATCTCGCATCCATCCGCATAGCGCAGAACGATCCGCCGCCAGGAGCTGGCTGCCTCGGGGTGCTGCTGGGGCGCATCGACTTCCACCTCGACCGGGCTGGTGTCATCCTTGCCGAGCAAATATTGCACGGGATCGAGATAATGCTGGCCCATGTCGCCCAAGCCGCCGCCGTCGTAGTCCCAGTATCCGCGAAATGTGCTGTGTACGCGGTGCGGATGGTAGGGCTTATACGGCGCGGGACCGAGCCAGAGATCGTAATCGAGGGTCTCTGGAATGGGTTCCGGCGTGAGGTCCGTCAGACCGCTCCAATAAAACTTCCAGTCGAACCCCGTGGTTTTACTGACAAACACCTTTAACGGCCAGCCGAGCATGCCGCTGTCGACGAGCTTCTTGATGGGGGCCACCGTGGTGCCGAATCCATAGAAATCGCCCTGGAAGCGGAACCAGGTATTGAGACGGAAAATGCGGCCATTGCGCTGAATGGCTTCGACCACTTTCTTGCCTTCGCCGATGGTCCGCGTCATGGGTTTCTCGCACCACACATCCTTGCCGGCCTCGGCAGCGGCAATCGAGATGAGTGCATGCCAATGGGGCGGCGTGGGAACATGCACTATATCGACGTCGGGCCGCTCGAGCACTTCGCGGAAATCGCGGTAGCCCTTCGTGCCTTCCGGCGACATCTTGAGCGCCTGGTCTAGGTGGGCGGAATCCACATCGCACACGGCGACCAGCCGCGCGCCCGGCATGCCAATATGGCCGCGGCCCATGCCGCCCACGCCCACGATCGCCTTGGTGAGTTCTTCGTTGGGCGAAGGCTCTCCGGGAGCGCCAAGGACGCGGCGCGGCAGCACCGCGATGCCCGCGAACGTCAAGGCGCCGTTCCGAAGAAAATTCCGCCGTGTAATTGACCGCTTAAGCTTCATGTCTGTCTCCTTACATTGGCCGCGACTTGCCGTGCCGGACACACTGGGCTGCCCTCGCGCATTCGAATGCGATCTGGCGCCATTCGCGAAACAGCCTCCCCCGCCCCCGGCCGCATCGGCAAGAAATAAACGGAGCCTGGGCTGAATAGAACTAGAGTATCGCTTGAATACGCCCTCACTTCAAGTAAATGAAGCCCCTCGCGCATTCTAATATTAAGTGCACGGTTTTTGGATTTGGCCCTTTTTCCTGTGGGTGAGTCTTGAGCGAGGAGACTATACTATCCAGGTCCATCCAGGTTCCGCATCGCGTAGAGGCCCGCCCAGGGTCAGGGGGTCCAGGCGGCGCTGACACTAAAGAGCAAGGCGCCTGGTTGCGCAGCCAAAAACCGGCCTGGGGAACGGCGTCCTGGGCGGTGCCGTGTCCGTATATGGTCACTGGGGCTCAGAATGGGTATAATCGCCGTGCGAAACAAGGTATCCGGGGGGTGCGCAATGGCGGAAACCGACGACCTGGGACTCTACGCGCAGTGGCGCGAAGGTAAAAGCCGGAGCGCGTTCGATGAATTGGTGGAACGCTATGCGCCGATGGTGTACAGCGTCTGCCGCAGGGTTCTGAATGCGCAGGCGGAAGCTGAGGAAGCGGCGATTGAGGCCTTCCAGATGCTCGCCTACGCCCCCGCTGGACCCAAATCCCATCTGGCGGCCTGGCTGCATGCCGCCGCCACCGCACGCGCCCGGCAACACCTGCGCAGCCGGCGCCAGCGCCCCGCAGATGAGCCCCCGGAGACCGCAGGCGGCCCGGTTGCCTGGGACGCTGTTCAAGGCACGATCGACTCCGCACTGACCGCCGTGCCGTGGCAGGCACGTATTCCGCTCATTGGTCAATACATCAACGATAAGACCCTCGCCGAAATCGCTCAGGAGATCGGGCTGGACCGGCAGCGCGTGATCACGGACGGCGTCACGGGAATTGAGTTCCTGCGCAAGGAACTGGCCGCGCAGGGCATAGAAATCAGCAGCTCGCACCTCAAAGAGCTGCTTGCTGCGCAGATGCTCGAACCCGTGCCCTCCGGATTGGCATCCCGCCTGTCTGAACGCGCGGTCGCGGACTCGCTCGCCGGGCGCCGCCTCGCGGCAGGTTTCGAGGTGGATGAGACGATCCGAAAGCGCTCCCGTGCATCCTGGGCGCTGCCGCTGGGCGCCGTGGCCGTGGTGGCGGGGCTGATCTTCTGGTTCATCGGCGGCGGGCAGCCCCAGGATGTCGTGTCTCCGACTGAACCCGCCCTTCAAGAAGCCGAGCTGGCCGCAGCCCCGGTGGAAAGCCCCGGACCACGCATGCCTCGGAGCCTTCAGAGGCCGGAGGACAGCGCTGCGGCTCACTCATCGCCCGCACGGGCCCAGGCCACGACGTCGCTGGCGTATCAGGGCGTTATCCGCGACCGAAGCGGCAGCGCCGTCCCCAATGCGCGGGTGTTCCTTGGCGCCCTGCCCGCGGAGCCGGAAGAGATCGAACCCGCCGCGGAAAGCGGTCCGATGGGCGCGTTCGACCTGACCGAGGTGCCGACCGGCACGCGGCAGATCAGCGTCTGGCATGCGGCATACAAACCCGCGACGGCCGCCCTGCCCCCGGACACGGATGCCATGCTCGAGATTACGCTGGCGCCCGCGGCGCAGGTGAGCGGCATCGTCACCCACGGCGGCTCTCCGGTTGCCCGGCAGTCCGTGGAACTGGCCGATGTCAACGGCAAAACCCTGCGCACTCAGACCCGGGACGACGGGAGCTATCGGTTCACTGGCGCCGAACCCGGCCTGGTGCAGCTGCGCGCAAACCTCGACGCAGTGGAACCGGCAAATCGCCGCCGTACCATGTACAGCACAGCCCTGCTCGAAACCGGAATGACCACCGACGTCGACTTCACCTTCGGCGTCCTCGATGCGGCCGTTGAAGGCGTGGCGATGTTCAATGACGAGCCGGCGCGCGGGGCAAAAGTTGTGGCCCGTATTCAAACTCCCAGCGGGGGGGAGGAACATATCGAAGCGCCCGTCCAGGCGGATGGAACCTATCTGGTCGAGGCCGTGCCCTCCGGCCCGGCGGTTTTGCAGTTGCAGGGTCTGCGCACGGGCCGTACCGAACACCTGCGCGATCTCAGTGCGCAGATCCGAAGCGGCCAGACGCTTCCCTGTGATTTTATGCTCTACGGCAGCTCGTCCGTCATCGTGCAGGTATCCGGGCTGCCGCCGGGCGCAACGGGCGTTGTCGCGGCCATCGAGCCGGGGACCAGTCTCCTGGGGCTGAACTGGCCGGAACACCTTCTGACGCCGGTGCATCTGCTGGCACGCATCCCGCTGGGCCAGGACGGGGAATATGCCTTGGAAGGGCTGGAGGCCGGGGCCTGCACGATCTGCGCCTATGCTACCCTCCCCGCTGGACCGGCGGCGGAACCGGGGGAGACGGGAGCCGCCCCGCCACCCTTGTATGACGCGGCCGGATTGACGCTGCAGCCCAACGGCGAAACGTTGATCGTCCTCCAAATGCGCTAAGACTTATTTGGCGGTGTACCCCGCATCGACGGGGATGGTCGCCCCTGTGATGTACGCCGACGCATCGCTTGCCAGAAATACGACAACCCCCTTCAGGTCGGTATCGGAGGCCAGGCGGCCCAGGAACGTTTTGTCGCTGTATTGCCTCACAAACGCCTCGGGATGATCCGGCGTCTGGTACCCCCCGGGAGCGATGCAGTTGCATCGGACGTTTTTCAGGCCATAGTAGCTCCCGATGAAGCGCGTGAAATTGACCATCCCGCCTTTGTGGAAGAAATAATCGGGCGCCCAGCCGCTCATGGCCGTGCCCCGGTAGATCGACGGGTCGGGCGCGATAAGCCCCTGGATGGAACCCACGTTGATGATCGAGCCGCGGCCGTTTTCAGCCATGACGTCGCCGAAGGCCCGGGTGATCACGAACAAGCCGGTCGCGTTTACCGCCATACTGTGCGCAAAGGTTGAGGCATCGCTCTGGTAGCCGTCTTTCATCGGCCGGGCCACAGAATTGTTTACGAGGATGTCGATGCCGCCGGCCTGCTCGAGGACCTGGTCGCGCAGGGCAAGCACCGACGCCTCTTCGCTCTGGTCATACTGCAGCGCGGTCACATCGAGGCCCCGGCCGCGAAGGGCCGCCGCCACCTTCTCGAGGGCGTCGTGGTTTCGTGCCGCCGTGAACGTTTTTGCGCCCGCTTCCGCAAGCGCTTCCACCACCTGACGTCCGTACAGCCCGGCGCCTCCGGTGGCCAGGGCCACTTTTCCTTTCAGCGAAAACAGATCCAGCACGTTCATCGCGAGCCTTCCTCTGCGCGCACGCGCAGGTAGTGGTCTTCGTGTTCGCGGAAGCCCGCCGCGAGCCCCTGGTAATACTGGCTCAAGGCGAGCACATCGGCGCCAAGGTTCACGAACCGGAACCCCATGTCGATGAGTTCCTGCAGATTGCCCAGTCCGCCCACGGTGCCCGCGACCTTGCCGTGCCGGTTGGCGCACTCTGCCACGCGCCGCCGGGCCGCCAGCAGCTCGGGATGATCGAATTGCCCCGGCGCTCCAATGCTATGGCTGAAATCGCCCGGCCCGAACAAAATGATGTCGATTCCGTCCAGGGCGCAGATCGCGTCAAGCTCGTCGAGCGGCTCGGGATCCTCGATCTGCACGATGACAAAGCGTTCTTCGTTGGCCTGCTGGAGATAGTCGACAAACGGCACGTTGCAGTATTTTCCATCGGCATTCCCACCATCGACCGGGCGCCGCCCCACGGGATGGAACCGGGTCATGCGCACGACGTTCCTCGCGTCGTCGAGGCTCATCACATGGGGCACCATGATTCCCGCGGCATCCAGTTCCAGAGGCCGGATGTGATCGCTGTAACTTCCGCGCGCCACCCGGACCACCACGTCCACGTCATAGGCTTTGGCCGCGTAGATCTGCTTCTCGACATCCGACAAGTCATTCGGCCCGTGTTCCATCCCCAGCCAGAGGCAGTCGAAATCGAACATCGCGGCGATCTCGGCGGCGCGCGCATCGTAGAGGTTCAATTTCGTGCACGAGACGATGCCCCCACTGCGGAGCTTTTTCAATACGCGGCTTGGTCGCATGCGCATGCCCAGTTCCTTTCACACGCGGGCCGGCACTCCGGCTCACGGTATCTCTGCAAGCGGTATCTCGCGGCCGCCCTGCTCGCGGCTGCGGATGCCCCCGATCACAAGCTTCATCAGCTCCTCCGTCTCGGAGAAGGGGAAAGGATAGACGCCCGAACGGAGAAAATCCACGAATGCCGCCAGCTGTGCCTTGAAACTGTAAAACGAGTCCATCATCTTGATGTACGCGGACGCGCGGGTCCCGCACAGCAGGAGATCTCCGAAACCGCCGAACAGGTCCGCCGTCGCAACTACGACGATATCCACGCCGCGCTCGTGTTTCACATGTACGACGTTGCGCTCGGGCGTGCCCGTATTGCGTACCGATACAAACCCCGGGCCGAGGATCGGGTACATGCCCTCGAGCGCATGGATCCCGTAGCGTTCCCACGTTTTCGGCGTGGTGATCGTGACAAAGCGCAAGGCGCCCAGGTTGTGGGTCGAGGCCCGGTAGGGCTGGTACTCTTTGCAGTAGCGCATCGAGCTGGACGACAGGATGGGCCGCTTCTCCTCGACAATCCAGCGGCGAAACTGACCCAGATCCGGCGCGTTGTCCACGAGTGGTTTATCCACGAACACCGGCAGCCCCGCCTCGACAAACGGGCGGCACCGCTCCACGTGCTCGTGCCCTTTGTCCGTCGCTACAATGACGGCATCCACCTGGCCGATGACGTCTTCGGCCCGCTCCATCACAGTCGGAATGCGGGACGCTGCCGCGACTCTGGGCGCATCTGCCGGGTCGTCGGTCCACACATGGGTGACCTTCGCCCCGGGAATACTCAGGTTCGCCTCCGGCTCTTTCGACAGATAGTCTGGAATGGCCGGGAAAGGACATTTCGCCATTTCGCCGGGCTCGTACCCATTAAAGATGGCGCTCCACGAATACGGGTGTCCGTTGCCGTCTACCATACCCAGCATCGCCAGCCGGAGTTCTCTGTCTCCGAATCCGTTAAAGGCTTTCATCGGTTCTCCCGCAGGGCGTCGGCCAGACGCCAGGGTTGATGGATGTTTTGCGAAGGCTGCGTCGCCGATTCTCAAGCGCCCGGCCCCGCCGGCCGACGGGGATCACGCGAAAGCCGGCGTTTTCGAGAAGATCTCCTGCGGCTTCCTGAATTCGCGCGATACCGCACGCATTGAGCGCGGAAAACGCGGGTGGAATACGCTGCATGGGCACCCCTGAATCCCGCCAGAACGGCGATCCATAGCCATACGATAGCCGATTGCCGGGGAGAAGTAAAAAGGTCCGGAAATCTGAAAATGCACACCGTAAGCGATGCGTTCACCCGGGTCTTCGTTCATTTCGCCCATTCCAACGCATTGATGGCCGAAAATGTGCTACTCTTTGCCTGTTCACAGCACAGTAAGGAGTATCAATTCCATGGAAACCCTGACCCTGGCACTCGGAGACCGGGGATATCCGATCCACATCGGCGAACAGGCCCTGCGCCAACTGCCCGCGGAGCTGGCCCGGCTGGAGGCCAGGGGCGCCGTGGCCGTCTGCACCGACGCCAACGTGGCCCGGATCCACGGCCGGCTCGTCCTGGAATCCGTCCGTTCGTCCGGGGTGACGCCGGTGTTGTGTGTGATGCCCCCCGGAGAAGAGGCCAAACAGCTCGCGCGCATTGAAGAATTCTGCGGCATGTTTCTGGAGGCGGGGCTGGATCGCTCCAGCGTCGTGGTGGCGCTGGGCGGGGGCGTGCCCGGCGACGTCGCCGGATTCGCGGCGGCAAGCTTCATGCGCGGGATCCGGTTCGTTCAGATTCCCACCACCATTGTGGCTCAGGTCGATTCCAGTGTGGGGGGGAAGACCGGCGTCAACCATGCGCTGGGAAAGAACACCATCGGCGCGTTTCACCAGCCGTCCGCCGTCATCATCGACCTGACCTTCCTGAAAACCCTCCCGGACCGGGAGCTGCGCGCGGGGCTGGCCGAAGTCATCAAACACGGCATGATCGCCGATGCCGCCTTATTCGAGTATCTCGAGCGCAACGTGGAACCCATCCTGGCCAAAGACCTCGACGCGCTCATGCTTCCCGTCCGCCGTTCCTGTGAGATCAAGGCCGCTGTTGTCGCGGAAGATGAAAAAGAGCACGGCCTCCGCGCGATCCTCAATTACGGGCATACATTCGGGCACGGGATCGAGGCCGTCACCCATTACGGCGCTTTTCTCCATGGCGAAGCCGTCGCGCTGGGCATGGAGGCCGCGGCAAGCCTGGCGCGGCGGCTCGGCCTGCTCGACGAGGAAAGCGCCGCCCGCCAGCGCGCCTGCCTTGAAGCCTACGGTCTTCCGGTGCGCTGGGCCGAACTTCCCGTAGACGAGACGCTGGCGGCCATGAAACACGACAAGAAAGCGCGTGCCGGCACGCTCAAATTCATCGTGGCCGACCGGATCGGCCACGTGCTGCATCGAACGGATATCCCGGAAGAACAGGCCCGGGCAGCGCTCCGGGCGCTGAGCTAGTATTCCAGCCGGGCGGGCACGAAAAAAAGGGACTTCCATCATGGCATTTGGCGGCGATAATGCGGAAAGCTATTACGACGACGGCGTGACGGCCAGTATGAAGGGCGATCTGAAACGGGCCGCCGCGTGTTTCGAACAGGCCATCAAGAAGGACGCCTCCTTCATCGTTGCCTACCATCAATTGGGGAAGTGTTATCTGCGCATGGGCGCTACGTCCAGGGCGCTGTCGCTGCTCCAGCGCGTGGTGAACCACATGCCCGACAAGGCGCCGTTCCGCCTCGACCTCGGCCAGGCCTACCTGGCCTCCGGCGACTTGCCGCATGCCAAAGAGCAGTTCGAATGGCTGCTTGCCGTGGAATCCACGCGCTCGCGCGGCCATCTCGGTCTCGCCCAGGTCAACTTTGCCGAAGGACGTTTTGAGGAAGCGGTACACAATGCCCGCATGGCCATTGATTCCGGGGGCGCCAATTTTGCAGCCCTCTTTGTCTTGGGCAAGGCCGGCATGGTCTCCGCAGATCCCACCCTGGCCCTCGAGGCGCTCGAACGCGCGGATCACCTGATCGAAAAATCACTTGAATTGAACCCCGAGCAAGTGGAAGGCTACTATTTGCGTGGAGAGGTTGCGTATGTCCGAAAACAGTATTCGTCCGCATTAGAGCAATACCGAGCCGCCTGCGACCGGGCCCGGAAAGACGCATACTACTCCGCATTCGGCGAAAACTTCCGCTATGTCGACATCCTGGCCAAACTCGGGTTGTGTTACCGGCAGCTGGACCGTTTGGACCAGGCCAGGGAACTCGGGGCGGAAATCCTGGCGCTCGATCCGGAACACAAGATTGGCAAGGCGCTAAGCACGCCCTGAGGCAGCACGCCGGCGACCCGGCCCGGGCGCCGGGACGGGAACTGTCATGGCCGATGTAAACCTGCAACTGGTACGGGAGTTCTTCGAACTCAACATGTTCGCCGTGCTGACCAATTGGCAGCGCGAGAGCCTGCGGCAGCGGGTGCCCGACAGCAGCCTGCAGGTCTTCGTCGAAAACGTGAATCCCGTGAGGCCGCACGATCTCAGTTTCGTCCTGAATCCCACGGGGATCGGCGCCGTGGAGCGCGCCCTGGTTGAGGTGCGTGCCTGGCATGCCGACAAATTCTACCCCTCGGTCATTGAATCCAGCCCGGTGCTCTGGCAGTTCGTATCCCCGGAATCGCTGGCCTTTGCACGCGAAATATTCGGCAGCCGCCCCTTCAAAAGCATCCTCGTCATCTCGGAACTGCCCGCGTCATTGGAACCTCGGGCACGCTCCATCCAGCTGCTCCAGGGAACGGGCATCGACCACGTGCTCGAGTTCTCCAGCGTCCTGCGCGACCTGGTGGATACGGTCAGCATGCACGAAAACTACACGTCGTCCACCACCCTGCAGGTCCTGCGTCTCATGAAACGCTATAAACTCGTGCGCGACCAGCAACTGGAATTCGCCTTTCCGAACGAGGCGCGCGCCGCGGGCCCGCCCCCGCACGTCGAGGCCGTCGCCGAACGCGACGCGGAACGCGGGGACGACGCCGGGCTGTGAAGGCACCGCCCCGGGCGGAACGGGCGCGGGAGCACGACCCAGGCAACCGGCCGCATCACATGCGTTGACGTCGTGATCCCGTAGACGTGCACGTCGCGGTAGACGTTCCGTGCAGGTAGAGCGCTTCGCGCAAGCGTGCCCTCGCGCGTGAAGCCGCACTGCTCCAGAAAGCGCTGCAGGGGCTGTCCTCATACTCGGCCGCGGCAGACGGTGATGCGCCGCAAGTCCCTGCTGCTGGCCCGCCTGTTTCAACAGGAACGCCAGCCCCTTGCGCAGGTCAGCTGCAGCATAATCGGCTTCGTTGTGGAAATAGAGCCACGCCGACGCGGTCTCCGCCACTTTTTCCGGACGAAGCTTGAGCAGCCCGAAGGGCGTCCCGTCTTTACGTGTCAGCACCAGTTCCTGGTCGAAGGTCTGCGGATGAACCGCATCCATTTCGCGTTCGTATCGGGTCGCGACAAAGGCCCCTTTTTCATTGAAAAGGAAATACGCCGCCGCGTTCCAGTTTTCCCAGCGCACCAGAAGCTCCGCATCGGATTCTTCCACGGGGCGCATGCGGATCGACAGGCCGATCGCCGCCCGCAGCATCGTGAGCATCGATAGCGCGGGGCGTTTACCCGTGGAGGGCGTGAGGGTCTGGTAGATGCGTGTGAAATTGACCCCCTCCTCCGCCAGCATGTTGAATGCGGAAACTGCGGCGGCCATCCACGAACGCTGCGCGTCGCACCAGGGTTCGTGTGGCTGATGGAAATTTCCGCTCAGGGCATCATGCACGGCCGCGCGCCCGCCGCCGCAGAGATGACGGACCCAGCAGCGCAGGCAGGGTCCCGTGGTTGGAGCGCCCATGTCTTCGTAGCGTTTGATGGCCGCTTCGTCGATCGTGGCATTCTGCAGGGAGCCGTGGCGAAACCGCTCGTTCCCGAAGACCCGCCACGAGGCGTAGACATCGCCGCGGCTGTCGACGGCCAGTTCATTGGTGCCGATGGGGTCGGCGCGCTGGATCGGCTGGCCCTCGTAGATGCGGTAAAACAGCGAGGCGATCGGGTCCAGACGGAAATAATGGCCCTCGAGCAGACGGCGCGCATAGTAGATCGCGCTCGCGCTCAATGCAGGCAGCATCTCAGCAGGAGGCAGGTCCGGATGCGCGACAAATGTCCCATCGAGATCGAGTTCAATCACTTTGAAACCGGCTTCATCGAGCGCCTGGACCACGCCCCCGAAATCGGGCGTATCCGGCCGCACGATGATCCGGCCCTGGACTCCGCTCGCGCCCGGCTGAAGCGCTTTCGCAAGCTGCGTCAGTGTGAACACATGACCGGCGGCCAGCGGCGCAAGCGCGTTCTGTGCCGCGTCCGGTTCGGTAAGCTCAAGGCGTGCGCTGACGGTGTGCCCTTTCAGGGCCCCAGGCACTGGTTCCAGGCGTAGATCCTGGATCCGTACGGCCGCCGTGAGTTCTTTGCCGGCGAGACGGGCCGCGCGCAGGACATCGGCACACAGCGCCGCCACGGCATCAACATCGCGGATGCGCCCGTGCTCCAGAAACTCGAGTTCGAGCACCTTCTGGTTGCCGGAACGGTTGAGGAGCAGATGAGCCGCATCGCGGCCAAGGGAAGGCGGCCCCGCTGAAGGTTGTTCACGACGTTTACGGAACCAGCCCGTTTTTTCCGGCGCCGCCGCCGCCGTGGAGGCTTCTTCGGGGAGTTCGATCGTCAATCGCTTGAGACCCCGCTCGATCTCGTAGCGTTTCTGCAGCTCCTCGGGAGAGAGCCGGGGGAGGATCGATTTGACGTTGCGCAGCCACTCCAGCTCGCCTATCACCTCGTACACTTCGCGTTCGGAGTGTTTCTGGCTCAACTCATGAACGATGCGGCTGATCGTTTCGTGTGGATACAGCGCGAGCACATCCCAGCAGATCTCGTCGCATTCAAAGCAAAAACAGGTCTCTGGATCGATGACGTACCGTTTGCCGTTGAGTTCGAATCGGTGCAGCGCCGCGCCGTGCATCAGTAAGCCCCCAAGGTGCCTCTATCCCGGCTCCAGTTCTCGAGATAGCGGAAACACGCAATGCCGATCAGGGTCCAGGCGACTGCGTTCAGGATCAGGTAATAAAACGACGGTTGAATCAAAATACTGCTGTACCGGCCATCGATGTGCTGGCCTTTGATCAGCACGTATTTCAACGAGATCGCGGCGTCCGTGATCGGCACGCAGTGGGCTATAGCGCGAAACCAGGCGGGGAGCTTGGCTATTTCCTCGGATCCGATCGCGATAATCAGCAGCACGAGCCGGACAATCATCGCGATCTGGCCCGTCTGCTTGAACACCAGCACCAGGCCGCCAACCATAAAGCCAAATCCGATCAGGTTGGTGTACGTCAGGGCAAGCACCAGCGCCGTCGCCATGGGCTCGAAGTAGATCTTACCTTTGAGACTCGCCGCCAGCAGGCTGAGCAGAATGGTGTAGGTGAGAATGCTCATCAGCGCCGCGACGAAGGAGCGTGCCAGGAAATTCGTCACCAGCCCGTGCGGGCTCATGCAGACCTGTTCCAGTTCGCCGGTTCGCGCCATGCCCTGGAGACCCTGGCTGAACATCCCTACCAGCCCCATCGCCAGCATGCCCACGAGAAAGCCCACCACCTTGTCGAAAATGCTCTCCGACCACTCCGCCAGAGCCGCCTGGTTCGACACAAAGGCCAGAATCACCAGCATCAGAAACCCGTAACTGATGAGCAAACCGGTAATCGTGGCAAACCAGTAGCGGCGCATGATGATCAGGCCGCGCACGACCTCCGCCTTGAGTACCAAAAAAAACCCCATATCTTCACCCTTTTACGATGCCGGATCGCCCGTGACCCGGAGGAATACATTCTCCAGGCTCTGCTGACGCAAACTGATCGAGTGCAACTGCACTCCGCAGTCGCGAAGCCGCGCGATCAGGGCGTACAACGCTTCCGATCGAAGCCCGTGCTCGTGTTCGATGGCCGCCACGCACAGCACCTCATCGCCCTGGTCTTCAAACGAAAGCTCGAGCACGCCCTCAATGTCGGCGAGAGCGTTTTCGGGAGGTTGCCGGTCGATCCGGAATTCATAGATCTGTTCACTGAACAGCTCCAGCAGCTCATCCGTCGCTTTGCAGGCGGCCAGTTCGCCGTTCTTGATGATGCCGATGCGGTCGCACAACTCCTGGGCCACGCCCATGTCATGCGTGGTGACCAGCGCGGTCTTGTTACGCTCGCGCGTCATCTGGATGATGCGATCCTTGATGGAGCGGGCACTCTGCACATCCAGCCCCGTGGTCGGCTCGTCGAGCAGGATGACATCCGGATCCGCGACCAGCGCGATGCAAATGGCGAGCTTCTGCTTCTGCCCGCGCGACAGCCGCCGCACTTGCACGTCTTTCTTGTCGCTCAGTCCCAGAAAATCGAGCAGTTCATGAGACCGCTTTCGCAGGACCTTTCCCGAGACGTCTTTGAGATTGCCGAAATACGCCAGGTTCTCGAGCGGAGTCAGCGGCCAGATCGACGTCCGTGTGCCTTCCAAGACCACGCCGATTTTGCGCAACACCTTCAAACGCTGCCGATCCACATCCAGTCCGTCGACGTACACGTGCCCGGAGGTCGGGCGCACCAGTCCGGACAGCATCTTCACCAGCGTGGTCTTGCCCGCGCCGTTCGGGCCGAGCAGACCAAAAATTTCACCCCGCTGGATGTCAAACTGTACCCCGTTAACCGCGTGCACCTGCCGCTTTTCGTGAAAACACCGCGCGCCGGTCTTTTCGTTCTTGCTGAAAAAATGATGGGTATGGAAAATCTTGTGGACATCATCGACGCGTATGATGGAATTCATGTTCATGCCAGCCCCGATTTCTTTTGCAACACGGACTGTTCAATTTCGTGCAGGGCGGCCTCTTCGTCGCCCAATTCCTCGAGTTTCCCCAGAAATTCCAGGTAGGCGATCTCAATATTTCGGATTGCGTGTATGGCGATCACAAAGAGGAGGCTTTCAAAGCGCCAGTACAAAACGCCCAGCAACACGGCGAACACCACAAATTCAAGCGACTGAGAAAAGGTATTGCGAAAAAAATGTGCATGAACCACCGAAAACAGCACCGCCACGATGACAATGCCCGCCCACGGCGCCCCCAAATACGCGTTCAGGGTCTGTTGGGCCGCAGCACGGTAGATCACTTCTTCCGTCACCGCCACGCCCACATAACGGCTCAGCACCAGGGGGCTCTCGATGGCAAAGTCCCAAATCGACCGGACGCCCAGCAAGACTTCCCGCGCGTCGCGCGCACTGCGGTGGACCACCAACAGGGAGAGCACGAATATCACATGGCCCAGCACTAATCCGGCCGTGATCGTAAGTGGATTCACCAGACCCCGGCCCACTGCGCCGTCCTGGTAGGCAATAATGCAGCCCAAAACGAACAACGGCACCTGAATCAGGTACAGGCTGACCCGGTTATCCCTCTTCGACGAAACCCGATCCTGACGCCTGTTCAGCCATAGCGCGTGGACAACATGCAGCCCGAGAAAGGTCAGCAGCGCAATCCTCACGCGCCGGCCCTCTCTTCTTTGGCGTGCAGGGCCGCGATCATCTCGAGAAGGGATTTGCCCTCCATGCGCCCCTTGAGGCTTTCGCGCAACTCGTGGAATTCGCTCCGTAACAGGCCATAGCCGTACATGTCGTGCAGCTCGCCGTTTCGCACGACGTGGTCCTTGAGCGTCAGCTCGCGTTTGGCGTTGCTCCGTTCCATGATGCGCCACGAAGGGGTATTAAACGAGTAGATGTACGCGCTTACGCGGTGGAGGTTCAATTCATCAAAACAATATTCCATAATGCGGTAGAAGGCCAGGCCAATCACGATACCCTTCCGCAAGTTCTTCTGCCCCACATAGACGTCGAGGCTGCAGGAGCGGTTTCGCCAGCTCACGTTCTGCAGCAATACCAGGCCCACCGGCCCGTCCGCCTCGGAATCCAGGATCAGCTGGAACGCCGCGGGCATGGTATGCCCGGGCGCCCGGCCCAGCAGGCCCACGATCTGTTCGCGTATCTGGCGCTGCGAACGCGTCACGTCGCCGTACAAAAACAGCTGAAAATCGGGATCTTCCATCCATTCGACCACCGTGTCCAAGTCTTCACGTTCTGCGCGCCGGATAAAAATGTTACTGCGTAGAGCCATGGATCAGGCATCCTCGTGCTGCGACGCACGCAGGGAGAGCGTCTCGTTATTGAACCAGCGCCCGAGGCTATAGAGAACCTCGCGCGCCACGCCATCACTGCGGAACCCCTGCCGAAGAAGAAAAGAACGCAGAGCCGTTTCGGTGTCCAGGCACTGGGCGACGATTTTATTCAGGCGGCGCTCCGCAAACGCCTTGTTCTTCAGGAACGCAAACGTCTCGTCGGCCATGCCGCCAGCCAGGTCGGCGTCTTCGATGAACATCAGAAGCATTTCCCCGAAAAACACATCTTGGCGGCCCGCGCGCAAACAGCAAAACCCGCGAATTTCGCCCGTGGCGTCCTCCACGGCGTAATACTCGCCCAGCAGCTTGACATCTTTGCTGTTCAGCAGTTCCCGCAGTTCATCCGTGGTAGGAATAATGGGTTCGCGGCGGCGATCCAGCGTGGCAGCGCGCGGCTTCGCCGCGTGATATACCCGTTTCAGCGCGGGGGCGTCATCGGGCTCGGCTGCCCGAATGCCGCAATGCTCTCCAAAAATCACTGGTGTCCCTTCTTCGTCTGCCGCGGAGGGGCGCAATAAACCACTGCATTGCGCTCGACTTACGTAGTGTACAGGATGCCCGCCACAAAAATGAATGCCGGGACCTCATTCACCTGAGCGCCCCGGCATACCAAAATCCGTTCGTCAAACAACTAGGCGAGTGCGTTTTTCTTGGCGTACACGAAATTCGACCATGCGCGCGAGAGATCATTCCAGAGATCGGTGAATGCATCGGCTCGCTTCGAAGTGATTGTACGAATATGTTTCATTCTTCTGGCTCTCCCTCGGTTCTTACTGTCTATTCCCGTGTCGACTTACCGTGTGGACTTAAAAAATCTACCTCTCACCAGCACAGACGGCCTCGGTATGCGCTGAGAGCCGGCTTGCCGCGCCGTGCCGCCGTACCGGTAAGCACTGCGCAGGAAAGTTGTTACGACCCCGCACTTTCTTTCGCCTGGGAAAACGAAAGGATCGCCGTCAACAAACCTTGAATCAGGGCGACGAAATTGATCAACGTCGGAATGTCCGCCGCTTCGACCGGTCGCCTGGTCAATGTCTTGAGGTGTTTCATCTGTGTAATTCCCCTTTCTCTGCCAATCTATTCCCTGAATTTGGACACTACCCGCCCATTCCCTTGCCGGAACACATTGGCGAGCATATTCTACTATCCCCACAGGGGCTTGTCAAGTTCCAAACAGGCTTAAAATTGAGGGCTTGTGAGCCTCTAACCGACTGTTTCACACCACCTTTCGACTTACCTGCATGATACCGCCCGTGCCGCGAATTGTTACAATTTATGCCGTCGCTGCCGGTTGCGCAGGGGGGCGATTCGCGGTCAGCCGGACCCGAATTCGCGATTTTATTGCGAGGTCGCCCCGCCCCATGAGAATTTTCAGGCTAAGTATATGGAATCTCGACCGTTGGACCGGTACTATGGTGGTTTCCAATCGAAAACAGTCCCGCGCTGCGGGAAGGAGGTTCTCACCCATGACCTGGCATGCCCTCGTTGCTGTTGTTTTGGCCCTGACCGCCCCCGGAGCTGCCGCAAATGCAGCGATTGAGCTTCTGGATTCGATGGAGCACTGGACCCAAGCCGGCGGTTCCGAGGGCTCGTTTGTTCTCGATGCGGGTACGCTGAGCCTCAAAAAAGCGGAAGGCCTTCCCGGCGAGCTTCTGACCGTGGCCGACTATGAAAACTTCGACCTCCGCTTTGAATTCAATGTCGCGTCCTGGACCGCGACCGGCCTGTACCTGCACGCGCCGCGTAATCGGCAGTACCGCGCCGGGCTCGAAGTGGAGCTGTCCGGCCATCCGACAGAGCGCGACACACCCTATACCACGGGCGCCATCTTCAGGCGGCTCGCACCTCGGGTCAACGCGCGCAAGAAGCCGGGAGAATGGAATACCTGCGAGATCCACATGGACTGGCCCCAGTTGCGCGTGACCATGAACGGCCAGACCGTCCAGGACGTAGATTTGGAAGCCGCCGGACTGGGGTATACCCTCCGTCGTGGGGCCATCGGGTTCCAGAACAGCGGCCAGGATGCCCTCCAGGTGCGAAACATGACGCTCAGCCCCCGGCCCGACTCGGAACACGGAATCGTGCTGCCCACGGACGAGGCCCTCACCGGATGGACCGTGGCCAACGGGGAAGCAAGCTGGGCGGCCGCGGACGGCATCCTGCGCGGCGCCGACGGCAACGGCCACCTGGTCCATGAAGCCGTTTGCACGGATTTCGATTTTCGCTGTTATTTCCGCTCCTCCGCCGCCACCACGAATGGGGGCATCCATTTCCGCTGGCCTGAAGATAACAGCCACTACGGCCAGGAAGTCCAGATCTACGACGTGCCTGCGGCCGTCATGCCGACCGGGAGCATTTACGGCATCGCCCGCTGCGACGACGCGCTCATCCGTCCAGGAGAATGGATGCTGATGCAGATCATCGGCCGGGGGTCTCATGTGACCACGTATATTGACGGGCGAAAGGCCGCTGAATCGTTCTACCATGTGACGGTTCGAAATCCCGGTCGTATAGCCCTTCAAATGCATAGTGTGGGCTGGATCGAATTCAAGGACCTGGTCCTGGTGCCGAAAGACCCCCGATGAACGCCGGTTCTCCGATCAAAGGGCAGGGCCGGGTCACATCAGATGAGCCGGCCGGATACCCGAGCCGCGCCTTTCCCGGCGTCTGCGTGCTCCCTTCCGGACGATGGTTGTGCGGATTCCGCGGCGCCGTAACGAAAGACTCCGTGGATGGCCAACATACCTTCCTGGCCTGGTCGGACGACCACGGCGCGTCATGGAGCGCTCCCACCGCAGCGTTTGAGCCTCCTGCCCTCAATGGCCGGGCCGGGCGCTTCCGCGCACTCTATTGCACGCCGCTGGGCGGGCGCCGCGTCCTGGCAACGCTGTACTGGGTGGATGCATCCAATCCGGAACGCAGCTTCTTCAATGAGGCCACCGAAGGGCTGTTGGACAGTCACATTTTTCATGCGCTCTCGGAAGATGCCGGGGCGACGTGGGCCCCGCCCGTGAAGATGGACACCGCACCGTATAGCCAGCCCACGCCAATCACCGGGCCTGCCTTGCTTATGCCCGACGGGCGGTGGGCCTGCCAGTTTGAACTGAATAAGGCCTACACCGACCCTGTACCCTGGCGACATGCGCCGGTGCTGATGTTCTCCCGTGACGACGGGGCGACTTGGCCGGAACGTGTCGAGGTCTGCCCCGATCCCGGCAACCGAGTATTTTACTGGGATCAGCGTCCCTCGGTGTTTCCGGATGGCTCATTATTTGATGTTTTCTGGACCTATGACCGTGCCGCGGGCGCCTACCGAAACATCCACGCGAGCCGATCCGTCGACGGGGGGCGCCGCTGGCGGCCGGTATGGGACACAGGAGTCCCCGGCCAGCCCGCAGCGGTCATCGCGCTGGAAAACAGCGTTCTGGCGCTGGTGTACATGGATCGAAGCAGCAGGCCGGCACTCAAACTGCGCCTGAGCCGCGACGGGGGGCACTCGTGGCCTCGATGCAGCGAGCGGACCCTTGACGATTTTTCAGCCTTGTGCCGGGACGGCCACGCGACCATGCAGGATGCCTGGGCCGAGATGGGCGCCTTTTCATCCGGCCTGCCTGCGACCTGCCGCACGCTGGACGGCGATCTCCTGGTGGTCTATTATGCGGGGCCGCACACGGATCAGACCGACATTTATTGGATGCGGCTGGACGGAGCGGCGCTTGTCCGGGAAGCTGCCGACTGAGCAAGGGGGATGGGCGTTTCATCCTCGTGTACGGCGCCGCGGGACTTGCCTTCCCGCCGTCCAACAGGTAACGTGAAGAAAGAATGATCGCCATGGTTCTGGCGCGTTTCCGTTTATAGACTGGGGAAGATACTGCGCGTACAACGCCAATCGGAATTAAGTGGAGGAAATCATGAGTAAGAAGGCTGTTTCAGTGGGCGACAATCGTTGGATTGGCGATTTCCCGAAAATCGGTATCCGTCCGATCATTGACGGGCGCCGGAAAGGGGTCCGTGAGTCTCTCGAAAACCAGACCATGAGCCTGGCCAAAGCCGCAGCCAGACTGCTGACCAGGCAACTGCGCTATCCAAACGGCGCCCCGGTCGAGTGCGTCATTGCCGACACCTGCATTGGCGGCGTCGCGGAAGCCGCACAGGCCGCCGCCAAGTTCGCCAAAGAAGGCGTGGGGGTCTCGCTTTCCGTCACGCCCTGCTGGTGTTACGGTTCCGAGACCATGGACATGGATCCCCTCATGCCGAAAGCAGTCTGGGGCTTCAATGGCACCGAACGCCCCGGCGCCGTCTACCTGGCCGCGGTGCTGGCGGCACACAACCAGAAAGGCCTGCCCGCGTTCAGCATCTATGGCCGCGACGTGCAGGATTCGGGTGATACCACCATTCCCGCCGATGTACAGGAGAAGATGCTGCGCTTCGCGCGCGCCGGGCTCGCCGCAGCCCTCATGCGCGGAAAATCCTATGTGTCGATGGGCAACGTCTCCATGGGCATTGCCGGCTCAATGGTCGACCAGAGCTTCTTCGAAAGCTATCTCGGCATGCGCGTCGAAACCATCGACATGTCGGAATTCGCGCGCCGCATTGACGAAAACATCTACGACAAAGCCGAGTTTGAAAAAGGCATGAAGTGGGTGAAGAAGCACTGCAACGCAGGAAAAGACGGTAATCCGAAGAACCTGCGTTTGAGTCCCGCTCAGAAGGCCAAAGTCTGGGAAACGTGCGTAAAAATGTTTCTCATCGGGCGCGACATCATGTGCGGCAATCCCAAGCTTGCGCGCATGGGCTGGGGCGAAGAAGCCCTCGGGCGCAATGCCCTGGCCGCGGGATTCCAGGGGCAACGTCAGTGGACCGACCATTTCCCCAACGGCGATTTCATGGAAGCCCTGCTGAACTCGTCGTTCGATTGGAACGGCATCCGCGCACCCTATCTCATGGCCACCGAAAACGACTGCCTCAACGCCACGGCCATGATCTTCGGCTACCTGCTCACGAATACCGCGCAGGTCTTCGCCGACGTGCGGACCTACTGGAGCCCCGACGCGGTCAAACGCGTCACCGGCCATGTGCTCTCAGGCGACGCTGCCGGCGGCCTGATCCACCTCATCAATTCCGGCGCCGCCGCCCTCGACGGCAGCGGCCGCCAGACCCGCAAGGGCAAACCCGTCATGAAACCCTTCTGGGATGTCGACGCCAAAGAAGTCAAAGCCTGTCTGGAAGCCACCACGTGGTACCCCGGCAACCGCGAATACTTCCGCGGGGGCGGTTTTTCGTCGTGCTTCCTGACCGAGGGCGGCATGCCCGTGACGCTCATTCGCGTCAACCTGGTCAAAGGTCTCGGGCCGGTGCTCCAGCTCGCCGAAGGCGTGACCTGCAGCCTCCCGTATGAAGTGCATGCCCAACTCAACGACCGGACCGACCCCGGCTGGCCCACCACGTGGTTCGCACCGCGCGTTACGGGGTCGGGACCGTTCCGCGATGTCTATTCGGTCATGAACAACTGGGGCGCCAATCACGGATCGTTCGCCTACGGCCATATCGGCGCCGACCTGCTCGCGCTGGCATCGGTCCTGCGCATCCCCGTCTGCATGCACAACGTCGATGAGGCCGACGTGTTTCGACCCTCGGCCTGGTCGGCGTTTGGCGCACAGGACCCGATGGGCGCCGACTACCGTGCCTGCGCCAACTTTGGGCCCCTCTACGGCCGCTACTGAGAGCCGCTGTTTTCGCCGGGGGAATCTCCCGTCGGGGAGATTCCCCCGCGTCGCTTCGTTTAAGGAGGGCCCGCTGCGTCCGCCTCGCCCCTGTGGCGGCGACTGCCCGGCCCTGGACGGAGATATCCGCGAATTGCCGAGAATAACGGGAGCAAACTGCATCTCATGACCCAGGAACAATGGCAGACCCTGCTGGCCGTGGTGGACGGCGCCCACGCGGGCCCGCCGCCCGCAGGATTCATCATCGACAGTCCCTGGCTGCCCAACTGGGTCGGCATGTCGATCCTCGATTATCTGAGCAGCGAGTCCCGCTGGTTTGAAGCCAATCTCTTGGCCATCGAGCGCTTTCCCCAAGCCCTCTTCCTTCCCGGCTTCTGGGCGGAATACGGCATGTGCACCGAGCCGTCGGCGTTCGGGGCGAAGTGCATTTTTCCCGACAACGAGTTTCCGTTCGCCGAAAAGGTCTGCGAGAGCATCGAACAGGCCGCTGCGCTCCCCAAACCGGATCCCAGGACCGACGGCCTCGCCCCGTTCGTGCTCAAACGGCTGCAACATCTCGAAGCACGCATCCAGAACGCCGGCCACGCGATCCGCTTCGCCGTCGCCCGGGGGCCGCTCAACATCGCCGGGTTTCTCCTCGGCAATACCGAATTCTTGCTCGCGTTGAAGATGGCTCCCGACGCCTCTCACTGCCTGCTGAGCACCGTAACGTCCTACCTCGAAGATTGGCTCAAGCTTCAGGCCGCTGCCTTTCCCAGCATTGATGGGGTCTTGCTGCTCGACGACCTGGTGGGATTCCTCGGACCGGACGATTTCCTGGAATTCGCCCAACCCTATCTCAAACGCGCTTTTGAGGCTATTGACGCACGCGTGCGTTTCTTTCATAACGACGCCGAGGGGCTGATCTGCGCCCCCTTCCTTGCCGATACCGGCGTCAACCTCTTCAATTTCTCGCACAACCATGCGCTGCAGGCCATGCGCGAGGCCGCGGGCGAACGCGTTGCTCTTCTCGGCAACATGCCGCCGCGGGAGGTGCTGGCCCAGGGTACTCCTGACCGCGTGCGGCAGTCTGTCCACGAACTCCTCGAATCCACAGCCGATACGCGCGGGCTGATCGTGTCCTGCGGCGGCGGCATGCCTCCCGGCGTGCCGACCGAAAACATCGACGCCTTCCTGGAGGCCGCCGCGGGCAGTTGAGAGCCGGCATATCCGGATCGCCTCTGCGGCTGCGTTAAAGAAGGGCAGACACAGGGGTCTGCCCCTACGCGCTGCGGAAATCAGTCCCCGTCGTTTCCCTCCGGATTATATGGATACTCCCCATGCGCTGCCGTAACCTGGCTGCACCCGGGCAACCTCAACGCCGTAGCGTTCCGGAATGTAGGGGCAGACCCCCGTGTCTGCCCATCCGGATTATATTGGCAACCCCGACGCAGCCGCGTAACCTGGATGTACTCGGGCAACCCCAACGCCGTAGCGTTCCGGAATGTAGGGGCAGACCCCTGTGTCTGCCCATCCGGATCGCCCCTGTGGCTGCGTTTAAGAAGGGCAGACACAGGCGTCTGCCCCTACGCGCTGCGTAGCATAGATAAATCAGGAAAGCCCCCGCATTGCGACGGGACGCTGTAGCTGCAAGCCACACCCCAAAATCCAACCTGAAAAACTCCACCCCCGAATCGGCTATCGCCGATTCACCCCCGCCCGCGGGGGACAGGTTGCACTGCGTTTTGTCGAACGGTCGAATTGTCGAACGGTCGAATTCGTTTACTCATCTCCGCCCGCGGGGGACAGGTGCGCCGCACCCACTCTTCGGTTCGGGCTCTTGTGTCCTCCAAAGAAGAGGGTGGATCAAAAAACAAAGTAAGCGCCACGTATGCCGGTTCGCGTTCTTGTGTCCCCCGCGGGCGGGGGTGGCCGCGAAGCGGCCGGGGGTGGATTTTGCGAGCAGACACCGAGGTCTGCCCCCACGCGCTGCCGTAACCTGGATGGGTCGGAGCAGGCATGCCCGGCCGGTGTTCGCGGTTGTTCGCGGTTTGCGCAGGACGGCGAGATTCGCTATCCTCGTGGGATGCACGAACTGTCGTTTGCACAACAGATCCTGGAAACGATTCAACGCGAAACGGCCGGCTTTGAGGGAGCGCGCGTGACCCGCGTGAGCCTGCGCGCCGACGAATACCTCGCACTCGAACCCGCCAGTCTCCGGTTCTGTCTGGAGAGCATTGCCGTGGACACCATCATGGAAGGCGCGATCATCGAGATCGAAGAAGAACCGCTGCCGCCGGGCGCCGAGCGGCCCCTGTTTGGCGCCGGATTGGTTATTGAGGAGATCGAGCTGGATGAGCAAGACGATAAAGCTTGAACAGAAAGTGCAGGCTAAAGGCCATGAAATTGCCGCGGAATTGCGTGAGATGTTCCGCAAAAAAGGCATCTTCGTCGTCAACCTGATCGGTTCACCCGGAGCGGGCAAGACCAGTTTGCTCGAAGCCCTGGCGCCGCATCTCAAGGGCCGTGCGGCCGTGATCGAGGGAGACCTCGCCACCGACAACGACAAACGCCGCATCGAAGAGGCCGGGTTGCGCGCCTACCAGATCAACACCGTGGGCGCCTGCCACCTGGATGCCGCCATGGTGCGCGACGCTCTGAACGAGTTTCCGCTCGATGGAATCAACCTCCTGTTCATCGAGAACGTCGGTAATCTTGTGTGCCCCGCCAGTTTTGAAATCGGCGAGGACATCAAAGTGGCCATCGTGTCGACTACCGAGGGCGAAGACAAACCCGCGAAATATCCCAAAGCCATGAAGGTCGCCTCAGCGATGGTCGTCACCAAGGTCGACCTCCTGCCGTATATCTCCTGCGACGTCGATCGCATGGAGCGTGATGTGCGTGAGCTGGTGCCGGATATGCCGGTCTTTCGCACCGCCGCCACCACCGGCGAAGGAACCGGCGAATTCCTCCAATGGATTGAGGCACAGGCCGCGGCGCGGCAGTAAGGGTCAGCGCCTTTCCGTACACGACAGAAGCCGGCGAGAGCCATAGGTCCTGCCGATTCTCTGCTGACGCACGACGGCCTGTCTGTTCAGCAAATCCGCGGCAAATCCTCGCCATAGGGCATGTCGACGATGCGTTCCCCGCCGAAGCGGGTGCGCATGACGCACGAGACTCGTTTGCGCGGAAGGATCCGGCCGATCTGGGTGGCATGTTCACCGCCGGGCGTGGCCCGGAGGACCTCCAGCGCACGGGCCGCTTCCGATTCAGCCACAAACACGACGATTTTCCCTTCGTTGGCGACGGTGAGCGGGTCCAGGCCCAGCATGTCGCACGCAGCGCGGGTTTCCGAGCGCACCGGGATAGCCAGCTCGCCCAACTCCACCGTGACGCCCGAATCGTCCGCCAGCTCCACACAACACGCGGCCAGACCGCCCCGCGTGGGGTCGCGCATGACGCGGGGTTGGATCTCGGCGTCGATGAGCGCTTTGACGAAGGGCCAGACCGGCGCCGCGTCAGACCGGACCTGCGTGTCGAAGGCGATTCCCTCGCGCTCGCTCATGACCGCGACGCCGTGTTCCGCGATGGGGCCGTTGATGAGCACGCAGTCCCCCGGCTGGAGGTTTTTGGGGTCTGAATGGGTGCGGCGGATGCCCACGCCCGCCGTATTCACGAAGAGCTGGTCGGCTTCTCCCCGCGCGACGACCTTGGTGTCGCCCGTGATGATCTGCACTCCGGAGGCCGCCGCCGCGGACGCTGCCGAGCGCACGACGCGGGCCAGGGTATCGATATCAAACCCTTCCTCGATGATGAGCCCCAGGGATAAGGCCAGGGGTTCCGCGCCCGATACGGCAAGATCGTTGCACGTGCCGTGAATGCTCAAGCTGCCGATGTCGCCGCCGCGAAAAAACAGCGGCTTCACCACAAAGGAGTCCGTGGTGAACGCGAGCTGCTCCGCGCCCGGCACTACGGCCGCGTCAGGCAGCCCGTCCGCCGTGCGGCCCAGCGACGTGAGCAGCACCTCGGCGATCAGCTCGCGCGTGAGCGCGCCCCCGCCGCCATGTGCCAATACGATACGCTTTGAGTTTTCCATGATCTGTACGGCCAAGTCCTGAATCTGACTACAAATTCGCTTTTCTTTGGAGGGGGTCTTGGGGGAGCCTTTCTTTTCTGCTGAAAAGAAAGGCTCCCCCAGGAAAGACTTCCCCTTCTTTATCCATACTTGTACCGCGCGGCGCAGGAACCTTCCGAGGACACCATGCACGGCCCGAGCGGCGTGCGCGGAGTGCATTCGTTTCCAAAAAACGGGCATTCGGGCGGGTGGATGAGGCCTTTAAGGACGTCTCCGCAGCGGCAGCGGGGCAGTTGCACCGGCGGGAGGTCCGGGAGCGCATACCTGCGTGCTGCGTCGAATTCCGTAAAAGCCTCGTTCAAGACCAGGCCGCTGGCGGGGATGACACCCAGGCCGCGCCATTCCGCGTCGGCGACGTCAAACACGCTCAGAAGAAGGTTCCAGGCGCGGGTATTGCCGCCCGGCTTGACGGCGCGCGTGTATTGCACGAAGGAGCCCGCGCGCTGTTCCCTGATGCATTCCAGCACCATGGCAATGCCTTCGAGGACATCCGAAGGTTCGAATCCCGTGGCCACGCAGGGCGCCTTATACTCCCGGGCGACGTCTTCGTAGGCTTCCGGTCCGATAATCACGGAGACATGACCCGGCGTGAGGAATCCTTCGATGCGCGACGCGCCGTCGAGCACGGCCTTCATTGCCGGTACAATCAGCTTATGTGAGGCGTAGATCGTGAAATTCGTCAGGCCCCGTTCCCGGGCCTGCAAGACGACCGACGCGACGCCCGGCGCCGTGGTTTCGAAGCCCACCGCCGCGAACACCACCGCACGCTCCGGTTCACGGGTGGCAAGCTCGAGTGCATCCAGCGGCGAGTAGACAACATGCAGATCGGCCCCGCGGGAGCGCTCCTCGACGAGCGTCGTTTTGAGCCCGGGAACGCGGAGCATGTCGCCGAAGGAACACAGCGTAACTCCCGGATGACGGGCCAGCAGGAGGAGGCGCTCGATGTCGCGCTGGGACGTCACGCAGACCGGACACCCGGGACCCGACACCAACTCGACGGCCTGCGGCAGCAGCGACCGAAGTCCGCCTCTCCCGATGGCATGGGTATGCGTGCCGCAGACTTCCATGATGCGGACATGCCGCCCCAGCGTGTCCGCCGCCTGCCGGATTCGACCGAGTAGTGCCTCAGGGCAAGCCAAAGTCGCCCATCCCTTCCTGCAATTCCGAAAAAAGCGCCAGCGTTTCCTGGGCATCGTCGGGTTCGAGCTTCTCAATGGCAAAGCCGGCGTGCACGAGAACCCAGTCGCCGAGGGCCGGCTCGTCGATGAGGCTGAAATCGGCGTCGCGCACATTGCCCGCGAGCGTCACTTTACCGCGGGCGCCGTCAATCTCGGTGATCTGTGCTGGAATGGCCAAACACATGATGGATGCAACTCCATGCGGCGGCGGCCGCTTGCCCCAGGCTGATTCCGCCGTCACCGGGCGGGACCGCCGCGTTCAGCAATGGCGTGAATCCCTGGCGTTCGAGCAGGGAAACGAGCCGTTCGGTCAAAAATCTGTTGGCGAAGACGCCTCCCGACAAGGCGACGGTCGACAGCCCGGACCGCGCCCGGAGGCGCTCGCAGACCGTCAGTGTAGCATGCGCGATGGCGTTATGGAAACGGGCAGCGCAGACGGAAATGGATGTGCGCCGATGCCGATCCTCCACCAGTGCGCGGATGATATCGCTGCTCTGGATGACGAGAATCCCATCCGCGCCGTCCTGGATGCTCGCGTCATAGGCCTGGGTTTCATCGGCCGCCAGGCACGCCTGGGCTTCCAGCTCCATGGGTGCCTGAGCGTGGAAGGTGTTGTACTGGCAAATACCCAGCAACGCCGCGGCGGCATCGAAGAGCCGGCCCATGCTCGTGGTTTGAGGGCAGTTGACGCCCCGCGCGATCATTTGCGCCAGCGCGGGGAAGCGTTCGGCATGTTCAGGGAACCACGCGCGGCACAACGTGAGGGCGCCGTCGCCAAGCGCTGCGTGAAGATACGCAAAGGCCATGCGTGGCGTCTCTCTGGCCGCGGCGTCGCCGCCGGGTTGCGGCACCGGTTCGAGGTGTCCCGCGCGCTCGTAATGGGCGTAGTCCTGGAGCACGAGGAACTCGCCGCCCCAGAGCCGGTCATCCGCGCCCCAGCCGAGCCCGTCGAACAAGACCGCAAGAGCCGGCCCGGGATGATGCGCCTCGACCAGGGCCGACACCGCGTGCGCGTGATGATGCTGTACCGGAATCGCGTTGCCGTTCCGGTCCCGCACGTACCGCGTCGAAAGGTACGCGGGGTGCGGATCGTAGGCGATAACGTCCGGATGCACATCGAGTGCGTTCTGAAGGTGCTCGATACCCTGCAGAAACGATTCATACGCGGCGAGATTGGTCAGATCGCCGATGTGGTGGCTGAGAAACGCATATTCACCGCGAGTGACGCAGACGGTGTTGTTGAGTTCCGGGCCGACCGCGAGGACCTCATGGCCCGCGCTGTCGAAGGGCAGTTTGACCGGAAATGGGGCGTATCCTCTGGAACGCCGCAGAAACCGCAGTTGCCCGGCGATAATGCGAACGACAGAATCGTCGGTACGGATATGAATGCGGCGGTTGTGCAGCAGGAAGCAGTCGGCGAGTCCGGCCAGGCGCTCCAGGGCTTCCTCGTTGGTATGGACGATGGGCTCATCCGAGAGGTTCCCGCTGGTCATCACCAGCGCGCGGAGCGGCCCTTCCATGAGCAAATGGTGCAAGGGCGTGTACGGCAGCATCAGGCCGAAAGACGGGTTGCGCGGCGCGACTTCTGCGGCGAGTCCGTGGTCGCTGCGCTTATCCAGCAGCACGATGGGCCGCTCGGCTGACTCAAGGAGCTGCCACTCCGCGGCGCAGCTGAAGCGGCAGAGCGTCTCCGCGGCGGCCCGGTCGCGCACCATCAGCGCAAAGGGTTTGAGATCGCGGTGTTTACGGGCGCGAAGCAGGGCAACCGCTTCGGGATTGGCCGCATCGCAGGCGAGATGAAACCCGCCCAGCCCTTTGATCGCCACAATGGCGCCCGCAGAAAGACGGGCGATGGTTTCTGCGATGGGCTCCTCGCACGCAATTCGTTCGCCCTGCGCATCCGCGAGCCATACCTGCGGCCCGCAGACTGGACAGCAGACCGGCTCGGCATGGAAGCGCCGGTTCGCGGGGTCTTCGTATTCGGCGCGGCAGTCAGGGCACAGGGCAAACTCGGCCATGGTGGTCCGGGCGCGATCGTAGGGCAGATCCTGGATGATCGTGTAGCGCGGCCCACAGTTTGTGCAGTTGATGAACGGATAGCGGTAGCGCCGGTCGGCGGGGTCGGCCATCTCGCGCAGACAGTCGCCGCAGGTGGCCAGGTCGGGCGGAATGAGGACGCTCCGTGAGCCGCCCGCGCCGCTTTCACGGATGCGAAAGCCGGATTCGCCCTGGGGAGCAATCTCCATCGTCTCGAGGCGTTCAATGCGGGCCAGCGGCGGGGGGGAGCCTTGCATTTCGGCCAACAAGGCGTCGATGACCTCGCTGGGGCCTTCCACTTCAATGGACACACCGGCCGGCTCGTTAAAGACAAACCCGGACAGGCCCAGGCGCGAGGCCAGCCCGAAGACAAATGGACGAAATCCCACGCCCTGGACCGCCCCGAAGACCGTTATGTGCATGCGCGTGTTCATGGAACGTTCGATTGTACGAGATCAAGCCTGCCGCGTGCGAATGCAGAGCGGGGAGGGCAAGCGCAGCGGCTGCGCGGGAAACACAGCCACCCGGCCATCCGGAAAAAGGCGGTTCGGTCCGGCCCCGGCGGGCTGAAAAGCAGACTTTTCTCCAGAGGGTGCCTGACGCGCTTTTCTCCTCGTCAATTGGCTGGCGGGGTCAATTCACTGCGTTTCAGCGTAAGGGTGTAGAGTTCGGTGGCGTCATCGCGGATCAGCCGGAAAGTCACCTCGGGATCGTCCAGCGTGGTGTCGAAAGTGAACTCGCCGAATGCATAGGTCTGAGCAAATCCGAAAAGCTGCGTCGTCCATTCGGGGTCGGTCACGGGGGGACCTTTTCTGCCGCCAAGGCTGGCCGGTTCGAATTCATAGAAGGAGAATCCCGATGGCCGGGGAATGCGGAATCCGCGGGCGCCGTGCCGATCCCCAGCGATCAAGAGCACTCCGCCAATCCGGTTCGCTTCGATGAAGGAAAAAAGGCGTTCCCGCCCTTCGGGGTCCCAACGGCCCCAGGAATCCTTGCCGTTGCTGACATAATCGCTCCACATCGTTCCCGACGAAAGGATGATGAACGGCCCCTGGCAGTCGAGGAGCTGGGCTTCGACCCATTGCATCTGCTCTTCGCCCAGAAACGAGCCTTCGACGTTCTCGCGGAAATAACGGGTATCCAGCATGATCACATCGCAGGGCCCCAGACGCGTGCGCAGAAAAACCCCGCCGCGCGTGTCGTCAAACCCGTAGGCGGGGTTATTCCAGGCCTGTTGAAAAACCTGGCGGACGTTTTGCCGGTCTTCCGCTGTAAAGCCCTCAGGGATGCCGGCCAGGTCGTCGTCGAAATAGTCGTGATCATCCCAAATGGCAAAGAGGGGGATCGTGGCGGCAAGCTCCTGCCACGGCGGCTGCAGGTCGCGCATGAGGTAGTCGGCGCGGTGCAGGCCCAGGTGATTATTCCGGTCCTGGGCGGCAATATCGCCAAGCAGGAGCAGGGCAACGGGATTGCGGGAACGGATGAGTTCGGCCTGGGCGGCATTGCCGAGGCCCCAGCGGTGAAAGCAGCTTCCAAAGGCGATGCGCATCGTCCCCGTTTCCGCGGGGGCCGGGGCGGTGACGATCGCCGCGTGCTCGGACAGGGCGATGGGCTGGCCGTCAACCAGCACGCGGTAAGGGTAGCGCGTGGCCGGTTCCAGACCCGTGACGGCCACCACCGCGGTGAGGTCCGAGTCCGGACTGCTGTGAACCGGACCAAAGACACGCTCCCCGTCAGGGGTGGCCACCCGCACCTCGACCGCGGCCGGTTTCAGGGTGCGCAACCAGACCCGCACAGCGTCCGCCGTGACGGCGCCCAGCATGGGGCCGCCCAGATGGCTCAGGCCAAGCTCGCCGCAAAGACGCTGAACGCCCGGGTCCGCGGCGAGATCCGCAAAGGTCGCCCGGGGATCGGCCGCGAGGATGCCGTAAGTGGCCGCATAGAAGCGCTGAACAGGTTCAGGCCGGGTTTCAAACAGATTAAGAATAGACAGGTTGGATTCGAGGTCGCCTTTTGATGTTCCTTCCAGAACCTGGGCCTCAGCGCCCCACGGTGGAAACACCCATGCCGACAGAAACAGGATCGCGCCGAGTATCGCTTTCATCGGAACTCCCTCTCGCCGGTTGCAGTATCCTGAACGCCTGCTAACCAGTCTAGCGGATGAAAGCCGCGCAAGGAAAGCGGCACACGGACCCACCCGCGCCAACCAGCGGGGGAATGAGGTCAACCGATGCGTCATTGCCGGCCCATACCTCAATTAGGTAGGCTATACCGTGTGACTCGTGAGGATGGAGCGATGTTTTTGGACGACCTGGCGCGCAAGATCCGCGCGCAACGCGAGAAACGCGGCCTGAAACAACAGGACATCGCGAATGCGCTGAACGTGAGCCCGCAAGCCGTGTCAAAATGGGAACGGGGTGAAAATGCCCCGGACATCGCGGCGCTGGTTCCGCTGGCCCGGATCTTGGGTGTGTCGACCGACTGGCTCTTGTCGATTCACGATCCGGGAACGGATGAGTTCGAGGCGACCGTGCTCGTGTCGAGCGTGCGCGGCGCCTATAAGAAATCGCTGGACATGGCGCCCCGCGATTTCGCGCTCTGGGCCAATGGCATCTTCTATCAGCTCACGGAGGTGACTTTGCGGCATGAAGGCGTTCCGCTCAAGTACCTCGGCGACCAATACCTGTGCTTTTTCGCCGGGGCGCGGCACCGGGAGCGCGCCCTGATGACCGCGCTCGAAGCGAAACGTCTGGCCTCCGAAGAGGTGAAATTCGCCCTGTGCGCCGGGCCGATCTACCTCGGCGCGGTGGGGCATCCGGACTACGTCCGGCCGGACATCATGGGCGAGGCGGTCAACGTGGCGTTTCTGGCCAACGGGTGGGCCGACACCCACGGCAAGACCGGAATCGCCGCCACGGCCTCCGTGTTAGACGGAGCGGAGGGCCGCTACGCCCGGGGCGAACCGCATCTGGTGAGCTTCAAGGGCATGCAGCACAAAGTCCGGGTATTTGAGGTGAGCGAGAAGAGTCCGGGAATAGGCCACGGCGTCGGCCTCGGCCGCTTCGCAAGCATCTCGACAAGACCCGGGGCTGCGCGGAAGCGCGTTTTTTACGATCGAAAACCAGCGCGGACCGTGCGCCTTGGACACGCGCCGTCCACGCATCCAGGGAGGAGCTTCAACACGCATGGCAACGGTATCAGAGACGGCGGCGCTTTCCTCACAAAATCGCGGACATCTCGCTGGCGGAATGGGGGCGCAAGGAGATCGACATGGCCGAGAAGGAAATGCCGGGCCTGATGGCGATCCGCGAGAAATACGCGCCGCAGCAGCCCCTCAAAGGGTATCGCGTCTCGGGTTCGCTGCACATGACCATCCAGACCGCGGTGCTGATCGAGACGCTGCAGGCGCTCGGGGCCGACGTGCGCTGGGCCAGCTGCAACATCTATCTCGACCCAGGACCACGCGGCGGCGGCCGTCGCGAGACGCGTGGCACGCCCGTGTTCGCGTGGAAAGGCGAGACCCTGGAGGACTACTGGTGGTGCACGGAGCAGGCGCTGACGTGGCCGGACGGCAAAGGCCCGAACCTGGTGGTGGATGACGGCGGCGACGCGACCCTGCTGATCCACCGGGGCTACGAATTCGAGGAGACCTTCGCCGGGACGGGCAAACTCCCGGAGATCTCGCGGCAGAACAAGGAAATCGCCATCGTCGACCACGCTCCTCCACCGGATTCACGGGGAAACCCCCAACAAGTGGCACGAGTACGTCGAGGACTGGATCGGCGTCTCCGAGGAAACCACCACGGGAGTGCACCGCCTCTACAAGATGATGAGGGAAGGCAAACTGCTCACCCGGGCGATGAACGTGAACGATTCGGTCACGAAATCGAAGTTCGACAACCTGTACGGGTGCCGGGAATCGCTCGCTGACGGCATCAAGCGCGCCACGGACGTCATGGTGGCGGGCAAAGTGGTGGTGGTGGCCGGATATGGCGACGTGGGCAAAGGCTGCGCGCAGGCCATGCGCGGGCTGGGCGCGCGGGTGCTCGTTACGGAGATCGATCCCATCTGCGCGCTCCAGGCATGCATGGAAGGCTACCAGGTCGTCACCATGGAAGAGGCCGCGCCCGTCGGCGACATCTTCGTCACGACCACGGGGTGCTGCGACGTGGTGCGCGGTGAACATTTCGATGTGATGAAGGACGAGGCCATCTGCTGCAACATCGGCCACTTCGATTCGGAGATCCAGGTGTCGTATCTCGAGGACCGCGACGACATCACGGAACTCAATATCAAACCTCAGGTCGATAAATTTATCTACCCCGACGGCAAGGCGATCATTCTCCTGGCACGGGGGCGCCTGGTAAATCTGGGTTGCGCCACCGGACACCCGTCCTTCGTGATGTCCAACTCATTCTCGAACCAGACCCTCGCGATCGTGGCGTTTGCCACCGAGACCGCCAACTACGAGAAGGGTCAGGTCTATACCCTTCCCAAAACCCTCGACGAAGAAGTCGCCCGCCTGCATCTTGGCAAGCTCGGCGCCCAGCTCGAGCGGCTCACGCCCGAACAGGCGGAGTATCTCGGCGTGCCCGTCGAAGGACCGTACAAAGCCGAGCACTACCGCTATTAGCGCCACAGCAAACGGGTACCGTTCAGCGGTGGGCGAGCGCCGCGTATCCCGGTGCGAGAGTGCGACGCCCCGCGGATGAATGTTGCGCATTTCCGTGTTCCCTTATATGGGCCGCGGCTGGCGGGGCGGCGTCTCCCGCGACCGGTCTCCTGGCAGGAATACCGCCCCCGCCCGGGATGTTTGCCTCTGGGTAAGGGGGCAACGCTATTCTCGCAACCGCCCCGGATTGGAATAAGCCCGTATGTCACAAAAAGAAAAGTCCATAGTGGCGAACGCGAACGCGGCGCCTGAAAACCCCGACGCTTCGGCCCAGACTCGCGAATATACCGGCACCCGCGTGGAACGCAGCAACCGGGAGATCGCTGAACTGGCCAACCGGTCCTATCAGCACGGATGGGCGACCGATATCGAGATGGAGTTGGCGCCGCACGGCCTCGACGAGGACGTCATCCGACTGATTTCCGGCAAGAAAGAGGAGCCGGAGTGGCTCTTGGAATGGCGCCTGAAAGCCTACCGCCACTGGAAAACGATGACGGAGCCCCGCTGGGCCAACGTGCGCTACCCTGAAATTGATTACCAGGCCCAGCGCTACTACGCGGCGCCGAAACGCAAGGCCCAGCCGTTGAACAGCCTCGATGAGGTGGATCAGAAACTCCTGCAGACCTTTGAAAAACTGGGCATCCCGCTCGAAGAACAAAAGCGCTTATCCGGCGTGGCCGTAGATGCCGTGTTCGACAGCGTGTCGGTGGCCACGACCCATCAGGAAATTCTGGGCAGAAAAGGCATCATTTTCAGCTCGTTTTCCGAGGCCGTCAAAAACCATCCCGATCTCGTGCGGCGCTACCTCGGAAGCGTGGTGCCCTACACCGACAACTTCTTCGCCGCATTGAATTCGGCGGCATTCAGCGATGGGTCATTCTGCTACATCCCGAAAGGCGTCCGCTGCCCGATGGATCTGTCGACGTATTTCCGCATCAACGCGATCGGCACGGGCCAGTTCGAGCGCACGCTGATCATCGCCGAAGAGGGCGCCAGCGTGAATTACCTCGAAGGGTGCACCGCCCCCCGGCGCGACGAAAATCAGCTCCATGCGGCCGTGGTGGAATTGATCGCTCTCGACAACGCCACCATCAATTACTCCACGGTCCAGAATTGGTTCAGCGGCGACGAACAGGGCCGGGGCGGGATCTTCAACTTCGTGACCAAACGGGGCAAATGCCTCGGCCGCAATTCCCGGATCTCGTGGACCCAGGTCGAGACGGGTTCCGCCATCACCTGGAAATATCCGAGCTGCATTCTG
The DNA here is from genome assembly GCA_050950105.1 of Candidatus Hydrogenedentales bacterium. Lineage (GTDB taxonomy): Bacteria > Hydrogenedentota > Hydrogenedentia > Hydrogenedentales > SLHB01 > UBA2224. The sequence goes on along the minus strand of JBMNGZ010000010.1, from coordinate 60,080 downwards.
CAGGGCGACAACTCCGTGGGCGAGTTCTATTCTGTCGCCCTGAGCACCAACCACCAGCAGGCGGATACGGGCACCAAGATGATCCACCTGGGCAAAAACACCTCCAGCACGATCATCTCGAAAACCATCTCAGCCGCGCACGGCAACAACAGTTACCGCGGTATGGTGAAGGTGATGCCCCGGGCCGAAAATGCGCGGAATTATACCCAGTGCGATTCGCTCCTTATCGGAGATCAGTGTGGCGCGCACACTTTCCCGCTCATCGAAGTGCGCAACAAAACGAGCAGCGTGGAGCATGAAGCGTCCACCTCTAAAATCAGCGAAGATCAATTGTTTTACTGCAAGCAACGCGGGATCGGCCCCGAAGACGCCATTTCGATGGTCATCAACGGATTTTGTAAAGAGGTGTTCGACCACCTGCCGATGGAATTCGCGGTAGAGGCCACTCAGTTGTTGAGCGTGGGCCTCGAAGGGAGTGTAGGTTAAATGCTTGAGATCAGTAATTTGCACGCGAACGTCGAGGACATCCAGATCCTCAAAGGCGTCGATCTGACGGTCAACCCGGGCGAGGTCCATGCCATTATGGGCCCCAACGGCTCAGGCAAGAGCACCCTGGCGCAGGTCCTGGCGGGCCACGAGCAATACGATGTCACGCAGGGCGAAGTCACTTTCCTGGGGCAGGATTTGCTCGAGATGCCCGCGGAGGAACGTGCGCGACTGGGCCTCTTTCTGGCGTTTCAGTACCCTGTCGAGATCCCCGGCGTGACAAATGCATACTTCCTGCACGCCGCCCTCAATGAAATCCGCAAGAGCCACGACCTGGAAGAACTCGATGCCATCGATTTCAGGCAACGGCTCGAAGAAAAGATGGAGTTCGTGGCGATCGATCCCGCGTTTGCAGACCGCCCCGTGAACGAAGGATTTTCGGGCGGTGAAAAGAAGCGCAACGAAATCCTCCAGATGGCGGTCATGGAACCCCGGCTGGCCGTCCTCGACGAAACCGATTCGGGCCTCGACATTGACGCGCTGCGCATCGTCGCCGACGGCGTCAACAAAATGCGTAGCCCCGAACGTTCCATGATCCTCGTGACGCATTACCAGCGCCTCCTGGACTATATCGTCCCGGATTTCGTCCATGTGATGTACGAGGGCCGGATCGCCCGCTCGGGCGGCAGAGAATTGGCCCTGGAACTCGAGAAAAAAGGATACGAATGGGTGCGGGGCGGCGCGCGCACCGCTCAGGTCGCCGGTTGAATCAACCCGCACGACGCTGGAGTATGGCGATGGCTGAAGTCGTAGAAAAGCTTTCTGACGAAGAAAAACTCCTCGAACTCCTTGCCCGGAGAGTCGAGGACCACGCCTCCGACTGGCAGCGCCAGTTCCGCGATGCCGGCCTCCGGCGCGTTGAAACCCAGTCGTTTCCGACGCGCAAGGACGAGGAATGGCGATTCGCGGATATCAGGCCCATCGTGCGGGCTGCATTTGAACCCGCGATGCGCCCGCCTCTTGATGCGCCCGACCCGGAACTGGCGAGCCCGCATCGCTTCAACGCACCCGGCTGGACCGAACTTGTCTTCGTAGACGGGTTTTTCGCGCCCAGAGCCTCGTCTCTCGCGAACACGAGCGGGTTGCGCATCCTCAGCCTGGCCGAGTCCGTTCGTGCTGACGGCACGCTCGCTCACCAGCATCTGGACACCCTCGCGGGTCGCTCCCACAACATCTTTAACGCCGTGAACTCGGCCTGCCTCACCGATGGCGCCGTGGTGCATGTGCCGCGCGGGTACGCATCCGCCGAGCCGCTGCATATCCTCTACATCACCACGGACAAGCTCGAGGGCAAGGCTGCCCATCCGCGAAACCTGATTGTCCTGGATGAAACCGCCGAGCTGACCCTGATTGAAAGCTATGTGGGGCTGACCTCGGCGCCGTATTTCAACAATGCCGTGACCGAGATCATCCTGGGCGGCGGGTCGGTTTTGAAGCGCTACAAAGTGCTCCACGAAGGTCCTCAAGGCTACCATCTCGCGTCCACGCTCGTAGAGCAAGATGCGAACAGCGTGTTTGCTTCGTTCTCGGGCTTTCTGAACGGAAAGATCGCCCGGAACGAGCTGAAAACCCGGCTGGCGGGCGAAGGCGCAAACGTGTCTCTTGCCGGCCTTTATCTGGCCGAAAGCGACCAATTGATCGACAATGCCACCCGCATCGAACACGCCAGCCCCCGCTGTGGGAGCCGCATTCAATACAAAGGAGTCCTTAACGGTGCGAGTCAGGCGGCATTCAGCGGCGCGGTCTATGTCCATCGCGAAGCACAGAAAACCGACTCCAACCAGCTCAACAGCAACTTGCTCCTGTCGGATACGGCGACCATCGATACACGGCCCATCCTGGAAATTTTCGCGGATGACGTGAAGTGCACACACGGCGCGACCGTGGGCCAGCCGCCCCGGGAACAGCTCTTTTATTTCCAAAGCCGGGGCATCTCGGAAGCAATGGCCCGTGCCATCTTGACCTGCGGCTTCGCGGGGGAAGTCGTCGACGAAATCTCCGTGGAGCCGCTGCGGATCCGGTTGCACGACTACATCTACAATCGCTACAGCCCCCTGAAATGAGAATGAACACAGAAAGGCGGACACCATGCGAGCTGTCCGGGAAATGATATCCGAGTTCCCTGCCGGCGCGGCGCCTGTGCTCGATGTTGCGGCGCTCCGGCAGGATTTCCCCATATTGCAGACCAAAGTACACGGGAAACCGCTCATATACCTCGATAACGCGGCCACGAGCCAGAAACCGCAGGCCGTGCTCGACGCGCTCTCCCAGTATTATGCCGAGAGCAACGCGAACATCCACCGGGGAATCTATCAACTGAGCGAAGATGCGACCCAGGCGTACGCCGCGGCCCGCCTCCGTGTGAAAAACTTTATTCGGGCCCGGCTGAAATGCGAGATCGTCTTCACGCGGGGCACGACGGAAAGCATCAACCTGGTCGCCCAGACCTACGGCCGCCAACACGTGAAGGCCGGCGACGAGGTCCTCATCACCCATATGGAGCACCATTCCAACATTGTGCCCTGGCAGGTGCTGTGCGAGGAGAAAGGGGCGCGGCTGCGCGTCGTCCCCATTACGGATACGGGCGAGCTGGACATCGAGGCGTTCCAGCGCATGCTGAACGGCCGCACTAAACTGGCGGCGATCACCTACGTGTCCAATGCGCTCGGGACCGTCAATCCCGTCAAGGAATTGGTCGCCATGGCTCATGCGCAAGGCGTGCCCGTGTTGGTCGATGGGGCGCAGGCGGTACCTCACCTGCCGATCGATGTCCTGGACTTGGACTGCGATTTCTTTGTGTTCTCGGGGCACAAAATGTTCGGTCCCACGGGCATCGGCGTGCTCTACGGCAGGGCCGAATTGCTCGAAGAGATGCCTCCCTATCAGACCGGGGGCGACATGATCCTCTCCGTCCGCTTCGACAAGACCGTCTTCAACGCGCTTCCGCACAAGTTTGAGGCCGGCACTCCCGATATCGCGGGGGCGATTGGCCTGGGCGCTGCTATCGATTACCTCCATCGCGTGGATCTGGCCCGGATTGCGGCCTATGAGGCCGAGCTGCTCCAATACGGGACCGAGGTCCTGCGCGCCATCGATGGCCTGCACATTGTCGGAAACGCCGCACACAAAGCCTCCGTTCTGTCGTTTGTCATGGATGCGGCTCATCCGCATGATATCGGCCAGATGCTCGACGGCGAGGGTATCGCCGTGCGCGCCGGGCACCATTGCACACAACCCCTGATGGAACGTTTGGGCGTGCCGGCCACCGCGCGCGCCTCGCTGGCGTTCTACAACACATATGAAGAGCTTGACGCGCTGGGCAGGGCCCTCCACAAGATCAATGAGGTTTTCGGCTGATGGCACAGAACAACCGCGCGCTGTACGAACAGGTGATTCTGGAACACAACCGCAAACCGCGGAATTTTCGCGCCATGGACGATGCGGACCGTCGCATCGAAGGGCACAACCCGTTGTGCGGCGACCATTTCACCATCTATCTCAAACTGGACAGCGACGTCATCGCTGACCTCAGCTTTGAGGGCCAGGGTTGCGCCATCGCGAAATCATCCGCCTCACTGATGACAAGCCTCCTCAAAGGCAAGAGCATTCGTGAAGCCGAAGACCTTTTCGTCCAGTTCCACCGTTTGGTCACGGCCAGTCCGGACGCACCCATCGATGAGAAAGCGGTCGGCAAGCTCGCGGTCTTTGCCGGGGTCCGCGAGTTTCCAATCCGCGTCAAATGCGCCACGTTGTCCTGGCACGCTTTGCTCAGCGCTGTACGCGGAATGCATTCAGCCGTCACAACGGAATAGCCGTTACGACGGAAATACTCTGCTTGGATTCCCATCCGGCTCCTGGGGCCCAGGCCCTGATCCGCGCCTTCCTCGAAAAGTAGCCGCCCGCCAGACTCTTTGCTAATTTTACGCAGCAGTGTATTATCACGCTATCGGGTTTCTTGTCGGACATCGGAGGCCGGCCGTGAACCGGCGACTGGCCCACCCGCTTCGCAGCACCATGCGCGAGGAAAACCGCCTGTTCACCGCGGAGAACCCGGCGGAACCCCGTGTGCCGGCAGAGGCCCGGCCCGGCTCGGGTGGACACTGCGGCTTCTGCTTGGCAGAGCGGCAGCGATGGACGATTTTACGTTTGGCCGGGAGCAGGGGGAAAGCAGGCTGACTAATCCCCAGTTTGGTTCTACGTGGGCGCCTTGACCAGACTAGCGATTGCCATGGAGACCGTTGTTCGTCCGATGAAGTCCATGAAGTGATTACCGATGGTGGCCAGCGAGAGTGCTCTGCTCTGCTCTGTGTTTGCCTTGAGCTGTTCGCCGAAGTTTTTGTCCTCGGCGAAAGCGCCGAAGGCGCAGAGGAGGAGGTAGGCAATCACAACGATGATGAGGTGGTTCGCTGTACGCTCAAGGCTAGTGAGTTTCACTTCATCCATGCCCATGCCCCACTTGCGGTTCTTCAAATCGCGGAACATAGTCTCTGTGTACCAGCGCTTTGCGTAGATGGCGGTTATTTTGTCGGCCTCCATATCTTCAATGTTTGTAACGAGATACCAAGGCTCATCGGCTTCCCAGTGAAAGACCGTGACTAGACGAAAGCGTGTCTTGTCCTCCTGTGTGTCATTTCCCATAGTGCCCCAACCCCAGTCTTTGGGGCGGTAGCCGCGGCGTATCCCCAGTTCGGGAATCGTGCCGATGTGATGTTCGGTTTCGACAAAGTGATTTATGGAGATACGCTGCACAAACCGCCATCCCCACTTTGTGATCTCGCTTATCCAGCGCTCGTTTCCAAAGCCTCTGTCGGCAACAATGATGGGCTCGATGCCGGGGGGACACATGGCGTGCAATTGGCGCAGAATCTTCTGTTCCGCGCGTAGGAGAGCCCCCTTTTTTTCGCGGCCGAATTTGGTCGATTTTATGGTGATCGCGTGAAAAGGCATGGAGCGCCCGTCTCGCGGAATGGAAAGTACGAGTTGTTCAAAGGCGTGACGGTCGGTCCAATCCACGAGCACCAGAGGGTGTCGGTCCCGCCCTCGCAGCCTATTGAACAACGCTTTGGAGATGACAAAACGCTCCAAATCCTCATTGGCCAGGAAGCGATCCACCCTTTTAATACGGTGCTTTGCGATGGCTGGGCCATGCATGGCGCGACCCAGAGCTAGCACCCCTACTCCTTTCATCCTCATCGCGCCGGCTGCAATATGCGCCAGCGTCTTGCGACGAGAGCGCCGCACACCTTGAAGATTCTGGTCGAACCACTTCATAATCTTGCTCGGGCCAAACATGAGAAATCCACCTCCTGACGTTGGTTTTCGTCGACTTTCGTCAGTATACAGGGTAAATAACCATGTTTGGCCCCTATTCATGCACCTATTATGAAACTGGGGATCACTGAGGAAAGCAGGGGCAGAAGTTGATCGGCGCATGTACATCGGTTACCATCACGGGGCCGAAAAAATCTGAAAAGTGTACAAAATGCGGTAGCGAAAGGCAAAACCCATGAAAAACACGGATTGGAGAGCATGTTCCCGGGCGCTTGTGTTGTCAATGCTGCTCGTTCTGACGGCAGTGTCGTGCGGACCGAAAACCGCAGCACCGCCCGTGACGCCACCGCCCGCGTCGGCCCCGGAGGCAAGCGCCACGGCCCCGGCGGAGGCGCCCGCGTTCATTTCGCCGTTCCCAATTCCCGAGGAGAAAAAGACCGCGCTTGATCGCTATGTCGAGACAGCGGACCCGGCCTTTACCTACGACACGCCGCCCGCGATGGTCGATGAAAACGAAGACTACACCGCACGCACCTACCGCATGGTATCGCAGACCTGGCTGAAGCCGGAGCAAGTCGATCGCACGCTGTGGGAGCACTGGCTGATCATCATCGAACCGAAAGAAGTGACGCAGCCGGAGGCGCTCATGTTTATTGGCGGCAGCAGCAACAAACCCAATGCCGAGCCGGCGCGCGCGGCTTCAGGGCTGGTGCGTGTCGCCACGATGACCAAATCCGTGGTGGCCGAAATCAAGCAGATCCCAAACCAGCGCCTGAAATTTCCGGATGAACACGACGACCGCTACAAGGAGCAGGGCCGTACCGAAGATGAGATCATCTCCTATTGCTGGGACAAGTTCATTCTGACGGGGGATGCCTTGTGGTTGACGCGCCTGCCGATGACCAAAGCGGTCGTACGCGCGATGGATGTGGTGCAGAAAGAGCTGCCTTCGGTCGAGAAGTTCACGGTGGCCGGTGGCTCCAAACGCGGCTGGACAACGTGGACCGTCGGTGCCGTCGATTCGCGGGTGGTGGCGATTATGCCCGCGGTGATTGACCTGCTGAACGTGGTGAAATCGCTCGACAATCATTATGCCGCCTACGGATTCTGGGCGCCCGCCATCAGCGAATACGAGGACATGAATATACTGGCGAGGATGCACACGCCGGAGTTCGAAGCCCTGTGCGATATCGTGGACCCGTATTCGTACATCGACCGGCTCGTGATGCCCAAATACATCATCAATGCGACCGGCGACCAGTTTTTCCTGCCGGATTCGTGGCGCTTCTATTTCGATGACCTCCAAGGCGAGAAATATCTGCGCTATGTCCCCAATACCGATCATGGCCTCAGCCTGGAAGCCTATTTGAACCTGGCGTCGTTCCACCATGCGATCATCAATGACACGCCCCGACCCGAATTCGCATGGCGCATGGAAGACGACGGGAATTTCGTCGTGGAATGCACGACCGAACCCGCAAAGGTCCTGCTGTGGCAAGCCGGCAATCCGGATGCGCGCGATTTCCGCCTCCAGACCATCGGCCAGGCCTGGCAGAGCACGGAACTCGCTCCCGCAGAGCCCGGTGTGTACAAAACCACGATGGCCGCACCGGAAAAAGGATGGACGGGCTTCCTGGTGGAACTCGAGTTCCCGAACCCGGACTTCATGCTGCCCTTCAAATTCACGACCGGCGTGAGCGTGGTCCCGCACGTGTGGCCCTTCACCGCCCCGGGGACCTGAGCAGACCGAGATAGCGTAAAAGACGCTTTTTCGCCGCACCCGCGAAGTCCATCGCGATTTCGCGGCTGCGGCATCGTTATCTGGAGCGCCTTACGCGGGCATTTCTCCCCCTGAAAAAAGTGCTGCGCCGCCCAGAGAAAGGCGGCGCAGCCGCAGTGTGAATGCCGTGTAATCTGGCCCTACTTGCCGTAGACCTTCTTCATGTCGTCGAGGGTCATCGGCGCATAGTCGCCGGCGTGTCCCGCCTGGCCAAACGCCTGCATGCGGTCCATATAAACCTGTTTCATGGCATCGCGAGCCGGGCCGAGGTACTTGCGCATATCGAATTCAGCCGGTTTTTCCGCGAAGACTTTGCGAATAGCGCCGGTGCAGGCCAGGCGGCTGTCGGTGTCGACGTTGATCTTGCGTACGCCGTGCCGGATGCCGTCCTGGATCTGCTCGATGGGAATGCCAAAGGTGCCGGGCATTTTGCCGCCGTACTCGTTGATGATGTCGACCAGTTCCTTCGGCACCGAGCTGGAGCCGTGCATGACCATATGGCAGTGGGGCATTTTTTCGTGGATGGCATGGATGCGGTCCATGGCCAGTGTGGGCGGCAGCACTTCCCCGGTTTTCGGGTCTTTGCGGCCGGACTTGTAGGCGCCGTGGCTGGTTCCAATGGCCACGGCCAGCGCGTCGAGGCCCGTCTTCTGAACGAAGTCTTCCGCCTGATTGGGGTCGGTCAGGTGCTCCTGGATCTCGCTGTCGCTCAAACCGGCCCCGTGGCCGTCTTCAATGCCGCCCAGCACGCCCAGTTCGCCTTCGACCGTCACGCCCAGGGGATGCGCCATTTCGACCGCAGCGCGGGTGATCTCCACGTTCTGCTCATAGGTGTTGGGGGTCTTGCCGTCTTCCCCGAGCGAGCCGTCCATCATCACGGACGTGAACCCGAGGTCGATGGCGGTCTTCAGGGTTTCGAGGCTGTTGCCGTGGTCCAGGTGCATGGACACGGGAATGTGCGGATACTCCTCGCAGGCTGCTTCCATGAGCTTCTTGAGGTAGATGAGGCGGCTGTATTGCAGGGCGCCGCGGCTCGCCTGGATGATCACCGGGCTGTTGGTTTCGTTGGCCGCCTCCATAATGGCCTGAATCTGCTCCATGTTGTTGACGTTGAAGGCGCCCACACCGTATCCGCCTTTCGCGGCCTCATCCAGAATCTGTCGCATTGGAACGAGTGGCATGGTACTGTTCTCCTATCTAGACTGACGGTTACCTTGAAATCCAGAGCCTGAAACCTGTCCTGGCGTATACGGGAGTTCAAACGGTTCCCCAGACAGGGCAAGGCAGCGCACATGGAAGTCAATACTATAGCATTTCGCCGTTTGATGCCACAAATCAGAAAATCGTATGCGCGGGGGAACGCCTGAGCCGCGGCCGTCGCCCTGTTGTAGTAACAACGGCGGGAACGTATTCTGTGCCGGTACGATCGGAAATACGGAGAATTGAGTAATGTGCAGAACGCTGATTTTGATTACGTGCCTGATGCTGTGGGCCGCGCTCGTATGGGCCCAGGAACCTCTTCCGGGACTGGTGGTCGGAGAGGGCGGAGTGCTGCTGAAGGGCGGCGTGCCGTATCGCGGCATCGGAGTCAATTTTTTCGACGCATTTCTGCGCCGTTTGCGCGAGCCCGAGGCCGTACAGTGCCGCGAAGGGTTCAAGCTGCTGTCCGAAAAGGGGATACCGTTCGCGCGCTTCGCGGCATGCGGATTCTGGCCCGTCGACTGGCAGCTCTACCATGAGGATAAGGACGCGTATTTTGCGCAGCTGGACGACGTGGTGCGCGCCGCCGAGGAGACGGGGCTCGGCCTGATACCCAGCCTGTTCTGGTTCAACGCCTGCGTGCCCGACATGATGGGCGAACCGCGCAGCGCCTGGGGTGACCCGCAAAGCAAGACCATCGCGTTCATGCGGCAGTACGTGGCCGAAGTGGTCCCGCGCTATGTTCATTCGCCGGCTCTCTGGGCCTGGGAAATGGGAAATGAGCACGACCTGGCCGCGGATCTGCCCAATGCGGACACGCACCGGCCTCCCGTGGTCCCCCGGCTGGGGACGCCTTCTGAGCGCAGCGAAAAAGACGACATGACCACCGAAATGATCGTGACGGCCTGCCGTGAATTTGCGCTGGCGGTGCGCCGGCATGACGCCCACCGCGCCATTACCACCGGCAACAGCCTGCCACGGCCCGCGGCACACCATATGCACACTGAACGCTCTTGGGCGCGCGATACGCGCGAACAGTTTCAGGCGCGCCTCAACGTGACCAGTCCCGACCCGATCGACCTGGTCTCAACCCACGTGTACCCATTCGATTTGGATACGCGTTTCAGCGATGGAACGACCTACCCGGAACTTCTGTCGCTGGCCATGGCGGCCTGCCGGGATGCAGGCAAGGCCCTGTTTGTGGGCGAATTCGGCGCGGGAGGCGACGGCGATCAGGCGGGTTCCCAGGGGCCCAGGCACGAACACGAGCTGCTCTTCGACGCGCTTGTCACCAGCGGCGTCCCTCTCGCCGCCATCTGGGTGTACGACCTGGAACAGCAGAAAGACAGCTTCAGCATCACGCCCGACAATAGCCGCGCGTACCTGCTCGATTCCATTGTCGAGGCCAATAAACGGATGCAGCCTTAACGGCCGTTCTCTGCTGAAAAAGGAAAGAGACGCGGTGCGCATTCGACCGGTTCAGACGCTTCCCGCCAACTTCGCGGAGTATATCCACGACGTCGCGGAAGGGATGAACGAATTGTACGGAGAAGCCGCCGGCCTGGCTTACCGCCGCATTGCAGCAAAGGCCGTCGAGGCGTCAATGCGTTCGCCCGGGGTGACCACCTTCTGCGCGGAAACCGACGGCAGCTGCGCGGGAATGGCCATGGCATTCCATCGGGACGGTCTGGGACGCCTGCCGTTTATCCACGTGTTGCGCCCGTATTGGGGGACCGGCATCGAAGGCCGCCTGGTGGGAGAGGCCGTGCGCAAGTTGAAGAGGGACGGAGCGGCTGCCATCCATTGCGAATGTATTCCGTTTTGCGAGCTGGACCTCCGCGGCGCTTTCAAAAAGCTGGGCTTCGCCGTGTTTCCACGCCAGTTGATGAGAGTGGACACCGAATTTCTGTCGAACATCGGGACCACGGTGTCGCGTTCGGCTCCTTGCGGCCCTCTAGACTTGCGCGCCGCGGCTACGACGATTGCGGAGACCTACGAACGCCACCCGGAACGCGCCCTCCATCCCGAACTCCGGGATGCGCTCTCGGTTGAGAAATACATGCGCGACACGATGCAGGGCGCCTTTGGCCAGTGCTATCCCGAGTTTGTGCGGGTCCTGCGGAGTCACGACGGAGTTCGCGGGGCGATCCTGGGCTGCGGGGTGGCGCCGGGCGTGGGATTTGTCCTCCAAGTGGCGGTTCGGCCGGACGCGCAAAACCAGGGACTGGGCAGGGTCCTGATCGCCGATCTGGCCTCCAGCTTTCTGAAACGCGGCTGGAAGTACACCGCGTTGGGCGTTACCGTGGAAAACCCGGCGCGCAAGCTCTATCTGCGCCTGGGCTTCGAACCCCGGCGCGACGTGGATGCCTTTGTCTGGCCGCCTTCCCCGAATCGCGCTCCAAGTTGTCCGTGAAATCGTCCGCCATGTTATAGTAGCCCTAAATGCGGCACCAGGGAACAAACCGCATCGAGAGACAACCGCCATGCCAAAACCGGTGATTTTTGCAATCCTCCTGAGCCTGGCGCTCGGCGCTTCCGCCGGCAGCGCAGCACTTTCCCCGGAACTGGTCCATCTGGAGGCGCTGTCCGGTAATGCGACACAGCTGCTGAAGATGATTCGCGGATTCGATCGCCTTCAGTGCGAATTGGCAAGCTGGGACATGGAATTGGCCGAGGAACTGGCCCTTTCAGGTGACACGGAGCTTGCCGAGGAGAAGATGGAACAGGCCAGGAGACGCCTGGCCCTGGTCGAAGAGGCCTATAGCTATGCGCTCGAACGGTATCCGGACAATGGCCGGGCGCTTACGTACTACGGCGAACTGATTTATGATTACCAGGGCGATCACACGAAGGCCCTCATGCTGTGGAAAAAGGCCGCCGCACTCCATCCCGACCTGGGCGATGTGTTCAATGATCTGGGAATCCACTATTCGCATGCCGGCGATTTGTCCCGTGGGCTGGATTACTTCGATAAAGCCCTGAAATGCGAGCCCGATAATCCCGATTATCTGTACAACCTGTGCCAGACCTATCTTACCCAGTTTCCTGCCGTGGCCAGGCAGAAAGGATGGAGTCTCAAAAAAGTCTACAAGACCGCCATGAAACTATCGAAAAAGGCCGCCGAACTCGGTAATGACTATGAGTTGGTGCAAGACTATGCGGTGAATTTCTATGCGGCCGAAAATTTTCAGGTGAAAGCCGACTGGCGCCAGGCCGCCCGCGCGTGGCAGCGAGCCCGCCAGTACGCCCGCACGACCGATGAAGAATTCTTCTGCTGGCTGAACGAGGCACGGGTCCGGATCGAGGGCGGACAGAAAAAAAAGGCCCTGGCATGCCTTGATGCCGCACTCGAGCTGCGCCCCGACAGCGAGGTGGCCATGACCCTGAAGTCCAGACTCTAGGCCGCAGCATTTGGGAAAGCCAAGACATCATGAGCCAAAAACAGCGAATTTCCCGCGCGCGCTACACCTTCTACATTATCGTTATCTGCTGCTCAATCGTGATTTGTTATCTGGGTTTTGTCCGGGGAATGCGTTTTTTCGCGGTTCCGTCGGATTCCATGGAACCGACGCTGCACCGGGGCGATTTTCTGTTCACCTTGAATGCGGATGATTATCAGCGCGGCGACATCGTGGTGATGCGGGATCCAGTCGTTAAAGGCGGCAACCTGGTCAAGCGGCTTATCGGCGTCGAAGGAGACTCCGTCGCCATTCAGGCCGGCGCGCTGTTTATCAACGGCAAATATGCCTCCGAACCGTACATCAAAGAACCGATGGTCTACGAAGTGTTTCCGCCCGTGACGGTGCCCCCGGGGCGCATATTTGTGCTGGGCGACAATCGGAATGACAGTGAAGACAGCTCGTATTGGGCCAATGCGAGAGAAGATGCGGAGATTCCTGAGGCCTTACGGGCCGATCCCACCGTTTCTGTCAAGGATATTATCGGGCGGGTCCGTTATATTTATTTGCCCTGGTCTCGGCGCGGACCGGTGACCGCATTTCCACTCAGCGCCATGCTGGTCGAGCCATAACCGGAGACGCCGGGACGCGGCGTAACGCGGGCCGGCCTGGCCTCGTTTGCTTGTGTCCGCTGCGCCAATGTGTCAGGCTATGGACATGAATTCGCGAAACACAGGGCCGCATCCGCCGTGCCGCCCCGCCAGGGACCGTCGGATCACCGGTATATGACCTACTATTCCCCACAGTACGAATATCGCATGGCCCCGCGCAGCAGCCGCATCACACAGGCTGTGCAGCGGATCCTCTTGTTGACCGTCGCCGTATTTGCGGTTCAGCTGGTGCTGCACATGGTCGAGCCGCTGGCGACCCGGAGGGTGTCGCCGATGCATGGCGAGCCGGGGCTCGAGGTGCTCCGGTGGTTTGTATTCGACCCCACCCGTTTTCCGTGGAGTGGATTCATCTGGCAGCCGCTGACCTACCTGTTCCTGCACGCGGGCCTGATGCATCTCTTCACAAACATGCTGTGGCTGTTTGTGTTCGGCCCGGATGTGGAGCGGGTGCTCGGGACACGGCAATTTATACGCTTTTACCTCTGTGTCGGAGCCGTATCGGTACTGCCCACGCTGGTTACGGCGCGGTTGTGGGGCGGCGCTCCGGTGATCGGGGCGAGCGGCGCCACCATGGGCGTGCTGGTAGCGTTCGCCGTGGTGAATCCCGACCGTGAACTCTTCTTGTTTCCCATCCCGATCCGTTTGACTGCGCGGGCCCTGGTGATCGTCGTCATTGCCTTGAACCTCATGTCGGCGATTCGGCCGGACGGGGTCTCCGTGGAAACACACTTCGGCGGGCTCGCCGCGGGGTACGCCTACATGAAACTGCTGCCCTGGTGGCGTTCACTGCGCCGCCGGCGAAAAGAAAAGCCGTCTGAGGATCCTCTGGACGCTATCGGTGAGGCTGTGAATAATATCTTCAGTTACGAAAAGGAAAAGCGGCGCAGAAAATAGGCGCGCAAGGAGCTTACGGTCGTGTTCGGGTTTGCCAGTCCCCAGGAGATGTTGTTCGTCGTCCTGATAATCGTGGCGATGTGGATCACCGGGCTGTGGCCCGTCGTCATCCGAGGGATCCGCGAGTTGCGAGGCGAACGCGTCGACGATCCCCCCTCTTCAAATGCACACCAGTCGCATCACCAGACCCGGGCGCCGGCCTCACCGCGGGATCTGGATCTCTGCTACAAAATGCTGGGGATTTCGCCGTCGGCCCCGTGGGAAGAGGTCGAAAAGGCCTACCGCCGAAAAGCCAAAATCCATCATCCCGACCACGGCGGAGACGAAGACGCCATGCGCGCCCTCAATGAAGCGTATTCGCAGCTCAAAATCGTTCGAAACCGGCGCTGAAGCGCTTGCCCGTCAGTCTTCTTCTTTGGCGAGGCGCGACCACAAATCTTCCCGTTCGGCCACTTCCAGCGACCGTTCGAAGCGTTTGAGCGCCTGGTTGCTTTCGCCATAAATCGTAAATATTTTATCGAGATTCGTGATTTCAAATACCTTGAGCACATCCGGTTTCAGCGCGCACAGACGCATGCTGCCGTGCTCTTTCTGAACCACCTGATTGATGCGCAGCAGCTCCGTCAACACGGCGCTGGACAGGTAGTCCACGTGCACGAAATCCAGCATGAGGTTGAGCCCCGGCCGGTTTCTCACAAAATCGAGGACCTCGTTACCGAATTGTGTGACATTCACGGCATCGAGTACGCTCGCGGCGCCTATGCGTCCAACGGTGATACTACCGGTCGTCTCGAAAGTCACCAGCGGTGTGTCGTTCATGATACTGCGCCTCCCCTGCACAAACCTTTACGCCGCATGCGCATTTCCAGGCAACGGTCCTCTGGATTGTATGTGACACTCTCCATGCAATGCCGAATGAGGCACACTCCCCGGCCGTTGGGCGATGCATCTGAGGGCAGGCGGACCGCATCGGGCTCGAATCCGGGGCCTTCATCGCAGACGCGGATGCAGCAGATATCGCCGGGCGTCTCCCGAGTCATCTCAATCCGCACCATTCGCGTGTCATCCAACTGATTGCCGTGCGTGATGGCGTTGACCAGGGCCTCCTCCAAGCATAATCGGGCATAAAAAACCTGATCCTCGTCGATCCAGTCATGCGCAAGCAAGGTCTCCAGAGCCTCGGCTATCGCGTCGCCGAGCGCCTCAAGCGTACTTGCGAACTCTGCGCGGTAGAAGGCCTTGTTCTCAATCACGCCGGCTGATCCACCTCTGTACTGCGAATACTCCGCCCTCTGTGCCACCCAATCAAGCATACCACAGGGAGCCGTACGAGGTGTAGAACCCCGAAATGGCCCGAAGTAATCCTGAGCGGGCCGATCGCTTGGCTCTCTCGGGGATGCGTCCGGCGCGGAGCCGCCGCTCGCAGATGACTCCGCCCGGCGGCCAAGTTGCCGCCTTGGGCATTCCAAGACCTGAACATGTTACAGTGTCTGCTGTGTTCTGAACAGGCCCGTGATATCCAGAGTATTCACGTGAAAGGACAGCTGCCGTGCGACATCTTCTCTTTGTCAGCCTGACTGCTTTTCTTGTGATGTTGCCCAGGAGTAACGCCGCCGAGACCCAAAGCCCCGAGGCCCATCCGGCGGCGGCGGCCGCCGCTGAAGCGATGCCCCTGCGCCTGGGTGGAGCCGGTGGCCTGTATCTATTCGCCAAACCCGGGCCGCTCGTGGTGGAGATCGCCAAGCAGGACATGAACAAGCGGAAGATTGAGACGCATCTCCGCGCCGTCCTCTTCGATGCCGGGCGCGAGGTCATTCAGGAGGAATTCCTTCCGGACGACGGGCAGGCGGCCGGTACGGGCCCCGGGCCGGTGCAGTGGTGCCGGCTGGAGACCGTCGTGGAGGCCGCAGGTGTTTACGGCGTCAATATCACCGTTACGAATGATCGCTATGGCGACCACGCCTACTGGGGGTTCACCACGAATTGCCCGCAGTACCTCGTAGAGACTTCTCGAGGACACCGCGACGCGCCTCATGAAGAGCCCATCGTTATTGACAGCCCGGAGCGCGAGGGCGAGATCTGTTTTCTACCGCGTGCGGAGGCCTTTGCCATTGAAATGTCCGGCCTGTCGCCGGAGAGCACGCCGGTGCAGTTGTATGACGCCTCAAATGCGCTCCTGGCTGAGATCCCGGTCATAGAGGATGGCCGGGCAAGCCTCGAGATGCCGGCGGCCGCGCGTGAAAATATCCCCTGGCGGCTGCATTTCGCGAAATACAAGGCGGTGGTTCATATCGACGGTGTTACGCGCTGGAACTCCCGCAGCAACAACCTGTCGCTCTGGACGCCCGAGCCGGCGTCGTGGTTTCCGTTTCATGCCAACCGCTGGCTGCTGAGCCCGTATCATCGCGTCGTGTATGCCCATCCCGGCGAGGCGCGCTCCCTGACGTTTCGCATTCATAACAATGGCACGGAACCGCGCAGCGTCGCCCTGAGCCTGGAGACCGAGCCGGCCGCCGCCTCCGCATTTAGCCTGTCGGAGCTGCCGGATGCCCGGGTGAGCCTGAAGCCGGGAGAAGCGCGGGAGCTGTCCCTTGCGTGCCGCCTGCCGGAGGACGGGGGGATGCATCGATGCCGCCTCCGCGCGACCCCGGAAGATGGCTCCGGTTTTACTACCTATTCGACCGTGACGCTGCGGCCTGGCGACGCGCCTGCCGCCGCGCCCCTGGCACTGCCCATCACGCTGAAACCCTACCAGCATGAGAACGCCCAGTTCGGCTACCTGCCGGACTATCCCACCGCCAACCAGGTCTATTTCGACCCCGAAGACCGCCCCTATGTCATCACCGACTCCGCGTTGTGGACGGTCCGGGATCAGTCCTGGCTGGCCCTGCCGCTGAAGACTGTGGACGGCGCTACTTTTGTGCCGCGTACGACGAAAGTGGCCTTCGATTCGGCCGGAAACGTCTATTTTATTGGCGCCATGAAGGAACAAGCGGTCTATGTGCGCCTGCAGGCCGCGGGTACGGCTTTTGACCTGTGTCCGATCCCGGGGGGCGGTTCCTTCGACATCGAACAGTTCTCCGGTCACAACACGCCGGACGGGCCGCCGCCCTTTGTCCGGCTTGTGCGCACCGAAAAGGATCCGAAGCTCATCTGGCGCAGCCTCAACGATCTGGATTTATTTCTCCCGCAGGACGACAACGGGGTGCTCGTTGTGGGCGAGCCGGTTCGAGTCTCTCAAAAATGCATCGGCATTTCCGGTCATTCGGGTATCCCTTCGACCCTCGTTTCGCGCGGCTCAAAAGTCCATCTAGTATGGGGCGAAGCGACGGATCCCGAGGAAGACGTGCCGGGGGTGCCCACGTTTGCCGCCACCTGGGACCGGGATACCTCCAGCCTCGGCGAGCCCGTGCTCATCGGCCACGGCCCCCCCGCAAACGACAGCCACAATTCCCCCTGCATCACCATGGACAGCGAGGGCGTTCTCCACATGCTCGTCGGCACCCACGGCCGAACCTTTAAATACGCCCGGTCGCTGGAAGCAAACAACGCGCAGGGCGGCTGGACCACGGCGGAGGACGTTGGCCCGGACCTGC
Source organism: Candidatus Hydrogenedentales bacterium (assembly GCA_050950105.1). Taxonomy (GTDB): domain Bacteria; phylum Hydrogenedentota; class Hydrogenedentia; order Hydrogenedentales; family SLHB01; genus UBA2224. The sequence continues at coordinate 42,724 of JBMNGZ010000010.1, read as the reverse complement.
GCCAGACCTATGTCGGCCTCGTGTGTGATGAGGACGATGCCCTCCATCTCGTGTTCCGCCTGTGGCGGACGGATACGGAGTACTTCCCGTCGGGAACCTATGCCACGCTCGCACATATGGTGAAGCGGCCCGGCGAAGGTTGGTCCGAGCCCCAGGTACTGATCACGCCTCCGCTGTCCGAATACAGCATCTATTACCATCGCCTGACCATTGACCGGAAAGGCACGCTCTTTCTGTCGTACGACTACTGGTCCACCTTCTGGTTCTACCGCACTGACCGCTGGGGCGGCCGACGCGCACTGCTCATGTCCCCGGATGGCGAAGTCTGGAAACTCGCCGCCGATGCGGACCTGATGCGTAGCGGGCCGGCTTTGTAGACGCCATGCCGGTATGGAGCGCGTTGATCGCATACAATGGCGAGGACAGAGAGGGTGCAAGCCCAATACATCCATCTCCAGGGAGGATAATCTGGTGAAGAGTGTTTTGCGCAGTGGACGGGCGTTGATCGTGATTCTGGCGGTGCTGTGGCTTCCGGCTTGGGGAGCGAATCGGGCGACCGCGGTCTCATGGCCCGGCGAGTCCTCTCCGTGGCGCGGACACTCGCTTCACGCTTTCACCCTCGACGGCCATGCAGTCCGGGTCTATGCGCCGGAGACTCCTCACGACGCGTTGCCCTGGCTTCTGCTCGACGCGGGTGATCCGGGTGATGTCGAGATCATGCTGTTAAACCGCGGTTTTCATGTGGTCGTGGCGGAACTTCCCGATCCGTTTGGCAGTCCGGCCTCGCTGAAGGTGTGGGATGCCGTGTACGCTGCTTTAACCGGGCAATACGGGCTTAACGGGAAGGTCGCATTGAAGGCGTTCGGCGCGGGCGCTCTCCAGGCGCATCTGTGGGCGTCGGACAATGCGGCCCGGCTGTGGTGCCTGGTGGCGGATTGCCCCGTGGTCGATTTCAAGGCCTGGCTGGCGGGCACGGGCTCCACCGCAGCGCAGCCGGAGCGCTGGGAGGCCTTTTTGAAGGCCTGCGGGTATGCGTCAGCGGATGACGCCCTGCAGTCCCGACGGAACCCTGTCGACCTGACCGCAGCGCTTGCCGAAGCAAAAACGCCTCTATTGCATTTGAGCCGGCACAACGACGCGGAACGGCCGTATACGGATCAGACCAGTGCGTTCCAGAAGGTGTACGTGCGCCAAAAGGGCTATTACCTGACCGTTATCATGAAACCGGGCGATGCCCCTGAGCAGGGCCTGGAGGACCCGCTCGCGGTCACGAATTTCATCCTGACCCACACCGTGAGCGGCGCGTGCAAACCGCCGGCCGGGCTGCCGGAAAGCTGGCGGGATTGGCGTATTGCCGATTTCGCCCGCACGGGCCCGGTCTATGTCGAGGGCGGCGCCGTCGTTCTCGAAAAAGGCGATGACATGAGCGGCATCACCCGCGTCGGGCCGTTTCCGAAGATGAACTATGAGATCGCGCTCGATGCCATGCGCGTGGCGGGCGACGACTTTTTCTGCGGGCTCACCTTCCCCGTTCATGAGGACCCCTGCTCGCTGATCCTGGGCGGATGGGGGGGCACGACCTGCGGCCTTTCCAGTCTCGACTACAACGATGCCGCCAACAACGAGACCACCCGGTACCGCGAGTTCAATAAGGGCGAATGGTATGCCGTGCGCTTGCGGGTAACGGAGGGCCGTATTCAGGCCTGGATCGACAACGAGACGCTGGTCGACGCCAATACGGAGGGCCGCGACATCGATGTCCGCTGGGAAGTGGAGCCCACGGTGCCGCTCGGCATTGCCACCTGGCGCACGACCGGCGCCGTTCGCAACATCCGAATCCGGGAACTCACTGAACTCGAGATTGAACAGGCTGCTGAGACCCGGCCCAAACGATTCTAGCCGCACATACGTCGCGCAACGGGCGTGGCATTTTGACAACATTCCTGCACGACGCCGGTGAGCGCCAATCCATGACAGACGCCCGCGAAGCCTGCCCCGCGCGCGTTCACGTTCGCCATCCAGAGCTACACGGCTAGGAGCGACCCAGGTTCTATTACGACGCTTCTGTGTTTCCGGCGTCCGCAGCCTGGCTTGCCGCGTGCTCGCCGGAGAGCCGGTCGCTGAATCGTTGATACAGGACGGATGCGGGCAGCAGGAGCAGGCCAACGGCGATAAACGACAGGATGCGGTACAGCGGCTCGACCGCGTCGAGGTCTACGAGCCACACTTTGGCCGCGGTGACCGCGAAGAAGGTCAATCCGAGCACGCGCTGGGTCCGGCTCCGCCAAACCATCCCGATGACGATCAGGCAGAACGCCTGCAGACCCCACGCCGAGGAGATGAAACTGAGCGTCACCTTGTCGGACACAAGCTCGGTACGGTGCGTCCAGTGCTCCAATTCGACCGCCGCGAGCACGGCGAAGACGAGGTGCCCTGCGACGATAAAGAGATTGCTCAGCGGGCGGCTCGTTTTCCGGATCCGGTTCGCGCTCACCCAAAACGACAGCGGCAGGGCAAGGCGGGCGAGGAACGACGTGTTGAGGAGGAACCAGGCCGTCGCGAGCGGGTAGTGAGTGAGCCCCGCAAACCAGACGACGAGTGCGGCGCCGTAGCAGAGTATGGCGGCCGCCAGCCAGCGGTACAGGCGCATTGCGCAAAGAAACAAGAGGACGCCCAGGGGAAGCACGGCCCACAGCAGCGCCAGCGAGCTGTGCTGATGGACCCGGTAGTTGGCGTAGCCGCGTGTACTCCAGAACTGGGCAAGCTCAGCGGTGAGCAGGTAGCACGCGAGCGCGCCTGTGCTCAATCCGATGTATGCCGTGGCCGGGACTCTCCAGAACGCCGCCTGCTCCGCGCTCCGGTTGAGCAACAGGGCGATGGCCGCGCCCGCGGCGATGACGCAGGCCCACGAGCCGAAAGCCGTGTTGAATACCGGGACGAAGCGCACCGTATGAAGTGGCAGGGTGAGATACAGAGTGAGCCCGCCGAGCGTCCATGCAGTAATCCCGCTGCCTGCGGCAAGCACGTGCCGGTATTTCAAAGCCAGATACACGAACACGAACCCCTGGACTGCCCAGGTGATCTGATAGGCGTAGAGCCTTAACAAGATGGGAGCGGCCAAAATCGCCAGGCCCATGGCCAGGACGAGCAGGACGCCCTGTGCGGCGGCGTCCCCGGCCACGCGTTTTCGCCACGCCAGCAGGGCCAACAAAGCGAGAAGGGCCTGTCCGAGCACTATGGCCCCAAGCATATACCGGTGGTGGGCGTACAGGACGTTATAAAAGGAAAAAAACCAGAACACCGCGTTCGCTGCCGCCAGAACCAGATCCTGCGGACGCGATTTCACCCGCCGCGCCAGCGGATAAATGCACGAAACCCCGAAAAACAGGACATAGAATATCGCGGCATACAAGGTCGCGGGGACCGTCAGGTCAGGTTCGTCGTATCGCCCGAAAAACTTCAGGTACCAGGCGCTGTAGAGCAGCGCCGTGCCCACGAAACACAGGGCGTCGAGAAATCGCCAGCGCTTGAACCAAGCCACTCCCACCGCGATCACATTGAGCAGTAAGATGTAGTTGAACAGGCTGTAGGGGTGGTTTTCACCCGTCGATATGAGAATTGGACTCAAAAATCCGCCGAGAATGGCCAGCACCGCAATGGATGGAGCATGCTGAACCACCGCCAGCGCCACCGCCAGAATGGTCACAGCGACTGCCAGCGTGAACGAGACGGCCTGCCCGGTGAACGCATAGATGTGGAACGAAAAATAGACGCATACGTAGAAAATGGCAATGCCCAAGCCAGAAAAACCCTGTGAAATGACTTCCCAGCCCTTCTTGCGGAACCAGACAGCGAGGCCCAGCGCGAGCATGCCCCCGACCACCGCGATCAACAGTCGCACGTGTTCGTCGATAAAGCCCAGGCTGTACAGATAGTTGAGAAAATGCGCCACGCCCACGATCACGAAGAGCACACCGACCCAGAGCAGGCCTTTCGTCCCGGCCAGCATTTCCCACGACAGGGTGCCGGTGAGCTTGCCAAGCTTCTCCGAAAGTCTGGGTCCGGGCGCTGCTTGCGACCGTACTGCGCCGGCCGGGCCGGCAGCCTGCCGGGCGCGAGCGATGTACCCTGGTGTTTTGGGGGCGGCGCCGTGGGCTGCCGCCAGGGAGGCGTCCTTTTCTGGGGTCAATGGGGGTGCGGGGCGCTCCTGAGCAGGCGCGGTGGGCGGATGGCCGACGCGCTGGGCAAGAAGGCGCAGTTCCGCCTCAACGCGCTTGAGTCGACTCTCGATGCTGAAGGTGCGGATGAAGGCGAGGAATCCGCACAGCACTATGGCCAGAATGGCCAGAACGATCCACAGAAACAACATTGCCATGGGAGCCCCTTCATCCGACCCCGCAATTGCAGGAATGGACTGCGTAGACTTTCCGTATGCTCAGGGCGAAGAGCCGGCGTCCTGTGCGGAATCAGCATACAGAGGACACCTGTACTGGCTCAATAGAATGGGCTGTGTATGGTCGTCAGGCCTCGACGGAATGGGCACGCCTCGACACGGTCACGCGAGGCCATAACCGAAGCTCGTCTGAGCGCTGCAATGCAAGTGGCGCGGCTATTTCTTGGAGGCTTTCTTGCCCGCGGCGGCTTTCTTTCGGGTCGGGGCTGACGGTAGGATTTCGTAAAAGAATTTGCCTGCCTCCAGAATGTTTCCCAGGTTCCTTTTGCACTCGTCGTCCATGGGCATGCCCAGGGCCCCGGCTTTCGCCAGAAATGCTTCCCAGTCTTCGTGTTCCCAGACCCCTTTTTGCTTGGCAATGAACTGCCCGGCGAGTGCGAGCAGCCGTTCGACACCAACTTTTGCTGCAGCCATGGCTACCTCCTTAGTTGCGGATATTGTCTGTGGGTGTTCCTGAAATCCCAGCAATCAGCAGTGTATCACACAACGAAAAACCAGGCACCAAGATTTCTCCACGGACTGCGGCACCAGATCTCAGTGAGCGGAAAAAGGCCCCTGGCACCGATCCCCGTCATCCCATTCGGCCGCAGATGGGGGCCGGCATGATGCCGGGGAGCCCGATTGGAAGTGGGCAGATTTTACCGAACGTGCAACCGCACGTAGGCGTCAAGCAACACATCCACCCGGTACGCGATGTTAATGGACGGCAGGCCGTTAAAAGACAGCTCGATCCTCAATTTGGGGCATTCGTCGTCCGCATGGGCGTCGTTTTCTTTGATAAGCTCCAGGAAATCCACCCGATCCGAAGGGGTCAGGATGATCCTATCGTCAAAACCCGTGGGAGAACTCGCCGTTCCCAGCAGAATTTCATCGGCCGGATCGCCCGCCGGAAGGTAATACAGCGACATGTCCGTCACGACATCAAAACGGCCTGAAGTTGCCGTAATGACCATTTCCACAAGCTCCAGGCGGCTGATTTGAACCAGCCGGGACACATTGAAGCCCGAAACCTCGGTCAGATAGCTCTGGACTTCCTTTTCCGCGGGCATGGTGCAGAAATCACGGGTTACTCGAAGGCCAAGCTCTTGTTTGGGAAGAAAAAGGTCACGAAGCAGCGTGCCCGAGGTCGCCGTGAACTGATAGCGAAATGGCCCCGCCTCCGGGCCGCCAGAGCCGCAGCCCAACGTAAAAAAGAGCGCAAACACGGCGCACAGCAGCGCGCCAGCGCTCATAAATGCAATTTTCACCTTATTCTGTCGCATGTTTGATTCTCCAATACGGCGAGCCCATTGTCAGCGATGTCACTACTAAACATATACTGAATTCGCCAAGGTTCGTTACGAATAGCGGCAGGTCTGTCGTGGCGGGCGAGTGCTTTACGCCGGCCGGGAGCCCCGTTTCCGGCGCGCTTGACGGACGACTAACTGAAGCGGGCCTGGATGACGCCCGCGAGTGCGTTGATGGTGTACGGTTTCTGCACGTAGCCGGCGAGGTCTTCGGCTCGGAAGCCCGCCTTGGCCCGCTCTTCCGGGTAGCCGCTTGACAGAACCACGGGCACGTCGGGCCGGATCCGCCGCAGCGCATCGAAGGTCTCTTCTCCGCCCATATGCGGCATGGTGAGATCGAGGAGCACGACTTTGATCTCGTCCGCGTTTTCCCGGAACACGTCGACCGCCTGCTTGCCATTTTCGGCGAGGAGCACATCGAAGCCCAGATGCTCGAGGATGCGCTGGGCGACCACGAGTACCGTGGCCTCGTCATCCACTACGAGGATCTTGCCGGAGCCCCGCCAGTCCGGGCGGAAGTCTTCCGGGGGCGTTTTGCTCAAGGTAGACGCCTGGATATCCAGCGCCGGGAAATACACGCGGAATGAGGTCCCTTTGCCGGGCGTACTCTCCACCGCGATGGCGCTTCGGTGGCCTCGAACGATGCCGAGCACGGCCGAGAGTCCCAGGCCCCGCCCCGTAAATTTCGTCGTAAAGAATGGATCGAAAAGACAGCGCAGCGTTTCCTGGTTCATCCCGCTGCCCGTGTCTTTGACCTCGAGAGCAACGTAGCGGCCCGGGTCGATTTCCTGTTCAAAACGGCTTTCCTGGAGCTTGCGCAGATCAAAGTCTTCTTGCCAGGTGGAGATGGTCACCATGCCATCGGGACTGGAAATGGATTCGGCGGCATTGATCGCCAGATTCATGAAGACCTGCCGGAGTTGAGACGCATCCCCTTCAACGGCGGGCAGATCACTGCCCAACCCGAGCGTGAGACGCACTTTTCTGTCCAGCGAGGCATCCAGCAGGCGCGCCATTTCGAGCACGAGTTCGTTAAGGTCAATTTGTTCAATGACAAATTTTCCCTTGCCAGAGTAGGCCAACATCTGCCGCACCAGGTCGGCGGCCCGTTTTGCCGAGAGGTTGATTTGATGGAGATAGGCGCGCGACGGCGAGCCCACCGCAAGCTCTTCGAGTGCCAGGTCGGCATTTCCCAGGATGCCCACCAGGATGTTGTTGAAATCGTGCGCGATCCCTCCCGCCAGGATGCCCATGCTCTCCGACTTCTGGGCCTGCTGCATTCGGGCCTCGAGACGGCGCCTTTCCGCCTCGGCCCGTTTGCGTTCGCGGGCGTCGCGGCTCACGCCGACCATGGCAACGGGCGCACCCGTTTCATCAAAGATCAGCCGGCTGACCACTTCGCAGGGGATGATCGTCCCGTCCTTGTGCACGTAATCGTATTCCTGGGGCGGCTCGCCGCTGTACTCTTGCCGCGAATCGGGATCAAGATATTCCTGGATGGCAGCCCGGGCGCGATCAAAGGCCGACTCGGTCAGGAGCTGGCGCACGTTCACCCCCATCAGTTCGGCCGGGGTGTAGCCCAAGACTCGTTGCGTGGCGCGGTTGCAGTAGGACACGTACCCTTCGATATCCGCCATCCAGACGACGTCGGAAATGCTCTCGGCCATGGTCCGGTATTTCTCTTCGCTGGCCCGCAAGCTCTCTTCGATACGTTTGCGTTCGGTGATATCGCGCGTTACCCCAATGAGGCCGATGGGCGTCTCCTGCTCGTCCAGCAGCAGCTTGCAGGTCACTTCACAGGGAACGATATGCCCTTTTTTATGAAAATGGAGGTATTCCTCCGGGGTTTGGGTCACCCAGTCATCGCCGTCCCGGGCGGCGCGTTCGATAGCCGCTTTGGCCTGTTTTTTGAGACGTGCCTTGGATTCAGGCGCCAGTACCTGGGTTGATTTTGTGGCAAGTGCCTCCTCGATCGTGTATCCCAGGATGTGTTCAACGGATGGGCTCACGTAGGTGAACCGGTTATCCATATCCGTGGTCCAGACGATATCGGAGATGCTCTCGGCCATGGTGCGGTATTTCAGTTCGCTGTTCCGCAGGGCCTCTTCGGCAGCGCGCCTTTCGGTGACGTCAATACCGGACTGCTGGATGACGGGCTCGCCGCGAAATTGGGTGAAGGTGGTAAACACTTCAAGCCATTTGATCGTGCCGTCTTTGCAGATGATCCGGAATTCATAATGAACCGGCTCATCGGCGCCTGCGAGACGGCGCGCACCGCGTTCCCACACCCAATCCCGATCGTCCGGATAGATGAGTTTCCGAATCTCTTCCGCGGTCATGGCCACCAGTTCGCGGGCGCTGTAGCCGCTGATTTGCTCGAAAACCGAGTTCACAAATAAAAACCGGCGCTCCTGCCAGATGACAAGGGCTTGCAATGTGTTCTCGACCAGGGTCCGGTACGCTTCATCACGCTGCTGGACCTCCTGCATTTGTTCTTCGATCAGCAGTTTGTCTTTTTCGGTTTCCAGCATGCTTAGATAAAAGGCCACGAAGAACGTAAGAAAACCAAGGTGCAGGGCAACGTTGGCCAAATGCTTGCTGTTCTCGAAAAAGATGCGTATCAGCGGCAGGGAACTCAGCGGCGCGAACAGGGCGGTCTGGATAAGGCTGAGCATCGGGGGGAAGACCAGTAAGATCGCTGCGATCACCGCCACGGTGGTAATCCGCGAGGAGCGATGCACGCGCCGGAGGGTGTAGCAGAACGGCACAGCGACCGCACATACCGCGGCGAATGCCAGGGCGTTTTGTACTGACTTCGATGCCAGGCCGAAGGCGCGAACGGAATAATAGCTCAAGGCCAGAACGACCGAAGTCACAATGGAAATAAGAAATACCCTGCCCGTGCCTCGTAGTTTGCTCATTTTGCGCGCGTTTTGACTATGGCCCACCACCAGCGCCCCCTCTTCGAACCCTCCGGTGCACTGTCTCTAATAAGAGTATACCATGATATTCACATATAGGCACTAGATTCCTGCGGGAATTTCGGTGTATCGGTTCCCGATGCGGCATATGCGCGGTATTCGACGGGACATTCCACTCGGTTGCATGAAAGCGGGGAACAGGCCCCCGGGTTATTCGCTGAGGAAGGTGTTTCGGGCGATGACCAACGCTACGAGACACGCCGCAAGCATCAAAATGGCCTGCCCGGTGCGTTTGGCCCAGGGGAAACCACTGCTGCGGATATCTTCGTCTGCGGTTTCCGCGGGCGGGGGATGTTCCAGACCGAGCAAGGCCTCCGGAGGGATATCGTCTCGCTCGGCTTGCCTGGCTTTCAGCCCAGCATGGCGCGCCCGCTCGGCCAGCTCGACCTCTTGCGATACGACGAAGGCGGTCTTCCCATCCGCGGTGCTAACCTTCGTGTATCCCCGTTCGGCCCAGCCGTGCTCGATTCGCTGGTCGCGCATGTCCGTTGTCTCGAGCAGGGGCCCCGCTTCCAGCATGGCGTCACGCAGGGTGACCGTTCGCCTGCCGCTTTCCCAGGGGGCGTCGATCTCGACCAGGTAGCCTCCTTCGCGGTTCTCGACGATGCGGCCGAATACCGTACGTTTTTCGATAGGGAGAGTGCCCTTTTCGATAAATTCGTAGGTTTGCCGGGGGTCGCTTTGCGCAATTTCCGCTGCGGACGCAATTAGTAGTAAGATAAAGGCCATGCCTTGGAGTATAGAACGGCGCGATGCGCCAGGCAAGCATGCGAGGCCCCCGGTTTCAGACGGGCGCCACGCGGTTCAATAGACGCCGGCGCCGGTGAATCGGACCCCGGAATTGCAAGGGAGAAGAGCGACGTGCCGTTGACCTGGCTTGGGCCCTGGATCCTTCCCATCACCGCATTGGTGGCGCTTGCCGGGGCAGGGCTGGTGTTGTGGCTGGCCTGGCGCGTCCGGGAGGAGACGAATCCTTCAAGGTTGCAGCTCCGCCACGATGACAGCCTGGAGTTTGAATGCAGTGAATGCCAGAAATTGCTGCTGATCCTCCCCGCGGAGCTGACCCGTTTATCCGGGCCTGAGATGGCGCTGGTGGTCGGTTCCCGTCCCAATCTCGTGGGGCGTGCCGTGAGCGACTATGTCTGCCCCCATTGTGGCGCAAGCCATTGCTTTGCCGTCGATCGGGTGCCGCCGGTCTGGGTCGGGGTCAATTTTTATGCGCCCCAGGCGCGCAGCCACAATTGCATGGAATGCCGGAAACGCCTTCGCGTTCCCGCCTGGCCGGCGAACCCGGAGAGCGACCACGTTGCGAATGCCCAGGACTTGCGCCCCGATTACGGGCTGTTGTGCTCACGTTGCGGGGCCATTTGTTGCGTTGCCTGCGTGGCTCAATACTCTCGACAGGACGTGCGGGAAGAGGGCGCCCGCTGCCCCCGTTGCGGACGGAGCCCAATCAACACCATTTTTCGTCCGTGATGCGGCTGTTGGCGGCTGATGCGGAACTTCCCCGCTCAGCTTGGTATCATTACTGCGATAAAATACAGCGTAACGCGAGTATTTCTGTGAATGAATCCAGGATGGTAAAACGATGAGTTCAGCAATCCGATGGTCTGTCCGAACCTTTTTTGCCTGCCTGCTTGCGAGTCTGCTGCTGGCGGAGGGCGCCGGCGCCGGTGCGCAGTACGGGGGGGCAAGCCGCCGCGACCGGCGGCTCAGAGACAAAGCAGAGACGTCCAGTGCCGGTTCCGTCAGGTCACAAGCGGATGAAACGGTTCGCTTGGGCATGTTTCTGCGGGAACTGGGCGAGAAAGGTGTCGACGGCCTGGTACTGATGCAGGGGATGGAGGATATCCCCATAGCGCCTTTTTCGCAACGCCGTGGCTCAGCCGCGAAAATGGCCGGGCGCATTGCGGAGATCATCCCGTGCCAGATGCAGGAGACGGAGGATTACTGTTTTCTCTATCCCCTGGGTTTTGAGGCGCTGACCCAGATCCAGCTGGCGTCACTCGATCCCGTGTATGATGACGTCAGGGCGGAGATGGTTTTCGGCGCGAACCTCCCGCTCTACATGGCCCTGGCCTGGATCAGCCAGGCCACGGGCAAGACCATCGTGGCCGATAATCTGGCTGCAGCGGCCGTTACGGGCGAACTTGCGCTGGGCGAAGTTCCACTGCGCACAGGGCTCGAGGCTTTGCTGAAATCGGCCCGCGCGGTAGGCGTGGGAGTCGATAGCTCCTCCGAATACATCTTCTTCTACCATCCGGCGCGAAACCCGTACAGCCACAAGCGCTCGCTGCTGATCCATGACGGGGAACTGACGCCGGAGCAGCAGGCTTTACTGGACCGGCGGGTCAGTGCCGTGCTGCCTGCCGCATCGGGGACACGGGGGCCTGTGCCGTTTCAGTCGGGCGCGCAGCCTTTTTCCACGGCGGTCAAGTCGCTTTCCCGCCAGCTGGGAATCCCGATCGACATTGACACCGCGCTGGCGGACCTTCCGGTGAATCCCGCGGCGTTTTCGCAGCTGCGGCTGGGAACCGTGCTCGACCTGACCATTCGCCAATGGCTCTATCCCGACATCGGGTATGAGGTGCGGAACGACCGCATTGTGATTCGGCGCTTACTCTCCCCGTCCAGCACAGAGAAGGCCGATTCGGACATGAAACGGGTCGTGATCGATGAAGACGGCACGCCGAAACGGGAGCCCGCTGAAGTCTCGGAAGAGACATCCGTCGCTCCGGAAACCGCGTCAACGGCGGCGGTCGACACGGCTGTGCCGGAGGAGGCCTCTGAGGAGCCGGCGGCCGAGGAAAGCCCTTTCCCAGAAGCTCCGCCCGCAGATACGCAAGCCGCGGAAGTGCAGGCGCTTGCCCAGCAACTCGCGGCGGAGCGTGCTGCCGCCGAGGCGGCAGCGCAGAAGGCCATTGAGATGAAAGCAGAAGCCGAGGAAGCCTTGAAACGGCTGTCCGAAGAGCGGAAAGCGGCCGAGGAAGCGATCCGAAAGGCCCAGGAAATCAGCGCCGCGGAGAAGGCGGCGGCAGAAGAGGCCGCACGCAAGGCAGCGGAGGAAAAGGCGGCAGCGGAGAAGGCGGCGACAGAAGAGGCTGCACGCAAGGCCGCGGAAGAACATGCCGCCGCGGAGAAGGCTGCCGCGGAGAAGGCCGCCGCGGAGAAGGCTGCTGCGGAGAAGGCTGCTGCGGAGAAGGCGGCGGCAGAAGAGGCCGCACGCAAGGCAGCGGAGGAAAAGGCGGGAGCGGAGAAGGCGGCGGCGGAGAAGGCGACGGCGGAGAAGGCGGCGGCAGAAGAGGCTGCGCGCAAGGCCGCGGAGAAGGCGGCGACAGAAGAGGCCGCACGCAAGGCAGCGGAGGAAAAGGCTGCCGCAGAGAAGGCCGCCGCAGAGAAGGCCGCCGCGGAGAAGGCGGCCGCGGAGAAGGCTGCCGCGGAGAAGGCCGCCGCGGAGAAGGCTGCCGCGGAGAAGGCGGCGGCAGAAGAGGCTGCGCGCAAGGCCGCGGAGAAGGCGGCGGCAGAAGAGGCTGCGCGCAAGGCCGCGGAGAAGGCGGCGACAGAAGAGGCCGCACGCAAGGCAGCGGAGGAAAAGGCCGCCGCAGAGAAGGCCGCCGCGGAAAAGCCGCCTACGCTCAAGTCGCGCCTTGAACAATTGAAGGCCGAGCTGGAGGAATCCCTCGCCCCAGAAGCAAAACAGGCCTTTCAGCAGGGGATCGACGAGGTCGCTCAATCCGGCCTGGTTGATAAGGCCAAGAAGCCCGGAGATCCGGCGCCACGCTTTGAGCTGCCGAATGCGTCGGGTCAGCCGGTCAAACTGGACGAGCTGTTGGCGCAGGGGCCCGTTGTGCTCGTGTGGTTTCGGGGCAACTGGTGCCCGTACTGCAACCTTCAGCTCAAGGCCATGCAGGAAGCATTGCCCCGCATAGCCGGGCAAGGCGCGCGGGTACTGGCTCTCAGCCCGCAAAAAACCGAGCACTCGGCGAAGGCCGTGCAGGATGCCCAGCTGGGCTTTGACGTGCTTGTTGATGCGGACAATAAGGTGGCCAGGCAGTATGGGATCGCGTTCAAGCTGTCGGATGACACGGCAGCGCAGCTGAGCGCGCGCGTAGATCTTGCGGACTACAACGGCGACAGCGCCCGGGAGCTGCCTCTCTCGGCCGTTTATCTCGTGGATGGCGGCGGGGTCATTCGCTACGCTTTTTTGCGCGCCGATTACCGCCTTCGAGCAGAGCCCGCCGACATCATCGCGGCGCTGAAAAAACTGAAGGAATCGCCGCCCCCAGCACCCGAACCCGAGCCCGCCCCAGCGCCCGAACCTGAGCCCGCCCCAGCGCCCGAACCTGAGCCCGCCCCAGCGCCCGAACCCGATGCAGCCCCAGCGCCCGAACCTGAGCCCGCCCCAGCGCCCGAACCCGATGCAGCCCCGGCACCCGAACCCGAGCCTGCCCCAGCGCCTGAACCTGAGCCTGCCCCAGCGCCTGAACCCGAAGCGGCAACTCCGCCCGCGTGATCACGTCTGTGCTTCGAGCGATGGCCGGTCGCGGCGCATGCCGTTTTTTTGCGGGTTATTGCCGGGTTCTTGCGCGCAAGCGGACGTAATGCAGCTTTGAGACGAAGGCGGTGGCGCGTTCATGCATTTCGGTGGCCATATCGTCTACGCGGGCGCTGAGCCAACTGTGGAACGCGACGGCAGGGATGGCGACAATCAGCCCTGCTACTGTGGTGATCAGCGCTTTGGAGATGCCTTCGGAGAGAACGCGCGGGTGGCCGATCCCTTCCACTGAGATCGCAGTGAACACAGTGACCATACCGAGCACGGTACCCAGCAGGCCAAGCAACGGGCTGACGTTCCCGATAATCTCAAGCAGGGTCAGGCCGCGCTCCATCGTGCTGACCTGGGTGCGCCCGGTGGCCTGAAGCGTCTCGATCACCTGAGCGTCGGGGAGATGGCGTGCTCCGATGATCTCTTCCACAATTCGGGCAAACGGACCGCGTGCGCTTCGGCAGATTTCAAGGGCCATCTCGGGCGGCGTGTCTTCTGAAAAATGCTCGACAAGGTCAATGACGCTGGGGGCAAGAATGCGTTCGCGGCGCAATGCCACCATGCGTTCAATGATGATCGCCAGCCCCGCCAGCGAACACAGGCCGATGGGGAACATGATCCACCCGCCATGTTTAAGCATCGTCAGGATTTCCACAGGCAGACTTCCTTTCTCGAACGGGGATGGTGCCTCAGGGCGGCCGGATTTTGCAAGAGGCAGCGAGATGCAGCGCCCGGCTCACAAATAGCTGAACGTCCAGCGGATTTCAAGGTTTTGCGATCGGTAGATCGCGGGAACATCGAACGGAAACGGGGAAAATGGCGCGGCCTTTTCAATGGCCTGCTTGCACAAAACCGCAAAGGTCGGCGAATCGCCCGGCTCCACGACTTTGACGCGAACAAGCTTGCCCTGAGGGCTGATCGCGCAGTCGAGAATGGCCTGGGTGCGTGACACTCCGGAAAAACGCATCTCCAGCGCGGTGCGCCAGTTGCGCTCGACGCGATCGCGGACTTCTTTGAGATAAGGGCCAAGTTCGTGCTCCAGTGCCTCAAAACCGAGGAAGCCTTTGCCTGGGGCCGCAGCGCCGGGCCGCGCCTTGGACACCCCCAGATGGGGCTGGGGCATAGCCGTTGGCTCACTCGTGGGCTGAGGTTCGGCCTGAGCCATCTGTTGAGGGGCGGGTTCGGGCGCTTCGGCGGGGACTGATGGCCGGAGTTCACCCACACGGGCAAGCGCCGTGAGCGCCTCCGCTTGCGGCTGGGCCGGTGATTCGGGCGTTGTGGCGGGCGTATCCGGCTGGGCCGGCTCTTCCGCGGCCTCGGGTTGAGCTGCGGGAGGGGCCGGCGCCACGACAGGGGCGGGAGTCGCCGATCCCGCCAGGTCGTCGACCTCAGCCGATTGTTGCAGGCGGGGGCCCGGGCGTTCGCCTTCGGAATCGTGCAGCCCGCTGGCTTTGGATGCCCGGTCGGAAATCAGATCGGTGTCCGGGTCGACCGGGGACGTGGCCGGCACGGCCGTATCCACGAAATGACGGAAACTCTGCGGGTCGGGCTCCAGGTTGAGCACAAGGGGCTCTTCGCGGGCGATGTGCGGGCCGATGGCATCGACCGCCGTCATCGCGCCCACGGCGCTGAACAGCACAATGAGGACCATATGGATCACGACGGCGGCGGCGGACGAGCGAAGCATGCGCTGGCCGTAGTTGTCGGATTCTCGCGTGTGCATGATGCTCCGATTGTATCAGACCGTCCGCCGCCCGGGGAATGGAATGAAGGGCTTCCGGGGCCGGATTGCTCGATGAACGGCAGGAAGAGGCCCGACGTGGTGACCGGGTTTTTTCAGCGTTTCTTTTGTGCCGCGGGGGTATGGTATAGTTGTCATACCCTTTATGAAATGCTGGCAGATTCTTTGTCCGGCCGTTCCGCATGTCCGGCCGGGCGCCCGCGCGTAAGACTCCGGTCCGGGGTGATTCTACACGCGTCTGAGCGTCAGCGATCATGCGGCGGGTACCTGCTCACTGCGGCGCCCGCTGTGTGAGAGAATACAGCCAAAACAAAGGAAGGTAGTCATGTCGAACGCGTTCAAACTCATCAATCCGAAATTTGTGCCTCCGCTGGATCCGGGATTTCGCCCGGCAGTCCTGGCCAACCGGGCCTTTGTGAACGAGGTGAAGGAATCGGGCGCTGCTGTGCCGCTGGTGCTGGGTCTGGAACGTGCAGACGGCTCGCTGTCGCGCTACGAGACCGTGGTATTCCCGGAAGGGCATGCGCGGGCGGAAGCAAATCTCCAATACGTCGAGCGGCTGGTAAAATTCCTGTTGTGGCAGCGCGGGGGATGGAAAGTCTATGTCGGCGGGCCGAAGAGCGTGGGCGCGTATATTGCCCAGTGCTACTCGCCCGATGGCAGCCGCTCATTCGATTACCACTTCATGGGTGAGGACGTTTACGAGAAGACGTTCACTGTCGTGAGCTGCGAGGCGGCGGATGTTCCCCCTCAAAATGAAAGCACACAACCGCTTGGCCGGCACCTCGAAGGCTGCCGGATCGGCTTCGACCTGGGCGCTTCCGACCGCAAGGTGTCGGCCGTGGTCGACGGCGAAGCGGTATACAGCGAAGAAGTGGTCTGGCAACCGCGTCAAAACACCGACCCCTCCTACCACTACGACGAAGTCATGAAAGCCATCAAGACCGCCGCGTCGAAGATGGAGCGCGTTGATGCCATCGGCGGCAGCTCAGCGGGCGTGTATATCAACGACCGCCCCATGATCGCGTCGCTGTTTCGCGGGGTGCCCAAAGAAAAATACGATCAGGTTCGGAGCATGTTCCATCGCATCCGCGACGAAATGGGCGTGCCCTTGAACGTGGTCAACGACGGCGAAGTCACGGCGCTTGCCGGTTCGATGTCGCTTGAGGACAACGGCGTGCTTGGCATCGCCCTGGGCTCGAGCGAGGCGGGCGGCTACGTCACCATGGACGGGAACATCACGGGCTGGCTCAACGAACTGGCGTTTTGCCCCGTGGACTACAGTGAAGAAGCGCCTGCGGACGAATGGTCCGGCGACCTGGGCGTGGGCGCGCAGTATTTCTCGCAGCAGTGCGTTTTTCGCCTGGCGCCGCGGGCCGGCATCGAGCTGCTGACGGGTGTGACCGATGCGGAGAGGCTGAAAGCGGTCCAGGACAAACTCGAGGCCGACCACGAAGGCGCGGTTAACATCTGGCGCAGCATGGGCTACTACATGGGCTACGCCATCGCTCATTACGCCGATTTCTATGAATTGAAACATGTGCTGATTCTGGGCCGCTGCACGTCAGGCCGGGGCGGCGACCTGATTCTCGAGGGCGCGAACGAGGTCCTGGCTGCCGAATTCCCGCAGCTTGCCGCAGCGGTCAACATTCAGTTGCCCGACGAGAAGAGCCGGCGCGTCGGCCAATCCATCGCCGCGGCCAGCCTCCCCCTGCTTCCTTGAGACGGCCGGAGCCGGAAACGCAAAATAGTCCGGCGGCCGTGAGTGTTTCGGGGCGCGCCGGGGTGCGATTGGGTAGCATTCAGCGAGATCGCGGACTGCGCGATCTCGGGAGGAGCGTATGAAGTTCAAATTGGAGACCGCGGAACTTTTTGTGCCTGACGGGCTGCCGGCCCGTGAGGCGCTGGCACGGACTACCCACCTGTCCGTGGGAGCGCACCAGGATGACCTCGAAATCATGTCGTTCGCGGGCATCATGGAATGCTTTCAACAACCCGACCAATGGTATACCGGCGTGGTCGTTACCAATGGCAGCGGCTCGCCTCGTGATGACGTCTACAAAAATTATACGGACGACGAGATGCGGGTCGTCCGGTTCAAGGAACAGAAAAAGGCCGCCGTGGTCGGCGAATATGCCGCACAGATCCTCTTGGACTACCCCAGTTCGGCCATCAAAAGCGCCGCGGACAAAAATCCCGTGGACGATTTCAGGCTGATCCTCGAGCTTACCAGGCCCCGCGTAGTGTATACGCACAATCTCGCCGATAAGCACGACACGCATGTCGGCGTAACCCTGAAGCTGGTCGAGGCGATCCGCGGGCTTCCAAAAGATGAGCGGCCCAAGCAGCTTCTCGGCTGCGAAGTGTGGCGCGACCTCGACTGGATGGCGGATGCGGACAAGGTGGCCCTGGACGCGTCGGCTCACGAGAATCTCCAGGCGGCGCTGCTCGGCGTCTTCGATTCCCAGATCTGCGGCGGCAAGCGCTACGACCTGGCCACCATGGGCCGGCGCAAGGCGCACGCCACCTACTTTGCCTCGCACGGCGTTGACCTGACCACCGGCGTGAACTTCAGCATGGATCTGACCCCGTTAATTACTGACGAAAGCAAAGATCCCGGCGAATACGTGCAGGAATTCATCCAGCGTTTTGCGGATGAGGTCAAGGACCGTATGGCCCGACTTGCGTAAGCATGCCATCCAGGGCGGCCGCAGTACTCCGCGGCCGCCCTGCTTCATATCCGGCCCCGCGGCCGGGAGGCGCGGACCAGGTGAAACGGATACGACAAGAGCGCCGTCCCAATGCACGGATTGCGACGCTGCTATGCACCATTGCCGCGGGTCTGTGCTGGCTCGGTGGCGCCTGCGGCAGTGGAGGCCAGGCCCCCGCGCAGAACGGCTCGGGGGAAGAAGTCAGCGGACTGCCGCCGCCCGGGGCACTTTCCGGACATGAACGCATCATCACATTCGCGCCGCACATCACGGAGACGGTGTTTGCCCTCGGAAAAGGCGCGCTTGTGGTGGCGGCGTCTGATTTTTGCGATTTTCCCCCCGAAATCGAGGACCTCGAGCGCGTCGGCGGGTGGCACAATCCGAATCTCGAGAAGATTACCCGCCTGAATCCCGACCTGGTCATTGTCCAGGGCGAGCACGAACGCGTGGCTCAATTGGCCGCCAAACGCGGATTCGAACTGCTCCGGGTCCACATGGACAGCCTGGAAAGCATCCGGGAAGGCATCCGGCTCATCGGCGACCGCCTGGGATGCCCGCAGGAGGCAGAGACCTTAGTGCGGGGCTTCGATGCGGATTTGGCGTCGGTCCGGGAATGCGTGGCGGCGCATCCGCGCATGACCGCGCTTGTTCTCACCGGGCGCCAGCTGCACGACATGACCGATTTTCACACGGTCGGCGGCACGTCCTTCGTGTCGGAACTGGTCGCCACGGCCGGTGGCGATAATCTCTACCAGGACGAAATGCAGCCGTACCTCGAAGCGTCCAAAGAAACCGTGGTCATGCGCGCGCCGGAGGCCATTATCGAATTTCATGCGGGTGAGACCCTTTCGGATGCCATGAAGGCGCAGCATCTCGCGGATTGGCGGCAGATGCCTTCGTTGCCGGCCGTGCGAAACCACCGGATCTATCTCATAACGGAGTCGCACGCCTTACGCCCGGGGCCTCGCGCGCCGGAGATCGCTGCCCGGCTCGCCGCATTGCTGTATCCTGACCTGAAAGGTGTGCTGAGGGACCATGGGCAGATGCCTTGAATCACAGCGCGTATCGTTTGCATATGAGCCCGAGGCGCCGGTTCTGACAGATGCCGATGTGCGTGTGACCGGCGGCGAGGTCATGGGCGTTATCGGACCGAACGGCTCGGGGAAAAGCACGCTTCTGCGCCTTCTCTGCGGATTTCTGCAACCCGCCCGGGGAACGGTGCTGTTGGATGGCCGGCCGCTCAGCGCCCTCCACAACCGTGAGCGGGCCCGTATCCTCGCTTTTCTGCCGCAGACCGTTGCCCCGGCTTTCACGCTGACCGCGGCGGAAGTGGTGATCCTGGGACGGTATCCGCATTTGGGGCCTCTGGGGACCCCTTCGGGCCGCGACCGGGAAATCGTGCTACGTTGTATGCGGGAAACGGAAACAGAGCATCTGCGCCACCGTGATTTCAGCACCTTGTCCGGAGGAGAGCGGCAGCGAGTGCTGCTGGCGAGCATTCTGGCCCAGGAGCCTGATCTGCTGCTTCTGGATGAGCCGACCGCGGCCCTCGACATCCATCATCAGGCCGGAATTTTCGCGCTGCTGCGTGGATTGGCCCGCAACGGCTACGGCGTCGCGGTGGTGACCCACGATCTGAATGTCGCGGGGCAATTCTGCGACCGGCTCGTGCTGATGTCCTCCCGGGCTCGGATTGTCGCGCAAGGTGCCCCGCCGGAGGTCCTGACGCCCGCTCTCCTCAGCGAAGCCTATGAATCATCCATCGTGGTCACGGAACACCCCATCACAGGAACGCCGCTGGTGTGGCCGGAGCCCGCGTCTGTACGAGAGGGGAAGCCATGAAACGGCGCCGCAGCAGCCTCATTACGGCGGGCCTCATGGCGATCTCGCTGGCCGTCGTGCTGGCCAGTATCGGCCTGGGGAGCGAATCGATTCATTTCGCTGCGGCCTGGCGCGACTGGCGTGCAGGCCAGCCGCTCGCCGATGCGCCGGAACTGGCCATCCTGCTGCAACACCGGCTTCCGCGCACCCTGGCCGCGCTCCTGGCCGGTGGCGGGCTCGCATTGGCCGGATGCGTGTTTCAGGCCCTCCTGCGCAATCCGCTGGCGACGCCCTACACGCTCGGCGTGGCCAGTGCGGGAGCGTTTGGAGCCTATACCGCCACCATCGTCATGCGTTCCGCCGGACTCGCGCTCACGCTCGGGGGCTTTTCGGCCGTGCAGGCCTTTGCCTTTGTGTTTGCGCTATTGGATGTCGCGCTGATCTACCTTATTGCGGTGCGCCGGCATCACGTCTCGCCGCCGGTGCTCTTGCTGGCCGGCATCACACTGGGCATGCTCTCCAACGCGGGGATGATGCTCGTGCGGTTTCTGTCGGATCCGGGCATGCTGGCCATGATGGAACGCTGGTTGATGGGCGGCGTGGACATTATCGGCTACGAGCCGGTCACCACGCTGGCCATGGGCGTGCTGCCCTGCAGTATGGTGCTCTTGATGCAGGCGGCCCAATTTGATCAACTGGGTTTCGGCGCGGAGATTGCCCAGAGCCGCGGGGTGAACGTACGCCGCCTCCAGACCACCACGTTTCTGCTGGGTTCGTTTCTCACCGCCGTGGTGGTGTCGGAAGTCGGGCCCATCGGTTTTGTCGGCCTGATTGTCCCGCATGCCGTACGCAGTCTGACGGGGTCGCGCCATCGTCTGCTGATGCCGCTGTCGTTTCTGGCGGGCGGCGCCTTTTTGTGCCTGTGCGACATCGTTGCTCGCATCGTGCTTCCCGGTGAAACGCCGATCGGCATCATCACCGCGTTTGTCGGCGGGCCGTTTTTCCTCTATTTGCTTCTGCGGCGCCGTTTTGGCGATTGGGAGGCCTGAGTCGGCGCCGTGCGCTCGGCGATCATCTCGCGGGCGGCTCGAACATGACGGCACAGCAGCGTTTCGGGGATTTCCTTGATGAACCGGCTCGTCGTGGACAGGCGTTCGCGTCCCCGCCGGCTGCGCGCGCACGATTCAAACAGCGTGACATGCCGTTTGGCGCGCGTCAGGGCCACGTAGAACAGCCGCCGTTCCTCCTCCAAAGCGGCGTCCTGGAGGGATTTTTCGTGTGGAAGCAGCCCTTCTTCGATTCCCGCAATCAACACAAAGGGAAATTCAAGGCCCTTGGCGCTATGGATCGTCATGAGGGTTACGCCGGAGCGTTGCTGCCGGCCGTTCTCACGGTGCTCTTCGGTCTTGTTCAGGGCGCTCTCATCAAGAAAACCGTTCAGCGAGGGAGGGATCGGGCTTTGCTGCTCGTACTGAGCTACCGCGTCGATGACTGCTTCGACGTTCGACCATTTCTGCTCGAGCTGAAGGCCGCTCTTGCTTGTACGCACCAACTCCGCCCGGTAACCGATCCGATCGACCAGTTCCTGCACCCGCTGCGTCAACGAGACGCCTTCTTGACGGAAACGCTCCCCGAATCCGCGCAGCAGCCCTAATAATTCGCGGATGCCTGCCTCCGCCCGCCCTTGAATCAGGCCCCGGCGCATGGCCTCCGACAGGCCCTTTGCGAAGGGGAGGCTCTCGGCGAGGCAGAGGGCGTGCACCAGGTGCAGCGTGGCGTCGCCGATGCCGCGTCGAGGCATGTTTGCAATCCGGAGAAAGGCCGCCTCGTCGCGCGGATTCACAATGACCCGCAAATAGGCGATGATATCCTTCACCTCTGTCCGTTCGAAGAAATCCTGTCCACCCACGACCACATACGGGATCTTGGCCTGGCGCATGGCGATCTCGATCGGCCGCGATTGCAGGTTCGAGCGGTAAAGCACCGCGAAATCCGTGTAGTTGGCACGGGTCCGGCCTCGGATGTGCTGTATCCATGAAACGATCATCTTCGCTTCATGTTCTTCGTCGGCCGTGACGAACCAGTCGAGGGGACGCCCGGCTCCCAGCTCGCTCCAGAGGCGCTTTTCGCGGCGCGCCCGGTTGTTGGCGATTACGGCGTTGGCCGCGCTCAGGATGGTCTGCGTGGACCGGTAATTTTGTTCGAGCGTCACGATTTGTGCATCCGGATAGTCCTTCTCGAAACTGAGGATGTTCTGGATGTCGGCGCCGCGCCAGCCATAGATCGACTGATCGTCATCACCCACCACGCAGAGATTTCGGTGGGTCGACGTCAGCAGCCGCAGCAATTCGTACTGGAGCGGATTCGTGTCCTGGTATTCGTCGACCATCACGTAACGCAGGCGTTTCTGGTATCGTGCCAAGATCCGTGGATGTTCGCGCCACAGACGCAGGGTCAACAGCAGCAGGTCGTCAAAATCCAGGGTATTGGCGGCGCGGAGCGCGGATTGGTATTTTTCAAACACTGCCGGCAGCCACGTGGCGTATTTTCTGGCGGTGTCCGTATCGCCCTCCGGCTGATTTTCAGGCACTTCAAACAAGCCGTTGTTTTTCACCCACCCGATTTGCTCGAGAAAACTGTCCGGATGAAATGTCTCCCTCACGCCGTCCAGGTTGTCGAGCAGGCGCCGCACCATGGTGCGGGCATCTCCCTCCGACGAAATGGTGAAATCCTTCCGGTAGCCCAAGTGTGTGATTTCCGCCCGCAGCACGCGAAGGCAAAAGGAATGAAAGGTCGAGATCACCAGGTCCCGCGCAGCTTGTGCCCCGGTCAGCGCGGCTACTCGTTCCCGCATTTCGCCCGCGGCCTTGTTGGTAAAGGTCACCGCGAGAATTTCATTGGGCTTGGCGATGCCTCGCGCCAGAATATGTGCGATACGCTGCGTGATGACCCGAGTTTTTCCACTGCCGGCGCCCGCCAGTATCAGCACCGGTCCGTCGGTATGGGTAACCGCCTCCCGCTGTGCCGGATTCAACCCGGCCAGGAATGCATTCATGAATCCCCTCGGCTGTGCATGTTCATTGTATTCAGGAAGTTGTTTCGGGCAGGAAGAGACCGTAGTCTAGCAAGCACCGGGCGTGAAGTCGAATTGCACGGTTTAGCCGTGAAGATCCTCGCATCCCACATGGAGCTGCCGCGAAACATGGCCTACCCCTCACATGCTTGGATCATCGGGCGCCAACTCAGGCATGTGCCAATCTTACCGCGCTTCCACCGCCACGCATCTATGTTCTTATCAGACAGTGGAGGTGCCGCAGGGTTTAGGCCGCAATTCACTTCCCCAAAATCCAACCTGCAAAACTCCACCCCCAAATCGGCTGCCGCCGATTCACCCCCGCCCGCGGGGGACAGGAACCCTGGGAGCCCCGACGTCCTCGTCGGCACACGGTTCAGCCCCGCCCGCGGGGGACAGGAACCCTGGGAGCGCCGGCGTCCTCGTCGGCACACGGTTCAGCCCCGCCCGTGGAGGATAGGTTGTACTGCGTTTTGCCGGACGGTCGAACCCGTTTACTATTCTTCGCGAGCGAGAACAAGCGCACCGCGCCGAGATCGCTCCGGGCCGGGGCTCTTGTGTCCCCCGCGGGCGGGGGTGGCCACGCGCTTCGCGTGGCCGGGGGTGGATGGTAAACGAGTGCCGCCAGAACTCAGGGCAGGAGAACGTGGCCGTGTGGACGGCGTGGCCGGGGCGGACTTCAGCAGGCCATCGGCGATTTCCGGCATTCAAATGTGCGGCATGGAATGTGCGCCATCAAAGGCCTTACTATAGACGGGAACCCGACAGGGCAGGGCGACGGCGCTGGACAGATGACCTTGGGAGGCACAAATGGGCACGGGCATCGCTGCGGAGCAGCGGGCCGGCCGTACTGAGAACTGGGAAAGACGTCTAAAACATGAGTAGCATCGACGAAATCGTCCGCTTTATTGACCTGACCCGGGTCACCGTGCCGGTGCATGAGTTTACAGCTCAGGAACGGGCTGCCCTCGACAACGTGAACCATCGCGTCGCGTCGGGCGATTCACTTGCCGACGTCATGGATTTTGTGTTTGAGTCAAGCCGTGAGCTGTTTCCCTGCGACCGGCTCAGCATCTCATTCGTTCAAGAAGATGACCGCGTGGCGTCGCACTGGACCCGCGCCCTGTATACCCCACTGCTCCTCCAGCCCGGATACTCGGAAGACCTGCGGCAGAGCACCCTCGCCCGCGTGCGCGATACGGGCTGCGTTCGCATTATCGACGACCTGAACGCCTACCTCGAGGTCAAGCCGCACAGCACGTCGACGCAGCTGCTGGTGCGCGAGGGCGTACGCTCGAGCATGACCTGCCCGCTCTTCGCCAACGGACGCAACGCGGGTTTTCTCTTCCGGAGTTCGCGCAACCCCGGCGCCTATGCCATGCACGAAGTCCTTCTTCACAGCGCGCTGGCCGAACGGCTCAGTCAGGCCGTTGAGAAAGCCTACCGCATCGAACAGCTCACCGCGGCCAACCAGGCCTATGGCGAAATGCTGGGATTCGTGAGCCATGAGCTGAAAAGCCCGCTCGGCGCCATCGTCATGGATGCCAGCGTGCTGGAACAGGGCTTCCTTGGGCGCCTCGAGCCCCGACAGGCCGAGCGCCTTCAAAAAATCAGCGGCAAAGCGAGGCACCTCCTGACGCTTATTCAGGATTACCTGGACCTGGCCCGCGTCGAAGGCAGCGGGCTCAATTACCGGCCCCGCCCGGGCGTCGATTTCACGGGCGATGTGGTCCAACCCGTGCTGGATGGCCTTCAAACGCAGCTCGAGGAGCAACGCACGCGTTTCGCGCAGGATTTTCCCGAATCTCCTTCGCCGGTGGACTGTGATCCCGGGCTATTGAACATTGTGATGGCAAATCTGTTGGGAAATGCGGTAAAATACGGCAATGAAGAAGGTCTGATCCGCTTGCGCGTATCGCAGCCAGAAGGCCAGCTGGCAGTCTCGGTCTGGAATGCCGGCCCTGGCTTCCCCAAAAGCGAACGCTCGAAGCTTTTCAAGAAGTTCTCGCGATTGCAGTCCCGGGAGTTGATGGCCCGGAAAGGCTCCGGCGTAGGGTTGTACACATGCTGGCGGATCATCCAGGCGCATGGCGGCCGTATCCGTGCGGACTCGGAACCCGGCGCCTGGGCCGAATTCAGCTTTGAGATTCCGCAGCCGCTCCCGTCGACCGTTCGCGGCTAAACCCGATACCCCCTGGCGCCTGTGCCGGCTAGCTGCCAAGCGCGCCACAAACACAAGAGAGAGTCTGGATCATGCTGAAGCATACCGCCCCCGCCCTGTTCATTGACGAAGAACACATTGAAGCCACCCTCACCCGCGAATCCCGCAGTGACGCCGCGCGCATCCGCGACGTCCTTGCCCGCGCCCGCGAACTCGGCGGCCTGGACATGGACGAAGTCGCCGCCTTGACCGCCGTGAGCGACCCCGAGCTGCTCGGCGAGATGTTTGAGACGGCCCGGTACGTCAAGGAAGAGATCTATGGGCGGCGACTGGTTCTGTTTGCGCCGCTGTACATCTCCAACCTCTGCGCCAATGAATGCCTGTACTGCGCCTTCCGCAAAACCAACAAGGAGATCAAGCGCCGCGCACTGACGCAGGAAGAAATCGCCCATGAAGTCCGGATCCTCATCGATCAGGGCCATAAACGTGTCCTGCTGGTCGCCGGCGAGTCCTATCCTGTCGAAGGTTTCGACTACGTGCTGGATTCCGTTGCCACCATCTACAACACCCGGCACGGCAACGGCGAAATCCGCCGGGTCAATGTCAATGTCGCCCCGCTCACGGCCGACGAATTCCGCCGGCTCAAGGACGCCAATATCGGCACCTACCAGCTCTTCCAGGAGACATACCACCGGGAGACCTATGCGCGAATGCACGTCGATGGTCTCAAACGCGACTACAACTGGCGGATCACGGCCATGGACCGCGCCATGGAAGCCGGGATTGATGATGTCGGCATCGGCATACTTTTCGGGTTGTTCGATTACCGTTTCGAGGTTCTGGCGCTCATGCAGCACATCCGGTACCTTGAAACGCAATTCGGCGTCGGTCCGCACACCATCAGCGTGCCGCGCCTCGAACCGGCCCTGAACGCGGAGATCGCGTCCCATCCGCCGCACCCCGTCTCGGACATCGATTTTCGCAAGATCGTGGCGATCCTGCGGCTCGCCGTTCCCTACACCGGCATCATCATGTCGACCCGCGAAACGCCGAACGTCCGACGCGAGACCTTCGCGCTCGGCGTCTCCCAGATTTCCGCCGGCAGCCGCACCAATCCCGGCGGGTATGCCGAAGACGAAGAATACGATTGCAGCCAGTTTTCCCTCGGCGACCACCGTCCGCTCGATGAAGTCATCCGCGACGTTGCCACGCTCGGCTATGTTCCCTCGTTCTGCACCGGTTGCTACCGCCTCGGGCGGACGGGCGCAGATTTCATGGATCTCGCCAAACCCGGTAAGATCAAAGATCATTGCGACGTCAACGCCGTGAGCACCTTCATGGAATATCTCTGCGATTACGCCACGGACGAAACCTTCGCCATCGGCGAGCAGTGCATCGCGACGGCGCTCGCGAACATGACTCCGGAACGCCGCGCCACCGCGCAGGTCCTGGTCGACCGCGTGAAGGCCGGAAAACGCGACTGCTACGTCTAGCGCGTTGCTTGATTCACAGCGCGTTCCCGTGCACACTGAACGCATAGAAATTCGGGGAAACGGAGGGAAAAAACCGCCATGGAGAAACACATCATTTACGGAGTGCATGTGACCAATCGCATGCGCAAAGCCACCGACATCCAGCAGCTCTTTTCAGAGTACGGGTGCAACATCAAGACCCGCATCGGGCTGCATGACGTCGGCAAGGACTACTGCTCGCCCAGTGGCGTGATCCTCCTCGAGATGTTCGGCGATGAAGCGACCTGCGACGAGTTCCGCAAAAAACTCTCCACGATCGACGGCATCGAAGTCCAGCAGATGGTCTTCGACCACGATTGACGGGCGGGCCGCCCGATACGCTGCAATCCCGGCGCTCCTAAGGACCTGGGCGCTCAAAATGCCCTGGCCGTGGCGTCCGCGGCGCCGGTTTTCCCGGGGCCGATCCCGGCTCCAGCCGCCTCGGTCACAGGACCTCGGGCGGCGGCAGTACCCGCGACAGCTCCTCCGGCGTGGTGATGCCTTTGTAGGCGGCTTCAAGGCCGGCGCGAAACAGTGAGCGCATGTGATGCGCCGCGGCGGCCTCCTGCATTGCATTGGTCGTGGGACGCTGGAGAATCAAGTTGGCGATGTCCTGATTGACGAGCAGCAGCTCACCCAGGGCAGTCCGCCCGCGATAACCGATGTGCTGGCATTGTGTGCAGCCCTTTCCGCGTTTATAGGGCTGATTTTTCGGAGCTTTGCCAAAACGGGTCAGCAGGTCGGGTGTCGGCGTGTAGGTCTCCAGGCAATTGGGGCAGTTGACCCGCGCCAGCCGCTGGGCCAGTACGCCCGTCACGCTTGAGGCGAGCAGGTAGGGTTCGATGCCCATGTCGAGCAGGCGCGCGAAGACGCCGCTCGCTGTGCCGCTGTGGATGGTGCTGATCACCAGATGCCCCGTCAGCCCCGCCTGAACCGCCATCTTGGCCGTTTCGGCATCGCGGATTTCACCGACCATGATCACCTCGGGGTCCTGCCGCAGAATGGAGCGCAGCGCGTTCTGGAAGGTCACCCCCGTTCGGGGATTCACCTGGATCTGCGTTACCCGGTCGAGACGGTATTCGACGGGATCTTCAATGGTGACGATGTGGGTCGTTGCGATCTGCGTGCGCAGCAATTCGCGCAGCAACGCGAAAATGGTCGTGGTTTTTCCGCTGGAACTGGGTCCCGTGAGCAGAATCACGCCCTGGGGTCGCCGCACCAGGCTGCGCAGGGTCTCCGTGACCGAGGCCTCAAACCCGAGATCATCGACCTCCAGCATCTGCTTCGATGTCCCGAGAATGCGGACCACGATCTTCTCCCCATTGATGGTCGGAAACGTGGCCACACGCATGGAATAACCGCTTGATGTCTGGTTGGGCGGGATGCGCCCGTCCTGGGGCTGATCTTTCTGATAGACGACCATCTGGGCCATCACTTTGATTCGGGCGGTGATGCGGGCCTTGTGCGCATCCGGGATATGAGCGACATCGTGGAGAATGCCGTCGATCCGGAACCGTACGGCCAGGCTGTCCGTCCACGGTTCAAAGTGGACGTCGCTTGCGCCGTGATGCACCGCCTGGGTCAGGGCCAAATCGACCGCCAGCGTCGCCCGGGTATCGCCGGTCTCAAGCAATTCTTTGAGGCGCGGCTGAATCTCACTGAGGGATAAGGCTTGTTGAGGCGTCTTCGGCAGGGCTTCTTGCTCGATGCCCACGTTTTCCATACGACTCCTTACGGGCCTGCCGCACGGGAGGTGGCGTGAGTAGTCGCCATTCTCCAAACGGAAACGCAGCCCGCTATTCCGGTTATTATGCCTGTGAACCCGGGGTTTCCCGGTTGACCGTTCTGATTATCGCACAGGTTTGGCTCAAAAGGCACTTTCGAGAAGGAATGTACTGCCGCGAAATGCGGAGGGGAGGCTCACCGGCCTGGTACGCCGCGTCTGGACCCCCTCCCGCGGCGGGGTGGTGTATGATGCCGCAAGCGACGGCGCCCGGGAGCGCCAACGGGCGGGGAGAGGCGCGGCGTAGCTCAGGCATGATTGGCGCATTTTACGCGCGTTCAAGAGGAGATATCGCATCAATGATCGTCGGTATCGGGACGGATCTGGTGGATGTAGCCGAGATGGCCCGCCGCATCGAACGCGGCCGGGTGTTGCAGGTCTTCAGCGAGGAGGAACGGGCCTACGCCGAAGGCAAGCCGAAACGGCGCATGGAGACCCTGGCCGCGCGCTGGGCTGCGAAGGAGGCCTTCGCCAAAGCCCTCGGAACCGGCATCCGCGCGGAATGGCGCCTCGAAGACATCGAGGTAGTCCATGGCGCGGGGGGCAAACCCGAACTGCGGCTGGGCTCGTCCGTGGCGGATGCGTTGCCTGATGGGGCGCGCGTGCATCTGTCGCTGTCCCATACGAAGACCAGCGCCCTCGCCGTCGTGATCATTGAGACCGGCCAGACGGATCCTCGTGCGAATTCATGAGACTGCCTGGACCGGGGCGACGCTGACGGGGCCGCGTTCTTGTGCCGAGCGGCGGATCGCGTCGATCACCGCCATGTTGGCGATGGCGTCCTCGGCAGGCCAGCGCGTTGGCTCGTGCGTGAGGCAGGCATTGATAAAATCCTCGACTTCAAGCTGGTAGGAGTCGGCGCCTGCTACGAACTCACGCTTTTCCTCATCGCCCTGCCGCAGGATGATCTCCGCCTGCGTTTCGCCGGGAAACCACGGACTGGGCAGGACAATCGTGCCGTCGGTGCCTTCCAGCACGGCCCGCATGCGGGTGTGCGTCTCGAAACTGCACTCGAAATAAGCCAGGAGGCTGTTGGGAAACTCCAGGCAGGCCACGGTCGTCTTGTCCACGGCGCCCCGCCGGACAAACGCGGTGGCGTAGGTGGGCTCGCAGCGCGCCATCATGCGCGAGAAGTTCACGCAGTAGCAGCCTACATCCATGAGAGCGCCCCCGGCCAGCTCCGGCTTCATGCGGATGTTCTCCGGGTCGCTCAGAGGAAAAGAGAAGATGCTGCGAATGGTGACGAGTTCGCCGATCACCCCTTCGTCGATCAGTTCCCGCACGCGGTCGTAGACCGGGTGGTAGCGGTACATGAAGGCCTCCGCGACGGGGAGCCTCTTCTTTTTCGCCGTTTTGACCACCGTGCGGGCTTCGTCGGCACTGACCGCGAAGGGTTTCTCGCACAGGACCGGCAGCCCGGCTTCTAAGGCTTTGATGGTCCATTCGGCGTGCAGGCTGTTGGGCAGGGGGTTGTAGATGGCGTCGACTTCGCCTGAGGCCAGCAGTTCCTCGTAGGAGCCGAAAGCCCGGGGGATCCCCTGCTCTTTGGCCCATTCAATGGCACGCGCCTTTTCCCGGCTCGCGACGGCCTGCATGCAGCACGCGTTGCTCAAGCCTATGCCTCGGATCACGCGCTTGCTGATGCGAGCGGTGCTCAAGATGCCCCAGCGAAGGTTTGACATAACTCAACTCCCGCAGACCGCCGCTTGCCCCATGGACAGAGAAGCGGACGGGCTCATGAATCGCCGCCATGATACTGTATCAGACGGGGCGGAGCTGCTCTCTGGGCTCCGCCCCGAAATTCTGCTACTGGGCTATGTAGGCCTCCATGATGTAGTCCATATCAGGAAAGTTGGGCTTCAGATAGGCGTTGCCTTGTTCCTGGATCATCATCTGATTGGGATTCTCACCGTATTTGGGCGTGATGTTGTCGACGATGTCCATGCCGACGACCACCTCGCCGAACGCCGAAAACCCTTGAGAGTCAAGGCCGGCGCTGTTGTCGCCCAGATTGATGAAGAGCTGCGTGGAGCGCGAGTTCGGCATGGACGATTTGGCAAACGTGAGGGTGCCCCGCCGGTTGCCCTGCTTGACCGGTTCGTCCTTGATATTGGCATCGCGCCACGGGGCCATGATGGCGGGATCGCCGTGAATTCCAAACTGGACCACAAAACCGGGCAGCACCCGGAAAAAGCGCGCGTCGTCATAAAATCCCTGCAGCACGAGGTTGTAGAACTGGTCCGCGCCGATGGGCGCCCAGTCCCGGTGGCATTCCACCACGAAATTTCCGTTGCTGCAGATAAACTGGACCTTGAAGTTGTCCGGGGCGGTCAGGGTGGCGTCTTTCGGCGATTTACCGCCGTTGTAGCCCTCGGGCAGGGGGGCACGTTCCAGTGCGGCGGTACTTGCGGCTCTCTGGTCTTCTTTCATTTTTTCCCTTTCAGCTTGCTCCAGTCGGAGTTCAATTTCTCGTGCGGCATGTGCCCGTTCGGGGGTCATCCGGCTGGGCTGGCAGCCATTGAGGGCCGCCATGCTGGCGAAACCGAGCGCTATGACCGCGCCCATGACTACTGTCTTCTTCACGCTGTTGTCTCCCTTTTCCTTCCGTATCTTGCCGTGTTCCCGGGATCTTCTCCCCGAGGGGAGCGGTCTCCCCCGGGAACGTCGGTTTTGCCGCTCAATGCTCGAGATCACCGCCTGGAAACGAGCCCAGGACTTTCAGTTCCGTGCAATAGTGCGCCAATTGCTGCATCGCCGATGCTACCGCGGGGTCCTCACAATGTCCGATGAGGTCAATGAAAAACACGTAATCCCATGCCTTGCGCCG
Organism: Candidatus Hydrogenedentales bacterium; assembly: GCA_050950105.1. Lineage (GTDB taxonomy): Bacteria > Hydrogenedentota > Hydrogenedentia > Hydrogenedentales > SLHB01 > UBA2224. The sequence continues at coordinate 11,830 of JBMNGZ010000010.1, read as the reverse complement.
CGACGGCCGGGATTCAATGCGGGTCAGGTTGATTTTACCTTCCCGCAGCGGCGTCAGCAACTCGTACAAGGCTCCCGGACGATCCTTGATGTAGCAGAGGATCGACGTCTTGTCGTTGCCGGTGGGTTTGGCCAATTGCCGCCCAATGACGAAGAAGCGGGTAAAATTCGCCGAGGCGTCTTCGATGCCCCGAACCAGGATGTTGAGGTTGTAGGTTTGCGCGGCCAGCTCGCTGGCGATGGCGGCGGCGCCAGGCTCATCGGCAGCGATCCGGGCGGCCTCGGCCGTACTCGAGGTCTCGACCAGCTCGGCGTTGGGCAGATTTGCCTTGAGCCAGTTGCGGCACTGGATGAACGGCTGCGATTTCGAATAGACCCGGGTGACCTCGTCCAGACTCGAGTTTGACAACAGGTTCTGGACGATGCGCAGCATGATTTCGTTCACGATCTTGACATCCGAGGTCAAAAACCGATCGAGCGTATCGCTGACCCCGCCGCCCATCGAGGTCTCGACCGGCACTACCCCGTAATCGACCCGGAACCGTTCGACTTCGGTGAAGATGTCATCCACCGCGGCCACGGGGTGGTACGTGGCGTGCATACCGAAGACCAGCAGCGCCGCTTTATGGCTGAAGGTGTCGCGCGGGCCCAGGAAGGCCACGTCCACGGGTTTCTCAAGTGCGCGGACGGCGCTGATGACCTCGCGGTAAATGGCTTTAATCCCGGCCTCGGTAAGCGGCCCCTGGTTTTCACGTAACAGCTTGTCATAGACGGCGCGCTCACGCTCGGGTACGTAAAATACGGCGTTGCTGGCCCGTTTGATGTCGCCAATTTCCATGGCACAACGGGCCCGCTCATTGAGGCAGCGCAGGATTTCCGAATCCAGCGCGTCGATCCGTTTTCGCAGCTCGTCCAGGTTCACGGTTTCTTCCTTTCGAGAATCTCCAGCGGCGCGACACTGACCATGAACTCGCGGGTGCGCCCGGTGTGAAAACGTATCCGCGCGCGCATTTTGGAGCCCGCCCCCTTAGTGTACATGATTATGCCCGGGCCGAATTGGGCGTGCCGCACTTGCGTGCCCAGTTTGAGCCGTTCCGGGTCGGCCGACGGCGCGGCCGGGGGAGCCGATTTCCCCCGTTGCGCCTGGGAACCGGCCGGCACCAGACGTTCGAGCTGCGCCGCCGGAACCTCGCCCAGAAACCGCGATGCCTCTCGCCAGTCCCGCGACCCGAACACGATCCGCGAACGCGACAGCGACAGCGTGAGCCGGTTCCGGGCGCGGGTCATTGCGACATAACACAGCCGCCGCTCTTCCTCCACCTCAGACTCGGAGTCCAGCGCGCTGGCGTGCGGCAAAAAACCCTCCTCCAAACCTACCAGGTACACGTTATCAAACTCAAGACCTTTCGCACTGTGGCAGGTCAGAAGCTTCACTGCAGGAGCGTTGGGGTCGAGCTGATCGGATTCGCTCGCCAGGGCAAGCTCCTCAAGGAACGTGTTCAACGTGCCGCGCTGCCCTTCATCGAAGCGGACACAGGCCGCAACAAATTCCTCCACGACCTCGAGGCCGGTGCGAAAATCCCGTTCGTCGGAACGCCGGACGTAGTCCCGGTAGCCGATCTCGTCCAATAGAGTCGCGATCAGGCTGGCCAGGGGGGCGCTTGTTGCTTTCTCGGCCAACTGGTCGACGATGTGTACGAAGCGAACCACGCCTTCCCGCGCGCGCAAGGGAAGACTCTGATCGTATTCGATCTCGCGTAATACGGCGAAAAGGCGGCAATCCCGTTCGGTGGCGTAGGTCTCGATGATCTCCATCGACTGCGCACCGATCCCCCGGTTGGGGACATTCAATACCCGCCGGACGGCCTGATCATCGTCGGGATTGACCGCCAGACGCAGATAGGCCAGGAGATCTTTGACCTCTTTGCGCCCGAAGAACGAGACCCCGCCGATAACTATGTAGGCGAGCCCCTGGCGCCGCAAGGCCTCCTCGATCAGCCGCGCCTGGCCGTGGGTGCGAAAAAGCACCGCCGTGTCGCGCGGGGACAGGCCCCCCGTGGCGATGTCTTCGGCCACAAACCGCGCCTCATCGTCGGCATCTTCCGCTTCGTACAAGCGCACGGGGCTGGTATCGGCGCGCTGGGTGCGCAGCGTCTTGCCCAGGCGCTGGGTGTTGTGAGACACCACGGCGTTGGCGACGCTCAGAATGGTGCGGGTGCTGCGATAGTTTTCTTCGAGACGGTACAGCCGGGCGCCGGGGAAATCGGTCTCGAAATCCAGGATGTTCCGGATGGTCGCCCCACGCCACGCGTAAATGCTCTGATCCTCATCGCCGACGACGAAGAGGTTGCCGTGGTCGCGCACCAGTTCCCGCGCGATCACGTACTGGGCCCGGTTCGTGTCCTGATATTCGTCGATATGGACCCAGGCGAAGCGTTTCCCGTAGCGGGCGCGCAGGTCGTCGTGCTTCTGGAACAGGCGCGCGGGCAATACGAGCAGATCATCAAAGTCGACCGCGTTGCTGTTGGCGAGGGCCTCATGATACCGCGTCCACAGGGCCTGGCAGGTCTCTTCTTCGTACGAGGCCTCCGCGTCCGAGTCCAGGGAATTGAGGCCCTGCTTTCGTACACTGATCCACCGGAGCGCCTCCCGCGGCGATACACGGGAATATCTGTTCGGCAGCTCTTTGATGAGTCGTTTCATCAGGGAGAGCTGATCGCCGTCGTCCACCACGGTGAACTGCCGCGAACGCCCGAGTTTCTCGATGTCCCGCCGCAAGACGTACAATCCGAACGAATGGAAGGTGCCCAGCCATGCGCCGACCTGGTGCATCCCGAGCCGTTCGGCCAGCCGGGTGCGCATCTCTCCCGCGGCGCGGTTCGTGAAGGTCATGGCCAGCAAATGCCGCGGATCCACGCCGCGTTCGTCTACAAGCCATGCCAGCCGTTCGATTATAACCCGGGTTTTGCCGGCACCGGCGCCCGCAAGTACAAGCGCGGGCCCTCCAGGGTGCGTGACGGCCTCCAGTTGCTCTTTATTAAGGGTTGCTATGCTTGCTGTCATCATAGAATTCATAATTTTCGTAGTTTCGCTATGCCGTTGGTACATCGAGAGAACCGGCGAATTTGACAGGATATCATTTGACGCTTGGCCCGCACCATGTTATCATGAGTTCGAGCAGCTTACTACGCATTGTAACAGGGAGGTGCGACCCATGTATACGGGCAGAGGCTGGGGCTTCACGCTCATCGAACTCCTCGTCGTTATCGCCATCATTGGGATTCTTGCTGGCTTCCTTGCGGTCGGCCTGCCGCGCGCGCTCGAGCTCGCCAAGATACGGGATGTTGAAACCGATTTCAATGGTATTCGCAACGCATTGTCGGTCTACGCAGCACAACACGGAACCTATCCGCCGGCATATGGGTATTTTACAGGCTATAGAGACGATACCGGCGCTGAACTCTATTACCTCGCGCCCTACATGGCCCGCATCGGCGAATTGAACAACCTGGATCTGTATGACCGGTTCTCAACTACCGACGATGCCAACCAGAATGGCGTCGTAGATCGCCTTGAGTTTACGCCGCTGGGTGAGCCGGCTGGACCGGGCCGCTTCTTGTTCCACGACAATACGGGACCGCGGTACACTGGCGGCAACGCGCCGTCCAATCAGCCAGCCCCGTACATTTACCTGCCCGTCAACAAACGACAGGCCACCCAATATGCCACCTCCCTCTGGAAACAATGGAAAGCGACTGACCAAGTCCGGTTTATGTACGCGTTAACCGATACCGGCACCAACCCCTTGGATTCCATGTCGTTTCCCCCTACACAGTATGACGATTACGCGTTGGTCAGCGTGGGTCCCTGGGGGCAGACCGGCGGCATTACCGAAAACTCGGGCTCTGGGGGTCCTCCGGAGGAGGCGTACCATCGCGATGTGATGCGCGCCTACTTCCTAGCCACCCGCGACGCCAACGAGAACGGCCAGCTCGACTTTGATTTCCGAACCCGCAAACTGGGCGAAGGAAAGCGCGACGCCTACGAGAAGGACGGGCTCTACCATCTGCCGAACGAGTTCGACCTATGGGTCAACGATGGTTTTACCGGCTCGGGTTACGGCCCCATGATCGGGACCCCCTGAATCGGCGCAGCAGCCTGACAGCCGCGCCTGCCTGACAGAGCCGCACCTGCGCCGTCTGGCCTCTCTGCTGAGGGCAAAAAACGCCTACATGACAGCCTCAATTCCGCCTGAGTGAGCGGGCCGCTGTCCGCGGGGTCCTTGGGGTTACTACGTCCCGCCGAATCCGCAAAGGGGCTTGTGCCGTCTGAACCGGGCGGATGCGGTGCGCCTGGCGTTGGATGGCCCGCGCTTGCCGAAGGGCGTCCACGCTGTCTATATCCCCGAACAGATGGGCTAGAGGTCCTCGCTGCTCTCTTCGAAGGCCGCCTGCCGGCGGGACAGGTATTCGGCCAGCATGGCCTCGGTGACTTCGGGGTCGATGCCCAGAAACGCCAGAGTCTCCTGGTGCGCGTCAAAGACATGGAGGTTCTCGGCGTAATTGTCCGTGACCGCATAGACCATGGCGTCGGCGAGGGAGATGATGGCCACATGTTCCCTGGCTTCGGTGGCGCGCGTGGGATCATGATGGAACCGGATCGGAGCGGCGATCTCGGGCGGGAGCCCCCATTGGCGGGCGAGTTCGTAGCCGGCTTCCGTGTGCGAGAGGCCGATCAGGCGCTCCTCGGCGTCGAGCAGCTCATGGCCCGTGAGGCCGGGGTCGATCCTGGCGCAGGCGTCGGGCGCGATTTCAAGCAGCGCGGCGCGGCCCAGGTCGTGGAGCAGGCCCGCGGCGAAAATGCCGGGCAGCCCGCGGCGGCCGCTGGCCCGGGCGACGATGCGCGCCGCGGCGGCGCAGCACATGGACTCAAGCCAGAACGAGCGGTACTCGAGGTTCTTCCATTTGCTCACCAGATCGATGACCGTGGTCGAGAGCACGATGCCGTAGGTCTCGCGCAATCCCATGAGCGAGATCGCGTGGACGAGATCGTGGATGGGCTGAGCAAATCCATAGAACGCGGAATTGGCCACGCTGAGTATCTTGGCCGCGATCGGCGGGTCGAGCGAGATGATGTCGGCAACGGATCGCACCGAGCTGTCGAGCGATTCCACCGCGGCACGGACCTGGTGAAGCGTCTCGGGCAGCGCGGGCAGGGAGGTGAGGCGGCGTACGAGACGGGCCACGCGCGACAACCGTAACGGGGCGCCCAGCCCCTCCAGGGTGCGGCTGGAGGCGGTGGCAAATTCGTCGTCCGTGGCCTCCTCCGGATAATAGCGCGCGATGGCGGCGTCGACATCTCCCGGTGCGCATTGGAGGAGTTGCACACGGGCGCCCACGACTTTCTCGAGCCGGGCCCGCTCGGCGTCGTCCGGCACGGTGGCGCACCCGAACACGACCGTGCGGCCATGGCGATCGATGGGAAGTATTTGGTGGCTGCGGGCGATCTCGCCGGAGATCAGTCCGATCAATTCGGGTTCAATGTCGAGATGGCCGAAATCGGCCGGGCCAAGGCCGGGCAAGGTCAGGAGGAAGTCGAGCAGCTCATTGGGCTGGAGACATCCGAGCGAAAACAGGATATCGATGATCTCTCCGCCGCGTTCTTTCTGAACGGCGAGCGCCTTGTCGAGTTCATCCTGAGAGATGCGGCCCGCGGCGCGCAACAACTGGCCGATGCGGCGTTTCGCCGCATCCCGGAGCAATGCCGAACGGTGTGATTCAGGCATGGGCTTGTTTTTGTCCTTGCCGGTCGGCGTGTGTCTGGAGGAAATCATAACCCCCTCGTTCCCGCCGCGGGGCGACAGGCGTTTGCCTTCGGCTCCCGGCGGTCAGGCTCGCTGGCGGCCGCCTTAAGGAAGAAGGCAGCGTGGCTTTCCTTTACCTGTAGAATTGTAGCAACGGCTCCCCGCGCAGACAAGGCCGGGTATCGGCGACCACGCGGTGACTGCTTTCCGCAGCGCGTGTGTGGGTCGCCCCGGACATCTTGATTTACGCAGCGCGTGGGCTTTCCTGGTTTATCTATGCTCCGCAGCGCGTAGGGGCAGACCCCTGTGTCTGCCCTTCTTCAACGCAGTCGCAGGGGCTATCCCGATGGGCGATCCAGGGGGGCGCCCCTACACCGGAACGGAATCGCGGGGGCCGTCCTGATCGAACCAAGTTTCCGCAGCGCATGTGTGGGTTGCCCCGGACATCTTGATTGCGCAGTGCGTAGGGGCAGACCCCTGTGTCTGCCCTTCTTCAACGTAGCCGCAGGGGCTATCCGGATGGGCAGACACAGGGGTCTGCCCCTACACCGGAACGCGTCCGCGTCGGGATTGCCGAGGTAGATCCTGGTTACGCGGCCGCGTCGGGATTGCCGAGGTACGTCCAAGTTGCGCAGCCATTGGGGCTATCCGGATGCGCGGCCGCGGGGACTGATTTCCGTAGCGCATGGAGGCAAGTCCTTGTGCCTGTCGGCATCAGTCCACCCCCGGCCACGCGAAGCGCGTGTCCACCCCCGCCCGCGGGGGACACAAGAGCCGGCATCGGCAGCACTGTCGGGGTGCCGTCCATTTTGTCCGCCTGCGCCCACGCTGTCTACCTTGTCCGCACGGTCCCCACGGCTCCCCCGGCCCACGTTCTCCTGTCCTGAGTTCTGGCGGCACTCGTTTACCATCCACCCCCGGCCACGGGGGACACAAGAGCCGGCATCGGCAGCACTGTCGGGGTGCCGTCCATTTTGTCCGCCTGCACCCACGCTGTCTACCTTGTCCGCACGGTCCCCACGGCTCCCCCGGCCCACGTTCTCCTGTCCTGAGTTCTGGCGGCACTCGTTTACCATCCACCCCCGGCCACGCGAAGCGCGTGTCCACCCCCGCCCGCGGGGGACACAAGAGCCGGCATCGGCAACACTGTCGGGGTGTCGTCCATTTTGTCCGCCTGCGCCCACGCTGTCTACCTTGTCCGCACGGTCCCCACGGCTCCCACGGCCCACGTTCTCCTGTCCTGAGTTCTGGCGGCACTCGTTTACCATCCACCCCCGGCCACGCGAAGCGCGTGTCCACCCCCGCCCGCGGGGGACACAAGAGCCGGCATCGGCAGCACTGTCGGGGTGTCGTCCATTTTGTCCGCCTGCGCCCACGCTGTCTACCTTGTCCGCACGGTCCCCACGGCTCCCCCGGCCCACGTTCTCCTGTCCTGAGTTCTGGCGGCACTCGTTTACCATCCACCCCCGGCCACGCGAAGCGCGTGTCCACCCCCGGCCACGGGGGACACAAGAGCCGGCATCGGCAACACTGTCGGGGTGTCGTCCATTTTGTCCGCCTGCGCCCACGCTGTCTACCTTGTCCGCACGGTCCCCACGGCTCCCCCGGCCCACGTTCTCCTGTCCTGAGTTCTGGCGGCACTCGTTTACCATCCACCCCCGGCCACGCGAAGCGCGTGTCCACCCCCGCCCGCGGGGGACACAAGAGCCGGCATCGGCAGCACTGTCGGGGTGTCGTCCATTTTGTCCGCCTGCGCCCACGCTGTCTACCTTGTCCGCACGGTCCCCACGGCTCCCCCGGCCCACGTTCTCCTGTCCTGAGTTCTGGCGGCACTCGTTTACCATCCACCCCCCGGCCACGGGGGACACAAGAACGCGAGCCGGCGCTGGCTGTGGCGGCCTCAATCCTTCTCTGGCCGACGAGGACACACAACGCCGAACGAGCGAATGCAGCGGCTGGTCAGGTTTTTAATCCATCCTTTTCTGCGGGGGACACAAGAAACTGAAGGCCAGAGACTTAGGTGCGGTACGCCTGTCCCCCGCTGGCGGGGGTGAATCGGCGGCAGCCGATTTGGGGGTGGATTCTCCGGGCGGATTGTGGGATGGAGTTTTGGCGTCTACCCTGCGGCCTCCGGAATGGCAGTCCCCGGGTCCAGTACCAGCAATATTAGCCTGAGCCAGTACAAGATAGATCAGGCGGTCCGCCATCTCAAAGCGCGGCGTTACAGGCATCCCTAACCCAGTGCTCTGCCCAGACACCAGCTCCCACGCGAAAGCCGGTAACTGGGGCGCTTCCGAGCCCCGAATTTCAGTTGGACTCGCGAATCGGCCGAAGCAGGAGGTAATCCAGCCCGAACATATGGCGTTTCGGGTCGGATTGCTCGTTGGCCCCGGTGATCTCTACGGCAAGGGTGTTTTGCCCCTGCTTGAGGTTGAACGCACCGAGATGAACCTCTTCCGAGACAATAACGCCGTCGTTAAAGAAATCGAGCGGCTCGCCCGCTTTCACCCCGTTGATCGAGAGCTGCATGATGCCGTAGTCGATGGCCTTGGTGAAGACGGCGTCGACGCTGCAGCGGCGGTCTTCGGGGGCCGCGAATGCGAGGGTGAGGACGTCGCCCGGGAGCGCCGTCCACCCACCAGAGCTGCTGTTCGCCGCTCCAGGGCCATGTGGCTGCTCCGCTGGGTCGTGAGGTTTTTCCGCCGGTGACCGGAGAGGAGTCTCGAGTTTTTCGCCTTCGAGGGCGCCCTTCGACGCGTTTGGGCTCGGGCAGCGGCGGGGGCGTGGCGATGCGGAGATCGGCGGGGTCGATGGCGTTCGGAACCTGGTCCTTCGCGCCGGGGCGGGCGTACCAGTACGACGTGGCGGCCATGCTGACCTCGACGTCGGCCGAGTGCCAGACCTCCATGTCGAACTTGAAGTCCCTGGCAGAAGGGGATGGTGTCGAGGATGTGAAACCGGCTGACGCAGGTGTGGCCGTAGTTGCCGGGGCCGTCGCAGCGGGGCTGGTTGTGGTAGGCGTGCACGAAGCAGCTCGTTGCTGCACCAGGCGTATCCGTAGTAATCCTCGGTGCCGGTGCCGAAATGGCTCGGAAACGCTCTCGCCGTCGACGTAGATCTTCTCGTCGCCCTCGCCCCACCAGTCTCTTGACGGGATTGGTGACATGGAGCATGTCGCCGACGAAACGGCCCTGCGCCCTCGACGGCGAGGTAGGCCCAATCCTGGCGGGGGTGGGTCGGGATGTCGAACTGGGCGCGCCAGGTCGCGTGGAAATAGAGGCTTCGGGACGTCCAGGGGCGGGGCCCGGTGACCACGGCGCCGTCGACGGTCCACCGGGGCGGTCTCCGTGGTTGGTGATGCGGAGGGTGGCGGACTGTCTGTAGGGCATCACCCACTGGCTGTACAGGGTGCCGTCGTCGCGGACGCCGCTGGGGAGCGACGTATAGGGGTTGATGCCGGGGGCCGTGCCGAAGAAGTCGCCGAGGGGCGCTTCGACAGCGAGGGAGTCCTCTGGTCGTCGAAAGGCATTCGTGAGCACGCACTGGCGGAGCGCGCGTTCGAGGTCCCGGGCCGTCGGCCGTTGCAGGTGATGTTCCGGATCGCGCCCTCGCCTTCGAGGCGCATTTCGATGTTGGCGCCGGGGGCGATGGTCTCGCGGTAGGTGGTGGTTGCCCGGGGGCCGGTCTGGGGCGCCGCGTCGGGGTTGGCGAGGAGCTGGCGGGTCTTTTCGAGCAGTTCCTGGGAGGCCTGAACCATTTCGGGCCGGAACGACTCGACTTCGGTGCCCGGCTCGTAGGTGCGGTAGTTAACCTGGTAATAGAAGTCCGGTTTGCTTGCGGTGATTTTGCAGTGGCGGGCGTAAGGGAATCGGGAGGTGGGTGTTCCAGCCGCAGCGCACGCACTCCCGGCAATGGGGGCGAGGAAGGGGGCGTGCTCGCCGTCGAGCATGTCCTGGAGCGGCAGTTCGATGACGGGGTCGGGGGCGTTGTCGAGGTAGACGCGGACGATGCCGGCGTCGCTGCGCGTTGGCGGACCAGATGCGGACGATGGCGCCGGGGCCCTCGGCGTCGAGCATGACCCACTCGTCGGCGCCGTTGCGGGTTTCCTGGCGGATGTGGTGGCCGCGGTCGGCGTTGGCAAACCAGTTGTCGTCGGTGAGGACGGCCGGGTCGGTGGAGCGGCGGTCGTAGCTCGATGCACTGGGCGCAGTCGAAGGCCGGGTCGGGGAACGAGGCGAGCGCGTCGAGGTCGGTCATCTCGCGGACGAGGGACTCGAAGGTCACTTGGGCCGCGCGTGGCGGATGCGGCCGGGGCGGTGCAGCAGCAGGACCAGGGCGAGAAACGCTGGCCGTCACGAGATGGCTTTCGCATGGAAGGGGCCTCCTCCGGGTCTGAGTTCGGGATTGCCGGTGAGGCAAGAATACCGGCAGCCGGGAAGCAGGAAGTCCAGCCGGGGACGGGCCCCACGGGCGCCCGGGCGGGCGCGGCCGTGCGGCGCCGGGGCACGGGACGGGGGAGTTGGCGGGGACGCCGGGGAAGGTGTAGGATGTGGATCTTCACGTTGAACGCACGGTACGGATCGGCGGCCGGTTGCCGGCCGCCGACCTGGAGATAACCCGGAAGGAGAGGACATCGATGAAAGGCATCTTGTGTGCCGCGATGGCGGCGGGATTGGTTGTTGTCCCGGTTGTGGCGGGTGGCGCGGCGCACGCGCAGGACTTTCACGGAAGGGTGGATCAATCTGTTCGACGGGGAGACGCTCTTCGGGCTGCAGCCCCTCGGGCGACACGACGTGGGAGGCGGGCGGCGGCGCGCTGTCGTGCACGGGCGGGCTCGGCGGCTGGCTCGCGACGACGGGCCAGTGGGGCGATTTCGAGCTGACGCTGAAGGTCCGCGTGGCGGCGAAAGCAGACGACGGCGGTGGTGGTGCGGGCGCCGCTGGCGGGCCATTTCTCGGAGAACGGGAGCGTGGTGATCCCGATCGTGGGTCCCGACTCCGGTGACAGGACTGGCAGGAGGTCTGGCCGTGACCGCCGAGGGGACCTCGGTCAGCGTCGCAGGTGAACGGCCAGGACGTGGCGGTCGCCGCGCCGGGGAACGCGGTGGGGCATATCGGGATTGCTGTACCAGGGGGCGCGAGTCGAGGCGAGCGCGATCCAGCTGCGCCCGCTCGCGATGGCCGGCGATCTTTCAACGGAGACGGATCTGACGGGCTGGAACATCATCCCCGGCGCGCAAATCGGTGTTCACGGTGGAAGACGGCGGCGATCCGCATCAAGAGACGGCAACGGGCAGATCGAGACGGACGGGCTGTACCAGAATTTCGTGTTGCAGCTCGAGATCTTCTCGAACGGGGACCACTCTGAACAGCGGCGTGTTTTTCCGGGGCCCGAAAGGAGGTGTTCTGGAAGGGGTACGAGTCGCAGGTGCGCAACGAGTGGAGCGGCGACGACCGGAGCGCGCCGGTGGACTTTGGCACGGGCGGGCTGTACGGCATCCAGCCGGCCCGGAAGGTGGTCTCGAGCGACCGGGAATGGTTCTACAAGACCGTGCTGTGCAACGGCAACCATTTTGCGGTGTGGATCAACGGGTACGCCGTGAGCGATTTTCTGGACATGCGCGCGCCGGTGGACGACAGCAACGCCAAGGCGGGTTTTGTCGGCGCGGCGGGGACGATTCACCTGCAGGGGCACGACCCGACGACGGATTTGTCGTTCAAGAACATCCGGCTTCAGGCATACCCGTCGGGCGACTAGGCGCGAGCCAGGGAAACGCGGCAGCGGAGTTTCCACCGTGCGAATCGACATTCACGGCCATGTGTTTGCGGATCCGCGCCTCATCTCGCCGGTGAGCCGGGACGCCGTTCATGAGCGCGGAGCAGCAGCTGGAGGTCATGGCGCGGAAGGGCATCGATATGACGGTGATTCTGCCCCTGACTTCGGCGGAGGCCCCGGCCGAGAAGCAGAGCGTGGGCGAGGTGCTCAGCATCTGTGCCACCTATCCGGGGGAAAATTTTTTATTTTTTTT
>JBMNGZ010000009.1:0-510672 GCA_050950105.1 Candidatus Hydrogenedentales bacterium | reverse complement strand
ACGATGCGTATACCCGGCACCGGTTTCTCTATGAAACCCAGCTCGAGACGATGTCAACGCCCTCTGGCACAGGCCCCGGCACTTGGGGCAGCGGCCGCCATGGAAGAGGCGGAAGCCCTCTTGAAACTGGCGGAAACTAAGCCCGTCAAAAAAGACTGGCGACAGCGGATCGAAGAATTGTGTGTTGCCATGTTTGACTCGATCGGCTACCAGACCAGCGTGCCCCGATTCCAGGCCCGCAACGGCGAGCGCGGCGCAATTCTGGATTACGTCGATCGCCCGCTCAACAATCGCTGGTGGCTGGAGGACGAATTCGAGCGGATCCGCGAGTTTGCGACAGAAGAAGAGAAACTCGCGCGTCTGGAAGTCATCCGCACATGGGAATCGCCCGGGCACGGGAGCTATTATGACGACCTTGGAAACGTCGCCCAGATGGATCACGTGGCGCTGCCTGCGGGTCCCTGGGTCGAGCCGGACCTCGTGGAAATACGCAATCCGCATTTCCCCTGGACCGATAACGGCTTCAGCCGGGCGCGTTTGTCCTGGCTTTGCCTGATGCGATGGCCCGAAAAACTCACCTACCGTGGCTTGGACCCTGAGGGAGACTACTTTCTGCGTGCCACAGGCAGGGGCGATTACGGCCGCTCGTGGACGGGGTCGCCCTGGTGCCCTCAGCCTATCCCCGCGAACAAGGCGCATTCAAAGAATTCCCGATTCCGCAGGAACTGTTTGCCGACGGCGAGATTGTCGTTACGTTCGGGGATATCGATGAATACCATCTCAACTGGCGGCAGTGGTCGTACCTCGCGGAAATCTGGCTCATAAAAAAATAACAGCAGCACCAGGCTCCCGACAGCGGCAACGGGCTTGAAAGTCCTTTGTTCATGCCAGGTTGCGCCGCCAGATCCAGAGGCCTATACTGACCTTAGACAGGGGAGTGTTGATGCAAGCTGAAGACAGACCGATCCATTTTTCCGCGGAACTCCTTCATTGGCCCACCCAGCACAAAATTCCTGTGCTGCAGAAGCTCTATTTCGATCTGTCGCAGATACGTGAAGCGGCATACGACAGCACAGATTTCAGCGTGCCGGGCCGGTTCCGTTTTTTTTTCCAAGCGCGGAAACAAGACGCTCTCGACCTTTTTGTTTCTGGCGGATCGCTTCATGCTGGCCGAGGAATGGGTCGACCTTCCGCTGTCGGATTTTCTGACGAAGTTGGAGCGAGCTGCGGGCCTGGCGATGGACGCCTTATTGATCCCGTTTTTTCCCGCACACACACGGTGACCATACGCACCACATTCGCGCTGACTCATCACAGCGTGGCGCGCCGTTTTTTGCTGGAGCGCGTCTGCAACCAGAAGGACCGCCTTACCCCATTTTTCAACCGCCCGATCTCCGTCGGGGCATCCGGCTGGTCTTTCCCGAAACCCCGTTACACCTTCATACGTATACCGTGGCCATTGAGTCTTACCGGCACAGCGAATTCGAGGTCTATGTCGAGGTGAAGGGGGTCTTTGCCCGGCAGCGAGTAATGCGGGACAGCCTGAGCCAGATCGCTGACAATTTTCGCATGACCCGGGACTTCATTTCGGAAAGCATCTTTCCGTTTTTGAATCAGTATGACACGCCCGAAGAAGACCAGGCATAGCCGCGCCGGCGTGGCCAGGTCAAGCTGAGGCAGCCCCATGCAGCCCGCCGTATATTTGCAGATATGAGCAGCCGGAGCGAAGCAGCGTCACGCACGGAAAAGGCGCCCACGCCGGCGGTTTCCGTGGTGATGCCCTGCTTTAACGCCGCAAAAACCCTTGAGGCCGCCATCGAATCCATCCAGACCCAGACCTTTCAGGACTGGGAACTCATCATCGTGGACGATGGTTCCCACGACGATTCAGTGAAAATAATGGAGCGCGCAGCAGCACGGGATCGCCGGCTTCGTCTGCTGCGGCAAACCCACAGCGGCATCGTTCGGGCCCTGCAGACAGGCTCTGCCCTCGCCCGAGGGCCATTTATTGCGCGGATGGATGCGGATGACCTGGCCCAGCCCGAACGGCTTGCCCGGCAATACGCCTACATGCAGGAGCATCCCGACGTTGCCCTGTGCGGCACCCACGTGCGCATGTTTGGCGCGCGAATCGGCGCGGGCCGGGCGCGGTATGAGGCGTGGATTAACGGGCTTCGGAGCCACGACGACATCGCGCGCGACCTGTTCATCGAATGCCCGATCGCGCATCCCGCGTTCTTCCTGCGCCGCGAGCCCTTCGAGCGGGTCGGCGGCTACGAGGAACGCGGCTGGGCAGAAGATTATGATTTGTGCATGCGGCTCTTTCTGAACGGGGCGCGGTTCGGGATGGTGCCTGAACCCTCTGCTTCGTTGGAGGGAATCGCCCGGCCGCTTGTCGATGACCGCAGAGCGCTATTCACAGGCTCAATTCCGTGCATTGAAGCGCTTTTATCTCGGGCATTCGTACCTTCGCGGGCGCAGACGTTTTCACCAATGGGGCGCGGGTGAAGTGGGCAAGGTCTGGCTGCGTGAATGGGGCCATCGCCAACCCGACGCGGTTGTAGACATTAACCCGCGCAAGATCGGCCGGAAAATTCATGGCGTGCCGGTAATTGCCCCGGATGAACTGCCGGAACCCGGCACGACATTTACCCTCATTGCCGTCGGCGCCCCGGGCGCACGCGATGAGATTCGTGCCTGGCTGAAACCCCGCGGCTATATCGAGTTGCGTGATTTCCTCTTTGTGGCGTAAGGTCAGGGTGTGTTAACTCTATGGGTCGGAAAATCGTTATACCCGTGAATCAGGACGCAGACAGGAATTGGGCAGCGCAAGATGACGACGCGCTGGCAATGGCCGTAAAAGCCGGTGAGTTATCGGCTTATGACGAACTGGTCCGGCGCCATCAGGCACGTGTTTATGCCGTGGCGTATCGCTTTGCCGGTAACCGGGAAGACGCCCTGGACATCGCCCAGGAGGCCTTGTTCAAGGCGTACCAGAAGATTGGCAGCTGGAAGCCTCGGGCGGGCTTTGTGCCATGGTTGATGCGCATAACGAGCAATCACGCCATCGACCATCTCAGGCGCAGCAAGCGACAGAGGACGGTACGCCTGACGGAGGGGTACCTCAGTAAAGAAGCGATCACGTTCAGGGGGCGCGGCGTCGCGCAACCTGAGGCGGCGGCCCGCGCAGAGGAGATTGGTCAGATTGTGCACCAGGCGCTCGACGCGCTCTCGAATGCACAACGTAAAGTGTTCGTATTACGGCACTATGATGGGCTTCAGCTCGCTGAGATCGCGGAGGCCCTGGAGTGCAGTGTTGGCAGCGTGAAAGTCCATTTGTTCCGTGCGGTGAGAAAGTTGAGACTCGAACTTAAGGATATCAGGCACTTATGAGGCCGCAGCCCTGGGGTAGCCGCGCTCTGAACGCGGTTTGGGGATATTGAATTGATGTTTAGACGACGTAAAGCGGAAAAACTGATGGCAGAGGCGCTCTACGAGCCTTTGCCTGAGCGCGATGCCGCCTTTCTGGAGACCTTTTTTCAGGCGCATCCCTCCGCGCGCGAGGAAATGGAAACCTTGCGCCGGTTTGTGGCGGATCTGCCCGCGGAAAAGCCTCTG
The DNA here is from genome assembly GCA_050950105.1 of Candidatus Hydrogenedentales bacterium. Classification (GTDB taxonomy): domain Bacteria; phylum Hydrogenedentota; class Hydrogenedentia; order Hydrogenedentales; family SLHB01; genus UBA2224. The sequence continues at coordinate 507,054 of JBMNGZ010000009.1, read as the reverse complement.
CTGAATGCCGACCTGGTCCCGGCGCTACGGGCACGCATTGCGGAGGAGAGCAGAAGACCGGAATGGAAACCGCGCCTCCGGCCGGCCGCAGCCATGGCTGCGCTGGTGTTCATTGCGATAACTGCAGGGCTTTTCCTCCTGAGACCGCCGGATACTGCGCCGTCCGGCCCCCTTGCAGACCTGCAGGACGGAGCGGCGGCTCCGGCGGCCTCCCCTCTGATGGTTGCATTACCCCGGACCGACAAGCTCCTTGAAACCGGCAACTATGCGGATGCGTACAAGGTGCTTTCCGCGGCGCTCGGCCGCAGCCCGGACGCGCCGGATGCCGGCGACGCGCAGATGGTGCTCGCGGACATCGCGTTCGCCCGGTTGCATTGGTATCAACAGGCCTACGACGATTATGAGCGCTTGTATCAAAAATATCATCAGACCTGGTTGAATGCGCCGCCCCACGTGCGGGATCGGCGAGATCTGCTTGCGGAAGCGCGTCTGGTGCAATTCCGCTCATTGCAGGATCTGGATGCCGCACGCGCCAGCAAACTCGACCCGCTGGATGCCTTGGCGCGGGTCATAGCCACGTATCCGAACCAAGCCTACGTGCGCTCGCAGGCCGCCATGGAAATGGCCCGGCGCACCCTTGAATCGGGTGCGGTCGACCCGCAATCGTCAGATGCGCTGCTCCAGGCCTTGCGACATGTGCGAAATGAAGCCTCAGACCCCCTGGTTGCCGCTCAACTGTCGTATCAGATGGGGTATCTCTACGAATCGCAGTACCACGAATTCGACAAGGCCCGTGAGGCCTTCCTACAGGCGTCAGAACATCCGGCGCTCCAGCAGCAGGCGCGCTCCGCCCTTGCCCGACTCGATGAGGAGTCCACACAGTAACGCTCTGGGACAAGCACGGGGCAGTCGGTTACAATAGCCGCGCAGAGGAGAATTACTGGAGCGCGAACCGTATCCAGGTTTCCGGCGCCGGGATGGCAGTGGACTGAGGATCTCATGCGACTCAAGCGCGTTGTGTCGGGAGGACAAAGCGGTGTTGACCGCGCCGCACTGGACGTGGCCATGCGCCTTGGCTTCGGCTGCGGAGGATGGTGTCCCCGGGGCCGCCTCTCGGAGGACGGCTCAATCCCGATGAATTATCCCCTCAAAGAGACTCCCTCGCCCGCCTATGCCGAACGTACCGAATGGAACGCCAGAGATTCGGACGGCACGCTTGTGCTCACGTGGGGGCCTCCGGCCAACGGCACCGCGTTTACGGTGGATATGGCCCACAAACACGGTCGCCCCGTGCTCGTGATTGACCTCGATACGCGAGCCGCAAATCTCGATGAGGTGCACACGTGGCTCCTGGAAAACGGCATTCGCACACTGAACGTCGCCGGGCCGCGTGAGAGTAAATGCCCGGGGATTTACGAGGACGCGGCGGCATTTCTCGAAGCGTTGCTCTCACGCCTGTAAGCGGCCCGGAATTCCATTGCTCACGCCCTTTTCAGGAGCAGTGCCGGCAGCTCAGGAGTAGGAGGGGAGGCTGGCGCCGTGGGCCTCGATCAAATCATCGCACAGGGAGACGATTTCATCGATCGTGAGTTCCGCTGCGGTATGCGGATCGAGTAATGCGGCCTGGTAAATATGATCCTTCTTGCGAGTCAGGGCCGCCTCGATGGTCAATTCCTGCACGTTGACGTTGGTACGGGTGAGTGCGGCGCATTGGGGAGGCAGCTCGCCGACATGGGCCGCATGTATGCCACTGCGGCCGGCAACGCAAAGCACCTCCACGCAGCAATTCGCGGGCAGGTTGGTGATCAGCCCTTTGTTCTGCACATTGCCTCCGAAGGTGTAGGGCACGCCGGTTTCGAGCGCTCCAAAGATATAGGAGGCATATTCTTCGCCCCGGTCGTGATGGAGGGATTCCTCATTGAGCAAAAGCTCCCTCATTGCGCCCCAGGCCTCGATCTGGGCGATGCAGCGTCGCGGATATTCGTCCAGCGGGATCTGGAACCGTTCGAGCAACTCCGGGGCCTTCGCCTTGATGAACCAGGGCACATATTCGCTGCAGTGCTCACTCGATTCCGTCACGTAATACCCGAATCGTTTCATCAATTCGAAGCGCACGTCGTCCTTGCCGCGATTTCCCGGCAATTGAGCGCGGCGCCGGATTTCCGGGTACAGGTCTTCACCGTTTCGCGAGAGGCTCAGTAACCATCCCTGGTGATTAATCCCCGCAATGCTCCATTTCAAGTTGTCGCTGGGCAGGCCGAGCATCATGCACAGGTTGGTGGCGCAGACCTGCACGCTGTGGCAGAGGCCGACAACGCGGATATTCGTGGCGCGTTGAAGCGCGCCCGTTAGAATGGCCATGGGATTCGTGTAATTCAGCATCAGGGCGTCAGGACACACCTTTTCCATGATCCGACAATAATCGAGCATGACCGGGATCGTGCGGAGTCCTCGGAAGATACCGCCGATGCCCAGGGTGTCGGCGATGGTCTGGCGCAGGCCGTACTTTTTGGGGATCTCAAAATCGATCACCGTGGCGGGTTCATAACCACCCACCTGGACCGCATTGACCACATAGTCCGCGCCTTCGAGCGCTTTTGCGGCGTCTTTCGCCAGATACGACGTGTAGCTTGCTTTCGCGCCGAGGTTTTTGCAGATGTTTTTCATCATGACCTCGGATACGTGCAACCGATCCGGGTCGACATCCACCAGGGTCACTTGGGCGTCACGGAGGCTCTCCTCATAGAGGCAGTCTCCGAGCACATTTTTCGCAAACACCGTACTCCCCGCGCCCAGAAAACAGATCTTCGCCATGACAGACTCCTCCTTTGTCAGCTGCAAATGAATGATACGTCCAGCCGCCAAATGGGTCAAAGAGGGAGTCTACCGCGTTCCAGCCTCAAACGGCGAGGATTCTCAGCACCACGAGTCTCGCGCTGAATTTTCTGTCCCGGGTTTGGTTTGTGTAGAATGACGTGAGCTTGGCGAGGCCAGGCCTGAACGCGGCAGTCGACTTGATGCGGTCGATGAACGCCGAGGGGCCCGCAAGCGTGTGACAGATAAGAGGAGGTACGTCATGATGGGTGTTCTGTGCAGCGTGGTTGTGTTGGTCACTGTGGGTGCTGCAGGTTCCGGGCCAGAGTCTGTATATTTTCAGGCACATCGGGGTGGATTGAAAGAGGTGCCGGAGAATACTCTGGCTGCCTACCGCTATGCCTGGGATCTCGGCGCGATCCCCGAGGTGGACATCTGCGCAACCAAAGACGAGGTGATCATCTGCCTGCATGACGACACCTTGAAACGCACGACCAATGCCACCGTCCACCAGGACGTGCCCGTGTCGCAGTTGACTTTTGAGGAGATCCGGCAATGGGACGCCGGCAGCTGGTTTGATCCCAAATTCGCGGGAGAAAAGGTTCCCAGCCTTGAAGAAGTGTTGAAGGAGATGGCCGAGCGCAAAAAAGCGCAAATCTACCTTGATTTAAAAGTGGTCGATCTCAACGCGCTGGGCCGGCTAATCGCCAAGTACGGCGTGGCAAATCGAGTGATTTTCTGTCACAACAAGGTCGAATCGTGCCGTACGATGCGTGAGGCTGTGCCGGGATTGCGCACCATGCTGTGGATCGGCGGCAAACCGGCCGACATTCAAGCGAAATTCCGCCAGGCGGCAGCGGAGGAGTTCGAGGGGCTGAACCAGGTGCAGCTCCATCTGCATGCCGCGCCAAAGTCTGAAAACGGCACCCGCTATCTGCTCGATGAGGCCTTTCTCCGGGAAGCGTTGGCCATAACTCGAGACAAGCGCATTGACCTGGAGGTCTTGCCGTTCGAATTTGATTGCGCGAGCCTTTCAAACCTGCTCGACTTGGGCATTCGCTGGTATGCGACCGACGAACCCAAACGCTTCAAAGCCTGCGTGTCCGACTATTTCGGCGTTACCGGGGAATGACCCGATAACGGAACAAATCGGCTGAAATCCAGATTCGCAGCGGTTTCACTTTAGAATCTACTCCGATACTTCGTCGACATCGCTGGCCAGACGCTGCAGCATATTTTTGATGTCCAGCGCACCGCGGATAGCGACGTAAATGGTGATGGTCGAATACCAGACCACACACACGGACGTCGCCAAAAGCCAAAACCAATGTTCACGCATGGTCATTATCCTCTCGCTGCAACGGGTTTGGTCTGAGGTTTCAGCAATGAGCCGACCACCATGGCCGTTGAGGCAATGATATAGGTTGCGATGTTGGAGTATTCGGGGCCCACGACTACTTTGGCGAAATGCTGGGTGCTGGGCAGCTGTTCCATGACCAGAAAGGCGGTCGGGATGACAGCGCCGCAAACGATGGCGCCCGCCGCGCCCCAGCTGTTGGCCCGCTTCCAATAGCAGCACGCTACCAGCAGCACCGACATGCTGGACAGATAGATGTTGCCGGTAACCCGCAGATAATCCCAAAGGCTTCCCTGCAGGGGGTACCACAGGCCGTAGAGCAGCAGGAAAACGCCGATGATGGCGACCAGCGACCGGCTGACGATCAGGCCGCGCTTTTCCGACCATTGCCGCTTGTGAAACGGCGCCAGGATGTCGTTGTAGATGACGCTGGACCAGGTGAGCATATAGGCAGCGTCGGTCGACATGTCGGCGGCCAGCATGGCGGCCACCAGGATGCCCATCAAACCTATGGGGGTGATTCGGCTCAGCATCATCGGCATGGCGAGCAGGGTGTTGTCGCCGACTTCAAGCGGGTCCAGTATGGCCAGGGCCGCGATGCCCCAGAGCACGGGGATGAGCCAGCGGCAGAGAAAGAAGACACTGGTGCGGGTGTAGACCTGTTGCCCGGTTTTTGTATCTTTGGCGGCCAGCAGCCGCTGGATGGTCGTCTGCCAGGTCAGAACCATGGCCAGACTGAGCAGGGCGTTGTCGGCGATGTATTTCCATCCCATCTCCGGCTTAACGAGCGGGTTAAATCCGCCCGCTCCGTGCTTTTCCTGGACCGCAGCCACCAGGTCGCTCCAACCGATCTTGGTGAGAATGAGAATGGTCACCGCGAGCAAGCCGCCGCTCATCACTACAAATTGCAGAAAGTCGGTGACCAGTACGGACAGCATGCCGCCCAAGACGGTGTAAATCGCGACAAAGACCAGTAGCGCGGTCATGGTGATCTCGAGATATTTCGGGTCGAAGCCGCATACCGCCACGAGGAAGTCGCCGCCGGTGCGCAGGAAGACGCCCATATTGAGCAATCCGCCGAGCACAATGACCACGCCGGCCGCCCATCGGATACGCGGACCGAATCGCACTTCGAACAGTTCCGGGATGGTGATCACGCCGGCATCGCGCAACGGCTTGATGCAAAAGCCCGTGTAGCCGACAAAGAACATCGCCAGCATGGCGAGAATGCCCGGGGTGGCGCCGGCAAACCCGTTATTGTACCCGTTCTGCGACGTGTACATGCACGTCACAATGCCGAACTCGGTGGCCGCAAGCGAGGCGATACCGAGATAGAGGTTCATCTCGCGGCCGGCAATGAGAAAGTGTTCGACCTTACCCACATACTTGCGGACCGCCACTCCCGCAATCATCGTGGCTACGATGTACAGACCCACGATGCTCCCATCGATCCATGAGAAATTCGTCATGACACTCCCCTGTGTGCTTTCTGGTTCTCGGCTGCCGCCTCACTCCGGTTCGGCGGACGGGCGCCCCCAAGGGTCAAAACCGGATGCATGGTATACGTTTTTGCCGGCACCGGGCAAGTCTGTTGTTCCCCGGTCTGCCCAAGATTTCCACGGCGCCGCTTGAGCTGCCGGTCTCCGCCATTCCGGGTCTGTCAAAAGCCGGGGTGATTTGCTAGACTGAGGCTGCGATGGCGTGGGGGTGGCGGCCTTCATCCGGCCGTCACGGGGACGGCGCTCGGTGCTTCTCCAGAAACCACGGGGCCCTTTGAACGTTAGCCTGCCTGCGCGACGTTCGTAATGCGGGCGTTCGGGCAGAAGGATACTTGGGAAGGCAAACCGAATGCAGGTCGTGCTTGGGTTTGACATGGAGACCGATATCGGAAGCTGGACGCCTTTCTACGAGGGTCTGGTCCACGGCACGCCCGTCATCCTCGATATCCTGGAACGACGCGGCGTCACGGCCACTTTTTTCTTCACGGGCGACGGGGCGCGCAAACATCCGGACACCGTGCGCCAGGTTTTGGAGCGAGGCCACGAAATTGGCGCGCACACATTGTTTCACGAGACGATCGGCGACTCGCTGTTCGATATTCCGGGAATGATGCCCATCCTGCCGCACGAGGTCCCGGAGCGGTTGCGCCTGTGCACCGAATGGATTGAGGAAGTCGCCGGGGTACGGCCAGTATCCTTCCGGTGCCCGCGGCTTTTTGGCTCAACCGCGGTGGTCCGGGCGCTCGATGGCCTGGGCTATGTGGCCGATGCGACCTACCCCATGTATTATTTCCGCGAACGCTTACGCCCCTATCACCCCAGCCGCGAAGACTGGACGCAGGAGGGCGATCTTCGAATAGTCGAGTTGCCCGCGTTTGCGGACCTCTCCATGGAATCGAAAGACCCCTACGGCCGGGATATGGACCAGTGGCCGCTGTTCCGTACGGAAGGGGCCCACGCATTGATGCGGCATATTGACGGATTCGCGGGCTATTGCCAGGCGCGCGGCGTAGAACCTTTCCTCTGCTTCTATTTCCACCCCTGGGAATTTCACCCCATGCCGCAGGGGGAGATCTCCTATGGCGAGGGCTCGGTTCGCCCGGACCCGTTTATTGTGAAGAATTGCGGACCACGTGCCGCCGACGAACTGGATCGTGTGATCGAAACGCTCCTGGGACGGGGGGCGCAGTTTTTGCAAGCCCATCAAGCAGCGAAGGAGACATGACATGCAGGCAATTGCCCAGACGGAATTCGAAGAACGGATCAAGAAATTCCAACACAACATTCGGCAAGCCGGCCTCGACGCGGCGCTTGTACATTCCAACGAAGCCGATTTTGCCAACGTCCGGTATCTGTCGGAGTACTGGCCGACCTTTGAGTCGGCAGGGGTATTCGTACCGGGCACAGGCAAGCCCGTCCTGATCATCGGGCCGGAGAGCGAGGCCTACGCGCAGGGACGGAGCGTGATCCCCGACATTGCCAAGATGGTCGAGTACCGTGAATCGGCCGACCCGGAATATCCGGGCATTCCCATAGCAAACTACCAGGAGGTGGTGCGCAAGGCCATGGGGCGGCGCGCCCTCAAGAAGCTCGGGCTGGTGGGATTTTCGATCATGCCGCTTCCGGTCTACTTCAGCCTGCAACGCGAGCTGCCGGGAGTCGAACTGGTGAAAGCGGACGAAACGCTGACCAGCCTGCGCGCCAGCAAGAGCGCGAACGAAATCCGTTTGATGAAAAAGGCATACAAAATCAGCGAGAAAGCGGTCGAGGCCATTCTCGCCGAGATGAAACCCGGTATGACGGAATTGCAGGTGATCGGCATCGCGCAGCGTGAAATCTACAAACACGGCGGCGAATACGAGGGCCATGCCCTGTATTGTTTCAGCGGCCCGGGCACAAAACACGCCATCTCGCGCCCGACCCACACGAAACTCAAGCGAAACGAGATCATCCAGCTCAACATCGGGGCGCGCGTTGGCGGCTACTCGTCGAGCGTCGGGCTTCCCTGCTCGATTGGCAAACTGCCCCCGAACAAGAAGCGCCTGGTCGAGTTTGGGCTCGAAGCGCACCTGAAGACCTTCGAACTCATTCGGGGCGGCAAACCCGCCGCCGAGGTAGTGCGCGAATACGAGGAATGGGTCGAACAACGCGGTTTCCGCAAATACATGCTGTACGGGCCCTGCCATGGCATCGGCATGATGGAAGTCGAGCGCCCCTGGATGGAGTCTACCTCAACGTACACGCTTCAGGAAGACATGACCTTCCAGGTCGACACCTTCTTCCACGACGAAGATTTCGGCTTGCGCTGGGAGAACGGGGCCCTCGTCACGAAAACGGGCGTCGAACATTTCTCCAAGAAATTCCAACGGATCGTGGAGCTGTAATCGGAGCTGCTCCCGGTCTACGGCATGCAAATTGGCCGTGCCGCATTGCGGCGGCGTGCTGAGCCAGGGGGCGCAGCAGACGCGATGCGCCGCAGCAAGGCCACGCGGACCTGACACGTTTCTACGCGCTGAGACCACGGATAGGCCGTGGTCTCAGCCGCCTGCTTTGTGGGCCAGCTCGCCGAAGCGGTGGACGACCGCCAGCGCGGGGTCGAGCGGAACGTCTGCATGCGGCGTGCCCGGAGGCGTCGCGATCACGGGCGTGGGGCGAATCGACTTGCCTGCAAACTGCGGCAGCCACTGCCGTTCCGCTTCGAGCATGTCTGCGGCCATGTCGCGGATTTCCTTGAGGGTCAGACAGGCCGACGTCAGCGGGTCCAGGGCACACGCCGCCACGACCAGCTCGGGATCGCCCGTGATGGCCGCTTCGACCGCCAGCTCCTGCACCGTCACATTACTCTGGTTCAGCGCCGCGCATTGCGCCGGCAACGCACCGACCACGGTCGGATGCAGGCCCAGACGATCCGCGAACACCGGCACCTCGACGCAGCATCCATTCGGCAAATTGCTGATGTAGCCATCATTGCGCACGTTGCCCTGGAACTTGAACAGCCCGCCGGTTTCCAGCGCTTCAAGGATATAGGAGCAATACTCCACGCTGCGTTTGGTGAGTTCCACCGGTTCGTCCGCGAGATAATCCTCATTCATGAGATGGTCGCCGATCAGCTTGCACCAGTTGTAGTACGCGCCCGATTCGCCGCCGAAGGCCGGTTCATCGCAGTACAAATCGAGCGCCTTCCGGCTGCTGCGGAACCACGGAACATATTCGCTCAAGTGGCCCGTGCTTTCGGTCATGAAATACCCGAAATGGCGCATCACCTCGATGCGCACCTTCTCATTGATGTAATATTCGGGCTTCTCGCAGACCTCCCTGAACTTCGGATAGAGGTCCTGTCCGTTGTGCTTCATCTCGAGGAACCAGCCCATGTGATTGATCCCCGCGACCTTTGCGTCGATCGCCTCCTTGGGCACCCCCACATACCCCGAGATCAGGTCCAGGGTCGTCTGCACCCCATGGCACAGACCCACAAAATTGACCCCCGGCACCATGCCCAGCGCCCAGCACACCGGCGCCATCGGGTTGACGTAATTCAAAATATAGGCGTGGGGGCACAGCTCCTTCACGTCGTTCGCGATGTCCAGAATCTCCGGGATGCTGCGTAAGGCCCGAAAAATACCCCCCGGACCCAGCGTGTCGCCGATGCACTGGTCCACTCCATACTTCATCGGCACCTCATAATCCACCCCGAACGCGTCCACCCCGCCGACCTGCAACATCAGAATCACATAATCCGCGTCTTTCAAGGCCTCCCGCCGGTCCAGCGTCACCGATACCGTCGCCCCGAGCCCGTTGGCCTCCACCACCTTATCCGCGAACCGTTTCATGCGTTCGAGCTTCGGCATCGTCCGGCTCATCAGGCGAAACTCGCTGTCCTTCAGCGCCGGCGTGGCCAGAATATCCATCATCAACGTCTTGCAGAACACAATGCTCCCCGCTCCAATCATCGCGATACGTGGCATGACGTGACCCTCCGTTACGTTCGCAAGAACTTATTCAGGGGGAAGAGGGCGAATCTTCCCGAATTCTTCCACATTCTCAAACACCATGGCGTAGTCGGCTGCGCGCAACACTGTATCGTACAGACCGACATCTTCGTCCTCGTGCTTACTGACTCCCGTGTAACTCAGGCTGGAATCCTCATAACGCTTGAATTTGTAGACGGCATCATTCATCAGCGCGCTATTGAACACATCCAGGCTGACCAGGTGTTCAAAATCCCGCACAGAAAGGCCGGTGACTTTCTTGAACAATCCCGGCTCCAACTGGGTGATGACGTCTCTCAGACAACGTTCGCGATAGTCCGTGAGATACATAAAGATTGGAATCCGGGTCGCAAACTTAATCAGCTTTTCTTGAATTAGTTTCCGCTTACTTCTGTATTCTTTTTCTTGCTCGGTAAGCTCTCTCCTCTCCTTGGGAGTCATCTCTTCATTGGCCTTTTCCCTTCGGGCCCTGCTTACCGCCTCGGATTTATTGATAATGGTCTCGATATCCTGATTCAGGTTGCGAAACCCCTCGATCTTGCTCAGCGCTTCCATCGCCTTGTGATCATTCATCAAGCGTTGTAGCGTTGCGTTGTCGACGTTCACCAGCAGGGCGCTCTCCCAGCGCCGGGCCAGCAGGGTAGCGGATGTGCCGCTCATGGCGATATCCAGAATACCGGACGCGTCGAGCTGTTTCATCGAGCTGCCATCATAGGCAAGCACCGGAAGAAAATTGATGAACTCCGCTACCTTCCTTTCAGGGCTCGACTCGTCCAAGTTCAGACGGCAACTGTAATCCGCGATCTGACGCAGGGCCCGATCGGGCGCGAAATCGAAAACATAGCACTCCTGTTTGATGATCTGTTCCTCGTTGGGCATTGTGCCGTCCGGGTTTCGGACGGTCCAAGGCGATTGCACCCGAAATGCCGCCTGGAAATAGGTCTCCGGGGTGGATGAATTGCGGAGCATGAAGATCCCGGTCCAGGGACGCACCGTTACGCCCATCGTCAGTTTCCCGCAGGAAAGCGTAATCGTTTTGGATTTCAGCGGATCGTCCATCGCCTTCAAGACCGGCGGCAGGGCATCGACGCCGATTCCCGCCGCGCTTCCTGCTGCGACTACCACGTCGTAATCGTGATAAAAACGGTTTTGCCTCTCCGCCAGCAGGTTGCGCATCGCATGGCACGAAGCGACGCTGGGCAAAAACCAGAAGGTGTGCGACAACACGTTGAGCAAACGCACATCGGAGAATGGCATCGGCGGCTTCTTTGCGCCCATCCGTAAGTTGTCCAGCGTGGTCGCTTCAAGCGCTCCGCGGATGATATCCAACCATTTTTGGACCTCTGCCTCGTATTTGAATCGAGCTGTGCTGCCATTTCCTTCTGCGGAGAAAAAAATATTGAGGTCGAATTCATCGAACTCGCCTTGCATGGCAATTTCGCGAATATGGTCCGGCAGTTGGTAGGTCATCAACACCATGCGCGGCAGGCAGGCATAGGGGTTGTCCGGCTCCTGCCATTCGGCCTTGGCCCGCTGTTCATCCGAATAGGTCCAGTTGAAGATCTGCTCTTCGATGAACTCGCCCGAGGCAATGGCCCGAAACGGCGTGCCCGACAGATACAGGTAGTGATCAGTCGTAATCGGCATGATTTCTTCATCAAAGTAATCAAGCCCCTCGCCTTTGGCGAACTCAATTTCCTTTCTTTCTTCGGCCTCGAACAATTCCTTCGCATTTTCGCGCCAGGCGCCGTAGTGATATTCATCGAAAATCACGCAATCCCAGTTCGTCGCGTGCACCCATTCGTTCTTGGTCTTGATTCCCCCTGTACTCGTGTTTTTCCCGAGATAATCCTGAAATGAACCGAAGCAGACAATCGGTTTCTTCTTATTCGCCTCTTCATAGGTAAGCCCGCCGGGTTTAATGAACTGCCAGCCTTGGAAATCGACGTGCAGGGTGAGATCGGCTTCCCAGGCGCTCTGAACCGCCGGCTTGAAGGTCAGCACCAGCACCTTCTTCCAAGCCATTCTTTTAGCCAATTGATAGGCGGCAAAGGTCTTCCCGAAGCGCATCTTGGCGTTCCACAGAAAGTGTGGGGTTTTGTCTTTGTTGTGCTTGTCCCGCTTGAAGGCCTTGAAGTATTCGGCGGTTTTTTCCACCGCCTCGGCCTGTTCGGGCCGCATTGCGAAAGTCTCTGTCCGGGTGCCCTCGGTCTGGACGCCTGTGCGCAAGTCATGCAGCGCCTGTTTAACCTTCCCGATCGGGCAGGCGAACCATTCCCCAGCTGGATTGCTCACCCCCGCCGCGCGCAGCCAGCGGTGCACGTCATGATCGGTAAACACCGTCCCGTCCGGGCGCATTGCCGGTTCCTCGAGCAGAATGCGGTACGGCGCCCGGCCAGGACGCTTCGTCGGATACTGCTGCGCCACGCGGGCCCGAACGTCCTGCGTTGTGTAACCCACTTTCAACAGGCCGGCATAATCTGGGTTTGTATCCTCGTAAGCGTATATTGCAGGGCGCGATTCTGGTCGGAGCGGAAAAAACTTCGGGTTCATTATTTGCTCATTTCCGGGTTTTCAAAGTTACCATGAATCTCCCCAGTGTAACAGTGCCTTTAGGACAGGAGAATGCATTGCCAATTCATTTTTATTAGAGCAGATTTTCAAGTTCTTAGTCGCTTTTTGCAACCACGGGCCTGATCTTCGACTCTATGAAAGCAATCTCGTCCGCGGTCAGGTTATATTTTTCGTAGAGCGCTGCATCAGTCCAAGTTCTGTCCCATGTTTGCTGAGGCACCCAAGTGTAAGTTGAACGTGTTGCATGCTGGGTAATCTTTCGCAGCGAAACAAGAAACCGGAAGAACTTTGTGCGCAAATAACTGTCGAGGCTCGCCGCCTCTGTTTCCAAATTTACATAAAAAAAGAGGTACGTCTGTGTACAGACCGAAGGAGGAATTGATATAAAACTGGGGCCCAGCACCGTTGCGGGCCGTGCGCCTGAGGTATCATGACTTTCCATTTGTCTATAAGGTGTGCACTCTTGTGAACGTTTTTGCGCTGGATCCATCCATTCAGTCGTTTCCCTTTCCTGTTGTAGTGAACAGCAACATCATTCGGCCGTTGCTTTGTATGGAAACCATCAAAGTTCGAAGTCCAACCAAATTCTTTGTCTACTGACAGTATATCGGTAATTGATGCCCCGTTTGTTTCGAGAACCTTTCGGAGAATTTTCAATTCCCGAATATCTCTGACAAAGACGTCGAATTCATCCAACTGCCTCGGTGCCGGCCCCTGGACATCGTCTCCGCTGATTGTTGTTACATCACAGTCACCTTTGGTGTCGCGGTCCCAAAGAAAGAAGCAGACGCCGCCTTCAAAATCAACTCCAGGAAACACCTCATCCATTCGCTCATATGCTACCAACTTCCTTATTCTGCGGTCTGCCAGCATAGTGCGGCGGAACTGTGTTAAGCCTAATCCGCTCGCCATCCATCGCGAGGGGATTACCATAGAAAGGTAACGCGGACTCAATTTCTTTGCTTGATCGACAAACTTGTTGTATATGGGGATGTCCCGAGTTCCGCCATGAGATCCAATTTGATATGGAGGATTACCGACGATGACGTCGAATTTCATCTTGAATATCTCCTTAGGGCGCTTGGAATGGATAAATTCGTAGGCGTGCGTTTCTAGTTCGTCGCCGCGGGCGTAATTTTCTTCGTTTGCGCCACAATAAGTGCACCGTCTGTTTTTCCACGTATGTTCGATGCGTTCGAAGCGGATGTTGCCCTCTGGGAAGTCGAAAGAATCGCAGACTGAATACTTGCCGTTGGCTGTTTTCGAACAGTAGACCGATCGGCGGGAAAGCAGCGCGGTAAGTTCGGTGATGGCGATGCCGTAAAGCTGGGTGCCGAAGATGTGGTTGAGGCGGGCTTGCTTGTCGGGGATACGCTTTTCGAGGCCTGCGTCGAGGCGCCGGGCCATCTCGCGGAGAAAGACGCCCGACTTGCAGCAGGGATCGAGAAAGCGGGCGCCGGGATCGCTCCACAGCTCCACGGGGAGGAGGTCCAGCATGCGGTTGGCCAACTGCGGCGGGGTGAAGACTTCGTCGCTGCTCAGGTTGGCCAGGCAGGAGAGCACATCGGGGTTATGGCGGCGATTTTTCAACATCGAACAGCCTCATTGTTGGTGTTGGCCGGAATTCCCGCACGGGAGTGGGGAAGAAGACCTCGTCTCCCTGATCCGAAAAGAGGGGCAGCTCTTTTGTTCCCGCGAAAGAGAGAAGCTCTTGAAAAGTAAAATCCCTGCGCTTCATCTTTCTGCCCCGGCTGACCGGCGACCATTCGGAAAACACAATGGGTTGTGGATTGGGGCCTACAGTCGTCAATGTCAGGGCGTCGCCCCAGATAATATTGCGTTCGAGCAGAAATTTCACGCTGTACAAACAGTCCTCGTTTCGAAAAAGATAATCGTAGTGTCCCTCAAAGAGTTCAAAGAGCCGGGTGCGGCATGCCGCGACATTGTCTTCGAGGATGTCGATGCCGTAGATGCTGGATACCGCGAGGATGGCGTAGTGTTCATATTCGGACTGGATGTCCTGGTACCGAATTTTCACGGTACGTAGCTTCCGGTCAAGAATTTCTATAAGAAAGTTGCCGGTGCCGCAGGCGGGTTCCAGAAACCGCGATTCGATGCGCTCGGTCTCTTGCTTTACGAGATCGAGCATGGCGTTGACCTCGCGCTTTCCGGTCAGCACCTCGCCGTGGTCTGCAACTCTCTTTTTTGAGACGACCTGCTTTTTCATGAGCAAGACCTCTTGATCCTGAGATGGGAGGGTCCGGGGGACGAGCCCCCACACCTATCATTTACTCATTTTCGTGGGGGCGTGTCAAGCAGTCCGCGCATTCTAATACTAAGTGCACGGTTGCTAGGTTTAGCCCTTTCCCGTCGGAGCCGTCCGTCGCTCACGATGAGCGGCGGCGGACGGCGACAGAGGGAAGGGCGGCCTTTTTCCTGTTGGTGAGTCTTGAGCGAGGAGGTGGAAAAGAAGAAGACATCGGGACCCATTCGGTATTCTTGGAGATAGCAACCAACCAAGAGCGAAAGGAATCCCGATGTCCTACACCCATCTTACCCCAATGGAGCGCGCGAAGATCGAACTTTTTATCGCACAGGGATGGAGCTACACTGCGATTGCCGTCGAATTGGGCCGGCATCGCACGACGATTAGCCGTGAGTACCGGCGCAACAAGAGCGCCAGCGCGTACCGTGCAGAAACGGCTGAGGAACGGTACAAAGCGCGCAGGCAGGCTTGCCGACCCAAGGGCAGGCTGAATCATGAGCCGCTACGTGACTACGTGGAGGTCAAGATTGCCGTGGAAAAGACGAGTCCGGAGCTGGTGGCCGGGCGTCTGCGCATAGACTTCCCCGAGGACCCGCGGATGCGGGTGTGCCACGAGACCATCTACCAGGCGATCTACTCCAACCGGCACTACCTCGATTATCTCTGGGAATTTCTGACTCAGGCCCGCCCCAAACGGCGTAAACGGGGCCAGGGAAAGACCCGCAGAGGCCCTATAATCCCGAACCGGGTCAGCATCGCTGAACGCCCCGCTGCTGTCGAGCATCGCGTCGAAACCGGGCATTGGGAAGGCGACCTGATCGTCGGAAAAGGGCAGAACTCGTTTATCCTCACGCTCCTGGAGCGGGCCTCGCGTATCCTCCACGCCGTCAAGCTCACGACCAAGCGGGCGGCCGAAGTCTGCCACGCGGTGGTCGAAGCACTCCTGGACCGTCCAGCCTCCTGGATCAAAACCATTACCTTTGATAACGGCACCGAGTTTGCCGCGCACAACATCATTACCGAGCAGCTCGGCGCCCGCATCTACTTCGCAGACCCTTATGCCGCCTACCAACGCGGAAGCAACGAGCAGGTCAACGGACTCATTCGACGCTATCTGCCAAAGGGCACATGCTTTAAACAACTCCCCGAAGAAAAACTCCAGGAGATAGTCGATGAACTAAACAACCGACCAAAAAAATGCCTCGGATACCGAACACCCAATGAAGTCTTCCTGCAAAAACGAAAAATCGCCTGGCGTGCACTTAGAACTTGAATGTGCCGTCGTGGTAGAGCTGTTCATACTGGTCGACGATCGTCTCTTCGGCAAAGAGTTCGTGGGCGCGTGCGCGGCCTTTGGCGCCCATGTCTCGGGCTTTTTGTTCGTCCAGCAGGATTTCGAGGGCGCAGCGGGCCATGGCGTCGGTGTCGCCCACCTCGCAGAGGTAGCCGGTAACGCCGTGTTCCACCACTTCGCAGATGCCTCCGGACGCCGTGCCGAGGACGGGCACGGCTGACAGCATGGCTTCGAGGGGCACCAGTCCGAAACTCTCGTGTTCGCTGGGCTGAAAGACCAGGTCGGCCAGGGGCAGGATACCTTCGACCGTCTCGTTGTTGCCGAGATAGGAGATTTTGTCGGCGATCCCGAGCTGTCGGGCGACGCCGGCGGCTGAGATGCGCTCCGGTCCGTCCCCGATCATGATCAGGCGTGCATTGACGTGTTCGAGGATTTTTTTGAAGGTGCGGACGACATCGGTCACGCGTTTGACCGGCCGGAAGTTGCTGATATGCAGGACGATTTTCTCGTCCGGCTTCGCCAGGTTCTCCCGGTTTGCGAGAGGCACGTTGAAGCGGTCGAGGTTGGCGAAGTTGTAGACGGTGTGGATGGGTTTGGAGAGTTCAAAGGCCTGCTGGGTTTCGTGGGCCAGCCAGTTCGAGACGGCCGTCACGGTGCAGCTTCGTTCCATGGCGAATTTTGTCAGATGGAAGTACGAGGGGTCGATGCCCACCAGCGTGATATCGGTGCCATGGAGGGTGGTGACGATGTGAAAGCGCTGGTCTTTCGGCATCATCTCCTGTGCGATGACGGCGCAGGCGGCATAGGGGATGGCGTAGTGCACGTGCCACAGCTCGATGTCGTGTTCTTTTGCCACCTCGAACATCTTGGTCGAGAGCGCAAGAGTGAAGGGGAGATGGCGGAAGAGGGGGTAGGGCACCAGGTTGACGGTATGGCAGACGATGTTTTCGTAGAACCCCCTCAAGCGGAACAGGGGTTCGGCGGTCACAAAATGGACGGAATGCCCCCGTTTTGCGAGAGCAATGCCCAGTTCGGTTGCCAGGATGCCGCTGCCCCCTGCCGTTGAATGGCAGGAGATGCCTATTCTCATCAGACCATCTCCAGATTGGGCAGTGTATCAATCCCGAGCGGGTGGGTGATATAGAGGGGTTCCCCGTATTGCACTCCGATCCGGTGTCCCCAGTAGGCGGCCCGTGTACGCACGAAATCCCAGAATTGCGGACTCGATACGTAGGTCGGATAGCCTTCGTATTCAGGATTATAAAACTGCGATTTATACTGCTGCAATGCTTCCAGTTTGGCTTCCATATGCTCCGAGATGTCCACCACCAGCTGGGGAATGGTCGGATCGCCATACACCCGGTAAAAATACCGCCGCATGGCCCGGTGCGGGTCGCGCTGGGCATCTGGGTCAAGGTGGGTCAAGCCCGCAAAATAATTCGCGTCGTGTACCAGTTCATGCGCGGCGCAATGATCTGGGTGTCGGTCGTCGCTCATGGGGGCGATAAGCACTTTGGGCCGGAATGAGCGCAACAGGGGGATCAGCCGTTGTTGTTGCTCGGTGGTGTTGGCGATCCTGCCATCTTTGATCATGGCGCACTCCCGCCGCGCCACGCCCAGCATCTCAGCGGATGCCCTGGCTTCTTCCGCCCGTTCGGCCAATGTACCCCGCGAAGAGAGTTCTCCTTCCGTCAGGTCCAGGATGCCCACCGAATACCCCTGCGCGACCATCTTGTGGATCAGGCCGCCCACTCCGACTTCCGCATCATCCGGATGGGCGCCGACCACCAGTATGTCGACCGTTGTCATAGTTCTACCTCGTGTTGCTGAAAAGACTCGATGTCGATTTCATTGAGCAGGCGCGGCAACAGGGCCCAGCCGTGCTCGAACAGGAACGAAAAGACAGTATACACACGTTCCTGTGGCTTTCGCCATGGTGTAAGGCTATTTTGAAGCCGCTCCACCTGGCGCTCAACTACGTCCACCCGACTCTGGTTTCGCCGCATCAGTCTGTCGAGGATTCGCTCGAACTGACCCTCCATCCGCGCGCTGACGGCGCTCACCATCTCATGCGCAACCGGGTCGTTCTTTTCCAGGCGTTTCAGCAGGCGGCCGAATTGCTCCTGGAGTTCGACGCCGGCGTTTGCAATGGCCTGATACGACGGATCTTCGGCATTATGGTGAAACACGGCCTGTTCCACCTGTTCCATCGGCTGTTCCAGGTTATGTAACGTCAAATCCAGCTTGGACATAAGCTTGTTCATCGCCGTTCGGATCAATACGCAGCGGGCGCGCGGATACACGACAGGCATTGGCTGGTGGAACAGCTCAAAAAGCGCTTTAAGCTGTCCCCAATACGCGATTTCTGCGGGCCCACCCACATAGGCTGCCGCATGAAAGAGGTGTTGCTGTACTACGGGGCGTAAGGCGACATTTGCGCTGAAACGCTCCGGCTCGGCGCGGAGAATGTCTTGTAACTCCTTTTGAGTGAAGGAGATTTGCTCTTCCGGGAGTACAAAGTGGGTTCCGTCATAGAGTATTTTTCGGCGGCGGCCCTCCACCTCAATAAAGAAGTTGCATTCGTCGTCCGATTTGCTGACTTGCTGCTGGAATCCTATGTTTGACAAGGACTTGCCGGCCTGGTCCAGCATCTGCGTCGAGCGCAGGGGATTCTGGATTTCCAGCTCCATGATCTCCGCCTGAAGTCTTCTGGCTTGGGGTAGATGCGGCACAAACAGGATCAGGGGCGTATCCCTGAACAGGCGGGCGAGGATCCGCGCGGACCAGTCGCACAGGGAATCCGATGCCGACGCAGATTCATGGAGGAAGGCGGCCACCTCGTCGGTGAGTTCCGATTTTCGAGCCTCCCGAACGGCCGTATCGATGGCCTCATGGATCCAGTCTTCGAGCGGCACGCGGTAGAGAGGAAGGCCGGACACGTCCGCTTGTGGCGCATACGTCAGGCTGAGCGGAGCATCCTTTTTGGTGAGAAAATGGGCCGTAGCGGCCTCCTCGAAATCGTGGTCTTCGCTGGCCACCCAAAACAGGGGCACACACGGCGTGCCGGAACGTTCCTCGAGTTGTCGAGCGAGTTTGATGCATGTGATCGCCTTGTACACCGTGTATAACGGCCCGGAAAACAGGCCCGGCTGCTGCCCGGTCGCGACGACAAGCTCGGTCCCGTCAAACGAAGCCCCCGAACCGATGCGCTCATTGTATGCGCGCACCTCAGTCACGAGCATTTCGTCCCAGGCAACGGGGCGGGGGAGGGATTCTGCCAATCTGGAGGGTTGGGCGGCGTAAAACGGCATCAGGTCAGGAGATTCGTTCACATATTCTGCATACAGCTCGCGCAACCTCTCACTCCTTGCTTCCGCAGGCGATCATGCGCGGGGCGTTTGAATCCAGCCCGACGCCGGTGTAGTCACCGTAAAATGCCTCCAATTTCAGGCCGCCCGCGCGCAGAAGGTCTTCAAATTCGCTCGGACTGTACAATTGCACCGATTCTTCGACTTCACGAAGGAGCGCTCCGTCGTGCCGCACGGTGGTACGCTTGTTCAGACGGTTACGCTCGAAATCGACCCAGCGGCGGTCATGCATTTCGTAGTTCCCACGCGTTCGGACACTTTCGGGCACCAGCCGGGCGATAGCGTTCTCGCGATTCACGTAATCGATAAAGAACCGCCCGCGCGGCTTCAGAGCCTCCGCCACCGCGCAGACTACCTTGAGATTGTCTTCCGGATCAAAAAAATAGCCAAACGAGGTGAAAAAATTGGTGAGAGCATCGAAGGTCTGATGAAACGGGATCGCCCGCATGTCGGCCCGAACCAGCATACAGTGTTCACCCACGGAATCACGGGCCAGCCGGAGCAGCGCCGCTGAATAGTCGAGCCCCGTAAGGGCGCCGCAGCAATTCCGCAAGTGGCACATGTGTCGCCCGTTACCACAACACAGATCAAGGACCCGTTCCGTGCCGCTCAGGCCCAGTTCGGCGGCAGCGAACTCCGCCTCGGGCCGGGCCGCGTCAACCGTCCGATGGGCGTACAGAACGGGGTAGAGGCTGTCGAAAGCCCGGGCATACCAGTCCGGTGCGATTTTTTCCGGGAAATCCGTCACATCTACTGCCTGGTATCCGTTTCCCCCAGCTGGTGGAGCTTGAGGAAATTGGCACGGCCGCCTATTAGCAGGGGCGAGCCCCCCACAATGATGACTGTGTCGTCTTTCATGGCCAGCCCTTCACGGCTCAGTATTTCGTCCACTTGCTTGACCATGGCATTGAGGCTCTCCGTTTCTTCGCCTTCCAGAGTCTGAACGCCCCAGTACAGGGCGCAACGGCGCCGGGTTTCTTCCGACATCGTTACCGCGACGACCGGTTTCCGGGGGCGCTGCCGCGAGATCATCCGCGCACTATAACCTGTCATGGTAAAACAAGTTATGCACTTGGCATCCACGTCCTCCGCAGCCTGGCTCGCCACCAGCCCGAGTGCGTGGGAGAAAGCGGCGTCGACACGGAAGACGGTATCCGGGGAAGCCGGGGAGGGGCGCGGCAGCCCTTCCACGATCTGGTCGGTCTTTTTGGCCACCTGGGCCATGGTGATCACGGCTTCAACGGGATAGCGGCCGACGGCCGTCTCACCGCTGAGCATCAGCGCGTCGGTGCCGTCATGGATGGCGTTGGCGATATCCGCGACCTCCGCGCGCGTTGGGCGGGCGCTGGTCATCATGGATTCCAGCATTTGCGTAGCGGTGATCACCGGCACCCCGTTCCGGTTACACTTGCGGACGACGTCCTTTTGAACCTGAGGGACTTCGTCCAGGGCCATTTCAACCCCCAGATCGCCCCGGGCCACCATAACCGCATCGGTCACGCCGATGATATCATCGATAGCGGCGACGGCTTCCGGGCGTTCGATCTTGGCCACCACCGGGGTCTCGTGCCCGCTTCGTGCAATCTGCGCTTTCAATGCGCGGATATCGTCCGCGGAGCGTACGAAGGAAAGGGCCACGTAATCGACGCCCAATCCCAGGGCAAATTCGAGGTCGTCGGCATCCTTGGCCGTGAATGCCGCCGCACTCACGGCAACGCCGGGCAGATTGACGCCTTTGGACTGCCCCAGTTCGCCGCCACGCAGCACGGTGCAGTGAACGTCTGGTCCATCCACCTCGACCACGGCCAATTCGAGCATGCCATCCGCAAGGAGGAGCCGGTCGCCCGAAGCGACATCCCGGGGCAGCGCGTCGTAGGTGGTCGAGACGCACTGCGCGTCGCCCGGGACCTCTCGCGTCGTGATACAAATCGGTGCGCCGGGCTTCAGGATAACGGGTTTTCCCCCGGCGAGCCGTCCGGTGCGTATTTTTGGCCCTTGCAAGTCTGCCATCACCGCCACAGGTTTGCCCAATTTGGCTGCCGCCTGTCGAATCGCCTCAAATACCGTGCGGTGGTCGTCCTGGGTGCCGTGCGAAAATTGAGGCGCGCGATGTCCATTCCTTCGGACAGAAGCCGCTCGATCGTTGACAAATCACTGGAACTGGGTCCCAGGGTGCAGACAATTTTGGTCCGTCGCATAGTCGCTTACTCCTGGGTGCCGGAGAACACCTCGTAGATTGCGCGCACCGAGGTCTCCATGTCGGCGTCCTCGACACCCACAATAATGTTGTTTTCGGAAGAGCCCTGGTCCAGGACGCGGATATTTACCCGGGCTTTGGCCAGCGCCCCCGTGAGTTTCGCGGCAATCCCCACATGCCCGGCCATTCCCTGGCCCACCGTCGCAATGAGCGCCAGCCCCGAGACCAGATCGATCCGGTCGGGTTCACATTGGCGCTCAATCGCCCGAAGCACCGCCGGCCCCCGGTCACCGAGCTGGTCGTCCCTGACAATGACGGATACCGTGTCGATGCTCGACGGCATGTGCTCGAAACTGACTCCAAACTCCTCCAGAACCATCAGGACGCGCCGCCCAAAGCCCAGTTCGTGGTTCATGAGCGCTTTTTCGATGGTGATCATCGAAAATCCTTTGCGCGCCGCGATGCCGCAGACGGGTTCGCTGTTCGTGCGTGAGGCGACGATCATCGTGCCCGGGGACTCGGGGTTGTTCGTATTGCGGATGTTGACGGGGATGCCGGTTTCGCGCACGGGGAAAATGGCTTCATCATGGAGCACCCGGGCGCCCATGTACGACAATTCCCGCAGTTCCCGGTAGGTCACTTCCTTGATACGGCGCGCCTGGGGGACAATCCGGGGGTCTGTCATCCTGAATCCCGATACATCGGTCCAGTTTTCGTACAGCGTCGAATGGCTGGCGCGGGCTACGATGGCTCCGGTAATGTCGCTGCCGCCGCGTGAAAACGTTCGGATCCGCCCGTCCGGCATGGCGCCGTAAAAGCCGGGGACCACATACAAATCACCGCCAGACAATCGAGCGTCCAGCGCTCCGTACGTGCGCGAATCGAGCATTCCCTCGTCGTTGAACAGGATACACTCGGCCGGGTCGACAAACGTCGCTCCCAGGAATTCGGCCAACAGCAATCCGCTGAGGTATTCTCCCCGCGAAGCCAAATAATCCGGTTCCGGGTGCTGCTCGCCTTCGGACGCGATTTGCGCCATGTGCTTATCCACATCAAAGGAGATGCCGAGCGCGGCGGCCAGCTCACTGAAGCGCGTGGCGATGATGTCCCGTGGCTGGGATGGATCCAGACCCTGTTGAGACAGGCCGTGCCACGCGTAGAGGAGGTCCGTAATCTTCATATCGTCGTCAGAGCGTTTCCCAGGCGCGGACGGCACCACGAAGCGCCGGTCTGGATTGGCCTCGACAATGGCGGCGGCTTTGCGGAAACAATTCGCATCCGCCAGCGAAGATCCACCAAATTTGCAGGTGATCAGTCCCATGATTCTACCGATTTCTCCTTCCTTCGCGCATGCCGCGCACCTGGCCTTGATATCGTATTCAGCTGGGGAGGCATCGCGGCGCCACGCACAGCGCCCGGGACATGTCCCCGTTTTCCGCTCTCAGTTCACGATGCGAACTCCGCTGGCCCCGCGGGCTTCGCGCCATTTTTCATTGTTCAGAGGCAAGCCTGCGGGCGTATAGGCCTGGTGCGTGCCGCCGCGCTCAGAGCGAGGCCAGCCAGCGGAGAATGTCGTTGTACGTCACAAACAGCAGCAGGCTGACAATCAGCACCAATCCGACCTGCTGGACACGTTCCTGCGTTTTTAGCGGAAGCGGTTTTCTCCGTATCCCCTCCCAGGTGAGGAACAGCAAGTGCCCTCCGTCCAGAACCGGCAGCGGCAGCAGATTGAACACACAGAGGTTCACGCTGATGAACGCCGTGATTTTGAGCAGCACCATCAGCCCCATGCTCGCGGCCGTCGTCGTGGCCTGATAAATCAAGACCGGACCGCCGAGATCTTTGGGCTGGACCGTCCCCGCGAAGAGCATCACCAGCGTTTCGACGGTTTTCGACAAGGCCGAGTATCCCTCTCGAACGGCTGCCGGGGGCACTTGAAGCGAAGGAACCTGGTGAAATACCAGGGTGTGTCCCCAGACAATTCCGATCTGTCCGACAGGCTCGGGCGTGACTTCTACGGTTTTGATCTCGGCCCGCTGTCGCAGTCCGGCGAGCACCGCCTTTTGCTGCACCTTGAGCGTCAGGGGCTTCCCCACATTATTCCGTTCGGCCTCGCGAATCATCTCGGCCGTAGCCGGCTCGCCGTTCACTTCCAGGATGACATCGCCCCGCCTCAGCCCGGTGCGCTCTGCTGCTTCGTCGGTGACGTATGCGATCGTAGGCGGGGTGCTCTGGCCATTTTCTTCCTCGCTGTACGGCGAAGGATAAATGGCGATACCCTCCAGGCGGCCCAGTATCGTTGGATACAGCGTGTAGGAGAGATTTTCGTCGCCTCGCTGTACATCGAGGAGCACACTGTCGCCAGTTTCCAGGTTTTCCAGAAACTTCACAAAGGTCGTAGTGTCAATGACTTGACCATTGATACGCTGGATAATATCCCCCGCCTGGAGCCCAGCTTCTGCGGCGGGCAGATCCGGCAGAACGAGGTCAATCAGGGCCTTCTGGAACGGTGCAATACCAAATTGCGTGCGTTCGCCTCCATCGAGCAACTCCGGCTCAATCGGGGATAGATACCGGGTGCGTCCATTGTTTTCGTCTCGCTCGATGAGGACATCCAGCGTCTTTCCCGCCCCCAGGATGGCGGCAAAGCTGACATCCGAAAAACCGTGCACGGATTTGCCATCAATCGACGTGATCCAGTCGCCCGTTCTCCATCCCCGGCTTTCGGGCTCGTGTGAGAGGTCTTCTGCTTCTCCAGCATCGGAGATGCGATAGAGGGGAGCGCTGGCGGCTGGGCTATCAGGTTTCACAAATCCAATCCGTGCGCTGATTTCAGATTCGGGGAGGTAGGTTCCCTTGGCCGCCACAATGCCGTAGAGGATGATTCCCAGCACCAGATTCATGAACGGCCCGGCGGTGATCACGATCATGCGTTGCCACACCGGTTTATGGCTGTACCAGCGTTCGGGTGGAACGTGGCCGTAGTCTTTTTCGCGCTCTTCCTCGCTCAGGGGGGTATCTTCCTGCCCCGCCATTTTGACGTAACCGCCTATCGGCAAAGCGCCTATACAATAATCGGTTTCACCGATCCGAATGCCAGCCAGCCGGGGCGGCATGCCGAGGCTGAAACGATCGACGTAGATGCCGCAGGCTTTCGCAGCCAGAAAGTGCCCCATTTCATGGAAGAAAATCAGCACTCCCAGCACTACGATAAAAATCAGCACATTTATCAACAGCATTCGCCTGCGCTCCGTAATCGTCTTCTTCTGCGGTTTATCCCGTCGCTATTTCCATCAACCTGCCCGCAACCCGGCGCCGCCTGCTCCGCCCGGACCCTGCGCGTGCCCTTGTCGGCCGCGAGCCTCCCGGCTTTCACCGTACACGCGCCCCCGGCACGCCGCTTCTCCCACGGGTCAACGTACACACACGGGCCGGCAATCCGGTGGCGCAAAATCATCTACAACCGCTTCCTGCGCTTCGTGCAGACACCCGGAGAGTATAGCAAGTTTTCGTGGTGCTTTGTCCACAAGACGCCGCCGCCGGCGAGTCTGCAGCGCCAAGCCGGCCAGGTTTCAGGTAGCATCCCCCTCAGACGAGGAAAAAAGATGCACCTGGACTCCATTTTTCCACCGTGAATTGACGCATGGCTCTTTCCGCGCCAATCGACGGAACCACCGCACACACACACATCGGTCTCTAAACAATGGACAGCGCGAGGGTCTTCCATTATTCTTTACTAAAAATCGTGACCGACGTCAGGACGATGCCGGGCTTCTCGTTTGTTACAATGGTCAGCGTCAGAGCGACGCACAGGGGCCGTCTGCCAAGGGCAGACCGTTAACGCGGAAGGAATTGTGATGAGAACACCAAACCTCAGCCCGTTCACCGTGCCGGCGCCAACGGCTCGCCTGGCAATTGTGCAACCCGCCACCAGGGGCCTGATATTCCTCTCCATTGCCCTGTTCGGCATCGCCGCATTGGCCGAAGATATGAATTCGATTACCATCGACGGCCAATTCGACGACTGGGCGAATGTACCGTCGTATTTCGATTCGGAGGATGACACACACGATACCGACACGCACCAACCGGACCTCGTTCCCGCCTATGTCCAACACGAAGATGTCGATCTCGTGGAATACAAGTTCACCCATGACGAGGAAAATCTATACGCGTATTTTCGGGCGACCGGGGTCATCGGCCGGACACAGCATGAAAGCGAGGGACAGCCCGGACGGTACTACGTTATCGTCACCATCGACGTCGACAACGATGATTCCACGGGCTACTGGCTTCATGAGGGCGGGTACCACCCGACCTCCCCCGGCTACGACATGAATATGGAGGTTGAGTTTTTCAACGGCGCATTTAATACGGGCCATTACCTCAACCACGGGTGTTTGAACGAATCCGAATTTTTTGCTGCGCAGACGGACCAGGCCAACGGCATCGTCGATATCCGCGCGGGCACCTACAAGTGGTACACGCAATGGGTCTGGTGGGATACGCCACAGGGCCACCCCGGCGAAATTGTTCTTCCAGACGGGAGCAGCAGCATCATCTGGGTCGAAGACAAAGGGCCGGCGTATCAGGGGATCATCGAGATTGCCCTGTCGCCCGATGGACATGAAGCGGAAATGGTGGCGCCGTTCCGAGGCTTCATGACATACCCCGACGGCACGCCCATTATTGCGCTGGGAAAGACGATCAATGTGTCATTTTCGCTTGAGGCCAGTGGCGAGCTGGCCGCTGGAGGGGCGTGGGCATCGGACACGGCGGAACCCATCATCGGCTATTACCTGGGGTCGCAGATGGCGCCGGCAACGTATACACTGACGACCTCGGTGGAGGGCAACGGCTCGATCGAGCCAGCCCCGGGGGTTCATGCGTTCAGCGAAGGGACGATTGCACCCCTTTCCGCCACGGCGGCCACTGGCTGGTATTTTGACACTGGGAAGGCGACCTGACCGGGCGCCAGAATCCGGCCGGAGTAGTGATGGACGGAGCAAAGGCTGTGACCGCGGTATTTATCAAAGGGCGCGGCCCTGAGGACATTAATCAGGACGGCGCCTTCAATGCGGTGGACGTCCAACTGGTGATCAACGCGGTTCTCGGAATTTCCGTGGAATTTGATTGCGATGTGAACCGCGATGGCGCAGTCAACGCCGTCGATGTGCAGCAGACCATCAACGCCGTCCTCAACGTTCCTTGAGCGGGCACGAGACAGGGCAGGGCTGAACGCCGAGCCCGGGATCGGCCGGAACTGGCCCACGCGGGCGGTAGAAAGCGCCTAGAACCGCTTTGTGATATACGCCTCCGCCCTGGAACGGGCTGCGGCATCCGCCATCAGGACCGATTCGAGGGAAAGCGTGGATTCCAGGGCAGCCTCCGCCAACACGGACTCCACCAGGTGCGGGATTTCCTGGAAAGGCATCCGCCGTTGGCAGAACGCCTGCACAGCTACTTCATTTGCCGCGTTCAATACCGCCGGGGCGGTACCGCCCTGCCGCGCGGCCTCCAGGGCAAGGCGCAGGCACGGGAATTCGCTGAAATCAGGTTCTGCAAAGGTTAGTTTTTCAATCCGTGTCAGGTCGAGCCGCCCCATCGGCTGGCGGACCCGCTGCGGCCAGGTGAGGGCGAACAGGATCGGGAATTTCATGTCGGTGGGCCCCATCTGGGCGAGGATATTGCCATCGGTGAATTCAACCAGACTGTGGATGATGCTCTGGGGATGGATCACCACGCGGATCTTGTCCAGCGGCATATCGAACAACCACATGGCTTCGATCACTTCCAGGCCTTTGTTCATCAGCGTGGCCGAGTCCACACTGATTTTTTGGCCCATATCCCACGTCGGATGCTTGATCGCCTCTTCCGGGCTGACTCCGTTACGCGCTTCCAGCGGTTTTCCATAAAACGGCCCGCCGGACGCGGTAAGATGGATGCAATGCACATCGTCTCGCGGATGGCCTTCCAGGCACTGAAAAATGGCGCTGTGCTCGCTGTCCACTGGCAGGACGTTGACACCGGCCCGCCGCGCGGCGTCCATGATGAGGGAGCCCGCTATGACCAGCGGCTCTTTGTTTGCGAGGGCCACACGATGACCGGTCTCGATCGCGCGCAAGACCGGTTTCAGCCCGGCCGCGCCAACTACCGCACAGAGCGCGACGTCGGTCTCCAGGGCCGCGAGTTCTTCCAGGCCGCGCGGGCCGCGCCACAACCGGGCGCTCAGGCCGGCACGTTGCAGGCGCTCGGCTGCGGCTTCGTCGACTACGGCCACGTGGGCCGGCTGGAATTCGTCGATCTGTCGGGCAAGCAAGTCCGTGTTCGCGAATGCCCCCAGCGCCACCACTTCAAACATCCCGGGGTAGCGGCGCACGACCTCGAGGGCACTTCGGCCGATGGACCCGGTGGAACCCAGGATGGATATACGTATTGTCACAATCAGATTTCCGTTTGCACGAAGCGGCAGCGGCCTGTCGAGGCCGGGCTCCATCCCCGCTTATTCGGGGCTGTTTTTGCGGCCAAGCACCCGTGAGAGCGTGTGGCGGCTTTTATACCGTTTGTAGAGGAGCTTTTTAATGGCCGATTCAGACCCCATCTTCAATACGCGGCGCGCAAAGCGCTTCGCCACGTTCATGCGTATGTTGGCTATCTCCGCGCGCACCATGGGAATCGATACCGCGGACATGCTCAGTGAATCCACGCCCAACCCGACCAGGATCTCCGTGAACACCGGGTCACCGGCCATTTCCCCGCAGAGTCCGCAGGGAATGCGCGCTGATTTGGCTGCCTGAATGACCTGCCGGATCAGGCGGAGGATCGCGGGATGGGCCGGTTCATACATGTGCGCGATCTTTTCATTGGCCCGATCCACGGCCAGACCGTACTGAATCAGGTCATTGGTGCCGATGCTGAAAAAGTCGGACTCTGCCGCCAGGAGATCGGCGATCACGACGGCGGACGGCACTTCAATCATGGTTCCTATCGGCGCTCGCGCATCAAAGGGGACCCCCCGGCGTTCGAGATCGGCGCAGACTTCATGAACCATTTTCTTCACGCGGCGAAACTCATCGAGGCCACTCACCAGGGGGAACATGATCTGTACGTTCCCGTGTACACTCGCCCGCAGCATCGCGCGGATCTGGGCTTTGAAAATATCCGGCCGTTCGAGGCAGAACCGGATGGCGCGCCAGCCCAGCTGCGGGTTGATCTCATCCAGCAGATGCAGATGCGAGACAAACTTGTCGCCTCCGAGATCAAGGGTTCGCAAGGTGACCGGCGAGGGGTGCATGGCCTCAGCCACCGCCGCGTAGGCCTCGAATTGCTCTTCCTCTGAGGGCAGCGACACGCGGTTCATGAACAGGTATTCTGTACGGTACAGGCCGATCCCCTGGGCCTTGGTGGTTTTGCTGTGGGTGATCTCGACCGGCAACTCGATGTTGGCCAGGGTGGGGATTTCCACGCCGTCAATCGTAATGCTTCGCAGGTTCCGATCGGCCATCAGCAGCGCCTGGCGCTCTTCTTCGAGACGGGTCTTTTCGGTGACGTAGTGCGCCAGGGTGGCCTCGGTAGGCCGGAGAATTACATCGCCTCGGGTACCATCCACAATGACGAGATCTCCCGCCAATGCCTGGGCGCCGACGGTGCCCAGGCCGACCACCGCCGGGACCTCGAACGCGCGCGCAAGAATGGCTGTATGCGATGTGGGTCCACTGAGATCCGTGACCAGGCCCAGCGTATTCTCGAGGTCCATTTTGGCCGTGTCCGACGGAGAGAGATCGTGCGCCACCACGACGCACGGGTGGTCCAGGTGTTCCAGGCTTTCCATCTCGGTCTTGAGCAGACGGCTCTGGATTCGGCGCAGGACATCGACGACATCCTGTGTACGTTCGCGGAATTGAGCGTCGTCGACCGATTCCAGCATACTGGAATACCGCAGGATGAACTCTTCGAGCAGGAATTCGACGTTCCAGCCTTCCCCTTGAAGGCGATTCTCGATATCTTCGTGGAAGGTGACATCGTCGAGCACCATCAGGTGCGCATCGAAGATCTCGGCGTGTTTGGGGCCCAAATCCTGTGAAGTCTTCACCAAAAGGCGCCGGAGATCGATGCGGACCCCTTCCACGGCCTCGCGGAAGCGGCTGAGTTCCGACGTTTTGTCTCCGACCTGATACTTTGGGACCTCGAAGCCGGTGAGCCCGAAGGGCAGCACGGGACCTATCGCAATCCCAGGCGAGACCCCCATTCCGCGCAGCGCGATCTCCACGTGATCAGCTTTCTCCGAACCCGGACGCTATCAATTCACGCACCGCCTGCATGGCTTGTTCCGCATCGGCGCCCTGCACCGTCACGGTCATCCGGGTGCCTTGTGCCGCCGCGAGCGTCAAGAGCCCCATAATGCTTTTTGCGTTGACTCGCTGGCCGTTCACATTGATCTGCACGTCGCTCTCGAATTGAAGGACAGTCTGCACAAGCTTTGCTGCAGGGCGGGCGTGGAGGCCCATCGAATTCACGACGGCCATCACTTCGGTCAGTTCCGGCATCCTTTAAACATCCTGGTAGTGTCGGTTTCTATACCAATCAATGATAGCATTGGCGGAGCCTGGCTGCGCTCCGCTGGCTCCGCCCGCGTCGATTCCGAGCGGACATGCGCGGAGACCCCATTTGCTCAGCGCGTTCAAAACAGAGACGCTGGGCAAGGGTAAAATATAGTAGATTCAGCAGAAATTATCAAAAAAAGGTTCGGCGTGGCCCTTGGACGAGCGCGCCCGATCCTGGGGCAGCACCCGCGGGCGGATCCGTGTCCTGCCCTCCGTCAGGACAGACGGCCGGCCGCCGGCGACTTCCGTGCATTTGCGGCGATTAGCCCGGCAGTTCGCGATGGCGCAGGCGAACGGGGTAACTCATCCCACGCAGCATCGCCGAGAAGGCGTGGGCAATCGCCACGGACCGATGCTGGCCACCCGTACAGCCCACCCCAATGGTCAAATAGGCCTTGGGTTCGGCTGCATATCGCGGGATCAGGAATTTCAGCAGACCTTGGGCCCGGTCCAGGAATTCCTGCCCATCGGCATTGTCGAGCACAAAATCGCGCACGTCCGGATCGGCCCCTGTTAATGAGCGCAGGTCGGGATCGTAATAGGGGTTTGGCAGGAACCGGACGTCGAAGACCAGATCGGCTTCCGGGGGCACGCCGCGCTTGAAGCCGAAGGAGAGAATGGTTATGGCCAGTTCCCTCATTTCTTTTGGGCCCAGAAACATACTGGCGATTCGTTCACGCAGCTCCGCCACTGAGGTGGAACTGGTATCGATGATGAGGTCGGCCCTCGAACGCATGGGTTGCATCAACCCGCGCTCACGCTGAATGCCTTCTTCCACACTTCCCGCGGGGGAGCAGGGGTGTCTCCGGCGCGTCTCGCTGTATCGATGGATGAGCACGGTATCGGAACTGTCAAGAAAGAGAGCCTCCACTCGCGTGCCTTTTTCCTCGACCTCCTGCACATACCCCGGCAGTTCGGCAAGGCCTTGTCCAGCGCGGGCATCGAGGCAGACGGCCACTTTGCGACGGGCCGGCTCCTTGCTGCCCTGGACCAGCTCGGCAAAGGTGGGGAGAAGCGCTGCCGGCAGGTTGTCGACGCAGTAGTAGCCCAAGTCTTCGAGAAAACGCAGCGCCAGCGACTTCCCCGCTCCGGATAGACCCGTGACCAGCACAAAGCGTTGGCTGTCAGGCATCGCCAGCGCTCATAAGGCTGATGAGCTTCTGGTTCAGTTGCTGTGCGGGATGCACTCCGAGCTCTTTCAACCGGTGGTTCAGTGCGGCAACCTCGACGATGATCGCGATATTGCGGCCGGGTCGGACGGGGATGAGAAGGTATGGGATGCGGGTGCGCAGGATGTCCACGTATTCATCGACTAGCCCGGTCCGGTCGTACTGGGCGGTCTCGTTCCACATCTCCAGTTCAACGACCAGGCTGATGCGTTTTGAATTGCGGACGCGTCCAACGCCATAGACGCTTTTCACGTCGATGATGCCGACCCCGCGGATTTCCATGTGGTGTTCGATGACGGGGGATGCCAGGGCAAATAGGATGCCCTCGCGGCCTCGGCGGACCGTGACCACGTCGTCTGCGACCATGCGGTGCCCGCGCTCCACAAGCTCGAGCGCCGTCTCGCTTTTTCCGATTCCAGGCGCCCCCGCGATCAGGATACCCACGCCGTAGCAGTCGATTGCCGTGCCGTGGATAACGGTCTCGGGGGAGAATTCCTCGGCAAGAAACAGGATGATGCTGCTGATCACTTCATCCGTGCTGCGCCGGGACCGCAGAACGGGAATGCCCCGGCGGTTGCACATGTCGAGGAAGATGTTGCGCGGCCGGAGGCTGCGAGAGAGCACAAACGCGGGGATCTCAAAGGCAAACATCGCCTCAAGGCGATGCTGCAGCTCCGACGTCGAGAGCTTCTCCATGTAGTGGATTTCGGTGTTGCCGAGGATTTGGATACGGTCATTGGCGAAGTATTCGAGGTATCCGCCCAATGCAAGCCCCGGCCGGTTGATATCCGAGATGAATACCGGCCGTCCGACACCCTGAAAACCGCCAATGACCTCCAGTTCCAGCGATTCCGTGAGCTGGTCGAGCACGCGGGCCACGGCAATGCTTTCTTTACGATTGACCGGGAGGCTCTTGGTATCCATTCTTACTCCGTGCGCATGCCCTGGCTCCCCAGCTCCTAGAACTGCGGCTCGATCAGGCCGTAGGTTCCATCTTTTCGGGCATACATCACATTCACTTGCTGGGTATCCGCATTAGAAAAGACGATGAATGGCTCCTCCGCCAGTTCGAGCTGGAAGGAGGCCTCTTCGATCTTCATCGGCTTCATGGGCATCTTTTCGCGCTGGATGCGCCTCTCCGGCAGGGGGGCGGGTTCATCCAGTTCTCCCTGGATTTCCTCCGTCACGCCTTCAAACGACGGGTCCGGCATCCCAGCGAGGCCTTCCATGCCTTTTCGCGAACCATGACGGCTCACCCGATCCTTGTATTTCCGGATCTGTTTCTGGAGTTTCTCGACCACCGCGTCAACCGAGGCATACATGTCGAGCGATGACTCCTTGCCGTGCATGCGTACGCCGTTCGCATGGAGCGTCACCTCAGCCACATGGCGATGCTTCTCCACACTCAGAACCACATTGACATCAATCACTCGATCAAAGTGCCCTCGAAGCTTCTCGAGGCGAGTCTTCACGTGCGATTTGAGCGCATCAGTCAATTCCATGTGGCGCGCCGAAATGTCCAGTTGCATAATCCCTTTATCCTCCACTACTTAGAGTGATTCCAGTCACTCAGAGATCCTAGCACCGATTATAGGGAGCTGTCAATCCGGGGAGCGGCTCACCTTTCATTTGCTCATACACCCCCCGTTCGACGCACATTCCCGGCGGCCGGGAAAGGGGTTTATCGCCACCATTTTACCTCCAAAGGTTTGCCCTCTGAGGATTCGATGTCCAGGGCGAAGCGGAATTCGCCGGGGGCCGCCGAAACTTTTACCAGTATGACATTGCGGCCCTGCCGCAACAAGCCCTCCGTTTCGCAGGCTTCGAATTTGCCGCGCGGCAAGCGGACGCTCTTGTCGCAGACCAGATTTCCATTGAGCCATGCCCTGGTAGCACCTTGCACGTGAAAGCAAAGGGTGGCCGGCTGCCGGACATCGCTATAGACTTCGGTGTAGGCGTAGGCAGTACCATATTCGACGCGTGAATCCGACTCGGAGAGCGGGGAGAGCGCCGCCAGCAAGTCTACCGCATGCTGGTCTCGCGTGAGGGTATACCAGTCGCGCCAGGCGATTGGTTTGTACCATCCCTGGTATTCCGCAGTGAAATCGATACCGTGTTCGGGCGGATAGGCCTGGTCATGCCCGGCTCCCTCCCAATTGGGGAACAGGCCAAGCACTTTCCAGCGGCGTAGATTGGTCGAACGCTCACGAACAAGCCAGTCACGCGCTGGGCGGAGTATGGCCACGGGTTCGGGCGACGGCACGCTTCGCCGGGCAAAGTGCCGCACAAAATTCACCAGAAGGCGGTCGGCGACGGGATCTTGGCCCAGATTTTCAAAAATCCGCAAATGGGTGAATATGAGCCGGCCGGCCCCATAGCGCCGAACCAGAATGTTGTCTCCCCAGGGGGCGGTCTCTCCAGACGTGGCGTTTTCCGACGCAAGGGCACGCGTATCGAGGCAACCGCAGATGTCCTCATCGGAAGGCTCGATGAACGTCCGCGCAGGAACGATATTGCGGTAGACCTGGCGCATGAGGGACCTTGCCGGGAGTTTTTCGAATACGGGGTGAAGTTTTACGTAATGGTACACGCCGAGAGAGGCCCCGATGGAATCCTTGCCGGTCGCGGTGGGTGCGCCGTCCAGGTGCGAGGCAAAATCATTCCAGTCCTCTGGTGGGGCAAAAAAGAGGGCAACGGCGCCTTCACGCACTTCGCTCAGCACCGCGCACAGCTCATCGGCGGGGTAGGCCCGGATGCTGTTGGCCAGCGGCGGCACAATATGCACCGGCGCCCGCGGGCCTCCTTTCTTTACCAGGGCTTCTGCGGCCGCAGTCCATTCTCTGGCAGGATCCAGCAGGTGCACTTCCTCCGAGCAGGGTTCCGCTGGGGGCAACACATCAAAATCCAGCGCCGTCTCACCCAGCACCTTCATGCCTTGCATGAGCCGCACTACAAATTTATGCGTGCCGGGGGAACCCGACGCGGAGATGGTCCCACTCCATAGTTCTCTGCCGGTACGCGGCAGTTTTACGTTGCGCTTCTTTTTCCACAAGACCTGGTTGGTCGGCCCCACAACCTGGAGGGACAGATCGGCGCGCCCTTCGGTGCGGGGATGATTTATCATCAACACCCTCACCTGGACTTCCTGGCGGAGCGACAAATTCGTGCGTTCCACCCGGATGAGAGGCCGAAGCGGCCGCTGCGCCGCACGAAGGGCGTCCAAGGCGGGTTTGGGCCGCCGCCAGCGGTCCAGCATGCCGGCGCAAAGGTCACGGCCCGCATCGCACAGCTGGGTGTAGCAATAACCGGCCAGCTTCGAGTTCGCCAGCAGGGCGTCGAACTGAGACTGGATTGCGTCGCACTGCAGCTCCTGCGTTGCATGCGCGAAACCTGAAAATGAGCCGAATACACGCTCCAGTTCACGCTGCGCAAAGCCGTCCATCACCGTGTCAAGCAGTCTCCGAAGAAAGCGGGCGTCTTTCAGTTGTTCGTGCTCCGGGCCGTACTGTTCGAGAACGTCCGGGAGATCTTCCATACCGCCAAAGCCAAATTCCGACAAGAAACACAGGGCATTCGGGGTGCCGATCTGTTCATAATACCGCTCGATTTCGCGATCCACTGGCGCGCGCTGGTACCGGTGTAAGTCGTCGTATGCTTCAAAATCTTCACGATACGGCCGCATCAGGCGGGACGCTTCGTGTGTGGTGCTGGCGCCGCCCGAGTCTTCGAAGATCACCCGGCTGGGATCGAGACTTCGGGCCAGTCGGGCCAGATCGCCCTTGATGCTCTGGAGGCTGCGGTTGGCCTTGCCGGCGGCACTGCCCGATTCATTCAAGATGCCCCACATCACCACGCTGGGGTGGTTGCGGTCGCGCAGGATCATCTCACGGATCTCGCGTTCGCATCGTTCGCGCATCCACCGTGAGTCTTCGAGCCGGCCAATCGGCGGTTCTTCGAGCACCAGCAGCCCCAATTCATCCGCGATGTCAAGCGTGAGCGGGGGAGGGGGTTTAAGGTGCATGCGCACGAGATTGAAGCCCGCATCCCGGGCCAGCGTCAGTTCGTGACGCGCAAGCTCTTCGGTGGCGGGAGCCGCCAGGGTGCGCGGGTAATCCGGCTGCAGCAACACGCCTTTCAAGAAGAGCGGCTGGCTGTTCAGAAAGAATCGCCCTTCTTTGACGGTAAATTCGCGCATGCCAAAACGCAGCGCCATGGCATCGACAACCTGCCCTTCGCGCAGCAGCTCGCAGTGCATGACGTAGAGCTTCGGGTTTTCCGGGCACCAGTATTCAAAATTGGGGAACTCGACGGCCAGGCGGCCTGGGGCGCCCGTCATCGACAGCTCGGTCCCGGCGATGCTCAGACGGACCTCTCCCGGTTGCGTCGTGGTGACGGTGGCGGCGATGCGTTTCCGCCGCGGGTCCGGTTCCAGAAAGACGTCGGCCAGGTGGATGGGATTACGCCCAAGTAAGCGCACCGAGCCCCATATCCCCGCGAATGAGAAGTAATCGTCTTCCTTTGAGCACGGGAACCGCCGGGGCCGGAAATCATCGTAACCGTCGGGGCCATGGGGATCAATGACCCGTATTGCCAGTTGGTTGAGGCCGGTTCGCAACGCGCTGCTGGCGGGCAGAGAGAATGGCGTATAGCCGCCTTCATGAGACCCCAGAGGAGCGCCGTTCAGCCACACTTGAGCAAAATAGTCTACGGCATCAAATTCCAGCGTCGCGTAGAAATCCTGCCAATCGTCGGTGAGTTCGAAAGAGCGGTAATACCAGCCGACGCCGTCGTAGTCGGGCAGCCAGAGATCCCAGACGCTGGGGACCGTCACGCGGATCGAATTCGAGGGAGGCGGTTTTGCGAACCACTGTTCTTGAATTCCCAGATCTGCCGGATCGCATGCCAGCAACCACTCTCCGTCGAGAGCTAACCCCAAGCGTATTGAATTCATACTTCCATCCAGCGTACACGCACGTACGTCACGAATGAATCACCGGCCAAACCAAATCGTCTCCTGGCCTCACAGCCGCCGACACGATTAAGCCTCCAGTCCCGCCACCGTGTGACGGCCCACCCGGTACTCCCTCATTCAATCCTGTCCAGCGCCGAGTTTACATGAAAACCAGGGCCATATGCTATGATTCCGTCACACTTGTGTTTAAAATGGGAACAAAACAAGGATGTCCATTCATTGAAAGCCACCCTGGATTGCCTCGCCTGCATTGCAGATCAAGCTCTTCGCGCTGCCCGAATCGCCACCGACGACCCGGAAATCCAGCGCCGCATCATCAACGAGACGGTAATGCGTATCCCCGGCATGGATCTCAACGAATCCCCGGCGGTATTGTCTCAGTTCGTCTATGAGTTCGCTAAAGAGGCGAGCGCTGTGAAAGACCCTTATGCCGACCTCAAACGGGCGCAAAATGAGCAGGCACTCGCTCTCGAGCCTGAATTGCGCACGTATCTGGCCGAAGCCGACGATCCGCTGGAAATGGCGCTGCACCTTTCCGCCGCCGGCAACGTAATTGATATGGGTGTGCAGTCTGCCGGAGACATCGATGTTCAAACCGCCATTCGCGATGCGCTCCAGGAGCGATTTGCGGTGGATCACACGCCTCAGTTCCGCGCGTCGCTTGCCTCCTGCCGCGATCTGCTCTTTCTGCTCGACAACGCAGGAGAGATCGTATTTGACAAGTTGTTGATCGAGCAGCTCTGTCAATTCACTTCGGTCACCGCCGTAGTGAAGAAGGGGCCTATCATCAATGATGTCACGCTGGACGATGCGGAGCAGGTCGGACTCACTGCGGTCTGTCCAATCATCGACAACAGCGGTGCGTTCGTTGGTTCGCCGCTTTCTCTTATCTCACCGGAATTTCGGCAACGCCTCGAGACGGCGGATATGATCGTGGGGAAGGGGCAGGGCAACTACGAGACCATCGACGACTTCCCTGGCAACGTATTTCTTATTCTGAAGGCGAAATGCGACGCGATCGCACGCCATATGGGCGTCAGGAAAGGCCAGGTGGCGCTCATCTCCACTCGGTTTCGCGCCAGCTCGTCTTAACCCAGGCATTCCGTGTTTTTGGGGATCGCGTGACGCGCCGTAGCGACTATCGGCAAAGCGCGGCCGGCGGATCGGCTCTCGTAGATGTTACGCGTATCCGGCTTCTTTGAGGGCGGCTCGCAGGGTTACGACCGCTTTACGGATCTCTTCGAGCAGGGTTTCATTCGACGCCGTCTTGTATTCAAAGTGCAGGGATATCGGGCCCGAAAAACCGGCGGCGCGGAAAATCGTCAGAAATTCAACCAGAGGGACCTGTCCCTCCCCCAGGGTCAGCCAGCGCACCCGCTTGTTTTCCCAAGCGAAGTCTTTTACGGCCAGCATTTTTACGCGCGGCGCCATAAGGCGGGCATTGATCTGCCACACGCCGAGGCCGCCTTCGACCGTGGCGTGTCCCACGTCGAAGTTGGAGCCGACGGAATCCGAGTCCACGTCGGTGAGCAGGTGGTGGAGGTCCCATAATGGGGCCCCCACGTAATTCTGCCCAGAATGATTGTGGTATCCGCCCGTCATTTTGTGTTCGGCGGCCAGCTCCGCGATCCCGCGCAACTCTTCTGTCAAGGCGCTCAATTCGTCGAAAGGTTGTCCGTCTTTTGAATAGCCGTAGGGGCCAAAGCGAAAATACGGGATCTTCAATTTCGACGCAGCCTCGAGCACTGCACCCGCCTCAGGTTCCCGCCCGTTTTTCAGCGCGGTGGTGATCATGGGCACGTCAAGGCCCTCTGCGCGGATGGCTTCGACGGCCTCTGGAAGGTCGGACGCAACCCGGTCCGGCTCGACGTGCCCGCCTTCCCGCACCGTAAGATCGATTCCATCGAGGCGGAGTTCTTTGCAGGTCTTTGCGAGGGCGGCGTAGTCGAGAAAATGGAGATGTTTTGAAAACACGCAGATAGACGGTGTCGCGGGCTGTTTCTCCTGGGCCGCCACACGAGCGCCTGCCAGCAGGGCGGCTCCGCTCGCCGTCGCCGCGTGCAAGAATTTCCGGCGGGAGATGTCCCGATTACGCATGATCACTTCCTCCGCTCCACAGCCCGCGGCTGGGCAACGCGTACCCTGCCCCGAGCACCGCGCAAACCGCGATCGGCTCTTTCGCCCGGCCCGATGATATTGCGGCGCTCAAGTGCGGCGAGTCTCGGTGCTGCTCTTCTTCGCGGGGCGCTTTTTGGGGGCAGTCCCTGCTGCCTTTTTCGCCGCAGGTTTCTTTTTCGCCGCAGGTTTCTTTTTCGCCGCAGGTTTCTTCGCGGTCGTGGTTTTCTTCGCGGCTGCTGGTTTCTTCGCGGTCGTGGTTTTCTTTGCGGCTGCCGGTTTCTTCGCGGTTGTGGTTTTCTTCGCAGCTGCGGCTTTCTTTGCGGGTGCGGCTTTCGTCTTAGCAGGGGTTTTCACGGGGGTGACTGCCTCCACCGCGGCGGCTTTTGATGCCACTGCCGGCTTCCGGGCAGGCCCTCGGCGGACCCGCTTAATGGGGTGGTTCTGTATCCATTGAAGGGCGGGGAGGTAGACCTCCTCGGTGCCCTGTTTTCCGAACAGAAGGTCGACATGCCCGTAGTCCGCCGAACCCCCGTCTTTCTTTGAGAGCAGGACAAACTGCTTGTCTTTGCCCGGCAACGAATCAAAAAAGCGGCGGCTTGGGATCTCAGGCGTCAACGGATCACCTTTTCCGCAGATCACGAGCAGCGGCAGGCCGGCCTCGCCGAGCTTTTCGGTGATATCCACCTGGCGCCCCCGGATCCGCCAATTGCCTGTAGACAGCCATTCAGCGAGTTCGCTGGCCACCTGCGGGGGCACGGCCTCGACCATATTGAGGAGGATGTCCGTATCCACGTCCGGATGGACGTTAGCCCAATTGACGGGGAAGGCCTGCAATCCAGTCTGAAACATGCGTGCGAAAGGAGCCACTGCCTTCAAAAGGGTTCGCACAAATTTTGGGGCTGCCAGGTTAAGTCGAGACAGCAGGGCAGGCGGGGTATACGTGACATTTTTGAACCCGGCGGGGGCGCCGATTGCGATGCCGCTGGCCAGGTGTTCACTGCCGAAGACGGCCTTGTAGGCGTACAGGAGCATCGCACCCATCGAGTGGCCCACCCAGTGCACTTTGTCGTGGCCGGTCGTCGCGCGAATGTAGTCGATGGCCGCCGGCAAGTCTTTATACAGGTAATCGTCGAAGCTTATATCGCCGAGATCGCGCCCTTCGGGCGGGGTGGCGCTTTCACAGGAACGCAATTCCACCAGCCAGCAGTCGTAGCCATCCGCCTCAAGCGTATCGACCATAGCGTGGCCGCGGGGCGCCTCGAAATTGAGGCGGTTTGCCGCGAGGCCGTGCACCAGAAGGACCGGTTCGCCCGGCGCCTCACTGGTTTTTCGCCGGAACAGTTGGATGTTCCAGCCGTCCTCCGTCGTGACGGCATGCAGCTCGTTGGCCCATTGCGGCATGGGATAACGCATCATGAGCGCTACCATATAGCCGTTTACAAGAAGGGCCAGGAGAACAGCAACAACAATCACCCAGAAAATAGTCGCCAATAGGAATCCCATGCTAGTCCCCCATGGCACGTGTGCCCGTTTGGTTTTCAGCCAAATACTCTTTAATGCGTTGCGCGAAGGCCACGCTGAAGCCCGGCAAGGCCGCAATGGCCTCGATCGGCGCCCCTTGTATTCTGGCCAAAGAGCCGATTCGGTTCAAGAGCAGCCGTGCGCGCTTTTCGCCCACGCCCGGTATCTCCGTCAGTTTCGTGCTGAGCGTCGCTTTTTTCCTGCGCTTTCGGTGGTAGGTGACGGCAACGCGGTGCGCTTCGTCGCGCAGGTGCGCCAGGAGATGTACGACGGGGCTGTCTTGCCGCGGCACGATGGGATTCGCGCGCCCGGGGACGAAAAAACGTTCGGGCGAATGTTTGCCTCCCTGCACACGCGCTTTTGCGATGCTGGCGACGTCCAGATCTTCCAGGCCCAGGTCGCGCAAGGCGGTCACGGCGACATTCAGCTGGCCTTTTCCGCCGTCGATCAGGACCAGATCCGGCAGATCGTTTTCTTCAACGGCCCGGCGGTAGCGCCGCAGCAAGACTTCACGCATCATGGCGAAATCGTCCTGACCTTCGACCTGCTTGATCGCGTATTTCCGGTATCGGTTTTTGGCAGGCTGGCCTTTTTCAAACACGGCCATCGAGCCGACCGGCTTGTCGCCCTGCTGGGTCGAGATGTCGAAACACTCGATCCGATATGGGGTGCGGGTGAGTCCGAGCTTTCTCTGGATCTGTTCCAAGAGGTCACGATTGGCCCGTTCACCCAGACGTTTCTCCTCGAAGCTGGTGCGGGCGTTCTGGTTCGCCATCTCCACCAGGGCCCGTTTTTCTCCTCGCTGAGGGCGCAGCACGGCCACTTTCGCCCCGCGCTGTTCCGACAGGAGTTCGGCCAGCGTATCGGCATCTTCCATGAGGACCGGCGCCAGCACTTCGGAGGGGATGGTGGGGGAATCCGCGTAGTACTGCAGCAGGAACGAACCAAAGAGTTCATCCAGGGGCATCTCCCGCAGATTGAACGAGAACGAGCGGCCACCCGCCATCTTTCCGCCGCGATAGTAGAGCACCTGGATCTCGCTGAACCGGCCCTGTACATAGATGCCGAAGACATCGCGGTCTTTCGCCCCGGGCACCGCGACAGTTCGCTGACGTTCCATCGTCTTACGCACCGCGTACAAGCGGTCGCGCAACGCCGCGGCCTTTTCAAACTCGAGCTTTTCCGCGCATTGGGCAATCGCATCCAGCAGGAGCTTTTCGAGTTCATGATTTCGCCCGGCGAGGATGAGCAGGACCTGTTCGACAATCTCTCGATACTCCGCCTGGCTGATGTTGCCTACGCACGGAGCGCTGCATTGTTTCATCTGGAAATAGAGACAGGGGCGCGTGCGGTTGTTCAACACGGAGTCCGAGCAGGTACGCAGCGGGAAGACGCGCTGTAACAGACGCAATGTATCCCGGACCGCCGAGGCGCTCGGATAGGGCCCGAAATAGCGTGAACCGTCCTTGCGCCGTTTCCGGGTGATGGTCACCCGAGGAAACGGATGCTCCAGGTTCACGCGCAGGCTCACATAGGTCTTATCATCCTTGAGCCGGATGTTATAGCGTGGTTTGTGGTGCTTGATGAGGCTGTTTTCCAGGAGGAGTGCCTCTTTTTCATTGTTTGTGACGAGAAAATCCAGGTGCGCCACGCGCCCCATCAAAAACCGCACCGTATACCGGCTGTCGCTCTCGTTCATGTATGATCGGATGCGGGCCCGAAGGTTTTTGGCCTTTCCGACATAGATCACGGCGCCTTTGGTGTCGCGCATGAGGTAGCAGCCGGGGTCGGCGGGCACGGCGCTACTATCGAACGCAGCCTGAAATTCCTCTGGAGTGGTTTGCGGGGCGCGCGCTATTTCGATTGAATGGCGGTCTATCGCGCCTGTGAATTTGGATCCATCCATAGCAATTAGATGATAACATACGCGTCGCAGAAACGCGTTGAAGGCCGGTAGCCGCCCGGATATACTGATGGCCCTGAAACACCCCCGCCGGGCGGGAAGCCCTTACCAAATCCGCCGGGCAAGGTATACGAGATGATCAACCCATATGTCCGCGACGCGCAGGCCTTCGGCCGCATGATCCGCCGGATCGAGCGCGCTGGCCAGATATTGCTTACCGTCTGGGTGGCAGTGCTCGTTGCGCTGGGCATTGCCTCGCCCCAGCCGTATATGCGCGCCTGGGAGCTTGTCCTGCTTCAGATCGTTGCGGGCCGGGCTGCCAGCGTGAGCAAAGGCGTGGCCATAGGGTTCCCCAAGCTCTTTCTACTGGTGCATTGCACGCTGCAGGATATCATTATCCTTTTGCTGTTGTATCCGGTCCTGGTCGCCGGGTACCGCTACGCCGTGGAATGGCGTTTCATTGGCCCGACCATTGCGAATGTTCGTGCGACGGCCGAGCGCCACAAGAGCAAGATCGCACCGTTTGGGGCGATCGGCCTTGCTCTTTTTGTATTGTTCCCTTTCTGGAGCACTGGCGCGCTCGCGGGGGGCGTGGTCGGGTACCTGCTTGGCATGCGCACCCGCTGGGTATTCAGCTCCGTGATCATCGGCGATTTTCTCGCCGTGGCCCTGTGGATCTGGTTTTTCGATCGGATGTCTCGCTTCTCGGAAGCGTTGAGCAACCGCATGTGGCTGTTCATCCTGCTGGGCCTGGTGCTCGCGGCGGCCGTAGGCCGTATCATCGCCATCCGGCACAAGATGAAGCCGGCCAGGAGCGGGAGCGAGAGCACAGAATCCGGTGAAGAGCAAAGTGAACGGCCCGGCTTTCCTGAGAAAACCGGGCCGGATTCGTGAATACAGCGGAGGCTGGACTCAAGCCTCCGAAGGTACCTCTTCCACGGCCGCCTCTGGCGTGCCCTTGTCTTTGAAGAGAACAGCGAACGCCACCGTGACAACGGCAGCCATGACGGTCATGATGGTCCATACCGGCGGCCAGTTATGGCCCACGATCTCCTCGCCATCCATGATCTGGTAGTGCTCGACAATTATTCCAGCCAGAATCGAGCCGATGTACATGCCCACGCCATAGGTGATCATGGCGATGAAGCCCTGTGCGCTGGCCCGGACCTCTTTGGGCGCCTCGTTGTCGACGTAGATCTGACCGGTCACGAAGAAGAAGTCATAGCAGATACCGTGCAGGAGGATGCCTCCGTAATACATGAACGCCAGCGAGCCGTTGTCGCCGAATGTGAACAGCAGGTAGCGCCCGATCCACGCCGCCATACCGACCAAGAGCATCTTCTTCACGCCCAAACGTGCGAAGAAAAACGGCATCACCAGCATGAAGAGAAACTCCGACATCTGGCCCAGGGTCATTTTTGCCGTCGCATTCACCATCCCCATCTCATCCAGGAATGGGTTCGCAAATGCGTAGTACGCCGAAAGCGGGATGCAGATGAGGAAGGAGCTGATGGCAAACACCAAGAACGAGCGGTCTTTCAGCAGGCCGAGGGCGTCGAGGCCGAGAATGTCACGGACTTTGACCGACTGCCCTTTCGCCTTGGGCGGCGTGTGCGGCAGGAAGAAACTGAACACGCCCAGCACGATCGCGGCCAGGGCGGCAATGACCATGGGAATGGAGGTAGCCGGCGCGGCAATCCATTCGCCCTCGCCACCGGCCAACGGGATCGTGAAATTGATCGGGATTCCAAACGGCTCGGCAAAATGCCAGCGCACTCCGCCGCTGTTCACCTCCAGAAAACCGATCAGCAGCCCAGCCACAATCCAGCCCAGGGTGCCGAACACCCGGATCGCCGGAAACTGCTTTTCAATGTTGTCGAGCTGCTGGAACGCCACCGCATTCACCAGCGCGAGGGTCGGCATGTACGTCACGGTATAAATCAGCAGGACCCAAAAGAATAGTCCGGGTTCTACGATGCGTGACACCGCAAACAGCACGATGCCTCCCAGAATGTGCATGGCGCCCAAAACCCGCTCGGCCGAGAAAAACCGGTCGGCGATCATGCCTATGAAAAACGGCGAGACGATCGCGGCCAGTGCCGTGGTTCCATAGGCACTCCCTATGGCTGTCCCGGAAAACTTGAGCGCGCCCAGGTACACTCCCATGGGGACGTACCAGGCTCCCCAGACGAAAAACTCCAGAAACATCATGATGCACAGATTGATGCGGGTTCTTTCACTCATCTCGAATGCCTCCTTCTGCGATGGCAACGGGTTGGAACGCACAGGAAGGAGGCAAGAGGAGCCAATCGTCACGAGCCCGGAACCCCTCGGGGAAACGGCCGCCCCCTTCGTGTCTCTGCCGTTCGAATCGCATCCTAGTAAAAAGGCCGCACCGGGTCAAGTCCGCGAAATCAGGTCATACGGAAGATCGGAACGCTGCGCAAAAGTTTGACCTTCTGCCGGCAATCGGTTTATCCTGCCTGCTCATCAGTCCACCCGGTACGTTCGACGCCCAAATGGTGTCGAATCACGTGGCCGCCCTCGCAGGGCCAAGCAACATCTGGAATGTGCAGAAGGAAGCAAATCATGAGCGAAACGAATCACAAACACATCTCGCGACGCACCTTTTTCTTCATGTCGGGCGCCGCGACCCTGGCGGGTTGTGCCACCACTGCCAGGAAATCCGCGCGCCGCATTTCCCCGAACGAACGGCTGAACGTTGCCGGCGTCGGCTGCGGGGGACAGGCATTCGGCGACCTGAAGGACATCATTCGCGACCAGGAAAACTGCGTGGCCCTGTGTGACCCGGATTGGGAGCGGGGGGCAAACGGCTTCAGCAATTGGAGCAAGGCCGCCAAGTACCACGACTACCGGAAAATGCTCGACAAAGAGCACAAAAACATCGATGCGGTCGTCGTGGCCTGCCCCGACCATATGCACGCGCCTGCGGCCCTGGCAGCCATGCAGCTTGGCAAGCACGTGTACGTCGAGAAACCCCTCACTCGGACTATTTACGAAGCCGATGTGCTCCTGA
This sequence comes from Candidatus Hydrogenedentales bacterium, assembly GCA_050950105.1. Taxonomy (GTDB): domain Bacteria; phylum Hydrogenedentota; class Hydrogenedentia; order Hydrogenedentales; family SLHB01; genus UBA2224. The sequence goes on along the minus strand of JBMNGZ010000009.1, from coordinate 462,373 downwards.
AGGCCGCGCGCCGCTACAACGTCGCCACCCAGATGGGCAACCAGGGTCATTCCGGCGACGGCGTCCGCCGCATGTGTGAAGCCGTCTGGGCCGGGCTGGCCGGCGACATCACCGAGGTCCACATCTGGACTGATCGTCCTATCTGGCCGCAGGGGATCGCGGAGCCGCTTCCCGAGGAGCCGGTGCCGGACACGATGGACTGGGACGCCTGGCTGGGCGTCGCGCCCATGCGCCCCTTCAATAAGGGCTATGCCCCATTCAATTGGCGCGGCTGGTGGGATTTTGGTTGCGGAGCGCTCGGCGACATGGCCTGCCACATCATGGATCCCGCCTACTGGGCTCTTGACCTCAGCACCCCCACCAGCGTGGAGTGCCTCAAGCAGGAGAATGCGAACACGCAGACCGCCCCGACCAAGGCGCTGGTCAAATATGAGTTTCCGCAGCGCGTGAACCAGTACGCCTCCGAATATTTGGGGAAAAACGTCACAATGCCGCCGGTGGTGGTTTTTTGGTACGAGGGGGGATGGCAGCCGGAACGGCCCGAGAATGTGCCCGCGGGTGAACAAATGGGCGACGGCGACAACGGATCGCTCTTCATCGGGACCAAGGGACTGTTGACCACCGGGTGCTACGGCGACGATACCCGCCTCATGCCCGCATCGGTCATGGAGACCCAGCAGGAAGCCTTTGACAAGCTCGAGAAGATTATCCCGCGCGTTGAGACCCCGGGCGGTCACCGCCGCGACTGGGTGCGGGCCTGCAAAGACGGGAACCCTTCGGCGTCGGATTTCGAGTATGCCGTGCCTCTGACCAAAACCGTGCTGCTCGGCAACCTGGCGATGCAGACGGGCGAAAAAGTCTATTGGGATGCCTCGAACGACCGGATTACGAACAACGTGCGGGGGGCCAAGGCTCTCATCAAGCCGAAATACCGCAAGTCGTACTCGCTGCGTTAACTCGCTTCGGCTCTTTTCAGGACCCCGGGACGGATCCCGGGGTCCTTTTTTTTGTGCGCCCGGCAAGGGGCACTCCCTTGGAGGCGGAAGTCCTCTACAGGCCCGGCAGCAGGAACTGTTAACCGAACGTCGTGCGGTGGAATCTGAAGGAAGCCGCAGCCCGTGGGGATTGCTTTCCACAGCGCGTGCGGATTGCTTTCCGTAGCGCGTAGGGGCAGACCCCTGTGTCTGCCCTTGCAATCCACCCCCGGCCACGCGGAGCGCGTGTCCACCCCCGCCCGCGGGGGACACAAGAGCCGGCACCGATGGTGGCGGCGAGGCATACATCTTTGCTCCGTCAGCGGGGGACACAAGAACCCGAGCCGGCACACGCGACGCTTGGTTTTGTTTTTGATCCGTGCTCTTTTTCGGGGGACACCGGCACACGCGGCGCTTGGTTTAATTTTTGATCCATCCTCTTGTTTGGGGGACACAAGAGCCCGAACTGGAGAGATTGAGATGCGGCGCAGCTGTCCCCCGCTGGCGAGGGTGAATCGGCGGTAGCCGATTTGGGGGTGGAGTTTTGCAGGTTGGATTTTGGGGTGTGGCTTGCAGCTAACAGCATCCCGTCGCAACGCGTGGGCTATCCGGATGGGCAGACACAGGGGTCTGCCCTTACATTCCGGATCGCTACCGCGTCGGGATTGCCGCGGTACATCTGGATTACGGCAGCGCGTGGGGATTACCCATGTAATCCGAATGGACAGGCACAGGGGCCTGCCCCTACAACCGGAGGGCGAACGCCAGAGGCTGGGCGGATGCGTGGAGGCTATCCGGATGGGCGACCCAGGGGTCGCCCCTACATTCCGGATCGCGGGCGCATGGGGGTTTCCCCGGTTCATCCAGGTTGCGCAGCGCGGGGGGTTGCCCCGGTCCGTCCTGGTTACGGCAGTGTGGGGGGAGGGCCACAGGGGCGACCGCGCCTAGTACCCGAATATATTGGAAGGTCTCTGCTGTTTTTCACTGGAGGCGCTTAAGCCCGCAAATCCGTCATAGATTTGGTTGGAAAGAGGGCTTTCAAATGCGGACAAAAACCTGTATTCTCTCGTATATCATTGAATTGAAATGTTTTATGCGCTTTTTTCGCTCAGATTGTTGTCCGGAGTGAATGCACTGGACCCGCATTCGTCTAGTTGTACAGAAGGAAGTGAACTCCTATGGAGGTCCTAGCCATGAGAGTACGAGATACCATTTATCTTGCCGGTGTTGCCGCACTGCTACTGCTCTGGGGCATGCAGGCGGCGCAGGCTGAGTCCACGATGCACGCCCGCATCAGTTATGAATCCGGCGGCGCGATGGTCCAGGGCACGGCCGACGCGGATTGGAGCTATGCCACCACCAACACCCTTATCTTGCCGGGAGACCAGCTCTGGGCCGACAAAGGCGGCACCATCGAGCTTGAAATGTCCGGGGGCAGTTTCCTCCGGATGGCGGATGGGAGCAAGGCCGAGATCATCGATCTGCCGCCAAGCGCGTCGATACGAGGCTGGGCCGGCACGTTTTATATCCAGCGGATCGCCCGCAGCACGGGGGATTTCCTGTTTATCACCCCGGCCTGCCGCATCGAAATCGGCCAGGATTCTCAGGTGCGCGTCGACGTGCTCGAACAGGGTTCCACGACGGTAACCGTCCGCTGGGGTTCTGCGGTCCTGCGCACAGACCTCGGAGAAGCGATGACCGTCACGTCGGGTAAGCGCGTGTTTGTTGACCCCGGATACCTGCCCTCAAGCACCGTAGCGTTCGACCGAAATGCAGAAGATGATTTCGACGCCTGGAACCGGGAGCGTGCCGAAACCCTGGCCCGCGGCTATGAGCAACTGCCGAGCAAGGTAATTGAGACTCCCGTAGTCGGGGCGTCGTCCCTGAGTTCCTACGGCGAATGGGTCTACGTCGACAGCAGCTACTATTGGCGGCCCACGGTGGTCGCGAGTTATGTGCCGTACCGGTATGGGTACTGGAGTTACGTGCCCGTGCACGGCTATTGCTGGGTGGACGATTACCCCTTTGCGTATGTAACGTCCCATTATGGCCGCTGGCATCACCACGACCGCTATGGCTGGCTCTGGTCCTACCGGGCGGGATGGGGTCCGGCCTGGGTGGCATCGGTTCGCTATGGCAACAATTTTGTGTGGTGTCCGCTGAGCCCGTATGACCGCCCGGTCGTCTTCGGAGACCTGCACTACACGCTTGGCGGGTCGCGCTTCAGCCTGTACGCCAGCTCGTACTGCACGGCGGACCGCCTGCTCTACGGTCCTTCCTTCGTCGGGGCCTGCTACCCTGGCATCATCCGCCCGGGGCACGGTGGCGACGTGCATATCTGGAACATCAATGTCAACACCGGTTCCAGTAACGCGAGCCGCTGGTACCGTGGCGGCGCCAATATCCCGGTACGAGATTACTCCCCGCGCCGTGTCATCCGTGGCCCGGACACCATCGGTCCCCGAAGCGTCGCTGCATCGACACGCAGCGCCGAACTTCAGCGGAGCATTCCGCGGGCCAGTTTCAACTCCGTCGACCGCACGGGCGGCCGTATGATTCGCACTCCGATGACGGCATCGTCTCGCGAAGCCCGGCTGCGGAGCGTTGACGTGGATCGCAGCGCGAATCCGACCACGTCCGCCGCCATCAACAGCGCGTCCGGAAATCGTGTGGAACCCACCGGTCCCAGCGCAGAGCGCGTCACACGCAGCAATCGGGCTGCATCGAGAGCCGGCGCGGCGTCGACCGAGCCCTCCCCGGAAACATCGCGCTCGATCCGCGACCCAAGGAATGCTCCCGGCGTTAATCTCGACCGCACGGTGCCCAGCACCAGTTCGGGCGTCCCCGCGACGCCGCGCACCCGGGTTATGGGCCCGAACGCTGAACCCACGGCGCGCAGCAGCTCCCTACCCGAACGCACTGCCGTGCCCGGTACGGAGCGGGCCCCCAGGGATCCCGGAGAGGCCCCTCGCGCGCGCACCATCGACAATTCCTACGGGCGTGCTCGGACCCCTCAAAGCACCTCGTCGCCGGGGCGCAGCATCAGCAGGGGTACGGAGGCAATGACGCCGATACCGCGCAGCAATGCGGCGGACACCCCTGGGACGCGCTCCAGGAGTACCACCGCACCCGTAACGTCTCCACCTTCGCAACAATCCCGCCCGGCGGATGTCCAGCGGACGCCACCACGGAGCGCCGCGCCCACCCGTTCGGTGACCATCGGCGGTCCATCGTCGACGCCGTCAGCAGGCGCGCGCAGCGTCAGGAGCACGCCGGCGCCCAGTGCTGCGCCGCGCTCCGCCCCGTCGGCGCCTCCTGCGCCGAGCACCCTGCGCAGTGCTCCTTCGGTGTCGAGGCCGGCGCCGAGCCCTATGCGCAGTGCTCCATCGGTGTCGAGGCCGGCGCCAAGCCCCATGCGCAGCGCTCCTTCGGTGTCGAGACCGGCGCCGAGCCCCATGCGCAGCGCTCCTTCGGTGTCGAGACCGGCGCCGAGCCCCATGCGCAGTGCTCCTTCAGTTTCGAGACCGGCCCCGAGCCCCATGCGCAGCGCCCCGTCGGGCGGTGCTTCACGGTCGTTCTCGCCGCGTGGCCGGTGACCCGAGTAACAACGAGGAGGTGGAGGAATTCGTCATGAAAAACGCCCTGAGACCTGGACTGGGAACCGCGTGCTGGGTGGTGCTGGTTTCGGCCATTGCTCTCGCTGCGACAGGTTGCCCTTACTTCCCGCCCGATGGCGGAAAAAGCGATTACGACATCGGTTTTGATGACGGCTTCGCCCGTAATGACTGGTACTGGGCGGGCCATGATGATGGCTATGACATGATGGACTCGACCATCTTCTACGAGGGCGACACCATTCCATTTCTTGACGCCCTGACGTACGACGCCGGATTCTGGGATGGCGTCTGGTGGGCCTACAACGACGGTTATTTCGTCAATTACCGTTACGCCTTCATCATCGGCTTCAGCGAAGGCTACGACAACGCGTTCTACTCGGACTACCTCGCTTTCCTGGCGAGCGACGTGCACATCGAATATTTTCATGGCGGATGGATCGACGGCTACAACGACGGCTTCTCGGAAGGCCGCGTCTTTGGCGCCAATGATTACGAACAGGGCTTGCTGTTCGACTGGGAAAGCGCCCTGTTCGATTATGAAGATGGCGTGGATCTCTACTTTGAAGAGGTTGACGTCGGCACAGGCGTGTACGGCCCGGTCTACCTTTATGAATACGGGACGGACCCGCACACGCTGAAAGCCTATACACCACGCGGCGACGGCATGGTGGGCCCCGAACGCAGTATTCGTAAGGATCTGACTAAGGCGGACGACATGGAGGGCCGGGAGCTGTACCGCCCACTCACGGCGGACGCGCGCCAGCGCTACAAGGTGACTCCCGAGAAAAGTATGCGCGCGGATCGAGAACTCCAGCTTAAGACGTCATGGCTTCAGCGTATTCAAAGTTACCTGTCGGCCGGAAAATCGGCCGAGACCAAGTCCGAACGGGTCCGCCAAGTCAGCAATGACTAGGCCGTGGCCTGTTTCTCCTCCACCCCAAAGGCAAGGCCCCGGCAATTATCCGGGGCCTTGCCGATTTCATATCGACCCGCTCTGGATCTGTCCATCCGGATTTCCGTATCCTTGAAGTGGACGAGCCGGGGGAGGGGAACGCTCTTCTTCGGAATACGGGCCGCCTGAGCGCTCGTTAGCCTTAGGATTGGCCCTGAGACGAGATTTAAGGAGGACAGGCCATGGCATTGACGGCATCCACGATGCTGGCTCTCGGGACACACGCCCCGGATTTTTCTCTTCCCGACACGGATGGACGGGGGGTAGCACTCAAGGATTTCGAGGATAAACGCGCGCTGCTCGTAATGTTCATCTGCAACCATTGCCCATACGTGAAGCACGTGCGGGATGAATTGGCGCAGCTCAGCCGCGATTACCAATCCAAAGGGGTGGGCATGGTGGCCATCAACGCCAACGACGTCGAAGCGTATCCTCAGGACGGCGTCGAGGCGATGCGGGCCGAAAAGCAAACGGCAGGCTACCTGTTCCCGTATCTGTTTGATGAAAGCCAGGAGACCGCCAAGGCCTATGGCGCGGCATGTACGCCTGATTTCTTCGTGTTCGACAGCGACCGCAAGCTGGTTTACCGGGGCCGGCTGGACGACGCCCGCCCGGGCAATGGGCTTCCGGTCACGGGGCGCGACCTCCGCGCGGCACTCGATGCGGTGCTGGCTGGACAGCCGGTGGCGGGCGACCAGGAGCCGAGCATGGGATGCAACATCAAATGGAAACCCGGCAACGCCCCGGTTTATGGCTGACAGCGCGTTGAAATTCAGGAGGACGGCCCGCTCGAGAAGTGGCTGTAGCCGGTCTCGTCCAGAGGCTGCCCGTCCACTCGCACGCCCGTCCATTCGGTGGTGAACTCCCCGACCACGCTCAGGCCGGTACGAAATTCGTTGCCGAACGCTCCCACCGCCTTGGCGGCGTGCTCGCCATCGACCGCGGCGGCCAGTTCATAGTCATCCCCGCCTGCCAGGATGAAACGCAGCGGATCCAGGCCGTGTTGCTCGCAGTAGGCCTGCAGCTCGGCGTGCACGGGCAGTTTCGCGGAGTCAATGCTTACCCCAATCTTGCTCGCGTCAGCAATATGCTTCGCATCCTGGGCCAGGCCGTCGCTGATATCGATCATCGCGTGCGCGAAAGGCTGACTGCAGAGCCATTGGCCCTCGGGAATCCGTGGTCGCGGGGAAAGATGCGCGGCCTGCAGTGCCGGGGCGGGATGGCCGTGCTGCAGGGAGTGGAGGCCGGCCGCTGCAAGGCCCAACGGCCCTGTTACGGCCAGGGCATCGCCCGCGCGGGCGCCTCGTCGCGTCAGGCAGCGGTTGCCAATCCCCTGGCCAATTACCGTCACGTCGAGCACGAGGGCTTCCGGGCTCATCGACGTGTCGCCGCCCACAATCGCCGCCCCAAAACGGGACACGGCCGACGACATGCCGCGGTACAGCAATTGCACATGCTGCGCCGGCATGTCGGGGGAACACCCCAGGGCTACCAGCACAAACATCGGCTGGCCGCCCATGGCGGCGATGTCGCTCATGGATGAGGCCGCGGCTTTCCAGCCGATCTGTTCCGGCTGGGCGTAATCTTGCCTGAAATGGACGTTTTCCACGAAGAGGTCGCACGAGACCAGCATCATGCGCTCGCAGAAACGCAGCACGGCGCAATCGTCCCCTACGCCCAATATGACGGACGGCGATGTAGGCAGAAATCGCGCGATGCGGTCGATCAACCCGAACTCACCTATGTCGCGCACCGTGCTCATATTTTTCGTTCCTGCTCCAGCGCCAGCCAGGCCGCGGGGAGTGCTTCCACCAGATCTCCGGCAATCATTCCGCGGCATCCGTACTGTTTCGCGGCGATGTCGCCAGCGAGGCCGTGCGCATAGACGCCCAGGATCGCGGCATCCGCGCAGTCCAATCCCTGGGCAATCAAGCCGCCGATCACTCCAGACAACACATCGCCGGTTCCGCCCGTTCCCATGCCCTGATTTCCGGTTGTATTCACCTGCAGATCCAATCCCGGGGTAGCAACGAGAGTTCCCGCACCTTTGAGGACCACGGTGCAGCCGTATTTTGCCGAAAATCCCGCCGCCGTCCCCGCGCGGTCTGCCTGGACTTCCGGGGTCAATTTACCTGCCAGCCGGGCCATCTCCCCGGGATGGGGGGTGAGGACTACCGGCGATTCCGTCTGATTCAGCACGGCAACGTCTGCAGACAGGTTGTTCAGCCCGTCCGCGTCCACGACCAGTGGCACGGGGCAGTGCCGGATGAAGTCCAGGATGAACTTTTCCGTATCCGGGTGCCGGGCACAACCGGGCCCGAGGACGACGGCGTCCCTGGCCGCGGCGAATTCCAGCGCGGCATCGAGCGCCTGAAACGAAAGGCTGTGGGCGGGACTCTCCGGGAGCGGGAAGGTCATGCACTCGAGCATGCGTCCCGCCACGATGGTCAGGAGCGACTCCGGGATGCCCAGCGTGACCAGACCGGTTCCGGAGCGTGCGGCGCCCAGCCCCGCCAATTGCACGGCGCCCGTGTAACCCACGGCGCCACCCAGTATAAGCACATGCCCGAAGGTCCCTTTGTGACCTCCCTGGGGCCGTTCGGGCAGCTTTTCCGCGGCCAGTGCCTTCGTGATCTCGACCATCATGATCCGTTCCCTGCAGATTTCCCTCAATGTGCGCATGCCCGGGCGGCATTGTGCGACGATTCTACCATGTTGCGGGCGCAAATTAACCTTTTGATTCGCGGCACTCGAACGCCGAAGCCACGCCATTCGCAGGCCTCACGCACTTCAGTCGGCGCCGCCAGACCATCAATTTCGAGCGTCAAATACGCTTTCCTCGAGGCGACGATTTCTTTCCATGGCGCCTGTCCGGGCAGGTCTGGCTTTTGCTATACTCCGCCCATGAATCTGATGCGTGTCACCGATCGGCTCAACGCGGAAATCGCGGATCTGCAATTTGCGCCGCCGGTTACCTGTGTTTACAATCCGCTGGACTATGCCCGTGCGGGCTGGGACGCCTATGTGAAGGCCTACGGCCAGGGCAAGCGCGAGATCCTGCTCGTCGGCATGAATCCCGGCCCGTTTGGCATGGCCCAGACGGGTGTGCCGTTCGGCGACGTGTGCTCCGTCCGCGATTGGATGGACATCGAGGCTACGATCCTTAAACCGAGGGTCGAGCATCCACGCCGTCCGGTGGAGGGTTTCGCGTGCCGGCGGCGCGAGGTGAGCGGGCAACGCCTCTGGGGCTGGGCCGCGGAACGTTTCGGCAGCGCGAAGCACTTTTTTTCACGGTTTTTCATCACGAATTACTGTCCATTGTGCTTTTTGGAAGTTTCCGGTCGTAACCGCACTCCCGACAAATTACGTGTGGAGGAACGTTCGCTCCTCTTCGCGCCGTGCGATCGGGCGCTGCGCGCCCAGATCGCCTGTCTTCAGCCGCAGTACGTCCTCGGGATAGGGGTGTTTGCGGAGAGCCGGGTCCGGGCGGTGGTGGACGACAACCGCATCCGGACAGGCCGCATTCTTCATCCCAGCCCGGCGAGCCCCGCTGCTAACCGGGGTTGGAGCCAGGCGGTCGAGCAGACGCTGCGCGAAATGGGCATCGCGTTTTAACGCCGCTCGAATTGAACGACCAGCTCGACGTGGGGCGTATGGGGAAACAGGTCAACGGCGCGCATATCCGCAATCCGGTACGTTTCCAGAAAAGAGGCCATCTCTTGCGCCAGCACCGTGGGTTTGCACGAGACGTAGAGAAATCGCCGCGGCGCCAGCTCAAGCAGACAACGCAGCGCTCTGGGATGCATTCCCGCCCGCGGCGGGTCGAGCACCACGGCGGAATCGTCGGCAAAGGGCTGCTGTCTCTCGGCCAGGCCGTGGAGATAGTCTTCGACCTTCATCGTATGGAACACGACATTGTCAATGCCGTTTGCCCGCGCGTTGTGCCGGCCATCTGCCGACGCCTCGGGAACGTTTTCCACGGAGTGCACTTCACCGGCGAGGTCCGAACAGGCAAAGGCGATCGAGCCCATACCGCCGTAAAGATCATACACTGTGGAAGGCGCGACTTGTTTCATCCACGCGCGAATCATCGCATAGAGTCTTTCCGCGGCAAGCGTGTTGGTCTGGAGAAAGCTGAACGGCGAGACCCGCAGCGAGAGTTTGCGGGCCGGCGCGGCATCGCCATCGGGCACATGGAGGATCTCGGTGATATCGGGTGCTCCGTAGAGAACGCGCAATTCATCGGCAGCGGCGATCTGAGCCCGGCCGCGAAAAACTGCGTGCTGGATGCTGTGAGACGGAAACGCGGTCTGGACACAATCGACGAAACGGGTGGCGTCCAGGTCGCCTTCGGCGGTTATGAGCACGACCATCCGCTGGCCGGTACGTTTCGCGTCACGCACAAGGAGTACGCGGAGAAATCCGGCTCCTGAGCGCGTATCGTAGTAGCGGTACCCGGAGGCGCGTTGCCATGCCTGCACGCTGCCCAACAGCGCAGCAAGGCCCTCAGGCCCGATGTGGCATTCCCCGATTTCGATGGGGCCAAACCAGCGACCCCGGGGTTTGAACCCGAGCACGGTTTCGCGCTGGAATCCTTTCGGGGGCGGCTCGTCGTAGTGTTTTCCGCCGAACGCCGGGTCCACCTTGTTGCGGTAATGCCAGATGACGGGCGACGCCTCGACGGGAATCGCATGCGACCAGCAGAAATCAAACAACGTGGAGAGCGCACTGCTTTTTCTGGCAAGTTGCTCCGGATAGGCGACATCCTGAAATTCACAGCCGCCACAGGAACCGAAGTGGGGGCACCGGGCCTTGGGATCTGTAGACAATTCCTGCATAATCAATTATAAAATTTTTGATGCGCCTGCCGTGGTTTTACGCTGCCTGTGTGCGCATACCCTATGAAAAAACCCGCGGCCAATCAAGGCGTCGGAAAAACACAGCGTTGATACGGCAGCCATTGGCTTAATTCTGTTCTGTGCCGCAGGGAGTCTGTTCTTTCTTACTGAGTTCTCACGAGGGCAGACAATTGCGCGCTCGCATGAAAAATCAGTTGCATTCAATCCGTACCGGATGCAAATATACGCGTTTGGCCACGTTCCATGGGGAGATGGGAGGAAGCGGATAGCGCCTGGAGTCTGTGTTTCAGGAGCGGAACACGCTGTACCATTGGGACTCTGCACCTGGAGAACCCCGCCCTTCCATGCAAAATGCATGCGTCGTCTTGGATTGTCGTGTTAGAATGTCGCGCATTGAATGCGTAAGGCTAGATAGCAACTTCAGAGGCTGGATATGAAACGAGGTTTCATCGAACTGGTTGATAATGCGCGGTCCACCGTGGATCCGTGGCTTCCCTTTGAGGCGCACAGCGTCGAGTTGGAAACCCGCTTACGCTCAGCCGCCACCGAAGAAGAGCGCACCGCGCTCCAGCGCGAACTGGACGCCGAGCTGAAGCGCGCGTTTTCGGCTTTAACGCCCTGGGAGCGGGTGCAGGTGGCCCGGCATCCGCTGCGGCCCCGCATGCTTGACTATACGTCGCGCGTCTTTGACGACTTCATCGAGCTGCATGGCGACCGCGCGGTGGGAGATGACCTGGCGCTCGTGGGCGGGCTCGGCCGTTTTGAAGGGCGCACGGTGGTCGTGGTCGGCAACCAGAAGGGGGTGTCGACCGATGAGCGCCTCCGGCGGAATTTCGGCATGGCTCATCCGGAAGGCTATCGTAAGGCCTTGCGCCTGTTTCAGCTGGCCGAGCGGCTGCGCTATCCCGTCATCACCTTCGTGGACACACCGGCGGCTCATCCGGGCATCGAGGCGGAGCAGCGCGGCCAGGGCCCCGCAATTGCGGAAAATCTGCGCGCCATGCTGGCGCTGAAAACGCCGGTCTTTTCTGTTGTGTTGGCGGAAGGCGGCAGTGGCGGAGCGCTGGGCATCGCGCTGGGCGATGTTGTGGCGATGTTTGAATGGTCGATCTACGTGATTTGTCCGCCGGAACGGTGCGCCGAGATCCTCTGGCGCGATGCCGGGCGGAAAGAACTGGCGGCCTCGGCCCTTCGGATCACCGCGGATTCGCTTCGCAATCTGGGCGTCATTGACGAGGTTTTACCGGAACCTCCCGGCGGGGCGCACCGCGACCCGGATGAAGCGGCCAACACTCTGCGCACGCATATCCGGGCCTTTCTCGAAGGGTGTGATGCAAAACGGTGGTCGCCGCGGAAACGACAGAAGAAGTTCCGAGCGCTGGGGCAGTGGTTGGAAGGGTGATCGTGACGGTGGGAGCCATAACGGAAAAGGATGGCCAAGTCTACCTGGCGGTGCGGGTTCAACCCAAAGCTTCCAGGGAGGAAATCCGATTCGAAGCCGATGGCCGGATTCGCATTGCCTTGACGGCAGCACCCGTTGACGGCGAAGCCAATAACGCTCTGAAAGCCTTTCTTTCGAAAAGACTGGGTATCCCGAAACGCGCGATCGAGGTCGCCAGCGGGGAAAAATCGCGCGAGAAACGGCTCGTACTCGAAGGAATCACTCGAAAAGCAGTCGAAGCATGCCTGCGGGGCAGGTCAAAGAAGTGAGAGGACCCAAGCTGAATTCATGGGAGCACGCCGTGTCAGAATTACGTCAATGCATTGATGAAGCCGTCGCCAGCATCCGGACAGAGTGCGCCAACGAACCCGGAATCGGAATTATTCTCGGCACAGGACTGAACAAGCTCGCGGAACGCATAACGATCGATGCACGTTTGAGTTACGACCGCATTCCGCATTTCGCCGTGTCCACGGTGGAATCGCATGATGGTGAACTGCTGTTCGGGCGTCTCGGCGGCAAGTCCGTGGTGGCGATGTCGGGCAGGTTCCACCGTTACGAAGGGTATTCTCTGAGCCAGGTGACGTTTCCCGTGCGCGTCATGCGCGCACTGGGTGCGCAGGTTCTGGTCGCATTTAACGCAGCGGGCGGCTTAAATCCACAGTTCCGCGCGGGCGACCTGATGGTTATCGACGATCACATCAACTTTTTGGGCGACAATCCGCTGATCGGGCCGAACGATGACTCGTTGGGACCGCGCTTTCCCGATATGTCGGAGCCGTATTCCCGCGACCTGGTCCGTTTGGCGGAAACCGTAGCCCTGGAAAAGGGTATTAAGCTCCAGAAAGGAGTATACTTGGCCTGTTCGGGGCCCTGTCTCGAGACACGGGCCGAATACCGCATGATGCGCGGCATGGGGGCCGATGTAGTGGGCATGAGCACGGTGCCCGAGGTGATTGTAGCGGTACACGCAGGCATGAACGTGCTGGCGTTTTCCGTGATCACCGATGAGTGCTTTCCCGACGCATTGGAAGCCGTTCAAATTGAGAAAATTATTGCGACTGCTTCGAGTGCCGAGCCCGTGTTGACCGACCTGGTCAGCGGGTGTATTGAGCGCATGTCCGTGTGAAGCAGTAGAGTCAGAGATTTTTATAGAGGCAAGCTGCGGATCTCTGCAGGGTGTGCCGGCCGGTTTGTCGGCGCGCTCTGCAGGCCGCCGTGCAGCAACGAGCTAAAGGTAGTCAGATCATGATCAAGGCGGTTCGTATCATCTTTGTAATTGCATGCATCATCATGGGGGCTCTGTGGGCGGTTCTGCTTGTGGATAACTGGAACGATTACGCCATGGAGCAGAATACCAGCGTTGGCAAAGAGGTATTCCAGCCGCAGGACGAGGTGCCGTGGGGCATTTTCGGCGGATTGATGGGTGGGGTGGTCTCGGTGGGCGTGATTCTGGCATTGCGCTTTGTCACGCAGGAAGTCTTTGAAAAAATCGCCCCGGCCGCCCTGTGCATCGTACTCGGCATGGTGGTTGGGTACGGGCTCGTGAAATACATCACCCACTTTGCCAAACCGTCGGATCCGAACGTCACGTTATTTATGTATACGTCGGTGATCCTCATTTTCGGATTTGTGGGGATCTCCCTCGGCCTGACCATGGCATCGAACTGGGAATCCCTCAAGAAAGCCATGCACCGCCGACAATTTGCCGAGGGACAGGCCAAAGTCGTGGATACCAGCGTCATCATCGACGGGCGCATCGCCGATATCTGCAAGACAGGGTTCATTGAGGGGCCGCTGCTGATTCCCCGTTTCGTTCTCAAAGAACTCCAGAACATCGCCGACTCGCCGGATGTTTTGCGCCGTGCACGCGGGCGGCGCGGACTCGACATCATCAAAGACATGCAGGAGACCAACCACCTGGTCGAGATCCAAGTGATTGAGGATGATCCGGTCGAGATTACCGAAGTTGACAGCAAATTGGTGCGAGTGGCCCGCGATTACAGCAGCAAAATCCTGACCAACGACCTCAATCTCAATAAAGTGGCCCAGATCGAAGGCGTGCAGGTCCTGAATATCAATGACCTGGCAAACGCCCTTAAACCGGCCGTCCTCCCCGACGAGCAGATGCAGGTGCGTATTGTCAAAGAGGGGAAGGAGGCCTTCCAGGGGGTCGGCTACCTTGACGACGGCACCATGATCGTTGTGGATGGCGGAAAAGAGCACGTCGGGAAAGACGTGTCTGTCGTTGTCACGAGCGTCCTGCAGACCACTGCCGGGCGCATGATTTTCACCAAGCTCCAAAGCGTCTTGTCGTGACTGTTCGCCTTGTTGTTGCTGCTGCGGGCATGGGCCTCCGACTGGGCCTCGAGCAGCCCAAAGCGCTCGTGGAATGTGGCGGCAAACCATTATTGGTACGTACCTTAGGCAGATTTGACGCGCTGGGACTGCTCTCTCGCGCTGTAATTACGGTTCCTCCGGGGGCCGAGAGTGCTTTTGAAGCCGTTTTGCGTAACTCATTTGCCGGCAATGATTTTATCCTTGTCACCGGAGGGAAGGAACGGCAGGAGTCCGTCGAACGGGCCCTGGACCAGCTGGAGCGCAGCGACGAGGTCGTCGTTATTCACGATGCGGCCCGGCCTTTTGTAAGTCCTGAATCTATAACAGATTCGATAGAAGCAGCCGTGAAATATGGCGCGGCAACAGTGGCGATACCCTGCGCAGACACTATTTTGATGGGCGGAGCGGACGACCTGCTCGAAGACACGCCCGATCGGCGCCGCCTCTGGGCTTGCCAGACTCCACAAACCTTTCGGGTGGAAGTGATTACGCGGGCCCATCAGTATGCGCGATCTCAAGGCTTCGCGGGAACAGACGACGCTACGCTGGTGCGGCGAATGGGGGCGGCGGTGAAACTTGTGCGAGGCACTCCGTTGAACTTCAAAGTCACGACACCGGATGATCTGGCGCTTGCAGAAGCGGTTGTTACGAAAGGGCTTGCATGATGCGAATCGGTCAAGGCTACGACCTGCACCGCCTCGAAACGAGCCGCCCTTTGATTCTTGGCGGGGTGCATGTGCCTCACGATAAAGGGCTTACGGGGCATTCCGATGCCGATGCCCTGGCCCACGCCATCACCGATGCGCTGCTGGGGGCCGTTTCGCTCGGCAACATCGGGGAACACTTTCCGGACACTGACCCGCGATATAAAGGCGCCGACAGCCTGCAACTCCTTGCAAAAGCATATTTTATGGTGCAGGAACGAGGTTACTGCCTGGGTAATATTGATGCCACGATCATCGCCCAGAAGCCGAAGCTGAATCCACATATCCCGGCGATGCGCAACGCTTTAGCCAGCTGCCTGCGCGTTCCCGTAGAGAACATTTCCGTCAAAGCCAAGACCAATGAAGGTCTTGGCGCCGAAGGCCGCGAGGAAGCGATAAGCGTTCATGCGGTGGCGCTGTTGCGACGCAGCGAAGATTCGCACTGAGACCGCCGGCCGGACATCCAACCGACCGCTGATTTCCTACAAAATTCCCCGCACGCGCAGCCATGTGATGCAGAGGCCGGGCCACGTGTTAAGTTCTGGCAGATCGGGCGCCAGACCCACGCCGTGCTTGCCGTGTTCGTAGACATGCAACTCGGCAGGAACCTCGTGCTCGCGCAGGGCGCCAAAATAGAGGAGGCTGTTCTGAACCGGCACCACCGGGTCGTCGGCGGTATGGAATAAGAACGCGGGAGGGGTCTGGGCAGTCACCTGGGTGTGGTTAGACAGGTTTTTGATGAGTTCCCCGGGTGGATCTTCGCCGAGCAGGTTCTTGCGCGAGCCCAGGTGTGCAGACGGTGGCTCGAACGTGATCACGGCGTAGCACAAGATCGAAAAATCGGGTCGCGAACTCTGCCGGTCAATAGCATCCGCCGCCGTGGCATTGCCGGGCTCGTAGTGGGTGGACAGCGTCGAAGCCAGATGCCCGCCCGCCGAGAACCCCATGACGCCCAGGCGCGCGGGATCGACATTCCAGGCGGCAGCGTTCGCGCGGATGAGCCGCATGGCACGTTTCGCGTCTTCAAGGGGAACGGGGTGGCGGTAGGGGGAGAGCCGGTACTTCAGCACGAAAGCTCCCAGCCCGTTTTCGTTGAGCCATTGGGCGATCTGCTCGCCCTCGTGGTCCATGGCATGGCCGCCGTAGCCGCCGCCGGGGCAGACCAGCACTGCGGGTGCGGCAGCGGCGCTGTCCAACGGATAGAGGCCCAACGTCGGGATATCGGCATCGCCCGTGCCCGTGGATCCCGGTGGGGTGCCCTCCCAGATCGGAATGACTTCCCTGGGTTCGGCAAACGCGCTGCGTTGAATTCCTGCCGCCAGAATCATCAGGGCTACGAGCACAATCGCTGCAAAACGGGTGTCCATGAAAAGCTTCTCCTGGTTTATCGGTGGTGCGGTCTGACGACGAAAAATCATAGCCATTGCGCCGCACGGGTTCAATGGGTCCGGTGCGCTTCAACGGACCCTGGAATGTACTGCGCTCCGCCGGGGCGGGACGAAGCTCTCCGTGAATGACCCTTATTCTTCGATATCGAGCTGTTCTTTCGCGGGCAATTTCGGGAACGGGTTATGCGGCTCCAGCTGGTACCAGTACGCGACGGATGCGAGGTCGTCCTGGAGCGGCAGATAACGTCCTTCGCTTTGCCAGCCCAGACTCTGAATGGTCACCCGCAGGTCTTGCGTAAACCGGACGGGATCGGTGATGTGCCAGCGATACTGGCCGAAGCGACGCTGCGGACCGTCGTGGGGGATATGGTGGAAACCGGTATAGGGACTGGTGAAGCTCTCGTAGGAGTAGACGCCGTCGGCCTGACGCTCGCTGTAGCCGTAGGAGCCGCAGAAATAATCCTCCTCACCCGTGCCGCAGATGGTCGGGAATTCGCCGTCGCCGTCGATGAAAAATTTAATTTCGCCCTCACCCCACCATCCCGGGCTGTTGGCGCCGTGGGCCAGGTAGGTTCCGACAAAGTGGCCGTGGCCGCGTATGCCGTCGACGATGGTGTATACCTCTTTATCCGGGAGTGGGTTTACCCGGCGGAACTGAGCGTGGAAATACGGCGTGTCGGCGGGTACGTCTTCGAGTGAGTAATCGATCTGGTAATAGACGGTGGCGCGTTTCTCGCCCAGATTCTCCATGGTGACCCGGCAGCTCTTCCGGAACGGCATCTGCCAGTACGAATTAAAGCCGCTTCGGGGATTGATGCAGACCGCAAGCGAGGTGATCCTAGGCTCTTTTCCCATGCCCCAACCCGCTGCAAAGAAATCGCCTACCGGGACCTCCACCGACGGCTCGGTCTCGTCGTCCCAGTAAAACCGCAGGATCATGAGGCGGTAATTGCCAACGGGCGTCATCCAGATGTGGTTGATCACGCCGGAGCCGTGAATCTCGCCCAGGGTGAATGTCGTGCCAGGCTCAATATGGACATAGGGGTTGACCTTCCAGCCCTGACCAAGCTCGCGGGCCGCTCTGCCGGCGCTGCCTTCTTCCAGGGTGGCCATGCCGCCCTTTCCTTTTTCGCCCGTGAAATTCTCGGGGCTGATGGAGCGCGTCTCCGCATTTTTGAGTTGGTACAGTTGGGTCAAGTCGGTCGTCTGCGATTGCGCGACAAGCGGCCACGCCAAGATCATGCAAAGGACGCTCACTCCGATAAAAAGGCTCTTTAACATGATGCACACCACTCCCTTTGTTTGCTTTTATGGACCGTTACGTACGTACTCCACCTTAGCGTGATGCCGTGCCGAAGGTCAATGCGTTCGTCCATCCATCCGGTTGTAGAGGCGGCCCCGCGTGGCCGCCCACCCGAATAGCCCCACCGGTTGGGTTGAAGAAGGGCAGACACGGGGGTCTGCCCCTACGCGCTGCGGAACCTGGGCTGTTTTCTCTTTTGAATCTCGCGGGTCAACCCGTTACCATCCGCTTGGATGGAAAACAGTCGGCGCCTATGACGGAAAGCACCTTGCACAAACAGATATTGGTGCTTCTGAAACCGCGAGCGCAGGCATTGGCTCGAAACGTGGACACTAAATCGAAGGAGCATGCGTAATGCGTCTTTTCTATCGGATTTCCGGTCGAATTTTGATGGTCCTTGTGATTTTATCGGCATCTGGGCCGGCTTTTGCTCAAGACGACAATGCGTTGCAGATTGCCACGTTCCGCGCGGATGTAACGCCGTCGATCGGGGCCGTCTTGTGCAATGGCGGCGTCGAACCGGCTCAGGAGATTGTAGACCCTCTGACGGCGCGGGGCGTCGTGTTGTGGGCGGCGGACGGGCCGATCGTCCTGTGTGCCGTCGACTGGGTAGGGATTGGAAATGAGGCGCACGACGCGTGGCGCGATGCGTTGGCAAAAGCAGCGAACACCACGCGCGAGCGTGTGGCCGTTCATACGGTGCATCAGCACGATACCCCGGGCGCGGATTATACAGCGGAGCATTTTCTCGCAGGGAACGGCATCGGTGGGGCCATGTTCGATGTTGAACCGGCTGTCCAGGCGCTGAACCGTGTTGCTGCAGCCGTCGCGGAGGCCGCAGGCCGCCCCGAGCGTGTGACTCATCTGGGCGTTGGCATGGGGCGCGTTGAAAAAGTGGCCTCTAACCGGCGAATCCTTGGCCCGGACGGACAGTGCGGGCCCATGCGCGCGAGCAGTTGCCGCAATGAAGACCTCCGGAACGCCCCCGAAGGTGTGATTGACCCGAACCTTCGGATGCTCTCGTTCTGGAATGAAGACAAGCCAGTGGCCTGCCTGAGTTATTACGCCACACACCCGCAAAGTCATTACGGAAAAGGGGGCGTCTCATGGGATTTTGTGGGAATAGCCCGGGCGCTGCGTGATGCGGCATTGCCCGGAACACTTCATGTGCATTTCAACGGCGCGGGAGGCGATATCGCCGCCGGTAAGTACAACGATGGATCGCCGGAGAACCGGCCGGTTCTGGCGGCCCGTCTCGCGGAGGGCATGCGCCTCGCGTGGGAATCTACTGAAAAGGCGCCCATTACAGCCTCGGATCTGCACTGGCGCACGTTTCCGGTCTCCTTGCCGGTATCCGAAGTATACGACATGATGGAGGAAGGAAAAATCCTGGCTGACGAGACAGCGAACACGCGGCGGCGCGTTCGTGCAGCACGGGCACTGGCCTGGTTTTACCGCATGAGTTCAGGGCACCGCATTGAGCTGACTGCGCTGGATATTGGCCCCGTAACCGTGCTTCATATGCCGGGAGAATTGAGTATTGGTTACCAGCTTGCCGCACAGGAAATGGGTTCCGAGCGCTTTGTCTGCCTGGCTGCATACGGCGATTACGCGCCCGGGTACATCTGCCTGAGCGAGGCCTACTCCCAGGGTGGGTACGAACCATCGGCATCGCGGGTATCCCCTGAGGTCGAGGGCGTTCTGATGCAGGGAATGCGCGCGTTGTTGCAAGAAACGGCTTCGGAGTAACATAATCCCTGCAGGGAATGGCCGGGTCCTTTTCCGGGTTCCCCGAAGGATGGAGAATGCCGCAACGTACCCCGGAATTTTCGAATTGCGGCACGGGTTCTCGTAAATGCCCTGTGCATTGGCAGTTAGAGCAAAGGGAAAGGATACGTACTCGATGAAGAAAGCACAATCGAAACGCATTGGGCGGCGCGGATTCCTGCGCGGGGCATCCGCACTGGCGGCGGGGGCTCTGGCTTCAAACTGCCGGTCCACGGCCGGTACAACGCGAGCCTGGGGACGACAAACCCGCCTGGCCACCTTCGCGTGCGATGTCACCCTGCCTCTGGGGACGCCCATCTACTCGAGCTATAAGCCACTGGAGACAATTGAACACCCGCTTATGGCAAAAGGCGTGGTCATCGAGCAGGGCAATGACCGGTATGTCTTGTGCGCCGTGGATTATTGCGAGCTGCGCAATTCAACCTACGATCTCTTCCGCGAGGCCGTGGCGGAAAGCGCACAGACGAGCGTTTCGCATGTGGCCGTGCAGACTGTTCACCAACACACGGCGCCCATGGGCGATGCAGATGCGCGCCCGTTTGTTGATGCGGTGGAGCCGCCGCCGGCATTTCCCACCAACGAGGTGTGGGATACCTTGGCCGCCACGTTGAGCGAGGCCGTGCGAGGCGCCCTGGGCCAGTTTACACCGGTTGATGCCGTCGGCATGAGCCAGGCCCGGGTTGAGCGGGTGGCGTCCAACCGCCGGATCCCACTGGGGGAAGGCAAAGTCGGTTTTCGGGCCAGTTCGTGCCGCGACGAAAAGATACGCGACATGCCCGAAGGGTTGATCGATCCGATGCTGCAAACCATCACGTTTGCACAGGATGGCCGTCCCGTGGCGCGGCTCCACTACTATGCCACACACCCGCAAAGCTTCTACGGCGACCCCCGTGCCAGCTACGATTTTGTCGGGATGGCCCGCGAACACCTTGAGCAGGAAGAGGGCGTTTTTCAGGTCTACTTCACCGGATGTGCCGGAGACATCGCCGCGGGAAAATACAACGACGGCTCACCCGAAGCGCGGCAGGGCCTCTATGAACGCCTCTATACCGCGATGAAAGCCTCCTGCGCCGCGCCAACGTTCGTGCCGATCTCACCCATCACCTTGACCACCTCGGAATTTCCATTGACCAAGCGCGATGACCCCGGCTACACGGAAGAAGACTGCCGGAAACAATTGGCGGATGTGAACAAGCCGGACAGCGTGCGCACCGGCGCCGCGATGGGCCTGGCCTACCGGCTCCGAAGCGAGCGGCCCATTGAATTGAGCGCGTTGCACATGGGTAATATCCACATCGCACACCTTCCGGGTGAACCGATGATCGTGTATCAACTCTTCGCGAAAGAACTGCGCCCTGCCGAGTTCGTGGCGGTTGCAGGGTATGGCGACTGCGCGCCCGGCTACATCTGCACGGCCTCCGCATACGGGGAAGGCGGCTATGAGCCCACGGCGTCGCTGCTCCGCCCGGAGTCGGAGGGGCCGTTCCGTGAGTCCATCCGGCAATTGCTCGCCTAGCGGGCAGCGGGCAGCGGGCAGGCGGGCAGACGGCCGGCAGCCCATAGACATAGACACTGGCCTCAGTCAGTCTTTCCAGGGCGCCACGGAAAGCCCCAGCGCCGTGGCGCCCTCGGTGGCGCCAAGCAGGATCCGCTCTTCAATGCCGCTGGCCCAGGGTGCCGCAAAGCCGTAATAGAGCTGGGCATCCGCGCCCTCGTAACCGCCTTCCTCAAGCACTCGTTCCGACGGAATGTAGCTGGGAATGTGGTGGGCATAGGCCATGACGAACGTGTCGTTGCCCAGCATGCGTTTCAAAAAGACGGAATAATCGACGACCACCTCGCCCGCGAGTGCGACCAGGGTCTGGCCGCCCAGGCTCCAGAGCTGCACGGGATAGGGGTAGGATGAGGGAAGCGGCTGCCCCGCATCGATCATTTCGATCAGCTGATTCAGGCAACGCAGCCGGTAATCGGGCGCGTTTACCGTCTGCGCAACGAGTTCATCCCGGCTGGGTGCGGGCGCCAGCGCAAGCTCCACTTCGTTATAGTAGGCACTGAACGCCGATTCCAAAGGCTTCATGGGCTCGGCAAGCACGCGGTCCACGGCGACGGCCAGTTCTCGCCCATATTGCTGGGCCAGCTCAACAGTTCGACGGGGCAGGGGATTCTGATCCGCGCCGCAGCCGGCAAAAAACATGGCTGTCGCGCCCGGGTGGGCTTTTTCAAGCTCAATCTGGGCAAAACCCGGATAATCCCCCGACCACTGGTAAATGGCCAGGGTTGTCGCGTGACACGCGTAACCGAATACGACCGCCATCACCGTGCCGTCAAGCCGGGCCACCCGCAGCACCGGCACCGAATGGTCTACCGGGCCGTTGAGATCGTGGGTTTCAGAAATGCGGGCCTCGTTATTGTTGCGCCGGTTCACGGCAAAACGCGTGACGCCAACTCCGGATTCCAGTGTGACGGGGGCCAGTTTGGCCAGAGCTTCATCCACCGCACTGATCATGCGGCTCGTAAGCTCCCTGGAGTAGCGCTCAACACGTGCCTTTTGCTCCGCGTCCAGCGGATACATCTCATACAGCATGTTGTCTGTCACCGGGCCGGTGTGGGTATGGGAGCTGCACAAGATGACGTGGCTGTTGGGCAGGCCATGCACGGCTTCCGCATGAGCAAGCACCGCCTGGGTCATGGTGAGAGGCAGGCCGACCAGGTCCGTCGTAACCAGGACCGCACGCTGCCCGGCCGCATCCTCGAGCGCCAGGGCTTTAACCCAGATCGGATGGAGCGTGCCTTCGGCGGCATGATCACGTGCCGCATAGCCCGCAAGCCACATGGGCTCCTGAGGAGTGATCTCAACCCGGGCCGTACCCGCGCGCCAGCCGGAATCCGCTGGAGATTCCGAGGCCAATGCGCCCCAGGTGCACGCAACGGCACACAAAACGGCCACAAAGAAGAAAGGCAACGTAGATATACGCTTGAAAAACATGTCGATACGTCCTTCTTGTTGAGAAGCTTCGTCCGTTGAAGACTGTCTTCCGAGATGCAACGCCACGCGCTTGGCGCCCATTCCGAACCGTGCCGGAATCCGGCCAAAGCCCGGCATAAAAGGGAGGGTATCACGATTGGATATATAATGAAAACCTGCACGTGCTGGAACTTGTTTTGTTCGTGTGCATATCATAGAGTACAAGGACTTGTATTGAGGACAACTCGGAAGTGGTAGTGGAAAACGGAGGAATGGATGATGGACCACAGAGCGAAACAGACGAGTGCGCAGCCGACCCGGCGTGCGTTTTTGAAAACCACGGGCGCTGCCGCCGCCGCGGGGATCGCGGTGGCTGGTCAACGGAGCGTCAGCGGAGCCGCCGAGACGCTTGCCATAAATGGCGGGCCGAAAGCGGTGACGGTCGAATTTGGCAACGCAACAAAATGGCCTCAATACGGCGAGACAGAAGAACAGGCTCTTCTTGAACTCATCCGCCGCCCGAATTACGACCCCAATAAGAAGCTGGAAGAGGAATGGTGTGCCAAGTTTGAGATGCCCTACGCCCGGGCGCACTTCAACGGCACGAGCGCGCTGGCCTCGATGTTCTTCGCGTTGAACCTCCCGCCCGGCAGCGAGATCATGGTGCCCAGCTACACGTTCTTCGCGTCGGTTGCCCCCATGCGCTTTTTCGGGTTGGTACCGGTGTTTGTGGACATCAACCCGCGCACACTGAATTTTGACCTCGAAGACGCCAAGAAACGGCTGACCCCGAACACGAAGGCGGTGCTGCCGGTGCACTGGATCGGATTGCCGTGCGACATGGACCTGATCAGCGAATGGGCCGAAGAGGAGGGCCTGATCGTGCTCGAAGACTCCGCGCACGCGCACTGCGCGAAGCTGAAAGACAAATACATGGGAACCTGGGGCCGCATGTCCATCTACAGCTTCCAGATGAGCAAACCGCTGCCGGCGATTGAGGGCGGCATGGGCATGTACCAGAACAAGGACGATTTCGAGCGCGCCACGGCATTCGGGAACTACGAAATGCCGGGCATCGATCCCGACAGCCCCGTCTATAAGTACCGGGGTTCGGGATTCGGCCTGAAACTGCGCATGCACCCCTTCGCGGCAGAGCTTGCCCGCTGTCAGATGCAGGGTCTTGAAGAGCGCAATGCCGCGGGCGCCCAGCAGACGCGCCGCCTCAACGATGCGCTGATCCAGCTCCCGGGCCTCTACGAACAGTCCAGCGGCCGCAGCGACGTCGATCGCCTCTACTACGCCTGGAACATGCTCTTCATTGACGAGGCGGAAGCGGGGATGTCTCGCGACGCCGCGGTGAAAGCCTTGCAGGCCGAAGGCGTAAACGTCAGCGGATTGAGCTACACGCTTCAGCATAAGCTGCCGCTGTATGCGGAAGACGAGTGGTGGCATCATAAACCCATCATTCCAGAGCTGCCGGGTTCGGAGCAGGCGAACGCGACCAGCGTTGCGCTCCCGTACTTCACCAACGAGGTCCCGGAACTCGTCGACCAGTACATTAAGGCCTTCGAGAAGGTCTGGGCGCAGCGCAGCACCATCGGCAGGGCTTAAGACGGACTCAATACGAGCGGGAGGAAACTGGCAATGCGTACGAAGGAAGTGGCGTGCCTGGCCGCGGCACTGATACTGGCGGTGACGGCGCTTGCATGCGCACATGCGAAGCCATGCGCAGTCCGCACGGGGCAGTCGTGCCCGGCTGGCACGACCAACCGGCTGGCATGCCGTCTGGCCAATTACGGCGACCATCAGGGTATCGCGCTGCCGCATCTGCAGCATCTGGGAGTCCGTTACGTGTTCATGAACGTGCCGGAACCTGGAGCTGTGGAGCAGGAAATGGCCGCCCTCAGCCAATACCGCCTGGAACCCCTGGTTTTGCGCGCCAGCACCGACCTTTCCAAAGAATCCAGCGTGGAAGAGCTCGGACAACAGGCCGCCACCTGCGAAAAGATGGGTGTGAAGTTCATGTTTTTGTCGGCGAAACGCAACGACGCTCCCAAGGAGGCGGTCTACGACCGCCTTCGCCGCGCCGGCGACCTCGCTGCAAAGCATGGCGTGACGATTGCCCTCGAAACACACCCGGATCTCGGCACGAACGCCGAAGTCCATCTTGAGACCATGAAGGCCATTAATCACCCGAACATCCGTGTCAATTTCGACTCCGCGAACATCACGTATTACAACAAGAATACGGACGCGGTGACGGAATTGCGCAAGATCATCGACTATGTGGCCACGGTGGAGATCAAAGACCATACGGGGGAATTCGAGACGTGGAATTTCCCCGCCGTGGGTCAGGGTGTGGTGGACGTGCCCGGCCTGCTCGCTTTGCTCCGGAAACACGGGTATACGGGACCAATCACGCTTGAGTTCGAAGGAATCGAGGGCGTCGAATTGAGCGAACTCGAGACGAAGCTCGCTATCGCCGAGTCGATCGCGTATATCCGTTCGCTGGGCAGCTACGAATAGGTAGCGCCCGGCGCGATTTGCCGGTGAGACCAAATCAGACGCGGCGGCCCGGGGGTGAGGGTCGCCGCGTTTCAACAAACACCCTGGAGAGTGACCTCGATGGAAAACGCCGCGCAGGGGAGTCTGCAGCGCCCGGATTTTTTCATGATTGCGGGGTATTTTGTTCTGATGCTGGCGATCGGCGTCTATTTCTACCGCTACATGAAGCGCATGAAGGACTATTTCAGTGGAGGCAGCGCAATCCCCTGGTGGCTGAGTGGTGTCTCGTTTTACATGACCAGTTTCAGCGTCGCGGCCTTTGTGTTCTACCCGTCGATTTGTTACCGCTATGGATGGGTGGGAGTGACGCTGCTCTGGGTGGCGGTGCCGGCCACGCTGTTCAGCGTGCTGCTTTTTGCGAAACGGTGGCGGCGCGCCCGCATTGACAGCCCCGTGGAGTATCTGGAAACGCGCTACAACCCCCTGCTCCGGCAGATTTTTGCCTGGCAGGGGATCCCGGTACGCATGATCGATGACGGCATCAAGCTGTTCGCAACGGGCAAATTCATTTCGATCTGCACGGGCGTCAACATCAACTACAGCATCCTGGGCGCGGGCGGGATCATGCTGATTTACACCTTCATGGGCGGTCTGTGGGCCGTGATGGTGACTGATTTCGTGCAATTTGTCGTGTTGACCGCCGGTTTGCTTGTCATTCTGCCCTTATCGCTTCAACAGGCGGGCGGCCTGAGCCAGGTTTTCACGAATTCGCCCGAAGGCTTCTTCAAGATGACCTCCGACGAATTCAGCTGGACCTATGTCATCCCGCTGATCATGCTCTACAGTCTGGCCTGGAGCAGTATCAACTGGGCGCTTATCCAGCGGTACTATTGCGTGCCGAAAGAGCGCGACGCACTGAAGGTGGGCTGGATGGTCGTAGCGCTCTATATCGTGGGTCCGCCGCTGATGTTCTTCCCTGCGCTTGCGGCGCGGCAGTTTATCCCCACGCTCCAGGATGCCGGCGACATCTACCCGATTCTATGCGCGAAACTTCTTCCCGCGGGCATGTTGGGCCTGGCCATCGCGGCCATGTTTGCCGCGACGATGTCCACCCTGAGCGGCGACTACAATGCTTGTGCGGGAGTGCTCACCAACGACGTATACCGGCGCTTGTTCCGCCCCAAGGCGTCGCAGAGAGAGCTGGTGACGGTGGGGCGTCTGATGACGCTTCTGGTGGGCGTGGTTGCGCTGGGTACCGCGCTGGTCCTCGCGCGTGGGCGGGCCGAGAGCATGTTCCGCATTATGGTGACCCTGTTTGGCGTGGCGACCGCGCCGGTGGCGGTTCCGATGCTCCTGGGCCTGTTGTCGCGCCGTTACACCGGCCGCAGCGCAGTCATAGGCTTCCTTTGCGGCACGGTGGTTGGTTTGCTCCTGTTTGCGTTGTCGTTTTATAAATCCCCGCTGTCGCTGGCCGGAATTTCCTGGGTGCCCGAAAGCGAGGAATTCCTTTTGGGCGGCTTGAAGATAAAACTTGAGATCGCCATGTTTTTGAGCACAGCAATCATCACGTATGCGTTGATGGAGCTGACCAGTTGGCTCTTCCCCGCGCAGAGCGATGAGCTGGAGCGGGCCAAGGCCTTCTTGACGCGCCTCGAAGTCCCCATCGGGAAATTGCCAGAGGACCAGGAGCATGAGGACGCCGGGGGCGCCGCGATCATGTCGCCGTTCCGCATTGTCGGGGTTTGTGTGGCAGTCATTGGTCTGATGATGCTGGCTCTGGTTCCCTGGATCCATGAAGCGACGCCACGCATGCTGGACATTATTCTGGGGTCCATTTTGCTGCTGACCGGCGTGTTTATGGCGTGGAACAGCAAACGAGACCTGATCGAGACAAAATCATAAGCGGGCGGCTCTGGCCTGGCAGGGGCAGATCAACAGCGCGGACGTGAAACGTACCGAGCGCTGCGGTGGCCGGTGTCTATGGAAAAGGAGCGGCTGGACATACTTGTGCAACGCCAGGCCGGCGTATCGCGCTCAAAAGCCCGGGGCCTGATTCACACGGGGCAGGTGTACGGTCCGGGCAACCGGAAGCTCGACAAACCCGGCATGCGCCTGCACGTCTCCACCCCGTTGGAGATCCGCGACGCGTCCCCCTACGTCAGCCGGGGCGGCGACAAGCTTGAGGCGGCGTTTCAGAGCTTTCCATTCGACGTCGCGGGGCGGGTGGCGATCGACGTGGGAGCGTCAACGGGCGGGTTCACGGATTGCCTGCTGCAGCACGGCGCCGCGTATGTCTACGCGGTGGATGTGGGATACGGCCAGTTGGCCTGGCGGCTTCGGCAGGATCCCCGGGTCTGTGTCATGGAACGCACGAATATCCGGCACGTGACCGCGGAGACCCTGCCCAGACTCCCTGAGGTGTTCACCGCCGACTGTTCGTTCATCTCGTTGCGGCTGGTGTTTCCCGTGCTTCAGACCTTGCTCCGGAAGCCAGCCGAAGGCGTGGTGCTGATCAAACCCCAGTTTGAGGCGGGGAAAACGCTCGTCGGGAAGGGTGGCGTGGTTCGCGACGAAGCCGTGCGCGAACAGACCGTCCAGGAGGTGCTCGCCGCGGCGGAAACAGTTGGTTTCGAAACTTGTGGGGTGATTCCCTCCCCATTGAAGGGGCCCAAGGGAAACCAGGAATATCTGGCGCATTTGAGGCTGCCGGCGATAGAATAGGTACTTGATCGCTGTTAACGTATCCGTGGAATTATGCTTGAACGCCTGCATATACAAAACTACGCGCTGATCGACGAGATCGAGCTGGAATTCGGGCCCGGTTTCAATGTCCTGACCGGTGAGACGGGCGCGGGCAAGTCTATCATCGTCGGAGCGTTAAATCTGGTGCTCGGCGCCCGGGCCTCGTCTGAAGGGGTGCGCAACGGCGCCGCTCGGGCCCGCGTCGATGCCGTGTTTCGTGTCGAAAATCCCGCCCGCGACCTGGCCGCGGCGCTGGATGCCTCGGACATCCTGCTTGACGACGGGATATTAATCCTTTCGCGTGTGATCACGGCGGATGGGCGGAGCCGAGCCTTCGCCGGCGGAGTGCCCGTGCCTCTGACTGTGCTGGCGGCCCTTGGCGACGAATTGGTGGATCTGCACGGCCAGCATGAGCATCAATCCCTTCTCAAACCGGCGCGTCAATTGGCCCTGCTCGATGGATTTGCCGGCGCTGAATCCGCCGTTAACGCGGTTGCCGACGCCGTATCGGCCCTGCGCGCCGCCGAGCGTGAGCTTGCCGCGCTGGAAGTGGACGATCGGGAACGTACCCGGCGCATTGAATTCCTGCAGCACGAGGCTGAAGAAATCGAGAAAGCGGCCCTGGAGCCGGGTGAAGAAGAGGAACGCCGGGAACGGCGCGACCTCCTCACGAACGCGGAACGCATATTTGAATTGAGTTCGCAGGCGCATGCCGCGCTGTACGAGCACGATGAGGGCGCGGTCATCGATGCGCTGGCGGCTGCCATTGGCAATGTGGAGGAACTGGCCCGAATCAACAGCCGCTTCGCGCCCTTCGTGGAACGCCTTGCTGTCGCGCGTGAAAAGATCGAGGACGTCGCTGCGGAACTCCGTGAGTTCACAACAGAGGTCGAGTTCGACGCGGCAGAACTGGAAGAGATCAATGCGCGTCTGGCGCTGATCGGCGCGTTGAAACGTAAATACGGTGAATCGATTGATGCGATACTGGACTACTGCCGCCGCGCCCGGGCGGAAGTAGCGGTATACGAGAAACGCGATGAACGAATCGCGCAGCTCCAACGTCAACGCGATGCGTTGCTGGACAAGGCCCGCGGCCTTGCCGGGGCCTTGTCCGCGCAGCGAAAAAAGGCCGCGCGCCCGCTCGATAAACAGATTGCCGCCGCACTCGCGGAACTTGGGATGAAGGGGGGACAATTTGAGACCCGCTTCGAGCACGGGGAACTCGGCCCGACGGGAACGGACCGGGTGGAGTTTCTACTGGCGGCCAATCCCGGCGAAACGCTGAAACCATTGCGCCAGGTTGCCTCGGGCGGCGAGATCTCGCGGGTTATGTTGGCGCTCAAAAGCGTGTTTGCGAACGCCGATACCATTCCCACGCTGATATTCGACGAAATTGACGCCGGGGTAGGGGGGGCCGTGGCAAAGAAGGTGGCGGCGAAACTCGGCGAACTCGCGGATTCGCATCAGACCATCTGCATATCGCATCTGCCGCAAATCGCGGCTGCGGCCGAGACCCATTTCCACGTGGCCAAAATGAGCCGGAAAAAGCGCACCGTAACCTCGGTGGAGCGTATTGCCGACGAAGAGCGCGTGCGGGAACTGGCGCGCCTGCTTGACGGTTCCGTCTCGGAGGTCAGCCTCGAACACGCGCGGAGCCTGCTTTCGCCGCCGGCCCGGTAAAAAAATCAATTCGGAGCGTCAGTGGCGGCCACGGCGTCGCGAATCACAGCAAAATAGTGCTGCATCAGCGCGGCACGCTCTAAGAGGTCCTGATAGATCTCCTGGGTCATCTCCGCGAGCGGCGCCGGGTCGGCCCCTTCCAGGTTATCGCGTTGAAACCGCGCGATGCTGATGAGCGGGCGGCATGCCTCATTCAACTCCGCAAAAAGGCGCGTATCTTCATCCAGCCGCATGAGCTCGCCTACAATTTCCCGGGCCGTTGTGATATTCCGGCCCTGGCGGAGGCAGGCTCGGAGCTGCTCGGTCTTCTCATGCCCCTGCCGGGCCAGTTGCTCCAGCTGGAGAAAGACTGCGCCCCAGTGCTCACACCAGGCATCCAGCAGGGCCATCTCCGTCGGCGCGAAACAGGACACCATGCGCTGAATTCCTTCTTGAAGGGTCTCGCGGGGGATATGTGGGCAGAGATGGGCGAGCCAGGTGTTCCGGTATGCAATGCGCTGAAAATCAGCTTCGACCATGGGACGGCGGAGCACCGGGTACCATTCAAGGAAACCGTCCGGGGCAAAGCGGGACTGATACACGTCGAGCTGCGGCCCTCTCGGGCGAGTCGGGCAAGCACGGGATGGAGGCGGCGGGGGAGGGCGCCAGCAGCAGTTCGAGCAGTTCCATCACCGGAGCGGCCGGTATCGCATGGCGCTCATCCGTTGCCGTGTCCTGCGGATTCATAGGCGCGAGGTAGTCTTTCCGGCGCTCAATCGCGAGATGCCCTTCGCCATAGGGGCCGGTCTCTCGAAAATGTACGTACCCGACCGACAGCAGCAGGACCGGACAGCGCACGGCCGTGGCCAGGTGCATGGTGCCCGTATCGTTGGTGACCAGTACGCGTGCGGACTCGAGGAGGGCGGCCAGCTGGGGAATGGTGGTTTTGCCGAAAAGGTGCAGCGCCAGCCCCGGCGCCTGCGCTTCGAAGGCCTCGCCCAGCGCGCTTTCGGATTCCACGCCGAGCAGGAGTATGCGGGCATTCTTTTCATCGGCCAGCCGCCGCGCCAATTCCGCGAATTGGGCAACGGGCCAGCGTTTGGATGTGTCGCTGGCGCCGAGCTGCAGGCAGACCACGAAATCATGAGCGCTGATTCCATGCGTTGCAAGGATCTCCCGCGCCTCGCGGCGATCGTCGTCCGTGAGGGCAAAGCTGAGCGCGGGCACGGAGGGGGCGTCTGGCATGAAGTTGCGGAAGACGTCGCTGATATTGATGTCGCTGTACACGCGCTGATGCACGCTGGTGAAAAAATAGTTGGTCCAGCGTCCGCGCAACACAAAGAGCCAGTCATCACTGAGATGTGCGCCGATGATCTGCTGGGCAGTGGACCATCTTCAGCAACATGGCTGAGGCGATGCTGAGCGTGCAGTTGTAGATCACATCGAACTGGCCCGCATTCAGGTCGTCGACCAGTGCCGCGGCGCTCCGGTAGGCCCGGAGCAGCCGCTCGGAGTCGCCGCTGCGTAAATCGCAGAACGTCGCATCTTCTTCGTAGAGGATGATGTCGTTGATGTCGGGATTGCGTTCGGCGATAGCGCGCGCCATGGGGCCGGACCATCGCGGTAATGTGCGCGTCGGGATAGCGCTGGCGCAACGCGCGGGTCAAGGTCGAATTCTGAAGCATGTCCCCCATACGGGTCATCTGGGCCACCAGGATACGCATGCCGTTACTCCAGGTTCTGCTGTTCGAGCAAGCATCTCGCCGGAACTGCGCAGCTCGCGCAGATAGGCGAACAGCGCTTCGGCGCGGCTGTGGGCCGTCAGGGCCGTAGGCAGGTGCGCGTTTACGGTTTCGTGATCGAACACGGCGTCGGGCGGCAGGGTTTCCAGGAAGGCGGCGAGCGCGGCGTCTTCTGCGCAGCGATCTTTTATTTCGGCGACCGTATGCTGCACGCGAATACCTTTGCGAAGGATGCGCGTGCCGTGTGCGTCGAGGATCAGCTCGAGCATCTGTGCCGCGCGTTTCTCGTACGTGTGGTCACGGAGCGCGCGTTCGCGGGCGGCTGCGGCGATCTGTGCGCGCTCGGCGGGGTGGGCGAGGTAATGATCGATTTGAGCCCGCAGCTCCCGTAGAGAGGTGTACACCGGCAGTTCGGTGTCGAAATCGAAACAGGCGTCCAGCCCCTTGCATGCGTCGCAGAGCTGGAATCCTCCGCAGGCAGCGATCTCGAAGACACGGGGGTTGATCGCGTCGCAATGGGGATCGACGCCAGGAAAACTCGTGCTCGAGTGGAGATTCAGGTTGATCTTCGAGCCCGCGACGATTTTGGCGAACAATTCGGGCGTAAACCGCTCGTTTGGGCGTTGTATCGCCTCCCGGAGGGACGGATGGATCCAGTTCACGCCCCAGATTTTGAGGGGATAGTCCGTGAGGCCGGCCAGCAGCTGGTTGCGGTTCATGTAGCCCGCTCCCGCGAAAGAGAGGTCGCAGGAAAATTCGTCGCGCTCCGCATCCTCCAGCGTTACCGGGAGGTGGACTTCCGGGTCGCAGCCCGTCAATACACAAGCCGGGTGCAGGCATCCCATCTCGCGGAGCCCGTCCTCAAAGGCACCGGGCTGGATATGAAAAAAATGGTCGTAGCGCGGCGCAAGCTCTTTCCAATACGGCAAATGACGCCAATTTTCGACGTACCAGAACGCCGTGACGATGCCGGCGGAGGCCAGGCGGAGCGGGAATTGCGGGGATACCGGCGCCTGGGCCATGACGATGCAGATGTCGGGGCCAAATTCCATCACGCGGGCATAGGACCACTCCCCCAGAAAATGCACCAGGAGTTCTCCCAGCTGGCTTGCGGGCTTGCGCGACTTCACCGAGCCGGTCATGGTCTCATAGAGGTTCCAGGCCAGGCTGTTGTCGGCATATAGGGTCTGATGGCCCAGTTTTTGAAATGCGCGGACCAGATAGTCGGCAATGGGCAGCGAGCCGCCGAACATCGGCCCCACGACGGCGATTCTCAGCCGTTGGCCCAGCAGTGCAGCGCGCGAAATCTGAGCGGCCATCGCTTCGGCAAATGCCGGTTGGAGGCGGGCGGACGGTGGATGCACGAAGACCTGCGGGGTTTCGCGCGCGAATTGCTGGAAGCGGGGACAGGCGGCGAGCGTCGTCCGGCTCGCCCAGACCCAGCAGCGCCTCGCTGTCTCGCAGGGGGCCTTGCACCGCCAGGGCGGCAATAGCGCGTTCGGGCTCGACCGCGGCAACACGGAAACCCCGAGCACTGAGTTCCAGGATGTGATAGCCCAAACCCACGCCGACGACCAGCACCGGGCGGGCGGGATTCAGATCTGCGGAATCGAGCAGGCGCCGGGCTTCCTCACGGGGCTTGTAGCGGCTGTGCAGGTACGCTTTACCAACACGCAGGGTGGGTTCGCCCTCGCGACCTTCTTCCAGGCAGATGTCGGGTGGCGGCACGTCGCCCGCGAGTTCCGCCGCCCATTCTCGCGCCGGCTTCATCATCGCTGTGCCATCCGCGGTGTCACGATGCACTCCCCCTCGTTTCCATCAGGCTATGAACCCTCCCCAGCGATTTTTTCCAGCAACCGGCTCGCGTCCGCGTTGCCGGCGTCAAAGAGAAGCACCGTCTCCAGATATTTTCTCGCTTCACCGGCCTTCCCCAACAGGACCAGGATACGTCCGAGGCGCAAGGCCATTGCAGAATTACCGGGATAGAATTCGACGAAACGCCGAAGTATGGGCTCGAGATCCTCCCAGCGCTCCAGCGATTCGCCGAGGCTGGCAAAGGGTTCTATGAGCGAGAGGTTGTCGAAATGCACGTTCAAGGACGCTTTGAGCTTTTCAAACGCTTCTTCCAGCTGGCCCGTGGCGAGCAGGGCCAAACCCCAGGCGCCGAGCGCACGAAAGTCGTTCGGATCAGTCGCGGCCGCCTGTTCCAGGTACGGGATGGCCTCTTCGTGTCGGTTCATCGCGACCAGCAGCACTCCCAATTGTCCGGTGATGTCCGCGCGTTCGGGGCTGGAGTCCCGGGCCTCGCGCAGCGCTGCTTCGGCGTCCGCGAGTCTTCCCATGCGGCCCAGGGCCTGCCCGCGGATGAAATTGCGCTCGGTGGGGTCCGCATCATCGGCCGAGGCGGCGATGGTGTACGCCTCCTCAAAGCGTTCTCCGGTCAACGCGGCGCGCGCGCGTTCCAGCGACGAGCCCGGCGCTTTTTTCGCAACCACAAGGTATTGAAAAACGAGAAAGTCCTGGTATTCCGCGTCATCCAGGGGGCCGACGGTCAGTCTTCCGAGCGTAAATCCTCCATCGTCGTTTCGTGGGAGAGACTCCGCTTGAAGCATTGAAAGCGGCTGCATTTTCAGGAGTTCATAGCCGGCTCCCCGAAAAAGCAGCTGCATTTCGACCGCCGTGAAGAACCGTAGATGCGTCCGGTCCAGGATCCCGGCATCTTCGTATTTCCACCGGCCTTCGGCGAGCATTCGCAGCACCTGGCAGAAACGCGCATTGGGAATGCTGGCGACCACGACGCCCTCCGGAGCGAGGAATGGGGCCAGGCGGCGCAGGGCTGCTGCCGGCTCGATGAGGTGTTCGAGCACATCGCCGAGCGTGATGCAATCGAAGTACGCAGATTCAAAGGGCAATTCCATCCGCTCGATATCTCCGACGAAAACGCCGTCCAATACCTCTTCGGCCAGGGCGCAGGCTCGCTCGTCAATTTCAATACCGATGACTTCGTCCACGCCGCGCTGCTTCAGCGAATGCCCAAACGCGCCTGCTCCGCATCCGATATCCAGAACACGTTTCGTGTTCGGTGGGATATGGGCGGCCAGTTCGGAGCGCGGGGAGCAATAGTAGCCGCCGTAATGGTAACGGGATTCCCCTTGATTGCCCCCCGGCATGCGCGTGGCTTCAGATGCCAGCTCGAGCAACTGTTCCATGCGCTGATCGTAGGTATGTTGCGCCAGCACGAACTCCTGCCCTTGCCTCGCGATGCGCTCTCGCGCCACCGGATCGTTGAGGTAGCGCTCGATGAGCGCGCACAGCTCCACTTCATCGCGGTAGAGCACGAAATGTTCACCTTCCTGGAAGAGGTCGGACAGGCCGTCCGCCGGGTCGGTGATGAGGAGCGCGCCGGCTGCCATTGCCTCGAATACCCGCATATTGAGATCGTGGTTGACGGCCGCGTTTACAACGATTTTCGACTGAGCGTAGGTACGCGCCATATCCGCCGGCCATTGCTGTCCGATGCGATGATTGGGGAACTGGCTGCGCACGCGTTCGAGAATTCTGGCCCGGCGTTCATGGGGATCTGCCTGAATGCGGCCAATATAGGCGACGTCATAGCTTCGTTCGAGGGGTCCCACGTCGTGCAGTTCTGGCGAGCAGGCAAGCGGGAGCCAGCACACGTTCGCGATACCCGCCTCCTGAAACATGGGGACTTGGGCCTTCTGCGCCAGAAACACGACATCGAACTGCCGGGCGATGGTAATCCGCAGTTCCGGGGCCAGGTGCGTATCAATGAGGTAACAGGCCTTGGGGATACGCAGGCTGTGGAGGTCAGGTGGCGCCTCTTTCGGGCCGGAATCCACCCAGAGATACAGGGAAGGCTCAAATCCTTCGGGCAACTGTGCCAGAAGCTCGCGGCAGGTCCCTTCCAGGCCGAGTTCAATATCGTGAGGGGCGTAGGGCGGCGCTTCGCCTGAAAACCCCCAGCGCTCGAGGATCGCCTCGGGGCAGCGGAGCCCCGCCGTGACCACCTGATGGCGTTTGCGCAGGGCGCTCTCAAAATATCGGCCCGTTGTGATGGGCGACGCCATGTAATGCAGGAGGATGTTCGTCGCGGGCGCCGTGCACGTGGGGGAGGGGGTCGGCGTTGCGGGCTTTTGGCGCCGGGCGCTCGTACGGGGGCTGAATTCGGCCGCGGACAGGATGGTTTCGCGCCAGGCCTCCACGAAGCGCGCCATGGGGAATGCCTGCGCCACGGTTTCCCGCGCGCGAGCGCCGATCTCCCGTGCATAGTCCAAATTATCGAGAAGCGTTTCAATATGTCCCCGGAGAACATCCGGGTCATACGACAGAAAGCCGTCTTTTCCGTCGGTGAGGGGGGAGGTCGGGTTGGCGAGAGAGACCACGGGCATGCCGGTGGCCATTGCCTCGAGCAGGGCGAGGTTGTAGCCGTCCTCGTAGGCTTCCCGGGTGACATGCAGATAGCACCGGAACGTGCGATAGAGCTGCCGCAGGTCCTCGAAAGTCGGGGCCGGCTGCGAGCCTGGGATATCTGGGTTATCGCCCGCAACGTGATTCGGGAAACCGGCACAGACCTGCTCCTGAAATCCGACGTCGAACATGGCGTCCCGCAGCCGCATCCCGTTGCCGACGCGCAACACTCCCAGGCGTTCTCCCGTGTAGCCGCCGTATTCCTCGACGTCGATGCCGGGCCGGATGACGGTCCCTTCAAAGCCATAGTCGTCCCGCTTGGTGTCGGAAATAAACACAAACCGGGCGAATTCGTGCAGGGTTTCCAAGAGGCGCTGAAAGGTGTTGTGAGGCTGATCGGGGTCGACCTGGGCGGTCGTCTCAAGGAAGGTGCGCCGGTTGTGGCAGAGCACCAGAAGCGGCGTAGCAGACAGCAGCGCTTCTTTGGAGAGGGTGGCGGCATTCATTTCATTTTGAGCGATTACGAGGTCAAAGCGGCCTTCGGCAAGCTCTTGGCGCCAGGCGCTTTCATCCAGAAACGTAAAGCCTGCCGGGATGGGGCGGCAGTGTTCCTGCCATTTCCGGGCGAGGGGTGGTTTATCGTAGTCGCCGATGACAAAGGGCATGCCGGTTCGTGCCATCAGGCACAAGTACGGCTCGTGAAAATTGAATGTCAGGATGCGCGGTGCGGCCATTCCTACCCCGCGAGTTGTTCGGCCTTTTCCTGCAGAATCGCTACGATCGCAGTCTCTTTTTCGGCCCGGGGCGCCAGCTCGTACTCCAGCAAGTCCGCCAAGAGGACGGAATCCTGTTTTTTCAGGGCTTCGGTGGCTTCCCGTAAAAAGGCATTGAGTTCATCATGAAACTGCTTCACCGAGAGCCCTTCGATCTGAAGCTCTTCCAGTGAGATCTCGAGGGCATTGGCGACCATGAGTTCGCGTTCTTTGATGGTACTCCACAAGGATGCCAGCTGTTGAAACGGCTCGTAGCCCGCATCCGGCGTCTCGCTCTGAAACACCCGGGCGAGTTCCTGGCAGGCTACCGGAAGCTCGGGCAGTGAGCTTTGCATGTCGGACAGCGCTTCATTTACCAGTGCCCGGGTGTCTGCCGACGTGATCACGATCTGCCGGGCACTGGCCGTCGGCTTGTCCTGCATGGTCTCCACCAGGAGCCCGGCGCTGATCTCCTGTCCGTCAATCTGGACCGTCATGATGGAGCGGCCTTCTTCTTGGAGCTGCCGGCCGACCGTGACAACCAGCTCGAAGATGCTGGCGGGCGTCTCTTCCCTCAGGGCTCGGATCGTGCCGTCTACGATGAGTTCCATGACTGTGCTTCCCCGATGCGTTATCGCTGAATCAGATCCGTAAGGGCGTCGATTTGTGCCGCTGCGGCCGCCTGTGCATTTTCGCTCTGAATGGCCAGATAGACTTCACGCCGGTGCACGGCCACGGATTTCGGGGCCACAATTCCCAGCTTCACCTGGCTTTCCTTCAGATCGAGGACTTTGACCTCAATGTCGTCCCCGATCATGATACTTTCATCCTCTTTACGGGTTAAGACCAGCATGGGAAGCCTCCCGGGCCTGTCCCTGGCCCTGATGGGGTGGTGCAAGGAAGAACTGGATGGGATAGTCGCTGCGGTCCATGAGCGCCTGTTTGGCAAGCCGCAGCCTGGGATTAATCAAAATGGGCGCCCGGAGATTGGTGCGCACCTTGCTCTTGTCCTCGGGCACAACCACCAGCGTGTAGACTTCCAGCTCTTCAATGGAACTCACCGCCAGTTCGCTGAGCTCCGCCGGGCGGGCGTCTACATGGTAATCCGGGACAAGCACCGTGGGCACCATCATAATAAACGCGAGCTCGCTCGATTCCGTCGATTGAAGCCAGCGGAGATAGTCACTGGGCCCGGGCAATTGCACGAAGCGGCGGTATTCCTGGAAGCCCAGAATGGGTTGCGTAAAGGTGATCACGGCATCCGGATCCACCTCGAGCGTCCCGAAGCGCGCTGTTTCTAATTGCATTACGGCTCCCCAATCTTCCGTTTCGGTGGTGTGGTCACGAACATGGCGGAACTCCATCGCTGGCCCAGCGTTCCCGGAGCGTGCCGGAGAACCTCCCCGCTGCCTTTCTGTCGCCTGCGGTCTGAACAGGCATTCAGCGACCGCCTCCGTTTCAGTATGCATGAAGGCGCGGACTCATGGCAAGGACGTGCCCGACCCAAAACACGCGCGGCCAGGGCGCTCGTCTGGGATGAGAAGCGCGGCGGATCAGCGCGCATGCCGGGGAAATCCGTTTGCTCCGGAATACCACAGGCACCCCTCCCCCAGAAGTTCTTCGAGCGCGCACCAGAGACGTTCGGATGGAGCCACCATGCAGGACGGGGTTGCGTGCACGACGATCTCGTCGCGCTCGGGGGTAACGCAGTGCAGGAAAACATCACAACTGCCTGGTTGCGCATCCAGAAGCTCAGCGAGCCGGGTAAGCAGGGCCTCATCCAGCCCCACCGTGCTCAATCGGATATGCACCGCTTCCGTAAAACGCTTCTCGGTGTCATCGATAGGCACAATATCCTCAGCTAGGAGACTGATCTCGTCATTTCTGTAGCTGACTTTGGCCCGAAGCATCACGACTATGTCAGGTACGAGCAGTTCGGCTTTCTGTTCATACAATTCGGAAAACACGACCACTTCGCAGGGGCTTTCGAGCGTTTCCAACGTGACAAAGGCCATTTTTCGGTTGCGTTGCGTGAGATGAAGTTTGACGTTCGAGACGAGCCCGCCGAGGCGGATCTCGTGCCCCTCTGCGAGCGATGGGAGGTCCGCGAGGGTGACGGTCGAGAAGCGTTCGAGCAGCGAGGCATACTGCGCCAATGGGTGACTGCTCACATATAAACCCAGCACTTCTTTTTCTTGCACGAGCAACTGCTTTTCCGGCCATTCCTCGACGTCAGGTCGTTTGTGGATGAGCGGCTCATCGCTCGCGCCGGCCATCAGTTCCAGCAGCGAGGTCTGGCCTGCGGCCCGCTCCCGCTGATTGAT
The DNA here is from genome assembly GCA_050950105.1 of Candidatus Hydrogenedentales bacterium. Lineage (GTDB taxonomy): Bacteria > Hydrogenedentota > Hydrogenedentia > Hydrogenedentales > SLHB01 > UBA2224. The sequence goes on along the minus strand of JBMNGZ010000009.1, from coordinate 423,890 downwards.
CTGCCCTTCACTGAGAGCCGATTCCAATGATTCCTCGACCTGCCGGCGGTTCCAGCCCGTGCTTTCGAACGCGCCGGCCTGATTGAGGCTTTCAAGGACGCGGCGATTGAGCACCCGCGAATCGAGCCGTCCGCAGAAGTCAAAGATGTCCGAGTAGGGCCCGTTGGCTTCGCGTTCGGCCTGGATGGCCTCGACAGGATCGCGGCCCACGTTCTTGACTGCTCCCATACCGAAGCGGATGGCGCTGCCCTCGACGTTGAAGCCATAGCAGCTGTGATTGACGTCCGGCGGGAGGATTTCGATGCCCATCCGGCGGCATTCTTCAATATATTGGGCGACTTTGTCGAGGTTGCCGGATTCGCTGGTCAGCAGCGCGGCCATGAACTCCACCGGATAGTTCGCTTTGAGGAAAGCCGTCTGATACGCCACAAATGCATAGGCCATGCTATGGGATTTGTTGAATCCGTATCCGGCGAATTGTTCGATCTTCTGGAACAGCGACGTGGCCGTCGCTGTATCGATTCCGTTCTCCTGGGCGCCTTTCAGAAATTGCACGCCCTGCTGTTCCATGAGGTCGGCTTTTTTCTTTGCCATCGCGCGGCGGAGTTCGTCCGCCTGACCCAGGGAAAAGCCTGCGAGCGCCTGCACGATCTGCATCACCTGTTCCTGGTACAGCGCGACGCCGTAGGTCTCTTTGAGGATGGGTTCGAGCAACGGGTGGTCGTAGCTGAGCTTGGCCGGGTTGTGCTTGTTCTCGATGTACTGGTCCTTGAGCTGCATGGGGCCCGGCCGGTACAAAGCGACCAGGGCGCAGACCTCCTCGAGGCTTTCAAGTCCGATCCGGCGGGAAAGGTCGCGCATTCCCGAACTTTCGAGCTGAAACACCCCCGTGGTCCGCCCGGAACGCAGTAATTCGTAGGTCAGCGAGTCATCCGGCTCCAGTGAGTCGATGTCGATGGTGACGCCACGGTTCTCCTCGATAAAGCGCACCGCGTCATGCACGACGGTCAGGGTGCGCAAGCCCAGGAGATCCATCTTCAGCAGGCCGATTTGCTCCGCGGTCTTCATCTCGAACTGGGTCGCGACAACATCGCTCCCGGATGCCTGAAACAACGGTACGTGTTCTGTGAGCGGCTCGTCACAGATGATGACGCCGGCGGCATGGGTGCCCAGTGTGCCAATGGTGCCTTCGAGCCGGGTTGCCAGGCTCCATAATCGGGCGATCTGGGGGTCATCCTTGACTTGTTTTTTGAGTTCAGGTTCCTTTTCCTGAGCGTCTTTGAGCGTGATCTTCAGTTCCACGGGCACCAGTTTCGCGATGCGGTCGACGTCGCCATAGTTCATGCCCATCACGCGCCCGACATTGCGGATCACCTGCTTGGCCAGCATGCGGCCGAAGGTGATGATCTGGCTGACATTCTCCTGCCCGTATTTTTCGCGGACGTATTCAATCAGCTCGGGACGGCGCGTATAACAGAAATCCAGATCGAAATCCGGCATGGATACGCGGTCAGGATTCAAAAACCGCTCGAAAAGCAGGTTGTACCGGAGCGGATCGATGTTGGTGATCGTCAGGGCATAGGCGACGAGGCTACCCGCCCCGGATCCACGCCCCGGCCCTACAGGAATCCCCTTATCCCGCGCAGTCTTGATGAGGTCCCAGACGACCAGAAAATAGTCGACGAACCCCATCTGCTCGATGACCCCCAGCTCGTACTCGGCGCGTTCCACATACGGCGGGGCAGGCTTGCCCTGGTAACGCTCCCGGAGGCCCTCCATGACCAGTTCCCGGAGGAGTTCGGGCTTGGATTTCCCGGGTGGGGGCGAGTATTTCGGGATCAGATGTTTGTGGAGGGGGATTTCGAGTTCGCAGAGATCGGCGATCTTTTGGGTATTCGTGATCGCTTCGGGCCAGGCCGCGAACGTCTCCCGCATTTCCTCCGAGCTTTTGAAATGAAACTCCTTGGTTTGGAACCGGAAACGATTCTCTTCCTCGAGGGTCCTGTTGGTTTGAACGCACAAGAGGGCGTCGTGCGCCTCGGCGTCCTCTTTGTTCAAGTAATGGCAATCATTGGTTGCGGCCAGCATCAGGCCGTTTCGGCGCGCCATGTCCACCAGGCGTGGATTCACGCGGCGCTGCTCGGGCAGACCGTGGTCCTGGAGTTCAACAAAAAAATTCTCGGCTCCGAAAAGCGCCAGGTAACGCTGAAGCGCTTCCTCTGCTTCGTCGAATTCTTCGCGCAGGAGATACTGGGGTACTACGCCGCGCAGGCATCCGGTTGACGCAATGAGTCCTTCGGCATGGCGTGACAACGACTCAAAATCGATCCGCGGTTTGTAGTGAAATCCTTCCAGATAGCCAATGGAGCTTAATTTGCAGAGGTTTCGGTAACCCGTCTCGTTTTTACACAGCAGAAGCAAATGGTTGTACGCGGCCGATTGCGTCTTGGAGGAGCGGTCGGTGCGGTGGCCGGGCGCAAGGTAGAGTTCACACCCGATGATCGGTTTGATGCCTTTGGACAGGGCGGTCTGATAGAAGTCGACCACGCCAAACATCGCTCCGTGGTCGGAAATGGCGCAGGCCCGCATTCCGTAATCCAGGCAGCGCTCGAGAAGCTCGGAGACCTTGATCGCGCCATCCAAGACGCTGTATTCGGTATGGACATGCAGGTGACAGAATCCACCGCTCACTGGATGCGCTCCCATAACATGGCAAGGGCCGCGTCGGCCGCCTGTTCTCTCACTGCCTGGCGTGTACCGGGAAATTCGTACCGGGCGACGTCACACCCTCCAGTCCAGGCAACAGCAATGAAAACCAAACCGACCGGCTTCTCTACCGAACCGCCGCCCGGGCCGGCGATGCCCGTTACGGCAACGGAAAGATCGGCGTGAAAACGGTCACGCGCCCCTTCCGCCATCTCGCGGGCAACATCCGGGCTGACGGCGCCCGCAGTGGACAGGGTCGCTGGTGACACGCCCAGCAAACCCGTTTTCAAGGCGTTGGAATAGGCCACCACTCCGCCGAGGAAGCATTCCGACGCTCCCGGCACGCTGACAAGGCGATGGGCGAGCAGGCCTCCCGTACATGACTCCGCCGCCACGAGCCAGAGTTCTTCGCGGGCAAGAATCTGCAGGATCCGGGCTTCGATGGGATCAGACTCTGTAGCCATTGAACATCCTATTTTTGAGATGCGGTGAGCTTCATTTTCTGAGCATGATGCCCAAGCCTGGCGTTCGAAGGCAACCGTATCATCTGGAGGTCAGTGCCCGCAAGCCTCCGAATCGCGCCATCTCCGATCGTTGCAGGGAGGGTATCGTCTTGTCATTTGCGATCTTACCGGAACCTGGAAGGCAAGATGGTGCCAGGAGAGCGGATTTCAGCTGCTTTGAACTGGCCTGGGGCGTGTTCTCTCGCCTCGGGCCGGCCGGCAGCTCGTAACCGTCCACCCCCGGCCACGCGGGCGGAGGTGAATCGTGTGCCGACGAGGACGTCGGCGCACCCAAGGCACTTGTCCTACGCGGGGCGGGGATGAATCGGCGATAGCCGATTCGGGGGTGGATTTTGAGGGTAGATTCCAGTCCTCGGAATCAAATTACGCCTACAAGGTCCATCCGGGCGGTTGCCAAATCTCTTCAATGTTCAGTATACTTTGGTGAGGCAAATGCAAGGGTATATGGGGCAATTGGATGCAGCACTTTCTCGGGTCGAGAATGTTTCTGTTGGGCGGACTAATCGCGCTGTTGGCGGCTGGCTGGGCAGCGCAAGGGGATGTGCCGGTCATTGGGAACGTGGATCCCACCACCCGTGATGAACTCATAAAAGAGATGGAATCGCGGCGCGAAGGGATCCAGCGCCGCCGCGCGGGAGAGCAACTCCGCGCGTTCGTCAACTCAGACGGCGTATTGACCCTGACCAACAAACTCGGCAAATACCGCAGCATTCCGGGCTATACGGAAATTCAGATCGATTATGAGCCGATCGTCGTTGCCAAGAAATACAAACGCTACACCTCACCCACCGAATACACACAATCGGCCATTGAAAGCCTGGTGGCCGAATATGCCCGCCAGTATGGCTTACAAGAGAGCCTGATCTATGCGGTGATCCGCGTGGAAAGCAATGGAGACCCCAACGCCGTCTCCCGGGCAGGTGCGCGTGGGCTGATGCAACTCATGCCCGGGACTGCCAAAGAAATGGGGGTCACGAATATTGTTGACCCGGCTCAGAACATAGCCGGCGGGACACAATACCTTTCGAAGCTGGTGCGCTTGTTTAAGGGCGATGTCCGCCTTGCCCTCGCAGGGTACAACGCCGGCCCCGAGAACGTACGCAAGTACGGGGGCATTCCGCCGTTCAAGGAGACTCAGAATTACGTGCGCAACGTGTTCCATTGGTGGCAGGTCTACGGCAAATCGTCTCAGCGCCCGGCCTACCTCTACAGCGCATCGAAAAAAATCGCCGCATCTCAGAAAGCAGGAGAGCCTGGCGCCGCCACGGATGCTCGAGGTGAAAATACCGCGGAAGCCGGTCCGGGGGAAAAACAGATCATCGCCCGGGCAGGCGCGGTGCAGGATGGAGAGTACACGGTACACTTCACCGACGGCACCAGTTCGCCCGCCGACAAAGTCATCCCCGGAGACGATCACTACTACATCCAATACCAGGGGGTGACCAAGCGTGTTCGCAAGGAGCACGTGAAAGAAATCAGCTGAATACCTGCCCGTCTCCGGCGCTTCATTTTCCTCCAAAACTTCCATCGGTTTCCATCCGCCTATCTCACTTTCCGCAGCACGGTAAAACCCTCATTCCCCTCAAGTCAGTCATCTATCAGGAAAAAAGTGGAATCGCACACAACATCGAGGCTGAAGAACGACAGGGCATTTTCAACTGGTTTTAGTTTTCCTGGCGTGTCTGGTAACCGGCTTTCAAGCGGTGCACCACATCCAAGGCAAAGAAGACAGGGGTGCCGAGAGAACTCACATGGCTTGGAATTCTTCCACTGATGGGACTATTTGCCTCTGGCGAGATCAAACGCACGGCATTACGTTTGTTTCCAAACGGCAAGAAAAATGACTGCTTGTGGTTCCCAGCTCTAGGGCTCCGACTCCAGATTCAGGGAGGCGAACGCGCAGCGCCACAGCTCCGCAACCTATTATTAACATTAGATTTGTGCGTGCCACTGAAATAAAGCTTGCAGAAACGCCATATTGGGAGTAGTATTAGTGTAAGCAGAAGCCCTGTAAAAGTAATCGGTTTCCAGGGCTTGGATCGGAGTAGTCATAGCACATACAGGGAGATCACGTGCAATGAAAAGAGGATTCACACTGATTGAATTGCTGGTCGTCATTGCCATCATCGGCATTCTTGCAGCCATCCTTCTTCCCGCGCTGGCCCGTGCGCGGGAAGCTGCTCGCAGGGCAAGCTGCGCCAACAATCTGAAGCAGATCGGGCTTGTTTTCAAGATGTACGCAAACGAAAGCAAGGGGGAGAAGTATCCGACCGTAGCCCAGTTCCGGCAGACAATGTTGGACTCAGGAAATCCGCGGATTTTATGTAAGGATGGCGCGTTGTCTGGCCTGCCTCACACCGAGTGGGGCGAAGATACTACGAAAGCGCCGGCCTCGTATTACTTCGCGTATATACCGCAGATTTACCCGGAGTACCTAACCGATCCCAACGTGCTTGTTTGTCCGTCAGAACCGGCCCCTGGGATCATGTTTGATCCGGTTACCGGCGAGAGCATCCTGCATCTGCACTGCGATTCCTATGGCATGGGGCAGGGAGCCGGGCCGCGTAAGATAGCGTCTGTAAATTTGGGGTAGACAAAAGGGGCCATCGTTTGCTCCTCTCTTGGTGAGATCAAAGAAGCCAAGAAAAGGAGGGTTAAACGATGGCCAAGCAGAAGTGTGACGGGTATCTGGCTGAGATTCAAGAGCGGATGGACGGGGATGTCTTGAAGGCGATGCTGGAAGTGATGGCGCAACGGTTGATGGAGGAGGAATTGGCGCTTCACCTTCGGGCGGAGCGCCATGAGCGCACGCAAGAGCGTCGGGGACACCGCAATGGCTACAAAGCGCGCCGCCTGAAGACTCGCCTGGGTGAGTTGGCGTTGCAAGTGCCTCAGGCGCGCGGGGTTGAGCCGTATTCGCCGATGCTGTTCGCGAAGTGGCAGCGCAGCGAGCGAGCCCTGTTGGTGGCCTGCGCGGAGATGTATTTCATGGGGGTTTCGACCCGCAAGGTGAAACGGATACTGGAGAAGATGGGCGGCTTTGAGCTGTCGGCCTCGACGGTGTCGTGCGTCGCCGCCGAGTTGGACGAGAAGCTCACGGAATTTCGTCAGCGACGTCTGGATGCGTACACGTGGCCCTACCTGATGGTGGATGCAACCTACGTGAAAGTGCGCAAGAGGGGTCGGGTGGCGGACCAGGCCGTGCTGGTGGTGGCGGGGGTGAACAACGATGGCCAGCGTGAGATCCTCACCTGGCGCCTGGCGGATGTGGAGTCCGAAGACACCTGGAGCGAGGTATTCCGCGAACTCAAGCAGCGGGGCGCCAGCGAAGTACAGTGGCTCATCTCGGACGGTCACGCCGGGATCCGGGCTGCGTTGCGCACGCAGTTCACGGGAGTGGCTTGGCAACGCTGCTGGACTCATTTTATGCGCAATGCGATGGCGAAAGTGGGCCATAAGCACAAGGAGGCCTTCGCCAAAGAGCTTAAAGCAGCGCGCAAATTCGACGACGTGAAGACCTGCCTGATGGAGGCTGAGTGTGTTGCCCAACGCTGGGAGAAAAACTATCCCCGCGCAGCCCAACAGATCCGCGAGCAGTTCGAAGAGACCCTGGCCGTCCACGACCTGCCCCCGGAACACCGCCGGCGCGTCTACACGACCAACATCATGGAGCGGCTTATGCGGGAGGTCAAGCGCAGAACACGCGTCGTGGGCATCTTCCCCAATGAGGCCTCCTGCGACCGCCTGGTCGGCGCACACCTGCTTGAGCGCGACGAGGCCTGGCACTGCGAACGCATGCGTTACCTGGTGATGGAGCATCTCAAGGAACCGGTACCCAAGACCAAGACCGCAAAGAGGAGCGCGGCGTAACTGTACTAGTGTTGTTCACCCCTTCCCCGGGGAAGGGGTGAACTGGCCCGGAGAACAACAAAAAGAAACCAGCTGCTTCGAGAGCACCAAGGCACTTTTACAGAAACTTCTTGACGCGGGCAGGGAGCCGCCGACGAATCCTACTACTACACGGGGTTCTGCTTTGATAATGTAGACTCAAAAGACATGGACGGCGCCCAGATTGGCGCCGCACCGGGGCTGTACATCTCCTTGCAGGCGGCCGGTACCCTTCTGCGAGTCGGCAAAGGAGACAAAACCTTTGAGGAATCTGACAACGATGTTGATATGAGGGACGTGCCCCTCCTTGGTGATTTGAGTGGCTATGGGAACGCTGGCGGGAACACGGTGTACCGCCTTCGCGAGGGCATTGAGCGCTTCCTCGTGACGGATATCAATAACCCGGCCGGCACCGCAATGGCGCAAAGTGAACTGCCCATCGCGGCTGATCTGGTGTCGACCCGAGTAGACCACTTTAACCACGTGCCCGGCGGCTGCAACGTGCTGTTCATGGACGGCCACGTTGAATTCGAACGCTATCCGGGCAGGCACGTTGTGAGTGAGGCCATGGCTGCCACCATCGGCTTCGCCGGCTAACTATTTCGAATTAAACCCGATTACTCCGATCCCTGCTGTCCCCCGGAATTCCCCACGGAATTCCGGGGGACGTTTTTTTTGCAGGCAGCCTTTGATTGCTTTCCTTCCTGAGGGCCTGCCCACGGAAAAAGCCAGCGCCCCAGGCAATCTTGAGAGGGTTGCGAATTGAAAAAACACGGCAGGTATGGTAGATTGCCGTCCCGATGGGGGCGGGACGCCTTCCTTTTATCCTAACCCATTCACACTCAAATCGTTAGAACTGCGTATGCGGTAAAAGCGCGCGAGGAAGGAATTGCGCCATGTCTCAATCAGCTGCGCCCGTAGTGGTGGGGGTGGTTCCCGCTCGATACGCCTCAACCCGCTTCGAAGGCAAAGTCATCGCACCGCTATCGGGAAAACCCGTCGTTATGCATGTCTATGAGCGAGTGATGCAATCACAACTTATCTCGAGCGTGGTGATCGCGACGGAGGACGAGCGCGTCCGGGAGGCGCTCCAGCCGTACCATGCGAATGTCGTCATGACCCGGGCCGACCACCCGAGCGGAACGGACCGCGTCGCTGAAGTGGTGGCAGCGCTGGACGCGGACATCGTCGTCAATGTTCAGGGGGATGAGCCCCTGATTGACCCCCGCCTGATTGATGCAGCCATCCAGCCGCTCTTGGATGACCCTGAGGTCACCATGGCCACCGCACGCTGCCGCATTCAAGACCAGGAAATCCTGGAGGACCCGAATGTGGTGAAAGTGGTGTGTGACAAGCGGGGGCGGGCACTTTATTTTTCACGCTGGCCGGTGCCGTACGTTCGTGGCCAATCGCCAGATGCCTCCCTGGGATGTCACTGGGAGCACATTGGTCTGTATGTATACCGGAAGGATTTTCTGCTCGCTTATGCGAAGATAGCGCCGACTCCCCTTGAAGAGGCGGAGAAACTGGAGCAATTGCGCGCGTTGGAAAATGGATACCCCATCGCCGTGGTAGAGACGGAATATGCGAGCCTGGGAGTAGACACACCCGAAGACCTTCAGCGGGTGCAACAGTTGCTGCAAGAGGAACAGGGAGAAAACTGCAGGCATGCCTAGTTACGTATTCATCACAGGCGGAGTGGTCTCGTCGGTCGGAAAAGGCATCGCGGCGGCCAGCCTGGGGCTGCTGCTCGAAGCCCGCGGACTCAAAGTGGCCATGATGAAGATGGATCCCTACATCAATGTGGATCCTGGCACGATGAACCCGCACGAACACGGCGAGGTGTTCGTCACGGATGATGGCGCGGAAACCGACCTCGACCTGGGACATTACCAGCGCTTTACCCGCGCAAAATTGTCGCGAAAGAGCAACGTAACGACCGGCAGCGTGTACAACGCGGTCATTCAAAAAGAACGCCGAGGCGAATACCTCGGGAAGACGGTGCAGGTAATCCCGCACATCACGGACGAGATCAAATCCAGAATCCGGATGCTGACAGCAGAGCCGGAAGACGAGGCCGATGTGGCCATAGTCGAGATCGGCGGAACGGTCGGCGACATCGAAATCCTGCCGTTTCTAGAAGCGATCCGGCAGTTTAATCTGGAGGTCAATCCGACTCCCTGCTGTTTCGTGCACGTAACCTTGCTGCCCTACATCGAAGCGGCGGGCGAGCTGAAGACCAAACCGACCCAACACAGCGTCCGCGCACTGCGGGATATCGGTATCCAGCCGGACTTGATTTGCTGCCGTACCGGTCATCGAACGCTGGGCCCGGACCAGCGCCAGAAGATCGCTATGTTCTGTAACGTTACCGAAAATGCGATTATCGGAGCGCAGGACATTTCGCCCGTCTACGCCATTCCATTGAATCTTCATGAACAGGGAATGGACCAGACCGTGCTGGATGTGCTCCAGCTCGATGCGCCGCCCGTAGACCTCGCTCAATGGCGCGGCCTGGTCGAGCGCATGACGCGCCCGAAAGAAGAGATACGCGTGGCGGCAGTCGGCAAATACGTGGCCCATGACGACGCCTACAAGAGCCTCTGCGAGGCGCTCTGCCACGCCGGCACGGCCAATGACTGCAAGGTCCGATTGGAGTGGATTGATTCCGAGCAGTTTGAGAACGGGATCTCCCCCGAGGACGTCCTGAAAGACTTCGATGGCATCCTGATCGGGCCGGGCATCGGGAAACGGGGTGTCGAAGGCAAGGTTCGTGCGGTACAATACCTGCGCGAGAGTAAGAAGCCTTTTTTCGGGATTGGCCGGGGCATGCAAATTGCCTGCATCGAAATTGCCCGAAATCTGCTAGGATTAACCGGAGCGAACTCGACGGAGTTCGAGCCGGAGACCCCGCATCCGGTCATCAGTCTGTTGACCGAGCAGAAAGGGGTCAAAGACATCGGCGGCACCATGCGTCTGGGCGCCTACCGCTGCGTATTGAAGCCGGGCACCAAAGCGCATGATGCGTACAGGCTGGATATGATCAGCGAACGGCACCGGCACCGCTACGAATTCAACAACGTCTACCGGGACCGCTTTGAGAAGGGCGGGTTGACGTTCAGCGGGGTGCATCCCCGAAAAGATCACGAGCTGATGGAAATCGCGGAGCTTACAGAGCATCCGTGGTTTTGTGCGTCCCAGTTTCATCCGGAATTCAAGAGCACGCCGCTTAAGGTTCAGCCGTTATTTCGTGAATTCGTGAAAGCGGCGCTGGCGGAAAAGAAATCACGTGGGCAATAACGCTGAATTAAGAGAACAGTTCCGTCTCGCACTCTCGTACCGCGAGAAAGCACAGAAACTTCAGCAGGAGAGCGCGCGCGCCTGGTCCGCAGGCAAAATCGACAACAGCAGCTATGAAAAGCTGTCGCGCTTCTATACCGACCACATCCGCCTCGCCGAAAAGGAGATCGCCCGATGCCGGGAGGAGGCCGGCGCGCGCCACGACCAGTTCCGGTCGGTGCATAACCAGCTGACCCGCGACTATCAGCGCGTCCGACAAGAGGAGGAGACTCGCCGGATAGCACCGGAGCGCGCCGCCCGTGAGCGCGCGCGTCTGGAGCACGAGATCGCCCGGCATCGCGAGGCCATGACAGCGCTCCAGCAGCTGACCGCGGCCAAAACCAGCCCGGAATTGGGCGGACATCTGGATCTCCCCATCGAGGCGTACCGCGGAGAGCCGGGCGCGCCGCCGGCGAGCAAGCGCCGCGGCTGGCGCTGGACCTGGGAAGCGGTCGTCCTGGCGCTGGCCCTGGTTTTGATAGGATTTGCGGCGATACTGGCGCTGCCTTTGTTTACCGACTCCGACTGGTCGCTCTGGGGGCGTCGCCCCGCCGTGCTGGTCTGTGCATTCACCATCGAGCCCGTGCAGGGGAAGAGCCTTGCGGTGGAATGCCGCAACGTCGGGGATCGGCCCATCGACCTGTATCTGCCCTGGCCCGCTGCGATACCGCCCGAGGCCAAACCGGCAGACCGCTCGCTGGGAGGCCTTGAACTGCAGCTCCGCGAAGTGGGCAAAGACTCTTTTGACACGTATCCCGTACCATCGGAATGGTGGCTCTACAATGGCCGGCCTCTGAACTCCGGAGAAGCGGTTGTGGTTGAACCCTTGCTGACGGCCCAGCTCCACCTGGATCTGACGATGGTCAAGAGCATCGGCCAGGGCATGGACGCGATGCGCCTGATCGCGAAACGGGGCGACGGCGAAGTATTCGATACCTACGAAACCACGTTTTCAACGCCGCAGGCGAGCCCCTTCGCATCCGGGCGATCCGGCTCCGACACGCAGCGTCCTGAAACGCCGGCCGTCACGCCGGCGCCTGTCCCCGCACTGCCGCCGGCAGGTCCGGATATACCGGAAACTGCAATGACGCCGGAAACCGAGGTTGCGCCACCGCCGGAAGAGCCGCCCGCGCCAAAGATCTTTGCCCAGGTGAGCTTTCTTGGAAGTGTGGGGGGAAAAGCAGCGCTGAGTATTCGACTGGGCATCGAAGGCCGTCCGCATCGCATGATGGTGGAGGTGGGGGACGACCTTGGCGGCGGCTGGCTGGTTGACGCGATTGAACGCGACGGGGGACAGGCCGTGCTGCTGTTGCATCCGGGCACGGGACGTACCGTGCGCGTAGCCCAGGGCGCGGGAGAAACCGCTCTCACGGAGGCGGAAGAATAGACCCGTTGGCCACAGGAGCGGTCACGCGCAGCGCCTCTTTCCACGCGAGAAATTGAAGGGCGGCCCGATAGCTGTCCGGTACGCAGGCGCCGCTCTGCGAAGGCAGCGCCGCCCGGTCAAAACGCCCCGACTCCAGCAGATGGATGGCTTTCTCTTTCACACCCGCCTGGGCCGGCGGGATGTGCAGGGCCGCAAAGAGAAGCTCACTGGCCCGATCCGGCTCGATGCGGAGCGCTGACACGTCGTCCAGAGCGGCATCCAGCGTGCTCTGCCATCGCGGATGGTTTGCAGGCACCAGAGAGATGTTCCAAAAACGCTCGGGCCGCTCTACCTGCCAGAAGCCGTCGGCGCCCAGGTATCGCGCACGGATCAAGGTTTCGAGTTCCTGCGCGCGCTGCCGCCATTCCGCGCGGTCCTGGCCTTTGGTGGCCGCCAGCGCCAGCGCACTGGCCAGGCCCATGTGTGTGCGGATGGCCAGTTCGGGCGAGAGGTCGTCCCGGAGGGTTTTCGGGTTGAACGCGCTGCGCGGCAGGCCCGTGCGTGGATTGGACCAGCCGGCAAGAAACTCCGCACTCAATTCGAGCGCGGGCCAGGCCTCTTCAATGAAAGCGGCGCGCTCTTCCGGGGGCAGGGCAGCCGCGTGATGGTCGCAAAGCCATAGCACCCAGGCCACGGCCTCGACATCGAGAATCAGGCGCGGCACGGCGTCGCTGCCATCCGCGTAGAGTCCGGCGGGGATAGAACCCGGCGGGCAGCCCGGGGCACTCTGCGTGCGCAAGGCACTCAAATAGAAGTCCACGCGCTTTCTGACCAGATCATGGCGTCCTGCGGCGGACAGTGCATAGGCCCCCATTACGCCGCTTCGGGGAATATCCATATGCAACGGGGGAGAGGCGAGCGGCATACGAACCAGCGCACCCGTGTCGCGATCCAGGCAGGTGAGGAGCACGTCGAGCAAGCGCTCATGCGGCCGGAGGCCTGGCTCGGAAGAACCGAGGCGCCGCTGCCACTGCTCCACGGTTTCGCGCAACAGCTCGTTGTATCCTTTTTGGCGGGCATAGTCGAGGCTTTCGACAGCCGCGGCATACGTGTCTCCAAACGCGATATAAACCGTAAACGTTGCCGGGGCTTCGCCATTGGCCGGCGTGGCACAGGAAAACTCAAACGCGGAATCGCAATCCCCCACGGCAGCGCTTTGCCCTCTGAGGGCGCCAATTCTCACGCGTTCACACGCGGACGACGGGGTACCGGACACGCCGCATTCGTATCCGGTTGGCGATTGGTCCGGGGACTGGGCGATCCAGACCCCTTCGCGGAAGTCCTGCCATCCGGGCGCCTGGCCGCCTTCCGCCAGCAGCTCCCGCGCCCGGTTCCAGTCCGAGCCCCGGAGCTTCTTTGGCCGGAAATGGACGATCGTTTGCCCCTGGTCCGGCGTAAACACCGCGAAGTCGTTGGCATAATCCAGCAGAGCGTCCGCGGCCGGCCATTCGGGGAGCAGCCGCGTACACGGCGTGAAATTCGCGCACCAATACACCTTGCAGGGTGGCGCCGCCTCGCTCAATTCAAAGCGCGCGACCAGAAGATCCCGCTCACCATGGACGAAAAATGACGGGACGCCTGTTTTCCCGCCGCCCCCCACGACACAGGCGGGTGCTGCATCCATCTGAGGAATGGAGAGGCGTGCCACCGAAGGCCGGCCCTGCAGGCAGCGATCAAAATCGTCGTCGAGTTCCCGGAAAAATGCGTCGCTGGTGCGGACGGCCCAATACAGTCCGTGCCCTTCCGGCACCCAGAGTTGTCCCTGCTCTCCCGTGCGCAAGGTATAGGTGAGCTGGTCAAAATAACCGGGACTGGGCCAGTGGACGCTCGCAATCCGCCCGGTAGTGCTGAAGGTTACCGTCAATCGGCCGTTTCCGAGCGCATCTCCGGCGTCAACGGGGCCGAAGGCCTCGGTCATGAGATCCACTGCGCTGCTGCCTGCGGAGAAAAGGAGACCGGCCAGCGCCGATGACGCAGCGCAGATGAAGAGGCGTCTCATGGCCAGCTGTCTCCTTCTTCTTCAGGACTTACCAGACTACCTTCGAACGCAAGGGATTCACCTCGTGGGGCGCCGGCGATTCGGAGACGGCCCAGGCGCCCGAACGCTCGAGCGTATTTGCCCAGATACGCGTTCGCTTCCTGGTCGTTCATCTCGGGGATGAGTTCCAGTTCTCCGGCTTTTCTTATGAGGGTTTCGGCGATCTGTCCGGCCGTTTTCCAATTTAAGGTGAACATCACGCCGGCGCCGCTTTGCTGGCCGCGAGCGTCGAGGGCCAGAAGCTCGTTCATCAGGGCCGATTGGCTCGTGGCAAGCCAGAAGGGGCCATCACTGGCCAGGCTGGCCGCCGCCCGTTCACCCAGCACGGTGGCGATATGCCCTTGACGCCCCGCCCAGGCATAGTCAATCGGTGCGAGCGGGGCAAGCACGGGCAGCCACGGATGCTCGGTCTGCAGGGCTTCCTGCGAGCGCGCCCGCATCCTGACGCCCCAGACCGGCACAGGAAACGTCTCTGTCGTATCCACGTCCGTCAAGGCCACGGAGAATTCCCCGATCGGATCCGCCCAATCTTCGGCAAGCTCCCCAAACGACCATTGCGTCCAGAGGGAATCGGCGAGAGGCGCGATACGGGCATAGACCGGCGAGGTTTTGAACGGACGCAGTGCCGTATCCCAGATCTGCAGAGCATCCCCCGGCGTGGGTGTGCTCAACGTGAGAAGGGCGGTCCCAGGCCAGGGGTCTTTCTGCAGCGCAGGTACGTCTACTGCCTGAAATGCGATATTCAGAGACCCTTCCACGGGAAGGTCGGCCTCGGGGCGCACGCGAAGGTCGCCGCCCTCCCACACAAGCCGCAGGCCGTTGTCGTTGGCGGTGGGCACATGCCCGGCCGGGGCTGCGTCAAGAGCAGCCCGCACATATCGGGACGAGGAAGACAGGAGCAGGAATCCGTCACGCCAGGCGTAATAATACCCCGAACAGGCGTGGAGCCCGGCCTCATCCGGGCGTGCGCCCCACAGGGTACGCCAGAAGTGCACAACGCGGAGAAGCAGCCCCGGGTGCACGCAGAGCCCATGGGTTCCGTCCCACCGCGCCCAGACAAAGCGCGGACCCAGCCAGGCGGCCCAGCGCAATGGCGTGGGGCGTATGCCGGTCGCTTTTCGCACGCTGAGTTCGAAAGCCTCAAACGGCCGCGGGGTCTCCGACAAGAAGCGGGCCGCCGCATCCGTGCCCGCGAGTTTCGCGCAGAATGAAGGAAAATCCGACGAGAAAAGCACGCACGATGCGTCGGATGGATGAAACCCGTTGATAGACGCCTGGCTGTGTTTGAGGCGGCAATCGACCGCGGCCAGCAGGGTCAGGAGGAGGCATACCGCCAACAGAGCGCCCCAACTGCGCGCGGCACGACGAAATTGCGGTGTTTCCATTCCTGCGGTCATTGCAACCGGACCGGCCTGATCAACGGGCGGAATCCCGGATGGCTTGTCCATACTCCCGACTCAGGCCTTTTCCCAAACCGCCTCCTTTTTCTGGTCCCGTTCCTGCTCCAATTCGGACATTTTCTGCCCCAACTGCCGCTGCAGTTCCTCCAGCTCGGTCACCGAAGCGGCAGCGCTTATTTTTTGATCGAAATCCAGCCGGGTCTCCGCGATACGGGCTTCGTACAGCGTTTCAATCTGCGCAATTTCCGCTCGCTGCTCGTCGTTGAGCTTTTTGCTGGGGCCGCTCGTTTTTTCGAGGCGTTCCATGGCCAGCTCGTAGGCGCTTTTCATCTTTTTAGGCATTGCAGAAATCCTCCTCAAACCCCGAATTCATCCTCGAGCACCGTAGAGATAAAGCGTTCGATAGACACGGGATAATAGCGGGCGTCAGGCGTGATGATCAGTCCGGTGGTGATGTCTTCGTAGCGCTCGAATTCATCACGCGTGAGCGCGACCAGGGTGTCCAGCGGCTGGCGCAGGTGTTTGACCTCGAGGTGCTCGGATTTGCATTCCATGGGGCGTCCTCGAAAACCCAGGAAACCGAAGACCCTTCCCATGAGCTGTGCGTCGACATTTTCCTCGCCGAAGATCTCGGCATAGCTGGGTTCCAGATGGCTGGGACGAATCAAGAAGCGGGGCGAAACCTGGATCGTCCCGCGTACCCGCATGGTGTCGTAGCCGGACTCGAACGACTGGCCCAAAACGACATAGGGCAATTCGTGGTAGCCGCTCACAATTCCGTAGGTCGGTTTTTTGAGCACCTGGGTGGATTCGTAAATCTGGCGCAATTCTTCTCGATTAGGCATTTTTCTAAAACCATGGTGACAGGTCGAGCCTGGTATACACGGTCTTCCACGCCGTGACAGGCGGAGCCACCGCAGCATGGGCGATATACGCCGTCTGCTTCGCGGGATCAAAGACAAACGAATGCAGCGTGTTGTTCGCCGCCACCGGGCCGTTGGAGAGGAGCGCGAGCGCCGTCGACACATCGATCGCCTTGGGGCGGGCCTGAATCTGCTCCCCGAGCCACTGGTACCGGTGGAACGTGTTCTGCTGCGCGAGAAACGCTTTCGCCAACGGTTTCACCGCATCCCAGTCGCCTCCATCCAGACCGATTTCGGCCCCGCGCGCCTGAACGACCTTTCGCTGCTGGATCTCGCCGCAGGGATGATTCGTGCGCCGGATGGCGTCCGGGAGGGGCTGGTGTCCTATCTCCGGTGTCTCGCGAGGATCGCCGGGCGTGAAAACGTCCACGGTGTTGCGATCCACTTCGAGCGCTCGGACATCGGGGATCTTGCCGTCGCCGAGCACAAAATTCCAGCCCAGGGTGCGCGGCCCTCGCTCTATTATTGCCACGGCTTCATCGAGCGTTTTGGCCTTCTCAAGCACCATGCGCATGATCATCTGGAGCGGGATGCCGTCGAACGATTCTTCAGGCGACGACGCGGTCATCTCGCCGATGGTGATCTGCGAGGCGTTCATGCCGCTGACCCCACCGATCACGCCCGCGTACGCGAGCATCATGAAGGGAATACCGCCCTCTGGGCGGAAGACAAAAGCGACGGCGTCTTTTTGCGCCCCTTTGCCAATGGTCCAGTCGAGGTTTCGGCCGTGCAGCAAGCGACCGTCGGGAGTCCACTGTCCGAAGACAGCGAAGTTTGAGCAGGCCGGGGGAGAATTCGGGGCATGATGCAGCAGCTCGGCCACACAGGCCGCGATCAATAATTCTTCGTAGGTGACCTCACTGACCCCCGCGGCCTCCAGACCCTCCAGGATTCCGTGGAGTTCGTCGAGATATTCCGGCGGGAAATGGCGGGCCATGCGGGTGGATTGCTCGACCGCATACTCCAGGGTGTATCCGTTGTCGAACACGGCCTGTTGGAGGTAGCCCTCTTTCGCGATGTGTTGAATCTTGCGGGCCAGGAGCCTCCCGTGCTGATATCCCATTTCCCGGTGCGTGCCTTCCAGGACACAGACCAGCAATTCGCCAACCTGGCAGAGCTTTCCCGAACCTTCCTGGTCCAGCAATTCGGCGGCCTCGGGTTCCAGGATGACGGGCTGATACGCCAGGGGTTCTGGAGTGGGCGCCGAGGACTCGGATACGGGCTCGGGGGACGGGGTCTCTACCGCCGGGGGAGCGGAGGGAGGCTGTGGAGTCTCCGGGGATTTCGGGGCCCCGCAGGTGGCAAGCGCCGGCAAAACAAGCAGCACGGCAAGCCAAGTTCGGACTGGGGTAGCCATCGCGCACCTCTACGTTGTCAATCTGTACCTGATGCTGAAGAGTGTACCGTAGAACGGAGGGAAGATTAAATCCCGCGAATCCCGCCATCTGAGATCGTACCGGGGATGGTATAGTCTTGTCATTTGTGATCTTACCGGAACATGGAAGGCAAGACGATGTCAGGAGAACGGATTTTGGATGTATTGAACACGTGTCGGAAGCGTTATGCCAAAGCGGATCGGGCAGGACGTGCGTCGCTGTTGGACGAATTTTAGGGCCGGGCCTGCTGCCCCTGCAAGAGAAACTGCTCAGTTCACGCATCGGGGATGAAAGACGAGAGTCCACCCCCCGCCACACGGGCCACACGGTTCATGTTCTCATGCCCAAGGCTCTCGCCAGCCGTTTAAAATCCACCCCCGGCCACGCGGGGCGCGTGTCCACCCCCGCCCGCGGGGGACACAAGAACCGGAACCAGCGCGGGCTGTGGCGGCCTCAATCTTTCTCTGGCCGACGAGGACACACAACCCCAAACGAGCGAATGCAGCGGCTGGTCAGGTTTTTAATCCATCCTTTCTGTGCGGGGGACACAAGAACCCGAACTGGAGATTCTGGCGCGCCGCACTGTCCCCCGCGGGCGGGGGTGAATCGGCGGTAGCCGATTCGGGGGTGGAGTTTTGGGGTCGGATTGCAGTAGCCGGTGCCCATTCGCAGCCATGTGACGCGGATCTCCGTCGATCCCACGCTACCGGGGGACACAAGAGCCCGAACTGGAGAGATTCTGGCGCGCCGCACTGTCCCCCGCGGGCGGGGGTGAATCGGCGGTAGCCGATTCGGGGGTGGAGTTTTGGGGTCGGATTGCAGTAGCCGGTGCCCATTCGCAGCCATGTGACGCGGATCTCCGTCGATCCCACGCTACCGGGGGACACAAGAGCCCGAACTGGAGAGATTCTGGCGCGCCGCACTGTCCCCCGCGGGCGGGGGTGAATCGGCGGTAGCCGATTCGGGGGTGGAGTTTTGGGGTCGGATTGCAGTAGCCGGTGCCCATTCGCAGCCATGTGACGCGGATCTCCGTCGATCCCACGCTACCGGGGGACACAAGAGCCCGAACTGGAGAGATTCTGGCGCGCCGCACTGTCCCCCGCGGGCGGGGGTGAATCGGCGGTAGCCGATTCGGGGGTGGACTCTCAGTTTCTCATGGTAAAAAACGTTCCCTTCTGTTTTTGTCATCATTTGACGCAGTTTGCCCTGTGCACTGGATATTGAAATAATAAGAACGCCATGTGCGGGCAAGGCGAACAAAATTGCCACTACAACCGAAGACTTCGGCCTCTAGCCCATGCCTTGCGCAAGAATATGACCAAAGCCGAGGCCTGCCTGTGGAAATACGTCTTATGCGCTCGCAATATGAAAGGCTATCCTTTTCGCCGACAACGCCCTGTCTTACAGTATATCGTCGACTTCATATGCACTGAACTCAAGCTTGTGATTGAGGTGGATGGCATCTCCCATGACACCGAAGACGGCCAGGAGAGAGACCGCCAGAGGGACCAGGAACTTTCCCAGGCTGGGTATCGCATCATCCGAATACAGAATGAGGACGTCCTGCAACGCTTGGACGAGGTACGGTTACGTATCGAGGATGCGGTTGAGGAAATAAAAGAATCCACCCCCGGCCACGCGGGCCCGCGTGGCCACCCCCGCCCGCGGGGGACAAAGAAAGCGACCGCCCACAGGAAGAAATGAGATAGAAAACTATGGAAGAAAAATGACACTGGAATCGAGCGGACACAAAGTTTCGAAAGTACATGAAGTAAGACCGTAGTGTGTTAAGAACGCGACCGAAGCGCCTGGATGTGACGAATCAATGCGCCGAGACGGCGCTCGCCGCGTCTTCGGCTTTTTCGATGGCGAGAAAGGGAGATTGAAGCGTTTACGACTGCTTCTTGTTTTTCCCCTTGCCGACGAGGCGCAGATCTTTGGCGTAATCATACAGGCTTTCGCGCAAGAGCTTTCGGCCACGGTACAAACGCGACATAACCGTGCCGAGGGGGCAATCCATCGCCTCCGCAATTTCCTTGTACGACATGTCTTCCAGATCGGCCATGATCACGGCCTGGCGAAAATCGTGGGGAAGGGTATCCACGGCGTTCCGCACTTCGTCATCGAGGAGTTCGAGAAGTTCCGTCCCCGAGCGGTTGGGCGGCTCGTAGCGGATGCCGGGATCCGGCCCTGAATCCTGTGAGGGTTCTGCGCCCGACAATTCGACAAAAGCGGGCCGACGCGCCTTGCGCCGGTATTCGTTGATGAAGGTATTTCGCAGAATGGTCAGGAGCCACGCTTTTATGTAGGTCCCTTTTTGAAACTTGTCATGAAAGCGCAGGGCTTTGACCACCGTGTTTTGCGTGAGGTCCTGCGCATCGGTGGGATTGCGGGTCAGGCGCAACGCAACCGCGTACAGCATGTCCATATGTTCAAGAACAAGCTGCTCGAATTCGTGTGAACGCTTCTTCGTGTTCTCCGTTGAATTCACTGCCCAAACCACTCATTTGGAATAAACCCGAGGCTCCCCAGCGCGACTGCGCCCGCCGCGATGAGCCTGTCCCGGGAATACACCGCAGTCCGTCTTTTCCCGTTCTGTCTGATGGATTGAGACCGCCCGCTCTGGTCTCAAAACCGTCTCCCCCTGGCAGGCCATGTGATTATCGGTAGCGCCTGGAAATATTCTGTATTCCCGACATCCAATTGTCAAGCCGGCATCTCCATAAAGAACCTGACCGCAAAAGGTGACAATTCGTGCGCAGTGTTTCACGCCGAGCGAGTCTTGCGGGACTGCCTGCTCCTGCCAACGAGCTTTTATGGTTTTGACATAAAAGAACTTGCGTGGTCTGCCTATCAAAAACCGCCGATGGCCCAGTGAAACCAACGGCGGTACTCAATGTTCAATGGTCGGGGTGAGAGGATTTGAACCTCCGACCTCCTCGTCCCGAACGAGGCGCGCTAACCGGGCTGCGCTACACCCCGACAACAGGTACGCATACAGTACTCAACCCGGTAGAGCAAAGTCAAATCGCTTCCGCTCGCTTCTGCAGCAGCCCGACGACTTTGCGGAAAATCCAGCCCATTGCGGAGAACGGGGCGTTGAAGGTACAATAGGTTGTAGTCGGACAAGATGTTCAGTGGGCCGGCGCGGGATTGCTTGAAGGGCGATTCAAGCTGGGAAATGCGGACGCCAGGCGTGCTCCAAAGCGCTTCATGGCGTTCGCGGGGACGGAGCTGACACGGCAAGAGCGCTGGTCAGCCCGCGGGGTAGACGCGACTCGACTGTTTGCCCGCAGTCGCGTCATGTGTGTAATTCAATGAGGGAGAATTGCATTCAAATGCCCCGCATGAGCCGACGCGATGTTAAGGCAGGCATGATCCTGGACCGCGATGTCACCAATCCACGCGGCCAGCTTCTTATCGCTTCTGGAACGGTATTGACGGAAAAACACATCAGCGCGCTGCAACTCTGGGGCATCTCTCTGCTGCATATTCGAAGTTCGGAGGATGAGCAGGATGCAGAGACCGCGGCGCCCGTCTCACAAGAAGCGCTGGAGCGGGGACGGGAACGGGCGCGTGCCGCCTTTGCACAGAACCACGAGCGCTTGACGCATCCTTTTTTTGAGGCGCTGCTGCCGCACGTGGCCCTGCGCTACGCCAGGGAGGAGATGGGGCCGCAGCAGCCGGAGATGCGTCCCTCGCCCGAATCCGCTTTTATGGTGGGAGAATCGCGCGCACGGACTGCCGGGGAGATGGTCAAGGCGGTCGGCACGCTCGGTTCCCTCCCGATGATTTATCAAGAGTTGATTCAGGTCGTGAATCATCCCCTGAGTTCGGCCACCGACGTCGCCAACATCATCAGCAAGGATGTCGGGTTGACGGCGCGGCTGCTGCGCATTGTTAACAGCGCGTTTTACGGGTTTCCGGGGCAAGTCGAGACCGTCTCGCGCGCCACGACGATTGTGGGCACCAATGAACTCTGTGAGCTGGCGCTCGCGACGTCGGTGATGAGTGTTTTTGATCGATCGTTGCGGGGCGTAGTGAATATGAGCCAATTCTGGCTGCACAGCCTGTTCTGTGGTTCCGTCGCGCGAATGCTTGGAAAATTTCGAGGGGGCGCCAACACCGAGCGTTTTTTCGTCATAGGGCTTTTGCACGACATCGGGCGTCTGGTGATGTTTTCAGAGGCGCCCAGGCGGGTGCGCGAGGCACTGGACCTGGCCGCACGATCATCCCGCCCGGTTTCGGACGCAGAACGCGAGCTGTTCGGATTCACGCACGCGGCCGTCGGGGAGGCCCTGCTGTCTACCTGGAACATACCGCCAAGCCACCGCGAGGCTGTGCGATGCCATCACGGACCGATGTCAGGCCGTGAACTCACGGCCGATGTGTGCATTGCACATGTCGCCGAAGTGGTGGCCAACGCAATGCGTATCGGCCGAAGCGGCGATACGGAGGTGCCGCCGATGCACGTGGCGGCGTGGGACTACCTCGAACTCAAGCCCGAGGATTTGCAGGCGGTCATCGAAGAAGGGGAAACCCATGTGCGCGACCTGGCCGGCATTTTTGGAGTCTTAGGCCCATGACGCTCGACGCCAGAGAACAATCCACTCCGGAATACGCCGCAACGGCGGAGGAATACAAAGCGCGGCTCGCCACGCGACGTCTTCTGGACGGGATGGATATCGTCGCGGGTGCCGCTTTGAGTCTCCAAAACCCCCATGACGAGGACAGCTACCCCTCCCACGTAGTGGATGTCACCCTGCGCTCGGTCAGTGATTTGGTCGATTTCAATGCGCTGGGCCTGGCCTGGTTTGATTCAACGGGCCTGGAATGGAAGCTCGGCGCCCACTGGCCCGAGACCCATAAGGCGGCCTTGCTGGACGAGATCGGCCACCAGATCGAACACGACTTTGTGGGATGGGCGATTACGCAGAACAAACCCGTGAATGTTCCGTCCCTGTGCCGGGAAAAACGCACCTTCATCCACCCGCTCGGCACTCAGCGGCGAATTATTGGCTTTTTCGTGGGCATTTCGAACGAAAGGTACATACCGGACGTATATCAGAAATTGATCTCAATTCTGCTGACGCACTGCGTCAATATGTTGGAAAGCCACCGCTTGTACCAGGAAAACCTGGAGCGCCGCGCGGAAGAAGAACGCCTTTACCGGCTCACCCTGGAAGATTCGCTGACCGGCCTGGCCAACCGCAGGCATTTTGATGAGGTACTGGCCACGGAATTACGCCGCGCAAGCCGCACACAAAGCCCATTGTCTCTGCTCATGATCGACGTCGACTGTTTTAAAGCCTACAATGACCAGTATGGCCATCAGGGAGGCGACGCGGCATTGAAGCAGGTGGCAGCGGCGGTGGCCACGACCATCTGCCGGGCGGGAGACCTGGCCGCGCGCTACGGTGGGGAAGAGTTTGCGGCGATCCTGCCCGCCACGGACGCAGAGGGCGCGGTCGAGGTCGCAGAACGGGTGCGTTTGGCGATCGAAGCTCTGCAGATCCCGCACGAGCGCTCCAGCACCGGGCCGTATCTCACGGTCAGCCTGGGCCTTTCCACGGCTGCAGAAGGCCACGCACTGGAGGTAGTCTCGCTGATCGCCTCGGCCGATCGGGCCCTCTATCGCGCAAAGCGCCAGGGGGGCAACCGCCTCGAATGCGAGAGCCTTTGAATGCCCGGTGCCGGCAACGCATGGCGCGGCCGGGAGGCCTGTGTAGGCGCAATTTGATAATGTCCGCTTTGTGCAAAGTAAAAATGTCCTCTTTGTCCACGTTTGGGGAGGAAGAGGATGGGCATTTGCATGAGCGAAAAGGAGTTGGACCGGTTGGCGTTGGTACAGGAGATTATCCGGGGTCGGCTTTCTCGTGTTGAAGGCGCGTCGCTGTTGGGGATCTCGCAGCGTCATCTGCGACGTATTCTGCGGCGCTATGAGAAGGAAGGGCCGGCCGGCCTGACGCACCGTTCGCGTGGCCGTGCCTCGAATCGGCGGATCCCATTAGCTGCGAAGACTGCCGCCCTGGCCTTTATGCAGGAAGAAGACTTCCACGATTATGGTCCGACGCTTCTGAGCGAGACGCTGGAGAAAGAAACCGGTTTGCTGGTAAGCCGGGAAACGATGCGGCAGTGGATGATCGCCGAAGGTCGGTGGAAGCCTCGCAAAGCCAGAGTACGCCACCGCCAGTGGCGTGAGCGCCACGCCTGCCGTGGTGCGATGAGCCAAATGGATACGTCGATCCACGACTGGTTTGAGGGCCGGGGCGAGCCGGCCGTTCTTATCGCGATGATCGACGATGCCACCTCGGAACTCCTGTGCCGTTTTCATGACACAGATTCCACGGCAACAAACATGAGGGTATTACGTGAGTATATCCGCCGGTATGGCCGCCCCCGTGCGCTCTATGCGGACAAGGCCAGCCATTTCATGACCTCGCGTGCACCCACGGTGGAAGAGCAATGTGCGGGCAAGGAGGCGCAAACCCAGATCCAGCGGGCCTTGGAGGAGCTTGGTATCGAGCACATTGCCGCCCATTCTCCCCAGGCCAAGGGCCGCGTCGAGCGGTGTTTCCGCACGCTTCAGGACCGTCTGGTCAAAGCACTGCGCCGGGCCCGAATCGCAACGATTGAGGAGGCCAATGCCTATCTGGGCGAAGTGTTCCTGCCCCTGTGGAGACAACGCTTCACCCAGGCGCCTCGGGAGGCCGCTGACGCGCACCGCTCCCGCAACGGGCACGACCTGGATGCCATCTTCAGCCATCAGGAAACCCGCCAGGTTGGCGACGA
This sequence comes from Candidatus Hydrogenedentales bacterium, assembly GCA_050950105.1. GTDB lineage: Bacteria > Hydrogenedentota > Hydrogenedentia > Hydrogenedentales > SLHB01 > UBA2224. Next base: position 399,478 of record JBMNGZ010000009.1, on the reverse strand, counting down.
TTACACGTTTGCCTATCGCAGCAAACGCTACCAAATTGACAAACACAGCATCCAAGCGGGACTGCGGCGCAGCAAGGTCATCATTGAGGAGCGCCTCGACGGAAGCCGCAAAGTACGCTGGCGGGGACGCTACCTCAGGCACCGGGAATTGCCGACACACCAAGCCTCGAAACCAAAGCCGGCCGCCAAGCCTCGCAGGAGTGCTTCAACCTCAACCCCCAACAAACCCGATCGAAAGCATCCCTGGCGCCAGGGATGCATCTTGATGCGCGCGGAAACCAAACCATGAAACCTGCGAGTTACCCACATATCCACAGCCGCGACGGGCGCTACGCGCATCCGCGCTGTGCGCCGGCTGTGGATATGACGGGCCGTGGGCAGCTGCTGCGCACCTGCCCACAGCCCTTGGATAACCCGCTAGCCCCCAGCGTAAAGCGGACATTTCTAATTGGCAGAAAAGCGGACATTTCTATTTTGCGTTTACAGCGGCCGGGAGGCCTGTTGACTCTTGTTGCATGATTGTCGGATGATCTTCGTTTCGCTGGGGCCGAAACAGACTGGACACATGCCATGGACATATGCATCGCGGGCGGCGGGCGCGTCGGTTTCCACCTGGCCCGTCTTCTTGCCATAGAAAATCACGATGTGACGGTGATTGAGCGGGATCCGGTGCGAGCCGAACAGGTGGATTTCGCCCTCGATGTCCGGACGATCACGGGCAACGCCTCTTCCATGCTGGTGCAGAAAGAGGCGGGAGTGGAGGATGCGGACGTCTTCGTCGCCGCCACAGGGGCCGATGAGGTCAATTTGATCGCGGCGGCCACCGCCAAAGGCCTGCAGGCAAAGACGGTCGTGGCCCGCGTAGAGGATCCCGAATACCTCGAATCGACCATTTTGTTTGAATCGGTGCTGGGCATTGATTACTTGCTCAGTCCCGATGCGCTGAGCGCGCTCGAGATCGGGCGTTATGTCGAAAAGCCGGGGATCGTTGCCTCCGAGACCTTCGGACGGGGCGTTGTGCAGCTCCAGCAGCTCCGGGTGACGAAATCGCCCACCACCGGGGGAAAACTGCTGCGCGATGTCGATCTGCCCGCCGGCGTTCTACTGGGCGTGATCAGCCGTAAGGGCGCCACACTGATTCCGCACGGCGATTCCATTGTGGAGGCAGGCGACCTGATCACGCTGATTGGCCGCCCCGAACAGGTGGAGTCCGTGAAAACCCTGTTTCATGGCGCCGAACCACGTCTGGACCGAATTGTGATCATGGGGGGCGATCACATCGGACTTCATCTCGCCCAGATACTGGAACGGGGAAAATATTTCGTCAAACTCATGGATTGGAATGCGGAAAAATGCACTGAGTTGGCCACGAAACTCAATCGCGCGACGGTGATCTGTCGAAACGGGGCCAGCCGCGCGGAACTGGAGGAAGAACATATCGAGGACGCAGACGTGTTTGTTGCGACGACCGACGACGACGAGGTGAACATCATGGCCGGGGTTCTGGCCAAAGAGATCGGTGCAACACGGGCAATCGCCGTGGTACACGAACCCGATTTCGCCTCGCTGGTCGCCAAACTCGGCATCGATCACGTGGTGACCCCTCGCGCCTGTCTGGCCAACCGCGTTCTGAAACTGGTACACCAGGATGCCCTCCAGTCCATCGCCGTTCTTGAAGAAGGCCAGGTGGAGATCGTCGAGTTTGCCGTGGACGGCGAGGCGCCGATCATCGGCAAGACGCTCCAGGAAGTGTTCGACCCACGCCGGGGCTATCGCGGGGCACTGGTCGGGGCAATTATCCGGGGGGAGGATGTGATTGTGCCTCGTGGAAGCGATAAGATTCAGGCTGGGGACTCCATCATCATGATCGCCGCCCCGGATGCGCTGGATGGCGCACTCAAACTTTTCATCAGGCGATGAATTACCGGCTTGTCACGAAATATCTCGGCCATTTTTCCTTCGCCATCGGCCTGCTCATGCTGCCTTCGGCATTGTGGGCCGTGCTGTACCGGGAATGGGGGGGATTGGCGGCGCTGCTGGGAGGCGCAGGGGTCTCTTTTTTGGCGGGCTACCTGCTGACGCTGGCCGGACGAAACGCGCCGGCTGAATTCCACCAGCGCGAAGGCCTGGGCCTCGTTGGCCTTTCCTGGATTCTTCTGGCGGGTCTGGGCGGTCTGCCGTATCTATTCAGCGGCGTATTCAGCAACCCGGTGGACGCGTATTTTGAATGCATGTCGGGGTTCACGACCACCGGCTCCACCGTGATGACGGCGGAATGTTTTACTACCACGCCGAAAAGCATCCTGTTCTGGCGCTCGTTCACCCAGTGGCTGGGGGGCATGGGAATTGTCGTGCTGTTCATTGCCGTTCTGCCCTACCTGGGCGCGGGCGGAAAACAGCTGTTTAAATCGGAGTCTCCGGGACCGGATCCGCGCGGTTTGAAGCCGCGGATCAAGGATACGGCCTCGATTCTGTACAAGATCTACTTCGGCTTCACCATCGCGCAGACCGCCGCCCTGATGCTCTGCGGCATGAGCCTGTTTGACGCCCTGTGTCATACGTTCGCCACATTGGCCACCGGCGGGTTCTCGACACGAGCTGCAAGCATCGGCGCCTATGACAGCGTGGCTATCGAACTGGTTCTCCTGTTTTTCATGGTCTGTGCGGGCTCGAATTTTGCGCTGCATTTCGCCCTCTTTGCGGGGAACTGGCGAGCGCTGTTCAAAGATACCGAATGGCGGGTCTACCTGGCCATCCTGGCCGCCTGCACGCTGGCGATCACGGTGAATCTTATGGGAGCAGAGGGTTCATTTCCCGTGGGTGATTCGCCGCTTCCTCCTCAGGAAACGGTGTTTTTTCCATCCGCGGGAGAAGCTCTGCGGCATGCTTCATTCAACGTGGCATCCGTCATGACCACGACGGGATTCTGCACCGTCGATTTCAACGTCTGGCCCAACTTCTCGCGGATGCTCCTGGTGGCCCTGATGTTTGTGGGAGGCTGCGCAGGGTCGACCAGCGGCGGGCTTAAGGTCGCGCGGGTCCTGATCCTCCTGAAAATGGCCTATGCACGGCTCGAACAGACCTTTCGCCCGAAAATGGTGCGCGTCGTGCGCATCGGCGGGCACGTCGTGGATGAGAGCGTGCAGCGAACCGCGTACAGCTTTTTTGTGTTGTACCTGATGTGGTTCGTGGCGGGCAGCCTGTTCATGTCCTTGCTGGGGCTGCCGTTTCAGACGGCCGTGACATCGGTGGCGGCCACCTTGAACAACATCGGCCCGGGCCTTGGCGCTGTCGGTGCGGTTGAAAACTTCTCTCAGCTGCCCGCGGTGGGCAAGGCATTTTTATCGCTCTGCATGGTGCTGGGACGCCTGGAGCTGTTCAGCATCATGGTGCTTTTTGTTCCCTCGTTCTGGCGGCGCAGCTAAGGCGCCGTTCCGGCAACCCGTTTGAACTCAAACACTTTCCAAGCGCATTGGAGGCTTGACTGTCATGCAGAGTTCAAGAATGTTGTCCACGGAGCACAACTGGCGGCATAGTCCATCCACCTTTTCGAAAAGGCAGGATTTTTGACTTTTTATTTTAAGCGTACTATTCTGACTTATCATCGCTTCGAAATTCGGGCCACGCGGCTTGAATGAAGCGGCCTGGCGGAGACGCGGCAGGTGTCGCATTCTCGACGCCAGTGCAAACCAAGGGAGGACAGGAAGATGAGACGGGTATGGCTGGCGTTCGCGGCGCTGACGATGGTCTTTGCGTCAATGTTCGTTGCGGGTTGCACGAAATCAGCAGATGCCCCGGCGGCACCCGCCAGTACTCAGGAAGAGGCGCCGCTCGCTGACGACGAAGGCTGATGCACGCCGCCGCTGAGGCGGGATTCTGCTGGATCGATTATTTTGAGAAAAATGGCCCGGCCGGCCAGATACCGGCCGGGCTTTGTGTTGTTGAAAGATGGTTTTTGAGGTTGCGCAGCGGTCTTGCAATGGTCGATGTACTGATGTAATATTCAGATGCCTTGCGCTGATGCCAAAGAAATGGAGTGCCGCCCAGACACCATGAATGTAGCCCAGATCATCGAGCGGCTTCGCTCGGACTCCGATTTTACCCGGTATCTGACGGCTTGGCGGACCGTCCCAGCGCAGCCGGCACGTTATGCAGGATTCCCCGAAGCGCTGAACCCGAAGCTGGTCCAGGGCCTTCAGCGGCGCGGGATCCAGAACCTGTACACACACCAGCAGGAAGCAATCGAGGCCGCGCTCGCAGGGGAAAACATCTGCGTGGTGACGCCAACGGCTTCCGGGAAGACCTTGTGCTATAACGTGCCGGTCCTGAACACCTTGATGCAGGAACGCGAGGCCCGGGCCCTGTATATCTTCCCAACCAAGGCGCTGTCGCAAGACCAGGTGCATGAGCTGCAAGATACGATCAAGGACCTCGAGGTCAAGATTGGCACCTATACCTTCGATGGCGACACGCCCGGCTCGGCGCGAAAAGCGGTCCGGCAGGCAGGGCATATAGTTGTAACGAATCCGGACATGCTGCACACCGGGATTTTACCTCACCACACCAAATGGCTCCGTCTTTTTGAGAACCTGCGCTACGTGGTGATCGACGAGCTGCATCATTACCGGGGTGTCTTTGGCAGCCACCTGGCCAATGTCTTACGCCGGCTGAAACGTATCTGCGCTTTTTATGGCAGCAAGCCCCAGTTCATCTGCTGCAGCGCGACCATCCGGAATCCACAGGAGATGGCGGAGCGCCTCGTGGAGCAGCCGGTACGCCAGATCGACAACAACGGCGCGCCTCAGGGTGAACGCCATTTTCTGTTTTACAACCCGCCTGTGGTCAATGCGGAACTGGGCATTCGCCGCTCTTCCGTGAAGGAGGCGGTCCGCTTGGCGCGTCATTTCCTGACGCGGGATGTGCAGTCGATCATCTTTGCCCGAAGCCGGCTGCGCGTTGAGATCATCGCAACATACCTCAAGGAAGCCGTGCGCAAAATGGGCAAGAGCGAGAAGCTGGTTCGCGGATACCGGGGCGGCTACCTGCCCACTGAGCGCCGGGACATCGAGCGGGGACTGCGCGACGGCAAGATCATGAGCGTGGTGAGCACCAACGCGCTGGAATTGGGGATTGATGTTGGCTCGCTCGACGCCTGCATCATGACCGGCTATTCCGGCAGCGTCGCCAGCACGTGGCAGCAGGCGGGCCGGGCCGGACGCCGATCATCGGTGTCGCTCGTCGTGTTGATCGCGTCCAGCGCCCCGCTGGACCAGTACATCATCAACCACCCCGACTACTTTTTCGGGCAGCCGCCGGAAAGCGCGACCGTCGACCCAAACAACCTGATTATCGTGGCGAGCCACATGAAATGCGCGGCTTTCGAGATCCCGTTTGAACAGGGCGAGGCATTCGGGCTGGACCCGGTCTCCACGGAGGAGATGCTCGATTATCTGTCGGAACAACACGTGCTTCGCCGCGTGAAGAATAAATGGCACTGGAGCGCGGATGCGTATCCCGCCGAAGATATCAGTCTGCGCACTGCTGCCCCGGGCAATGTGGTGATCCTGGACACGTCGGACCAGGGCCGCGTGATTGGCGAAGTGGACCTCTTTGCTGCGCCGGTGGAGCTGTATGAAAACGCAATTTACATGCACCAGAGCGTTCAATACACTGTGGATGCCCTGGATCTTGAAGATCGCAAGGCCTACGTACGACCGGTCGAAGCCGATTACTACACCGACGCGCAGATCAAAGTGGATCTGAAAACGATCCACACCTTCCGTCAGGAGACAAGCGGCGAGGTGGCGAAATACAGCGGCGAAGTGAGCGTAACGTGGCTGCCGTCCATCTACAAGAAGATCAAATTCGGCACGCATGAAAACGTGGGATGGGGGGAGATCGCGCTGCCGGAATCCACCATGCACACCGCCTCCTACTGGCTTGAATTTGCCGGGGATATCGACCAGCGCCTTGGCCTGGAGCCCAACGAACTGTCCCAGGCGCTGAACGGGCTCGCAAATACCCTGCGACAGGTTGCGCCCGTCCAGGTCATGTGCGACATCAGCGACATCCGCTCCGCGGCCATGTTGCGCGCGCCGTTGACGCAATGCCCAACCATTTTTCTCTACGAGACGTACCCCGGCGGGGTTGGGTTCAGTGACAAACTTTTCACTCACCAGCGGCAATTGCTCGAAGCGGCGGCCTCACTGATTGCCGGATGCGGATGCACAGAGGGTTGCCCGAGTTGCGTCGGACCCGCCCTCGAGGTCGGCGAGCGAGGAAAAAACGGGGCATTGAAGCTCGCGCGGATCGCTCTGGGCCTGCCCGAACCGCAGAATCAGGCGGGCGCCGCACCGGAATAAGATATGTCGAATTTACGCGATAAACTTCAGCAATTACTTGAAAGACAGGGCGTGATGCGCGGCGCCGAGTGGCGGCGGAAGACCGAAGAACTCGCTCAACGCCGGGCCTCGGGTGAGTTCGAGATCGACCGCATCGTCCCCGGCGAAGTGGTGGGGGACGCCACCGACGGCTTCTATCTGGTTCGCACCGACTTCCCGCTGAATACCGCGCACGGGAACATCACGCTGGGCGAGGCCCTGCTCGCACTTCCCGAACACGTGGCCTTGTCGGCGAACGACAGCGATCTGCGGGACTTTACGCCCGAGACGGCGGTCTTTCTGGACACGGAGACCATCGGATTGGCGGGCGGCTCGGGGACGGTGGCCTTTCTGGTGGGCGCCGGTTATTTTGAAGGCAGCTCGTTCCGCCTGGAACAGGCATTCATGCGCGATTTTGACGACGAAGAGTCGATGCTGCGGTATCTCGACCGCTTGTTTCGCGGGCGCGACACGATCGTGACCTATAACGGCAAGAGTTTTGACATACCGCTGCTGCGAACCCGCTTCATACAGAACCGAATGCCTTTTCGGCTGGATTCGGCGCTCCAGTACGATCTTCTCCATGCGGCCCGCCGTTTCTGGAAACGCCGGCTTGGAAATTGCGGGCTGACGAATATCGAGCGGGAAGTATTGGCCGTGCGCCGGCAGGGAGACGTCCCCAGCGCGGAAATCCCGGCGATCTGGCTGAATTACCTGCGCACGCGCGATGCCCGGGCGCTTCAGGCAGTTTTCTATCACCACAAAATGGACATACTTTCCCTGGCAGCTCTCACGGCCCGCCTGTCGCAGAGTCTCAATTTGCCGCAGGGCCGGGGGTTCGATCACATGGAAGATCGGCTCTCGCTGGTGCGGCTGCACTTCCTGCAGAAGCACTACCGCGAGGTGATGGAACACGGCCAGCGCCTGCTGGAAGAAGAGGCGGAATCGGCCATTCGTTGCGAATGCCTGTATCTCATGGGAATGGCCGGCAAACGGTTGAAACAATGGTCTGCGATGGAGGACGCGTGGACCCAGCTGCTCGCGGAACGGCCACAGGATCTGGTTGCACGCCTGGAGCTGGCCAAGCATTTTGAGCACCGGGCACGCAATCTGCTGGAGGCCGAGCGGCTGTGCGCAGAAACCATCGAACTTCTCGAAACGCGCACCCTCTCTGGTTTGGACGAGCCTCCAGCGGGCCTGGAGGGGTTCCGCTCGCGGCTCGAACGCATCCAGCGAAAGCTCAACCGGGGATAGGACCGGCCCGCCAGGGTCATTCAGGAGGCGCGGCGGGGGCGAGGAGGCGGTCCAGGACGGGCCGGAGGAGATTGGTCCAGACCAGATAGCCCTCGTGACTGAGATGGAGGCGATCCGCCAGAAAATAGTGGTCATGAGGTTCGCCCTCGGCATCGTGCAGCGGGGTGTTGACGTCGAGGAAGGTCACGCGCGGATCGGTTGCGGCATACTCGGCCATGAGCCGGTTGCTCTGTTCCATCTGCTCATGGAGTTCCCAACGAGCTTTGCTGGACTTTATCGACAAAACGACCACCGGGGTCTGCGGATTCGCCTGGTGGATCATGCGCACCACGGCCTTCATATCTGCGGCGATCCATTCGGGCGATTTCCCGCGGGCGACATCATTATCGCCGTCATACAAGACCACGACACGCGGACGCAGTGGGTGAATGATCCGGTCTGCGAATGCCAGTGCATCGAAGTATTCCGAACCCCCGAAACCGTGATTGACCACGGGGAGATCCGGAAAGTAGTCCGCGACTTTCCAACCGCGGATTGACGAACTTCCAACGAACAGGATGGGATTTTCGGGGATATTGGGGAAGTCTTTTTCCATGGTCTGAATGTTGTCTTCCCACCTCGCAAGCTCCCAGCGCGCCACAACGACAGTCTCGGGCGAACTGCGCTTTTCCGAAGGGACGCTGAACCGAACGGTCCCGTTGTCGTCGGCGACAAACGGAACCTCTTCCCCGGACGACTGCAATGTCAGGCGATCCGGAGGAAACACATAGCGCAACTCGATGTCGCCTTCATAATTTGATGGGATACGAACGTGCCACTCTTTTCCCTGGATGGTCAGGGGGACATTGGAGCGGCCGGCGCCGGGAGGTGAAAATGCTTCGGTTTGAGCGCTCGCAGACAAGCATATGACCACGAGCCAAGCCATGCAGCGTGACAACATTCGTATTCTCCTGCTTCAGATGACGTTCATGTGTGCGGCAGCATAGCATATTCTTCGAACGGTTCACATGGGGGCGAGGAGAACACAGGGGCAGTGGCGGGCCGAAACGATGGCCGGACGCAGCCTGAGGGCTCCGGGGGCCGGCACCGGAGCCGTCATGATCGCATCAGGGCGTGGCAAGATGCTCGTACGCGTACTTCAGGCACGCATCGGTCATATCCCATCCCATGCACGGATCCGTGATGCTCACGCCGTATGTTAATTGGCTTTTGTCCGCTGGGATAGCCTGATTGCCGGGCTCGAGGTTGCTTTCGAGCATCATGCCTATCAGGGAGTTCGTGCCTTCGGCCCGTTGAAAAATGAGGTCGCGGAGGACCTTCTCCTGAAGCTCATAGCGCCGGGTACTGTTGTCGTGGCTGCAATCGATCATGATCCTCGGTTCGAGACCGACGGCGCACAACTGTTCTTCAGCGAGAGCCACGCTTACGCGGTCGCAATTCGGGCTGCCTCCGCCTCCGCGCAAGATGATATGGCCCCAGGGATTGCCGAGCGTGGTGATCACGCAGGTCTGGCCATCCTGGTCGATGCCGAGGAAATGGTGGGATTGGCGGGCGGACAGCAGGGCGTTAACGGCCACCTGGAGGTTGCCGTCCGTACTGTTCTTGAAGCCAATGGGCATGGACAAGCCGCTTGCCATCTCTCGATGGGTCTGGGACTCCGTGGTCCGCGCGCCAATGGAGGCCCAGGTGATCAGATCCGCGATGTACTGCGGCACGATGGGGTCGAGGACTTCGCTGGCCACCGGCAAACCCATGCCCGCGATATCGAGCAGCAGACGCCGGGCAATAGTGAGGCCTTTTTCGAGGTTGTAACTGCCATCGAGATCGGGATCGTTGACCAGGCCCTTCCATCCGGTGGTGGTGCGTGGTTTCTCGAAATAGGTGCGCATGACGATGAACAGGCGCTGCCCGTACTCCACGTGGGCCTGGTGCAGCCGCTGCGCGTAGTCCAATGCCGCATCGACGTCGTGAATCGAGCAGGGGCCCACGACCGCGAGCATACGCTTGTCCTCGCCGGACAGAATGCGCACGACCTCTCTACGGCCTTTCATGACCGTTTCCTGCGCGCACTCCGACATGGGGAGGGCGTGCTTTATCTCTTTCGGAGAGATCAGCGGCATCATTTCCGCGACGTGCGCGTCGTGAATGTGCTCTAAGATTCGTTTTGTCTGATCGAATTCCATCCGACTGAGATCCCGTTTCACCTGTTTTTGCGCCCAGAAATCCGGGCGCCCTTATTATGACAGGCCGAAGGAGTCAGGCACAAGCGGCGGTTCGATTAGTCTCCGGAGACTCTGGCCACAGTCCGCCGGGTGCGGCAAACGCAGCGGGGATGGTGGTCGCTCAGATCTCTTTGTTTTCCTGCGGCCCGGCGGAAGGCCAGTGGGCCCGGACAAACGCGCGGGCCTCTTCCCGCGTGGTCAATTTGCCTTCCAATTGGAGATTTTCGACGCGTTTCAAGATTTTCGAGAAGAGGGGCCCGGGAGCATATCCCAGAGCGATCAAATCTTTCCCATCGATCAGGGGTGCGGGATGCAGCGCATTCGCCGGCAATTGGGCCTGGTAGTTCTCTACCCATTCAACGGTGTCGAGCTTGCGGTGACTGGCCAGGCAATCCAGGCGGCAAAGCTCCTTGAGCTCTTCAAATCCTTCGGCGCGGATTGTGCGCTTGCGTTTGCTTTCCCGCATTTCGGGGATGTGCTGAAAGCGCATATGCTGCGCGACAAGCCATACCACGCGCTCCGTGTCGCTGCGGGGCAGGCGGAGCCGTTCACAGACCTCGCGGGCGATCCGGGCGCCCGCTCTGTCATGGTCGTTAAAGCGGATACGATCGGTCTTCGTCTGGGTGAGCGGCTTGCCGGCGTCGTGGAGCAGAGCGGCCAGCGCGAGGCTGCGGCTGGGCTCTTTCAACAGGTCGAGCAGGAGCAGGGTATGCGTGAACACATCCCCTTCCGGATGGAATTCAGGCGGCTGTTCCACGCCCTTCATGGCCGCGACCTCCGGAAGGACCTGTTTGAGCAGCCCGGTCTCATCCAGCATCTCAAACGCGCGCCGGGCGCCGCCTTCCGTAAGCATCTTCAGCAATTCATCGCGAACGCGCTCAACGCGGGTTGACACAATGAGAGGCGCGGCCTCTTTAATCGCCTGGTATGTCTCTTTTTCGATGGCGTATCCCAAGCGCGCCGCGAAGCGGATGGCCCGCAAGAGGCGGAGATGGTCTTCTTGAAAGCGTTCGCGGGGAATGCCCACCGCGCGGATCAACCCGGCCCGCAGATCGTCGAGACCGCCGACGTAATCCAGCACTTTGCGCTCAAGGGGATCGTAGAAGAGGGCATTAATCGTGAAATCGCGGCGGCGGGCATCCTCTTCCTCGTCGGTGAAGGCAACCCGGCATGGGTGGCGGCCGTCCAGGTAGGGCCCGTCCTTCCGGAAGGTCGTGACTTCAAAAGACCCTTCCGGCAGCAGGACCATCAGCACACCGAAGGCGACCCCAATGTCGACGCTGCGCTCGAAGAGTTCCGCGACCTGAAACGGTTTGGCATCGGTGGCGATATCGAAATCCTTCGGCGGAAGGTGCAGGAGCATATCGCGCACGCAGCCCCCCGCCAGCAGGGCACGAAATCCACGCTGCCGCAAGGTGGCGCAGATCGCTTCGGCCGCAGCCTGCCGCCTACTCATTCGGCGAAGGCCCGCGCGATTCAGCTGCGCTTTGTGGCGAAAATGTGCGCCGACGGCGAAGTTGATGAATGGCCAGGGCCAGGACGGCGGCCACGGCCAGCGAGGCGAGCACCGCGAACGGATAGAGCCAAGCTCCGCCCTTTGAGAACGAAAAAGCCACCTGCAACACGGCCAGCATGAGGACAAGCGATGCTGCCCAGCGGTACCGTGCTTCAAGGAAGAGGATGCTGAGGACAACCCCGGTCAGCCCGTGTATCAGCCAGTACAACGCCAGTTTTTCTTCAGCAGCCCACTTATTCAGCGCGAGCAGCCCCAGTCCCGCGCCGGCCGCCACAAAAAGAGTGCGGAGGGTGTCGTCCATCGGATGGGTGACGGCAGGGCGTTTGTGGGCGAAAAAAATGAGACGTTCGGAGATAGCATAGGCCATCAGAAAGGGCACAAGATAATAGAGAAACGCCGCTCCGCCGGGCTGAGCGGCAGCCGGATCGAACAAAAGATTGGAGAAATAGGCGGCGCCTATCCCGAACAAGGCGATCCCCGCGATCTTGAGTCCTGGAAGGGGCAGAAACAGCAGAAAGATCAGCAGCACAGTGCCGATAGCATTATAGGTTGCGGGAATGTAGATGGCACCGTGCTTATATGCCACCAGCGTGGCAATCATGTAGGTGGCGCCTACGTGGGGGAGAGGAGCGACCAGATTGTGCTCCCATGCCCGGTCGTCTCCGACGCGCTTGAGGTAGCGTTCCCAGAGAATCCCGGCGAGATAGGTGTAGAGCGCGAGCAAAATGGTCCCGTAGGCGTAGCCGCCGTCCTGCTCAAATCCGGATTTGTCGACCAGCAGGAAGAAATGGAAACTGACATGCGCGGCCACGAGCAGAAGCACGGCGGCAGCTTCCAGTTGGGGAGTTGACGCCAGCACGCCCACAATCGCCAGGACCAGGCTGAACGTTCCCAGAAGATACGGGAGATCGGGCTGCTGCGCCCGGTCGGCGATGGTCAGTGTCATGAGAAGCAGGGCGCCCGCGGCGGCGTACAGCATGGCCACGGAGGGGCTGGGCGGATCAAGAAAGGTTTCGGCCAGAAACCACTGACCGCTCCGGCGGCGCTCCTGCGTGGGTCGGTTGCGCGTAGCCCGCTCGTAATAGATGGCGACCAAAAAGAAGACGATGGCCGGGCCGGCGCAGCCCAGCCAGCGTGCAGGTATGGCGTGCTGGCCCCATACCGCGTATCCGGGCGCCTGAACCGCGAAAAGCGCGCCGCCCGCCACGACGCACAGCAAGAGGATGCTGCCCGCTTTGAGAATGATGGCGCCCGAGTGCTGATAGAACACGGCGAGCGCGAAACATACTAGCGCCAGGGCGGGCCACAGGGTAATTCCCGGATAAAGCGAGAGCATCGCAAGAATGGCCATCACGAACGCTTGCGCGATATACGCCTGAAACAGGTAGTTCTTCCTCGAGCCGCGCGTCTCGGCCAGAAGGGCCAGCGTGGCAAGCACGATCGTAAAGGCCAGACGAAACACCCACGTGTGAGGCGCATGGAAGGCATGAATCCCAGTCCATACCGCGGGGAAAAACACCGCGGAATTCAGCAGGGACAGGGGCAGCATGCCCCGGGAGCGCTGGTCTGGGCGCCGCAGATCCAAAACGGTGGCAAGCCCCAGAGCCGCAAACACGAACGCCAGCGCGCCCCGCGACATCCAGAAATAGGTTTCAGGCGCAACGGAGATGCCTCCAGGTTGGGAATGTAGGAAGGGGAGGAGCGAGCCGTACGCGCCGAGAAAGACGAGCCAGCTGAGAAAGCGCCAGTTGAATCGTATATGGAGCAGGACGGCGCCAGCCGAGGCCAGGGCCACGCCGCCCAGCACATAAGTCAGCCGGGGCATTGTGGATGCTTCGCCGGCTGCCAGGCCAAGCGAATAATAGACGACCGACCAGGCAATGACGGCGGCCGCGTAGCTGCGGCGCCAGGCAACGAGCGCGGTCATCCCCAGGATAGCCAGGAACAAAACGGGCAATGCGTACCAGGGTTCGGCGAACAGCCGGGCGTCCGTGACGAAAAACGCCGCGTAGGTCATAAAATAGGCGGTTGCGAGTCCGGTTCCGAGGGCGAGACTGGCCAGGAGGCTGCGCCGGTCTGGGAATGCCGTCCCCAGGAGCAGCAGGAGCGCTGCCATGCTGTAAGCGGCGAGGGCCTTGCTGCGAAGGTCGAAGGCGGACGTGCTGGCGCTCTTGCCGGCCGCCAGGATGATGGCCACGGTCACAAAAACCACCGCGAGCCGGCTTACCCACCCCGACCAGGCGTGCGGGGTCACTGGCGCGGCGGAAGAAGAAGCCTCGGACGAAGGGGAGTGGGACGGGGCGGGATGCTGCGTTTCCGAATCCGTGCTTCGCGGCGCACGAGATTTGCGAAGCTGCTCCAACTCGCGGGTGAGCCGCAAAACCTGGGATTCCAATTCCTGTATGCGTTTATCGTCATCCACACGCGTTCTCGGTTTGCTGTTTCAGAGGGAACGGCCTCGGGACCACGCCCCAAGCGCACGAACCGCTGTTGAGGCTATTGTATCGGCAGGAATTTGGGCATTCCAGTAGACAACGCACTGTGATCGAAACTGGCGGGGCCAACAACGCCTGAAAAGCGCCTTTTACAGAGAAAATTGACCTGTGGATCTGTGCAATCTATACTTTTGTCCCAACGATGCTTTTACCCGGATTTTCCGTTCATGCGTGGACGATTGAGGCTGTACATGAAGGCATCCGCCTTCGCCCGGTGCATTTCCTCTCGTCCGGGCCTCCGCCGATTGCGTATCGGTTTGGTTTTCGCCTGGTCAGCGCGTGGTAATACAGAGAGAAAACATGCGTAAGGTCTTATTTTTCAAAGCGCCCTTGGTTCGAGTCCTGGTCATCGCGTGTGTTGGATGCCTTTCCGCCCAGGCTGAGCTGCGTGAACCGGGTTCGATCACCGTGTTGGCCGATTTTGTGGAGCAGTATAAGCGGGGAACGGTTACCAATGATTTGACCTCCTCGGCGAGCGCTGCCGATGGCGCGCAGGAAGACCAGATGGCGGCGATTTTCCTGCACCCGACCGGTCCGGACGATGCCATCCTGAGCTTCAGCAGAATTGCTGTGCCCGAGCTGCAGGATGGTCAGCAGTGCATCTTGTATTTTCATATCGGATTTCGGTCGGGGATCGACTGGTCCACTCCGTCAAAGGTGCCCAATGGGGTTCGCTTTTCCGTTTTTGTCGAGGGAGAGGCCATTTTTGAAGAGGCGCTGGCGGGACCGGGCTGGAATCCGCGCTGCATCGATCTGTCGTCCTGGTCCGGTCAATTGGTGGGCATCGAATTCCACACGAACGCAATCTCGGGCAACTCGAGCTACGACTGGGCTCTCTGGGGCACCCCCCTGCTTCTGCACTTCTGGCCCGCACCCGCGGCATCGACCCTGCCAGCCCAGGCCGAAGGTCTGAGTCTGATTGAGATTGCCTGCGAACAGACCGCGAAGATTGCCCTCACCAACGGTAGTCGGCCCCTGACCGTGACGCTGGAACCTGGAACGCATCTCCTCCCGCACGCGTTCGATGATTTTAGCGCCCCGGCTGTGGAAATCGAGGCCGGTACTGCGACCGTAACGAACGTCTCCACCGGGATCTACCTTCCTGAACTGGAAGCGGCCCCTCCGGAACTCAGCTCACCGCTGGTGACGGTCGGACAGCCCTTCGACATTATCCAGCGCATTCGCAACAGGGGCCAGGGCACGTACACGGGTCAGGCCACCTGGAGCCTCCGCTCGAGAGATGGGCGAAACGTGGCGGAACTGGGTCCCGGCGCTGCCGAAACGCCTGCCGTGGAGCGGCTCGGGCCCGGCGAGGAGACCGTGCTGATCTGGCGCGGCCTTACAGCGCAGACGCCCGGGGAATGGCTTCTGGATACCGGCAGAAACCTGCGAGTCCATGTCTTTGCGGAGGCGCGGGTGCCTCCACATCCCCGTAACGGAGAGCCCGACGTGATCGTGGAGCGCAACGGCGACATCCGTGCCGTCGTGGCGAACGATTGGTCGCGCCTCGCGGTGGCGGTGGACGAAGGCGGCGCGGCATACGCCCTGGCCGACACGTGGGATGGCACCGCCTGGCAGCGCGTGGCATCGCTCTATCCGCTCTGCCGTCTGGCAGTGCGCCGCCCGGACAAGAGCCTGGAAGAATTGCGGCTCCAGATCAACAACATCCACCCGTTGCGGTCGACCTGGCTGTGCATTTATGGAATCGCCGAAAGCGAAACCGGCGTGTCGTGGCCGATTCTTCTGATGGCCTATGCCGAGGCCGATAGCGCGCGTATTCATCTTGAAATCGAGACGATCGCGCCAGAAGATGCCGGAGTGGCCTCGTTTTCGCTGCCCGAGGTATTGGCGGGAGACCGCGCGTTTGGCGCACGGAAAGATTTTGCACTGTTCCCCGGGCTGGAATACCTTGAAGGCGACGAAGCATCGTCATCCGCGCGGGATCTCGCGCCGCCTCTGCACGATCGCCGGGTGCCGTCCGCCCACAAGATCACGACGCCGCTGATGGCCGTGCAGGGGGAAGGCGCGCTGGTGGGGCTCTTGTGGGACGCGCAGCAGGAATGGGCCACGGGCCAGCGGCACCCCGCAGCGCGCTTCCAGGCGCCGGCCAGTGACGAAGCCCTGCAATACACGCACCTGTCAGTATTCGCGCCATCTGTGGGCGATTATGTACAGGAGAACGAGTACGAAGCCGGGGATACCCCGTTCCCGGTGAAGAAAGGCCAGCGGCTGCATCTGGAGGCCTGTCTGATCCTCGATCACCAGAAACGCTATGCGGAGGACAGTATCGTTCGCGGCCCGCATACCGGTGGCCTGGTATTGCAGGCGATGCAACACTGGTTTGAGCTGTATGGCCTGCCGGGTCCGGGCCCGGCGCCGAGGGACTGGGAGGAAGAGAAGGCTCTTTGCCGAGACGCCTATTTGAAATCGGTGTGGCACGAAAATCCGGCGGGCTGGAGCCACTGCCGGGGATGGGATAGCGGGCCGTCCGTCGGACACGCGGTCCCCCTGATGCTGGACCTGGCGGCCGGGGTCGCGCCCAGCGTTGTACCGGAGATCGAGCGCCGTATTGACGCAACCGCCGGGCGGGCCCTCAATGAACTCGGCCCACGGCAGCTGTGGACGCCGACGGCATGCCATATCATGAGCGGGGAGTTTCCATTTTTGTATGGGTATCTTCCGGACTCGCTCAAAGGCCTCAAAGACAGCGCGCACCGCCGTTTGCGAGGACGAAAAGACGGCCTCTGGGTGTGGAAACCCGCGGGAGAGCAGCATCGCTCCCTGGGCTCGCCGGGCGACCATACCCTGGGCCAGGCCGCGGGGCCGGCGCTTCATGTCCTGCGCGCCGCGCGCTTGACCGGTGACCGCTTGCTGGCGGAGCAGGCCCTGGACGCGATGAAGCAGATGGAGCGCTATGAAGTTCCTCGGGGAGCGCAAGTCTGGGAGTGCCCCTTGTATCAGCCCGACATCCTGGCCGCCGGCCAGGCGGTCCGCGCCTATTGTGAGGCGTACCGGTTGACAGGCGATCCCGCTCATCTGGCGCATGCCCGGTACTGGGCGTGGACGGGCCTGCCGTTCATTTACATGTGGGGGTTCGAAGGCATGCCCACCATGCCTCACAACGTGATCCCCGTATTTGGCTCGACGTTCTATACGCACTCGTGGATTGGCCTCCCCGTGGTATGGTGCGGGCTGGTCTACGCGTATGGATTGCAGGACTTGGCCGAATTTGACGATTCTTTCCCGTGGAAGACGATCGTAGAGGGAATTTTGATGTCGGCCATGCGACAGCAGTACACAAAGGGCCCCAGCAAAGGCTGCTACCCGGATTCGTGGGACCTGGTCCGAAACAAACCCAATCCCGCAGACATCAATCCGGAGAACATCCTCGTGAACGGGTTCCGGCTGCGCGGGCAATCGCCTGAGATACAGTGCGTCCGTTTCGAAGGCCTGGACGGCGGCCCGGTATTTTTAAATTCACCCGCAACGATATCCGTTCTCGATGCCGATGCCGCGCTTCGAGAGGGACGGCTGAAATTCGCGCTGCGCGACTTGTATGCGCCCGCGACGCACAGCAGCGTCGCGCCGGTATCGGAACCGCGATCGGTCCACGGGGCGGGGGCGCGCGTGGCCCGCTCTGAAGACATGAAGTCGCTTGAGAGCGCCTGGTTGTATGACGCGGAACTGCAGAGCGTTATACTGAAACATTCAACGAAGGGAGCCGAAATCGCGTGCGAAATCCTCTGGTAGAAGGAATTGCGTGATGGGATCATACCGAAACGATCTGTTTTTGCGTGCCGCCCGCGGTGAGCGGACCCCGCGCCCTCCAATCTGGCTGATGCGGCAGGCGGGACGGACGGACCCCGAATATAACGCGCTGAAGAATGAGGCGGGGCTTCCGTTGGAAGAACTGTTCCGCCATGCGGAATTGGCGACGCAGATCTCTCTGCTCCCCCGGCGCATCGGTGTCGATGCGATCATTTTCTTCCAGGATATTCTCACGCCGCTCGCCCCTATGGGCGCGCCGTTCATATTCCGGCCAGGGCCCGTTCTGGAGACTCCATTTCAAGACGCCAGCGCTCTTGGAAAGCTGCACGAGTATGACGTGGCCCAGGAGCTTCCTTTCGTCGCGGAGACTATCCAGCGCACACGAAAGGTACTCGACGGCGAAATGCCGGTGCTCGGGTTCGCCGGCGCCCCGTTTACGCTGTTGACCTTCCTGCTGGAAGGAGGGAGCTTCGGGACTACGGCTCCGAACACGCTGCGTTGCCTCGCAGAACAGCCTCAGACCGCCCACGTCGCGCTCAAAAAGCTGGCTCGAATGACCACGGATTACCTGATGCTGCAGATTACGGCTGGCGCAGACGCCGTGCAGCTCTTTGAATCCGCCGCGCCGGTCCTTGATGCTGTGGCTTACCGTGAGTTCGCCTTGCCCTACCAACAGGTGATCTTCGATGCCATCCGTGGCGCCGTGCCCACCATCGCGTTTGCGCGCGACATCGAAGCCATAGAACTGCTGGATGCCTCTGGGGCAGATATTTTGAGCCTGCCCGCCTCGATCTCGATCGCGGAGGCACGAAAGCGGACAGGCGCTGAACGGGTAATGCAGGGCAATCTCGACAATAAGCTGCTCGTTGAAGGTCCTCTCGAGGCCATCACTCGTTCGGCGCATGCCATCATCCAATCCGGGGATAACCGGGGCCACATCTTCAACCTGAATCACGGACTCCTGCGACAGACGCCTTTCGAGCACGTTTGCCATCTCGTGGACACCGTCCGGCACTGGGGAGACGCCTGAGGTCTGGGTCAACAGGAGGCCGTATGAGAGGAAGAGGCAGGGGATGATGCGCCCGTCGAGCCTCGGCTTGAGATGCTGAAATTTATCCGCCTGCCCGTGCTTTGACATGGCTAAGTGCCACAATGCGGGAATTGGACTCCAAGCGACGGCAACCTATCCCAAACTCCACCCCCAAATCGGCTGCCGCCGATTCACCCCCGCCAGCGGGGGACAGGTTGCGCTGCATTTTGTGCAACACGCGGGCCTACCTGTTTACCTCCAATAGCGTGGGACAAATTGCTGGGCATTTTGTCGAATGTTCACGCCTGCCGACTTATTCCGCCAGCGGGGACAGGTTGCGCTGCATTTTGCCGAATGGTCGCGCCTGCTGACTCACCTCCGTCGGCGGCGGGGCAAGTTGCAGCGGACCGAAACCTCTCGGATTCCGGTTCTTGTGTCCCCCGCGGGCGGGGGTGGCCACGTCACGCGCCCATCGACAAACCGGGGGATCTCTTGTGTCCCCCGCGGGCGGGGGTGGACACGCGCGCCGCGCGTGGCCGGGGGTGGACTCTGAACGGCAGCCGCCGGCCTCTGGGCATGAGATCGTGGACCGTGCGGACAGGATGGACCGCGCCGATAGTGCTGCTGGTTCTGCCTCTTATGTCCCCCGCGGGCGGGGGTGGCCACGCGCGCCGCGCGTGGCCGGGGGGGACTCTGAACGGCAGCCGCCGGCCTCTGGGCATGAGATCGTGGACCGTGCGGACAGGATGGACCGCGCCGATAGTGCTGCTGGTTCTGCCTCTTATGTCCCCCGCGGGCGGGGGTGGCCACGCGCGCCGCGCGTGGCCGGGGGTGGACGGTAACGGGCGCGTCGCCCATCAGAACCTGAGTTCGCCAATGATGGCATGGGACATCATCGCCAGCACCATCCCAGACCCTACGATTCGGCCCCATGCATCCGGAGCTCCGCATCTGTTATGATGGCGCCTCCCGGGTTGCGGGCGTCGGCGATTCCAGCGCGACCCGCGCCGCGGCGTTACGCCGTGCACGCGCGGCAATGCCGCGTCAGCGCGGAGGGCAGAACACCGCGCGATCCGGATTTTGATTGTGAGAGCGGGCGAAAACCAACAGCGAGGCAGGGATGAAAGCCATGGCGGAAATAGGGTACGGCATTATCGGTTGTGGAAACATTGCGCCCATGCACGCGGAGGCCATTCAGAAAGTTGAAGGGGCGCGGCTGGTCGCCGTATCGGATGTGGTCGAACAGAATGCGCAGCAGCTGGCTGAACGCTTCGGAGCCACCCCGTACACCGACTACCACGAGCTTTTGGCGCGGGATGACATTCAGGTTGTAAATCTCTGTATCCCCAGCGGTATGCGGGCCGAGATCGGCGCCGAATGTGCCCAGGCCGGGAAGCACATCATGTCCGAAAAACCTCTCGAGGTGAATACCAAGCGGATTGACGCGCTACTTCAGGCCGTCGACGAGGCTGGCGTGAAACTCGCATGCATCTTCCAGAACCGATTTGCGGATGGCGCAGAGCAGCTCAAAGCAGCGGTCGATGCCGGACGCTTTGGCAAACTCGTGCTGGGCGATGCCTACATTAAATGGTACCGTTCGGATGAATACTACCAGAGTGGTTCGTGGCGGGGCACGAAGAGCTTGGATGGCGGCGGCTGCCTGATGAATCAGGGCATCCATCAGATCGATCTGCTGTTGTGGTTTTTTGGCCCCGTTAAAAATGTGTTTGCCCGCACGGGCCTGGTAGGCCACGAGGGACTCGAGGTGGAAGACCTGGCCTGCGCCATTCTGGAGTTCGAGAACGGTTCCATGGGCGTCATCGAGGGGAGCACCGCCATCTGGCCGGGGCACCCCGCGCGCCTGGAGGTGCACGGCCAAGAGGGTGGCGCCGCGCTGGAAGACGGTATCCTCCGTTTCTGGAAATTTAAGGAGGAACGCCCGGAAGATGAGTCCATCCGTGCTCAGATGCACGCGAACACCCTCGGGACAGGCGCTTCGGATCCGATGGCCAACGTGACCTGCGAAGGCCACCGCCGGCAGATCGAGGATTTTACCGACGCGATCAGGCATAATCGTGCGCCGAAAATCGACGGAAAGGAAGGTCGTCGAGCCGTCGCACTGATCGAAGCCATTTACGAATCATCGCGGACCGGCCTGCCCGTCAATTTGTAACCAAGAGCCCCTATCCATCACTTGAAAACGGCCAGATATCGACAACCGGCCGCCCATCGAACCGCTTTCGGTATCGCCAGGGTTCCGCAGGAACCAGGAGACAGAACAATGCGTGCACGGACTGAGGCGAAGATCTGGACCATGGCGCCGGTATTGGGCGTGATATTGCTCGCGGTGCTGCCGGCGGCGTCAGCACGCGCTGATGAAACGGACGCACCGATCTTGAGCGCTCCCAGACTGGAGAGCCAACCCCAGCAACTCCCCGAAATTGTTGCGAAAATTGAAGACGAGGTGATCTCTGGATTGGAGCTTCAGATGGCGATGAACGCGGCCATGCGGGCAAAGGCCGCCCGAGCCGCCTCCAACCCCAACCGGGATCCGAACGAGCCGCCGGAATCCTTCGATCGGGACGATGCGGAGCGGGTGCTGGATTCCCTTATCCGCGGCAAGGTCATCTATGTGCTGGCAAAGAAAGCCAAGACCACCATCGCGGACGCAGAAGTAGAGGAAGGGCTTGCCCAGGCCAGAAGCCGGCTGCCGGAGGGTGAGTTTGAACACCTGATGGAAGGCCGCGGCATCACCGCGGGGGAGCTGGAAGCAAAGATGCGCGAACAACTCACCTGCCAGAAATTCTTCGACGAGAAGACCAAGGGCGTTGCGGTCACGGACGAAGACGTCGAGCAGATCTACGAGAGACTGAAAGAGGCGGGGCGCATGAAAAAGCCTGAAACCGCCGATGTGGCGCACATTTTGATCCTGGCGTCCCGTGACGCTTCGGACGAGGACATCGCGGAGGCAAAGGAGCGCATCGATCAGGCTCGCGACCGAATCGTCAAGGGTAAAGAGGACTTTGGCGAAGTCGCGAAAGACGTGTCCGAAGATCACGGGTCCGCTCCCCAGGGCGGGCTCTACGAAAGCGTTCCGCCCAACATGATGGTGCCGGAATTCGATAAACTCATGTTTGAACTTCCTATTGGCGAGGTGAGCGAGCCGTTTCAGACCCAGTTCGGCTGGCACATCATGAAAGTGAGCGAACGAGACCCGGCTCGACCCTTGGAATTTGACGAAGTTAAAGGCAACATCCGGAGAGACTTGGAGGCGCAGGCAAAGCAACGCGCATTTAGCGAGTTTCTGGAACAGGCCGTGGGTGATGTCAAGGTCGAGGTCTTACTCCCCAAGAGAGACGCCGCTGCGGCATCGCCGGACAGCCCTGCGGGGGCTTCATCGGAAGCGAGCCAAGAAGACGAGGAACCCGAGCTTCCTGATGAGCCGTCGTAGAACACGTCGGGCGGGCAATGAACGCGCGTAGTACGCCCCGGCGTACGCAGAAGCGCTTTGCACACGATCATGGAAAGGGATACAGATGGCGAATGTGAAGGCTTTTGATGTGACCATTGTTGGCGGGGGCATGATCACCTGTGATTTGCTTCTTCCATCCATCTACCATCTTCAACGGCTGGGGATGGTGGGCGAGATCCACATTTGCGCACTAAACAACACGCCCTTGCATGCATTGAAAGAAAATCCGCAGTTTGCCCAAGCCTTTCCCGGGCAGGATTTTATTGCACACCCCTCCCTGGATGAGGCTGCCGACGCCAGCTTCCCCGAACGTTACAAAGAGGTGCTGGCCGCGATGGAGCCGTATAACGCGGTGGTGGTGGCCACGCCCGACCAGCTGCATTACCCGGTCGTGATGGAGGCCTTGAATAACAAGCAGCACGTGCTGTGCGTAAAGCCCCTGGTGCTCAAATACGCTCAGGCGGTTGAGATCGAGGAGTTGGCGCGACAGAAAGGCCTTTTCGTCGGCGTGGAATATCACAAACGCTTCGATCGGCGCGCACTCATTGCCCGAGGGCGTTATGAACAAGGTCATTTCGGCGATTTTGTCATGGGTGAGGCCAAACTGATCGAGCCGTACCTGTACCGGCACTCCAACTTTCAAAACTGGTTCACCTGCGAAAACACAGACCCCTTCGTCTACATCGGATGCCATTACGTTGACCTGACCTATTTCATCACGGGGCTGAAACCTGCCGGGGTATCCGTTCATGGCGTCAAAGGGACCTTCCCCAACGGCAATACAGGATATCTCTGGTCTCAAGGCCGGGTCGTATTCGAAAACGATGCGGTGCTGTCCGTCATCAACGGGCTGGGCTACCCTGACGAGGGCGCCGGCTCGAATGAGCAGGGGCTGGTCCTGTACTGCGAAGGCCCGGAGAAAACGGGGCTGATTCAGCACGATGACCAGTTCCGCGGCGTAAGCCATTCCTACCTCAGCGGCCTGGGGACGGGCGGGACGGCCTTCAATTTCGTTAATCCCGACTTTTTCCAGCTGGGCTCGTGGGAAGGCGTGGGATACAAGCCCATGGGCTATGGATATGATTCTGTAGCAGCCATTCTGGGAAGCGTTGCCCGCCTGCGCGAGGAAACGGCAGGGATGCCCGAGGAGGACGCCCTGGCAAAACGTCAGGAAATCATTGACGAAATTGACGAAAAACGACTCATTGCCACCCCCGCGAACAGCAGCATTAATGAACTCGTTACGGAAGCGGCCCGAATGTCAATTCTCAGCGACGGAGACTTCGTGAAGATCGTCTACGATGGGTTCCCCCGTATTGAGCCCAAAAGCTGAATCGAACGGAGCACATTGAGCGGTCGTGACTCAATAAAGCGGCGGCGAACGGCGAAAACCGCCCTTTTTACAGGGCTGCTGATCCTATTGGCGGGGGCGCTCCTTTCGTTTCGTGCCGTAAAAGAACAGCTCGGGCAATACCCCGACGGCCCGCCCTGGGTGCAGCGCTTTCTGGACGCGCGCATGGCTCGCGCCGTTGCATCCCAGCGCATTAGCGCCCAGACCCTGGGAATTGAGATCTATCCCGACACGGGGCGCCTGCAAGGCCATGGCACACTCGACATCGAATGCAGCGGCGCTGGGCTCGATGTCGTTTCATTTGTGCTTAACCCCGGCCTGGACTCGTTCTCGGCACTGTGCGACGGCCAAAAGCTTCCGGTCTCCCGCTGGGGAGGCCTGGTCCGTGCCGCGCTTCCGGAGCAGCTGGCGCCCGGGGAGAGCACCCAAATCGCAATTTCGTATTCGGGAGAGATCTCGGCGACCGCGTTGACTGACGCGGAGATCCATCTGGACGAAGTCTGGCTTCCCTGGACAGCGTGCTGGCATCCCGTGGATTTCGGCAGTTTCGCAGAATTTGACTGCACCGTCACCATCATGGGCGATCTCGTCTTGGCCGGTGACGTGCAGGAGGCATTTCCTCCCATCGAAGGCCGCCGCAGCTATCGCATTCAGCCGGCAGGTAAAACGCTGGGAATTCCACTGCTGGCCGGCGGCTATTCCAACCGGGCCGGTGACCTTGAGGATCTTCAGTGTACGGTCTATTTCGAGCCCGGCGACGAGGCCATCGCGGAACCGCTTGCAGCCAGCCTGCCGAAAACGGAGGATGCGCTTTGCGCGTTGCTGGGCGGCCACGAGCTGCCGACTTACGCTATTGTGAGCCGCCGCTGCAGTACGCCGCGGTATCTTGGCCTCAATCTCATCGCCCTTCCCCGAACGCCGCAACGGGATGAAAACGCCGCGCTCGCCGCAACGGCTACGGCACTCGCACACAAGTGGTGGGGCCAGGCGGTCTCTCCGGCCTGGTTTCCGCTGTTTCCGGATGGAGGCGCGTGGCTTCTTGAAGGACTCGCGGTTCACTCGGGCTGGTCAGCCCTGCGCGAGTTGAACGGGAAGAGCGCCCTGCAGGAGCACCTCGAAACGGTATCCCTTCAACCCCTGGAGAAGCCTCTTCGCGCGCTGAGCGCGCTGGAATTGGCTCGTTCGAAGCCCAATGCGGTGATGCGTATCGGAAACCAGGGCGCGTTTCTGGCTCGATGGCTGGAGTCTGGCACCGGAAAAGACGCGTACTGGGCCGCCTGTAGAAATGTCTTGCACACACACCGTGGCAACGTCATCACCCTGGATGCATTCCGGCACGCGCTCGAGATCGTGAGCGGGCACGACCTGGGGGAACCGTTTCGCGCCTGCTTCGATCATACCGGGCTGTTTGATTACGCGGTAGAAGAGGTCAGCTCAGGTGACGGGGCAATCCGGGTCACCATTTCCAACCGCGGCGATAGACCCTCCCTGCAACCGCTGACCATAGGCGTTGTAACCGCACGAGGAGTGGACCTGCATGCAATTGAAGCGGGGGGGAGTGGAGGAACATTTTCGTTTCCAGTGGACAGCCCCGTCTCCCGCGTGACTCTCGACCCCTATTTTGAATGCCCCGACGCGGTGCGGGCGAACAATACCTGGCCACGACGCGACTGGCCGCTGAGTGTCGCGGCGGATTCCAGCGGGACCATCGCGGTCGCCCAGACCCATGTGTGGGAGAGCCAGGGTGCGGGGAGCATCCGTTTATTGCGCAACGATCGGAAGAGCATTGAGAGCATTCGCTTGCCTGCCCCGCTGACCGGGCCGCTGCTCTGGTCTCCCGGGAACAGTCTTCTGGCCTTTGGCGCCGGGCAGGCCTATATCCGCCGACACGATGGACAGATCCACGTTTTAACGGAGCGCAGTGGGAACCTTCCGGTCGGCTGGCTGGGCGAGCAGTTGATCCTGCGTCGGGATAGCGCCGCGGAGGCAGGATTCGCGGTATCGCCCCCGCCGTACGCCACGACCGTTCCGCTGGCCATGCCGGAGCGTCCTGACCCCGGCACCTTTGTCGGCGAGCCTGCCGGCGGCCTCTGCGCGTTTGTCTCCCTGGCAGGGGGGAAGGTCTGGGTTGGTAACTACCCCGAAAAGGCGTTTGAGTGCGTGTTTGAAGAAGGAGGCGCAATCGGCGCGCCGTGCATTACCGGCCAGGGGGCCGTGCGCGTTTTCACACGTCGGGGCGCCGTGCTTGAGTTTGCAGGCTTCCCTGGCGCCTGGAGCCGCAAAACCCTGCTGGACCTGGGGCGCCCGGTCAGAAAACAGCGATTTTCCCCCGATGGTTCACACGTGGTCTGGCAGGAGGAGACAGGCGGCCGTCTGACGGCGAGCCCGCTGGAGTCCGTTGCGCCGGCCGTGGTCCGCCTGGGCGAATCCTGTGTTGATTTTGACTGGGAGGACGCGAACACGCTGGTGTGCCTCACCCGGGCGAACGAATGGCAGCTTCCGGGGCGTTTTCACGCGGTCTACACCCTGCAGCGCGTCGACATGACGACCGGGCTCGCATCGGCGGCAGCCCGTTTTCCTTCCTCCTGACGGTAACCGGAACCTCAGCGGCGGATAATGCCCCCCCGGCCCTGACTGAGGGTGATGCCCTGGAGGTTCATGGACAGCTCTTCGGGGTTGTCCGATGCAGCCATTCCCTGATCTTCCGTGATGAGTTCCTTCTTGATGAGATCGTAAAGGCTCATGTTAAAGGTCTGCATACCGTCTTCCCGACCGCCGGCGATTACGTTGGGGATCTGGCGCACGTTGTTTTCTTTGATCAACTGGGCAATGGCCGGGTTGTTGAACATGACCTCAACGGCGGGCACGCGGCCCACGCCGTCGGCACTGGGAATCAGCCGCTGGGCTATGCACGCCGTCAGTTGAAGCGACAACTGAGAGCGGATCTGGGCGTGTTGATTCGACGGGAACAAATCCACGATGCGGTCAACGGTCAACATGGCATTCGTTGTGTGCAAGGTGCTGAAGACCAGGTGACCTGTTTCCGCGGCTGCCATAGCGGCCTGGAAGGTCTCGGCGTCGCGCATTTCACCGATTAAAATCACGTCGGGATCTTCACGCATGACGGCGCGAAGGGCAGCGTGAAAGTTGCGCGTATCGATATGAAGCTCTCGCTGCGTCACAATGCTCTTCTTGTTCGAATGCAGAAACTCGATGGGGTCCTCGATGGTGACGATGTGGAGGCGTCGATCCTCGTTGATCTTGTCGATAATGGCGGCGAGGGTGGTTGATTTACCGCTACCGGTGGTTCCCGTTACCAGCGCGAGGCCGCGGTGCAGCTGGGTGAGCTTTTCGATCGCGGGCGGCAGATTGAGGTCGTCAAAGCTCGGAATTTTGGCTTTGACGTGACGCATGACGATGCCCACGGAGTTGCGTTGTTTGAGGATGTTGACGCGAAAACGGCCCAACCCCGGAAAACTGAGCGCCTGGTCCGAATCGCCCGTCCGCAGGAACTCCTCGCGATCTTGGGGCGTCATGATCTCTTCAATGAACTTCAGATTGTCGTCGTTGGTAATGGGCTCCGCGCCGATGAAGCGGATGGTGCCGTCCAAGCGTATTGCGGGGGGGCTTCCTACGGTCAAGTGGACATCCGAAGCACCGTGTTTGACCGCATACGTCAGGATTTTTTGAAGCGAAGCCATTCGGTTTTCCTCTCTGCGCCCGCCGCCCGGGCGGGGTTGTCTGCGCTGGCGGCCGGGCTTTCACGGCTCGTTATCCGACACGCCGCACACACGCTCCCACATAACCTGGTTCACGACGCAAGCCAAGCCCGGTGAACGTCAAAACTGTAGCAGAAACCACGATTTCAGGGCAAATTCCGGTCCCGCTATTTGCGTTCAGACCCTGCCCTGGACGTCTGCCCTGTTTCGAGCCAGGGCCAGGGATATCCGCAGATCACGCATCGCTGTTCCGTCGCCGGGTATTCATAGCGGCAATGGACACAAGTCGTGGTCTGCCCGGGCCTCCGATCGCCGGTCTTTTCCGGGGAAGCATTGGCGCTGCCGGCCATACGATTCCTCCCGTGCGCGCTCGGTTGCGCGACACTCCGGCGACCCGTGGTCCTGGCGGGGCATTTACTCGGGTCAGGCTCGGTCGAGCTCTTCCGCATTCTTTTTGATCTTCTCGAAAATGGCGATTATGTCGCGCATGTCTTCTTCGGAGCCGAGCAGGGTGGTGTGACCGAACCAGATGCCGCTCCGGGTGCAGATGTCACGCGCGACGGGGCATTCCTGCTTCGAATAGTCCGGCGCATTGGGTGCGTTGGCGATAGAAGGCTGCTCATAGAGCGGTATGGCATATCCTTCGCTGATGCCGGGTAAGCCTTCCGCCTTGGCGGCCTCGATGACCTTCTCGCGGGAGCAACCAAAGACCTCCGGGTCCATGCGGAGGCAGTACAGGTGATAGGCCCGTCGCGTGATCCGCTCGTCTCCGAGCTGCGTTGACAGGCCTTCAATTTTCGAGAGATGTTCGTCGAGAATGGCGGCATTTTTCGCGCGGATCCGATTGTGTTCTTCGAGCCGCGTAAGTTGAACCCTCAAGAGAGCGCCCTGAAACTCGGTAAGCCGGGCATTGGTGC
Source organism: Candidatus Hydrogenedentales bacterium (assembly GCA_050950105.1). Taxonomy (GTDB): domain Bacteria; phylum Hydrogenedentota; class Hydrogenedentia; order Hydrogenedentales; family SLHB01; genus UBA2224. The sequence goes on along the minus strand of JBMNGZ010000009.1, from coordinate 371,354 downwards.
CAAGATTGGGGTGCGAATACCACGCGCCACCCTTTTGGCGGCCGCAGTTGGTGATGGAGCGGCAGAGATCCGCCAGCTCTTCATCGTCCGACACAATAGCGCCGCCTTCCGCCGAATTGATATTCTTCGACGCCTGGAAGCTGAAAAAGCCGGCTTTGCCCAGCGCACCGGTGCCTTTTCCTTTCCATTTGCCGCCCCAGGAATGGCAGGCATCTTCGAGCGCAAGAATGCCGTGTTTCGCGGCGATGTCATTGATCCGGTCCATGTCGCACACGCGGCCGCCCAGGTGAACCGGCATGATCGCCCGGGTCCGTGGTGAAATAGCCGCCTCAATCAGGTCGGGATTCATGCACCACGAGTCATCGATGTCCACGAAAATAGGGATGCCGCCCCGGCGAAGCACCATGCTCGCCGTCGCATAAAACGTGTACGGCGGAACAATCACCTCATCACCGGGTTGCAGGCCGATGGCCTGCAACAGGACCTCGCCCGCGGCGGTGCCGGTCGTCACGGTGATGCAGTGTCCGGCATCCTGAAATGCGGCATACTCACGCTCGAACTGGGCGACCCGGTCGCCATACCACCATTCGCCGCTATCCAGCACCTCCATGAGGGCCTGGCGCTCCTGGTCGTCGAAGATGGGCCAGTCGGGCCAGGATTTCCAGGCATCGCGTACGGGACTGCCGCCGAGCAGAGCGAGTGATGATGAATTTGCGGTCGCCATGGTATTCCTCCTGCACAGGTTAGATCGTGGTATCACGTTGATTTTCCTCAATACCTGCCACTAAGTCAAATGCTCCGATTCGGCCGCCCGACCAGTCGTCCGGCAGGACCTTCTGCCCAAACCCCGGCGTCCCTCTTCGCGACTGCGCATTTATCGACGGAAGCCGCTGAAAAATAAAATTCAGGATGAATTATCTGGCTATCTGCCAGGTCTTTCCGATCCAGGTGGGCCGCAATTCGGTTTACTCATCGGAACGCTTGTTTTGGGTTAATGGGGTTGCTCCGTAGCCCTTCATGGGTTAGCATAGCGCAATCTGAAGGAGGACGACCTCCCCCATCCAGGGTGTAATGTCCAGGACGACCTGGCCCTCTATCTTTCGGAGAACTCCATGCCTTGGGTCTGTCTTCTCGTGGCCGGTGTCCTTGAAGTGGTTTGGGCTTACGCCATGAAGGAATCTCATGGCTTGTCGCGGCTCACACCGTCCATCATCACGATTTTAGCAATGATAGCCAGCTTCTGGCTCCTGGCGGTCGCCATGCGAACGATCCCACTTGGAACGGCCTACACAATCTGGACGGGAATAGGCGCGGTAGGTGCGTTTCTTGTGGGAATTACATTTTTGGCGGAACCGGTCAACGCAGCGAGAATCATAGCGGCGCTCCTCATTGTCTCCGGGCTGCTGCTGATGAAGTTGTCAAGCGCCTGACACAGCGGCTTCTCGTGATGAGGCTCGTGGCCGGCCGTCTCAGCCATTCAGCATATGAGGCGAGAAACCCTTTGGCTGACGCGGATCGCGGTTTCATGCCGGCGTGCCCGATCGCAACGTCCAGCCCTTATCCCCGTCGCGCCGCAGCTGTAACATTTGGGGCGGCGGCTTGTAAAGTTGAGTGTTTCGGTAGGTAGTATCTAACCGGTTGTATGAAGGAGAGTACCATGATTTTCAGTACGTTTTTCTGCTGGCTCGAGAGTATCATTGGGGGGATTTTTGGATTCCTGAACAACATCCTCGGCGGGATTTTCGGGATTCAGCTGCCTGTGCCGGATTTCGGCTGCGACAGGGACTAGTCTCCCGGCGCCTTTTTACGGATACACCGGGGCTTTTTTTCTGGCAAAACAGAGTCGCTGGGCCTCGGTAAGACTGGCGTATGGCTAAGCTTCTTCGTTACAGGGGAGCTTAGCCATTTTTGTATCTGGTCTGCTTCAGTCCAGGGGGATCTGCTCCCGGTTCGGCCTGGGGGAAGGTTGCCGCGAGCGCCGTACCGTCGGAGTGCCGAATTTGCATCACGCTGCTCCAAAGCGCGATACTGGAGTCCTTCAGGCGCCCGCTGGCCCACGCGCGATGCCCGGGGATAGTTGCGTTTCGCCGGGTCCGTGTGCGTCTGAGGCCCGGGCGCAGTCGACAGCGGCTCTTCCAGAGGGCTCAGCCACGACCCGGGCTGCCGATTTCTGCATGTATCTCAGAACGATTTTCGGGAGAACTTCAATGGGTAAAGGCAAGCTGATGGAACCGGGGCCGATTGTCTACTTCGAAGGACGCTATGTACCGGTCGAGGAAGCCAAAGTCAGCATTATGACACACGCTTTCAACTACGGCACAGGGCTCTTCGAAGGCATTCGCGGGTACTATTCCGCAAGCGAAGACAACGTTCTGGTTTTTCGTTTAGTGGAGCACGTGGAGCGCCTGGTACGGAATTTCAACATTCTGTGCATGGAAATCCCGGAAACAACGGAAGACATTGCCCAGATCTGCGTCGAATTGATCAAACGGAGCGGCTTCCGTGAGGGCGTATACATCCGCCCCCTGTGTTACAAGAGCGAATTGTCCCTCGGGCCGCGCCTGAGCGGTGTCGAGAGCCGACTCTGCTGCTACATCATCAAACTCGGCGAATATTGCGACATCGAGTCCGGCCTGGATGTCGTGGTCTCGTCCTGGCGGCGCCTTTCCGATAACGCTATTCCCAGCCGTGCAAAGAGCACGGGCAGCTACATCAATTCCTCGCTCGCGGCAACGGAGGCCAGCCAAGCCGGTTTTGACGAAGCCATCTTCCTCCGGGAAGACGGGAGCGTTGCGGAAGGCAGTGCAATGAACCTGTTCATGGTGATGGACGGCCAGCTCATTACCACGCCGCCCACCGCCGACATTCTGGTTGGGATCACGCGAAACACCGTCATCGAACTGGCCCGGAACGAACTGGGAATGGAAGTGGTGGAGCGGCCCATGTCCCGCACCGAGCTGTATGTCTGCGACGAGGTGTTCTTCTGCGGCACGGGCGCTCAAGTGGCGCCGGTCCGGTCCGTCGACCGCCGGGTGATCGGCGGGGGCACACCGGGGCCGGTCTCCCGGGCACTTCAGGATCTCTATTTCCAGGTGGTGACGGGGAAGGTCGATAAATACCGTTCCTGGTGCACGCCCGTCTACTGAGCGAACGGAGCCATTCCCGCGATTCAAGGGCAGAGGTATGCACAGCGAACAGACATTGCGAGAGGCCATCTGTGAAATAGGCCGCCGCGTGTGGCGGAAAAACTTTGTCGCCGCGACCGACGGAAATATCAGCGTTCGCCTATCCGCAGATACCTTTCTGTGCACTCCCAGCCGGGTCTCTAAAGGATTCATGTCGCCCGAGGACCTGGTCACAGCCGACGCCTCGGGCCACAAACTGTCGGGGAATGGCGCCGTCACCAGCGAGTTTTTTACACACCTCGCCGCATACAAAGCGCGCCCGGATGTGCACGCCGTCGTGCACGCCCATCCCCCCAGGGCGATAGCCGCGTCCCTCGCGGGCCTCTCCCTGACCGAACCCGTTCTCCCGGAACTGCTCCTCACCATAGGAGGCATCCCCACGGTGCCGTATGCCACCCCCGCAACAGAGGACGGGGGAGAGGCGATTCGAGACGTGATCCGGTCCTGCGACGCGCTGATCATCGCGCGGCACGGAACCCTCACGGTGGGCGGAGATGTGTTCGAGGCGTATCACAAGCTCGAGAAGCTGGAGCATGCAGCGGAGATCATTCTATGGGCCAGCCTGCTTGGACCTCCCGATACGCTTCCGGAGGCCGAGGTCGAGAAGCTATACCGTCTCCAGAAAATGTACAACCCGGGCACACGCCTCTTCCGCCCGGAAAAACCGAGCGCCGGCGGCCGTAGCGAGTAGAAGGCGGCGAGTAGAAGGCGGCTTGTGTGTCCAGCACCCTTGGGCTATGCTGAGCGTAGTGTGAACGCGTCTTCTGCTTAGGGAGAGACAGCGTGACGGAACGTGCTTCGAGTAACGGGGACAAGACGCGTGTCTGCCCCTTTTGCCGCATGGAAATCAGTATCTTTGCAACGAAGTGCTTCCATTGTGGCGAGCATGTGGACCCTCCCAGGGCAGATCAGCGTCATTTTTCCATGGAAGACCTCGGGGGGCGCAAGTCGACGAATTATGCGCCTTCCGAAAGCGTCATGGCGGCTCTGGAAACGTTCCGCGCCGAGTTGACCGGCGAGCTTCAACACGGTACCGGGGAAACGACGGCCGCAGGAAGCCCCGACCCTTCCTCTCCATCGGGAGACGGGCTGCCTACCTTGAACGAATACAGCCAGCAACTGGCATCCCTCCATGAAGAATCGCGGCCGTCGGGCGCATTCGCGCAGGTCTATGCCCCTCCACAGGAGTCGTTCGGCCAGCGTCTGGCCACATACCTTGCTTTCGTGATTGTGGTGCTCGTGTTCGGCGTCGGCGTTTTCGGCCTATATTCGTTGATCAAGGGGCGCCACCCGGAACCCCCGCCCGTCGCTCAGGAGGTCGCGATCCCACCCAACGAAGCGCCGGGGCTCCTGCGCGAAGGCAGGTTCCTGGACGCGCTGAGTACGGCCCGCGACGCTGCCGCTCTCCATGATACGCAGGAGAATCAAGGTATCCTGGAAGAGACCCGCAACGCCATACAGCAGGAAGTGGAAAGGCTCATCGAGGCCAATCCATGGACGCCCGACCACCTTCAACGCGCCGTCGAACTGGCGTCGGAGGCGGCGGCCATCGATCCGGGCAGCGACTTTGGCGCCCTGGAACAGTACGCCAAGAACGAAGAATACGCCTACGCCATGATGCTGATCCGGCCGGAGCCCAGGAGAGTGGGCGGAAAAGCCCAGTTCCGCTTGAACCCCTTGTCAGAGGCAGCCGCTCAAACAGGACATGATAAGGTCACCGTCGAGGTCGGCGAAACCATCGCCAACCGCTTCGAACTGCTTCGCGTGCGGCGCAGCGACGCGGAGCTGCGGGACGTTCTCCGAGACCGGCGGCTCATTTATTCGGTGTCGGGGTCTTTTTCCGCGGCGGAGTAGGCGCTCTGGGGAATAGCGGCTCATCCCGCCTGATTTTATGGCCTCCTGTGGCGGATTCCCCGCAATTCCCTGTAGCGCAGCGGCCAATGCTCCTCGCGTGGGGCCTTTCGTTCCAAAACTCTGGAAGGCGACCTTTCCAACGAGGTCGAGAGATAACAACCTCAACGCTGCGGCAAAACCCAGCGCTCATTGTTGTCTGTCGGGCAGTCTGTGCTATATTAGCTCCCGTTTGTTCGTAGTGAGACGCAGCGGGACCCTGGGAGAGGATGCGGCGGGAATGCGCCAATTTAGGAGCAGTCAGGTGGACAAACAGATCGTGCGTCGAAAGGTAGTCTGGACTGCGCTGGTGGTGATTGCGCTGTTGGTTTCGCCGGGATGTGGCCGGTTCGGCAGCAGAGGAAAAAAAGAGGTTTCGATGACTGCTTCGCAGACCGTCGAAACGCAACGCCAGGAGCTGTCGGCGGCCGCAAAGGAGCAGCGCTTGCGCGAAGCGGTTGAGGAACTCGTGGCCGACGCAGCCCGGGTGGACACCCCGGAGCGTGCGCCGGTTGTCAAGCACAAGCCGTATTTTTTGAAAGAATATTCGCTTTACCCCAAAGGTGCAGCGAGCGCGAAACTCCAGATCCATGAGACACAATCGCGAGTGGCCCCCCTTGTGGGTGAGGCCACCATACCCAAGCAGCGGTTTGCCACCGAGATGCACCGCAAAAAAGACGCGGCGCGGGAAGACTCATCTTTTTATCGCGAAACCGGGAGCGAGATCCTTACCTATCACTGGCGAAACGGCCGATGGATGCAGGTCGCCAGCCTGTTTGTTGTGGACGTGAAAGAAGAGCAGGGCGAGAGCGGCTGGCGTGCCGTCGAGCCGCAAGTGAAAGAAGACCCCTTCCTGAAAGGCGAGGATGAGGGCTTCGTCCGGCGAATGTTTGGCGGTATTTTTGGCCGCTAATCCGGAATCGGATAGATAACGGACCGAGACTGACGGGCGTGACCTTAAATCCTTGAGGTGAAGAACAACACAATCGTGGCGAACCACTGGGAGAAGGTATTGTGGGCCATTCCCGCGAATCGAATGTCGTATTTATTTTGAATGCTCTCCTCTTTGCCCTCGTGGCCGTGTTTGGCGTGATGGGGTCGCTGGCCATTACGCCCGCACGCCACGACCTGGCGCTCAGCCGCCTGGCGACCCTGTACAGTCTGACAGAATATGGGAGCTTTTATATCGACGCGCCAGAGGGGAAAGAACCCAATCCGTTTGCATCGAACACGGTCGACAAAGTGTTGACTCAAGGCCGTGAAATCAGCAGCAAACCACCCGTCCTTCCTCTATTGATGACGGCCGAGTACGTGGTGCTGCGCCAGATAGCCGGACTGGATCTGAAGAATGAGACCGATCATGCGCGAATTATACGCGTGCTGACGTTTACCTTCGTGAGCCTGCCTTTTTTCCTGACGATCCTGCTCTTTGACCGCACGATTGCACTCTTTGACGTGGAACCGCTGATCCGGTGGATCGTGACGTTCTTTTTGTCTTTTGGAACATTACTCTGGGGTTACAGCCTCTCGATCAACAACCACATCCCCGGGACGTTTTCCCTGATGCTCTGTCTGTATCTGGCGCTGGGGCTCATTTATGGAAAATGGGCGCCTTCCGGCTGGCGCTTTGCGCTCTTTGGGTTATCGGCGGGACTGGTGTTAACCGTAGAAATGCCCGCGGCCATTTGGGCAGCGATCGCGGGATTGTGCCTGTTGTATCATTTCCCGCGCAAAACGCTGATGTGGGGGGCCGTGGCGGTTCTCATTCCCGTGGCGGTGCATGTGGGCGTCATGCTGCACGTAACGGGCAGTCCTCTTCCCGTGCAAGTGCATCCGGAGATGTACCTCTTCGAAAACTCGTATTGGCGACATCCCAGAGGCATTGACGCGCTGAATGAACCCAAAGGCACCTATTTGTTTCATATGACTTTCGGCCGCTGCGGCCTGTTTATTTTGCATCCTGTGTTGCTCGCGGGGCTCTTGAGCCCGGTGCGCTTCTTTTTGGGTAAACGGCTGCGGTATCATCGTCCAATTCTGCTTGGGGCGCTGGGCTTTCTGATCCTCACCACCTATTACTGTCTGCAAACGAACAACTACGGCGGCGTGCTCTACGGATTTCGATGGTACATTCCCGCTATGCCGGTGTTGATGTTGATGGGAGTACCGGTTTATGAGAAGTTGCGCGCCCGGTGGCAGTGGATTGTTGTCGGCCTCATGTTCGGCATCTCGTTTTTTTCCGCCTGGGAGGCCACTCGAGGAACCGCCTATTCCGGTCAGGAATGGCCCTGCCAATTCCTGGGGCCCAGCACGCCATCGTAGTCTGCGAGCCACGGTGGGTCAGGTCTCGTGAAACGGCTATCCTCGCTCTATCTGTTTTTTGGCGCCGAGATCGTCATCGCAGCCTCGATGGGGGTCAACGAGTCGATCTTCAACAATTTCCTGTCCGACACGTTTGAATTATCCGCAGAAGCCCGGGGCGCCCTTGAATTTCCGCGCGAGCTGCCGGGATTTCTCGTGGTACTGTTTGCCGGAATTTTAGGCGCGCTCTCACTCCCGCGCATGGGGGCGCTGGCCGCCCTGGTCTTTGCGGCGGGCACGGCGGGCCTGGGCTTGGCGGGGAATTCTTACGGACTGGTTGTTGCCTCCATGCTGATAGGCAGTCTCGGCATGCATTTGAACCAGCCGATATCGCATTCGCTCACGATCGCCATGAGCGAGGAAGACAGGCGCGGTTTCCGGCTCGGGCAATTGGGCGGCATGCGCACCTTCGGCACGGTTCTGGGCACGGGGCTGGTCTGGATGACGTTCAGAAAAGATACGCCGCCGTACCTGTTCGGATTCCTTCTCGCTGCCGCTGGCGGTGTTGTGGCCGCGATCCTCTACGCGCAGCTGAAAGTCCCGGGAGTACATTACCGCCGTTCTTTTTTCGTGATTCGCCGGAAGTTCTGCCTTTTTTACGTGCTCGAATTCTTGTTTGGGGCGCGAAAGCAGATCTTCATCACGTTCGGTCCGTGGGTGCTGATTCACATCTACGGGCTTTCCCCGGGCAACATCGCGTTTCTCCTGATGCTGGCCTCGATCGTCGGCCTTGTTTTCAAGCCGCTTGCCGGATGGGTCATGGATGCCTGGGGAGAGCGCCTCGTGATGGTTTGTGATGGCCTCGTGCTGACCCTGGTCTGCCTGGGCTACGGGTTCGCGGGGAGTTTTCCCGGCGGCCCGAAGGTGGCCCTGGGTATTGCCGGATCCTGTTTCATTCTCGATAACCTCCTTTTCGCCTTGAGCACGGGCCGCACGGTATATGTCTCTCGTTTGTCATCCAGTCCGGATGAACTGACCGGCACTCTGTCGCTTGGCGTCACAATGAGCCACGTGGCCTCCATGGTGATCCCGTTCTGGGCCGGCCTGGTGTGGAAGGAGCTGGGGTTTCAAGTCGTCTTCGCCGCCGCGGGCGGGTTGGCGCTCCTGCTGGCTTGTTTTTCGTGGTTCGTGCCGGGCAAAAGAGCCCGATCGCCGATCCTGGGCAGCGGTCTATCGATCTCAGGAGGCTAAGGGCCGGGGGAGCGGTACTGCACGGATTGAAAAGTGCCCGGCGCGACTGGAATGGACTTATTTGCTGGACTTTCGGGTTGTTGGATTGTATAATTCCGTCGGTTACCTAACGAACGGTAGGTCAGAGTCAGATGGGAAACGGACACGAAAATCGCGCGAGTGACGCCACAAACGGGGCGGAGGTCCGCCTGCTTGAAGGTGCTTTACGTATCTTTTCTAAAAAAGGTTACGAAGGCGCCAGCGTGCGAGAAATTATTGAAGAAGCGGGAGTCACCCGGCCTGTTCTTTATTACTATTTCAAGAATAAGGAAGATTTATTCCGGAGGCTGGTGCGAAATTGCCTTGCGGGGATGATCGCCGACGCCGATGCCGTTCTCGAAGAGGCCGAGACCTGCCAATCGTGCCTCGAGCTGTTGATATGTAAAGCTTTCGACCGGGCGGAAAACAACCTCGACGAGGTGCGGCTTCTGGTGCATGTGATTTTCACCCCGCCCGGTCAAGCGCCGGGCATTTTGGACGAGCCATTGCTTGATGAGTGGTTTTCGCGACTCGTGGACGTCATGCATGAGGGCCTGCAGCGGGGTGAGTTGTCTGGGGGCGAGCCCGAAGCGCTTGCCCTCGCGTTCAATGCGTTAATGGATTTTCATATGATGGTAAAATCGCGCTATCCATCCGTCACATTGACGCCCGAATTAGGAAAAGGCCTGGTGGCCCTTTTCCTTCGTGGGGCAGGTCCCGGGGGAGTGGAACGGCTTCCACTGCTAAACACATTCCAGCTTCGACCCCGCGAGGCGGTGTATGGCGTTGAGGACAATGTATGAAACAGGACAAGAGAAGTTGGGGTCGGACGCTGTGGAGCATCCTCATTTGCCTGGGCATCACGGCCGTGGTGGCGGCGGTGGTCGCGCTCACCACCCTGGTCGCACCGTCCGAAGCAAAGACAGGACAGCCGGGCACGATCGAGCGCCTGCCGCAGGTCAGCGTGCGTATCCTGAAAAGCCAGGCCGTTGAGGATCACTTGATTCTTACGGGCAGCGCACAACCCTGGGAAGAAGTCATCCTCAGCTCGGAAGTGCGCGGAAAGATCGAGAAGAAGGGCATTGAACTGGGCGACACCGTGACGAGCGGTCAGGAACTCTACCGGGTGGACACGGAGTCGATCCGGGCTCGTCTGGGGCAGGCGCGGGCGCAACACAAGCTGGCGTTGCAGGAACTCGAACGGATCGAACGGCTGGCCAAAAGCGGCGCGGGAACGGCTCAAAGCCTTGACAGCGCCGTGGCGAATCGCGACGTGGCGGATTCGTCGCTGCGCATGTTACAGATTGAGCTGGACAAAAGCGTCGTCAAGGCCTCGTTTCAAGGGGTGGTTGATGCTGTTCTGGTGGAACAGGACGAATTTGTCGATGTCGGGACGCCGCTGCTGCGACTGGTTCAAGTGCACAAGGTCAAAATGGTGTTCGGCATTCCTGAGCGCGATATCGCCTGCTTCAACCCAGGCGATCCGGTGCAGATACAGATGGATGCCATACCCGACCGTCGATTCAACGGAAGCATCTATCGAATCGCAACAAGCGCCGACAGGAGCACACACACCTTCAAGGCGGAAGTGGAGGTGGATAACGCCGAGGGTCTTTTGAAACCCGGCATGATCACCCGCGGCACGTTTGTGCGCCAAACGTACCCGGATTCCCTGATGATCCCGCTGTTTACGGCGATACTGCTTGACGATCAGCGCGTGGCCTTCGTGGAAAAAGACGGCGTGGCCGAGTTGCGTCCTATTCAGGTGGGGCTGGTTCAAGGCAGCTCCGTGCAGGTCACAGACGGCCTGGCACCGGGGGAACGGCTGATTGTGAAGGGGCAATACGAAGCACGGCCCGGGGAAAAAGTGGACGTCCAGGAAGTCCTTGAATGATCATCAGCAATATTGCCATAAACCGCAGCACGTCGATTTTCGTTCTGCTGGCGCTGATTTTGGTTGCGGGCATCTACAGTTACCTGAGCCTGCCTCGTGAATCCAACCCGGAAGTCGTCGTTCCCTACATTACCGTCAACGTGCCCTACGAAGGGGTCGCCCCCGAGGATATCGAATCACTCATTACCATCCCCATCGAGCGGCGCCTGGCGGGCTTTCCGGTGTAAAAAAGATGCGTTCCACGAGTGTGGAAGGCCTGTCCTTCATCTTCATTGAGTTTGAACCGGACATCAATATCGACGATGCGCTCCAGAAGGTTCGCGATAAGGTGGATCAAGCCGAGCCGGACATTCCAAGAGAAGCAGACGACGCCGTGATCAGTGAGATCAACACGGCAGAATTCCCGATCATGATTATGTCGCTGTCGGGCAAACTTCCCCTGTCCATGCTGGACCAGATTGCAGGGGACCTGGAAGACAAGATTGAGGCGATCGAGGGCGTTCTTGACGTGGAAGTCATTGGGGGCATCGAGCGAGAAATCCAGATCGAGGTGGATCCCGAGCGCGTTGCGCAGTACGGCATCTCGTTCGGAGATTTGATCAGCGTGGTGGCCCAGGAAAACGTCAATACGCCCGGGGGCACGATGGATCTTGGGGAAGCGAAATTCGTGATGCGCACGCCGGGGGAGTTCAAAAACCCCGACGACATCAATGATCTCGTAGTCAAGCAAGGCCCCGAAGGCACCGTGTTCCTGCGGGATGTGGCCAAAGTCTTCGATGGATTCAAGGATGTCGAGACCATTTCACGCCTGAACGGCGAACCGTCGGTGACCTTGACCGTCATCAAGCGCTCGGGGGCCAATATCATTCAAATTGCCGATCAAGTACAGAATGAAGTTGATCGGATGCTGACCGTGCTTCCCAAGGGACTGAATATCACGGTGACGTGGAACGAGGCGGATTACATCCGGAAGATCGTGGCCGAGCTTGAGAATGGCATTTTGAGCGGCATGATTCTGGTGCTGCTGGTCATTTTTGTGTTTCTGGGGTTTTCCAATGCAATTTTCGTGGCGCTTGCGATTCCCGTGTCCATGTTGATCACCTTTGCGGTCCTTCAGATTAGCGGCGTCACCCTCAACATGGTGGTGCTGTTCAGCCTGATCCTTGCTCTGGGCATGCTGGTCGACAACGGGATTGTGGTGGTGGAAAACATCTACCGCCACCGTGCGATGGGGCTGAGCCGCGTCGAGGCCGCGAAGGCGGGCACCGCTGAGGTCGCCTGGCCTATTACCTCATCCACCTTGACGACGGTGGCGGCGTTTGTGCCGTTTTTCTTTTGGCCGGGCATTTTCGGCGAATACATGTATTACGTTCCCTATACGGTCATCGTGGCACTACTGGCCTCGCTGTTCATGGGATTGGTCGTCAATCCGGCTCTCGCCTCCGTGTTCATGAAGGCACACGATGGGAGAACGATGCGCCGCATCACCGGCGCTGGATTCGTGATGCGGTTTTATGCCGTCATCCTGCGCCTGGCGTTACGCTGGCGGGCGGTAACAGTGCTTTCGGCCGTAGGTCTGCTGGTCATGATCACCACCGTATTCTTCTCGACGGCCGAGACCATTTTCCTGCCGATAACAGAGCCGCCGCAGGCATACATCGACATTGAATGTGCGGAAGGCACCAATCTCGCTACGTCTGATCACTATGCGCGGCAGGTCGAAGAGTTGATTGCACCGTTTACACCCTACGTGGAAAGCGTGGTAACCAGCGTGGGTTCGCTGGGGGTCACACCGCAGATCGGCCAAACCGCCGGAAGCTCGAAGGCCACGCATATCAGCCGGATCTCGCTGGATTTTCCCGACCTCGACGACTGCACAAAACTTCCGTCGGAAGTCCTTCGCGAACTCCGGGCCCGGTTAACGGGGCTGAGCGGCGCCGATCTCCGCATTGACCAGATGACGATGGGACCGCCGACCGGTCCACCCATCAACGTGGAAATCAGCGGAGACGATTTCGAGACGCTGGCGCGCCTGGCGGCACAAGTTCGGCAGGAAATCAAGGATGTGCCGGGGCTGGTCGACCTTCGTGACGATTACAATAAAGGGAAGCCGGAGGTTCAGGTAGTCGTAGACCGCCAGGAAGCATGGCGCATGGGGCTGAGCACCCAACTCATCGGGCTTACGGTACAGGCGGCAATCAACGGCCGAAAAGCAGCGGATTTCCGCGAAGGCGACGAGGAATACGACGTTACGGTGCGTTTCCCCAAGGCATTCCGTGAGGACCTGGGCAACATCAACACCATGATGCTCATCGCGGCCGATGGGCGCAGAGTACCCTTTTCGTCCGTGGCGCATATCGAGCAAGGGACCGGGTTGGGCAGCATCAAGCGGATTGACCGAAAACGGACGGTTACGGTTTCCGCCGATGTGCACCCGGATTTCAATCAGCAGCGTTTGTTGCAGGCGGTTCAGGCCAAACTTACGGACTTCCCGCTGCCGCCCGATTACACGTTTGCGTACACGGGCGAAAACGAGGACATGGAAGAGACGCAGTATTTTCTGTACAAGGCCTTTGTGGTGGCGATTTTTCTAATTGCCTTGGTACTGGTCACGGAATTCGATTCCCTGGCGCAACCTTTCATCATTCTGGCCTCGGTGGTGTTGTCGCTGGCGGGTGTGTTTCTGGGGCTGTATATTTTCAACATGCCCTTCGGCATTCTGATGTCCGGGGTGGGTTGTGTCAGTCTCGCGGGGGTGGTGGTCAATAACGCCATCGTCTTGATTGACTACACCAATCAATTGCGGTCTCGCGGCCTGGAGCTGAATCAGGCGATCGTGACGGCGGGGGTGACGCGATTCCGCCCCGTGATGCTGACCGCGGTAACCACGGTCCTGGGGCTGGTGCCAACGGCCATCGGAGTCAGTTTCGATTTTCGCGCCATGCGCCTGATTGTTGGCGGCGAGATGAGTCAATGGTGGGGGGGCATGGCCGTGGCGGTGATTTTTGGTCTGACTTTCGCCACCATGATGACCCTCATCGTGGTGCCTACGCTGTATAGCGCCATGGCCGGGTTATCGGCAACCCTCGGCGCAATAAAATCACGTCCCCAAACCCCGCAAAGGCAATCCCCCGAGCCAGACGCCGTCAAAGAGATGTTGGCGGAAGAGCAGGCCTGATATGTCCCGTTACGCAGGGTCAGCCCTCGGCGCCATTCTGCTTCTTGCGGGCGCGTTTTTTTTCTTCCTGAACCTCTCCGACGAGTCCGGCACGCCGCAGTTTTTTGGTGAAATGTGGTTGCCATTGGATGTTGCGTCACGGCTTGTTCTTCGGCCCGCTTCTCCGGAAATCGAAGATCCGGGCTCATCTCAACTCAATAGTGTACCGTTAGCCGGACAGGAAGTGATGACGCTTTTCCCGGAGGCGCCTCCACGGCTTTCGAATCTCCAGCAAACCTATGAAACGGCGCAATTGCCCTTTTCCGTGACCCTGAAAGCGGTCGAATATGAAGCAGGCGAGGTTATTCCGGCCCATCTCACGCTTTCGGATAGAGACGGCGAACGCATGCGGCCGTTTCACCCCGGTGAATCCATCGACTTGGCCGGACAGACGTACGTTATGCGGGAAATTCGCCCCTGGGGCGGAATTCTCTCCGAACCTCCTGAATCGGGGGGCACGCCGCTGGCGGTGCTGGCCTTGCGCGAAAAGGGCGGCCCCTGGAGCGAAGACATCGTTGTACAGCATGGCGATTGGCTGCAATTGAGCCCGGAACTCGCATTTCACTTCCTCTGGGTGAATTCCGAAGACGAGGCCCTCGAAACTTTCGCATCGGAGGCGCCTGGACTGGCATCCGCGAAGTGGGGCATTCAGGAAAGCGGCGTGATGCACTGGTTTGATTCCTTCCTCATCGGCAGCGGCCTGGAACTCGACGACGGGACCGTGGTCACCCTTGCCGAGGTCCGCGGCGCCACTCCCGGCGAAATGCCTGAGGATGCGGTCCTCTGCGTCAGAGTTGAACGCAACGGGACGATCCACGAGGTCTGGGTTCCGGCAAACCGCAGCTCTGAGGATGGATTGGTGCGTTTTTCCTACCCCGCACTGGCACCGTATGTCTTGCGAGGATGCGCCTGGGAGGACGGCGCCATGCGGTTTGGATTCTACCGGAGTGGCGAGGCCGTGGGCGGCGCTGCGCTGAAGCTCGGGGATATCGCGCCTCTGGACACAAGCTCATTCGAATTGCGGCTGGATCAGGTTTTGGAATCGGCGGTGTATCTACGCCGCGAAGACTCGCCGCTGCAGGAGGTTGTGCTCGAAGGGGAGGGCCGCATTCTTCGATTCCGCCAGGGGGAGACGGTCCTCCTGCGCGGCTGCACCGTGGAATTTCAACCCCGCTCTCAGGATCTGGCCCCCGTCTATGCGCTGGAGATCGCCCAGGACTTTGAAACGCAGTCACTCCTGCTGCAGCGGGATACCGTGGCAAAGGCCGGCAACTGGACCCTGCAGCAGGCGGCCGGAGCTGGGCTGTCGGAGGATTGGGCAACACTCTATCTCGAATCCACGGAACCCCGGGCATGGCATTGGGTTCCGTACGCCCTGGGAGCAGCGGGAGTGATTGCCGTGGCGGCCGGCTTTGTTCCATTACCCGGGCCGCGGCGCCGGGGCAAAATCGCAGGGCCGCGCGATTTTTGAACCTGCTTTCGTGCATGCTATGATTGAACCCCTTCGCAAGAAAAGAAACCGGGCAGCGCCGAAGAGGAATCACGCGTGGCGGAAGAATCTCACGATCAATCCACCGAACCTGTAGCACATCCGTTCGAAAGCACCGGAAATGCCGAGCTAGACGAACAACTCGCGCAACCGGTCTTGAAAGGAGATGTCGGTCTCGACAGGGCTATGGCCTGGGCAGCAGGCTTTCTGATAGTCATTGCCGGGCTCGTCGCACTGTCCGGAGTGCTGAATGTCCCGTTTCACGCGACCGACCATGTACGGCCCGACGACACCCGAGCGGCATACCCGGCGAGCAACAGCAGTGAAAGCTCCGGCCCGGACACGCCCGGGTCCGTGGGCCAGCTCAGCCTGCTCCTGAACCCGGCGCTCCCGCCGAACAACGCCACCGCGTTTCATACCGTGAGCCTGCTACTGCATCTGCTGAACGGGGTGCTGGTATATCTCCTGTGCCGGCGTATATTCGAAAGGCAATTGCCCGAGGCCGTGGCGATGTTGTCGGGTCTCTTTTTTGTGCTTCATCCGGTCAATGTTGAGGCGGTGGCCAGTTTTACCGGACGCGGCACCTTGCTGGGCGGCTGTTTCGCTCTGGTCTCCATTCTTCTGTTTGTCTATTCGACGGGCGACCGGGCGACTCCTCGCTGGAGAGGGCTTGGTCTGGCCTTGCTGGCCTACGCCAGCGCGGTCGCAGTATTTCATGGTGCGTGGGCTGTGCCGTTGCTGCTCGTACTTGTGGACCTCGTGGTCCGGGGGCCGGGGTTCTCCGGTAGCCGCGCAACGCCTCTGCTTTGCGGCTTTGCGGCCCTGGCGGTACTCGTGGTGGCTGGATGGGCGGCCAGCTCAGCATTCACGGCTCCACCGAGAGAGCTGGGCGCCGTGCTGCTCGCTGCGGGCGAGGCGGCTCGCCGGGCGGTATGGCCGGTGGGATTAAGCGCGGCGCCGTCAATCCCGGCTTCTACGCTGCTGCCGGGCGTCACGCTGGCGCTCGTGGCGATTCTCACCGCAACGGGCGGTGTTGCTGCCGTGCTTCGGGGAAGCGTCCCCGGCGCGGGGCTCGCATGGTTTGGTATCGCCCTGATTGCCGCGGCCCTGGCAGGGGATGTTACCCGTGCCGTGGCAAACCCCATCCTGTATCTTCCGCTGGCGGGCCTGACCTGGGCGGCGCCCTGGGCATTCTCGAAGCTGCCCCGGACTCCCGGCATTCGCACGTCTGCTGCTTTGGTCTGCACCGGGCTCCTGCTGTTTCTGGGCATCACGGCGTTTCTTCGGGTAACGACCTGGCAGAGTGAGATCGCCCTCTGGCAGGATGCCGCCCGAAAAGCTCCGGAAGCGACCGCGCCGAGAGAACTCCTGGGAAACGCCTATCTTTCGAGCGCTTCGCGCCTATTCAGCAGAACTGCAGCCCTGGAGGAAGACGGATACGCTGGAGCGGCATCCGAGGCTCGCGATGAGGCGGAACGTCAACTCCGCCAGGGCCGGGAGACCTTGAACTCTGTTCCTGAGGAACTCCTTTCGGCGGAATCGCTCTATCTCCTGGGCATGGCGTGCAGACGCCTGGGTGACCCGGACGCAGCGCTGCAGGCGCTGCAGGCATCGTTGCGCAAAGACGACGCAAACCAGGCCTGTGCGTTGGAGGCGGCCCAGGCACTGCAGAGCCAAATCGAGGCGGCCGAAGATCGCCCGCTTCTCCTGCGCGCATTGGATTATTACGAATATGCTCGCAGGCTGGGCGAGCTTCCCCCCGAAATCCTTCCGGCCTATGGAGCCGCCCTGGTACGGGCAGGACGTTTCGAGGAAGGGGCGCAAGCGCTCTCAACGGCGCTGGAGGCCATGCAGCCCGCGCCGGGCTGGTTGACCGAAGAGCTGACAGCGGTTCAGAAAACAGCAGAGCAGCTCCGCCGCATGGAGGGTCAGGCACGCGAATGGGAGCAGAACCACCCGGGAAATGAAGCCTCGCAGCTCGCCAGAGCGCAATCCATGCTTATCCAGGCCAGGCCGCTTCAGGCGGGGTATTTGCTCGAGGAAATCCTGCGGCGCGAAGACGCAATTCACGCTGCGGGGGCGTGGGCCTTTCTGGGGGATGTGCGCGCCAGGATGGGGCAGAGCGAGGCGTTCCTGGCTGAATGGCCCGACCCGCCCGTTCCTGAGGACGAACAGCCCAGACAATGGAGCCTGCTGGCGCTGATGTGTGCGGGGCGAGGGGATTGGGCGGCGGCAGAACGCTATCTTCTTTCGCCTGCGGCCGGCATGACGGGGGTGCAAATGCCCCTGGTGACCCTGGGAGAGGTATCACTCAGCTTGGGAGATGCAAAGCGTGCGCACGAATACCTCACCCGGGCGACCGACGCGTGTCCCGGCGAGCCGGCCCCCTGGCTCGCTCTCTGTGATCTCTCTATCGCAGTGCATAACGCGCCCGCTGCCCGGCAGTATCTCGCAGAAGCGAAGAAATGCAACGCCCCGCTGGAAGAGATTGCTCAGCGCGAAGAAAAGCTGGACAGCGACAGTCCCGCGGTTCCCGCGCAACCCGGCGAGGTGATTATCCGCTAATCTGTGGGCGAGCCGCCCGCTGCTCCATGGCTCAGAATTTGACGTACCAGCGGAAATTTTGCGCGGCGTCGTTGCGGAAGTTCAACTCGAGGAGCTGTCCATCTTGGGTCAACGTGGGCTGGGCTCTGGATACCCCCGCTTCGGAGACGGTGAACTGTTCTGGAACCAGGATGCGCAAGCCGTAATTGGTGTTCGGAATGGCGCGGGTTTCTCCACGGAGTTCGCGCGCGGGCGCGTCCCACTCCAACGAGGCGGTTTCAAGGGCGCCTTGCGTAAAGTGGGTGGTCGAGGCAACAAGAAGCGGCCGTTTTTCGTACAGCCGGAAACCCAGCAGACGGACGCCGCCCGGTGGCGCCTGCACGTTGAGCTGCCCCTGGGCCAGTCCATGGAACTGGTCGTTCCAGTAGTCGTAGACCGTATACACACTCTGCGGATTCATCCCCAATTCGCCCAGATAGAGCGTAGCCGTGTGCTGTTCCGACGTCGACCCGTTGAACACCGCGGCATAGTGCCAATCGCCGGCTTTGGTGCGCAGCTGCGCCGACCACACGGCCGGAAGATTACTCTCAAAGAGGTCGAGAGGACGAGCGGTCCAGGGCAAGGTCGGCAAAAGTCTGCTGAGGATGTCCTTCTGGTCGGCATTGAGTTCAGCGAAACGGTTGCCGATTTTCATGACGCTCCCGTTAATGGCCATCGCCGTGAGCCACGCGGTACTCTGCTCGGTAGTGAGGGAATCCAGCGTGAATTCGGGCCATCGTTTGGCCAAGCCGGGCGTATTGAAGTACGCGGGACCCATGTACGGCGCGTACAGGTAGGGTGAAAAGAAATAGCGCAAGGCCGTGGACTGCAGGACCTCCTGGAAGCCGGGGTGTTCCGCATCCCCCTGCCAGAGCGGCACGACGCCGTCCAACGTACCCACGGCGTCGGCCCGCACGTGCAACGTGGACTGGGCGCCCATCGCCGCGAAGCCTTTGCCCGGCCCCAGACCCTGGTCCACGGCGGATATGGCCATGCGCAGCACATCTGCACGGGTCAGGGATGCGTCCGCGAAGGATTCAGCAGCGAGAATACCGCGTGTAATTTGAACGCCTTCGATCGAGTCAAAGCCCCACTGCGAGCCAATCTTCTGAAAGAGGTCGCGGATGTAAGCCTCGGCCTCCGGCACCGTGATGTCGAGTATATGAGCATTTTCCGGCAGAAGAGGCACGGCCCAGCTTGCGACGGGCGCAAGCCAATCGGGATGGCTGGCGGCCAGGGATGATTCCGCCGGCACAACAAATGGGTCGATGTACAGGCTTGCTGTCAATCCGCGCGCATGAATTTCCTGCACCAGGGGCGCAAATCCCTGCGGAAAGGTTGCGGGGTCCGGCTCCCAGTCGCCGGGGGCGCTTTCCCAGCCCATGCCTATCGCGACATTGTTCCAGCCGTATCTCAGAAGATCGGCTTCCAGCACATCCATTTCCCGGCGTATCGCTTCTTCGGAGAGGTCGCCGTGAGTCTTTGACAGGGCGGTGCTGCCGTGGGGCAGGGGAGGCTTGCGGACAGGCACCTCGTTGACGGCAGCGACTGCGTGCCCATAACGTTCGAGACCTTCCAGGGGAGTCTTTTCCGCCACAGAGATATACAGGACTTCCGACTGCACTTTTCCGCCGGGCATCACTTCCACGGGAGGATCGAAGTAGCACGCAGCGCTAAACTGATTCAATGAGGATGCCTTGGCTTTTTTCGACCTCCCCAGCGTGATTGAGCCATAACCGGTGTCTGACGTGACAAAGCCTGCGATTAGAGACTGCCGGGAGACGGGGTTGAATCCAGCCAGGTACCAAAGGCTTTCACCCTCGCCCTGGGTGATGGAAGTCGTCTGGGGCAGGCCGGCAAATGGGGAGGTGTTCTGCAGAATGACGGTCGATTCCGGTTCACTTCCCAGCGACACTTGCCCGCCAGTCGTGTCTCCAATGAACCAGGGGATGAGCGCGCGGATCTTCACCGGTTTTTTGCTGCGATTCACGTATGCGGCCTGGCAGGTAAAGAACGGTTTGTCGGGGTAGACCCGGATGGCCCATTCGCATTCCTTCTGCCTGAACAGCATCCCCTGGCCCTGGCCCAGACGGTCATTGACCTGTTCACGGGCAGTCAGGCGGCCGAGTACGGGAAGGGGTTTCGGATTGCTGTCTTTTTCATACCACACCATGGGCTGTGCGTTCGCCAGAATGACCTGGCCCGAACGCAGCAGCACATTCACCCGACCGTTTTTCTGAACGACGATCTCGTACTCCGCGGCGTTGATTGTGCGAAACTCTTGACCCGGCCGGTACACGGGGCTGGTCTGGCAGCCCCAGCCGATCCCAACGAGCACCAAAATCACACCGGTCCATTTTGCCGTGTCGCTCATGCAGGTCTCCGTAGTTGTTGTCGATTGGGCGTGGAACCGGCCGCTCAGCTCGGCACCGCCACGCGCCGCCCCTTCTTGCTCGACGAATAGGCCGCCAAAGCCACCGCCAATGCGTTGATTCCGTCCTGGCCTGTCATTGTAAGGCGCTGCTTGCCGCGCACGACGTCGATCCATTCGACCATCTCGGCCGGCCAGCCCCCCGCGGCAGGTTGAGGTTCCAGCATTTGCCATTCGAGGACGCTGTCTTCACCAGGCGAGGCCTTGCCTCCGCACAATTGGAGGCCTTTGTCGTAATCACAGATGATGGAACCTTTCGTGCCGTACAGTTCGAATCCCGTGAAACCGGGCTTGCTGGTCCAGCCGACTTCGATGTAGCCCAGCGCGCCGCTCGCGAATTCGAGAATGAGCAGGGCGTTGTCATCCACTTCGATCGGCTTGATGAGGGCCGCGGTTCGGGCCGTGACCGCCGTGATCGGTCCCATCAGCCAGAGAGCCAGATCGATGGCGTGAATGCCCATGTCCAGCATCGCGCCGCCGGCAGCCACTTCCTGGCTGTAGAACCAGTCGCTTTTGGCCCAGCCGGGAAACGGTCCTTCATGCGCGTAGCGGAGCCGGATCATGAACGGTTTTCCCAGCGCGCGCCTGGCGAGAAGCTCCTTACACTTTTTGCTGCCTGCCATCGTCCGGTGTGTGAATCCAATCATCAGTTTTTTGCGGGCTTTTTTCGCGGCCGCGAGCATCTTTTCCGCATCACTGATTCGGGTGGCCATGGGCTTTTCGCACAACACGTGGCAGCCCGCGGCCAAGGCGGCCAATGTGCCTTCGGCGTGATATTTGTTGGGCGTGCAAACACTCACCACATCAAGGCGCTCGTTCGCAAACATCTCTTCATGGGACTTATATCCCCGGGCTGCCGGGTAAAGTTTCTTGATCTCTCTGTGCCGGGCCGGGGCGGGATCGGCAAAGGCCACCAGCTCGGTATGCGGGCTTTTCGCGTAGCCCGGCATATGGCAATGCTGCGCAATGGAACCAGCACCCAGGGTGGCCGCGGCGAAAATCTTGTCTTTTGGCATGGGAAATCCACTCCTTTTTCGATGGAAATCACCCGACCGTAAGTCTACTCGGAGACGTGATCGCCTTCAACTGCCCTGGGCCACGAAGATCGCGCCGCGTGCTTGCCTGTCCTCTGAAAATCGGTCCAGGAGCGCCAGGACGGAAAGGTTGCGCGGATTTCGCTCAGGGTCAGGTGCTGGCGGACTCAAGCACGCGCTCGATATCCAGCAGGAGCAGCATGGTGTTGCCAACCTGGGCCCTGGCATAAATGAACTCAAGAGGAATGGGGGCATGTGCAGCCACAGGGGACTGCATCTGCTCTTTCGGAATCTGTAAAACCTCGTGAACTTCATCGACCAGGAGGCCCAAGGTGGAAATGGGCTCCCTGCCCGGAGCTTCAACCACAATGATGCACGAATGTTCCGTTTCTTCGTGAGGCGGGAGGGCGAAACAAGCGTGCAGGTCAATCAACGGCATGATCTGCTTGCCGTGCGTGATGTATCCCTTTACAAAGCTGGGGACTCCCGGCTGGGGCGTGACGGGCAAAATGCCAACAATATCGCGGACTCTACAGATTTCAACGCCGCACTGAACCGGGTCCAAGGTAAAGACGAGGTACTGTCCCTCGCGGGCTGCGGAGGAGAAAGGCCGCGGGCGGGCCCGGGCTGGCGGCATGCCTGGGATTTCGTTCATACCACGCTCCTCCCGGTGCTCTCCCGGTCCGTACCCGTATATGAACTTATCGTATCCCAATCTCCACGATGCGGTCTCCGGCGACTCGTAATGGTGAGTGGGCCTGTAAGCCGAGTTCTGTCCAGGATGGCGAACCATCCCTGTGCGGCCATTCCTCTGGGCCCTGCGTCACCGCAGGGCTCAAGCTTCCAACCCGGGGGCGGAGCGGGCCCACTCCATGGCCCCCCTATTTGGAATTGCTCCAGGTGGGGTTTAGCAAGCCGGCTTGTCGCCAAGCCGCTGGTGCGCTCTTACCGCACCTTTTCACCCTTGCCGGTCCGCACATGGCGGACGTAGGCGGTGTTTTTTCTGTGCCACTTTCCGTCGGGTCACCCCGCCTTCGCGTTACGAAGCACCCGGCCCTGGGGAGCTCGGACTTTCCTCGATGCCGCCTTCCGGCTGCACCGCGGCCGCCCGGCCCACTCACTCCGCATCAGTATACAATACCCGGCGGAAAAGATGAAGTACTATTCAAGCGCAGCGCCTATCTAAGTGAATCTTTGGATGAACCGCCAGATTCCGCCGGGGCGGCGCTGCGGGGAAGGTCGGCGTTCCCGATCAGGAGATATTCTTTGCTGGTATACGGGCCCATGAGCACGCGGTACGTGGAGCGCTCGAGCATAATCGGCCCATTTTCCAAGTCTTTTTTTCGAATCAACAAAAAGTAGGGCGTATTTTCGGCGAGTTGCTCTTTTACAAAATCAAAGTTCAGCTGCATCGGCACGGGAGCCGCGGCATAAAACGAAAATGCGGGCGTCCAGGGATGGCGAAACCACCCCGATTCAACGCAGTAGCCGGACTTTATGAGCCTCCCCGTGGTTTCGGCAATCTCCCTGGGCGAATTTGTGCCGATGTAATAGAACGAGCGAGAGGCGAGAAGCCCCACAACGACAACGAGCAACGCCTGAAATGCCACACAGTGAAGCCGAAAGGCGCGCTGCCGAAGTCCCCATACGCCCGCGATAACGACCAGGGCGCCCAATCCGATGGCTTCCACACGAAAAACAGTCAAGTTATCCGCACTCACGGCATAGATCATCAAGGCCAGAGCGAAAAGCGCCAAAACTATGCTTGAAGCCAGGGCCCACAGAGCAGTCCATCGTTTGATCCAGCCCCAAAGGCTGCCGCGATAAAATCGCTCCAGCGTGACGCCCGTAGCGCCCAACAGAAACGGGAAAGCCGGAAGAATATACTCGTATTCCTTACCTGCGATCAGCGAAAAGAGCAAAATGCTTATCCAGGCAACAGCCATACAAAATCGGTAGTCAACGCCGCCTTCACGCCTTTCTATCCGGCTGAAATGGAACGGGAACAGAAACGACCAGGGCGCCAGCAGCAGTGGAAGGGCCACGACATAATAGACGGGGGAGCCGCTGTTGATCTCGGTTGCGGAATGGGTCCGCGTAATGACCTCTGAATGCAGTAAACTGCGAATATCGCCCCAGCCCTGGTCATACAGAACCGCCAAAGCCCAGGGAGCGGCCAACAAGACGCCGATGAGAAATACGGCGCCGGAGATTATGCTGGCCCTCAGGCGGAGTTGTGGCGCCGCCTTCCAGGCCCAAATCGCGCCACATACCGTTGTGGCCGTCAGTGCGAGTGGAAACGCAAGGATCTCGGTGAATTTGAGGAGATATTCAATGGTCAGGGCCAGTACGATGACCATCGCCAGCCCCGCGAACTCCCGGCCGCGGGTTTCGCCATGCGTAAGCAGAAATCCCGCCCAGGTGGCGCCCAGGAAGAGGGCCGGAACCGGCCCTTTCAGCAGGATTGCCGCCCCCATGGCCAAGCCGCCGAGCAGCGTGTAGCCCGTCCGCCGGGCAGAAGTCTCAGCCTCGAAAGCGGTCCAGCTGGCAGCCAGGGCCAGGAAGGTGGCCAGGGCCAACGGTACATCAAGCTCCGCCCAGCGGGAGCGTTCTAGAAAATAGGGCGACGCCAGCAACGACAGGGCGGCGAATCGAGCCGCTACTTCGCCCAGTCGTTTTCGAAAAACCAAGTAAACCGCTAAAATCATCCCTACCGCGCAGGATGCGGTAGGAATACGTGCCGTAAACGCGGAGACTGTCCCCGTTATCCGATAAACAGCTGCGATCGCCCAATACAGCAGGGGAGGCTTGGCGAGATAGGTCGTCTCGTTGATGGTGGGGATAAGGTAATTGCCGGATCGCAGCATCTCAGCCGGCGGAGTGGCCCGTTGCCCCTCGTTGTCGGTGTAGACATCCATGCGGCCCAGTTCGAAAAAGACAGCAAAGAGGGCCGCCAGCAGTAAAGCCAGCCAGAAATGCCTATGAATGAATGACACCACGAATAGTCAACGAACCTTGCGGGACAGTCCGCACCTTGGGTACGGTTTTCTTCAGGACACTGAACGCCGCCGGCTGTAGCCTGCCGCTACTTTTCGTAACGCAGCTGTTTCAGGAGATTTCCGCGCCCCCGCTCAATCTGACGCCCATAACTGACGCGCTGGGGTACATACCGCCGCTGCGCATCGGGCATGGTCATACGTTTTTTCTCAACGGGCCGGCGGATATCCTCGAGTTCTTCGACTTTTTCCCCGTCACGGGGGAATTCGTCGACCACTTCCTGACCGGCATAAAGTCCCAACACAACGGGAAGGCCGCCGCCCGCGGTCAGGGCAGCCGTGCCGCCTACCTGCCGGGTATTGCGGAGAACCGGGTCCGAGTTGAGGATCCGGTTGGGCCGGCTCAGCTGATTATACGGATGGTGCGGCTTTGAGCCTGCCATTCCCGTATACATGCTCGTGCCCAACTCCACCAGGCCGGTTCCGACCCCCTCAAAGATCAAGACGCTGCCCAGAATAGGCAGGCGTTCGTTACCTTCCTTCAGGGAACGGAGTGACTGATAGACGAGGGCGTGGATGCCGCGCCCTGTGGTCTTGTACACCTGCAATGCGGGCTCGGGATATTTCTCCCAGTCCTGGTTCGGGTCTTTCGGAGCAGCATCCGCGGCCCACGCTGTCCCGGCCACTGCCACGCACAAGAACAGTGCCAACGGTACCCACATCACTTTGTTCATAAGACTTCCACCTCAGTTCAGTGTCCCCATACGAACCGTGCATCTGTCTGCAAGACTTTAACTTAGTCTACCTGAAAAACCTCAGAATTCCAAGAGGCTTGCACGACAGGGCTTTCCCCAAGATTTTTGCATGACTTGCGTAAGTTGTTGTTCTATCAGGGTGTGTCGGTGCGCCGAGGCGGAACGGATGAATTTTGGGTAATGTTCTCGGGGCATTGAAGCGGACTTCCCCTGATCCAGATTGCGCAACGCGTGGGGCTGTCTCGGACCATCCAGGTTGCGCAGCGCGTAGGGCTGTCTCGGACCATCCAGGTTGCGCAGCGCGTAGGGCTGTCTCGGACCATCCAGGTTGCGCAGCGCGTAGGGCTGTCTCGGACCATCCAGGTTGCGCAGCGCGTAGGGCTGTCTCGGACCATCCAGGTTGCGCAGCGCGTAGGGCTGTCTCGGACCATCCAGGTTGCGCAGCGCGTAGGGGCAGACCCCCGTGTCTGCCCGCACAATCCACCCCCGGCCACGCGGGGCGCGTGGCCACCCCCGCCCGCGGGGGACACAAGAACGCGAACCGACACACGCAGCGCTTGGTTTAGTTTTTGATTCGCCCTCTTCTTCGGGGGACACAAGAGGCAGAGCCCGAAGCCATGTGATGCAGATCTCTGTCCATGCCACGCTACCGGAGGAGACAAGAACCCCAACTCGAGATATCCAGGTGCGGTGCGCTTGTCCCCGTGGGCGGGGCTGAGCCGCGTGCCGACGAGGACGTCGGCGCGCCCAGGGTACCTGTCCCTGCGGGCGGGGCTGAGCCGCGTACCGGCGAGGACGTCGGCGCGCCCAGGGCGCCTATCCTCCGCTGGCGGGGCTGAACCGTGTGCCGACGAGGACGTCGGCGCTCCCAGGGCGCCTATCCTCCGCGGGCGGGGCTGAGCCACGTGCCGACGAGGACGTCGGCGCTCCCAGCGGGCGGGGCTGAGCCGCGTGCCGACGAGGACGTCGGCGCTCCCAGGGCGCCTGTCCTCCGCGGGCGGGGCTGAGCCGCGTGCCGACGAGGACGTCGGCGCTCCCAGCGGGCGGGGCTGAGCCGTGTGCCGACGAGGACGTCGGCGCGCCCAGGGCGCCTATCCTCCGCTGGCGGGGCTGAGCCGCGTACCGGCGAGGACGTCGGCGCTCCCAGCGGGCGGGGCTGAACCGTGTGCCGACGAGGACGTCGGCGCTCCCAGGGCACCTGTCCTCCGCGGGCGGGGCTGAGCCGCGTACCGGCGAGGACGTCGGCGCTCCCAGCGGGCGGGGCTGAACCGTGTGCCGACGAGGACGTCGGCGCTCCCAGGGCACCTGTCCCCCGCGGGCGGGGGTGAATCGGCGATAGCCGATTTGGGGGTGGAGTTTTGCAGGTTGGATTTTAGGGTGTGGCTTGCAGCTACAGCGTCCCGTCGCAATGCGTGGGCTATCCGGCTGGGCGGCCGCGGGGTCTGATTTCCGCAGCGCGTAGGGGCAGACCCCTGTGTCTGCCCTTCTTAAACGCAGCCGCAGGGGCTATCCCGATGGGCGACCCAGGGGTCGCCCCTACATGGATAATCCCATGCACGTGGTTGGGCATGCTGGTGAAGCGCACCTCATTCCGGCTGTTTGCCGTGTCTCACCGGCGCCACCGAAACCAATTTATTCGACCACGATGAGCTGGTATCCCTCCACGTGCGGCACGGTGAATCGCACATAATCGCCGTCGCGCGTGAACGGCAGGGCCTCCCCGCTCGGCGCCAGCGTCACCGTACTCACGTCCCGTCCTTCACTTCGAAGCCCCACGGCGACATCGCTCACCCCGATCGGCTCTTCGACCATTTCGATGCTTCCGCGGGACTCCGGCACGTACGTGAGCAGATGAACCAGCCGGGTCTGCTCACGCGAGGTCACGGTGGCGCGCCCGAACGAGGGGAATTTGGCCACTTCGAGCATCGGCTGCGGCAGAAGCTGGCGCAGGGCGTTATCAAGCAGGACGCGGTGCGGCACCACGGCATCACGCATGTATCCGAGGAAAAGGGGGAAGCTGAAATGGATCACCTTGCCGCAGCGGGCGACTGCAGGGCGGCCGGTATCCTTGTCGGGCGGGCAGTAGAGGCTTTCGTGCTCGAAGTCCCAGGCACCAAGGTTCGTGTAGGGTTTGTGCAGGCGGGCGAGCACTTCGCTTGCGGGGCCGGCCTGCATGGCGATCCCCTGCTGGTACACCGTAACGGGCATGGCCGGAAAACCTTTGTCGAGCGGCGGGAGCGCCTCAACAAACGTGGGATTAAAGGGCTCCGGCCCTTCCGCGACCAGGTCCACGCCACTGAGGGCGAACGCCGTGCCCTCTGGTGTCAGTCCGGCAAAGCCCGAACTGAGGATGCCGCCTCCCCGGGCCAGATGCGCCTCCAGCTTCGGCTTCAAGGCATCCGTCACGCGCACGGAGTCGGCCAGGATGATGACCTTGTACTGCGACAAGTCTTCGGTGCCGTCACTGATATCAAACTGGCAGTTCAATTCCGACAGGAGCCGCGCGGCGCCCTTGATGCTGTCGAGCGAGAAGCCGTCCGGCTTGGCCCTGTACGTGCGCGCGCTGGGAAAATCGGCCATGTGGGGTTCCAGGACCACGATCTCGGCTTCCCCGCGCGCGCCCGCCGTCCACGGTTCCAAGGCGCGCACCGAGGTGTAGGCATCCTGAATGAGGCGGTACACTTCGCCGTTGAGAGCGCCCCGGGGATGAAAATGGTCGCCGACCGAGCAGGTGCCGCCGTTGGCGAGGGAATAATAGCAATCGAAGAGGAGCGAGTGCTTCGTTCGGATGCCGCCCAGATCGCCCCAGCTCTTGTGGAAACGGCCGGTCATGGTGAAATAGGGTTTGTCGACGGTGCGGGCGTACCGGATGGCCATCGGAAGGTAGTCATAGCCCCAGCCTCCCGTGGGCAGCACCTCGAGCTCGATGTGCGTGGGCTGGCGACGGTATGCGATGCCGTTGTGCAGGATGTAGATGTCCGGGCGTTTGGCTCGAGCCAGTGCCTCGACTTCTTCCATGAACCGGCAGGTGGTCTGCCAGCAGAATTCCGTGACCTGCGCGTCATCAAATACGTTCATTCCCTGCTCTTTCATGGCTTCGATGCATTCGGTTCCGTAGCAGGGGGAGAGGTCGTAGCAATCCAGGAAGATGCCGTCCACGGGGTAGCGGTCGAGCACTTCGCGCACCATGCCCAGGATGTGGTCGTGAAAACCGGTATTCAGGCACAGGTCGCGAAACCAGTGGCCCTTTTCCGCGAAGCGGTACACGCGGCCTTCCTTGTCCACCTTGCACCATTCGCGGTGGAGCCGGGCATGTTCGTGGTCGATCCCCACGTTGAAATAGGCCGCGACCCGGATACCCTGTGCGTGACAGGCCTCAACCATCTGGCCGAGCAGGTCCACCTGGAGTCCCGGATACATCCGCCCGATTTCCGTCGGGTAGTAGGCAAACCCGATATTACACTTGGCGAACACGGTGATGTAATCCACATGAGCTTCGCTCAAGGTGCGCGCGAACTCCGCCGCATCGAATTCCGAGCCCACGTCATAAATGCCCGGCATGGTGTGAGTGTCCAAGTGGATGGCCCGCCGCGGAAACTCGTGCATGGGGCTACCTCCGGCGCTTGCCGACGCGTTTTCGGCCTGACCGGCGGCCTGTCCGCAAATCAACATCACTGCCATGCCGGCGCACACGATAAAGTTGACAGGGTTCATCGCAGTTCTCCCCGTTTGAAAAGGCCAGTATAGCCCAGATGCTCTGAAACAGGCCGGCCTGCGCCGGATTTATCCAAAAACCGCGCGCATGCGGTCGCAAGAATTCTCGTTACTCAAAAGCAACGAGCAACGAGGAATAATTACCTATTTCGACATTTGCACGGAGAATGCGCGACAATAATTCACCTAATCCAAGGAGAGCATTGCCCTCATCTCATCTTTTGTGAGAAAGGGGGACGTGTTCACAGCGGTATCAAGCGCCGCCTTCAGCAGTTGGCCGAGTGCGCCAAAAAGTATGCCGGCAAGAAAGAGTTGAACAGCGAGCGCGATGCCAACACCAGCAAGTCCGGTCGCGACAGTACTTCCTACACTCTCTGCTGCAACGAGGGCTCCAAGTATGGCAACTGCAAGAAGCACGTAAGCACAAATCTTTACCAGCCAACCAAACCCATTGAGGACACGAGACATCGCATATGCGTCCCTGTAGCGCGAAGTCATCCGATGTGAAGCACTACGGGGCGCCTGCGGCATGCTTTGGTTTTGATTCGAAGCAGCAACGTTGTCATTCATGATGAACCTCCTGAACGTGAAAATTCTGACTGCCCTTGGTTTTGAATTTAGCCTCGATACGTGCGATTTCATTTAGGAAAGATGGTGTATTGGGAAATGTGCCTGGTGGAACAAGCTCCACATGCCCATCCATAAAAAGCACATGTATTCCCCCGTGCTCCCAAACGCCGGGCCGCTCAATCATAAGGACAATGGTGGACTGCGCCCAAGCGGCCATGTTGATAGGAGGAGAACTCGGATCATCGAAAGCCAACAATCTTTCTACTCCTTCACGCATCCTCCGTATGCGCGCGCCAGCAGGCGTCTCAAGATCTTCATCAAAAAAACCGCCACTCTCAGCAATTTGCTCATAAGCATTGAGATAAGCCAAAGCGGTGGCCTCATCATTGAAGGCATAACCGAAATATAGATAATGCTGGTCATCAATAAGCTCAATGCATGCCCTTGAAGGATTCTGGAACTCAGCAGCGTCCGAGGCACCAGGGTTGACTAAGATAAGCGGATCCCAAATGTACTGGGGGTAAATTCCCTCGCGTGAAAACATAAAGACACCGGGCTCAGAGCGTAGGACGGGATAAAGCTCACCTCGGGATTCATTTGCATACATCTGTAAACGCAAAATAGAAATGTCCGCTTTTCTGCCAATTAGAAATGTCCGCTTTACGCTGGGGGCTAGCGGGTTATCCAAGGGCTGTGGGCAGGTGCGCAGCAGCTGCCCACAGCCCGTCATATCCACAGCCGGCGCACAGCGCGGATGCGCGTAGCGCCCGTCGCGGCTGTGGATATGTGGGTAACTCGCAGGTTTCATGGCTTGGTTTCCGCGCGCATCAAGATGCATCCCTGGCGCCAGGGATGCTTTCGATCGGGTTTGTTGGGGGTTGAGGTTGAAGCACTCCTGCGAGGCTTGGCGGCCGGCTTCGGTTTCGAGGCTTGGTGTGTCGGCAGTTCCCGGTGCCTGAGGTAGCGTCCCCGCCAGCGTACTTTGCGGCTTCCGTCGAGGCGCTCCTCAATGATGACCTTGCTGCGCCGCAGTCCCGCTTGGATGCTGTGTTTGTCAATTTGGTAGCGTTTGCTGCGATAGGCAAACGTGTAATCGTCGCCAACCTGGCGGGTTTCCTGATGGCTGAAGATGGCATCCAGGTCGTGTCCGTTGCGGGAGCGGTGCGCGTCAGCGGCCTCCCGAGGCGCCTGGGTGAAGCGTTGTCTCCACAGGGGCAGGAACACTTCGTCCAGATAGGCATTGGCCTCCTCAATCGTTGCGATTCGGGCCCGGCGCAGTGCTTTGACCAGACGGTCCTGAAGCGTGCGGAAACACCGCTCGACGCGGCCCTTGGCCTGGGGAGAATGGGCGGCAATGTGCTCGATACCAAGCTCCTCCAAGGCCCGCTGGATCTGGGTTTGCGCCTCCTTGCCCGCACATTGCTCTTCCACCGTGGGTGCACGCGAGGTCATGAAATGGCTGGCCTTGTCCGCATAGAGCGCACGGGGGCGGCCATACCGGCGGATATACTCACGTAATACCCTCATGTTTGTTGCCGTGGAATCTGTGTCATGAAAACGGCACAGGAGTTCCGAGGTGGCATCGTCGATCATCGCGATAAGAACGGCCGGCTCGCCCCGGCCCTCAAACCAGTCGTGGATCGACGTATCCATTTGGCTCATCGCACCACGGCAGGCGTGGCGCTCACGCCACTGGCGGTGGCGTACTCTGGCTTTGCGAGGCTTCCACCGACCTTCGGCGATCATCCACTGCCGCATCGTTTCCCGGCTTACCAGCAAACCGGTTTCTTTCTCCAGCGTCTCGCTCAGAAGCGTCGGACCATAATCGTGGAAGTCTTCTTCCTGCATAAAGGCCAGGGCGGCAGTCTTCGCAGCTAATGGGATCCGCCGATTCGAGGCACGGCCACGCGAACGGTGCGTCAGGCCGGCCGGCCCTTCCTTCTCATAGCGCCGCAGAATACGTCGCAGATGACGCTGCGAGATCCCCAACAGCGACGCGCCTTCAACACGAGAAAGCCGACCCCGGATAATCTCCTGTACCAACGCCAACCGGTCCAACTCCTTTTCGCTCATGCAAATGCCCATCCTCTTCCTCCCCAAACGTGGACAAAGAGGACATTTTTACTTTGCACAAAGCGGACATTATCAAATTGCGCCTACACAGATGCTTCGTGACACGAGGCGCGGCGCGTGGTATCCTTAGTAACTGACCCTTTAGTTAGTAACAAGGAGCGGGTTATGGCGAAGTGGCGGCGGCGCCCGGAAGAACGGCCCCGGCAGATCCTCGGCGCGGCCTTGGACGCCTTTTCGTCCAAAGGATTTGCTCGCGCGACGATGGATGAGATTGCCGAGGCGGCGGGCATCACGAAAGGCACGATCTACCTGTATTTTCGTAGCAAAAAAGACCTTTTGCTTGCGGTGATCCGTGCGGAACTGGAAGATTTCATGGGTTTACTGCCCTCCCTGGCGGGGGCTGCGCCTGGAGATCTCGAAGCGCATGCCCGCCAGCTGGGCCGCACCTTTCTCGACGCCTTGATGGCCCCGGCGGCGGCCAAAACCGTACAGGTCATTCTGTCGGAAATGCGCCATTTACCCGAATTAAAACGCCTTTATCTGGAGGAAGCGCTTCCGCGGGCCAACGCTCAGATGGCCGAGTTTCTTTCGGCCCAGATGGGCCGCGGGACCTTGCGCACACTGGATCCGTCTATCGCGACGCGCTGCCTGTTCGGGATGTTTTTCATCTTCGTGCTCACCCAGGAGCTGTTCGGGGCGAGCCGGGTGACGCCTATGGCGCCGGAGCAGGTGGCGGACACGGTTCTCGACATTTTCCTCCATGGCATGCTCACGAAAGGCCCGGTCTCATGAAACGCGTGGTGCTCGCCCTGTTGTTTTTGGTGGCCGGCTGCTGGAATGGCAACGACGGCGTGCTGCGCGTCGCGGGCCTTCTGGAAGGGATTGATGTGAGGGCCGGCACGCTGGTGGGCGGCCGGGTTTCCCGGGTCCACGTCGTAGAGGGGAGCCGCGTCTCGGCGGGGGATCTGCTGGTGGAGCTGGATCCGAAAGATACAGCGCCGATGGTGGCGGCGGCCGAGGCTCGATTGCGTCAGACAGCAGCCATCTTGGCGAAATTGGAGGCCGGGGCGCGGCCGGAACAGCTCGCGCAGGCGGAGGCCGCGGCTGAGCAGGCCCGCCAGCAATACAACATGGCGGTGGATTTGAGCATCCCAACTGAAGAACAAGTATGGTTGCCGGCACGAAGAGGCAAAATCCTCTCCATTTCAAAGTAGCCATCCTTTACTCCTTCGCTCCAAATAAAGCATGCGGCAGCATGCCGCAAAGCATGCTGCCGCCTATAGCGCTACCGTGTCGTGCCAGCCGACTTCATGCCCTTGAGGTGCAGCAACGTCGTCGTGATCCTCAGCCTCACCATGGCTGGAGCTTACTCAAATGCCCAGCGAAGATATGGATATGTTAAGCCATTTTCGATGGCCCACACTTCGACAAAATCCCAACCAGCGCTGGTAAACGTGCTTTTATCCATCATCTGGGCAGTGGTCCGGCCCTCACCGCCGAGTGATTCGGTCATACCGCTGAACTGCATGTCCCAAAAAGAGCCTGAAACCGTCGGCAGGGCATCCGATGTATATCTGCGCGCTCCAATAAGCCCGCCACTTGAATAATCACCAACAACGGCGCCAATGGAGTAGCAATGCATGACAGTTCCGCCATACGGCGAGCCAATAAGCCCCCCTGCACACCAAGTTGCCGTTATGCTGCCCGATGCGTGACTCTGTGCGACAATCGCCGGCGCTTTAATGCTCCCAATCAACCCTCCGGCATACTGATATGCGTCAACGGAACCCGCAGCAAAGCATTGAGAAACGGAGAAGTCTTCTGCATATCCTATCAATCCTCCAGCATCCTCCTTGCCTATCACATTGCCAGTTGCCCAGGACTTAGCGACTGTACCTGAGGCCCACCCAACCAAACCACCCAAATAATATGAACCCGTACCGCCAGTTATGTCGCCCGTTGCGGCGCAGTCCATTATGCTCCCGCCCTTAGCGGCGTGGCCAAGCAAGCCACCGATATAACTAACGGTCCCAGAAACATTGCCTTGAGCCAGGCAACCTTTAATGTTTCCCGAGTTCCGGCCCGTAAGGCCGCCAACTCGATAGTCGCCGGCCACCGGTCCTGTAGCGGAGCTGTCTTCAATATCACCTTTATCGTTGAATCCAACAAGACCGCCACAACAGCCATATTTTTGAATTGATGAGCCCCCAGTTACAGCGCCTGCAGCAGAGCACTGGGCGATCTGGCCGGAATTCGTGCCAACCAAGCCACCTACATACTCCCACCCAACCACAGCGCTTGTCGTGTGGCAGTTTTCAATTCGGCCGCCGTTGCAAGCACCGGCAAGACCCCCAGTGTAGTTACCGCCGGTTATGGAACCGCTTGTGATAGACACGTCCTCGATGATTCCGGCAGCACCCACGTATCCGAACAGGCCAACATAATTTCTGCCCGAAAGGTTAATGACCAGGCCGGAAATGGCATAACCTTGACCGTCAAACCGGCCAATGAATCGATTGGTGTCTTTACCGATTGGGTCAAACCCTTTTCCGTCATTCCATCCGCTCGTGGCGGAGGCATTGATGTTCTGCGCCAAGACGTAATGCCCATTAATGGGATAGTCTTTATCTCTGCCGATGCGCTGAATTTCCTCAATGCTTGAAAGGCTGATGGGTTCCAAGCCTTTCGACACCACGAGATCGACAGAAGTACCACTCGCTGCATTTGTTCCTGCCGATGGATTTTGACTGATGACGCTGCCTGCAGGAGCAGTAGCACTGTACTCTTCAGTAACAGTGCCCAAGCTAAGACCAGCGCCGGTCAGGGCAGTCTCGGCAGCTGAGAGAAATTTGCCAACCACATTAGGCACTGTTATTTGTTTAGGACCCCGCGATACCACCAAATTCACAGAACGTCCGGGCAGCGCGAGCGACCCTGCTGCTGGATTTTGACTAATCACAGCACCATTCGCGACAGTGCTACTGTATTCCTGGGTCACGGAGCCCACAACAAAACCAGCATTCACTAGAGTGGTCTCAGCAGATGACAACGGGCTACCCACTACATTTGGCACGGCGATTGACTGTGGCTTTGGTCCTTGGGACACCACCAGATTGACCGAACGGCCAGAATTAACACTCGTGCCGGCCGATGGATTCTGACTTATCACCCGACCTGCACCTATGGAGGAGTGATATTCACGGGTCACGGACCCAACCACTAAACCCGCGTTCCTGAGGGCAGTTTCTGCAGCAGCCTGGGTCATGTTAACAAGATTCGGGACTTTGATTCGGTCTCCCGACGGGTCGTTAGGCCCGCTGCCCGATGGCGGGCATCCGATGATCGCAAATGCCATAAGAACAATGGTGAACAAGAAAACACTGCGGCGACTACTGAGCATGCAATTCATGGCAAGGCTCCTTTTTTATAGTAGACATCCACATACACCTAGTTCAAGTCAAATTGATTACTACAAGATCCCCCCTGGCCAGAATCTCTATATTAGAAGACAGAATAGCTCATTCGTTTACTACTGTCAAAGGAGCCCTGTCTCGGTAGTATAGTCGATTAATCCTGGCTTGTCTCTCTCAGGATGAGAGGTGAGGCTTTACCCGAAAACCGCGCGCATGCGGTCGCAGTAGTAGCGGACGTTGTCCCATTTGGCGTCGGGGGCCAGGCGGTGGTCGGGGCAGGGGATGTAGCCGCCGAGTTCGACGAGCGGCTTGAGTCGTTCGACCTCGGCGTCGATGGCGGCGCGGTCATGGGCGAATACGACTTTGTTCATGCCGCCGACGCCGCGCAGTTCCCGGCCGTATTGTGCGCGCCACGGCGCGATGCTGGCGTTCCAGGTGCCGACCTCAATGGGAAACATGGTGTTGACGCCGTTATTGAGCCAGGTGGGAATGAGGGCGTCAATGCAGCCGTCGCAGTCGAGCGACACGATGTTGATGCCGTAGGCGTTGACCAGCTCGGTGATGCGCCGGTAATGCGGACCGACTTTTTCATCAAAAACGGAGGGAATGACCAGCGGGCCGTTTTTAAAGCAGATATCCTCCCAGAAATGGGCGTAATCAAACTTCGCGCCGGTTTCGAGAACGGTTTTGACGGTCTGATAGGAAAGCTCGGCTCGCGTATCGATGATCTCGGTAAACAGAGCGTCATCCTCGGCAAAGAGATAACTGGAGCCGGCAACGCCGAGGATATTACGAATTTCGCCGAAGAGGCTGCCGCAGTGGAGCCCGTAATGGTAATCCCGGTCATCTTTTTGGAGGAATTCGAGCCCGCCTTCGGTCCAGGGGACCATTTTGCCGTTCACGAGGACCCGGTACTGGGTGATGCGCTCGGGGTTGAACTGGAGGCGGTGTTTGTAATGTTCCTCCCAGTCGCGGCGGGTCTTGAGCAGATGGTCGATCTCGGCGGGAATGGAGGTTGCCCCGGGTTTCTCGAGTTCGATCACGCCCCAGGCGTTGCGCACTTTTTTGCCGCCATCGGGGAGTTCCTCGACGATCTCGCGCTCGAATTCAGGGGAGAGGCCGGTATGCGGAGCGAAACAGCAGGCGTAATTGAAGTCGAAGCCGAGTTTTGCACTGATGGCGCTGTCGGCGGGGTTGCCATCGCCCCACGACTCGGCCTCCTCTTTCGTGATATGGCCTTCTGCGGCCCATTTTTCAAGGGTTTCTGTCCAGAATCCGAAATGGACCATGGGCATCGTGTCGTAGGGGGCATAATTGAGGATCGCCTGGACCCGTTCTCGATGTGTCATAGCCGCCTCCCAGGAAGTGGGGCATCTGCCTGTGATCAGGGTTGCATCAACTTAATTCGGGGATCAACTTCACGATATTGCGCCACAGGATGGCTTCGCGGTCTTTGGGCGACAGCTCGCATTTTTCGAGGGCGAGGAGCGGCGCGGAGCCGTAGCGCATGAGCATGGTTGTGCCGAGTGTAAAACGGGCCGCGCCCTGTGCGGCAAGATGATCCATGAGCAGCAATCCGTTCCGGCCCAGAAAATACGTGATGTCGTAAAGGCAGGGTTGCTGGGTATCGGGCCGGCTGAGCACGCGCGGGAAATTGAGCATCAGGAACGGATGTTCGGGAAATTGGGCCATTACCTGCTCAACGAGCGCCCCAGGGGCTTCGCGGCCGGGATCGAGCCGGTGGCGTCCGCGGGGATCCACGATGCGCCAGTAGAAGGCCACGCGCATGCCGAGGCCGTGTGCCTCGGAGATCAGTTCTGATGCGCAGGGGTCCGAGAGCGCGTAGCCATGATAATCCGGCGTTAGACGCAGGACGGGCATCCCAAATGTTTCCCGGCATTGGCGCAGGTCGTCTCGCCAGCCGTCGTAGAGCGGGTTGATCAATGCGCAGGGAACGAGGCGGTCGGCGTAGCCCTGGATTTCGGTTGCCAGCTCGTGGTTGGATTCGTGCACGTCTTTATAGAGCAGGCCGTTGAGGTTCCCGACGAGCGCTTTGCTGATCTTCAGCCGGTCCATCTCTTCGAGCAGGTCGCGGGCGGAACGCCTTGGCAGTGAGCGAAACGGCCAATGGCCGATCCAGGTGTTCGCATCAACAATCATATCTTTCTCCTGGCGAGGATCTTCAGGAAATTGGCACTGTAGAGGCTGGCCCGCTCGGAGTCGGTGAGATGGGCGTCCTGAATTTTCCCGAGGCCGCGCTCCATGCTGCCATCACACGCGAACAAGACGCGCTCAATGCCGAGTTCCCGCACGCAGCGTTCGATCATGCCGGCGTCGATGACCGAACCGCCGGTGTCCACATACACGCTCGGGGCCTCACGCAAGCCTTTGAGCTGGCGTTCCCAGTCGCCGCCACCGCCAATATGCGCGCAGATCAGCAGGGCTTCGGGGTAGCGCCGGGCCGCCCCGGCGAAATGCATACCCGTGGAGATGCGCGGCTGCAATTCCCGTAATTCGGGCGCGGCAGGATATCCCGCATGCATGAGAATGGGAACACCGAGTTCGATGCAGCGTTCAATGATGGGAAACTGGACGGTATCGCAGATGCGGTATTGGTTGTACAGCTTGACCCCGACCATGCCGTTGTCGACCACGCAGCGGGTGATCTCGTCCTGGGCTTCGCGGGCATGGCCCGGATTCACGAAGCACATGCCCATAATGCGAGCGGGATATTTGCGCATCGCGCCCAGAATGAGGTCGTTGCGTTCGCGAATCAGCTCCGGCGCCGCGTCGCCGCTGGTGACCGGTGCAGAGCAGCAGATTTGGTCGACACCGTACAAATCGAGGCTGCGGACCGTATCGTCCGCAGACAATGAATAGGAACCATCGATGGAACAGTGGCCGTGGCAATCGATGATCATGGGCGTTTTTTCCCAAGTTTTGGACTACCTGCGGCCTCGAATAGTACGGATTGAGCCCCGGAGGTTCAATCGAAATTTCCCATCTTCACACACCTTGACAGCGTGCACCGTGCGCTTTGTGGGCCGGGCATGATCGGGGGGCGCGAACGAGGCGGCAACCGTCTTGACCGTGGTTTTATGCTATAGTCACAGGATGTTTGGCGCATTATCGCAAGGGAAACCGCCATCTTCAGGTGGTAAAAGAGGAGGTTATGCTTAAAAAAGAGTACAGTCAACGAGTAGCATTTCTTGGGAATTACATTCCGCGCAAGTGCGGGATCGCGACCTTTACCGCGGATATCTGCGAGTCGTTTTCCAAAGCCCACCCCAATGCCGACGTGTTCGCGATTCCGATGAACGATACCGAGGAGGGCTACGATTACCCGCCACGGGTCCGTTTCGAGGTGCGGGCGCAAGAACTCGCCTCTTATCGGCGGGCTGCTGAATATTTGAACGTCAACCACATCGACATGGTCTGCCTTCAGCACGAATTCGGCATTTTCGGCGGCGTGGCAGGGAGCCACATCATTAAATTGCTGAGCGAGCTCAGCATGCCCATCGTCACGACGCTTCATACGGTTCTGGAGAAACCCAACGCCGCACAACGCCAGGTAATGGCGGAACTGGCGGCCTTGTCGGACCGGATGGTGATAATGAGCGAACGAGGCCGGAGTTTCCTGACGGAAATTTACGGAATCCCCGAAGAACGAATCGACTTGATCCACCACGGCATTCCGGATGTGCCGTTTGTGGACCCCAATTACTATAAGGATAAATTCGGCGTAGAAGGGAAGCTTGTGCTGCTGACTTTCGGCCTGCTTTCTCCGAACAAAGGTATCGAATACGTAATCGAGGCGTTGCCGGAGGTGCTCAAAGACTTCCCCAACCTGGTCTACATCCTTCTGGGCGCGACCCACCCGCATTTGATACGCGACCAGGGGGAATCGTACCGGCTCAGCCTGCAGCGCCTGGCGAAGTCGCGCGGTGTTCAGAGTAATGTGATTTTCCACAATCGCTTCGTGACACTTGAAGAGCTTATTGAATTTATCGGGTGCGCCGACTTGTACGTCACCCCGTATCTGGACGCCCGACAGATCACCTCGGGAACGCTGGCCTACTCGACTGGCGCGGGAAAAGCGGTGATCTCGACTCCGTACTGGTACGCGGAAGACTTGCTTAACGATGGACGGGGGCGCCTGGTACCGTTTAAGGACAGCGCTGCGATCGCGGGACAGATCAAGGATTTGCTTGAAAACGAAACCGAACGGCACGCCATGCGCAAGCGAGCCTATGAATTCGGACGCCAGATGGTCTGGGAAAATGTGGCGCGACAGTATGGCGAGGCCTTCGAACGGGCCCGTGAGGAGGGTTTCCGGAAATCTCGGAGACACCGCGGTATCCGGCCGCTGGAATTCACCAAAGGGGAGCTGCCGGACGTCAAACTCGACCATCTCAAGCGCATGACCGATGATACGGCGCTTCTGCAGCACGCCACGTTCACAATCCCGAATTATGACGAGGGCTACACGGTCGACGACAACGCGCGCGCGGTTGTGTTGACCGTTTTACTCGAAGAGCTGGGCACGGCAAACACCAAACTGGTACGCACTTTGCAATCCCGGTATCTCTCATTCCTGAACCACGCGTGGAACCCGGAGACCCGCAGGTTTCGCAACTTCATGGGCTACGACCGGCGCTGGCTGGAAGACGCCGGTTCAGAAGACAGCCACGGTCGCACGCTCTGGGCCCTGGGCGTTATAGCGGGCCGCTCGCAGTACAGCGGTTTGCGCGGCTGCGCCTGTCGTTTATTTGACGAAGCCCTGCCTGCCTGTCTTGAATTTCGTGAAACACGCGCCTGGGCATTCTCCCTGCTTGGGCTCATGGAATATATGCGGCGCTTCTACGGTCATTGTGCAGCGCAGGATGCGCGGGTGGAGCTGGCCCAGCGCCTTCTCGACATGTTCAAGAAGAATTCCTCAGACGATTGGATGTGGTTTGAGAACTTCCTCACCTATGGCAACGCTCGTTTGCCGCATGCCCTTTTTCTGTGCGGCCACTGGCTTAACGACGGCGACATGGTTGACGCCGGGCTACGTGCCCTGGGCTGGCTTGTCGAGGTTCAATGCGCGGGCAGCGATCATTTCGTTCCCATCGGCAGCAACGGCTTCTATCGGAATGGTGAGCCACGGGCGCGCTTCGACCAGCAACCGATTGAAGCGAGTGCAACCGTTTCGGCGTGCCTGGAGGCCTATCGCATTACCGGGGACGAACAGTGGCGGGAGGAGGCGCATCGGGCATTCGAATGGTTCCTGGGGAGGAACGACCTCCAGCGGCCCCTGTATCATGCGGGAACGGGGGGGTGCTTTGACGGACTATCCTCGGACCGCGTGAACCAGAATCAGGGTGCGGAATCGACGATCTCTTTCTTAACGGCCCTGGCTGAGATGCAGCTGTCTGAACACCTGATCCGTGAACCCGACACCGAAACGGTTGTCGATGAACCCGCCGTCCTCCCCGATGCCGATGACGGCGCAATAGAGATTCTGGAGTTCCGCGTGAAGGCGGAGGTAGAAGGAGAGTAAAGGTCTGGAAACGTTTGTCTCGAAGCGGGTAGCGCGCCTGCGGCGGCACCTGAGGTATGTATCCTTTCCCTGAAGGGAATAAAATACCGTTCACCGGGCGCAGCGCTGCGAATGGCGGTGACATTCCGGGCGAGAATTGCCGAAATTTCGAGGTCACAGCTTTCTTGACATCAGGCTCTTTGTCAGGTAGACTCTCGGCTCGCGTTGTCCTCACAAGTTGCTGAATTGTGTGCTTTTACGGCCTGACCCGGCCGTCAGGGAGAGAGAAGTCGTGAAAACGTATGTCCCCCGTCAGGGAGATATCAAAAAGAAATGGCTGGTCATCGATGCGGATGGCAAGGTGCTCGGCCGGGTTGCCGCAGAGGCGGCCAGGTTGCTACGCGGCAAACATAAGCCGCAGTTTACGCCGTACTTGGATTGCGGCGATCACGTCGTGATCATCAATGCGGAAAAAGCCTGCGTCACCGGAAATAAGGCGCAGGACAAGACGTATTACCGGCACTCTGGGTATCCCGGTGGGCTGAAAGAAACCACCTACGAAAAAATGGTCGCGAAACACCCGACGCGCGCCATGATGTTTGCGGTGAAAGGCATGTTGCCCCACAACCGGTTGGGGCGGCAGCTGGCCACGCGCGTCCGCATCTACGCGGGCGGCGAGCATCCCCATGAGGCACAGAATCCGGAAATGCACACCTTCTAGCAAAAACGAAGGCGAGGAATGAGGAGAGGAACCCCCAGTGGCAGTCGACACAAAGACGAA
Organism: Candidatus Hydrogenedentales bacterium; assembly: GCA_050950105.1. GTDB lineage: Bacteria > Hydrogenedentota > Hydrogenedentia > Hydrogenedentales > SLHB01 > UBA2224. The sequence continues at coordinate 330,241 of JBMNGZ010000009.1, read as the reverse complement.
TGAAGTGGTGGCCATCGGCCGGCGGAAGAACGCCTCGGCGCGTGTGCGCCTGAAGCCCGGCACGGGCGTGGTTACGGTGAATGGACGTCCTCTGGATGCCTATCTGGCGCGCGAAGTGCTTGTGATGCTTGCAAAACAGCCGTTCGACGTGACGGACACCGTAAACCGCTTTGACATCCGCGCGCGGTGCAGCGGCGGTGGGCTGACCGGGCAGGCCGGCGCCCTGCGCCTGGGTATTGCCCGTGCGCTCGTGGAACTGGACGAGAAATATCGCCCGGTTCTGCGGAAATACGGCCTGTTGACTCGCGACGCACGCGAGGTCGAGCGCAAGAAGTACGGACGTCCCGGCGCCCGCAAACGTTTCCAGTTCTCGAAACGCTAAACCGCTCGAACCAACGTACCATTACACAGCCTCGTCTCCGAAGCATTTTCGGGGACGAGGCTGCTTTTTCGTCGCGCCGGCCCACGCATACACGAACGGCCGTGGGGTCCTGGGCGGGACCCCACGGCCGTACATTAGTTAGTTTTCGCGAGTTAGTTTTCGCGGTATCGTTTTACTCGAACACTCCGGCGGGTATCTGCCAGCAACGCACGCGTTCACGGCGCCAGGTGTAGCACAGGGCGATGCCCTCCTCGCTCCGGATGATCGCCGGATACGAATATTCGCCCTCCTCCGTCTCCAGGCTGACGAGATCCTGCCACGTTTCGCCGTTATCGTTCGAGATGGCAAGATTCAGCGGCGTTCGAGGGCCCCAATCCTTGCCGATGGGGTTGTAGAGCATCAGAAGGCGATTCGCATCCAGCCTGTCGAGGTCAATGCCGCTGTTGTTATTGGGCATCGCGGTGAGACGCATGGGCGACCAGGTCCGGCCGCCGTCCATTGAATCGGCGCGGCCAATCTTTTCCGCCGTGGTACGCAATAGAGCGTGTACGCGGCCCGGCGCCGATTCCCAGAACGTTGGTTGAATGGCCCCATCGCCGACAACCTCAGCGGGGTCAATGGCAAAATCGGCACTGCGGCTCCATGTCAGCCCTTTGTCGTCGGAGCGGTCGGAAAAGGGCTTCCAGGCGTTGAGTTCGGTCGAGGCGGGTGCGAGCCACGCCCCATCTGAAAGAATGATGGGTTTGTTCTTGACAGGACCCCGGCCGCCGCGGTCACCGGCGACCAATTCGACGGGCGCGCTCCACGTCAGCCCCGCATCGGTGGACTTCATCCAATAGGTCTGCCAATAGGGAATTTCGGGCCCGACTTTAAAGAAGAGGTAAACACCCGACTCGGGATCGGTGAACAGCACCGGGTTCCAATGGGCCGTTTCATTCACCTTGGCGGCGCGCTCGGGGGGCGACCAGGCGCCGTCGGCAAAGCGGGAATACCAGATGCCGACATCGGGATTTTTCTCTTCCGTGCCGCCGAACCAGGCGCAGACCAGCTCGCCCGACGGCGCCTGGGCAATCGTAGAGGCATGGCATTGCGCGAAGGGGCGCTCCGACCCGAAAACGAAATCGACGCTGCCCCCGCTTTGCAGGACTCTTTCGGTGAAAGCAGGCGTGTCATAACGTGTTTCTGGCAAAGGGGATACCTCCTTCGGCTGTGCGGGTTCGGGCGCATTTTCGGCCGATGCAGCCGTGGCATAGCCGCCCACGGCGAACAGGGCCTGCGCCAGCAGGATCCATACAGATAGATGAGAGACGAAGCGCTTTGTCACGGTGTTTGCGGTCCTTTCGTTGTTGTTTCAGCGTGGGTCACGATTTGCTGTGCGTGCATAGACTAGAAGCCTGCACGAGCAGATTCAACCTCATTCCCGTGATATAGTAGTGCAAAAGGTTTGAAAATACGAAAGACGAGGGTATGACCGAAGGTAAAAATGAACGATTGATCGAACTGGAACGGCCTCCTGTGATCGAGACCGCCATCCTGGTGGGCCTTATCCTTCCGGCGGACGCTGCCAGAGAAATCGACGATTCGCTCGAGGAAATGCGGCGGCTCGCCTGGACTGCCGGGGCTGATGTCGCCGCTACGCTCACGCAACGCCGAGCCAAACCGTGCCCGGGCTCACTGATCGGCCGGGGGAAACTCGAGACCCTGCAAGCGGCGTGCGAAGAACACGAGGCCGGGCTGGTCATTTTCGACTGCGAACTGTCCCCCAGCCAGAGCGTCAACATCGGCGAAGCGCTCGGCGTCAAGGTAGTGGACCGCACGCAGCTGATACTGGATATTTTCGCTTTGCGTGCTCAGTCCAACGAGGGCAAACAGCAGGTTGAGCTGGCCCAGCTCGAGTATCTCCTGCCACGCCTGACCGGGCGCGGCTCGGCCATGATGCGTCAGCAGGGCGGTATCGGCGTGCGCGGCCCGGGTGAACAAAAACTCGAGACGGACCGGCGCATCGTGCGCGGACGTATCCGCCGCCTGAAAGCGGGACTCGAGAACATGCGAAAAAGCCGGCGTATTCAACGTAAGAGGCGGATCGAGGGAGGGATCGGCACGGTCGCGCTGGTGGGCTACACCAACGCGGGCAAGTCGTCGCTGCTTAACGCCCTGACCCAGGCCGGCGCGTTCGTCGAGGACAAGCTTTTCGCGACGCTCGACACGACGACGCGGCGGCGTGAACTTCCCAGCGGGCGCGAGGTGACGTTTACGGACACCGTAGGGTTTATTCGAAGCCTGCCGCACTCACTGGTTGCGGCATTCCGCGCCACACTCGAAGAAGTGAACGAAGCGGATGTGCTGCTCATGGTCGCTGACGCGTCCCATCCCGCGGCGGAGGAACACTTGAAGGCCGTGCGCGGCGTGCTGGACGAGATCGAGGTGGGCGAGAAACCGGTCGTGCTCGCGCTGAACAAGATGGATCTCGCTACTCCCATGCAGGTGTCAGAGCTTGAAACGCGATTCGGCCGCGGCGTGCGGGTCTCCGCCCGGACCGGCGAGGGCATCGAGGAACTGCTTCAGGCCATCGACGCCAACCTGATGCCGCAGCGCTCCCGGGTGCAGCTGCGCATTCCCCAGGATCAGGGCGGGATTGTGGCCCGGGTGCACGATTTCGGGCGGGTAATCGAACAGAATTACGAAGACAACGTGGTAGTGCTGGAGGCCGAGGTCGATGTAGCGTTGCGGCAACAGCTCGCCGACTATATCGTATGATCGGCGTCCGGTTTGTGCTCATGGCGCAATTGAGCGGGCGAGCTCAGGTTCCCGATCTTCGGGAACCACTTTTCCGCCTGAAGGAAGCGCTGGCTCACCGCCCTGTTGCGAGGCCTGCTGCTGGCGATTCCGATCCTCGCGGTGTTTGCGCTGCTGTTTGCGTCGGCCGATCGCGCGTTCGGTGATCTTATCACCAGGATGTTCTCGTTTGACCTCGAGTTCCTGCCGCGTCACGTGGCCGCGTTCGCGTTGAGTGCGTACCTGGCCGGAGGACTGCTTTGCACGGTTGTCGCCGGGGTTGCCCAACGCCAGCCGCGCGAAAAAAGACGTCAACGCATCCAGACCAGCGGGATCGAGGCCGCCGTCGTATTCGCAGCGGTGGATGCGCTGTTCCTGGCCTTTGTGGTGGTCCAGTTCCAGTACTTTTTCGGAGGGAGCGGCCGGATCGAGTCCGTTGCGGAACTTACCTACGCCGAGTATGCGCGGCGGGGCTTCTCCGAGCTTTGCACCGTGGCCGTTTTAACGCTACTCGTGCAGTACTTCTTTCATTGGCTGTCCCAGGGAGCGAGGCCCCGCGAAAAGACGCTCTGCCGCCTGTTGTCGGTACTCATGTTGTTGCTGGTGGCCGTGATCATGGTCAGCGCCCTGATGCGCATGCGTCTGTACGTCGAGGCCTATGGATTGACCGAGCAACGGTTCTATTCCACGGCGTTTATGGCCTGGATCGGCCTGTCGCTGGCGTGGTTCGCCGTCACCGCCCTGTGGGGGCGGACAAAGCGCTTTGCACTGGGCATGGTGCTGAGCGGACTCGTGTTCGTAATGGCATTTCATGTCATGAACCCAGGCCAAATTATCGTTTCGAGGAATCTTGCCCGCATCTCTGAGGGAAAGTCCTTTGACGTGGGGTACGCGCTTAAACTGGGGGATGATGCCATCCCGGCGATTGTGGCCGCGCTGGACACATTGCCGGAGTACGATGCGCATCTCTTGCACTCGTGGCTGAAGCGCAAATGGGGCAAAAACACGTGCACGGGCTGGCGCAGGTGGAACTGGTCGCGTTCCATAGCGTACAAACTCCTCGATGACCTGTACCATTCCGCAGCAGTCGAGGATGCAGCCGAAGATCCACCCAAAAGCGCGCATTGATTCGAGTAGAAGAAAGGCACCTCCCCAGGAATCTGGCAGGGAAGGCGCTCATCTTATCCTGCGCAGGGATGGCTACCGGGGTTTCTTGACAAACCGTTGGTAGCTGTCGACGATTTCTGTTTTGACTTTTCCGCAGGTTTTCCGGAGGGCGGCAAGCTCTTTGGCGTCGGTCAATGCGCCGAACTCGAGGTGCACTTCCTGGCTTTGTCCCGCGCGAAGCGAATGAAGAAGGCCTTGCTTTTCATCAACGGCACGGCCCTCGACTCCGCAGTTGCACGGTTCGAAACCGACCACGTAGTCCTGCTCGCCCATCTGTTTCCACTCGACAAAGCGGGGCAGTTCTTTTTTGTTGTATTTGAGGTACACGCCAAAGCCTTCGCCCTTGCCTTTGAACCCGCTGTTGACGATCGCCGCGGTGACATTGCCTCGAGCATCGCCCACCATGTCGTGGTAATAGACCTTTTCCCGGTAGCCCCGGGTGGGGGGATCGAGTTTGTGCCAGTTCTCCTTCCCATTTTCGGCTTCAGCGTCCCGCGGGGCGACATAGCGGCTGGGAGCGATGATCTCCGCGCCCTGGTCCACGGCCGGCCAACCGATGTTGCAGTGGTAAAGCAGCATGTATTTAGCCGATTTGAATCCATCGTTGGTCACGATGTCATGGATCCAGAAGCGTTTTTCACCCAGCCGGGTAGACACGGTGCGCGTCAAGGTCAGATTTTCGCCAAACACGACCGTCTCACGCATGGTCCCTGATACACTCAGGACATAGTCGTTGCCCTGCCATTCCTGGGTGATTTTGATGTTCTTCGCGGGGGTGTTGCCGATGCGGCCGTGCAGGCCGGTACCCCGCAGGGCGCTGGCTTCGTCCGGCGCGCCCACATTCATCAGACCGCAAGTCGTGACCAGCCCGCCGAAATAGCTGCGGAGCCACCGGAGCCCTTCGGCCTCGTAATATTGCGGGGCGACGTCGCCCGTGGTGGAGCGCCAGCCCATGGCCTTGCCCTTGAACGATGCGGCGGAGATATCGAGGCAGCGGTCCAGGAGCACGGTAAGCTCGAGCCCCGCGCCGGTATGAATGATGGCCGCGCGGGTGGGCCGCTCGTTGCCGTCATCCAGTTGAACGGTGCGGATCCCCGCAATCTGGTCCATGTTGCCCACGCGCGTGCGCAACTCTCTCGTGCTGTATTTTTTCCCGTAGATTTCCATGATGACTCCCTCCGCATGGAATGTCTGTTACGCTGGCGTGTACTCTAAGGTTTTGTGAGGCGCCATGCAAAAAGGTGCTGGAATGGCGCCGTCGGCATGCGTACACTGGGCCCCGTTATGAATGAGACTGCGACTTTGATCGAACCGGCTGTGGCGTGCGTCCGCGAAAGGCTTGCCACGCGATGCGCGGGCCTTTCCGGTGCGTCCACGGATTGCGCGGACCTCCTGGAACCGTTGGCATCCGCCCGGCTGTATCTCGACATCCTCCGTCCGCCGGTATACGAGACCTGCGACCCGGAAGCATGGCTGAAAGCACAGGCGGGATTCCTGGAAACTGACCGCCGCTCTCTGCGGCTTCACGCCGTCTCTTCCTGCGTATGCGATCCGGCGCAGGCGTGGGCATGCCTGTCGACCCTTGCGGCTGGTGTGCAACTGCACGAGGACGCCGTGCTCCTGGCGGAGCTGTTCGAAGAAGAAGATATTCCTCGAATCACCCTGACCCTGGATGGACCGGGGACATTTCCCGCACGCTTCCGAGTTGGGGGCGACCTGCCGATCACCTTTGAAACGCTTTGCGAACGATGGACGGTTGCGACCCGCGGAGGCCGGATTTATCGCACGCCGTCGGGATTGGAGCTGCGCCTGCGGGGACTGCGCGAGCCGGCGAGCTCGGACGAGAGCCTGACCCCGTTTGTCGATTGTGTGTCAAAGCTGAATCGCGCGATCATGGAATGCCTGGCCGTGCAGGACAGTCTCCCGCAAGAGGCCGCGCCCTGGTCCGACGCTCTGGTGCAAGCCGAAGACTGCCTCACCCTGCTCGATGGTCCCATGCCCACGGGCTCCGCTGATTTTGTGCGGACAATCCGTGACGCGGTCGCCGCTGGCGCTGACGAAGCAGCGGAGCAGGCCCTGGGGGTGGACGTTTTCGCGGAACTGGAGCTTCCTCCCCTGGTGATCACGCGGCCGGCGCTTTTCAGGGTCTGGCGGAGCACCGTTCAACACGCGCTTATGTGCCTGCCTCACGGGGGGCGGCTCGCGTTCATGGTGGATTACGACGCAAGCGCTCGCAGCGCATCGACCCTCATCGAACTGGAAGGCGCTCGGTACCTGCCCGGCGAGACGGTCTACCTGGCCTCGATCCGGCGGGGAGTGACGGAACTCCACGAAGGCGTCGTCGAGTGTCATGCAGAACCGAACGGCATGCTGATCACGGTGACGATTCCCGATCGCGTGGGGAGGACCCTGGACTCGTGGCTGCCGGGATGGGAACGTTTTTCCGGGCAGTCGCGGCAGATGCTGCGTTTGCTGAAAAGCGGTGATTCGCCTCTGCCCGAGGAGTTTCTGCTGGGCGGGATCCTCGAAAACGAATTGGAGCGATGGCTCTTGCCGCTTTTGACGGAGCCGGTGCTGGTCAATCTGGCGCATGACGGCGTGGCGAGCCTTGACGGCCTGCCGGGCGCATCAAAAAAGCGCCTCGAAAAAGCGCTCACCCAGATCCGGCGCGGCAAGCCCAAGAAAGAGATCGCGCGCCCGCCCTACGCCGGGGATTTGCTGTGGGCCTTCCGCGCTCCCCCGCAAGCCCGGAACGCGCTGCGACTGAATGCTTTGGACGACGGCGGACTGAGAGCGCTTTGTCTGGAATTGCTTCAGCCATCAGTCGACAGCGCATCTTGCCTGCGCTACATCGCGCACGTGGCCGTGGCGGATTAGTGAGCATGCAAAATCCCCGCAACTGGGGCAATCCGGGCGCGTCCAGGCGCTGTTTTTGACGCCAGATTGACACTGCTTTTGACATTGTTCTAGACTACGTCTCGTGGTCCCTGTTTTATACTCAGCAAGTTAAGATTGTGATTTGCCGGGGATGCACAGGTTCAAGTCTCAATGGAGGTGGTCGCCTGAAGTCCACGCACGGCGACGCGTTCGTGATTAGGTCCTCTATTCAGGGAACCGGTTTCCAAGGGGGTGTGTTGTGTTCACAGGGCTGCCAGGAAAGGGTACGTAAACTATGGGGTTCATTGACCAGGTAATCGAACGAGCTCAAGCCAATCCCAAGGCCATCGTGCTGCCGGAGGCCGATGACGAACGCGTATTGAAGGCAGCGGGCGAGATTCAGGCGCGGAAGATCGCCACGGTGACCCTGATCGGCGCCACGGACGCGGTGTCGAGGAAACTAAGCGAACTGGGGATTAGGGGCGAATTCGAGATTGTAGACCCGGCAAAAGCACCCTGGGCGGATGAGTTCGCGAATGACTTTTTCGCCATGCGGAAACACAAAGGAATCACGGAGGAGCAGGCCCGGGCCACCATGCAGCAGTGCATTCCTCACGGGATGATGCTGCTTCATCAGGGCAAAGCCCAGGGGCTCGTGGCGGGCGCCTCGCATTCCACGAGCGACACGCTGCGCCCGGCGCTGCAAATTCTGAAAACCGCGCCAGGGGCACGATTGGCCTCATCATTCTTCTTCATGGCCCTGGAGGATACGACCTATCTGTTTGCTGACTGCGGGCTGGTCGAAGACCCGAATGAAGCGCAGTTGGCTGAAATTGCCGTGGCAACGGCCCAGTCCGCGCTCACGTTTGGCATCGACCCGGCCGTCGCCATGCTTTCCTATTCTACGAAGGGCTCGGCAAAGAGCCCGCTCACGGAAAAGGTGCTGAAAGCCACCGAGCTTGCCCAGCAGCGGGCGCGCGAGGTATTCGGCCCGGACTCCAAGGTCCGGATCGATGGGGAACTCCAGGGCGATGCGGCGCTTTCAGACCGCGTCGGCCGCAGTAAGGCGCCGGAGAGCGCAGTAGCGGGGCGCGCAAAGGTCCTGATATTCCCGAACCTTGATGCGGGGAACATCGCCTACAAGCTGGTGCAATATCTTGGCGGCGCCGAGGCCTATGGCCCTATCATTCAGGGTACCCGGTTGCCGATTAATGATTTGTCGCGCGGTTGCTCGCCCGAAGATATCGTGGGCGTGGCGGCCATCACAGTGGTGCAAAGCCAGGTGTTACAATAGAAGGTGAGTCCCGCGCGCCTGCACGAGGCGTATTGCGGCTCAGGCTGTGGAGAAAGCATCTATGAAGGTCCTCGTGATTAACAGCGGGTCGTCGTCGGTCAAATACAAGGTCTACGAACACGGCACACCGCCTCGGATGATCGCCCGGGGCATGATGGAGCGCATCGGCTTGTCGGGCCCGATCATGAGCTGTGGGTGCTGTCTGACAAACTATGACAGCTGCACCAACCAGGACATTCTACGTGAACCGGGGGGATTGAGAATCCGGAATCACTCCGACGCGATCGATGCCGTCTGTCAATTGCTTCTGAGCGATACCTGCGGCATCATCGAGGATCTTTCGGAGATCAAGGGAGTGGGGCATCGCGTCGTTCACGGCGGCGAAGAATTTACCGGTTCCACAATCATCGACGACGCCGTCCTGGCGGGGATCCAGAAATGCGCAAAACTGGCGCCGCTTCACAACCCGCCGGCCATTCTCGGCATCGAAGCCTGCAAGAAGATTTTTAAGGACACCCCGCAGGTGGCGGTATTCGACACGGCGTTCCACCACACCATTCCCCGAAATGCCTATCTCTACGGAATACCGATGGGATTTTACGACGAGCACGGCGTGCGCCGCTACGGATTCCATGGCACATCGCACTACTACGTCTCGCAAAAAGCCATCGAATTACTGGACAAACCCGCGGACAAAAGCCGAATCATTACCTGCCATCTGGGCAATGGATGCAGCATTACGGCAGTCAAAGGCGGGAAATCGGTGGACACCAGCATGGGCTTGACCCCGCTCGAGGGCGTGATGATGGGCACCCGGTCCGGCGATATGGATCCGGCTATCCCGCTCTTTCTAATTCGCGAGCTGGGCATCAGCGCCGAAGAAGTCGATGCCATTTTGAACAAACAGAGTGGGTTCAAAGGCATCTGCGGCAAGGCCGACGTTCGCGACATCGAACGCCTTGCGGCCGAAGGCGATGCCGCCAGCAAACTCGCCCTGAATATGTTCTCTTACCGTGTTGCCCGCTATATCGGCAGTTACGCCATGGTCATGAACGGCGTGGATGCCATCGTCTTTACGGGCGGCATCGGAGAGCATGGGGCAGTCATGCGCGCGCGCATTCTCCAGAATGCCGGCTATCTTGGACTGAAAATCGACCAGGACAAAAACGCCCAATCCGCAACAGACATCTCTGCGCCCGACTCCCAGGTGCGCGTATTGGTCATTCCCACGGACGAGGAACTGGTCATTGCCTCCGACACGGGACGACTCGTGGAAGAGGCCCGCGGTTCCGGTTCTCGGGAAGCCGCTCTGGTGAAATAGTTTCGCTGCGGCGGAAATACCGCTGAGCTTTGAGCCGGGCGAATGGAGCGCACGGAACAAGCCATCTACACAACACGGGGCGGCCGCGCCAGAAGACTCTGGCGCGGCCGCCTCGCTCATTTCTTCGTGTTCGGAGGGGTTTAGGGCTTACGTCGGCTGGGAGGCATCGAGCGTGCAGGCGATGATATCCTGAAGCTGTGCGGTGGCGACGCAAACACAGGTGTCGGCGGCGCCGTAGTACAGTTTAACACTCTGGTCGGGTTCAACAATGGCCCCGCAGGCGAAGACGACATTGCCGACGTCGCCGATGCGTTCGTAGTCGGTCCGGGGGGAGAGGAGCGGCACATCGCAGCGCGCGATGACCCGGGACGGATCCTCGAGGTCCAGCAACGCAGAGCCGGTGCGGTAAATGGGGCCGGACGAGGTCATTTTCGTTCCGTGGAAGATTTCGAGCCAGCCCGCATCGGTTCGGATAGGGGGCACGGACGCGCCGACGCGAAACTCGTCCCAATAGCCCGGCCGGGGCGCCAGGAGTACCTTGGAATTCCCCCAATGGATCAAGTCTTTTGAATAGGAAATCCAGATACTGCCGATACCTCTGCCAAAGGGCCGGTCGAGCCGGGCATAGAGGCCGTTGATTCGTTCTGGAAACAGTACGCCGTCTTTGTTGCCCGGTTCCGAGATGTAGCCCAGTCGCTCGAAAGACAGAAAATCGTCCGTCCTGGCGAGGGCAATCCGGTAGCCCCTCCCGGATACGGCGGTATACATCACATACCAGGTTCCGTCGATGAAGGTAGCCCGGGGATCCTCGATCCCGCCGGATTCATATTCATTCCAGGGTTCGTCCTTTGCGGGCAGCAATACGGGCTCCGGGTGCACGTCGAAATGATATCCATCGCGGCTGCGGGCCAGGGCAAAGAAGGAGTAGCCCTGCTGGCCTTCTACCCGGAGCAACAGCAGGTACTCGTTGCCGATCTTCACGGGCGTGCCGTTGAACACCGTGTTGCATAGGAACGGCATGTTTTCCAGGGCGAGAACGGGGTTACCTTCCCAGCGATGAAACAAGTCGCGACCACTTTTCAGTCTTACCATCAGTATGCTCTCATGCTCTCGAAACATGCCTGGACAATTTCCTCGACGGAGGTCACGCCCAGGCAAATGCTCGAATTGGCGGCGCCGTAGTAAAGCTTCACTTCGTTGTCGGGCTCAATCACTGCGCCGCATGAAAAAACCAGATTGGGGACATCACCCAGGCGTTCCAGCTTGGTGCGGGGGGAAAGCACCGGCACGTTTGTCCGGCCCCTCACTCGGCGCGGGTCCTCGCCATCGAGAATAGCGGCGCCCAGGCGGAAGAGAGGGCCCGCCGACGTTTCCTTGATGCCGTAATAGAGGAAAAGCCATCCCTGCTCGATCCGCATGGGCGGCGTTGCGGCGCCGATGCGGTTTCCATCCCAGTAGCCCCCGCGCGGGCCCATGACAAAGACGCTCTCGCCCCAGTAGACGAGATCTTCTGAGTACGACAGCCAGATGCTCCCGCTTTCCCAAGGCCGTTCGAGGCGAGCATATTTTCCGTGGATTTTTTCCGGAAACAGCGCCCCGCCTTTCGTGTCGGGCTCCGAAATGGCGCCGAGTCGCTTCATCGAGCTGAAATCAGAGGTTTTCGCCAGGGCCAGGCGGTACCCATTTCGCCCTACGGCGTTGTAGATGACATAGAATGCGTCCTCAAACGGCGTGACGCGGGCATCCATGACTCCTTCTTCATCAACGCTGCGGTCGGGGTATTCTTCCGCCGGCCCCATGAGCGGCGTCTCTTCAAATTCAAAATAGTAGCCATCCGTGCTTCGGGCGACGTGAATCCAGTAATACCCTTTCAATCCCTGGATGGTAACCAACAGGACATATTCGTTGTTGACCTTCGCGACGCCGGCATTGCAGATGTCTGCCAGGCGGAAGGGGACATCCGCGGGGGAGAGTATCGGGTTGTCCTCCCACCGCTGGACAATGTCCGGTCCGCGCTGTTTTCCCATGCATATTCCTCATTTCTATTTGGAGCAACGTGTGTAGCGTATCTCTAAAATAGCGAGTACGGATAGTGATTGCAAAGCGTTGGGCGTTTGAGGCCCAGCGGCGGGAGATCAGTCCAAACGAAACTTGCAGAACGATGGTTCTTTTTGCTACAGTAGCACTTTGCCTGTAACAAAAAATTTCGGAAGTCCATAGACAGGACATTTTTGGGAGAATCAGAGAATGGCGAGCAGTAAATCTGCACGAAAGCGGATTCGAACCAGTGAACGCGACCGCCAGCACAACCAGGCGATTCGGTCAAAGGTACGCACCCACATCAAGAACGTGCTGGGGGCCATTAGCGCCAAAGACGAAGCCAAGGTGAAAGAACTTGCGCCCGCCGCGCTGTCCGAGATCGATAAAGCGGCCAGCAACCACGTACTCCACCCGAATAACGCCGCCCGGAAAAAGTCGCGCCTGCAACGGCATATCGCAGCGATGAAACCCTGAATCCAGGAACGCGTACACCGCGCGCCCGCGCTCACATCAGGCCGGGCGCGCGTTTTTTGTGCATGCAGTTCCGGCTTTACCGCGCGCGACCGCGTCAAGGCCGCCGCCGCAGGTCCTTGATCAGCTCCGACAGGCGCCCCTCCACGTCGAAATGGCGCAACAGGCCTTGTTTGTCTATCAAAATGACCTGGGGCAAAACCCGCACCGCATAGCTCTGGTGCGTAACCATGGGCGCCTGGTCAATGCCCACCGGAAATCCGAGTCCCAACTCGGCGACGTATTCGCGAACAAGCTCCAGGGGGTCGGAATCATCGTGGACGCCGATGAATGCGACGTCGTCCGCCGTCTCGGCAAGAGCGCGATGCAACAACAGGACTTCTGATAACGTGGCTTCATTCCGGCCGTAGGGGTCAAATCCGGCCCAAAAGAGCAGGACGACCACCTTCCCGCGCAACTCCGCCAATGTGACGGGTTTTTCATCGAGCCAGGCACTGCACTCCAGTGGCGGTGCGGCTTGATTGATAAACTTGCTGAGGTCATTGGGGGCTTTCCCCGCCTCGTTTGCGGCCAGTTCCGGCTCAAATGGCCGCAGCTGCACCTCCACGCCCTCTTCCTGTTCTCGGACCCCTATCTCGAAGTCGCTGCGCAGGAATTGTGTGGGGTGTTCCGCGCGGAGTTGCACGCGGTCCTCCTCGGGCAAGACCTCCAGAGGAATATCGAACAGGCCGTTCTCGTCAGTCAGTGCAAAGAGCGGGGTCTTCAGGGACAACGTCCGAATCAGCACATTTTTCTCAGGCGTTCCTCCGGCGGTGGAGACTGTTCCGCGCAGTGCAGGCAGGCGCTTGAGCGCGATCGAACCCACCTGCGATACAGGCGTCTTGGTGATGCGAACCTCGACATCGTGCGGATCGGCCGTCATGAATCCCGGGGGAGGGAGCACGTGGACTCGGCCTTCGCCGGGACCAACCGTGAGGCTGAATCGGCCTTTCATGTTGGTAAAGACTTCGTCCTGGACGTAGTCTTGCATGAGGTAGTTGATCGCCACGCCTGGAAAGGGGTTGCCTTTGGGGCCGACCACAACGCCTTCCACCGTGTGCGGCGGGGGGAGGGCAATGTCGGCACTTGTTTCGCCTGCTCCATCCCGAATCTGCACAGCCATCGGCGCCGCGGTGGGATGGTCGGGGTGGTGAACCTCCAGGGAATAGTCCCCGGGAGGAATGATGATGCGGTAATACCCTTCATTGTCTGCCAGAGCATCGTAGAGAAACTCCCGGTCGTCCTCACTTTTTCGAAAAATGCGCACCGACGCGCTGGGCAGCGGCGCCGCATCAGCATCGGTGATTTGTCCCCGCAACACTTCGCCCGGGTAGAGCTGTGCCGGATGTTGCGTGGGGTGGGGAACCAGGTAGGGAAGCACCAGGTCGCAATACTTCCGGTGTTCGAGGGTGACCGAGACAAAACTGCCGCGAGGGATCCCCAGGATGGCGATGGCTCCATCAACGTCGCTTCGAATTGAAGGAAAACCATACGGCACCAGCTCATTGGGAAAGACTTCAAAGATATTGCTGATCAGGATGCGCTTGATTCTGACGCCTTCAACCGCCTTGCCCGCGTGGTCAATCACCCGGATGCGGACGGTGTCAGGGACATCCATATGCAGCTCCACCTCGAGGCTATCGAAAATGTATCCGCTCAAGCCGGTCAGGGCAAACTCCGGGGTGCGCGCAGTCAGGGTGAACATGCCGGGTCGGGTATCCAGGAAGACAAATTGTCCGGCGTCATCGGTTTTTGTAGTGGAGACGAGCCGCTCGCGAGAAAGCCAGACGTCGGCGCCCGCCACAGGGCGGTCGTCCGGATCTAAAACACGTCCACGGACTTCCATGGCATCCACGCGGACGCATGCGAGAGCCAGAAGGAGGAGCGCCAGGTGCTTCATTGTGCAACTCCCTGAAAATGCCGGATGACTGATACCGGGGGAATACCAAAGGTTTCAAACAAAACAACGCCGTTTCCGGCCACGATGTAGGTGGTCGCGCTGGCCGGCGCCTCGCCTCGCAATACGGGGATGGCGGAACCGTCAGACAGCTCCAGGGGGGCGTCGAGCACCACAGCAAAGGCCACCTGCGGGTCGGAGAGCAGCCCGGCCGCCCGCTGCCATCCCTCGACCAGCATGTCGGCTCGTTCGCGCTGGCCAAACGCAAGAACGAGCGTCTGCGATGCCAAATCCGCGGGTTCCGGACCTGCAAGCCGGGGGTAATCCTGCCAATTCAGCGTCTGCCCCCGCAGGGATTCGCCTGCCGGGACGTGCGCAACAAGCTCGCCCACCTCTTTCCGGGAAGACGGTTCCACAACAAACGGCTCGGATTTGAGCGGCTGCTGCGCGGTGTGGACGAGGCATTGAAGCTGGGCATGGGGAACCACGCCCGGGATCTCGAAACGGCCGTCAGGGCCGCTGGCGGTGCTCCATATAGGCGTTTCCATATGGTCGTCCGCGAGCACGAGGCTGATCATCGCTCCGGCCGCCGGCTTGCCTGACGCCTCCTTGACCTGGCCGGCCACCGTGGACAAGGGCAACAGCTGCACCACGGGTTCCCGGGTCTCGCGCGCGTCAAAAGCGAAGAGGGCGCCCAGGTTCGAGCCCGCATGCTCCGCGAGCCCCAGGACCACCCCTTCGGAGGCGATCTGTCCCATGCGCAACGGAGCATGGCCCGTGTCGTCGGCCGCTTGCCAGCCAAATTGGGGCGGTTGAAGCAAGGTCACGACGCACCGGGAAAGCGGATTGAGGTCGGGATCCACAATCGCCAGCTGCACTTCGGGCGTGGGGACGACCCAAAACGCCGGCAGCTCGACGCGCTCTCCTTCGGATGCGCTGACAGGCCGCGCATTCCGCTCGGGGAGGACAAAACCGGGCGCGGATTCCAAGATTACGGTATTTTCTCCCTCCACACCCCTCAGGAAATACTGGCCCTGCGTGTTGGTGCGCACGCTGGAATCGGGGTTGTCAAAGGTGCGCAACACGACCCGGGCGCCGGCAATAGGGTCACCCGTCATGGCGTTGGCCACCTTGCCCCGGATCTCGCAGAAACCGACGGCATACATCACCACAGACTGGGTGCTCTGTTGCCCGGTTACGAGGAGTTCTTCCCATCCCACACTACGGTAGTCTCCGCCCGATGCCCGGTACAGGTAAAGCCCCGGCTGAAGGCGGACCCGGAATTCGCCCGCGCCATCGCTGCGAGTCACGGTCGTGTCGTGGGGCGGCTGGGCATTGCGCAACGTGATCAAGGCGCCGCTGAACGGTTCTTTAGCCGCCCGGGTCAACACGCGCCCCTGAATAAGGACGCCCGGTTGCAGCACGACTTCCGCTTTGGTGTCGCCGGCCTGAAGGTCGGTGACGCCCTGTTGCGCATAGCCGTGGCCGGCCACCTTGAGCGCGAGCCGGCCCTCGCGCGGCACATTGGGGACAGCGAAGCGGCCCTTGCTGTCGCTGACGATGGGCGCAAACCCCATCGGCTCGAGTTTGGCGTAGGGGATGCCGAGTTTGGTGTTTGCCCCAGGGTGATCGCTGCGGGGCTCATTCATGAGCCCGATACGGACAACCCGCGCGCCCGCCACGGCGTCGCCTTTCTCGTTTACCACTTTGCCTGAGAGCGTCGACGGCGGCCTGAGGCGAATGGTCAGCCCCGACACTTGTTCATCCATCGGCACGGTGATGCTGAGGCCGCCAAACGCAAGCCCGTCGGCGATCGCGAAGACGCCGACCGTCCCGGCGTCGACATGGGCGAAGGTGTAGGAGCCGTCTTCGGCGGCGCGGGCTTCCCGAATGGCGCCATCGAGGCCTTGCTCGACAAACACACGCGCCCGTGGAACGGGGCTGCCCTCCATGGTAAGGACTTTGCCGGACAGCGTGGAGCCGTCCATCGTGGCGGCCGCCAGAGATAGGAACAGTACGAGGAGATTCATGCGTGATGCCTTGTCTTCCTGAGCCTCGAAACCGGCGGCATTTCGCCGGCCAAGCTCGGCGATGCAGCCCTAGCCGCTGCTTTGAACGACGCTCGCGATGCTTTCCTTCTGCAGCTGATCATAATTCAGCTTGTAGCTCTGCAAGAGGGCTTTTTCTGCAGAAATGCCACGCGAGAGGGCGTCGATCATGCGGGAGAGCCCGTGGGCGCCAAATCGACGCCAGAGATACTGCACTGACGCGTGGGATTGGCGATACGCCAAGCGAAGCTCATCTTCGTTGCTCAATTCGGTCTGCATGGCTTCAAGCGTGTGAAGCGGGAACAGGCCCCCGTTGCTGCTGGCCAGGTGAAGCAACTCGACATCGCGCGGCGTGAGTTCGTTGGAGAAAGTCTCCGCCAGCCCCTCATTGAACCACCACGGGGCGTTTTCCGCGAGAAGGTAGCGCACGACCACGTGGGTGTATTCGTGATACAGCAGGCGCCTCAATTCCTCAGCCGAGACCTGTCCACCTGTTCCATCGCTGACCGGGAGCCGGATCTTTCCGTCATAGACCGCAGCCACGTGCGGCCCCAGTGCGGTCGCTCGGCTGAAGTCGTCGGCAATATACACATTGACCAGGATCGGCGTGGGGGGGTACACGTTTCCGAAATTGCGTCCGATATCCCGGTAGGCATGTTCCAACACGGTCAATGCCTGCCGGAGCAGGCCTCGGTCTGTGTGTGGGTCGTGGGTAATAGTGAAGTGCCGGGATTTGAGGTTTTTGAAATCATATTCAACGGAATCTTCCCGGTATCCTTTATCGAGCTTATCGCGCAGGCCCGCCCGCCCGGGATTGACCTTTGCCACGAATTCCCACTGGGCCAGGGCCGAAGGCAGGTCGTTGTCCTGATAATAAGCGTCTCCCAGAAGCTCGTGGGCATCCAGGTTTTCCGGGGCGAGGAGAATGGCCTCTTCGAGCCGGACAATGGCATCCTGGACCAGAGACATGCGAAGAAAATACGACCCCAGCTGAACCCGGGGGAGGGGGCTCTCTGGAGAAGCTTTGATGGCTTCTTCGAGATGTTGGGCGGCGCTGCTGTAGTTGCCTCCGTCTGCCAGCTCCGCCGCGCGCGCCTGGTACGCATTCGCCAGGTTCTGCTGAACGGTTTCATTGCCGGGTACGAGCGCGGCCGCCTCGAGAAAGCAGCTGAGGGCGCGGTTCCAGTCGCCGGCATCGTAATATTCAACGCCGAGCGCGTTCCACTCCGGGGCCGTCTGCTGGCTTGGCTGCCCGTGGGCCGAAGTGGCGTGCCAGAGCACACTCGCCGTCACCAATATCAAGAGGAGTCTGCAGATAAACTCTTTTTTCATGCCGCGTCTTCAGTCCGGAATGATCGCGATAGCGTCCACTTCAACCAGGGCGTCAAGCGGGAGCTTCCCCACTTCGATGCAGGTTCGGGCCGGGGGGTTCATGGGGAAATACTCTTTATAAATTTCGTTGAATTCGCTGAAATTGCGCATATTATCCAGGTAGGCCGTGATCTTGACCACGTGCTGCAAGCCTGACCCGGCGTCTTCAAGAACGGTTTTGAGGTTCGTCAGCGCCAGGCGCGTTTCATCTTCCAGAGTGCCTTTCTGAATACCGCTTCCGTCGCGCGCCGTGGCAATCTGCCCGGACACGAAGAGCAGCCGGCCCGCGGCAACCGCGTGCGAGTAGGGGCCCTGCGCTGGGGGCCCGTTCTTTGAGTGAATGCATCGCTTTTCCATGAAAATTGCTCCGTGCGCATCTGTTATCCAGTGAAGAAACTACCACACGCTGCCCGGAGCGTCAAATGTCTTTCGCTGCGGGTTTTCCTTGTGCTCCGGCCTGCCAGGCCGAATCAGGAGACGTGTTCAGGCTGGCTCTCGAGCGGCGCATTTTTCCGAAAATACCGGAAACCCATCCGCAGCAATACTACTTCGAGCACGAGCCCCCCGGCGATCAAAAACGGGGTGTAGGCGAAAGGCCAGGGCGTGCCCCGCCATTCGGCAAGGAGTCCATATCCTACCGCGCCCAGAAGCGAGCCCAGACCGACCATGCCTTCGTGAATGGAGACCCGCTGATGTTTCTTGACGGCATTGGCGACGCTGTATGACTGGCTCGCGAAAAAACATACGCCGGCGGCGATACCCACAACCGCACAGCAAACGGCCATGACCGCCAGGCTCATGGTGAAAGACAAGACCCAGAACGCCGCCGCTGCGGCGGCCTGGAAGAGCACCAGAACCCAAAACCGGTGCTGCCAGGCTGCGGTATGTCCCATGACAAGAGAGGTACCCGCACGCATGCCGTTCATAATCATGGCGAGCATTGAAAAATACACGACCGGCTCGGCGGTCAGCGAGGCGCTCGTTCCGGCCTGAAACAGGAATAGCGACCCTGCCTCGGCCAGCTCTTCCATTCGGAAACTGAAAACGGCCGTCACGGCGTTGAAGAGGGTGCTGCCCAGCACCAGGGAGAGCCAGGCGGATAAAAGATGCGTTTCGCTGCGTGTGGTGTGACCCCGGTTCGCTGTACGAGTCTCTTCTGCATCCGGTGCGGCCATGCGCGATTCATGCGGGAGACTGGCGGCAAGTACAGCTGCCGCGCCGGCACACAGGGCCGTAGCCAGAAACGGCAGCCGGTAGTCGATGGGCGAGAGGAGCCAGGTTGCGAACGGCGCGCAGGTGAGCCCCAGGGTCCAGGAAAGGTTGTACAGGGCCAGGCGCCGCGTTCGGAGCGCCGGATCGGGTTCCGCGCCCACCCACGACTGCATGGCCGGCCAGAACAGGGCCGGAAATATCATCCCCGCCGTGGTCAGAGCGACATAGAAATACGGGTTGGAAATCAACACGCCGAGCGGGAAAAGAACGGCAAACCCCGTGGCGCCCAGGACCCCCATCAGGAGCCCATTGGGCAGGCGGCCGACAAAACGCGCGGAGACGATGCTCGCGACGGCATACAAAGCCCATTGGAGGCCTGTGATGATGCCGGACATGCCCGCGCCACCTTCCAGGACATTGAAAATGTAGAAGGGCGAGGCCGTCAATCCGCATACCATCGCGAAATCGAAAAGGAATGCAGCGGCAAACTGTCGATATAGTGGTTTGAACATATTCGCGCGAGTCTACGGTGGCGTCGTCGAAATATCAAGGCGGATCTATATCGAGGCGGAGCTGTGGCAGGATTTTTTCCCGACATTTTCGTTTGATTTAGGTACGTTGTTGTTTTGTTGGGGTGTGTCGATACGCCGGGGCTATCCGGATGGGCAGACACCGGGGTCTGCCCCTACAATCAAAACAGCCGACTCGTCGAGGCAAAAAAGGGCGTCTAAAACGGAAATTCGCCGAAAAATGGCGCGTGCATTTTGTGCCATTCAAAGGGCCGTGCTATACTCGATTTTGTTCGTCACGGCACAGGGCAAAGCGGTGCAAACGTGACGAGAGACGTGCTGCCCGTTTTTGTATCATCGCGACATCGAGTCAGGTGCTCCAGAGTGGGGAAAAGTGGGGTTATTATGCAATTCGAATTGATCACGCTTGGTTGTGCATGTGCGGACGTCATCGCGCGCCCGGTGGACGAATATCCGGAATTGGGCCATCTGCAATTGCTGCCGGAGCTGGAAATTCACCTGGGGGGCCTGGCTGCCGTCACAGCCACCGTGTTTTCCCAGCTCGGCGGGAAATCGGCCTTGATCGGAAAACTGGGCGCGGATGGATTCGGCGATTACATCGTTGGCGCCTTGAACCAGGCCGGCGTCGATACCACCCACGTGCGGCGCGAAAAATCGGAGCATAGCTCCGCAACGATCGTCCTGGTGACCTCCCAGGGGGAGCGGACCTTCCTGCACCACCTGGGAACGAACGGGACCACAACGCCGGACGACATCGACATGGGGTTGGCCAAGCAGGCAAAGGCCTTTCACTGGGGCGGCCCGGGCGTCACGCCCGCCCTCACCGGCGAAGGGATGGGGAAGGTGTTTCAGGACCTGCGCGAGGCCGGCGTCATGACGTCGATGGACACCTGTTTTGATGGATCAGGCACCTGGTTCCCCTTGATTGAAGACGCGCTTCCCCACCTCGACGTGATCATGTCGAGCCTGGAGGAGGCCCGACATTACACGGGTCAACAGGAACCGCGCGACATTGTCCGGTTTTTCCGCTCGTTTGGCGCAAAATATGTGATGTTGAAGCTCGGGGGCGACGGGATGATCGTCGAAGACGAGGAAGCGTCGCATCACCTGGAAGCGCACAAAGTCAACGTGGTGGACACCACCGGCGCCGGGGATGCCTCCTGCGCTGGATTCCTCTATGGTTTGGTCAATGGGTGGGGCCTGCATCGCAGCGGCCAACTTGCCAATGCCGTGGGCGGCCTCACCGTGCAGCATATGGGAGGGGCCGAAGCCATAACCTCCCTGGAAGAGACCATCGCCTTCATGGAACGTGGCGCTTGATTCGAGACCCATTTCCGTTCAATATGAAGGCTGGGAGCGGAAACCATGACTAAAGCACTTCTGATTGCGACCGTGGCTGCGATTATGCTGGGGCAAGTCGACGACGGAATTGTTACCAGCACGGATCTGTCTTCGGAAAGTTCCGTATCAGACCGCGGGGGACAATCCCGCTGGGAGGAACCCCCAAGGGCGGTCGCAGCGCCGCCGCAGGAGAGCGCCCCCGTGATCCCGTCTGAGGAGACATGGGATACCCGGGAGGCCAGCCCTCCGGAGGAGGTCCAGGCCTCGGAGGAACAACCCACGACGCCGCGCCCGCTGATCCCCGAAGAAGCGCGCGCGCACAAGGCCGTGGCCGCTTTCTGGTTTATCCTTCCGGAGACATGAATCAGTGCACACACCAGCACGCGCTAAGCTCGTTAGAGTAGCCTTCTTTCTGCTGGTTACGCTGCAGGCCTTGGGGAGCCCCGCCCAAGACACCTTCCAGCGTTATTCGGCTCGCACCCTGGTCCGCGATATCGCGGTGGACGCCTCCAACGGCGTCGTGTTCCTCGCCGCCTATGCGCGGGAAGAAATCTGGAAGCTGAGTACCACCGGAGAAGCTATAGCGACGGCCAAAACCGGCAGCGGACCGGTTGCTCTGGCGCTCAGCCAGGATCATCGGCTCGTCGCCTGCGTCAACAAGTTGTCTGCCAACGTGATGATCTTCGATGCTGCGTCCCTGACGCTCCAAAAGACCATTGCGTGCGGCGAGGGCGCCGCGGCAGTCGCGGCGGCTGGGGACCGCGTTTTTGCGATTGCCAACAGCCTTGGAGATACGGTTACCGTTGTCGACGTACAGAGCGGCCACGCGGCGCTCCTGGAAAATGTGGGTCGCGTTCCCAACGCGGTCGCCTTCTCCGGCTCCCTGCTGGCGGTTGCCGCTCGCCAGCCCGCCGCATTAACCCTGCTGGACCTGTCCGCAGGATTGGAGGCCGGAGCCCGGCGCGTTGTGATGCTTCCTGCTGCAGCGCTTGCCGTTGCGCCGGAAACCGGGGGCCGGTTTGTCGTAGCTACCGAAACCGAGCTGCTGCGAGTGGATGGTCATACGGGCGAAATACTCGCTTCATCAGCTCTTGCCGCTTCAGATCTTGCCGCATCGGGGGAACGTATCGTTGCTTTGCTTGGCGACGAGCTGGTGGCGCTGGACCCCGCCCTCAACATTGTGGAACGCATCCCCGTGGGTGCACGCGCGACGCGCGTGGACTTATCAGGCGGGCTTGTGGGTCTGGCCGCCCCGGCCGACTCCGCCTGGCTGTTGAGGAAGGCGCCGGAAGGTTGGCAGAAAGACTTGCCTGTTCGCCAAAAACTTACCCCGCTGGAACCCGTAGTCTCCGAATCGATTCAGCTCCTGCCCCCAGAACCGGCGCAGAGCATGCCGGAGGCGGTCACTCCTGAACCCATGTCGCCGGTTCCCGCGCGACCGCCCGAGCCGCGACCTGAGGAAAGCTCGGATACCGCATTTCCAGAGGTCGTGGAAGCGGAGCCAGCCCGGGAAAGCAAAGCCGAGGACATTCACCCGGCGCCCAGGCCTACGACGTCGGCCGTAACAGCGGAGCAGGCCGACCTGCCCGCCACGTCTGGGGAAGCGTCGGCCCAGGCCGAGGAAATCGCGGCCAGCTCCAAAGCGCCGCCCGAACAGAAGGAACGGCCCTCAGAATCCCCCGAAGCGCAAGCCGCAGCTGAAATCGATGAAGACCTCCGACGCCCCGAAGTCAGCCCGTACGCCCAGCGTCCCCGCACCATTGCCACATTCCGGACGGGCGCGCCGGAGTTCACGCGCGAGGCGCCGGAAGGAGCGCCACTGGCGGGCGGATGGTCTGGAAGCCTCAGCGAGGCATTTACGCGCGGCTGGGATTTCGCCAACTTCAAGGGCGCATTTGAACTGCAGGATTGGAACCAGCCCCTCGAATTCCGCGGCGTCAAGGCCGACCGCTTCAGAGGCACGCCGGGGGAGGATGGCAAACTGCAGCGGATGTCGTTTCAGGGCGATGTATCCTGGGATTGGGCGGAATCGGCATTTCGGGCTCAATTGCTCGAGGCTGACCAGGAGACGCGGGAGATCCTCGTCGAAGGCGCCCATGTAGAGCGCGAGCTGTCCTCGATCGACGCCGATCGACTTTATTATCGCTATCCTTCGCAATACGACGAAGCCATTACGCCTTTGATAGAATCTCAAAGCCTCAGCGCGCAGGAACAGGCCCGTCGGCTCTATACGCTGGGCTATGGGGAAGCCGACAACATTGAACTCATCGAACCTTTCCGGGAACTGCGCGCCAAACATGTCCAGTACGACTTTGCGGAGCAAACCGGAAGCGCCACGGAAGTACGCGGCCGCCTCGATGTGCTTCATTTCGGTATTGACGAAGTGGACCTGCTCGGGCCGGGAACCATTCGAGCGCGCGACGCCTGGATAACGCCTTGTCCCGGTGACCCGCCGATCTTTCGCCTGCGCCTGAAAGAAATGGAAATCCAGGAAGACAACGTCGTCATCGGTCATAAGGCGCGGCTGCAGATCGGCAGGGTCATGACGCCCATCTACTGGCCCAAATGGACCTTCTACCCTGGTCGAGACAAGCTGATCGACATCGATTTCGACAGTGGACGAGCCGCCGAACTTGGCTACTACCTGAACTACGGGCAACGCTTTGCGCTGAACCGGAACGCCGATCTGGGATTCCGTTTTATCCCGACGGAGAAGGAAGGGGTGGGGCTGGGGCTGGAGGGGCAGTACGATTTCATGCTCAAACCCAGTTCGCCGTTGTTTCGTGGAAAAGGCGAATTCCGCTCCCTGGCAACCACGGAAGAACGGGGCTATTTCGAGGCCTACCACCGCCACGAACTCACCGAAGACACGGTGCTGCTCTTACAGGCGGAATACTGGAAAGATGAGAACATCATCAAGGACTTTTACTACAACGAATACCGCAATCGGACGGAACCGCGAAATTTTGTCAACGTGACGCATACACGGCCAGGCTACCTGGCCACGGGCACCTTCCGCTACAACGAGAGTGAAATCTTTGCGGAGACGGAACGCCTGCCGGAAGCGACGTACCATTTGCTTGATCGGCAGCTCGCCAAACGCCTGTACTTCAGCTTCGACACCATTGCCGGTTTCAACGAGCGCGAACCTTCGGGCACCCATGCCTGGCGCATGGCCAATGTCGCCCGTACCAGCCTGGACCTGGACATCGCAGATTCACTCAGCATTGTACCGTTTCACGAGGCTGATCTGTCGTGGTATTCGCGGACAGTGGATGAAGGGGATTCCGACCTGCGCTTCGCCAATATCGCCGGCGTGACGGCGCAATCACGCTTTCATCGCGCGTATCCGGGAGCGCTCGGGTTTTCGGGATTCAAGCACGTCATTGTACCGTCGCTGACCTATTCCTACCGCCCGAAACCCACCATGGATGTCGACGCCACGCCCCGCTTCGACGCCTACGACAACGTATACGGCCGGAGCCGTATCGAGGGCAAGATCGAAAACATCCTGTTCGCTCGCGACGCGCTCACGGGTGCGGTCTGGCAAGCCGCGCGTTTGACGATGTACCACGGCGACGATTTCTGGAACGAGTTTCGGGGTTCTACCGACTACGAACTGGAACTGGACCTCCGGCCGCGCCCGTGGTGGGGCATTCTGACCGCCACCGAACATCACAGCATCGCCAACCATTTCGACCTCGATGAACCGTTTTTGTTCGAACGACTTGCCCTCCAGTTCTGGGAGGACATGATGGGCAAACCCTACGACCCCGAGCTGGCCTTCCAATACAACGCGGTGTACGGCGATTACGACCGGGTCCTCTCCTATCTCTACTACGACGACCTGGCCCAGGGCGGCCGTTTCGGCGCCCGCCTCGGTTTCGCCTACACCGAGACCCAGAACAAAATCTTCAACCGTGAAATTCTCTACGGCGGGCGTTACAAGCTCAGCGACCTATGGGCATTTGCATTCGAGCACCGCTATGACCTCGAACGAGGCGAGTTGTATCAGCAGGAATATGAGGTGCGTAAACGGTTCAAGTGCTTTGACTGGTCGTTGAAGGTGCGCGACCGCACACAGGGTTGGGATTTTAACGTCACCATCAGCCTTTCGGCGTTCCCCGGCACCAAGGTGAAATTCTAGACCGGGTTGACTCTCCCGCCGGGTGTCAGACTCGCCCGACACGGCGGATTACCGAGGCACAGGCATGAGCAGCGCAATCAGCAGAACCATCAAGTCGATTCTGCCGGAAATCGTGGAACTCCGGCATGCATTCCACCAGCATCCCGAAATTCGGTTTCAGGAAACGTGGACTGCCGAGCGCATTTCCAGGGTATTGACCCAATGGGGAATTTCGCACCAGACCGGCCTCGCCAGAGGCACGGGCATTGTTGCGTCGATCACCGGAAAACCCGGCAAAACCATCGCGCTGCGCGCGGACATCGACGCGCTGGAGATAGAAGAAGCCACCGGCCTGCCCTATGCGTCCCAAGTGCCCGGCCGGATGCATGCCTGCGGGCATGATGGCCATATGGCAAATCTTCTCGGGGTGGCCCGCGTGCTGCACGATTTCCGCAAAGCCCTCCAGGGGACCGTGCGGTTCCTGTTTCAGCCCGGTGAAGAGCAGGAGGGTGGAGCCCGCTACATGATCGCGGACGGCGCACTGGAGGGAGTGGACGCCATTTTCGGGCTGCACGGTTCGCCTCTATATCCCGCCGGGACCATCGCCGTGAAGAGCGGACCCCTGATGGCCAGCGCGGACTTTTTTCGGATTCTGGTGCAGGGAAAGGGCGGCCACGGCGCCGACCCGGCATCGGCCATCGATCCCATAATTGTCGCGGCGCACATTGCCACCGCCCTGCAGACGGTGGTCAGCCGGGAGGTCGATCCCAGAGAGCCTGCCGTCGTCACGATCGCGCACATCCAGGCCGGCACAAGCACCAACATCATCCCCGACATCGCCTTACTCGAAGGCACCATTCGCAGCGTTGAACCCGCGACGGACGCCCTTTTACGCGAGGCGATCGAGCGCATTGCGAGTCACACGGCCCAGGCATTCCGCGCATCCGCCTCGGTCAACTTCGGCGAAAATCCCTATCCACCCGTCGTAAACGACGCCGCTATGACCGAGCTTTTGCTCGACAGCGCTTCGCGAACCATCGGAATAGACAAGGTCTTTGTGCTCAAGAAACCACAGATGATAGCGGAAGACTTTGCCTGCTATCTGGAGCAGGTCCCCGGTGCGTATTTCTTTCTCGGTATGGCCAATGCTCCGGACAAGCCGTACCCACCGCTGCATAGCGCCCAGTATGATTTCAACGATGAGGCCCTCCACACGGGCATGGCCGTTATGGCGGATCTTGCACTCCGATTCCTGTCGAAAAAGTGACGGATTTCGCAAAGCAGCGCCCGCAGCACCCGAGGTTGCGCCAATTCTTTACGCCAGGGCCGTGAAGCGATCAAAGAAATCCGGGAACGTCTTCGACACGCAACCGGGATCGTTAATGACCACTCCGGGAATGCGCAGCCCCGCGAGAGCGAAGCTCATGGCCATGCGGTGATCGTCGTAGGTGTCGATCTCGGCGGCGCGAAGCTTCTGGGGCAGGATGTGCAGCCCGTCGTCGAATTCCCTCACGGCTGCACCCAGCTTGCGCAATTCGCGAGCCAGTGCGTCGAGGCGATCGCATTCCTTGAGCCGTAGATTACCCACGTTCCGAATCGTGGTGGCTCCTTCCGCGAAAAGGGCCGTCACCGCAAGGGTCTGGGCCATGTCGGGCATGGCGTTGAGATCGATGTCCAGGCCATGCAGGCGACCCGTGCCTTCGACTTCAAACCAGTCCGGACCCGAGCGAACCCGGCAGCCCATCTGTTCAAGCACTGCGGGAAACCCGGCATCTCCCTGGCGGGATCTTGCGCCGAGGTTGCGCACCCGCACCCGCCCGCCCGCGATCGCGGCAGCCGCGAGGAAATACGAGGCGCCTGAGGCATCTGCTTCGATTGTATAGTCTCCCGGGGAATAGCGTTGGCCGTGCGCTACGCGAAAAGCCCGGTAGTCCTGATTCTCGCCAGTGACGCCCCGTTCGGCCATCATGGCCACCGTAAGATCGACGTACGGTTTCGAGACCAGCTCGCCTTGAACCAGGATAATGGCCTCCCGGTCAGCCTGGGGAGCGGTCATCAGCAGACCACTCAAATACTGGCTGCTTGCGCCACCCTGGATCTGTGTCGTGCCCCCAAATGAACCCGAAGAGGTGATGGTAATGGGCGGGAATCCGCCAACGGTTTCAACGCCCACGCCCCATTCGTTCAGCGCTTCGGCGAGATCGCCGATGGGGCGCTCCCGCATACGGGGCGTGCCATCGAGGACGGTCGTGCCGGGGATTCCAGCACAGACCGCGGCGAGAAAGCGCACGGCCGTCCCGGAATTTCCGAGGAACAGCGGAGCCGGAGAAGGGGCCAGGCGGCGCACACTTACCGTGACGGTATCGTCTACCCGGGCCACCTCGGCGCCCAGGGCGCGGATGCCCTCGAGCATATATCCGGCGTCATCGCCCTGGGCCGCGCCGGAGAGCGTTGAAATCCCCGGAGTGAGCGCGGCCATGACGAGAGCCCGCGCCGTGCAGCTCTTCGACCCTGGAATGGCCACCACAGCATCCAAATTTCGGCGCGGGATGATTTCAATTGTGTTGGGGGTCATATTTCGATCTCTACGGCGCTTCCTCGTTCTATCCCGTATTTCAGTGCGGCATTGCCGCAGTTGATGGCGATCTCGAGACGTCCGCTGCTCCCAAAATACGCTACGGGCCGACCCGGGGCAACGTCGCCAAAAACGGTTGCGAGCCGATCGACGGACCCCGTACCGAAGGAGACTTTCCGCACTGCCCGCCCGGCGAGCGATTCCCGGTGGAAATTTGTGATGAGGGATCCGAACGCGTCGACCTGAATGACTTCGCCGCGTAACAGCGTGTCGCTGAGCTGGGCCGGTTCGGGCACGTCGAGGCGGCAGAGATCCTTCGCGACCGGGCCTATCTCGTCGAACGGGCGCCCGGAGGCCAGGTATGCCGCGGCCGGGGCAAAAATGTCGCGACCATGAAACGTGGGGCAGATTTCCTCGGCCATGCAGGCGGGATTCGTGATGAGACGCGCCTCGCGCAAGGGAAGACGCTCCAGCACCAGGGTCAGGAGCCCGTTATCGGGGCAGACGAAGTATTGATCTTCCGCGTGGACCGCGAGAGGCCGCCGTGACGTGCCGACTCCCGGGTCAAGCACCGCCAGGTGGATGGCGCCCGCCGGAAAGTAGGGTGCGGCACCCTCCAGAAACAGGGCGCCCCCCAGGACGTCCTGCGCGGGCACTTGGTGTCCCAGGTCGACGATAGCGGCCTGTGGGCAGCGCGACGCCAGCACACCTTTCACGGCGGCGACGTAGGGATCTCGTTCACCGAAATCACTCGTTAAAGTAATCAGGGGTGTCATAGGCGGCTACACCGGCTTGCGCGGACCTCCGGCGTTGTATTTCTTCTCGTTTCTCCGTATGGTCGTGCACAAATTATAACAGGACCTTCCTCTGCGATGAACAAAGAAGGGACGGGGCGGCTGCCCGCGGGAACATGAAATACGTCAAAATTGCCAAAGTCAGCGATTTTGAACGCAAACGGTTTCGGGTCTTTACGCTTCTCGCGAAGAAGGTAGGGATTTTCAGGGGAGCAGACGGTGCGTTGTTTGCCACCGAACTCGTCTGCAAACATCAGAACTGGGACCTCTCCACCGGCCGCATCGAAGGCAACATCTGCACCTGCCCCCGCCACGGTTGGCAGTATGACCTGCGCAGCGGCGAATGCCTCAACCATGATTCCGCACCGCTCCGGCGCTACGGGCTTCGATGCGACGGGGACGACGTTTACATCACCCTCCGCCCAATCGACAGCGAGCCATAGCGCGCTGGCTGTCGTTGCGATACCGGCTCCTTGAGGTTTGCCTGTCTAGCTGCCCGGCGACGCGTACAGCAGGAAGGCGAGCAGTTCGAACTCGATGATCGCGTGGGCAAAGAATGGAAGCAGGACGTTCTGCCGTTTACGCGCCCAGAGAGTCAGCACGATCGACAGAGCGACCATGCCCACGGCTTCCAGCGGGGCTTTCTGCAGGTGATACACTCCTTCCGACAGGGGCACGATGAGCCATCCCGCCCTGGGAAGCCAGCGGTTCCAGGAGCGCAGCAGCACGTAACGGTGCAGCAGTTCCCAGCCTGGCAGCCAGGAGGCGGTCCAGCTCATATACCAGAAACTGGCTTCCCATCGCCGCCGGGCGAGGAAGGCGCCGGTTCCGTGGTAGGTTTCGCGGACCCCGGGCAAGAGGGGGATGAGGAGTACGGCGAGCGCACCCACTGCCGCCAGGCCGGCGAGCAGGTACCCGTCCGCCCGCCGCCATCGCGTAAAGGTAAAGGCGTGAACGTCGAGACGGGGGAGAAACACCAGGATCGGCAATCCAAACCAGGCCGCACATTTGAACACATCAAAGCCGCCGGGCTGGTATTTCAGCAGCAGGCGCCATTCAACGAAGAATCGCACATTTTGTGCAGCCAGGGCGTCCAGCCCGAGCACGAGGAACACATAGGCGGCGGCCAGCAGCGCCGCGTAGCGTGAACCAGCTGTCTCTTGCTCGGGGGCATGCATGCCGCGCCCAGCCTATCGGGCAATCTTTTTGCCCTCCCGGGAGTCCGGGAAGGGGCAGAGATCGCGAACGCAGCAGCGGCTGCAGTACGGCGCACGCGCCTGACAGATCGCGCGGCCATGAAACACCATGCAATGCGAGAATTTCGTCCATCGCTCTTGGGGCAGGAGCCGCATGAGGTCCTGTTCGATCTTGTCCGGGTTGGTGTTTTTTGTAAAACCCAGCCGGGTGTTCACCCGCTTGCAGTGGGTGTCAACCGTGATACCGGGCGTTGCAAAGCACTCCCCAAGCAGGACATTGGCCGTTTTTCGACCCACTCCGTCCAGTTGGAGCAATTCCTCCATCGTCCCCGGCACCGTGCCCTCGAATCGCTCGACAATGGTTTGGCAGGCCCCTTTTATCGACTTGGCCTTCTGACGGAAAAAACCGCAGCTCTGGATGGCTTTTTGCAACTCTTCATCCGCCGCCGTGGCATAATCTTTCGCGGTCTTGAAACGCTTGAAGAGACTGGGCGTGATCAGGTTGACCCGAGCGTCGGTACATTGCGCCGCCAGGATGGTCGCCACGAGCAGTTGGAGCGGATTCTTAAAATCGAGCGAGCAACGTGCATCGGGGTACGCCTTCATCAGCCGGTCCAGCACCTCGGCCGCGCGCTCCCGCTTTGCCGGCCGTGTTATCTTCTTTGCCGCCATGAGAGCAATTCCTCCGCCTCCATGCAATTGAGCAGGTGGTCCTTCGTCAGCCAGCCTTTGCGGGCGATGCCCAGACCATATTCGACGTCATCAAGGCCGTCGACGCTGTGCGCATCCGGCCCGATACACAGCTTGACGCCCCGTTCGCTGGCTTTGCGCACGTGGCGCCAGTCCAAGTCGAGCCGATGGGGGTTGGCATTGATTTCAATGGCGACCCGCTGCTCGGCGCACGCGTCAAAGATGGCGTCCAGATCCAGGGGATACCCTTCGCGCGACAGGAGCAAGCGTCCCGTGGGATGGCCCAGCATGGTCGTGTGGGGATTCCGGATTGCGGCCAGAAGCCGTTGCGTCGCCTCTCTTTCCGTCATGGTGAGCTTGCTGTGCACGGAGGCAATGACGAAATCGAAGCGTTTCAGGGTCTTCTCATCGTAATCGAGTGAGCCATCGGCCAGAATATCCGATTCAATGCCTTTGAGAATCCGGATACCTTCGATTTTCTCCATTACCCGGTCCATTTCATCGTGTTGCCGCGCCACGTCGTCCGGCGTCAGTCCGCCGGCGTACACCGCGGACTGGCTGTGGTCCGCAAAGCCGATGTAACGGTAGCCGCGCGTTCTGGCACCCGAGGTCATTTCTTCAACGCTGCTGCGGCCGTCGCTGTAGGTGGAATGGCAGTGCATTACGCCGAGCAGATCCTGGCGCTGGATCAGTACCGGCATCGTGTCGGCCTCAAACTCGCCCCGGTCCTCGCGGAGTTCGGGCGGGATGCAGGGCAGTCCCAGTGCTGCGAAGAGGGCTGCCTCGTCTTCGCAAGACACGAGGCGTTCCTCTCCGGCAAAGAGCCCGTATTCGTTCAGCTTCATCTTGCGATCTTTTGCGCGCTGCCGCATCACGACATTGTGCTCTTTGCTTCCGGTGAAATGGGCGAGCGCATACGGAAACTGCGCTTCGGAAACGACCCGCAGGTCCACTGCCATACCCGAGGCGAGGACCACGCTGGATTTCGTTTCCCCGTGGCCGGTCACGGTCTCGACACCCGGCGCGCGCACAAAGCCCGCCATAATCTGTTCTGGCGCGCCTCCCGCCGCGAGAAGGTCTACATCCTTGACGACCTCCTTACGGCGCCGCAGACTTCCCGCGACCTCAAGCCGCGACACGGGAGTTTTTTCCCGCAGCCAGTCGAGTAGGGCGTTTGCGGCCTCCCATCCCGCGCTGACGAGGTGTTGCCCCTGGTGGCGTTTCGCGAACGCGAGCCCGTCCAGCACATTCTGCTGCATTTTCGGGCCGAATCCCTTGAGCGAGGCCAGGCGATTCTCCGTGCACGCATATTCCAATTCGCCCAGGGTGGCAATGCCCAGTTCTTCATGAAGCAGCTTGATCCGCTTGGCGCCAAGGCCGGGTATTTGAAACAAGTCGAACAAGGTTTCGGGAAATTTGGCGCGCAGTTCCTGGTGATACGACATCTGGCCCGTCGTCACCAGCTCGGTTATTTTCTGCTCAAGCACATCGCCAACGCCCTTCAGCTCTCACAACCGTTTCTCTTTCGCCAGTTGGGCGATATCGTCGCCGGACTGCAAAACCTGCCGCGCCACGTTGCTGTAAGAGCGCGACTTGAACGGGTTTTCGCCGGACAATTCCAGCAGGACGGCGATTTCCTCCAGGACGGCCGCGATCTCTTTGCGGGTCATGACAACGCTCCTTCGGGCAGCCACGGCCCGCAAATCACAGTTTCAGGCCCAACGCCAGATTCAATACCTCCCGCATTTCCGTGACGAAATGGAATGTGACCTTCTTGCGCGCCTTTTCCGGCACTTCATCGAGATCCTTCGCACAGCGCTCGGGAAGGACGATGTGTTTCACGCCCGCCCGTATGGCTGCGAGTACTTTCTCCTTGATGCCTCCGACCGGCAACACGAGGCCCCGCAGGGTGATTTCGCCCGTCATGGCCAGGTTGGACTTCACTCGTTTCCCCGTGAGTAACGACGCCACGGCGGTCAGCATCGTCACCCCGGCGCTGGGCCCGTCTTTGGGGACGGCTCCCGCCGGCACGTGGATATGGATATCGAAGTTCCGGAAATCGTCCGAGGATACCCCCAGCGATTCGGCGTTGGCCCGCACGTAGCTCAATACGGCCTGGGCGGATTCCTTCATCACGTCGCCCATCTGCCCTGTGAGCGTCAATCCGCCCTTGCCCGGCATGCGCGTAGCCTCGACGAAAAGAATGTCTCCGCCGGTGGGGGTCCAGGCAAGGCCTGTGGCCACCCCGGGGAGGCGCGTCCGGTCAAGAACCTCGCGGTAGAAGCGCTCCGGTCCGAGGTACTGTCCGAGATCTTTTGCGTTTATCCGGATGGGCTTGCGGCGCCCTTTGGCAATGGCGGTGGCGCATCCCCGCAGGACAGCGCCGATCTCGCGCTCGAGATTACGTACGCCGGCCTCGCGGGTGTAG
This sequence comes from Candidatus Hydrogenedentales bacterium, assembly GCA_050950105.1. Classification (GTDB taxonomy): domain Bacteria; phylum Hydrogenedentota; class Hydrogenedentia; order Hydrogenedentales; family SLHB01; genus UBA2224. Next base: position 297,667 of record JBMNGZ010000009.1, on the reverse strand, counting down.
AACTCAATGATGCGGCGCAGGGCAGCCGCGGTGATGGTGGCGCGCTTCGGGGGAATGCCGTTGGCGGTCATCTGGCGCGGTACCAGGTAATTCCGGGCGATATGGACTTTCTCCTCGAGAATGTATCCCGGAATTTCGATGATCTCCATCCGGTCACGCAGGGCCCAGGGAATCGTATCCAGCACATTCGCCGTGCTGATGAACATCACCCGCGACAGATCGAAGGGCACGTTGAGATAATTGTCATTGAACGAATTGTTTTGCGCCGGATCCAGCACTTCCAGCAGGGCTGAGGAGGGATCGCCCCGGAAATCGGCGCCGACCTTGTCCATTTCATCCAGCATGAATACCGGGTTATTGGAACCGGCTTTACGGATACCTTGAAGGATGCGGCCCGGCATCGCGCCGACATAGGTGCGGCGATGACCCCGGATCTCTGCCTCGTCATGCAGGCCGCCCAGCGACATGCGGACGAACGTGCGCCCCAGCGCCCGCGCGATGGATTGCCCGAGCGACGTCTTTCCGACTCCGGGCGGGCCGGCAAAACAGAGGATGGGCCCGGGCGCCTCGGGCTGGAGCTTCCGCACGGCAAGGTACTCGAGAATACGCTTCTTAACTTTGGCCAGTCCGTAGTGATCCTCGTCCAAAATTTTCTCTGCGCGGGCAATATCGAGCTGATCCCGGGTCTCATCGTTCCAGGGCAGATCCGTGAACCAGTCGAGGTAAGTGCGGATGACCTGATATTCCGCGCTGGCCTCATTCATCTGACCCAGCCGTTCCAGCTCACGCAAGGCTTCCTTACGGATCGCCTCATCAATCTGGAGGGCTTCAATTTTCTCACGGTAGGCATCGATTTCCGGACGGTCCCCGCCGTCCATCCCCAATTCCTCCTGAATCGCCTTGAGCTGCTGGCGGAGGTAGAATTCACGCTGGCTGGCATCGATCGAGCTTTTGACCTCTGCCTGAATCTTGTGGGAGGTCTCCATCACCTGCAGTTCGTTTCCGATCAGATGCACCAGACGTTCGAGCCGCTCCCGCGGGTCAATGAGCGACAGCAGTCTCTGCTTTTCTTCGATCGAGATGTTGAGGTTCGCCGCCACGATGTCCGCGAGGCGACCGGGGTCTTCGATGTTATCCAGCACATGCGCGGCCTCATCCGGCATGGAGGGGGAGAGCTGGGCGTAGCGCGTCATTTGCTGGCGAATGGCCGTGGCCAGGGCCGGGATTTTTTCCGGGTGGCTTGGCCGGTCTTCGAGCAGCTGTATCCGGACAAACGGATACGGATCCTGCCGGGTCAGGTCCAGGGGGCGAAATCGGTTCAACGCCTGAAGGAGGACAACCAGGCTGTCGTCTGGCAGTCGTTGCAGCTGCAATATGCGGGCAGTGGTACCCGTCTCATAGGCGGCATCCAGTCCTTGAGCTTCCCCGTCTTTTTCACGCAAAGTCAGGAGGGCGAGCATTTTGGGGCCCAGCACGGCCTCGTCTATCAGGCGTTTCTCGTTCGGATCGGTCAAGCGGATCGGCAGGGCGGCCATCGGAAACAAGACCTGCTTGCGAAGCATCAACAGCGGGAGGATTTCAGGGGTCGAGAAGGTACCGTCCGAAAGGACCACGTGGGGGGCACTGTTGTCTGCGGTCATCGCGTCACGCTCCTTGGCACTTCAATGCGCAAACAGCCTTCCCGGAATTTCGCCTCAATGCGCTCCACATCGGTCTCCGTGGGAAGCTGAATACGCCGGGCGAACCGGCCGTACGGGATCTCCATCTGATGGACATGCAGCGTGCGCAAGGGCACGCGTTTCGGCCGCTCTCCCTCGATCGTCAGGATGTTCTGTTCTACACGGACCTGAACCTGATCTTTCTTCACTCCGGGCAGTTCGGCAATAATTACGAACTTTGTGTCGGTTTCATAGATGTCCAGAGGAGGTTCCCATTCCGTGGGAGAAAATGACTCCAGTTGTCTTCGCGGGGTCATCGCATACATCTGGAAGTAGATGTTTGGATACCGGGGCATTGTCTGCTCCTTCAGAAGTTCTACGCCATAGCCCGTGCCGAAAATTCAATTGGTGTGAGTATATCGGCCGTGTTTTCATTGAAGCAAGAGAGCGTCCTACTTATAATCGGGCTCGAGCCGTTCCGGACGCACTTTCAGGAAAGGCGGACTGAGCATGCCTGGCGATTCCGTTGTCATCATTCCCACATATAACGAGGCCCAGAACATCCAGCCTCTGATCGAAGCCATTCAGGGCGTCTGCACCGGCCTCGACATCGTGATCGTCGACGACGCCTCTCCGGATGGGACCGGAGCGCTCGCGGCCTCGATGCACGGCGTTCACGTAATCCACCGCCCGGGCAAGCAGGGGCTGGGCACGGCCTATGTCGACGGCTTCTGCTACGCGCTTGAGCGGGGCTATCAGCGTATCGCCGGCATGGACGCCGATTTCAGCCACGATCCGAGCGTGCTCCCGGCTCTTTTTTCTCTGCTGGACGTTGATGATGTCGGAATTGGATCGCGGTATGTTCCGGGAGGAGGAACACGGAATTGGGGCCTGCACCGGCAGATTTTGAGCCGCTCCGCAAACGCCTTCGCGCGATTCATGCTGGGTCTGCCCATCCAGGACGTGACCTCGGGATACCGTTGCTACCGTCGGGAAGTGCTGGAGCGCATCGATCTCGACGCTCTTGCTTCCCAGGGGTATTCCTTCCTGGTGGAACTCCTGTACCGCTCCGTTCAGGCCGGCTTTTCCGTAGGTGAGACGCCGATCCTCTTCGAAGATCGCGCCCGCGGCGCGTCAAAAATGAGCTACCACGAAATTGTGGGTGGCATCAAAAATCTGTTTCGCCTGCGCCGCACGACGTTGAAAACCCGGGACTGAACCAGTCATCGGCGGTGCAAATCAATGGATCCCACAACAGATACTGCACTTGCAGCCAGGCGACAGTATTTGTGGGGACGCGTCCGAGCACGAGGAATCGAATGGCTCAGCCGCCATGCCTGATGATAAAAATTGACACTGTTTGGAGTGCTTTGATACTCTTTCCGCCCTGCATGTTTCGAACCTCAATGCGCATATCAGCGAAATAGCTGAGGATAAGCGCATCTTGGAATGATGATATTGGAGGACTTCCGATGTCGGAACGAATTACAATCTTCGACACAACCCTGCGTGATGGGGAGCAGTCGCCCGGCGCAAGCATGAACGCTCAAGAGAAAATCCAGATGGCGTTGCAGCTCGAGCGGCTCGGTGTCGATGTGATCGAAGCGGGCTTCCCCATTGCGTCTCAGCAGGAGTTTGAAAGCGTCCAGCTAATCGCCGCAACCGTAAAAAAACCCGGCGTTGCCGCCTTGGCGCGGGCCGTAGACAAAGATATCGAGCGGGCCGCCGCTGCCTTGGAAAAGGCGGTGTTCCCAACCCTGCACACGTTTATTGCGACGTCTGACATCCATCTCGAGCACAAGCTTCGCATGACGCGCGAGCAGGTGCTCGAGCAGGCCGGCAACGGAGTGCGCCTGGCGAAGAGCCTCATCGGCCGGGTCGAATTTTCCGCGGAAGACGCCACCCGCTCCGACCTGGACTACCTGGTCGCGATCGCGAAGGTTGCCATTGAAGCGGGCGCATCGGTGATCAATCTTCCCGATACCGTGGGGTACACCACTCCCGGCGAGATCGAGGAGATGTTCCGCTATGTCATCGCCAATACTCCGGGCTCGGACACGGTGGTGTTTTCCAGCCACAACCACAATGATCTCGGCCTGGCCGTGGCCAACGCCCTCGCGGCAGTACGGGGCGGGGCCCGGCAGATCGAGTGCACGGTGAACGGCATCGGCGAACGCGCCGGAAACACCTCGCTCGAAGAAGTCGTCATGACAATTAAGACGCGCCAGAACATCTATCCCTTCGAGACCGGCATCGTTACCGAGGAAATCACAAACGCCAGCCGTCAGTTGAGCAATGTGACGGGGTTGCGCGTCCCGTTCAACAAGCCCATCGTAGGACGGAACGCGTTCGCGCACGAAGCGGGCATTCACCAGCACGGCATGATCGCTAGCCGGCTCACCTACGAGATCATGACCCCCGAATCCGTCGGACGCGCCCGCAGCGAACTCGTCCTGGGAAAGCACTCCGGTAAGCACGGCCTGGCTAAACGCTGCGAAGAGTTGGGCTACGTTCTCAACCGAGATGAGTTGCAGCGGCTTTACGACCGCTTTATCGAACTTACCGACCGAAAAAAGGAAGTGTTTGAGGACGACCTGCGCGTCCTTATTGCGTCTCTGCGGCACGAGAACTTCGAAACCTACCGCCTGCTCCACGTGCGCACCTCTGGCGGCGATCCGACCATGGCGCTCGTGAAACTTCAGCATGGGGAGGACACGATGTTCGAAACCGCGACCGGCGATGGGCCCGTCCATGCCGCCTGTATGGCGATCGAGCGCATCAGTGGAGTGAGCGGACGGCTCTCCGAGTTTCACATCCGAGCCGCCACCCCCGGTAAAGATGCCCTTGGCGACGCCCACGTTACGGTCGAATTCGAAGGCAAATCCTATTACGGCACCGGTGCCAGCACCGATATTATCGAAGCCGGCGTGAAGGCGTATCTCAATGCCCTCAACAAATATTTCGCAATGAAGCAATAGGGAGAACAAGTGGATCCCGGGCCTCCAGAACAGGCCCGTATTCGTAGGCCTTTCCCGTACGGGCGTCTTTACGCCGATATGGCATGGCGATAGGCTAGTGGAGAGCGGCAGCGAGACCGCTGAATACGGGGATACCTCCCCCGGCAAGGAACGTGACGCATGAAGTTCGGCAACACAATCGAAGAGTACGTACACAGCAACGAGCCCCAGACGCGATCGGGCATGCTTCTCATTGAAAGCGCGCGGCGCCTTCGCATTAAATCCGATGACGTCGCCGAAATTATCAAGCCGTACACGGTGCATATCCAGCGGCTCCCCGTGCCCCTCATGGGCAAAGTGATCAACCTCACGTCGGGGGTCGTCCTGCACAACCGCGCCCGGGGGCCGTATAAAGGCGGCATCCGAATTGCCAAGGATGTCGATATCTGGGAAACCACCGAGCTTGCCCGCCTCATGACCTTGAAGACGGCATTGGCGGATATGGACCTCGGCGGCGGCAAATCCGGAATCAGTGTGGATCTCCGCGCCCTGCACGCCGCCTTTCAGGAAGAAAAGCGCTTCAATGGCAATTACCGGGAATTCGCGCGCGTTGCCAAAGCCGATATCATGGTCGAATTCACCAGCCATTTCGGCTGGTTGTTCTCCCGGCACAAATACATTCCCGCGCCCGACATGGGAAGCGGGGCCGCAGAAATGGCGCGCATCTACAATGCCACCCTCGATCCCGCCTCCGTCACCGGAAAACCCGACGGTGTCGAGGGCTGGCTCCCGGGTCGGAGCGAAGCCACGGGCTACGGCATCTGGTACACTATCCTCAAAGACATGGAACGCCGCGGACAGGCCCCCGATCAATGTACCGCGGCCATCCAGGGATTCGGCAATGTCGGCATGCATGCCGCCACCGCCCTGCAGCGCTCCGGTGTGCGGATCGTCGGTATTGTCGACCTGACCGGCGGCATCAGCGACCCCGGCGGATTGGATGTACAGCACGCGGCCGCGCATTATGAGCGGCACAGCTCTTTCAACGACTACAAGGCCCGGTCCCTGACCAGCCGGCGTTTGTTCCGGCTTCCCGTAGATTACCTTATCCCCGCGGCGACAGGGCACGTCATTCATGCGTCCAATGCGGACGAGGTCAAGGCTCGCGTCGTCGTCGAGGGCGCCAATATGCCGGTCACATTCGATGCGATGAAAGTCTTGGCCGAAAAAGGGGTGGACCTCATTCCTGACATTTACGCCAACGCGGGCGGTGTGATCGCGTCCCATCTCGAATTCCGTCAGGCGCTGAGCGGCCAGCGCTTTACCCGTGCGATGACGCTGGCCCATATCCGTGAACGTTTCGACGCCACCTACGAGGCCATGCAGCCGTTTATGAAAAAAGGCCGCTCCATGGCCGAAGCGAGTATCGACGTTGCCCTCCAGCGCGTTCATCTGGCCATGACCGAGCGCGAACTCCTGGCAAGGTAGCGCGCTCTATGCGCGACAAAACCGCGGGACAGTCCAGAGAGCACGCTCCGAAAACCATCATCGGGTGGTCCGAATACATTGCCCTGCCGGACTGGGGCATCAGCCGGCTTCCGGCCAAGATCGATACGGGAGCGCGTACGAGTTCGCTCCATGTCGACAACCTGCAGATCGTGGACGCGCAGCACGTCTCATTTGACGTGGTTCTGAGCCGTAAAGACAGCAACCGGCGAATTCACGTCGTTACCCGAATAACCAAATGGGGGCGAGTCCGCTCCAGCACGGGCCATTACCATACCCGCTGCTTTGTGCACACCCGCGCCCGTATCGGCGCCATCGAGAAAACCATCGAAGTCTCACTGGCATCGCGCGAAAAGATGCTTTATCGTATGCTGTTGGGCCGGAAAGCCCTCGAAAAAGATTTCCTGGTGGACGTGTCCCGGCGCCGTGTCCTGGGCAAACCCGAACAACCCAGACAAAAGAGGTCTACGCCCCCATGAAAATCGGGATCCTCAGCCGCCAACCGCGAAGCTACAGCACCCGGCGGCTCCGCGAAGCCGCCAAGCGGCGAGGCCACAGCGTCCGGGTACTGGATACGCTCCGTTTCGCCATTTCCCTCGAAAAACAGGAACCCAACCTATACTACCGGGGACGGAAACTTCCGGCGCTGGACGCCGTGATCCCCCGGATCGGCGCGTCCATTACCTTCTATGGGCTCGCAGTACTCCGCCAATTCGAACAAATGGGCATTTACGTCGCCAGCGATTCTGCCGCCATCGCTCGATCGCGCGATAAGCTGTGTGCCACCCAGCTTTTCAGCCGCCACTCCATCTGCATCCCCGCGACGGAATTCGTGCGCGACAGCAGTGACATTCTCCCGGCCATTCGCCGCGTCGGCGGCGTGCCGGTCATCATCAAAGTCATCGAAGGGACCCAGGGCGTCGGCGTGATCCTCGCGGAGACCGAAAAGGCCGCCGAGGCCATCATTCAAACCCTGCACGGCGCAAGACAAAATGTCCTCATACAGAAATTCGTCAAGGAGAGCCACGGCAGCGACCTGCGCGCGTTTGTTGTCGGCGGCCGCGTCGTGGCAGCCATGCGCCGCGTTGCCAAGCCGGGCGAATACCGCAGCAATGTGCACCGTGGGGCCTCGGTCGAACCGGTCACGCTCACCCCGGAATTCGAACACACCGCGCTCCGGGCGGCTCAGATCGTGGGGCTGGGCGTCGCGGGCGTCGATATGCTGGAGTCCGCCGAAGGCCCTCAGGTGATGGAGGTCAACTCATCCCCAGGCCTCGAAGGCATAGAAAAAGCCACGGGGATCGATATAGCCAGCACAATTGTTGAGTTTGTTGAAGAACAGGCCCTGTTCCCCGATGTTGACCTGCGCCAGCAGTTGTGCCTCAGCGAAGGTTTCGGAATTGCCGAATTTTCTGTCTATGGCATGCCGGAACTGGAAGGCAAACCGCTCCGCGACACACCGCTGGCCAGCCGCAGCATCTACGTTCTCAACATCGCCCATCACAACACGGTTATCCCGCACCCCAAGGCGGATGATGTCATCCAGACCGGCGACGTATTGCTCTGCTATGGCGATCTGCGCGAGTTACGAAATATGATGCCCCCGCGCAAGCGGCGAAAACGACCACGGAAGCGCAGTAGTCCCGAGAAAAGCAAAGGCTGAGAGCCCGAACCGGCCTGAACGGCCGGACGACCCGGGAAACCCCGCCACTGGATGAACACTAGCTCCTGCGGCGGCCCAAGCCAATCAAGGCGGCCGTGGGGACTGATTTCCGCAGCGCGGGGGTTATCCCGGTGCATCCAGATTGCGCAGCGCGCAGGGGCAGACCCCTGTGTCTGCCCTTCTTCAACGCAGCCACGGGGGCTATCCGGATGGGCGACCACGAGCGGCCACCACCCCCACCCGGACAAATCACGCCCTCGCGAAGGCCCAATGCAGCCCCGATGGAACTCTCGCTCGCGTAGACCCACAAAACAGGATTTTTTGAAGGGAAAGGCCTGCCGATCTGGTCTTCTTGACATCCCCGCACCGGTAGTTTATTACTAAGTCACCTAGGGCAGGCGCTTGGCGTTGAAAAGGGGCGTGCAATGAACACACTCGGCATGGGAATCGTTGGATGCGGATGGGTCGCGGAAGAGTACATTAAAGCCGCACAGTGCGACGGGCGCGTTGAAGTGCGTGCCCTGGTCAGCCGGACGCCCGGCAAACCGGATTCCTACCGCCAGCGCTACAATCTCGATGCCACCATCGGCAACGACTATGAACAGCTGATGCAGCGCGACGACATCGATATCGTTGTCGTTTCCACGCCGCACGACCTGCACACCGGCCCCGTGGTCGCGGCCGCCGAAGCCGGTAAACACGTCATCATCGAAAAACCGGTTGCCCTGACCATGGATAATGTCCGAAAACAGCAGGCCGCCGTCCAGAAAACCGGCGTTAAGACGATTGTCAGCTTTGTGCTCACCTGGAACCCCCTGCTCATCAGCATCGACGCACTGATCCGCGACGGCGCCCTCGGCAACGTGTTCCTGGTCGAAGTAGATTACCTGCACCGTATCTGGTGCGGTTCCGAGAAATGGCTCGGCGTAAAAGACAAGGCCGGGAGTTCGTTCCTTGCAGGCGGATGCCACGCGGTGAGCGCCATGCAGTGGTTCGCGCGAAGCGAGGCCGTCGAAGTCTGCGCGTATTCCGTTCAGACCGAAAACCCCAACGACTATCCCGGCACCACCACCGCGATTGTCAAGTTTGCCGACGGAACGCTGGGCCGCACGACGAGCTGCTTCGACGCCCAAATGCCCTACGTCTTCCACATCGGCGTCTATGGCACAGAAGGTTCCGTGCGCAACGACAAGGTCTTCATACCCAAGATCGTTCCCGGCCAGAACGCGTTCATGACCGTGCCCAGTGTCCTGCCCGACAGCGGCGACGTGGCGCATCATCCCTTTCAGGGCGAGGTCTCTCATTTCGTCGATTGCATCCTCGAGGACAAAAAACCGTTCCCGAACCTCGATGACGCAGCGAAAACCATGGCCATCTGCATCGCTGCCGATATCTCCAGCGTTGAAGGGCGACCCGTTAAGATATCAGAGGTCTGACGCGCCGGGGCTCGCCCCTGCGGGCTGCGTGTGTCAACGCCTCATCTGACTCAGTATGAACGCTATTCCAGACGCCACCGCGAGCGGCGTCGCCACGCATAGGAGTTACGTCATGACCGAACGTGAAGCGAATGAACTCAACCGGCGGGAATTTTTCAAACATACAGGCCGCGGCGCGATGGTGGGGGGCATCCTCGGCACGACCGGCCCGGCGCGCACCGTACTCGCTCAAGCGCCGGAGTCCTCTCAACCCTCGGCCGAAGCATCTGCGAGCGCACTGCACGTCGGCTGGGCTACCGCCAGTATCACGCCCGACCAGCCCGTCCAGCTCCATGGCCAGTTTCACGAGCGCGTGTCCAAATATGTGCTCGATCCGTGCATGGCCACGGCCCTGGCTCTTGAGCGCGACGGCGAACAGGCCCTTATGGTCAGTTGCGATATCGTGAACGTGCAGCGTGCTGTCACGGAAGAAATCCGCAGCCGCATTGCACAGCAACTGCCGGGATTTGACGCAAGCAAATTCTTTATCAATGCCACCCATACCCATACGGGTCCGACCATGACCGTCGGCCTCTTCAAGGACCCCGATCCGGGTGTGATCAGCCCCCAGGAATACGTCGAACTTTTCACTCAAAACGTCACAGACGCGGCGGTCGCCGCCTGGAACGCGCGGCGCCCCGGCGCCCTCAGCCGCGCCAGCGGACATGCCGCCATCGGGTTCAATCGCATTGCCAAATACAAAGACGGCAGCTCCCAGATGTACGGCAAATCTGACCGCCCTGATTTTCAAGGACTGGAGGGCGATAACGACCACGGGCTCGAAATTCTCTTCTTTTACGACGACGAACAAACCATGACCGGCACACTCATCAACGTCGCGTGCCCTTCTCAAGTCGTCGAGGGGCAGTACTTCGTATCGGCTGATTTCTGGGGGCCCGCCCGCGAACAGCTGAAGGCCCTCTATGGCGAACAGGTGTACGTATACGCCATGCTCAGCGCCGCCGGCGACCAGTCGCCCCGCGACCTCGTCCGCCGCGGCCGCAACGAGCCCAGCATGCGGGAGATTCCCGGCCTCCAGGAAATGGCGCGAAGGCTGGTCAACGCCGTACAGATCGCACACGACACCACGAAGACGCCGCCCGTAGAAGACCTCGAATTCCGCCATTACGTCGAGGAACTCGAGCTTCCGGCACGAAAAGTCATTGACGAAGAAGTCGCGGCGGCCCGCGAGGAGATTGCCCGGCTGACGAAGGACGGGCCGCCTCAGCCCACGACAAGCCAGGCGGGAACGGTTCGGCGTATGAACCGGCTGCTCGAACGGCACCGCAGCCAGGGCGATGCTCCCGTTTATTCGATGGACCTTCACGTCATCCGCCTGGGCGACATCGCGATCGCCACCAATCCCTTCGAGTTGTATCTCGAATACGGCAGCCGGATGAAGGCACGGAGTCGAGCCGAACAGACCTTCATCGCTCAACTCACAAGCGACCGGGGCGGCTATCTGCCTACCCGGGCCGCGCTGCCCGGAAAAGCCTATGGCTCACGCGTCACCGAAAATACGGTCGGCCCCGAAGGGGGCGAACTGCTCGTCGAGCGGACCGTCGAGATCGTGAACAGCATGTGGGAGGCGTAAGGGAAAACCGAAGCACGGAACGGTGCTTCCATCGCGAGCGCCACAACGCAGGAGGGACGTTCCATGGCTGACATTCAAGTTGGATTGAACACCGAGGCGTTCCGGCACGCGGATAAACCCCTCGAATATGCACTCGAAACCATCCGCAAACAAGGCTATCGCTACTGCGAACTCAACATGCTCAATGGCCGCGACCTGCTCTGTGAAGCAGGCTATTACGCCGCGGTCAGCATGGAGCGCGACCCGCTCGAAGTCAAAGCCATCGTCGACAGCTTCGGCCTCAAGGTCAGCGGGGTCAGCGCCCACGGACCGATGGCGCAGCCCGAGATCAGCATCCCGTTCCTCACCCGCGCCATCCAATTCGCCGAAGGACTCGGCGCCAAATGCGTCTGCACCGACGAAGGCATGATCCCCGAGTGGATGAACAAAACCCAGGCGTTCAACATGATCTACTACACCCTGCGCCGGGTCTTGCCCGTCGCCGAACGCCACAAAATCCATATCGCGCTGGAGCCCCACCAGATCTATTCCGTCAAGCTCAAAACCTATCTCGAGATCCTCAATCTCGTCGAATCACCCTACATGAGCTGCAACCCCGACACGGGCAATATCTTCATGGCCGGCCAGGATCCTTATGAGTTCCTCGAGGCCATCGCCAAACGCGTCGTCCACGTCCATGCCAAAGACATCGGCGGCGTGGTCATGAGCGAGCGCGGCAAAGTCACCGGCGTGCCCGCCGGCTGCGCCTGCGGCGAAGGCGTCCTCGACTGGCAGCGGATCGTCAAGATCCTCCGCAAAGCCAAGTTCAAAGGCGTCTTTTCTCCGTCGAATGCAGCTCCGAAGAGCAGGGCCGCGCCAGCATCAAATACCTCAAGAAGGTCCTGGCCCAGAAATAGCCGGTTTTTCGCCCTTGGGTGCCTCGCGGGGGCCTGTTTCAGGCCTCCGCGATCGTCAGTTTGCGCCCAAATGAAATGCTGTGCTAAACTATGTCCTTACTTTGCTTTGGCGAGTGTTATGGGGCGTGAAGAGCGCTATACCAGGAGATATGGAAGTGAAAAAGGGCATCCATCCCGATTACAAGGCTGCACGGGTCGCGTGCGCTTGCGGCAATACCTTCGAGACCCGATCCACGCGAGGCGACATCAACGTCGAGATCTGCTCGGAATGCCACCCCTTCTACACGGGCAAACAGAAATTCGTGGACACCGAAGGGCGCGTCGATCGTTTCAACCGGAAATATGGGCGCACGAGTTAATCCTCTTTCATGGAAAAGGTCATGCGTGAGAAACTTCGCGACGTCGTCGCGGAGTACAGCCGCTTATCCCGCGAAATGGCTTCCCAGGAAGTCGCCTCGGATCCCGACCGCTATATGAAGTGTGCCAAGGCTCAGAAGTATATTGAGCCGCTGGTCGACTGCTTCAAACAGTATGAGCATGAAGAGAACCGCCTGGAACAGGCGGAGGCCATTCTCCACGAAGAATCCGACCCTGAGCTGCGGGAGATGGCGGAGGACGAGAAGCGCCTGCTCACGGAGGCGCTCGAGACGCGGGAACTCGAACTCAAGCTGCTGCTCATTCCGGGCGACCCCAATGATGAGAAGAACACCATCATGGAAATCCGCGCAGGGACCGGGGGAGAGGAGGCCGCTCTCTTCGCCGCGGATCTCTTCCGCATGTATTCCCGCTATGCCGAACTCAAGGGGTGGAAGGTTGAAATCCTGAATTCGCATACCACCGGCATGGGGGGATTCAAGGAAATTTCGTTCAAAGTCGGGGGCGAGCGCGTCTACAGCCTGCTCAAATTCGAGGGAGGGGTTCATCGTGTCCAACGCGTGCCCGAAACAGAAGCCCAGGGCCGCGTTCACACCTCCGCCGTCACGGTGGCGGTCCTTCCCGAAGCCGAAGCCGTCGACATCGATATCGACGAAAACGATCTGCAGATCGATGTCTACCGCTCCTCCGGCCCGGGAGGGCAATCCGTCAATACCACCGATTCCGCCGTCCGCGTCACCTACAAACCTACGGGGCTCGTGGTCACCTGCCAGGACGAGAAATCCCAGCATAAGAACAAAGCGAAGGCCCTGATGGTGCTCCGGGCGCGCCTCCTGGCACAGAAACAAGAGGAAGAAGCCGCCGAACGCTCCGCCAACCGCAGAAGCCAAGTCGGTTCGGGCGATCGCAGCGAGCGCATCCGCACCTATAATTTCCCTCAGAACCGCCTCACTGACCACCGCATCAAGCTTACGGTGCACCGCCTCGAGGCCGTTATGGAAGGCGAGCTGCAGGAGGTCATCGACGCCCTGATCGCGGCGGATCGCGCTGCCCAAATCCGCGAGGACTAGTGGCGGCCGTCGCCGAGAGGCTCGCAGAGGCCGCCGGTCAACTGGCGGCAATCGGCGAAACGCCCAGGCTCGACGCCGAGCTTCTTCTGGCCCATGCACTGGGTATTTCCCGCGCCGCGCTCCTGGCCCGGCTTCAAGACGAACTCCATCCGCTTCCCCTCTTCGACACCGTGCTCGAGCGGCGGCTGAACTACGAACCGCTGGCCTACATCCTCGGACGCTGGGAATTCTTCTCGCTCGATTTTGTTGTCGAGGCGCCGCTCCTTGTGCCGCGCCCTGAGACCGAACACGTGGTTGAGACCGTTCTCGAACATATCGGGACGCGGCCCGCCAAAATCCTGGACATCGGCACCGGGACAGGCTGCATTGCCGTCAGCATCGCGCATGCGGCCTCAAACGCGTCGATCCTTGCCACCGATATCAACAGCCAGGCCATCGCGGTCGCCCGAAAGAATGCCGAACGCCATCGCGTCCTCGAGCGCCTGTCCTTGCGCCGGGGCAGCCTTTTTGATGCGCTCCAGTCCGGTGAGGGCCCCTTTGACGCGATCTGCTCCAATCCACCGTACATTGAAGACGCGGCCTGGCCCGGCCTGGACCCGGTCATTCGGCTGCACGAAGACCCCGGCGCCTTGCTTGCCGGCCCGGATGGCCTTGCTGTTATCCGCGCGCTCATTGCAGGAGCCGCCGGGTGGCTTGCGCCCGGCGCGCTGCTTGCGTTCGAAATCGGAATGGGGCAATATGAACGCGTGAGGGACCTGCTCGTCCGCCATCAATACGATCGCATCCGGTTCGTGCGCGATCTCGCGGGCATCAAGAGGGTAGCCGTAGCACAGAAACCTCGATCATGACCGAATGCACCTTTTCAACAGCGCTGCGTGAGATGCCGGAAGAAGAGCGGCCGCGGGAACGCCTGGCCCGGCTCGGCGCCATTGCCCTGCGCGACGCGGAGCTTCTGGCGGTCCTGTTTCGAACGGGCACCCGCGAAGAAGGGGCCGTGGCACTCGCGGAACGCCTCCTCCGGCAATTCGGCAACCTTCGAGCGATCTCCCGCGCCTCGCTCGAGGAACTCATGCAGATCAAGGGCGTGGGAAAGGTTAAAGCGGTCGAAATCCAGGCCGCCGTTGAGCTGGGCATCCGCCTGGCGCGTGAAAAAGACGAGGACCGCCCAAAAATCCGCTCCGCCGAGGATGTTGCCGGGCTGCTCATGGCCCGCTTCAAACAATGTGAGGTCGAAGTCTTCAAAGCCCTGCTCCTCAACACGAAAAACGAGGTGCAGAAAATTGTCGACGTAGCGACCGGCGGGTTAGACGCGACCCTCGCCATGCCCCGAGACGTTTTTCGCCAGGCGGTGCGCGATGCGGCCAGTGCCGTCATCGTCTGCCACAACCATCCCAGCGGCGATCCCGAACCGAGCCGTGAAGACATCCGCATTACGGAGCGGCTTCGCGATGCCGCCGAGATCATCGGCTTGCGCTTGCTCGACCACATTGTCTTCGGCCACGAACGTTACGTAAGCTTTCAGGAAAGAGGCCTGTTGTGATGCATTCCTTCAGCGCATGGAAAACCGGGGCCCCCTATTATTTGAGCTGCCTGGCCGGCGGCCTGATTCTCGCCATTTTCTTCCGCAACAGCCCGTGGGTCTGGGCAGCGGCGCCGTTATTTTTTTTCGGCGGTTTCGCCCTTTTCTTTTTTCGTGATCCTCCGCGGGTGTGCAACGCGGAGCCCGACGAAATCATCGCGCCAGCAGACGGCCGCATTGTCGGGGTCGATGATCTGGAGACCTGCGCCTATTACGACGGACCCTGCAAACGCATCGCCATCTTCCTGTCACTTTTCAATGTGCATGTCAACCGCTCGCCGGTCAGCGGCACCGTGTACCGCATTGAATATAAGCCCGGCGCATTCAAAGCGGCCATGAAAGCAGACGCCAGCGAATGTAACGAAGCCAATACCCTCTTTATGGATTCCGACCAGGGACGCGTCACCGTCCGACAAATCTCCGGCCTGATCGCGCGCCGCATTGTCTGTGTTGCGGAAGAAGGGGAAAATCTCGAACAAGGCCAGAAATTCGGTATGATTCGCTTTGGCTCCCGGACGGAGCTTTTCCTTCCGCCGGATACCGAAATTTGCGTAGCGCTCGACGAGAAAGTCAAGGCCGGCACCTCGATTGTGGCAAGATTCCAATGAAAAAACTCACTCTCAAGCAAAAGCGGCGTAAACAGCGTTCCACGCAGCGTAAGCCTATCAATGTCGTCGCCAGCGCCCTCACTACCGCCGGTCTCTACTGCGGGGTCGTCAGCATTTTCAAAGCCATCGATCAGGACTTCAAATGGGCGGCCTATTACATCATTCTTGCGCAAATCTTCGATATTATGGACGGCACCTTTGCCAAGTTGACCAAGACGGTGTCCGATTTCGGAAAACAGCTTGACAGCCTGGCCGACCTGGCCTCATTCGGCGTGGCCCCAGCTGTGCTCATCTACACGGCCTACCTCCATGAAGCTGCAGCGCTCAAGCACGTAGGAGGAAAGACCGGCGCCACCATGGCCATCATCTTTGTCATCTGCGCTGCACTGCGGCTTGCCCGCTTCAATGTCTACCAGAGTGAAATACGCGATTATTTCGTGGGCTTGCCGACGCCCGCCGCGGCCGTGTGCATCGCTACTTTCGTTCTTTTCACGATCTATTTCGAGCTGCAGGTCGCTCATTGGGTCCTGACGCCTCTTACCCTCGGGCTCGCATACCTCATGGTAAGCAACTACCGTTATCCGAAAGACATCCTCAAAGACCTCGTTCTCGCGCCCAAAAACGCGTTTCGCCTGCTGGTTCTCTGCGGGATCGCCATCGCCGTCTTCCACAAAGCCATGGATGAGCATTCGCCTGCTATCGCCTTGTTTCCACTCGCGGCGGGCTACGTGTTGTACGGTGTGGGTGACCGTCTCTATTTCTTCTTCACCCGTCGTTATCGTCAAATGGAGAAAGTGGCGGTTCAAGCCTCGGGTGGTGAAGTGCTCCCCCCCGAGGGTGGCGAGCCATCGACGAAAAGTGGCGACCTCTTGTAGTACTGGACTCCCTCCACGACCAGCACCTTCAATGAGGCCGCCAGCGGCACGGCAAGCAGGATGCCCAAGAAGCCCAGTGCACTGCCAAACACCAGAACCGCCAGGATCACCCATACCGGATGAAGCCCCACTCTGTCGCCCACAATACGCGGCGTCAACACGTTCCCTTCGAGGCCCTGGGCCACCGCGAAGGTGACGAACACTCCCACGAGATGCCAGTCGAGGCCATGCCTCAAAAATGCCATGAGCAGGGCAGGAAAGAGCGTCATCAGCGCCCCGAGGTAGGGCAACAGGCTCGCAAACATCCCAAACAGCGCGATCGGCAGGGCAAAAGGCACGCCGCACACCGTCAACCCGATCAGGTACATCAGGCCGAGAAGAAGGCATACCGTCATCTGCCCCCGGACGAAACCGCGCAATTGATGGTCGATCTTGTGGGCGATTTCCAGCGTCTTCGGGCGATACCGCGGCGGCACCAGCTCCCGCGCCGCTGCCAGCAGTCTGTCAAAATCTTTGAGCAGATAGCCCGCGACAAAGGTAAACAGGGCCACGTTGGCCAGAAAGAACACCGCTCGAACCAACGCCTGACCTGATGCCTTCGCTAATTGCGCGAACGTCAGCGTCGCACCCACAAGCCGCGACCACATGCTCTGGAGCAACTGCAGCGCGTGGTCGTGCACGAAGATCCCGAATTTCTGGGCGATGATGCTGCGCGCGCTATGGCCCGGTTCATCCCAGCCCAGGCCACGGATCAAAGCGTCCAGCGGCAACCGTTCCATGAAGCGCTCATACCAGGGGAGGGCCCCCGGTTCCGTGATGGATGTTGCATTCGCTGCAGCCTGCGCCTCTTCAGCGGCCGCGACCGCGAGCAGCTCTCTGGATTCGAGAATGAGCTGCGGAATCACCACCGCAGGGATGCTCAACAGAAGCAAGAGCACAACGAGCCCCAGCGCGAATAGGGTCACTCCCCGCGGCAGCCGCCACCGGAAAAGGCGGTTCTTCCCGTCAGCATTTTCGAAATAATCCACCACCGGATCCAGAAGATAGGCGAACAGGAACGCGCCCAGTAAGGGGATCAACACCGGGCTGAGCAGGTAGATCAGAAGCCCCGCCCCTAGCAGCGCCAGGAGCGTTCCAGCCGCCTGAACCCATGGATTTTCCAGCACAAGCCTCAACATGCCCGAAAACCTCCGCTTCGGCCGCTACAAAAAACAGCCGCCGACTTGCCAAAAACGGCTCGGCATTCTACCATTTACCGTGAGGATACATCATGCGTAATCAATGGGTCCTGGTTGGGATCGCCTCGCTTGCCGTGGCCGTAACGGCCGCGAGCGGGGATGTCTTGTCTCTAAACCGGGGCGACATAGTCAACGGCACGCTTCGCGACCTGTCCGGCGGTATCGTCGTCTTCGACACCGGCCTGGCGGGCCAAATCCTCGTGCCGGTAACCCAAGTGCGGTCGCTCTCAACCGACCGCCCGTTCTTGGTACATCTCGAAGATGGTCACCGGCTGGAGGGCCGCTTCGCAGGAAGCGGCGTCACCACGCGCATCGTGCCCGAAAGCGGGGGAGAGGCCGCCGTAATTACCCTCGCCACGGTCAAGAGCATTGAACCCGCTCCAGATAAACACACGGAAACCGCGACATCCCCTACGCTGGCTCCGACGCAACTGTCGCTGGAAACCGGATATCTCCACCGCTGGGCAAACGAGGACTATGATGCGGCATTCGCCCGGCTCACCCTGCGCAAACAGGCCGGCACATTCACGTTGTTTTCCGATCACCTTTTCGAACTCTCAGACGGCGAACGTTTTCCCCGTCTGTTTCGCTCATCAGTGGATTGGCGTTTCCCGACCGACTCGAATCTGTTGCCGGAGCTGGGCATCGAAGCGGAGCGCGATCTCGACGAAGGGCTCACCTTTCGCGGCAGCCTCCATGCCGGAGTGACCCGTTCCTTTGTCGATGAACCCGGACGTCTCTTCGAAATCACTGGGGGCCTCCATACCGCGTTCGAATACTATGATGCCGCCGAATTCGGCCAAAGCTCCGGAAGCCGGCTACGCCAACTCGTGCAACGCCTGTACTACGCCGATGAACGGCGACGCGAACAACACCAGGATCTCAATTTGCGTTTGAGGCTGCGATTCCACCAGGCCATCCGGGAGAGCATGCTCATGCAAACCATTTCGCTTCATCCCAGCCTGACCGATTTCGGCGAACTCCGAGCCCGCTCCGAGTCTTCGTTGCGAATGCCCCTCACTTCCCAGCTTAATTTCCGGCTCAACCTCCTTTTCGATTACGACAAAGAGCCGTACTTTGAAGGGTCGGACAATTTCCGCACGTTCGTCGGTGCGGGTTTTGAATGGGATTTCTAGATCGCGCGAAGATCGACTTTTTTGTCGAATAGGGCAGCCACGGGAACTGATTTCCGCAGCGCGTAGGGGCTAGACGGAAGGCAACCGCGGGGATTGATTTACGCAGCGCGTAGGGGCTAGACGGAAGGCAACCGCGGGGATTGATTTACGCAGCGCGTAGGGGCAGACCCCTGTGTCTGCCCTTCTTAAACACAGCCACAGGGGCTATCCGGATGGGCAGACACAGGGGTCTGCCCCTACATTCCGGAACGCAACCGCGTCAGGGTTGCCCGTGTAATCTGGATGGGCAGACACAGGGGTCTGCCCCTACATTCCGGAACGCAACCGCGTCAGGGTTGCCCGTGTAATCCGGATGGGCAGACACAGGGGTCTGCCCCTACATTCCGGAACGCTACCGCGTCAGGGTTGCCCGTGTAATCCGGATGGGCAGACACAGGGGGCCGCCTCTGCAATCCGGAAGGCAACCGCGGGGATTGATTTACGCAGCGCGTAGGGGCAGACCCCTGTGTCTGCCCTTTTTAAACGCAGCCACAGGGGTCTGCCCCTACATTCCGGAACGCTACCGCGTCGGGGTTGCCCGCATAATCCGGATGGGCAGACACAGGGGTCTGCCCCTACAACCGGAGCGCGAACGCCAGGGGAGCGGCGGATGCGCAGGGGCGATCGGGATGGGCAGGCACAGGGGTCTGCCCCTATATTAGGAAAACTCCAGGAGATAGTCGATGAACTAAACAACCGGCCCCAAAAAATGCCTCGGATACCGAACACCCAATGAAGTCTTCCTGCAAAAACGAAAAATCGCCTGGCGTGCACTTAGAACTTGAATGTGCCATCTCTCGATTGACATGCCCGGTGCCCTCTGTTACCATTCCTGCCTGATCCTGTTTTTCATCTTGCTTTTCTGAGACAGTGATGCCCCGTAACGTTGGCTCGTTCCGGCAGCACCCCCTGCCGGGCGCAGAATGGAGTGAGTTTCCGTGTCTGCAGTCATTGAAACCCAAGACCTGACCAAAGTGTACAAGGGCATGTCAAAGGCCCACGATCTCGTCGCGCTGAGCAATCTTTCGATTCAGGTGAATGAAGGCGAGATTTACGGTTATCTCGGACCCAATGGCTCCGGGAAAACCACGACGATCAAGCTGCTCTTGAGCCTCATCTTCCCTACGGAGGGAAGCATGAAAATCATGGGGAATGCCAACATCACCTCCCCGGAAGTGCGCAAAAACATCGGGTATTTGCCCGAGGGTGCGTACTATCCTGACTTTCTGCAGGGCGAGGAGATCCTCAACTACTACGGCAATCTCTATGGCATGAAAGGCCCCAGCCTGAAGAAACGCATCGATGAGGTGCTTGAAATCGTCGGCATGACCCGGGCACGCAAACGTCTCCTCCGGGGCTATTCAAAAGGTATGCGCCAGCGTATCGGCCTCGCCCAGGCCTTGTTGAGTAATCCCAGCATCCTCATCCTCGACGAACCGACCACCGGGCTCGACCCGGTTGCACGGAAGGAGATCCGCGACCTCCTCATCACGCTCCGCGACCAGGGCAAAAGCCTGCTCATCTCCAGCCACGAACTCCTCGAGGTCGAACTCATCAGCGACCGAGTCGGCATTCTCTTTGAGGGCGTCCTGCAGACTTCCGGCACCATCGATGAACTGCTCACCACCCGCGAGCTCTCCATCCTGACGGAAGGCGCCTCTGCGGAAGCCATCGAGAAAGCCCGCGAGGCGGGCCTCATTCCCGAAGACGCCGCGGCCGGGAAACTCGCCCTCCGCGTGCACGACACCATGTCTCTGTATGAAGCCCTGGACATCTGCAAGTCGCAGCATATGAAAATTGTCAGCGTGTCCCCGCGACGGGAGACCCTCGAAGAAGTCTTCGTCCGGGTCGTGGGTTCCGCCGTGAGCAGCAAAGAAGCACAGTGAGGAGAGCATTAGATGAGCATTTGGTTAGCTAGCAACCCGTGGCTGACCAGCCTGTACGGGGTCATTGTCTTTGCCATTCTGGCCTCCGTGGCCTATTTTACTCCCTGGAGCATCGCTCTCTTCACGTTCCGTGAAGGGTTGCGCAAGAAGACGCTGATCGGATTTCTCATCTTGAGCATTCTGGTCATCTTCGGCTCCATGTTCATGACCGCCATGATGTACGACACCGGCGGCACCGTCGCCACCGATGTCGACGTCAAACTTATCAAAGACATCTGCATCACGGCCATCTCCATTTTCGGCGTACTGATCGCGATCTTCATTTCCGCGTCTGTCGTTCCCACGGAAATTGAAAACAAGGTCGTATACACCGTGCTGTCCAAACCGGTGCGTCGCTTTCAGTACCTTCTTGGAAAATTCGTGGGCGTGCAGATTATCGTTCTGGTGAATTTGCTGCTGATGGGCGTGCTCTTTTCCATTGCCTTGTACGTTAAAGAGCCCATTTTCCCCCGGATGCTTCTGTATGCCATTTTTCTGACCTATTTCGAATTTTTGATCGTGTCGGCCTTCACCTTTGCCGTAGCGGCCGCCTCCACCTCCGCAGTTCTGCCGACCATTGCCGGGCTTTTCATCTACATCACCGGCAACTTGACCCAGTACCTTGAAAGCGTCGTCAACCGCTCCGAGGTCTCCGAGAACGCGGCCGACAAGGCCCTCGGCGGGCTGGCCTGGCTGCTTCGCAATACGCTGCCCGATCTGCAGTATTTCAGCCTGAAAACCCAGATCCTCGGCCTCCAGATCAACGATTCCCCGAAAGACATCCAAATCCCCAACCTCGCTGTCTATGGCATCTTATACGCCTTGGCCGGTTACATCATTGCCTATTGGGTCTTCCGTCGTAAGGAGCTGTAATCCATTATGAAACGGTTCCCGAATCTCATTCTTGCCCTATTGGTCGCTATCGGGCTTGCCTTGGGCGCATTGCAAGGATTCCGTGTGCGCAACCTGCGTGAAGCCGACGCGTTTTATCGCTGGCTCGTCACCGCATCAACCCAGCTCCGCGTCTTTGGCTCTATCACACCCGAGCTCGAAGGCGAAGAAGCCGAAAAATATATGGACAGCGACCTGTTCGACCGGGCCGTGGCCAAGGCCGACGAGGTCCTGCCCGACATCCCCGTCCTGGACGGCGATATCGATGACGCCACCGGCACGCCGTATCCCAAACTGGTGCGCTATACCCGTACCTTAAGCACGGGTAGCCTTACGGTGGAAGGGGAGAGTGGCGGCGCGGCCGTGGCAGCCAACCCGGAACAAGTCAAGCGAGATGCCGAAGTCTGGCGTTTCGCGCGCAGCGCCAGCCTCGCGCCGGAACGGGCCGATTTCGCCCGTTTCCTGCGCGACAAACGCCTCGCGACCGCCGGCACCCAGATTGGCGTCGCCGACATCTACAGAAATCAGGAAGCGCCAGTCAGCATCGGCCAGATGTTCCTGGGCTTCCGGAAGCTCGCCGCCGGCCTCGTATGGATTCAGGTGGACGAGGCATTTCATAAGGGCGAAATGCAGCGCATGGTGCCTCTCATGCGCACCACCGTGCTGCTGGACCCCAACTTCGTCGACGCCTACCTGATCGGCGCGTGGCACCTCGCGTACAACCTCACCGCGCAAATGGCGGATACGCCCGGTTACTTGAAAGAGTATGTCGCTGAATTCGGGGCATGGGTTGGCAACAAAGAACGCGCGTTCTTTTCCGCCGCCAATTTCCTCAAAGATGGCATTCGTAATAATCCTCGCGATTACCGGCTCTACTTCGATCTGGGTTATGCGGTGTATGCCGAAAAGCTCAATGATCACATGAATGCGGTCACGTATCTCACCGAGGCGACGAAACAGCGCCACGAAAGCTGGGTGCGCCGCATGCTCTACCACAGCCTCCAGGCGACCGGGCAATTTGAAGAAGCCCGGGCCGGATGGGAAGACTATCTTCGGGCGAACCCGGGCCACCTCGTGGCCCAGCGCATGATCCCCACCAATACCGCGCTGTTGAAGGAACGGGACGCCGACACCCTGGATGCTCAGGCAAAGAAGCTGCTGGCCCAGGCCGCCCAGGCGCGCGCCGACGGGCAGGAGGCCCAGGCGGCTCAGCTGGAACGCCAGGCCGAGGAACTCGCCAAGCAGCGCGAGGCCCTTCTGGACGAAGCGCGCGCCGTCTACACTGAACTCAATGCAGAAAGCTCTTCAGGCGATGAGTTCGCGCAGGCCCGTTTGTGGCGGATGCAGGCAATTGAACTGCACGAACAGGGCCGCACCCTCGAAGCCCTGGCCCTGCTTCGGCAGGCGCGTATGGAGGTCTCGAGATTTTTCCATGAAGCCTCCGACCTCATCATTCAGATGTGCATCGAAGCGGACCTGCCCCTGAACCTCTCTGAGCGGAAACGGCTCCTCGAGATCGAACGCATGAAGGAGGCCTGGGCACAAAAACCGCTCGAAGTCGCGGGCCGCCGCTTCGATTTCAGCCTCGCAGAGGATTCGTGGCGCCAAGCCGGATACGCCGATCAGGAGATGATTACGCTCACCCCGGCGAGCAAGGATCTCGCGGCGCTGCGCAAAAACCGCCCTGTCATCGACCAGTTTATCGGGCTGGGTGAAAACGTCTTTTTCGAACTGGACGGCCAGTGGTACGAATTCCACAAGAAAAACCTGTTCGGAAATATCTAACCCGCTCCACGTTGCGGGCAAGCTCTGTTTGATCGGCTGTTCGTGCAGCACTATCATAAGGGCTTATTCATTTCGGGTTGAATCGCCGGGGAGTCGTCGCACGTGCCGGTACCACAAGCCATCATCGAGCGCAATCTGGCCGAGCTTCGCCACCGCATCGAGGCGGCTTCCCGGAAGGCCGGGCGCAGTACCGACGCCATTCGGCTCGTAGCCGTCACGAAATCGGTCGCTGTGAAGGAAGTCCAGACTCTGCTCGATCTGGGCGTAGCCGACTTTGGAGAAAGCCGGCCGCTGCAGGCCCGCGAGAAGCTTGAACGCTTTCGCCAGAAGGCCTCCTGGCACATGATTGGTACCGTGCAACGGCGCAAATGCCGGGAGATCGTGCGTTGGTTTGATTGCGTGGATTCCATCGACCGAATCGAGGTCGCCGAGGCCTTGCATCGGCGCTGCAGAGAGAGTGGGAGAGGGGAACCCCTGCCCATCCTTATCGAAGTCAATGTGTCCGGCGAGGCCAGCAAGCACGGTTTCGCCCCGGACCAGCTCTCGGAAGTCCTGGATCGCCTCCGGAGCCTGAACGGACTGCGGACGACGGGTTTGATGACCATGGCGCCCTTGTCGGACCGGCCAGAGGACTCGCGCCCGTTTTTCGCCCGGCTGCGGGAGCTGGCCGATGCCCACCGCCTTGCCGAGGTGTCGATGGGCATGTCGGGCGATTTTGAAGTCGCAATCGAGGAAGGCGCGACCCAGGTGCGCATAGGCTCAGCGTTATTCGAGCGTTAACCACATGAGGATTGCCGGTGAATGAAGCAAAAACTTGAGGAGATCCGGGCCAACGCCCTGGAGACCATCCACGCCGCGGCCGATCTGGCCGCCCTCGAACAGCTCCGCGTCAAATATCTCGGGCGGAAAGGCGTACTGACTGAGGTCCTGCGCGGATTGGCCCAGTGCTCCCCTGAAGACCGGCCTCTTGCCGGTAAGGCCGCGAACGAGGTCAAAGTGGCGGTCACGGATGCCCTGGAGACGCAAAAGGAGGCCCTCTCTAAATCCCTGGAGGCCGCGTCGGCCACGGCGGAGCGCCTCGACCTCTCTCTTCCCGGGCGCCGGCCACTTCGAGGCCATACACACCCGGTGATGCGCGTAGCAGAAGAAATCTCCGATATTTTCACCGAGTTGGGGTTCCAAATTGCCTCAGGGCCGGATGTTGAGACGGAATACTACAATTTCGACAGCCTCAACACCCCGGCGGACCACCCCGCGCGCGACCTGCACGACACCTTTTTCGTCAAGCCGGGGGTGGTTTTGCGCACCCACACCTCACCGGTGCAGATGCGGGTCATGGAGCAAACCCAGCCGCCCGTAGCCGTCATCGTGCCCGGACGCGTTTACCGCGTGGATCAGGACGCCAGCCACAGCCCCATGTTCTACCAGATCGAAGGGCTCCTGGTTGATAAGGGCATCACCTTCGCCGACCTCAAAGGAGTCCTCCAACTCTTTATTCAGCGCTACTTTGGACCCGCTACCCGGACGCGATTCCGGCCGCATTATTTTCCGTTTACCGAACCTTCGGCCGAGGTGGACATCTCCTGTACCGTTTGTTCGGGCAAGGGATGCCGCGTCTGCAAACAGTCCGGCTGGCTCGAAATTCTCGGTTGCGGCATGGTTCATCCCAAGGTTTTTGAATACGCCCGATACGATTCCGAAACCTATACCGGTTTTGCCTTCGGATTGGGCGTTGAACGCATCGCCATGCTGACCCACGCGATTAACAGCATCCATCACCTGTACGAAAACGATTTACGCTTCCTGGAGCAGTTTTAACATGCGCATTTCACTCAATTGGCTACGCGAATGGGTCGATATCGGCTCCGACGTGGACACCCTCGCCCATGAACTCACCATGCTCGGGCTGGAAATCGAGGCCGTCGAACATCTTGGCGCCGGCTTGAGCAATGTGCTCGTCGGCCAGATCAAGACGATCGAACCGCACCCCAATGCCGACAAACTGGTCGTCTGCACCACCGACGTCGGCCAGGAACAAGTGCTCCAGATTATCTGTGGGGCCACCAACATGCGCGTCGGCGACAAAGTCCCCACGGCCGTCGACGGTTCCACCCTGGCCGGCGGATTCAAGATCAGCCGCCGAAAAATGCGCGGGGTTGAGTCGCAGGGGATGATGTGCGCCCCGGATGAGCTTGGTATGGGTTCCGACCATTCCGGACTCCTCATCCTCCCGCCCGACGCGCCGGTCGGCGCCGATGCCCTGCATCTCCTCGGACTGGACGACACGGTCTTCGAGCTTGAAATCACGCCCAACCGAGGAGACTGGGCCAGTATGATCGGGGTCGCCCGTGAATTGAGCGCCTTGTATAAGACTCCACTGCGTCTGCCCCAATTCAAGCTCCAGGAGGACGGTCCGCCTGCCTCCGATTACTCTTCCGTTACGATTGAAGCGCCGGACTTGTGCCCCCGGTATGCGGGCCGAATTATCACCGGTGTGACGATTGGCTCCTCGCCGTTGTGGTTGCAACAACGCCTCCTTGCGGCAGGCCAGCGGCCCATCAACAACATAGTCGACGTGACCAACCTGGTCCTGCTCGAAACATGCCAGCCTCTACATGCCTTTGATCTCAACAAGTTACATGAGAAGCGGATCGTGGTCCGGAATGCGAAACACAATGAAACACTCGAAACACTGGACGAACAGCGCCGGAAATTGACTCCGGAGATGCTCGTGATCGCCGATGCACAACATCCGGTCGCGCTTGCCGGCATTATGGGGGGGGCCGAGTCAGAAGTGATGGACGGCACCACGGATATCTTCCTGGAGAGCGCCTATTTCCATCCTGCTTCCGTCCGCGCTACGGCCCGGGCGCTGGGAATGAACACCGAGGCGTCCCAGCGTTTTCAGCGCGGCGCCGACCCAGAAATGGCCATCTGGGCCCTGGACCGCGCAGCGTACCTCATCCAGCTCGTCGCGGGGGGGGCCATCGCGAAAGACCGCCTCGACGAATACCCAAAACCGTTTGAAACAAAGTCGTTACAGTTGCGCTACGAGCGGACGGACCTCCTCCTGGGCACGGCGGTTCCCCCGCAAGAGCAGCGCAGTATTCTCGAACGCCTCTCGTTCACCCCAACTGGCGCCGAGGAAACGGGATGCACCGTGCACATTCCCTCTTGGCGGCACGACGTGGCCCGGGAGGCCGATCTCATTGAAGAGATCGCCCGGGTCTACGGCTACGAAAGAATCGCGGCAACGCTGCCGCCCGTCCGCCAGAACGCGTTGATCTTTGCCCCAGAGGAAGGCCCTCTGCGTAATCTGCGTAACCACCTTACACATATCGGGTTAACGGAGATAATGTGCATGACCTTCTCCAACCCGCGCGAACTGGAAAAGGTCGGATTGCCTGAAGAAGCCCGCACCCAGGTATCCTTGCAGAATCCCTTGTCGGAGAACAGCAGCGGGCTGCGTACCTCGTTGATTCCCGGCGTCCTCTCGACGATCGCCTCCAATCTGCGCAAAGGAAGCCTCGATCTGGCCTTCTTTGAAACCGGACCCGTGTATAACCTTCTTGAAGGCGAAGACTTACCCAATGAATCCCTCCGCTGCGCCATCGCGCTTACGGGCGCGCCCGGTGGGAAACACTGGTCGGCGCCGCTTCAGCGGGCCGATTTTTACGACCTCAAAGGGTATCTTGAAGCCCTCATGACCCATCTTCGCCTGGGCTGGGAACTTGCCCCCGTCGACTCCCCAACCTATCATCCGCGCGCAAGTGCTCAAATCTTCGTCACGGGAAAGCCGGCCGGAACGATGGGGGAGACCCACCCTAAAGTGTTGGAAGCGTATGACATTCATCAGCCCGTCTACTTGCTTGAGCTTGATCTGGCCACGCTCCTGGCTGAGACCGTGCCGCCATCGCTCTTTGTCCAGCCTCCAACCTTCCCGCCCTCCTTGAGGGACCTAGCGTTCACCGTCGATAAGTCGCTTCCCGCGGCCGAGTTACTTCAGACCGTTCGCGCCGCCGGCGGCCGCCTGCTTTCAAAAGTGTCTCTTTTCGACCTCTATACAGGCAAACAGGTGCCGGAAGGCAAAAAGAGCGTCGCCCTCAACCTGGTATTCCAGGCCGCAGATCGCACGCTCACGGATGCGGATACCGAGAAACGGTATGAGAAAATCATAGCCCGGCTCAGAAAAACCCATGGCGCGGAGCTTCGGTGAACCCCTTATTGCAAAAGCACTTCGATACCATCGACCAGAGGCTGGACGCCCTCGAAGACCTCCTGGCCGCGGCTGCTTCCCGCACCGACAAAGCCGAAGAGGCCCGACAACTTGCCTTGGAGGACCAACTCCAACAACGAAAACACCTTGTGACCCTCCAGTATAAGGCAGATGCTTACGACACCATCCGAACGGACCAGGAAAATTTACTCCGCATTCAGCAGGAGCTGCGCGAACGCCTCGCCAAGCTGCTCGCCCTCACCAAGGCCCTTGGAACGGAGATGCGGCCATGATTACCCCAACAAAACACAGAACTACCGTCGCCGGAGTCTCTTTGACTCTGCCTGTCTATGGAAGCCCGGAAGAGACGGAGCAACTCGCGGCGCGTGTCAGCGAGCAAATCAAACAGATTGAATCCGATTCAACCCGAATAGATACACAGGCTTACGCGCTCACCGCCGCAGTCCATTTCGCGGCCGAAGCCAGCCAGGCCAACAAACGACACCAGGACGAGATAGACGAAATCGCCGGCGCGCTTACCGCCTTGCTCACACGAATAAACGACATCGTCCGCCGATTCGCTATTTCCGGCGCAGTTAAGCCGCAGTAAGAACCCGGGCCTCCGCAAAACACACGCCCACACAAAGCAACCACGGCACAGCAGCCCGTTAGACTCTCAAGCCACAGCCGCAAGGCGAGGTCTGAACTAATTCTACCGCAACAGCCCAGGGGCAGCGGGCAGCTCGAATGAAAGGTTTCCCGCAAGCTACACCTAAGCTGCGTCTACGGATAGCAGACGGGTCGATACGTCGCGCGCCGCTACTGGCGCTTCATCCCGCGCTACTGGCGCTTCATCCCGCGCTACTGGCGCTTCATCCCGCGCTACTGGCCAGAAGAGCCCGCGCAGTGGCGAGCGCTGCGGCGGCGTCGGTCTCTGAGAGCGACCCTCGTTCAAGGTCGCGCCATTGACGGGGGAAACGCCGCGGGCACAACGTCCGATAATATATATTATGTTCATTAAAGAGGGTCAAGTGGCCACGGGGCGGCTGAGCTACAATCCCTGGGATTTGCGCATCCAGTGGGACCATGCGCTCTGAATGTGTCATATTCTTACCTAATGCATCACATGAACAATCGACTGTAAACGGCGATATCTTAATATTTTGCATACATCGCACCGTGCATGAACCCGATCGCGCTCGCAGGATTTTCAGTAGTTTTGTCTGGCGACGAAAAACAGGTTCAAGAGGATGGGACGGCTCCGTGAAAGCGGCCTGGTGGCATGAGCTGGGAACGAGGGCATTCGGGAAGCCGGCGGGGCGAGTCAGGAGCAAACAACAGCACCTGCCCCCCCACGCTGGAGGTAAAAAAAGAGGGGGACAGGGGCCTCCGCAAGACATAACCCAGGCTCGGCGGAAGTGTCTGGATTGGGACAAGCGCGGGAAAGCTCAGAAACGGGCAGGCAAAAAAATGGAGCGGGATACCGGGTTCGAACCGGCGACATCCAGCTTGGGAAGCTGGCGCTCTACCAACTGAGCTAATCCCGCTCGAGTGGCTGTAGTGTAGCATTGCCGCCATCGGGTGTCAACGCAAATCCGGGCGCTGCCCCCCCCCCACGTTCGGCATCCACTTGATGGAGGTTGGCGCCAGTCGGCTGCAGCAGCATTCCGATTGTTGTGCCGCAGCTGGGGATGCCCGCCCCCACGCGCGCCGTCGTTATTCTTGGACTCCTTCAAAAAAACGGCTAGAATAGCAGGATTCCGGGTGGCCGCTTGACATGCGGCACCGCTTGTGGCACCATGCGCCCTATAGTGAAAATCTTTTCAGACAACGTCCAACGAGGAGTCTGCTATGGCCGCAAAATCGGATGACAGTACCGCTCGAAACAAGGCGCTCGACATCGCGGTCGCGCAACTGGAAAAGCAATTCGGGCGCGGCACCCTGCTGCGCCTGGGTGATGAGCATTTTGTCCAGCGGGTCGGGGCCATTTCGACCGGGAGCCTCTCGCTGGACATCGCTTCGGGCGTGGGCGGCTTCCCTCGGGGCCGTGTGGTGGAGATATTCGGTCCTGAAGCCTCTGGAAAGACCACACTGGCGCTTCATGCGGTGGCCAATGCCCAGAAGCAGAGCGGCATTGCCTGCTACATTGATGCGGAACATGCCCTGGATCCGTCTTTTGCCGGCAAAATCGGGGTTGACGTGGACAATCTGCTGGTATCCCAGCCGGATACGGCCGAACAGGCGCTCGAAATCTGTGAAGCCCTGGTACGCAGCAATGCCGTTGACATCATTGTCGTCGATTCCGTTGCCGCGATGGTGCCCAAAGCCGAGGTAGAGGGCGATATGGGCGACTCACACATGGGTCTTCAGGCACGGCTCATGTCGCAAGCCCTTCGTAAACTGACCGCCGCCATCAGCCGGTCTAAGACGCTGGTCATATTTATCAACCAGATCCGCATGAAGATCGGCGTGATGTTCGGCAGCCCCGAAACCACTACCGGCGGGCAGGCCCTCAAATTCTACTCCTCGATGCGCATTGAAATCCGGCGGATTTCTTCTGTAAAAGACAAGGAAGAAAACGTGGGGAACCGAGTGCGCGCGAAGGTGGTCAAGAACAAACTGAGCCCGCCTTTCCGCATGGCAGAATTCGAAATTTTGTTCAATGAGGGAATCTCTGAGGAGGGCGATATCCTCGATTTGGCGATCGCCGATAAGCTCATTCAGAAGAGCGGCTCCTGGTTCTCCCTGGACGGCGAGAATTTGGGTCAGGGTCGCGAAAATACCCGTCTTTTTTTGAAAGAGCACCCAGAGATTGTTGAGCGCCTCAGGAGCGAAATCCTCAAAGCCAAAGGCCTGACCTGGTTCAACAGTGACGAAGAAAGCGACGAGGACGCTGCTCCCCAGGAAGAAAAGGCAAAAGTCACTGATTAACGAAGATCAGAAGGAACATCCAGCACCGAGCGTGCATTCCGGCCGTTTCACCCGGATCTGGCTGCTGGCGCTCCTTGTCTTCAGCGGTCTGCTGGCCGCGGTCACGCTGTTTATTGAGTACCGTCTGGAGACCATCCGCCAGATGGCCCTCGAAGCTGCCGAGGCCCGCACGGGAATCCGACTGGACGCCGACTCGGTGTCGGTTGCCGGATTACGCGGGATCCGCATTGACGGTCTGCGCATCGACCTGGCGCCGGAAGAAGGGCCGGTCGCAACTATCCGCATACCATCCGCGTACGTCCATATCGATCTCATCGGCCTTCTCTATGGTGAGCTGAACGTCGAACGGATCGAGCTGGACCATGCCGTGTTCACCGTTCGCAGGCCGCCCGGAGAGGTCTGGTATGACCAGGGGCGATTCCCGTTCCATTCGTCCGGCGTCGGACCTTTCGCTTCGCTGGGGGCATTTCGCGTTCTTGGCCGGCAATGCACCCTTCAAGTGGAAAACGTCGTTCGCGATACCGCACTGGCCATCCACAACCTCGATTTTGACGTCTACCGGCTGCCCGAAACGGACCAGGTTCTTGCAAACGCATCGGGCCTGCTCAATGGACGTGAAGAAAACCGCCTGAAATCCAATCTGATCTACGTATCGCCTGCAGACTTCGATCTCAAGATCGAATCGACGGAGCTTACCAGCGCCGACGTCAATGTCTTTCTCCCGGCGCCAAAACGATTCGTGGAGACGGGCCTCGCCCGGCCCAAGGTGCGTTTGGTAGCCTATCCTGACCAAACGATCATGGTCTCGCTGGAGGCAATCTTCGAGGACCTCACGATTCGAGACCACCCCCCTTTCCTCCCCCCCGCGACGGGCAGCCTCGACATTCTCGCCACGTATAATGCTCTGTCGCGCGAGTTGATTCTGACTTCCGCCTCAGCGAGGTCCGCGCAAATCGGCGAAGGCAGGCTGTCGGGAAGCGTCACCCTGAAGGAAGAAATCCCCGCGTTTAACCTCAGCCTCGCCAGTTCCCGCCTGCCACTGGCCGAAATCCTGGACCATGCGGTCATGGGGCGGCTTCAGGAATTCGGCAAATTGGACCTGCAACTGGCCGAACCCTACGAAGTAGTGCTCAGCCTGGATGGAAATATCGAACACTTTCGCATCGGCGCACATGCCAACGCGGCCGGCGGAACGCTGGAATTCGAACCGGTGGACTCGCATCTGCCCACCGTGCACATGACGCTCGATAATCTGGAGGGCGCCTGGGACTCCGACGAACGCATCGCGCGGGCCGCCCTCAGCATTGCCGACGGCACGGTCTCGCAGAAAGCGTACGGCCTGCAGGCCAAGGATATTTCCGGAAGGCTCAACCTGGAAGACCGCTCCGTGCAGGTTCAGCCCCTCAGTCTTGTCTTCCAGGACAATGCCATTGTCGGCGGATTGGCCTATGACTTCGCCAGCAAAACGGGTTCGGCATCGATTAGCGGCGCCATTGCGAGACTGGAAGACATCCCGCTTATCGCCATCAAAGACGTGGCTGTGTCGGGCAGCGCCACCGTCAGGGCTTCGGCCGAATTTCATCCCAACCGGACCCAGGCGGACTTCCTGGCCGAACTGACCCAGGCGCAGGTCGATTACCGGTGGTTTTTCAGAAAGCCCGCCGGCCTGGGCGTCACGCTGCACGGTACGGCAGACTTCAAGCCAGGTCAGGAGGCCGCGCTCAAGGGCCAGGTTAAAGCAGCGGACACCCTGCTGGATTCGGAGCTGCTTTTGGCCCGCTCCGCAGGCAAATGGGGCCTCAGGCGCTTGCTGACCACGGCGGATACGGCGGATATCGCCACCATTGCGAAATGCCTCCGCCTGCCCTACAAGCCTCAGGGCGGCGCCGTACGCCGGGCGTCCTATGAATGGAATCGCGAGCCGGGTGAGCCGGCGGCCTGGCGCGCCCTGCTCGAGGGGCATCTGGATGAATTGACCCTGCTGCCCGACGGCCTTGAAACGCCGCATGTGCTGAAGGATACGCAGCTGCGTCTGGCCTTCACCCGCGGCACGCCGTCCACCGGCGAGCTTTGGCTTCACTGCGCCGACGCCGTCACGCCCCCCTTCGACGCCAAATGGTTCATTCCCATCACCTGCCCTCCCGAGCTGATTGACCGCTTCCCTCCCGTGCCCCGAGATTGGGTATTTCATCTCGAAGCGGAGCACCTGGTCGCGCCGCCCTGGGAAGCTCACGGTTTTTCCGGTGAAGCCTACACCACGGAGGCCCGGGTAGGAGTGCGCCAATTCCAGGCGCGCGTGGGTGAAGGCCATGTCGAAGGAAATTATACGTTGACCCGGGCCGAGAACGCCTACTCCATCACGTTCGCCTGGGAAGGCATCCCTGCCGCGCCTCTGCTGAACCATCTCAAGTTCCCGAGCGTTCTTGAAGGCTCTGCCGATGGCAATATCACGTACTCTATGGACCGCGATGATCCCCACACCCTCGCTGGCGACGGACAATTTGCGGTGCGGGAAGGCCGTTTCAATGCCGATTACCTCCTGGCCCAATTCAAAGGGCCCCTGCAAGAGAGCGCCGGCATCCTCCCGCCCTCGCTCCAGTTCGACCACCTTGCCGCAAACGTGTCGTTCCAAAACGACGTTGTGACGACCCGGGATGGCGTGCTGCTCGCGGAAGGCATCAACGTAACGGGCGACGGGACGTACGTTATTGGTGGCGACATGGATTATGCCATCAGGCTTGCCATCGCGCCCGACACCGCCGAACGGATCCCGGCGCTTCGCGACAATTTCACGCTGCAGGGTTACCGGCTTGCCAACCGGAATCTGGAACTGGATTTTCGCATCAAAGGGCCCACGCTCCGGCCTCGGAGCGAGCTGGCCAGCCTCCCGCCACCCAGCATCACCCTGGTCAGCGGCGCCCTCGAGACCACCAGCGAAGTTGTGCAGGTTTTCGATTTACCTAGAAAAATCCTCGTCGATGTGTTTAAAATCGGGGCGGGTATCGTGGGAGCACGAAAATCGCCCGAAAACAACAGCCATTAATTCAGGACAGCATGGAAATCAAGATTACCAAAAGCGCGCGAGCCTGTTCCGAATGTGAGCGCCCATTTGAGCACGGAGAAGAAATTTTCTCGCTCATCCGGATGCAGGATCAGACCTTCGTTCGTAACGACTACGATAAGACTCATTGGGATCCCGAAAAAACGCAAGACGCCCTTGCGGTATGGTCTACCGCCTACGTGGACCCGAAATTTGAAGCGCAGCAACCTCCCGAGGCCTTCTCGCCGTTGCGGCAGGCCTTCTACGAAGCGGCGGAATCGAAGGATCGCGCGGAAATCGCAAAAGCGTATCTGGCAGCCCAGTTGCTGCGGCGGCAGAAAGTCTTTCGGCTGATCAAGGAATTCGATTCTGACGGAGGTGACGTCCGCCTCGCTTTATTTGCCGACCGTATCGGCAATCGCTTCATTGAGGTTGGCGATCCCAACTTAAGCTATCCGGAACTCGAAACCGGGCGGCAGATGCTGTTGCAGCGGCTTCGGGAACTGGAAACGGCCCAGGCGGACGAAGAAGCCAGCCCCGAAACGCTGGCGGACGAGGCACAAACGCATTCCACGGAGACGGCACATGAGGCAGCAGGGTAAGAGACAATCACGCGGTGACGACCAGGAACCGGTCATCCAACTCACTCGCGGTCAAATGGTTGGCGCGGTCTGTGCGTTACTGGTTGGCGCCCTCGTATTCTACCTGTTGGGGGTCGTCACCTCCCGCTTTGAACCGATGCTGACCACCAACCAGGCACAGCAGGGCAACGCACAGCTGCTTCCAGCCCCGGATGCCCCGGGCGCCGACGCGAGTCACGACGCGCCCACACGGGAAGGAAGACAGACCAGCCCCCGCAGGGACGCGCTCGCCCGAAAAGAAAAAACTGCACCACCCTCCAGCCCACAAGCGGGCGCGGACGCGCGCAGATCCGTGTCGGCCGGCAGTGACGCTGCCCCATTGAGCCGCGTCCCCGCGCCTAAGGACAGCGCAAGCCCTCAACCGCAAATGCGGACCACCGTGACCGATGTGCCGGCCACTTCCGCCGCAGACTCGGCGAGTTCCGCGCCAACTCGGGGCCCCAAACCCGTGAATTTGCCGCCAGCAACGGCTACAGCAACGACTGCACCCGCCGTGCCCGCACCGGCCCCCGTGGCTGCTCGGACGGCGCCAGAGCCGCCCGTACAGACCGCGGCGGCCCCAGACGGCGCGCCGGCCAAAGATGCAGCCGCCCCACCCGTTTCCATGGATAAGATAGAGCTGCCGCCAGAAAACCTTCCTCGGGCAGGCACCGCGCCCGGCCAGACTCCTTTTTACAGCATCCAATTGATCGCCTTTTCATCGGCAAATCGAGCCAAAGCAGACAGCTACGCCAAGGAAGTTCGGGAAAGTGCCGGACTTGATGTAGAATTGGAGCTATCGACTGATGGGAAACTCATCCGGCTCTACGTCGGGCAGTATGCCAAGCGAGACGACGCGGTCAAAGCGTGCCGGGAATTGAAAAAGCAGGAACGCTTCTCCCAGGCCTTCGTCCCTCAGGAGGCACGGAAGCCGAAGAATTAGGGGGTGGAGCGGGAAAATCGCAGAAAAGGGAGCTGAGGGAGCGCCATGAAAGTGTCTGTAATTGGCCCGGGTGCGATGGGATGCCTGTTTGCGGCGCGGCTTGCGCATGCCGGAATCCAGACAACGCTAGTCGACTACAAGCCTGAACGTGCCCAGCGGTTAAATGCGTCCGGCATCTGTGTGGAATCAAACACCAGCCCGCTGACGGCCACTCCACTGGTCACGACGGAGATTCCCGACGGCCAGGATCTGCTGCTCGTGCTCGTAAAATCGTACGTGACGCCCACGCTCACGCTGCCAGCGGGTGTGCCGGTACTGACGCTTCAAAACGGTCTGGGAAACACCGAGTCCCTGTGTTCCGCCGTTGGAAGTGCCAATATCCTCGCTGGCGTGACCCACGAAGCGGCCATGCTCAATAACGAGGGCCACGTCACGCATACGGCTGCCGCCCGCACCGTCTTTGGCTCCTGGACGTCCTGCCCGACGGATGCCGCGGAAAAAGCGATGGAGGCGGCCGGGTTTGAGTATGAAGTCACGGCGGCGCCGGGCCAGACGCTCTGGGAAAAAGTAGCGGCCTCCAGCGCGATCTATCCCTTGACCGCTATGCTCAACATTCGCAACGGCGCATTGCTCGAGATCACCGAGGTGCGGCAACTGATGCGCGACCTGGTCGTCGAAAGTGTTAAAGTGGCCTCTACGGAGGGATACCGGTTTCCGTACAGCCTCGTCGAAGAGGCCGAAGCCTCTTGCCAGAAATTCCCGCAGTGCATCTCCCCCATGCTTCAGGACATCCGTGCAAACCGCCGCACGGAAATCGAGAGCCTGAGCGGCGAGATCGTTCGCAAGGCGCAGGTCGCCGCGTTGCCCGTACCGCGGACGCGGGTCATTTACCAGTTGCTCCGGGGTATGGAATCCCGTTGAACCCGCCGAGCTTACGCTACGATAGCCCGGAAAAATTCACATTCCGGCAGCGGATGCTGCTAACGCTGGGCTGTCCTCTCCTGGCCGGCGCGTACAAGGTCTTGTGCGCGACATGCCGCCAGGAGCGGCGCGGCGAAGAACCCTTTCAGCGTTCCCAGGCTTCCGGACAGCATATCTTTGTGGCCTTTTGGCACGAAACCCTCGGGCTGGCGGCGTGGCTTCACCGCAACACCGGGTTTCACACGCTGACCAGCTACAGCTTCGACGGCGAAGTGGCTGCGCGCGTCGTCCGCTCTTTTGGCCTCTACGCGGTGCGGGGCTCCTCGTCCCGGGGCGGCTACGAGGCGCTCCGGCAGATGCAGCGCGCGGTGGACCAGGTGCCTGTTGTCGGTTTCACATTGGATGGGCCTACGGGACCTCGCAGGGTGGCCAAACCCGGGGCGGCTATCCTGGCGATACGGGCCGGAGTGCCCATTATCCCGATGGCGCTCACCGCAGCCCCATGCTGGCGCCTGCGTTCCTGGGACCGCCTGGCCATCCCCAAGCCTTTTGGCCGGATCCTGTCCGTCTACGGCGAGCCCATTCTCCGCCGCCCAAGGGGGCGCCCAACGCCATCGAGCAGCTCCGCTCCGAAGTGGAAAGGGCACTCAACCGCCTTCACGCTTCACTTGAGGAAGGACTCGGGCTGGAATCCTGAGCGCCGACCTCAAGCTCAGCCAGCCTGCGGGCCCGCAGCTGGCCGCAGGCGGCGTCAATGTCTCCCCCTCGCTCGCGCCGGAGTGTCGCCTTTATCCTCGAGTCCTCGAGCCGGGCCACGAACGCTTTGCAGACTTCAGGCGAGGGCGGTTCATAGGAAAGGCCTTCCACACGATTGTAGGGGATGAGATTTACGGACGCCCGCATCCCACGAATCAACGCCGCCAGCTCCTGCGCATCCTTGGCGGAGTCATTTACGCCCTGCAGCAAGGCCCATTCGAAGGTCACCTGCCGCCCCGCCGTGCCATGGTAAGCGCGCACGGCGCCCATCAGCCGCGCCAGCGGGTATTTTCGGTTCAATGGGACCAGTTGAGAACGGAGCGCATCGTTGGCGGCGTGCAGGGAGACGCTTAAACGAACCTGCCATTTCTGCGCAGCAAATCGCTCAATGCCCGGCACATCCCCCGCGGTCGAAACCGTTATTTTCCGTGCTCCGATGTTCAGTCCGTCTTTGCGCATCAGCATGCGGATCGCCTTGACCACGGCGTCGTAGTTGCGAAACGGCTCGCCCATGCCCATAAACACGATATTTGGTGTGCGGCCCTTCATATTGCGGCCGCGCAGCAGATGCAGCGCCTGCTCCACAATCTCGCCGGGACTCAGGCTCCGTACGTAGCCCGACAGGCCGGTGGCGCAGAACACGCACCGGACCGCGCAACCCACCTGCGAGGAGAGGCACAATGTCAGCCGCTCACCCTCCGGAATCGCCACCGCTTCGACCGTTGTCCCGTCGTGAAGCTCGAAGAGTTGCTTTCGCGTCGCGGCTCCCGCCTCACTCGAGTCCAGGGTCTGCAGGGGGCGGATCTGAGGCAACGTGATGCGTTCGCGCAGTTCGTCGCGCATACTTTTCGACAGATCGGTCATTTTGTTCAGGTCGAAAACCTGTTTTGCGTGGACCCAACGAAAAAGCTGTCGTGCCTGATACACTTTGAGGTCCAGTGCTTCGGCCAGTTCATCCGGCAGAAGGTCGGTAATGCCTAAGTTCACGGTACGTCCTCATGTTGTTGACGAAAATCCCCCGGTCCCAGCTCCGGGTTGTAGACCATTTTCTGTTTCGCCAGGGAAAACCGCAGGGATAATCCCTGGTGTGGAAAAACGGCTTCGAATACCGCGGGCACGCGCACGCCGTCCATCTCCGCATACTCGTCACAGGTGACCCGCAGCAGTACCGCGCCGTTTCTATCCAGTAATTCACTCTCCTGCACCGCCCAGTCGGGGCCATCCAGCGTCACCCGGCGCAAAAACCCGAATTTTTTGCCCACAAGCAGCGTCAGGCGCTTCGGCGATTCCGCGTGAGCGTCAACGACCCTGACCTTCCGGTCGTGAAGCCTGCCCCAGTCCTCCGGGCAAAACAGCTCCCGCGCGATCGAATCTGCCGGCGCGCGACCCAGCATGGCGGCCGCATCCAATGCCATTCCGGGGACCTCCGCATCCAGCCGGCCATCCAGCACGATCAGCCGGAGCCACTGCCCCGACATACCGGTCGAATCATATCCACGCACCGCCAGGTCCCCCGGCGCGCGATAAAGCACAGTCACATTAAACTTACGTCTGCCCACCAGTTCGGGCGCCGTGGCAATGCACACGCCCTGCGCACGGAACGACTTCAGGCGGGCTTGCGACGCCGACAGCGCCTGGAGCGCCTCGCGGGCCTTCGGGCTCAACGGCGCGGAACCGCCCCACAGCAGATTGCCCGGTGCGTGCGCACAGCCATACAGGACGGCCAGTGCCAAGGCTCCCGCGCTCCAGCGCAGCAGCCGTTTCAACAGAGCACACCTCATCGCCATTGCTGCCTCACGCCAGGATTGCCTCGAGACCTGTGGTGAACTGTGCGCTGTGGCCTCAAAGCCGCCGAAAGTTCGCAAAAACCTGAAACCTTGAAACCAGGATCGCTGTGTGGTAGAATTTCGTCTCTGTGCACGTGAGCCGGATTATACCATTCATGACGCATCCGGAAAAGCGCGCGCATTCAAGACAGAAAAGCCTGCTGAGCGGCATGCCGGGCCTGGACTCGGTCAAGAGAGGCCGCGGAAGCGCATCAGGGAGAATGGCATGTCGCGAGTTTGTGATTACAGCGGAAAACGCCCCCAGGTCGGCAAACGCATCGTACGGCGCGGTAAAGCCAAACGCGAGGGCGGTATCGGGCAGAATGTCACCGGGATCTCCAAACGGCGCTGGAAACCCAATCTTCAGAAGATCCGCATCGTCGACGAGAACGGCAGCATTCGTACCGTCCGGGTCTGCGCGCGCTACATCAAAGCCGGCAAATTCACGAAGCACGTCAAAACGCGCCCGCAAAACACCGGTAAATAAGCCAACAAATTCAAGATTGTGCGCCGGGCATCCGGATGTCCGGCGCTTTTTCTTTTTATGACGCCGGGATGGCTTCAAGCCGCATTTCCCGGGCCACCACCTGCTCGGCCGACAGACGAAACCCCGGGTAGGCCTCCCAGGTGAGATGCCGGTACAAGGGGCCAATATCACCCCGGTACGGAGCGAAGAACCGCACTACGCCTTCTGTTGGGCGCAGCACTTCAACATCCCCCACTCCCGGCACATTTTTGAGGCGGTCCACGATGGCGCGCTTGCCCGCATCATCCAGGTTGCCTTTGACCGCGACCAGGACGCCGGCTCCCGCTTCGCTCTGGGCGGCCGCGAGCACGGTCAGAGGCATCACCTCGTCTTGAATCCGGGCGCATGCGTCCTGCAACACCGTTACGGCGCCCCGTTCCAGCTCCCCGCTCAGAATTTTGGCGACCGATTTGAGGGTGTAGGCGCCCTCCGTCGCGCCAACGACGCGCAATTCCATTTCCGCCCGATGTTCGAGCAGGTTCGAGCCCGTGGCGGCCAGTCCTGAGCGCAGGCTCACCCGGCCCGTCACGGCGGCATCAGCGGCATTCTCCCGCAACAGAGAACGGATTGCCTCATCGTCAGCGAGACAGGCCAGCAGCCGGTCCGATTCATATTCTTCCAGGAGCACATCGGCGCCGAAGACATTGTTGATGCCCGCCTCGGTCAGCACATCCACGATCGCATCTCCGGCTATGCCGTCGTGTGCAAGCGTAAACCGCTCCGCGCCGACCCCCCGCTCGGCAATCAGCACAAGAATCCGTGCGCTTGTTATGACCCGAGGCAACAACACCGACGCGGCCTCGCTCCGGATGGCGCCTTCATCAAGCCCCACCCGCAAGGTCACCACGGTCACGCCATCTTCAACCTCTGTGTCCAAACGGGTGAACGAGCGCACATAGCGTCGCGGGTGCTCCAGCAGCTTCCTGAACACCCGGATATCGCCCCCCGGCGCATACTGCTGGAGGTATTCGCCCATCGCCGCGAGCAACCCGTTTTCATCAGCCTCACGCACGGCTTCGGCGTCAATACCTTCCGCGGTGCCTTCCACGCGGAGCGTAACCCCTTCGGATGCCTCCGCAAGCACATGAATCCGTGGAGAAGGCGCCAGGAGCGCCAGGATGAGCAGGATGATTAAAACGGCGCAGAGCCCCCGCGGCGCACGCCTCTTCAGCAGCGGCGGCTCGAGCGATTGATTTTCACGGAGTCCCTGCGTCGCGCCACGCTGGGTCATTGAGCTTCCCTCAAACGCGCCCGGGATGCCATGCGTTTTGGCGGGCGTTTCCGCCTCAGCCCGGCTTGGGCGGTTCACGCCGCTGCGCGGGCGGGCGCATGGTGCAGCCGCCATTGAATTGAGCGCCCTCTTCAATGATCAGGCGCCGGGCACGAATATCGCCGGTCAGCCGTCCGGAGGACACCAGTCTCAAAATGCCGCCGGTCGCGACATTTCCAATCACCTCACCCGCGAGGATTATGCGTTTGCCTGCCATCGTGTCCGCATTGAGCCGCCCGGAAGTGCCAAGCTCCAGTTCTTCGGCGCACTCCATACGCCCCTCCACATGGCCATCGACCCGGCAGGAGGTGGCGCGTACATTTCCTGAAACCAGTGCGCTCGCGCCGAGATACAGCCGCCCCTCCACGGTCACGTCGCCCTCGACTCGCCCCGAGATTTCGGTTTCGGCGCCGCAGGTCATCGAGCCGTCAATGATGGCTCCTTCCGGCACGATCATTCGCTGCTGTTTCACGGATTTCGAACGCCGAATTGCCAAATCGTCCGCCACTGCTGCAGGCTCCTCGCGGGTCTCCACCACCACCGGGCGATCCCGCGTACCCCGGCTTGACGTCAACGCTTCTTGAAACGCCTGGTTCACCCGGCCAAAAAGTCCGCTCCGACCTTTGCCCGCATCCGCCAGGTCTTCGTAGGTGTCCGGCGCACCCTTCTTATCATCCGGGGGATGCGCGCCGCGCTGCGCTGTGTCCTTCACGGGCTTCCATCCTTCTCTTGAACGGTTAGCAATATCCCAACCCGCTTGCCCAATCGGCAATATACACCGATAGGTTGAGCTACGGGCCGTTGACCATCAAGGCTTTCCTGAGTGTATCTTTCCTGCCCCCTGATTATCAATTTTGGGTGGCACCAAGGCTAACAAGTCCTCCTGGCGGAAACGGCCGGCCATCTTTTGCCGGTGCAAACAAGCTGGCTGATGGTTTCGATGGATATCCCTGGCTCATACGCATCGGGCCCGGGGAGCACCCTTCCGCCTCCACAGACGGCAGTATAGCCTCTGCGGCCCGAATTAAAAAGAAGAGGATGAAGTTTTTGGCCAGGCCAATGCCGGCCGGTATTGGGCAGCGCCTGGACAAAGATACCGGTTTGCGCGGTTCTCCCGGGATTCGGCCGCCAGCGTGTGCCGCAGTTCGCTCCGATTAAAAACACGGTGGCGCTTGTTGGGTCATGATAAGACCGCATGCTAGAATGCGGCCATCACGTAAAAAGGCACAGCGACCTTCCTGCGACCGCGCATACTTTTGCCTGAGGGAAGCGGCGCGCAGGCGGGGTTGCATTGCCATGAAAGGCGGGGACCTATGGGTTCACCTTTTCCTGATTGGATCAAACAGTCTTGGGCTTCGGGTGAGAGTTCGGAGTTCATCAAGTCAATGGTCTCCCGACTCGGCCTCCATACCGTGTGCCAGAGCGCCAGGTGCCCCAACCAGAGCGAATGCTGGGAGCGCCGCACGGCCACCTTCATGATCCTCGGCAACGTGTGCACACGCAATTGCTCCTTCTGCTCGGTCCCGAGCGGCCACCCGGAAGCGCTCGACTCCGAAGAGCCCGCGCGCGTGGCCGAGGCCATCCGGGAGCTGAGCATCAAACACGCCGTCATCACGTCCGTCACGCGCGACGACCTGCCCGACGGCGGTGCGGCGCATTTCGCTCGCACGGTCGAGGCCGTGCGCGCCGCGAACCCCGGGACTACCGTCGAAGTCCTGGTCCCGGACTTTCTGGGCGCAGAAGCGCCGATCCGAACCGTTCTGGCCTCGGTACCGGAGGTGTTCGGGCACAACATCGAGACGGTTGAACGCCTGTACGACAGCCTGCGCCGGCGCAAGGTGCGTTACCACGACGCCCTGCGGGTGCTGGAAACTGCCGCCGCGAACCATACGGGGAGCATTGTGAAATCTGCGCTGATGCTTGGGCACGGTGAGGCACCGGCCGAAGTGCGCAACACGCTGAGCGATCTGCTCGCAGCCGGCTGTGAGGCGGTCGCCATCGGGCAGTACCTTCGCCCCAGCCCTAAGCAGCGCCGCGTCACCGAATTCATTGCGCCTGAACAATTTAAGGAGTATGAGGCCACGGCTCTTCAGATGGGCTTCAAATTTGCAATTGCGGGACCTTTCGTGCGCAGTTCCTACCGTTCGGAGGAGCTGCTCCAGCGTCTCAACCCGGCTGAAACGGATAAATGAAGTGTCCGCAAACATAGAGCGAAGGAGAAGGATTTCATGTCGTACGAAGTGACCCTGCCGTCTCTGGGCGAGGACGCCGCAGAACTCGCCATCGTATCGCAGTGGCTGGTGAAAAAAGGCGACACCGTCGCGGAAGGCGACGATCTCGTCGAAATGACTACCGACAAGGCGGCATTTAACGTTCCCAGCCCCGCGGCAGGCACCGTGGCTGAGATTCTTGCAACGGAAGGCCAGGAGGTCAAGGCCGGCGGCCTGCTCTGCATCCTGAAATGACGCCCCTGCGCTAGACCCCAGACACGTAATCGCCGGCACGGCCATCCAGGACGCGCACGGCCAGAAAGAGCAGAGCCTATCCCGAGTGGCTTCACCTTAGCCGGCACCCCCGGCTGTGGCGGGGTATTCTGCTGACATCCCGGCTTTGTGTCGGGCGCCTGACTGCTACTCCAGCCGACGCCCGATCCAGCAAGCCTGCCAGCACTTGGGCGCATTCCGGGGCCATTTCCGTATGGCGCATGTTGGAAAAAGTGCGTAAAATAGGGCATAATGACAGAGGATAACCTCAAAACTCAGCGACTCATTGAAGGAGGGTGTCGTCCAAGGGAGGCAAAGCGTTGGGGGCCAATGGATTGTGCGCAACACGCGCACTGAGGTCCATATGGCATGCTTGTTGCAGCAGTAAACGTGACGTAAACCGCAGTGTCGGTACTACGCCAGGATGGGCCCCATGAAACGACCAAAACCGCCTCCAGTGCTCATACCACCCCGTGACGCCGGCATGACTCTGTTCGAGGTCATGATCGCGGCGGGTGTTACTCTGGTGGCTATCGTGCTCGCCATGGGCTCGATTGTGAGCCTGGCCACCACCAGCACCGTTTCCGAAACGCAATTGATGGCGGCAACCATCCTGTCGACCGTGCTGGAGAGGCTGCATGTGATGCCGTTGGATGAGCTGACCGCTCTCAATCCGCCCACCGATCTCTCGCGGCGCAGCGGCACCGTAGTGCAGATCACCTGCTATGACGCCGATGGCAACGCGTATCAGACGCCCTTTGATCCCACGGGGCTCAACCTGCCAAACCCGTTACCCGTCGAAGTGACGGTCACCTGGCGTGACGATCAGGGCCGGGCCTATAACAAGAGCACGGGCACCCTGATCGGGAGATAGACCATGAAGAGGCGAGGCTTCACCCTGCTCGAACTGATGATCGCCATCGCGGTCCTGACAATCGTCTCCGGCGCCCTCTACGCCGCGGCGATGACCCTCACCCAGGCTGCACGCTCCCAGGAGGCCAAGACGGCGACTATCGACCACGTGCAGAGCGGCATGCTGCTCATGGGGCGGCATATTCGCCAGGCGAGCGCTTCATCCATCAACTGGGATGCCCTGCCTGGACCCGTCCTGTCCTACCGCGCTGCAGTCGACAACGACGGCAACGGCACCGCGGTAGACGTCGGCATCCAACTCGAATTGAGCCCGACCCGCACGATCACGCGCGACGTGAACGACCTGAACGGCGACGGAGTCGCCAAGACCCAACTCATTTTGATCGAGGACGACCAGGTCCAGGTCATCGCGAATGGCCTTCTGCTCGATGAAGATGTGAATCA
Source organism: Candidatus Hydrogenedentales bacterium (assembly GCA_050950105.1). Taxonomy (GTDB): domain Bacteria; phylum Hydrogenedentota; class Hydrogenedentia; order Hydrogenedentales; family SLHB01; genus UBA2224. The sequence continues at coordinate 253,548 of JBMNGZ010000009.1, read as the reverse complement.
GAACGACATACTGGACGCCGGAGAAGACACCAACGGCAACGGGTTCCTTGATCACGGGATCTGGTTCCGGCAGGTCGGACGAGGCATCCAGATCACCTTGCAGTGTGAACAGACGACGATGGTTCAAGGGCGGCCCGTCAACACCACCCTGGTCGAAACGGTGATTCCGCGAAATTGATCGGCGACTTTGTGGATGGATTTGATTACTCGACCCGGCGTGCGCGCAGTGCACCCACGCGGGCGGCGACCGCGGTTCGCGCCTGTGCATCGCGCCCGATGCGAGGCCGGGCACGCGGGCCAGTACGGGCAGGAGGCGACTTCATGAGCACGTTACACACAGTACATCGTTCGAGCAGACAAGGCATAGCCCTGCTCACTGCAACGCTCTTTCTCGCGCTGGCCATGTTGATCCTCTCCTATATGGCATCGCGTGTGCTTACGCAAAATTCGCATGTCACCCGGCACATCCAGTTCAGAGACTGTTTTCAGGGCCTGGAATCCGCTTATGCCATGAGTCTTGTCAGCCTTGAGAACGGCAACAGCGGGATGATCGGACTGGGAACCTACGACCTCTTTGAGAGCGGCACGTTCACCCTCCCTGATTTCAATGCGGCCGATATCGCCCCCCTGCAGGTCCCGAACATGCCTAACGTCCAGTTTATGGCGGTGGTGGAAGACTGGGGTAATGATGGGATCGACAACAACGGCGATGGCCTCATCGACGATGCCAATGAAAAGTGGGTCTATACTCTTCACCTTCTCGCGAATAATGCAGGGATACAACGCCGGGCCGAGGTGGTGCTCAAAGCCAGCGATGTCAATGTCTGGCGCAATGCCATCTTCGGCGGCACGGGCCAATCCGGCGGCCTGATCAACGGCAATGTCAGCATACACGGGTCAGTGCATCTGCTCGGCACGAACATCCTCTCCGGCGGACTCGCCGTGGCTGCCATCGACCTCAGCGGCACCAGCCTCATCCGTAACAACTACAGAGGCCTGGATACGGGCCTCCGGAACCGCGTCCCGCCGCTCCCGAAGCGCACATGGAACGGCGAGACGGTCGAAACGCTCAACGCCAAACTCCGCGTCAAAAACGGGCTCGTAGGCATGTCGGGCAATTCCAGAATCGGCGAACCCAACGCCGCGGGCAATGCCTGGAAAGAAACCATGGACGGCACGTTTGTCAACGATGGATGGACCGGTAACAGTGTCACGGCCAATGGCGGCCGCGGCATCCCCAAGGCCGTCTTCAGCGACAACGGATGGGACGAACCCTATGACCTGGGCGATAAACTCCGCCTGCCTGTCTTGTCCGATGCCTGGCGCGACCCCCTGACCGGAGCCACCGTCCTGAACCCCTTCACCGGCGTCAACTACACACACGAAGAGTACTTCGCGACACTGGCCGGCACCCCCTACACCGGCAACATCACGCTCAACGCCAGGAGTACCAATTTCTACTACAATGCGACCCGCCCCGCCGACACCAATCCCGCAAACCGCCTGCCCACAGACGATTACATACTGTTCAATTGCGCCACCAACCTCCTCGAGATTAACGGCCAGATACAAATTGAAGGGAACCTAATCTTCACGGGGCAGGGCAATGACCAGTCGATTAACTATACCGGCCGGGGTGCTCTTCTGGTCAATGGCGACGTCACCATCGCAGCCGACCTGCTGGCCGTCAACGCCAACGGCACCACCGCAAACAGTTTTCCTGTCGCCAATTGCCTGGGCATCATGTCCTCGAATAACATGGCCGTCGGCACGACCTCCCAACTGAAGATCATGGGCGCGTTTTATGCGCAAAACCAGATCAAGAGCGAAAAACAAACCGTAGTTTTAGGCACTTTCGTGTCCAACTACTTCGACATGGGAAAAAACGTCCCCGACATCTATCAGGTACCCGCCCTGGCAGATAACCTGCCGTATGGTATGATTGGTGCATATCCGTTACTGATATTACAGCAAGTCTCTTGGCGGGAACTGGGCGTGGATGTATGAACAAAGAAGTGTTTCGCGAAAATCTCCGCAAAAACTGGTATCTCCTTGCGATTCTTGCTCTTCTCGCAACGTTCGCCGCAGTAAAGCTTCTGACTGGTTCGAGCGGGGATACGCAGGCCCCGTCCGGCGCCGCAGCCGGCAGTCCCGCACTTCCTCCTGCTCAGCAGAGCCTGGAGACCCTGCTGGACGTGCTTCAGCCTGACGAAGAGGCCAAGACATTCGCGCAAATCGACGAGTACCAGAAAAAGATCGATGCCGAAGCCGAAGCCGAAGACACCCCTTACTACCTGATGGCCATGGGCAATCTCTACCAGCAGAAACTCGGCGATTACGAAAAAGCCAGTTTCTGTTATGAGCGAATCATTGCCGATTTCCCCAGCTCGAATGCCTGGCGCGACGCATTTCTGCAACTTGAAACCTGTTACCTCGCCCTGGAGGACGAGACCAACCTCAGGCGCCTTTACAAGCAGATGATTGCCGGGTTCCCTGAAGACTCGCAGGAATATCTCTACGCAAGACAAAAACACGACGTACTCTAGCGGCTCGAGGCGGCCATGCAGACCGCTTGGCATCATCTTCCTCGGCGGCGCATTGAACTGAATCCCCCGTTTTAGGTAGGCTATCCCTGCTATCCGCGCCACGCGATGCTTCGAAGCCTCCTTGGCTGCCCCGCGGCGGGGATACCGAACGTGGCGCCTGCCTCTGTGTTCACAAGCCACGGAGCTCCGCCAGAAAATGCGCAGTATGCCTGCCACGGCCATGGAAAGGTGACCAATATGCCTATCGGTGTTGGAGTAATCGGTGCGGGTGTCGTCGGAGGAGGTACGGTACAGACTCTGCTGACCCATCGCGACGTCATCAAGACCCGTGCCGGCGTCGATCTCGCCCTCGTGCATGTGGCCGACCTGGACACGTCCCGTCTGTCGGAATTTGACCTCAGTGGAGTTACAACGAGCAAGGATGCGGCCCGGCTCATTGACGACCCGAACGTTCAGATTGTGTGTGAGCTTATCGGCGGCCACGAACCCGCCCGGACCTTCATGCTCAATGCGTTGAGAGCCGGTAAGCATGTTGTGACGGCCAATAAGATGCTGCTGGCCAGCCACGGCCCGGAATTGTGCCGGACCGCGCTCGAGCACGGCGTGGAATTGCGCTATGAGGCCTCCGTGGCCGGCGGTATCCCGCTCATTCGGTCGATACGCGAGGGGCTCGCCGCCGACCGCATCAAAGCCATCTACGGCATTCTCAACGGGACCTGCAACTACATCCTCAGCCGCATGACCGAAGACGGGCACGAATTTGACGAGGCGCTGCGCCAGGCTACTGCCCTCGGATTTGCGGAGACCCCGCCGGACCTCGACATAGAAGGCCATGACACCGCCCATAAATGCCAGATACTCACCTCCCTGTGTTTTTCAACAGAAGTGGAGCTGGACGCCCTGTACGTCGAAGGCATCACCCGGATTACTCACGCCGACGTCGCTTACGCCGGTGACCTGGGCTACGCCATCAAACTCCTGGCCCTCATTCAGGACACGGGAGACGGCATCGAGGCGCGAGTTCACCCCACCCTCGTACCGCATGGGCACCAACTCGCCGCGGTTCGCAACGAATTCAACGCCGTGTACGTCGAAAGCGACGTGGCGGGCGCTACACTCTATTACGGCCGCGGCGCCGGCCGGTTTCCGACGGCCAGCGCGGTCGTCTCCGATGTGGTGAGTATTGCGCGCGGATTGGGCGCCCCCCCCGCGCCGCCGTTTGTGTACGCGGAGAAACGGCCCGTGCTGGATATTGGCGCCACCACCTCCCGCTACTATCTTCGCCTGACCACGCTGGACAAGCCGGGCGTGCTGGGCAAGGTGTGCACCCTTTTAGGCAATCACGGCGTCAGCATCGCTTCATGCATCCAGCAGGAAGTGCGCGACGGCAAGCCGATCCCTGTTGTTCTCATGACCCACGAAACCCGCGAAGCGGAATTACGGAAGGCACTGACGGAGATCGACCGGCTCGAATTCACCCGCGAAGCCACTCACGCCATTCGTGTGTTGCAGGAGTAGACCATGCTCATTGAAGGCGTCATCAACCGCTACCGCCAATACCTTCCCGTCGCCCCGCAGACGCGGGTCATCACGCTCAACGAAGGGTCAACCCCCCTGATCCGGGCCGCCAATCTCAGCGCGGCGCTCCACCCGCGGCTCGATATCTACCTGAAATACGAGGGGCTCAACCCCACCGGGTCATTCAAAGATCGCGGCATGACCATGGCCATTACCAAGGCCCTCGAAGACGGGTTCCAGGGCGTCTTATGCGCCTCCACCGGCAATACCTCCGCCTCCGCGGCGGCCTATGCCGCCCGTGCGGGCATACGCTGCGCCGTGCTCATTCCCGAGGGGAAGATCGCGTTCGGGAAGCTGTCGCAGGCCATGATTCACGGCGCCCGGGTAATCCAGGTTCGAGGCAACTTCGATGACGCCCTGCGCCTGGTGCGCACCATTACCGACAACCATCCCATCGCCCTCGTCAACTCCATCAATCCCTTCCGCATCGAAGGGCAGAAGACGGGCGCCTTCGAGATCGTCGACGATTTCCAGGGCGTGGCCCCTGATTTTCATGTGCTGCCCGTTGGCAACGCCGGCAACATCACCGCTTACTGGAAAGGCTACACGGAATACCACGCGGCGGGAAAAACGGAAAACCTCCCACGAATGCTTGGATTTCAGGCGGCCGGCTCCGCCCCCATCGTCCTGGGTCATCCGATCGAAAACCCCCAGACCTTCGCCACAGCCATCCGCATTGGCAATCCCGCGAGTTGGAAAACTGCCGAGGCCGCCCGCGACGAATCCGGCGGCGTCATCGACATGGTCACAGACGAAGAGATTCGTGCGGCCTACCGAAAACTCGCTGCGTTGGAAGGCATCTTCGCCGAACCCGCCAGCGCCGCCACAATCGCCGGCATCATTCAATACGTCGAAAAAGGCTACTTTGACCAATTCTCGCCTTTCACGGGGGAAAAGCTGCGCCTCGTCTGCATTCTTACCGGCCACGGACTCAAAGACCCGGACAGCGCCATCAAAGCGGCCGAGCAGCCGGTGACGGTCGACGCCGAAGAAGAGGCGGTACTTGACGCAATGCAGCTGGCGGCTCCCAACCCGGCAGGAGTGTGACATACCATGCCCTACGGTCTGATATTGGACGTAGATGGCGTTCTCGCGGACACGGAGGCGATCCTGGCACGGGCGACCATTGCCATGTTTCGCGAATTGTACGGCGTTGAGTTTGCGCCGGAAGATTTCAAGCCGTACGTGGGCGCCGGCTCAAAACGGTACACCCTGGAACCTGCTCGCAGGCGCGGCCTCGAAATCGACCTGGATGCAGCCTTGGACAAACGCCGCGAAAATTTCCTTGCCTTCCTGCAGTCCGCCGAATCCATCGCGTTTCCCGGCGCCGCCGAACTGATTGAAGCGGCCTACAATCACCCGGATTGGAAACTGGCGGTAGCCACTTCAAGCCGGAGCGACCGGGCTGGGGCGACGCTGGCCGCCGCCGCGATCGACCTGTCTCGCGTGGACGCGGTCATCACCGGCGACATGGTGACCCACATGAAACCGGATCCCGAGATCTACTTTACGTCCGCCCGGATCATCGATGTGCCGCTCCAGGCCTGCGTCGTCATCGAAGATTCCCTGGTGGGCCTCGAGGCCGCAAAAGCGGCCGGAGCACAGTGCCTCGCGATCACCAACACGTTCTCGCGCGAAAAACTCTCCGGAGCCGACCACATTGTTGACTCGTTGACCCAGGTCGACCTCGCCATGCTGCTCGCTCTGGTGACCTAGCGCCGGCCGGCCATGAAACGCGCAATCCATACCATACGTTTCCAGCGTCCGATGGATTATCTGGAGATGCTGGCGCTTCAGAAAGACCGCTGCGCCGAAGTGGAACGTGGTACTGCGCCCAACACGCTGTATCTGCTCGAACACACCGCGGTCATCACCCTGGGCCGCAAATCCAACCCGGCGCACGTGCTCCTCTCCCCGGAAGAACTGGCGAAAAAAGGGGTCGCCCTGGTCGAAACCGACCGCGGCGGCGACGTGACCTACCATGGACCGGGCCAACTGGTGGCCTATCCGATTCTCGGACTCTCCGCCTGGAAAGAGTCGTACCGCTGGTACCTGCGCTCGCTCGAAGCCGTGCTGATCGACCTGCTGCAGGGATACGGCCTCCCCGCCGAACGTATGGAGGGTTTCACCGGCATCTGGGTCCGCGGCGCGAAGGTAGCGGCCATCGGCGTAGGAGTCCACAACTGGGTCAGTTTTCACGGCATTGCCCTGAACGTCCGGCCCGACATGGAACATTTCCGCTTCATCGTGCCCTGCGGCATTCAGGACAAACCCGTCGTGTCACTGGAGGCTCTCCTGTCGCCCGCACCGGACATGGCTCGGATCATGGCTGATTTTGAGGCGGCGTTTCGCGCTTACTTTGAAGTCCCCGACGATGCGCCCATCCCGGACCCCTGAGAGCCAGCTGCAGAGGCCGCGGCCAGACTACTGGCCGTCAGTTTTCCGGGCGCGAATGACGCGGGCTCGGAATCAGACGAATTTCTTGAGGTATTCGAGGCTCTTGCCGGCAATGGTTTCCGGTCCGAGCTCGAACTTGAAGACCTCAACCGACATGTACCCCGTGTAGTCGATATCGCGCAGGGCCTGGAAAATAGGCCCGAAATCCACATCGCCGAAACCGGGCCCGTTCATATTGGCATCGTTCGCGTGGTAATGGGCGAGGTATTTGGCGTATTTTCGGATGAGCGCCGGGCGGTCTTCCTCCTCGAAGGTCATGGCCTTGGTATCCAGCAACAGGCGGAAATTGGGGTGGTCGACGCGCTCGATCAGCTTCACCGCATCCGCCGCGCAGGTGCAGAAATTGGTCTCGAGGTGGGTCAGGGGCTCCATGCAGATGGTCACGCCGTTTTTCTCGCATGCGGGCATGGCCTGCTCGAAAACGGCGGCGGTGTATTCAAAAGCCTGGTCATAAGTCAGGTTTTCGTGGACGTTGCGCTGTTTAGGCGACCCGAAGATCAACACACGGCCGCCCACGTCGCCACAGAATTGAGCGAGATCGATAAGGTACTGGGCTGCACGGTCGCGGTGTTCCTTGTCGGGATGATTGATGTGCAGGCCCTCCGGGCCGACGAATACCCAATGGATGCCGATTACGTCAAGATCGACTTCCTGGGCTCGATTCACGATCTCTGTACGTGTTTCCGAGCTGATGTCGGTCACGTACTGGCTGAACGTGAACGGGGCAAGTTCGATACCGTCGTAGCCGATTTCTTTGACGTAATTGAATGTGCGGGCGATGTCGTTCCATTCCTGAAAGATCTCATTACAAATCGCGAACTTCATGGTCGGAGGGTTCCCTTTCCGGATCGTTATTTTCGCGCTTTCCTCGGCACGGCGGGGGTGCAGACCCGGTTGCCGCCGGCGCGTTTGGCCTCATACATCAGGGCATCGGCTTTTTCAATAAATGAACGGACGGTGTGCTCTTCTTTGTAGAAAACACAGCCGATGCTCAGGGTCAAATCATCAAAATGGTATTTCTGGAAGGTCTCGCGAATGCGTTCGGCAATCGCGAACGCCTGCGGCTCTTCCGCTTCGGGAAGGATGACGGTGAACTCATCTCCCCCATACCGAAACCCGATATCGACGTGCTCTCGCGTACATTCGAGCACCGCGTTCCCGGCGCCGCGGAGCACTTTGTCGCCTTCGAGATGGCCCCGGGCATCGTTGTATTGCTTAAACTTGTCGATATCAAAAAGCAGCAGCGATAGCGGGCGTTTCTGACGTTTGGCGCGTTCCACCTCATTTTCGAGGCGTTCGAAAAACGAGCGCTGGTTATACAAGCCCGTCAGCGAGTCCTTCACGGACATCTCCATCAACTCCTGTTCAAGCCGTTTCTGTTCGGTGATGTCCTTGCAGATGGCCAGCGTGGAGGCAAACTTGCCGCGCGCATCGTCTACGCGGGAGAAGGAGATGTTGACCGGGATACATCCGCCGCTTTGGGTGAGGATATGTGTTTCGTAGTTCTTGAGATAGTCGTATTGATTGAGCAGGCGCTGGATATTGATGAATTCGTCTTCGCCACCGGCCAGGAGCCGGCCGATGGGAAGGCCGAGGAAGGTCTCTTTTCGAAAACCGACCATGGCGAGTGCGCCGCCATTGGCAAATTCGACCGTTTCGTCTTTTCCGATCGTGATGATGCCGTCAACCGTGCTTTCAAGGAGGTTTTCCAGGTATTGCTTGGTTTCACGAAGCTCCTGGTTGACCCGTTCCAGTTCTTCCGTGGCCGAATCGACGCGCTGGCGAAGCCGCTCCTGGTATTCATGCGATTCGGTGACCGCGCGCTGTTTCTCAACCGCCCGGTTAACGGAGCGGGAAATGTCTTCCAGATTGAAGGGTTTGAGGACATAATCTTCGGCGCCGAGGCGCATGCATTGGATGGCCTGGGTCACCTCGGTCAGAGCCGTGACCACCACGATGGACAGCTCCGGATCAATCGTTCTGGCTCGCTGCACGACTTCCAGCCCGTCCATCTCCGGCATGCGCAGGTCGGTCAGCAGCAGCGAGAAGCGTTCATTTCGGAGGAGGTCAAGAGCGCGGGCAGGCGATGTGGTGCTGGTACATTCGTAGCCCGCACCGGCGAGGTGTTGGGACAGTACCTCCAGGATCCCGGGTTCATCGTCAAGAATCAGGATGCGGCTTGGCGCCTGCTCAGTGGTATCATCCGGTATGGTAACCAACGATTTCTTCCCGTCCTCCACCACCCTTGCTGTCCCTGTGGAAATTCCGGCACCGGGCCCCCCCGCGAGGCTCCGGGTCTGTTCTCCGCTGCGCGCTCCAGCACACGACCGCAGGATGCGCGCTGAATTGGGCTACAGGTATTTTACGACAACAATCATCACGAAGAACGAGGCAACCCCGACAAATTTCTGGGTTTTGTTTGGAGCGCGAGGGTCGGCGCCCGTGTCCTTCTTTTTGAACAGGCCTTCGATGCCTTTTTTCTCGGCCAGGTCCGTATTACTGGTTGCGGCGAAGGCGACCTCGCCCAAGTAGGCCAGCATATAACACAGTACGAGGCACATGAGGGCGATTCGTAACCATTTTCGGCTCACCATCAGTTCAACCTCCTCATTCAAGCCAGCCCCGCCCGGCCTGCCTGCCGTCGCGCCTCGGGTGTCCCGCGCATCCGCCGGGGCTGTCCCAAACCATCTAGATTGTACGCTGAAAGGCTCCGTCCTTACAAGTGGCAAATAATCAACGGTTTACGCCCAGTCTTTGAGCGGATGGGTGCGCGTGGCCAGGGGCAATGCAACGCGTCCGCCCTGGATATGGGCCGCGAACACGCCCTGGATGAATTCGTAGGCCGTGCGCCCGTCCTGCAGACTGGCCTGCGGCAAGCGATCTTCTTCGATGGCCGCGATCAGATCGTCAATAATGGGGGCATTTCGGTCATTTTCCGGGTTTTTCATGACGACTTCGGGCGCGCCGGGCAGAGGCGCCCAAGCGAGCCCGGTCATGCCCGGCGCCCAGGACGGGTCGGCCAGATACGTGACCGTGGGAATGCCATCGGTCTTTTTGGGATCGTCAAAGCGGGCCTGTATGATGCCTTTCGAGCCGCAAATGTCGAGGCCCCAGCGGCCGCCATTGCCATCGGGCTGGACGATCGACCCGAAAAAGCCCGCGATGCCCTTCCCCAGGCCGAATACGGCGTTGATGCGGTTGCCGACGATGGGCCCGAGCGGTTCGGTGGCCTCTTTCACATCGGATGCTTGGGCGGGTTTGCCGTTCACCGTGATGTCGGCCATGCACCATTCCGGCGGTCCCATCAGGAACTGCATCATGTCGAAGGTGTGAGTGCCCAGGACGATCATATCTTCTGCGCCCGCTCGGTTGTCCTCTTTTCCGTGGCTGCGGATCTCGATGATATGGCCGATGAGGCGTTCCTCAAGGAGCATTTTCTTCATGTGCTGAATATGGGGCGACATGCGGTAATTGTGGGCCATGGCCCATTTCAGGTTCTTCGCCTCAACCGCAGCGACCATGGCATCGGCTTCGGCCAGGTCGGTTGCAATAGGCTTTTCGAGAAAGCCATGGCATCCGTGTTCGGCGCAGGCCAGCACGTATTCACGGTGGCGAACCGAGGTGCGCGGAGCCACCGAGACCAGGTCCGGCTTTTCCTGCTCGAGCATCTCGCGGTAATCGGCATAGCTGCGTTCTGCCTTGGCTTCGGCGGCATGCCGGGCACGGCCGTCCTCGTCCGGGTCGGCCAGGGCTACGACTTGAACGTCGGGCCGGTGGGCAAACGCAAGATGCAGGGAGTGCCCGTATCCCCCCTTCCTGGGTGTCGCCAATAACGCAGGCCCGGTATTTGATGTGCTCAGGTTGGGCCGCGCATTGAGAGACGAACGGGATGGCGGCCGTGCTGGCCAGAAATCCACGCCGGTTGATTTTCATGATGTACATCCTCTCTGTGAAACGGGCAACTGCCCGCACCCCGCCGCGCTCGCATGTCAACGCTAATCGTCACATGTGCCGCGCCCTTGCGTCAAGCCCGCGACAAATACGGTCAACGCAAAGTAGAAATGTCCGCTCCACGCAAGAAGTGAATGGGCTGCTGTGCCGTGACGCACACACATTCTTTTCGTTACTATGGCGCCAACGCACGCGGCGTCCCGCGCCGCCGTGTGAGTCGCGAAACGAGACCTGGAGGAGAATACGTGCCTGCGAAGCATCCGAACATCGTGCTGTGCACGATAGACAGCCTGCGTCGCGATCACATGAGCTGTTATGGGTACAAGCGGGTGACCACGCCGCATCTGGACCGTTTGGCGGCGGGCGGAACGCTGTTTGAAAATGCATTCAGCGCGTATATCCCCACGACACCCGCATTTTCCACCCTGCTGACGGGCTGCGACGTAGTCCGGACCCAACAGCCGTCTCTCCGGTCGAAAGGGCCGATTCCGCAGGAACTGCCGCTGCTTCCCGCGTTATTGCGCCCGGCGGGATACCGTACGGTCTGCGTAGGATTTGGGAGCGAATTTTTCCGTGGTTTCGACACCTATCTGAATTTCGATGGCTGGGTGTCCTGGAATGAGAGGCCGGCCCGGAAAGCCGAGAATCTGAATGCAGCGGTCCTACCCGAACTGGAACGCCTGGCGCGTTCCTCAACACCTTTCCTGATGCTCCTTCGGTATCTGGATCCGCACGCTCCGTACCTCCCTCCTGCCCCATTCGACACGATGTTTTACTCGAAAAATCCCTGTGAACGCGGCAACGTAAGCATGAAACCTGTGTTTGCGTTCGAGCCGTTCGCAGACTTTCTACGATCCTGGATGCCACCGGGAATCACCGACAAGGATTTTGTGATTGCTCAATACGATGGTGGACTGGCCTATATGGATGCCTGCATCCAGCAAATGGTCACGCGCCTGGCTGAACTCGGCCTGCTTGAAAACACCCTGCTTGTGATCACCAGCGACCACGGCGAGAGCCTCTACGACCACGGGATCTACTTTGACCATCACGGGCTGTACGAACCCACCTTGAGCGTCCCGTTGATTTTCTTCTGGCCGGGACGGGTGCCCAGTGGCGTGCGGGCCAGGGCCTACACGCTGCATGAAGATTTGGTCCCCACCGTGCTTGATGTCTGTGGATTGAAGCACCTGGCGCAGGGTCTCCGCTTCGATGGCAAATCGAACCGGCGTTTCTTTTCAGATGCGGCGGGGTCGCACCGTACGGAGTTTTACATCAGCGAATGCACCTGGATGCGAAAACATGGGTGGCGAACGCCAATCTGGAAGTATTGGGAGGCTCTGGAACCGGATTTCCATGGAAAGCCCCCGGTCGAGTTGTACAATCTCGTGACAGATCCGCAAGAGCGCCGGAATCTGGCGGAGCAGGAGCCAGATGTCGTGGCGATGCTGCAAAACCGCCTGCGCCGCTGGGAGAAACGGCGAGAACGCAGAACCGGCGCGCGCAACCTCATCCACGCATACCGGCTCGGCACCGAACTCCGAATCGGCCCCATCGCCAGCTCAAAAAACCGCTCAACGCGTTGAGGTGCACTCAGGCGTTGGCCGTACTGCTGTTCGCAGTCTCGAGCGACTGCATATAGGCCTCGCGCAAGGCGCCCAAAAGCGCCATCTTGGGCGGAGCGGGCTTGTCGCTGGCGTGCATCCGAACGACCGCCCCCACCAGCGCCTTTTCCGCAAGGGCCACGGCGTCGCGTGCGTCTCCCGTGAAACGCAACGCGACACCGTAGAGTGTTTCAAGATACGGCAGGAGTTCCGAAAATTCCTCCTTGTCGTACAGTGCCTCCGGGCGGCTTTTCGTTTCGTGGCGACCCCTGCTCCACATCATTACATCTCCTTGCATCCGCCGAGTCCGCCTCCTCTTGGTTCGGCCCGCGGAGCCCCATACGCCAGAGTCATCCCTTGATCGCGGCTTCCCGTTCGAGCGTTCGCGGAAAAAGGATGTTGTTCTCTTTGTGAATATGCTGGTGCAGATCTTTCTCGAGACGTTCGAGTTCGGTCAGCATGCCCCGGCAGGTGTTACAGGCCCAGTCAGGAACTGCATAGTCGTCGGTCAGCGCGCGCAGCTCTTTCAACGCCCGCCCCATGTCGTCATGTTCCATCTCCATAATGTGGATCGGATTCTCCAACGCACCGCAGCTGAAGTCCTGCAGGGACTGGCCTGCTTCCAGGCGGCGTATGGCGGGGAAGAGAATGCGCTCCTCTTTTACAGAATGGCTTTCCAGGTCTTGCGCCAAGTCCTCAACAACGCGTTCAACCTCATTCAAACGCGGGTCTCTTTTCGCATGCGCGCTGGCGACTTTGGCCGACATGGTCTGGAGGACCGGCATCACCTCTCGAAGGTAGGCATGGTGAGTCTGCTCGATGTGGTCGGCCAGCTCCGTCAGGGTCATATCAGCAGGATTAGGTTGGGATTCGTTCGCGGAGGCTTCCACGCGGGCAAGCTCCGCTCGCACCGTCTGAAGATCTACTCCACGAGACGAACAGGCCTCTGTCAGAGTTTTTTGTCCTCCGCAGCAATAGTCCAGCCCGAACGATTCAAAGACCCGCGACAGGGCGGGATTCTCGGTGACCATTTGGCCGACGGTGGCTTCAGGGTTGATGGCAGTTGTCATCACTGAGTCTCCTCTATTGGTTTCAGGAACAAAGGGCCCATTTCCGGCCTGCGGCACCCTCATCTATACTAAGCGCATGTGCATATCCTTTTATGCCCCAGAAAAAAAATACCCGCAATCACATCAGGCTCCCATGCGTGTGCCTGGCCAGGTCGGCCAGTGTGAAATCCTGTAACATCGCGAAGTAATTGTCGCGAATCCCGCCCCATTGCCTGTGCAGCGGGCAGGGGTTGTCTCCAGAGCACTTCGACCGGCCAAGAAAACAACCGGATAGACGGCTCAAGTTGTCTATGACCTCCACAACCTCATACAAGGTGATTTCGTTCGGATCCCGTGCCAGTTTGAAGCCGCCGCCCAAACCTTTTTGGGAGATCAGAATCCCTTGACGGACAAGAGATTGCAGCATTTTCCCCAGATAATTCGCCGGGGCGTCGATGGCCTGCGCTATTTCTCCCGCCCCGTGAAATCCCCGCTCGGGATCCCGCGCGAGCACGACCGTAGCTTTGAGGGTATGAAGGGCTGTCTTGCTGATCATAATTAAACCTTTAGCGCATGCGATTATACGATTTATAAACCGGCCTGTCAATAGCCCTGTGAGACAAGATTTTCGTCAAAAGATTTCCTGTCTGGTGGCTCCAGCTGAAAGAACCGTTTGGCCGCGCAGCCGGATAGCCCCTGCGGCTCGTTCCGGTTGTAGGGGCAGCTGCAGCGCCGCATCGTTCCGGAATGTAGGGGCAGACCCCTGTGTCTGCCATTCTTAAACGCAGCCACGAGGGCGATCCGGATGGGCAGACACAGGGGGCTGCCCGTACGCGCTCCGTAGCATAGATAAATCGAGGAAGCCACCGCGCTGCGACGGGACGCTGTGAGCTGCAAGCCACATCCCAAAATCCAACCTGCAAAACTCCACCCCCAAATCGGCTATCGCCGATTCACCCCCGCCCGCGGGGGACAGGTGCCCTGGGAGCGCCGACGTCCTCGTCGGCACACGGCTCAGCCCCGCCCGCGGGGGACAGGTGCCCTGGGAGCACCAACGTCCTCGTCGGCACACGATTCAGCCCCGCCCGCGGGGGACAGGTGCCCCGGGAGCGCCGACGTCCTCGTCGGCACACGGCTCAGCCCCGCCCGCGGGGGACAGGTACCCTGGGAGCACCAACGTCCTCGTCGGCACACGGCTCAGCCCCGCCCACGGAGGATAGGTATCCTGGGAGCGCCGACGCCCCCGTCGGCACACGGCTCAGCCCCGCCCGCGGGGGACAGGTGCCCTGGGAGCACCGACGTCCCCGTCGGCACACGGCTCAGCCCCGCCCGCGGGGGACAGGTACCCTGGGAGCACCGACGTCCTCGTCGGCACACGGTTCAGTCCCGCCAGCGGAGGATAGGTATCCTGGGAGCGCCGACGTCCTCGTCGGCACTCGGTTCAGCGCCGACCGCGCGGGACAGGTGCCCTGGGTGCGCCGACGTCCTCGTCGGCACACGGTTCAGCTCCGCCCGCGGGGGATAGGTGCGCCGCACCAAAATCTCTCCAGTTCGGGTTCTTATGTCCTCGAAGAAGAGGACGGGGCAAAAACCAAACGAAGCGCCGCGTACAGTTCGGGTTCTTATGTCCCCCGCTGATGGAGCAAAGATGTATGCCTCGCCACCACGGTTCCGGGTCTTCTGTCCCCCGCGGGCGGGGGTGGACACGCGTTCCGCGTGGCCGGGGGTGGATTGTGCGGACAGACACAGGGGTCTGCCCCTACGCGCTGCGTTGCATAGATAAATCAAGGAAGCCCCCGCGCTGCGGAAAGCAGTTCCCGTGGCCGCGCAGCCGGATAGCCCCCGCGCTGCCTAACCTGGATGGGGCGAGGCTTGCGGGAGGTGTCGGAAGGCGAACTTCATTTTCTATAGTGAATAGAGGCCGGATCGGGGCATCTGAAGATTCTATGTACACGGCGCCAATTTCGGTTATGATACTACCATTTGCAGTGAGACCGTTCCGGGAAGGCGCACGCGAGCCTGGCTTCCGTGAACGCGCATGGAGAGAGGACGATCTAATATGCCGGCAAAAGAAGGCACGAGGCCAACGGGCCGTTATGTGGGCACGGTGGCGCGGGGGATCCGCGCTCCGATCGTGTGCAGAGGCGATGCCATTGCGGAGATGGTCGTCGAAAGCGTTTTGAAAGCTTCTCAAGCGGAAGGTTTTTCGATTCGCGACCGAGACGTGGTGGGCATTACGGAGTCGATCGTGGCGCGGGCGCAGGACAATTACGCTTCGGTGGATGCGATCGCCACGGACCTCCGGGCAAAGTTTGGCGGCGATTCGCTGGGGGTCGTCTTTCCCATTCTCAGCCGAAACCGCTATGCGGTGCAGCTCAAAGGCATGGCACGCAGCGCGAAACGCGTGGTGCTGCAACTCAGCTACCCATCCGACGAAGTTGGCAACCAGCTCATGGAACCGGATTGGCTGGATGAGCATGGCATCGATCCGTGGACGGACAGCCTCACCGAAGAGCAGTTCAGACAGGAATTCGGCAGTACCCGGCATCCGTTCACCGGGGTCGATTATGTCGCCTATTACCGGTCCCTTGTGGAGGCAGAAGGCGCGGACTGTGTCATCCTCTTTTCCAACCGCCCGGAGACCATCCTCGAGTACACACGCAATGTGTTGGCTTGTGATATTCATAGCCGCGCGCGCACCAAACGGCTCCTGGTTGCCGCGGGTGCGGAGCGAGTCTATGGCCTGGAGGATATCCTCGCCTCGCCCGTCGGTGATAGCGGCTATCATCCCGAATATGGCCTGCTGGGCTCCAACAAGGCGACAGAAGAAACGGTCAAGCTCTTCCCGCGCGACTGCCAGCCGGTGGTCGATCGGATCCAGGAACTGTTTCAGGAACGGCTCGGAAAGACCGTGGAAGTGCTGGTCTACGGCGACGGCGCGTTCAAAGACCCCGTCGGTAAAATCTGGGAACTCGCGGATCCGGTGGTCTCCCCCGCTTACACTCCGGGTCTGGTGGGAAGGCCCAGCGAACTGAAGCTGAAGTACCTGGCCGACAACCAGTTTGCCGGCCTCACAGGAGAGGCGCTGCAGCAGGCAATCGCCCAGCAGGTCCGGGAGAAGAAAGACGACCTCGTGGGCACCATGGAAGCGCAGGGGACCACCCCCCGGCGTTTGACTGACCTCATCGGTTCCCTGTGCGATTTAACCTCGGGAAGCGGCGATAAAGGCACCCCTATCGTCCACATCCAAGGCTATTTCGACAATTTCGCAGAGGACTAAATCAACAAACGCTCACTCATCATCTTTTTTGCTTCGTGGCCGCGGGAACAGAATTTTCCTGAAATCGACGTCGTTGTAATCGGCGTCGCCACCCAAAAGCCGCTTTGCCCAGACGAATTCTGTGGCGAGAACGGCGAGGCCGAGCAGGAGCACCATGCCACCGCCCGAAAGCCTTCTTATTTTTAATTTAAAAAATAAGACGACGCTCAGGAGCAGCAGAGTGCCGCCGAGAACCAAAACAAACAGGCGCCTGAGGTGGTGGTGCAGGCGTTTCAGCTGATTCTCCGTCACGAAGAGCGAGCTTAACAGAATGGTAGCGGTGAGCGGAATGAATATAAATGCGATCGCCTGGCTCACCGGCCGTTCCAGCGGGCTGTTGATGGCATCCAGCACCAGCACCACGAGATACAGCGCATAATAGAACCACAACAGGAAGCCTTCGAGGCGGGTCACCGTGGCGCCGGAGATGAATATCGGCAGGCAGGCAACGGCCGTGGCAATCATGACGGGGATGTCGTAGTGGAGAGCATCTCGAGAGACTTCAATGCCGCCGGTGCTCAGCAGCGCCGAGGCGCCCAGAACGCCAAGCAGATTGAAGATATTGCTACCCACCACATTGCCCACGGCCAGGTCGCGTTCGCCTCGCACCGTGGCCCAGACCGAGGCGGCCAGTTCGGGCAGTGACGTGCCTGCGGCGACAATGGTCAGGCCGATGAGAAGTTCGGTAATGCCGAGCCGCTGAGCAATGGCCATCGCGCCGCGCACAAACCAGTCGGCGCCCACGCCGAGGCAGGCGAGACCGGCGAGCACAAACACCACATGAAACGCAACGCGTTTCAACCCGGCGTCGGGCCTGGCGGAAATGGGCGCGGATTCCTGCACACTTTCCTTCCTGGCGTAGCGACGTGCAAGTAAGACCTGGAGAATCGTATATCCCGCCAGGAGAGAAAGGAGCAGCGCCCCTTCCGCGGGTCCGATGACTCCATTGCGGCCCAGCAACCAGGCCAGAAGCGAGACGCCGGCCATGATGGGCACGTCGATGCGCACCAGTTGCGACGAAATGGTCAGCGGGCTGAACATGGCCGTGATGCCGAGAATGAACAACACGTTGAATATGTTGCTGCCCACCACGTTGCCCAAAGCCACGCCGGTGTCGCCGCTCAGGCTGGCACGTCCGCTCACGGCAAGTTCAGGCGCGCTTGTACCGTAGGCAACGACCGTCAGACCGACGATCAACGGGCTGATCCGGGCCGCAGCGGCCAGCCGTGAGGCGCCGCGAACGAGCAGTTCCGCGCCGCCGACCAGAAACACCAGGCCCAGCAGGAAAAAGACAGCAGACACCGGAGCTTCCTTATGGTTGCGGGACAGATCGTATCACACAAAAAGACGCGTACGGCAATACCAGGAGGTCCCAGACGCGAGCCGCGGCACCAAAGCCGTGACGCCGGCTAGATCCTGAGAACCGCGTTTATTACGAGCTGGATGTCGATGGCATTCACGAGACCCTCCGGATCGCCGTCGACATTGGCATCAAAACGAGGGTCAATCTCGATGCCCAGCGCCGCATTAATCACCAATTGGATGTCCATGGCGTCAAGAAACCCATCTTGATTGATGTCGGCCGACCCGCCAGCCCCAAAAGGGCCCAGCCAGGGGGCCACCAGCGGGAAGGTAACGTCGAAGCGGCCGAATTCATCCCATCCACCTTCCTGGCGCGGCTTGCTGCACGAGGCCGTGCCGCGCCAGAGCTGCCCGATCAACTGCTTCGTGTCCGTCAGCATCAGCGGGCTTCCGGAGGAGCCGCCCTCGGTCGTGCCCTCGTTCCAGCCCACTCGGTATACGGTGGAATATGCGGCCCCAGAGATCAGATCGCCGAAACTGATGCGTTTGTAATCGCCGCTGGGATGGTGGATGCAGGCGACACTGGTGTCGACCACAGACGGGATCGTCGTCCAGCCGAGGTAGGTGAGTTCTTCCGGCGGTTGGTTGCGCAGCCTGAGCAGAGCAAAATCGGTACCCTGCGGTGCTGCACTGGCAACCAGCAAATCCGCTCCGTCGACGCTGCGAGGAACGCTGTACACGGGTGTGAGGTAACCGCCGCAAGTATCGCGCTGCCATATCCAGTAAATCTCGAGAGTACTGGCTTGCGCGGGGGTTCCGACACAGTGTTCGGCGGTGAGAAAATACGGAATATCCGTTTCTGGAACGGAATCCGCGATCAGCGACCCCGTACACCAGAGTATACCCGTACCTCGGGTAATTGACCCGACTCCCCCCACGCCCAAGGATTGCTCGCGCCAATTCGGGTAACAGGCGACATCGAGATTGCACCAGCCCGCGTCGTTAAGCACCTTGCCCCAGGGCAATGTCGCGAAATCGGCGTAAATGTGTGCGGTCTGGTCGATGACAATCTGGACAGGGTCGATGGGCACGCCCGCGGGGACGACGCATTCCACGGCAACAGAATCCGAGAAGCAGGAGGCTGCCCAGAGGTCTGATTCTCCGGGATAGGGGCCTGTGTACGGGCCGTAGGCTTCTTCTGGGAAAGACGCATTGTAGACCACGACACGAGCGCCGCGCGGAAGATCGAGTGCAGCGAAGTGAATGCGCTGCGCCACAGCTTCGGGAGAATAAATGCGCGCCGACCAGAGGCGGGTCCCGTCACTGAGAGTATCCCACTGGCCCAGGCTCGCGTGAGCCCCAGCCACACGGAGCTGCTGCGGGAAGGTCTGAAACACACCGATACGTTTCGCGCTTTTGGCGGCTCGTTGCTCCCGTTCGAGGTCCTCGGCGAGCACTCTGCCCATATCAACGGGATCCAGTGCGAGCCACGCATCCGAATGTCCGCCCCGGGTGGGGCTGAGCGCGCGCGGCTTTGGTTGGATGGACTTGGCGGTCTGCCGGACTACCGTGGGCAACTGCTCTGCCGGCGGCAGGTCCCAGGTCTTGCGTACGATGCCCGCTCGTTTGAGGTCGGCATCAGACAGCAGGCGGCCCTCAGCATCACTGTAGAGGTCGAATGGCTCGCCTCCATCGGCGGGGGCCAGGCGATAGCCGGTCACCGTGCCCACGCCTGGCACCCGGGCCTGCTCGCGCCAGGAAAGCAGTATTCGGTAGTCTTTTTTCGGGTATCCGTGCATCTCGAGAAATGCGGCAGCCTCTGGGAAACGGTCTGTGTCGCATTCTCCGGTCCGGTAGCCGGGGTGAGTCTGCGAGGCAAGGGCTGTTACCGACCAAGCGGAAACCAGAATCACGGCGATGCCCAGGCACACCGATCGGCATGCACGGGCTGTATGCGTATGCTTCACGAATCCATCGTTCCTTGTCGTGTTTTTATTCCGGGGTTGATTCTACTCCAAACCCTTTCGTCATCTAAACGTACCATTAAACCCGGTGTTTGTGTCGCTGGGTGTCTCGAAACAGACGCTCGACAGCCCGTGGCATTCACGTTGCCTCCGCTCCAGGACATCTCGAGAAAGGGCCAAAAAGCAGCGCTCGGGCGGCGCATCACTGAATCAGGTCGAGCGCCGGTTTGGTGTAAGCTTTGTAAGCAATTACATTCTAATAGCTTAAGGGAGCCATTCTACGCATTTTGCTCCGTTTCGCGCCGGCACCGCCGGGTTGCATCCGGCAGAGCCATATGCTACTCTCTGATCTGTGCATATCTAAAGGCGCCAGAGCTCTTCGTCTGATCGTTGCAGCCTACTTTAAAATCCCGGCGCCCTTCAAAAACACGGGAATACGCATCATGCAAGTTGCTGATATGTTTAGCCTTAAAGGAAAAGTAGCAGTTGTGGCGGGAGGAGGCGGCATTCTTGGTGGCGCGATCGGGGAAGGATTTGCGAAGGCCGGGGCGAAAGTGGTGTTGAGCGATCGGCAGCCGGAGAAGGCCGAGATGGCCGCTCAACGCATTACGGCGGCCGGCGGTACGGCGCTGGGCGTCCAGATGGACGCGTTTGAACGCGCCACGATCGAGGCGTGCCGTGACACGGCCTATGATGCTTATGGTTCCGTGGATATTCTGGTCAACGCCGTGGGCGGCAACATGGCGGCGGCCACGACGTCGGCGGAGCAGTCTTTCTTCCAGCTTACGCCGGAGGCGCTGTCCCAAGTATTCAATCTGAACATGCTTGCGGGCACGATGGTGCCGTGCCAGGTGTTCGGCGAACGCATGAAAGACAATCCGGAGGGCGGGAGCATCATCAACATTTCTTCGATGAGCGCGCTGGCGCCGCTTACGCGCATTCCCGGATACAGCGCAGCCAAGGCGGCCGTGAACAACTTCACGCAATGGCTTGCCGTGCACTTCGCCCAGGAGTATACGGCAAAGCTGCGGGTGAACGCGGTTGCGCCGGGCTTTTTCCTGACGGAACAGAATCGTTTTCTCATGACCGACGAAAAGACCGGCGACTTGACGCCGCGCGGCCAGAAAGTGATCGACCACACGCCCATGGGCGAGTTTGGCAGCCCCGACGACCTGATTGGGGCGGCGCTCTGGCTGGCTTCGGGGGCATCGCGGTTCGTAACAGGCATCGTGGTGCCTGTGGATGGTGGATTTTCGGCCTATTCGGGGGTGTAAATCGGGCCGTTCGAGGATTTTGAGTCGTAACAGCAAGGAGTTAGAGCACATGATAGACCCGGTGGCCGCCCTGAAAGCGCATCAGCCGAAGCATGAATTCCTGGTTGCCGTTGATAGCGATGGCTGTGCATTTGATACGATGGAAATCAAACACAAGGAGTGTTTCATTCCAAATATCGTCAAGTACTGGAATCTTCAACCAGTGTCAAAATACGCGCGCGCCGCGGCGGAATTTGTCAACCTGTATTCCAAATGGCGTGGAATCAACCGCTTCCCGGCGCTGTTGATGGTATTTGACCTGCTCGATAACTGGGACAAGGTCCAGGAACGTGATTTCCGGTGCCCAAGCGTGGCGTCGCTGCGTGAATGGGTCGTCAAGGAATCCAAGCTCGGTAATCCGGTGCTGGAGGCCTGGTGCAAAGCGCACCCGAACGATCCGGTGATGGAACTCGCGCTGGAGTGGAGCAAAGCGGTTAATCGGACCGTGGCGGATATCGTGCAGGGCGGCCTGCCGCCGTTCCCCTACGTGCGGGAATGCCTGGAGAAGGCGCACGCCCGGGCGGATATGCTGGTCTGCTCGCAGACGCCCACCGAAGCCTTGACCCGGGAATGGCAGGAGCAGGGCGTGGATGCCTACGTTTTCGCGATTGCCGGCCAGGAAATGGGCAAGAAATCGGAGCACATCGGATTCGCCAGCCAGGGACGCTATGAACAGGCGAAAATACTCATGATTGGCGATGCCCCGAGCGACATGCAGGCCGCACGGGCCAACAATGCCCTCTTTTTCCCCATCAACCCGGGCAATGAAGACAAGTCGTGGAAACGGCTCCATGAAGAAGGGCTCGACCGGTTTTTTGCGGGCGAATTTGCCGGGGAGTACGAGGCCTCGCTGATCGCAGAGTTTGATACCTATCTTCCGGAAGTCCCGCCCTGGAAAAAGTAGCGACTGCAGCGCAGCGAAACGCTCGGGCTCCGGAATCCCCGCGACGTTTGCAGACCGAGGCGGCGCGGCAGGCGTCGTGCCGCCATAGCAGGAAGCAGCACGCCATGAGAATTGTCGTCGATGAAAACATGCCTTACGGGCTTGAAGCATTCTCGACTCTGGGCGATGTTATTACGATGCCGGGACGCAGCATAGACCCGGCGGCGACGGCAAGCGCGGACATCCTGGCCATTCGATCCATCACGACCGTGAACGCCGCCCTGCTTGAAGGCTCGCGGGTCCGCTTTGTGGGGACGGCCACCATTGGCGAGGATCATGTCGATAAGGCGTACCTCGAAGCGCGCGGTATCGGATTTTCCAGCGCACCGGGCTGCAATGCGAACAGTGTGGGCCAATATCTTACCGCCGCCCTGCTTGAGCTGGCCGATACCCATGCGTTCCAGCTGCAGGGTACGACACTCGGCATCGTGGGCGTCGGAAATGTCGGGTCGCGCGTGCTGAAAAAGGCGTCCGCCATGGGGCTCAACTGTGTCCTCAACGATCCGCCGCTGGAGCGGAAGACCGGCGACTCCGTCTATCGGCCACTGGATGAAATCCTGGATTGCGACATCGTCACGGTGCACGTCCCGCTGACTCGCGAAGGGCCGGATGCGACGCATCATCTGGTGGATGAGGCCTTTTTGCGCCGCATGAAACCGGGCAGTATATTGATTAACAGCGCGCGCGGAGCCGTGGTGGACGGAGCAGCCCTGAAACGAGCGCTTGCAGACGGCCATCTGAAAGCGTGCGTGCTGGATGTATGGGAAAACGAACCGACCGTCGATCTCGAATTGCTGGAACAAGCCTTTCTGGGCACGCCTCATATCGCGGGCTACTCGTTCGACGGCAAAGTGAATGGCACGCGGCAGATCTACGAGGCGGCATGCGCTTTTCTTGGACTGGCTCCTTCTTGGGACCCCTCCCCCCTGCTCCCCGCGCCGGAATGCCCGGAGATCCAGGTCAACGGCGCTGCTGAAGATCCCGAAAGCGCCCTGCGCGATGCGGTGCGGCGCGTATACGACATTCGCACCGATGACCAGGCCATGCGCGGGCTGTTTCGTGTGTCCGAGGCCGAACAAGGCGTTTTTTTCGATAGACTGCGTAAGGAATATCCACGCCGGCGCGAATTTTTCAACACGCACGCGATCATTACGCCGGCGAATCCCGGTCTGGCGACCCTGTTTTCCGGCGTGGGATTTCAATGAAAGGTTCACACCGTGATAGAACTGATTAAAGAACACGATGCGCTAACCGATGGCGAGATCCAGGCCTTCGTTTCCGAGGCGATGGCATCGCTTGAGGCCGATGGCAAACGGGTGCTCTTCATCATTCCCGATCAGACGCGCAGCATGCCCATGCCGGTGGTGTTCCGCGCTCTGCACACGGCCTTGAGCCAGCGCGTGAAGAAAATGGACTTTCTCGTGGCACTGGGCACGCATCCCCCCTTGACGGAGGCCATGCTGAACACGCTGATCGGCGTCACAGCGGAAGAACGGGCGGGGGTATTTGGCGACGTGAGCGTGTTGAACCATGCCTGGGACAAGCCATCCCAGCTAGCGCACATTGGGACCATTTCCGAGGAAGAGATCTTCGAGATTTCCGGCGGACTGATGCGCCAGCACGTCGATGTGACCTTAAACAAGATGATCCTGGATTACGACTTGCTGTGCGTGATCGGGCCGGTGTTCCCTCACGAAGTAGTCGGTTTCAGCGGCGGCAACAAGTATTTTTTCCCCGGCATTGCGGGCCCCGACATCATTAACCTGTTCCACTGGCTGGGAGCCTTGATCAGCAACCCGGTCATCAACGGAACCATGCATACGCCCGTGCGTGAAGTGGTCAACCGCGCGGCCGCCTGCATCCCGGGAGAGAAACGCTGTCTGGCGCTGAACGTCATGGGAAAAGACTGCCACGGCCTGTTCTTCGGCACCCCCGAAACCGCCTGGGAAGCCGCGGCCCAGATGGGGACGCGCACGCATATCGTCTACAAAGACAAACCCTTTCACAGCGTGCTGGCCTTGGCCCCGGAGATGTACGACGAACTCTGGGTAGCGGGCAAGTGCATGTACAAGCTCGAACCCGTGGTTGCCGACGGCGGCGAACTTATCATCTACGGGAAGCATATCAAGGAAGTCAGCGTCACCCACGGCCACTACATCCGGAAGATCGGCTACCACACACGCGATTATTTCCTGTCGCAGATGGAGAAATTCACCGATATCCCCGGCGGCATCCTCGCGCATTCGACGCATGTCCGTGGAATTGGCGAGATGCTCGACGGCATCGAGAAGCCGCGGATCCAGGTCACGCTTGCGACAAGCATTTCTAAAGATGAGTGCGAGGCCATCAATCTGGGCTACCGCGATCCCGATAGCATCGACCCCGACGATTGGCGCGGCCGGGAGGACGACGGTGTGCTGGTGGTGCCGCAGGCGGGCGAAGTGCTGTATCGGCTGCGTGAAGGAAATCCACAGCCCAAACCCTTCACCCCCTGAGCCGGGGCGCTCAGCCTGTTGACAGTTGCGCGTCTTCGGTACCGCGTTTCGGTCGAGCGCTCCCCCACATGCAGAAACAGACCCCGGCGGCCCAGAGGACAAAGGTCAGCAGCAGCGGATAGTAAGGCGGCAGGATCTTTTGCAACAGGTTGAATCCCGGAGGGTGCACGGCCGAGGTTGAAATGGCCGCGGCGCCCGCCAACGCGAGCAACGCGGGCACCTGCCGTATTTTCAGGGCAATGCAATAGGCAGCCGGAAGGGCCAGAATGTAGGAACAGGGAACGAGTCGCGGCAGTACCAGCAGATAGGCCAGGCAAAACAGCATGATGACAACCAGATAGCCGTCCTCGCGGAATACGTGAAGATAGCTGCGCACAGCCGCCCACGTCACTAACGTCACGAGCACCAGTAGCAGGAGATAACCCACTGCAGCAGCCGGCTCGGCTGCCATCATGGTCCCCAGCCTTCCGCACGCAGTCGCCGACAACTCGTTGAGGAAGCGCCAGGCTCCGGAGGATGGGGCCGCACGGAGCGGGCCGCCACTATAGAGGCCCAAACCAGTTCTCTGGAGGTTCTGCAGAAAAATGATGGTCATTTCGGAGTAAAACACGGACGAAAAGGCCAGCATGGCCGCATACACGCCGATTCCCAGGAACAGCGCATAATGCCTTCGACGGCCCCGCCGAATGATCAGCAGGGCGAGGAACAGGATTAACGCAAGTTTGAAGCTCGCCGACAGGGCCACCAATACCGCAAAGGTTTTGAGACGGCCACGAAGATACGCGTAGAGCCCCGTCCAGAGAAGGAGCTGTTCAATCAAGCCGACATTGCCACTGGCCAGATCCCAGTACAGGGCAAAGTTGAATCCGAGAAGGCATATCAGCAAAAAAAGGCCGTCGAGCGGGCGCTTGAGAAAGTGCCGGTGCCACAGCCAGACCAGTCCAACGAGACACAGGATTTTAATGGCCAGAAACGCCATATACGCGGCCTGAAATGGAAGCGCCGCAAATGGAAGAAAGAAATACAACGTGATCGGCGGGTAGCCATAAGCGCCCTGCACGCCAGGATCCTGTTGCTGGAGGTTTGGGACATCGTAGGGGTCAAGTCCCTGGCTGAAAGCCTGCGCCGAGGCGTAGCAGGTTCGGAACGTGAGCTGAAAAAGTTGTGGTTCCCGCGCAAGCTTCACCACAACAGCCAACGCATACAACAGGACGAGAACCGCCAGGAGCACGGAAACCATCCTGCGCAGCCGCGCCACATGCGCCGTGTCGTCTGACCCCTCCATAGCAGCCTTTGCCCCCGCGTTTGGCTCACACACGATATATACACTAGCGCAAAGCGTGATTCTGCGCAATGGCCGCCCGCCGGAGGGGCACATTCACATTCTAAGTGCACGCAAGGCGATTTTCCGTTTCTGCCGAAGGATTTCATTGGATCTTCGGTATCCGAGGTGTTTTTGGGGCCGATTGTTTAGTTCATCGACTATCCCCCGGAGTTTTTCTACTGTAGAGGCAGACCCCTGCGGCTGCCCATCCGGATAGCCCCCGCGCATTCGCCCAGCCCCTGTGCCTGCCCATCCAGATTATGCGGGCAACCCCCACACGGTTGCCTAACTTGGATGTACCAGGGCAACCCCGACGCGGCATCGTTCCGGAATGTAGGGGCAGACCCCTGTGTCTGCCCATCCGGATTATATGGACACAACCCTCACGCATTGCCGTAACCTGGATGTACCGGGGCAGCCCCGACGCGGTAGCGTTCCGGTGTAGGGGCAGACCCCTGTGTCTGCCCATCCGGATAGCCCCCGTGGCTGCGTTAAAGAAGGGCAGACACGGGGGTCTGCCCCTACGCGCTGCGTAGCATAGATAAACCAGGGAAGCCCCCGCGTTGCGACGGGACGCTGTGCGTTGCAAGCCACACTCCAAAATCCAACCTGCAAAACTCCACCCCCAAATCGGCTAGCGCCGATTCACCCCCGCCCGCGGGGGACAGGTGCCCTAGGAGCGCCGACCTCCTCGTCGGCACACGGTTCAGCTCCGCCCGCGGAGGATAGGTACCCTGGGAGCGCCGACGTCCTCGTCGGCACACGGCTCAGCTCTGCCCGCGGGGGACAGGTGCCCTGGGAGCGCCGACGTCCTCGTCGGCACACGGCTCAGCTCCGCCCGCGGGGGACAGGTACCCTGGGAGCGCCGACGTCCTTTTCGGCACACGGTTCAGCTCCGCCCGCGGAGGATAGGTACCCTGGGAGCGCCGACCTCCTCGTCGGCACACGGCTCAGCCCCATCCGCGGAGGACAGAGCGCCGCGCCGGGATCGCTTCGGTCCGGGGCTCTTGTGTCCCCCGCGGGCGGGGGTGGCCACGCGCCTCGCGTGGCCGGGGGTGGACGGTTACGAGTTGCGCGCGGCCTCAGCACTGGAAAATGTGGGGCGCGTGGACTCTATGGACCGCGGGTCGGCGCGGGATTGCAGCGAACGCGCGGCTGGTTGGAGATTAGGGTAGCATTGCTGGAACTGGACTCGGGGAGTGCTATGCGCCACCAGACTCCGCACGGAGAATCCACCCCCAAATCGGCTACCGCCGATTCACCCCCGCCCGCGGGGGACAGGTGCCCTGGGAGCGCCGACCTCCTCGTCGGCACACGGTTCAGCTCCGCCCGCGGAGGATAGGTACCCTGGGAGCGCCGACGTCCTCGTCGGCACACGGCTCAGCTCTGCCCGCCGGGGACAGGTACCCTGGGAGCGCCGACGTCCTCGTGGGCACACGGTTCAGCTCCGCCCGCGGAGGACAGGTGACGGAGCGCCAACAACGGGCGGCGGTATGGTGGATTCACTCCCGCCTGGACAGCTGCGCCGCATCTCAATCTCTCCAGTTCGAGTTCTTATGTCCCTCGAAGAAGAGGCCGGATCAAAAACTAAACCAAGCGCCGCGTATGCCGAGCCGTGTGCCGGTTCGCGTTCTTGTATCCCCCGCTGGCGGAGCAAAGATGTATGCCCCGCCGCCACCACGGTTCCGGGTCTTGTGTCCCCCGCGGGCGGGGGTGGACACGCGCCCCGCGTGGCCGGGGGTGGACTCTGTGGGCCGCGTGGCCGCGCTGCGGTGCTCTGGATGGATCAGAGCAGGAACACGCGGCTGCCCCTACTCCGCCCCCCATACGCGCGGCAGATTTCGATGACCGGCTTCCCGCCGTCCACCTCTTGCAAGATTCGCACGATCTGTTCTTCGCTGTGAGCGCTTTCCCTTCATTTGAGAGTCCTCCTCAGCTCCATAGCCTA
Source organism: Candidatus Hydrogenedentales bacterium (assembly GCA_050950105.1). Lineage (GTDB taxonomy): Bacteria > Hydrogenedentota > Hydrogenedentia > Hydrogenedentales > SLHB01 > UBA2224. Next base: position 225,755 of record JBMNGZ010000009.1, on the reverse strand, counting down.
CGAGGCCTCTCACTCAAACTGGCACAGGTTTCGGGGAACAGGCCACAGGCCATATCGACGATCACCGAAAACTCGAGACGACTCTTCAGGAAATGCGAGAACTGTCCTTGCCAATCCTGGACAAGATAACCCGCGGCGTCAAAAAAACGTAAATGCAATGAATAGAACCAGTTGGCTTAAGTAAGTGCCATTCGTAACTGTCCCTATTTATTCTAGAAGCTATCCCAAAACCTTTTTGAGCAACAAAAGAGCGCATCCGAGATGAAGAAACCCTTGAAAGAGCTTTGTGGACTTCTCCCAGCGGATGCACAAACGCCGGAAGTTCTGGAACCAGCCAATGGTACGTTCCACGGTCCAACGCCGTGCGTAGCGGCGGAGAGGACGTCCATCTTGGGTAACGTTTTCAGGCTTGCGATTGCTGCGGTGGGGCGCGATCATCTCGACCCCTTCTACCGCCATCGCTTCATCAAGCCGGTCGCTGTCATAGGCCTTGTCGCCAACGATTCGCTCGGGGGGCCCTTGCGTGAGCATGAAGTCAAACAGCCCTTGAACCAAGGTGCACTCGTGGGGTGCGGCCGACATCGTATCGACCGCTACAGGAAGCCCTCGCGCATCGACCAAAACCATGATTTTTACGCCTTTTCCGACTCGGGTACACCCGATACCATCACCGCCGCCTCGAGCCTTGCTGAAGGTGCCGTCGACGAAACACTCGTAGAGCTTGTACTGCCCTCGTTCTTCGACGAGCCGGCCGGCATCGCGCATGAGGGTCTCGAAGACCCCTTCGCGGACCCACCGCTGAAACCAACGATGCACCGTGCTTTTGGAGCCGAATTCGGGTGGAAGATCCTTCCATTTGGCCCCGTTGTCGAGAATCCAGAAGATGCCCTGAATGACCTTTCGTTTGTCGGCCGACGGGCGGCCTCCAAACGGGCTTCGCGGCGGGTCTGGAATCCGTTCCGCAAGCCAATCCAGTTGAGATGGTGTGAGTGTTAACATAAGCATAATTATACATAACTGCTAGCAAAAGTCAAGTTTTGGGATAGCTTCTAGGCACTCTTTTGTCCACAAACCAGAAAATACTTGCCAAGATACTGGTCAAGAATGCAGAGCGCCAGTATTTCCGCACGTCATTTTGGTCTGCGTTCATATACGGTCTCCCAAATCCGGATGCCCACCCACAAAACAGAACTCACTTTCCAGAAGTCAGCACGTCACTTCTCAGTTTATCTGTAGAACCGATGTACGAACAGGGTACTGGGATAACGGCCCCTCCCCGCTTGTCCGAGCGCACCTTCACAAAGATATCAAATCTACCAACAGCTCTATCAATGTCTTCGATCCGTATATCGACTCCTACCATTTTTCTCGAAGGCTCGGCATTTACCACTTCGTAGGTGCCCGTCACACCCTTCGGGAACTCAATGTCAGCAATCTCCAAAGGTTCCTTCATCCCATCGATTACCTGAAATGTCTTCTTGATCGGAGTGGCCGGATCCGCACTTCCCAGGAATAGACTCCTCGGCTCCACTCTGAGAACCTCAACGACCTCTCCAGAAATCCCAACCCTGAACACGGGGTTTCTTCCCCGCAGTCCTTCCACCGTGACGTCCACGAACTCTTCGAATTTCCCAAGAGTCTCGCCAGGCGTAACAGTAATACTGAATGCGGCTCTCTCGGCAGACATTCTCTCACTGTCGCTTTGTGACGCCTCTTTCTCTGGAGCCCACCGAACGGCTACCCGTGGCGCGCTTGACTTCAAAGAGATCCGTGAACTGTCGAATTGCTCCCTGGAGAGGATTTTCACATTATCGAGGGTCGGCACATCACCGCGCACGATCTTACCAACTGTTACGCTCTGAGGCGAGATCACTACGTCTCGCACAATCATCACACGTACCTCACCAGAAATCGCAAGTATCTTCTTTGAGTCGAGTGCCACAACGAACGACTCGGCATTGAGGCCAATGTTCTTCCTCCTAGAATCATACTGTATGAACAATCGCGCAGTCTCGCCGGGGTTGAGGACCTTCTTGTCTGTCGTCACACTCTTTGAACAGCCACAACCCAGATCAAACACTCGTGTGATACTGAGTGGTTTGACGCCTGTGTTCTCAATCCGTCGCCTAAGAATGGCTACTTCACCGTATTGGACTTCGTCGACCACTTCTGTGTCCAACATTTTCACTGAGTACACTGAGGGATCCTCCACATTGCCTCTATTTGGAGTTTCGGCCTGGCTGGTTGTGCAACTACTACTCCAGAAAAAGGTCAATGCAATTAGCGGTATGTTTTTCAGCATCTTTGTTATTCCATTCATTACGGTGGTTGAATCGCGAATACGACGCATGGCTTGGCTATGTTGTTTTCCGCTTGAACCTATATATTCCGGCGCATACAAAAAAAAAGGAGGCAATAAGGAGGAGGAGGGGCAGGCCCTGGACTCTGGACAAATTGGCTTCTGCATCCTCTTCAGCGTGCGGCACTTCGGTCCCAGGATCTCCTACCACAACTCCGTCAGGCCCTTCTAACGGCACCTTCTCCTCAGCGTCCAGCTTGCCAAGGTCCGGAACCTCTTCCTCCTCCGGCTCGATAATCAACGCTGGAGAGAAGCGCTCGTCGATGGATGTATACCCAGCAGGGGCTTTGAATTTAAACAAGTCTTCCGTAAGGCTAGGATTCAGTTCAACTCGATCCACGCTAATCCATTCCTCTTCCCTGACATTCCCACTGTCGTCATAGCTGGTGGTGTGAACACTGCGCGGGAATCCTCGCGCATCAAACTCTCCCGTTTCCCTGCGGTACTGAAGTTGTCCCGTTCCAACACGGTACGTTTCGTAAACAAACACCCGCGAATAGTCCTCCGCGTCCACGAGAATCCGGTACAAGTCCGAGCCGGAAGAGCTGATGGAAATATGAATCCAGTGCTTTGATACGGCATCGTCCTCTCCCTCGCTTATTGCGACGCTGATATCGTTCTCAAGTGCAGCACTCACTAATTTGCCAATCGCATTATCTGTTGGCCCGGAGGCATCATCTTCTCCAAGCGCCAATCTCAAAACCATGCGCGCATCTGCGGGTATCCCTCTCCAGTCATTGATTTTGTGTTCTCTCCAAACCGTACCCTTGTTGTCACTGATCACAGCCCTCTCGGACTGATGCTCGTAGGAAAAATGCGTGAAGTCACCCTCCGTAACAGCACCACAATTGACATAGGTCGTACTTGGGGTTGCATCTTCATCTGTCCTGTCATCGGAACCGAAGCGTTTCTGGTCCAGGCGATACTGCTCACCGTCAATACGTATCCGTTCTTCCATAAACCTCGGGCTGTTGTGGATCGCGACTCGGCGTGCAAGCTCATTATCAAAAGAAGGGGGCTCTTTGAACACGACCCCTCCGGCATGTTTGTCCATCATTTCTTTGGCTACTGCGGCTCGCTCATCTAAGTCCTTCCTCACCTCTTCTCGCAGACTCTCGATTGACCGTCCCGCAGCAATCACTTTCTTATGTATGGTAAGGTCAATAGACCTGATTGGTTCATGCCAAATAGCGGAGATGAGTCTCTTGCCCTGAGCCCAAGTTGGTGCTGAATTCACCTCTTCACGGGCTCCAGCCGTGACAACAACCGCTACTACCACAGAACAAAACAATGAATTCATCAAAGATCCCCCCAGTTGGCAACGTTTGCGAAAAATGCATCTGCTATACAAATCATCTATATACCTACCTGCGCGCCTCTACTCTTGCATATTCTTCATCAATCCGCCTGCAATCGGACACGAAACTCGCATCCTCTCGCGAACTGCGTGCGCTGCTACGTTGCCTAGGATACAGACAGGACTTGTACCGCCATTTCGCTAGCTGCCGCCCTGGTTTTCCGCCTGAGTCAAGTCCCTGAACTTCAGCGAGAAAGGCTCCGCTCTGGCTTCCTAGCACAGACCGCGCCGGGGTTTCCTAGCCCCGCAAGACATAACCTTACTCATTTATGCGGGCGTTGGCGTCTTGAATCCAACGGCCCCTATTGACTGATTTACTCGATTGTACAACGCACGGACGGACAGTATCGCGCGCTGCCTCCCAGTCAGCTCATTCGGCCGTTTGGCTCCTTTCACTTGCAGCGAAAATAGCAGAACCGTTTGAGGACACTATCCGAGCAATACCCAAAGATGCTGCCCTCTACTGGCCGCAGCAGGCTGCTCCAACCTCTACTACTACCGCTCTTGTTATGGGCATAGTGATATTCGTGTCTGCAGCGCATGTCATTATGGTGCAGAAGGCGCAAGTCGCCGGCAAAACAACGTAGCAGGCACATGCAGGACTTGGCACTCCGGGACAAGCTGCCATGCACGTCGCTGCGGCGAGTGAACAGGCAAGTTGTCCCGCAGCGTCGCCATAGGGAAGACATGGGTGGTATTCACCAACCGTCTGGAACTCAAGCGTGAAACTAACGTGGCCGGATTCGCCAGTGGCCGCATAGGATATTCCATCCAGTCCCTTGTATGTAAATGACGAGTGTTCAGTCCCCAAACATTCACCTGCAGTATTGAAATAACTCATTATTTGTTTCCATGTGGAATCAGGACTCGGGCTCCCGTCATCATCGTTGGTACACCCACTACACGTCTCAGCCTGTTCGGTTACATTACCCGATACCTGGCACACTGCATACGCCAGAGGCGCAAACGCAATCGCCATCACAACCAAGGTCACCAGTGCAAATTTCCACATTGTCACTTCCTCCCATTGGATTACTCTGTTCAATCGTGCCGTATGTTGCTCTTCCGTTGCCTATTCAGCCAGACTCTCGACCTGCTTCGTAGCTTTCCAGCAGGCAAACCAGTAACTTGACGCGCGAGCCTGTTGAACAGGCCGTACCGGATGCGCTGGAAAGTGAGCCAAGGACGGTGTTCGTGAAATCCGACAGCGCCAGGCTTTACGGTTTACCCGCCAGGAGAGCAGGAATGTGTATGTATCGAACCACGGCCTGGGCCCGTGGGAGATCGCGGGCGAGTCCGATGATGTAGGGGGCGTTGGGGCCGAGGGGTTTGGCGCGGCGTGGTTGCCGACGAGGAGAGCCCAGTGCATTGCGTCGGCTGTCGGGATGCAGCTGGGCTCGTCCAGGGCCTCAGGGGAGTGGAATCTGAAGATGTCGCCGGGGTAGATGAGCAATGAGCGCCTGAGAAAAGCCAGATACCGGAAAATTTGCGGGAAGACCCCCCTACACATCCTTTGTCTCCCTTTCCCACATGCACCAAACCACTGAGCTGGGCTCACGCACTGCCGTCGCCCTCAAACCCAACGTCCGTCAACATTCCGTAGCACCAATCCACCGCGCCCCAATCCACCGCGCATTAACCCAACGAATTGCGCCCCCGTAGGCTAGATTCAGGCCCCTGTGAAGCGACCAACATGTACTCACTTATTTTCTGTGCGACAGATTAGCACAAACGCAGCTCCATGTCAATCCCCTTGTGGCTTGGCGCATTCAAGTGCTAAGTACACGCAATGCGATTTTCTGTTTCTGCAGGAAGATTTCATTGGGTGTTCGGTATCCGAGGTGGTTTTGGGGCCGATTGTTTAGTTCATCGACTATCCCCCGGAGTTTTTCTACTGTAGAGGCAGGTCCCTGAGCACGCCCATCCGGATTATATGGGCAACCCCCACACGGTTGCCTAACTTGGATGTACCAGGGAAACCCCGACGCGGTTGCGTTCCGGAATGTAGGGGCAGACCCCTGTGTCTGCCCATCCGGATAGCCCCCGTGGCTGCGTTAAAGAAGGGCCGACACGGGGGTCTGCCCCTACGCGCTGCGGAAATCAATCCCCGCCTGGCCGGCCAGCTGGATAGCCCACGCGTTGCGACGGGACGCTGTGAGTTGCAAACCACAGCCCGAAATCCAATCTGAAAAACTCCATCCCCAAATCGGCTGACGCCGATTCACCCCCGCCCGCGGGGGACAGGTGCCCTGGGAGCGCCGACGTCCTCGTCGGCACACGGCTCAGCCCTGCCCCCGGGGACAGGTGACGGAGCGCCAACAACGGGCGGCGGTATGGTGGATTCACTCCCGCCTGGACAGGTGCGCCGCATCTCAATCTCTCCAGTTCGAGTTCTTATGTCCCTCGAAGAAGAGGACGGATCAAAAACCAAACCAAGCGCCGCGTATGCCGAGCCGTGTGTCGATTCGCGTTCTTGTATCCCCCGCTGACGGAGCAAAGATGTATGCCTCGCCAAGCACCACCGGTTCAGGGTCTTGTGTCCCCCGCGGGCGGGGGTGGATTCTGCAGGCAGACACGGGAGTCTGCCCCTACGCGCTGCCGTAACCTGGATGCACCGGAAATGCGCGGGTCAATATGAATTCGAGTACGTGGCTATGGTAATGTTAGTTTATTCCTGCTCGTTTTGCGGGCTAACATAGCATTTTCGCGCGCTTCAGCGCGCGATATCCAAGGGAGTCAAGCATGCCGAAGAATGTCATTATCGCGCAGTCCGGCGGTCCGAGCCCGGTGATCAACAGTTCGCTTCGGGGGGTCATCGAAACCTGCAAACTGTTCCCCGGCACGTTTGGCACCCTCTACGGCGGCTGGCACGGCATCGAAGGAGTGTTGAAAGAAGAATTGCTCGATCTTTCGGCACAGGACGAAGAAGAAGTCGCGCTGTTGCGCTATACGCCCGCGGCGGGCAGCATCGGCACCTGCCGCTACAAGCTCAAAGCCGACCAGACCGAAGATTTCGAGCGCGTGATCGAGGTCATGAAGGCCCACAACATTGGCTTTTTCTTTTACAACGGCGGCAATGACTCGATGGACACCGCGCATAAGATCGCGCAGCTGGCGCACGAACGCGGGCTGGATCTCGTGGCTGTCGGGGTGCCCAAGACGATCGATAACGACATTGGCGATTCCGAATTTCAGCTTATCGACCACACGCCCGGCTACGGCAGCGTGGCCCGCTACTGGATGAGCGTGGTGCAAAACGCCAATGAAGAGAACAGCGGCTCGTGCCCGGCCGATCCCGTGCTTGTCCTTCAGGCCATGGGCCGAAAAATCGGCTTCATCCCGGCGGCCGCGCGGCTGGCCGATCCCAAACGCCAGATGCCATTGCAGATATACATGGCTGAATCGAAAGTGACGGTCGAGGAGTTATGCGATAACGTCAGCGGTCAGCTCCAACGGGATGGGCGCTGCATCATCGTGGTCAGCGAAGGTTTTGAGGTCGGTGAGCTGGGCGAGACGAAGGACAGCTTCGGCCACACGCAATTCAGCGCTTCGAAGACGACCGTGGCCCAGCAGCTGGTGACGATTCTCAACGAGCATGGTCTGCCCGTACCGGGTAAGGCGCGCGGCCAGGTCATGGGCACCGATCAGCGTATGACCGCGCTCTACGCCTCCATCCCGGACCTGGATGAAGCGTATAAGGTCGGCCAGAAGGCGGCATTGATCGCTGAATCGGGCGAAAACGGTTGGATGTCGACGATACTGCGCGAACCCGGTCCCATCTACAATGTACGCTACGACAAGGTGCCACTCGAAAAGGTTGCCAATTCTGAACGTACGTTCCCCGAAACCTGGCTGGCCGCGAGCAAATACGATGTGACGGACGAATTTGTCCGATACGCGCAGCCGCTGGTCGGCGAAGACTGGGCCAGCGTGCCCGTCGTCAACGGCCGCCAGCGATTCACTCGCTTCACACCGGTTTTCGCCGAGAAGAAGCTGCCCGGATACACCCTGCAAGCTCTGCGAAAATAGGCGAACTGGCCCCACTGCCTTTGTCCCACGGAGCCTTGCCGAGCGTGGCGATCGGCACGGGAGCGCCGAGTCAGAGCCCATTTGCGGCACATCCTGATGACAGCGGCGGCTACGACTGCCGCATGGCGCGAAGGCTCCCGCCGCACCGGAGTGGCGGCAGGGCGTGGGCTACGGTTTTACGATGCTGCGCAAGAGTTTCCAGCGCAGTGTGGCCGGCTGCAGTGGTTCGGCCAGCGTGAGCGGCGCCTGGGTCAGCACGGTATCGCCGAAAGCGATGCGCAAGTTGCCGAGCGTTTCCCCGGCGTCAAGCGGCGGCCGCAGAAGGGCGGGGGTTTCTGTCAGCATTTTCAGGTCGGTCTTGGCCGTTTTGGGAATCGTGACCCAGACTTCTTCCGGCACCGTCAGGCGGGTGCCCGGCACCGTGCAGTTTTGAACCGGCACCTCGGGGTCGACCGGCGCCCCTTTGGCCAAGAGCTGCACGCGTTCCGTCTCGCGGAATCCTTCTTCCATGATATCCGCGGCGAGCTTGAAGCGTCCGGAACTCGTTTTGCATCCCATGACCACAGCGATCAAGCGAATTCCCTCGCGCTCAGCCGTGACCGACAGGCACCACCCGGCTGCACGGGTGAAGCCCGTTTTGAGGCCATCGCAACCATCCAGATCCCACAAGAGACGGTTGGTGTTATTTTTGGCGGCCTGGCCCTCACGGAAGGTATGCTCCTTGAGGCCGACCCATTCCATGATGAGCGGCTCCTGCGTGCACTTTCGCGCGAGAATGGCCATGTCACTTGCACAGGTTTGGTCTTCTTTCTGGCCTTTATCGGGGGGCAGGCCATGGACGCTGTGAAACGTGGACTGAGTCATCCCGAGTTCCTGGGCTCGCTCATTCATGGCCTCAAGATAATTTTCCTTACTTTCCCATAGGCCTTCGGCAATGGCCATGGCGGCATCGTTCGCGGAGACGACGCAGAGGGCCGCAATCATGTCGCCCAAGGTCCATTCTTCCCCTGCTTTCAAATACAGTTGTGAGCCGCCCATGCTTTCCGCATGCTGGGACACGATGATGGGATCGTCCAGGGTCCACTTCTCTTCCTTAATCCCCTCGCAGACCATCAGCATCATCATGAGTTTGACCATGCTGGCGGGAGGTCTAAGCTCTACCGCATTGAATTCCCACACTGGCAGCCCGGAATCGGCTACCACGCAGACCGCGCTTCGGCATTCCGCCAGGCGTTGTGAGTCCAGGCTGGCATGAGCCGGCAGTGTCAACGCACATACAAACAAACAAAAGGAAAGGCCTGCCTTCATGATGTCGAGTATCCTCCGGTGCTGTTTCAAAAATTTCTGCATTGGATCGCGGACAGGATGCCGCGTCGGGCATGGCGCCTGGACGGCGCCGCTCCCACTTTGTGCTCTTCACCGTGGCGTTCCACGTCGAGCCGAGTGAAAATCTCAAGATTCATCGTTTCCGGCGGAATCAAACGGTTCATGGCCTGTTTTCATGATAATGCTCCGCAGCTCCGCCGGTAACGGCCTGCGCAGCATTTAACTCTGAAAATACATCCAAAACATCTTGAATATTGAACGGTTTGGCCAGAATGGCATCGGCCACATGCACTGACGAGCTACTTTCGGGCAATCCAGTGATCGCACAGAGGGGGGTTTGAGTTGCCTGCACCCATTGCGCGAGACGCTCGGATTGCCGGGACGTCAAGCCATCCATATCGATTAGGAGCGAGCGGGCGCCCCGGGTTTCAAGCTGTGCCAGGGCCTGGTCCGGATCATCATAATACGAAGCCACGATCCTTCGGTTGGCCAGGGCGGTATGGAGCCAGTCCAGCAGATCCTCATCCGGCACGATCACGGCACAGCCCACGGCGCCCTGGACGTCGCGCGACGCGGGCAGCCGTGCTTCTGACAGCGCCTCAAGGCTGTGCGGATCACTGAGCACGCGGTGTACTTTCCAGAAGAACTCGTGCGGCTGGAACGGCTTCTCCAGCGTTTCGGCCGCCCCGCTCAAATCAACATACTCTTCCTCGGACGCGTTCTTTCCCTTCAGCAGGAGAATCGGGCAAGCCTGTTCGTCGAGGGCATTGTGCAGTAGGGAGGTGAACGCCGGCCCCGCCAGGCCCGCTGTGTTTTCATCTGAAATGACCAGGTCGGGTGGATTCTCCCTGCAGGCCCGAATGGCCTCGTGTCCGCCCGAGATCCGGTCTACCTGGGCGCCCCAGACTTCCAGTAGAGCGGCGAGCTTATCTCTGAGTGGGGGGTCGTCCGAAACGCAGGTAATGCGCATCCCATTGAAACGGGCCTCTTCCCCGGGGGTGTAGCCGTCGTCGAAAAAGACCTCCGGCAACACCAGGGTAAAGCGACTGCCCTCTCCCGGCACACTGAAAAGCTCGATGGTCCCGCCATGCGCTTCGGCGATGCTTTTGGCAATCGAGAGGCCGATGCCTGCCCCCTCGTAGCGGCGTTCCAAGGTATTATCGACCTGAAAGAATTTGTCGAATACACGTTTCTGAAATTCCGGCGCGATCCCGATGCCGGTATCCGCGACGCTCAAAAGGGCCGTCCCACCGGGCGCGCGGCTGAGGTTGAGCTGGATCTTTCCATTGGACTCAGTGAATTTCACCGCATTAGACAAGAGGTTGGTCAGAATCTGCGCCAGGCGGGCCCGATCACCCCAGATCTGCGGCAGGCCCTCCGGGGGAGAAAACACAAGCTTCAGATTGTTCTGCTCGCTTGTTGGGCGGATGGAGCGAACGCATTCCTCGACGAGTTCCGGAAGATCGAACAGGGACAGCCGCAAGCGGAAACCCCGCATTTGCATCCGGCTGAACTCGATCATTTCTTCGATAAGCGTCCCGAGACGTTCGAGATTGCGTGATATGACTTCCAGGGCGCTTCTCTGTTCGTTTTCAAGTGTGCCGATACATTCGGAATCGAGCATCTCCACGTATCCGCGAATGGTGCTCAGGGGAGTGCGTAATTCGTGGGTCACGTTGGTCAGAAAACTGTCTTTCGTACGATCCAGGATGCGCAGCTCTTCGTTGGTCGATTCCAGCTGAATCGCACGGATTTCGAGCTGGGACTGCATTTCTTTCTGCTTGCTCACATCCGTGACGACCAGGGAGTAGCGCGCACCTCCTTCGCGCGAGTCCTCAACGCGAGAGACGCCCAAGACTACCGGAAGCCGGCCCCGGGCAGGCGAGATCAGCGAGGTCTCCTGTTGCAAACGCCGCGGCTGTTTGGATTCGGCGACTTCCAGCAGATTGAGCAGCTTTGCGCGGCCCGCGGCATCCACAAATTCAAAAATGTCACGCCCGACCATTTCTCCGGACGCCAGTCCCAGCATCTCACAAATGCGCTCATTGGAAAAGCGCACTCGGTACGCGCTGTCAAGAGTCAGGAATCCTTCATTCATATGAATCAGCAGGCCACGAAAGCGTTCCGCCGATTCGCGAAGCTGTCGGGTTTGGCCTTCCACCAATCGCTGCAGGCCCGCGGCGTATTTTTCCAGGCTTTTTGACAGCTCGGCCTGCTCGGTTACGTCGCGAAAAATGGATACGGTCCCGGCATGCCGTCCTCGACGATCAAAGATGGGCGTGCTGCTTACGGCAAAATGGCGTTCCCGCCCACGCACTCGATGGTTGATCACATATTCCGAGACACTCCGGCGCTCGTTCTTCTGTATGTGTTCGAGGAGGGATTCCTGATGGAGATTGTGCAGCAAATCTTCGGCATTGCGGCCCACGACTTCATCGCTGGCGAGACCGGTCATTTCCAGAAAACGGCCATTGGCCAAGATGATGATGCCGTCCGGGGCCGACAACATAAACCCCTCGCTCATATGCTCCATCAGATACCGGAATCGGTCGCTTATTTCCGTCAATTCTTCTTCGCCGCGAACGACCGCGAACAGAATGGCGATCAATCCGGCCAGCAGTCCCAGCGCGCCGGAACTGCGTGAGAGAATACGCAGATACGGTGGAACTTCCGTTGCGTCGAAGGTGCCGGGGAAATCGGCAATGGTTGTCATGCCGCCCACGATCAGCATCAGTACACCGGCAATGAGAAAAAATTTCTGGAGCCCGGTCACATGCAGTCGAGCCAGGAAATTCCCCACACCGAAGACCGGGAGCGCCACCGACAGGAGCAGGGTGATCCGTTGGAGGATGGGATCTTCCCAGCGCGTCGAAAAGAGAACCCCACCCATCCCGATCAAGAGAAAGATCAGGCATAGGGACAGATCCTGCTTTCTGAAGCCGGGTTCGCCCCGCCGCGAATCCGCCGCTTTTCGCTTACCAAACATGCGTTCCGCTGTCTCTACTCGGTGCCGGCGCGCAAGCGGGCTTCACGCACCAGTTCATCGCAGCGTTCATTGAACGTGTTCCCAGCGTGTCCCTTCACCCAGTGCCAGGTGATGTCATGCCGGGCCGCCAACTCATCGAGACGCTGCCAGAGATCCTGGTTTTTAACGGCCCCTGTGCGCGTGCGCCAGCCATTCCGCTTCCATTTGGGCATCCAGTCAGTGATGCCTTTCTGCAGGTACTGAGAGTCCGTATACAGGGCCACCCGGCAAGAGCGCCGCAGGGCCTCAAGCGCCTTCACTGCGGCGGTGAGTTCCATACGATTGTTCGTCGTGACGTCCTCGTGACCGGAAAGTTCCCGGATGCGTTCCCGGTAGATCAACACTGCCCCCCACCCGCCTCGCCCGGGATTGGGGTCACATCCTCCGTCGGTATACACGGTAACCACATCATGTAGTGGGTCCTTCATCCATGCCTCCGCTTGCTAGTGTATCAAAAACCAGAGCCGACCGGCAGGTGCAGTGTGAGATCCCTCTCCTCCAGGATCATGAAGGGGCTTCCAGGAGCTTGCGTAACGTTTCCACGGCCCGATCCTGCTGGTATTTCACGGCCAGATCCAAAGGAGTCTCGTCCAGCGCGTTGCGGGCATCCAAATCTGCACCCCGTCGCACGAGGAAGCCAATCATGCCGGTCATCCCGTGGATCGCGCCGGAATGCAGGGGCGTATCGCCGAAATCGTCCACGGCACCGATTTCCGCGCCAGCCTTGATCAACACATCCGCACAGGCTGGGCGGCTCAGGAAGGTCGCAACGTGGAGGGGCGTCAATCCCGTCTTATCCCGGACATTGACGTCCGCCCCCTCTTCGATGAGCAACTTCAACACCTCCGCTCGGTCGTAGGTAATGGCGAAATACACGGCCGTTTTTTGCATTTTATCCCGGCTTTCCAAGGCTTTCGGGTTGCGGGCAAGCAGTTCCCGCACTCGATCCAGGTCGCCGGTCGCGACGGTGTCGTGTAACGAAGCCCCGCAGCTCGCCAGGAGCACGCTCGCCATCAATACGGCGAGACACAGCCCAAACCAGTTCCGGTGCGGCAACGAGGCGCGGTCTATTCTATGGTGGCTTTCATGTACCATTCCTGAGCATTCTCTTCCGTTATTTTGGTGGGGTTCAAAATCACCCGTTCCGGCACGGTTTCGCCCTTGAGCATGGCCACCGCAAAGTCGATGGCCTCCGCCGCGCAGGGGGGATATACAAACGTACACTGCAGGACCCCGTCAATGACCTTCTTAATTCCGCCGGCCTGACCGCCAAGACCGTCCACGCCGACGAAGATCATCTCGCCCTCCCGGCCGGCCTCTCGGGCCGCCAGATAGCATCCCACCGCCATGGGGTCGTTGTGTGCGTATACGGCGTCTATTTTTGGATGGGCTTGAATCAGTGTCTCCATGCGTTTTTTGCTTCACTCTGTAGCCAGTTGGCCACTTCTTCGATGACGTTGACGCTGGGCACCGTATCGATGTATTTCCGGGCTCCTTCGTGGCGTTCCTCCTGCGGTTTGGTGCCCAAAAGGCCCTTCATTTCGACGACAACAGGGCTCTCGTCCTCGCGGGATTCCAGATAGTCCTGAACGTATTGCCCCGCCATCTCCCCGATCTCCACATTGTCGGCGCCGACGAATAGGTCATACACAGGGGCGGCAAGGTCTCGTTCGAGGCAAATAACCTTGATGCCCGCCTCATGCGCCTGCCGGACCACGTTGGTCAGGGGCGCCGCTTCGTTGGGGGCGACGATCAGCAGATCCACCCCCTGCAGGATGATGTTTTCGATCTGTGCGATCTGTTTCATGTTGTCCTGCTGGGCGTCGGTGATGTGGAAGTCGACGATGTCGGCGTATTTCTCCTGGACGGCCGTCTGGAAAATTTTGTTCTGAACGGCGCGGTAGGGTTCGGCGCTGTTGCATTGGGAAAAGACGATCTTGAACTTCGTGCCGGCTTCCTGCGGAGAACCGGCTTTCGGACCGCCGCAGCCAGCCAGTGCAAGGCTCAACAGCATGGCGACCGCGAGCCGAGTAATCTTGTTCATTCCATCTCCCTCGCGTACAGCGCCGCTTCCTGCCCGGATAGGGTTTCGGGAAGACGCTATCCTCTTTTCTTCACTCCAACGATCTGAAGCCAGACAGCACAGACAATGATAACGGCTTTTGCCATCCACTGCACATTTTCATCGACATTGCGCAGTCCCAGCAGGTTAGAAAGGATCCCCAGCGCCAGGGCGCCGACGAGGGTCCCCAGCATCCCCCCTTTTCCTCCAGCCAGGCTCGTACCGCCGATCACGGCCGCGGCGATCGCATCCAGTTCGTACGAAACCCCGGCATTGGAGCTGCCCTGGTGCGATTGCGCGCAGTGGAGAAGGCCGGCGATACCCGCGAGAAACCCGCTGATCACATAAACCCCCACTTTTACCCGGGGCACCGGGATGCCGGAGAGCCGCGCGGCTTCCTCGGAACCGCCGATAGCCACCGCGTAACGCCCGAAACGGGTATGGTTGAGCAAGATGGCCCCCAGCAGAGCGATGCATACAAAGGTGGGGATCACGACGCTCTTTCGCGCCAGAAAATCTGCAACGCGCGCCGTATATTCCTCACCCATGGGGAAATCGATGGTTTTATTTTCCACCAACCATTTGGCAAAGCCCCGGCTGCCCGTCATCACGGCCAGGGTGGCGATGAACGGCTGCATTCGCAGCCGTGAGACCAGCAGGCCGCTGACGAGACCGAAAAGCGTGGTCGCCAGAAGCGCTATTGCGAATGCGGCGCCCAGGCTCCATTCGTGACTCACAAACGTGAAGGCAAACAGGGTAGACGCCAGCGCCAGCAAGGAACCCACCGACAAATCAATGCCCCCGGTAATAATGACGAGGGTCATGCCAACCGCCAGGATGCCGATCTCCGAGATCTGCCGCAGCACATTGAACAGATTCCGGGATTGCCAGAATACCAAGTGCCCATCGCGTTGCGGAGAAAAAACCGTAGCGAGCACGACGACGAAGAACAGCGTACCGAGCGGGCGCACCCATTCCTGCTCGAAGAGCCGTTTGAGGCCACCCGAAAGCCAGCCCTTCT
Source organism: Candidatus Hydrogenedentales bacterium (assembly GCA_050950105.1). Taxonomy (GTDB): domain Bacteria; phylum Hydrogenedentota; class Hydrogenedentia; order Hydrogenedentales; family SLHB01; genus UBA2224. The sequence continues at coordinate 210,576 of JBMNGZ010000009.1, read as the reverse complement.
TCACCATGCGCGTACGAACTCCGTGCCAGGGCACCATGCACCACCTGAAAATGCTCAGAAAACCACCCAACGCCCCGAAACAACGGGACCGTGGCCTCGTCTGCTGCAAGTCGGGCTTATTTTCCTGTTTTACGTGCGTGGTTTCAACTCTTCATCGGCCGGGATGCAGCGGGCAGCCGTCTTTTCTTCCGCGCAGTAACCAGTCTGGAGTGGAATACTTACAGCCACGGATGCGTTTCATTTCCTGACATCGCGGATTCGCAGGGGTGCGATTCCATCCACGCACCCGAGGTTTTCCCTTAGCGTTTGATCCGAGACTTTTGAGGTGATAGCATCGAACCCCTTGCCTTGGATTTTTTCGCTCTAGTGAACAGTCAGCAGTAACGGGAACTGGCAGAGGAAATGACTCCCGTGAGGGAGCATACCAGCTCCAGCGTCCCGGAGAGGTAAATCGAGATGCGCGTATACGACGACAACAGCTTCAGCATTGGAAACACACCGCTGGTTCATTTGCAGCGCCTTGGCCAGGGTCTGCAGGCCCGAATATTCGGCAAGGTGGAAGGCCGGAACCCCGGCTACTCCGTGAAGTGTCGAATCGGTGCGAGCATGATCTGGGACGCTGAGGAACGTGGCCTCCTGAAACCCGGCGAGACGATTGTGGAGCCGACCTCGGGCAACACAGGCATCGCGCTGGCATTTGTGTCGGCCGCCCGCGGATACAAGCTTGTGCTGACCATGCCCGAGACCATGAGTCTGGAACGGCGGCAGATGTTGAAAGCATTCGGCGTCAAGGTAGTCCTGACACCGGGGGAGCAAGGCATGCCCGGGGCGATTCAGGAAGCAGAGAAGATCGTCCAGGATAATCCCGGTTTTTTTATGCCGCAGCAGTTTAACAACCCGGCCAATCCCGGTATTCACTTCAAGACCACCGGTCCGGAGATCTGGAACGATCTGGATGGGCAGGCCGATGTGCTGGTTTCGGGCGTTGGCACAGGGGGTACGATTACCGGTGTTGCGCGCTACTTTAAAGAAACCCGGCGAAAACCCCTCGAGACCGTGGCCGTGGAACCGGAAACCTCCGCAGTACTGTCGGGTGGCAAGCCCGGCCCGCATAAGATTCAGGGCATCGGGGCCGGCTTTGTCCCCGGCGTACTGGACCAGACCCTGATCGATAAGGTCGAAACCGTGTCCAATGAGGAAGCATTCGAGACCGCGCGCCGGCTCGCCCGGGAAGAAGGCCTGATCAGCGGCATCAGCTGCGGCGCGGCGGCAGCGGTCGCATTACGGCTGGGCGCGCGTCCAGAGTATCAAGGAAAAAACATCGTGGTCATCCTTCCCGATTCGGGCGAACGTTATCTGTCTACCCCGCTGTTTGAAGGGTAGGCGCCGGTTTTGGAAGGACCAAGATTCAGGGAGAGGAAGGGAAGATGGCGGAAAGCAGGCAGTACGGATTAGGCACCCGCGCACTTCACGCGGGACACGACCCGGACCCCGTCACGGGGTCACGGGCGGTGCCCATTTACCAGACGACCTCGTATGTCTTCAACAGCGCCGAACATGCGGCACGACTTTTCGGCCTCGAAGAATTCGGAAACATCTACACGCGGATTATGAATCCCACGGTCGATGTGTTTGAAAAACGTATGGCGGCGCTCGAAGGCGGCGTGGGCGCCCTCGGCCTCGCGTCCGGCAGCTCCGCGATCAACGTGGCGGCGCTCAATATCACGAAATCCGGCCAGAACCTCGTTTCTGCGTCGACGCTTTATGGCGGCACGTTCAACCTCTTTGCACATACCTTCAAGGATCTGGGCATCGAGGCCCGCTTTGTCGACGCACGCAAGCCGGAAAATTTTGCCAAAGCCATCGACGACAAGACCCGCTTCCTGTTCTGCGAGACCATTGGCAATCCGGCCTGCGACGTGCCGGACATCAAAGCCATCGCGGACATCGCGCACCAGCACGGCATCCCGCTCATCGTCGACAACACCGCCGCCTCGCCCCTGCTGTTCCGGCCGATCGAATACGGGGCCGATATCGTGGTGCATTCGGCCACGAAAGTAATCGGCGGTCACGGCACCTCGATCGGGGGGGTCATTGTGGATGGCGGCACCTTCGACTGGAACAACGGCAAATTCCCGGAGTTGACGGAGCCTAGCGCGAGTTATCACGGCCTGAAGTTTTATGAGGCCATGCAACCGCTGGGCAACATCTCGTACATCATCAAGGCGCGGGTCACGATGTTGCGCGACATGGGCCCCTGCCTCTCCCCCTTCAATGCCTTCCTGCTGCTGCAGGGTCTGGAAACCATCCACCTGCGCGTCCCGCGGCATTCCGAAAACGCGCTGCGAGTCGCTCAGCATCTGGAAGCGCACCCCGCGGTAGAATGGGTGAGTTATCCGGGTTTGCCGAGCCACCCGGATCACCAACGTGCCCGGGAATATATGCCGGGCGGAAGCGGCGCGATCCTGACTTTCGGCGTTAAAGCCGGCTATGAGGGCGCCAAGAAATTCATCAACGGGGTCAAACTGGCCTCGCATCTGGCGAATATCCTGGACGCGAAAACCCTCGTCATCCACCCGGCCTCGACGACACACCAGCAGCTGTCCCCCGAGGAACAGAAGGAAGCCGGCGTAACGCCCAACCTGATCCGCGTGTCGGTCGGAATCGAAGACATCGAGGACATTATCGCCGATCTGGACCAGGCGCTGGAACAGACCGGAAAATAATGTTATGCTAGGCAGGCGCGGTGCCTTTTTTCAGGGGACCGCGCCCGTTTTTTATCTCAAGATACGGCGGGTAACAAGGGAGCAGGGATGGCAGACGAAGGCTCGGTTGGGATCGTTACACCTCAGCAATTCCGGTTTGCTGAGCCGCCCGGCCAGCTCGAACTGGATTGCGGCCGCAAACTGGGGCCCATCACCCTTGCGTATGAGACGTACGGCACGCTGAATGCCGACCGCTCCAACGCCGTCCTCATCCTGCATGCCCTGACGGGCGACGCCCACGCTGCCGGATTCCACGCCGATACCGATCCCAAACCGGGCTGGTGGGACCACATGATCGGGCCCGGAAAAGGCTTTGATACCGACAAATATTTCGTGATTTGCTCCAATTGCCTTGGCGGCTGCCGCGGCACAACCGGCCCGTACTCCATCAATCCTGAAAATGGCAAACCGTATGGCCTGACCTTTCCCATGGTAACCATCGGCGACATGGTCCGCGCACAGCGGCAATTGATCGGCCACCTGGGCATCGAGCGCCTCCTTTCGGTGGCGGGCGGCTCGATGGGCGGCATGCAGGTTCTGGAATGGCTCACCCGCTACCCCGAACTCGTCCGTTCGGGCATCTGCATCGCCTCCGGGCCACATAACGGCGCACAGGCCATCGCTTTCGATGCCGTAGGCCGGCACGCGGTCCAGGCGGATCCCGCGTTCAAAGACGGCAACTACTACGGCGAAGACGGCCCCGTCCAGGGGCTTTCGATCGCCCGCATGCTCGGACATATCACCTACCTTTCCGACGAGGCCATGCGCGCCAAGTTTGGGCGGACCCTGCGCGGCAAATCCAAGTACAGCTACGACTTCGGAAGCGAGTTCTCCGTGGAGACCTATCTCGACTATCAGGGAGAGAAATTCGTCAACCGTTTTGATGCGAACAGTTATCTCTACTTCACCAAAGCCTGCGACTATTTTGATCTCATCGCGGCGCATGGCTCGCTGGATGAGGCATTCGCCCGGGTTCAGTCGCGTGTCATGGTGCTTTCGTTCACGTCGGACTGGCTCTATCCCCCGTATCAATCGCGTGAGATGGTCGATTCGCTCATGCGAAACCGCAAAGAAGTGACGTATTGCAACATCCATTCCGATTACGGGCACGATGCGTTCCTGCTCGAAGTCGATGCTATGCGCGACCTGATCGCGGGCTTCCTGGAACACAGCCTCGAGGCGGAACAAAAAGCAGCGGAGACCACGCCACAACCGCGCGTTTCCTCGAATTCCACTGCGCCGGCGCCGCTCTCCCACTGCAGCATCTACGATAGCCCCCGTGTTGACTACGATCTCATTGTGGATCTGGTCGATGCCGGCAGCCGGGTACTGGATATCGGATGTGGCGACGGAGAACTGCTCCATCGGCTGGTTCACTTCAAGCAAGTAGATGGATTGGGGCTCGAAGTAGCCGAAAGTAACGTCGTTCGCTGCGTTAACAGCGGCATTCCGGTCGTTCAGGCGGACATTGACAAGGGGCTGAGCGCGCTCCCGGACGCGAGTTACGACTATGTCATCCTCAGCATGACCCTGCAGGTCATTAAGAAACCCGAGCTGGCCATCCGCGAAATGCTCCGGGTTGGCAAAAAATGCATCATCAGCTTCCCGAATTTCGGATTCTGGAAAGTCCGGGCACTGCTGGCGTTTCGCGGTAAAGCGCCGGTCACCCGGAGCCTCCCCTATTCCTGGCACTCGACCCCAAATCGCAACGTATTGTCCGTCAAAGACTTCCGGCAATTCTGCGAACAGCAACAGGTCCGCATCGAACGGGAAATTCCACTCTCTAGCACGGGCAGCGGGTTCATGGTGCGCCGCTGGCCCAACCTGTTTGCAGAAGAGGCGGTTTACGTCGTTACCGCCAGCAATTGACCGGTTATCCACTCGCCAAGACGAATCGCGCTGCTACGTCGCGCTTGCGGTTGGCGTTCAGGGAGTCTCAGTGCGCCCCCCGCTTGCATCGGAGTCGGGGGCTCCCCGCTCCGCCGGGAAAAGCGGCTCGAGAAAGCGGCTGAGACCTTGGATGTAGCGCGGTCCTGTTTCCGCATATCCTTCGTTGTGGTTGCCCACGATCTCAAGAAAGGTTTTCGGTTCAGGGGCCAGCTGAAACAGCGCATTCCCGTGATGATAGGGCACAATATCATCATCCGGACTGTGGACAACGAGTATTGGGGCAGTGCACCGGGCGAGCTTACGCTCCGTTTCGAAGCGATGGCGCAGCAACAGGCCTACGGGCAGGAACGGGAACGCTTCTTTTCCCAGCGTGACCGCGGAGAGAAACGTACTCTCCAGGATGACAGCCCCCGGGCTGACTTCCGCGGCGAGATCGGCCGTGACCGCGCCACCCAGGCTGCGGCCGAAAAGGGCGATGCGCAGCGGCGGGACCTTCTGCTCTTCGACCAGCCAGCGCCAACAGGCCCGGATATCCTCATAACACCGCTTTTCAGACGCTTTCCCGGTGCTGTTGCCGTAGCCGCCGTAGTCGTAAATGAGAACGTCGAAGCCCAGTTCGCGCCATATCGCAAGCCCAGCCTGGCGATCGCTGATATTGCCCCCGTTGCCGTGCGAATAGAGAATCACACCGCGCGACCGGGGCACCGGAATGAACCAGCCGTGCGTGGTGTGGCCGTCCACGTCCAGAACGACGTCACGGTACGCCCATCCCGCTTCCGCGGGATTCCAGAACATGGCGCGCGTCGCAGGAAAAACGATGGCGCGCTGCAGCGCGGCAATGACCGCAAGCCCGCAACCCACCAGTAAAGCTCCAAGGACAACAGTCCCGATCATCCGTCTCCTCCCGCTCATCCGCAGCAGCCCTCCCGGGGAACAGCCATTCATCTGCCTCAGGGGTAGTTTTTTGCTCGCATCCTGACGCGTGAATATTGTATGATTGGGGTCCGCAATTCAACGTAGACCCAGGAGGGGGAGCGAGCAATGACCGAGTACAATATTCTCCTTGATGCCAAAAAAATGCCCGACGCGTGGTACAACGTCACGCCGGATCTGCCTTCACCGATGCAACCACCGCTTCATCCGGCCACCCACCAGCCGTTGAAGGCAGAGGATCTTGAGGCGATCTTCCCGAGATCGCTCATCGAACAGGAGATGTCCGTCCAGCCGGCGATCTCTATTCCGGGCGAAGTGATGGACATCTACCGTCTGTATCGCCCAACGCCCTTGCGCCGCGCGTACCGCCTGGAAAAAATGCTCGACACGCCGGCCAAGATCTTCTACAAAAATGAGAGCGTCACTCCGTCGGGCAGCCACAAAATCAACACGTCCATCGCCCAGGCCTATTTCAATAAAAAAGACGGCGTTAACGAGCTTACAACCGAAACCGGCGCAGGCCAATGGGGTACCGCCCTCTCCATCGCCTGTTCGATGCTGGACATGAAATGCACCGTGTACATGGTGCGCGTCAGCTTTGAGCAAAAGCCGTATCGGCGCGTCTTGATGGAGACCTATGGCGCCGATGTTGTCTCCAGCCCGAGCGACACGACCGACAGCGGACGCAGCTTTCAGGCGAAATTTCCGGACACGACCGGCAGCCTGGGCATGGCTATCTCCGAAGCCGTCGAGGTGGCGGTCAAGAGCGGCGGCCGGGCCAAATACAGCTTGGGAAGCGTGCTCAACCACGTGCTGCTCCACCAGACCATCATCGGGTTGGAAGCAAAAGCCCAGCTGGAGCAGGTTGGCGAAGAGCCCGATGTGGTGATTGGCTGCTGTGGCGGCGGCTCAAACTTTGCCGGCATCGCGTTCCCCTTCGTGCCCATGAAGAAGAACGGCAAGAGCATCGACTTCATTGCGGTGGAGCCAACGGCCTGCCCGACCCTCACCCGGGGGCTGTATGCCTACGATTACGGCGACACCGCGCACCTGACTCCACTGCTGCTTCAGTACACCCTGGGCCATCAGTTCGTTCCGCCTGGAATTCATGCCGGCGGGCTCCGCTACCACGGAGTCGCCCAGCAGGTGGCTCTCATGGTCAAAGAAGGGTTTATGCGCGCCGTGGCTTGCCACCAGAACCCGGTCTTTGAAGCCCTCAAGATGTTCTCCGTGGCCGAAGGCATTCTGGCGGCGCCCGAATCCGGGCACGCGATCCGCGTCGCCATCGACGAAGCGCTCAAGTGTAAGGAATCCGGCGAATCCAAAGCCATCCTCTTCAACCTGAGCGGGCATGGCCATTTTGACATGAGCGCCTACGAGGCCTACGCGAGCAGCAAACTGGAAGATTACGATCTGGACCAGAGCATCATTGATGCCGCGGGGGCCGTAATCCCCAAGCTCTGACCTGACATTCCGTGCATCGTGAGCCGGGGAGAGTTCGCTGGGACAGGGGACTCTCCCTTTTTCACTATAGGGCCTTTGAGTCTCGCCCCTGGCCGTGCGAGTGCGGGGTGCAGGGCTGGAATAGGCTATACTTGGGGAAAATAATCCTGTCCCGCGATGATCTAAAGAGCCTTCGGGAGAGTCACCATGAGTAAAGTGCCTATCCACAGTTGTTGCGCCGCCCTGCTGCTTGCAGCCCTGCCCATCCTGCTCACCGGCTGTCCGAAACCGCTGTTTTCGGAAAACGTCGTCCGGACAAGCGACATGGTGTATGGCGCGGGCTACGTGAAAGATAATACGGCCGAGATCGGCTACCGTCTCAAAGATCTCTATTTCGATTTGATCGAGCCGACCGACGGGCCGGCCACCCTCAGACCTGCCGTGCTGATGATCCATGGCGGCAGTTTCCTCACCGGTTCAAAAGCCGATGAGAACCTCGTGCGCGCGGCCAATGGTCTCGCCACGGAAGGCTATGTCTGTTTTCTGATCGATTACCGCCTCGATGGCGACAGGCCTCCCGTTGAAAAATCCTGGCAGCCGGACACCGAAGGGACAAAAGACTTGAACATTCCGTCCCTGGCCGCCGTGCGCGCAGCATTTGTGGATGCCAAAACGGCGATGCGCCATATCCGAGCCAATAGCAGCACGTACGGCATCGACCCAGACCGCATAGCGGTCTGGGGTGAATCGGCGGGCGCGTTCGCCGCTCTGGCCGTCGGACTTACGGACCCGGAAGAGTTTGAAGATGACGGCAACGGCCTGCCCGTTCCCATGGAAAATAATCCTTACGTCAATCCCAAGCCCGCGGCGATCATCGATTGCTGGGGAAGTTCCGTGTTCACCAACGACGCCTTTGACGCGGACGACCCGCCTGTCATGATCTTTCACGGCAAAAACGACAAGGTAATCTCCTATCTCCTGGCATTGAACGTCAAGTCGAAGTGCGAGGCAGTGGGCATACCCCACCGGTTTTATGGGATTTCGGGCGGCGGGCATGGTTGTTGGGACTGCACCTATCAGGGCAGGACACTGACCGATTTAACGCTGGATTTCCTGGCCGAATTCATGCCCTGACCCGCGCGGACGCGGCAATCTGATCTTTGCGCTAGCCTTGCCCGTAATAGGCGTCCGGCCCGTGTTTGCGCTCGTGGTGCCGAAGAAGCAGCCAGGGCGGAAGAGCCCGGGTATCCGCGTTCAGAGCGAGCGTGTGAAAGCCCATGCGCGCGATCTCTTCGAGCGTCGCGGCGCTCGTGACTGCGTCCTCGACCTCGTTTCCCCACGCAAAGGGCCCGTGTTGTGCCACAAGCACCCCAGGGAACGCCACGGGCGAAAGCTGCTGAAAACGTCGCACAATCACCCGCCCTGTGTTCTTTTCATAGTCCCCCGTCACCTCCTCTTCGCTCAGCGCTTCGGTGATCGGCACCTCGCCCGCGCAGTAGTCGGCGTGGGTCGTGCCCAGGCACGGGATCGGGCGCCCGGCCTGGGCCCATACCGTGGCAAAATGCGAGTGCGTGTGCACGATACCGCCAATCTCCGGAAACGCCTTATACAGCTCCAGATGGGTTGGGGTATCCGACGACGGCCTCAGGGAACCTTCCGCGACGCGGCCATCCCTAGCGACCACAACCATGTCGTCAGGGCGCAGGGCGTCATAGTCCACGCCACTGGGCTTGATAACCAGTCTGGCGCCCGCACGGTCATAAGCACTGGCGTTGCCCCAGGTCGAAAACACGAGGCCGCGGGCGACCAGGTCGCGGTTGGCCCGCCACACCCGCTCTTTCAGGTCTTCAAGCATCCAACGTATCCCCCAACCTTTCCGCGCCCGCCGCACGAGGGCATCGCGGTTTCAAGCGCAGCGCAGAACGGGAGCGCTCAGTCAGGCGCATCGGGAAGCAAGGCCCCATCGGGCTGAAGCTCCGCGAACTCGTCACGGAAGCGGTACAACCGTTCCTCAATGGATTGGAGATCGTACATTTCCATCAATTCGAGACGGAGTCTGGACACGTGCGGCAGGTTCTTCAGGTATCCGCCGTAGTGTTTTCGAAACTCGACGATCCCTTTCCGCTCTCCTTTCACTCCAATGCTGCGCCGCAGATGGCTGATACACAGTGCGACGCGCTCCGGGACCGACGGCGCTTCAAGCAGCTCGCCGGTAGCCAGATACTGTTTTGCCTGTCTGAATATCCAGGGGTTCTGTATGGCGCCCCGGCCGATCATGACGCCGTCACAACCCGTCTCAAACATGCGCTTGACGTCCTCGGGACTGGCGACATCCCCATTGCCGATGATCGGCAAGCTGACCGTATTCTTCAGGCGTTCGAGCCAGCTCCAGTCGGCCTGTCCGCTGTGCCCCTGTTTCCGGGTTCGGCAATGGACCGTCAACGCCTGCACGCCCAGATCTTCGAGCATACGGGCAACATCCAGGATGATGATGCTGTCGGCGTCCCAGCCCAGGCGCGTTTTTACAGTGACGGGCAGGGTGGTGCCGGCCAGGACTCCCCGCACAACGCGTTCAAATTTTCGAATATCCTGAAGCAATCCGGCGCCGGCCCCGCGCAGGGCCACCTTTTTCACCCAGCATCCGCAATTGACGTCGACAAAATCGGGGCGCGCCTGTTCGGCGACCTGCGCGGCGCCTTCCATCGACGATTCGGCGCTGCCGAAGATCTGCACCGCAATGGGGCGCTCTTCATCGCGGATGCGGATCTTGTCGAGGGTCTTTCCTGCGTCGCGGATCAATGCCTCCGAACTTGCAAACTCGGTGTAGAGGAGGTCCGCTCCCATCTCTTTGCAGATGGTCCGGAATGAATAATCCGTAACATCCTCCATGGGCGCCAGGGCGAGAGGTTTATCGAGTGTGATCGTGCCAATACGCATGGTGTCGCTGCTTTTGCCGGGCGGGCCTCCTCCGGACGGGATTATACCTTACGGTAGAGCCCTGAACCGCCTTCTTTGAATGCAGCCGCCTGCTCCTGCAGACCCTGTTGGATGAACGCCTCGTCCCGGACCTGCTGCGAGAGTGCCATCGCGCAGAATTTCGGTCCGCACATAGAACAGAAATGCGCCAGTTTTTCCCCGTGCTGTGGCAGGGTCTCGTCGTGAAAGGCGCGAGCACGGTCGGGATCGAGCGACAAGTTGAACTGATCCTCCCACCGGAACTCGAAACGGGCCTTACTCAGGGCATTGTCACGAATCTGCGCGGCCGGATGCCCTTTGGCCAGATCGGCCGCGTGTGCCGCAATCCGGTACGCGACCACCCCCTCCCGCACATCATTGCGGTCAGGCAGTCCCAGGTGTTCTTTCGGCGTCACATAACACAACATGGCCGTGCCGTACCATCCGATCAGCGCCGCGCCGATGGCCGAGGCCAGGTGATCGTAGCCGGGGGAAATATCGGTGATGACCGGGCCCAAGGTATAAAACGGCGCTTCGCCGCACCATTCAAGCTGTCGGTCCATGTTCTCTTTGATCAGGTGCAGCGGCACGTGGCCCGGACCCTCATTCATGACTTGGACGCCGAATTCCCAGGCGCGCCGGGTCAAACCACCCTGTGCCTTCAATTCTGCAAACTGCGCTTCGTCGTTGGCGTCGGCCAGGCTGCCGGGGCGCAGGCCGTCTCCAATGGAAAACGCAACATCGAAGGACGCCATGATCTCGCAAAGCTCGTCCCAGTGGGTATACAGGAAGTTTTCTTTGTGGTGGGCGAGGCACCACCGGGCCATGATCGAGCCGCCTCGGCTCACAATGCCCGTGGTCCGCCGGGCCGTCAGATGGATAAACGGCAGCAGCACACCCGCGTGAATGGTCATGTAGTCGACACCCTGTTCCGCCTGCGCGATGACGGTATCGCGGAACACCTCCCACTTGAGATCTTCCGGAACTCCGCCCACTCTCTCGAGCGCTTCGTAAATGGGCACCGTGCCCACCGGCACGGGGCAATTTCGAAGGATCGATTCCCGGGTGGCCTGGATGGGCTCCGCAGTTGACAGATCCATCACGGTGTCGGCGCCCCAGCGGATCGCCCATAACATCTTCTCGACTTCTTCATGCACTGAGGCTGAGTGCGCGGAATTACCCAGGTTGGCATTGATTTTTACCTTGAAGTTGCGGCCGATAATCATGGGCTCGAGTTCAAGGTGATTCACATTGGCGGGAATGATCGCCCGGCCCCGGGCGACCTCATCACGCACAAATTCGGGCGTGATCTCGTCCGGTATCCGCGCACCCCACGCATCTCCCGGGTGGCGGCGCTTCAGCTCTTCAGGGGCATCCTGCCACCGGGCGTTTTCGCGTATCGCCACATATTCCATCTCCGGGGTGATTTCGCCCCGTTTCGCGCAATCCATCTGCGTTGCACGTGCTCCGAGCTTTGCACGATACACGCCGCGCGGACGCTCGGGGGATGGTTCCGCATGTCTGCGCTCGACCTTCACCCAATCCGGTCGGGAGCCTATCCAGGGTTCGCGAACGGGCGCAAGCCCGGCGTCCAGATCAATTTCCGTATCGGGGTCCGTATACGGCCCCGACGTGTCATATACGATGATGCAGGGGTTTTGAATGGGCTCGCCATTCGCATTGAATGTCGGGGCCTGCGCAATTTCCCGCATGCCCACCCGCAGAGAGGGCGTGGAGCCGGGCACGTAGATCTTTCGTGAGTTCGGAAACGGGCTGCGGTAGCACGGGTCAAGCGCTGTATCCACGAACCGGCCTTCAGCATCCGGTTGATTCGTCATATCGATCCTCCGTCAAAATGGTATCTCTCGAGCACAGATCCTTATCCGCGCGTTCAGGGTCTTGATTATCCGTGGGTTGTCAGGAAAACCCCGCGTCGAGCCCAGATCCGAATAGTAGCACTCCGGTCCGGGTAAGGGAAACTTCAGGCGCGTACAGCAGCTCAACAGAACGCCGTTTTCTGCAGCGAAGCGGGGAGCGCTCGCATGCGGGCGAGTTCTATGGGGTCAGGCCGAACGAAGAAATGCGGTCGCCAGCCGGCAGGCGCGCATGGCCGAAAGAACGGAATCGTTCAGCCCGACGCCGTGGTACGCGTTACCCGCGAAGAAAAGCCCGGGATGGCGCGCTTCCGCTGCCTCAATTTCGCGCAGAATGTCCCCGTGCCCGACAAGGTACTGCGGAATACCACGCCGCCAGCGGTAGATCCGGGTAAGCTCGGGTTCTCCTTGAATTCCCATAATCGGGTGTAGTTCGCGGCGCACGAGAGCCATCAGTTCCTCGTCGCTGAGCGCGACGGCCTCCGGATCCGTATATCCCCCGAACATGGTGCGAAAGAGTGTGCGCTCGGCAGGGGCCTGCTCCGGAAACATCGTCGACGTCCAGAGGCATCCCAACACGCGGAGATTCTCGTGGCGCGGCACCAGAAAACCGAAACCGTCGATGTTTCCGTGCACGGCGGCGCGAGGATATCCGGTGCACACGACCACGATGTCGGCGTAAGGTATAGATTCCAGGGCCTTGCTCGCGGGCTCATCAAACTCGCGGCAACATTCCGCGGCCGCGTACGATGGAGCGGCAAATAGTACGGAGCGCGCGTAATAGGTCTTGCCCCGGCTGGATTCCAGGGCATAGTGGCCTTCGGGAGCCGTGGTGAGGCGGAGGACGCGTTCGCCGGTGTGCAGGATCTCACCCAATGCCTTCGCCGCCTCCATGGACAGCCGCCCGATCCCCTCCCGAAAACTGGTCAATCGACCCGAAGGCCCCAGAGGGCTGACGGCCATCCTCCGCAGCCGTTTGCTTATCAGCGCTCGCGTGAGGCCGCCGTAGTCGCGCTCGACCGCCGCCATCCGCGGAAAACAGTGTTCGAGCGAGAGCACCCGCGCATCGCCGCCAAAGACCCCGCTGGCCATTGGATCGACAAGGATATTGGCGGCCTCTGCACCGATGCGGCGCGCCGCAAAGTCCCAGATCGTCTCGCCCCTATGATCGCGCCGTCCAGGGATAAATGGCTCGCACATCAGTCTCAGCCGGCCTTTTATGGAAAGCATCGAGCTGAAGAAAAATCGAGGCGGACCCACCACTTCGTGAAGCCGTCCCCCGCTGTAAATGAATCGGCGTTGGGCGAATTCATTGGCCCGGAGCAAGTCGCCGGACAGTCCCAGCGCCTCAATCCATTCCAGCGTGGCGGGCTCACGATCAAGGAAACCATTCGGGCCGCAGTCGCAGGCATAGCCCTCGGCCGCTTCACTCCGGGTTGTCCCTCCGACGACATCGTCGGCTTCAAGCAAAGTAACATTTTCGCGGCCCAGGTCCCGGGCGAGGTAGTGCGCGGCACATAATCCGGTCACCCCGCCGCCAACGACAATGGCCTGCTTTACAGGATGCATCATAGCGTACGCGAGAAGCGCTCCGGCGGCGCTCCCTTGCCTTTCAGGCTGGTGTCAAAGGCCATGGCGATGTTGCGGACGAATATCTGGCCCAGTGGCAGGACCGTGAGTCCTGTGTTTTCCCAGGCCACAAATCCCTCGCGCTCGAACTCGCGCAAATCCTTCAACTCTTCGATAAAATAATCTTCAAATTCCACGCCATATCGCGACTGCAATTGCGTGAAACTCACATGGAAGTTGCACATCAGCTCGCGGATGGTCCAGCGGCGGATTTCATCATCGGGCGAAAGCCGGCAGCCCAGGGCGGTCGCGAAACGGCCCGCGTCGAGCGCCTCGTAATACGAAGCGAGTTCCTTTTCGTTCTGCGCATAGCCGCCGCCCACTTCGCCGATGCCCGAGATACCGCAGGCGACCATGTCCGACGAGGGCACGGCCGTGTAGCCCATGAAATTGCGGTGAAGACGCCGTTCATCCATGGCGCGGGTCAATTCATCGTGCGGCAGCGCGAAATGGTCCATGCCAATGGCCCGGTAGCCGGCCCCCGTGAACATCTGGCGCGCCGTTGCGAACAGGGCGTATTTCTCGGGGCCTGAGGGCATTTTCGCTGAGTCGAGCCGGCGCTGGTTGCGCATCGTATCCGGGAGATAGGCGCAGCTATAGACCGCGAGGCGGTCCGGCTGCATTTCAATGATCCGGGAGATCGTTGTGGACCACTGGTCGGGGGTTTGCCCGGGAAGGCCGTAGATCAAATCCAGGTTCAGGCCTTCAAATCCCGCCTCGCGGCACAAGGCCACCAGGGCGCGAGTCTGCGCTTCCGTCTGGTACCGGCCGATTTCAGCCTGAACCCGCTCATCCAGATCCTGCACCCCCAGGCTGATGCGATTGAACCCGAGCGCACGGAGCAGAGTCACCTGGTCAGCGGTGGTGACGCGGGGATCCGCTTCGATCGATATTTCCGCATCCTCCGGGATCTCAAACCGGTCTGCGATGGCCTTGAAGAGGCGCTCGAGCTGCGCCGTGTTCAGGTAGGTGGGGGTGCCGCCGCCCCAATGGATCTGCTTGAGCGGCCGGCTCTGGGACAGCAGTTCCGACAGCATCTGGAGCTCCAGCTCGACGTGGTCCAGATACGTATCGGGCGCGCCGGGCTTCTGCGTCGCGATCGAATTGCACCCGCAAAACGCGCAGCGCTTCCGACAAAAGGGAATATGCACATAAAGCGACAGCGGTTCGCCGGCTCTCGACGCAGCGAGTTCCAGACAGGCACGATACTCCGGAGGACCGAACTGCGCCGACCATGCGGGCACGGTGGGATAACTGGTGTAGCGCGGTCCAGGCCGATCATACCGGAGCAGAAGGTCGCGGGTGACTTCCACGGATTCCGGGCGGTGTGTGTTATCAGCGGTCTCGTTCATGAGCACTCTGCAGCATCATTCATAGGATTATAGCGGGAAACGGGCGGAATTGTGAAGCCGGCCGTCACGGTGGCGGGGCAATGTAGAGCCCGTCGTCCCGGACCTCGGTCCGGTAGTGCCGTATCAAGTCATTGGGCGGTGCGGTGCTGCGCGTGAGTGAAAAGCGCCACCCATGCCAGGGACACGTGACGCTGCCGTTTTCCACGTATCCTTCCGCCAGCGGGCCTCCCTGGTGAGGGCATTGGCCGCTGATGGCATGGATTTTCCCATCGACATTGAAAAGTGCGACCGGCTCTCCCATGCCGCACACGACCTCGCGCTGAGTTCCCGGCAGGATCTCTTCAAGCGCGCAAACCCACACCCATTCTGCCATCGAAGGTCGCCCTCCAATCCCCTTGGGATTTGTTCGCGCGCAGGCAGTCTAGCGCGCGGCCTTGTCCGTGTGCAAGCCGTCAAGGCAGGAAATTTGCCACGGAAACAATCGCGGACGCGCCGGTGTTATCCCTCTGATGCGCCCGAAAGGCGGCGCACACAGCATAACAACGCGAAATGGAGGAACTGACCATGGCATTTCAATTGCCTGACCTTCCCTATGCGCCCGATGCGCTCGAGCCGTATATCGACGCACGCACGATGGAGATTCATCACAGCAAACACCACGGAGGATACGTCGCCAAATTGAACGCAGCCCTCGAAGGTGTTTCTGGTTTTGAAGGAAAAACCGTCGAAGATATCCTGCGCAACATCACTGCGGTTCCTGAGAAAATCCGGCAGGCGGTGATCAACCATGGCGGCGGCCACGCCAATCACAGCCAGTTCTGGCAGCTCATGGGCCCCGGCAAGGGCGGCGACCCCTCCGGCCCCGTGGCGGACGCAATACATGCCGAATTCGGCGGCGTGGGACCATTCAAGGAGAAGTTTGCGGACGCCGCGGCGAACCGCTTCGGCAGCGGCTGGGCCTGGCTGGTGTTCAACCGCAGCGGAAAGCTCCAGGTGCTCAGCACCGCCAACCAGGATTCGCCGCTCATGGACGGACACAGCCCCATCCTCGGACTCGACGTCTGGGAACACGCCTATTACCTCAAGTATCAGAACAGACGCCCCGATTACATCGATGCCTGGTGGCATGTTGTGGACTGGGCGAAAGTGAACGAGCGCTACAGCGCCGCAACGGGCTGATCGAACAGCTCGCAGGGCACGCAGGTCCTCAAGGCAGGCGTTTCGCCGAGGTCGAGTAGGTGGACTTGAGCTGACGGCTCCGGCCGGGTTGGAGTGGGTCCTGTTTCGGGATGAGTTCGAGATTGATGTGTTCGGCGGAGTCGAGTGTGTTGTAGAAATAAAACAAACTCTCGACTTGGTGCGGGACAAATTGATTGATGAGCGTGAGGCCCCGCCTGGGAAGGCGGAAGGCCCAGCGGTTGCCATCCAGAGGCTTCAGGTAGTCTCCGCCCATGGCCTGTGGGTTGAGAGCGGCGTTGGGGACGGCCGTCCATCGGCGGTTGTCTTCGAGCCAGATCTCGGGATGCAATTCGTTGCCCAGTGCGAATTCCGGGTGAATCTTCACGTTGGGTACGATCGATTCCGAACTCGTATTCGTCAACGTAAGCGTAATGGTGAATTCCGGCGAGGCCGGACGCAGCTCCATTTCGCGTTTCATGGCGAGACCATTGGGAAGCTGGGTGCTGAGCGCCAGGGCATACAACGTCGGTGAGTCGACCGTGTAGCCGGTCGCAACAACCCGTTCCTGGGCCTCGGGGGCGTGGCGCCATTCCTGAAGCGTCCCCGGGCCGCGCCCGTAGCAGCGATAGCCTTGGAGTAGCTCTACACCCAGCTTCTTGTCGCGCCAGCGAATGACCGCTCCGTCCAGCGACGGCGCTACCCAGATCAGATAGTACTCATTTTCCAGAATGCGGAGTTCCGACTCGATCCGCCGGGGTGGCGTGACCCCTCCGATCTGCTCCACCACGGCCTCAAATGGCTGTTTGTCAACCGTATGCGTAATGCCGAGGCCCTGGAGCAGCTCCACATATTCGTCGAGCGTCGGGCCCAGAGGGCGGCGAAGGGTGACTGCATAGCGCTCGTACAATAAATCCGGCGGGCAGGCGAGCGAGGCGTATTGGACCGGCACCTGCGCCAGTTCCAGACGCTGTTGGTAGGGTTCTGCTTCGCCCACGGTTTCGCTGGCCTTTCTGAAGAGTTCCTGCGCCTTGCTGACGAACTTATAGTCCATCCAGGCGCCTCCATCAACGCAGGTCAGGGGGACTTCGGCATCCTGCATGGCCTGGGTCATAAGCTCAAGATAATCCCGGATATGCTGCGCCGCAGGGCCGTAGTAGAGGTTGATGAATTCCGAAATCACGGCGCGCGCCTCGCGGCCAGGCTCCCACAGCCAGGTGCCCAGGAGGTATTGCCGAAGCGCGGCAAATTCGCCCCCCGGCCCGGGGCAACCTTGCTCGAAAACGCCAATCACGCCGCGTTCCTTGAAAAACTGCAGATTGGGTTGAATGACATCAATATTGGGGTGCGGGGCCTGGAAATTATGGAGATTGGCGGCGAAATCCCAGATGTACAGATTGGAGGTGAGTCGCGCCCAGGCGTCTATATCGTCTTGAAACCGGCGGTTTTCAAGAGATTTCGGGTTGGCCAGAGGCCGCGAAAAATCGCATTCGCGGGTAGAGAGCCGGATGATCACGTTGGGTTCCGGCGTCAATTGGCGCGGCGGTTTTCTCGACCAGTCCTGTGCCAGTGTCTCGATGCGATGCTCCGGGAATTCGGCCGCCAGCGCGCGGGCAACCCGGTTGACGCAGGTCAACAGCGACGCTGCGTGGGTCCCCTCGCGCTCGTCAAGCGACCGGCAGGTCTCGCATTCGCAGTAATTCCCCCAATCCATCTGCGAGACGCTCCAGATTCCCGGTTTGGGGTTCTCGCGGATACGGCGGCGCAATTCATCGCTGATCACCTTCGCGACATCGGGACTTGAAAAGCAGAGTTGCCCCAGCTGCTGTGGATGCTTGCGCGCCTCGACCGGATCGCGCCAATCGACCGCCACCGGGGCCCGCCTCGTGCCGCTGATCAGAGAATAATACTCGGGATGTTCTTCGAAGTAGGTCTCCGGGGCACAAGCTCATACACCGTGTGAGCAAACAGGCCGAATCCACAGTCTGTCAGCAACTTATGTGCTTCGGCGAATTCCTGATCATCGATACTCTCCATGTAATCGGTGTATCGATATTCGAACGCAGGCTCGACACGTGCGCTGATCTCAGGCAATGCGGGCGGCGCATGTTGCGGAACATATACGTCTCCCGGCGCCAGCCACCTCACCCCCATAAACTCATTAAAAAAGTGGTAAATGGCGTAGATAACGCCCTGTTCCCCGCCAATGACCAGCAGGTGGCGGTCCGTTTTAAGCGCGTCCGCACCCTGGTTTCCAACCGGTTGGCGAAGGGTGTCGAGGATGAAACCGTCCACACCGAGCCCGTCGAAGTTGAGATCGACGAGGAACTCTTCCGGCATGGCATTGCGACCGATCCAGATGTTTACGCGTTTTTCGGGCGCCTGGGAGACACCGGCGTCATGGCCGGTAGTCAGATTCCAATATTTTACAAAGACCTCCGCAGCCCGTTTCTGTTGCGGCGAGGCGGATTTCGCCACCACCACACCGACCTGGTCGTAGAGATCGGACGCTACCCAGACCGGTTGCGACCAGGCCGGCAGAACCAACAGTAGCCAGCCGAGCAGCAGACCCGCTCGATAGCGAAAACTCTGACGATGCACGTTGCAAAAACTCCTCTTTCGCACTAGCATAAACTCTTTTGACTGTACCCTTTGATCCTCAGACTTTCAACCGGGTTGCATAATAGCGGCCGTTTAGTTAGAGGTCATTTGACGGTGTTTTTTCTCTCATGAGGAGTGTCACGCGGCTGAGCGCACGCTGAACCGAGACCGCAAATCCAGAATTCGCCATAAGCAGCGATACGGCCGCGGCATGAGGCGGGTACCAGTCAAAGACCGGCTTCGTGTCCCGTCGGGCACGGAGCCGGGCCACCGGGTTAGAGCGAATCGGGTACGGCGCCCTCAATCTCCGCGAATGCGTCGCGAAGCCATTGCGCGCAGGTTTCGACGGCCTGCTCCAGCGGAATTGTGCCGCTGTCTCCCGTATCGCGGCGTTTCCACTCAAGTTTGCCGTCTTTCAGGTTCCGTTCGCCTGCAATGAAACGGAATGGAATCCCCAGCAGGTCGGCGTCGGCAAACTGCACGCCCGGCCGTGCATTGCGGTCGTCGTACAAGACCTCAATGCCCGCGGCACGCAAATCCCGGTAGAGACTTTCAGCGGCATCCCGCACCGCGGATTGATCCAGCTTCAACGCATTCAGATGCACCTGCCATGGCGCGATAGAGATCGGCCATTTCGGGCCATATTCGTCCCGCCGGACTTCCATGACGGAACTCATCAGGCGCCCTACGCCAATGCCGTAGCAGCCCATGAACGGCACTTGGGCCTTGCCCTGTTCATCATCGTAGGTCATGCCCATGGACTCGGTATATTTGCAGCCCAGCTGAAAAATGTTCCCGACCTCGATACCGCGCTGGAGCTGGAGTCGGCCCTTTCCGTCGGGGGCCAGGTCGCCCGCCTCGATATCGACCACATCGACGGTCTCGATTCCCGGTAGATCGCGCTCCAGATTGAAATTTTTGTAGTGGTAGTCTCTTTCATTGGCGCCCGTCACCAGATTATTGGAAGATCTGATCGTGTGATCGATGAGAAGGCGCACCTTTTCCAGATCGATGCCCAGGGGCGAGGCAAACCCGGGTTCCGCGCCGATACTCCGGATCCGGACATCGTCAGCGGGCACGGGTACCGCCTGGATGAGCCGCGCCAGCTTGGACTCATTGACCTCTCGGTCACCGCGAACAACCACAAAAACCAGTTTGCCCTCGCTATCCCGATCGTAAAAGACGGCCTTGGCCGTATTGCGCGTCTCAACGCCGAGAAATCCGGCCACTTCGTCGATGCTGCGGCAATCAGGCGTATGGACTTTTTCCAGCGGCAGCGGCTCCTCCACATGGCCTTCGATGACCCCCGTGGCGACCTCCTGATTGGCCACATACGAGCCGTCCTCGCTGGTGACGATGGTATCTTCGCCAACGGGCGTCAGGAGCATGAATTCATGCGCGACAGAGCCGCCCATCATCCCGGAGTCCGACTCGACCACGGCCACTTCCGGAATGCCCGCGCGAGCAAAAATGCGCTGATAGGCGCGGTAGCAACGCGCGTAGCAGGCTTCCAGATCGTCCTGCGACGTGTGGAACGAGTAGGCGTCTTTCATGGTGAATTCGCGAACACGGATCAAGCCGCCCCGGGAACGGGGTTCATCGCGGAATTTGGTTTGAATCTGGTACAGCATAAAGGGAAACTGGGTATGGCTGTGCACCTCATGCCGGGACAGATGAACCACGGCCTCCTCGTGAGTCATGGCGAGAAGCATGTCGTGGCCGGTTCGATCCTGCAGGCGCAGCAGCTCCGAACCGACGCTGCCGTACCTCCCCGATTCCTCCCAGAGTTCACGAGGCAGGACGACGGGCATCAGCACCTCCTGGCCGCCAACTTGGTCCATTTCCTCGCGGATGATCTGTTCGATTTTCCGGCAGACGCGAAAACCGGGAGGGAGCAGCGAATAGATCCCGTTAGCCACTTGCCTTGCGTAAGCGCCGCGCAGCAGAAACGCATGGCTCTCGAGTGTCGCTTCCGCGGGCCGTTCTTTGTGCCGCGCACCGACGAGGTGGCTCATTCGCATGGTGTGAAAATCTCCTGTGTATGCATGTCCCTGTCTTGGGAGTACGCGCTATCGCAGTTCCCGAGGCTTGAAAACCGGATCCTACCTGCCGGCATGCTCTCTGTGCAAGGCGGCATGCACGGCAAACGCTCCCGCCGGGTCAGGAGAGGCGGGCATTTTGAAGGCTTTCGTCGGTATATTGATGGAGTTCGATCGGATTGCCGTCCGGATCCGTAATCCAGGCCTGCCACGCACCATCCCCTCCCAGCTCCATCTCGGTCGACTCCACGCCCCGTGCTCTGAGCACCGCCAGAGTCTCTTTCATATCATCCACTTCCAGACAAAGATGCCGGTACGACTGGGCGTCGTCCCGCGCTGTCGGAACACCCTCAAACAGTTCGATGAAATTGCGCCCTCCCACATGAAGATAGACCCCGGTGCGCTCGCCGGCGTCATTACGAAAATCAAACGCGAGCGAGAGGCCAAGCTGCTCCGTGTAAAAGGCTAGGGAGGCTTCGAGTTTCGCCACACGGAAACAAATGTGGGCAATGCCGGTGATCATTGCGGATTTTCCTCCTTGGACGACGGAAGACGGGCCAAGACGCAGCCGACGGCATCCTAAAGCTCTAAGTAGTCGACACCATACGCTTTACGGCACTCGGAGGGAAACACTTCCGACGCACCCGGCGCCGGGTACTCTGATAGTCCCAGTCGCTTGACAGGGGACGCCAGCCATAAGCATCGCCGATAATCTGGCCGCAGTGAAACATGGCGTCAAAGGGATTGGCAATTCCCAACTCTCCGGGGGGCATCCAACTCCACATGGCGGCCTTGGCGCTTTCACCCATCTCCCAGAACATGTAGGTCAGGCTCTCAATGGCGCCGCTTTCTTTCAGTTGCAGGTCCCCCTGGGCGATTGCATCCCGGATGATGCCATTCACTGCAGAGGCGGTCTGCCAGGCAGACGCGCGAAGTCGCAATAACGACACCTCAGCGGCTTTTTGAGTGATCACCTCGGCGTTCATGAGCTGGAAGATCCGGGCGTCGTCCGGTGGAGTGTAGCAAAGAGCTGGGTCGCCTCCCCGACGGCGAACATGCGTTCCCGGGGATTCCCCTGGAACGCGGCGGCCCGCTCTACCAGCTCGCGCTGCAGGTCAACGCTGTGGCTCGCCAGGGCCATGATGACCTCTTCCTTGCAGCTGAAATGCTGATATACCGTGGCCTTGGCCACGCCAAGACGGGTGGCGATACGGGCCATGGTCAAGCCGTGATAGCCGCGCGCGATGATCAATTCCCGGGCAACCTCGAGAAGGCGTCCTTCCCGTTCACGAATTTCACATTGTTTCGGTGATAGCGCAGGCATCGCCACATGCTCCGCCCTGGCTGTGAAGTGGGTCGATTTTTTCATCAAAGATTCGTCGCTGAAGTTTTTAGCCTGAATGCAACAAACGCACATAGCTGAGACAACAATACATAAAAAATAGGCGGGCCTTCCCGGCAATTCCTGGCCATCTCTTGAATCGTTCTCGACAAAAACCGGTATTTATGTGGTTCTGAGGCCGCCAGGATAGAACGTGCCGCCATAGAACGATTTTACGACGTCAGGTCGACTTTGTCAAACATGCGAAATTCCAAACCCATCCATCAGCTAATCCATTGAACACAAGCAATTTACGCACGGCATTCCTACAGCCTCGGCGCCTGGTCCACGAAGCCACCAACACAACACAGCTAGTACAAGTGCGTGGTTTCTGATCGAAAAGTCACGCGGCGCTTCTGTGGCGGCGGTGAGATGGAGTGGAGCCTGCCGGGGGCGCTCCAGGGAGAACGGAATCATGCATTTCGCCGGACACTGGGGCTCTCATGGCCCTGATTGAACGGCGCTGCTGGAGCGGGCGCCTGTCTGGGTCGTGCCGGGCCGCCCCCGCCCCCCTGCCTCAATCTCCGACGATATCGGCAATATCAGCCGGGGCCATCCCGACGGCGTCAGCAATCGCGCGCAAGCTTTGTTTCGCATCCGCCTCAATGCCGGCCGCGGACAGCCTGTCAATGGCGTCCTGCACCGGAATATCGTGCTGGCTGCAAAAATCCTCAAGCAATCGGCGGCCCATCCCGCCACCCCGTCCCATGCCATCTCCCCGTCCCATGCCGCCACCCCGGCCCATACCGCCTCCCCGGCCCATGCCATCCCCCCGGCCCTGCATTCCCCCGCCCTGGCGCTGTGGCGCGCCCATGAGAACAAACAGGGCATTTGGCGAGATGCCGTGCTGTTCTGCGATGCTTTTGATGGTTTTGCCTGAGTCCGTGACTTCGCAGCCTTTTTCTTTGAGCGTGTCGAGTAAGGTGTCCAACTCCAGCCCCCGGTTTTCGGCCATCTGCTGGAGGGTCCATTCTTCAGCGTGTGCGGCCGGCGGCTGCGCACTGACCCTTTCCCAGTATTCCTTGATGTCGTCGTTCCAGGCGGCCAGATACGCTACGGGCGGGATGCTCCAGATGGCGCCGCCAAAGACCAGCCCGCAGATTATCAGCGCCAGGACGAACTCGCGCTTCAGGTTGAAGCCTTTCTCAAAGCGCATCTTGAAATAGCTGAAGAAGCTCGTCCAATTGTAATAGAGGTGCAGGATCCCTGCCAGGAGAAAGAGGAAAGCGCCCGCCGTGTGCAGCGCACCCCAGGTCTCCTTATCAAGTCCCATCACCGACCAGCCGGTCCAATGAGCGACCCGCCCTCGTGGAGCCACATAGAGCACGACCCCGCTAACGCCCAGAAGAAGAAATCCGAGAGTCACGATAAAACTAGTCATGCCTTTCGCATGGAAAGGTTTGCGTCGCTTCGGTTCTTGTTTCATGAGGATACTCCTTCAAACGGTTCTATTTTCGCGCACACCCCTCGGCGCCGCCGCTCGAACGGGGTAGCTTTGGCCCAGAGCCTGCAAGAACTGCGCACACCGTGAATTCCTTGCAGTCGAAACGGGCCCCTTACCCTACTATACACACTCATACACTTAAAGTTTGCAAATTTCATGCCGATTAGCGACAATTTGAAGTAGTAGAGTAGCCCTATCGAACGCGCGGGGACTTTTCGAAACGGCAAATCCTCTGGTTGTACACGATGTGCACTGAGACCATTGGGGAAGAACCAAGCCGGAATATGGGTGAGCCGAATCCACATTCCCAAAAGGGAAACACCACACGCTCGCCGGCGTTCTTGTCGAATGTCCCCTTTCTATCCAATCCCGCGTTCGCGATTCGGCGCAACCTGTTGGGGCGTCTCCGGGAATCCCTTCTCCAGAAGAAACGCGTCCTGCTTACTGCGCCACCGCCCCGCCTGGGCGCCCAATGCCAGACCGAATTTGCGATTGAGGCGGCCTATCGGTGCCGGGAAGATTTTGACCGGATCTGGTGGGTTCCCGGGGGATGTCCGGCCGCATTGCCGGGCTTTTTCGCGGAGATCGCGGCAGCGCTCGGGCTTCCGGAGGCGGAATCCCGGGAACAAACCCGCATGATAGCCGCGCTTCGAAAACATCTGGCTGAAGAGCCTCGAACCCTGATCATTTTCGATCAGGTGAGCGACCTGCATACCGTAAATTCCCTGGTACCCGGGAAAGCTCCAGTTTCCGTATTGATTACATCGGCCGAAAACCTCTCGGATGAGGCGTACACCACGCTCGAAATTTCCGATTTCCACCCGACGGAATCGCGCGAATTTCTCACGGTGCGGCTGGGAACCTCCCTGACGGCCGAAGACGACGAAACGGCATTCCATCTTCGAGGCGTGCCGCTTCTACTACATCTGTATGCCGGTTGTGTTTCCATGGAGCCGGCGAAACGAGCCGCCTTGCGTGAAACGGTGGAGCGCGTGTCCGAAGACCATGCGCAGCGTGACCAGGCCAGGACAATGGCCCTTTTCGAATACCTGCTCCGCGAAACCCTTACTGCGCTTGGCGAGCATAACCATCCGGCGTTCAACTTGTTCGCGTTGATGGCATTCATGGGCCCGCAGCCGTTGTACGCGAGCGTCCTGATGGACGGGGCCACTCACCTGCCCGAGGTCCTGCAAAGCGCCGTGGCCGCACCGGGCGCCCTGCCGCGTTTATTACAGAGTCTTGCACGGGCGGGAGTGGCGCGTATCGGCCCCCGGGCTTTCTCCATTCCGGCGCTGATGCAGGAGCGCTTTGTCTTATCGCTGGCCGGTCCTGGCAAAGCGGCGGACTGCGAGGCTGCCCTGCGGTTTACTGTGAACAGCTTTCCGTTCAAAGAAGAGCACGCCGGCTACAACCCGCAATGTGCCCACCTGCTGGGCCACGCGTCCGCAGTGACAACCTGGGCCGAAGTCATGGGCATCTCGCTGGAGGATGCGGGCCGGCTTCAAAATCAGCTGGGGCTGTATCTTCGTGCCTGCGACCAGCCCGAGGACGCGGTGAAATACTATCTGCACGCAGTCGCATGCGGTGAGGCCGTGCTTGGCGGGCGTCATCCCAAAGTGGCCGTGCGCGTCAATAACCTCGGCGTCGTGTACCGTGAGACGGGCCGCCTGGATGAGGCCCGTCAGGCCTTCAGGCGCGCGCTTCACATCATCCGCCACGCCTATGGTCCGGCGGATCCTATGCTGGCCATGGCCATGCGAAACCTGGTCGCGGTGGCGCAAGACAGCAAAGATGATCTCGAAATGGAGCGCACCTACCGCCGGGCCCTGCGCGTTTACGCCGATTCGCTCGGCTCTGCCCACCCGTACGTGCACCAGTGCCTGTCGAACCTCAGCCGAATCTTGCGTAAGCGGGGCGATGCCGCAGGTGCGGCGCGATGCCTGGATGAAGCCTTGCGTTGTGCCCAGCACTGCGAGCCGGCGGATGAAGAAGCCGTGGCCGTGTATGCCCGGCGCCTGGGGCGCCTGCTACTGCGCTCCGGCGAGGCCGGTCGCGCGCTGGGCCCCCTGGAGATCGCGGTGAGCTTAAGCCGTAAGCTGCGCGGCCCCGAAGACGTTTCGTTGGTAGAGAGTCTGTACGAACTCGGGCGCGCGCAGCTCGAGGAAAAGCAGCTGACGAGTGCCCGGGCATCTTTTGAAGAAGCACTGCAGGTCAGCGCGACACTTCGGGCACGTGACGAATTGCAGAGGCGCATTCTAGGGCAATTGGCGAGAGTTCAACGAGCCTTGGACGACGCGCCGGGGGCCGCAGTCAGCTATCAACAGATCTGCCAGATCCTCGAGGCCACGCGAGGGCCGCGGCATCCCGACCTGGCTGCCAATCTCATGCGCCTGGGCGAGATCCTCGAGCAGATCGGGAGTTTTCAAGATGCCGAGGCCTGCTATACACGGGTTCTGCAACTTGAAGAGAGCAGCACGAGCGGCGAGGCGGGCCCTGGCGCGCTGCATTGCAGACTGGGCGCCGTAAAACGGGCGCTCGGAGACTATCCACAGGCCCTGGAGCACCTCAAACAGGCCATCAGCACGGATATGCGCGCCTGTGGAAACCGGCACCCCGATGTAGCTCGCGACCTCCTGGAACTTGGTCTTGTGTACAACAGTCTGGGCGACTCGTCGCAGGCGATCGGCAACCTGATGCGGGCGCTGTCCATTCTTGAAGAGCAGCTGGGCCGGAACCATGCACGAACGGTCGAGGCGCGAAATGCCCTTGAATCCCTGGGAACCGCTGGAGCAGGGCCAGCGAAGCGCGCGGATTAAACGTTGCGGCTTGTGGCAAACGTTGCGGGTAGAAACCGCGTGCCACTCGAGACCCGCCAGAATTTCAGGAATCCATCCTTGCCGAGCGACAGCGCGTAGGTTCCCGTTACGTCCAGGTGCGCGGGGGCGCCTCCGTTGAACGTGCGCATACACTGCCCTGTATCGGCATTCCAAAGTTTGAGCGTTCCCCGACGACTTCCAGTGAAAACACAGGACTTGTCCTGGGTGAGACAGGCGGAATAGGCTTCGGTGACGTGCCCCTGAAGGGTGCGCAACCGCTCTCCAGTGTCGAGGTCCCAGAGGATGATCTGGCGGTCTCTGCTGGCCGTCACCGCCAGCCGGGCATCTTCACTCAGGCACACCGCATGAATCCGGTCCGTATGGCCGGTCAAGACGCGGATGCATTCAGCGTCGCCCAGCCGCCAGAGCCGGGCGGTGGCGTCACGGCTGCCCGACAACGCATACTGCCCCGCGGCATCCACGGCGACCGCATTCACGCCGGCGATATGTCCTTCAAATGTATTCAGGCAACTGCGGGCCTTGAGATCCCAGACACGCACCGTGTTGTCCTTACTCCCGGATACCAACAAGCTGCGCTCCCGGTTGAGCGCCAGGCTCCGAACCGATGCGGAATGGCCGGTCAAAGCGCCCAGAAGCGAACAGGCTGGGAGATGCCAGAGGCGGATTTCGTTGTCCATGCCGCCCGAAGCCAGTAACCGGCCGTCGCTGGAGCATTCCAGGGCCAGCACGCCGCCCGGATGGGCCAGGACCTTCTCCTGCCGTTCGCCCGTGAACGGCTCCCAGGATTCCAGAGTGCCTCGGTGATAGCCCACAAAGGCCAATTCGCCGTTCGGCGCAAGACACAGCGTCTTGACGGAACGCGGCCGTTTTCCAAACGAGCGGATCAGGCCCCGGGTATCCTCGCTGGTCTCTTTCGCGGACGCGAGTGCCAGCTCGATTTCGCGCATATTGGACGCGGAAAGATCGATGCGGTGCAGAATGTCCTCGGCAACGCGGCAGTCTCCCCATTCGAGCATGACTCGAGCCAAAAGGTAGCGCGATTGGGGACACCGGTTTTCTTTTTCCATCAGCTCCATCAGTGCCCGGAGGACCACGATGTCGGTGCAGCGGCCCGTGCGCCACTCATACAACAGGTTGTTGAAGCGCGTTTCCAACTGCTCGGGCGCCAAGGCCATGGCCTGTTGCCACAGGATCTCGGCCTCCTGTTCTTTGCCCAGCTCGAAGAGGGAAATGGCCCGGTTGTTGAGCACTCCCGCCGAGGCCAGTTCTGCTTTCGGCGGTTCCCGGTCGTAGGGCGTCCCAAACGTCCATTGATACACTTCGCGCAATAATTCCACGACGTGATGCATGCTCCCCGGGCGTTCCTCGGGCTTCCTGCGGAAGCACTCTTCGAGAAGGTCTGCCAGAGGTTCAGGCACGTTCACAATGCGCGGTCGCTCGAGACGATTGGCCCGATAGGCCTCGAAGACCTTAAGCAGGGACTTGTGATCAACCCAGCATGGGGCCCCTACGCACATTTCGAGGACACAAGCCCCCCACCCCCAGATGTCGGCAAGATGGCTGGGCGGTGTTTCGGGCCCCTGTTCCGGCGCACTGTATGCCGGCGTGCCCATCGTGGGATAAAACGTCGATTTAGCGTTGCTGGCGCCAAACGCGCGCATCAGTCCGAAATCCGTCATCTTGGCCTGGCCATCGCGCGTCATGAGGACGTTGCCCAGTTTTACGTCCTGATGCACCAGCCCCTGTTCATGTGCGTGATTCAATCCCCACGCAACCTGCATGGCGACATCCAGGACCCGCTTAAGCACCTCGGCCGGTTCGCCACGATAGAGCAGTTTGTTCCGTGTCCAGTGAACTACGGAGCCTCCAGACACGAACTCAAGGAACAGCCGTGGAATCCCGCCCAGGCGCCGGATATAGTGGCAGCGGGCCACGTTGGGGTGCGCGGTCAGATTCACCCAGGTTTCGCATTCACGCTCAAAATCACGCTGCCAGTCATTTCGCCACACCAGATCCGGTCGGGGAGTTTTCAGCGCCAGATCAATGCCCCAGCCCTTGTGGTGTACCCGGTGAACATAAGCCATCCCTCCCCGGCCGATCAGCTCCTGCACCTCATACTTGCCCATAAACCGATCGCCCGGTTGCAGGTCCGCCGGCACCGAAGCTTCGTCAAAGTGGCGCGAATTGCTTTGCTGCTCGGTGGGTGTTACCAGTTCGTGGGCAATATAGACGAGTTCTTCACAGGCAGGGCACAGCTGCGTCCGCCCCAGATCGCGATCTCGCACAAGAAGGATGTTGCCGCACCCGCATTCAATCCGATGCTGTGCTTCGAGTTCGCTCACCTCTTCCACAGGCAACTTTGTATCGTCGATACTCATGGCCTTGTTTTGACGCCGCGACACCACACGACAAACCGCCGGCGAAGGAGGCCATTGTACCACTCGGAACGCCCGACTCGGAACGTCGGACGACCGACCTGCCCCCTCTGCCGCAGACCTCAGGGCTTCACGTGACCTATTCGCTTAGTACAGTAATTCAGAACCGCGCGCATGTCAAGCGGCCAGCCACAACACGGAAGGGATTATGAGGAAGGATGGCGCCCCGAGCAGGAATCGAACCTGCGTTTAAGCCTTAGGAGGGCCTCGTTCTATCCACTGAACTATCGGGGCGCAGCCTAGATGCCGCAAGGGTACGGGATAGAAGCCAGGGTTTCAAGTGCTCAGTCGGCTCCAGTGGGCCCCTGGGGGCGATTCGCGGCCTTCTCCGCGGCGCGTTTACCGTTCGTTTATCGTTATTGACATCACCTCAGAGAGGATATACGCTCATTAACGCACTTACTGTAGGGAGTGGTGCCCGTAGTTACATCAAACGAGGAGGAAGACGGATGAGAGCAAGGCGGGGATTCACGTTGATCGAGTTGCTTGTCGTCATCGCCATTATCGGCATCCTGGCAGCCATCTTGCTTCCGGCGCTCGCGCGTGCCCGTGAGGCGGCCCGTCGCGCGAGCTGTCAGAACAATCTGAAGCAGATGGGCCTCATCTTCAAGATGTATGCGAATGAGTCGCAAGGCGAGAAGTGGCCCTGCTTGAAGACGCGTAATGGCGGGGACCCACGGATTGATTGCGAGGACGGCCCCTTGAACAACATCAATCAGGTGTTTCAAGTCATCGCCGTGTATCCCGAATACTTGACGGACTTCAACGTCATGGTCTGTCCGTCGGACACCGATGGCAACCAGGTCGAGAGCCGCTGGTATGAGGATGACGGCACGCCCAATCCGTGCAACGTGGTCGACACGTCGTACAGCTACTATGGCTGGGCGATCACGCCAGAGACCATTATCGGGCCGGACAACGACGTGAACGACCCAATATACAACGATTGGATGACGGCTTTTGCAGCTCATGGTTACGATGTCAACCCGGACTTTTCACTGGGGGCGTTGGGCAGGCTGGCCCAGGCCTTCATCAATCCCGACAAGGCCGACTACGACAACGATATCAGCTACACATCCACCTTTGATGGGCAGAGCAAGACCGTCCATCGTTTGCGCGAGGGTATCGAGCGCTTCTTCATCACCGACATCAACAATCCCGCGGGCGCGGCGCGGGCGCAGAGCGAGCTGTTCGTGATGTGGGATTCGGTGTGGACGACCAGTCATGACGATCAGACGTACTTCAACCACGTTCCGGGCGGCGCCAATGTGCTTTACATGGACGGCCATGTCGATTTCCAGCGCTATCCGGGTGAATGGCCGGCGTGTAAAGCCAAGTCCACGATGAAAACCTTGCTTGTTGCAAATCTGCCGTGACGTCCGGCGAGCACATGGCGGCGGCGCGTGAGCTTCGGTTCATGCGCCGTTTTTCTTTTTTCAATCTCTGCACAGGACTTGGATGGATTCGCAGGGGTTGTTCAGCGCCCGCCGCTCCCCTGGCGTTCGCCCTCCGGTTGTAGGGGCGACCCCTGGGTCGCCCATCCGGATTATGCGGGCAACCCCGACGCGGTAGCGTTCCGGAATGTAGGGGCAGACCTCTGTGTCTGCCCATCCGGATAGCCCCTGCGGCTACATTGAAGAAGGGCTGACACAGGGTCTGCCCCTGCGCGCTGCCGTAACCTGGGTGGCCGGATAGCCCACGCATTGCGACGAGACGCTGTGAGTTGCACGCCACACTCCAAAATCCAACCTGCAAAACTCCACCCCCAAATCGGCTATCGCCGATTCACCCCCGCCAGCGGGGGACAGGTGCCCTGGGAGCGCCGACGTCCTCGTCGGCACACAGTTCAGCCCCGCCCGCGGGGGACAGGTGCCCTGGGAGCGCCGACGTCCTCGTCGGCACACAGTTCAGCCCCGCCCGCGGAGGACAGGGTGCACTGCGTTTTGCCGGACGGTCGAACCCGTTTACTCATCTCCGCGAGCGAGGACAGGTGTGCCGCGCATAAATCTCTGCCCTTCGAGTTCTTATGTCCCTCTTAGAAAAGGACGGATCAAAAACCAAACCAAGCGCCGCGTATGCCGGTTCGGGTTCTTGTGTCCCCCGCGGGCGAGGGTGGACACGCGCCCCGCGTGGCCGGGGGTGGATTGTGCCGGCAGACACAGGGTCTGCCCCTGCGCGCTGGGCAAATCAGTCGCCGTGGCTGCCTTTAAGAAGGGCAGACACAGGGTCTGCCCCTACGCGCTGCGGAACCTGGATGGATGAGGGCCGACCCGGCCCACGCGCTGGGGTAATCGAGATGGACCGGGACAACGCCTACGCGGCCGCATAGTCCCTGCGGCTGCGTTGAAGAAGGGCAGACACAGGGGTCTGCCCCTACGCGCTGCGGAGCAGAGATAAACCTGGGAAGCCTACGCGCGGCGCAGGATGGATAGACGAAGGAAGCCCCCGCGCTGCGGTAATCGGGATGGATCGGGGCGGCCCCCCTGTGGCCGTCTATGTTTCGGTAAGAGCGCAAATGGCAGGACGATACTCTCCCCGGTAAGATCGTAGACGGCGCGATTCGGTGTGTTGAATGCAGCGCGCGGGTTTGATACTCTCGCGGCCATATAAACATTCAGGGGGTTTCCATGGCCATTCCGTTACTTGATCTGCAGGCTCAATATCGGGATATCCGCGAAGAAGTTGACGCGGCAGTTGCCGAAGTGTTTTCTTCGCAACAATTTATCGGTGGGCCGAAGGTAGAGTCCGTTGAACAGTCGCTGGCGAAATATCTCGGCGTGCCGTATGCCGTGGGTGTTGCCTCGGGCACCGATGCGCTGTTGTTGCTCCTGAAAGCCGCCGGCGCGGGCCCGGGGACCGAGGTCATCACCAGTCCGTTCACCTTTTTCGCCACGGCGGGCACGGTCTCCAACGCGGGCGCACGCCCCGTGTTTGTGGACATCGAGCCCCGGACGTTCAACATCGATGTGACCCAGATCGAAGCAAAGGTGACCGAGCGCACGCGGGCCATTATACCGGTGCATCTTTTCGGCCAATGCGCGGATATGGACCCGATTCTGGATCTTGCCGAACGGCACAATCTGATTGTCATCGAAGACGCCGCGCAAGCCATCGGGGCTCGATACAAAGAGCGGCCGGCCTGCTCCATGGGCCACGCGGGGACGCTCAGCTTTTTCCCGAGCAAGAATCTTGGGGGCGCTGGAGACGGGGGCATGGTGATCACGCGGGATGCCGCTCTGGACGCCGGGGTGCGCTTGTTGCGTAATCATGGGGCATCCGAAACGTATTTCCACCAGATTGTCGGGACAAACAGCCGCCTGGGCGCCCTTCAGGCAGCGGTCCTGCTGGTAAAACAACGGCACCTCGACCGTTGGAGTGAGGCGCGCCGGGCAAATGCAGCCTATTATGACGAGCAGTTTGCGGCGCTGTCTGAGGTGGTGACTCCGTACGTTTCGCCGGATTGCCATCATGTCTACAACCAGTACGTGATTCGTATCCCGGAACGGGAGCGCGCGCGGCAACTGTTCGCGGAGCGAGGCATCGGGTGCGCGATATATTATCCGCGATCGCTTCATCGGCAGGAGTGTTTCCTGAACCTGGGCTACCCCGAAGACGCATTCCCCTATTCCAATGCGGCTTGCGATGAGGTCCTGGCCCTGCCGGTCTTTCCCGAACTGACCCGAGAACAGCAGGACGAGGTAGTCGGCGCAGTGAAAGATCACCTCCGTTCGTTGTAGGGCAACAACTCGCACGCTCCGGCCACGGCGCGGTTCACAACGACACTGTCGCGAACCCGGGCGTCTGGAAAAGGCGCGGGAGCCCCGGCAAGCGCGGCGTATTCCGGGGACGCAATTGTCTGCTTGAGCCTTTCCGCGAGCCGAGGCGCATCCACTGCCGAGCACAGGGCAAGCACCGAGCCGGCCAGCCCGGCGCCGGTCAGACACGCGCCGTTCGCCCCGCCGTCAATGGCCGCATCGACCAGGGCATCGAGTGCGGGCGTGCTCGCGCCGTATACCCCCGGACACCGTTCGATGGGAATCTGCTCGGCGGCCATGCGCTCCAAAGCCTGGTCGCTGATATCGACGCAGTAGGCCTGTCCTTGCTTCATCGCACCCCGGTCGCCATCGTGGCCAATAGTCATGAGCTTTCCGGCTTGAATCCAGTCTCCGCTTTCCACGGCTTCCGGAAAGACACGCGCGCGCTCCGATTCAGCAATTCCGAACAGCAGTGGCCCGCGCATGGGAAACCTGCGAGGACGCCGGCGCGGGGGAACGATTCCAAAATGCCGGGTATACAGTGCGTCGAGTTCGGAACGGGCGCAGGTCTCGCGCAATCCCTCCAGACTGAGCGTTTCCGGAACGCGTTGAAGCAGTCGGTAAAGCAACTCCAATCCCTGGCGCGTGTCGAGAGCATGTGGGGCGAGATCGGGGAGAGTTTCGATGCCCTGGATCCGTTCTGGTGGCATGCCGAGCGCTTCCAGGCTCTGACGGCACACCTGCAGGGCGATACTGTATGCAAAGCGGTTTTTCGTGTAGGCAATGAGGGCGTCACCGCTCAAATTTCGTTCCGTGAGTGAATTGGCGACGAGAACCGCTATTTCCTTCGGAAAGACGTAGCCGCGGCCGGAAGAGACATCAAGGCGGTCCGGGCGCAGCGCGATCTGGACACAGTGGTCCGCTTTGCCCAGCACCATGGCGGCCTGGTCACTGACGCCACACCGGGACCCGGCATACCATTCCCCGTCGCGCGCGGATTGAATCAGCGTTTCCGGAGAGAAATCTGCGCCGGCCCAGCCGGAGAATGCCAGCACGAGCGCTACGCAAAGCGCTGCGGAGGAACTCAGCGATGCGCCCTGGGGCAGGTTGCTGCCCACCGCCAGGAGGAGGTCCGGCACCGGATGGCTGCCCAGCCGGTGCTGGACATTCAGAGCGCATCCCTCCACATAGTTCTGCCAGGAACCGCGAGATTGTTCCACGCGCACTCTGACACCGGGAGCGCCAATAAGTCTCCCCCACTCCATCCTGAATTCCGGGCTCTGCGACAGGGTTTTCAGCGAAAAGGAGAGTTCCGGGAAAGTGGGGTTGGTGTTAACGGCGATCGTGGCGGGCTCATCCGCCCGGGCGGCGACCACGACGGTCTCGCGCTGATGCGTTGTCAGGTTGAGGAAGCCCCCATGGGTATCGACGTGCATCCCGCGCAGATTGAGGCGCCCCGGGCTTCGAAACAGCCGCACGTCGCGGTCACCGAAGCGAGCCCGGAAATGGCGGAGGGTGCTCTCCCAGACCGCGCGTGCTTCCAGAAAGGCGGCCTCGTGACCGTACTGGCGACGGGCCTCCGCGTCGGCGCTTTCAAGCCGCCGCAACCATTCCGTAGGAGTCACGCTCCCCCTCCACTTCACCTTATATGCGCCGCGTGGCCGAAGGGCAGTGAGAAAGCGCGGCAGATCAATTAGAGTAACTGGTCTTGATCCCGTACTCCCGGTGCAGGCGGTCCAACTCAGCCAGCAGCTCAGGCTGCGAGCCCACGCGGGTCATCTCGCCAATGAGAAAATAGACTTTCCGCAGCGCCCAGTCTTTTGCGATGTTTTCGTCACCGGATTCCGCCTGAGCGAGGTCCGCTTTAAAGATGACTTCCTTGCTTTGGTCGCGGGCAACGCCCGTAAGACGCATAGCGAAATCTTTGTTTTTAGCGGGGTCATAGCGGCCAAATACCGTGACGCCCTGCCCTTTGAAGAAATCTGGGAGTTCTTTTGGAAACACGCTCTCTTCCGAGATGCGGCCGTAATCTGCGTGGCAATCCACCAGAATGGGGTCATTGACTGCGCCGAAAAAGCGCGGAAGGTCGTTCGCAATCGCATTCCAAGACGAGCTGACATAGGAAGTGCCTTTATTTCGGAAAGCGAGCAGGTCGAGAAGATACTGGTTTACCGTGCTTCCGCCTCCGAATGCCAGGACGGTGTTTCGCGGTTCATTTTTGGCGGTGACCGCGTTGATGATGGCCTGGCTGTCCAGCAGGCCCGCGGAGGGACGTCCATCCGACACAAGAAAGACAACGCCCGGGACTCCGTCACGAGGCGCTCGCTCAACGACGGGCCCGATGGCGCTGTACACGTCCGTCTTTCCAAACGAGCGCAGGTCGCGCATGAAGTTCAGCGCCGCCTCTTTCTCTTCCGGGCTTGCCTCCACAAATCCCCGCTCCAGGCCCGATGCCGTGTCTCGGAACACAATAAGATTAAAGCGGTCTTCCGGGCGCAGACGGTTCAGAGCCTGACACAACCCCTTGATGGTGCCGTCCAACGCGGGCTGAGCGATACTGCCCGACGCGTCGATCACAAACGAGACATCTTTGGGCAGGATCTCCATGGATTCCCCGGCTTTTGGGATGATATTCAGGCGGAAATAGCCCTGGGGTTCTCCTTCTCGGCGATAGGTGGCGATCTCGATATTGACGAGGTCATCGAGGAACTCATATTTTTCCCGAGCTTCTTCGGTAGCCCTGGAGATCTCCGTCTGCGGTCCAATCAGGCGTTGATCGGGTAATGAGGCCAGGATTTCCTCCGGAGTATCCAGCGCTTGCGCGGGTGCAGGGATCTGCTCCCGTTCGGGCAGTTCGTCCACGGCTCCGACAGGCACGCCATCGCCAGTGCTGCTGAATCGACCCCCCGGATTCAGGGGATCCAGCGTCAGAAGTTCTTCCGGCAGATCCGCACCCTCGGTGCGCATCACAGGGAATTCTTCTTCCCCGAGAATACGCATGGGGCTGGGTCGAACCAGACGGCGGGCAATCTGAATATCCTGGCGCGCCGTCTCGCGTGTAATCTCGATGATACGCGCGTCGACTTTTTTTAATGCCGCTTCGTCAAATTGCAGATCGTGCGTCCGTTCCAATGGTTCCGTGGCCACGCGCTGCGCCAGGTCGGGCACGCTCACATCGTGTTCAATCAGTGATTCGGTCGGCCGTAATTCCTCTCTCTCGCGTTTGAGGAGTTCCTCCACCGAACCGGCTCGGGTGGTCAAGTCTCGAGTGGGGTCGGGCTCGGGCTGCGAGATAAGGGGTGGGAGATCTTCCGTCACACGCACGCGGAATCGCTGTGCGATATTTGGGGCAGGCGCAGCGACCCGAAGCAGCGGCACACGTGGCGCCAATCCGATCAGCGTAGCGTGCAGGAGCACCGATACCGCGATGCTCAACAGCAGCAATGTCCTTCGTCGCAGCATGAATAGGGGTCTGTTTTATCCCATGGTGGCGAGGCGTTCCCGAGCCTTGGCCGCCTGGCCGGAATCGGGGAATTCCTCAACCGTTTCGTTATAGACCTTTCGCGCCTGTTCGAGCGCGTTGGCTTTTTCATAGCACTGCCCGGCCCGCCAGAGCGACTCTGGGGACAGCTCTTCGTGGAGGAACAAAATGGCGACGCGCATGTAGCTGCGCGCGGCAGCCTCGAACTCGCCTTTGCTTTCCTGGATCTCGCCAATGCGGAATCGAGCCCGGGCCGCTGTGTCGCCTGTATTGGTATTTGCCGCCTCCTGATACATGTCGAAGGCTTTTTCCGGCTGGTCCAGGGTTTCGTAGAGTTTGCCCATGCGGAACCAGGATTCGACCGCCTCGCTGCTCTTCGGGGCCTCTGCCACAATCGCCTGATAGAGTTGCAGCGCCTCCTCGGTCTTGGAGGCGAGTTCGCGGCACTCCGCGATCTTGAAACGGGCCCGATTCGGGCTGGCGTAACTGGGCATGGCCGTCAGGAGGGCTTCAAGCACTTGAGCCGATTCATCATATTTGCCGGCGTCGTGCAACTCCTGCGCAGTCCAGAGATAGGTCTTTTCATTCAGTGTCGCTTCGGGGAATTCGATGATGACCCGGTAGAACAAATCCGTCGCGGTCGCGTAATCTTTGGTCTCGTAGCGGGCGAGGGCCAGCCCTTTCAAAGCGCGGCCGGCATAAGCTCCTTTGGGAGCGGTGTCGAAGGCCAGGGCATAGGAATCGATGGCTTTCACGGGGTCTTTGCCTTCACGCACAAAATAGTCGCCAACACGCAGATGTGCCTCGGCAACGTGCGGCCCCTGCGGGAACGCCTCGAGCACCTGCGCAAAGGTGTCGGCACTTTCCTTATATTTCTGCATGTTGTGGTAGGTGATAGCCATACGATAGAGCATTTCTTCACGCACCGACGGCTCGGTGGCTGACTCGAGGATTTGTGTGTATTTTTCGATAGCATCTCCGAAAGAGGCTTGAAGAAATTCCTTATCCGCGACTCGAAGCATGGCCTGTTCGGTCAACACATGCTCGGGATAGGTCTTCGCAAACTGCTCAAAAATGGCGGCAGCTTCTGTGCCACGGTCAAGGGCCTCGAGCATTTCTCCCTGCTTGAACAAGGCTTCCGCGCCGAACTCGCTGTCGGTGAATTTTTCGGCAATCAGGCGGTACAAGTCGAAAGCGTTTCGATAATTCTTTTGTTTGGTCAACAGGCTGGCCAGCAAGAACGACGCTTCGCCCGCGAATTGAGACTGGGGATTGCCGTCGAGGAAGCGCTCAATTTCGGTGCGTGCCGTATCTTCTTCGCCTTTAAGAAACAGGGACCAGGCGATCTTGTAATGGGCACGACTTGAAAATTCTGTGTCCGGAAATACTTCGCGGATTTCTTTGTAGACGGCAATGGCCTCGTCATATTTTTCGAGCGACTGGAGGCAATTGGCTTCAAGATATTTCATGCCGCCCAACTCCGGCGAATCCGGGTTGGCGCTGACAAAAGCTCGGGCCGTCTCAATGGCCTCCGCGGATTTGCCCGCGTGGTACAAGGCCCACGCATAGCCATAGGTTCCTTTCTGGGCATAGGGCGTGTCAGGAAAGTCGGCCTGGAGTTTCTTGTAGGCGGCAACGGCCGGTTCGAACCAGCCCAATCGGTCGTACGTTTCAGCGGCACGAAACTGGCTCTCGGCGCGAAGCGTGTCGTCCGTGTCGGCGGAAGCGACTTCCGCAAATTCCGACGCAGCCTTTTCGAGTGTGTTTTGGGCCAGATATACAAAGGCCAATTGAAACTGCCCGAACGGCGCCAGAGGACTATCGGGAAAACTCTCCGAGAGCGTTGCGAACGCCGCGGCCGATTTTGGCATATCCTTTTTCTGGAAGTAGAGTTTTCCGAGATAATACAGGGCTCCCGCCCGGACTTCCGCCGACGTCTCGTCGCCGGGCACTCCCTTCAAGGCCGTTTCTGCCTGGTCGAATTGCTTGAGATGGAAATGAAT
Source organism: Candidatus Hydrogenedentales bacterium (assembly GCA_050950105.1). Classification (GTDB taxonomy): domain Bacteria; phylum Hydrogenedentota; class Hydrogenedentia; order Hydrogenedentales; family SLHB01; genus UBA2224. Next base: position 172,583 of record JBMNGZ010000009.1, on the reverse strand, counting down.
TTCTCCCTTGCGCAGCAGCGCGCGGCTGGATTCCTCTCCTTGCGGAACCTTCGCCAGAAACTGATCGTAGACCGTCAAGGCGTCCTCATAATTACGCTGCGCGTACTCGGACTCTCCCAGCCGGTACAGCGCGGTGTCCATTTGCGGCGCCTGAGGATTGCCTTCGATATAGGCGCGGTATTCCGCAGCGGCTTCTTCAAAAAAACCCCGACGGAAAAAACCGTTCGCGATGTCGAGCTGAGCCTGGGCGGGGTCCTGAGCGATGCTCGCGGCACTCAGCATGCTCAACAGGCCCGCAGCCAGCAAGAATTTTCGGTAGTTCGTCATGGATGCACTCATGTTGCTCCCGCCGGCTCGTCTTGCAGCGCAGCAAAGGAAACATTGTCGATATCGGCACTCTTACAGCAGTTGAGGATGGCTATTGCACGTCCCAGCATAGCATTACGGTCGCCGCGAATAATGACCGAACCGCCCGGGAAAAGCTCTGCCACGCGGTTGAGCACTCCCTGCAGCTGTTCAAAGGTCAGTTCGCGGTCATTGACGATCACCTTACCGTCACTGGTCAGGTTGATATAGATTTCTCCCTGCGACCGCTCGTCCATTTTCGCCTGGCTCGCGGTGGGGAGTTGAATGTCCAATTCGCTCTCCATCGACGTGAACACCGTGGTGGTCATGAAGAACACCAGCGTGAGAAACACGATATCGATCAGCGGGGCAAGCTGCATGCCTTCAAGTTCTTCACTAGCGCGATTGCCGAATTTCATACGCTCTCTCCTCGGGACAGCGCCTCGACGACTTCGCTCGCCTGAGCCTCGACTTCAGCGATAATCTTGATGACCCGGCCCCGGAAATAGTAGTACGCCAACAGCGCGGGGATGGCCAGCAGGAGGCCGGCCGCCGTCGTGATCATGGCCATCGAGACACTGTAGGCCATGCTCAACGCGCGGCTTTGCGCATCATCAAAGGCAATGGCACCGAAGGCCCGCATCATGCCCCACACCGTACCCAGCAGTCCAAGCAGCGGCGCGATCACGCCGACATTATTGATGTATGAGATACGCTGCCACAGCGCCGCGGCGCCGCGCTCGCCTTCACTCTCCATGGCCTCCTGGATGACATAGCGATCGTGTCCGGCCATCTTCAATCCCGATTTGATGACGTTTGCGAGTAATTCGTCGCGACCGTCGCACATCTGATAGGCGCCCCGCAGGTCTCCGGCGTGGATTTGGCTGAGCGCGCGCTTTAACAAATTGGGCGGGACTTCACGCGCGGGGGTAATGGTAAAGAAGAAATAGATCAGCATCATGAACGTGACGACGCTCAAGCCGATGATGACATAAAGGATCCCTCCGCCTTCGCGGATCATCACGGCAAGGGTGAGCTGCTCTGGGTGAGCGCTCCCTGTCGTGGGAGTGACAACCATCTCTTCTGTTGCGGGAGGCTCGGATTCCTGTGCGCCTGCAATCCATGCCGCGCACAAGACGCCTGCCAAGAGAATCCCTGTCGCCAGCAAACTCCACCTCATTATGAGCAATGCTCCTTTCCCGAGTTGTCCATCCGAAGGCGTGCCTCTCCGAATTCATAGAGAATATTATGCCTTGAGGAGGATTCTGGTTGCAAAAGGCGGGAAACTCAGTCCTCGGACGAAGGCATGGCACTGAGCAAATCGTCCACGACTCGCGGGAACAGTCCGCTCCGGCCGGATTCGGGACTGTACCGTCCCGTAATGGTATCGAGGTGGCTCCAGCCTTTGAGGATACGGATGCGTTCGGGCAAGGCCAGCGTATGCTCAAAGATGACCTCTTCCCGCAATTTCGTCGGAAATTCCGCTATCTCCCACCCATGGATGAGGCGAGTCTCATAGATCCGCTCCGTCTCGGTTCCATCGAGGAGAAGCTGGCTCTGCAACGGCACAAAGCCATCGCCAACTCTATACGCTCCAATGGGATAGGACGCACCCGCGGATTCCACCGTGCTCATGAGCTGCTGGACCAGTCGAAGGGCACTGTTCATGGTATAGCGGTTTTCGTGTTCATCGGGCGCCAAGGCGTTGAGGAGGCGTGTAATGTCCTCGGCCACATCAAGATAGCCGGCGTAGATGAAGAATTTGTCCAGATGCATGCCGCCACGTTCGGCGGGGGTAATCAGGTCAAGGCCACCGCAATACGTATCAAACAGCTCTGCAGGTTCGAATGTTTCGTCGTCGATGCCCTCAAGCTCCCGGGCGTAGCTCAGGTTGGCGTCGCGGGGCGACAAGGTAATCTCGCGCAGGTGCCAAGGCCAGAACCAGGCCCGGAAGGTGCGCGTGGGGATGCCAAAGCCACCGGCAGCGTCATAATTGGCCCAGCCCATGTCCAGGTCGCCCTGGCGCTTCATGTTGAAATAGCCGTTTAGCGTGAGCTCGGCCAGCAGGCCCTGGAAGATCTTCTCCCCGATGAACTCCCGGGTGAAACCGATGCTGTTCAGCGTGTGCCGCACCCATTCCGGCGTCCCCCAGGGCGTGCCCATATGCGGGCATCCCAGGGCCACAACCGCGAACACCCGCTGCGCATGCTCGGGAAAATTCACCAAAAAGGAGCGGGCCTTGAGTCCGCCGGCACTGTGAGCCAGAAGCGCGTACGGCCCCGGCGGAAACACATAGCGTTTCCCCTCCCGTTCGACCCCGTCGGCTTCTGCCTTCTGAATGAAGCGGGCCAGATAGGCCACGACGCTTTCTGAGAACGCCGGATACGCCGCGCTGAACCCGATAGGGGCCGTCACTCCCGCGCCCGGATGGCTGAAATTCCATAACTGGAAATGCTCCCGGAATGCGGCGGCCTCATCACTGTGCTCCGCCCAGTGCGTGAAATCATTCCAGCGGTCGCTCATCATGCCGTGGATCAGAACCAGCGGAACCGGCCCCGAAATCACGCCCGGCGCAACGGGGTAGAAGTCCCACGCGGCCTTGGCCTCGGGCGCCGCAGAAACGGGGCTGAAATCAAAGAAATCGCCCATGCCCAAAGCGCTGGCCGAAGGCGCATCTCGGCTTCCTTCCTCCTCGGCCACGATGTAATCGCCCGGAAAACGCAGGAGGAACCCGAGCCCTGAGGAATACACTCCTGAAGCGGGCGGCACACGGACAAAGAGGTCTTCACCAATCCGATGGTAGACATGGATCACACGGCCCTCAACCGGATGAGGAACCGAGAGCGTCACGGGCCAGCGGCTGGATGCCGGCACGGCAATGCCCTGCGCGCGAAGCACGGACGCGTCCCTGCGGTCGAAGGGAACCGGGGAAGCCCCTGCTTTCTCACCCGCGGCTTCGCCATTGAGGCGGATGCCATCTGAAAAGCCGTCGGCTTCCGCCAGCAACTGCACGATCGCGCGCTGGCAGTCCACTGCGGTAGAACCCTCATCCCGGAGTGTGCGCTGTAAATGCCACTGAAACTCGACGATGCCGGCACTGGCGGTAACCGCAAGCAGCAGGCCCGCCAACACGAGCCCTCGAGCAACTCGAGCGGGCAGCACGCCCGTCTGCCAGCGGGTAGCCGAAAGCGCTTGTCTGTGAGATTTGGTTTGCATTGTACTGGTCCACTCCACGCTATCAGCCCCGTGCCGTCACGGGACCGGGCTCACGGTCAGGGCTTCTTCCTCCTGCGCATGAATGCCGGGATATCCAGGTCTTCTGGCTCGTCTCTGTGGGAACGGCCGGCCGGGCTGAATGACGCCTCGGTTTCCGTATCGTTTGCCTGTTCCGGAAACATGTATTGCAGTCCGGGCTCCGCAGCAGCGTTCTCTGCGACTTCGTCCGCTGCCGCTTCGCCAGGGACGTCATGCGGGGCAGATGCAGGGGCGTTCGCAGGGACTTCTTCGGATGAAGCAAAGACCACTGCAGGCTCTACCGATAAGAGCTGGGAACTTGACGTCGGCACGGCTTCCTCTGATTCCGGCAACGCCGGCGCCTCTATGGGTTCCTCGGATGGGTCCAGGCTGCGCAAAGGCGCTGAAGCAGCCTCCTCGGCCGGAACTTCCAGACAGTCGGGCTTTGGGTACAATTGGAGTGGCTCGTGCCGGCCCGCTGTTTCGGGAGTGAAGCCGGCTGCAATGACGGTAACCTGGAGTTCCGGGCGCTCTTCATCGACGACCACCGCGCCAAAAATGATATTGGCGCCGGGATGGGCCGATTTTTGTACCGTGGACACGGCCTGCTGCACTTCGCGCATTCCGATGTCGCATCCTCCGGTGATATTCACAATGACGCCCGTGGCGCCTTCGATATTCGATTGTTCGAGGAGCGGGCAGAGGATGGCTTTCTCCGCAGCGCAGACGGCCCGGTTCTCCCCCTCAGCCGTCCCGATGCCCATCAGGGCCCGGCCGCGCGCCTGCATGATGGTGCGTACATCAGCGAAATCGAGGTTGATCAATCCCGGCACCGTGATAAGCTCGGAGATGGCGCGCACGCCGTTATGCAACACCTCATCCGCCAGACGAAACGCATTGAGGAAAGATATGTTGTTTTGGCAGAGAGCAGCCACTCGGTCATTGGGCACAACGATTAGGGTATCGACAAATTCCTCAAGGCCTCCGAGCCCTTTCAGCGCATTTTCATGACGCTGGGGGCCTTCGAAGCTGAACGGCAAGGTCACGATGGCCACGGTCAACGCGCCGGTTTCCCGGGCCACTTCAGCAATGATGGGCGAGGCGCCGGTGCCCGTGCCGCCGCCGAGGCCCGCGGTCAGAAAGATCATGTCTGCGCCGCGAAGCACTTCTTCGATTCGATCGCGGTCTTCGAGGGCGGATTTCTGGCCGATCTCGGGTTTGGCGCCCGACCCGAGCCCCCCGGTCACTTCGGAACCGATCTGGAGGCGGCTGCCGGCAGGAGAGCTTCGGAGCGCCTGCGCATCCGTGTTGATCGTAATAAACTCGACGTCTTTGAGTCCGGCCTCGATCATTCGGCCTACCGCGTTACCACCGCCGCCGCCGATGCCGCAGACCTTGATGACGGCGCGATCTTCAAAGCTCTGATATTCTTCAGACATCCCGATCACCATAATTCTGTCTCCCTCGCAGTTGCGTACGGCGGTGGCCGGCGCCCGGCAACGGCATGCTACGCGGCGACCTCAACATCGTTGTGCCAACACGGCCATTCATTTGCAGGCCAGATCCCTCCCAAAACGAAGATCCAGGTACGCTGTGCAGGGAAGGCGCCCGTTCAGTTCCTGCCAGAGGATGTCCAGCCGGCGCGCCTGAGCGTCATAATCTCCACGTCCCCATCGGATTTCGAAGGGCAGGTTTTCGCAGTACATGCGGATGTCGTTTCCGTCAAACACCGCCAGCTCGTGCGCGGGTGCGACGGTCGCCAGACGGGTCTTGGCATAGGCATCCCACACCGCCAGCCCTTCGGCGAGTTCCGGGCGGTCGACCGGTTCGCCCGGCGTGACCGTGCTGAAGGGTGGATGGAGCGCCATCAGCGGCCCACAATACGCGGCGTCCGGTGCGACCTCTTCCAAGATCGCGCCCGTTGCATCAATCTCATAGGTTCGGTTGTTCACGACGAGCGTGGCTACCGACAGACGTTCTTCAACCGCGAAGGCAATCACGTCGGGGAAGATGCGGGTTACCGTGCAGGTCTTGACCCGGGGAAGCGCCTGCACACGCTCCGCGATCGCCCGGGGATTCAAGAAGAAGATGTTGTCGGCCCGGGTGACTTGAGACGCCTCGATAATCTCCTGGGGGCTCAGGACCACCGCGCCTTGAACCAAGATGTGCTGGATCCGGTAATTTGGGGATTCGCGGAGATAATGAGCCAATCCGTAACCACTGCCCCACAGGAGGCAGGAAAACGCCACAAACTTCACCATCGGGCTGAGAAAGGCCAGCATGGCGTGAGGACGCCTTCTGCGTTTTGGCGCGTTATCGCTGGGGGGCCGTTCTCTCATGGCCGTTTTGCTATCTCCTGAAGCAGCGGTTCAGCCAGCTGGTTGATATTGCCCGCACCCAGTATCAACACCAGGTCGCCCGGCTGCAGTTCCTCTGCGATCTGGCCGGGCACCGAAAGCATGTCACTAATGAGCTGAACGTTCTGTGCGCCCCGTTTCTGCGCGGCATCTACAATCAACCCCGAATTCACGCCGGGCATCGGCTCTTCGCGGGACGGATAAATGTCGGTGATGATTGCGCGATCTGCCGCAGCCAATACCTCCGCAAATTGTTCGCAGAAAAATTTGGTGCGGCTGAACAGGTGCGGTTGAAAAATCACGATGATCCGATTCGGGCGTATCCAGCGCGCTGCTTCGAGGGTGCTCTCGATTTCCGTGGGATGGTGTGCGTAGTCTTCCACGACCAGAACACCGCGCTCTTCCCCACAAACCTGCAGGCGCCGACGGACCCCGTCGTACATACGCAGACCATCCGCGATATACGGGAATTTCAAGCCGAGGCAGAGTCCCACGCAGCAGGCGGCGAGCGCATTGCGCACGTTGTGGACGCCGAGCGCCTTTACCTCAAGGGTGCCGAGTTCTCCAGTCACCCCGAGCCGCTCATCTTCGCTGATGACATCGATCGAGGTGTGCAGTTCCGCAAGCCGGCGCGACATGGACGCCTGGGAATGTCCGTCATTCCAGCGCACATTGGCGCCGCGCAGAGAGGCCCCCTGTTCCAGGCCATAGGTCAGGCAAACGCTATCGATCTCGCCCAGAATGTCGCGGGCATTGGGATCGTCCCAGCATAGGATCGAAGACCCGTAAAACGGGACCACATTGCAGAAATCCACGAAAGCCCGCTTGATACGATCCAGCGTGCCGTAATATTCGAGGTGTTCCGCATCGATGCACGTCACGACACTGATCGTGGGATGCAGACGAAGAAACGAGCCGTCGTGCTCATCCGCTTCCGCGACCAGATACTCTCCCGTGCCCCAGCGGGCATTGGTGCCACTGCGGTGCAGGATGCCGCCAATAATGCTGGTCGCGCCGAAGTTGGCCCGCTCAAACATGGCGCTAATCATCGACGTGGTCGTTGTCTTGCCATGGGTCCCGCCCACGGCGATGGCATTTGGTTTGAGGCGCATCAAGTCGGCCAGAAGCTCGCTGCGATGCAGCACGGGCGTGCCCCGCTCGCGCGCAGCCTGGACCTCGGCATTGTCATGAGGCACGGCCTCCGACACGACCAGGATCTCGGCGTCGCCCACATGCAGCGCATCATGGCCTTCGTAAAAGCGGAGACCGCATTGAACCAGGCGGTCGGTGATGAGCGTGCGCTGTAAATCCGAACCCGAGGCTTCGTAGCCCAGGTTCAAAAGGATTTCTGCCAGGCCGCTCATGCCGATGCCGCCGACGCCGACAAAATGCACTTTTCGTTTGATTCGCTTCAAATCGACCTCGTTCACCCTACATATTGTGGCATTTTCAAGTATAACATAACGACAACCACAAGGGAAAGTGCTGTTTGGGCAGGATCTGGGTCCGGTTTTGCCTGCGCAAACACATACAAGCCAATAATTTACACTTGAATGCCGGGGCCACGACCTCCCTCCGGCGCGCTTTTCTGATACCCCCAGACCTTGTGGTATACCGGCCCGGGCCTGCACAATTGGTGTCACCTGGGCATCGGTGCAGGCCCGCATCGCATCTGAAGATTCAGCGGCAATCCGGAAGAGCGTTTGTCAATGTGCCGGGAATTCATCGATTTCCACGAGTTCTCCGAGGTAATCTGGGCCGAATGAAACCCGCAAAGGCTTGGGGTAAAAGAGATTGCGGCCGGCGAGTTGGTTGGCACTGTATTTGCGCTCTTACTGATTAGGCCGATATAGGAGATCGAAGCAGTTAATAAGGAGGTTGCTTGCATGAGGACGAGAGCAGGGTTCACACTCGTCGAGTTGATGATTGTCATTGCCATCATAGCAATTATTGCGGCGATAGCCATTCCGAGCCTGATGCGCGCTCGGATTTCCGCGAACGAGGGCTCCGCCATCAGTTCTATGCGCACGTTGTCCTCCGCGCAGATAAGTTTTCAGGCCGCGTGTTACCAGGACCAGGACGGAGATGGCATTGGAGACTTCGGAACGCTGGCGCAACTCCAGGATCCAGATGGAGCGGCGGGCGTGCCCGGATTCATCGACGAAGCACTGGGCAGCGGCAGCAAGCAAGGCTATAATTTCGTGATGAACCCCGTTGCGGGTGGTGGCGGCGATCCTCCGACGTTTTCCTGCAACGCAGACCCACAGAGCGCACAGACCGGAAGGCGAACCTTTTTTGTTGACGAATCCGGTGTTCTGCGCTTTGAGACCAGTGGCGCCTCAGCGACCGCCTCGTCTCCACCCGTGGGCGCGTGAGGCACCTTCGCGCACGACGCATCAATTGCCGGCACTGGCTGAATTGAGGCGCCCATGGAGGCGGCGGGCTTGAAGGAGAAATGCCTCGAGCCGCGCATCGATGATCTGCGGGAAGGCGTTCCCGTCGGTTTCAATGGCGAGAAACGGCAATTTACGGTGAGTCTCCAGCAGTGCGTCCCAAGAAGAGTGTCCGTTTCCATGGGCGATGGCGCGTTTTTCCGTGGTGGTCAATTTTTCGGTCAGGATCGATTCGGCGACGCGGGATGGCATGCAGCCAAACGGTCCGATGGAGATAATGCCGCAGGACGGATGCAGAATTTCATGCAGCGCACTGCCGACGGTCAAAATGGCCTCGCCGGTCAACCGGGGCGAGATAAAGCGGGAACCGGCTTGAACAATGGGCTCCACATCCAATTCATCGCAATAGAACAGGTTGGATAGCGCGAGCCGTTTGCGCACTCCCCGATCGAAGTACCGTTTGACCCAGTAGCGCAGCCAGAACGCCAGCGACCGTTCGCCGTCGATACCCACCTGGGCCAGCCAGTCCAGGTATTTGAGCCATTCGTTGGTCTGCGCGGTGCGCACGGCGACACCTTCCCGGGCGAGCTGTTCAACCAGCCCCTGAAGTGAGATGGGATCGCGGCGCACATAGATTTCACCAATCAGAGAGACGACGGGAACCTCACGGCTGGGTTTCTTGAGAGGGATGCTGCCCAGCCGTCTTCCCGACCGCGACAGTTGGCGTGCGGCGGCCGGCCAGCCTTTGAGCAAGGCTTCGACGAGCGCGGCATGCTCTTCACCCAGGATGCGCAGTCCTTCGGCAGGCTCGACTGCGGCGGCAAGGATCATCGAATACATGTCATCGAACAGGTCGCCGGCAATGACGCCCAGCCACGCGGTCAGCGCAAACCGGTCGCCGAGCCCCGCGTAGCCATTGGCCGTGGTCAATGAGAGTACGGCCACATCGGTCATCTCGAGTTTTTCTATCAATCCCTTTGAAAAGACATGGTACTGGCCAAAGCGGCAGGGTCCGTCGGTGCTGAGCATAAAATACGCGGTGATCTCGTCCGGCGGGCGCCGTTCCAGGTAGTGCAGCATCGAGCCGATCGTCGTCTGGAGGGGCAGGCATTCCTTGCAGGTGGAATGCGCGCGCCCCAATTTGAGGATTTCCTCGTCAGCGGAAGGCAGCGGGATGGCGCGAACGCCGCGGCGGCCGAAGGCGCTGGCAACGAGTGCCGTTCCATAACGGCCCATGGCGGGAATGATCACGTTGACCCTTGGGTCGCTCAGGGGAACCCAATCGCCCGATGAGCGGCGAATACCCGCGGCATCCCCACGATATTCCACAGCTGCCGCCTGGAACGGCGTTCCCGAAAGCGTGGCCTTCGTCCGGACCGGTTGTCCGATGTGGCGGAAATGCTGGACGATATCCAGGAACGCTTCTACGCGGGTCTCGATGCCGGCATCCGCGGTATGGTTGTCCAGTTCGAGGGTCAGCGAAGGTTTCCGTCCCATGATGTCGCGAAAATAGGTGATGATAAATGAATCAGGCCCGCAGGAGAAGTTCGTGATATAGGCCCCGAAAAGTTGAGGGTGGTCCTTGACGAAGCGCGCGGCGCGTAAGAGTGCCTGCCCGGTCCCCCAATACATGTTGTGTTCGTCCGGCAGCGGGCGGTCGTCGCACGGCAACAGGTCATAGGGGATGATGCACACTCCCCGGGAGGCAAACTTGGCCGGGATTCCTTTGTTGGCCTCCGGTGTGAAGCTGTTGTAGGCCCGCCCGAACAGTACTACGCCGGTAAGCGAAGGGTCTTCTTCCAAGCGGCGGAGTTGTTCGCGTCCCATGCGGCGCAGCTCATCAGAAAAGGCCTTCTGCTCCTCCCAGGCGGCTTTCGCGGCCTCTCGGATCGCATCCGGCTCGCGTTCAAGGGCGGTGGCCAGACCGTTGAGGGATTCCTGCACGGACTCAAGCCCCTGGGCGAAGTCCAGGTACGGCTGAAGCACGTGTGCGGCGTCCAGCTCGGGAAAGGCCGCTTTCAAATAATAGGGTTCCCCCTGCACAAAGACGCAGGTGCAGGCAGGACCGCAGGCCTCGGCGCTTTGCACGCCACCGATGTGAGGCAAAAACACATAATCGGGTTTCAAAGCGAGCAGCGACGCCGCATAGCCATGAGCGAGTTCCGCGGGAAAACAGAACGCCGCTCCCTGCTGGTCCGTACCTCTGGGGTCCGCTTCTTCCGGAAGGACGATGCGAAATCCGAGGCTGTTGAAAAATTTCCGGTAAAACGGAAGGTACGTGTGGACCATAAACGAGCGGTTCAAGCCGACGCTTGGTTGGGATGCCGACCCATTTTCGGCGGCCGAGTCCAGGTGCAGCCTCCGCTCTCGCTGGACGACCAGATTCAAACCGGCGGTGTCGATGCGCCGGTTGCGCAATTGGTTGTCATAGCGGTTGCAGATCCCGCCGAACGGAAAAACCTGGCCATCGATTTCCATCCGGGCGATTTCGCAGGCGAGGTCGCAGTCATCACTGCCGCCGTTGCAGATGAACGGGCTCAGGTAGGTGACGTCCCGCGCGGGCCAGGTCATTGAGATCAAAGGATTGGGGCTCCAGCAGGCCATCTTCGATGCGCTGTTCGACCTCGAGCGCCACGCCAAACGCGCCCATCAGGCCCGGCTCGGGCGGCACGATGATCGTTTTCCCGGTGAGCGCGGCCATGGCGGCGGGGATGGCTTCGTTGTAACAGACCCCGCCCTGCATGAAGACCTTTTGCCCGACGGGGCGGTTGCCCTTCACACGGTTGGCGTAGTTCATGCAGATCGAATAGACCAGTCCCGCGACAATATCCGGCACGGGTATGCCTTCCTGGGCAGCGCCTTTGATATCGGAGCCGATGAACGCGGCGCACTGGTCATTGAAATTGGGGGGCGTTTCGCCCTGAAACGCCGTGCGGCTGATCTCGGTCACCGGGATGCCGAGGCTTTCCTTGGCGGATTCCTCGAGGAAGGAGCCGGTGCCCGCGCTGCACGCTTCGTTCATGGCGTAATCGGAGGCGACGCCGTTGGTGATGTAGGTGTACTTGGCGTCCTGGCCGCCAATTTCGAAGATGGTGTCGACTTCGGGGTCGAAATGCAGGGCGCCGGTGGCGTGGGCGATGATCTCGTTGATGACGCCGCTCGGTGAGCGCGTGGAGTCCCGCGATCTGGCGCCCGGACCCGGTCACGCCCAGGCCGACGATGTCGATGGGGGCCTGGAGCTGGGCGGCGAGGCTTGCATAGACCCTGCGCGACGCACCGACGGGGTCGCCGTTGGTGCGCAGGTACTCGGCGGCCAGGATGGCCTTGATCGCTGGCAGCGCATCACGACGCCCTTGGTGGTGGTGGAGCCGACATCGAGGCCCACGATGGTCCGGTCGCCGGCGTCGGCCCGCCCCCGGGGGTGTTGGCGGAAGTGCGACCCGGTCGCCGGTAGGCTTTCAGGGGTTTGAGGAACGACAGGGTGGACCGTGCGGAACGTCATGACGGTCCCGGCGCTCGGCGATGGGCTCTGACGTCGTGGTCCAGGGCCCACACGGCCGCGCCCAGGGCCTCGAACCACGGGGCGGATTCGGGGATGCACAGGTCGTCGATCTGTTCCCGGAGGTAATGCACCATGGAGGCGTTCTGGCTGCACCCGCCAATAAGCAACGCGGATGTCTTGGGGAGCTTTTTGAGCAGCTCGACGATTTTTCCGGCCAGCATCCGGGACAGCCCGGCAACGACCTGCGCTTTAGGGATGCCCTTGTTCAGGGCGTGGGTGCAGTCGCTTTTGCAGAATACCGAACAGCGCCCGGAGACCTTGTGCCAGGTGTCCGGCTGCGGCATGCGTTCCACTTCGTCGAGGGAGATATCCATGCGCCCGAGTTGCTGTAAAAAAAACTCGCCCGTACCGGATGCGCATTTGTTGCCCGTATAGATTCCCTGAATGCGGCTGTCGTCATCGAGGTGATACACCATGAAGGTCTCCCCTCCCGTGCTGATGACGAGCCGATAGGGATGGGCATCCGGAAAGGTATGAGCGACGGCTTTCTCGACCGCTTCGGGCTCGGACAGGGTCGATAGCTCGAGAAATCGCCGGAATTTTCGGCCGGTGGCGGCGACGCGCAAATCATGCAGATCGTCAATTTGCGAAAAGATCTCTTGAAGGGCGCCCCGTGGATCGCCGTCATGGGCCCGGGTTTCAGCGAACACTAGCTCGGTGCCACCCGGCCCACGCCGTAAGCGCACCGTGCCAATGGTGGAGGCTCCCACGCAAATTCCCAAAGACTGTGGATTCATTACCGCAGACCCCTGAGATTGTAATAGTTGGGTATTGTTCTTGACGGCATCCGAAAGGAAGCGAACCTACTGGTTATTCGAGCGTTTCCTTGACTTGCGCCATCCCGGGACCCATTTCCCCGGAGAGTTCATATTACAAGACCGTTAAATCTGAGGCAAGTTCGCGCCGGACGGACGCCCGCCAAACAATCAGCTGATGCGCCGCGAAAAGCAGGATTTTCTGCTGCCCAGGCTTAACGGACACGCCTTTGAGATTGCCCGGCCGGATACGCTCATTTTACCCGTGTGGATGCGGTGTTTGCGGGGTTGGACTGACAAAAATTGTCATTTTGTGCCGTGCAGCGTAGCTACAAATGGCGGGTAGAAGAACCGAGATCTGAAGACGAACCCTCTATCTACCTGCAATGCAATGCATTACGATTCCTGACGCCAATTGGCACGCCTATTGCGCCTAGTGTTGTCGACACTTGAAGGAATGGCGGCCTGGGAACAGGCCTGGTGATGGGACGCTCAACGGAGGGCAAAGACATGAAGAAGAATCTTGGTTTCACATTGATTGAGTTGATGATCGTCGTGGCGATTATCGCGATTATCGCGGCGATTGCTATCCCGAGCTTGCTGCGTTCACGCATGAGCGCGAACGAAGCGGGTGCGATCGGTTCGCTTCGCACGATTTCCGCGGGCGAAGTGAGCTTCCAGGCGGCCTGCTATCAGGATGCCGACGGTGACGGCGTGGGGGACTATGGAACGCTGGCGCAGCTTTTGAATCCTGACGGCGTGGCGGGGGTTCCGGGGTACATCGATGAAGTGTTGGCCGCCGGCTCGAAGCACGGCTACAACTTCACCCTGAACGCCGTCGCCGGTGGTGGTGGCGCCCCTGCAACGTACACCTGCAATGCGGATCCGCAGAGCCCGCAGTCGGGCCGCCGGACCTTCTTCCTGGACGAATCGGGGGTGATTCGCTTCGAGAATACTGGCGCAGCCGCCACAGTGGCTTCGACTCCTCTCGGCTAATCGGGACAACGGCACAGACAGCACAGCGAACGGCGGTCCTCTTCGGGGGCCGCCGTTCCGCTGTCTTCGGGGGGGGCCTCTTCCCCCGCCTCCGAGTGCGCTCGATTCATGAGGATGCCCGTCGCCGCGGGTAGGACGTTGTGGCCAGGCGCTTTGAAAACCGGCCCCGGGATGGCGCGGCGCTAGCGGTTCAGGCCCAGGGGCTCTTCGAGTCGAGGCTGTCGCGGATGCGGCAGTAGGATGTGTAGCGCACGGCGGGGAGCGCGCCGGTTTCGACGGCGTCCTGGACGGCGCAGCCCGGGCTCGTGGGTATGGCTGCAATCGCGGAACCGGCAGTGTTCCCCCAGCGCGGCGATGTCGGGGAAATACAGGGCGACTTCTTCTTTCGTCGAGATCCCAAACGCCCAATTGGCGTATGCCCGGGGTGTCAATGATGTCGATGCCGCCATCCAAATGATACAGACGCGACGAGGTGGTGGTGTGGCGCCCCTTTTCGTTGAATGCGCTGACCGCCTGGGTTTCGAGTTCGAAATCCGGGTGCAGACAATTGATCAGCGACGTCTTGCCCACGCCGCTTTGTCCGGCGAGCACGGATGCGGAATTCTCGAGGAGCTTCCGTAATTCGTCAATCCCCTCCCCCGTTTCGCAGCTGGCAAAGATGACGGGCAGTTCCAGGTCGCGGTAGACCTCGAATTCGCGGGGCGTTTCACGGACCAGGTCGATCTTGTTGACAACCACGATAGGCTGGATCCCCCCGATGTCGGCGGCGATCAGAAGGCGATCGAGCACCCCGGCTTTGAATCGCGGCTGCGCGACGGCGACCACGCAGATAAGGTGGTCCACATTCACGGCGATCACCTGTTCGTGCTGGCCTTGACTGGCGGGCCGGCTCAACTTGCTTCGCCGCCATTTTCACGGCCGAAACGCAGAGGTCATCGTCGAGGCGCATCCACGCGGACCCGGTCGCCGGGCGCCAGGATGGACGTTTTTCCTGTGCACAGGCGTTCTGAGACCCGGCAGAGCTGTTCCTGCCCGTCAAGCTCCACAAACGCAAGGACGCCATACGGCGAAACGACCACTCCATTGGGCTGAATGTCGTCGAAGCGCTCGTCCAGGTCCGGGGCCTTGGCTCCCAGGCCGACATCCTGCCCACGAAAGCGGCGCGGCTGACGAGTCTCCACATCGTGGTCCGTTTCGGACCAATCGCGCTTGCGCACGCGAGGTTTCTTTCCGCCGGCGATCTTTCATCCAGCAGCCTTCCGCGCCCACACCACGACACTCTCCCACACGTTTTCGATGTCAAGGCTGCCGCCCTGGGCCTGGATGTCCGCGCGAAGGCGGGCGAGGCCCGCGTTGAATTCTTCTTCGGGCAACAGATCAAACGTGGAAATGAATCGATTCTCCACGCGCGTGAGGTAGTCCGCATCGATGGGAATTTGAGGGACGGCCAAGCGCTCCACGGCCGGCTCGAGAAACCCGGCCCGAGCAAGGGCCTGTGTCACCCGCTCGATGTCGGGGAAACGGGCCTTGTCGATCGCGGCAAAACTTGGGAAATAGCGATTCATGGGATGCCGCTCGATGAACTCGTGCGAGGCCGTGATGAAAGCCGCACAACCGCCCTGGAGCACGCGGGCACATTCGCCGGCCAGGGCATTCAGATCGTCGATGTAGTGCAGCATATAGCATCCGAAGCAGAGGTCGAACGATTGTGCGGCAAACGGCAGGTGCTGGGCATCCGCGCGAAGCCAGGCGCCGGGGGCCTGTTTCTCCTGTGCCCGTAAAATCATGCCACGCGACAAATCGCATGCGAAAAACGCGGCGCTGGGATAGGCGGCGTGAAATGCGAACATGTTGTTCCCGGTACCGGCGCCAATCTCCAGAATCCGGCGGGCGCGATGCGCGTCGGCCAGCTCGACCAGGAATTCCTGGTAAGGCCCTCGCCCTCCTCGAAACGAGTCATACCGCCGCGCGATCTGGTCATAATCTATCTTCGCACCGGCAGCCGGGTCACTCATTCAGCGGGGGTCTCCTTTTTTTCAATCTGCGTAAAATCGGCGGCAACGCTGATGGCATTGAGAATGGTTTTCAGCAGTCCGTGGCGGTTCTGTCGGACGGATTTGTCGTCATGGTTGACGAAGACCTCTTCAAAGTAGGCCTCAATGACGGGCATCCAGGACAGGACTTCGGAAAACGCGGCTTCGAATGCGCCCGAGGCGACCTGATCGCGAATCCGGGCACTGGGCTCGCCCGTCAATGTGTAGAGCGCTTTTTCGTTGTCTTCCAGCAGCGCGGAGTCAATGGCCGGAGCGGGTTCCAGGGCGATTCGCTGGATACGTTTCGTCTGTTCAGCGAGGAGTTGCACCTGCTCTTTGTCCAGACGGCTGAACGCCTCCAGGCAGCGGCGAACCTGGACGGGGCGCCGGCCATGCGAGGCGATAGCCGCGGCGACCTGATCGTAGGGAACGCCTTTCTCGCGGTGGATAACCGCGAGGCGGTCTGCCGCAAACTGAAGAAAGACGTCGACGGCGGCTTCGGGTTCGGCAAGAACCCCATCATAGACGCTCAGGGCGGAGCGGAACGCTTCTTCCAAATC
Source organism: Candidatus Hydrogenedentales bacterium (assembly GCA_050950105.1). Taxonomy (GTDB): domain Bacteria; phylum Hydrogenedentota; class Hydrogenedentia; order Hydrogenedentales; family SLHB01; genus UBA2224. The sequence goes on along the minus strand of JBMNGZ010000009.1, from coordinate 156,348 downwards.
GATGTCCAGGCCCTCTTCCAGGGTGATGGAGAGGAGAGCCAGGGTGTTGCGGCGGAGTGCGAAGGGATCGCTGGTACCCTTGACACGGACGCCCAAACCAAAATAACCGGCGAGGGTATCGATGCGGTCCAGGACGGCAGCCGCGATTCCCAGGGGCGTCTTCGGAAGCCTGTCGCCCGCGCGCCGGGGCAAACGATGCTCGAAAAGGGCCCGGGCAATGTCTTCCGGAAGCCCTTCCTTGCGCGCATAGAGCATACCGACCACCCCTTCGAGGGAATCAAACTCGAAAACCATCTGCGTGGTCAAATCCGCCTTCATGAGGTCCAGAACCTGGGCTATCCGCGCGTCATCGACCGCCGGCAGGACGCCCTTGAGCCTGGAATAGAGTCGATGGAGCCGGGCGATCTTATCGGCGACGGTTCCCAGTTTCTGGTGAAACAAAACCCGGGACAGGCCCGCCGCAAACTCACGCAGGGGTTTGCGCGTATCGGTATCCCAGAAGTACCGGGCGTCGCGGAGGCGCGCGTTGAGAACCCGCTCGTTTCCGCGGCGGATGATGGCACGGCCTTCCTCGTCATGCTTGCCGTTCGCGACGGCAAGGAAATGCCTGCTGAGGCCTCCCTGGGCATCGCGTAATGGGATATAGCGCTGGTGGACCTTCATGGGCGTGATGACAATTTCTTCGGGAAGCGCGAGGGCATCGTCTGGAATGCTGCACAGAATGGGTTCCGGCCATTCCGTAATATCGATGATCTCCTCGAACAAGTCGCTGTCTTCCTCGAGATGGAGTCCCTGCGCGGATGCGAGGGTCTCGGCTTCACTGCGCAGCCGGGCCATGCGTTCGTCGAGGACGGGAAGCACGAAGTGCCGCTTCATCGCCTCGAGATAGTCGCCGGCCGAAGGGATTGGGACGGGTCCGGCCGCAAGCCGCCGGTGGCCGTACGATACGGCGCCGGAATGCAGGAAGCGCTCCGAAGCAAATTCACCGCCCTCAACGAACTTCCAGGAGACCGGAACCGGATTCGCACCGTGGAGGGCGAGCAGCCAGCGGACCGGGCGCGAGAAGGTCACCGTGCTGTCTTCCCAACCCATCGATTTTACAAACTGAAGACCGGCGAGCAGTTTCGTGACGATGCCGGACAAAAGCTCCGTTACGGGCTGCCCTTTACGCTCCACTTTGATGAAACTGTACTCGGCCTTGCCCTGCTCCTGAAAATAGATGTCCTCGACGCGCGCGCCTCTGGATTCCGCAAATTTCCGCGCGGGAACGGTCCACTGGCCCTCGGCGTCCAATGCCGCTTTCCGCGCCGGCCCGCGGGCTTCTTCCGTGAGATCCTGTTGTTGCGACGCGCAGTCGTCGAGTTGGGCGACGATGCGCCGCGGCGTCACCCAGACGGTGACGGGACCGTGTTCAAGACGCGCTTCCTGGAACAATCGGGTGATCAGCGCCGGCAGCTGGGCACGAACCGCCTTCACGTCGGAATGAGGCAACTCTTCGACCCCGATCTCGAGCAGGAGCGTGTCGCGCTCCTGAAACGCGCCGGGTTCCGTCGGCACGGGCGGCGCGTCAGCGTCGCGCCACGGGCGCGGCAGGCGGCAGAGCGGGAAACCTTTTTCCTGCCGCTGTTCAAAGAATCCTTTGGCGCAGCGTTCCGCAATGGCCCGGCAACGGAGAAGAAAGCGCCCGCGTTCGGTCACGGAGAGCGCCCCCCGGGCATCGAGCAGGTTAAAAAGATGTGACAGGCGGAGGCAGTGGTCGTACGCGGGCATGATGAGCCCCCATTCGAGCAGTCGCGCCGCTTCGGCTTCCCAGAGATCGAAGACCTGAAGCAACTTGCCCGTATCGGCCGCCTCGAAATTGTATTTGCACCACTCCACCTCGGCGGCGTGGTAGAGGTCGCCGTAGGTAATGCCGGACGGGGCCCATTTCAAGTCGTAGACGCTCTCCACCCCCTGGAGGTGCATTGCGATGCGCTCGATGCCGTAGGTGAGTTCGCAGGCGCGCAGGTCGAGTTTCAGGCCGCCACATTCCTGGAAATAGGTGAACTGGAGGATCTCCATGCCGTCAAGCCAGGCCTCCCAGCCCAGGCCCCAGGCGCCCAGGGACGGGCTCTGCCAATTGTCTTCGACGAATCGGTAGTCGTGCCGGGTAAGGTCCAGGCCGAGGGCTTCCAGGGATTCCAGAAAGAGTTCCTGCACATTGGGCGGAGAAGGCTTCAGGATGACCTGATACTGGTAGTAATGCTGCAGACGGTTGGGGTTTTCGCCGTAACGCCCGTCGGTTGGCCGGATGCTTGGTTCCGGATAGGCGACCCACCAGGGCTCGGGACCCAGTACCCGCAGAAAGGTGGCGGGATTCGAGGTGCCGGCGCCCACTTCGGTATGATAAGGCTGCCACAGAATGCAGCCGCGCGACGCCCAGAAGTTGTTGAGAGTTTGCAGTACTTCCTGAACCGTTATCACGGGATATCTCCCTGCATGCGCTGCAGTTTGGGAACGGGCCCGCCCGGCGGGGGCTCCATGAATTCATGCGCCCCGCAGGGGCCGGAATCAAAGGTAGATCTTAGCGTTTGGGGGCGCTTCAAGTCAAAGCAACCCGGGTTTTTGGTGCGTGATTTCCGAGGCCTGGAGGAGCTTACCTGCACGAAGCGCGGCACGAATCCGGGTCGGCATTCCCTGCTACAAACGGAGGACGCTGAACCCGCCGCCGACCTCAATGACCGCGCCCGTCGAATACGGAAAATGGCCTGCCGCAAGACTGACGACTGCTTTCCCGACGTCTTCGGGGGTGCCCCAGCGTTTCTGAAGCAGCAAACCTTCGGAGATGAGTTTATCGTATTTTTCTGAGACGGGCGCGGTCATGTCGGTGGCGATGATGCCGGGCCGGATATCGTAGACATTGATGCCGAATTCAGCCAGCCGCACCGCAAAAGTCTGGGCAGCCATGCTGAGTCCGGCCTTGCTGATGCAGTATTCGGCGCGATTTGGGCTTGCCGTATTGCTCGAAATGCTGCTGATGAAGATGATGTTGGGGGGGTCTCCGTCCCCTGCTGTCACCTGCTCCATCATCCGATTTGCGATCGCCTGCGTCAAAAAAAACGGCCCTTTGAGATTGATGCGCACTAGCCGGTCAAAACTCTCCTCCGTGGTCTCGAGGATGTCCAGGCGCTTGAGAAGCCCGACGCCGGCGTTGTTGACCAGCAGGTCGATGCGGTCAAACGCAGCGTACGCCTCTTCCACCAGGCGCTTCCGGTCGCCCATGTCGCCGATGTCTCCGGCAAGCGGGACGAATTGGGCCCCAAGCTCTTCCGCGCGAGCTTTGACTTCAAAAAGACCCTTCTGCGTGTCATCCGGAGTGAGCCGGGTGGCGGTACCGATAAGGTCAAACCCGTTTTTTGCTAATTCGATGGCAATGCCGCGTCCGATACCGCGGCTGGCTCCGGTGATCATGGCTACTGGTCGTCGCATGGTTTCCTCGCTGGTTACATCTGGATTTTCGGGCAGCGCCGCCGTTCATCCGTGCTGCGCGCACTATAGCGACCGCATTCGCGTGGACGCAAGGCCGCGGCACATTCAAGTTGTAAGTGCACGCAAAGGATTTTTCGTTTTTGCGGGAAGATTTTATTGGGTGTTCGGTATCCGAGGCATTTTTTTGGCCGGTTGTTTAGTTCATCGACTATATCCTGTAGTTTTTCTAATTTAGGGGCAGACCCCTGTGCCTGCCCAGCCGGATTATGCGCGCAACCCCGACGCGGAAGCGTTCCGGAATGTAGGGGCAGACCCCTGTGTCTGCCCATCCGGATAGCCCCTGCGGCCGCGTTGAAGAAGGGCAGACACAGGGGTCTGCCCCTACGCGCTACGGAAATCAGTCCCTGCGCCCCCGGCCATCCGGATAGCCCCCACGCATTGCGACGGGACGCTGTGAGCAGCAAGCCATACCCCAAAATCCAACCTGAAAAACTCCACCCCCAAATCGGCTACCGCCGATTCACCCCCGCCCGCGGGGGACAGCTGCGCCGCACATAAATCTTTGGCCTTCAGGTTCTTGTGTCCCCCGAAGAAGAGGACGGATCAAAAACCAAACTAAGCGCCGCGTATGCCGGTTCACGTTCTTGTGTCCCCCGCGGGCGGGGGTGGACACGCGCCCCGCGTGGCCGGGGGTGGATTGTGCGGGCAGACACAGGGGTCTGCCCCTACGCGCTGCGGAAATCAGTCCCCGCGCGGCCGCCCAGCCGGATAGTCCCCATGGCTGCGTTGAAGAAGGGCAGACACAGGGGTCTGCCCCTACGCGCTACGGAAATCAGTCCCTGCGCCCCCGGCCATCCGGATAGCCCCCACGCATTGCGACGGGACGCTGTGAGCAGCAAGCCACACCCCAAAATCCAACCTGAAAAACTCCACCCCCAAATCGGCTACCGCCGATTCACCCCCGCCCGCGGGGGACAGCTGCGCCGCACATAAATCTCTGGCCTTCGGGTTCTTGTGTCCCCCGAAGAAGAGGACGGATCAAAAACCAAACCAAGCGCCGCGTATGCCGGTTCACGTTCTTGTGTCCCCCGCGGGGGGGGGTGGACACGCGCCTCGCGTGGCCGGGGGTGGATTGTGCGGGCAGACACAGGGGCCTGCCCCTACGCGCTACGGAAATCAGTCCCCGCGCGGCCGCCCAGCCGGATAGTCCCCGTGGCTGCGTTGAAGAAGGGCAGACACAGGGGCCTGCCCCTACGCGCTGCGGAAATCAGTCCCCGCGCGGCCGCCCAGCCGGATAGTCCCCGTGGCTGCGTTGAAGAAGGGCAGACACAGGGGTCTGCCCCTACGCGCTGCGAAATCTGGATGGATCAGAGCAGGCACACGCGGCTGCCCTGTTCGAGAAAAAACTCTATCTTCGTGCGCTCCATTGGGGTAAGATGGGTGTAGGACATCGGAATTCCTTTCGCTCTTGGTTGGTTGACACCTCCAAGAATACCGAATGGGTCCCGATGTCTTCTTCTTTTCCACCTCCTCGCTCAAGACTCACCCACAGGAAAAGAGCCAAACCCAAAAACCGTGCACTTGGTATTAGAATGCGCGCGCGGAAGGGCGCCAATTGTCCGCTTCGGGGGCCTGTGCTATGCTGACGGCGTAAAAGGTGCGTTAGCTGAGGAATCTGTTTTTTTGACCGCCGGGCCCGGGCCGGACGAGAGAGGACTGAGACCCATGCAGGCAACACGGCGAAATTTTCTGCTCCAGGCGGGATTCGGGATTGCAGCCACTGGTTTTGGGCTGTCCGGGGCGATGGCGGAGGAGGGAAAGCCCCCGCTGCGTTTGAGCGCGTGCGACTGGTCTCTGCGCGCTTTGGGGCCGGAGGGGCTGGCTGTGGCGGCGGCAGTAGGGCTTGATGGACTCGAGATCTCGGCCGCGGCAGACAATGGCAGCCCCGGCGACGTCCTGGCGGTGGCGGATGCAGAACGCCGCGCAGCATACAAAGAACAGTCCAAAGAGCATGGGGTCGTGGTCTCGTCGGTGGCGATGGGCCTCTTAAACGGTTTTCCGATGGTAAGCGAACCGCGGGCAATGGCGTGGACCGAGCAAACGATCGACGGCACCAAGGATCTAGGCGCAACGGTCATGTTGATGGCGTTTTTCGGCAAGGGCGATCTGCGCGACCGATCGGGGGCGCTCAAAACGAAGGATGTAGATGTCCTGGTCGGGCAGCTTAAGGAGCTGGCCCCGAAAGCGGAGCAAGCTGGAGTGATTCTGGGCCTGGAGAACACCCTTTCCGCAGAGCAGAACCTGGATATCCTCGGGCGCGTGCAAAGCAACGCCGTACGGGTCTATTACGATGTCGGGAATTCTACGGCTAGTGGATACGATGTGCCCGCCGAGATCCGCTTGCTTGGAGATCGTATCTGCCAGATCCACTTCAAGGACAACAAAGGCCATCTCGGCGAGGGCGAGGTGGATATGTCCGCGGTGGGGACCGCCATGCGCGCCATCGGATACGCTGGGTGGGTCGTGCTCGAGACAAAAGTGATCGGAGAACGGGACGCGGACTTCAGGCGAAACGCGGCGTTTACCCGGGCCTTGCTCGGAAACGCCTGACGCCCTTTTCTGTCCGTGTCTGGCATTGCAACGGATGCGATTTTGCAGCACGGGGCTGATTGTGCTAAAACTACGCCCGTGAAAAACTCTCAATGCTTTTGGGTTTCGGCATGATCCGCACGGAACGCCTCCGAAAAGTGTATTTTCCTCCACGCTCCAAGCCGGTGGAAGGAGTCAAGAACGCCACGTTCTCCGTGGAACCGGGCGAGATCTTTGGACTTCTCGGGCCCAACGGCGCAGGCAAGACCACGCTGCTTCGGATGCTGGGCACGATCATTGTCCCGACTTCAGGGTATTGCTGGATCGCGGGGGTGCGCACCGATCAGAACCCCGACACGGTGCGGCAGCACATTGGGTTTCTGTCCGGAAACACAAAATTATATGGACGTCTGACCGCACGCGAGGAGCTGCGGTATTTCGGAGACCTTCACGGCCTCCCCAGAGACCGGATCCGGCAGCGCACGGAGGAGTTGGCCGAGATCCTGGATATGGGAGAATTTATCGATCGCCGCTGCGACACGCTTTCCACTGGGCAGAGCCAGAAGGTTTCGATTGCCCGCGTCTTATTGCATGACCCGGAAGTGCTGATCCTGGACGAGCCGACGACGGGCCTGGACATCATGACCTGCCAGACCATCCTCTCCTTTATTCGACATGCAAAACACTATGGCCGGAGCATCCTTTTTTCCACCCACTACATGACCGAAGCGGAAATCTTGTGCGACCGGCTGGCATTCATTTACAAAGGTGAGATCCTCGCAACCGGCACTAAGGAAAGCCTGTACGAAAAAACCGACACCACCAACCTGACCGACGCGTTTGTGAGCCTGGTCAATGCGGCCAATACGGTGCCCTCATGAAAATGCGCACGGTTCGCGCCATCTTCTTCAAAGAACTGGTGACCATGCTGCGTGACAAGCGCACGCTCGTGGCCATGATTGGCATCCCGGTGGTTCTCTATCCCGTATTGCTTGTGGTCACGTCACAGGTGGCGCTCATGCATATTTCCCACGTGGAAGAGTCCACCTCGCGCATCGCCGTCAAAGCGGGACAAGACCCCACGGTCGCCCAATGGATCGCCGCGCTTCCCCGCGTGACACTCCTGGCGATGGAAAAGCCCGAAGCCGCCCTGCTGGACGGTGAAGTGGACGCCGTGGTGGTGGTGAAACAGCGGGCCGAGGAGGTATTAGAGCGAGGCGGCTCGCTGCTGATCGTCATCCAGTACGACTCGACCGTCCCGCAATCGCGCGAAGCGGCCCACCGCTTGAGTGAAGGGCTCCGCATCACACAGACCCGGTTGCTGGAAGATCGACTTGCGAAAGCAGGGATCACGCTCGATTTTGTCACGCCGCTTAAACTTCAGGAAATGAACGTGGCGCCTGCCGCGCGCATCGTCGGCACCCTGCTCGCCGCCATGCTGCCGATGATCATGGTATTGATGGTGGGGATCGGGGCCTTCTATCCAGCGGTGGACCTCACGGCGGGCGAAAAAGAGCGGGGCACTTTCGAAACCCTTCTCTCGACGCCCGCGACCAAGTTTGAGATCGTGTGCGGCAAATTTCTCACGGTATTCTGCATCAGCATGCTGACCGGGCTGCTCAACCTGGCCAGCATGGCGATGACGTTCATTTTCCATCTCTCCGACCTGCTCACGCGGCTGCAGGTGGGCCCGGAGAAAGCGCCCGTGCAGTTTCCCCTGGGCACTGCGCTGCTGATGACTCTGCTTCTCATTCCGTTGGCCCTGTTTGTGTCGGCCCTGATGATGTCGGTGGCGGTGCTGGCCCGCACGTTCAAAGAGGCGCAGAATTACGTCACCCCGTTCTTCCTGCTGATCACGATTCCAGCGGGTCTGGCCGGGATGCCCGGTCTGGAACTCAATTCGGTCCTGCAATTTGTCCCCATCGTGAACATCGGGCTTTTGTTTCGCGATCTGCTGACCGACCGGGCGAGGCTCGAGGCGGTGTTCTCTGTTTTGTTGAGCACGAGCGTTTTTGCCTTGCTTTCGCTGGTCTGTGCAACCTGGCTGTTTCAGCGGGAAGACGTCATTCTCTCCGAAGAGAAAGGCGTGCCGCTGACCCTTCGCCGCTCACGGATTGCGCCACGGGGTGAACCGACGATCGGGATGACCATGACCTTATACACGCTCATCCTGCTGTTGATTTTCTACGTGGGGGTCTATGCCCAGTCGAAGCAGGTGCTGAGTGGCTTGCTCATAACGGAATGGCTGGTGATCGCCCTGCCCACGGTGGCGCTGCTCTGGTATTTGCGCGTGGATCTGCTGAGCGCGCTGCACCTGCGGGCGTTCCGAATCGACGGGGCGCTGGCCACCGTGGTGATCGCGTTCTCGTGGCTGCTAATCGCGTTTCAACTGGGGCTCTGGCACAGCAATGTGCTGCCGATGCCCGAGGACATGGCAAAACAGTACCTCCAGCTGCTCCGCCTGGAAGATACCAGTCTTGTCGTGCTCCTGGCGGTCATCGCGGTCTCCCCGGCCATTTGCGAAGAGATCCTTTTTCGCGGAGCGATTCTCTCCGGACTCGAGAAGCGCCTGCCCGCCTGGCTGCTCATCCCCGTGGTCGGGCTCCTTTTCGGCGTGTTCCATCTCAGCATTTACCGGGTGGTGTTAACGGGTCTGACGGGGATGGTGTTGACCTACGTGGTCTGGCGGACCCGTTCTCTCTGGAACGGGATCTTGCTGCATGCCCTGTTCAATGCATCGGCGGTTCTCATGGCCTCGGAGCGGCTTCCCGAAAAGCTGCTCACGGGATTGCGCAATTTATCGGCCGCGCAGGCCGGTCTGCCGTGGTGGCTGATTGGCCTGGCGGCATCGGCCATGTCGGCCGGCATCGGTTACCTGCATCTGCGGTATCCCAAGCCAAACCGCGGCCCGTCAGAATAGCATTTCGTTTGCGAGCATCTGGTCGAGGGTCTGCCGTTTCCGGATCAGGTGCAGTTCCCCGCTCTTTTTGAGGAGCACCTCGGCCGATTCGGGGAAGGAATTGTAGTTTTTGCAGCACATGGCGCTGCAATAGGCGCCCGCGCCCCCAATGGCAAGCGCATCGCCGATGCGGGGTTCAGGCAAGGCGCGCGGAAGCAGTCCTTCAGGATTCCCCGGCTCAGGTGTCAGCAGATCTCCGCTTTCACAGCAATGCCCGGCGATCAGGTATTCGCCGCCCGGCCGCTCTTCCCCGGAGGCCGTAACCAGGGTGATGGGGTGTTGAGCGCCATAGAGGGCCGGCCGGAGGATGTCGGTCATTCCGGCATCGGCTTTGATGAACCGGTACCCCTCGTTTCCTGTATCCACGACATCCATGACCGTCATGATCAGAACGCCGGCATTGGCCACGATGAAAGTCCCCGGTTCAATCTCGAGTTTCAACTCTTTTCCGCTGGACTCGGCGTAGTCGCGGAGGATTTCGCTGACGGCCCTGCCGATATCCTGCAGGACTGCGGCGGATTCTCCCGGCATGCGGGCCACTTTGAACCCGCCCCCGAGGTTTAGCGTGGTCACCTCCGGAAAGCGGGCGGCGGCATCCAGGGACAGCCTCGCGCATTGGGTCCAGATCGCCGGGTCTCCGCCCGAGCCGATGTGCGTATGAACCCGGGTGATATGCAGATTCAACGCGCTGGCGATGTCGAGGGCCCGGGGGATGTACTCGTGCCAGATACCAAAGCTGGACGAGGGTCCGCCGACATTGGTCCGGTTGTTGTGTCCGGAGCCGAGCCCGGGGTTGATGCGAACCCCGAGAGATGCTCCGGGGAAACGCTCACCGAAAGCGCTGAGCTGTGCCAGGGAACTAGCATTGAACAACCCTCCCGCCTCGACCAGCTGCGTAAGGTTGTGCGGGAGTTCCTGGGCAGTCACTTCAATGTGTTCAGGCGGGATTCCGGCGCGCATGGCGCGTTCGGCCTCATATCCGCTACTGGCGTCAAAGTGAAGCCCCAGGTCATGAAGGAGCCTGAGAATGGACAAATTCGGCAGGGCCTTCATGGCAAAGCGGGCGGTCAACCCGAACGGGCATGGAAACTCAAGCACCTGGCGGGCCTGATGCTCGAGGGTGGCCTCGTCGTAGACGTACACCGGGGTGCCAAACTCGCGTTGGATGGCCAGAACCTGGTCACGACTCAAAAACAGCGAGGATTTCATGGGTGAATACGGCCTTTCTTTACATAGTGTTTAAGAACAGGGGCTTATACATAGCATATTCGCCCCTCGTTCAGCCACCTTCGGATGGTTCCCTCGGATGGTTCCCAATGAGGTTAAAACTGAGAGATGCCGGTCTCAGCGCGTTGAATCCGGGCGGCTGTACCTGTGTATACTGTAGCAAACGGGCGGGACTGAATTACGAGGGGGCAAGCGATGCATCAGCACGAGGCGCGAGAGAAGTTCGCGCGCTCCAACATCTTATTCCAGCAGAAACGCTATCCGGAAGCGATGATCGCCCTGGATGAGCTGGATGCCAACTTTCCCAATGACAAGCACATTATGCTGGCTCGGGCCATGTGTCTGGCCGAGCTCCAGCGGCCGCAGGAAGCCGTGCAGATTTGTGAGCTGGCGGTGGCCATGCACCAGGATCCCAAGGCGGAGGCTTACCTTGCACGCCTGCGTCGTGAACACGGCCCGCTCCACCCGGAGCCAACGGATCTGGCGAGCCTGCTCGGGCACGGTGGGACAGCCGGCGCTCCCAGCGCCGCGGCCGGGCCTGGCGCATTGCCCGGTATCCCGGATGTGCCTGATATCCCGGCCCTGACGATGTATGGCCCTCCGAAGCAGTCCAGCAGTAAACGGTTTTATATCGTCCTGGGAGCCGTGGTTGCCGTTTTGGTGATATTGCTGATCGGGTTGCCCCTCCTCCTCTCGCTGAGAAAGAAAGGCGATGACACGCGTCAGACCGCCGCAATGACCGCCATGGATCAAGCGGCACCCACGGAAACCGGCATGGTCCCCATGCCCGCAGGCCCGGAGGCTCATCCGGCGGACGCAAACGCCGCTGCACCAGCTGTCCAGTGGTACACCCACTACGAACAGGGCACGAACATTGCCACGGAGCACGGGCATCCGCTCTGCTTGTTCTTCACTGATGGAGGCGAGACTTCGCGCGCAGTGGAAAGCTCCGTCTTCGAGGAGCCCGATATCAGGCAGTCTTTATCGCGGTTCATCAATATCCGTATCTCCGATATCTCCGATGCGGAGATGGGACCGGCGGTCGCGCAGTACGACATCGAGCAATTCCCGGCCATTGTCGTGGTGGACCTCGACCGCAGTGTCGTGTACCGGGCGCAGGGCGAGGGAATTGACCCCGAAGAGTTTCGGTCGGCCTTGAGACGCATGCAGATGGCGCGGGGGACCTTTGGTTTGTGGCCCTTCACAGAAGGCATCCCCGTGCTGGCGGTAGTCGTGATAGGGCTACTTGGTCTGGTGCTCACCCCCTGGCCCCTCTACCTCACGCTGTTGTTTACGGGCAAGCTGCCCCACGGGCAATTTGTCAAAGATTTCTTCTCGGTCGCTCTGGTTGCGATTGGCGCCAACGCGGTCGCCGGATTCGTCCCCTGCCTAGGCATTTTTGTCCTGATTTAGATTCTACATGCCGTGTACGACCTGGGGCTCATCGACTTTCTGATCTATTTTGCGCTCAGCACGGTGATGACGGTGATAGTGGCATTGGTCTCATTCGCCATTCTCGGGTCAACGATCTTGAGCACCTTGTCAGACATGCCGGCCCTGTGATGGAAAAACTGGAGCGTCTCGCTGCCCACCCAGTCTAGTCGCAGATTTCCTGGTTCATCATACACGCGGCAAAACGTCTCGGCGTGGCAGCTCCAAAAATGTGGGTTCCATCCCCCTGCGGGCATCTGCTATTCTCTTCCCCGTATGGCATGAGGCCAGTGCGCGGCGGATCGGCCTGCCGTTATCTCAGGGCACAAGGAGCCTTCGCGGAAATCCCTTTATGGCCAAAACTCGGTCTACATTTGTCTGTCAGAGCTGCGGCGCCACGTATATGCGCTGGGTGGGACGCTGCACGGATTGCGGGCAGTGGAACACCGTACTCGAGGAGGCCGTCGTCGAATCCGGGAAGCACGCCCGCACCTCCATTGGAGACCACGGTGCACCGCTTCCCATTACCGATCAGCAGCACGAACCTCCCCCTCGTCTGTCGACGGATATCCGGGAGTGCGATCGGGTACTGGGCGGCGGCATCGTTCCCGGCTCGCTGACGCTTATCGGGGGCGATCCGGGGATCGGCAAGTCAACCATCATGCTCCAGATTTCGCATGGACTGGCCCAAGCAGGGCGTCCGGTACTCTATATTTCCGGGGAAGAATCGTTCAGCCAGTCGCAGTTGCGGGCACGCCGCCTGGGCACTCTCTCCGACGAGCTGTTCATGCTGACCGAGACCGAGCTGGCCTCAATCCGAAAGCATATCCAGGGCGGCGCATTCAGCCTGGTCGTGGTCGACTCGATTCAATCGGTCTATTCGGCGGATCTGCAGGGCGTGCCGGGCAGCATTTCGCAGGTACGCGATTGTGCGAGCGAGTTTCTGCGCCTGGCCAAAAGCTCGGGCACCCCGATCTTCCTCATCGGGCATGTCACCAAGGACGGCACCATCGCGGGGCCGCGCATGCTGGAGCATTTGGTAGACACCGTGTTGTACTTCGAGGGAGAGGGCAAGCAGGCGCTGCGGATCCTCCGCGCGGTGAAAAACCGGTTTGGCTCGACCAACGAGATCGGCGTCTTCGAGATGACCGAGGCAGGACTTCAGGAGGTCCCCAATCCGAGCGCGCTGTTCCTGAATGAACGTCCCGAAGGCGTGAGCGGCTCGGTGGTATTGCCCAGCGTGGAAGGCACCCGCCCCCTGCTGGTCGAGGTGCAGGCGCTGGTGTGTGATTCGAACCTGGGCTCGCCCCGGCGTACCGTGACCGGGGTGAATCCCAACCGGGTATCGTTGATCCTGGCCGTTCTGGAAAAACGGGCGGGGCTGCATTTCGCTGATCGCGATGTGTTCGTCAATGTGGCCGGAGGCGTGCGCCTGGACGAACCGGCCGCGGATCTTGCGGTTGCCCTGGCGCTCGTATCGAGCTACATGGAAGCTCCCGTCGCAGCGCACTTGACCGCTTTTGGAGAAATCGGTCTTGCCGGAGAGATTCGCGGCGTGGACATGGCGCGCCGGCGCATCGCGGAAGCGGCCAAATTTGGCTTTACGCGCTGCATCCTCCCCAAAAACAATGCCGCGGACGTAGAGAACCCTGACGAACAACTCTGGCCCGTCGGCCGGATTGGCCCGGCGATCGAGCTCGCGCTGGAACGATAACCCTGCTCCATGCCATGATACGCTGGAAACACGGCGCGGTAGCGCGACACAGGAAAATGGGGAATGGTGAAACCTAAACGCAAAACGAAATCCATCGCCTTCCATGAGGCGATCCGGATGATTTCCCCCGGCACGAAGATCCGCGACGCCATCTCCATGATGTTGCAGAGCCGTCTCGGAGCGCTGGTGTGTATCGGCGACCCCAAAAGGCTGGCCGATCTGTCTGATGGCGGGGTCGAACTGAATGCCGCGTGCACGCCGCAATTGCTGTATGAACTCTCCAAAATGGACGGCGCGATTATTCTGAACGAGGACGGCTCCACCATCACCTATGCCAACCGCTTTCTAACGCCCAGCAATTCAATTGCCTCGCAGGAAACCGGTACACGGCATATCGCCGCGGAGCGCATGGCGAAGCAGGCGAAATGCGCCGTTGTGGCCGTGTCGGAGCGGCGTTCGAGCGTCACCCTGTATGTACAGAATACACGCCATGTCCTGGACAGCCTCGCGACGCTGCTCAACAAGTCGTCGCAGGCGCTTCAAACGCTCGAAAAGTACATCAGCAGTCTCAACCAGTCGATGGTGGATCTGAGCACGCGCGAATTTGAGGATATGGTGACGATTTTTGACGTGTGCAAGGCCATTCAGCGCTGCGAAATGTCGCGACGGATCGCGAGCGAAATTGAGCCGTACATCCTGGAACTAGGCACCGAGGGGCGGCTTATCGAGCTGCAGCTGCGCGAACTTTCCATTCCCATCGAAGAAGCGGGCCTCATCACAAAGGACTATTACAAACAGAAACCTTCGGCCAGCCCGGAGGTCGTGCAGCAACGGATCGAGGAATTGCCGCAGGACGAGCTGATTTCTCTGGAAGCCATCAGCCAGGCGCTGGGATACGGCGCCAACCTTCGGGGGGTGGACACCTATCTTTCCTCCCGGGGTTACCGGGTGCTGTCTCAGACCCGCCGCCTCACGCCGCAGATTATTGAGAACCTGGTCAACCGCTTCGGCACGCTCCAGCAGATCATGCGGGCGCCGAAAGATGAGCTGGTGGACGTGGAAGGCGTGGGCGAGGTGCTGGCAGAACGCGTGCGGCTCAGCCTGAATAATCTGCGGAGCCAGCTGGCCCTGGATCGCGGCAGGACCTGAGATGCGATATATCCAGGACTGCGAAGTTGTCACACACGACCAGGTTGCCCCTGATCACTGGCGCATGCGGCTGCGTTCGGAGGAGATCGCCCGCGCGGCGAAACCCGGCCAGTTCTGCATGGTGGAAGTGGCCGAAACCCTCTCCCCCTTCCTCCGCCGGCCCATGTGTTTTTCAGAGATACACGGCGACGGCTTCACGCTGCTTTACAAGATAGAAGGCGAAGGCACGCGGCTGCTTTCGCAGCGGGTCCCGGGGCAGACCTGCTCGATACAGGGTCCGCTGGGAAATGGATTCCCCCTTGTTCGGGAGTTTCAGCGCCACCTCATTGTCTCCGGCGGAATCGGCGTGGCCCCATTCCCCGCGCTGGCCCAGGCCCTCACGGAGGCATGCCGTCGGCCCCCCGAGGTGCTTCTCGCCGCCCGCAACAAAGGTCTGCTGCTTTGTGCGGAGCAGTTCGAATCGCTCGGCTGCACGGTCTATCTGGCAACCGATGACGGCTCGCTCGGAGAGAAGGCGAACGCGGCCCAGATGCTCGAGCGGCTGGCCCCGGGTCACGAAACCCGCATTTATGCGTGCGGCCCGATGATCATGATGTCGGCCACGGCCGCGGTTGCCGCTCGCTCCGGGGCCTCCTGCCTGGTGTCTCTGGAAGCGCAAATGGCGTGCGGCGATGGGACCTGCCTGAGCTGCGTGGTCGAGGCGAAAGAAGAGCGCGAAGGCGAGAAGATGCTTCGGGTCTGCGTCGATGGGCCGGTGTTTGACGCGACACGGATCGATTGGGAGGCGCACAGTACGGCCTATGACCTCTGATGCCGCGACATTGGCCGTCAACCTGGGCGGTCTCCACATGAAAAACCCGGTAACGGTGGCTTCGGGCACCTTCGGGTACGGTCAAGAGTACGGCCGGTACTTCGATGTGGCGCGTCTCGGCGCGATCACGACCAAGAGCATCTCGCTCAAGCCCCGGGCGGGCAACAAACCCCCGCGTCTGGTTGAGACACCGGCGGGACTCCTCAACGCCATTGGCCTTCAAAACGTGGGCCTTGAGCGATTTCTCTCGCAGAAGGTTCCGTACCTCCGCCAATGCAAGGCCACCATCATTGCAAACATCTACGGACATTCGCCGGAAGAATACGCGACCCTGGCCCGGCGTCTGGAAGCCGAGGGGGCCGCGGATGCCATCGAGGCCAATCTTTCGTGCCCGAACGTGCACGACGCCCGCTCCGCCCAAGGAGCGGTGCTGGTGTCTCAGGACTGCCAGGCCATTACGGACTACACACGGGCGATTCGCGAGGCAACCCGGCTGCCCCTCTACATCAAGCTGACTCCGAATGTCATGAATATCCAGGAGCCGGCCCTGGCAGCCGAATCGGCCGGAGCGGACGGCGTCTGTCTTATCAACACGCTGCTGGGCATGGCAATCAATCCGGAGACACGAAAACCGCGCCTGGCCAACATTGTGGGCGGGTTGAGCGGCCCGGCCATCCGCCCGGTGGCCGTCAAGATGGTATGGGATGCCGCGCGCGTGCTTCGGATACCCATCATCGGCACGGGGGGCATCACCGACGCGGCCAGTGCGATCGAATTTCTCCTGGCGGGCGCGACCGCCATTTCGGTGGGCTCGATGTCGTTCCGCCAGCCCGATGCAGCCCAGCGTGTCGTGAACGGCATTGCAGAGTACCTGAAGCGGCATCAGATCGCCGATGTAAATCAACTCATTGGAGCCATGAAAACATGACGGGACGTACACAGCTCATTACCGGCCTCGACGTAGACACGCGCGAGGAGGCCCTGGCAGCCGTCGACATTGCGGAGGGCTGTTCGTGGTTCAAAATCGGGGCCCAGCTGTTCACGCGCTGCGGGCCGGCTATAGTGCACGCCGTTCGCGACCGGGGCAAGAATGTTTTTCTCGATCTCAAATACCACGATATCCCCAATACTGTCGCCGGCGCATCGCGGGCGGCTGCGGCTCTCGGCGCAAAACTGTTTACCCTGCATGCCTCCGGAGGGCGGGCGATGATTGCCGCCGCCCGGGAGGCCGTCGAAGCTACCCAGACCCGCATCCTGGCCGTTACGGTGCTTACCAGCCTGACGGACGGCATGCTCCAGCAGGAAATCGGCCTGCCCGAGACGGCCGCACAGGCCGTGCCCCGGCTGGCCCGAATGGCCGTTGACGCCGGAGCCCACGGAATTGTCTGCTCTCCGCGGGAAATTGCGCTGGTGCGTGAGGCGGTCGGACAGGGACCGCTTATCGTGACCCCCGGCATACGCCCCCGATGGGCATCTAAAGATGACCAGGCCCGCGTCATGACGCCCCGGGAAGCCATGGAGGCGGGAGCCGACATGATTGTTGTGGTCCGCCCGATCCTGAAACACGAAAATCCCCCGGAGGCCGTGCGTTTAATCCAAGAGGAGTTGCAGGGATGAACGAAGCTCAGGTACTCGCGTCTTTTCGGAAGGCGGGCGCGCTGCTGGAAGGGCACTTTGTGTACACCAGCGGCCGGCATGGCCATCAGTTTCTGCAAACGGCCCGGGTCTTGCAGTACCCGGAGATCGCGGAGCGCCTCTGCGCGGCCGTCGCGGACCGCTTTCTGGAAGCAGAAGTCGATCTGGTGGTCGGGCCGGCCACCGGAGGCATCATCCTCGCATACGAAACGGCCCGTCATCTGAAGTGCCGCGCCGCTTTTACCGAAAAGGAAAGCGACGGTGCGATGGCCTTGCGGCGCGGTTTCTTGTTGAATAAAGGCGAGCGGGTGCTTGTCGTGGAAGACATCGCGACCACCGGGGGCTCGGTCAAGAAAAGCATGGCCCATCTCCGCGAACGTGGGGCCGTAATCGTTGGTGTTTCCGTGCTCATCGACCGCAGCGCCGGCGACGTGACGTTTGATTGCCGCTACGAGCCTCTGGCACGCCTGCGCATGCAGAGTTGGGAGCCATCGGCCTGTGAACTGTGCCAGGCGGGCCAGCGCCTGATCGATCCCGACGACATCGTGCTGAGCCCACCATCCTGAATTCAATCCCAGCAATCCGCATCATCCCTATCGCAGGAAACCGTCTTGCCGCCACGCGGCCGCTGTGTTTCGGGCACAGCCGGGCGAACACGCGGGGATCGCAATTTGACTTCACTTTCCCGCGGCGCTAGCCTCATAAGCACATGGCGGCAATCCGAAGATTTCGTTGCCGGGACGGGAATGGCAGAGTCAACGGCGGACTTTCACACCCAATCGGCTGATGATCCCCGCGATAGTCTGTCCGAGTCCATGGACAAGCGCATCGATGCCGCGGCACAGTTGAATTTCCGTGTGCTGGCATTGGGGCGGCATGAACAGGGCTCGAAGATCGGCCGCCCGGACACCCTCCGCATTCTGCACCCCGTTGTCTCACCGAGCAAGGTCCAACCTGCGTGCTGTCCGGCAGTTTGTGATAAAGGAGGCTTGGGACCGGCACACGTCCCTGCAGGGCGACCGCAGCCTATTCGGCAAGGCTGTATCCATCAGTCGCACTGGGGCGTTTCCAGCGCGAGGGAATAGGACGAGCAGCACATTCCCCGCATTATGAAGTGGAAGGAGGAGAACGGCGTTTCTAGAGGGAGAAACCGACGGCAATCGGTCATATCCCTCTTAATGATAAGGGGCATGCGGAGTATTACTACGGAGGAGGCGGATACCCGTGATCGAACGGATTGCAATTTTGGGGGGCAGTAGCGTTTATATACCGGAATTCATCCTTTCCCTGGTTTCCCGCAATATAAACGTCAAAGAAGTGGTGTTGATCGGCCGGGAAGGCCCCAAACTTCCTCTGGTGGCCGCCTTTTGCCAGCGTCTGATGGATCGAAGCGGTTTTCCGGCGAAAGTCATCGGAACCACCGACGTCGCCGAAGGCGTCCAAAACGCCAAATATATCATCAATCACATTCGAGTCGGAGGAATGCCGGCCCGTCAGCGCGATGAAGTCCTCCCCCCGAAATTCGGCATGATCGGCGATGAAACATTGGGGGCGGGTGGCTGCGCGAACGCCTTGCGGACCCTGCCGATCGTGCTCCAATATGCCGAACTCATCGCCCAGTCGAATCCCGATGCCACGTTCATCAACCTCACGAATCCCACCGGCATCCTCGTGGAAGCGCTCTCAAAATGCACCGACCTTCGCGTCATCGGAGTCTGCGACCTTCCCGGCACGTATGTCCGGAAAATCTCGGCGATTCTTCGCGTGCCTCCCGATGCGCTGCAAGTAGATTACGTCGGCTTAAATCATCTGGGATGGATTCAAGATGTCAAGCTGGATGGAAAAAGCCGCATGGAGCGGATCCTGGATCAGTTGGAACACCACCAGGACGACGGATTCGATCATGAGCTGGTTCAATTGTTCCGGATGATCCCGATTCACACGGTCGGCCTGTTTTTCCGCCAGGACGTCATCTTGAAAAAACAGCTGGCCTGCGCCCGGTCGCGCGGGGAAATCCTGTACGAAGCCGAGCAGCAGATCCTGAAGCTGTATGATGATCCCTCGCTGGCGGAGATTCCGGAACTGACGCGCGCCCGCAATGCCGTCTGGTATGACGAAACGATTGCCCCGCTTCTGCAGATGTTGGAAGAAAAGCATGACCGGGAATCGATTCTCTGTGTTCGCAACGACGGCGCGCTCCGGGACCTCCCCGAGGATTGCAGTGTGGAGGTGCCGGTACGGCTCACGAAACAGGGTCTGGAGCCCCGTCGGATAGGCGATTGCCCGCGTTTTTTGAGGGGGTTGTTTCACAGCGTCAAGGAAAGCGACCGGCTGATTGTAGAAGCCGTCCGACACAAATCGTACGAATCGGCCCTGCAGGCATTGACCATTAACCCTCTGGTGCCTTCGCTGGATGCCGCGCGCGGATTTCTGGATCGCATTATCAAGGAAGAAAGTATAGAATTGTATTAGCTTCAACGGCTTCCGTATGAAACACAGGAACGCGGTGAAAGGAACACAGCGCCGCCACGATTGGGAGTAGTCGAAAGATGCAAAAGATCATCATGTTTGTTTTCGCGATAGCGATTGCGGTTCCCGCCCTGGGCCAGGACATCCCGATTACGGGTGTCTCGGGTGTGAGCCTCAAAGAGATCGCCGGAACACCCACGCTCGTAACCGTCGTGGTCAAAAGCCGTAGCGCCGAAGATCCTAATCTTCAAATCACGGACCTGGGCCCGAATTTCTTGAGCGTGCTGAACCCGGAAACGGGCGACCGGCATGCATACCTCTTCTCGGAAGTGAAGGAGATCCGCGTTCAAGGCGGGAAGCTCGAAGCCAAACCCTTCAAGCAGGACGCAGAGCGCAGCCTGACCCCAAGCCAGCAACAGCTGGTGAGCCGCGCTATCCGCCAGGCTACCGAAGTATTTGAAGAGGAAAACCGCGACCAGCCGACCAAAATGAATGCGGCGATGATCATCGCGTCTCAAGGCGATGAAGAGGCGTTGAAATACCTCCACGAACTGGCCCGCCAAAACGATCTCGAAACAGCGCTGGGAGCCTACTACCGCCTCTACATCGCGGGCAACAATACCATCGACAGCGACTTGATTGAGCGGGCGCTCACCAGCGGTGACCGGCAGATTCGCGGGACTGCGGCACGGGTGGCCGGGTTGTACCGTGAACAAACAGCCGAACTGGCACTGCTCCGCATGGTCAAAGACCGTGCAGCCGACCTGTCCGCGCCGGCGGCTTTGGCCCTGGCTCGTCTGGGCAACCGCGATGCGATTCCCACGTTGCTCGACATGTTGACCGGACTCAATGAGGAAAAAGCCAAATCCGCCGCCAAAGCCCTCGTTATTCTCAAGGGCGACAATGTGGTCGAATCACTTGAGGAGATGCTGGAAAGCCAGACCGGGCTCGCCCGGTACCGCATTATTGAGCTGTTGTACCTGCTCGACGCTCCCAATGGCAAGGAATTGATGAAGCAGGAAGCGCTCCAAATCCCGACCTTGCGGGTGGAAGCCGGCCTGCGCCTGGCGCCAGAAGGTGACTTGGATGCCATGGAGGCACTGCGCACGCGTCTGTCGGAGCGGTACGATATCCAGCTCGACGTCATACGGATGCGGGCGAGGGCTGCGGGCGCCTTGATTATGGGCGGTGACCGTACGCGCATCGCAGATCTCCAAGAACTACTGCGCCTGGACTTCCCCGATCTGAAAGAGCCCGCCGCAGGGAATTATGTCAAGGGAATTGTCTCGATCGTCACCGAGGTCGTGGTCGAAACGGACGTCCGGTCGCTCATGGACATCATGCAGCCCGTCCTGCTGAGCCCCTATCCGGAAGCCCGCGTTTCAGCGGCCTCGGCCATCATATCTCTGGGCGATTCGGCGCTACGCGCGCGTATGCTGGAGCAGTTCCAGTCCAATTGATGACCGGACGGCTGCGCGTACATATCCAGGGGCGAGTGCAGGGCGTCGGATTCCGGTACGCCACGAGCCGGCAGGCACGGCGGATGGGACTTTCCGGCTGGGTGCGCAACGCCGCGGATGGAAGCGTAGAAGCTGCGTTCGAGGGCGATTCGGAAACCCTGCGAACCATGCTCGATTGGTGTCGTCAGGGCCCCGTCTTCGCTGCGGTCACCTCCGTTGATGCGCAGTGGGAGTCCGGGGCCCCTTTGTATGACGGATTTCACATCCGACGCTGAATTGGCGCGCCTTTATGCCTATCCGGCAGAGTTGTTGCCTTGCTTCCCGGCAATCCAGATCATCTCGGTACTGTCTGTGGTGAAGGGGGCGCAGTCGAAATCTCCAAACACTGCTTCCGTCACAAAGTTGTGACTTTCAAGGAGTTGCTGCATCTGAAGGGGCGTGACCCAGGCACGGCGCATGGGTAGAATCGCTGAGTGCAGCACCTCTCCTCCCGGGTCAAGCTCGTGCAGCACATGCTGCTCGTCGAGAATCTGGTTTTCTTCATCGAAGCAGGCCGAAACATAATGCGCTACATCCAGTTGCGTCCCGGGTAAGGGGTACTTCCCTGCAAAGACAAGAGCCCCTTGTGCACGCATGCGATGTGCGGCGAGGTCGCAGTCTCGGGGCCGCCAGGTGTTCAAGATCAGCTGGCCGCCCGGGCGCAAATGGCGATAGATGCAGGTCAGGCATGAGGAACGGCACTCCGGTGTAAGCAGGTGCATGAGCGCTCGATAGGGCAATACCGCGAGATCAAAAAGTTGTTTGAGGTCAAATTCGCGCATATCCGCCTCAACAATTCGAAGATCCCCCGAAGTCGCGCCAACCCGCCTCTTTTTCTCCCGGCAAATGCGCAACATCGCCTTTGAGTTGTCGAGCCCCACCACGTCGACGCCCGACATGGCCATGGGGATGGCAATGCGGCCCGTACCGCAGCCCAGTTCGAGTGTTTTCGCCTGCATCCGTACGGCTTGGCCGACATAGAACTCCGCCTCACCCGGGAGTCCCGTATGTATGGCGTCGTAATAGTCTGCCCACGGATCATAGAACGTCTCGGCCATGCTGCTCTGCGATTCCTTTCCAAGGAGACCCCACGGGCCGCTTTGTGGGCCCGGGCGCATGATAGGATATCGGGCGCGCCAAGACCACCGTTAAAAGCGACATATACTATCGCAAATCTCTTGTTTATCTGCGGCAAGGTGTGCTAGACTTTGTTTGCGGGTAGAGGCTGGGCGTCTCCAGTCATCATCTTCCCCAATCGAACGGGAGGGAGCATGCGTCGGCGGAGTATCGTTTTCGCCGTTGTACTTTTGAGTGCCTTGGCTGGGATAGGTATGGGCGTGGGGTCATATACCTTTATCTATGCCAAAGGATTCTCGTATATGAGTAACGACGCGATAGTCTGTGCAAACTGCCACATCATGACGAATCATTTCGACGCATGGACCAAAGGCAGTCATCACGCGGTGGCGGTTTGCAACGACTGTCACACCCCGCCTTCGCTGATCCCGAAATACTTCGTGAAAGGGCTCAACGGGTTTAATCATTCCCTCGCCTTCACCACGGGGCACTTCCATGAACCGATTCAGGCGACCGCGTTCAACCACCGGGTAGCGGAGGCGAACTGTCGGTATTGCCATGCGGATATCGTGCATCAAATTGATGTTGGCGGCGGCCGGGAGCCACAGGATTGCATCCGCTGCCATCGCTATGTCGGCCATTGGGAATAGCGTCAAGGAACAGTGAGGAGCATCCACCATGAGTGAGCCATCCCAAAATGGAGCCCAAAACCAGACCGGCCAGCGCCTGCGACGCCTGCTCCGGCTGTCGGCCATCCTGCTGCTGTTCATCGCCCTGGCGGCGTTCGGGGTGACCGCGCTCCTGGTCAATATTTTTGAGCGAAAGCAGGAAGCGCGCAACCCCTTCTTCCGCGTTGTTGAGCTGACCGACGAAACAGAAGACCCGGCCATCTGGGGCAAAAACTTCCCCATGCAATATGATCTCTACACGCGCACGGTGGACATGGAGCGAACACGGTATGGAGGCAGTGAAGCCATGCCGCGGACACCGACCTCGGACGACCCGAGGACGGTTGTGTCGCAATCCCGCCTGGAGCTTGATCCGCGCCTGAAGACGATGTGGGCGGGCTATGCCTTCGCCATCGACTTCCGCGAGGAGCGCGGGCATGCGTACATGCTGGAAGACCAGACGTTTACGGCACGGCACCAGGTGCCACAAGTCGGCGCCTGCA
This sequence comes from Candidatus Hydrogenedentales bacterium, assembly GCA_050950105.1. Classification (GTDB taxonomy): domain Bacteria; phylum Hydrogenedentota; class Hydrogenedentia; order Hydrogenedentales; family SLHB01; genus UBA2224. Next base: position 133,149 of record JBMNGZ010000009.1, on the reverse strand, counting down.
TCCACTGCCACGCGTCGGTGTATGTCCCCTACAAGAAGCTGGGGAATGGCGACCTCTTTAAGGGGTTCGAACTGATGAACCCGATGCCGTACGAGGAAGCTCGCCAATACGTGGAACATCCGGTGGCCTGCATCGATTGTCACGATCCCGAGACCATGCAGCTGCGCATCACCCGGCCGGCCTTCCTCGAAGGAATCAAGGTGGCCAAAGCCAGGGAAGGCATCCCCAATTACGACGTGAACAAGATGGCCACTCGGCAGGAAATGCGCGCCTTTGTGTGCGGCCAGTGCCACGTCGAATACTATTTCAAAGGCGAGGAAAAGCGCCTGACCTATCCCTGGTTCAATGGATACAAGGCCGACGACGTGCTGGCCTATTACGATTCCACCGGATTTGAGGATTGGACCCATGCCGACACCGGCGCCTCCATGTTGAAGGCGCAGCATCCCGAATTCGAGACGTGGAACCAGGGCATTCACTCGCGGGCTGGCGTGGCCTGCGCGGATTGCCACATGCCCTACGTCCGTTCGGGCGCCATGAAAATCAGCGACCACCACGTGCGCAGCCCCCTGCTCAACATCAACAATGCCTGCCAGACCTGCCACAAGGTGTCGGAAGATGAATTAAAAGCGCGCGCGGAAAATATCCAGGAAAAAACCATGGAGATGCGCGATCGCAGCATGGGCGCCCTCGTGGAATTGATCAGCGCCATCCAGGAGGCCCAGAGCGCGAACGTGCCGCCAGAACACCTGGAAGAGGCCCTTCTGGCGCAGCGCCGGGCGTCGTTCCTGATCGACTGGGTGGAGGCCGAGAACTCCACTGGATTCCATGCCGCCCAGGAAACCGCTCGCCTTATGTTTATCTCAATGGACCACATCCGCAAAGGACAAGTGGCCCTGGCAGACCGGAGCGAACAGGCCGCGAGCGCGATGCAATAGCCTCAGCCCGCTTTTTCGTTTGCTGCCCAGCGATGCCGGCAGCGCGAGCCGGCGGGTCTGCCGGATGGACGCCCACAGACGACTGCGCCGTCATGGGGATTCGCTTGCAATCGAATCCAGCTCCGACCAGCGCTCGTACAACGCATCCACGCGTTTTTCCGCCGCCTGCAAGGCGGCGAGCACCGCCTGCACGTCTTCGTTCTGTTGCTTGTAGAAGGACGGCTCATTCACCAGGTTTTGCAGGCGGGAGATCTCCGCTTCTGCCTGGCTGATGACCCCTTCAATGGTCTCCAGTTCCCGCTTTTCCTGCCAGGTGAGACGGCGCGGCCCTGTATTCTCGCGGAGCCTTCGTTTTTTGGGTGGCGGCGTGGCTGTGCCCGCCGATGCAGCCTCGGCGGTTTCTTTTCGATAGCGCAGATAATCGTCGTAGTTGCCTGCGACTTTGACCAGCTCTGGCCCTTCCTCGAAGGCGACCAGGTGGGTGCAGCTGCGATTCAGAAAATACCGGTCGTGGCTGACCAGCAGGGCGCAGCCTTCAAAAGCGGCCACCATTTCTTCGAGCACGCGCAGGGTCGGCAGATCGAGGTCATTGGCCGGTTCATCCAGCACGAGGAAATTACCGCCCGCCATCAGCTTTCGAGCCAGGTCCAGGCGGCTCCTCTCTCCCCCACTCAGGTATTGCATCTCCATGTTCATAACGCTGCGGTCGAACAGAAAACGCTCGAGATACGCGGGGATATGGATGCGCCGGCCATTGATCTCCACATCGCGCACACCGTTCGAGATGAACTGAAGCACGGTATGGACGGGATTCACTTCCCCGTGGCTTTGATCGACATACAGGAATTCGGTCGACTCTCCGATGAAAATCCGGCCCGTATCGGGTTCGAGCTGCCCCATCAGCACGCGAAGAAGCGAGGTTTTCCCGCATCCGTTGGGACCCACGAGACCGACGCGCATCCCTTTTTGCAGGGTCAGAGAGAAATCGCGAAAAAGCTCGCGGCCGTCCAGCGACAACGACACGCCGTCCGCCTCCAGGATGCGCTTCCCAAGCCGGTTGGGCGACAGGATCTCAAACGACAGGGACTCTTGAGGCTTGTAGGCCTCGCGGGCCTCCAGCTCATCGAAGCGTTTGATGCGGGCCTTCTGCTTTGTGCTTCGGGCCTTGGCGCCCCGCAGCAGCCAGGCCAGTTCGCGCCGCAGAGCCCCCTGTCGGTTGGCTTCACTGCGCGCCGCGTGCTCTTCTCTGAGGGCTTTCTGTTCAAGGAAAGACTCGTAGTTCCCGTCAATGCACAAAAGCTGCTGTTGCTCGAGTTCAACGATCCGGGTGACAACCCGATCAAGAAAATAGCGGTCATGCGTGATCAGGACACAGCTCCCCGCATACGAAGCGAGAAAATCTTCGATCCACCGAGCGCTTTCGGCGTCAATGTGGTTGGTTGGCTCATCGAGAAAGAGCACATCCGGACGTTGAACGAGCGTTGCGGCCAGATACACCCGGCGAAGCTCTCCCCCGCTCAACGTCGACAGAGAACGGTCCAGGGCGGGCGCCTGGAGCGCGGTGGCCATGCGGCCAACCTCGGCCTCGATATTCCATCCCTCCCGAACTCGCAACGCATGCTGGGCCTGCTCAAACGCTGCCGCCAGCCTGTCCCGGCGCGGCCCCGAATCGGACGCCGCCAGCTCAGCGGCCAGCGCATGGTGTTCCCGCAAAAGAGAGCGGATGTCCGCAGTAGCTGCCTCGAAGACTTCCCCAACGGTCACGCTGGATTCGCTTGGGGTCTCCTGCTGCAACAGGGCCGTACGAACACCCTGACGGCGCGTGACCGTCCCCGCATCGGGAGCCTCGAGACCGGCCATCAGCCTGATGAGGGTGGTTTTTCCACAGCCGTTCCGGCCGATGATGCCTACCCGATCATTCTCGTGAATCGTGAGCGACACGTTCCGGAGAAGGACCTGGTTGCCATAGCTCTTGGTGACATTCTGAATGCCCAGCAGCGGCTGAGAAATGCAATCGAAACCCATTGCTGTGTCAGAAATTGCTCCCTGTGCTCTGCAGAAACGAACGCCTCTTCGAATCCGCCCGGTGTGGATGGCCGGAACTCTAAAATCCGGAGCTTGTGAGTGCCTTTGGACAAAATACCGGCCCAATGCGCGCGTCCGCATTATAGCCCAAAGCGAAAACGATGAAAACGTGAGCACGTAGGAGCAGACCCCTGTGTCTGCCCGCACAATCCATCCCCGGCCGCCGGGGACACAAGAGCCGGAACCAACAGCGCTATCAGCGCAGTCCCGCGCCGACGCGCGGTCCATAGAGTCCACGCAGTTCACCTCGGCGGCCCTCTCCACTTCGCCACTCGATCCACATTCTCCAGCGCTGAGGCCACGCGCAACTCGTAACCGTCCACCCCCGGCCGCTTCGCGGCCACCCCCGCCCGCGGGGGACACAAGAGCCGGAACCAACAGCGCTATCAGCGCAGTCCCGCGCCGACGCGCGGTCCATAGAGTCCACGCAGCTCACCTCGGCGGCCCTCTCCACTTCGCCACTCGATCCACATTCTCCAGCGCTGAGGCCGCGCGCAACTTGTAACCGTCCACCCCCGGCCGCTTCGCGGCCACCCCCGCCCGCGGGGGACACAAGAGCCGGAACCAACAGCGCTATCAGCGCAGTCCCGCGCCGACGCGCGGTCCATAGAGTCCACGCAGTTCACCTCGGCGGCCCTCTCCACTTCGCCACTCGATCCACATTCTCCAGCGCTGAGGCCGCGCGCAACTCGTAACCGTCCACCCCCGGCCGCTTCGCGGCCACCCCCGCCCGCGGGGGACATAAGAGCCGGAACCAACAGCGCTATCAGCGCAGTCCCGCGCCGACGCGCGGTCCATAGAGTCCACGCAGCTCACCTCGGCGGCCCTCTCCACTTCGCCACTCGATCCACATTCTCCAGCGCTGAGGCCGCGCGCAACTTGTAACCGTCCACCCCCGGCCGCTTCGCGGCCACCCCCGCCCGCGGGGGACACAAGAGCCGGAACCAACAGCGCTATCAGCGCAGTCCCGCGCCGACGCGCGGTCCATAGAGTCCACGCAGCTCACCTCGGCGGCCCTCTCCACTTCGCCACTCGATCCACATTCTCCAGCGCTGAGGCCGCGCGCAACTCGTAACCGTCCACCCCCGGCCGCTTCGCGGCCACCCCCGCCCGCGGGGGACACAAGAGCCGGAACCAACAGCGCTATCAGCGCAGTCCCGCGCCGACGCGCGGTCCATAGAGTCCACGCAGCTCACCTCGGCGGCCCTCTCCACTTCGCCACTCGATCCACATTCTCCAGCGCTGAGGCCGCGCGCAACTTGTAACCGTCCACCCCCGGCCGCTTCGCGGCCACCCCCGCCCGCGGGGGACACAAGAACGCGAACCGGCATACGCGGTGCTCGGCTTGGTTTTTGACCCGTCGTCTTCGTTGGGGGAGACAAAAGCCCGAACCGGAGAGATTTTGGTGCGGTGCACCTGTCCCCCGCGTGCGGAGATCAGTAAACGAGTTCGACCGTTCGGCAAAACGCTGTGCAACCTGTCCCCCGCGGGCAGGGCTGAACCGTGTGCCGACGAGGACGTCGGTGCTCTCAGGGCACCTGTCCCCCGCGGGCGGGGGTGCGTAAACGTATTCGACCGTTCGGCAAAACGCTGTGCAACCTGTCCCCCGCGGGCAGGGCTGAACCGTGTGCCGACGAGGACGTCGGTGCTCTCAGGGCACCTGTCCCCCGCGGGCGGGGGTGAATCGGCGGTAGCCGATTTGGGGGTGGAGTTTTGCAGGTTGGATTTTGAGGTGGGGCTTGCAGCTCACAGCGTCCCGTCGCGGCGCGGGGTTACCCGGCTGGGCGAATGCGCGGGGACTGATTTCCGCAACGCGGGGGCTTCCCTGGTTTATCTATGCTACGCAGCGCGTAGGGGCAGACCCCTGTGTCTGCCCTTCTTAAACGCAGCCACGGGGGCGATCCGGATGGGCAGACACAGGGGTCTGCCCCTACATTCCGGAGCGCAATCGCATCGAGGTTCCCCGGTACATCCAGGTCACGCAACCGCGTCGGGGTTGCCCCGGTACATCCAGCTCACGCAACCACGTCGGGGTTGCCCGGTACATCCAGGGTACGCAACCGCGTCGGGGTTGCCCCGGTACATCCAGCTCACGCAATCGCGCCGGGGTGGCCCTGGTACGTCCAGGTTACGCAACCGCGTGGAGGTTGCCCCGGTACATCCAGCTCACGCAACCGCGTCGGGGTTGCCCCGGTACGTCCAGGTTACACAACTTCGTGGGGGTTGCCCGTGTAATCCGGAAGGCAACCGCGGGGATTGGCTTACACAGCGTCGAAACCCGGCCGATCACTTTGGATTTCGAGGGATCAGTGGCGCGTCCGCTGCAAAGAGGACGTATTCAGGCGGGATTTCCCTTTGAGCCTGGCCTGGCGAAAAGAGAGTCACGGGTTTCGGCAGAGCGCGCAGCGCTTCGGCCTGTGGAGCGGCCAAGCCGCGACGCCAGCCGCTCCATCTGGCTCCGAAGCTCAAGAAATTCGCCCATCAACCGGGCGAGAGTCGCCCCGATCTGGAGCGTTTCGCCCACCGCCGCCGAATCGCCCTTCGCATGGGCAGAGGCCAGCAGCTGCAGATAATCATCAATGGCCGGCATGGGGCAATGGTTTGCGGGCGAACTCGCCGACGAAGCGGGCCTGAATCCGTTGGAATGCCCGTCCTGCGTCGTATCTGCGGTGTAACCGTTCATTTCCAGCCATTCGTCGAGCGCGACGGCGAATGGGCTGTACTGGGAACCCCGCGAGACGATGCTGCTGAGGTTGGCCGATGTCGTGCCGATCGCCTCCGCGATCTGCCATACGGCCACGCCGTCCCTGCGCGCAGCGGCAACGGCGCGCTGCCTGCGAATGCGCAAGTCCTCATTGCGGTACGTGAGGGCGCCCTTTTCTCCGGTTATGGACATAACAACCTAAGTATATCATAAAGATTACAAAAATCCACCCCTATGATTCCTATGATCCCGGAAATCCCAAAAACGCTCAAGGGGTGGCCGGCGAGCATTGCCTGGTTTAAGATTGCGCCTGCCAGAGACGCCTGCAGGGCCCGCCGGTGTTGCGGGGCGGGCGATCGATTGGAAGAGGGGCTGGTTTGTGGTGCCGGAGGAGGGACTCGAACCCTCACCCTGTTGCCAGGACCGGATTTTGAATCCGGCGCGTCTGCCAGTTTCGCCACCCCGGCACGAACCGATAGTATACGTGGCGGACAGAGGACTGTTCAATTTTCTGCCGGGCCTGGTTGCTCAGTTCGGGGCTCAAAAGCGGTCGTAGGGCCAGACAAAGGGCTGCCGTTTGGGAAAAATGGCCTGCAGCAGCATGCGGGCGCCGGGCGACAGAAAATACGGTTTTTCGCCGAGGAGGTCTCCGACGTAGCGATAGCCGGTCAGCAGGTGCATCATTTCCGCGGCGCTCAGGCTGATTTTGCTTTTTCCGGGGGAGCGGGCGAGGTCGATGGCCCCGCGATTGGCCCGGATACGCATGGGGACTCCATCGATCACGAGGGTGGCCTCCGTGCGCAGCTCGAGCGCACTACTGTGTTTCAGGCAGCGCTCCCATTCGGGGATCATGTGCTCGAAGGTCTCCTCCAGGTCGACAAAGGCGAGCATGCCGCCCGCATCCCGGGAAATGAGGGTTTCGTGCCGTGACCGGAATTCGAGCAGATACCGGGCCATGGGATGCGCAGGCGGGCTGTAGATCTTCAGGTGGGCCAGGGACTCTTCCTCGGCGATACGGCCGCATGCGCGAAGCACGCTGCCGCAGATGCCAAATTCGGCCACTCCGGTTTCCACAATGGCCAGATAATCGCCCATGTTGCGGTAGAAGAAATAGGCCAGCACTTTGCCGCGGTCGTCGGTGAGAACGCGTTTTGGCTCAGAATCGTTCCATTTGCAGAGGTAATGGGCCCGGGTGCGCACGACCGAGCACGCCAGCGCGTCTTCATCGGCGCTGTGGATGGCCTGGATGGCCTGAATGTCGCCGAGTTTGGCCGGCCGCTCCTGCAGGGGGCAGTCAAAGGTGAGCGCTTCGAGTGTGTCGACATCGATGATGTAGTCGGCAAGGGAAGTCGTGAATTTCCAGCGGTGGTAGATGCCGGGCATGCCAAACAGCATCGCGATGTGATAGCGGTGAAGACGCATATAACTCAGCGTATCATCCATCAAGCGCCGGCAAACGCCCTTATGGCGGTGCCTCTCCGAGGTGGTCATCCAGCCGAGCCCGCCCATCTTGAGCCGGGCATCGCCCAGGCGCACGGTATCGGTGATCAGACGGAGCCCGCCCACGACTTCCGCGCCGCTCTTGGCGATGCGGGTGTGTTCTCTGAGGTATCCCGGGTAGCGTGTGCCGCAGTCCTCCAGCCACCGGAATCCCCGGGCATAGTCGTCGGCCGAGTGGGTGGTTGCGAACAGATCGTGTACCACCCTCAATTCATCGGCCGTCTCGACGGGTTTTACAGTGATTTTCATGAATTTACTCGAAATTGAAGCCCGAATATCCAGTATATTCTAGCACACGTGGCGGAAATGGCTCACCGTGCGCGCGGGGGGCTACTCGTGGCGCAGGGCCTCAACGGGGTCCATGTTCGCGGCGCGCAGGGCGGGATACAGGCCGAAAATGATGCCGACCATCGCGGAGATGGAAAAGGCGATGAGAGGCGACCAGGGAGTGACGATGGTCTTCATGCCCGCGAACCAGGTGATCACCAGCGGAATGATGACGCCGAAGATGACGCCCAGCGCGCCGCCTGCACCGGAGAGCAGGACCGTTTCGACGAGAAACTGGATGATGATGTCGCGGCGTTTGGCGCCGAGCGCGCGCCGGATGCCGATTTCCCGGGTGCGTTCGGTGACACTGGCGAGCATGATGTTCATGATGCCGATCCCGCCGACGAGCAGGGATATGGCGGCGATGGCCCCCAGGACGATATTGAAGATACGTTTGGTTCGCTCGGCCTGGCGCAGCAATTCCAGAGGCACCACGACCTCGTAGTCGCTCTTGCGGTGCTTGGCGGCGAGGAGATCGCCAATGACCTGCGCGGTAGCCAGCACCTCTTCGAGGCGCGCCACTTTGACGGTTACTTCGTGCAGCTCGACGCGCATCATTTCGCTGCTCCCGCTTTGCCGGCTCACGAGGACATCTCCAAACTGTTTTCTGGCGGCGTTCAGGGGCACGTAGATGCGGTTGGGGGCCCCGCTCGCGCCGTTGGCGTTGTTGGTGGAGGGGATGGTTGCGCCATTGTCTGTTATGCGGGCGGATTTGGGTTCCATGACGCCAATCACGCGATAATAGTGGCTGCCCGCGCGCAGGGTGTTCCCGATGGCCGGGTCGATGGGGAACAGGGCTTTTTCGACGCCGGCATCCAAGACGGCCACATAACTGCCGTCAATCATCTCCTCATCCGAAAAGAAGCGTCCCCGGGCCACGCGGTGGTTGTTCACCTGCGGATACCAGGGGACGGTGCCATAGAGGTCGCAATCGATGCGCCGTCCCCCATTCCAGGCGTCCTGGCGCATGATCCGGGCCGGCACGAGGATTTCGACGCTCGGGAGGGTGGCACGGATACGATCCAGATCCGCATAGGTAATCCCGTATTCGAGGAGCCAGGTGCGCTTGGATGTGCTGCCCTTTTCCTCGGGCGGTTTGACGCTGCGCACAATGATGTTGTTACTCCCCAGGCTTCGGATCTGCTCCTGGGCTTCATAGCTGGCCCCTTCGCCGATGGCGAGCATGGCGATCACCGAACACACCCCGAAGACAATGCCGAGCACGGTAAGCAATGAGCGCAGGCGATGCAGCCAAAGACTTTTCAGGCCCAGTTTGATCGTGAGCTTCATCCGGCCCGCGCCGAATGCATTGCGGAGGGCTTGACGGACCGCAGATTTACTGCTTGAGGTCATGTTAGACCTCCACGTGGCGCAGGACCTGCATCGCAAACGGCCCCGTAGCGCAGGCCCTGGACAGGCTCTTATCCCGGGCTGTCTTTTCGTTGCCCTGCATGCAGCTCACTCCGCGGCCGAAGCCTGCACGTTCTCCGGCGGCGCGGTCTCGGCGGGCGCCTCGCTGGGCAGCTCGCCGGGTGTATCCTCCGCCGGCTTCTCACCGGTTCTGCTCGGAGTCTCCGGCTGAATCAGCAAGACCACGTCCCCCTCATTCAAACCGTTTTTGACCTCAACAAAGGCGTCGTTGAACTGTCCGGTTTCGACGTAGCACCTTTCGGGTTCGCGGCCGAGTTGCGCGAGGTAGGCGACCCGTTTTCCTTCAAACGTGAACACGGCCTGAATCGGGACATACAGGACGTCGTTCAGTTCCTCAATGAGGATGTCGACCTTCGCGGTCATGCCCGGTTTGATCCAGTCATGCGATCCATCAATCACGACCGTGGTCTCGTATAGCTTCAGGTCGGGATTCATCCAGCGGTTTTCCTGGTCGGGAAGCATTCCTATCTTGGAGACTTCGCCGGTGAGTTCCCTGTCGGCGAAGGCTTCAATGACGATGGAGGCCTTCTGGCCTTTTTGGACCTTCTGGATATGGGACTCATGAATGTTGACCTTGAGAGCCATTTTGGTCATGTCGGGAATGATGACGATGGACTCGTTCCGGTAAACGGTTGCACCCGCCCGGATCGGCTCCGACGAGCTGTAACGCCGGCTTCCGCCGTCGCCATAGACGACCAGCCCGGTACGCTCAGCCACGATCGTACACTTCTCAATCTGCTCCACAAGTTCATCGCGCTGCTGTTTTTCGAGCGAATACCGGGCTTCGGCCGACTTGAGCTGAGCATCGGACTGGGCAATCTGCGAGCGGGCCTTTTTGACCGTTCGAGACAGTCCACGGAGTGCCTCTTCGTAGTCGGAGAGCAGGGTTTCGGCCTGTTTCGGGAATTCGTAGGTGATGAATAGCTCCTGCGCCAGTATCGCCGATTCGAGGGCGATCTCGCTTCGGGTGACGGCCATTTCATCCTGGCGGCGCTGGGTTTCGGTAACAAAATCTTCCTGGGCCAGTTTGGCGGTCCATTCGTACGTGTCCCGTGCCGTGGAGAGATCTTCCTCGGCCAGGAGGATGTCCGTCTCGAATTTCTGGCGTTTCTGGACGGCTTCACCCGCCAGACGCGCGTCCTTTGCCAATTGTTGAAAATCGAGGGCGTCCCGGAGCTTCTGCGCCTCTGTGGTCAGCACGACTTCGACCTGCAGAGCCTCTGTCTCCTGGATTTCAGTCTCGGAAGGACCGGCCGGTTCGGCATCGCTGGAATCGGCGGGTTGCGACGCTGGGGACTCTAAGGCCCTGGCGGCTCGGTCTTCTTCTTCAATGTCTTCGGCGGAGATTTCCTTGATTCCCAGCCGGTCGAGGAGGTCGAGGGCCAATTTCGAGCCGAGGTATTTCTCGAGATCCATGCGCTTGAACTTGACCTGGAGTTCGGCCGCTTTGATGTCGCTTTCATTTTGTTTCAGCTGGATCTGATATTGTTCCTGGGCTTCGGTGAGACTGGCGCGGGTGCCCTGAAACTCGATCTCCTTTTGAGTGAGGCGGTCTTTCAATTCGGAAGAATCGAGCTCCACGAGGAGCATTTTGTTCTCGATATCTTCCTCGGTGACGCGGTAGCCCTCATCCACGATGCTGATGATCTTGGTTTCGCCGCGCACCTCCGATTTGATCTCCTGCGACTCGAGGGCTTCCACTTCGCCCTTCTCGAGGATGGTGATGCGCAGGGGCCCCCGCTGAACCCGGTAGCTGATCACGCCGGTGCTTCTTTCCCGGTCGCGAGTTACAAAGGCCACAAGCGCCAGCACAAGCGCGGCGGCTATACCGAACTTCCACCGTTTACGAAACAGGAGGAATCCCTTCCTCCACGGATTCGGCCGCGGCCTCTCCGGAGTAGTTGTCATCCGTGATGTCCTCCCACTGTCCGTCTTCTTTTATGAAGAGGATTCCCATGTCCCGCCAGAAACTCAATCGGGCGATGGTGTGCTGAACCAGCGCAGCGGTCTGTTCATTCTGGGAGGCGATGAGGGAGTTTTGGGCGTCGACCTGGTCGATGGCGCTCCCGCGTCCGGCCTGAAAGAGCAGTTCTTGTTCCCGGACGCGGCGTTCATTCAACTGGACGCCGATTTCCTGGATCTGATAGCTGACCTGGGCCTGCTGGAGGTCGCGCCAGGCCTGCCGCACATCGAGCTTGATCAAATCGGTCGCCTCTTCCAGGGATCGCGCCGACCGGGCATAATCGATCAGCGCGCTCCGGTACGCATTGCGCTCGGCTTTCCGATCAAAGAGGGGATCAACGGCGAGGCCGATGCTGGCTTCGGCGCGATCGAAATCAATGCTCTGGAACCGGTCCTGGCCAAAACTGCTGGCCCGGCCCTGAGCCACGAGGGTCACGTTTGGTTGCAGGGCATTTGCAGCAACCAGAAGCTTGCGTTCGGTATCCTCGACGCGGTCGCGGGCAACCATCAGGTCAAGTCGTGAGACGAGCGCAATTTCAATGGCTTGTTCGGGGGCAAGGTTCGGGTGATCCAGGCCTTTTTCGCGCAGCAGTTCAAGCTCCTGTTGGTCCAGGAGGATGGGCGCGTCCGTCGAGAGGCCCAGCTTGATTTTGAACTGGTCGAGGCTGTCGGCGTAGTTTTGCACGGATGCGATGTAGCGGTCGCGAGCCTGCAGTTCGGCCTGCTCATTTCGGCCCAGCTCAGCGACTTTGATGCGTCCGGCCTGGGCCAGCGCGCGCTGGCGCTTGGCATTGTCCTGAAACGCCAGATAGCCGCTCCAGTTGTTACGCACCGCATCGCGATTCTGCAGCACGCGGTAGTACGCATTGGCAATGTCGATCGCGAAATTTTTGCGGTAGCGGGTGAACGAGCGAAGCTGGTATAAGACGTTCCGCTCGGCCTGGGTCAGGTTTTCGAGAACGACGTCACGCCCGGCTCCCGACAGCAGCGGCTGGGTGACGGTCGCCTGCAGGGTCGAGGAGGTGGCCACGCGCGGGTCGCCGGTCACAAAGCGCAGAAAATTGGAGGTAAGATCGACCGCGACGCGGGCGCCTCCCGCGAGTAGAAGGTCAAATCCGAGGTTGCTGCTTCCGGTGACCGAACGTTCGTCGACGATATGGGCGCGGGTTTCGCCGGCGACCCCGGTGGTGGCGGCCGCCGCCCTGACGACATCGGCATAACTGTTGAGGAGGGCCCCAGTCCCGCCGGTTAATTCGCCCGTACGCTCGAGGATGCCGGGCAATTCCCGAGCGACGAGCGCCGCGTCGGTCGGTCGGAGGACATCCCGGGTGGTCCGGTTGTAGTCGCCACTGAAACGGCCGGAGAAAATGGGATCGAAACGATGGCGCTGGAGCGTCAATGCCAGGGCACTTTCATACAGGGCTTCTTTCTGGCTCTGATATTCCCTGCTGCGCTTAACCGCGACGCTCAGTGCTTTCTCGAGCGACAAGATATAAAAACCGGTCTCGTGAGGAGCGGAATCACCCAGGGTCCCGTCTTCGCTCTCCAAGGTGGGGAGTCCTTCGAGCGATAGAGATTCCTCTTGATCGATCGTGAAATCCTGGGGGCTGCCGGGGACTTCGAGTGATTTCTCTGAGATGATGGGATAGACTTCCGCATCGGCCTTCTCTTTGTAGCGCGATGTAGAGCAACTCACGACAAGCAGAAGAGCAAGCATCGCAAAGAGAACAACGACTCGTTTTCGGCTGTTCATTACACAATTACCCCGTTATCTCAGGCGCTGCTGCGCCCCCCGCCATCACCTTTACTTCGGACTGCTATAGTTTACGCTTCCGACCCGGGCCCGGGCAATTGTGGACATCGTGGTAGTTCGCGTTACGTTGGCTCGCCACCGGTGGCGCCCGCTGCAAAATACATTCGCACGGTCTGCACGTCGCGCGCAATCTGTTCAATAAGCGCATCGCGTGACGGGAACTTCCGTTCCGGCCGCAATCGCTGGAAGAATTCGAGCTCGATGCCTCCCCCGGCAATATCCCGCGAAAAGTCCAGGATATGCGCTTCGATTGTCGGCTCAGTATGGGAAAATGTCGGCGCAATTCCAATATTCACCGCGGCAGGATAGGATACCCCTTGCAGGGTCGCACGTGCAGCGTAGACGCCCTGCGCGGGAACGGCGGTGTGATGCGGCTTGATGTTGGCCGTTGGAAATCCCAGCTGGGCCCCGATCCCCCGGCCGCGAAGCACCTGTCCGGCAATCGAATAGCGCCGGCCGAGCAACAGCGCCGCTCGGTCGATATCCCCTTGAAGAAGGCATTCTCTGACCAGCGTGCTGCTCACCCGTTCTCCATCGACCTGAACCGGCGCGACCTGCCCGACTCCGATGCCCCGCTCGCTGCAGAAAGTCTGCAAGAACTCAAAATTGCCTTCGGCGCCTTTTCCAAAGCGGAAATCGTGACCGACGACTACCTCCTGTGCACGGCAACGGTTAGCAACTATCTCTTCAACAAACGCCTCCCGGGACATTCCGGCCACGTCGCGATTGAATGGGAGCACGAAGAGAACCTGAATCCCGCTCTCCGCCAGAAGGCGCGCCTTCTTTCGCTCGTCGGTCAGCAGGTTCGGAGGCCGTTCCGGAGAAAAAAACTCACGCGGGTGGGGACGCATGGTCAAAACGCACGGGGTGCCATGGCGTTGCCGGGCCTTTTCCACGACCTCGCGCACAATGGCGCGATGCCCCAGATGCACGCCGTCAAAACTCCCGATGGTCAGGACGACGCCCGGATAGACCGCATCCGTGGTTCGAACATCTTCAATAATCTTCATTGGCTCGGAGTCACTCATGACACAAGACCCTGCGCGGGAATATCCAAACGCCGAGCGCATCGGCAGAGACTTCCCCCAGAGCCAGCAGTTTCCCGGACGGCGCGGTAATCTGGACCCACCCTTCACGTATGGGACAATCGCCGGTGAGCGCATCGCGGTCCAGCGGGCGGCCGTGTCTCACCAGATTCAGGCCCATTTCCTGGACTTGAACCCGGGGCAAGGGCAGCGCTGTCTCCATCGGGAGCAGTCTCTTTGCCACGGCATCACGGGAGTCGAGGGAATCCAGGGTGGTGGCATCGGCCACCGAGTAGCTGCCCACCGCAAGGCGCCGGAGACGGGCCAGGACGCCGCCACAAGCGAGACGCGTACCGACATCGAAACACAAAACGCGGGCATAGGTCCCGGTCGAGCAGCGCAATTGAAATGCCGCATCGCGCCCATCGAACGAGCGCAGGGCAAATTCATGTACCGTGACGGGCCGGGGCGGCCGTTCGATGTTTTCGCCGCGCCGTGCACGCTTGTAGAGCCGTTCTCCGTCGATCTTGACCGCGCTTACCATGGGCGGGACCTGCTGGATCTCGCCCGTGAACGCCGCAAAGGCCTGTTCCAGATCATCGGCGGTCAACGGAGGAACCGGCCGTTCTTCCAGTATGTCTCCATCGAGGTCGTGTGACGAGGTCACGAGTCCGAGCCGCAATACCCCTTCATACGTTTTGTCCATCCCGATCAGGAAATCGGAAAGCCGGGTTGCCCGCCCGAGGCACAGAACCAGAAGACCGGTGGCGGCCGGATCCAGCGTGCCTGTATGGCCGACCTTTCGCGAGGCAGCGGTGCGCCGGACCTGTCGCACCACGTCATGCGACGTGACCCCGGCGGGTTTGTCCACGAGCAGCAAGCCGTTCATAGCGTATCCTGCAGGGCTTCTCGAACGTGGTGCAGGGCGACGGTTGTGGCCTGACGCAAGGGCAATTCGATGGTGACGCCGGCCGCTGCGGCGTGGCCTCCGCCACCGAGAAGATGGGCTATTTCCGCCGAATTCACCCCTTCCCGGCTGCGCAGACTGAGTTTGACCGTGTTCGGGTCGACTTCACGGAACAACAAGGCTACCTCGACGCCCTCGATATTCCGCGCGAAGTTGATCAGGCCTTCGGTATCCTCTTCCAGGGCCTCGGATTCGGTCATGTCTGCGGCGGTTACCGTGCCCAGAGCAATGCGGCCGCCATCCAACAGGGCGACGCTATTCACAAAACGAGTCAGGAGGCGGAAGCGCGCCGCAGACATCTCATCGAAGACGCGCCGCCCGATTTCCGCTACCGGCAGGCCGGTGGCGAGCAGGCGGGCCGCGATGCGATGGGTCCGTTCGGTGGTGTTTGAGTATTTGAAGCTTCCGGTGTCGGTTGCCAGTGCGACGTAGGCGCATTCGGCGATCTCGCGCGTCAGGCTCACGCCGGCACAATCCATGAGGTCGATGATCAATTCACCGGCGGCAGCGTATCGGGGGTCAACCACGGCCAGGTCGCCGATCGGATCCTCTTCGAGGTGATGGTCAAGCACGATCACTTCGGTGTTCTCATCGATCAGGTCGCTTACGCCGCCAATGCGGTCCATCTGCGCCACATCGACTATCACGGCCAGGTCAAAAGGCGGGGTGCAGACTCCGGGCGGGCAGATACGATCTGCACCCGGGAGCCATGCGTAGCGTTTGGGAACGGGATGGGCCAGGGAACAGACGACCTCGTGGTCATACAGGCTGCGGATGATATGGTACACGGCCAGCACCGCACCAACGGCGTCGCCGTCCGGGGAGATGTGGCTGGTCACGAGAATGCGTTTGGCCTGGCGAATCCTCTGTAGAATTTCCGCCAGTTTACTCTGCGGCATCCCGGTCGTCCTGTTCTTCCGCGTGGATTTCTTTGAAAATTTCCTCCAGACGGAACGCATCGTCCACGGAGGTGTCTTCAAAGAAGCGAATTTCGGGTGCATAGCGCATGCGCAGGCGGCGGCCGACCTGGCCGCGGAGCCAGGTTGCGGAGCGTCGCAGGGCAGCCAGGGAGGCTTTGCGCTCTTTGGGCTCGCCCATAAGACTGACGTACGTATTGGCATAACGCAGGTCGGGCGACATTCGAACATGCATCACCGATACAAAACCGATGCGTGGATTTTTCACTCCATGCGTGAGCAGGCGGGCGATTTCCTGCCGAACCAGCTCTCCGACGCGCTTTTCTCTGCCGTGGCTCATGTTTTAAAGCATTTCGATAGCTATGTTTGCAATTTCACCTTCGCTGCATGTCGCGGCGTAGCGTCCGATCTCGTTCAGCTGGGTATTCGCAAAGCGGCTTTCGCGGGCAACCACGCAAATGGCGAGCCGGGCCCGCCGCCACTCGTCCAGGAAGTCCACCTCCGCCACCGACGCATTGTATCGGTTTCGAATGCGGTCCTTCAGGCCTTTTACCACCCGGCGTTTGTCTTTGAGAGAACGTGCACCGTGAATCAGCACATCCAATGTCAGCAATCCGATGGTCAATGGAATGCCTTTGTTCTGTGAGGCGCAGGCCTTCGGGCTACTCCAGCTTCTGCGCTACCTGCTCGAGACGGTACGCTTCGATGGTGTCGCCCACCTTGACGTCCTGAAAGCTCTCCAGCACGATGCCACATTCGAACCCAGAAGAGACGCTGCGCACATCGTCTTTTTCCCGGCGCAGCGAGGCGATCTTCCCTTCGTAGAGGACCACATCATTTCGGACGATGCGAATGAGCGAAGCGCGGCTGATCTCACCGTCCTGGACATAGCATCCGGCAATGTTGCCGATGGCGGACGACCGAAAGACCTCGCGGATCTCCACATGGCCGGTAACAACTTCCTTCGTTTCCGGGGTCAACAGGCCTTCCAGCGCCTTCTTCACCTCGTCCGTCACTTCATAAATGATGCGGTAGGTGCGGATATCGACGCCTTCCTGGTCCGCGAGTTTTCGCACCCGTGGATTGGCGGTGACATGGAAGCCGATAATGACGGCGTCGCTTGCACTGGCCAGGATAACATCGGACTCATTGATGCCACCCACACCACTGTGGACCAGTTCCACTTTGACGTCTTCGTTGCCAAGCTTCAGCAGGCTGCTTTCCAGTACATCGACCGAGCCCTGCACATCGGCTTTGATGACGACGTTCAAGACGTGGCGTTCACCTTCCTTCAGATGTTTATGGAAGTCTTCCAAGGTGATGCGGGGCGCGGTTGCTCCTTGCTTCAGTCTTGCGCGATCCACACGTTTTTCCGCAATCGCCCGGGCGATCCGTTCGTCGCTCACGACGACAAACTGGTCACCTGCCGTGGCCACGTCATTAAACCCGAGCACCAGCACCGGGGTCGCGGGGGGCACCTTCTCCACCTGCTCTCCACGCGAATTGATCATCGCGCGCACGCGGCCGTAGGTCTCGCCCGCGAGAAAGACATCGCCCACCTGGAGTGTGCCGGTCTGTACCAAGACCCAGGCCACGGGCCCCTGCCCTTTGGAAAGTTCGCTTTCCACTACGGCGCCGCGGGCTTTCTTTCGAGGATTGGCTTTGAGTTCGAGCATCTCCGCTTCGAGGACGAGCATTTCCATCAGGGTATTCACGCCTTCGCCCGTTTTCGCTGAGATATTTCGTATGATCGTCTTGCCACCCCATTGTTCGTCTACGAGATCGTATTTGACGAGTTCCTGACGGATGCGGTCAGGCTGGCCCTCTGGTTTGTCGCATTTGTTGATGGCGACTACGATGGGAACCTCAGCGGCCCGCGCGTGGTCAATGGCCTCGACCGTCTGCGGCATGATGCCGTCGTCCGCGGCAATAACCAGTACAACCACGTCGGTGGCTTGCGCGCCGCGGGCGCGCATCTGCGTAAAAGCGGCGTGACCGGGCGTGTCCAGGAAGACGACCCGCCCGCCCTGGATCTCCACGTCATAGGCTGCGATATGCTGGGTAATGCCGCCGACCTCACCTTCCGCGACATGGGCCCGCCGCAGGTAGTCGAGCAAGGTCGTTTTGCCGTGGTCCACGTGCCCCATCACGGTCACGACAGGCGGTCTGAGCACCAGGTCTTCCGGGGCGTCGGGCTCTTCGGCCATGACTTCTTCTTCGCCGGGGATGGCGCTGTGGACTTCGTATCCGTGGGCTTCCCCGAGCTGGCGGATAAGCTCGAACGAGAGGCTCTGGTTTTTGTTGGCCAAGACATTGTGCTCCATAAGCTCCAAAATGATGTCGTTCGTAGTCATTTCGAGGGCTTCGGCCAACTGCTCCACCGTCATAGTTTCATCGACTTCGATGGTGCGCTTTTCAAAGATTTGGTCGACGGCACTGCCGAGTTCGTCGTCCCGATCGCGCTTTTTGCGGCGTTTCTTGATTTGCCCCGTAGGCCCAGTGGCCTGGAGTTCGCGCACCCGGGCGGCAGCACTACGGCGCATGGCGTCCTCTGCACGCAGACGCTCGATTCTCTTCTGGCGCTTCCGCGCGGTCTTCCCGGTGGCGGTGCGCCTGGCCATTGGTGGGGCCGTTCCGGCCGTTCCGGCCGTTGCGGGCGGTTTCGCACGTTGTTGCCGTTTGCGCGCCATTCGCTCTTCAGCGCGCCGCTTCACTTCGGCCACCACAGCGGGGTCGGGCTTGACTAGCGACCGGGTCGCCTCGCGAGCTTTGCGCGCTTCTTCTTCTTCTTGCTCACGCTCCGCTTCTGCGAGGATTGTGCTTTCGGTTTCGATCTCGGTCTCGTCTTCTTCCAATGCCGGCGTTTCTTCCAGGACGGCATCCAATTCCTTCACACGCGTTCCGTCGGCGCGGATAATCTGGACGACATCCTCATGATCGACCGCCCGCCCGATCTGGATATCGGACTCGGCCGTTTTCTCTGTCTTTTTGGCGGCAGCTTTCTTGGGGGCGGCTTTTTTCTTTTTCTTTTCGTCTTTCTCGGCGACTTCATCCTTCGCCGCCACCGGGGTCTCCTCGGTGGTTTCCGGAGGCAGGATTTCTACCAAGGGCGGTTCTTCGGGTTTTTCCGCGGCCTTCTTTTTCTTCGCGGCTGCTTTCTTAGGAGCGGCTTTCGCTTTGGTCGTCGTCTTCTTGGCTGCGGCCTTCTTTTTAGCGGCGAGCTTTCGTTTGGCCGCGGCTTTCTTTGCGGCAGCTCTCAAGCGTTCCGTACGCTTCCGGGCCTTCTCTTTCTCATCGAGCTTCTTTTGGCGCACTCGTTCGGCAACGGAAGGATCGTCGTCAACGTCGATAAGCAAGTCGCACTGATCATCGGTCAACTCGCTGTCGACGCTCTCGACCTCCATCAGCATGAAGCGGAGTCTTTCCAGTGCTTCCTCCGCTGTCATGTCCAACCGTTTCGCCAAGCTCGCTATTGTCTGCATTAAGTCTAACTCCTGAAGAACCTTACTCTTCGCATTGCATTAAAACGCCTAGTACATCACAGATCTCCCCGTGTCGGTTCGTTTGAGGCGCTGCCATCGGTATCCGCCTCTTCCTTCAACGGTTCGTCTTCATCCTCGCCGGCCGTCTCAGCGCTACCCAAAGGGGGGGCCTCTTCCGCCGGGGCATCCGCCGGGGCATCCGCCGGGGCATCCGCCGGGGCATCCGCCGGGGCATCCGCCGGGGCATCCGCCGGGGCATCCGCCGGGGCATCCGCCGGGGCATCCGCCGGGGCATCCGCCGGGGCATCCGCCGGGGCATCCGCCGGGGCATCCGCCGGGGCATCCGCCGGGGCATCCGCCGGGCATCCGCCGGGGCATCCGCCGGGGCATCCGCCGGGGCATCCGCCGGGGCTTCCGCCGGGGCTTCCGCCGGGGCATCCGCCGGGGTATCCGCCGGGGTATCCGCCGGGGTATCCGCCGGGGCATCCGCCGGGGCATCCGCCGGGGTATCCGCCGGGGCTTCCGCCGGGGCATCCGCCGGGGCATCCGCCGGGGCTTCCGCCGGGGCGGCGTCGGGTGCGCCGCCACCCGTCAGTTCAACATCACTCTTGATATCGATGTTCCAGCCCATCAGTTTTGAGGCCAGGCGCGCATTCTGGCCCCGTTTTCCGATAGCCAGCGACAATTGATCATGGGGCACAACAACCAGGATCACCCGGTTGGCTTCATCCACAGAAATGTCCAGAATATCCGCTGGATTCAGTGCGTTGGTGCTCATTTCGGCCGGATTTTCGCTCCAACGCACGATATCGATCTTCTCGCCGCACAATTCCTCGACGACCGCGCGCACGCGCGAGCCTTTCATGCCCACGCACGCGCCAACCGGATCAACATTCAGGTCATTGGAGTGGACGGCGACCTTGGTGCGATTGCCGGCTTCCCGGGCGATCCCTTTGATTTCGACCGTGCCATCGTAAATTTCGGGGACTTCCAGTTCAAAAAGCGCGCGCACCAGGTCGGGGCAGGCGCGCGATAAGACCACCTGAGGGCCGCGGGGAGATTTCTCGACTTCAACAAGAAACGCACGGATGCGGTCCCCGGGTTTGAAGTTCTCCCGGGGCGACTGTTCCCGGAGCGGGAGAACGGCGTCGGCCCGGCCAATGGATACGATAATGTTTCCATGGCTGATGCGTTTCACCACGCCGGTGACCATTTCGCCTTCCCGTTGCTTGAATTCGTCGTATACGTTTTCGCGTTCTGCGTCTTTGAGCTTTTGAATGATGACCTGTTTGGCGGTCTGGGCCGCGATACGCCCGAAATCCTTAGGTTCCGCAGGGACCTTGAGGCGGTCACCGACACCCGCCTCGGGATTCATGCCCTGGGCTTCTTCGACGGTCATTTCCCGAGTATCGTCGGACACGCTTTCTACGACTTCTCGAATCTCGTACACCTTGAAGACGAGCGAGGCGGGATCCACTTCAACGACGATTTCGGCCTTGGGATGGAAGCTCTTTCGCGCGGCACTTTCAAGCGCCGTGCGAATGGCTTCCAGCAACTTGTCGCGGTCGATGCTCTTCTCCGCCTCGAGTTGCTGTAAAATCACCTGCAAATTTGCGTCAGCCACAATCGCCTCACTTCCCGGCGTGTTTAGCGGTCAAGATTCGCTTTGCGGACATTTTCGAGATGGACGCTATACACGACGTCGTCACTGGCGACGTCGAGCATTCCGTTGTCAAATGCCTGCAAAAGTCCCTTGATCCGTTTACGCCCGTTCACCGGCATATGCGTCTTCACGACTACCGGTTCTCCAATAAACCGCACGAAGTCCTGCGGCCTGCGTAAGGGCCTGTCGAACCCCGGCGAGGAGACTTCAAGTACATAGTTGCCGTCGATAAAACCCTCCGCATCCAGTATAGGATCGACCAGTCTGCTTACCGTTTGGCAGTCATCCAACCCGATTCCGCGTTCGCAATCAATGAAGAGGCGCAGCGTTCGTCTGCCGCTTGGGCCGCCAAATTCCACCTCAATCAATGCATACCCATGCTGCGCGATGGGGTCTTCAAGCGTCTCCCAGGAACGCTTGATCACGTCTTCGCGAACCAAAATCAAACCCTTCTGCCACAAACAGTTAGCTTATCTGATGCGCTCCAGGCCGGCTGGACACACCAACCCAAGGGCGGGTGCAACCAAAAAGAGTGGGCGCAAACCCACTCTTTGGTTACCCGCGCATAAACCAGGAAAGAGTATCACAAAAGTGCGTCTGGATGCAACCGCATTTGGCCGGATTGAATTTCCCAAGCCATGAAAAATCCATGAGTTACGCTTGCGGCGCCAAAGCCGGGACATTTGGGGAAAGGTCCCGGCTAGAGCATCACCAGCGCCATATTGCGCGCCTGTTGGTCGCCGCGGCGGTATGAAAAAAAGCGGCCGTCCTCGATCGTGCAGAGCCCGGCCTGATAAATCTGCCCGGCCGGCACGCCCGCACTGCGCAATTGCAGACGGTTGGTTTCCCAAAGATTTAACAAGCGGCCCTCGCCGGACCAGCCTGCCTCCGCCCAATCGGCCGCGAGGGCTTCGGAGACCTCGTAACGCAAAGGGCCCGCGGAAGGCCCGATGACGGCATGGACAGCCCGGGGCGATACTCCGAAGTGCTCGCCCATCACGGCCATGGCGCTCCCCACGATATTTTCTCGCGTCCCCTGACGCCCGGCGTGCACCAGCCCTGCAACACCCTCATCGGGCGCAAAAAGGAACACCGGCACGCAATCCGCGATAAACACGGCCAGAGGAAGTCCTGGGAGCGCAGTGACTATTCCGTCCGTGGCGGGCAGCGCCGCATCGTGCCGCAGGGCGCCGCGCCCCCGCTCCGTTTCACCCGCGACGGCGATGCGGAGGCCGTGTACCTGCTGGCCGCACACCAGGTGCTCGGGCGCAATGCCGAGAGCGGCGCAGCAGACCTCGCGGGGAGAACCGGGGCCGGAGAGACGGCAATCCCCGTCGCGGCGCTCTGTCATTGCAGCGACGCGCAGTCCGAGGGATTCCAATTCGGAAAAACGAATCACAGGATATATTTCGTCAAATCGCGATCTTCCGCGATTCCAGCCAGGCGGTTCTGGGCGTCATCCGCGCTCATCCGTACCTGCATGCCTTTTTTTTCGGCAGCTTCGAAGAGCAGGTCTTCCAGGAGATACTCGAGGATGGTGTGCAGCCGCCGGGCGCCGATATTTTCAGACGATGCATTCACTTTTTCGCATACCGAGGCGAGTAGATCGATACAGTCATCGTCGAATTCCACGATGACGCCCTCAGTGGCCAGCAGAGCCTGATACTGCCGGATCAACGAATTTTCGGGTTCCCGCAGGATGCGCTTGAAATCGTCCAGCTTGAGGCTGTTCAGCTCCACGCGAATGGGAAACCGGCCCTGCAGCTCGGGGATCAAGTCCGACACCTTGCTCATGTGGAAGGCGCCTGCGGCGATGAAGAGGATATGGTCGGTCTTGACCGGCCCATATTTGGTCGTGACGGTGCTTCCTTCGACGATGGGCAGGATATCGCGCTGCACGCCTTCCCGAGAGACATCCGGTCCGCTTCGCGGGGCGCCGTGACCCGCGATCTTGTCGATCTCGTCCAGGAACACAATACCTGCATTTTCCGTTCGGTGGATAGCTTCGCGCACCACCGCGTCCATATCCAGCAGGTTCTGAGCTTCCTCCTGCTCCAGAATTTCACGCGCCTCGGCCACGGATACCCGGCGCCGTTTGGTCCGTTGAGGCATGAATCGCTCGAACATTTCCTGAATATTGAAGCCCATTTCCTCCAGACCCGCGTTGGAAAAGACCTGCATCGTCTGCGGACTGCCGGTCTCCCGGACTTCCACATCGATCTCCCGTTCGTCGAGGTCTCCAGCCCGGAGTTTGGCGAGCAGAATCTCGCGGGCGCGCGCCTCAGCATCCGGTTCGGCGGAGACGGCGGCCGGCGCTTCATCCCCCGCCTCGAGGTCCCCGGGACGATAGACCTGCCGCGCCGCGCTAGGGCGGGGCGGCAGGAGGAGGTCCAGCAGCCGCCGCTCTGCTGAGGCAGCCGCTTTCGTCCGGATTGCCTCGACCATCTCCCCCCGAACCATGTGCACAGCGACCTCGGTGAGTTCGCGGATCATGGACTCGCAATCCCGGCCAACGTAGCCGACCTCGGTAAATTTCGAGGCTTCCACCTTGATGAACGGGGCATCGGCCAGTTTCGCCAAACGCCGCGCGATCTCCGTTTTTCCGACTCCGGTGGGCCCGATCAGGATGATATTTTTAGGGGCGACTTCTTCGCGCAGGGAATCGTCAAGCTGCTGTCGGCGCCAGCGGTTGCGCAACGCGATCGCTACTTTCCGCTTGGCGGCATCCTGCCCGATGATGTATTTATCGAGTTCCGCGACGATTTCTCTGGGTGTCAGCGACATCATACGTAGCTCCAGACGAAGTTAACCCATCTTGCAGACGCGCCGGATATGGCGTTCCCCTTTTGAGAAAGGGGTCGTCAGCCAGACATCAATAATGGCCAGGCCCTCTTGCAGAGAGAGGATCCGTTTACCAAAACAGAGGACGTTGGCGTCGTTATGCTCCCGGGACAGGCGCGCCATTTCCGGGGTTGCGCAGACGGCCGCGCGGATGCCCGGATTGCGGTTAGCCGCGATGGACATGCCGATGCCCGTGCCGCACATGAGCAGCCCCATATCGGCCCTACCGTCGAGGAGCGCGTCGCATACGGCCTGGGCCTGGTCCGGGTAGTCCACCGATTCGGCACTGTTTGTTCCGCAATCCAGCACGGTGTGGCCCAGTTCCTGCAGGTGCCGCACGATCTCCGGTTTAAACAAGGGCGGCGGCCCTTCCATTGCAGCGTGATCATTGCCAACAGCGATTTTCATGGCGTGACTTTCGTCTCCCCGGGCAGGTCTTGCCCACCTGTCCATTCTGAATTTGCCCGCAGCGCATACAGGCTATCCAGTCGATGGCCGCTGACCTGGGCCCATTCTTCCACAAACGTATGCGTTCATGCCGACGCAGAGGCTTGTATTCCTTCTGGAATCATCTCATTCAAGGCATTCGGCAAAATTCACGTGGCCGCCCTCGCTGCCAACGCCCTCCCGTGCCGCCGCACAAAGCAGGAAATGACGAGTATAGCTGTGCGCCACACAACGGTTCCAGAACGGAGTTACAGGAATGCCTGCAGTGCGCGCCCAGGGATAACGCCTTCGCGGAGCACCCGGCCGGTTTCCGGATCAACAATCGTGGAAAGCGGGCCATTCGGCAGCGTTCCGCCGTCGACAGCCACGGCGATATCAGCCAGGGTCAGTTCGGCCACGGAACGGGCGGGCATTGCTCCAGAGAGGTTGGCGGACGTCGAGGTGATCGGTCCCCCGAACGCGCGGCAGAGCGCTCTGGCCGTATCGCAGGAAGGGCACCGTACACAGAGTTTTCCATCCGGCCCCAGAAGGTTTCCTGAAAGGCCGGGGACTGCCGGAAGCAGCAGGCTCAGGGGCCCTGGCCAGAAATGATCGGCAAAGCGGCGCGCCCGTGCGCTCAGCGGGCCCGTGAGCCGGTCCAATTGCGCGGTGTCGCCGATGATGAGGAGAACGGCCTTCCCCTGCTCCCTGCCCTTGGCCAGGAAGAGGCGCCCCAGGGCGCTGGCATTGAAGGGATTGACTCCGAGGCCGTAGACGGTCTCCGTCGGGTAGGCAATGAGGTCTCCCCGCTGCAGGGCATCTACCGCGGCATCAATCCCGCGAGCTGTTGGAGGAACCACGTGCATCGAGATCTTCCAGGTACTTCCGCAGCTTTTGAAAAGCGCGCGCCCGGTGGCTGATACGCTGCTTTACGAGCGCGCCGAGTTCTGCGAAAGTCTGCTCGTATCCTTGCGGAATAAACAACGGGTCGTAGCCGAATCCAGTCTGTCCGCGCGGTTCCAGGGCAATGCGTCCTTCCACCGTGCCCGTTTCCACCTGCGACCAGCCATCGGGGTGCACCAGCGCCGCAGAGCAGACAAAGCGCGCCGTCCGTTCAGACTCGGGAACCGTCGCCAATTCGTTCAGGAGCCGCCGGTTGTTGTCGTCGTCGGTAGCCTCCGGCCCGGCATATCGCGCCGAATAGATGCCCGGTGCGCCGCCCAACGCATCTACCACGAGCCCGGAATCGTCGGCAGCACAGCAGCATCCGGTTTCGCGGCAATAACAGGAAGCCTTCAGCAGCGCGTTTTCCTCAAATGTGTGGCCGGTTTCTCCCGGCTCGGGCAGCGCAGGGTAGTCGGCCAGGCAGCGCACTTCCCACGGCAATCCGGCGAGAATCTCTCTCAATTCGGCGGCCTTGTGTGTGTTCGTAGTTCCCAGCAGGAGGACCTCAGGCACCTTGCAGGGCCTCCCGTTGCAGGGCGAAAAGCCGCTCGCACCCGGCGCTGGCCAGGTCAAGCATTTCCTGGAAGTGCTCCCGGGGAAAGGCCTCCCCTTCCGCTGTCGCCTGCACTTCAATGAGGTAACCATCACTCCGGCAGACGAGGTTCATATCCACATCAGCGGCGACGTCTTCTTCATAGCAGAGGTCCAGGCGAGTCTCTCCGTCCACCCTGCCGACGCTCACGGCCGCGCATTGGCCCAAGAGGGGCATTTTGGCGATTCCGCCCGTATCAAGCAGGTGCTGGAGCGCATCGTGCAGCGCAACATACGCACCGCTAATCGCCGCGGTGCGGGTGCCGCCATCCGCCTGGATCACATCGCAGTCCAGCGTGATCTGCCGCTCACCGAGAAAGTTCAGGTCGACCACGTTGCGCAACGACCTGCCGATCAGGCGGCTGATCTCTTTGGCGCGCCCGGCGTTGACAGACTCCCGGGGCGTCCGGGTATGCGTAGAGCGGGGCAGCATGGCGTATTCCGCGGTGACCCAGCCATGCCCGGAATCGCGCAAAAATGCGGGCACCCGGTCTTCCACGCTTGCGGTGCAGAGGATTTTCGTGTTCCCGTACGACACCAGCACGGCGCCTTCGGCATAACGCGTATACTGGCGCTCGAACGACACGGGGCGCAGCGCGTCATTCGGCCGGTTATCGGGGCGCATGGACGACAACTCTATTCCTGCTCCTTCGGACTCTCGAGAGCACCGGCCTCTGAGGCGTCGTCAGAAGAAAGGTCGGCAGGACTTGACGATGACGACGTCGCCTGTATCTTGTCTTCCGCTGCCGCTACCTGGGTTTCTTTGGTATCGCGATGATACTTGTTGAGGAGATTCTCGAAGACCGGATCTTCGCGCAGAATTTCAACCGCGCGCTGGAGCTGCGTGTCCTCGACGCTGTCTTCCGTGGCTTCGTCGCCGGTAATCGTGCCGTGATTCTGGCCGCCGCGCCGCTTGTTCGGGTCGCCAATGAAAGACTGGCGCATCTGATCGAGGAGTTGCCGCTGGTGGGCTTCCGGCATTTCAAGCTCGACGTCCGGGAGGATGCCTTGTTTGTGAATGGTGACTTCGGCGGGCGTGTAATACAGGGCGGTCGTGAGCCGGAGCGCGCTGCCGGCCGGGCGGCGCAGCGGGATAATGGTCTGAACGCTCCCCTTGCCAAAAGTCCGTTGCCCGACGATGATCGCCCGTTTGTGGAACTGAAGCGCCCCGGTGACGATTTCCGACGAGCTGGCGGTGAACTGATTCACCAGGATCACCAGGGGAAACGAAATGGGTTCCGCGGGCCCGCCCTTGGTATAGAGCATCATGTCTTCTTTTAATTCACCCGTATCGAGGTCACGTTCCTTCGTATACGTCACCAGGGTATGCGCTTCAAGAAAGAGGCTGCACACGTCTACCGACGAATCGAGAAGACCGCCAGGATTCCAGCGCAGGTCCAGAACCAGCGATTTCATCCCTTGATTGTCGAGATCTTTGAGGGCTTTCCGCAGTTCGTCATCCGTGGTGCGTTTGAAGTCGCTCAGCCGCAAATAGCCGATCCCGCCCTCCAGCACGCGGGCTTCGACAATGCTTTCCAGCGGGATCGTGCCCCGTTTGATGTCCACCTCAAGGATTTCATTTTCGCCGCTCTCATCGACCGCGGGGCGGAGCAAGGTCAATTTCACTACCGTGCCGCGGGGGCCTTTGATCAGCTGTGCGGCCTCTGACAGGCTCATGCCTTTCGTGGCCACGCCGTCGATGCGGATAATCCGGTCATTGGCATGGACTCCGGCCTCGGCTGCCGGGGAGCCTTCCAACGGCTGAAACACCATGATGTTGCCGTTCTCGTCGAGCTGAATCGTCACGCCGATGCCGTCAAACTCGCCCTGGGTCTCGTCCGTGAGTTCCTTGTAGACATCGGGCGAAATATACGAGCTGTGCTCATCGAGCGCGTTCATCATGCCCTTGAGCCCGCCTTCCACCACGTCGTTCAGGTCGGGTTCGTAGACATAGCTCTTCAGGATTTCGTCAAGAACGTTTCCAATGGGTTCGATCTGGGTGAACACATCAACATCGGACTGCTGCGCGAAGATGCGGTTCACGAAGCCGTTGGTCAGCAACAATCCGAGAAAGAGCAAAAAGCACAGCAGACCCAGGAATTGCGTCTTCGTATCGCGCATGTAGTGTCTCCAGTCGGCAAAGATCCAGACTTCGCACGGGTAAAAAAGACGTCAGGCGCCCGCAGTAGGCCCCGATGCCCACATAAATTATGATACCAGACACCCGTAGGTATTGCGAACCTGCCAGTCCATTTGGAGCGCTGCGACGCCGCTTGGAAAAGGGGCTTTTTTTCGCGCCATGTCAGAAGAAAGCGCCTGAAAAGACCAGAGCCGGGCGCTCAAACAGGCCGGAAAACAGCATTCGGGCGGCGCCCACGCAGCGCCCGAATGCCTTCCAGCCCGCCGCTCGTTCAAGATTCAGGGCGTATGCTCATGGTGGCTGCATTCATGCAGCATGAGTCCGGCGAGATCGCAGGGAAATTCTCCCGGATAACGCACAAACTCTACGTGCCCATCCATGTAGAGGACATTGCTGCCGCCGGGGACATGATTGAAGTGGCTGGCATCCTCGGCCACCTGATCCCACATGACCGCGATGGTCGATTGCGCCTGAGCGCTCCCGGACGGGTTGTTGATGTCGGTCACCATGAAACGTTCGACGCCCTCACGTAGCCGGTACACCGTTTCCTGGCCGCCCATGGGAGTGAGCAACTTCCAATCCTGGTCAGCACCTGCGGGATCCGCCGCCAGGATGTTCTCCATGAAATCGGCCAGGTTGTCATGGAACAGTGTGTAGTCTGCGCTGACGAGACCGTAGGTAAGTGCCCAGCCGTTGTATGAATAGGGATGACCCGTGACTTCACAGGGCTGCACCACGCCATCCGGGGCGCCGCCATAGGGCGCATAATGGCCAACCGTGCGCCCTTCGTCCCACAGCTCTACGGGAGTTCCGCCGTTGGCCGCGCTGGGACAAATCAATACGTTGAGGTCCGTCAAATACTCCGGGTAGACCTCTTCCAGGGCCACGGCCTGTTCAAAAGGCAATTGCGCGCCCGCGCAATCAAAGATCATCATATGCGGGAACTTCTCTCCTTTCGACTCGTTGGCGTACATCTTGAAAATCAAGCCCATCTGTTTGAGGTTGTTGGCGCAACTGGCCCGGCGGGCAGATTCCCTGGCACGAGCCAGGGCCGGCAGCAGAATGGCGGCAAGAATGCCGATGATTGCGATCACCACAAGCAGCTCAATTAATGTAAACCCTCTGTTTCGCATGAGTGCACACCTCGTATGTTGGTCTCGAGAATTAAATCCAGTTTCCGGTAACAATACGATGGAAGACCTCCCGGCTCGTGCCTCAGTGCACGGGGAGGGGCGGAAGGTCGTGAGATGCGGCTACGCAGCGAGCGGGGGGCCGCGCCGGAAAAGGAAGCTGCAGTACGGAAAGCGAAAAAGCATCCGGACGAGCAGTACAGCTTGGACAATGCGCCTGAGGCAGAGAAAGACCGTCCGCATCGCGCAGGCAAGCCCGGGCGTTAGAAAGAGGACACAGAAGGCGCAACACGGCCCGTGGTCATGATGGGCGTGGAGAAAAGGAACGAAGAAATGCACGAGCGCAACGGCATAAAGCGCCACAAGCAGAACGGCGATGCCATTGCGAAAAATTCTACCGCTTTTCTTTCCAATGAGTGCCATAGGAACTGCATTAACCGAATTAAAAGAACCGTATACCCCAATTTTAACGTAATGTCTGCTATTGTCAACACCCCGAATCACGCCCGGCGGCATCCGCCCGGGAATGGCGGCGTCGTGTCTATTGTAATCTCAGCGGGACGAAGAGACGAAGCCATTCGAGACCATATACGCCAACGCGTTAATCCGACCCATAAAAGGCGTCGATTTTCAGTGGACGCCCTGGATTTGAGGCGGTTCTCTTCATACCCGTATACTTTATGACAAAACTCGGGCGGTTACCGAGGCCTATCCCACCGAGGGGAACCCATGAGACTATTGACATCGATGCTGATGAGCCGGTGGATGCCGGTGGCGCTGGTGATCGTATCTACGGCCCTGTTGACGGTCGTTGGGATCGCATTACCCACCAACAACGACGAAGGCGTATGGCTCTATGTGGGAAAGATGTGGGCGCAAGCGGGGCTGCGCCCCTATGTGGACACCTTCGAAAATAAGACGCCCGGGATTTTTTACCTCTTCGCGCTGGCCTCCTTGTTCCCTGGTGTGGGCTATTTCGCGGGCCGGGTGATCGCCCTGGCCGTGAGCGCGGGCTCCGCTCTGCTGCTTGTGACGGGACTGAAGCGGTTTCACAGCCGATGGGCGGCCATCGTGGGCGCCACCTGTTTCTCGCTGGCGAACTGCTGGCAGTTCATGCAGGGCGCGCTGCTCAACGTAACGGAGACGTATCTCATCTTCTTTGTGTTCCTGGCCTGGTATTGCCTGTTGCGGGCCTGGGAAAAACACCGGCAGACCGGCGCCCCCCTGCCCTGGCTGCTCTGTGCCGGGATCGCCATGGCGGCAGCCATCAACTTCAAACAGATCGCCCTGACCACCTGGGCGGCCATGGCCGCAGCGCTACTGCTCTACGGGGTCGCCCGAAAAGACTGGCGCGCGTTGTTTTCCGCGTTCAGCGCCTATGGTGCGGGCACCTTGCTGGGTTTTCTGCTGTTCACGTTGCCCGTGCTGTTGTCGGGTGTTTCTCTCAAAACCTACTGGGAAGGAGCCTGGCTCATCCTGGCCCTGCCGGGCACGGCGAGCGATGCCTCCATGACGCAGCGGCTTTATGTCGCGTTGGTGAAATGGACTGGGCCGGAGATGCGCCTCTTCCTGCCGTTCATTGGGTATCTCCTGTATCTATTCGTGCGCGAACGCCCCACGCGGATGCTGGCCGCCGTATTTCTAATTTGGCTGGCGTTTGACTTCGTGGGGGTCAATGCCTCCGGCCGGTATTTCGGGCATCATTTCAAGCAGATTCTCCCCCCGCTCAGCGTTCTGGTGGGCTACACATCCGGAGAGTTTATCCAGCGGCAGTTTCGTGGTGAGGACGAGCGCCGCCTGGCGCTTGGCGTCGCATTTCTGCTGGTAGTTGCCCTGTTCTTTCCCGCCAACGCGCTCGTGAACGGGGTGGGACACCTCGCATCCAGTAAGCCCGATCCCGCGCAGGAAATAGGGTTGTGGGTGCGGCAGCACTCCACCGAGGACGATTATGTCCAGATGGCCGGAGGACCCATCTCCCAGGTTCTGCCGTTTACGGGGCGCCGCGCACCCGGCCCGTATTTCCACCACTGCGTTTTTGAGCTTCCGGGCGCCCACGACGGATTCCTGCGCGACGCGGAACTTCATCCACCGCGTTACGTCCTGTTTCAGGATGAATCGGATCTGGACCCGTACCCCTGGCTTCAGGATTGGGTGCGGCAGCACTACGAGCCGGTCCACACGGACGACGGCTTCCGGATCTATGAACGGAGTGCCGGAGAAGCCGGCGTCACGCCCTGACGAAACCGGACCCATGCTGCCCGCAGGCTACTTCGTCTCGTGATATTCCTCTTCCGTGTTCACTTCCCAGATGGCCTTCTTACTGGTGATGCCCGCCAGGATGTTGTCAACCGCGAGCATGGCGGTAAGCATGGAATGGTCTTGGTTGTTGTAGCGATGCTGGCCGTTGCGCCCTATACAGAAGAGGTTCTCGAACCGGTCGAGGTATTCACGGATCTCGTTGAAGCGGGTGTAGGCGCCGAAATAGGCCGGGTACGTTTTTTTCACGCGGATGACGCAGCCGTCGAGGGCGTCGCGCGGATCGATGACCCCGATCTGCCCGAGTTCCCGGGTACCCAGCTCGATTAGCTCGGGATCCGGGCGGGACCAGATCTCGTCGGATTCGTAGCAGAAATATTCAAGTCCAAGCCAGGTTTTTGACTGATCCGCAACCAGGTAGGGGCTCCAATTGTTGAAGATCTGCAGGCGTCCGAGGAGGACATCCGGTTCCTGGATATAGATCCAGTTGTCGCGAATGCGGCCGCCGGTCTGCGGATCTTCGAGCTTCATCTTCTCGACCAGGAGCCCCACGGTAAAGAAATCGCGGTACATGAGCCCGTTGGCGACCTCGCGCACGGATTCGGGCGTTTCGGCGCCGAGGACCTCCACTAGTTCGCGTATGGGCATGCTGCTGAAAACGTAATCCGCGCGATGCGTGGTTTCCTGGCCGCTGTCCTCGTTGCGCACCGTGACGGCCTTCACCATGCCGCCTTCCGTGCTGATGGCAACGGCCTTGTGGCCTAACAGCAGCTCTCCCCCACGCTCGCCTATTTCGTCGGCGACGATCTCCCACATCTGCCCGGGACCGAATTTGGGATAGAGAAAACGCTCGATGAGGCTGGTTTCCATGCCTTTCTGGGATACATCGGCGCCCTTTCGGTGCATGAGCGCATGCTTGAGCGCCTTGAGAATGGACAAGCCCTTGATCCGCTGGGCGCCCCAATCTGCCGGAATCTCAGTACACGGCACCCCCCACACTTTTTCGGTGTAAGACTTGAAAAATGTGTTGTAGAGTTCGCGACCGAAGCGGTTGACAATGAAATCCTCGAGGTTCTGCTCGGGAGCGACCGGGAACGCGGCCGCGTAGAGGTAGCTTAGTCCCGCATGGCCCAGGCGCAGCAGGCCCATCTTTCGGATCGTGTCGACCGAAAGGCGGAGCGGATAATCAAACAGCTTGCGGCGCCAGTAAATGCGGGATTTGCGCGGGCGGATGAGCATGACCCGATCCGTGGTTTCGGGATCCGGAGCCTCATGGGGAAACTCGACATCGCGGGACTGGCCCTGGTAGTGAATAGCAAAATCCTGCTCTTGGGACTCTTGCATGGGCATGATGTCCAGCCACCAGCTCATCACACGGTCGGACTTGCTGAAAAAGCGATGGCCGCCGATGTCGATGTGGTTCCCACGGTACCGTTCTGTCCGCGAGATGCCGCCAACCAGGCTGGATTGTTCAATGACAAGCGGCTGAATATCGGAGCGCGTGGCCAGCTCATACGCCGCCGTGAGGCCGGCCGGGCCTCCACCAATAATCACCGCGGTCTTTCGCTGCATTCGGCATCCCCCCCGCACCGGGTGGCGATTCGGTTTCCCTACACTCCGGGTCCGTGTCCTCCGACGGCGATGATTATGTCCGTCCGGCGCGTTCACTTCAAGAGCAGCTGCCCGGGAAAGCACCTCTCGGGCGGCCAGACTGCCATCCGGGGGTCCGCCCTGCTATAATTCCCGCATGGACACACCGCATCCCAAACATGTGCGACGCTTGCTGTTAGAACGTTTGTACGAACGCTACATGCGTGACCCTCTGGGTTCCTTGACGCCGTCGGAACTCCTGGACAACGCGATCGTGGTCCGGGAGAACCTGATCCCCAACATTCATTACCTCCACGATCGGGGTCTGGTCGAGCTGATGATGGGTTTCAGCGCGCCCCTGTTTGATGGCGCACGCATCACCGCAAACGGCATCGATCTGGTCGAGAATACGACCGAGTTCGGGCTGCGCTTTCCGCGGCAATTGGACGATGAAGAGGCACTCTCGGCTGAGCTGCCTATCTTGATGGAACGCCTCGTCGAAGAAGCCGAGCTGAGCGCCTTGGATGGTGAAGCGCGGCGCGCGCTGCTCCGCGACATCCAGTATCTGCGCGACGAACTCGCCCGCCCGCTGCATCGATGGCGCGCAGCCGTGATTGGCGCGGTCCTTGTCTGGATCGACGGGCATTTTGCATCGGGCGAAGATTGCCTGCCTTCGTTTGAACAATTCTGCACCTTGATCCAGGTACACTGGAAACAGGAAAGCTAAGGAATGCGCCGTGCTGCGCGCTCCTATTCTCTCCGGGAAACGCCCAGAAGCGCGTCAATGCGCGGAGCCGCCTGACGCAATTCGAGCCCGATGCTCTGGAGCTTCTCCGGAGAAATGCCCAGGGCCTGTGCCGATTCCATAGGGAGCACGGGCATCGGGCCGGCGCGGGTTTCACCAAGCCCCGCCTGGCTGGCGGCGCAATTGGCGAGGGCCACGATTTTCGCGCTGCCGGGAGCAGTTGCGTCGGTTTCCGCCACGTGATGCTCGCGAATGCTGGCGCTGATCAGGCGGGGGAGATTCCAATGCGCGCAGAGCGCGGCGCCGAGCGTGGTATGGTCGCAGTCAAAACACTGACGCTCCATTTCAATGATGCGCAGTCCCTCCTCTTGAGCATGCGCCACGGCGGCGAGATAGCGCTCGGGGTACAGGACATCAAAAACGACCTTGCCGATGTCATGCAGGAGCCCGGCAACGAAGTAGGTATCGGGGTTAACCAGGCGGGCCGCGCGCGCGCAACGGTCAGAGGCGATAGCTGCCGCGACCGAATGGCGCCAGAGTTGAACGCGATCACAGCCGGAGCCCGAGTTCGGGAAGACATCAAACGTGATCGCAGCAAGCGCAAGATTACGCACTTCGACAAAACCCAGGATCACGATTGCATCGGCGATGCCCAGGATCTCGCGTTTGAACCCGTAATACGCCGAATTGACGATGCGCAGGAGTGTGGCCGTTAAGGCCTGGTCGGCGGCAATATGGCTGGCCAGATCCAGGGCGGACGATTCGGGGTCGGCTACCGTGCTCAAGATGCGTGTCAAGACCGTCGGAAGTGTTGGCAAAGCCCGAATGTGTTCGACAGTGACCGTAGCGGCTGGATCATTCACGTCGGCGCGCCCCCTACCCACAATCCCATGCTGCTGGCACGAAGCATACCGTTTCGAGTAGGAGGCGCGCAACGTGCTCGCGGCGACGTGTCGCGGCGACGTGCTCGCGGCGACGTGTCGCGGCGACGTGTCGCGGCGACGTGCTCGCGACATAGAGAAGGCCAGTCGAGCCTTTTTTTCTTCACGTTGGGAAACCGCAGGGATGACGCTCGCTCATCGCCCCTTTCCTCTGTTGCTGTACGTCTGAAGCTCCAGGTTCCTGGCAAACCATACCGGAGAATATTTCGGCGGCACGTTCGTGTTAATCTAGTGGGAGAAAAGGGATTGCGGGGCCCTCTCAAACCTACAAGGAGACGCCATATGCCGAAGCCTGAAGTGGGAAAAAAAGCGCCGGCCTTCACCTTGCCCTCGAGCAGCGGGGGCAACGTGAAATTGTCGGATTTTGCAGGAAGCCCGGTGATTGTGTATTTCTACCCGAAAGACGATACGCCCGGCTGCACGGTGGAGGCCAAGGGGTTTCAGGCGTTGGCGGCGGATTTTGACAAAGCCGGGGTGCCTGTGCTCGGGATCAGCCCCGACAGCGTCGATTCACACTGCACGTTCGCCGAAAAACACGGGCTCGCGTTCGCATTGCTGGCGGATGAGAAACACGAAGTCGCGGAAAAATACGGCGTCTGGGTTGAGAAGAACATGTATGGCAAAAAGTACTGGGGCATTCAGCGCAGCACTTTTCTCATCGACAAAAACGGCGCGATCGCGAAAATCTGGCCCCGGGTGAAGCCGCAAGGTCACGCCGAAGAGGTGCTCGAAGCAGCCCGGGGACTGTAAGCGCGTATACCCGGTCCGCCCGGGGCGCCGAGACGCCCCCCCGCCAACAACGACAACCAGTCCCAGGCGGAGGCCCGTCACGCACCCCTGCTGCGTCAGCAAATGATTATCATTTGGGGGCGGGGTCGCCGGCGACTGTCTCGTACAACTGACCGGTCTTCATGGCTTCGAGCCGGGCTTCATGGAAGATGCGCTGAATGGCCGAGAGCGACTTCTGGGGGAAACGATTGACCTTGAGCAGTTGCTCGTAAAGCATCCAGCGGTCGTCCCACTCGCCGGTCACAATCAAGGCGTTTCTGTCGCGTTCTCTGCGGGTGGTCGCTCGTTTATATTCACGGTTACGAATAATGTAGAGGTGGCCGTTTCGGCGTTCCCAGGCGTAGCCCTTGTCGAGGAGTTCGTTGACGAGCGCCGCACGGGACACGCGAGTCTGCACCGCCTGCTGAATGGGAGCGGCATTGTAGGTCAGCGTGGGGGTGTCGATGAGTTCGGGGGCCGTGCCGTCCTGGATGGCGCGCTCGATTGCGACAGCGCTTTCCTTGAGCGCCTCGACGGGCAGTTCCCCGTAGGCCGGCTTCAGTCGCGTAAAGGCGGGGATGAACGTCTGGCAGCCGGCGAGCGAGACGCATCCGATCAACAAAAACAGGGTAGGACGTTTCACGTTTTGTCTCCCGAAGTGTGTGCGACGACCACCCGGTTCTTTCCGAGGCGTTTGGCCTCGTAGAGGGCGACATCGGCTTGCGCCACCAGGGCGTCGCAATTATCCATCGAGTTCAAATCGAGGACGGCCACGCCGATACTCACGGTGACTTCAGCGTTGGGAGGCAGTCCGGGATACTGGTGGTTTCGGAGGGCTTCGAGCAGCCGCTGTGCCTGGGTACGCGCGCCCACCAGGCCGGTTTGAGGCATAACGACGATAAACTCTTCGCCGCCGTAGCGCGCACAGATGTCGGTCTTTCGGATGTGTGCGTTGGTCTGGGCCGCGATCTCCCGAAGTACGGAATCGCCTTGGAGATGGCCGTGCGTATCGTTGATTTTCTTGAAGTCGTCGATGTCGAACATGAGGCACGCGAGCGGCAGGGCGTAGCGCTTGCTTCGCTGGTATTCTTCCTGCAGCCGCTGGTGGAAATGGCGGCGGTTGTAGAGGCCGGTCAGTGCATCGGTAACCGCCAGGCGTTCCAGGCGCTCATTAGCCCGCTGGATACGTTCGAAGAGCTGAGCGCGTTCCAGGGCGTTACCGGCGGCTTCGGCCACGATCTCGCAAAAACCGACCTCACGCAATGCGAAGGAGCGGCGGCGCCGGGTAACGCGCAGAAACAGGGAACCCACGTTCGGGTCGAACAAAACGATGGGAATGACCATGAGCACGCGAATTCCGGCCTCGGTCAGCTGGCGGGCATATTGCCGCGTCAGACTATGCCGCGAAACGTCGTTGATCACGACCTTCTGGCGAGTTTCCATGGCGTGCAGGATTTCAGGGTATTTTTCGAGATCGATAACCAGGTCGGAGATGGTTTCGTCTTCGTGAGACGCCTGGACGCGCCCTTTCCGTTCCCCGCCCCAGACCTGTACGATTGAACAGCGGTTGGTTTCGATGACGCGCGCGATCTGTTCAACGAAAACGAACAACACATCGTGCGCCCGCCGTCTCGAGGAGATCGCCTTCAAAATTTCCAGCACCGAGAACAGGTCATGGCGGTCCATCGCGATATCTTGTTGCCGGGCGGAGAAATGCGCCACCATGCCGGCCATGAGGCGCGTCGCCAGAAGCAGCGAGGTGTCGGTAGAGCCCGGTGAAAGCGCGCTTTCCGGCAAGACCTCCGGGGGTAGCCGAAGCGTCTGGGCGAACTCCTGAAGGGCGGTTTCTACAAAATTGCGCTCACAGGACCAGCCGCCGCGGAGAAATTCCTGTGCCCCGCCCCTGGCCTGCACGCCGATGAGAGCCAGACCGAACGATGGCGTCACGATAAGGAGAAAGCGGTGGTCGCGCAAACGACCCGCGAGCTTTACCTGAACCACATTGCCGGCTTTTTTCCAGATGTCCGGGCGGGGCCCTGCGCACACGGCGAGCGCTGCTTCTTGAGCAATAGCCGCCAATTGGGACGCCTGTCCCGCGGTCTGAGCATCGGTGATCACGGTCGCGCCGGCAGCGCCATGGATCTCGCAAAAACGGGCGGCCTCAACGGCCAATGTACGGAACAATCCCGCATCTTCTACCGGTACGAGCTTGCTGGTCCCGGATTTGTCCAGAGCCAGTTCGTCAATGCGATCCCATAACGCTTCCATGATGCCCCCGGGCGGTCGCTCCCCCCTCCTCGCAGTCCAGTCTCAAGCTGTTCTCCCTGAAGCACTTCCGCCACGTATGCGCAATTATTCAGCCATTCAAAAACAAAAGTCAATCCATGCCGTTCGCGAAACCCCGGCGTAGCGGGAAAGCGCCTCACAGGCATCTAAAGTCCCAGTTCGCGCGGATCCATCGTGTCGACGATTTCAACGGGAGTGGAACGCACAACAAGATCGTACAATTCCTCGGCATCGGCGTTGTGCATGCGGGCACAGCCGCTCGAGGAATGTTTTCCGATGGTTTCGGGCGCAATGGTTCCGTGAATACCGAGGTCGGTGGGAAGCTCTTCGCGCTCGGGCACAAGCGGCATCCAGCGCGAGCCCAGTTCATTGCGGGGATCGCCCGGTGGAATCGGCCCGGCGTTGGGCTTGAACCAGGTGGGATCCACTTGCTTGTTCCCGATGCGATACCCACCCAGGGTGGTCTCATGCCCGGGCTTGCCCAGTCCGACGCTATAGCATTTGAAGAGCCCGTCGCCGTCCAACAGGAAAAGCCGACAGGTGGACCGCTCGATCAGGATGCGGAAATCTTTCGGGGTAAATTTCATGCGGTCGCCGACATTCAATGTGCTGTCTTTATGCAGCTCATTGGCGCGCATCAGAAGGCCCTGGGTGGTATTCAGCTTCATGCCCATATTCGTGAGATTGTCACCCCGCTCGACGACGTAGACTTTGCTGTCGGAGGTTTCCTGGGGAGAGAAGATGAGTACGGTATTCAGGCGGCCGAGCGCCTCGGCGGCCTCTGCCCAGTCGGGCGAGTTCCACGCCGCGTCGCGTACGGCTTCCCGGCACAGTGCGCGAGCGCCTTCCAGGTCGCCCTGGCGTTCGGCGGTACGTGCCAGTCCGCACAAGGCGGGTGCACGCACTTCCGGTGCCGCGTTTTCCTGCAGAGCGGTGAAGATAGCGAGCGCTTCCTCGGCCTGGCCGTGTTTCTCGAGGGCGCGGGCATAGGCCAGTTCCGCCTGGGCATTAAGCGGGCTTTCAGGGAACTCTTCCACGGCCTTTTTGAGGTAGGTGAGGCCCTTCTGGCTGTCTCCTCCGCGCTCTTCGACCTGCGCCAGGAGAAGCAGGGCCTGCGGGGAGATGGCGTCGTTACGTGTTTTTTCTGCAATGGGAAGCAGGATGCCGCGCGCCTCATCGAGGTTG
Source organism: Candidatus Hydrogenedentales bacterium (assembly GCA_050950105.1). Taxonomy (GTDB): domain Bacteria; phylum Hydrogenedentota; class Hydrogenedentia; order Hydrogenedentales; family SLHB01; genus UBA2224. Next base: position 94,491 of record JBMNGZ010000009.1, on the reverse strand, counting down.
CCGGCCTGAATCGCTTCTTCCGCACGCGCCAGTTCGGAGGGCGCCGCCGCTTCCAGGGCACCGCCGACGTACTCGTCTTTGAACCAGCGCGCGGCGCGGTGCACGCCGAAGGCAATGACTATCACCAGGCAGATGCCCAAGATAATTTTGGTCAGACTGACATCGTCTTTACGTTTCCTAAGACCCATACTCTTCCTTATATTCCTTATCTTCCCTATGTTCTCTCATGTCGTGCATTGGCCAGGGCGCACATACGGCAGGCGCCCTTGCGTCAGATGCGCGACGACGAGACCCGCGACAGGTCCAGCAACATTTCCGTCACCGACTGATACCGCCGTTCCGGGCGGCGGCGCAAGGCTTTGAGGATGATCAGATCCACTTGGCGCGGGATTTCGGGATTGTATTTGGAGGGCGCTTCGAACTTGTACCTGCTGCTCCGAAGCTGCCGCATGATTTCGCGCGAATCCTGGCCGTCACAAGGATGCCTTCCCGCGAAAAGCTCGTAGAGCGTGATGCCAAGAGAAAAGATGTCGGAGCGAGCATCGAGTTTCTTTTTTGCCAGTTGCTCCGGCGACATGTAGCGGCGCGTCCCTCCGCCTTCCTTCATCCAGCGGGTCCGCCAGCTCGCATTGGACTTGGATAGGCCGAAGTCCACGATTTTCACTTTGCGCATGTCGCGGGAGAAGAGGAAGTTCTCGGGTTTGATATCGCGGTGGACAATGCCGTGCTGGTGCAGGAAATCAAGACCGTGGCACAAGCGGATGGTCAGGTCGATCATCTGACTCAGGCTCAGATCTCGATCCTTGATGTGTTTGCGGAGATTGTGGCCGTCGACCAACTCCATGACGAGGCAGCGCCGGATATTTCCGTTGGCGTCTTCCTGCTCGACGATCTCTTTGTGCATGCGGATGATGGACGGGTGTTCGAGCGAGGCCGCAATCAAAACTTCCCGGCCGAGGTAATCTTGCCTGCGCCGTTTTTTGTCGAGGTCGTAGCGCCTGTCCAAGACCTTGATTGCGACCTGCTGGTCGCGTTTTCGGTCCAGGGCCTTATACACGGTCCCCATGCCGCCGCTGCCGATGGGCGCGATAATCTCGTACGGGCCGACGTGGGTCAGTTCGAGTGTGGACGGGGAAGAATGCTCATCGTCAAACTCCCCTTTTTCGTCGAGTTCCTGCGGCGCGTCTTTTTTTCGTGCAAACAGTCTCATCATGAACAAGGTAATTCTATCGGTTTTACCCCAGTTATTGCCACTGCCATCCGCAGTATACAACGGATGGTGCCAGAAGTGGCATAAAAAGTTGATCTGATTATGCAGTATTTGATTCAGCGTTTCCAATTTGCCCGGCCGGCGGGGACAGAAACTTGATTCAAGATCTCGTGCAAAACCGTGTAGGCCGTGACTCGGCGTAAACGGCTTTCCGGGTTGAGGATGAGGCGATGTTCCATGACGGGATGCGCGAGGACCTTAATATCGTCGGGAATGACGTAGCCGCGTCCTTCGAGGGCGGCCAACGCCTGGCCAGCCCGGAACAGGGCCATGGACGCCCGCGGGCTGGCTCCCAGGGAAAGATGAGCGGATTGCCGGGTGGCCGCAACGATCCGCAGCAGGTAGTCGCGCACTTTTTCGTGAACGAAGACTTCACGCACGCCGCGCTGCATGCGGGAGATGGTGACCGGGTCGGCGACAGGCCGCAGGGACTCCAGGGGGTGTTTGAGGCGGGTTTCTTCCAGCATTTTGGCCTCGACGAGGAGGCTGGGGTAGCCCATAGACAGCTTGAGCATGAAGCGGTCGAGCTGGGCCTCGGGGAGCGGGAATGTTCCTTCGTGTTCGACGGGATTTTGGGTGGCAAATACGATAAAAGGCTCGGCCATCTTGTAGGTTTGGCCGTCCACCGAGACCTGGCTCTCCGCCATGGCTTCCAACAAGGCCGATTGAGTTCGAGGGGTGGCACGGTTGATTTCGTCCGCCACAAGCATCTGGGAGAAGATGGGACCCGGCCGGAATTCAAATTCGCGGGTCTGGGGGTTGAAGATCGAAACACCCGTGACATCGGATGGCAGAAGGTCGGGAGTGCACTGGACCCGCCGAAACGAGCAGCCGCAGGCAATTGCCAGGCTGCGGACGAGGACGGTCTTGGCCACGCCCGGCACGTCTTCGAGCAGCACATGTCCGCCGGCAAGAATGGCCGCCAGAGCGGTCTTGATGACGTCCGTCTTGCCGAAAATGACGGTCTCGGTAGTGCCTACGATGCTTTTGACAACGTCTCTGAATTCCCCCATGACGGTTCCTCATTCCTCTGCAGAAGCTCTGGGCGCCTCCGCACTGGCCGCACGGCCCACGAACGGCAGACTGTTCATGGCGCGGCCTCTGAAACCTAACGTTCTTCGGTTCGGTCGGTCGCGGGAGGCGGCTCGATGGAAAGAGCCGAGAGTTCGGCCCGCTGAACGGGATCGAGCGAAATATCCAGGCATCCGAGGGTTTCGTCAAGTTGTTCGAGATTGCGCGCGCCGATGATGGCGGAAGTGACCGCCGGATGGGCCATGACCCAGGCCACGGCCAGCGCTGCCGACGGCCATCCCTGCTCTCGGGCGTGATCAACAAAACGGCCCGCGCACTCCGCGTAGACGGGGTCGGCATAGCGATCTTTATACATCGGACTCTCATCCAGCCGACCGGTCCCACCGCGGCGGTATTTCCCGGTCAGCAGGCCCGCGGCGAGGGGATTGTACGGGCATACGGCCAGCTGTTCGGAGGCGGCCATGGGCAGAATTTCGACTTCGGCCTGCCGTTTCACGAGGTTGTACATGGGCTGGATACAGGTAATGGGCGCCCATCCGCCCGCCCGGGACAGCGCGACGGCTTTCATGGTCTGCCAGGCAGCGAAATTGGACACGCCGCAATAATGAACCTTCCCTTTTTCGACCAGCACCGTCAGCGCCGCCAGGGTCTCCTCCAGGGGACTGTCTGGATCCCAATGATGGAGGTAGAGGATATCGAGCCAGTCGGTCTGAAGGCGCTGCAGGCTTTTGTCGACCTCCATCAAAATATGCCGGCGCGAGCTGCCACGTTCATTCGGGCCCTCACCCGTGGGAAAATGGACTTTCGAGGCGAGAACGATGGCATCGCGGCGGGCCGGAAGCCATCGGCCAACGATCTCTTCGGTGAGCCCCTTGTTGTAGATATTGGCGGTATCGAAAAAGTTGATGCCGGCATCAAACGCTCGATCCATCAAGACGCGGGACGTGCGTTCATCCGCCTCGTTGCCAAAAGTCATGGTGCCGAGACACACGGGCGATACCCGAATGCCGGTATTGCCAAACGAAACGTATTTCATTGCATACAGTTCTCCTTGAGACAATCCAGCCGCCATAGTACCAATTCACGGCGCGGATAGGTAGTTGACAGAAAAACACCAGGTCGCCGCGCGATGCCCCCGCCCCGATCAGAAAAAATGACCGCGGCCAGTCTGAAGAACACAAACGCTTCAATTTCGATGGCGCAGGATAGAAAAGGTAGAAAAAATGCCCTGTTTACGCTAAAATACTTATATAAACAGGGTCTAAGCACCCGAAATAGAGCCCGGACAAAGGAAAAACCGTGCACGGAGGCGGACAGCAGAAGTCACGTGGCAAATACCGGCGATTTTCACGAGAATACGAGCGGCTTCGCGGTATGGTCGCACGGGGCATGCATGCGGCGGAAGGCGAGGTCCCCGTACCGGAGACGGTCCTCCAGGGAATCTGGTACGAGCAGCTCATCCGGCGCGACGGCCTTTCACTCACCGATGGGCGACGCTTGCGCGTGATCTTTCCGGGCTGGTGGAATCAGGGCGAAGGCCCGGATTTTCGTGACGCACAGCTGGAGATTGCCGGCGACTATGTGGCGGGAGATGTGGAAATCCACCAGGATCCCGGCGCGTGGCGCCAGCACGGACACCATCGGGATCCGCGTTACGACCGCGTGGTGCTGGAAGTCATTCGGAACATCTGCAACGACGACAGCGAAAATGTCACGTCGGGCGGGCGGCGCATCCCCTGTCTCTCCCTCGAAGCGGCATTGCTCGATGATATCGACGTGCTCGCCGGACAGATCCAGGCGCGGGATTACCCCTATCGCGTTCCCGCATCGTATGGAGAATGTGCCCGCTTAACTGCCCTGCACGGGGTAGAGCCTATGGTGCGTCTGTTGCGCCTTGCCGGCGAGTGGCGGATGTTGGCAAAAGCCCGGGAGCTGACCCAACGGATGGAGCGCGCGGGCGATGATCAGGCCGTGTATGAAGCGATAATGGCGGCCTGCGGGTATGGACCGTATAAGCAGCAATTTCGCGCACTGGCGCAGCAGTTGCACTACGAACGGATCCGCCAGCTGGGTATTCAGGACCCGTTCCTCGTCGAAGCGGCCTTGCTCCAGCTGGCCGGGCTATTGCCGGAGACCTTACCGGAAGATGCGGGCGCTATGCCCCATTTTCAACGCCTCAAGAACCTCCGGGAACAGCGATTGCGCGGCTTGCGCCGCCTGCCGATGCGTTGGGAGCGAAACAGCGCCCGCCCAAACAATTACCCGGAGCGGCGTCTGGCCGGCGCAGCCCGATTTTTCGGCCGTACGGCGAAACCGGGCTTGTCGGCGGCCCTGGAGGCCATTTGGCACGATGAGGCCAAACCGGTCGTCCGGCGCCGGGCCTTCGAGGCCTTGTTCCCGTCCGCGATGGGATTCTGGGCCGAGCGATGCACCTGGACGGGCAAACCTCTCGCGAAACCCGTGGCAATGCTCGGACAGGGGCGCGTGCATGCGATCATCGGCAACGTGTTCGTGCCGGTAGCGCTGGCCCGGGCGCGCCGCGAACACAACCCGATCCTGGAGGCGCGCGTGTTTGATTTCTTTACTACGCTGCCGAAAGAAATGGACAATCATGTGGTTAAAACGATGCTCGCCCGACTGTTCGGCGCTACCCCGCCCCCGCGGCTCACATTTCAAATGCAGCAAGGCTTACTGCAGTTGTATACGGACTGGTGCCGGTTCAATCCGAAATGCGGGGCCTGCCCGGCCCTGGCGCTGCTGAATCTGGTGGGGGAACAAGAATGACCGGCGATCCGGGTCAAATCTCTGGCGCACGCAGGAGGCGGGTGCGTTCAGCGAGGGCCACGCGCGCTGCGTCCGATAGTGACGGCTGAGCGAGCCCGCCAGGCGTGTCCCGGCCTCAGCTATCCGGCAGCGGCAGCGCCACGGTAAAGGTGGCGCCTTCGCCTTCTTCAGATTCCATCTGGATGGTGCCGCCGTGTTCATTGACGATGCCGTAAGACACGCTCAGGCCGAGTCCGGTGGCTTCGCCGATTTCACGGGTGGTGAAAAACGGGTCGAAAATTCGCGACTGGATTTCAGCGGGGATGCCGTGGCCGTTATCTTCGAAGCGGATCTGGGCGGTATCCCCCACGAGCGCCGTGCTAATTCGAAGTTTGCGAGGACGGCCCCGGATGGGCTCCAGCGCTTGGTGGGCGTTGGTGATGAGGTAGAAAAAAACCCGCCGCATCTCGTTGGGATTCATCAGCACCGGGGGGATGGCGTCGTCGAATTCGGTTTCAATGGTGATGCCGCTGACGCGCATCTGATATTCGCGAAGTTGGAGCGTATCGGCAATGACCTGGTTGATGCGATGGAGCCCTTTCCGTGCCTCGTGGTGGCTGCCGAATGAGAGCAGATTCTCGACGATCCGCCTGCAGCGCTCGGCGCCTTCGCTAATCTGGGCCAGCCCGTCGCGAACTTTCGTCTCGAGATTGTCCCGCATAAGGAGTTCGGTACGTCCGATGATGCTGGTCAGCGGGTTATTGAGCTCGTGGGCCACCCCGGCGACCAGCTCTCCGAGGGTGTACAACTTTTCGGACTGCTGCAGGTTGCGCTGCAATTCCAGCTGCTCGGAGATGTCGATGATGAGAAGCAGTTGCCCTTGCGTGTTGGGACCCTCGCCCAGCGGCTGCGCCAGAATCTCGCATTTGAGGGGCGTTCCGTGGCTGGTTTTTCCAATGAACCGCAGATGCAGTTCCCTGCCTTTTGCCAGGGCTTGGCGGATGGCCTCCGCCGTTTTGGAGTCCTCTCCCCCCCACAGGTTGATGGCGGAATCGCCGAGGAGAGCGTTGACGTCGCGCGCGCCGAGCAGCGTGGCGGCCATCGGATTCGCGTTCGTGACGCAGCCATCCGGGTTGGCCAGAAGCACGCCAATGGGCAGGCTCTCAAAAAGGTTTTCGAGATTCATATTCGCCCGTGAGATCGCCTCCTGCAGGCGGCGCTCGAGTACCAGGCTGCGGGCGACCCCGACCACGGCGATCATGTCCCCGTGATCGTCAAACAGGGGGTGGGTGTCAATTTCAAACGGGATACGGAAACCGTCGCGCGTGTAAATCTCAATGGAATAGGGAGAGCGGATGGCCGCGCGGGGCGATTCCAGCCGCGCCTCAACCAGATCGATATAATCGGGCACGACGAATTGATAGATCGAAAGGCCGGGCCGCATGTCTTCGGGGGTATATTTCAAGGTTTCCAGCCCGGACGCGTTGATGAAGAACAGCACCCCGTTGGTGTCGTGCGCGTAGATCATGTCGTTGGTATTCGTGAGAACACCTTCGAGCAGGCGCCACATCAGCACGCACTTCTCGTCCCGGAACTCACCCGGGCCCTCTTCCAGGAGCGAGCGTAGAGGCCGGCAGGTTTCCAAAACAGGCAGGCCGGGGGCGATTTCATGAAAGATCTTGCGAACCCCCAGGACCGCTTCGCGCAACTTGTCTTCATTCAGTTCCGGGCGAAGGGCTTCGATGATAGCCGTTTGCACCGCGCACAGCGTCCGCACGAAGGCATCGTCCCGCTCGTACTTTGCGCGCAGCGACACCTTGGCGGGCAAAGTGTCGCCGGCCAGGGCAAGGGCAACGCCTTCCACAAGCGCGCGAAGCTCCCGTTCGCAGCCTTCCGCATCAACCTGCTGCAGAGTGCCTTCAATAATCTCGTTGAGCTTTTTGTGTATGCACTTGGCGGCTCGTTTCATGTTCCCTCCGCCCATATAAACCCCGGTCTGCACCTCCTGTCGCCAAGCATCTCCGGGTCTCTCAAGGACTTAGTATAACAGAGTTTGCGGTATGTTCAAGGCCTGTTTCAAGATAGGGCTTTCCCCAAGATTCTTGCTTGATTTACGTAAGTTGTTGTTCTATTTGGGTGTGTCGATGCGCCGAGGCGAAACGGGCGAATTCTGGGTAATGTTCTTGGGGGATTGAAGCGGACTCCCCAGATCGAAGCCGATTACGGCAGCGCGGGACTGCCCCGGCCCATCCAGGTTGCGGCCGCGCGCGGCCGGTGGCGACCACCCGGGCAAAAGACAGGATTTTTGGGGGAACGTCCTGTTGTTTCAAGACAGGAAACCGTCGTGGAGCCTCAGAAACGCAACAATTTGACAACGTCCGGTGTAGATGGTTGAATTGCCGCCACAGGGTTTCGGAAACGCCAACAGGGGGACATCTGCAATGGCACTGAACGTGGCGGTTGTGGGGATGGGCAACATTGGCAACGTGCATGCCGAATGCTACAGCAAAGACCCGCTGGCCAAGCTCGTGGCGGTCTGCGACATCATCGAGGAGCGGGCCGACGCCGCCGCCGCGAAATATGGATGCCCGGCTTTCTACAGCGTGAAATCCATGTTAGAAAGCGGCATTCGGATTGATTGCGCCAGCATGTGCACCGCCGGAAAAGAGAATGGCGGTGACCACTACCGGGCCACCATGGACCTCTTGAATGGGGGCATACCCGTCCTTGGCGAGAAACCGATCTCAAATGAGATCACCAAAGCGCGCCGGATGGTTGCGCTGGCGAAGAAAAAACGCTTGCGCTATGGGATTAATCTCAATCACCGGTTTACACCGGCCGCACGCCTGGCCAGGGAATGGATCCAGCGGGGCCGCCTCGGCGAACTGAACCTGATCAATATGCGGATGTGGATCAACAACCCCAACGAGACGTCGCCGCATTTCCATATCCGGGCCCTGCATCCTCACTCGCTCGATGTGATGCGCTATTTTTGTGGAGACGTCAAGCGCGTGCAGGCGTTTTTCAAACAAGGCAAAACGCTCAACGGCAAACGGCGGGTCTGCTGGTCGAACCTGCAGCTGAACCTCTTGTTCGCGAACGGCGTGCTGGGCCACCTGTGCGGCAGTTACGACGCCGGAGGCGGATTTGGTCTGGAAAGCTGCGAGGTCACGGGGAGCAAAGGCCGGTTTGTACTCCTTGAGGCCTGCGAAGATCTGACGTTCTACAGCCGGAAATCCACCGAAACCGAGCACTACCACCATCTGGGCGGGATGACCGGGTTTGGCGAGACCTTTCCTGACCGGCTCCATGTGTGGCTGGAACAAAACGTCAAAAAAACGGCGCCGGCAAAAATCGACGGCTCCGGCGAAGAGGCCCTGAAAGCCCAACTCATCATCGAGGCGGCGATCGAATCGTGGGAAAAAGGCAGCATTGTCAACATCCGGTAAAGGCCGGGCGGGGCAGCAATGGCCACGCCTTTGTTAACTTTCAACCTGCGTTAGAGGAGCTGGCATGCCAAAACGACCGCCCAATTTGCTGATATTCGCGATTGACAGCATCCGCCGCGATCACATGAGCTGCTATGGGTACTCACGGCTGACAACACCGCATATGGACCGCCTCGCGGCCCGCGGCACGCTGTTTGAAAACGCGTTCAGCGCCTACATTCCGACGACGCCGGCGTACGTGACCATGCTCACCGGCCGGGACATCGTTGCCAACCAGCAGGTGGCGCTGTCGCCCCTGGGCCCGATGGCGGAAGATCAGCCGACGCTGCCGGAATTGTTGAAGCCGGCAGGCTACCGTTCGGTCATGGTCGGACATGGCGAGTGGTACCGCGGATTTGACAAGTACCTGCAGTATGAAGGCTGGGGCGGGCCCTGGGAGGAGCGTCCTTCGCGCAAGGCGGAAAATCTGAACGAGGTTGTCTTGCCGGAACTGGAACGGCTGCACGCCTCACATAAGCCCTGGTTGCTGTATCTCCGGCATATGGATCCCCACTCACCCTACTACCCTCCCCCTCCGTTTGATTCATTGTTCTACTCAAAAGACCCCTGCAGCCGGAAGCTGCCGGACACCATGAAGAGTGTCCGCGCGTTCAAGCCATTCGCGGAATACCTGTTGTCGTGGATGCCGCCAGGCATCCGGGACGCGGAGTTCGTCATCGCCCAATATGACGGGGCATTGGCGTACATGGACGCCTGCATCCAGCGGCTCGTGACGCGGACTGAGGAACTGGGCATCGCCGATGATACCCTGATCGTCATCACGGGAGACCACGGGGAGACGTTGTACGACCACGAATGCTGGTTCGACCACCACGGGCTCTATGAACCGACGCTGGTGGTGCCCCTGATCTTCTATTGGCCGGGTGTTATCAACGCGGGGGTACGCAGCCAGGCCATGACGCTGCAGGAAGACCTGGTGCCGACCTTGCTGGCCCTTACGGGACAAAAACGCCTGGCGCGCGGGGTCAAGTTCGACGGGATATCGCTCCAACCTTATTTCACGGATACCGGCAGTTCACCGCGCTCGGAATTCTACATCACCGAGTGCACGTGGATGCGCAAGCACGGGTGGCGGACGCCCGTCTGGAAGTTCTGGGAAGCGCTGGAGCCGGATTTCCACGGCAAACCGCCGGTGGAGCTTTACAATCTGGTCGAGGACCCGCAGGAGCTGCACAACCTCGCTGACCGCGAGCCGGAACTCGTGGAAACATTACGCGGCCGTATGAACAAGTGGATTCGAAAACGGTGCCGTGCCACGCGCAAGAAGAACCCTATCGAATTGCACAGCATCGGCCTCGACCGGCGGATCGGTTCCATCGAGACCGCCCAGAAATTGCAGAAGCGATAGTAGAGCCGGGATATCCAGGCAGCGGCCGGTCCGGACCGGTTTGAGAAGGGTGCTCGGCACGGCAGACGCCGGCCACAAAGATGAGAGGATCTACGCATGATCACACTGGGCGTGAACACGGTCTTGTTTCAGGGGAGCGATGTGCGCACGGCCCTGCAACACATCAAATGGGCTGGGTTCGACGCGGCAGAGATCTCAGCGATTGAGGGGATGTGCGAGCATCTGGACCTGGGCAATTGGAAGAGCCAGGCGGGCGAACTCAAGGCGCTCACGGAAGATTTACAACTCCCACTCAGCGCCATGGAAGAAGCCGCTCTCGACGAAGACCGGCTTATGCAGGCCTTTGAGGCGGGAGCGGAAATCGGGATTCCCGTCGTGAATGTCGGGCCCGGTGGTTCAAAGGATCAGCCGGACGACCTCCGCCGCTGCATCGATATGCTGTCGAAAATGGCGGAGAAGGCAGAGCCCTTCGGGGTGCGTCTGTGCGTGAAAGCCCATGTGGGCGCGGCAATCTGGAACACGGCCAGCACGCTGGAAGCCATGCGGCAGATCGGCTCCCCCGCCTTCGGCATCGACATGGATCCGAGCCACATCCACCGGGGAGGCGAGACGCCCCGGGACGCGTTGAAACAGGTGGTGTCGCGGGTAGGACATGTGCATATCCGTGACTGTGCGGGGCGGGGCCCCTCCCCCGGACCGCCGGAACTGCAGGCCTGCGGGCGCGGCGACATTGATCTCATGGGCTACTGCCAGGTCCTGGTGGAGGCGGGGTATGACGGTCCGATGAACCTCGAAGTGATCGGCGCGGGCGATCACAGCCTCACCCGTTGTGCGATGATAGCGGCGGAATCGTATGGATACCTGAACGCCTGCCTGAAGGCCTGTGGCGCCCGTTAGAAGCCCGGCCCGCCGGCGCTATTCGCCCCGCTTCAAGAGGCCCTCGGGTTCGGCCTCCTCCAGGGAGACGGGCATGAAAAGCGTGACGATTCGGGCCTCTTCGCCGCTGCGGTTCATCTGATAGACCAGGGGCACTTCCTGCCCCTCGAAAAATTGCTCAAAACTGGCTTTATCGGCCAAGACTTCACGACGAATCGCAGGGGCGTTTTCACGGAGAATATCCACGTAGAGCACGTAGCTCTCCGAAGCCGTGCCGGCGTTTTCGAGCCGTTTCGAGACGATGACCCCCTCGCCGTTGATTTCGGGCTGGCCGCGGAATTCCGCCATTTTTGAGAAAGCATTCCCGAGCAACAACACCACGATGATGGTGCAGACTACGAACAGCAACATGAACCCGGGCGAGCGCAGCCGGCGCGCCACCCGCGGGGCGGGCGCTCTCGCAACGCGAAGGTACGGATGTTCCTGGGTCACATGCTCCCGGAAATCCTGTCGCTTGTATTTTGTCGGCATTCTATGCGCTCTCCCGGACTTCACGGCCAGGCGCCGCGTTCAAGGTCCTGGCCAGTCCTGCGCCTATTGTAGCACTCTTTGCCCAAGCTGGCTCTCGGAGGAAGAGAGGCTCAGGGCAGCCGTGGCGCCCATGGCGCTGAATCGGGACACGGTGCGGATAACGAGCTGACTAATCCCCAGTTTGGTTCTACGTTGGAGCCTTGACCAGACTAGCGATTGCCATGGAGACCGTTGTTCGTCCGATGAAGTCCATGAAGTGATTACCGATGGTGGCCAGCGAGAGTGCTCTGCTCTGCTCTGTGTTTGCCTTGAGCTGTTCGCCGAAGTTTTTGTCCTCGGCGAAAGCGCCGAAGGCGCAGAGGAGGAGGTAGGCAATCACAACGATGATGAAGTGGTTCGCTGTACGCTCAAGGCTAGTGAGTTTCACTTCATCCATGCCCATGCCCCACTTGCGGTTCTTCAAATCGCGGAACATAGTCTCTGTGTACCAGCGCTTTGCGTAGATGGCGGTTATTTTGCCGGCCTCCATATCTTCAATGTCTGTAACTAGATACCAAGGCTCATCGGCTTCCCAGTGAAAGGCCGTGACTAGACGAAAGCGTGTCTTGTCCTCCTGTGTGTCATTTCCCATAGTGCCCCAACCCCAGTCTTTGGGGCGATAGCCGCGGCGTATCCCCAGTTCGGGAATCGTGCCGATGTGATGTTCGGTTTCGACAAAGTGATTCATCGAGATACGCTGCACAAACCGCCATCCCCACTTTGTGATCTCGCTTATCCAGCGCTCGTTTCCAAAGCCTCTGTCGGCAACAATGATGGGTTCGATGCCGGGGGGACACATGGCGTGCAATTGGCGCAGAATCTCCTGTTCGGCGCGTAGGAGAGCCCCCTTTTTTTCGCGGCCGAATTTGGTCGATTTTATGGTGATCGCGTGAAAAGGCATGGAGCGCCCGTCTCGCGGAATGGAAAGTACCAGTTGTTCAAAGGCGTGACGGTCGGTCCAATCCACGAGCACCAGAGGGTGTCGGTCCCGCCCTCGCAGCCTATTGAACAACGCTTTGGAGATGACAAAACGCTCCAAATCCTCATTGGCCAGGAAGCGATCCACCCTTTTAATACGGTGCTTTGCGATGGCTGGGCCATGCATGGCGCGACCCAGAGCCAGCACGCCTACTCCTTTCATCCTCATCGCGCCGGCTGCAATATGCGCCAGCGTCTTGCGACGAGAGCGCCGCACACCTTGAAGATTCTGGTCGAACCACTTCATAATCTTGCTCGGGCCAAACATGAGAAATCCACCTCCTGACGTTGGTTTTCGTCGACTTTCGTCAGTATACAGGGTAAATGACCATGTTTGGCCCCTATCCATGCACCTATTCTGAAACTGGGGATCACTGAGGATAACGAGACGCCGCATTGAACCGCGGCAGCTGCTTGCGTATCCTCCAGGATATTCCAAATGAGGAGGCCTGTATGGCGTGTGAAGCAGTTGCGTATGCCCGGGCAGGCTTGATCGGAAATCCATCGGACGGGTATTTCGGAAAGACCATCAGTTTTACGTTTCGCAATTTCGCGGCGAAAGTGAGCCTCTACGAAAGCCCGCAACTCGAGATCATTCCGAGCTTGCGCGACCGGTCCACCTACAATTCGATTCAAGAACTTGCGGAAGACGTACGTGTGTACGGCTACTACGGCGGGATTCGCCTCATGAAGGCGACGATCAGCCGCTTCGCCAAATATTGCGCCGAGCACGCGATCGATCTACCGGCGCGAAACTTCGCAGCACGGTACCGCTCGAACATCCCGCGGCATGTGGGGATGGCCGGCTCCAGCGCACTGGTGACGGCGACCCTGCGCTGCCTGATGGAGTACTACGAAGTGGCGATCCCCGATACGATCCTGCCCAATCTGATTTTAAGCGTCGAAACCGATGAGCTGGGGATCGCGGCCGGGCTGCAGGATCGTGTTATCCAAGTCTATCAGCAATGCGTCTTCATGGATTTCGACAAGGCCCTGATGGACCGCCAGGGATACGGCCACTACGAGCCCATGGATCCGGATCTGTTACCGAGGCTCTTCATCGCCTACCGCACCGACCTGGCGGAAGGCTCGGAGATCTTTCATAACACCATCCGCCAGCGCTGGCTACGGGGCGAGCCCGACATCGTAAACGCCATGAAGCGTTTCGCCGACTTGGCCCAGCAAGCGCGCGACCTGATCGCCGCAGGACGCGGAAATGAGATCGGCCCCCTGTTGGACGCCAACTTTGATCTGCGCCGCTCGATCTACACGATCAGCCCTGCAAATATCGATATGGTGGAGCGGGCACGCTCCGTCGGAGCGCACTGCAAGTTTACGGGCTCCGGCGGGGCCATTGTGGGGGTATACGAAGATAAGGAGATGTACGCCGCCATCGAAGACGCATTCAGTGGCACCAGCATCGTGGTACTTAAACCCGAGATCGTGTAGCCGCCGGAGGGATGTCCCGGAGTGGACAACGGCAACTGGGCTCAGGGCCCGCCGTTCCCACTCGGTTCACCGGAGATCAGGGCCTTCAGCGCCTCCCGCGTGCGTTCCTGATCGGGATTCAGCTGCAGCGATGTCTCAAAGGCATCCCGGGCACGTTCCAAATGCCCCAGCTGCATGCTGATCGAGCCCAGCATGTTCCACGCAACGTGATTTTTCGGATCGAGCGTTACCGTGCGTTCGAGCGGCGCCACACAATCCACATACTTGCCTGCTCGAAACAGCAGCGACGCGTACGCGAAATGCGCCTCCGCTGTATCCTCAAACCAGAGGCCGGAATGCGCAAAGTCGTCCAAGGCCAGGCTCAGCATCTGCACAAGGGAAGCGAGCACATCGGGAGGGGCCTGGCTCAACGCGGCGACTCGCTCCGATGCTTCCTGCACGGCGCCACGGCGCGCTAAAACGGCAGCGAGGCCTGCCTGGGCCAGGAATTCTCCGGGCACAACGTCCAGGGCCTCAACCCACTGTTCCTCCGCGAAATCGAACAGTCTCCTGTTCCAGTAATACTGGCCCAGAGCAGCGCGCGACGCACCCTCGACGTCTCCCCCAGCACCCAGCCTGGCTGCCTGGATCAAGGCCTGCTTTGCTTCCTCCGGACGCTGATACAACGGCGACAACAGTCCTCGCCCGAGTGCCAGCCACAATTCCGCGTTTTTCGGCGCCAGGCGCGTGGCTCTGCGAAGCGCATCCGCCGCGAGATCCGCATCGTAGTGCGCAGTCAATACCCGTGCGTAATCGGCCAGCGCTTCCACATCGTCGAGCTGCATGCCGCCCGCGTCTTCAAACAGGCGGCGCGCCTCGGCGAACAGCTCCTCTGCCTTCGCCTCTTGTGCGGCATAGGTTTCAGCATCACCGGCACGGCCTGCGTCAGCCGCCGCCTGAAGCGCCTGCCGCGCCTGCGCCGCCGTCGTGCGCGCTTCCCACACGACGCCGGAACCTGCCGGCGCGTTCTCCACGGCCCCGGCATTCATACACTGGAGCAGCACCAAACCTGCCCCCACTACGTGAAAAAGAGACGCGCGCATCATCCATGCCCTTCCGGGGCCGCAATTTCATGTCCGGCCCAAAAGTGTTCCTCAAGCACGGCCAGCAGCGGCGCAAACGTCGCTCGCTTCAAGGCGCACACCGGCACGCCGTGAAATCGCCTGACCAGCGCCGCTACCCGCTCCTCCTCGCACAAATCCGTCTTGTTCAGCACCGTCACCACCGGTTTATCCTGCAGTTGCAGTTCCGCCAGGATCTGGACAACCGCCTGGTGCAAGTCGTCAATATCTTCACGCGAAGCGTCCACAACATGCAACAACAGGTCGGCATCATCCAGTTCTTCGAGGGTCGTTCGGAAGGCCTCCCGTAATTCCTCGGGCAGCTCGCGGATGAATCCCACGGTATCCGTCACCACGACCTCCCGCTCCTCGGGGAAGCGCAGGCGGCGGGACACCGGATTCAAGGTGGCAAACAACACATTTTCAGCGACCACAGCGCTTTCGGTCAGCTGGTTCAGGAGAGTAGACTTGCCTGCATTCGTGTAGCCGACAATAGAGACAACGGGCACGTCATTGCGCGTCCGCCGCGCCCGGCGAAGCCTGCGCCGCTCCCCCAGTTTTCCGACCTCGCGCTCGAGTTGCGCCACACGGTCCTGCACGCGGCGGCGATCGATCTCCAATTTCGTCTCGCCGGGGCCCCGTCCTCCGATCCCGCCCGTCAATCGTGAGAACGCGCTGGCCGATTGCCTGGCGCCTAAGCGGGGCAGCAGGTAGCGGAGCTGGGCCAGCTCGACTTGAAGTTTTCCTTCACGCGTCGAGGCGCGCTGGGCAAAGATGTCGAGAATGATCTGCGTGCGGTCCAGAATTTTCAGGTCGGTGAGGCCCGCCAGCGTATGGACCTGTGCCGGGGTGAGGTTCAGGTCAAATACAAGGGCTTCGGCTCCACATTGCATGGCCGTGATCACGGTCTGCGTGAGCCGCCCTTTGCCGACCACAAAGCGTGGATCGACGGTGCGCCGCTGAATGACCGTGGCCACCGGTTCGATGCCCGCGCTCGTGGCAAGTTCCCGTAATTCGGCCATCGAATCCTGTGCTTCTGCCTTCAGACCGCGCGACACATGCACGAGCACGGCACGCTCGCGCATATCGCCCGCAGGCCGCGGCTTGCGACGGCGCGCAAACTCATCCTCCAGCGCATTGATCGTCTGCAGAAAATCATCCGCCAGGTCGTGCACCGTCGTAGGGGGCAAAACCTCCCAGGGGCGCGCCTCATCCCGGCCAGGCAAGAGGTGGGCCACGTGAAGCGTTCCCGGCAGGCCACCCTCAAGAACTTCGATCGCTACGATGCAATCAAGCCGCAACAGCGCGAGGTCTGTGAAATCGTCATCGGTGAGCGGTTCATGGTTCAGATGGGTATGAATCAGGCGCAAACCGCAGAGCCGCGCGCGGCCCCGGCGATACGTGGAAAGGTCAGGAAGGAAGACGGAGCGGGCGTCCCCGACAATGCACGCGTGAACGTAGCCCCGGCGATCCACCAGCATGCCCACCTGCCGTTGGATCTCGGCGGAAATCTCCGTTAATGCCCGGGCTACCTCCGGGCTGAGCAAGCGTTCAGCGCGGGTCCTTCGGCTGCCCAGTCTCTGTAACCGCTTTAAAGAAGAGGCTTTAAGGCCTTGGGTATTGCCTGTTAAGCGGATAGCAGGATCCCTCGTTTGGTCGAATGGCTTCCTTCACCCATCCGGCAGACGGGCGCTCCGCCAGCGTAGCAAGCTTCAGAGGAGCATGCAAAAAACTCCGCAGTCCGTGTTGCTGCGCAACAAAATGCCCGGACTCTATCGGCCGGCCCGGGGATAAGGCGCCACGTGCTTTCGGATCTCCTATTGCAGCATGGCGCGCCGGATGATCTTCTGGCTTTCGACGGCATCCAGCGTCTTCTGGGCTTTTCGCAGTTCCGTTGTATCGATCTTCTCGAGTTTTTTCCAGAGTATCGCGACATTCCCTGCCGCAATCTGGCAGGCCTGGATCGGATCAATGCGTTTGGGCTGCATATCGAGGGTCAAATAGCCCTTGTATTTCGTGACTTTGAGGTAAAACAGCGACTCCATGGTCTCCCACAGGTGCACGCTGCCCGAAATCAACATATCATCGGCACTGTGGTAGCTGTCGCTCAAATAGAGTTGAAATAGTTTGTTGGAGCGCGACAAGAAAGCAATCGCCTCCGCTGGATTCTCGCCCGCCATCATCGCATGCGAAAAATTCAGCGCGACCCCCACGTTCTTCATCGCGATTTCCTGACACAGCGACAATGCTTTCCCTACCGTCGACACCGTGAGGAACTTGCGGGGCTCGGCGCCCTTGTAGGCAATGGCAACGTTCACGTCCGGCGATGCATATTTGGCGATTGTCTTGATAGACGAGATCAAGGTGTTCCAGTGCGCGGCATAGTCGATGTGAAACGCATAATCGAAGCCGTCACTGTAGAGACGCAACGTAATTTCCGCTGCGCCGAGAGTGCGAGCCAGGTCCGCAGCTTTACGGCCCTCGTCAATGGCGGCATTGCGGGTTTTCGGGTGCTGATGCCCGAAGGCGCCCAGTGCGAAACGCCGATCGTAGGCAAGGTTCGCCGACACGCCCGAGCAGGCAAGACCGTAGTCTTTTAACATGCGTTTCAGCTCTTTCGCGGGCTGATCCGGTGAGACATCGGTCTGGGCGACTTCTACGGCTTTGATGGCCTTAATCTTAGACAGGGCCGCCAGGCGTTCCTGCATTCGGAGCGGGTCGCGGTATCCACTCGGGCAGTACCGATCCGGCGAACCGGAAAATCCTTCCAGGGCGGCTGCGATTTTGGGGGTCATCTCATTCTCCTGTTGTGACGCTTCTGTGTGCGCTCAGTTGTGGTATGCTGAAGGCTGAATTTTGGTATACGAGGGCAAATGAATTCCCACCTGCGGCAACAATGTGAGCAGTGAAACACGCATGTAGCCCCTCGGCGATTGCGGCACGCACACGGGAATATTTTAGAAATTTGGAGCCAAATTGTCAATAGTTGGGAGAAAACAAAGAATTTTGTGCCGGGTTATCGGCATCTGCCCCCGTGCCAGCGTGCAAACCGCGCAGGAAAGCCCTATTTCCTCGAGTTCGAGCCTGTGTTTGATGAGGCATCCCAATAATGGCATGGAATACAAAGACTTAGCAAAAAAAGAGGAGGCGAGTGCGGGCAGCGGGGGGACTGCCGTTCACGCACTCGCCGGTGGTGGGAACCAGTCATTTCTGACTGACACTGCGGTACGCCTGGGGGAAAGGCGAATACCACAGTCATCTATAGCAACACATGCTCGGCCATCCTTATTCCACGCCTCGTGGAAAAAAATCGGCAACATGCCCTGGCGGCCTACTCCCCCGCCGTTCACATCGCTGAGCGTATCGGCAGGATTTCCCCAACCTCAACCAATTTCCGGCCTTACGGCCCAATCCCGTGCATTTCGCGTTTTCGTCGCTCTGCTGCTTGGCAGCTTCGTCGCTGCACCGTTTTATGTCGCCCACGCCGATTTGATCTCCGAGTTCCGCGCCAGGCAGCTCGGCTCGGAACAGGTCAGCACCAGACAGCATAAAACCCAGCCACTCCAGCGGTTACGAGACACGGTGTTCCAGGCGGACGTCCAGTGGCCCAGTGCCCCGGACCGGCCGTTTGAAAAAGACGCGTCGCTGCCTCTTGAAGCGATGACCCTGGATGCGGACCCGGATACACGCGTGCAGGGTCTGCTAGGCCTCGCCGACGCGCAGTCCCCTAACACGATATCAAGGCTCGCCGCCGCTTTGGATGACCCGGACCCTCAGGTCCGTGAGACCGCGTTGCAGAAACTAGCGATCCTCGACCCTGGCCGCCTGGTACAGGAGCTGGTTTTGCGTCTGGATTCGCCGGATGGCGCCTACCCCATCTTTTTGGAAGAGGTCTTGCCCACGCTCAAACAGCGCTTAGAACGGCCCTTGATGGCCCTGCTGCGGGATCGAGAGACCGCGCACGATACGCGAATCGTGGCCGTGCGCATCCTGGGGTTGATGGGCAGTGAACGAGCCGTCCACGAGCTGTCCTCCCTGGCTTTTCAAGCCGATGACACGGGTCTGGCCCTGGCTGCAACGCAAGCCCTGGCCCTGGTCGCCTCCCCTGATGCTCTGCCGGCGCTGAACGCCCTGACGCTTCATCCCAGCCCCGGTATCCGCACGGAAGCCCTGCATGGCCTGGCACGAATCGGGGGCCCCATCGCACTCTCCGGCATCGAGGCGATGGCGTTGAATCCGCGCGAAAATAATGCGCGCATCCGGCGGGAAGCCATCGCGTATATTGGTTTAATGGGCGCGGATCCCTCGATCGATGTCCTGATCAGCGTCATGAACCGCTACCCTCAAACCCGGGAGGAGGTGGTGGCCGCTCTGCGGCGCTTGACCGGACTGAACCTGGGTAACAGCCCGCTGGAATGGACCCAATGGCGCTACAAACAACAGAAAGCACTGGAAGAAGCGCAAGAAGAGGCCCCGCCCTCGGTCGCGATACTCGGGATCATCCCGGGAGCGGGCGGCGAGCAACACCCGCAATAAGGGGTCTTGCCGCCAGGAGGTTCGCGCAAAATTCCGGCCTTGCCGCGCACGAGACGGCAGGGGTCCGCCACAGCGCAATGGCGGCGTTCGACCGGGAGCGGTGCCCGCGCGGGTTGCGGCAACCGAAGACTATCCCCGTTTCTCTTTTTCACTCATCCAGCGGAAGACTCCCTGCTCGCTGGGTCATTTCAACTGGAAGCGGCCTGAGCCGGTGCGGCGTATGGATAGCCCCTGGGGAAAACGTACGCAGGCCATTCTTCGAAATGCCGGGGTGGAACGCGGCCCGTTTGGCTGGAGATATTTTTTCTAAACTTGATCCTGCGTGGCTCCATCGATACGCTTAGATGCGACACAAGATCCTGCCCCGCCCATGCCGGCTGGGCAGGCAAGCGATACGACGGGTGAAAACAAGGTACGTTCCCGCCGATGATGTAAAAGGAGCCTCGACCCATGCAGAACCAGGAAATCACGCGAAGGGATTTCGTAAAACACACCGCCCTCACCGCTGGCGCAGTCGGCGCACTGGCGGCAACCCAGTCCGCGAGTGCCCAAGAGCCCGCCAAACTCCCCATCGCCGTCATCATTGGAATGCTGCCCAAGGAGCTTTCTGATAAGGAGAAATTTGAACTCGCCAAGCGTTGCGGTTTCGACGGTATTGAGGCGTATCCCATGGAAGACCATGCCGCGGCCCGGGCCCAGGTGGAGACCGCACAGGAAGCCGGCATTGCGATTCACAGCCTGCTCTACGGGGGCTGGAGCGCTTTGTTTTCCGACCCGGACGAAGCGGTCGTGGCCAAAGGGCTGAAAGAGTTCGAGAACGCCCTGCGCTGCGCAAAGGCGATGGACGTCAGCAGCGTGTTGCTTGTGCCGGCCAGGGTCTCTGCCCAGGTGCGCTATGTGGACGCATACGAGCGCTCTCAGAAGAACATACGCAAGATCCTGCCCCTCGCCGAAGAACTGGGCGTGGTCATTGCGGTTGAGAATGTCTGGAACGATTTCTTGCTGAGCCCCATCGAATTCGCCCGCTATGTCGACGAATTCGAAAGCCCCTGTCTCAAGGCCTATTTCGATTGCGGTAACGTAGTCAAATTCGGCTATCCTCAGGACTGGATCCGCACGCTCGGCCCACGTATTGAAAAGATCCATCTCAAGGACTATTTGCGCAAGGAAAATGCGTTTAAACCGCTGCGCGAGGGTGAAATTGACTGGCCCGAGGTTCGCAAGGCCCTCGCGGAAGTGGGCTATACCGGATTCTGCACGGCCGAGGTCGATGGCGGCGATGAGGCGTATCTGACGGACCTGGCCCAGCGCATGACCTTGATCGTAACCGGACAATAGCCATACTGCGCTTGCCGAAACGGCGCCCGCGGTCCTGTGCGCCCGGACACCCGTGTTCTTTTGACCCGTAACGCCGTCTGCTGATACGCTGCGCGCGGCGAAGTAACGACGCATCGAGGTATGCCATGGATCGCCACATCGAAGTCGTCGCAGAGCGGGAACTTGACACGAAAGACCGCGAGTTGCTTGGGGAATGGTCCCGGGCGCTCTTCGGAAGTGCAGAAGACATGTACGACTGGGCAACGCCCGATTGGCGGATACTGGTTCGCGTGGGCGGCCAGCTCGCTGCCCACGCCGCAATCAGCCAACGCACCGTAAGCGCCAATGAAGAACCGGCCCGTGTTGGCGGCATCGGCGGGGTCATGGTCTCCAATGAGTTTCAAGGGAAAGGCCATGCCAAAGCGGCCATGCTGCGGGCTCAGGAATTCATCCGCGACACCCTTCAGCTCGAGTTCGGGTTCCTCTTCTGTTCACCACGCCTGGTGCCGTATTACCAACGGCTGGGCTGGATGCCGATCGAGGGGCCGGTCAGCTTTGCCCAAGGGGGCTCCGATGTGACCTGGCACGAGGAAACGATGGTGCTTCCACTCACGAATCGCCACTGGCCCGGGCCTCCGGTCGACCTCAACGGGCCTCCGTGGTAGCCGTCTGACCCGTACGCCGAGTCACCGCGAACGCCGTGCACGCCTGACTGCTCCGCGCACTCGAATGCTCCTGCACGCTCAGCTGGAGGCGCGCCCGGGCCTTCTCTCCCCGGCCACGGGTGCTATGGCATTGCCCCGGGTGCTATACGTCGAGACCGCCCGGGCGGGGATTCATCGGCATCGGCGCAGGCCGTTCGCAGGAGCTTTCGATGTGGATCTGCGCGCCGGAATGCTTGGAATCCTCAAACGCGTGCATCACATCGAGCACATGGTAGGCCAGTGCCTCGTTTGCCCGGTGCCTGCGCCCTGATCGGAGGGCGCAAGCCATGTCTGCGACCCCGAGTCCACGAGCGTTCTCGGCGTATTGGTGCGTCAGGGGCACTGTTTCCCATTCGCGGGTACGCGGGCGGCATACTTCCACCACCCCGCCGAAGCCGTTGGGATCCGGCACGCTCAGCGAGCCTTCCGTCCCGTGAATCTCAATGCTGGGCAGGTGATGACCCCAGACATCGAAACTCATCACCAGGGTAGCGATGGCCCCGCCCGCAAACTCCAGAATGCCGGCAACGTGTGTGGCGGTATTGACCTGGATGATCTCGCCGAAGCGCGCTTCGCTCGTGATCAGGCGTTCGGGAAAGGCCGTGCGCGTCATGGCGGCCACGCGCGTCACCGGCCCAATAAGCGAGACCAGGGCCGAAAGGTAATAGGGGCCCATGTCGAAGAGCGGCCCGCCACCGGGCTGGTAATAGAAGCCGGGATTCGGATGCCAATGCTCGTGTCCGTGGCATTGCATGAAGGCTGTGGCCGACACGGGCTCGCCGATCCAGCCGTCATCGATCAGTTTTCGGCCTGTCTGCAGGCCCGCGCCCAGAAAGGTATCGGGTGCGGCGCCCAGCAGCACGCTTTTCTCACGGGCCCGCTCCAGCATCCGCATGCCATCCTCCCGCGAAACGGCGAGCGGCTTTTCCGTGTACACGCTCTTGCCCGCATCGAGGGCCGCGATACCCACGGGCGCATGCCCCTCGGGAGTGGTCAGGTTCAACACAAGCTCGATATCAGGATCGGCTATCAATTCGTCCGTCGGACAGACCTTCGGGATCGAGTATTGCTCGGCGCTGGCCACCGCGCGTTCCGGCAGCATGTCGGCGCAGGCGACAATGTCGAAACTTTTGAACTGAGCTGCGTTGCAAAAATAGACGCCGGAGATGTCCCCGCACCCGATCAGGCCTACGTTGACCGGTTCCATGCCTGTTCCCTCATTGCGCCGCCCAGAGGCAGCCGCGTTTCATGATCTCCATCACTTCCGGCACGTTGAAATCCGCCGCGACGTGCCCCAGGGAGCTGTAAAAGACCCGGCCCGCACCATAGCGGCGTTTCCAGACCACCGGCATGACACAGCCCGCGATCCACGGATACACGTCTCCCGTGAAGGTCGTCGTTGCCAGGACCGCATTGGATGGATCGACATGCAGGTAATAACATTCCGAGCGCATGGTGAAATCGTCGATCCCTGCGACAATGGGGTCTTCAGGGCACATGATGTTCACGGTATAGTCCACGATGCCGCCGGGATGTTCCACCCACTGGCCGCCGGTCAGGAACTGGTAGGCGGGATTGCTGCGGAACGCATCGCAGAGTCCCCCGTGCCAGCCCGCAAGGCCCACGCCCCTCATGACTGCGCCCAGGAGGCCTTTTTCCTGCTCGGGCGGGAGTTCCCCCATCGTCCAGCAGGGCACAATCAATCGGAAGGAGGCCATCGCTTCGGCGTCGGCATACACGGCCATGGAATCGGCAATGCAGACCTCAAATCCGGCCGCCTCGAGCACGGCTGCGACCCGCTCAACACATTGCCGGGGTTCGTGACCTTCCCAGCCGCCCCAGACCATTAGCACTTTGTCGCTCACAGCCCCTCCTGTAGCTCAAACCGCCACCGGCTTCCCGGCCGCGTCTGCACCTGCAACAAATTGCGCCGGCTCTTCTCCGGCTATTTTTCACCATACAACACGATCGCGGGGGGCAAGTTTTTCCAACAGACCTGCGATTTTTCCACCTTCGAGAAGCGATCGGCGAGCTTGCGCCTGAAGCGTCTGCCCGCCGGCAGGGCCATGCTGCTGAGATACATGTACGTTGCAAACTTTCCCCCGGGCCGTAAAGCGTTCAGTGTCGCATCAAGAAGCCGATCCTGCAAGGTCTCGTCAAAGGCGGCCCAGGGCAACCCCGACACAATGCTATCGCAGAAATCCTTGCCGTGTTCTTTCAGATACCGGGGCGTGTCTACCGCGGACCCTTCGATGATCTCCAATCCGGGCAGGCATTTGCGGCAGACCTCGACGAAATCGGGGTTGATCTCGAGAGAAAAGAACGTGGCGTCGGCCCGCAGCCTGGTGACGACCACCCGGCTGATCGTTCCTGTCCCCGCGCCAAACTCGACGACCACATCCGCATCCTGCACTCCGGCCGCGTCCGTCACGGCGGCAGCAAGATATCTGGAACTTGCCGCAAACGCCCCGACTTCTTTCGGATGCGCGACAAATTGTCTGAAAAAACCCCACGCATTCCGCCAAATATTGCCGTTCCCTGAAAACCCCATAATGCCTCAGTCTCTTCAGCCGCTACACAACACAGACACGCCAAAAGCCCGCAAATGTCATGATACCGCAGCATTATGAGCGCATCAAGAAGAAGATCCTGACACGCGCCAACAGCGCTCTTGCCGATGAAGGAATTGTCGAACCCGTTGCGAGCTTGGCGGGGTATCGAAGGTGAAAGATGAGAGTCCACCCCCGGCCGCTTCGCGGCCACCCCCGCCCGCGGGGGACACAAGAACCGGAACCAGTGGTGGCGGCGAAGCATGCATCTTTGCTCCGCCAGCGGGGGACACAAGACCCGGCACGGGCGATGGCTGCGCTATCGGGACCCTGCCCACCCTGTCCCCTCAGTCCACTGTCAACATGGGCCACCACGCCCACTCGCTCCATGTTGCCATGCCCTGAGACTGTCGGCAGCTGTTCAGAGTCCACCCCCGGCCGCTTCGCGGCCACCCCCGCCCGCGGGGGACACAAGACCCGGAACCAGTGGTGGCGGCGAAGCATGCATCTTTGCTCCGCCAGCGGGGGACACAAGAACCGAAACTGGTGGCGGCGAGGCAAGTATCTTTGCCCACCAGCGGGGGACACAAGACCCGGCACGGGCGATGGCTGCGCTATCGGGACCCTGCCCACCCTGTCCCCTCAGTCCACTGTCAACATGGGCCACCACGCCCACTCGCTCCATGTTGCCATGCCCAGAGGCCGACGGCTGCCGTTCAGAGTCCACCCCCGGCCGCTTCGCGGCCACCCCCGCCCGCGGGGGACACAAGAACCGGAACCAGTGGTGGCGGCGAAGCATGCATCTTTGCTCCGCCAGCGGGGGACACAAGACCCGGCACGGGCGATGGCTGCGCTATCGGGACCCTGCCCACCCTGTCCCCTCAGTCCACTGTCAACATGGGCCACCACGCCCACTCGCTCCATGTTGCCATGCCCAGAGGCCGGCGGCTGCCGTTCAGAGTCCATCCCCGGCCGCTTCGCGGCCACCCCCGCCCGCGGGGGACACAAGAACCGGAACCAGTGGTGGCGGCGAGGCATGCATCTTTGCTCCACCAGCGAGGGACACAAGAACCGAAACTGGTGGCGGCGAGGCAAGTATCTTTGCCCACCAGCGAGGGACACAAGACCCGGAACCAGTGGTGGCGGCGAAGCATGCATCTTTGCTCCGCCAGCGGGGGACACAAGACCCGGCACGGGCGATGGCTGCGCTATCGGGACCCTGCCCACCCTGTCCCCTCAGTCCACTGTCAACATGGGCCACCACGCCCACTCGCTCCATGTTGCCATGCCCAGAGGCCGACGGCTGCCGTTCAGAGTCCACCCCCGGCCGCTTCGCGGCCACCCCCGCCCGCGGGGGACACAAGAACCGGAACCAGTGGTGGCGGCGAAGCATGCATCTTTGCTCCGCCAGCGGGGGACACAAGACCCGGCACGGGCGATGGCTGCGCTATCGGGACCCTGCCCACCCTGTCCCCTCAGTCCACTGTCAACATGGGCCACCACGCCCACTCGCTCCATGTTGCCATGCCCAGAGGCCGGCGGCTGCCGTTCAGAGTCCATCCCCGGCCGCTTCGCGGCCACCCCCGCCCGCGGGGGACACAAGAACCGAAACTGGTGGCGGCGAGGCAAGTATCTTTGCCCACCAGCGGGGGACACAAGACCCGGCACGGGCGATGGCTGCGCTATCGGGACCCTGCCCACCCTGTCCCCTCAGTCCACTGTCAACATGGGCCACCACGCCCACTCGCTCCATGTTGCCATGCCCAGAGGCCGGCGGCTGCCGTTCAGAGTCCACCCCCGGCCGCTTCGCGGCCACCCCCGCCCGCGAGGGATACAAGAACCGAAACTGGTGGCGGCGAGGCATGCATCTTTGCTCCACCAGCGGGGGACACAAGACCCGGCACGGGCGATGGCTGCGCTATCGGGACCCTGCCCACCCTGTCCCCTCAGTCCACTGTCAACATGGGCCACCACGCCCACTCGCTCCATGTTGCCATGCCCAGAGGCCGGCGGCTGCCGTTCAGAGTCCACCCCCGGCCGCTTCGCGGCCACCCCCGCCCGCGGGGGACACAAGAACCGGAACCAGTGGTGGCGGCGAAGCATGCATCTTTGCTCCACCAGCGAGGGACACAAGAACCGAAACTGGTGGCGGCGAGGCAAGTATCTTTGCCCACCAGCGAGGGACACAAGACCCGGAACCAGTGGTGGCGGCGAAGCATGCATCTTTGCTCCGCCAGCGAGGGACACAAGAATCCGAAGGCGAGAGACTCCGCTGCGGCGCCCTGTCCCCCGCTGGCGGGGGTGAATCGGCGGCAGCCGATTCGGGGGTGGAGTTCGGGACAGATTAGCAAAAACCCCGCTAGATCCCGCGGTGAATGCATGGGCAATTCAACGCGCTGCTCTCTACCCGATTGGCCGGCGCGAGGCTCTATCTGCTGCGCCTCGGTCGTCGCTGAATTCGTTGAGGCGCATGGAGCGATTCGGTACAATAGACTGGAATAGCATTGTCCGGGAGGGCATAAATCCATGCATTCCGCTACGGCCCCCACGGTCACGAAGGAGGAACCATGAATTTTCTTGCTGAGCGCATGAGCCATATCGACGCCAGCGGGATTCGTAAAGTCTTTGCCCTGGCGGCAAACCTGCAGGATCCCATCAATCTGAGCATTGGGCAACCGGATTTCGACGTGGACGAGGCGGTCAAACAGGAGGCCATCGCAGCCATCGAGACGGGCTTGAACCAATACACCCAAACCTGGGGCCTTGATGACTTGCGCGAGGAAGCCTCAGCCTATTACGTGCGCCGATTCGGCACGCCTCTCGACAATGTCATGGTCACCTCAGGCGTCTCGGGCGGCCTCTTCCTCGCACTTCTGGCCACCATCAATCCAGGCGACGAGGTCATCTTCGCCGACCCGTACTTTGTCATGTACAAGCACCTCGTCAACCTCCTGGGAGGCGTGTGCAAGTCGGTAAGCACCTACCCCGATTTCAAGCTCAAGGCTGCCGATATCGAGGCCGCCATCACCCCAAAAACGAAGCTGCTCATTGTCAATTCACCGTGCAACCCCACGGGCGTCACACTCAACCAGACCGAGTTGAAAGAGATCGCAGCGGTTGGCGCCAAACACGGACTCCTGATAATCTCCGACGAAATCTACGAGCAGTTTTTCTTCGACGAGACCCCCGCCTCCATGGCCGGCCTGTGCGAGCATCTCATCGTTCTCAACGGCCTCTCTAAGATGGCCGGCATGACCGGCTGGCGCGTCGGCTTTGCATCCGGCCCCGCCGACATCATCCAGCAAATGAACACGCTGCAGCAGTACACGTTCGTTTGTGCGCCGTCAATGGCACAAAAGGCAGCGATAACGGCGTTGCGCGCCGACACCACGGAGAAGATCGCCGCGTACAAGCGGAAACGCGACCTGATTTACGAAGGCCTGGCCCGGAAATTCACCGTCGCCAAGCCGGGCGGCGCTTTTTACATTTTTCCGGAAGCACCTGGCGGCGATGGCGACGCGTTTGTGGCCAAGGCGATCGAAAACAACGTACTCGTTATCCCCGGCAGCGTGTTCAGTGAGCGCAAGACGAATTTCCGCCTGAGCTTTGCCGCCGACGATGCCACCATCGAACGCGGCGTTGAGGTCCTGAATAGACTGGCTGGCGAGATGTCGTGAGCGTCCGGGGCTCCGTGCGCTCTGCACCAAGCTGAGCTGAGCAATTGCAGGAAGCGCCGAATGCAGGCGCTGTGTTCCAGCGTGAACCGGAGGGCCGCGGTTTATTTGAACGCAGTGGACTGCGATAGGAGGAAAGCAGATGCGAAAAACGGTGAGTACCCGTGTGGTTGCCCTGTTGGCCGCAGGCGTTTTACTTGGAAGCAGCCTGCCCGCCTTCGGGCTGGAAATGCTCGTCAAACCGTACCTGAATCAACCGACTACCAGCGGCATCGTGGTGCGTTGGGAGACCGATGCCCCTGCCTCCTCGCTCGTGCGCTGGGGCAGTGCAGTGCCTCTGGAAGAAACGGCCTCCGTCGAGGGCTGGCACACCCTGCACGAAGTCGCGCTGAGTGGGCTGGAAGCCGGGTCGCCGTATTTCTATCAAGTGGTCTCCCGGGATACCGCGGGCAACGAGGTGGAAAGCGAGATCTACACTTTCGGGACGGCCGTCGAAGGCGACGCAGCCTTCGGTTTCGTCGTGTTCTGCGACACGCAGGCCAATCCGGACGTTGTGCGGCGCCTGGCTGAGTTCGCGTACGCACAACGCCCGGCCTTTACCCTGCTCGGTGGCGATCTGGTGACCGACGGGCGAGAAAAGAGCCATTGGACCGAACACTTCTTCCCCAACATGGAGCTACTGAACACGCGGGTGCCCCTCGTGCCAATCCTCGGAAACCACGAGCGCAACGCCCAGCATTTCTATGACTATTTCACGCTGCCGGAGCCCGAATACCGCTATCGCTTCGATTATGGCAACCTCTCGGTGTTCCTGCTCGACTCCCAGCGGACGTTCCGGGAGTCTTCAGAAGACTACCGCTGGCTGGAGCGGGAGCTGGCGCGAAACAAGGCCACCTGGAAAATTGTGATGCTGCATAAACCTGCGTATTCGTCCGACGAAAACGACTTTGGCGACACCGCAGAAACGCGTTCCCGCCTGGGCGACCTCAATGCCCGCAGACTGGTCCCGCTCTACGAAAAACATCGCGTCGACATTGTCTGGAGCGGGCATATCCATACCTACGAGCGGACCTGGCCGCTCAAGGACGGCAAATCCGTATCGCCCAAAAAAGGAGTCCTCTACATGGTGACCGGCGGCGGCGGCGGGTCACTGGAAAACGCTGCGCCCGTGCGCACGCCGATCCTGGCGAAAGTCTACCGAGGGCACCACTACTGCTATGTGCTGGTAAATGGCAAGGAACTGCGGATAGAAGCCTACGACCTCGACAACCGCCTGTTCGACTGGGTCGAATTGAAGAAGTAGGCGACGTCGACGGCGGGACTGAATCCGGGTCGTCGTTACCAAAGAAGCATTGCGCCGGGTCACTGGACCTGAACAACCGTCCCGTGCTCCGCCGACTCGATAGCGGCGGCGAGCACTTTCTGCGCGGCCAGGCCTTCCGCGCCGGAGCCATCAATGTCGCCGGGAGGACAGCACGCGTCCACTTGTTCGACAAAGCGCTGGATGCGATTCATGAAGGTGTCTTCGAAGCGCTTTTCCGGAACGCAGCCGAAGGGTGTGTTGGTGATGACCGTCTTCTCGATGCTTCCCGCCGGATAGAAGGTCAACTGCGAGAACATGTCTTCCAGCACAAAACGTCCGCCGGTTCCGGCGACTTCGCAACGTTCCATGGGATGGCCGCGCTCGATGTCGTAGCTGCCTGTCAAGCCGCCCACCGCTCCGCCGGCAAATTTCATGTTGAAGTGCGCCGTCGTCCAGATGCTGCGGCCGGGGGCTTTCGTGACAAAACATTGGACGGCCTCGATGTCGCCACAGAAGTGGCGCATCACATCGATCGTGTGTGGGTGCAGCGCCTTGATCTGGAACCAGGGCGAACTCTCCGCCGGGTTCTTGATCCACATAGCCATGTTGATGAACAGCAGATGGCCGAGTTTGCCTGCATCCACCCATTGTTTCGCGAGCCGGGTGAGCATGGTGAACCGGTGGTTCAGGTTGATGCCATAGCACAGATTTTTCCGGCCGGCCAGGGCAACCATCTCCTCTGCCTGCGCGATGTCGTTCGAGATGGGCTTCTCCCCCAGCACGTGGCACCCGGCCTCCAGCGCCTGCAGGGTCGGCTCGTAGTGGTCGCTCCCATATTCAAAGCCGCCCGTGGTCACCGCGCACAGGCTGGGCTGCACCTGTTTCAGCATCTCGGCCGCGTCGTAAAACGCCGGCACCCCCAGCCGTGTCGACGCGGCATCCGCACGTTCCGCGATTCGGTCGCAGACTCCCACAAGCTCGCAGCCGGGAATCGCGCGATAGCAATCGGCATGACGGTTTCCGATTGGCCCCATTCCGATGATGGCAACGCGTTGCACAGACAATCCCCCCTGTATACCCGCAGTCGACTGGACATCGCCAGTCTCTCCCTGCACGATGGTTAGACTGCCATTTTATACCCCTTCTCTGCCCGGATCCATCTGAGACAGAACTTGGCACTCGCTCCCCTGCGGCAAGAGGCAGGACCTGAGTCCCCTGCGGCGCGCCCGCTCACATTCTTCGAATCAGCGCGCCTGTTCTCCAGCGCTTGGACGGAAAAGTCGTGGGAGTAAATCACGATTGGAGCGCGTTTGGAAAAGAGGCACGCACCGGGTCGCAAATACGTGATTTACACCCGGGCACAGGAATCCAAATTGAACCCCCCGAAATGTGCGCTTGAGACAGCGGACATGAGGAGAGCATTATGGGCGCGTTTTGCACGGGCTACGCCGCAGTCGCACAGGATGAACCGCCTGTGGTAAAATCCGGAAATATGCTCGAAACGCTTACACTCAAAGAACTTTATGCCCCCGTGCACAGCCAAATTGATGCGGTTTCGGCTCGGGTCGGGGATTTCTGGACCCAGGCCCTGCAGCTGGTGCACGGCTCTTCCATGCCTGCCATGCAGGTTGGCGGCAAGATGCTGCGTCCGGCCTTGTGCCTCCTGGGCGCCGGGGTCCTGGGCGTCTCCGATATCCGGCGTTTTGTGAACTTGGCCACAAGCATGGAACTCCTCCATCTGGCCGCACTGGCTCACGACGATGTGATAGACCGCGCCAGTTTCCGCCGCGGAACGCACACGCTCAATGCACGCTGGGATGACCACGCGGCCATTCTCGCCGGTGACTACCTGGTCGCCCGTTCCATTGAACTCATGACCCCCTACAATTCCGCCAGCATCATCTCCACCGCCGTTCGCGCCATCCGGGAAATGGCCGAGGCCGAACTGAAATGTTTCGCCAACGGCAACGAGCCCATGACGGAGGAGGATGTGCTGGAAATCGCACGGAAGAAGACCGCGAGCCTGTTCGCATCGGCCTGCAGCGCTCCCGCCTTGCTCCTGGACGGCCCGCATGTCCAAACGCTGCATGATTACGGTACCGCCCTCGGCGCCGCCTTCCAGGTGGTCGACGACCTCCTGGATCTCCGCCAGGATGCCAAGGTACTCGGAAAACCTTCATGCTCTGACGTCGTGCAGGGCAAGCAGACCCTCCCCATCTTGTTCATGCGAGAGGGCCTTGATGCGGCGGGCCGGGCCCGGCTGCAACGCATGCGTGGCGCAGAAATGACGCCGGAAAACCGGGAGTGGGTTCTCGATATGCTGATCCTGACCAAGGCAGCCGAGCGCTCCGAGGCTGTGGCGCGCGAATACGCGCAGCAAGCGCACGCGGCCGCCGCCCAGCTGCCCCCTGGCCCCCACCGCGCTTCACTAGCGGGCATCGTCGACTTTGTGATTGCCCGGACCTGGTGACTTCGGCCGGTGCGGCGATAAAACTCGTTTCTTCGGGAACAGGGCAGTGGAGAATGCGGTTACCGCTTTGCCCCTGCCTTCCTGACAAAGGCTACCGGCCCGGCGCAGCGGTTTCCCCTTCTTTCCGTTCCAAGCGCCTCCCCCGAATTTTTTTCGCCGGCTCTTTGCGTCCTCCGAACTCTGGGGCTATCATATCGGCAACTATCATCCCGCTGAAAGTATAACGTGAATTGTATTAAATATTTCAGCTCGAAAGTCGTCGGTATTATCTGGGTGAGGAGAATGGGCAAGTGAGTATCGTACTAGACACCACGGTTTTGTGCGACGTCACGCAGGACGAAGGCCAAGAGCCGCGCGTTGCCGTGCGGACCGAGCTTGACGACACGAATGCCGTTGCTCGCGCAAAATCGGGTGACATCGAAGCATTTGAATATCTCGTAAAGCGTTACCGCAATGAAGTCTTTGCACTGTCTTACCACTTTCTTCGAAACCGCGAGCAGGCGTGGGACGTTGCCCAGGAAGTATTTATCAAGGCGTACAACGCCCTCGCACAATTTCGGGGAGATGCCAGCTTTAAGACCTGGTTGATGCGGATCACTGCCAACCAATGCAAAGATTTTTTGAAGAAGCGGCGCTTGGAAACCGTCTCGTTCGATGACGGACGCCTTGCGGAGCATGCTCAGAGCCATTTGCTCGCGCCCGACCGAAGCCTGGAAGCCACGGAAATCGGTGAAGCAATCCAGAAAGCGATCGGAAAATTATCGCATAAGCATAAGACAGCATTTATTTTACGTGAATTTGAGGGCCTCTCATACGAGGAGATGGCCCAGGTGATGGAGTGCAGTATGGGCACGGTGATGAGCCGGCTGCACCACGCGCGCAAAAGGTTGCAGAAGAGCCTGACCCAAATGGGCTTTATGGGAGCGGACGTATGAATCGGAAACTCAGAATTATCGAACGCTGGTTTGACGGTGAAACGGCGGAGGAGGCCGAGGCCAAAGCCCTCATCGCCGATACCCCTGAATGCGCTGCCCACCTGGAAACCCTGAAACTATTGCGCGATGGCGCGCGCAGCCTGGCACAACAGGAAGTCATCGAGCCGGCCCGGTTCCCGGCTTTCATGGCAGGCATACGGGAACGTATCGAACCGGCTCCCCGGCACTACCGTGGCGTGTGGGCCCTGGCGTCCGCCATCGCAGCCTCGCTTATCGCGGCATTTGCGATCTATGTAATGGCTGCCCCCACTCCAGAGAACATATCCGCCGAAGTGGAACAAGTCGGCACGACCATCGAGGGCGCGGAAGTCGGTTACTACAACACCGATAACGGCACGATGACGGTTTGGGTGGATATCCCGGAAGGAGATCTCCCTTGACGTGCTCAGCTTGGGCGATGGCCACCGTATTGTTGATTCTTCCCATGGCCGGGCAGGAAACGCAGGGGGCGGCTTCACCAACGGTCTCCGTGCAGTTGATCGCCGTGCGCGCTACGAATCAGGGTCACGAAAAAGCCCAGTTTGACTCGAGCATTGCCTTCATCCGGGAAACCGTGAAAGATCTCAAGCAGTTTGACGATTTTCGCAAGCTGAAAACCGTGAACACGACAGCCCTCTATGGTAAAGAAACCAGGGTTCTGCTGGATAAGCGCTACACCCTGCTCATCCATCCTATCGAGCGGGATTCCCGCGATCGTATCCGCTGTGACGTTCGCGTGCAGATGCGCCTGGCAGACAGCAAAGCCAAAGCGAGCGCGCCAGCAGGCCAGAAAAAACCGGAACCCAAGCAGAAAGAAATCTTACGCTGCACTTTGCTCGCGATCTCCGGGAAACCGTTCAAAGTGGGCGGACTGAAGCTTGACGAAGGCCAATTGGTTCTGGTTCTTACGCTTACGGACGATCGGCCGGCCCAGAAATCGTAGCGCTCCAGTCAGAGCGGGATGACTGCGTAGCGGTCCCTTTCCCCCCCGCGGGTCCATTTCGCAGCATACATCTGTGACTGCGAGGCATAAGAGGCATTGCTCAGCCCCCGAGTCCGGATTTCGAGCCGATCCTCATGCACATGGACATCACGAAACTCGACCGGATATTCGGTCAACGAACCAGTCACTACCTGCGTAAGGCTTTGTTTACGTGCTATATAGTGAGCGTGAACGTTGCCGGATAAGAGCAATTTGACCTGGGCATGCCTGCTGAGGCGATCGACGAGTTGCTGCGCATTCTTCAGCACGCCGTAACGCACCAACCCCTCGCGAATGGCCTCATTTTCCGGCAGGATCGCTGGTGGATGCAGTGCGATTATCGTTGCCTCTCCCGCATGTTCTTCCAAGTCGGCTTCGAGCCAGTCATATTGCTGAGAGGGGATGTACCATTCAGGAGCTACGTCGTTGCCGTCGCTGAACGGCATCAAACTCCCGTCTTCCCACTGCCACCACGGATCCAGCACGCAAAAGTGCAGCTCTTTATGTGTAAACGAGTAGTACGTTTGGGACTCGGGGAGATGCGCTCCGAAGGCCTCGACAAACCATTGCCGAGACTCCTCATTGCGAAAATCGGACTGGCCACCCATCGGGTAATACGGGGTGTTCAGCGAATCCATCAGATCGCGCGCGGCAAACACCGCATCCCGCGAATGCGCGCGCGCAATGTCGCCCGTAAGAAGCAGGAAATCGGGTTGCAGATCCACGAGATCGCCACGAAGCGCGCTCACCACTTCCGGGATCAGGCTGCTTTCCAGCCTGCCGTTTCGGGTGCCGTGTACCTGGTTCCCCAAATGAGGATCAGACAACTGAATAAATCGCCACATTCCCCTGTCTCGCACGCAGTGAGCATACCACAAAACTACTGAAATTGCGACAAAAAACATGCGCCAATTCGTTTTCGCGCAGCCCAAGCTCTGCGGCCAGGGGCTGCATGGCGTCAATAGACCTGTAACCACTTGCCTTATCAGATCGTGCCGCAATGCCGGCCGGCACGATGCGCCCCGTTTGAATCACGTGATATCCAATCGCCGCATGGCGCGCCAGAGGGTGGTTCGGCCCACGCCGAGCAAGTCGGCGGCGGCGCTCCGGTTTCCTCGTGTTTTTCGCAGTGCCAGGCGGATAAGATCTTCGCTGAGCTTATTCGGCGCTTTCTTAAACCTCGACAGAACAACATCTTCGGGAAAATCGGCCAGCGAAAGCGTGTCGCCCTGCGCAAACATGACGGCGTGTTCCAAGACGCTGCGCAGTTGGCGGACATTTCCGGGCCAAGCGCATTCCTGCAAGACTTGGGCGCACTCTCCAGACAGCGCAAGAGGCTGGCGTTCATGGATTTCCGCAAACTCACGCAGAAAGGCGTCGGTCATGCGCAGCACGTCGGAACCGCGCTCCCGCAGGGGCGGGATGTCGATTCGTGCCACGGCGAGGGCATAGTAAAGATCCTCGCGGAGGCGTCCCTCCGCGAGCAGATCACGGGGTTCCCGGCTGGTTGCCGCGATCAATCGGATGGATACATTCTCGCATGTAGAATCACCTAAAGCAGTTACGGAATTGGTTTCGAGGCTGTGCAGCAACGCCCGCTGGGCCTCCTGCCCCATATTTGCGAGATCCTGAACGTAGAGCGTGCCGCGGTGGGCTCGCTGAATCGCGCCGGTGTGGCCCCGCACGGCCCCCGGGAACGCTCCGGCCGAAAAACCCACCAATTCCTGCATTATCAAGCGGTTATCCATCCCAGACAGGTGCAGAACTTCAAATGGGGCATTTTTTCGGCTGCCTGCAAAATGGACCGCTCGCGCCAGCGTTTTCCGGCCGACTCCGTTTTCCCCGACCAGCAATAGCGGAATTTCGGATGCCGCCACCTGTTCTGCTCGAGCCATAACTTCTTTCATGGCTTCCGATTGCGCAACCATGGCATTGAGGAGCAGCTCGCCGCGTAAGCGGCCCGTGAGCGCATTAAGTCGGAGCTGGGTCTGTCGTGCTTTCTTTTGTGCCTGGGCAACCCGCTGCTCGGCCTCGGCTAGCTCCTCGTCGAGCGGCAGTCCTTTCATCGCCTGCCGAATCCAATCGGCTTCTTCACCCCACTCGGGTTCGAAGTGAGCAAGCGCCCGGCAACACTCGTCGCCCTTACCCAGGCATTCCGTCTCCATGAAATACGCGCGGCGTCCGAGGATCTCGCTCACATGTCCAGAGAAATAGCCCATGGTGTTCCAGCAGGCAGACTGCCCCAGAGAAGCTGCAATTATTTGATGGGCCTTAGCTTCCAAGCTTTCTCTGAAGAGAATGTCACGGTGGAGCACGCGTTTTTCCAAATCAAATTCAAAGCAGACCGGCTCCGCCACATAGCGGCCCTGCAACTGCCCGAATACCGGCCCCGCCTGTAAGGCCAGGCGCACATTTTGCTGAAATACGCTCAAGTGCCGGGCTGCGTCACGGCGCCCTTGCTCAAAACCCGTGCGGAAGCAGAGCGCACGCGCCCGGCGCCAGCCCAGGGACTCGATCAGGTGGCGGCGTTCAACTGCTGAAGCCTCGAGATCCTCAAAACGCCCTACCCGGTTGAGAAAGGTCAGGCGGCCCTCTTTGGGCTCCGATTCGAGCCAGACATTGCGGGCGCCTTCGAGATAATGAGAAAGCACCGGCGGCAGTTCCAGAAAAATCTGTGCGCTCATTCTAGCGGGGCGCATGGCATACATCCTCCCGATAAAGACTAGATGCAACACCGGAGAAAGTCAAGTGTTTCATGCGGAACGTCGCGGTAAATCAAACAAAATAAGCACCTTACAACGAAAGTGTCGTTATAGCTCCGTATCAGTATGCAAGGACCCTTCGAAGAACGGATGAAATGAACAATCGGTCTCCAAGGCAGTAAATTGAGGGAAAACAGGCCTTTTAAGAGATTTCGGAGGACGCATTCGGGGAGGATTCGTCGCTTCGCCGCTTCATGCGGAGATACCAGAACAGGCCCCCTCCAATAAATGCCAAGACAACGCAGAAGACTTGCTGGTCGGACAAATACCCACCGAAATGCGTGGGGTTATGGTCGCCTCGGAAGAATTCGACGATAAAGCGCATGATGCCATAGAGGACGAGGTAGGCGGGCAGAACGAACCCGCGAAAAGGCAGCCATTTCTTTCGTAAGACTATGAGAATGGCGAAGATACACAGCAAGCCGAAGGCGCTGTAGAGCTGGGTCGGATGAATGGGGAACGACCACCGGTCCTCCCAATACGACAGGCCGTAACGCGCACAGTGGTCAAGGTAGGGCGGGCTTCCGACAGGCATTTGGCTGAGGTCGAAAGGCACCCGGCGAAACGGGATCGCCCAGGGGATATCCGAGCGTTCACCGTAGCAACAGCCGTTCAGAAAACAGCCGAGCCGCCCGATGGCATGGCCCAGCGGAATGTAGCAAACCGCGATGTCTGCAAATGCCCAAAAATCAACGCCTTTACGACGTAAATGCCAATACACATACAAGATAGCGACTAGTGCGCCTTGGAATACCAGGCCGCCGCGCCAGAAGGCAATCCACCCTACCGGATCCTGCCAGGAGTATTCGCCACGGTAGAGAAGGATGTGCGCAATGCGCGAGCCGACCAACCCAACCAGCAGGGTCCAGAAGGCGAGGTCCGCGACCATATCGGGATCGATGCCCACCCGCTTGCACTCTCGCCGCACCAGGTACACGCCAAGCAAAAAAGCGACCGCCATCATCAGGCCGTAGGAATGGATTTTGAGTGGGCCCAATTCAATCAGCGTCGGCAGCATGGTCGTTTCCTGGAGGGTTCGCCTGGGGATGTTTCCACGTGAGTATAATGAGGGCGGCCACACCGACGCAAATGGCCGAGTCCGCTATGTTAAAGGCAGGATACAGCTTCCAGGGGAAATCGAAGGGGACAAAATAGAAATGGACCTGGATAAAGTCCGTCACAGAACCCAGGCGAAACCGGTCGATCAGGTTGCCGATGGCGCCGCCGGCGACAAGGCCGTAGGCCACAGACTGCAATTTTGACAAAGGGTCCAGGTGTCTGAAGAGGTATACCAGCACGGCCGAGGCAAACACGGGGGCAACGTAGGGCACTACAACGCTGCCCCGAAACATCCCACCGACCAGCCCGGTGTTGCGCTGATGGGTCAACCAGAAAAACTCCCGCGGGTGAGACAGGACCGTCTCGCTGCCCTCAGGAATATACGCCACTACCAGCGCTTTAGATACTTGATCGAGCAGCACCACGATGCAGACGATAGCGACAACCCAGAGAATCTGACGTTTTTTATTCGGATCGAGTCCAGACCTCATAGGGTGCCGTCACGTTCGAGCTTGGCTTGGCATTCAATGCAGTAGCGGGCTGCTGGAAAGACTTCCAGGCGTTTTCTGGCAATTTCCACTTCACAACCCAGGCATTTTCCGTAAGAACCTTCATCGATGCGCCGGAGGGCGTCGGCGACCTCGCCCAGCTGCTTGGATGTGACGCCGGCGATGCTCAAGGCGGTCTCGCGCTCAAAGCTGTCCGTGCCCACTTCGGCATAGCTCGAGATATCGGAAACGTTGTCGGTGGCGGGTTGATACAGGGTGTCTTCTTCGAGCTGGCGCACGCCGCGCGCCAGGCGCTCGCGCTCTTCCAGGAGAAGTTTCTGGAATTTTTTCATATCACGCTTGTTCATAGTGGTCTCAGACCTCCTTGTGTTGAGCAAAGAGCATGGAGAGCAACACCATCCCTTCGCAGCACGCGCAGGACCAGACCCGACACTGCGCACTCTTCTAACTAACTGTAAAATAATGAGTTAAGCCCCACCCAGAGAGACGGGACCCACTCCCTCATCTTCAAAGTGGGCGAGACCATATCACAGGATTAAAGCAGCTGTCAAGGCAGTGGATGGCTCCAGGTTGTAGGGGCGGCCCCCGTGGCCGCCCATCCGGATTATATGGGCAACCCCCACGCGGTTGCGTTCCGGAATGTAGGGGCAGACCCCTGTGTCTGCCCATCCGGATAGTCCCTGTGGCTGGGTTTAAGAAGGGCAGACACAGGGGTCTGCCCTTACACGCTGCGGAAATCAGTGCCCGCGCAGTCGCCCAGCCGGATAGCCACGCATTGCGACGGGACGCTGTGAGCTGTAAACCACACCTCAAAAAATCTAACCTGCAAAACTCCACCCCCAAATCGGCTATCGCCGATTCACCCCCGCCCGCGGGGGACAGGTACCGCCCGCCCGCCGCCCGCGACGTCTTTCATCGACTCTCCCCCGCTCGCGGAGGATAGGTACCCTGGGAGCGCCGACGTCCTCGTCGGCACACTGGACACGCGCCCCGCGTGGCCGAAGGTGGACCCTGTGGGCCACGTGGCCGCGCTGCAGAAATCAGGGTGTACCGCGACAACCCCGACGCGGCCGCGTTCCGGTGTAGGGGCAGACCCCTGTGTCTGCCCATCCGGATAGTCCCTGTGGCTGGGTTTAAGAAGGGCAGACACAGGGGTCTGCCCTTACACGCTGCGAAGCGTAGATAAACCAGGGAAGCCCACACGCTGCGGAAAGCAGTCCCTGTGGCTGGGTTTAAGAAGGGCAGACACGGGGGTCTGCCCCTACGCGCTGCGAAGCGTAGATAAACCAGGGAAGCCCACACGCTGCGGAAAGCAGTGCCCGTGGCTGGGTTTAAGAAGGGCAGACACGGGGGTCTGCCCCTACGCGCTGCGAAGCGTAGATAAACCAGGGAAGCCCACACGCTGCGGAAAGCAGTCCCTGTGGCTGGGTTTAAGAAGGGCAGACACAGGGGTCTGCCCCTACGCGCTGCGAAGCGTAGATAAACCAGGGAAGCCCACACGCTGCGGAAAGCAGTCCCTGTGGCTGGGTTTAAGAAGGGCAGACACAGGGGTCTGCCCCTACGCGCGGCGGAACAGAGATAAACCAGGGAAGCCTTTGCGCTGGGGTAATCGGGATGGATCGGGGCGGCGCCTGCGCGGCGTCTGAAACCTGGTGTTTGTGCGCCTGCAAGGGCAACTCATTGCGGACTATTTATCCCGGCTGCGGGGTTAAAATGGAATCTGTCCGGCCCTTCCAGCCATTGGGGTCCGAAATGCGGGTCTCTGCGCCGATCGAAGGGTATACTGAAGGAAATCTCGGCACGATGATGGGGAGGTGGCTCGTATGTCCGAAATAATCTATGAATGCCACGGGGATGGGGAGGTCGAGGTGGTGTTGTCGTTTCTTGCGGCTAATGGTATCCGCGCGGTGACAACCTCGCTGGCGTCGCGATCCGTGCATCCCTTCACGGTGGACGGGATGGGCAAGACCAGCATCCTGGTCGAGAAGGCCGACGCAGAACAGGCTCGCCGGCTGCTGGCTGAGCGTGAATCTCTCGCAGACGGAGCCGGCGGGGAGGAAGCGTAGCGATTCCAGACTACCGCGTCAACGCAATTTTGCCTTGAGTGCGGCAAGTTGCTCGGCCAGCTGGGTATTCAGGGGCTGGCTGCTTCCGCTGTCCCTGTGAGAACGGGGTTGAGAACCGGCCGACTGCTTACCCCTGCCTCGATCCTGCTGTGCGCGCCGATCACGGCGTCCTCTGGGTCCATGCGAACGCTCTTGGCGCTGCTCCGCCGGAGGCCGCGGCTCCCGCTCACGCCGCGCCGTAGCATGGGCGGGCCGGGACGCAGCGTCCTCGGAATGGGGGTCGCTATGCTTCGCGCGGCGCGGCTGTCTTTTGCGCACGGGAAGAAGAGCCTTCATGGACAGGGAAATACGGGGCAATTCCTTGTCGACTTTGATGACTTTCACCTGCACGATTTCACCGACCTTGACGACCTGGCGGGGATCCTGCACGAACCGATTGGTGAGTTCAGAGAGGTGGACGAGCCCATCCTGATGGACACCGACGTCAACAAATGCGCCGAAATCGGTGACATTCGTGACAACACCCTCCATGACCATGCCATTTTCAAGCTGCTCGACAGAGGTGACGTTGTCCAGGAATTTCGGTATTCTGAATTCAGTACGGGGGTCGCGCCCGGGCTTCAGCAGTTCGTTCCGGATATCGGCCAGGGTGTGCAGGCCGATAAAATCTTTAGCGAACAATGAGAGATCGAGGCTGACCAGGACGCTGGGGTCTTTGAGCAACTGGTCGACAGGCATCTGGACGGCATCGGCCACACGTTCGACCACGGGATAGGCCTCGGGGTGAATTCCCGTGTTATCCAGCACATTGTCGCCATGGCTCACTCTCAGGAACCCGGCGCATTGCTCAAACACCTTCTCACCAATGCCGCTGACATCCATCAGTTGGCCCCGGCTTTTGAAAGCGCCGTTCCGGGAACGGAATTCGACGATGTTTTCCGCCACGTTGGAGGGAACCCCGCTGACATACCGGAGCAGCGCCACGGAGGCGGAGTTGAGGTCGACCCCGACCTTGTTGACGCACGATACGACGGTGGTGCGCAGGCCTTCACGGAGATTCTTCTGGTTGACGTCATGCTGATACTGCCCGACGCCGACATGGCGGGGGTCGATTTTGACCAGTTCCGCCAGGGGATCCTGAAGGCGGCGAGCGATCGAAATGACGCCGCGCACGGTCACGTCGAGGTCGGGGAATTCTTCGCGGGCCACTTTGGACGCCGAATAGACGGAGGCGCCGGCCTCGTTGACCAGAACCGAGAACAGGTCGTCTCGGTTGAGGCGCCGGAGGGCTTTTCGGATGAAGGCCGAGACCTCTCGGGACCCTGTTCCGTTGCCGATGGCGACCGCTCGGACCCTGTGTTTGTTGATGAGTTCAACGAGGGTTTTCTCGGCCCCCTCGGTGTCATTCTGGGGCGGCGTTGGGAACACGGTAGCATGTTCCAAGAGATCGCCGGCCTGATTGACCACGGCGAGTTTGCAGCCGGAACGGAGGCCAGGATCGACCCCGATCACGATGATCTGGCCCGCTGGGGCCAGGAGAAGGAGATTTTCGGCGTTCTCGCGAAAAACCTGTATGGCATCGGCCTCAGCGCGTTCGCGGGCAATTCCGATCACTTCGTTTTCGAGCGAAGGCCGAAGGAGCCGGTTA
Source organism: Candidatus Hydrogenedentales bacterium (assembly GCA_050950105.1). Taxonomy (GTDB): domain Bacteria; phylum Hydrogenedentota; class Hydrogenedentia; order Hydrogenedentales; family SLHB01; genus UBA2224. The sequence continues at coordinate 53,043 of JBMNGZ010000009.1, read as the reverse complement.
TAGGCATCGCGTACAATTTCCTGCAGATATTTTTCAAATGGCGAGCCGGGTTCCTGGAGGAATTTAGCCAGAACGTCCTGCATCATGATCTCGTCGTCGATAACGAGTTCCATGCGGAGGATGCCTTCCTTCAGGCCTCGGAGGACGGCCAGCAGGCGGTGTGACGGGATCTTGCCGACCGGCTCGGAGAAGTTGTAGTACGTCTCGAACTTGGTCTTTTTCCCTTCGGCGTTTTTGGTCGGATGGGCTTTAATGACCCCCTCATCAAGCATCCTCGCCCGCACGAGGGCGCGCACGCCGGCATCGGCGCTGATGCGCTCCGCGACGATGTATCCGGCGCCTTCGAGGGCCTCTTCGGGCGAGCTGACGGCCTTCTCGGGGCTGACGTATTTCTCAGCGAAAAACTCGATGGGCCCCTCGATGAGCATCTGTGTCATGAGGAAATCGGCGAGCGGCTCGAGGCCTTTTTCCCGGGCGACGGTGGCCTTGGTCCGGCGTGCGGGCTTGAAGGGCAGGTAGAGGTCTTCAAGGCGCGTCCGGTCCATACAGGCTTCGATTTCGGCGCGGAGTTCGTCGGTGAGCTTGCCTTGTTTTTCGATAGCCTCGAGGATGGTGTCGCGACGTTGGGCGAGAACCGAGAAATACTGAGCGCGTTTAAACACCGCTTCGAGCTGGGTTTCGTCGAGATTCCCGGTGACATCTTTGCGATAGCGGGCCACGAAGGGGATGGTGGCGCCCGCGTCAAACATCTGGATGGTACAACGCACCTGCTCCGGATTCAGCGAGATATCTTCTGCAATTCGACCAATGAATTGTGATTCCAGCATTCCCTGAGGCTCCCCGATTCTACAAAAGGCATACGCAGGGCGAGTTTAGCAACATATGCGCTTATTGTACAGCCATACAACCCATTTCGTTTCATTCTAAAGGCTAAAATGCTATGCGCACAACCACGTCTTCCGCGGCATTTTCAAATGACAGCATCAGGGTGCCGCCTTCCGCCTCATGCCGCTGTTCAAACGGCACGGGCGGCGTCAATTCCACCCGGACCGGCGCGTGATCCTCTGCGAGCAGCACCTGTATTCTAGCGGTGGTTCCCACGGGGCCCCGGGTTCGAAATGTAAGACTCCTGTCCCTGCCGACTTCATCCCGTATCCGCGTGGAAGCCGCCGCGACCGCGGGCAGCGCGAGATGTTCCCGGGCCCAATGCGCATCATACAGCAACGCGGCGTCGCCGGGAAGCAGGGAGACCTGTCTCTGAAGCGCCAGGGTCGGATCGAAGAGGCTGATGTACGCGCCCTCAAACTGCACGGGCTCGCTCGATATCGATTCATCGAATACGGCGCTCAGGATGTACGGGCCACGCCGCAAGGTGAGGTAATGCGTAAGCTCGAGTGTCGAACCGGTGAGTTCGAGCGCGTCATGAACCCATTGCCGGACGCGTTCGGCGCCCGAGGCCTCGTTCGCGAGTGCAGCGGGATGCTCGTTGACCACAAGCACAAAACCCTGACCGACGGGCTGAGGTTTCGTCAGGTTCGCCTGGATGCCCAGAAGCTCGAACAGGTGGCTGCTGGGCAAGCGTGCGTTCTCCCCCTGCTTGTTCCACCACTCCCGCACGGCATGATAGGGATCGGAGCCGTCGCCGACATAGAGCAGCACGCCGCCGGCCCGCACCCACCGGTCGATGGCGTGATGGTATTCGGGCTTGAGCGGTTTCTGCCCCTCGTACGAGAGCAAAAGGACGCGGCAGTCGTCGAGCGCGCTCTCATGGAGCACATTCTCGAGTTGCACGACCTCCAGCGGGACACCGGCCTTGAGCAGGGGAAGCGCGAGACCGTAGAAGAATCCCATGGCGGAATCGCTGGGCTGAGGCGCAGCCCGCTGGAACATCATGGTATCGGACACGAGGATGCCAATACCGCGAGAACCGCATTGGAACTCAAGCTCCTCCTGGCGCATGTCGTTGAGTGCGTTGATGACCGCCAGGATCTCGGTTGCGTAGTCGAGGGGAATGCCTTGTCGGTCGCCGGACTGGGTGTCGAGGTCGATTTTGGGATAGCGGCCACGAAAGATGCGGTCGGGCCAGGGCATGACTTCATACCGGGAGACCCCGGGCCACATGAGTGATGCGACGATGGTCCGCTCGTAATTGGCCCGGTAATCGTTCCAGCTCCGGTGGGGATTATCTTCGACGGGATCGGCGAGAAACCACACTTTTCGACCGGTGGGGCGCACCATGGCCCACATTTGTCCGTATTCGAAAAAGGCCGTTTCGAAAGTGCGTTCCTTTTCGACCCCCTGGTAGATGTTGGGGGTGCGGGCGGTGCCGGTCCATACCTGTGCGATATATCCGTCAAAATCGGGGAGATCACTGAGATGGGATTCGGGACTCACGATGCCCCAGTGCGCGTAGTTGATGAGGCTGTGCGTCGGGACATGGCACTCGATGGAAATGCCTTTTTCGCGCGCGCGGGATTTGATGTGGGCGAAAACTTCTTTGAGGGCATTGAAATAGAGTTCGTATTTCAGTTTGCTCGCGCGATACTGGGCATCGGGAGACGAGTCGGGCGCTTGCCAGGCTTCGCCGTAGAAGCGCTGCCATTCCTTCTTAAAACCTTCGCTCCACCCGGCCCGCGCCCAGAACTCGGGTTCTTCAAGAAAGATGGCCGACACCCCGGCGTCTACCGCGGGGTCCATCAGCTTCTTGATGTACTCGACATAGGCGGGCGACGGCACGTTATATCCGACGGTGCTGCTGTCGCCATGCATGAGCAGCTCGCCGTTTTTCAGTGTCTGGATCTCGTCGCGTTTGAGTTCGCCGTCGACGAGGTAGTAGTCGTCGTATCCGCCCCAGGAGATGCCCGTCATCATGCCGGCGGCATAGCCGTGTTCGCGCCACTGGGCAACGCGCTCCGCGAAGTTTCCGTTCACCCCGTAGACCACGGCGAGGTCAGACGCGATGTCCAGCTCCGGGGCATAGGGCGCCGCCGTCTGGAAACACGTGTAATCGGTCAATCCGGTTTCGGCGGCTCCGCTGGGGGCACCGGCCACAAAACAGAGACACATAATGATGGAAAGGGTGCGGGACATGCTGCAATTCTCCCTGAATACGCGCCACGCTGTTTGAACTCGACAATAGCATGAGCGTTCGAGGCAATCAACGAATAAACACCCCCGGCGGAGTGTAAGGCGGTACCCGCGAACCCGGTGCGTTGTCCTGCTGTGCGGCCGGTGCTACCATGCGCGCCATGGAAGCGCCACGGCTCAAGATATCGAGACTACTGCGCGAACGCCTCTCGTACGCCAAATTTACGGGAACGGCGCCGCGCCTTGTGATTTTGCGCAGCGAATACTGGGTAGATAGAGCCTGTGTGCATGCGTGCCGGGATTTGAATTGGGACGTGAAGACCGTTCCAACCGTGACGGAAGGGGCGCTCCCCCGGGACAGCGTGGCGCGGCTTTTCGAGACCCTGATAGAATTTCGTCCTGATTTTGTTCTGACGATAAACATGAGCGGCATGGATCTGTCGGGGTTGTTTGCACGTTTTTTTGAGGACATACAGATACCGTACGTCACCTGGTTTGTTGATGATCCGCGCACGATCCTCATGGAACGCACGGATTATGCGTCGCCGTACGCCGTGGCCTTCACGTGGGAGCGCTCCTATACGGCCGACCTTGAAGGAGCCGGATTCCCGGTCGTCGCGACCCTGCCGCTTGCCGTCGATCCGCATGTCTTCAACCGCGTTCCGAGAGAGGCCTGGGAACATCCGCCCTCGTTTGTGGGCAACTCGATGGTGTCGTATGCCCAGCACACCTGGGAAGGCCTGCGTGACTGGCCGGATCTGACCGTTGCCGTTCAGCAGAGCCTCGACGAAGGCCGCGTGACGCGGCAGCGTTTTGCCCGTGGCCTGCACGAGTTGTTGAAGCCCTCCTACATCAAGACTTTGACTGCGGAGCAGCGCCGGCATGCGGAAATGGTGTTTTTCGTAGACGGCACGCGCCGGCTCCGCCATGCCATGGCCTCGGCGCTCGTGCCCGAGGGTGTTGTGATGCGGGGCGACGCTGGATGGCGTGTCTCGTTTCCGACGTCAGGCGACCCGTTGCGGTATCTGGAGGATATGCCTTCATTTTTCGGGGGCTGCGAGGTCAATCTCAATTCAACGAGCATCCAAATGGAAACGACGGTCAACCAGCGGGTTTTTGATTGCCCGGCCGCGGGCGGATTCCTGCTCACGGATTATCAGCCGGCGCTCGACGAGCTGTTCGACGTTGAGCGGGAATGTGCCGTGTACCGGTCTCTGGATGAGTGCCGGGAGCTGCTGCGTTTTTTCCGGGCGCATCCATCCGCGCGGCGAGAAATCGTCGGACGCGCCCGCGCCCGAATCCTGGGCGAGCACACCTACGCACACCGCTTGCGCTTCATGGCCCACGTGCTGCGGGAGCGTTTTGCCTGAATATTTTTTGGTTTCGCGCAGCGTGAAAATTTCTGCACTGCAATGTTATAGTACTTCCATGAAGTTGACGCGAGAAGACAGAGACTGGTTGCGACTGGCCCTGGTTCCTGGAGTGGGTACGGCGCACTTCATCCGCTTGCTGGCCCGGTTCCGCACGCCCAGCCACGTGTTCGAAGCACCGTACAGCATGGTCGCGGACCTGGTCGGGCCGAAGCTCGCGGAGCGTATCCGCCAGTACGCGGCCACGAACGAAGCCGCCGGCCAGGAAGCCGCCATGGAGGAATGGGGCGCCCAGCTGATCACCCTGGAAAATCCGCGCTATCCGCTGCGGCTCGCGGAGATCTACGATCCCCCCCTCCTGCTCTTTGTCCGCGGCAGCCTTCCGGCGGACCAGGAACCCTATGTGGCACTGGTAGGCACCCGGCGCGCGTCGCCCTACGGCATTCGAATCGCAGACAGACTGGCCCGGGAACTTGCGGCGCGAGGCATCACGGTGGCCAGCGGCATGGCGATGGGCATTGACGCGGCGGCGCACCGCGGCGCGCTGGACGCCGGCGGCCGGACCATCGCGGTGCTGGGCTGCGGAGTGGATGTCGTGTACCCGCCGCAGAACGCCCAGCTCATGAAGGATATCGCAGCGAGCGGGGCCGTGGTTTCTCAATTTCCCATGGGGATGCAGCCCAGCAAAGGCCACTTCCCCTACCGAAACCGGATTATCAGCGGGATGAGCCTGGGCACGGTCGTTATCGAAGCCCCGCTTACCAGTGGAGCGCTCATCACCGCCAGACAGGCCGCGGAACAGGGCCGCGAAGTCTTTGCGGTGCCCGGACAGGCGGGAACGAGGAATGCCGAAGGGCCGCATGCGCTGATTCGTGAAGGCGCGAAACTGGTGGAGCGGGTCGAGGACATTTTGGTTGAACTGGAACTCCCGGCGGACTGCCTGCGGCGCGCTCATGCAGACACCGCACATCCGATTGTACCGGCGGAGCGCCCTGAGCCGGAACCCGCAGCATCGCTTCCGCGGCGGCCCGCACAACCGAAGGCCGCGCCCGAGACACCGCCCCCCGCAAGGCCTGAGCCGGCGCCGCCCCCCGCGAACGACCAGGAACGTGCCATTCTGGGGGCCTTGTCGCCGGACGGCTCGTATGTGGATGAAATTGCGACATCGTGCAGATTGAGCGTGTCCGAAGCGCTGAGTTCACTGACCATGCTGGAATTGAAAGGCCTGGTCCGTCAATTCAGCGGCAAGCGGTTTGCACCACGATGAACGCATGGATTCAAGGCGTAGCGGACCGGGTCCGCCGGGGCGACCCCCTCCCCCTCCCTCTGGCCGGGCTCTTGAGCCTGGCGACCCCGGCGATGCGTCTCGGCATGCGGTTGCGTCTGCGCGGGCCGCGCGTGCGCGTGGACGCCCGCGTCATCAGCATCGGCAACCTCACGGCAGGAGGCACGGGTAAGACACCCGCGGTCATCGAGCGGGCACGCCGGGAAATTCGCGATGGGCATCGCGTGGCAGTCCTTACGCGGGGCTACGGCGCAACCGCGGGGGGCGCCATGGCCGTTCATGCCGGCCGGGGTTCCGCGGAACAATGCGCACGACTGGGCGACGAGCCCGCTCTGATTGCCACCAAAGTGCCCGAGGCCTTGATTGTTCGATGCGCGGACCGTGTGGCGGCTGCGCAGAAAGCCATCGGAGAGTACGACTGCGACACGCTGATTCTGGACGACGGCTACCAGTATGTGCGGCTGGAACGAGACGAGAACGTGCTGGTGATCGATGCGACCACCCCGTTCGGAAACGGCCGCCTGCTTCCTCGAGGCACATTGCGCGAACCTCTGTCCGCCATGGAGCGCGCGACGCATATCCTTCTGACCCGCTGCGACCAGGCAGAGTCACTGGAGCCCGTGCTTGAGGCGCTTGAGCGCTTCTGCCCGGGCGTGCCCGTGCGGCGGACCCGGCACGCGCCATCCACGCTGTGGCGGGTGGCCAGCGGCGAACGGCTGCCGCTCTCGCTGCTCACGGAAGGCCGGCTCTCTGCGGTGTGCGGTATCGGCAATCCGGAGGCATTTTTTGAGACCCTCGAAAGCCTGGGCGCAAAGCTGACGTCACGCATGGCGTACCCCGACCACAGCGCGTTTCCCGTGGAAACCCTGCCTCGTGATATCCTCGTGGTGACGACGGAAAAGGACGCGATGCGCCTCGAGGAGCCTGGAGCGAATATCGTTGCTCTGGGCATTGATTTAGAGGATATGGACGACGAGCCCTGATCCTGCTGGTGAAGGCAGGGTCGGCGGTGGGCGCCGAATACGGTCTGAGGGATAGCAGAATCCATGCGAAACAACCTCCGGTTTGCGTTGATCATCGCAGCCAATATTGCACTGATTGCGGCTGTATGGATATTGCTGCATGGCGGAGAGTCTCCTTCCGAAACCGGGGCCGATAGCGCAGCAGACACGGTCGTTTCGGATGTACAGCAACCCGGCCCGGGCGCCGTCCCTCCCCGAATCCACCCGCCGGAACGGCTCGACTCAGGCGCTCTCGGCGACCGCATTGCCACGTCGAAAACCTCGCCGGACGAGGCAGCCGCCTTTCGGGGCGCGCTCGTGGGGCGCATCAGGGGATACGACGGTAACCCCTCTGCCGGCGCCACGGTGCTGCTGCTGCAGATCGCGGGCGAAGACCGTTTCATCCGCCCCGATGCCCCGGTCAGGCGCGAGGCGCAGAGCCGGCAAGACGGAAGCTTTGAGTCCCCCGGGCTGCCTTTGGGAACCTACTCCGTTCTGGCGCATTCCGGCGACCACGCGCAGACTCAACTGGCTTATTTAAGCCTGGAGGCTCCCATCGCGGACGTGGACCTCAAATTGGGGCCCTCGGGCCATGTTTCGGGCGTGGTGCACGACGCATCCGGCCAGCCGGTCGAAGGAGCGGAGGTCTGGGCCCTCCAGTCGGCAGTTCGGAGTCGGTATGGCGCTGGACGAGGCTTCGCGCCGCCGGGCGGGCCGGAATCGCTGCTGCAAGTCCTGCCGGGTTCGCAAAAAACCGCCGCCGATGGCGCATTTCGCTTCACAAATTTGCCTGCGGTGTCCACCCGCCTGCTCGCGATGCCTTCGGGAACGGCCGCCGCTCTGAGCGGCCCGGTAATGCCTCCATACGACGGTTTGGACATCCTTCTCGTTCCCGGCGGCGTTATCCACGGGCGCGTCGTGTTGGGTGGAAGCGATGAGCCGGTTGCCGGCGTGACCGTCGTTGCAAACGGCACTTTCACAACGGAACATTGGAAGGTCGTGGCGTCCGATGAGGGCCATTTTGAATTTCCTGCACTTCGACCGGCTGTCTACGAGTTGGCGGTCGCCGATGAGCGCTTTGCCCTCGCCCAGGGCGCGATTCCGCAGGTGCAAATCCGCGAAGGTGAAGAAAGCGATCCGGTGCAGGTCCATGTGGTGCCCGCGGCGAGCGTGGTGGGCCGCGTGCTGAAACTGGACAGCGGGGAGCCCGTTGTGGGGGTTTCTGTAGCGGCGCGAAGTGAGACCCTCCGGTCGCTGGTCCATGTCGAGACTGCCGCGGATGGCTCGTATGCCATCCGCGGGATGACTCCAGGAAAGCACCACGTCTTCGTCGCGGAGCCGAGATTGCGCCGTTTGCCCGCCGTGCGGGGCGCCGCCACTCAGGCGACCGTTTCGCTTCAGGAAGGCCAGAGTCTGAGCGGCCTGGACTTCCGGGTCCGTTTCGGCGGGATGGTGCAAGGGCAGGTGGTCGATGAAGCGGGCAAACCGGCGCCCTTTGCCGACATCATGATAAGCAGAGCGGATGGCGGCGGAATACGGGCTGAAAAAGCTGACGCGCAGGGCCTTTTTGCCGTTACAGGCGCGACACCGGGAACACAGCTCCTGTTGCGGGCCCGGCGGATGCATCTGGTCTCGCAGGAGGCTTATCGGGTTGATATTCCTCTGGATGAATCCTCAGCAAGCGCCACGCTCGTGGTATCGCAAGGCGCACGCCTTCAGGGGCAGGTGCTTCGTTCGTCCGGTGCAGCGTTGGAAAAGGCGCCGGTGTACCTCAACTCGCCCCGTTCGGCGAATGTTCCACTGGATTCCCTGCAACTGACCGGGAGCGGCGGCACGTTTGCCTGGGATGGCCTTCCCAAAGGAGAGTACCTGGTGGGTGTCGCGGTCAGGGACCAGACAGCCGGTGTGGACCCACCCCGGGCAACGGTAACACTGGCGCCAGGCGAAGAGAGTGCTCCGGTGAACCTGGTCTATGACGGCCCGATTGACGGAGACGACGCTTTGGAGAGCGGTGAGACCGGGGATCTGTCGATTCGCGGGCGGGTGACGGACCCACGGGGCAATCCGATCCCTGGCGCAGACGTGTACGCCCGATCCGGAACAGGATTTGGGCGCACGGTCCAAACGTTTCATGACGGCACGTTTGAAATCGCCGGGATCGCCGCAGGAAACTACTCCATAGGCGCACTTCACCGCGATTATATGCCCGGGGATTTACAGGAGGCGAAGGCAGGGGAGACCGGCGTTGTGCTGGTAGTGCAACCTTCGGCGAGAGTGTCCGGGCAGGTCATCGACGCCGCCACCGGGCAGCCGCTTCCGGAATTTGAGGTCGCGGAGGTGTCGGCGCGCCAACTGGAACGCGAACAACCGGTCGCCCATATCAATTGGCAGCCGTTCTTTGACCCGGAAGGCCGGTTCACTCTGGTCATGAGACTGAGCCGGGTAGAGCGGGTCTTGATGGTGAGGGCGGAAGGATACGCGCCCGAACAGCAGTTCATCGGCCAAGTGGAAGCCGGCCAGCACTTGGACAATCTGGTATTCCGGCTCCGGCCCGGCGCGGTGATCGAGGGTACGGTGCACGACATGTCCGGTAAAGCCATTCCGGGCGTATCCCTGTTTCAGGGGGCGGAAGGACAACGAAGCGCGGCTCTGGCGCGCACGAACACGAACGGCGCCTTCCGCGTGGCTGGTCTTGCAGCGGGCGCCACGGATCTGACGGCATCGCATCCGTCGTACGCGCCTGTAACCGTGACGATCACCACCCGCCTGGGCACGGTGACTCGCGCGGATTTCGTGCTCGGGACGGGCGGCGCCGTGGAAGGATATGTCTCGAAAAACGGACGGGCCCTGGAAGGGCAGACGGTGACTCTGAACCTCGTGAACGCGCACCAGAATGCGGTGACGGACCCAACGGGCTATTATGAGTTCCGGCGACTACCCGAAGGCGAGGGGACGGTGACCGTAAGCCTGCGGGGAGATGCCAGCGGCGACCGCCGCCAGTATTTAAACGCAGAACGCTCGGTGATTGTGGCCGATGGCCAGGTTACGCGCGCCGATTTTGAGTTTTCGAGCCAGGACGCCGCCGTGGAAGGCATAGTCACCGTGGAAGGGGTACCTGCCTCGATGGCGTATGTATCCCTGACGGTGGCATCCAGCAGTGGCGAGCAGCGCGCGGGCGCCCGTATCGAAGCGAACGGGTTTTACCGCATCGAAAACCTCTCCCCCGGTTCGGCGACGCTCGACGTGTCGCTTCGTACGGGACGCGACGGCCGCAGTAAGTCGCTCCAGTTTGAGCTTGCGGCGGGACAACAACTGCGGCAGGACGTCGATTTCGGGCCCGTGTCGTCCGTCATGGGCACTTTGCGTGGCGTGCGAAGCGGTGAACAGGCGCATATCGCGGTGATTTCGGGCGAAGTGCAGATGGACAGGCCCACGCTGGAGGATGTGCAATCACTCCTGGCCCTCATGTCCGGCTATGGCGACGTGGCCGCAGATGGCACGTTTGTGGTCGAGAATCTCGAGCCGGGCACCTATACGCTCGTCGGCGTGGCAATTTTGGGCGAGCCGGAGACCGAACTCGAGGCCTTTGCCAATGCGCGGTACGTGACCCGGGTCATCCAGGTTGAGGAGGGCCAGCCGCTTCAGGTCAGCCTGAGTCTGTAAGACGGTCCGACAGGGCGGGCAGGGGCCTGGCGGTTGCGATTTGGCGCGTTCTCCGTGATCGTGGACCACGAAGAAGGCCATTTGTTCAGATGGCGGGAAGTATTCCGGCGGGGAGGGCTTGCCATGAGACAGAATGCGCGCTTTGTTCTGACGCTGGTACTGGTCTTGGCGACGGTCATCGCAATCTGGTGGTACTTGTTCCGGCCCGAGAGCGTAACGCCTCTGGAGCCGTCAACGGCGCGGGACGAGACGGTCCGGGAATCTACGAAACTGCCTCCGCCGGCGGCTCCCGCCAGGCCCGACAAGGCCGCCCAGCGGGTGGATGGGGGGGCTGTAGGCACCCGCGTTGCCGTGGACAGGCTGGCAGCCACGCGCGCCATTACGGGCGGGGCCACGCTCGCGGGACTGGTCTTGGACGAAGCCCTCGAACCGGCGCCGGGCGTGGAGGTCGTCATCCGGCGAACCGCATCGGAGAAGAACACGGCGGTCTCAGATACGCCCCAGACCGTGACCACGGGAAAGAACGGCACGTTTGCCGCCGACGGGCTTCCCTTTGGCTCCTATAGCCTGCTCGCCACCCGTGGAAACCTGGCCGCAGTCTACGATGCACAAACCGGGCCGTTGCAGCTCGGAAACAACGATATAACGCTTCAACTCCGGCCGGCGCACAGCCTTGCGGGCCGGATAAGCAACACGCAGGGAGAGCCCGTCGCCGGAGCCGAGGTCACGGTGCTCTACCTTCCGCCCATGGGTCTTATACGCCAGCAGGGACGGCCGGGGAGTCCGGAGAAGGCCGCGCGGGCCCTGCCCCTGGTGGCGCAAAGTGAGGATCAGGGCACATTTGAATTTGAACGGGTGCCGGTAAGCCGGGCGCTCGTGGCGGTGAAAGCCGAAGGTTATGCGCCATACATCAGCGAGCTCATTCAACTCCCGGCGGCCGGGGTAGCGATCACGCTGGGCGTTGGCGGCAGCCTGGCTGGGCGGGTGCTTCAAGCCGATACCGGCGAACCCGTCAGCGGTTTCGCGCTGCGCGTCAGCGGGCCGACGATGGCCGACGCGCACGAGGCCGTGACCAATGATTCGGGCGAGTACGAATGCGCGGGCCTTCGCCCCGGGGAGTACACCATCGCGCCCGCAGACACCCTGTGGGTGAACTCTGGACCCGCGCCTCGCGTCAAGCTGAGCCTCGATGAACAGCGAACGGGCCTCGAGCTTCGGGTCACCCAGGCGGGCATCATCCGCGGGCGCGTTTATGACGAAGAAACCGGCGCGGGCATTCCTGGCGCCGCGGTGATCCTCCGCCCGGCCCTCATGGGCTACGGCGCCTCCGTAAACACGGACAACAACGGCGCCTACGAAATGCCGGGGGTACCTCCGGGGGAGCATTCGCTGGCGCTCCGGGTGAAGGATCGGTGCATCAGCAATCCCTATATCGAGCAGGAAATGGCGCTCGTCAGCCTGAAGGCCGGTGAGCTGCTCGAAGGGATCGACCTGCCGGTGTTCATGGGCACGACCATCTCCGGGCAGGTTCAGAATGCCGATGGAACGCCCGCCCCCTGCGCGACGGTGAACGTGATCCCGGCCATGGACTATAACCGCACACAGGTCATGGCGGGCCAGGACGGCACGTTCGCGGTGTCGGGCGTCACGAACGGCGAGCATTTCCGCCTGCAGGCCTCTAAAGGCACGCAGACCTCGGCCCCGACCGATACCTTGCAGGTCCCGGTATCGGGCGGCCTGGAAGGCGTCGTGCTGACCTTGCAGGAAGGCGGCGTCATCGGAGGAACCGTGGTCACGCCCTCCGGCATTCCCCTTGCCGGGATGGGGGTTCTGCTAGGACGAGAAGGGATCATGTCCTTTCAGCCCGGCTATACCGTCACGGACGAAGCGGGCCGGTTTCTTGCCGCAGGCTTGGCCCCAGGGTTGTACACGTTGACTGCGATGACTCAGGGAGAGCAAGGCGGGCCCGATTCCGCCGCCAAAGTGGAATTGGCGGCGGCGCAGCGCGTCGACCATGTGATCTTGACCTGGAGCAAGAAACCTCCGGCGCTCGGTCCCGAAGGAAACTTGAGCATTTCGGGCCAGGTAGTGGATGGCGCGGGCAAACCGGTGTCGGACGCGCTGGTGTACGCCATTCCGGACGGGTCGAACACGAATTACACCACGAAGAGCCTTTGGGACGGCGTGTTTTCGGTGAGCGGGCTGGCGCCGGGTTCGTACAAGCTGAGCGCGCTATCGGGCGGCAATCGCACCTTACAGGCCGTGGACGCCCAGGCCGGCGCCTCGGGCCTTCGCCTGACGCTGTCCACACAGGGCAAGGTGTCCGGCAAGGTGCTGGACTCGGCCACGGGCAAACCCGTAACGCGTTTCAGGGTCGCGTTCGTAGCGCCGGGCTACCTCAACGAGCCGTCACGACAATACGTGGCCTGGCAGCCATGCAACAGCCCGGAGGGCGAGTTTACGGTGCCCATTCGTGAACAGCGCCATCAACAGAGCGGGAATCTCGCGGTGGCCGTACGCGCGGACGGGTACGCGCCGGCCGAACAGCTGCTTGGCGCGCCGTTACAGGGACAGAACGTCGAGGGCTTGTTGATCCGGTTGAAACCCGGGGCGCGCGTGGAGGGCACGGTGCGCTCGTCCGGCCAGATGATTGCAGGAGCGTCCATCTACCTGGAACGCTACGATCAGCACGGGTCTCCCGAAACGCGCACGGACCCTGAAGGCGGATTCACCTTGACCAACCTTCCCTTGACCACCGTCAAGCTGGTTGCGGCCCATCCCGCCTACAGCAACGGTGAAGCGTCCGTGACCCCGCGCGCGGGAACCACCTCGAGCGTAACCATTGAACTTCCTGCGGGCGGGTCGGTGGAGGGAAGCATCACATCCGGCAATCAGCCCAAAGCCGGGGCCGGCGTTCACCTGCATATGTATGAGGATGGAAATCAACTACTCTCTACGGTGACGGATGGTTCCGGGCGTTACGTGTTCAGCAACGTCAGCAGTGGCCGCGGGCAAGTCTCCACCTGGGTGCAGTCCGGCAGCGGCAACTTGAGTCAAAGCCGGCAGATTATTGTTGAAACCGGCCGCACGACGACGGCAGACTTCGCGCTTCCGGCACAAACCGGCACGCTCAAAGGGTTTGTGACCGTCGGCGGGCAGCCCGTGAGCAATGGGCAAGTCTCCGCGGTCCAGGCTTCGGAAGAGGCCGGGACATCTAGTTTTGCGCAACTGGGCAGCGACGGTTCTTACCGCATCGAGAGCGTGGCTGTGGGCGAAGTCCGCGTCTCCGTGCATTTGCACGATTTCAGCGGAGCGAGGGGACGCCAACAGACGGAGATCGTTCAGATTGCCGCGGACCGCGTGACCCGGCTCGACTTCGATTTCCCCCTCCCCACGTTCGTGTCGGGATACCTGTCGGGTCTGAAAGAAGGCGAAGGAGGGTACATCGGGCTCTTGCCCGGAGAGGTCACGCTCGGGTCATTGACGAGGGAAAAAATCACGGAATACCTGGGCATGCTCGCCGGGCAGGCCGAGATGAATCCAGACGGCAGTTTCCGGATGGAGAATGTCGAACCCGGCACCTACACCGTCGTGGGTGTTGCCGCGGGTTCGGCCGCCGCATCGGCTGAAGACGCTCTTCTGAACGCCCGCATCGCCACCGACGTCATCGAAGTGCGCGAAGGCGAGGAAATCACCGTCGAGCTTTCGATCCGGTAATGCGAGAGGTCCCGGGCCGCTGCACGCCGCCGAGCCGCAGCCCTTGAATAAACAGCGCGTGCCGGGCTGGCGCCCGGCGATCCCGGGAATCCCGCAGACGATGAACAGGGAATGAGCGACCAAGCACATAGGGTTGCACCCAGAATTGCGGTGCTGGAATCCCCCCCGGCCACCGGAAGCTGAGAATGCAGGCGAGACGCCTTCGCTACAAGATGCAGCCCCGCAGGCGTTGAACATGGGGATCTGGGGGCCCCGCTCCGAGGTCCTGGCCTGAGGGGCTGTGTCCCTCGCGGGCTTTTTTTGTGGAGGCCAGTGGCGTGGTTTCGTCGGGGAAGCGGCCGGGATGCGCTTACAGAGTCCGCACGTTCACCTTTTTCAGGAGGGAATCGACTTCGTCTTTTCTGAAATGGCCGATATCCCAGTTCATGGCGTTGGCGGCGCCGGCAGCACAGGCGAGGGCCGCCATGTCGCGCAGGGGCATGCGCTCGAGCAGGGCGATGGCAAATCCAGCGACGAAGGCGTCGCCGCTGCCGACGGGATTGACTTCGGTGATTGCGGGCGGCAGCACGTGGAACTGCTCGGCGCCGCGCGACACGAACGCGCCGTGTTCGCCCAGCGAAAGCGCGACGAGCTCCACGCCCCGGGCATGGAACTGCGAGACTGCCTCCCATTGGGCGTCGTCGCTGCGGAGCGAGCGTCCGGCCCATTCCTCGGTCTCCGCCAGATTCGGCTTGACCATATAGGGGACGGATTCGAGCCCCAGCGCGAATTCGGGGCCGTGGGCATCCAGGATGGTGAGGGCGCCGGCTTCCTTCGCGATATTGATCAGGTCGCGGTAGAGGTTTTTGATATTTTCGTCGCACACGCTGCCGTTGAAGGTGACCACGGACACCCCTTCAAGGGCGCTGCGGAACTGATCGACGATCCCGGCGTATTCGGTATCCGTGACGCGCGAGCCGGGCTCGAAAAACGCGGTCTGGCGATGCACGGATGTCTCCAGCACGGTGGTGATGGTGCGCGTCTGCGACGCAACCCACGCGGGGAAACAGTCCACCCCGTCCTGTTGCTCGATCATGTCGACGACGTGGCGCCCGGGATGCCCTCCGACGACGACCATCGCGCTGGTGGGGCGCCCGAGGGCCTTGACCGCGCGGGAGACGTTCGTGCCCTTGCCGCCGGGGATGCAGGTGCATTTTTCGGAACGCATGAACGTGCCGGCCTCCAAGGTGTCGACAAATACGGTCTTGTCAACACACGGATTGGGGGTCACGGTCAGGATCATCGTTGCGTCACTTCCCGGAGCGTGCGCCCTGTTCCACGCGGCTCAGCGCGCAGCCGGCGGCGCCGATAATGCCGGCATCGCCGCCAAGGCCTGCGGGGATGATCTCGGCGCGTTTTCCGGGCACATCGAACGACTGGGCCCGCGCGGTCTCGCGCACGGGATTGAACAAGACATCGCCGGCGCCGATCATCCCGCCGCCGAGCACGACCATCTCCGGATTAAGCAGATTGATAATGCTGCCGATACCGATGCCGAGCCAGCGCCCGGTCTCTTCCATGACCCACCGCGCGAAGGTGTCGCCCTGTTGAACGGCATCGGAGATCATTTTGCCGGTGAGGTTGTCGAGTTCGTCCCCGCACATCTCGATCAGGAGCGTATTGAGACCGCCCTGGTCGATGCGTTTCCGGGCGGTCTTGAGCATGCCTGAGACCGAGGCATACTGCTCCAGGCATCCCCGGGCGCCGCAGTTGCACTGGCGTCCATCGCGTTTGACGCAGAGGTGGCCGATCTCGCCCGCGGTCCCGTCCGGGCCGCGCAACAACTGGCCCATCAGCACAATGCCGCCGCCGACCCCGGTGCCCAGGGTCAAGAGGACCATGGAATCGACCTGGCGGCCGGCGCCCAGCCAGAACTCGCCGTAGCAGGCGACGTTGGCGTCGTTATCGACGTAGACCGGGAGCTGGAGGCGTTCGTTCATGAGCCGGGCCAGAGGAACATCCTTCCAGCCGGGAAGGTTTGGGGGGGCAAACACGACGCCGGTCTGCCAGTTCATCGGGCCGGGAGCGCCAATGCCGGCGGCGAGCACGTCCGGCCGCTGGATGTTCGCGGCCTGCAGGGCGGCGTCAACTCCTTCGACCATCCGGTCGAGCACGGCCGTGAGCCCCAGGTCGGCGTCCGTGGGTCGCGAGTCTTTACCCAGCACCTCGCCTTCGCGGGTCACGACGGCAGTTTTCACGAAGGTACCGCCCAAGTCAATCCCGAGCATGGCTTTCGTCACGACGTCTCTTCCTCCATGGTCTCGATAAAGTGGATGGCTTTGTCGATGCGTTCGATGGACAGGTCTTTGCCCAACAGTTCGAGCAGTTCAAACAGGCCGGGACCGACGCTCTTTCCCGTGCAGGCCAGGCGTGTGGGGTGCACGAACTGACCCAAGCCTTCGCCGGTGCTTTCGCAGAGCTTCTCGTATGCGGCTTTGATCGTGTCATGCTCCCACGGCACGGCCCCGTCGAGGGCGCCGCGAATGGTGCGCATCCGCTCAAGCGCGCCGGGTTTTTTCCATTGTTTGTTGACGGCCTTTTCTTCGTATTCCGAGGGTTCGACGAAGAAAAAGTCGGTATAGGGCACAATGTCGTTGAGCGTGGGGATTTTGGTCTGGCAGATCTCAGTCATCTGGGTGAGCCAGGCTTCCGATTTCGCGCCGGTGTCGAATCCGGCCCGCTGAAGAATGGGCAGCACCCGGTCGCGCAACTGCTCCGTACTTAGCCGGCGGATATGCTGCCCGTTCAGCCACTGCAATTTTTTCAGGTCAAATTTCGCGGGCGAGGCCCCCAGCCGGTCCACGCTGAAAAATTGAACCAGCTCATCCCGGGTGAAGAGTTCGCGCCCTTCTTCTTCCGGGGTCCAGCCGAGGAGGACGACGTAGTTGATGAGCGCTTCCGGCAGGTAGCCGTCGTCGCGCCAGTCGAGCACGTTCGCGCCATGGAGACGTTTGCTGAATTTCTTGCCGGTCTCATCGAGCACCATGGGCAGGTGCGCGAATTTCGGCAGCTCGTATCCGAGCGCCTGAAACAGCATGACGTGGCGCGCGGCGTTCGTCAGGTGGTCGTCGCCACGAATTACATGGCTGATCTTCATGGTGCCGTCGTCGACAACGACAGCGAGATGAAAGATCGGGTCGCCGTTGGGTTTGAGAATGACGAAATCGTCGTATTCCCGGTTGTTGCTGCGCACCTCGCCCTGCACGAGGTCGTCAATGACCGTCTCTCCCTCAGGCACCTTGAAACGAATGGCGTAGGGCGCATCGCCCATGGCGGCCACGCGCTCGGGGCTGGCGTCCCGCCATGTTCCGTTATAGCGCGGCGGCAGCTTCTGCCGGCGGGCCAGTTCGCGCATTTCCTCGAGTTCTTCTTTCGTGCAAAAGCATTTGTAGGCCTTGCCTTCTTCGAGGAGGCGGAAGGCCTCCTGCCGGTGCAGCTCCCTGCGCTGTGACTGGCGATAGGGGCCCAAAGGGCCTTTTTCAGGCACGCCGCCGAACTCGGGCCCTTCGTCCCAATCGATGCCCAGCCAGTGAAACCCTTCGCACATGGCCTGGGCATATTCTTCGGCACTACGTTCGAGGTCGGTGTCTTCGAGGCGCAAGATGAATGTCCCATTATACTTACGCGCGAACAACCAGTTGAACAATGCCATTTTGGCGGTGCCGATATGCAGGAACCCCGTTGGTGACGGGGCAATACGAACACGTACGTCAGCCATGGAACTCTCCCGGATGTTTCAACGTTGCAAGAGATACAGGATACAGATTTTAGGCGGGTTCTGCATCTTTTTGGCGAGGGCGGAGTGAGGTCCGGTGCAGGGTTTGCGGGATATTTCCTGTTGGGATACGCCATGCCGCTCGCGGGCCGGATTATCTGAACCGGCCCCGTGCCCGCGCCCCAGCCTCTTCGAGATCCACGATGACTTCATGCGCAACCACGGGGACTGATTTCCAGAGCGCGTAGGGGCAGACCCCTCTGTCTGCTCTTCTCAAACACAGCCGCAGGGGCGATCCGGATGGGCAGACACAGGGGTCTGCCCCTACATTCCGGAAGGCAGCCGCAGGGGCGATCCGGATGGGCAGACACAGGGGTCTGCCCCTACAACCGGAAGGCAGCCGCAGGGGCTATCCGGATGGGCAGACACAGGGGTCTGCCCCTACATTCCGGAACGCAACCGCTGGGGCTATCCGGATGGGCAGACACAGGGGTCTGCCCCTACATTCCGGAACGCAACCGCTGGGGCTATCCGGATGGGCAGACACAGGGGTCTGCCCCTACATTCCGGAACGCTGCCGCGTCGGGGTTGCCCGCATAATCCGGATGGGCAGACACAGGGGTCTGCCCCTACAACCGGAGGGCGGCCGCGTAGGGCTGGGCGTCGCCCCTGCAATCGGCACTCCTGGCCATGCTCTTATCCTGCATCTCCAGCCTGTTTGCCTTATAGCTTACCAATGGCCTGGGTAAAGAGAACCAAATCGCTGAAATGTGAATTATATGCGGTAGCGCTCCGGTCCAGGGCGCACGAAGATGACTCTTTTTGGAGAACCACTATGCAAAAGAGCTTGGAACAAATGAAAGAATGGTTTGGTACTTCGCCTGGCCGGGGGCTTCGCGCGGGCGTCTTGCTCCTGCTCGGGATCGCCTGCCTGACGCTGACGCAGCAGGTCCAGTGCGTCACAGGGTACGATGTGTTAAACGGAGCGGCGGCGGTCTCCATCGAAGACGCGCTGCAGAAAAACGCCTACGTCTTTCTGGCGGTGTCTACGGTCAAAGCGGGTCTCGCCGTCCTCGAAGGCAGCTCGGTCGGCGTTGGATTCAGCATCGAGATCGGCGATCTGGTGCAATCGGTCTACGATTACGTCGATTACGTCTGGAAGGTCTTGTTGTACGGGCTGACTATCCTGGCCTTTTACAAGATGTTGCTGGATACGGGTTTCCTTGCGGTGGGCATCAAGATCATCGGTGCGGGACTGCTCGTGTGGGCCGTCGGGGCGCTGCGGCCTGCGTATCAACAGACGCTGCAGCGGATCGGCCTGCGATTCGCCGTGCTCGGCGCTCTGGTGGCCTATATTGTCCCGATATCGCTGCTGGCAACCGACTCACTCGGCGCCCGGTATATCGAGCCGCTCAAAGACAAGAACCACGAACAGGTGTTGGCGGTTATGGAACAATTTGAGCAGGCCCGGACAGAATTCAGCCAGTTGCGCGAAAAGCTCTCGCTGGTCAATCCCAGCGAGAGCCTGAGTCAGCTGAAACAGGGGATCACCCGCATTACCAGTTCACTTTCACAGCTGCTCAATGACAGCCTGCTCCTGTTTGTACAGCAAACCGCCCTGCTCTTCTTCGAACTCCTCTTCTTCCCTTTTCTCAGCGCATTCGTACTCTACAAGATGACGCAGATCGCGCTCTCACGGCTCTTTGAGATATCAGGAGAGACTGCGGGACCCGTGGCAGACGCCCCACCGGCAGGGGCAGATTTTGCGTGACGGCGCCGGCTAGCGCCGGGAGAGTTCGCCTTTCGCCCCGTCCCACACGCCGGTGGCGCCAAAGCGGTAACGGTAGATTTCGCGGCCCGATTCTCCGGTGCGGATGCTGGCCGGTTCGGTTTCGGCTTCCCCTCGGGTATTCTTTCGCGCGCTTTCGTGGATGACATAGGTGTATTCGATGTAGCCCAGGTAGCCGCGCTCGTTCATGGAACCGCGAGATGCCGCGCTCGCTTCAAGAGACGTGGCATTTTCGTAGATTTTTACGCGCTTGAAGTATTTCCCCTGGAGCCCGCCCTCGTCCTGGAACTCAATCGCGCCATGGCGGCCTTCGCGGTTCATGCGCTTCATCTCCGCCTGGCCGACCGCATTGAGGCGGCTCATGACGAGTTCCGACGTGGAGACATAGCCTTCGGGCTTCTCTCCCAGGCCGAAATCGTATCTCACTTTATCGACAACACTGCCGCCGTCGCCGGCACAGCCGGCAAGAACACAAATAAGCGTAACCGCCAGAGACGTTCTCACGCTGAAATCTCCCTCTACAGCCATCGGGGTAAATCCGGTGCAGATCGACGCGTACTGTCGATCTGCATTCTATCGGGTTGCCCAGACGGGTTCAATAGACGAATTATGCCATTCCAGTCATATGGAGGGGGTATCGACCCGACAATTACGGTCTGAACGGACCTTGGAAGATGCAGTGATTTCCTGGAAAAAACGCGGTCCATCGCCTGCCTGCCTTCCCAGGAGTAAAGCGGCCTCGGGAGAAGGTCTAGCGGACGTAATCAAGGAGGCTGGGCATGATGGCCCGGGCCGCGGCGGACAGGGCCGCCTGAAACGCATTGGTCTGGGCATAGAGCCGCGTCATCACGTCCGCATAGTCGGCGTCAATGGCGTCGGACAGCTGAGTTTGCAGCTGGAAAGTGAACTGTTCGAGTTCCTCGACACTGCGGTCCAGGCGGTTCTGAATACTGCCGACGCGGGCGAGCGCAGAGGTCAACTGGTCGCGCACGGTTTCCATTTCGTCCAGGCGCACGGTGCCGAGCGCGCCGCTGTCGCCTGCGCGCAGGTTATCGCGCACCTGCAGGAGGGTCTGGAAGATATCCTGGTTTTTGGAGAAGACGTCGAGGCCGATCTCATTGTACTGGAGGTCGAGGACGTCGGAAATGGCGACGTGGACCGCCTCGGTGTTGCCCGCAAAGCTCACGGCGACGATCTCGCCCTCAGCGTTGCGAATTGCTTCGTAAGGCGGAGTCGTTGTGCGCGTGCCGCCGAACAGATAGCGCCCGTTGGTTTCGTGGTTGGCGGTGCTGAAGATGCCTTCGACAATCTGATTGACTTCGAGGGCCAGCGCGTCGAGCTGATTCTGCGCATTGGTCCCGTTGGCGCCGCGCAGGGCCAGTTCCCAGGCCCGATTGAACGAGTTCAGGATGGTTTCAATGGATGTGTTGGTCTCTGCCACGGGGGAATTGACCATGGAGATATTGGCAAGATATTGTTCGTTCTTGCCGAGCAGGGCCCGGATGCTGACCGCGCGACGCGCGTCGATGGGATCATCCGACGGACGGTTGACGCGCAACCCGGTCGCCAGCTGTTCCTGCAGGGTGAGGAGCCGGTTTGACTGGTTGTTGATGTTGCGTATCGAGCGATCAATGAGCAACTGAGTAGTGACACGCATGGCGCCCATGTCGGATCAACCTCTCTGGTCGACGAGCGCCGAAGAGACGCTGGTCATTTCAGGTTTCCACGCCCGCGGCCCGTACAACCCTGCTTTCTGCTCTTTGGATTCCAGCCCAAGCCGGGCGAACTGGCTCTGCGTGAGCCGGAGATAATGGCGGAGTTCGCGGGAATAGGCGCGGGTAACGGCCTGCGTGGTCTCGAGAGTCTTCCGCAGCTGGCATTGAAAATAGTCCAAACGGCTCTTCCAGGGCTCTGGCAGTACGGCGATGAGCTGGGAAAGGGTATGCTTTTCAGGCGGCAGCCCCATCCGTTCGACGGCCTCGTGCAACAGGCGGTGCCGCGTGTCTTCCGCCTCAAACGTCTCCCGCAGAACCGTTTCCAGGGCGGCGGTGTGTGCCTCCAGCGGCCCGACATCCAGCGCGCGAATCGCCTCGCGTTTCTTGCGGCAGATGGCCAGCAGGGTTTCCTGACGCAGGAGTTCGTCGTCGAGGGCGTCGCAGAGTCTGTCAAGCAGCGTATTCACCGTAAGCACCTCATGATGCCCTGATTATCGGCAGGGTTCGGGGTTTACTTGACCGCCAACTCGGAGTCGGCGGCAGAGAACGTGGAGCGGGCGCCGGGGGACGCCGTCCGCTGGAGTTTCTTTTGCATTTCGCCGATGCGGAGCTGCTCTTCGAGCATGCGGGCGAGGCCCAGCTGGCCGCTCTCGGCCATTTCGGCGCTGAGGGCATCGTCGAGCATCTCTTCAAAGTGGGCCTGCTGGGCGCTTCGTGGGAAGAGGCCGCCCTGAGGGACGGTGGCGCGCATTTCGCGCAGGAGCAGGCGGGCGAAATACTGTTCCATTTCCTGCAGGGCCATGCGGCGGCGGGCAGGGTCCGTCGTCAGAGGACCGTGTTCAAATGCGTGAGGCGCTTCCAGCGGGTTTACGTAGAGCATCACATGATCTCCACATCCGCATCGAGCGCACCGGCTTCGCGCAACGCCTGGAAGATCGAAATCATATCGCGTGGAGTCACCTTGAGGGCGTTCAATGCCATGGCGACGTCTCTGGCCGAGGTACCCTGGACCGGCATCAGGTAGCCGGCATCCTGGGTGACACGCATATCGGTCGCGCCGGTGACGACCGTTTCCCCTTCGGAGAACGGGGCGGGCTGGCTGACGACCGGGGTGGTGGCGACTTCCAGAGTCAAATTTCCGTGGGCCACCTGGCAGGGGCGGATGATCACTTCGCCACCAATGACCAGCGTGCCCGTACGTTCATTGATCACCACGCGCGCGGGAAAATCGGGATCCACCGTGATGTTTTGAATAGTCGCCATAAACGCCACCAGATCGTGCTGGCGGTCTTCCGGGATGCGCACATTAATGGCGCCCGGCCCGAGAGCCGAGGCGGCCTCTGATCTGAGCTGCTCGTTGATCGCTTCCCGGATCGTATTAGCCGTGATGAAGTCCGGACGTTTCAGCTGCAGGGTAACGCGCTCGCCGTCGGTGATGGTGGACGGGATTTCACGTTCGATCGTCGCGCCCATGGGGATACGCGCCACGGTCAAGTGGTTTTGCCTGACGCCGGCGCCGCCTTTGGCTGCGCCGAAGCCTCCGATGGAAAGGGGGCCCTGGCCCACAGCATAGACTTCCCCGTCGATCCCGTAGAGCATGGTCTGGAGGAGCGTGCCGCCTTCCAGGCTTTTGCAGTCATACAGCGCGTTCACCCGGATATCGAGCCGCGTACCTTGTTTGGCAAACGGCGGGTAGAGCGCATCCACTACCACGACGGCGATATTGTCGGAATTGAGGCCGCTGACCTGATCCACGTCGATTTCAAGGCGCTCCAGCAGGCGCTGCTGGCGGCGCAGGGCGTCGCTGTTTCCATCGCCCGTCCCCGCAAGCCCAACGACCAGGCCGACGCCGCTCAGGGCGTTTTCCTGGGCGCCCTGCACCGTGCACAGGTCCTTAATCCGGCTTGCGTGGGTTGCGGCGGAGAACAGCAGTCCTCCGAACAGAGCCAATGCACACAGCAACAGGAACATTCGTCGACACATGGCCACGTCCTTTAGAATGGGGAGAACCAATCGAGCATTTTGGTCAAAATACCGCGCCGTTGGTTGTTCCAGAGCGGCCCCTTCCCCTTAAGCTCCACAATCGCATTGGCCACCCGGTCCGACGGCACGGTGTTTTCAGGCGACACGTCGCGGGCCCGGACGGTACCCATGACGAGTATCGTTGAATCTTCGCGGTTCACCGTGACGCGCTTGTTGCCCTCGATTTCGAGATTGCCGTTGTCATGGACTTTTGTCACGATGCACGAGATCGTGGTCGTCAATTTATTGGTGCGGGACGTATCGCCCCGGCCTTTGTGTTCGTTTTCGACATTGATGTCCCACACGGGCAGGCGTTCCGGCTTCACGATGCCGAGCCCATCGGGTTTCGGGGCCACCAGGAAGGTGTTGCTGTTGATGGGCGCCTCCGCGGAAATCTCGGATTCCTTCTTGGTGTTGGTGTTGGCCCGGGTGGTGGCATCGATGTTTTCGCGGACGAGCACGATGATGATGTCGCCTTCCGTGAAACGCGTGTGCTTGTTGGACACCGCTGGTCCGCGTTTGGCCACTTCCTTCGAGAAAAGAGAATCGGCCCTGACAGGGCCGGCCAGCGCCGCCGCGAGCAGCATCGCCAGCAAATACGATTTTTTCACAATGAACCTCCCCATCTCTAGTACACTTCGACAATGCCGTCTTCGCGGACAATGCCCTGGAATTCTTCCTTGGAGTTCATGCGCCGGCAGATGATGATATCGCCCGCAGCGGCATTGCTCATCGCCTGGGCGCGGTCGCGCACCATCAGCGTGCCCGCGCGCACCTCCACCGTAACGACCTGGTTGCGCTTGATAATGCGCCGGGGCATTACGTGGCGCGAGTTGAGAACCGTGTCAGGAAAAATGGTACCCCGGGCGACCATGCCGACCAGTTCGTCGGGGTCGTTGTAATAGCCGTTACGCATGGCCGACAGGGCGCGTTGAGCAACGTTCAGATCGCCGCGGGAGATGATGGCGCCGCGGGGGATGTCGCTCGCGGCCACGACAACATCGCCGTAGGCCTGGACATTGACCTGACAGTACATGACCTCGCGGACCTGCCCGTCCACGAGGGCTTCCCCCCGGATGGTGCCCTTGCCGAGATACTGATAGAGGGCGGCGGGCCTCCATTCGAGCCTGATATCTCCTTCGGGCAGGATGAGTTTGTTCGAGGGGGGATCGATGTCGACCGTGGCGTCGGCCGGATCCCAGGGCATCTCGAACTCAATGAAACGGCGCAGGTCATCGACCAGCATCTCGCGCGTAAGCTCGACGCAGAGCGTCGTCGCGTTGACGCTCTCGGCGCCGGTGATCTCGAAATCTTCCGGGCGGTACCCGGCCGTCATGATGCGGGAACGCAGCATCGACGCGTGGATCCGTTTCACACAGCCCGGTGCGGCGGCAGGCAGGATCTCGAGCCCGGCCAGAGCCTCTGCTGCCGCGCCTTCGATGTCCGCCACATCCCCCAACGCAACCTGCGGCCCTTTCACGAAGGCCTCGTCACGGAGCAAGACCACATTGAGCGCATCGGCGCGGAGGGCCGCCAGGAAAAGCACGGCCGTTGCAGCCGCTCCGAACATCAGGCGATGAGGCGTCTGTTCACGGTTCATAGGGCATCAACCTCCCTGCTTACCGTCTGACATTGTTGGCCGTTTGCAGCATTTCGTCGGAGGTTTGGACCACTTTGGAGCTGGCTTCATACGCTCGCTGCGCAATGATGAGCTGGATGATCTCCTCGACGACCTGCACGTTGGAGTTTTCCAGGAACCCCTGTTCCAGGAAACCGTTGCCTTCTTCGCCCGGCTGCCCGATAACGGGTGGGCCGGACGCCTCGGTCTCGAGCAGCAGATTGCGGCCCAGGCGGGCGTCCAGTCCGGCCGGATTGATGAAGCGGGCCAACTGAATCTGTCCGACGTTGGTTTCTGCGGATTGTCCCGGCACCTTTACCGAGACGGTGCCATCGGAATTGACGGTGATTTTCTCGTGGTCCCTGGGGATGGTGATGCCGGGTTCGAGGGGAAACCCATCAACCGTCTGGATGGTTCCGTCGTTATTGAGTTTGAAGCTTCCGTCGCGGCTGTATGCGATGGTTCCGTCCGGCAATTCGATCTGGAAGAATCCGTCGCCTTCGATAACCAGGTCCAGCTCGTTGCCGGTTTGAATCATGTTGCCCTGGGTAAACAGTTTGGCGATGGATGCCGGCCGGACGCCATGCCCTACCTGGATGCCCTCAGGGATCGTCGCGCCGGTGGTCGTCTCGGAACCCGCCGGCTTCAAGGTTTCGTAGAGCAGGTCCTGGAAGTTGACCCGGCTCTTCTTGAACCCCGTCGTATTCACGTTGGCCAGGTTGTGCGCGATGGTGTCAACGTGCAGCTGTTGCGCCATCATGCCCGTTGCCGAAGTGAACATTGCACGAATCATATGGAATCCTCCGGGCCCTAGGCGGGCTTGGCCACTTCGCTAATCAGACTGGCGACCGATTCGTCGATGGCATTAATGACCTTTTGATTGGCAGCGTAGACGCGTGCGCCGAGCATCATCTGGACCATCTCCGCCGGCACCTGCACATTGGACAACTCCAGCGATTTGTGGAGCACGCTCGTATCTGTCGTCTCGGTGGAGCGGCGCATGGCTTCCTCCGAGGCGGCGTAAAGGTTGGCGCCGCTTCGCGTCAGCATGTGGGGATCTTCAAATTCAAGAAGGCGGATCTGGGCCACAAACAAGCCCTGGCTGTAGACGTTGCCGTCCTGATCGATGATGATGCCGCCGCCGCTAACGTCGATACCGCCGCCTGCCTGGCTCTGGACGTGAAATCCATCGGCGGTAGTCAGAAGACCATTGGCATCCACCGCGAGTTTGCCGTTGCGCGTGAAGCGTTCGCCGTGAGGCGTGTCGACCGCGATAAACCCGGGACCCTGCAGGGCGATGTTGAGCGGATCCTCGGTAACGACGACATTGCCCGACTGCACGTCCGTGAACGTTTCGTCGAGTCTCTGGCCGCCGCCGGGAGCGCGTTCCGCATCGAGGCGGAACGGGTGGCGCATGCTGCGCAGGAGGATTTCATTGAATCCCTCGTTGACGGCTACCTGGCGGCGGAATCCCGGCGTGGCCGCGTTGGCGATGTTGTTGGCGATCACATCCTGGCGCCGTTCCATGCCCAGCATGCCCGAGGCCGCCGCATACAAGCCCTGAATCATCGTACATCTCCCCCACGCTGCCGTGGGCTCCCCAATCATCCCGCAGGCGTGCACCACGGGATGGCCTGGCGCCGGCGTTTGGCAACAACTGGACATCAGGAACGTTTTTGGGCACCGCTCCCAACCGCCAGGCCATCCGCGATACCGGGTACACAGCAGCGCTTCTTGCCGCTGACTCAGGAGATGCAAAGCGTATGCCAAGCACGCGGATGAGACGCATATGCCGCAACGCGCTTGTTTGAAAGGGCTTACAGGCTGGACACCGGCAGGGCCTTCAACTAAATGCCAGTAAAACTTGCCGGGAGGCGGAACATCTTGCAGGGGGGTGAGGTCACAACGTGGGCGTTGTATCCTCTTTTTGCGTGGGCGATTCCAGGGCAGACGCATCCTCCGCCGGGAGCGTCGGCACCGCCTTCGGCACGGGTGCGGATGCGGCCAGCCCGCCCGCGCCCCGGTAAAACCGGCAATCGCCTTTCCAGGAGATCCGGATCGGCTCGGCGCGCATCGTACGCGCGGAGATGCCCAGATCTTTCAGCAGCAGGCCGACCACACGGTCGAGCTTGGCGCCGCGGGGCACTTTCCAGGAAGACTCGAGGCCTCGGGCCTGGAGGATGGCGTCGAGAATGGCCTCGTCGAGGGTATCCACGAGCTGGCGGGGCGTGGTGCAGGCGCTCTTGCGCTCCGCGGTGGACTGGTCCAGGCACAAGACCGTTGCGCCTTTCACATAATCGGTTTCGTTGACCGTTCGGGTCACTCCTGCGAGCTTCGAGCGTCCCTTTTCAGCGAGTTCGGCGAGGGTCGGGTAATATTTGGGCAGTGCAAAGGTCTTGTTTTGATACGCGGCGAGTGCGGTGTAGGTCTCTTCATAACGTGACGAAGGGCTCCAGATGAAGTAGCTTTTGCAGCCTGCCGCCTCAATACCCTTGATTTGCGCGGCGATTTCACTGGGCTGGTACCAGAACCCCTGGATCCAGGCGCGGACATCGACCTGGGTGCGTTTTTGAAGACGTTTTATGCTTTCTTCCATGATCTCCCGGGGGTATTTCGCGGGATCGTCTTTACCCAGGAAATTCTTCGGGAAATGCGAGGGATACAGCATCGGACAGATGGCATCGACATGCGGAGCGATCTCTTCGATGCGCTGGCCCACGCCGAAATCGTTCGTCTTCCACGCCACAAACCCGAAAAGGTCCACAGAAATGGCGGCGCCCAGGGGGTTCAATTCCTGCCTGGCTTTTTCAAGGAATGCGCCAATGACCTGCAGGCGATCGTTTCCGTTCAACACTCTCGGATAGTGCGCGCGGGACAAATTGCCATCGGAAGGGAAACGGATGTAATCGAACTGGATCTCATCAAAACCGAGCGCAAGAAGCTCTTTCGCCAGCGCGATGTTGTATTCCCAGACTCGCACGTCGTGGGGATTCCCCCACGCCAGTTTCTGGCGGTTGAGCCAGGGCTTTCCCGTGGCGCTGTCTTGGACGGCCCAGTCGGGACGCCGGGTTGCGAGAAGCGTGTCCTGGAACAGGTCTTGCTTGGCGATAATCCACAATCCCGCGTCACGGAAACGCTGGATCGCGGCGCGCAGCTGTTTGTCGCCTTTTGAGGCGTTGATTTCGCGGGCAAGCGCGTTTTGCGATTCCCAATAGAGGTGCCCGTAGGGGTCTTTGACGTGCAGCACGACCGCATTGAGGCCGGCCTCGCGCGCGTAATGGAGCGTCTCCGTAATTTTGCGCTCGTAGAAGCTGGCGGAGTTCAGGTAGACGCCGCGCAGGACCTCCGGCGGACGTTTCTGTTCGCTGGGTATCTGGACTGAGGCCGCCTCGCCGTCCGCCGGAACAGGATGCGGTTCTGCATCGGCACAGGGCAGCATGCCCGCCAGCGCGGCACACAATCCCATGACCGCCATAAATCTGCATAGATTCATTCAAATGGGTCCATTTCATTCCGCAACCGCGTATAGTCTCGCACGGAAAAGAGGCTGTTTTCACTTCTGCTGGACTGCCCGCGAAAAGGCGCCGCGACCCAGGGGCATGGCGGGAGCACTGCTGTTTGGGAACGATTCCCCGGGCCGGATTTCGCGCCTCGCAGGCGGTAGTATACCACGAGGGCGGCGCGTCAACCGAAGCGGTTTGACTGACCCCGCCCGGCCTTGTATAAGTGCGGAAAACCGAGGCGCAACCGAAGGGACGGCATGCTGGACAAGAAAGCGATTCGAGATCAGAGGCTCGCGGCGCGAAGAGCGCTTACCGCGGCAGAGGCTGCGGAAAAAAGCGCGGCAATTTGCGCGGCAGCCGCGGCCTTGCCGGAATTCGAGAGGGCGTCCGCCGTGCTGACGTACGTGGCCTCGAAAGACAACGAGGTCGATACCCAGCCCTTGATTCTGCGCCTGCTGGCAAGTTCGCGGCCGGTGCTGGTGCCCGTGACGCTGGGCAAAGGGCAGATGCGCTGGTCACGCCTGGAATCGATGGACGAACTGGCGCCTACGGCCTTTGGCGTGCTGGAACCCCGGGGCGACTCCCGCCGGGATATGGCGCCGCCTCCGGACAGCGTAGTGCTGGTACCGGGGCTGGCGTTTACGGAATCAGGGTGGCGCATCGGTTACGGCGGCGGGTATTTCGACCGATTCCTGGCGGAGTTCGCAGGAACGAAGATCGCGGTCGCGTACGCGCTGCAGCTGATCCCGAAAATGCCCGTCGAAGCCCATGACATACCGATGGACCTCATCGTGACCGAGTCCCGCGTGTACCGGTGCTCGAGGTGAATCGACAGGCTCCGGGCAGGCTTACAGCAAGGCCAGGATCTCGTCGGCATAGCTTTCGCTCGAACGAGCCGGGCTGGCGCTGAGCCATTGAATCGCGGGATCCGCCCGAAACCAGGTCAACTGACGTTTCGCGAAGCGGCGCGTATTCTGCTTCATGGAGGCGACCGCCTCCTCCCGTGTTTTTTCCCCGGCGAGAAAGGCGGCGATCTCCCGGTATCCGAGTGAGCGGAGGCGGTAGAGGTGTTTCGCGTGCCCCGCGTCAAGCAGCCGCTGCACCTCCTCGATGAAGCCCTGCTCGATCATCCGGTCAACCCGGGCGTCGATGCGCTTGTAAAGCAGTTCCCGGGGCCAGTCCAGCGCGACCTGTACGGCGTCAAGCGGCGCCGCAGCCATCTTATGCCCGGCATGGAGCTGCGACAGGGGGTCGCCGGTCAGTTCGTACACTTCCAGGGCGCGGACGATGCGGCGCAGGTCGTTTGAATGGATGACCTGCGCATAGGCCGGGTCGCAGGCCTGCAATCGCGCGTAGAGCGCGGGCACGCCGGCCTCTTTCGCTTCCCGGCACAGGCGTTCGCGGATGGAGTCGTCTTTTCCGGGCCCGGGGAACAATCCCTCGATCAGCGCGCGGACATACAACCCCGCGCCCCCGGCCACGACCGCGATCCGGCCGCGGGCGTTGAGGGCATCGACGAGCTGGCGTGCGCTCCGCCCGAAGAGGCCGGCCGAGAATTCCTCGCCGGGTTCGAGAAGGCCGACAAAGTGATGTTTGGCGCGGGCTTGTTCCTGGGCGGTGGGTGCCGCGGTACCGATCTCCATTCCCCGGTACACCTGCATGGAATCCGCCGAGATGATCTCCGAATCCAGGCGCCGGGCAAGTTCCAGGGCGAGGGCAGTCTTTCCCGAGGCGGTCGGCCCGACGACGGCAAGCAGATTCTTCACTGGCGCCTCCGGAAACTCTTTTCCATCTGCACCTGGGTCAGTTCCGTGATGATCGGGCGGCCGTGAGGGCAGGTGTAGGGCGGTCGCAGGCGCCGGAAGCCTTCCAGGAGTTCCCGGCGCTCCTCCGGCGACAGGCGATCGCCGGCCTTCACGGAACTCCGGCATGCCTCGACGGTCAATCGGAGCAAATCGGAGACGAGTTCTTCGTGATTGAACAGGTCTCCCTGGGCAAGCGTATCCAGTACGCGATGGACGGCGCCGGGGATGGCGGCGTCTTCGTAGAGATGGCGGAGGGCGGTCACCTGGAAGGTGCTGCCGCCGAAAGGTTCAATTTCGATGCCCAGTTCTGAAAACAGGGCGCGGTGCTCCTCCAGCAGTCTCACATGCGAAGGCGGCACATCGATCAAGATCGGCACGACCAGCTGCTGGGCCTGGTAATCGGCGTCCTGCAGGTCTGCGAGGAGCGTATCAAAGGTCAGGCGCTCGTGCAGGGCATGCTGGTCAATGATCAACAGGCGTTCCTCTTCCGGCACGAGGAGATACGTCGCGAAAAGCTGCATCGGCGCCTCGCCGATCTGGCCGAGCGGGGCGTAGAAGGCCCGGGGGTCGACGCCGGAGACCTCTTCGCAGGGCTCGCGCTCCGGCAAGCCCCCAAACTCCGTCTGCGCGGGCGGCGGCGGATCGAGGGCCGGTTGATGCGCCGGCGAGGTCGGCGCGGGCGCAGCGCCGGCGCCGGAAGAGGTGCTGAGCGCTTCCGGGCGGCTGCTGGATACGCTGCGCGGGTCGTCCGCGTGACGGGCATGCTCCTGCCCGGGTGTGGCTTCGTCGTCGATCGGCCCTGGCGCCGGCTGCGGTGCCCGGGTGAGTCTCTCCAGGCGCTTACGGGTGGCCTCGCGAAGGGCCTGGCGGGCGGCGTTCTCGTCGCGAAACCGGATCTCGCGTTTCGCGGGGTGGATATTAACGTCTGCGAGGCGTGGCGGCGCAGTCACCAGGACAATGCCCACCGGGCGCCGCGCGACGGTAAGCAGTCCGCGGTAGCCCTCTTCAAAACCATACTGGAGGCTTCTATTGACCACGGGGCGGCCATTGAAGAAGAAGAACTGATGCGTGCGGCCGGAGCGCGTAAGCGCGGGGCTACCGATGAAGCCCGAGAAGCTCAGCCCCGCGCCGGCGCCATCCAGCTCGACGAGTTCCTCCACGAATCCCAGACCCCAGATGAGGGCGATGCGCTCTTTCAGGCTGGTGTTCTGTGGAATATCGAAGAGCAGTTTTTCATTGTGCAGCAGCTGGAACGCGACCCCGAGCGAGGCGAGGGCGTGGCGCTGCACGATGTCGATGGACTGGCTCAATTCGGTCGTGATGCCTTTGAGAAACTTGGCGCGCACGGGGGTGTTGAAATAGAGCCGGTTCACCGTAACCCGCGTACCGGGCGGCGCGGAAATCTGCGACACGTCGCGCAGGACGCCCCCTTCAATCCGGATGCGGGTAGCATGTTCATCACGGGCCCGGCGAGTAACCAGCTCGAAGCGGGACACGGAAGCAATGCTGGGCAGCGCCTCACCCCGGAATCCCATGGTCACGACATTATCGATGTCGTCGGCTTTGCGGATTTTGCTGGTGGCATGGCGTTCAATGGCCAGCAGGGCATCGTGCTCGCTCATGCCCTGGCCATTATCGATAACCTCGATCGTGCGGCGTCCGGCCGCGACCAGGCGCACGATAATCCGGCTGGCCCCGGCGTCAAACGCATTTTCGATCAGCTCTTTAACGACCGAACCGGGCCGTTCAACGACCTCGCCGGCGGCGATTTTATTGGCCACATCCTCCGGAAGCACGCGAACGGGCCGGACATCCTGTCTTTTCTCTGCCATAGTGGTGTTGCCCAGGGTTGACGCAGGAGTTTCATTGTATTGAAGCCCGGGGACAGCCGCAACCTGTGCGCGTGGCTCTCCCGGCCGATCCTGGTTATGCAGCGCGTAGGGGCAGACCCACGTGTCTGCCCGCACAATCCACCCCCGGCCACGCGGGGCGCGTGTCCACCCCCGCCCGCGGGGGACACAAGAGCCCCAGCCCGAAGCGATCCCGGCCAAAAAAATGCCTCGGATACCAAATACCCAATGAAGTCTTCCTGCAAAAAGCGAAAAATCGCCTTACGTGCGCTTTGGACGTGAATGTGCCGCGGATTGACAGCTGCGGATTGAACAGTGGATTCCAGTTCGCCACAGGCTGCATAATGGGCTTTTATCTCTAACAGAAACGGCATCTGAGCGAGACACAGACCCGTGAAATCCACTTACATGCGTTGGGTTCTGGCATTGGCGAGCAGCCTGGCCGTCGTTGCCGCCCTCTGGCCGTCAGAGGCCGCGTCGCCGGAGGAAAAGGCCGCGCTCAAAGAAGGCCGCATCGTTATTACCTACTGGGACCGCCACACCGGGCACGAATTCGATGAACGCAAGGTGCTGATAGACGAATTCAACGCGTCGCAGAACGAAGTGTACGTGCGCGCGCTGCCCATCGGGTTCACGATGGAAAAACTGCTGACTTCTATCGCCGGCGGGACGCCCCCAGACATCCTCAGCACCGAGGGAGCCATTCTGGCGGCGCTGGCGCCCCAGCACTGCGTCATGCCGCTCGACGCGTTCATCGAAACGTCCGATTCGATTGAGCCGGACGACTTTTTCCCGCATGTGTGGCGGGCGGTCACGTTTGACGGGCACACGTGGGGGATTCCTGTCACGACGGACAGCGTCTGTCTGTTATGGAACAAGGCGGCGTTCCGCAGGGCGGGCCTCGATCCGGAGCGCCCTCCGAAAACCATGGCGGAACTGCTGGAGTACGCGAGCAAGCTGACCGTGCGCGACCGGGCCGGGCTCAAACAGATCGGTTTTCTGCCGTGGCTGCCCTGGGACCACACGCACATGTGGGGAGGCCTGTTCGGAGGGCAGTGGTTTGACGATGTCTCAGGACGCTTTGTCTGCGGCGATGATCCTCAAATTCTTGCGATGTTCCGGTGGATTCAGAGTTTTTC
Organism: Candidatus Hydrogenedentales bacterium; assembly: GCA_050950105.1. Lineage (GTDB taxonomy): Bacteria > Hydrogenedentota > Hydrogenedentia > Hydrogenedentales > SLHB01 > UBA2224. Next base: position 19,725 of record JBMNGZ010000009.1, on the reverse strand, counting down.
GATCGACCCGGGCGCTCGGGTCCAGCTCCCCTATGCGCTGAATCCAGAGATGGTGGCGGCGTTCCAGACCGGATTCGGCGCCTACCAGAGCGCGAACAACCCGTTCTATTCGGGGAAGGTTGCCATGACGCAGGAGGGCGAATGGCAGGCCTCGTTCATCAAACGGTACGCACCGGAACTCGACTGGGGCGTTGCACCGCTCCCCCAGCCGGAAGGCACGCCGCCTCGCTGTTATTCGCCTACCTGCGTGCTGGACCTGATCCCGGCGGGCGCGCCGCAGCCCGAGGCGGCCTGGAAATACATCGAGTGGTTCAACAGCCCCCGCCCGGGAGGGCAACCTTCTCCCGCCAGCGACTACAATCATGCGATCTGCAACATCCCCTGCCGCCGGGCAGACGCCATGCACGAGCGTTTTACGGATGATCCGGCGATGTCGGTATTTGTCCACGAACTTCTGACGAAGGAGACCCCGGTGTATCCCGTAACGCCTGTCGCTCAGTTCTTCGTTGACCAGGTCGAACGGGAGCGCGAGCGGGTGACCCTGCGCCAACGGACCCCGGAACAGGCCGCGCGCGCAATTGAAGACAGCGCCAACGCGGAACTGGACCGGCTCCTGACGATTATGAGGCGCGAGCGGCCATGACTCGAATGGAACGGAGAAACCTGCGCAACGGGATTTTGTTTGCATTGCCCTACCTGATCGGCGGCACGGTATTCATGGTCTATCCGCTGGTGATGAGCGTGTACTACAGCCTCTGCCACTACAACATCATCACGCCCGCCACGTTTGCGGGCCTGGACAACTACCGGGAGCTGTTTTTCCACGACGAGGTGTTCTGGAAGTCCGTTTACAACACGCTGTATTTCACGGCGTTTTCGGTGCCGTTGAGCCTCTTCCTGGCGATCGGCCTGGCCGTGCTGCTCAACCGGGCGGTGAAAGGGCTGTCCGTCTTCCGCACGATCTTCTTTCTCCCGACCATTGTGCCGGTGGTGGCGTCGGCGGTGCTCTGGTTATGGGTGCTGAACCCCGAGAGCGGACTCATCAACGGAATGCTGCGTGAATTTCTGAATATCGAGGGTCCGGGATGGATTGCGGACCTGCGCTGGTCGAAGCCGTCGTTGATCGTGATGAGCCTGTGGGCCGTGGGCGGTCCGATGGTGATCTTTCTAGCGGGTCTGGCGGACGTGCCGGCGGTGCTGTACGAGGCGGCGGAGATTGACGGCGCCGGCCCCTGGCAGCAGTTTCGCAATGTGACCCTTCCCATGTTGACCCCGACGATCCTGTTCAATCTGGTGATGGGATTGATCGCGGCATTCCAGTATTTCACCCAGGTCTACGTGATGACCGCGGGGAGAGGCACACCTGCCGACAGCACCATGTTCTATGCGCTGTACCTGTACCGGAATTCGTTTGTTTACCTGAAAATGGGCTACGCCTCGGCCATGGCCCTGCTGCTTTTCCTGGTGATTCTGGCGGCTACGATCGGCGTGCTGGCCTCGTCGAAACGTTGGGTGCATTACCATGGCGAATAAAATGCTCCAGACGCTCCTCGCCTACGCCGTGCTGCTGGCCCTGTCGGCGCTGTTCATCTCGCCGTTCCTCTGGATGCTGTCTACCTCGTTGAAACACGAGTCGCGCATCTTCCCCAAACCCGGCGAACCCCCGCAATGGATACCCACCACGGCCCGCCTCGACGCCGCGGGACTCCCCCTGGTGCTCTATGAAGGACGGGACGGCGTGGACCTGGGGCCGGACGAGATGGGCCGCCACGTGCTCCGTCTCGGTTCGGAGAAGGTAGCGGCCTGGCCTGAAGATTTCGAAGTGCGCCAGCGGCTTGGGCTTCATTGGCAGAACTACACGGAAGCCTTCCACAAGATGGCGTTCTGGCAGAACCTCCGCAACACGCTTTTCATATGCGTGACAGTGGTATTGGGGACCCTGGTCTCGTGTTCGCTGGTCGCCTACAGTTTTGCGAGGATTCCCTGGCCCGGGCGCGATGCGGTGTTTGTGCTGGTTTTGGCAACGATGATGCTGCCGTACCAAGTCACCTTGATCCCGCTTTTCGCCCTTTACCGAGAGTTGGGCTGGGTCGGCACGTTTAAGCCGCTCATTGTGCCCGCCTTCTTCGGCACGCCGTTTTACATTTTTCTTCTGCGCCAGTTTTTTCTGGGAGTGCCGCAGGACCTGAGCGCCTCCGCCCGCATCGATGGCTGCAACGAGTTCGGCATCTATCTGTTCATCATGCTGCCGCTTTCCAAACCCGCCCTGGCCACCACGGCGCTGTTCATGTTTCTGTTTCAGTGGGCCGACTTCCTGGATCCGCTCGTATACCTTCAGGATGACCGCCAATACACGCTGGCGATCGCCTTGCAGCAGTTCCAAAGCCAGCACGAAAGCGCATGGGGGCCGCTCATGGCCATGTCCAGCGTGATCACCATTCCCATCATCCTCCTGTTCTTTTTGACCCAGCGCACGTTTATTCAGGGCATCACCCTGACGGGCCTCAAAGGATGAGGCCAAGCGGAGAATTCCCATGACCGAAATCGAGCTGATTGCCCAGACTCTGGAAGTTCTCGGCCCCTATGTGCAGGAACGACGGGCTGATCGCGAGAATCTCCATATTTCATCAAAGAGCCACGCGAATGATTTGCTCACCGAGGTGGATATCGAGACCCAGCGGCGGATCGTGGCCCGGATCAACGAGGCATTCCCCGGCGACCTGATCGTGGGAGAAGAGGAAGGTTACGCCCGCTATCCTGAAGATCCTGACGGCCGCACCTGGATCATTGATCCCATCGACGGCACCCAGAATTTTGTCCGCTCGCTGCTGCCCGAATTCGGGATCTCGATCGCGTTCGCCCGGGGCAATGAGCTTCTGGCGGGCGGTGTGGGGTTTCCGGGTACGGGAGAGGTGTTTCTTGCGGAACGGGGTTCAGGCGCAGAGCAGAACGGGCGCCCCATCCGCGTTTCCGAGGTGGAGCACTTGTCGCTGGCCCGCGTTGAGCTGGATTTTGACGGTCCATCCAAACGCCAGGCCACGCTCGACCGCGCCCGGAGCATCCTGCTGAACGCGGGCCAGATCCGCTGCCATTGCGCGGCGGTGCTGGGCCTCTGTTCGATCGCGTCCGGTGACGCGGATGCGTACGTGCACGTGTCACTTCGGCCCTGGGATTACGCGGCGGGTCTCCTGCTCGCGGAAGAGGCCGGCGGCGCTTCATCAAGTTTGAGCGGCGATCCGCTGCAGGTATTCGGCGAAAACGACGGCATCCTGGTCAGCAACGGCCGGATCCACGCAGAACTGCTGGCGCACGCGCGCCGGTCCTGATCGGGCGGCCTTCAAAGGTCGCAAAGGCACGTTGGCGCCGGTATACTTGATGCCCCTTCGCATCCAAACCTGGAACTGGAAAGGAACAGCTGTGAAACGGGCTCTGCAATTCGGAGCGGGGAATATCGGCCGGGGATTTCTCGGACAACTCTATTATGAATCGGGGTATGCGGCGACCTACGTGGACGTGCTGGATGATGTGGTGCGAGCCCTCAACGAGCGCGGCGAATATCCGTTGCGGATCGTCGACGATACTGCGCAGACCCTCTGCATCCGCAACGTGTCGGCGCTGCATGCCGGAGATGTAGAGGCCGTGGCGCAGGCCATTTGTGAGGCCGACCTGGCGGCTACGGCCGTGGGCGTGAACGTCCTGCCGAAAGTCGCGCCTACGCTCGCCCGCGGCATCGAAAAACGCTTCGCTGAGGCGTCTGCGCCGCCATTAGACTTCATTGTGTGCGAAAACCTCATCGGGGCGGGGTCGTTCCTGCGTGATGCCGTGCGAGACCACCTGGCGCCCTCTTTCCACGAGGTGCTGGAGGAGAAAGTGGGTTTCGTGGAGGCCAGCATCGGACGCATGGTGCCGATCATGACGGAGAAAGAGCGCGCGGAGGATCCGCTGTTGATCTGCGTCGAGGCGTATTGCGAGCTTCCGGTCGATAAAGAGGCCTTCAAAGGCCCCATCCCCGAGCTGCGCAACCTGTTGCCCAGGGACCACTTCGGTGCGTACGTCGAACGCAAGCTGTTCGTGCACAATTTGAGCCACGCCAGCGCGGCCTACCTGGGCTACCTGCGCGGGCACGAGTACATCTGGCAGGCCATGGACGACGATGCGGTGCTCGCGGAGATGCGCGCCGCCACCGCCGAATCCTGCCGGGGGCTCGTTCGCAAATGGGGTCTGAACGCGGCAGAGCTTGAAGCGCATGCGGAAGATCTGGCCCGGCGCTACCGCAACAAGGCGCTGGGAGACCAGGTGCGGCGGATCGCCGCCGACCCGCTGCGCAAGCTCGGCCCGAACGACCGGCTCATCGGCGCGGGCCGCCTGTGCATCGAGCAAGGCATTGTGCCCGAACACATTGCATTTGCAGCGGCCGCGGCAATGCGGTACGATCATCCCGCCGATGCGGCGGCAGGCCGGCTTCAATCCATTCGTGAACAGGGTGGCATCGCGGTCGTTCTGCGGGATATTTGTGAATTGGAATCTGGATCGGAGTTCGCTCGACTCATTCACGAAGCCGGCAAACGCCTCTGTCAGGAGGGTTGGCTTGAACAGGACGCGTAATGCACGAGATTAGACTTCCACAGCTGGGGCAGTCCGTTGAAGAGGCCTCCATCGTCGAATGGCGTAAAAAGGAGGGCGACCCCGTCAAGACCGGCGAGGTGCTGTTCACGGTGCAGACCGACAAGGCCGAGATCGAGTGTGAATCCACGGCGGACGGCATCTTGCGCAAAATCCTCGTCGTCCCGGACATTGAGGTGGCAGTCCTGACCGTGGTCGCGCTAGTTGGCGATGCGGATGAACCGCTGCCGGATCTCGCTCAATACAGCGAGAGCGAGGCGGCACCGGAGACAGCGCCTGCGCCCGGCGCCTCCGCCCCTGCTGCGCCATCTGCTCCGGCAGCCGCGACCGTCCAGGCGCCGGCCGAAACGCCTGAAACTCCAGCCCGGGAGCAGGCGCCGGGCGGACGCACACCGGTCTCGCCGCGGGCGCGAAGACGCGCAGAACAACTCAAGGTCGACCCGGTCTTCGCACAAGGTTCGGGCGTGGGCGGACGGGTTATGGAAGCCGACGTCGAGGCCTACGCGGCCCAGGTGGCGCTCACGCCGACCGCCCGGCAACTGGTCCTGGAACACGCGCTGGACGCCACGCGCATCAAAGGCACGGGCCCCGGCGGCAAGATCGCCAAAGCCGACGTGCAACAGGCCCTGGCCTCCCCACGCGCGGCCGCCTCTCCGATGGTTCCCGGCGAAATGCAGCAGCTGCCGCTCACCCCGATGCGCCGGATCATCGCGGAACGCATGACGGCGAGCAAGTTCAGCGCCCCACACTATTACATCACGGTCGAGGTCGACATGGCGGCGGCGATGGCCTTCCGGAGCGGCTGCACGGAATTCAAGCCTTCGGTCAACGATCTGGTACTGCGTGCAAGCGCCCTGGCCATCCAGCAGCATCCTGAGGTGAATGCGCGCTGGGCGGGCGACGCCATTGAACTGGCGGGCGACATCAATCTGGGCTTTGCCGTAGCAATGGAGGCCGGCCTGATCGTGCCCGTTGTGCGGCAGGTACAGACCAAAACGCTCAAAGACATCAGCCGGGAGTGCGGCGGGCTGGCCGAGAAGGCCCGTGCCGGCAAACTACTGCCCGACGACTACTCAGGCAACACCTTCACGGTGTCCAACCTGGGCGCGTTCGGCGTCGACCAGTTCACCGCGATTATCAACCAGCCCGACAGCGCGATCCTGGCGGTCGGACAGATCAAGGACCGGCCTGTGGTGATCGAGGGCGGGATCCATGTGCGGCCGATCATGAAGATGACGCTGTCGAGCGACCACCGGGTGATCGACGGCGCCGTAGCGGCCCAATTCATGAAGACGCTCAAGGACATCCTCGAAGATGCGAACTTCTAGGGGGGAAAACCAGAAATGATCGCATGCGATGTGGCCGTACTTGGCGCTGGTCCCGGGGGATATGTGGCAGCGATCCGCGCTGCGCAGCGCGGCGCGAAAACCGTGGTGATCGAGTCCGACCAGGTCGGCGGCGTGTGCCTGAACCGCGGTTGCATTCCCACCAAGACGCTCATCCACAGCGCAGGGCTTTACCAGAAAATGCAGGAAGCCGAGCGCTTCGGGCTGAAGGTCAAGGGCCTGTCGCTTGACATGCAAGGCCTGCTGAAACACAAAGACAACGTCATCAAGGCCAACCGAGACGGCATCAAGGCCTTGTTCAAGGCGCACGGCATTGAGCTGGTCAAGGCCACGGCCGCGATCGCGAAGCCCGGGGTCGTCAGGGCCGGCAAGGAAGAGGTCCACGCGCGGGCCATTATTGTTGCGACGGGCAGCGCTCCGGCACGCATTCCCGGGCTCGAAACGGACGGCGAACGCATCATCGGCAGCACCGAAGCCCTCGAACTGGCTGAGGTGCCCAAACGGGTCGTTGTCATCGGCGCCGGCGCGGTCGGGGCGGAATTTGCCTGCATCTGGAGCGCATTGGGCGCGGAGGTCACGCTGGTCGAGATGATGCCCAACGTCCTTCCGATTGAAGACGAGGAACTGACCAAACGGCTGGGCACGCTGCTCAAAAGGCGCGGCATCGACGTATTCACCGGAACCACCGTGAAATCCATGACGCGCAAGGGCAATACGGTCTCCCTGGAGCTTTCCGGCGCAAAAAAAGACGCCATCAAGGCGGATTACGTGCTCGTAGGCATTGGAGTCCGCTACAATTCGTCGCCCGTGACCGATGAGCCTTCCCTCGGGGTTCAGCTGACTTCCAAAGGCGCGATTGCGGTGGATTCCCGCATGGAGACCAATATTCCGGGCATTTTTGCGATCGGCGACGTCACCGGCAGGACCATGCTGGCCCACGGGGCTTCCGCGGAAGCCATCGTCGCAGCTGAAAATGCCACGGGAGGCAATCGAGTCATCGACTACCGCGTGCTGCCTTCCTGCACCTTCACGCATCCGGAACTTGCCAGCGTGGGACTCACCGAAAAAGAGGCCGCCGCGACGGGCGCATCCATCGCGGTCGGACGTTTCAGTTATCGGGCGAGCGGCCGGGCGCACGCCATGGGCGAAACCGAGGGCCTGGTGAAAATCGTCGGCGATGCGGCAACGGGCGAAGTTCTCGGCGTCCATATCCTGGGTGCGGAAGCCGGTGAATTGATCGCCACGGCGGCCATGGCCATGCAGCTGGAGGCGACCGCCGAGACGATCGCCGACACCATTTTTACGCATCCCACGCTTTCCGAGACCGTGAAGGAAGCCGCGGAAGATTTCCTTGGGATGGGCATTCACACACCGCCCAAGGCTGTGAAACGAGGGTAAATCCGGGAGGCCGCCTGTGCGACCCTGGGTTCGACATACGCTGGAGCATTTCATTTGCCTCCTGGCCGTAGCGGCCGGGGCGCTGGCCGTCTTGTATCCGGTCGCTGTCGAAGGCCGCATTCCCATGCCCGCGGGAGACGCGCTATTTGCGTCGCCCTGGGAGGAGGCCCGTCCGGCGGGCCTGGAGGCAAAGGGCCAGCCCTCCCCTGCTGCAGCGCGCCAGCATTATCCGTGGTACGCCTTTCTGTCGGACACGGCCTCACGCGGCGATTCGTTGTTGTGGGATCCGCTGGAGGGGTGCGGGACGCCGTTTTTTGCCTTGTGGCGTTCGCGCTGTCTCTCGCCGTTCACCCTGCCGTTCTATTTTTCGCCGCCGGAGCGGGCGCTCCCGGTATCGGCCTTTCTGAAGCTGTTGGTGGCGGGCTCGTGTGCGTTCATCGCGGGGCGGCGCTTGGGATTCGCCTTACCGCTGTCGTTGCTTATCGCCCTGTCATTCCAGTTGAGCGCCCCGTTTTTTTACTGGCTTGACTCGCCACTTTCCGACACCTTGCCGTGGCTGCCTCTTCTGATGATCTTCGTGGATCGCCTGGCCCTGGGCCGGATCCATTACTGGCCCTATGGCGCCCTTGTACTGGCGCTGATGCTTCTTGGCGGCGAGCCCGGCGCGGTCGGCGGCATGTTCCTGGTCACCCTGCTGTTCATCCTCGCCCGCAATCTGCTCGGTCGGCGAGGCTATGCTCAGCTGTTTGCCAGCACCAGCACCTATTTCATCGTTCTGGTTACGGCGCTGGCCCTCTGCGGCATTCAGATCGTGCCGTTCTACGAATTGCTGCAGTCCGCTGTGTCTACCGGCAACCTCGAACCCGCCGTTGACCTCAAGCTGAGCCATCTGGCGGCCCTGGTCCTGCCGCATCTTTTCGGCCGCTCGCCGTATGCATTCACGGACGACGCCTTGTGCGCCCAGGCGCGGATGGCGCTGCTGCTGCACGCCGGCATCATCCAGCTCTCCCTCCTGCCGCTATGGTTTGCCGTGCGCCGTTACTCCCCCGCACCGCAACGCCACCGGATCGAGGCCCTCTTGATTGCCGCGGCCAGCGGGCTTGTACTGGCGATACTGGTCTGGGCGCCCCTGGCCAGCGTGTTTCCGTTCAAATACCTGCGCCCCGAACACCTCTTGGCGGCGGGTGCACTCTTCGTGGCCGTCGCGGCCGCGGCCGCGGCCGAAGAATGGCTCCTGCTCGACGCGGACGACTGCAAAGCGGCCCTCAAGCGCCTGGTCGTCTTAGTTCCGGCCTTTCTTACGCTGGCGCTCCTCCTCGCTGCGCTGGGCTGGCGGGGCGCAGCCTCGGACAAGCTGACGCTACTCGGGCAGGCCGCAACTCCGCTGCTCCTGTTCGTTTTGACCGGCGCGCTGCTTTTCGTGACGATGCTGAGGCCGTCCCTGAAGCTCATGGGGTATGCGTTGTCGGTTCTGGCCGCGATTCAGGCGCTTGTTGTGCTTCACCCGGGCAGCGGGTATCCGGCATTCCTCGCGAAAAATGAACTTTTCCCGCGGACGCCTTTCATCGACGCACTTCAGGACGACGGCTATCGCGCGGGCGGAAGCCTTCGCTTGAAAGAATGGCCCTTGACAGGAAATTTGATCCCTCAGACCTACGCTCCCGGCGGCGTCCTGCTGAAACGCCATCAGGCCTTCTTCGCCGCGGCAGAACGCCAACCACTGCTGGCGCGCCGGGCGGGCTCGCGCAACTTCGTGCTCACCAAAGAAGACATTCAAGGCTCCTTCGCGGCCGTTCGGCCCCTGCTGCGCCTGAAACATGTGTTGCCGTCCGGAGCGGGGATTTTTGAGGATCTGGAGGCCAAACCACGCGCCTGGCTCACATTTGAATGGCGGCCTGTAGAGACGTTTGATCCGGACCTGCTGGACAGCGCGTTGCCGCCCCTGATTGAAGGACCGGTGCCCCCCGCCGTAGAGGGCGCTCAAAAGGCAACGGCGACCATCCTTCCGGAAAGCGGCAATGCCTGCGTGCGGATCGCGGTCGAATCCGAAAAACCGGGGGTCCTGTATCTCGCCGACACGTGGTTCCCGGGCTGGAGCGCCCAGATCAACGGAAAGCCTGCGGCGATCTTCCCGCTGGATGGCCTGTTCCGGGGCATACATGTACCGGAAGGCGCCAGCACAATTGAGATGGTCTACGAACCGCGCAGCCTGGTCATCGGCGCCTGGATCAGCCTTGGCGGAGCGCTCCTCACCTTTGGGTTCATTCTCTACCTGGCGTTCCGGTGGCTGATGAAACGGCACCGCGCCCGCAAACTTGAACGGGAGCTTCAGGCATCTCCGATGCCGTAGCCAGGCGGGGAACCGGGACTACCGGGCGCTCTTTTTCCGTTTGCCGGAGAGCAGCTCGTTTATTCGCGGGACCGGGGCCCTGCCAAGCTCGAGGGCGCGCCGGTAGTACGGCAGCGCCGATTCGGCGTCGTTTTTTTCCACGGCATACCACCAGGCGAGATTCATGTGGGCCGGGGCGAATTCCGGCCACTGCTCGGTAACCGCCGTTGCGGTTTCGATCGCGTCCGCGAGTTCTCCCCCATGGCCAAGGGCAACGGCGATGCCGTTGTGCGCGGCAGGAAAGTCCGGCTTCAGGGAAATGGCTTTGCGGTAATGTCGCAGGGCTTCATTAAAATCTTTCCGCATCAGGGACAATTCGCCGAGATGATATTCGCCGAGGGCGTCTTCGGCGAGCCCCAGATTCACGACCAGGGCCGACGCAGCGGCCTGTGCCGCCTCCTCAAAATCTGCCTGTAAAGAGCGCCCGCCGCTTTCCCATTTGGCGAGAGCATCCTCCTCCACGGTCAAGCGCGCTCCCTTAATACGGGGCGCCATGCGCGCCGTCGGAAGGCTCAGCCGGTCATACGCCATCACAGGTTCCACCGTGGTCACGATCTCGTTGGCCCACAGCGTGCGCCCGGACGGCAGTTCGAGCATGCGCCCGTCCAATTTGACCGCCAGTGTAGCATCATGCCCGAAAATCCCGTGCGCCGACCGAAGCCGCAGCAGCACGTCGTGGCCGGCCCGGGCAAGGCCGTCGTAATACGCGGAGAAAGCATCCCGCCTGCTGTCAAAGCCGGCTGTGCTTGGCAGGGGAGCGGTTTGGCCGAGGGAGGAGCCCCCGGCTTCGGCCAGGGCCGTTTCCAAGGTGTCGCCCAACAGAGCGGCGGTATCGTCCTCGCCGATCAGCTCCTGAATCCGGCTGCGGTAGCGGGCGTTCACGACGGCGTCGACGCCCGTCCCCAGGACAACTCCGACTGAACCCGCCAGGCGCAGATTTCTCCCCGTGGGCGACATAAAGACCGCGAGTTCGTCGTTGGTCTGCTGCAACGACCAGACCGGAGCGCCGGCCTGGCGCAGGTCCTGCTCCGGAGCAGGCCTCGTGGTGGCACAGCCTGCGCAGAGCAGCACCATGCCCGTCAATACAACGTGCGTTAAACGCCAACGCATTATGAAGACTCCTCTTGAACATCCCGCCGGGAAAACCGGGGCATACACTTCCCGGAAACTGCATGCGCGCAAAGTTCAGTATCTGGCGATGCGAGGCGGTATGCTACCTGTGCGCTGGCGCCAGCGCAAACTTGCGCCCACTGAGGCGGGGTTTGCCGCCCTTACGCGGCGTCCTATTCACCCGCCCGACAGGCCGCGTTTCCGCCGTATTTCGCGGACTGGCCTTTTGGGCGGGCCCGGTAATTTGCATCTTGTGTAAACGCAAAATAGAAATGTCCGCTTTTCTGCCAATTAGAAATGTCCGCTTTACGCTGGGGGCTAGCGGGTTATCCAAGGGCTGTGGGCAGGTGCGCAGCAGCTGCCCACAGCCCGTCATATCCACAGCCGGCGCACAGCGCGGATGCGCGTAGCGCCCGTCGCGGCTGTGGATATGTGGGTAACTCGCAGGTTTCATGGCTTGGTTTCCGCGCGCATCAAGATGCATCCCTGGCGCCAGGGATGCTTTCGATCGGGTTTGTTGGGGGTTGAGGTTGAAGCACTCCTGCGAGGCTTGGCGGCCGGCTTCGGTTTCGAGGCTTGGTGTGTCGGCAGTTCCCGGTGCCTGAGGTAGCGTCCCCGCCAGCGTACTTTGCGGCTTCCGTCGAGGCGCTCCTCAATGATGACCTTGCTGCGCCGCAGTCCCGCTTGGATGCTGTGTTTGTCAATTTGGTAGCGTTTGCTGCGATAGGCAAACGTGTAATCGTCGCCAACCTGGCGGGTTTCCTGATGGCTGAAGATGGCATCCAGGTCGTGTCCGTTGCGGGAGCGGTGCGCGTCAGCGGCCTCCCGAGGCGCCTGGGTGAAGCGTTGTCTCCACAGGGGCAGGAACACTTCGTCCAGATAGGCATTGGCCTCCTCAATCGTTGCGATTCGGGCCCGGCGCAGTGCTTTGACCAGACGGTCCTGAAGCGTGCGGAAACACCGCTCGACGCGGCCCTTGGCCTGGGGAGAATGGGCGGCAATGTGCTCGATACCAAGCTCCTCCAAGGCCCGCTGGATCTGGGTTTGCGCCTCCTTGCCCGCACATTGATCTTCCACCGTGGGTGCACGCGAGGTCATGAAATGGCTGGCCTTGTCCGCATAGAGCGCACGGGGGCGGCCATACCGGCGGATATACTCACGTAATACCCTCATGTTTGTTGCCGTGGAATCTGTGTCATGAAAACGGCACAGGAGTTCCGAGGTGGCATCGTCGATCATCGCGATAAGAACGGCCGGCTCGCCCCGGCCCTCAAACCAGTCGTGGATCGACGTATCCATTTGGCTCATCGCACCACGGCAGGCGTGGCGCTCACGCCACTGGCGGTGGCGTACTCTGGCTTTGCGAGGCTTCCACCGACCTTCGGCGATCATCCACTGCCGCATCGTTTCCCGGCTTACCAGCAAACCGGTTTCTTTCTCCAGCGTCTCGCTCAGAAGCGTCGGACCATAATCGTGGAAGTCTTCTTCCTGCATAAAGGCCAGGGCGGCAGTCTTCGCAGCTAATGGGATCCGCCGATTCGAGGCACAGCCACGCGAACGGTGCGCCAGACCGGCCGGCCCTTCCTTCTCATAGCGCCGCAGAACACGTCGCAGATGACGCTGCGAGATCCCCAACAGCGACGCGCCTTCAACACGAGAAAGCCGACCCCGGATAATCTCCTGTACCAACGCCAACCGGTCCAACTCCTTTTCGCTCATGCAAATGCCCATCCTCTTCCTCCCCAAACGTGGACAAAGAGGACATTTTTACTTTGCACAAAGCGGACATTATCAAATTGCGCCTACAGTAATTTGCATCTTGTGCCCCGAAAGGGGCAGTCTAGAAGAGACTGGACTATGCCCGGTAAAATACGAGGGTCCGGGAACCGCCTTGGGACGTTATGTGCATGCGAACCAGAGCGGAAAACCATGCCGCGTCCCCAACGATAATGGCGGGAAGGCATCGGAAGAAAGATGGCGGCGCAGGCCGCAGAGCAAGGAGATTGAAGTCATGCCGGTAACACGCAGACAGTTTTTGGGCTCGTCGGCCGCGGCGGTCCTGGTGGCGGGAACAATGAGCAAGGGTACGGTACTGGGAGCGAATGACCGCGTTCGAATAGGCGTAGCGGGCCTCAACAGCCGGGGCGGCGACCATCTCCGAGGATTCAGCAATACAGAGGGCTCGGAGGTCGTGGCCATCTGCGACGTCGACTCGCGCGTCCTCGAAGGACGCGCAAAGTGGCTTGAAGACAATACCGGCAAGCGCCCCAAGACCTTCGTGGACATTCGTGACATGATCGCCGATCCGGAAATCGACGCGGTGTCGTACGCCACACCGAACCACTGGCACGCGCTGGGGTCGGTCTGGGCATGCCAGGCCGGGAAACATGTGTTCGTCGAGAAACCGGTGTCTCACAACTACAACGAAGGGGTGGCGTTGATTGAGGCTGCAAACGCCGCCAATGTCGTGGTGCAACACGGCACCCAGTCGCGCTCCGATCACAAGTGGATCCGCGCCATGGAACGCATCCACTCGGGCGTGATCGGCGAGGTGTATATGGCGCGCGCGCTGTGTTACAAGAACCGCGATTCGATTGGGTTCAAACCGGACGAAGCGCCCCCGGAATGGCTGGACTGGACGCTCTGGCAGGGGCCCGCGCCGGAACAGCCGTTTAACGGCAATTACGTTCACTACAACTGGCACTGGTTCTGGGCCTACGGCAATGGCGACATCGGGAACCAGGGCGTGCATCAGATGGACATCGCCGCATGGGGTATGAACAAGGGGCTGCCCAACAAGGTCTTCAGCATGGGCGGCCGCTACGCCTACGAGGATCAGGGCGAGACCCCCAACACCCAGGTCGCAACGCTGAAATATCCTGACGGCACCATGACGGTGTTCGAGGTGCGCGGGCGGGCAACCAACGCGGAAGGCGACCAGAAAGTCGGCAACCTCTTCTACGGCTCCGGAGGCTATGCCGTCGGCACCACGCTTTACGATACGGAAGGCAAGGAAATTCCGGACGAGGCGGTCGAAGCCAAACCCGAATGGGGAACAGGAGACCATTACCGGAACTTCATCACGGCCATACGGAACCGCGATGTGAACCACGTGCACGGCAACGCCCTGCAAGGTCACACGGGCTGCGCGCATATCCACCTGTCCAATATCGCGTACCGCGTGAAGGCTTCGCTTGATTTCGACCCGGCATCACAGCGATTTCTCGGGAACGACGAAGCGAATACCCTGCTGACACGCGTCTACCGCGAAGGATTTGAAGTGCCTCAACCTGTCTGAGTGCGCGACGGCGACTGAATCGTCACCGGCCGCGGGTTCCCCCTCAGGAACGCCGCGGCCGGTTTTGTTTTGCCGCTTTCTGCCGTTTTGTTCCAGCAGGCGCACCCGCGGTTGCTCTGAAGAAGGGCAGACACGGGGGTCTGCCCTTACGCGCTGCGGAAAGCAGTCTCTGCACGGCTGGCCAGCCCCACGGGGTTGCCTTGAAGAGGGGCAGACACGGGGGTCTGCCCCTACGCGCTGCGGAAAGCAGTCTCTGCACGGCCGGCCAGCCGGATAGCCCCCGCGCTGCGACGGGACGCGCTGAGCTGCAAGCCAAACCCCAAAATCCAACCTGAAAAACTCTACCCCCAAATCGGCTACCGCCGATTCACCCCCGCCCGCGGAGGATAAGTACCCTGGGAGCGCCGACGTCCTCGTCGGCACACGGCTCAGCCCCGCCCGCGGGAGACAGGCGCCCAGGGAGCGCCGACGTCCTCGTCGGCACACGGCTCAGCCCCGCCCGCGGAGGATAAGTACCCTGGGAGCGCCGACGTCCTCGTCGGCACGCGGCTCAGTCCCGCCCGCGGGGTACAGGTGGTCTCGCGACCAGCTGCGACGCGGCCGTATGTCGATTCACCCCCGCCCGCGGAGGATAAGTACCCTGGGAGCGCCGACGTCCTCGTCGGCACACGGTTCAGCCCCGCCCGCGGGGGACAGGTGGTCTCGCGACCAGCTGCGACGCGGCCGTATGTCGATTCATCCCCGCCCGCGGAGGATAAGTACCTTGGGAGCGCCGACGTCCTCGTCGGCACACGGCTCAGCCCCGCCCGCGGGAGACAGGCGCCCAGGGAGCGCCGACGTCCTCGTCGGCACACGGTTCAGCCCCGCCCGCGGAGGATAAGTACCCTGGGAGCGCCGACGTCCTCGTCGACACACGGCTCAGCCCCGCCCGCGGGGGACAGCTGCGCCGCATCTCAATCTCTCCAGTTCGGGCTCTTGTGGCCCCCAAACAAGAGGACGGATCAAAAACCAAACCAAGCGTCGCGTGTGCCGGCTCGGGTTCTTGTTTCCCCCGCTGACGGAGCAAAGATGTATGCCTCGCCGCCACCACGGTTCCGGCTCTTGTGTCCCCCGCGGGCGGGGGTGGACACGCGCCCCGCGTGGCCGGGGGTGGATTGTACGGACAGACACAGGGGTCTGCCCTTACGCGCTGCGCAATCAAAATGTACCGGGACAACCCCCGCACGCGCTGCGAAAAGCAGTCCCCCACCGGCCGTAACCGGGAGGGACCGGGGCGCTTCGCTTCAATTCCCCAAGAACATTGCCCAAAATTCGCCCGATCCACCCAGGCGCGTCGACACATCGGAGTAAAAAAACAACTTATGCACATCAAACAAAATCCTTGGGGAACGTCCTGCCACAGGAGGCTTGCCGAACAGGAACAAAGCCGGTATCATGACCGCATTGGCAAAGCTCAAGGAACGCCGACGGCTGGCTGCGCGCTCACCCTTTTCAACTGGATATGCGGAGTGCCTGTTGGAAAGAACATCGCGGCCTTGAATCGTCCGATTCCAAGCTGGGGACTGGTGGAGGAGAAACGATGACAAACCCCAAGGTTAGAGCGATCTTTTTGTTCATTCTGGCGATGGCATTCGGAGTTCTGATCTTCGGCGGTTACATGATCAGAAAAGAGAAGCCGCCTATTCCTGAGACGGTACAGGATCCTTCCGGGAACGTATTGTTTACCGGGAGCGAGATTATGGCCGGGCAGAATTATTTCTACAGCCGTGGCGGGCAGCATATCGGCACCATCTGGGGGCACGGAGCCTATCTGGCGCCGGACTGGTCCGCTGATTTCCTGCATCGCATGGGTCTGTATCTGGCCGCGCGCCACGCCGGTCTTGACGCAGCCGGAGCCCGGGCCTTCACTCAGGAAGATTTCCAGCAACTCCCCCTCGAAGAACAGGCTCAACTGCAGGTACAGGTGAGCGCGGAAATTAAAGAAAACCGGTATGACTCGCAAACGGGAAAATTGACGTTCACAGAGTTTCAGGCCGAGGCATTCGAGGCGTTGACGGGCTACTACACGAAGCTTTTCCAGGACGGCAACGACCGCATGGGCCTGCAGCCGGGTATTGTGCGGACCGACGAAGAAGGCCGCCTCGTGACGGACTTTTTTGCATGGCTATCCTGGGCGGCAGGCACGCGGCGTCCCGATTCGGACTATACCTACACAACGAACTGGCCCTATGATCCACTCGTTGGAAACGAACCGCTGCCCGATTTTCTCATCTGGTCCATTGTGAGCGTCATTCTGTTGATCTTCGCCATCGCCGCAGCCTTGTTTGTGTATCAGCGCTATGTGGGGCAAGCAGACTACGGGAACGATCTATCCCTCGATTTCCCGGAACCGGAACCGACATCGAGTCAAAAGGCCACCCTCGCGTACTTTATTACTGCGATCGTGCTGTTCACCCTCCAGCTCGGGCTCGGTGCGGTGACGGCGCATTATACGGTTGAAGGCAATTCCTTCTACGGTATTCCGCTGGCTTCATTCCTGCCGTATGCGGCCGTCAGGACGTGGCATATCCAGCTGGCCATTTTCTTCATTGCGACCTGTTTCCTGGCCGCCGGGCTCTTCATCGGCCCGTTCGTCGGGCGGGAGCCGAAGGGCCAGTCCGCGTGGGTGCTGATCCTGTTCGCGGCGCTGGTTGTTGTGGTAGCGGGCACCCTGGGCGGGACCTGGCTTTCCGTCTCCGGTTTCTTTGGCGCGGATGGCTACTTGTTCGGCCACCAGGGTTACGAATTCATCGAGCTGGGCCGGGTATGGCAGCTCCTGCTGATCGCGGGGATGCTCATCTGGCTTGTTCTGGTCTGGCGCGCGATCCGGCCGGCCCTCAAGGACGAAGAAGACAGCGGCGGGCTCACGCACATGCTGCTCTACAGCTCGGTATCCATTCCGCTGTTTTATATGGCCGGCTTGATGTACGGGAAGGGCAGCCACCTCTCGGACGCCGAATACTGGCGTTGGTGGGTTGTGCATCTGTGGGTCGAAGGCTTCTTCGAGGTATTTGCTACGGTCATCATGGCGTTTCTGCTGTCACATATCGGCGCCGTGAGCAAAAAATTCGCCCTGACCAGCGTCTATTTCATCGTATTTCTCTATCTGGGCAGCGGGGTGATCGGCACGTTTCCACCACCTCTACTGGAGCGGGTCTCCCGACGGTGGTGATCGCGCTGGGCGCGGTGTTCTCCGCGCTGGAGGTCGTGCCCCTGTCGCTGCTGGGCTTTGAAGCGGCGCACAACCTGAGGGTGGTGGACGAAGGCGGAACAACCTACGCCTACAAGTGGCCCATCTACTTCTTTGTCAGGCGTGGCCTTCTGGAACCTGGTCGGGGCGGGGGTGTTCGGTTTTCTGATCAATCCGCCGATTGTTCTGTACTATTCGCAGGGCATCAACACCACCCCGATCCATTCGCACGGGGCGCATCGTTCGGCGTCTACGGCATGCTCGCCATCTCTCTGATGCTCTTCTCGGTGCGCCACATCGTGACGCGGGCGTCGTGGTCGGACCGGCTGCTGAAGTACAGCTTCTGGGGGCTCAACGGCGGGCTGGCGGGCATGCTGGTGCTCAGCCTGATTCCCTCGGGGTTCTACCAGCTCTATTACGCCATCCGGGATGGGTTGTGGTACGCCCGCAGCCCGGAAATTGCCTCGGGCCAGTTCATCCGTACCGTCACCTGGTTGCGCATGCTCCCCGACCTTCTTTTTGCCTTGGGGGCGCTGGCGCTGCTGGTCTTCCTGGTCCGGGCAACGATGTTGAGCTTCCGGAAAAAAACAGCCTAGTTGTTGACCGCTAACCACGGAGAAACGCGCAACAGAGCGACTCGTGCGGACCGCGTCAATCGGGACTTTCCGATCCGGCGCGGTCCGCTTGTTTTCGGAGCGATCTCCGGCGGCGGCGAGCTTTTTGTTTGCGCGTCCTCGCCCTTCGCTTCGCCTCCGGGCTCTCCCTCCCGAGTTCTCGGGCTTCGATGAGTTCACAGAGCCGGCGCCGGGCATAAAAGCGGTTCAGCGCCTGGGAACGTGCTGTCTGCATCTTGACTTCCAGGCCCGTGAGGCGATGCCGGAGCTGAACGCAGGTAGCCGACCGGTTCACATGTTGGCCGCCGGGTCCGCTGGAGGAAACGAAGCGTTCTTCAAGGTCGGATTCGCGCAGACCGCACGCGTCCATGCGCCGTGCCAGCTCCGCCTCCTTCTGGGGTGTTACGCCAAACCAGCCCATTGCATTTCCCCTGCGGACCGAGCCGCCTCTCTTAGCAGGCTAATCCGAGCCGGCGGGCATGTGCAGAGCCGCCTCAATCTCGTCAAACAACGCGCGCGTCGCTTCATTGACCTGGCCGGCCTGGTCGCGTTGAAAATAGCGCGACACGCCATCGCCCGTCATTTGCACCCAGGCATGCTCCCCCTGCCGGTACGGTTCTTTCAGATGAAGTGCCACGCTAGCGTCGCCGCGGCGGTAGGTAAAGGGCTCGAGCCGGGTGCTCTGGCCCAGATCCCAGAAGAGCACCCCTTCGTCCGTGAACAGCAGCAGGCCGCGGGAGTCGTAGGGGACGCGCTTGAATTTTGCGCCAAATGATTCCGGTGAATAGCATTTCACCGGTACCCGGCGGGCTTGCTCCAGCAAGTCCGGGTGATGCTTTCCGAGCAGGCGGAGGCGACGGACGGCGTTTGCCGATTCCTCGAGGCGATGCAGCGGTTTCGCGGTCACGGGAACGGGCAGGAGGCGAAGCATCGTGTCCGCCACTCTGACCGCAGCCCCGAGCGTATATTCAAAAAATGCGTTCATTCCCATCAGCCTTTTTGCTCCGGGAGCGTGACCATCAGCTCTGACGCAGAGCCGCCCATTCTACCGCATCCGCTGGGAGTCCCGGGCGCCGGGTTCACGCTGTTACCGGGTTTTCCAGCCGGCCCAGGCCTTCAATCTCAACGGCGATTGTATCGCCGGGCTTGAGCAGCACCTTCGGGTCGCGCGCCCAGCCGACGCCTTCGGGCGTCCCGGTCAAAATCACGGTGCCGGGAAGCAGCGTGGTATCTTCCGAGAGAAAGCTGATCAGCGTGGGCACGTCGAAGATCATGTCTTTTGTGTTCGATGACTGCATGGTCTCGCCGTTGAGGGAACTCGTGATCGCGAGCGCATTGGGGTCGGGCACTTCGTCCCGGGTGACCAGGACCGGGCCCAGGGGGGCAAACGTATCGAAACCCTTTCCCCGGCACCATTGGGAGCCGCCCCGTTCCGACTGCCAGATGCGCGCGGATACGTCGTTACTGCACATGTAGCCGAGGACGTAGTCCAGGGCGTCCTTTTTCGAGACATTGCGCGCCGGTTTGCCGATCACCACGGCCAGCTCGGCTTCGTAGTCCACCTCGTCCGCGCACACCGCAGGAAGTCTGATCGGTTCCCGGTGCCCCGTGGGCGCCGCGGGGTTTTTCATAAACAGAACCGGATATTCGGGCACGGAAGCACCGCTTTCCTCGGCATGCCTCCGGTAGTTTAACCCGATGCAAAGGATGGTGGTCGG
>JBMNGZ010000008.1:0-218677 GCA_050950105.1 Candidatus Hydrogenedentales bacterium | reverse complement strand
CCAGGTTCGCCGTGTCCGGCCGTTCGTCGACAAATCCGCTGCCGTAGAACCACAGCGCGGTCTTGCCCGCCACCGCGTCTGCGATGACGCCGCGCTGCGCTGCGTTCAGGTGGAAACAGCCGATGAACAGATACGCCTTGTGCTCCCGGCACCCGGCCCGCTTCCAGGTCGCTCAGCAGATACTGCCGAAACGGGACCCCCATCCGGTAGAGCTGCCGTCGAAAGTAGCTCGCATGAGGGCGCATCACGTCCGCGTTGCTGGCCAGATAGAACGGGCTCGTCTCATCCACGATCACCGCTACATCCGCCGTCCACGTGGCGGGTTTTTCGAGCTGCGCGTCGTAGATAGCTCGCAGTTCACCAATATTTCGCCAGAGGCGCGAATCGGCCAGCCAGCCCGCGCTGCCAAGGTCCATGTACCAGCACGCCAGACGCCGCGGCAGCATACGGCCGAAGTTGCGTTGATGCACCCAGCGCGTGTGCTCCAGGGTCGACACCCGCCCGTAGCCCGCATCCTCGGGCGTTAGAAACGTGCGCGTATCGTCTTCGTTCAACCAGAGTTTGCCGTGGTCGCGCACCGAGTCTACCGGCACCATAAACGCGCCGATTCCACCGAGGCCGCGGTCTTCGTACGAGATCGGCGAGCATAGGATGTCCACGTCCGGGCATTCCAGCAGCCGTGCCAGCGCCAGATGGCCGCTCGTCTGCGGGCCGAAGGGCAGGCCGCTGATCTCAAAATAGTATCCGTAAAACAGCGTGACGAGCTTTTTCCGCGCGCTGGCTTCTTTCACGGTCGCGGCGATCAATTCCAGCGGCTCCACCATGGCCACCTGCAGGTACTGATAAAAATCGATGGTCTTCTGTTCCCGTGCCGGGTCGCGAAACAGGCCTGCCGATGCGGTCTCGCGCTCATCAACCGACGGCACAGCGACGGTATCGAACTGCGCGCCCGGGTCGCCCCAGGCCACGCGCAGCGCCTCCTCCGTCGCATATTTTGTCCGCAACCACGCCGAAAACCCGCGCTGCATCGCGGACTGAAGCCGCTGTGCAGGCTGTCCCAGGTTCCGGGATAAAACCATTCGCCGGTGTGTTGCGCGCAGGGATGATAGCCGAGCATGTGCTCCCCATAGCGCGCCTCGCAATGTTCGACCAGCGCCCGCAGGTTGCGCTGCAGCTCCTCCCGCCACAGCGTCGACGCCACGCAGACCGGTTGGCGGGTGCCGTCGTGATATTGGAGCGCTTCATCCGGATGCGTCTCGTACCACCATCCCGGCGGCTCGCAGGCGAATCGCGGCAGCATGAGCGCTTCGGGATCGGCCTCCAGAACACGCTCCAACACCGTATCGGTCTCTGTAAAATCCGGTAGTTCCCCCGGTTTCGGCCAGGGCATATCGATGCCGAAGGAGTGGATATGCACGCCTTCGGCCGCCGCCATTCCCACCCTGCTTGTGCAGCCACGAATCCTGCACACCCGAATAGATGGTCCACGGAGGGCCATGATGCAACACCATCATATCGCCGGTCCGTTCCGCATCCGCGCGCAGCCACGCCGAAAAGATGTAGGTTTTGCCCTTTTCGATCGACAACCCCGTCTGATGGAAATGGATGTGCATGGGGTTGGTCCCGGCTTTCGTGATCTCCAAGCGGCAACTCTGCGCGCCTCGGTGCTTCACGGAGCTGTCGAACGTCCACGACGCCTCCGCCTCCGGGCGCACGAAGAGCGTCCAGGCATCATCCGCCACGCTCCGCTCGCAGTCCCAATCGCCGCAGCGCAGGCGGTTTTCCGTGGCGTCAGGCCGGTATTCGCCTTCATAGAACCGCACATCGTCAATCCACACGCTCCCCGGGGCATTTCCGAAGCGCAGGTGCACTCCGCAGTCGCCCGCGTTATCTTCCGGCGCCGTGAACGTCACATGGTATTCGCGCCAGTCGGCGCCCAGCCGCGTGACGGTCGGACCCGGGCCCTGGTCCCACCCGTAAAACACCATCGGGGTCCGCGGCACGCCGTTGACAAACAGCGTAGGTGAGCCGAGATAGTCTTTGACCTCCGCCATCAACTCCGCTCCGGCCGCGCCTGCCAGAAAACACATCAGGGCCGCTGCCAGCTTCGCTTGCATAATGAGTCGCCAGTTCATCGTTTTAATTCCTTTTCCAGAGACTATGAGGCCATCCCGCACCCTTGGGCCGGTGGCCTGAGAAGAATGGCCCGGCCGGCACGTACGCACTACGTCTTTTTCGCCAATTGTTCATCCAGCAGACCCCGCGCATTGGCGAAGAGAATATTTCGCATGGCCTCCTCGTCGATGTGGGCAAACGTCACGAACCCGATATACACCGCCGGGTCAAACCAGGGGTAATCCGTCCCGAAAACGACTTTCCGCGAACCCGCCTCACGGCACATCCATTCAATCAACCCGTACACATGCGCCGCCGCCGTCAGCTCGAGGTGGACGTTCGGAAAGTCCTTCGCCAGCGCGATGGCTTCCGCCCAGGCCCCGTAACACGAATGGCCAAGAAGCAGCCGGATGTTCGGATACTTTTCCGCGATGGCCCGCATCTTCCGCGCGCCGCACGTCCCTTCGCTGCCCCACGTGTGAGACAACAGCAGCCCGCCCTCGGCCTCCAACCGCTCCATCACCGGCGCGTAATTCGGCCCGTCCACGGGATATTCATGCGAGGCCGGGTGGATTTTCACGCCCACCACGCCGGCCTGATGCAGATACGTGTCGAGCTGGCCGGCCGTCTCGCGCGGGTACCCCGGGTGAATCGTGCAATAGCCGTAGATCCGCCCCGGGCAGGCCTGAACCGCCTCCAGCATCTGCGCGTTGCCCTCCCGCGTATCGCCGAACAGCGCATCATGCGGGGACACAATAATCGCCTCCACGCCCGCGCGCTCCATGCCCGCGACCATGCTGTCGCGGCCGGCCTCGGGCAGGTAGATCGAGCGAAACGGCCCCATGTGCGCATGGGCGTCGATGACCGGACACCCGCCTCCCGTGAGAAACGCGTCGCGCAGATTCACAACGCCACCTCCCCCAGCAGATAGACCAGGTTATCGTATGCGATGGCCTGCCTGGCCTCGTCGGAAATGTCCGCCCGCGCAAGTAGCGTGATGTACCCGCCGGGATTGTTGAACGGCAGCCCCGACCCGAACAGCAGCCGCTCGTATCCCAGATCGTTCACGAACGATTTGAGCTGGCCCGCCGTCTCGAATCGGTTCGTGGATAGAAAGAACCGCGGGAAATTGCGCACCAGCGGCCGGAAATAGCGGTCCTGCCCCCAGCACCCGGTCTCGGTGAGCACCAGCGTCAGATGCGGAAAGTCGCGCATCAGGGCGTAGACCCCCTGCCACTGGTTGTGGAACTCGCCCAGCGGCACAAACAGCGGCACGCGGTACGCCGACAGCAGCCCCAGCAGAGTCGCGGCAGGAAATGGGGTCCAGCAGGTAGCAGTGCGTCAGCGGAAACGCGCGCAGCGCCCGGATCGTCCTCCATCTCGGAGGTATTCGAACAGCTCGGCCTCGGTGAAGGTCTCGCGCGAGGTGTACGGCATGACCGTGCACGTGCGGTGCAGCCGCGAGATGGCCCTTCAGGGCCGCCATGCGCGCGTTGCCCTGCCCGGCGCTGCGCTCCCGGGCGTCGCGGTGCCATACCAGGGCCTGCTCAATGCCGCAGTGGTCCAGTTCCGCGACCAGGGCGTCCGCGGTTTCGAGTTCCCGCGGCAACGGCGTCGTGCCGCGCCCGAACGCGGCATCGCAATCAAATATCCGCAAGCAGGGGTATCTCCATGGGCTCCATGTCGGGAACCGGTGTAGCCGGCACCGCAATTTCCTCCTCGGCGGCCATCGATTCCGGAGGCGCGGGGGCGACGGGGGGGCGCGTCCCTTTCAAAAAAGCTTCCGGAAACGAACCGCCCAATTTGCCTGAACGTTTGTCGACATTGTGGAACACCACGCCGTCGGGCACTTCAAAATCACGTTTCGGCAAACCTTTGTGTGCCGCCACCATGAATTCCGTCCATACCGGACAGGCCTGGCGCCCGCCCGTGAATTCTTTGCTGGATTTGAGCCAGCGCCCGTCGGGTCCCTGGCCGATCGGGCGGTTGTCGCGGTATCCAATCCACACGACGCAGGTATAATCCGGCGTAAATCCGCAAAACCACACGTTGCGGCTATCGTTCGACGTTCCTGTCTTTCCGGCGCGCGGGCGATCCAGTGCCCGGCTGCGCGAGCCCGTTCCGTATTGGGCCACGCCTTCCATGAGATGCGTGGCCAGATAGCATACGTCCGCATCGAGCATGCGTTCACGGTGAATGCTGCTTTTGTACCGCACAAACTCGTCTCGGTCCCGGATGGTCTCGACAAAGGTCGGCCGCGTCAGCACGCCGCCCCGGGCGATCGTTGCGTAGGCCGTACACAGGTCAAGCACCGTCATATCCGGGGTTCCCAGCGCGATGGTCCATTTGTGGGAATCGTTGATTTCCGAGGTGATCCCCGCGCGCTGCAATACCCCGCGCACCACCGGCATCCCTATTTGCAGCACCAGTTTCACCGAAACGATGTTGATCGAGTTTTCCAGCGCGTAGCGCAACGTGACGGGACCCTTAAAATCCGACGTGAAATTTGCCGGCGACCAGGGCCGTCCCAGCCCGTCGTAGAGCGTGATGCGCTCATCGATGATTACATTGGACGGCGTCAATCCGTTCTGGAACGCCGCCAGCCATACAAACGGTTTGATGCTCGAACCCGGCTGGCGGAGCGCCTGCGTGGCCGTATTGTACTTTTCCTTGTCGAAATCGCGGCCACCGACCATCGCGCGCACATACCCTTCTGCGCCAGGCCGGTTATCGATACAGACCAGCGCGCCCGAAATCGGCACGAAATAGTCTTCCTGTCCGCGCTGGGTGAGCGTTTTCAGTGTTTCTTCGTCGATTTCCGCCAGCTTCCTTTCGAGGGCTTTTTCGGCCGCCCGCTGGAGTCGCATGTCCACGGTGGTATAAATCTGGAGGCCGCTTTCCAGCAGTTCTTCGCGGTTCGCGTACCCGTGTTCCCGCGTGAACTGCCGCACTTCCTCGACAAAATACGGCGCCTGGAAGCGGTTCGGGCGCCACAAGCCGATTCCTTCCTGCATTCGGCGCATCCGCTCCTCATACGGGACCACCGAATCCTCCAATGGGGTCGCTATTGCCGCGAGGTATTCATCCCGCGTGATGAGCCCGTGCCGAAGCATCTGCGCCAGCACAATGTCGCGCCGCTGCTCGGCCGCCTCCGGAAACCGGTCCGGCCGGTTGGAATTCGGCGAGCGCGACAAACCCGCCAGCGTGGCGGCCTCTGCCAGCGTCACGTCCTTGCACGATTTGCCGAAATATTGCCGCGCCGCCGCTTCGACACCGTTTGCGCTGCCTCCCAGGAAGATCTGGTTGAGGTACAGCTCGAGGATCTCGTCCTTGGTGAATTCGCGCTCAAGCTGCAGCGCCACAAACGCTTCTTTGGCCTTCCGCTGCATGGTGCGTTCGGCCGACACTCCCGTCACTTCCGTGATATTTCGCACAATCTGCATGGTGATCGTGCTGGCGCCGCGCACGCTGCCCGTCCGAACCGCATCCTTAAGCGCGCTCGCAATCGCCAGCGGGCGCACCCCTTTGTGTACGTAAAACGGATGATCTTCGGTCGCGATGAAGGCCTTCTGCAGGTGCAGCGGAATTTCGTTCAGACGCACGAGCTGCCGCGCCTCGACCGTGTACTCGCCGAGGAGCATCCCATCCGAGGAATAGATCCGGCTGCCCACTTTCGGGCGGAAATCGTCCACCGCCTGGATATTTGCCCGGGCGTCATCGAGCATCCACACGAACATCCCCAGGCCCACGCCCCAGCCCGCTGCGAGAATCAGCATCAGCATAAAAAAGATGCCCCCGCAGCCACGGGGTTTTCGTGCCAGCGCGCCTCTCAGGCCACGGAGTTCTTCGCTCTGTCCTGCTTGCTCTTCCGTCATGACGTCGATCCTACCATCCGGTCCGGCATTTCTCCAAGAACGGCTACGGCTCGTGCATTCCTTTCTAATCCTTGGCGGGACACCGGGGTTTCACGTGAATCTGATCCGGGGGCGAAGCCGCCCGACGGCGCGGGCGCCACCATACGTACCAGAGAAAAGACTGCGCGGCCACTCCACCCAGCGAGTTCGCGACCAGGTCGCCCAGCGTAAAAGACCGCCGGGGAACAAACAGCTGGTGGAATTCGTCGCTTAAACCGTACAGAGCAGCGAACAGAATGGGAAACCAGAACTGCCAGCGGGGGCGCCACGTTAAACCCGAGCGCCGCAAGCCCACGGAGACCAGCCCGGAGAGTCCCGCATACACGACGAAATGAGCCAATTTGTCGATGCCGAACTCCCCCGGGACCCTCAACCCCAGCGGGCGCGGCTGCGAGGATATCCAGAATATCCCGGCGCAATACAGTGCAATGGCGATAACATACCGAGTTTTCACGCGAAATGTGCCCCCAGCGCGCCGCGGGGTTGTGCCTTGGCCGCGCTCATACCGGTTTCCGCGCTCCGACCCGTTCCGCCCAGGCGTCCCAGGCCCGGAGCATGGCTTCCGCGCGTTCCGGCATCGCGTCCGCCAGGTCATTCAGTTCGGTGCGGTCCTCGGCCAGGTTGTACAGGGCCCAGTCGCCGCTTTTGTCTGCCACGAGTTTCCAGTCGCCTTCCCGCACAGCCCGATTCCCCATATGCTCCCAGTACAAGCGGTCAGGTGGTTCCCGCTGCTCCCCGCGGAATACAGGCGCCAGCGAGCGGCCCTCGCACGGCGTGATCGCCTGCCCGTTGAAGCGGGTCGGATAGGATGCGCCCGCCAGGTCCACGCAGGTCGCCATGATGTCGTTGATGTGACTCACCTGATGTTCCAGTTCGCCTTTTCGCGAGATGCCGCCGGGCCATCGCGCGATGAAGGGCGTCGCGATGCCTCCTTCGTGGACCCAGTGCTTGAACAATCGGAAAGGCGTATTGCTCGCGTTGGCCCAGGGCCGACGGTACGCCACAAATGAACCCGGCTCGCCCGGTTCGGTACCCGGTGTATTCAGATTTCGTCCCTCGACGCTTTCATGGCATCCTCCGTTATCGGAGAGGAAAATCACCAGCGTATCCTCTTCCAAGCCGAGGCGGCGCAGTGCGGCCAGCACGCGTCCCACCCCCTGGTCCATGCGGTCCACCATTGCCGCATAGACGGCCATGCGCAGGGCCCAGTCCGCCTGGTTATCGGCCTCTTCCCACGGCGGCACATCGGGATCGCGCGGAGACAGCCGCCATTTCGGGTCGATAATGCCCTGGCTCAGCAGGCGCGCATAACGCTCATCGCGAAGCGTGTCCCATCCCCAGACGTAGGCGCCCCGGTACTTCGCGATGTCCTCGGGCCATGCGTGCAGAGGCCAGTGCGGCGCGGTATAGGCCAGATACAGCAGAAACGGCTCTTCGCGTCCTGCCTGTTGCTCCAGCCACGTGACCGCGTAGTCGGTGAACGCGTCGGTCATGTAAAACGACTCACCGCCGGGCACAATACGCTCGTCGTCCAGTGCAAACGCCCTCTGCTCCCGCTCTTGTTCCACGATGCCCCAATAACTGCTTGCGCCGCTGATCAGCCCGTAGTAGCGATCAAAGCCGCGCTGCCGGGGCCAGTGTTCGGGCCGCTCGCCCACATGCCACTTGCCGGACATATAGGTCCGGTATCCCGCCCCTTTCAGCACTTCCGCGAACGTCACGCACGAGCGGTTGAGATATCCCTGGTATGGACCTTCTTTCGCCGCGGTCTCCCCCCGCGTCACCATCCCGCCCATGCCCGCCTGATGCGGGTACAGTCCGGTCAACAACGACGCGCGCGACGGGCAGCACCGTGCCGCTGAATAGAAATGCGTGAACCGGATGCCCTCTCGCGCCAGGCCATCCAGATTGGGCGTCGCAATCTCCGAGCCGTAGCAGCCCAGGTCGCTGAATCCCAGGTCGTCCGCCAGAATGATCACGAAATTGGGGCGTTTGGGTCGGTTCGGCGCCTGCGCTCCGGCGTTTGCGCCTATCGCAGCGGTTGCCAGACCGGTCCCCATCGCCTGCATGAATTCCCGTCGGCGCATCATCGCCCTCCACTCGCGGACTCCGGATTGGGTGAATTGTGGCCTCGCCAAGCGCATGGTACCACAGGAACGGCCGCCTCTCACATCGTGCTGGATTAGGGTATACTGCGAAGCACCAACTCAGTTACAGCAACGCAGGGGAAAGCGCCATGCAGAGACTTACCCGTCCGAATCCGTTTATCGCAAGCCTCCTTTTGATCGCCCTACTGAGCGCCTGCAGCGCCCAGGCCGGCGAGGAAGCGGCGCCCGTGGAACTCGTGTCGGTCGCGAAGATCTGGGACCAGGGGAATCACAACGCATTTACAGACCTGATCCGGTTTCAGGACCACTGGTTCTGCTCATTTCGCGAAGGAGAGGCCCACGTCTTCGGTAAGGACGGCACGATACGTCTCATCACCTCCCCGGACGGCGAAACCTGGGAATCCGCCGCCCTCCTGAGCGAGGAAGGCGTCGACTTGCGCGACCCCAAACTCTCGATCACTCCCGACGGGCGCCTCATGCTGCTCGCGGGCGGTTCTGTCTATCACGGGAAAGAATTTATCACCCGCAGGCCGCGCGTCGCCTTCAGCAGCGACGGCCGTACCTGGGGGCCCCTTACCCCGGTCTGCGAAGACGGCGACTGGCTCTGGCGCGTCACCTGGCACAAGGGAACCGCCTACGGTTTCTCCCGCGCCCCCATTCCCCAGGATGGCGCCGAAGCCACCAGTGACGAATGGCAACTCACGCTCTACACCGCCACCGACGGCATCCAGTACACGCCCGTGTGCAAACCTGCGGTGCCCGGCAAGCCCAACGAGGCCACCCTGCGATTCATGGACGACGACACCCTGCTCGCCCTGGTGCGCCGGGAAGGCGGCAACACCCACTGCTGGATCGGCGTCGCGAAACCGCCCTACACCGATTGGTCGTGGCATGAGACCGGCTACCGCATCGGCGGGCCGAATTTCATCATCCTGCCCGACGGCTCCCTGTGGGCCGGCGGACGCTTCCACCCCGAGGGCCCCAAAACCATCCTGGCCCGGTTTGGCGCCCAGACCTACGAGCCCGTGCTCACCCTGCCCAGCGGCGGAGACACCTCCTACCCCGGTTTCGTCTGGCACGAAGGCCTCCTGTGGATGAGCTACTACTCCTCGCACGAAGGAAAAACGAGCATCTACCTCGCGAAAATACGAATCCAATAGCCACGGGGGGCATCCTCGGCGCTGCCTCACTTCTTGCGACTCTGGATAGCGTTGCACGACCTTCAGGATCAATGATCTGCCTGCGTTCGTGAGCCCGGCGCTTTCCTGGTCTGGTGATTTTGTGCCTACCCGTCCTGCGAGCACCTTTGACAAACTTGATCCTCCCGCGCATCTTGGGGATTATGCAAGAGACTGGTGAACCATTACGTAACCACTAGTGAGGTGCGACCATGAGATCTCTTATTGTCTCCCTGGCTCTTCTCTTCACTCTTTCCTGCCTCTCGATCGCCGTCGAATTGCCTGGCCCGACCAGCGAAGGCTATCTCCTGCCGAACCGCTGGCGCATCACTCCCGTAGGCACGGCCATCGACACCAATGACCTTCTCCTGAACATCGAAATAGCCCCGGACGGCAAAGCGGCCATCGCGGTGCATGGGGGATACAACGCTCACGGCCTCGTGGTGGTCGATACGGCCAGCGGCACGACCGCCCAGACCATCCCGCTGCCCACCGCCTGGGTGGGCCTGGCCTGGAGCCCGGACGGCACCAACCTCTACGTCGCCGGAGGCAATAACAAGTCATCGAAGGGCATCCGCGCGCCCATCTACATCTTTGGTTATCAGGACGGACGCCTCACCGACGAACCCATCGGCACCTTTACCGAAGAAATTGCGCCCGCCCGCATCTTCTGGTCAGGGCTGGTTCACCATCCGTCGAAAAATATCCTGTATGCGGCGAATCGCACCAACAGTTACGTCGTTGTGTTTGATACCGCCACCGGCGAGATCCTCCATCGCATCCCGACGGAGCTGAATCCCTACGAGCTGGCCATCACGCCCGATGGCGCCACGCTCTACGCCTCCAACTGGGGCAGCGACAGCGTCTCCATCATCGATACCGAGGCCGGCGCCGTGCGGCGCACCCTCGCCGTGGGCGACAACCCCAACGACCTCGTGCTCGCTCGGGACGGCCGTCTCTTTGTCTGCTGCTCCAACGACAACACGGTGACGGTGATAGATCCCAAGAGAGAGCGCCCCACCGAGAGCATTGTCACTTCACTCTATCCACAGGCGCCGGAAGGATCGACGCCCAATGCGCTCGCCCTCGACCACACCCAGAATATCCTGTATATCGCCAATGCCGACAACAACAACGTCTGCGTCGTCAGTATCGAGAAACCCGGCGAATCCGCGGTGCTCGGATTCATCCCCGTTGGCTGGTACCCGTCGTCCGTGGCCGTCAGCGCCGACGGCGAGACCCTCTATGTTGGCAATAGCAAGGGGATTGGGCATTCATCGGCCAATCCTCGCGGCCCGCACAGCCCACTTCCGGAGGGCGAGGGCGCCAAGGGTACCACCAAGACACTGATGCGCGGCGCGATCAGCATCATTGACGTGCCCAACCACCGCGCCGACCTGCGCAAACTCACCAAGCAGGCCTACGCCAACTGCCCCTACAATGACGAACTCCTCGCCACGGCCCGGCCTGAAACAGAGCAGACGGTTATCCCGCGCGAGGTCGGCAAGAGTTCGCAACAGATCAAACACGTGATCTACATCATCAAAGAAAACCGCACCTACGACCAGGTGCTCGGCGACCTCCCGCAAGGCAATGGCGACCCCCGCATCACCATTTTCGGCCGGGAAATCACGCCGAACCAGCACGCCCTCGCGGAAACCTTTGTACTGCTCGACAACCTCTACTGCGACGCCGAAGTCAGTGCCGACGGCCACCAATGGTCTAATGCCGCATACGCCACCGACTTCCTCGAAAAATCCTGGCCTGCAAGTTACGCCGGAAAAAGTGATTCGCCGCGGTCGCCGGCCATTATCCCTAATGCCGGCTACCTCTGGGACCAGTGTGCGCGCAAAGGCCTCACCTACCGTAGCTACGGTGAATTCGCGCGACGCGTCAGCGAGAGCGGCGTGATGGAACCATCCGATCCCCGTTACACCTCGCTCCACGGCCACGTGGCGCCCAATTACCTCAACTGGGGGGCGCGCGATTACGAAAATGCCGCCGAATTCATTCGGGAATTTGACGAATACGAAAAAAATTACGACGACCCCAACCCCGAAAAACGCCTGCCCAACTTCATCGTTATGGGTCTTCCCGAGGACCACACCAAAGGCACCCGGCCCGGCGTGCCCACGCCACGCGCTGCCGTGGCCAGCAACGATTACGCCCTCGGCCTGATCGTCGAACGCGTGAGCCACAGCAGGTACTGGCCGGAAATCGCCTTCTTCGTGATTGAAGACGATGCCCAGGACGGGGCGGATCATGTCGACGCACGCCGCACCACGGGCTACCTCATCAGCCCCTACATCAAACGCGGCATCGTAGACAGCACGTTCTACACCACCTGCTCCATGCTCCGCACCATGGAGCTCATCCTCGGTCTGCAGCCAATGAGCCAGTACGACGCCGCGGCCAACGCCATGTTCGCCTGTTTCACCGATACCCCCGACTTGACTCCGTTTGAACATATCGAACCCAACGTCGATCTGCAGGAACTCAACACCAAGACCGCCTGGGGCGCGGAGGAATCCATGAAAATGGACTTCTCGGATTACGACCTCGCCCCGATG
Source organism: Candidatus Hydrogenedentales bacterium (assembly GCA_050950105.1). Lineage (GTDB taxonomy): Bacteria > Hydrogenedentota > Hydrogenedentia > Hydrogenedentales > SLHB01 > UBA2224. The sequence goes on along the minus strand of JBMNGZ010000008.1, from coordinate 206,792 downwards.
TTTGAGCTTAATGAGATCATCTGGAAGAGTGTGAAAGGCCCCGACTCTGAAATGCCGGTTCCCGTGCACCGATTCAATACCGCCAGCATTCAGGAATAATGCATGACGATTTGAAGGCGCCGTAAACAAAACGCGCGGCGGCCGCGATGCCGCCGGCTCTACGCTTGGGGATGACAATCGCCGCCCCGGCGGCCTATGCATGCCGGCAGGGGCTGCTGCCGTGAAATCTGCCGAAACCTGTGATACCTATTAGAAGAGGAAACCGTCATGCGCTTTCTCATCAGCCTTGCACTTGCCACGACGATCGCGGCGTTTCACGCGCCCGCGGAACCGGTCCAGCTCGCCACGGGAGGAGAACCCGCTGTAACCCTCGTTGTTGAGCCCAACGCCGACAGCCTGGTTTCGGGCGCGGCGGACGATCTCCAGTATTACGTGAAGGCCCTCTGCGGCGTAGAACTGCCGCGGCACAACGACGGGGCGACCGTCCCCACAAAGGCGATCTACATCGGCCAATGCACCCCGACGCCGTCCAGCGCCTTTCCACCGGCCGAGTCCAATCCCGAAACCTATGCGATCACCGTGCACGACGGCAATCTCTTCCTGACCGGCAACCATCCCCCTGCGATCAGCTTCGCGGTCTATTCTTTTCTGCAGGACTATCTGGGCATTCGCTGGTTTGCTCCAGGACCGCTCTGGGAGTACGTGCCGGAAGGACAGCCGGGCGAACTGGCGCTCGACGTCGCGAATTGCGTTGTTACCCCCGACTGGTCCTGCCGGGTATGGTCCGGGCACGACTATGCCCCATCCTGGAATCTGTGGAACCGCCGCAGCAAAACCATCTGTGCTTCTCCGGTTCCCTTCCGAAACATGCAGAATTTTCTGCATGTCATCTTCGCGCCCAAGAAGTACGCGCAGAGCCACCCCGAATACTACCCCCTCATTGACGGAAAACGCTGGATCCCGCCCGAGGACTACCATAACTGGCGCCCCTGCGAAAGCAACCCCGATGTGCTGCGCATCACCGTCGAGGCCGCCCGCGAATTTCTCGATGCGCACCCCGAGCACAACGCGTTCTCTCTCGCCATGGACGACATCTACCGCCTGTGCAGCTGCGACAACTGCCGCGCCCTGGACGCCCGCCCGGACGACTACGAGAACAAGCGCTTTTCCGATCGGCACTACAAATTTGTGAACGCCGTCGCGCGGGAACTCGCCAAAACCCATCCCGATAAATTCGTCGGGACCCTCTGCTACCACATCGCCCGTGAGCTTCCTGAAACCGTGGAGCAGCTCGAGCCCAACGTATTCATCAGCATGACCCAGCGGGTCGGCGAGTGGTGGCGCCCCCAGCGGCGCGCCGACGACATCGCCCTGACCCATGCCTGGCGCGCGCGCTGTGCTCACATGAGCCGTTACGGCTATATCGGGCTCGGTTTCCTGACCCCGCGCGTCTTTCCCCACGCCATGGCGGAGGGTATGAAACTGGACAAGAGCCTCGGCTTTGAGGCGGTTTACAACGAGTGCTACACGATCCTCCCCAACGTCGCCCCCATGATGTACATGCTGGCCCGCATGCAATGGGATACCGGTCTGGATCCTGACGTCCTCCTCGACGAGTTCTACGACCGCATGTTCGGAAAGGCGGCAGGCGCCATGAAGGCGTGCTACACCACGCTCGAACAGTCATACATGGAAGAGCGCCCGGAACGTGTCGAACTCGCCCGCTGGGGACACCGCCATCTCCTCACCCATTCGCTCGCGCTCTCCGAGGAAGCCCTCGACCAGGCCGAGGTGTTCATCCGCCAGGCCCTTGCCGAGGCCGATACGCACGAAACCCGGGCCCGCATCGAAATCGTAGACGCATCCCTGCGCTACGCCGGGTATATCATTCGCGCAGGCTCCTGGGCCCGGACGATGGCCGGCAAAGAAATCGAGACCGCAGAGCAGGCCCAGGCGGCGCTCGACCAGCTCGAACGGCTCATCGCGCTCGGTAAGGAACGGGAACAATTCTGGGCCGAGGCACTGGAGCGCGACGACCTCCTGGGTGATAGCCTGCGCAGCCTCAAACGACGCAATTACTTCGTCGTTAACCAAATCGGCGAGGTCGAGGCCCCGGCCGGCTCCTGCATCGGAAACGCTTTGGCGGTGCTCCACGAAGAGGCGCCTGAGGCCGCCGCGGCGAGCGTCGCGCGTATCGCGGCCAGCGGGTCCAATCCCTTCGTCGAACAGGCCGCCGGATGGCTCGTGGAACTGCGCGGCGAAACGCCAAACCGCCTCGAAAACCCGGGATTTGAGGACTGGACCGAGACCCCTCCCCTGCCCGCCCATTGGTCGACCTGGAGCCGCTCGGGAGCCGCTAAATTCATTCGCAACACAGACAAAGGCCGCGAGGGTTCCTCCGCTGCGATCGCCAACGCCGATGGCGCGTGCTACATGCAGCACCTGCCCGTCGCACCCGGCCAGAAATACTTCTGCTCCGTATGGGCGTCCTGCGACACTCCCGGCGCCACCACCGCCGCAGAGCTGAGCATCCGATGGCAAACGGCCGACGGCGCCTGGCTGCCCGATCGCGATTACGAGCCTCACACCGCCGCAACGGTCCGTGAAGGGCGCTGGGAACGCCTGAGCATGGCGGCAACCGTGCCGGACGGCGCCGGCCGCCTGCTCCTGATGCTTTTCGTCGAGAGCCAAAGCGGCGAACAGGCGGTGCTTTTTGATGACGCCGCCGTGTATCTCCTGCCCGACGAGGGCGGCGTCGTGCCTTGAGCCGCGCCAACGGTCCTGCACATCACGCAAAAACCCCCGCCCGGCGGAAGCCGGAGCGGGGGTTTTGATACAGCAACAGACAGGGACGGCTTAATACATGTCGCCGCCGCCGGGACCGCCGGCCGGAGCCTTTTCGGGCTCGGGAATTTCGGCGATCAGCACTTCGGTGGTCAAGAGCAGGCTGGCCACGCTCGAGGCATTCTGCAGGGCTGCGCGCTGAACCTTGGTCGGATCAATCACGCCCGCCTTCAGCAGGTCTTCAAACGCGCCGGTCTCTGCGTTGTAACCGACGGCGCCCTTCTTCGACTTCACTTCCTGCACCACGGTGGCGCCTTCGTCGCCCGCATTGATCGCCAGCTGGCGAAGGGGCTCTTCGAGCGCGCGGGCAATGATCTTTGCGCCGGTCGCTTCGTCGTCGGCATCCAGCTGCATCTTCTCCACGGCGTCAATGCAGCGCAACAGGGCCACACCGCCGCCCGGCACGATGCCTTCTTCCACCGCCGCACGCGTGGCGTGCAGGGCGTCTTCGACGCGCGCCTTCTTTTCCTTCATTTCGATCTCGGTCGCTGCGCCCACACTGATGACCGCAACACCGCCCGCCAGCTTGGCCAGGCGCTCCTGGAGCTTCTCGCGGTCATAATCGGACGTGGTCTCTTCGATCTGGCGGCGGATCAGGTTGATCCGGCCCATGATCTCCGAACTGGAGCCCGCGCCCTCGACGATCGTCGTGTTGTCTTTGTCGACCACGACGCGCTTTGCGCGACCCAGGTCGGCCAGCGTGATGCTCTCGAGATTGCGGCCCAGGTCTTCCGTGATGGCCAGGCCGCCCGTCAGCACCGCGATGTCCTGAAGCATGGCCTTGCGCCGGTCGCCAAAACCGGGGGCCTTCACCGCGCAGGCCTGGAAGGTGCCGCGAATCTTGTTCACCACCAGCGTCGCCAGCGCTTCGCCTTCCACGTCTTCCGCAATGATCAGGAGCGGCTTGCCGCTCTTCGCGATCTGTTCGAGCAACGGAAGCAGGTCTTTCAGCGTCGACACCTTCTTCTCGTGAATGAGGATGTAGGCGTCTTCCAGCATCACTTCCATTTCTTCGGCATCGGTCACGAAATAGGGCGACAGATAGCCTTTATCAAACTGCATGCCCTCCACGATGTCGAGGGTGGTGTCGATCCCTTTGGCCTCTTCCACCGTGATGGTCCCGTCGTTGCCGACCTTCTCCATCGCCTCGGCGATGATATTGCCGATCTCGAAGTCGCTGTTCGCCGAGATCGCCGCCACGTTCTTGATGACGTCGGTCTCGCCACGCACTTTCTTGCTCTGCTTCGCGAGCTGTTCGACTATCACCGCCACCGCTTTCTCGATGCCGCGCTTCAGCGCCATCGGGTTGGCGCCCGCCGTCACGTTGCGCAACCCTTCGCGGTAAATCGCCTCCGCAAGCACCGTCGCCGTCGTCGTGCCATCGCCCGCGACATCCGACGTCTTCGAGGCCACTTCTTTTACCATCTGCGCGCCCATGTTCTCGTATTTGTCTTCCAGCTCGATCTCTTTCGCGACCGTCACGCCGTCTTTCGTCACGGTCGGGGCGCCCCATTTCTTGTCCAGAACCACATTGCGGCCCTTGGGGCCCAAGGTGGATTTCACGGCTTTGCTCAGTTTGGTCACACCGGCGAGCACGCCGCGCCGTGCCTCTTCGCCGAACTGAAGTTGCTTAGCAGCCATCGTTGTCAAACCTCCTTAATATCGCATCCTGTCTGGTTATCGGCCTCAGGCGGCATGCCACACTACTCAATAACCGCGAGCACGTCTTCCTCACGCATGATGATGTGCTCTTCTCCGTCGATCTTGACTTCAGTTCCCGCGTATTTGCCCATGAGGATCCGATCACCTTTCTTCACCTCCATGGGAACCCGCTTCCCGTCTTCATCCAGGCGGCCCGATCCCACAGCCACAACTTTCCCCTCCTGGGGCTTTTCCTTGGCCGTGTCGGGAATGATGATCCCGCCCCGGACGGTCTCGCTGGGTTCCTCCCGCTTGACAAGCAGCCGGTCTGCTAACGGACGAACTTTCATTGCGTGTACTCCCTTGGTTCTCGCCGGCGTCAGAGGATTCGTCGCACCGGCCTACTGGGTTCACTCAACCTGAAAACGTCTGAGTTTTGGCTCAGATTGGGGGCTTGCCCCGAGGGCTTTACGGTTCTGGCCAATTTGGCAACGCGTATTGAGCGTTTTCGGCCAGAGAATGCAGCCACGCAGATCAGTTTAGCAAACGATGTGCCAGAAAGTCAATACTTTTTTAATCGCTTTAGAATGAATACGTTATAAATGCAAACCGAAATCTCGCCCGGCGCCATTTTCCCGCGATCTTGCCCAAACGGCACTCAAAAAGGCAGCTTTGACGCTTCCTGCTTGCCAAAATGACAAATTGTTAGCAGGCACCTCCCATGAGTGCCAAATCGGCAGCCGGGAGCACGAAAGTGGTCGTATCAGGTCCTCTGGGACGCGCAGAACGGGTAAGACTGAACATGAAGCAGGAATGCCGGGTTTTGGGGATGGCGCAGGGGTTACTACTTGCCCCGCGCAATCTGCAGGAACGTCGTGACGGGAGACGAGGCCACCGTAGGCGGGTGGCTGCCCTCACGGGCCTGCGTGGCCGCGGCAATGGCCATACAACATCCGAGAAACATACCAACGATGAACCAGCTCAGGCGAAACACGTCAACTCCCTCCCTGAGGATTGGGCTGCCGCCGTATTCTGCGAAGCGCTGAATTCATAGCGCCTTGGAGCGCAATAGCGCTGCAAGGCCTTCAATTCTCGAAAATCACTGTATCATTGATTACTGGAAATGTCAAGTAACACACTTTTTTGTAAACAAATTACTTAACGATGAAAGACAGGGGAGGTTTTGTGATTTGGTTTCCCTTTAGATTGATGTTCGTGTACACTGAAGCCGTCGGAAGTGTAATCATACTGGGGAGATAGTGGCCTCATTGCCGGGATGGTAGCTCATGAAACGGATCGCAGCTCTACAAGATAAGCTCGTGCGGTACGCGATTGGCTTGACGGCTGACAGCGCGTGCCTCGGAGTGGACGCGGCCCTGGTGCGACTCAAGGGCTCGGGTCCCCAAATGCTGATCAAAGTCGTGAAAGACAGCCATTTCCGGCACCCGCCCGGTTTGCAGAACCGTTTACTGGCAGCACGGCGCTCCGCGCGCGACTTGGCGGTGCTGAGTTTCGAGCTGGGCGCGGAGATGGCCGAAGTGGCTCTGGGCCTTCAAGAGTGGGCGCTGTCGGAAAGCCTCGAGGTCGATTTTATCGCCACACCGGGCTACACGGTGGCCCATATCCCGACGCGAGGCGCCGAAAGTGCCAGTGGGCACTTATCTATCGGCGATCCGAACGTGATCGCCGCGCAGACGAGCCTGCCGGTGGTATCTGACTTTTCTAGCGCTGACATGGCTGTAGGTGGCCAGGGCAACGTCCTGCACCCCTACCCGGACTGGCTGCTGTTCAACCGCCCGGATCGGGTGACCGCCTGCCTGCATCTGGGTGGATATGCGAGTCTTACGATTGTCACGCCGGAGATGCGTGATGTGGTGGCGTTTGACGTGGGGCCGTGCCTGACAAGCATCGACAGCTCGGTGCGCCTGCTCACCCATGCGACGCAGACGCGCGACCGCGACGGCGCCATCGCGAGTAAAGGCCTGGTGATCGACGAGTTCCTGGAGTACCTCCTGAGCCATCCCTATTTTTCAAGGGTGCCGCCCAAGAGCACCGGCCAGGACGAATTCGGGCCGGAAGAGTACCTCCGGGATGCATTGAACGGCCGGCGCGACCACTCGCTCGAAGACATGCTCGCCACGGTGACCATGGCCGTGGGTTACAGCATTACCCGGGCGTTTTCGCGCTTTGTGTTCCCGACCCACGCGATCTCGCGCCTGATCCTGAGCGGTGAAGGCCTCCACAACCGCACGCTGATGCGTAACGTGAAGACGGGCATCAAAAATGTAACGGTGCGCAAAACCGATCGCTACGGCATTCCATGCAATGTCGTGGACCCGCTCAGCGCCTGCATCCTGGGCAGCGAGGCCATCTTCGGAAATCCGGCCAACGTCCCCTCCGCGACCGGGGCGAAACGGCAGGTCCTGTCGGGGCGCATCACCCTGCCCTGAGTCCGCCGGGCACGCCGGGCTTATTTGCCGAGCGCGCGTTGCATTTCCACAATGGCGCGTGCCAGGGCGTCGCGTTTTTCCATCATGACCGCCGGGTCCCGCGTGAAAGAGACCAGATCGGGCACCACCGCCCCCAGGCTGGCCGCCGCCTTAACCCGACCGAGCAGTGCCTTATCCCGCGACTTCTCGGCGGCCTTCTGCAAGTCCCGGAACAGCACGAGGTAATCGTAATCGTCGATGCCGTCACGCACAGTTTCCCAGCGAATGGACGGCGTGGGGCCTGAGGCGGAGGGGTACACGAGAAACCCGTCGCCGTTGACGGGCGTGATGTCGGACAGGCCCTGGCGCGGGTCACGGCTATCGGGCAGGTAGTTGATATTCCAGTAATGCAGCCCGCGAACGCCCAGCGCCCAGAGCTGCCAGAACAGGGCCCGGTGTTCGATGGCCGCGAAATCCACGAAAAAATTGGCGTAGGGACGCGACGGGCTGTGGTTGAGATATACCCAGACCTCGCCGCCTCGCGCGGCCCGTTCGAGGACGGCTTTCCCGTTGAGCGTGTCGAAAACGGGCAGATGGACGCACCAGATCGGCGCGGCGTCGGACAGGAACGGCTGCAGCCCGTAGGTGGACACCATCATGGGGATGTCCGGGGCGGTGTCGAGCCAGCTCTGCATTCGCTCGAATAAGCGGGGCCACGCGGGCTGAGGCGGTTCATCGCCGATATGCGAGAAGACCTTTCCCGTCAGAGCATGCTTGGCGACGAACGCGTTGGCCAGAGCGAGCTGCGCGGGCAGGTCCAGCAGCGACGCCGGCACTTCACAGCTGCTCGCGCCTCCCTCGCGCAGCATGGCAAGCCGTTTTTCATAGGCAGCCAGACTGGCCTCATAGTCAGCACTTTCGGAAGGGAGGCCGGCCAGTTCGCGGAGGGTGACCCGATGCTCCAATGCATCACGCAGGTATGCGCTCTCGAGGGCGGCGGCCTCGCCGGAAAAGCCCGCGCGCCGGCAAAGGTCGAGCGCACCCTCCCGCCAAAATCCGAAATCGGTCTTGAGGGCGGGGATCACGGGCAGTTCAAAATCGTAGACGGTCGCTTCCAGCCAGAATTCCACCGGTCCGGCATTGGACGATACCAGCTGCACCAGCCCGCGGTAGGTCCCCGGCGGCGTGCCGGGAGGCGCGTAGATCGTCAACCAGAGCGGCGAGCAGACGCCTCCCTCTGCCACGAACGGCGTGAGCGGGTCGAGCGGGTCGGGCCAGCTCCCCGTCGGGCCTTCGAAATGACTGGGAACCGAGACGGGGCAATACCCGACCCGGTAGGCGCGGATGTGCCCGGCATCGATCCGGGCGTTTGCGGCAGTATTGACCAAATCGGGGATATCAAGCGTGACATCCAGCCAATTTCTGCCCTCGGGCGGGCGCAGCACCACCTGTACGGATTCCCGCTCGTTGCGGGCGAGACTCACGCGCGCCACCGCGTCGAGTGTCCCGGTGGGAACGGGCTGATCATCACGGAAAATCTTGTTCAGGGCGGGTTCGATCCATACGGCCGTATCCCCTCCGGCGGCCATGTCGCGTTTCAGCGTACGGGGCTGGCGATCCAGGGCGTGAGGGGCGCGGGTCCAGGCTTCCATATCCCACGCGGATGCCTTCCCGACACAGAACTGAGTGTCCAGGGCCCCATGCGGGGCTTTCAGGCCCTCGCCGACGTCCAGCACCGCGCCGCCGGTCTCGAACAGCGCAAACAAATCATACGGGCCCTCCGCGGGAGCGGTCCAGTCATACGAACACCGCACCACGGTGTTCGTATCCAGTTCGAACTGCTTCGGCTCGAGTTTCCAGACACGGCCGTTCGGAGCCAGAACGGAGGTCTTGATGACCAGCGGCGGCAGTTTCTGGGCCCCGGCGAGATGCAGAATGAGGCGTCCGGGCTCGTAATCCACCTGGGCGGCGAATTCGGTGGTCGCAAAATCGACATGGGTAAGCCCGCGGACCAGGTTGATGCGGTAGGTCGTCTCCCAGGCGCTTTTCGCCTTGAACAGGCGGGGCACGTACCCGGCCTGGATCGCGCAGTGGTCGTCGCTGGCCACCGGCTCGACCAGGAAGGAATGGAGGTTTTCGGCGTCAAATACCGCATACACGGTCTCGCGCGCCTGCGTGTCGGTGACGGCGATCCAGTTCCGCGATGCGGGATAATAGCCGGCGACTTTGATGGCCTGGACGCCCTGCAGGGTGGGCACATCAATGCGATCCGCGGCGTCCAGGGTCCCGCCGGGGGCCAGTCCCGCGCGTACCCAGGGCGCGACCCATTGATCCTGGTCCCCTGTGTTCTCGACCGTCCAGCGCACGCGCAGCGAGGCCTCGTTCGGGATGGGCTCGATCAGGCGGGTACTCTTCAGGCCGGTGATGTTCGGGCCATCGCCATCGTAGGCATAGCGGAGGACCGGGCGGCCGGGGATGTCGTCCAAGACCTCGAATTTGACGTTCAGCCGCCGGTTTGGGACGTAAAAGCTGCCAATCCCGAATCCTTCCTGGAGTAATCCTCCGCCTCCCGCGTGGTTGCGTGGACTGTTGAGCAGCCCAAACCAGGACACGGTGCCGTCGCCATCCGCCGGCAGCACGACCTTGAGATGAGAGGTCTCGATCTCGACATCATCAACGCCCACAGGCGCAGCGACCGCTCCGAGACTACCCAGTCCGGCGACAAAAACACATAAAACAAGGGATGGAATACGGCGCATCGTATAGGGCCTCCTGCCGCGCGCGGTTGTGAACAGGGGGATTTTACTAAACGCGGCCGACGGAACCAACGTTGCCACTTGTGTCTCGAGGTCTTGGCGGCTCGTTTCACTCCTCCCCCAGCCACGCGAAACGCATGTTCCGCCCGCTCACCCTGGAATTACCCTGCTCGATTTCCTGCTGGTCCACCCCCGGCCGCTTCGCGGCCACCCCCGCCAGCCCGGGGGACACAAGACGCGGAACCGGTAGCGCTATGAGCGCAGTCCCGCGTCGGCCACGCGGCCCCCACGGCCCCCACGCTCCACTCGGTCCACGTTCTCATCCTCTGAGGCCGTCGGCAGGGGTTTACGGCCCATGCCTGCCCACCCCCAGCCACGCGAAACGCATGTTCCGCCCGCTCACCCTGGAATTACCCTGCTCGATTTCCTGCTGGTCCACCCCCGGCCGCTTCGCGGCCACCCCCGTCAGCCCGGGGGACACAAGACGCGGAACCGGTAGCGCTATGAGCGCAGTCCCGCGTCGGCCACGCGGCCCCCACGGCCCCCACGGCCCCCACGCTCCACTCGGTCCACGTTCTCATCCTCTGAGGCCGTCGGCAGGGGTTTACGGCCCATGCCTGCCCACCCCCAGCCACGCGGAACGCATGTTCCGCCCGCTCACCCTGCTCGATTTCCTGCTGGTCCACCCCCGGCCGCTTCGCGGCCACCCCCGGCCACGCGGGCCTCCGCCCATCCCACGCTAACAGGGGACACAAGAACCCGAACCGGAGAGATTCAGGCGCGGCGCACTGTCCCCCGCGGGCGGAATAAGTCGGCAGGCGTGAGCATTCGACAAAATGCCCAGCAACTTGTCCCACGCTATCAGAGGTGAACAAGCAGGCCCGTGTGTTGCACAAAACGCAGCGCAACCTGTCCCCCTCGGCCGGGGGTGAATCGTAGAAGCGGCGTCTCGCCGCTTTCTCCACAGGGCCTGTCCCCCGCGGCCGGAGGTGAATCTGTGCCGACGAGGACGTCGGCGCACCCAGGGTATCCTGTCCCCCGCGGGCGGGGGTGAATCGGCGATAGCCGATTTGGGGGTGGAGTTTTGGGGTCGGATTGCAGCAGCCGGCGCCCATTCGCAGCCATGTGACGCAGGTCTCCTTGCTCCATTCCATCTACCCCTACGTATCCGTCAAAACAGGGTAACCCCATTCGGCAAAACGCAGTGCAACTTGTCCCCCGCGGGCGGGGGTGAATCGGCGATAGCCGATTTGGGGGTGGAGTTTTGGGGTCGGATTGCAGCAGCCGGCGCCCATTCGCAGCCATGTGATGCGGGTCTCCGTCCATCCCCGCTGGGGGCCGGTCGAAGAACTGGGTTTGTGGTCGCGAAGAGAGCGTCTCGACGGCGTTTTTTTTATGGCCTATCCGCATCATTAGGCTTTTTGGGGGGCGTCAGCGTGCGTGAGGGCCGTTTGGCGGGATTGGCGCCGCGAAAGTTGGTTTGGGCCGGCATACAGGCTTGCACGTTTTTGAGCATCCAGTTTCTTCAGGTTTGGGCCGCGTCGTGCTCGTCGGCCATTTTAGCGGCCCTCTCGTATTGGGCGAGCTGGGCGCGCAGACCTTCCATTTCCTCGCGCAACGCAGCCTTTATCTGCGCGTCTTCATCTTCCCATAAGTCGCTCTTGCCCTGCGTCGCCTGCGCCAGTCGCGCGTTAAGCAGCCGGGCAACGTGGCCAGCGTAGCGCTTCAACGACTCCCCCGTAAGTCCGCCGTGCACTTTACTCTTGGCCCGTATGTGCGTTCCGTCACACACCAGCAGGTCCAATGCGTTTTCCACCGACTCGCACAGGCGCTGGGCGAACCAGTCGTTCAGACCGCTAAGCAAATCGCCGAAATCCGTGCGAAACTTCGCGAACGTGGCGTGGTCGATGCTGCGTCTGCCGAGCAACCACTGGAAGTCCAGCCGCTCCCGCGTGGCATCCTCCAGCTGACGGCTGCTGCGAACGCCCACCATCAGCCCGTAAAGGATGCACCCCGCGAGCGCTCGGGGATGAATCGGAGGCTGGCCTCGACGCGAAGGACGGTAGCGGTCTTCCCAGGGCGACCAATCCACCTGTTCAAGCAATGCATCCACGACCCGAATCCGATGGTCTCGCGCAAGCAAGTCGTCCAGCGTCGTCATCACGCACTCATCTCGCGCGAGTTCCGGCTCCGCCCATTTCCGTTCCGACATGCTGCCTCCTCCTCGTTTAATGGCCAACGTGCCTGCCCATCCGGGTAGTCCCCGGGGCTGCCTTTAAGAAGGGCAAACACAGGGGTCTGCCCCTACGCGCTGCGAAAAGCAGTCTCTGCGCGGCCAGCCAGCCGGATAGCCCACGCGTTGCGAAGGGACGCTGAAAGCTGTAAACCACACCCCAAAATCCAACCTGCAAAACTCCACCCCCAAATCGGCTGCCGCCGATTCACCCCCGCCAGCGGGGGACAGGTCGCCACCGGGGCAATCCGCATGCTGCGCCCGCGATTCACCCCCGCAACGTTGCGGGGCATACCCCAAGGTCACGAGCCAGGGGCTTCAAACCCTTGGCGCCGCTCAGCAGCAACTCCACCGCATCTCGCTTGAACTCTTCATCATAAGTTCGTTTGGCCATGTCGGGTCTCCTTGCTCCATTCTATCTACCCCTACCTGTCCGTCAAAATAGGGTAACCTCACGTCCTCGTCGGCACACGCTCAGTCCCGCCCGCGGAGGACAGGTGCGCATTGCGTTTTGCCGGACGGTCCAACCCGTTTACTCATCTCCATCGGCAGCAGACAGGAGCGCCGCATCTCAATCTCTCCAGCTCGGGCTCTTGTGTCCCCCGAAGAAGAGGACGGATCAAAAGCCAAGCGCCGCGTTGCCGGGCTACGTTCTTATGTCCCCCGCTAACGGAGCAAAGATGTATGCCTCGCCGCCGCCACCGGTTCCGGGTCTTCTGTCCCCCGCGGGCGGGGGTGGACACGCGCCCCGCGTGGCCGGGGGTGGACTCTGTGGCCGCGTAGCCGCGCTGCGGAAATCAGCTCTCACGGTTGCCTTCCGGATTATACGGGAAACCCCCGCGCCGCGGAAACCAGTCTTCGCGGCTGCCTTCCGGATTGCAGGGGTGGCCCCCTGTGGCCGCAGAGCCCGTACCGGGCGCCGTTACTTGGCGCCGGTGACTTTAATCCACTCTTTGGGCTCGAGTTTGCCGTCGATTTGTTTATTTTTGAGGACCGCTTTGAATTCCTCGAAATCTTTGCCTTCGGGGGGAAGGCGGAAGATCTCGCCGGCTTTTGCGCGTTCGAGGCGTTTTTTGGCGTAAATGCGCTCGACCACGGCCAGGGACAGGTTCGCTTGGTCGGGGTTGAGTCGGACAATCTCCGTGTAGAGTTCTTTTCGGTCGTTGTTTTCTTCGTGGATGAGTTTCTGGGTACTGTTTTTACGGTCGGCATCCTTCTCGAGGGCGTCGTTGGGCCGGAGTTCGATGTAACCGCGGTCATTTTCGCCCACGAGTGCCTGTTTTTTGAGGGCTTCCACCTTGGGGAAGCGGTTTTTCAAGCGGAGGGCGATCTCCTTCATGCGGGGAGAGTCTTCCTTCAGGGCCGCCGCATGGGCCTGCCGGACGGGGTTTATGGCGCGCAAGACCGGGCTGATAAAGCTGCTTTCGCTCGGCGCCTGGGCCGGCAGCACCGCGGAGGACGAGTCAGCGCCGCCCTCGATGAAATCGAGGACGCTGTCCGCCTGCTGCTCGATGTGGCGGATGTCGACCGTGATGTGGGCATCTATTTTGTGTTCAGTCCGGAGGGCGCAGCCCATCAGTACAATCACGGCTACCGCGGTCATTCCAACAAAGATCCGTTTCATGGGACGCTCTCCTGTGTTTCGATACTGGACGAAAGTCCGTCCGGACTATTCGTTTTCGTGCATCAGCTGATTACTCTGTTGTACGGGTTCCGACCGGATTTTTTCAATATCCTCAAGCCGGGCCTTTTGCTTAAGGGTCAGAATCTGGCGTATGGAACCCTCATCGACGTTCACATCGATCGTGAGATTGAGATTTGAGCTGCGGAGGCTGGCCGTGCCCGACAGCTTGTTTTCGGCCCATCCCAGGTCGAGCGAAGCGCTGTCAAACGACCGCCATGCGGCTTCTCCGAGGACCCCGGTGCTGATTCGCTCGATGCTTTGCGCACCGGGTACATCGCGCAGGTATTCGAGCAGGATGTTCTGGAGCAGCGCCTTGTTCATGAAAAAGTCGCCCGACGACACCAGTTTGACCGTCGCATCCTGCAGGCCGTCCGGCGTGAGTTTCGCTGCGATGCGGCCTTGCGCCAGCCCCTGAAGGCCGTAATCCGGTGGGACCATCTTCTCCGAAAATCGGGCCAAATCGACATTCCGGAGCCGCATATCCACGGCGACCACCGGGGATTCTCCGGACAGGTCGACGGATGCGACGCCCGTGAACGCCCCTCCGAAGACCTCACCGGCAACGGGCTCCAGGCGGAGCACGGTGTCTTTCATGGCCAGGGGAGCCGTGATATTCGCCATGGGAGCCCCCGCCAGGGCGCATCGGGCGGCGCTCAGGTCCGCCTGGGCGGCAATGGACTGGTCCACCAGAAGATTTCCGGCGGCCGCGATGCCGCCCAGAGCCACGCTCGAGCCGCCCGTCACCAGCAGAGGCGCCTCGAAAAGATAGTCTGAGGTGACGACGAGGCGCCCGTCCCAGGCAAGGTTCCCACGGCCCCGGATGCTGCCTTCGACCGATTCGAGCAGACCGGCGTCGACGAGCAGGCGAAGCTGTGAGGCAAACTCATACGAGCCGCTCACGTGAAAGGGAGAGAGGCTCAGGGCCGCCTCACCCACGTTCAAGCTGGAGCTTTCCCCGTAGGTGAGGGCCAGGTCGCTGAGCGTTCCCACGCCCTCGCCCAGGGTCAAGCGTGCATGGCCGGTAAGATGAAAGGGGGCTTCGTAGAACGAGAAATCGCCCAACTGGAGATAGTCCGATTCCGCGTCCAGGGCCACGGTCAGCACACCGTCATGCAGCGAAACGGGCGCCTGATAGCGTATTTCGGCGCCGGCGCCCAGTTCAGAGGCCCAGGGCGACAACGCGGGGAAAGCCGCCGTTCCCTTAAAGGCGCCCTCGAAGCCGAGCGGCGCAAGCGTCAAGCGCCAGTCGCGGCTTTCAACTCCCAATGCTTCTCCGGCCGTAAGACTCAACCGGGCGCCGAGAAGCGAGCCGTTCGCCGGTTCCCAACGAAAGGCGGCGTGCATGGCCACGGGCAGAGGCGCCAGCAAATCCGTACCCCAGGGGCCGGAAGCGGTTTCGAGCGCAGACTCGATGTCAATGCCCCCTTCGTTCATTGTGGCGGACAAGGTTCCGGAGATGGGGCGCGCCAGGGCTTCAGGGAGGGCGTTCCAGCGTGTAAGCGACACCAGAGGCCCCGGCTCGACCTGCTCCAGGGTCACGTCCAAGCGAGGCGGAGCAGTCTGTTCCGCGGCGAACGTGGCGGCCACCGTGCCCTGCTCGAGCGGCAGGGCAAGCGTCCCCTCAAGCGCCGGGGATTCGCCGAGAAGCCCCTTGGCTTGCGCTCGAAGAGGCCCCGCAAACGGGCTGGCGTCCCGAAAACCCGGCGAGACCGTGGCGGATACTTCAAAATCGGAGTGCCGCAATTCAGCACGGGCCTGCGTGGAGACGCGCTCGAGAGCAGGCAGCGCATCAAACCAGGCACGGTATTGCGCGGGAAGCAGGTCCAGCATTTCCCGGCGCGGCCAGTCCGCCAGTGCGAGCGATGCGGCGACGGCGTCTTCTTCAAACGACGTGGTGAACTGTAAAGGCAACGCTTCATTGACGGTCAACTCGGCCGTGTATTGAGGATAGGTGCCGCCGGCCGTCAGGTCGAGCGAAGCGAGGTTCCACGCGGAACTATCCAGGCCGATGCTCAGATTCGTTGCTTGCGCGGCGAGTTGTGCGGCTGCCGGCGCAAACCGTCCGGTTTGGAATTCATACTCGCCGAAGAGGTGGGCGTCGTTCACGGCAAGCGAGCCGATGGTCACGGGAATGCCCAGTTTCGGCAGCAGCACTGTCTTTTTTCCATCGCCGAGGATTCTGAAATCGAGGACAAAGGCGCTAAAGTTGGCGGCATCCTCTTCGAACTGGACTTCGACCCTGGCATCGAATTCGGCCAGATTGGGCAGGCTGACACGGCAGTGTTCGAGCACGGCACTAGTACCATTGCGCGAGACCTCCAGGTGCAGGAATCCGCCGTCCAGACTCGTGGCATAGCCACTGATGGGAAGCTCCACGCGCCCGTCCAGTGAGGCGCCCGCCACTTCCATCGCGAACTCCTCGAGCGATTCGAATGTGGTGTCCACCGAGACGCCCGTCAGGCGGGCGGCCAGAGAAGGCAGCTGCACCTGAAGCTCGCATTCACGCAGGCTGACTTTTTCCGGTACGAAGGCCAGCGGCGCGGTGCTTTTCGCTGAGCCGTTGGTTTTCAAGGCTTCGATGCGGGCGGCCAGCTCGGCATCCAGCCGGAGCGCGACGCGCTCGACGCTTACTGATTCTATCCGCCGCCCTGCCCCGCGAAACAGCCGGTAGGCCACGGTCAGGTTGTGGATATCCAGCACGGGCGGCGCGTCCGGCGCCTGCGATTGGAACTGGAGCCGCGCCATGTGCAGGCGGGGATATAGAGCCAGGCCTTCGATGTGCACGGGAAATCCCGTCGCATGGCGAAGGGCATATTGCAGCAGCTGTAGTTGCGGATACCCGCTGGCGAACGCCAGCAGCACGAGCCCCAGGCAGAGCAGGACCACGCTCAGGAGCCGGCCTGGCCATCGCCGTTTACGAGCGACGGCAGGCCTGGTTCCGGGATTGGAAGCCGTGCCATCCATAGGCGCGCTTATTCGCTGGAAGGCGCACCCTCGACGACCTGCACCTGGATTTGGCCGATGATGGGGATGAGCTTGGCCTGATGAAACAGGTCGCCCTCGGCCAGTTTGATGTGGGTGACGTCGGCGAAGGGCTGGTTGAACGTGGGATCCACATCAATCCATTTGCCGACCCAGACGGTGGCCCATTGGTGGAAGTAGAAGCCGGAGCGCGCCCCTTCGACGTAAATCAGCCCGGCCACTTCGCGCGCGGGAATGCCTGCCGCCCGGGCCAGACCGATGAACAGCACGCTGTGCTCCGTGCAATCGCCCTCCATCTGGTCCAAGACCTCGAGCGCGTTGCTCAATTGGGCGGAGAACGTGGTGCGAACGTTGTTGTACACCCAGTTGCAGAGTTTTTTGGAGACGGCGAAGGCGTCGGTCTCATCGCCCACGATCTCTTGGGCTTTTTCGATGAGCCTGGGGTCTTCACTCTGAACAAAAAGGGATGGTTTGAGCCAGGGTTGGACGGCCTCGTCGGTGATCGGCAGGGTGGCGGGCTGAAAATCGTCCAGGGAAATGAGGTGGGCCGAAAATTCAAAGGCCCCGTCCTTCGGGGCAAGATATTGGCGCTCGTCATTGAACAAATGGGCTTCCGTGAGAGGCCCGGTAATGCGCAATTTCAGGAATTGGCGGTCGCGGGGCTTTTCGATGGCCGTATCGATCAGGGCCGCATTGGACACAATGACGTCGTTGCTGTAATTGACGTCTTTGGCGATCTCCTCGGGTTCGAGCCGCGTAACGATGAGCCTCGACACCTCGTCTTCGAGGGTTGTGCCATCCTGCGTGACATATGAAATGGAGTCTATGCCCATATCTACGAGCGAATTCTTAATTTTATAGACTTTGGTGGGCACGCCGTCGAAGACGCGTTCTTCGATGGCGATGATCTTGCTGACGCCCGCGATCTCCTGCCGGTACATGGGCTCGAAGATGGTGTAATGGAGTTCGTTGCCTACCTCTCCGCCTTTCTGAATCAGCTCGACCTGCTTGAAGGCATCGCGCAGGGATTCGCTGGGGCGGGGTAATTCCACTTCCAGGGCTTCGCCGCCGACCACACTGCGCATGAGCAGTACCTCTCCCCGGACAATCGCATCAAACTGCGTTTCGGCGCCCAGGGTTTCAACGCGGGTCTTGACCGCGCTCAGCGCGCCGCTGGCGTCGTAGGAGCGCTCGCTGAAGATGCGCATATCCTGCTTGACGCCTTCCATGGTAATGCGGAACTGGGCGTCTTCACTGACGGTCACGCGGCCATCTTCTTCTTTTGCAACATTATTGACGGCATAACCGGATTTCTGGCCGGACATGTATACCCCGTACCAGGTTTGACCCACGAGCGAGGAAATATCGAGTTCCTGCGCCGCGAGCAAGCGCGGAAAGAGGCCTAGCATCACCATGAAAATCAACCGTTTCATTCGCATGTTCTCCGGAACAGCGCGTTCTTCGTTGGCGCCACCGGGACCGGTGGCCGCGCCACAGCACCCAAGCACAGACCATTGGGCATTGTACCGAATTTCTGCCTATTATGGAATCTTGCGGGGGCTGGCCGAATCGACCCGTCCCGTGCGCCGGCCTTGCCCGCGCGTCGGGGATGCCCCCTGCCCGGTTGGGAAATACCTGTAGAATAGCCGCCGGTTACATTATAATCGCCGGGACAAGATCAGGAATCCTTCGACCAGGAGAGCCGCTTTGAGAGTAAACATGAAGTGCCTGGCGCTGCTCGCGCTGGCCGGCGCGGGATGTGCCACGATGGGCAGCCCCGGCGAGCACGCCGTGATCCGAGCGAAAAACAAGGTCATTCCGTCGCTGGTCCATATCCGCCCCGTGAAAGAGACCTTCGCCAGCGGTCAAAAGCAGGAATACGTGGTGGAAGGCAGCGGCTTCCTCATCTCGCCGGACGGCTACGTGGTTACCAACGAACACGTTGCAGGCGACAGCAGCCTGGTGCGCTGTGTGCTCTATAACCGAGACGAAATCGACGCGGAAGTGGTGGGCACGGACCGGTACACGGACATCGCCGTGCTGAAGCTGAAGAGCAGCGAGACCCATCTGCCGGCCGCGGAATTGGGGAATTCGGCCCATATCGAGCCTGGACAGACCGTGCTGGCGCTAGGCAGCCCCCACGGCCTGTCGCGGTCGATATCCAAGGGGATCGTGAGCGTCACGGACCGTTATCTCGGCGAAGAGGGGCCGCGGCCTGCCCCGTACAACACGTGGATCCAGACGGACGCGGCCATCAACCCCGGCAACAGCGGCGGACCGCTGGTCAACCTCAAAGGCGAGGTCATCGGCATCAACACCCGGAAGCTTTCAGGCGCCGACAACGTCGGCTTCGCTATTCCCGTAAATGCCGCCCGCGAGGTGATCGAGGCCATCATCGACCACGGTTACGTGCCGCGGAGCTGGATCGGGATTCGCCTGCAGGAAATGACCAGCAAAACAGACGATCCGACCCAGCGCGGCGTGGTGGTCGCGGACATTGACCCCCTCGGACCCGCCGCGGCGGCAGGTTTCGTGCCGGGCGACGTGATCACGGCGGTGAATAACGCGCCGATTCATGCCCGTTTTGAGGAGGATCTGCCTCCGGTCCTCAAACGCATCGCCGACCTGCCCATCGGCACGCCGGCCAGTTTTTCCATACGCCGCGGCGAGGAAACGCAGGCCATTAGCGTGGTGACCATGGAAGAAAGCGACTACAAAGGAAACGAAGTAGAATTCTCGGAATGGGGATTTGCCGCAGCCGGGCTGACGCCCGCCATTGTACAGGCCGCGCGTCTGCCGTCGAGCCAGGGCATCGTTATCGCGGGGATTGAAGTGGGCAGCGCAGCAGCCGGATCCGGTCTCCGGCAAGGCGATATTGTGCTCAGCGTAGACGGGAAAGAAATCACCGGTCTGGCCGAATTTCAAGCCTTTTACGATGAGATCAATGCCGCCGCGAAGCGCTTCGTGCTTCTGGACGTCAAACGAGGCGCATTGACCCGCTTTGAACTGCTGAAACTCGAGCCCGGCGCCGATGACGAAGACGCAACGCCGGGAGAATTGATGACGGACGAGGAAAACGGAGAACAACCCGATGAGGACGAATAGTCTTGCTGCCCTCTGGCTCCTGTGCGGGCTGCTGGGGGGCCTTGCAGCCGCCCCCGTTGCAGAAGAAGCCGGCACCTTTTCCCCCGCGTTTATCGCCTCGCAGCAGAAAGCAGTGACTCCGGCGATCTGTCTGCTCAATTTCACCGCCGAGGCGGAATCGCAGCGAACCGGCGAAACCCAGAAACGCTCGACGCGCGCGCTCGGGCTCATCGTGTCGCCCGACGGCCTGGTCATGACGCATGGGCACATGCAATCCGATAAATCCACACCCTCTCACATCCGCGTAGTTGTAGGGGAAGGCGACGAAGATAAGGAATATGACGGCGTTATCTTGAAAAAACCGGACGATATCAATGTCTGTTTTGTGCGAATCCAGGGCGAGGCGGGCGAGCGGTTTCCTTTTGTCACCTTCGCCTCAGGAGAAAATCTGGTTCTGGGCGAACGGGTACTGATTTTCGGGCTGATGGGCGAGACGCTCGATTTCGCGCGCGGAGCACTCACGCGCGGCATCAGCGCGGTGATTGAGAAGCCTCGTACGACCTATTGTATTGACGACGCCATTCCGTTTGGATACGTGGGCGCGCCGGTGATCGACTCCCGGAGCCGCATTGTGGGCGTGGTGGGCTATGACCTCTCCCCGGCGGAAGGCGGAGAACTCTACGTTCGCAGCGGTCACCCACTGGTGTATCAGGCGCCGCTGTTTGCGAAATATATCCAGACTCCCCCGACCGCCGACGCGCTGGAGACCGACCATCCCATCGCCTGGATCGGCGTGTTCAGCCAGCCGTTGACCGACGATCTGGCAGAATATTGGGGTCTGCCCAAAAACGGCGGCGTGGTGATCTCTACGGTGGTGGAGGGCTCTCCGGCCGAGGCGGCCGGCATTCAGCGCGGCGACGTTATCACCAGTTTCGACGGCACGCCGATGCGCGCCAAGAAAAACAGCGAGATTGTCGGGTTTACTAAACTGGTGCGCGAAACTGACGTGGGCCGCGAAATCCCGGTCAAACTGCTTCGCCAGGGTCAGCCCATGGATCTCTCGATCATGCTCACGGAACGGCCCGTTTCAGCCAAGGACGCGGAGGAATTTGCCGAAGACACCTTCGGTCTGACCGTTCGCGCGCTGACGACCGACGTGCGGATACTGCTCAACCTGCCCGACGATACCGAGGGCGTGATCGTGCGCCGGGTGAAATCAGGAAGCTGGGCACATCTGGCCGGCATGCGGCCGGGCGTAATCATCCTGCGTTTCGGCGAATACCCGGTGACCACCATCGCGGAATTCGAAGACGCCGTAAATAAAGCCAAAGAAGCGCGGCCCGCCGAGGTGCCGGTGTTCTGCCGGGCAGGGGCCCGAACCGGATTCTTCCGGCTTCAGCCCCGCTGGGACTAACGCATGCGGGGATTGATGCGCATCGGAAGGGTGCTGTTGCTCGCTGGAATGGCAGCGGCGACGGACTGCTCCGGACCGCCCAAGGCGCACAACGAGGATTTGAGCGCCCAGGCCGAGTTCCTCGTGCTGGAGGAGCGGTGGGCAGAAGCCATTTCCGTGCTTAAGGAAAGCCTCCTGCTGCATCCGGAGGACCCCGGCGCGCACTTCTATCTCGGACGCTGCTGGCTCAACGTGGCGAAATTCAACGATTGGCCCGGCCCCTGGCTGGTGCCCGCGGAAGGGGAACTGCGACTCGCCCGCCAACTCTTTTTGGCCCAGGGAAAACACAGCCCGATCGCGCGATTTTCAGACACGTATTTCGAGGTCATCTGTAACATTGAGCGCGCCAAGGTATACCTTCGCCAGTTGACCGTAGTTGCCGAGCATCCGCGCCAGCTCGCCGGAGCGACGCTCGAGAGTATTCTCTCCAGCCTGCAGCAGGCCATCGACGACGCGAAAGCCGTCGATCCCAGCGCGCCGGAAGTGCTCCAACTTGAAAATTTCATCGAATCATTGTCTGGCAATGATGCGGCCCCTAAATCCCCGGCAAGTGCCGGAGCTGTCATCTGAAACGCGACGGCTCAGGGTACGGGTAGATCTTTGAACGCGACCGGCCAGCTTTGTCTGCCAGTCCGGGAGTGAGCTTACCGGGGAATGGGACGGCATTCCGCAGTCAAATCAGCCGTGCCGGCCCGTGCCGAAGGCGGGTCCGGGCCCGCAGCTCGACCGCGGCTGGGCCAATCCGGGCTCCGGCAGACCAGTAGCGCAGCAGAGGAAGGTCTGATAGAATGGCCTCCATAGTGGGGAGGGAAGAGGCTGTGTCAGAAGAACTTGAAAGACTCGCCCAGCAACTGCGGGATACTCAGACTGGCTGGGTCGCGCGGCGCGATGCCGCCCAGGCGCTCGGCCAGGCCGTGAGCTTTGCGCTGGACGCCCTGCACGAATATTCGGATGAAATGGACGTGGATGTGCGGCGTGCAGTGGACCAGGCGCTCGGCGAAGCCAGTGCGGCGCTGGCCGGCGTGCCGGCCCGGCCGCCCGTCAAGCAATACACCCTGGAAGAGTTGGCGATCGCCTGTGCCAAAGACGGCGAACGCGTGGTCGCCCCCCACGGCAAAGGCTACGTGGTGCAGGTGACCCTGAAGTCCGGACGGCACCAGGCGGTGTTTTTGAACCATCATGTGCGCAGGGATGGCACGAAGCTGATCCGCGTGTTTACGGTCTGCGGGAAACCGCGCGCGGATGCCTTTGAATGGGCGCTGCGGGCCAACATGAAGATCTCGCTGGGCGCGCTGGCGCTCACCCGTGACGGCGAGGAGGAACGCATGGTGCTGACAAATTGCTTCCTCGCCCGGGCGGCAACGCCATCGCAGATCAAGGCGTCCATGAAAGAACTCGCCGTGTATGGCGACTGGATTGAGAGCAAACTCGGCGGACTGGACGATTTCTGATGACCAAGCTGCTGCCTATAGACTCACCGGATGCCTTGATTGCCGCCTTGCGGCAGGGACGTGGCGTGGGAGCCCGATTGCCGCGGGTCCAGCTCGAAGGGGCGGACCTCTCCGGTGTGGATTTGACGGATGCGCGCCTGTCGGGCGCGAATCTCCGCCGTGCCAAGCTCTCTAACGCCATTCTGCGGGGGGCCTTTCTCGACGGCGCCGATCTCTCAGAGGCCGATTGCAGCGGCGCTGACTTCGAATTCGCGGTGCTGGGCGCTGCAACGCTGACACGCACCGTATTCAGGGCTGCGATTCTGCGGCGTGCAAACCTGGTAGGCGCGTCCGGCGTCGAGGCCTGCTTTGACGGCGCGGACCTTTATTATGCGCGGCCGGGAAACGCCGATTTCGCGGGCGCGACATTCCATAACGCCCAGATACAGCGGGCTATCTTCCGCCGGGCCAATCTGACCAACGCCGATTTCACGGGGGCAGAAGGCCAGGCCAATTTCGAAAATGCCACCCAAACAGGGATGCGCCGGTAATGTTTAAGCATTTTCTGACATCCGTCAACGAGAGCAACGCCTTCATTCTGGCCTGCGACCAAAGCCGGGACGCCCTGTTAATCGATGCCGGCGCGTTCGAGCCCGCCATCGCAGCGTTTATCGAAACGAAGCGCCTGAAGCTCACAAGCGTATTCATCACCCACGACCATTATGATCACACGGGTGGTCTCCGTGAGATCGTGGACCGCTATGGCGCGCAGGTCTACGCCGGCTCGGCAAATCCCGGAGCTTGCCAGGCGGCCGTCGTGGGTCATGGCGACACAATCGGCGTTGGCAGCCTGGAAGGCCGGGTGCTCGCCACGCCAGGGCACACGCCCGATGCGTTGAGCCTGGCGTTTCCCGGCATGGTCTTTACCGGCGATGCGTTGTTTGCCGGCTCGGTGGGCGGCACGGCGTCTCCCGCGCTTGCCCGTCAACAGGCCGAGGCCATCCAGAGCCACATCTTCCGCTTGCCCGCAGACACGGAAATTCACACGGGCCACGGCCCGTCGTCGACGGTAGCCATCGAAAGCCGGTACAATCCCTTCTTCGTCTGAGCCGTATACGCGCCCGTCTCAAGGGGCCGGGCTGCGCGCCAGGCTAGTTCGGGTCGAAAAATCTTTGCCGGCGCGCTACACTCACACGAGTTGCTTGAACACACACCAAACTGAGGACGTACCATGAAAATGACTCGATTGTTCAATGGCCATTGTGCCCGGAATGGCTTGGGCTGGTTGGCGCTGCTCTGCGCGGTCTGCCTGGCATCGACCGCCCCGATGGCCCGGGCCGAAGACGAAGCCGCGCCCAAAGAGAAATGGGTCAGCCTGTTTAACGGCAAGAACCTCGATGGCTGGATCCCGAAAATAGCCAAACACGAGTGCGGTGACAACTACGCCAACACCTTCCGTGTGGAAGATGGCATTCTTAAGGTGAGCTACGACGGATACGGTCCGTTTGACGACCAGTTCGGGCACCTGTTCTACAAGGAACCGTTTTCGAACTACCGGCTGCGGGTGGAATACCGGTTTGTGGGAGACCAGATCGAGGGCGGGGCCGGCTGGGCCTTCCGGAACAGCGGTATCATGATCCATGGCCAAACGCCTCAGAGCATGGGAAAAGACCAGAGTTTTCCGGTGTCCATCGAAGTGCAGCTGCTGGGCGGTTCCGGGTCGGGCGAGCGCAGCACCGGCAACGTGTGCACGCCGGGCACGCACATCGTGATTGACGGCAAACTCGAAACGAAGCATTGCATCAACTCGTCTTCAAAGACCTTCCATGGCGATCAGTGGGTCACCGCCGAAGTGGAGGTGCGCGGCAATGCGATCAAACACTTCATCAACGGAGAGCTTGTCCTGAGCTACACTGACCCGCAGCTCGACGATGGCGACAAAGACGCTCAAAAACTCCTTGAAGCAGGACAGGCTTCTTTGTTAACGGGCGGCACGATCTCGCTCCAGTCCGAGAGCCATCCCGTCGAGTTCCGTAAGGTCGAAATTCTCAAATTCGACGAATAGCAAGGTCCTGCCTTTCGAGAGCCGGAATAAAAAAGACCGGAAACGCTCTTGGGGTAGCGTTTCCGGTCTTTTGTAAACGTCGTTCTCGGACTCTAGAAGGCCGAGATCACGCCCGCGAAGGCCCGGGTAACTGGAAATTCGCCGGGGAATCGCATGAACTCGACATGACCGTCCATGTACAGCACGTTGCTTCCACCGGGGACGTGATTAAATTTCGACACTTCGGTGCTGAGCAAGTCCCACATGACGGGCACCTGGCTCTGCGCCAGTGCCGAGCCTGCGGGATTGTTGATGTCGGTCACGAAGAACCGCTCCACTCCCTCACGAAGCCGGTAGAGCGTCCGGGTGCCGTAATCATTGTCATAGGTGACGTCCTGCTCAAAAATATCCGGATTTCCATCGGCGGATTCTGTCAAGACGTTGAAGATCGCGAGGATGAAATCGGCTGATACCGTGTCTGGCGTGCCAAAAGCCGACCAGCCGTAGCTGTCATTCTCTTCACTCCCCACATTCATGTAGTCTTCTTTCCCCTGGAGCGCCCAGGCCACATACATATACGAAATGGCCGATATTGCGCAGGGATCGAGGACGCCGTTGGGGTCGCCGTCCACGTTGAAGCGGCCAGCCTCCACCTCGCTCGCTGCCGACGAATCCGACGGACACACGACCACGCTGGGATCGGTCAGGTACTCGGGGTACACGGACGGGCCATCAAAGATAAATTCCGCATCGCCGCCCAGCAAGGGGCTCATCGGCGGATTTGTCAGGCCGCACTGTGATACGTACGTCGTCGGATCATCCGGATCCGACAAGGAGGTATACCGGAGCATGGGCGGAAATTTCTCTCCCCTCGCTTCGTTGGAGTACATTTTGAGCATCAGCCCGATCTGTTTCAGGTTGTTGGCGCAAGAAGCCCGGCGCGCTGCTTCGCGGGCACGAGCCAGCGCCGGCAGCAAAATAGCCGCCAATATACCGATGATGGCGATCACCACCAGTAATTCGATCAAAGTAAACCCCACGGCG
This sequence comes from Candidatus Hydrogenedentales bacterium, assembly GCA_050950105.1. Classification (GTDB taxonomy): domain Bacteria; phylum Hydrogenedentota; class Hydrogenedentia; order Hydrogenedentales; family SLHB01; genus UBA2224. Next base: position 181,168 of record JBMNGZ010000008.1, on the reverse strand, counting down.
CGTATTCGTTTGTGCATGTTCAGCTCCTTTGCCGGCCTGTTCAGCCGTTGCGTTTGCAAACCTCTTCGCGGCTCGGGTCTAATAGGCGTTTGCGTTGCCCGATGTGGCCGCGAAAGTGCCAGAGAGTACTTGAGAATCAGGTGCTTGTCAACTCTGCGGCAGGTAATCGCTTACCTATACAGGCAGTATTATGCTAGCTTAGGGGCAGCCGCACACGTCGGCTATTGTGTGTGGGAAATGGCGTGCCTGGGCAGCGGAATCACGATGTTTTTCTCAGCCGGAGCGGGACACCATGCTTTCCTGCGTTGACGTTTTCTCTGGTAAACGCTTACATCCGGTCTCGCCAGAGGATGGCGCGACCGTGATGGAGACGTGTTTAAAGCTGCGGAGACGAGATGGACATTCCGGGTAGATTGCAACGGGGCGCGCTGCTCTTCCTCCTTTTGGTCCTGCCGGCCACGTCGTTCGCGGCCTCCCGGGAGCGACGCGTCCCCTCCGACGCGGCCCGGCCGCCCCTCCGGGTGGTTGTGACCCCCGATGAGCTTATGCCCGAGCCCGCCTCTCCTCTGCTCTACGGCCATCTTATCCAGAGCGGATTCGGGCGCCAGCTTGATGGTCTGTGGGCGGAGATGCTGTTTAACCGCAGCTTTGAACAAGTCACGCCTTTCAAGGAATCCGTATGGGGGTGGCTGCACCGCAGACCGGACGATGATCTGAGTACCGAAGATTGGTGGCATTCGGGCTATAAGGAAGCGGATTGGTACATCGCTCCAGGTAACCCCGAGGCCCATTTGGGCTATTCAGCGTACCGGGATTTTCGACACGGAGAACGTTCGGCGCATGTGACCAATCGCAATAATACCTCCACGGCGATCCTGGCACAGGACGGGCTCTGGCTGCGCAAGGGGATGTCCTACCGTCTTCGCGGTTATGTGAGACACGGGGAGTTGATGGAGCCGGAGACGCCAGCGATCCATGTCACCGTGGGCCTGTACGAGGAGAGCCGAACCGACAGCCCGCTGGCCACCGGCACCCTGCGCGGGATCGGGAACTCCTGGCAGCAACTTGAATGCGAATTACCCGGCAGTGATTACCAAGGCCCCGCAATGCTGGGCATCACCGTCCCCCCGGGCATCACACTTGCCCTCGACGGCCTCTCGCTGATGCCCTCAGACAATGTGGAGGGCTGGCGGCGCGACGCAATCGACGCGCTGAGGCGGGTGCGCCCTGGCGTCCTGCGCTGGCCAGGCGGCTGCTCTGCATCGTTTTATTTCTGGCGCGACGGTATCGGCCCGGTAGACGAACGCCGGCCCCGCGAAAGCCCCTATTGGGGCGGACTGGAAAATAACGACGTCGGGACAGCCGAATTCACCGCTTTGTGCCGTGAAATCGGCGCGGAACCGCTGATCTGCGTCAATGTCCTGACCGGCAGCCCCGCGGAAGCTGCAGACTGGGCCGCCTACTGCAATGCTCCGGCGGAACATCCCCAAGGTGCACTGCGCGCCTTGCACGGGCACGCCGAGCCGTTCGGCGTCACGTATTGGGAGCTTGGCAACGAACCGTACCGGAAATACGATGCCCTCGAATACGCCCGGCGCTGCGTCGATTTTGCCCGGGCGATGAAAGCCGCCGCGCCCGGCATACAAGTGATCATGGCTGTTTATTGGCGTTTTCATGCCTTTTTGCCGCAGATGCTCGAGATTGCCGGCCCCCATATCGATTTCGTTGCCGACCGGGAGCTTGACGAGGATCGGCTCCGCGGCGTGCTCGAAACGCTGCGCGAATACAACGCCCGGGCGGGCCGCGGCATCCGGCTGTGCAACACCGAATGGCGGGCTCCGGGTAACGACGCTCCAGCCTCATCGGACCAGCGTGAGACGGTGCTCCAGAATCGGGCGCTGCGCTGGGGCGATGCGATGGATGCAGCGAGACAAGTTCTGCTGTTCCAGCGCCTGGGTGGAGAGTTTGCCTTCGCCAATTTCAGCAATCTGGCCAATGCCTGGGGCCAGAACGTGCTCGAATGTCCGAAAGAAGGCGCTTACCTTTCCGCAACGGGCAGGGTATTCGAACTGTTTTCGGCCAATCCCGCCGCCTGGCCGCTTCGGCTGGAGATGGAAGGCGAAGACTCTGCGGTGGTGGCGCAGGCCGCTTACGACGCCTCCCGCGAGCACCTGCTCCTCATTGCGCTCAATTTCCACGGTGAAACGGTCGACCTGTCCTGGGAGCTGTCTGCACCGGGTTTCGCACGCTCCCGGGCCGAGCTGGTCACCCTGACCGCAGCGTCTCCCGGGTCGTTCAATACCGCCGACCAGCCCGACGCCATTTCCCGAAGCGTGGAAGAGAGGAAGCGTCTGGGCGAACGTGTTTTGTTCTCTCTGCCCCCTCACAGCGTGATGATGGCCGTGACCAGATAAATGCCGGCCGGGCGGCATCCTGAACAGCGCGGACGACGGTAACACAGCGACGCGGTCAGACCTGAACGTTCATTCAGACAGGAATACCGCCGTGTCATCGTGTACAATCGTTATGCGTCGGGCTGTCTTTATACCCGATCGGACAGGAGGCGTTGTATGCCGGGACAGAAGAAGAGCATCAGCCGCAGGGATTTCGTTGGCGCCGTGTCGCGGATGACCGCGCTGGGCGGCGGCTTGTATTGGATGGGTGGTGCAGCGGCGCACACGCAGGCCGAGGCTTCATTGAAGCGCTGGGGCGCGGCGTGGCGGCCTGCTTCGCCCCAAAGGCTGTCGGCTGCGACTCATGAACTGGCGGCGCGGGCCATCGCCGGCGAGCACGGCCGTTCGATGGTAAAAGCGGGTGTCTCGCTCGATGAGAGCGCGATGGCGTCGCTGTCGCCGGACATCCGGTACGCGAAAGCCTGTCAACTGGTCGCGGAACACGCGCCGATCCGCATTCTCCCCGGCGAGAAAGTCGTGGGTTCGGCGACGCTGATCGAGGCCGCGGCGCATCAGACGCCCGTAGCCGGCATTTCAAGCGTCAGCCACACGACCCTGGGCTTCGACCGGGTGCTGAACGAAGGGTACCAAGGACTGCGGCGCCGCATTGAGGAACGTCTGGCCCGGGGCGGGTTTGATAATTCATCCGCCACACCCGGGTTTCTGGCTGATGGCCCGCAGGGTCGGATATTCAGCACCAGCGGCCAGGCTGCGCACTGGGCCGCGGCCGCTCCCCGTGCGGCATACGATACGCCGCCGCTTACCGTGGAATGCCGCGCCCGGATTGAGTCCAAGGACGGATTCAACGTCCTGGTGCTGAACCGCAACAAAGAGAGCCGCCGGCACTGGGAACTCTACTCCTATGCCGGTACGGGCTGTTTCAGCGCGTATTTGCCCGGTTATACGCCCGCCGAGATCAAATCGCAGCGCTTCATTGCCGATGGCGCCTGGCACGAGCTGGCCATGACGTTCGACGGGGCGCGGGTCGCCCTGTTTGTGGACGGCGAATGCGTCGCCGATGAGGCGGTTCACGCGAGGGATGCGTCCGATGTAGAGGCCGGCGCGCTGTATTTCGGCGCATATCCGCCCGGCAACCTCGGATGCCGCGGCGCCATCGCGGAAGTGCGCATCTCCAATGTCGTACGTGAAACAGCGCCGGGCGAATCCTGGACCGCGGACAGCCACACCGTCGGTCTCTGGCGCGTTGGCGAGGCGGACGGGCGGCCCGTCCTCACAGACGCGTCGCAGCTCCGTAATCCCGCCCATTTCAGCCCCGGCCCGCGCACCAGCGAGGACCTGCTGCATTCCATGCTGATCTGCCTGGATGCGGCGGAGCTGTGGCACCAGCGGCATATGGACGAGCTGGCCCGCCTCGCGGAGACATCCACGGACGCCGAACGCCAGCACTATCTCGACGTGCGTGAAACCTTGCGCCGTGTGCCCGAAAACCCGCCTCAAACTTTCCGAGAGGCCGTGCAATCCCTGTGGTTCATGTATGCATTCCAGCGGCTTATGGGTACCTGGTCGGGTATCGGGCGCCTGGACGCCATGCTGGGACCCTATCTCAAACGCGATCTGGCTGAAGGACGCATCACGCGGGATGAGGCGCGCGAACTGCTTGCCCATTTCTGGATCAAGGGTTGCGAATGGATCGGCGCCTTTGAAACCCGCGGCTCCGGCGATGCCCAGCATTACCAGAACATCGTGCTCAGCGGGATTGGGCCCGACGGAACGGACGTCACCAACGACGTCACCTGGCTGGTTCTCGACGTGGTCGAGGAACTGCACATCAGCGATTTCCCGATTGCGGTACGCCTCAATCGCCATTCACCCGAGCGGCTGCTCCGCCGAATGGCGGAGGTGCAGCGGCACGGGGGCGGCATTGTCGCCGCATACAACGAGGAAGTCGCCATCGACGGGCTGGTCAAATTCGGCTATCCGCTTGACGAGGCCCGCACGTTCGCCAACGACGGCTGCTGGGAGGCCATCATCCCCGGCAAGACGTGTTTCATTTACCGCCCCTTTGACGGTTTGAGCATTCTGCAGGACGCGCTTGCCCTGCGCGGCGGCAACCCGGTGGACTTTCCGGATTTCGAGGCCCTCTACGCCACCTGGCTCAAATGCCTGGCCCAGGCCCTCGACGCCCACCACCGCGCGGCCGACGGCTGGGCCCGGAATGGCATCCCCACGCCGCTCGTGTCCATGTTCGTTGACGGCTGCATTGAATCCGGCCGCTCCTATTACGATCGCGGCGCGGTATACACGGTATTTGCAGCACACATCGGCCGTCTGGCAAACGTCGCCAACAGCCTGCACGTTATCAAGAAGCTGGTGTACGAGGAGCAGCACCTGACGCTCCCCGAGTTTCTGAACATCGTGTGCAACGACTGGGACGGCCAGGAAAACCTTCGCCGCCGCGTGCTGAACCGCTCGACCTTCTACGGCAACGACGACGACGAAGCCGACGCCATGGCCATCCGCGTGTTCAATGACTACACGGATCTTATGGCGGAGGTAAAAGAGCGCCATGGCGTCCTGCGCCCGGCGGGTATCAGCACCTTCGGCCGCGAAATCGAGTGGCGGAACACCGGCCCGTCACCCGACGGGCATCAGCGGGGCGAGCTACTGGCGACCAACTGTTCGCCATCGCCCGGAACGGACCGGGAAGGGCCCACGGCGGTCCTGAAATCGTACTGCAAACTCGATTTTACCCGCAGCCCCAACGGCGCGACCGTGGAACTCAAACTGCATCCGGACAGCGTCAAAGGAGAGACAGGCATCGATGCCATGGTGGCGCTGTCGCGAACCTTTGTGAGTCTTGGCGGCTGGTTCATGCATACGGATGTGGTTGACTCGGCGATGCTCCTGGATGCGCAACAGCACCCCGAGAACTACCCCAATCTGTCGGTTCGCATTGCGGGATGGTCGGCCCGTTTCGCCACCCTGACCAAAGATTGGCAGGACATGGTCATCAACCGCACCCAGCAACTTGTCTAAGGAGAGAGAAGCCGCCGGCTGTGCGATGGCGGGCCGGCGGCAAGCCCCGGTAACTCGCGAAAAACGCCTTTTCGCAAAGCGGCTCACGGCAACGCGGTTTCGAGCGGCTGTTTTGCGCAGCACAGCCGCGCGGTTGCGGCATCAAGCTTGTCAGCCGTCGCGTTGGGCAGCAGTTGCCGGGTATCGACTCCGCCCATAGGCGCACGTTCTTCGCCGCTGTGTTAGCGTATAGATACTTCCGCATTTGAAGTGAAGGTCAATTCTTCGGGAGGGGATTTTGGCGCATCCCATGCTTATCATTTTCGATGTCGACGGAACGCTGCTGCAGTCGCAGCGGGCGACCGTGCCGGCGATCCGCGAGGTCTTCCAGGCCCAGGGTTTAACGCCGCCAAGCGAGGCGGCCATTCGGCAGACCGTCGGCCTGCCGGTACACGAGTTTGAGGCCTGGCTTGCACGCCGGTGCCCGCCGCAAACGGCCCCGGACATCGTTGAGGCCGTCAATGAGCGGGAACTCGAGTTTATTGCTACCGCCGGGGCGCTCTTTCCGGGCGTTCTGCCGGCCTTGCAGGCACTGACGCGTGCCGGGCACGCTCTGGCGACTTGCACCAATGCGTCCGTCCCCTATTTGACTCAGGTGCTCCAGGAATTCAGCCTGCGGAAATTTTTCCAACTCAACACATGCATCGGCCAGGGCTACCCGGACAAGACTGCGATGGTGCGCCACATTATGGGCACCATCCAGCTGCGGCCGGCCATCGTCGTGGGCGACCGCGCCACTGACATCGAGGCCGCCAAAGCCAACGGCGCCTATGCCATCGCAGCGCGCTACGGATACGGCACGGACGCAGAATTTCACCATGCGGACGCCCATGCGCGCGTCGCGGCCGATATTGTGGACATCGTGGCGCGTCTGGGTGACATGCCACACTGAGTCTGTTTCCGCCATTTTCCTCCCGGGCTGTCGTGGGTATACTACGGGCCGGAGGAATTCAGGGCGGAGGCTAAATTCCATGAAAATCTCGTTTGGCAGCGCGAAAAGCGGCGTGGGCTGCCTCATCCTGTTCGCCCTTCCCTTTGCAGGGGTCGCTCTGTTCATGAGCTACTTGGCGGCAACGACCGTTGTGGCCTGGCACGATATGCGCCCGTGGGAGGAAGTGCCTGCATTCATCCAGGAAGTCCGGCTCGAGACCTCCCACGATTCCGACGGTTCCACCTACCGGGCCACGGCTCGATACCGCTACACGTACGGCGGACAGGAGTATACCGGCGAGCGCGTGGCCATCGGGAACGGTTCGGACAACCTCGGCCCCTTTCAACAGAAGGTCTGGCGCGAATTGGCTCCATACGAGGGCTCGGATACGCCATTTCGATGCTTCGTGAATCCCGAAAACCCTTCGGAGGCTGTGCTGTATCGCCAGCTTCGCCCCGAGATGCTCCTGTTGTACACGGTATTTATCCTGGCATTTGGCGGCGCCGCCGCAGGCATGATCGCCGCGGCCCTGTACGGGCGCAGCCGCCTCCGCAACGAACGCCGCGTCCGCGAGCTGTACCCGGAGCAGCCCTGGCAATGGAACAGCGCCTGGGCCACCGGGACAATCACCTCCTCCAACAAGGCATTCGCCCTTTTCTCGCTCCTGTTCGCAGGTTTCTGGAATCTGGTGTCACTCTTGCTGATCATAGTCATCGTGCCGGAAAGTCTGCGCGAAGGTGAGACGGCGGCCCTGCTGGTGCTCCTGTTTCCCGCGATCGGCCTTGGCCTGGCCGTCTGGGCAGCGGTGGCGTTGCTTCGCTGGCGGAAATACGGCAATTCCCAGTTTGAAATGGCGTCGGTACCCGGGCTTGTCGGCGGCCCGCTCTCCGGAGTCATCCGCGCACAGGCCCGGCTTCAGCCGGACGACGGAGTCAAGCTCACCCTGAACTGCATCCGCGTTCGGACCACTGGCGCAGGAAAAAACCGCCGCACCGAGGAACGGATTCTCTGGCAGGACGCCCGCGCGGTGCCGCGCAGCCAGATCACGCAAGACATGGCCGAGACCGTCATTCCCGTCCAATTCGCCATCCCCTTCGACGTCGAGCAGACCAGCGACAATACCAGGGGCGACCGCATCCTCTGGCGACTGGAGGCGAGCGCGGCCACGCCCGGCGTCGATTACCGCGCCCAGTTTGAGGTGCCGGTTTTTTGCACCCCGGATAGCCGGGCGGATTACCCCGCCGGCGAGTCTTTCATTGAAAGCGGGCACGAGGCGTTCGACCTGGAGCGGGAACTGCGGGCGGCGGGCATCGTCCGCACCCCCAGACCGTCGGGCGGGCTACGCTACGATTTCAGCATAGGGCGGGTGAAGGGTGCGGCTGCCTTTCTGACCGTTTTCTTCGTGCTGTGGGCGGGCGTCTGCGTCTTGCTGGCCGTGCTCGGTGCACCAGTCCTGATAACGGCCATCTTTTGCATCATCGAGCTGGCGCTCGGCGTGGTCGTGTTCAGTCTGTGGTTTGGCTCGCAGCAGTTGGACGTGAGTTTCCAGGAATTGACCGCGACCAGCCGTTTTGCGGGTCTGGCCCGGCAAAAGAGCTTCTACTACGCCGATATGGACGCCATCACGACGCGTTTCGGGATGCAATCCGGAAATCAGGTGTTTTTTAACGTAGAGGTCAAAACACGCGACGGAAGGGTTTGTCCGGTAGCAAAACACATCCCCAACCGCAGGCTCGCCGACGCGATCGCGGCGGATCTTGAAAAAGCCCTGTCGGGCCAGGGATAGCCCTCAAAAATGAATCAGCGGGTCATAGGGCTGTGGGGCCCCGGCGGCAGCGGCTTGCCGTTGCTCTTCCAGCCGGATGCTCTGCTCACGTTCCCTGGAAATGCTGAATGCGAACAAGAGCAGCGCAACGTGGCGAAGGGGAAACGCGCAGAGGGTGTCGCCCAGCCCCGCGCGAAGATCGTAGACCAGGGCGCGGGCAAACAGTAAATCGGACACGTAGAAACCGATCGAGCCGAGTAGAATAAGATAGCCACAGCCTGCGCCAACGGTCGCGATGCCGAAGATGGTCATGGTCGTCAGCAGCAGCCCAAATCCAATCAGGGCGATCTCCATCTCAACGGAGGCGTCGGCGTGAAGCCAGAAATAACTCGCTCCACTGATGGCGAGCAGTGGAATCGCCGCCCCGATGCTCCAGCCCAGCGAAAACCCCCGTATCCAAAACGCAATGAGAAAGGCGCCATGCGCCGCGAGAAAGGAAAGCGCTCCGATCAGGAGCAATCCGCTCCCTCGAAAGAGAAACAACTCCCCGACCAGCGCGAAAATAGTGGCGATTAAGACGGTCCGTCCGTAGGCTCGCCCCAGCCCGTTTCCGGTATAGGCCGCGCCCAGCACCGCTGCCGCCAGAACGAAAACGAGAACACCCGCAAGTTCATGAGCTTCCGCCAGACGCAAGAGCAGGATCACGAGCAGGAGGCCCAGCGCCAAGCCTGCCAGAATAAACTGAAGGCGGTTGCGTTCGAAAAAGGCCACCAAGCGCCGCAGCGGCCGCCGCTTGGTTTTTTCCCTGTAGAACGCCTCTCCCTCAGCGTAGTCGAGGCCGCCTTCTTTGCCCAATTTTCGGCCGCACTGCAGGCATAAGACCTTTCCTTCAAAGGTCGCGGCCTGCGAGCTGGGCTTCATGGTGCCGCAGGCGGCGCAGAAAAACTCTTCCCCAACCACCGGCTCGGTCGCAACGGGACCCATCGCCTCGCCCAGCACGCCCAGGCCGCTCAAACCGGAGAAATCACCCAGAGCATTGAGCAGATTCGGCGCTTTGCCCGTGTCGCCCAGCGCATCGGCCAGATTGCTTTGCAGATTAAGCGAAGAGACCGGTTCGCGCCCGGCGCCCGGAGCACCTTCCCCCGGTTTTGGTGCGGCTGCCTGAGCTGGGGCTGCTTGGGGCGCTGCCCCCGAAAACAAGTGAGGAGCCGCCCTTTTCGCGGCCACCCATGCTGGAAATCCAGCGCGCCACACCAGCGTTTCCGCGGTGATTTTGCCCTGCTGGGCCAATTGCCCCATTTGACGACCGTCCAGAGGTCCTACCTGATTCGTCCCGTCCGCATAGTACCAGTCCATACCATCCTCTCGACGCACTGCCGACGCGCAGCATGCTTGCCGGGTCATGGGAAGGGGCGGTCTTGCGGCCTATGTCATGGTTTGGGACTATCCCCGGGCCGCGAGCACATCCTTCTCATACTGTTTTACGTCGTTGAGCCAGGCGCAGCCGGCCGGCACTTCAAGTTTCCGGCAGTAATAGTCCCACACCGCGCCAAATGGCAACGTCTTCAACGCTTCAAGCAGGGCAAGCCGGGCCGTGTAATCCCCGGCGAGTTCCAGTTCAAGCAGTCTGTCCCGCGGTTCGAGCAGCGCGAGCAGCACGGCCTGGAGCATAGCGCGTGTGCCGGTGACCCACGCGGCAACGCGGTTGATACTGGCATCAAAGAAATCCAGGCCAATGTGTACCCGGTTCAGATAATCGTGCCGAACTACCTCCTCGGCAATAGCGCGCAAGTCATCGGAGAGAATTACGACATGATCACTGTCCCAACGCACCCCGCGGCTCACGTGCAGCAGAATTTCGTCGAGGAACAGCAATACCGACGAGATCTTGTCGGCAATACCTTCGGTGGGATGAAAATGGCCCGCATCCAGGCATAGCAGCTTCTGATTTGTGAGGGCATAGCCCAGGTAGAACTCGTGCGAACCCACCACATAGGACTCGGACCCGATCCCAAAGAGTTTCGATTCGACGGCATCCAGATTGTATTTCGGTTCAATGGCTTCCGCGAACACCGTGTCGAGCGATTCTTTCAGGCGGGCACGAGGCGCCAGCCGGTCCGCCGGGATATCTTTGAACCCATCGGGAACCCATACATTGGTGACAGACGGGGCGCCCAGAGACCGGCCGATGTGCTCCCCCACCTTCCGGCATGCGATGCAGTGTTCAATCCAGAACTCGCGGATGCCTTTATCGTGGTGCGACAGGGTGAAGCCGTCGTCGGCTTTCGGGTGAGCGAAACAGGTGGGATTGAAATCCATGCCCAGTCCGTTTGCTTTTGCCCAGTCGATCCACGCCTGAAAATGTTCGGGCTGAATCTCATTTCGCTCAACTTTTTTGCCACCGGTTTCGGCGTACATCGCGTGCACGTTGAATCGATGCGTGCCGGGAATGAGGCTCAAGGCTTTCTCAGCATCCTGGCGAAGTTCATCGGGCGTCCGCGCCTTGCCGGGATAGTTGCCCGTCGCCTGGATGCCGCCGCCAGACGCCGCCTCGATGCGTTCGAAACCGGCCACGTCGTCGCCCTGCCAGCAGTGCAGGGAAATGGGGATTGCGCTCAGGCGCTCCAGGGCTTTCGCCGTGTCCACGCCGAATTGCGCATAGACTTCCTGCGCGTTGAAATAGGCCTGCTCGATCAATGCTTCGTTCGCCTTTGGAAACATGGTTCTTCCCTTCTGCACGGCTCGGACTGGCTGCCGATTCCCAGACTCTCGAAAATCATTATACAGGAACGCCATGAGCTCGCGGCAAACCCGGCAGCCAGGCGCAGCGGGGCAGCAGAGAACCCGCGGCCGGGCCGATTGCCGCAAACGGGTTGTGACGCTACAATACGGGCCATGGACGACGCTGGACAGGGTACACGCGCCATGCGGACGCAGCTCGCCGCAGTAGTCCCGTGCTACAATGCGGGCGGCCGCGTCCGCGCCGTGGTCATGCAGCTCGAGGGCCTGCTGGACCGGGTCTTCATCGTGGATGATGGGAGCACGGACGGATCGGCGCAGTCCGTGGGCGATTTGGGCGCCACCCTCCTGGCCTTCCACGAGAACCGCGGCAAAGGATTCGCCATGCTGGCGGGGTTCCAGGCCGCTCTGGAGCTGCCGGATATATCTGCGGTGGTCGTTGTTGATGCAGACGGCCAACACGATCCTGCTGAGCTTCCGCGCCTGTATGCGGCGTTTGTTGAGCAGCGGGCGGATCTGCTCATCGGTGCGCGCACGCTTGAACGCGACCAGGTCCCGTGGGCGAGCTGGTTCGGCAATTCAGTTACGGCGCTCCTGACGCGCGTGTTGCTTCGCCGGGCCATCCCCGACACGCAATCGGGGTACCGCATCCATTCACGCCGGTTCCTGGAAGACGTCCTGGCGGCGATCCCGGGCGGGCGTTACGAGACCGAAATGGCCATACTGAGCAAAGCGGCGCGTGAAGACTACCGGCTGGTCTCCGAACCGATACGCACCATCTATGAGGAAGACAATCGATCGTCTCATTTCAAAAAGATACGCGATTCGTACCGTATTTATCGCACCTTCCTGCTGGCGGCGCTGCGGCCGGCCCGAATAAGGAAACCTTGAGTGAATTGCACGCCTGCTCACGCGCTGCTGTCAAAATTTGCCCCACGTAAAGCCGGAGTCTGGTCTGGGGTCATTCCTGCTCTCGGCGTTCTGTTTTTGAGCGTGCTGCCCGGCCTCGTGGCCTGCTCTTCGCCAAAAGACACCGTGCTGATTTACAGCCCGCACGGCCCCGATGTGCTGGGTGATTACAAGGCGAAATTCGAAGCGGCGTATCCCGGTGTGACCGTGCAGTGCCTCGATATGGGCTCGCAGGAGGTCTACGAACGCATCAAAGGCGAGCGAAACAACCCCCAGGCCGATATCTGGTGGGGCGCGCCCTCTTCGATGTTCATCCAGGCGGCTGAAGACGGCCTGCTCGCGCCGTACCGTCCGACATGGGCGGATCGCGTGGAGGCCGCGTTCCGGGACAGCGAACACCGGTGGTACGGAACCTACCTTTCTCCGCTGGCTGTCGTGTTTAACAACCGGAAATACAACAAAGACGCGGTGCCGCGGACCTGGGACGAGCTGCTCCTGCCGGAATGGCATCAGAAGATCACCCTCCGCGAACCCCTGCCCTCGGGCACGATGCGGACCTTCGTCTGCGCGATGATGCTGCGCGCTCCGTCGGAAGATGAGGGCATCGCATGGCTCAAACATCTGGATGACGCTACCGAAGCCTACATGGGCAACCCGCAGCTCCTGTACGATCACCTCAAGCGGAATGAGGATCTGATCAGCGTCTGGCTGTTGGCCGACATCGCCCTCCAGCGTGAGCGAAACGGCTATCCACTCGACACTGTCCTGCCGCCGGACACGCCGGTGATCACGGAAGGCATCGCGATCGTCGCCGGAGCGCCGCATCGCGAATGGGCCGAGCGTTTTTACGAATTCGTCACGACCCCCGAGGCCCTGGCAGATCAGGCGCATGCCTACGCCAAAGTGCCCGCCCGCAACGACATGGAACCCGCTACGCTGCCGGAATGGATGAACAATTTGACCATCGACGCCATGGAAATCGACTGGCGCAGCTTCGCGGAACAGGAGCGTGCGCGCATTAACCGGTGGAAAACCGAGGTCTACGGCGCCCCATGAGCAGTGTGCAATTTCAGCAGGTGACCCGGCTTTTTCCCGAAGGCGGCGGCATCCGCGAATTTTCCTGCAACATCGCGGAAGGGGAATTTTTTGCCCTGCTGGGCCCGAGCGGATGCGGAAAAACAACCACACTGCGTATTGCCGCCGGTCTCGAAACGCCCGATTCCGGACGGGTCGCATTTGACGGACAGGACGTCACGGAACTCCCGCCTGAGAAACGCAACGCGGCCATGGTGTTCCAGAGTTACGCCCTCTTTCCGCATATGAACGTGTTCGAAAATGTCGCATTTGGATTGCGCGCGCGCAAAATGCCCAAGGCGCAGCTCGTTTCGCGGGTTGACGAATCGCTTGCTCTGGTGCAGCTTGCGGGGTTGGGCAAACGCGCCGTGGCCGAACTCAGCGGGGGCCAGCAGCAGCGGGTGGCGCTTGCACGCGCGCTGGCCGTGCGGCCACGCATTCTTCTTCTCGACGAACCCTTGAGCAACCTCGACGCCGAACTGCGTTTCAGCACGCGCCAGCAGCTTGCCGAGCTTCAGCAGCGGCTCGGCATCACGGCCATCTACGTCACCCACGACCAGGAAGAAGCCCTCGCGCTGGCCCACCGGATTGCCGTGCTCAAAGACGGAATATGTCACCAGATCGGCTCGCCAGACGAAATTCTCTATCAACCCGCGACGCCTTTCGTGCAGGCCTTCCTCGAGCGCCAGCGCACTGCGGAGACCCAATCCCGGGACTGAACCAGGCGCAGGGCGCGCAAGGCAACTCAGGGACTGCCTCGGAAGAGATGCCCACGCCGCGGTGTTAGTTCCGTGAGGCCGTGGACTGCGCGACGCTGGACGGATACAGGCAAATTTTACATTTCGGCGCATCCATGCGACAATTCCCTGTCTTCTCCTTCCGGAAGAGCCCGCCGTGCCGGACAGCCGGTCCCCGCGGTTGAGCCCGGCCTACGTCGCACGCAAGGATTACGAGAGAATGACCGATTACGTGACTTCGCAAAGTACGGTGTTTCCCGCACGCCGGGACAGTTGGCGCATGTTCGATCGCATTGTGCGTCGATATGACCTGCTGAACCGCGTGCTGTCGTTCCGGCTCGATCAGCTGTGGCGCCGGCAGGTGGCGCGGATGCTGCCCGACAGGCCCGGCCTGCGCGTACTCGACCTGGCCACAGGTACGGGGGACATGCTCTTCGCAATCCAGGACGAAAATCCGAACGTCGGCCGCATAATGGGCATGGATATGTCCGCGAAAATGCTGTCCCGCGGGAGAGAAAAACTTCGCGGGCGCCCGCTTCGTCATGCCGCGCAGCTGGTGCGAGCCGACGCGACCTCGATCGCGGCGGCCGATGGCTTCTTTGATGCCGTGACCATGGCATTTGGCATTCGAAACGTGGAGCAGATGTTTACCGCCTTGCAGGAAACGCGACGGGTGCTGCGTTCCGGAGGCCGCCTGCTCATCCTCGAATTTTCGATTCCACGGGGACCTTTCTGCCAGGTGTACCTGTTCTATCTCCGGCACGTGATGACGCGCATCGGGGGATATGTGTCCGGTGACGCAGCGGCCTATGAATACCTGAACCGAACCATTGAGAGTTTCCCCTGCTCAGAGACATTTTGCGACCTGATGCGCGAGGCGGGCTTCCATAGAGTGCAGGCCTGTCCCCAGACGCTGGGGATTGCCACGATCTACAGTGGAGAGCGGTAGGCTGTCATGAGGGCGCAACAGCCGCAGACAGCGGCGCTGGACCCCGGCCGCGCCCGGGACTGGCTGGCGACCCAGGTATCACAGGCAATGAAGGCCGCCAGCACGGCGTCCCCGGCCTTTCCCCGGTGCCTGCGTTTCGAGGCGCCCGTCGTGCACATGGATGCGCTCGACTGGCTCCGTGCCCAGCAAGCGGACCACAGCGTGTATTGGGCCGGGCGCGACGGCCTCGAGCAGATCGCCGGCGTGGAGGTTGCCCACGTTCTGGCCGGAGATGATGGCAACCTCGAATCCGCATTTACGGCGCTGCAACGTTGTCTGACACCGGCGCATCCCCGCCTGCGGTACTACGGGGGAATCGCCTTCAACCCCGCGCGGGAACCTTCGGCCGAATGGCAGCCGTTTGGCAGGTACCGGTTCATCCTCCCGCGCTTTCAACTGGAAAATCGCGGCACGCAGTCGTATCTGGTGTGTACGGTGCTTTTGCGGTCAGCCACGGACTGCGAGGAGGAATCCGAACGCACGCTGGCCGGGCTCGACGCCCTGAAATTCCCCGAAAACGTCGTCCCGGAGTCCCTGCCCGTTCCAGAACAGCGGCAGGACCAACCCGATTCCGCAGCTTGGGAACCACTGATCGCTGCTGCGCTGGAAGCCATCCGGCGAGACCATCTGGCGAAGGTGGTTCTTTCGCGGCGAACCGTATTCTCGTTCAACGCTCCGCTGGATCCGCTTGCGCTGCTTAGGCGGATACAGGCCCGGACGCCGGCCTCTTATGCGTTTTGTTTTCGGCTGGGCGCGGATACGGCATTTCTGGGCGCAACGCCCGAGCGGCTCTACCACCGGCAGGGCAGGCGCGTGGCGAGCGAGGCGATAGCCAGCACCCGCCCACGCGGAGCCACGGACCCCGAGGATGCAGCCCTGGCACGCGAGCTGCTCGCATGCGACAAAGATCGCCGCGAACATGCGTTCGTCGTGCGCGCCATTGAGGAAGTATTTGAACGGCTGTGCCGGAGCGTCGATGGCACACGAGAGATCTCCGTGCTGAAACTTCCGAATTGTCAGCATCTGTGGTGCCCGCTGGAGGGCATCTTGAACGACGGCGTGTCGGATGCGGCCCTGGTGCAGGCATTGCATCCGAGCCCCGCGGTGGGGGGCGTCCCTACGGACAGGGCCGTCGAATTTATTCGCAAACAGGAGCCGTTCGATCGGGGATGGTATGCGGGACCGGTGGGATGGGTTGGACCGGAATCGAGCGAGTTTGCCGTGGCGATTCGGTCGGGGCTGGTACGCGGCGAGACGCTGTCGTTATACTCGGGGGCGGGCATTGTCGCGGGTTCTACGCCGGGCGGCGAATGGGACGAAGTCGAGACGAAACTGAGCAACGCGCTGAGCGCGCTCACCGGAGACCATGACTGATACCGCCGAGACGCTGAATCATCTCTGGGCCGGGCTGCTGGTCGAGGAACTGCTGCGTAACGGCGTCACCACCTTTTGCATCTCACCCGGTTCCCGCTCCACGCCGCTCACGATGGCCGCCGCACAGAATGCCCGCGCACGCTGCGTGGTGCATTTTGATGAACGCGGGGCGGCTTATTTCGCGCTGGGATACGCCCGAGCCACCGAAAAACCGGCGGCGCTGATCTGCACCTCGGGAACGGCCGCTGCCAATTACCTTCCGGCCGTCATAGAGGCGGACCGCTCGCGCATCCCCCTGATGGTGCTGACCGCGGACCGGCCTCCTGAATTGCGAGAGACCGGCGCGAACCAAACCATTCTCCAGGCGGGCCTGTTTGGCCCGTACACCCGCTGGCGCTTCGATTTGCCGTGTCCCACCCGGGATATCCCTCAGGCGTTCGTGTTGACCACCGTCGATCAGGCCGTCTTCCGCGCCTGCGGACCGGATGCGGGGCCCGTCCACCTCAACTGTCCCTACCGCGAGCCACTCGTCCCCGGCGAAATGGCCTGGAAGTCGGAGGTTCACGCCTCTTCGCCCTGGCTCAACTCCGGCGAACCGTATACGGCGTATGCGCCCACTCAGATGGGCCTCGAGCCGGCGACCGTGCGCCGATTGTACGAGATGACAGGGGAAGCGCAGCGGCCCGTCGTAGCCGTGGGTCAATTGAATCGCGCGGCAGACCGGGCTGCGGTTGCGGCGCTGGCCTCCCTGCTGCGATGCCCGGTCTTCCCGGACGTAGCCTCCGGGCTCCGCCTGGGACCTCCGGACTCTTCCGTGATGACCCATTTTGATCTGTTTCTTTCCGCGCCGGAAATCGCGCGGGAACTCCAGCCCGATCTGGTGCTCCAGCTGGGCGGCCCCATGGTCTCAAAAAGTTTTCAACGCTGGCTCGAGTACCATCGCCCGGCGCGCTGCGTGCGGATAAGCAGCCATCCCGAACGCGATGATCCCGGCCATCTCGTATCCTGGCGCATCCAGGCGGCTCTCCCCCAGATCTGTGACGCTTTCGCCGGCAGTGGAACCGTGAATAGCCTCCCGAACAACGCCTCCGGCGCCTGGTTTGAACACGTGCGAGGCTATCAGGAACGAGCCGCGCGCTCCCTGGACCACTTCTTTTCGATGCACCGGGACCTGACCGAGCCGGCGCTTGCGCGATACATCGCCGCGAATGCCGGGCCGTCCGATGCATTGTTCCTGGGCAACAGCATGCCCATCCGGGATGGGCAGCGCTATGCCTCCGCATGCGGGCCGGGACCCGTGGTTTTCGCCAACCGCGGCGCCAGCGGGATTGACGGCGCCATCGCCACCGTGGCGGGCGCGGCTTTCGGAAGCGGCCGCGCGCTTACGGCGCTCGTAGGCGATCTCGCGGCGCTTCACGACCTCAACAGCCTCGCATTACTGCGTACGATAAGAACTCCCACGGTGCTGGTGATTATCAACAATAACGGCGGCGGCATCTTCCATTTTCTGCCGGTTTCGTCTCAAACCGCGCTTTTCGACCCCTATTTCGCGACGCCTCACGGGCTCTCTTTTGAGAACGCAGCGGCGCTCTTCGGCCTGGCCTACGCGAAACCGGACTCGATGGGCGCTCTGAAAGAGGCGTACACCGCTGCGTTGGAACATGCCGGCGCCACGCTGCTCGAGATCACGACCGCCCGCGCGGAGAATGTGGCGCTCCACAAAGCAATTGACGAAGAGGTATTCAAGGCTCTGCAGGCCTGACGAACCTGGACAGAGGGTCATGGCGCGTGAACTTCACTATTGGATGCTGAATCCGGCCGGAGACAAAACGGTCCTGTTTCTGCACGGATTCATGGGTTCCGGCGAAGACTGGCGTCCGATTGCACAAGGATTGCCGCCCGATTATCGCTGTGTGGCGCCGGATCTGCCTGGCCACGGGCGCACGCCGGTGCGCCGCGATGACGCCGCGTACACGATGGCCGCGGTGTCGGGGGATGTGATGCGCCTGATGGACCAGATCGCGCCTGGCCCGCTTACGCTTGTGGGCTATTCGATGGGAGGCCGTCTTGCCCTCCATCTGGCGCTGGAGTATGCCGATCGCGTACAAGCCCTGGTCCTGGAATCGGCGTCGCCGGGCCTGCGCAGCGAAACAGAACGCTCGGAACGGCGCGTAGCGGACGAGCAACGCGCGGTCGAGCTGGAGACCGGCGACTGGGAGGCGTTCCTGTCGCACTGGTACAGCACGCCGATGTTCGAATCATTGCACGGTTGCGGCGAACGGTTTGAGGAGCTGCTGATGCGGCGTCGCAACAACAATCCTCGTGAGCTGGCCCGGGTCCTGCGCGGCATGGGCACGGGGGTGCAATCCTCGTTGTGGAACCGGCTGGCGGAGGCGGCCATGCCGGCACTGCTGATCGCGGGAGAATATGACGCCAAATACGGTGCACTGGCCGCGGCGATCGGCGCGAAGATGCCCCGCGCAAGCACGGCGGTGGTGTCCGGGGCGGGCCACAATGTACACTTCGAAAAACCGGGGGACTATACTACGCTTTTGCGGAAATGGCTTGACGGGCTGCGCGGAACGCCCGCGCACGAGCCGCAGCATCCATAGATACAGGAGAGTCAGCGATGGCCAGCATCACCTGGAGCCGCGCCGGCGCCTTTACGGACATCCGCTACGAAAAGGCGGAAGGCATTGCAAAAATCACCATCAACCGCCCGGAACGGCGCAACGCGTTCCGGCCGCTGACCGTCGATGAGATGTCGCAGGCGCTTTCCGATGCGCGATTTGATCCCGACATCGGAGTCATCATCTTAACGGGGGAGGGCGAGAAAGCCTTCTGCTCGGGCGGCGACCAGAAAATCCGGGGCGAGGCCGGGTATGTCGATGACACGGGACGCCACCGCCTCAATGTGCTGGATTTCCAGCGCGAGATGCGAACCTGCCCCAAACCCATTATCGCGATGGTCGCGGGATATGCCATCGGTGGAGGGCACGTGCTCCATCTGATGGCGGACCTGACCATCGCGGCCGACAATGCGGTTTTCGGGCAGACCGGCCCGAAGGTGGGCTCATTTGACGGGGGATACGGGGCGAGTTACATGGCACGGATCGTGGGACAGAAAAAAGCCCGAGAGATTTGGTTTCTGTGCCGGCAGTATTCCGCCCGCCAGGCGCTGGACATGGGACTGGTCAACGCGGTCGTGCCGTACGAACGGCTCGAGGAGGAAACGGTGCAATGGTGCCGCGAAATCCTGGCGAATTCCCCCACGGCCCTGCGCTGTCTCAAGGCGGCCCTGAACGCGGATTGCGACGGGCAGGCCGGATTGCAGGAACTGGCCGGGAATGCGACCCTGCTGTTTTACCAGTCCCCCGAGGCACAGGAAGGGCGGAACGCCTTCAATGAGAAACGGCCGCCGGATTTCGGCAAGTATCCGCGCCATCCCTAACGGAGGTACGGTCGAGCCGCCGCGGCGGCGGCTCCAAGCACCATGATAGACGAACTCACACCAACAGACGCCTGGATCGAGGCAGCGCGTCCAAGAACGCTGGGGGCGGCTGTGTCGCCGGTCATTGTCGGTACGGCGCTCGCACTGGGCCACCGGGCCAGCCACCTGCCTGCCGCGTTTTGCGCGCTCACGGGAGCGCTGTTGATCCAGATCGCCACAAATTTCGCCAACGACTACTTCGATTACCTGAAAGGAGCTGATACCGCGGAACGGAAAGGTCCGCTGCGCGCGACACAGTCGGGCCTGGTGGAACCCATTCACGTGCTGCGCGCTGCGCTGGTGACGTATCTGCTGGCCTTTATTCCGGGGGCATACATTGTCTGGCGTGGCGGCTGGCCGTTCATCGCGATCGGCCTGCTTTCGGTCGTGTTTGGCATCATCTACACGGCAGGGCCGTTTTCATTGGCTTATACGGGCCTTGCCGACGTGTTTGTGCTGGTGTTTTTCGGGCCGGTGGCGGTGGTCGGGACCTATTACCTGCAAACGCTCACGTTGCAGGCGGCGCCGTTTGTGGCGGGCCTGGGCCCCGGCCTGCTCGCGGTGGCCCTGCTTACCGTGAACAACCTGCGCGACGTGGACGAAGATCGCAAAGCAAACAAGAAAACCCTGGCGGTGCGCTTCGGACGCGGATTCGCACGCGCGGAATACCTGTTTTGCGTGGTAGCTGCGTGCGTGGGCGTGCCGACCTGTTTCTACGTGCACGAGGGCGACCTGTGGTTCATGCTGTGCCCAGCGGTATTGGTCTTTATCGCCGCACCGACGCTTCGCATCGTGTTTTTTCGGCGCGACGGCCCGGCATTGAACCGCGCGCTGGCCCGTACCGGCGCCATGCTGCTGCTGTACAGCGTCCTCTTTTCAGTGGGCAGCATTCTATGAGGATTGCCCGCGTAGACGTCTTTCGGTACGACCTCCCGCTTGTCCGCCCGCTGGCGTTGCGGGATTGCATCTGCACGTCACGAGCCGGCCTGCTTCTGCGATTTGAAAACGAAGCCGGTGCGTTCGCGTTCGGCGAGGCGGCCCCGTTGCCCTGTTTCAGCCGCGAGGGCCTGGACGAGACCCGCCAGCAGGCGCTGATGCTGGCGAAAACGCTCTGCGGCGCAACGCTGCCGCCGCGCCTCGAACTGGTGACGGACCATTTCGAACGCTGGCTGATGCCCTTCGAATTGGTGAATTCGCTGAAATTCGCGGTCCAGAGCGCCCTGTTGCAGCTTTTGACGGCCGAACACGCCGTTCCCGCGTTTGGACTGGCCTCGCAGCCGCACCGGACGTCGATCTCGATCAACGGGCTTCTCTGGGGAACCCGTGACGCCGTGCTTGCGCGGGCGGAGACGCTGCTGCGCGAGGGCTATGCCACCCTCAAACTCAAGGTAGGGCGGGAATCGCCCGGGGAAGACGCGGACACCGTGCGCGCGTTGTGCGCCCTGTGCAAGGGCCAGTGTGCTGTGCGGCTCGATGCCGGCCGGCTCTGGGAACTGCCCGACGCCATGGCGTTTGCTCAAGCCATTGAAGGATGTGCCATCGAATACATCGAAGAGCCGCTCCGGGATCCCGCGGACCTCGTGGCATTCGCCGGGCGCTCCGGGTTGCCGGTGGCCCTCGACGAGACCGTCACCGAGCAGGGAGAATACGAGCTGCAGCAGTGGCGCGGCGCCCGGGCCGCCGTCATAAAACCCACGCTGCTGGGCGGGTTCGAGATCGCGATGTTTCTCGCGCGAAAAGCCATCAACTTGGGCATGATGCCCGTGATCAGCTCCTCGTTCGAGTCTCCCGTGGGCCTCATTGCCCTGGGCCGGCTGGCCGCCTTCGTGAATGAAGCCGATGTCGCGGCAGGGCTCGACACCTGGAACTGGTTCGCGGCAAACCTGCTCGACGCGCCCCTGCCCATCGAACAGGGACGTTTGAACCTTACACGCGCCGCGGATCTGCTCCGACGCCTCAACACCGGCAGCCTGGAAAAACTTGAGCCATGAGCCGCATGCCCTGCCCTCTTCATACCGCCACCTTGCGCCACCCGGACGCAGCCGCGCTCGTCGCCGCGTCCGGACAGACGATATCGTTCGCGGACTGCGATGCGAAGGCCGCAGCGGTTGCGGCGGCGCTCCGCTCGGCCGGCCTGAGCACGGGGGCTCGGATTGCGCTCATGGAGCCGCCGGATCTCTGGTCTCTGGCGATCCTCTTCGGTGCGTTTCGCGCGGGATGCGCCGTCTATATCCCGAACGCGCGCCTTCCCAGGCCGGCGCTCCTCGAACATCTTGCTCATACGGACTGCCGATGCGTTGTAGCATCCGCACAGGCGGGAGAATTACCGCACCGGGTAGCGCCTGATGCCCTGCTGGCCTATCCAAACCGCCTGGCCGTCGTGGAAGTAGAGCCCGACGCGCCGGCAACCCTGATCGCCACCTCAGGAAGCACGAACGTGCCCAAATTGGCCGTGCTTTCTCTCGGAAATCATCTGGCAAACGCCGCCGCCTCAAACAAGAACCTGCAGATCCAGCCCGGCGACCGGTGGCTGCTCTCCCTGCCCTGGCATCATGTGTCCGGACTGGGAATCGTGTTTCGTTGCCTGCTGGCCGGAGCTGCGGTGGCGCTGCCTGAGCCCCAGGAAGCGCTTGAGCATGCGATCGCACGCCTGGACGTGACCCATCTGTCGCTTGTTGCGGCCCAGTTGCAGCGCCTGCTGAGCACACCCTCGGGACAGCACGCCCTGCGCCGGCTCAAGGCCGTCCTGGTCGGAGGCGGGGCGACACCCGCGAGACTGATCGAGCGCGCTGTGGCGTGTGAAGTCCCGCTCTATAGCACCTACGGGCTCACGGAAACCGCGTCGCAGATGGCCACCAATCCCCCGGGCGCGACCCTCGGCGCATTGAAAACCTCGGGCCTGCCGTTGACGGCCGGTACCGTGCGCATTGCATCCGGCGGGGAAATTCAGGTGCGCGGCAGGACCCTGTTCCTCGGTTACCTTCAGCGCGACGGGACCCTGCGCCGGCCCCTGACTTCCGACGGATGGTTTCCGACCGGCGACCTGGGACGCCTCGACGAGGCCGGCAATCTGGTGCTTACGGGCCGGAAAGACAATCTGTTTGTATCGGGTGGGGAAAACATCCAGCCCGAGGAGATCGAAACGGCCCTCTGCGCCTTTCAGGACGTGGCTCGGGCAATCGTCGTGCCTGTGCCCGACCCCGAGTTCGGCTCGCGCCCCGTGGCATTCATTGCCCCGGCCCCCGGGTTCACGTGGGAACCCGATGCATTGCGTGCGCGCCTGGCGAAAATCCTGCCACGATATAAGCTGCCGGCGCACTTCCTGGACTGGCCCGAGGACACCCCGCAGACCGGCCTCAAACCCAGCCGCGCTGCGCTGCAACGCCTCGCCATCGACCGCCTCCGCGAACACGCCCAGCGGCCATCTACCGCGCCGCCAGAGCCGTGACCGGCCCGCACGCCTCCCGATTGAAGCACGCCGTGCGGGACGCCGATTTGTGCGCCTCTGGAAAAACCCGCGTGCGAACGATCGACGCCAACCAAGAACACGCGCCCGGCGCAGAGCCACCACCCGGCTCCCGATGCCGCGTTGGGATCGCCTTCCGACCCGCACAAGCATCCCCGCGTAAAATATCGCTTGGAATACATTGACTTTCGCCCGCCCCAAATTGTATTATCGTGCCCGTGCCGAGGTAGCTCAGTTGGTAGAGCAGCGGACTGAAAATCCGCGTGTCGGCAGTTCGATTCTGCCCCTTGGCACCATTTTTTTTTGCTGGAGTAGCTCAGTTGGCAGAGCGCATCACTCGTAATGATGAGGTCGGGGGTTCGATTCCCCCCTCCAGCTCCAGGCACCTCAAGGACTTACGCGAACCCGCCTAGGTCCTTTTTCTTTCCCGTAACGCCGCCGTAACTCCAATTGCCGCCCGTTCATGGGGTGTTGCTGCTGTGGTTGGAAGTTCAATCTTCGATTTCGGTCTCTGACGCCTTTTGTATTCACCGATAGAGAAATCGCTGACAGAACTGACAAAACCCCTGGCTTGCCCCTGCGCGTTGTACAAGCACACTCGCTGCGTTGCAGGGCTTGGGCTGGACCGCCAGAGTGCCAGAGCCTCTCGTCGAACCTCACATTGCGGCGGCGTCTTCGGCTGCATCCCCTCGCGCTGTAACCGCATACCCGAGTTCGGAACGCACCGCGGCAGTGTTGTGCCCATTGCGTCCGTGGCGCTGCTTCTTTTGCCTGGGCGCGCGTGCGCAGTCCATCCTATGTGGCGAATCGGCCGCCGCGCTCCCCTGGCACCAAGCGCACAACGTACGGGCGAGGTGCCGCCGCAGAGTACGGCGGTGCTGTTCGTGCTGCATGCCAAGGCCTCGATAGCCGACACGTCCCCATGCCGCTCGAAAGCCTGGTCTCAAGCAAGCCTCCAGCTTCGGTCTTCTTCGATGGGGCCGTGCGCCCGTGGATGAGAGCAAGATCCCGGCCGAAGCCCGGAAGAAGCTGTGGCGGCGGCCCCGGCTAGGCAAAGTCCTCGACCCGAAACCATGGCTGGTCCTGTGGAAAAGCCGACTGGGGGCCAGGGGGGGGAAACGTGGACCGCTGAAGGTGTGTACTGTCGCTCGCACAAAATTTCTGAAATTTTTTGATGCTCTTGTTCGTGCCGGTATCCTGTCGCTACCTGGTGGTGTGCTTGCCGGTTTAGAAGTGAAGCGGGGGGTGGGTTCAGAAGTGTAGTACCCGCTGCCCGCGGCACACAGTTTTCACTGCTCGCGACCAGCCGTATTCACAGAGTGTTCGCGCCCGAAATATCCAACCATCGCGCATTTTGGCCCTGCGCCGAAGGGCGAACTTAGCAATGAGTCATACATGTTCAGTTTGCGCCTGTTGGAACGTGCTGCGAAGCGGCCTTGGGGAATGCCGGAGATATCCTCCGCGTGCCACGCCGAGGAACCTTCCTCTTGGTGATGAAGTTGCCTGGGTTGTAACAGGCTCTCATGACTGGTGTGGCGAATGTACGGCCCTGGAGAAGAACTCAATTCCTGCGGAACCGCCTTCACCCCAAATGCGACTTGGAAACAGCCCTGAGACGCTTCCCTGCAAGAAGCTGCTATCCGAGAAAGAAGCCGCCGAGTATTTGGGAGTCAGCCGTCAATACCTGCGAAAGAGCCGGGTGAATGGAGACCGTGGGGAACATGGCGGGATGCCGCCTTATGTCCGCATCGGCCGCCTGATTCGTTACGATATCGATGCCGTGGACGCTTGGATTAACGGGCACGCCCGGACCTGAAGGAGTGCCAGGAAGCGTGCAGATTCAAGATGGGGCGCAATAGACGGCGCGTTCAGGCGCTGTTCGCGCAGTCGTTGAATCCCGGAGCCTGAGCGGTCCTCCTGGCCTGGCGTTTTTCGAGGCGAAATTTCCCCAGGCCAAAGGCGCTGGCTTTGCCCATATGCAGCAGTTCTCCCCAGAGCAGCGCGGGAAGCAATACCGGGTCCAGCGGCGGGTAATCCACAGTCCCGACAAATCCGCCCAATTTCATCCGCCGTTGTTGCCGCCCGGAGTAGCGATCCCAGTCGATCCATTGCACATCGCTCCGCTCCACTTCGGTCGCCCGCGCTGCCTCAAGCACAGGCTTCACATCAACATCGCTGGGCCCGCCACAATGAAAATAATTGAGCGAATTCAAGCGCCGGAGCAGTGCCGGGAACAACACGCCCAAATCGGGCGAATCCGTGAGGTTTCCCCTCGACTTCACGCGCGTCGGGGTCTCAAAAACGATGCGGATGGGGATGTCGATAAAATCCTCTGCACGGGCGATTATGTCGGTTGCGGAGATCCGGTCTGTTTCGCCGACAAAAGACTGTTTCGCATGATCATAGATCGGCTTTTCCTGAGCTGCAGTCGAGACCACGGTTCCCAGCTCGCATTTCGCGCGGTCTCGTCCGAGGCCCTGGCTGCCCATTTCCTCGAAGGCATAGATGAAGTGAGCGAGATAGTCATTTCCCCGGCCGACCAGGCACAGATTGAGTGCGAGTTCCTCTCCGGGCTGGTAGCTGCGTCGCCCGCCCACAGGAGGCTCGAGCACAAAGGGATGCGGTGCGAAGGGGTATTTACGCATGGTTTCGGACCCGGCCGGCACGGGGGTTTCGAAACACACGCTGTAGGCGCAGCGTTCGCGGAGCAGGCACGTGTCGCAGGTCTTCCGGGGCAACGCACAGGCGATTCGTTTGAACGCAAATCCGAGAGCCCCACGAAACGTTGCCCCCTTGTATTCGGGCAGAACAAGCGGTTCCAGAACACGAAAGGTCACGCGCTGCTTTGTGGCGGTGAGTTCTTCAAACATCAGGCACCGTCCTTATCGAGCGCGCGTATGAGTTTCGCATAGCGATCAAAAGGATTGTCGTTGATGGCAACACCCTGGGCTTCCAGGAGTCTCTGTAAGGTTTCGAAAGGGCTCGTCTCGTCGTTTCCAAGTGCTTTGCGGATGCCTTCCTTTGATAAGCCCTGATAGCCGTGGGCGATAATCGACTTATTGCGAAGTCCGCGCGCTCTGTACAGCGCTTTAACCTGGCGCGCAATCTCGCCCAGTTCCGGGGGCGCCGCAGGAAAGCGCGAAAGATTCTCCGGCTGAATCATATAAGTCAGGGTATGTTGCAGAATTTCGGTATTTGGCCGGAGCGCGACCTGAGGCTGCCGCATCTCTTTTTGCACCCATTCCATCAGCCCGCTCTGGGCGGATGCCCAGCGCTCAAAACACACCTCGGATTTACGCGTGCCGTCAAATTTAAGCCCCGTGATCTGGCCCACAACGCGGTACAACGCCGCCTCGCACAAGCGCCACACCCGCCCCAGAAAATCCGCGCATTCGTTCCGCTGCCATTTGACATGAGCATTCCAAAAGAGTTCCTGCAAAAGCTTTGCTTCGTCGCAAAGTTTCGTCAGGTATTGGGCCTCCACGTCCAGGGCATCCAAGTCGCGCCGGTGCCGGGCCTCGGTGGGAGCCAAATCCGCGACAAGCCGTTCGTGGCGCTCAAAATCGAAGTTCAGCCGGGCTTCCGCAGCCTCGGCCACCTGGCGCAGGGTTGTGTCGTAGGCAGGATCGCAGGCGATGGCGTCAAAATCCCAGCGCTCGAGCAGGCGGCCCCGCGCTTCTCTGCGGTACCCGTCGAGCATCTCCCGCCCGATGCTCAATAGCCCGACGGTGCCGGTCCCTTCGTCCACGTTGAGCACCTCGCACTTCTCCCGAAACCGCGCCACGCCCGCGAGAAGCAAGGCCGTATTGCATGCCGGGGTGCCGCCCGCGCACAAGAGATATACGCAATCCGCATCGCGCAACGCTTTCTCCGTGACTATTTTCTTCCGATAAAAATCCGCCATGCGGTCGTATTGGTGAGGGGCCTCGGAAATCCGTACCACAATCGGTTCTTGCGTGAGCTGCTTCTTTTCCGGCGCCTTCCCTCGCGAGCACTGGTCGAACACGAACCGTTTCAGCACTTCAGCGCATTCAATGGTGTCTCCGCCTCGAAAAGCCTCATCTTCCTGGTCGGTCGCCACCAGCAGGAGCGCCGCGATGCGTTCCGCTCTCAGCCGGAAGATCCGTCCCAGCGCGGGCAAAATCATCGGCGCACTGAGACGCTCCCGGACCGTGTCGTAGTCCTTCAGAAGCGCGGCAGCCTGCCCACGAAGGCCGCCTTCTCCCTTGGCAGGCAGCGGGGCGCCGTCCAGCTGCAAATCCCGCTTACCCACGTTTGCGATGAGACATATCTTCATAGGACCTGTACCCCTTTAACGTGTGAAACCCGCGCCCCTACCAGAGTCCGGCCACCGACGTCACATCCTCCGCCACAACTTCGACATCCGGCCCCTTGGCACGCTTCACCACCAGGCATTCTCCCCGCTTGCCCAGCTTCGCCCCGTATTCCGTCAGCAGAAGCTCCATATGCACGCCCTCCGGCTCGGGCACCCGGCAAACCAGACACGGCTCCAGCACCTGCTCCTCCATCCCGGGAGAGGTACATGCCAGGCCCAACTGCACAAAAACCACCAGCCCCTATGTCCCCATCCACCCGCACTGCGATTGTCCACGCACCCCTTCTTCATCAGGTCATCTTCTTCAACGGCCGTGCAAGACTGGGACGAGGGCCCGCGCTGGTGGGTTTCGATCCCTTCTTCATCAGGTCATCTTCTTCAACTGCTGGAGATCGAGAATCCCGATGCTGTGGGCCTCGAGTTTCGATCCCTTCTTCATCAGGTCATCTTCTTCAACGCATTTCAAGGCTGAAACACTGGAAGATTTGGATGCGTTTCGATCCCTTCTTCATCAGGTCATCTTCTTCAACAGTCCTTCTCCATTCGGAAATGGAAAGAATTGGAGAGGCTTCGATCCCTTCTTCATCAGGTCATCTTCTTCAACTGCAGGTACGCGTAGCAAAACGTGTGTTCGTGACAACGTTTCGATCCCTTCTTCATCAGGTCATCTTCTTCAACCGATGCGAAGAACCCCAACATTCTGAAGGGGTTCCAGTTTCGATCCCTTCTTCATCAGGTCATCTTCTTCAACATGGGTGGTGTTCCATGAGAAATTGGCACAATACGTGTTTCGATCCCTTCTTCATCAGGTCATCTTCTTCAACAGTCTGTATTACGAAGAAGCGATAGCGTTCGAGAATAAGTTTCGATCCCTTCTTCATCAGGTCATCTTCTTCAACGTCCTGTTCCAATTCAAAAGAACGTTAAATAAAATCAGTTTCGATCCCTTCTTCATCAGGTCATCTTCTTCAACCTAATACCCGGTCTTGTCGTTGTCGGGGTCAATCGGTTTCGATCCCTTCTTCATCAGGTCATCTTCTTCAACTCATCGAGGCCATGGAAAGGCTTAGATTCCTTCTGGAGTTTCGATCCCTTCTTCATCAGGTCATCTTCTTCAACTGAAGCGGAAAGTGAAGTGGCATATGCACTCATTGTTTCGATCCCTTCTTCATCAGGTCATCTTCTTCAACAGACTTTTTCCTGGTTTTTTTGGGCAACGGGGTCGACTCCTGGGGGCGCTTGGGGCAGAGAAAGCGTTTGGGCACAAGGGTTTCGGCATTTCTCGGAAATTCGGGCGAAGATCGGCCCGATATACGCCGATTGAGGCCCTCCTGGCGGGGCATTTAGCTTGTTCATTGTCTGCAACTCCTTTTGGTTTCTTCAGTTATACCGATTCGAAGATTGAAGGTGCAATGAGCTGTATTTTCAATCTTCGGCCGTGGTTTCTATTTCCATTCGATGGCGACCTTGAGCCATCCCATAGGCAGCTCTCCTTCTTTACAGCGGGCCCATTTGCGTGTTTTGGGAAAAATGGCCGCAGCCGGGCGCTTCAGGACGCCTCTCTCGCGTAGTCTTGCGAGATCGCTCTCCGGGATGAGACGGCCAACGGTCTTGGTGTGCCAGCCCGTTCCAAAACCGACGGGCAGATGGATGTGTTGGCTGCCGATGAGGTTCTGGAAGAAGCGTTGGGCGCGGGTTTCGTTCTGGCCGGCATAGAAATCGCTTTCGTACTGGGCCAGGGCCGCTCCATGAGCGCGCAAGGCGTGTTCGAAGGCGGCGCGGTCCTGCAGGAGGGCCGCGCCCGTGCCCTTGAGGGGGCGTTTGAGCGCATGGTCTCGCTCGAGCGCGAACCGGTCGATCTGGAACGGCAGCCGAATGCCATTCGTTCCCGGCACAAGGCATTCGGCCTGGATCGGCACGCCGCGTTTCTCGCTGAACCGCCCGCGGAAAACATTCATGACCTTGACCTGGGCCAAAAAGAGGCAGGCCTCCGGGGCCAGAGGCTGGGAGTCCTGGATGCGCAGAGCCTTGAGCAGGTCTTCATGGGCACTTCTTCCAAACAGGGCGTCTTTGATGGGCTGAAATGCCGGGCTCTGCCTGCGCTGCCGCCCGACCCCGCGCAGGGCGGCTGCGAATGCATCGGGAGCCTGTTCGGCCAGGTGACAGGCCAGGGCGGTCCGCACGGTGCCCTTGAAGGACGTGGCCGGGAAAAACACCTGGCCAAAGGGGTCTTTGATGAACGCGCGCACCTCCCCGCCGCCCCCATCCGACTGCGGGTCAGGCTTTTTCGGGGTCTGCGACGCGCCATACTTTCTAGCCGACTGGCGCTGGAGCTTCGCCATTTGAGCGTCCATCTTGGTCTTTCGCCCCCGAGGTCTCCTTCCTTCAAGAAAGGGTTGGTCTTTTCGGGGCGGTCCGCCGCGCTGTGGACCTCGCTTTTTTCTCGCTGGCTCGGCGCAGGCCGGAATCCGGTACCGGACGTAGTCTTCGCCGATGTCGAGCCCGGTCTCGACGGCGTCGAGGGCATATTTCGTATTGTCCTTGTGGGCTTCGAAAAAGGCCAGGACATCCTTGACGGCAAACTGGTCGCCGCGCAGAGTATAGTCGAGCCCCTGGAGGATCTCGCCCGAGCCGATGTGCACCGGGCTGATGGGGGTCAATACGAAATGACCCTGGATTTGACGACTGGTACTCATGAGTGGATACCCTCCTTGAACTGGAACGGGAGTTCGAAGGCCAAGCCGGAACGGTAGACGGGATGCCTCGTAAAAGAGGCAGGGGCCGTGTTGCGCACGTCACCGTGCCGGCCGGAGATTTTTTTGAAGACGCCGCCTTCAACGCACATGCGGAGCGAGCGCTTTCGCTGGGTCGTGCCGCCCGCGCTGTGTATCCATCCGCCGCGCACGGTGCAATCGTAGGCCGCGGGCGCCTCGAGCGCTCCCGCCGCGACTTCCTCCTCCGTGGGCAGGTAGAGGCTCAGGGTCAGGAAGGCATCGGCAGCGCCGTGCGTCGCGAACAATGTGCCGCCAACGGGCTCACACGATGCGACCTCGAAGCGGCCGTAGCCGACCGAGCGTTCCCCGCCCAGCCCTTGCTCGCCCAGGTGGTCGGCCAGAGCGCGAAATGGGCCGGATTCGGCGTCCTCCAGCTCGGCGAGAAAATACGCACCGCACCCTTCACCGGTGTTGACGCGCAATCCGCGGCGATCGAAGGGCATCGTGCCCGCACCGTGCCGGTCAACGGCGACGGCCGCCGAAATCTCCTCCGCCATCAGCGCGCGAGGCACGGGCGCTCCCGTGGGCAGCTCATCCTGCAGCAGGGCGCACCCGGCCGGGGCTTCCGAGGCCAATTGCGATTCCTCGAGGGCGCCAGCGAGCCACGCCGTAAGCATGCCTTCAGAGACCAGCCGGATCGTCTTCCATCGTTTGCGTTCGAGCGGATTGCTCGCCCCCTCTTCGCCGGGAGGACGCAAAAACGGTTTCGGCAGGAAGCAGACTCCCCCCCAGCTCGGATACAGCGACGAGACCCGCAGGGTTTCCGCGCGTTTGAGCAGGGGTGAGCCGTGCATGGCCGCGACGCTCACCAAGGCTGCATGCAACGTGTCGGAATGGACCAACGCCCCCGTTTTGGGCGCGCGGCTGTGGGGCCCATTGAAAAAGGGCGCCCTGGGCCGGATGTGCACGCGATAGATTTCCATGGCGCTTACACTCCGCGTTCCACGGTTTGCCTGAAGGCCGCCACCTCGTTTTTCGCGGCCAGATCGACGCCATTAAACGACACGACATCCACCTGACAGGTTGTGAACTGCACCTGGCCATAGCCGCGGGAGCCCTGCCCGCCGAGATAGTCGTTCTCGAGCAGATCCATCGCTTCCGCCACATACGGCAGAAACGCGAGGTCGGACTCAAAGAACACGTTGAAGACCAGTTCATAAGCGAACTGGGCGCCGGCAGGCACGCGCTCCATTTGTCGGGGCGTGGCCTGCGAGGTGATGCGGTCGATAATCACTTCCGTTTTCACTTGCGTCATGGGCATGTCGGTGTAGAGGCTCCGTTCGAGGGCCTCGGCGGTTTCATCGGTCATCATGGCGTCGCGCACGATAAGCCGCGTGGGAAGGGCTTCCCCCTCGAGCTTGCGAATTTCCTCGGGCGTCACGCCGAAGATGTGAAAGAGGAAAGACTTCGAGGGATCCTCGTATTCCTCTCTGCTGGTCACTTTGAACAATCGCGGGAATCTGCTGCCGCGCGGGTCCTCGAGCCTGCCGGGGGTGTACACGCGCGCCAGCAGGCAGCGCATCTTGCCCTTCAGGCTCGAGCCGGGAATGTAGGGCCGGCCGTCCAGACCGTTGCGCACCACGGTGCTGTCGGCCCCGCCGATCGCCAGCCCGACCTCGGTCCCTCCGATATGCAGCCCGGTAAGGGCCTCGATACGCCCTGAAATCTTGATTCGTCCGATATGTCTCAATTCCGTCATGATGTCACCCCTCCTGGCTTATTTGCCGCCATGCGCGCGATGGTAGGCAAGAATGGCTTCGAACCCTTGGCAGAAGCGCTGGAAACGTTCCTGTTTACCGGCCGGGTCGCTGGCGGCATCGACCGCATCGATGGCCGACGTGAGCTGGTCTGCCAGCGGCGCCAATCCTCTGGTTCGTTGCCGTGCATAGGCGATTTTGGGTTTCAGCAGCAGCAATTGCGGCAGGTCGAGGTCTCCGCTCATCTCGAGCTTTTTAACACTGCCGAAGATGTTGCGGATCTGGCTGGTCGTGACGCCGCGGGCAATACTCTGTCCAAATCCGTCGGCCCACTTGACGAAGGTATTGTCGATGCCCTTTTCTACGGCTATTGCGAACTCACTCATCCCGACGTTCCTCCCTCGTTAGCAGCTCGACCCACCGCAGGGGCACGCCGAGCCGATCCTCGATTGACAGTTTCCCTTCATACGGTTCCAGCAGGCGCCGTTGAACTTCCTTGATTTCGGCGCTCCGTTCGGAGCAACTCTTCGCGAATTTGCGGATGCCATACACGAGCAGCCAGCGCCAGCGTTGCCAGCGCGCCTCGGCCTTGGCGGTCTCGAGCGTTGGATCGCGCCCTCGGACACGCCGGTCGATGATTTTCCGTTCGCGCAGATAGGCTTCCCAGATGTCGAAGAGCCGCCGCAGAAACGATTTGGGCACGCCGGGCCCATCTGCGGGGGCCAACGTGTCAAGCAGCAGCTCTTTGAAACTGGTGAACGCCGGCAATTCCTCGAACCCGAGGGGAGTGCCAAACAGCGTGAGGGCATTTTTTTCACGCCCGCCACGCGAATAGGATTTTGCGGTTTCCTCGGCGTTCGCAGCCATCTGGGCGGCATAGCGTATCGGGAGATGATCGTCTACGATGACGATTCCCCCTGAGAATGTGAGATCGGGGTTCGCACCGGTATAGGTATCAAAATCCCGGCCCAGCCGCACGGCAAAATCAAATATATCGTCCCACGCGCCCACGACAAAGAGGTCGTCGCCCCCGGCAAAGACCACGCCCACGGTATTCGCATACTCCGTATCCACCAGGTGATGGAGGTATCCCTCAAAAAAGTCGGACAGCAGGGTGCTGACCGCCGCCACCCGGCTCATGGTGGCGCCGTCGCCCAGGCCCAGGCTGAACAGCGCGCCCAGGTTATCCACGTCCGCCCGGAAAACGCCAAGCTTCTTCGTGCCGCGGGCCTGTGCCGCCATCTCCTCAAAGGTCAGGACGCTTCCGCTATTGTCGCGAGGCCAGGCGCGCGCGGTGAGCCGGTAGTTCAATGCGCAGTTGGACGGAGGCCTCAATGCCTCGAGCCCCTTGATGTCAAAACCGTTCAACTGCGTGATTTCCCAGGCGTCCAGACGCTGTACCTCCTCGGCTTTGACGGCGATCGTATAATCGCAGCCGAGCGTGTTAAAAAATCTGTGGAGCGCACTTGAACGGTCCGTGGGAGCGCTCCGGACCAGCCATTGGGCGTACGGGAGATGCCTGCCGAGTTCCTCATATTCGGCGCAGTCCTCACAAACTTCGATATCCGCCTCGTAGGGCTGAAGTTTGCCTTCCGCGCCGCATACGGAGCATTTGGACGTTTCTCCCCCCTGATCCTGGAACCCAAACACCGCGTCGTAGTCGTTGCGGGCCAGCATCGTATATTTGCGCGCTTTCTCAGCCGTTGCCGCCCGCCCGGCGGCAGCCCAGAGCTGCGAGAACCGGCCCGCCTGAAAATCTGATGGAGTAACCGCTACATCACCCAGATGCATCGACAAACGGCCCTCAAAGGCCGCATGAACCCGCTCGCTGAGGCAATCTGCCATGGCCTGGACGTCGGTTTTCACGGGTAGCAAGGCGTAAAACCGTCCCCCGCCGTTGTAGAGGATGCAGCATTCCGGCACGCCCGCCTGTTCGCAGAGGTAGAGGGCACAGGCCTCGGCAACAAGCTGCAGCGCGAAAGAACGGCCACGAAGGGTTTTGGCGGCATGCTTCGTGGCGATGGTGTAGAGAAATTGCTGTATCCCGGACAAATCTCCGCAAATGAGGCGGCAGATGGGTTCGGCTAGAACCGGGTGGCCTGCTTTCCTGCTGCTGAGGGCGGTCCGCAGTTCCGATACCTTCGCCTCCGATAGGCCTTGGGCATAAAGGCACGCCGAAATGGCAGCGGTGGTGCGTGCATGGTCGTAGAGGCTGATGTCCGGTATCCACGCGCCCACGCGGGTAGGCGTGGCTGCCGGTATGCGCGAACAAAAGCGGCGGATCAGCGCCAGCCAGGTGCTGTGGCGCAGAGGCCGCCGCCCGGCGCATTCAGCCTGCGCCGAAAATGCCTTCCAGAGCGCACCGTAATCGTCCTTTGAAAGCGTCGTCTCGGCAGACAGAGGGAGCGACGCTGCCTCAAAATCCCCGTGCTGAGACAACGGCAGCACGCTTCGCGGCGCGCACTCCGGCTGTTCCTCCGAAATTCGCAGACAGCTGAGAATATTTACCAGTGGCGCGGATTCGGGCGCGCCGGTCTGCTGTGTATCGTCCAGCCTCCGCTCTCCGGAAGACAAGCAGTCGGCCAGGGAGATGATGCTGGATTCGATAGAATCAGGCGAATGGTGCATCCTGGCCCAGGCGGCAAGTTCGGCATCCTCGAGATATTGTTCCACGAACTGGCCGGTCCAGAGCGCATACTGCCAGGAGCCACTGAAATGGGCCGCTTCCTGTTCTGTGAATGGCCTGGGTGCTCCCGTTCTGCTCCAGAACTTCCCAATATCGTGGAGCAGCGCGGCCGTCGCCAGACGTTCAAGCTTGGTGTCCATACAACCCTCCGTATGTCACTTGCGACCCTGCTGATCGAGAAAGGCCTGTTGAGCAATCGGATAAAGCCCCCCGCCAGGGCCTGCATGGATGATGTCTGCTAGCTGCGACCATCGCTGCGTATACCATGCGCGGCATCCATGCCCATTGTAGTTATGCAACAGAGGTTCAGCAAGCCGCATGCCAACGCGAAAAGTGCCTCCCGGAATGGCTCTTTGTGGAAACGGGCAAATCCTGGCTTCAACCCGGGTTGAAATTCCTCAACCAAGGTTGGATGATGAGAAGGTCGGGGGGGAGTTCCCGAATCAGACCCGAGGTGAACATGGATATCTTATTGACGTTTACAGGCAATCACGACCCCTATGCGTTTGGTGTATTGGAAGGAGACGAGCTGCCGGGACCAGTACTCACGGTGCTTGGGCACCGCGCCTTTGATCGTGTGGTCCTGTTTGGTACGCCTGGCATGCGAGAGAGCGCGGAGCACACGTGCGAGGCGTTGGA
Organism: Candidatus Hydrogenedentales bacterium; assembly: GCA_050950105.1. Lineage (GTDB taxonomy): Bacteria > Hydrogenedentota > Hydrogenedentia > Hydrogenedentales > SLHB01 > UBA2224. The sequence goes on along the minus strand of JBMNGZ010000008.1, from coordinate 146,074 downwards.
AACGCGCTTTCCCCATATAGCCGTAGACCTTCGCGACGTACCACTGGCTGACCCGACGGACTACCGTGCCATATTGGCCGTGATGCGCCTCGAATTGGACAAACTGCGCCGAGCTTTTCCGAAAGCGAGTTTCTTCGTTTCCGTGGCATCCGGGACACCGCAAATCCATGCGTGCTGGCTGGTGCTTTTGAATGAGACTCCTTTTCCTGTGCGACTGCTGCAGGCGCGTCCGCCAAGGTTTGTGACGGACGACGTGCCTCCGGTAATGGAACTGGACCCGGAGAGCCTTTTCCAGATGGGAAAAGGCGTCCCTCCGCGGGCAGAGAGCGTGGCACGCAGAGAGCGCCCGCCCGCCCGTTCACGACGCCAGGGCGGCGCAGAAGACGTATCCAGGCCATCGGATTCCGCGTTGCACACGGCACGTGCCAAACTGGGGATCGTCGGAGACCATCCTCAGATGATAGAGGTACTTGAGCGCACGAGAATAGCGGCTGCGAGCACGCTGACGGTGCTGATCTCCGGGGAGACGGGCACCGGCAAGGAACTGCTCGCGCGCCTGATTCACATGTTGAGCGACCGTGTAACCGCACCATTCGTTCCCCTGAATTGCGGCGCGATTCCAAAGGATCTCGCGGAAAGCACTCTGTTTGGGCATATCAAAGGGGCCTTTACCGGAGCCGTGCGTGACCAGGAGGGGAGGTTCGCGACCGCAGACAACGGCACGCTTTTCCTGGACGAGGTGGGCGAACTCCCGCTCGATGTTCAGGTAAAACTGCTGAGAGTTCTGGAGGACGGCCTGGTCCAACCCATCGGTGCAAGAAAGGCCAAAAAAGTCAATGTCCGCATTGTTGCCGCAAGCAACCGGGATCTGCGGGAGCGAGCCGCGAAACGGGAATTCCGAGAGGACCTGTATTACCGTTTGGCCTCGGTGGAACTGCAGATACCCGCCCTGCGCGAGAGACCCAGTGACATCCCGCGAATAGCGCTTCATCTCCTTGACGGGATCAACCAACAGTTGCGGACACCCAAACAACTCTCCCGGGGCGCATTACGGAAACTCCAACAGCACTCGTGGCCGGGCAACGTGCGAGACTTGCACAACGTTCTTTCGCAGTCGTGTCTGTTTTCCAAAGGGGATGTAATCGATGCCGGTGACGTGGTCTTCTCGCGCGACCAGAGTCTAAAGGCCGCCCTGCAGACGTTTCCCCTGCCCCACGAAGGCTTCTGCGTCAAATCGTTTTTGGAGGAAGCCCGAAAACGCTTCTTTGTTCAAGCGCTTGAGTTTACGGGCGGAAACAAGAGCAAGGCGGCGCGCTTGCTGGGAATCTCTCCCCAAGCCGTACAGAAGTTTCTGGAAAGGCAAGAGGCGCAAAAGGCCTGACGAGCAACGAAAATGGTTTCCCAACGGCAACGATTTTCAGGTTGCTACTCCTCTAGTAGAAGAATCAGTCGCTCCAGCAAGTCGCCAATTTACAACCTCGCTAAGGCGACGAACATCACTAGTAGTACTGACGTATATATCCAAAAGCCTTATCGAATAGATCCTGGTCTTTGATCTGATACTTCACGTAAATCACCCTGCGCAAGGCTTTTTGTACATCGCGTTCCCCTGACTTGGTGTTTTGCCAACCGGGAAAACGGACCTGCCGGACGATCTCGTCAATATCGGTGACGATCCGCTCAACTACCACCGGCGTTTTGGCATTCTTAACCTCGGCGAACAATTCGGTCAGAGCCGCTTTGGCCTTGGCTTGTTCATCGGCAGGGTTAGCCTGTTTTTCGGCCTGAACGACCTCTTTGGCGAGGGTCAGCAGCTCTTTGAGGAAATCTATACTATGCAGCAGACCCTGCTCGTGCCGTTCTCTGAGTTTTTCGAGGCGTTCGCCCAGGGCGATGAATTCTGGAATGTTCTGGTGTTTGCGGAGCCGGGTAATTATCTTGTTCTCTATTTCCCTGGATTTCCTGTCAGGATCTTTCGCAGCGAGCAGCTCTTCAAATATTTCAGGGTCCATCACCAGGGTTTCCAGATCATCGCGCACCATCTCCAGATGCACATTCTCATGCACCAATTCGATGGTTTTCGCTCCCAAGGCGTGCCAAAGCAGTTTGCCATTGCCACTGGGCGGCTTCACCGACACATAGACCTGAGTGAGCCATTTGTAGTCCTTTTCATGAGGGGCGAGACAGGGATCGGGAGACAGCGCCTCCCACAGCTGGGATAGCACCGAGAATTCGGCCGCAAAACTGTCCCGGGCCTCGTTATTGGGCAGGCAATCCTGTGCCGTGATGAGTCCCTCGTAGCCGCCCACGGTGCGATCTACGCCAGGAAAGAAGGCCAGGCAGCTTGCAACCGCGCCGGGCAGCTCTTTCTTGAGGTCATCCAGATTGGTGATGACCTTCTGGACCGCCTTTTCATCGAAATCGAGCGCTGTGGCCACCTCATCAAAAATACCCAGATAATCGACGATCAGGCCGTGCGTCTTGTCGGGATAAACGCGGTTGGTACGGCAGATGGCCTGCAGGAGGTTGTGATCTCTCATCGGCTTGTCCAGATACATCACCTGCAGAATCGGAGCATCAAAACCCGTTAGCAGCTTGGACGTGACGATCAGGAAATTGAGCGGATCGTTAGGGTCACGGAAGCGATCCAGCAGTCTTTCTTCCTCATCTTTGCTCAATTTCCATTCTGCATATTCGTCCGATTTGCCGCCCTGGACGTGCATGACGATGCGGCTGGTCTCCGGATCGATCAATTCGTCCATGGCCTTTTTGTAGAGCACGCAGCACTCGCGATCGAAAGTCACCACCTGGGCTTTGAAGCCGTTCGGTTCTACCTTCTCCTGGAAGTGCTTTACGATGTGCTGACAAATGGCGTTCACCCGCACCGGAGCCTTAATCAACACCGCCATCTTGGCAGCACGCCTGGCCAGGTCGTCGCGATCCAGTTCACTCAACTCATTGGTGATTTCAGCATAGGCTTCGTCGATAGCGCCCTTGTTGATGCGCAGTTTCACATCCACCGCTTCGAAATGCAGTGGTAATGTGGCCTTATCTCGGATTGAGTCTTGGAAGGAGTAGCGGCTCAGGTAGCCCTGCTCATCCTCGTCTGCGCCGAAAGCCCAGAAAGTGTTTCGGTCCCGTTTGTTGATCGGCGTGCCGGTCAGGCCAAATAGAAAAGCCCTGGGCAACGCCTCTCGCATTTTGCGCCCGAGATCGCCTTCCTGGGTGCGGTGCGCCTCGTCCACCATGACGATGATATTCGAGCGCTCGTTCAGGCGGCCGTCCGCCTCGCCGAATTTATGAATCGTGGTGATGATGATCTTGCGGGTATCGGCCGCCAGCAGGTTTTGCAGCTCCTGCCGGGTAGACGCTCCGATCATGTTCGGGATATCGGCGGCGTTGAAGGTGGCCGTGATCTGGGTGTCCAGGTCGATGCGGTCCACCACAAGGAGTACTGTGGGGTTGCCCAGCCGGCGGTGCATTCGCAATTTTTGTGCCGCGAAGACCATCAGCAGCGATTTGCCCGAGCCCTGGAAATGCCAGATCAGGCCCTTCTTCGGAAAACCTTTGACCACGCGGTCCACCAGCAGGTTAGCGCCCTCGTATTGTTGGTAGCGACAGATGATCTTGATGCGCCGGTGTTTCTTGTCGGTGGCGAAGAGGGTGAAGTTCTGCAGGATGTCCAGCACCACATGGGGGCGCAGCATGGAGCGGAGGGAACGCTGAACGTCTGCAAGCGTCCCTTCGGCCTTGTTTTCACCCTCGTGCCAGGGCCCCCAAAGCTCGATGGGCATGCGCACCGAGCCGTAGCGAAAGCACTTGCCCTCGGTGGCAAAGGAAAAAATGTTCGGCGCAAACATCTGCGGCACGCTCTGTTCGTAGCCGTTGTGGATGTCGCTGGCCCCGTCCACCCAGGTCACCGCGGGGCGCACCGGCGTCTTGGCCTCGCCGATCACCAGCGGGATGCCGTTGACCAGCAGGATAATGTCGAAGCGGCGGCCGCCTTCCTTGACCGGATAAACCCACTGGTTGGTGACCACGTAATCGTTGTTGCTGAGATTCTCGAAGTCGATCAGGCGTACCGGCGTATGTTCGCCACGCTCGCCGAAGGGCATGGATTTCTCGCCTCGCAGCCATTCGGCAAAGAGTTCGTTGGCCCGCACCAGGCCCTCGCTCTGCACCGACAACACAATGGCCCGCAGGCGGTAGAGCACCTCGTCGGCGCGGTCGGGCTGGGCCTCGATTTCCGGGTTCAGGCGGATGAGGGCGTCGCGCACCATCGACTCCACCAGCACGTCGGAATGCGGGCGCGGCAAGGATTCCGCGGGCGCAAATCGCCAGCGGAGGTTTGAAATCTGAAGACTGAGGTGGGAATCGAGATAATCAGCTTGCGGCTCGGCAACGCACCACTGATTGTCCCTGTCAGACAGCGTGTCCAGCACGAGCTGTTCAATCGTGTTTTCTTCGTTGAAGTAACTCACATTCATCTCCCGCAAATTTAGCCGACGGTGATGCGTTGTGATACAAAAAAGAGAACAAACGGATTCTTATTGTGTTTTAAGCCCCCAAATGCACAACAAGATATTTTATGTTGCATTTTCATCGCGAAAAACATTCAGATACCTGCGGAAGACAAAAAGCCGGTTTCGTTGCCAGCCCGTCATTTCCTGCAGAATCCCAAGGTCAACCAAAGCCCCCACCAGCTGATTGGCCGCATAATATTTAATCCCAAGCAGATCTGCCACCTGATTTACATTCACAGCCGGTTCCTGGTAAAGACGTCGCATCAGAACGTGGCCATTTTCCGCCCGACGTCCCAAAGTCACGATTTGAGCATCCACCTCCTGACGCAAAGCCAAAATACGCTCAAAGGTCTGCTTTCCGTTTTCAGCAGTCTCGATCACTGCCTGGAGAAAAAAACGTACCCACTGGCCAATATCATGGGACTCCCGAACCCGCGTCAGGGCATCATAGTAGGCTCCCCGATGCTTCTCCAGATGGGCGGACAGGTAGAGAGAAGGCTTGTTCAGCAGACCGTGACTGACCAGGTACAGCGTGATGAGCAGGCGGCCGATACGGCCATTGCCATCCTGAAAGGGATGAATGGTTTCAAACTGGTAGTGGCTGAGGGCACATCGTACCAGGTGTGGGACATGGACGCTGTCGTTATGCCAGAAAGCTTCAAGATCTGTCAGCAGGTCAGGAAGATCGTCAGGATGGGGCGGGATAAAAGCCGCATCAGATAGAGAAGCGCCACCAATCCAATTCTGACTGCGCCGAAATTCACCGGGAGCCTTGCGCTCCCCCCTGGCCCCGCTCAAAAGGATCTCATGGGTATTGCGAAGCAGGCGCATGGACAGAGGCAGTCGCTGTAGTTCGTCAATCGCGCTATTCATGGCCTGCACATAGTTACGCACCTCGCGCCAGTCGTCGCGGCGTTCAGGACGAATAGCCGCCTCATCAAGCACGGCCTCGTCCATCTCAGTGCGGGTGCCCTCGATACGGCTGGAGGTGTTAGCCTCCTTGATGATGTGCATGTGAATGAAAAGATCCACATCGGGTACGATCAACGTGAAGGCGTTCAACTCTCCCAGAGCTTTGGTGGCCTTTTCCAGCAGCACGTTGATTCGGGGGTCATCCCAGGACCATTCCTCATTGATCCGTGCCGGCTGAAAACTCTTGTACTGGTACTGCTGTTTCCAACTGCCGGACTTGAAAGACTCAAATTTCATTTGGGGCGCTCCCGATCATTGTTCTCGTCGCGCGCGATCGCTGGCGAGCTTTTCGGCAACCCTATTCGAAGTCACGCCGCCGCAGAGCGTGTCGAGAACCATCCGCTCGACCGTGTTTTCTTCATTAAACATGAGCGGCTCCTGTCTGGCTTAGGCTTTTTTGCAGAAAAACAGCAAGAATTTTTCTTATTACATCAATGTGTCTGCGAGCCTCGAATTTCTGTGATTGAAGGCTATTCAAGACAAAGCTAATTTTTCTCCTGCTTTCAGAGTCGGGAATGACAATTGCTCGTCGCGCAAAAAAATCTTTTGGAACTCGGCGATGCCCAGCCGATCCTTGCATCCACTTTTCAGCTCTCTTTCTAAAAACGCCAGACATCGTCAGGTGGTAAATAAACTGAGTATCCTCCGACTTGATCGCTCTAAATACGTAGTACTCAGTGCTTCCCATCCCTTTGTTATTTTTTAAAGAAACAGCTATTGCCCCTTTTCCGTTTTCCATACAAGGGGTAATTTTTGCGAACAGAACATCATTTTCTTCAAAGTAGGTATATCCTTTTCTCACTTCGCCAAGCTTCTTTATCTCGAGCTTACTTATACTACCTTCTTCATCGACACTTTCCATTGGCACGAACGAGATTTCAAGATCGTCCGGTAACCCCTTTGGCATAGGAGGGTCTATTTGTGCAATTTCATGGAGAAAACCAATTCTCCATCCAGAAGGTATATTCGGCTTTTTTTTTCTCGCTTCGTGTAAGAGAAGTTTTTTGTCGCTATAAGCATTAATTGCTCTCTCTATATTCTGTGTAACTGACTCATAGGCCTCCACCGCCTCATCTGCTGCCCACAGGATCTCGGCAATGCGTTTCTGTTCATCAAGGGGAGGGAGGGGGAATTCAAACTCTTTAAGTGCTTTCCAGCTGGTTCGGGGTGATAGAGAGCCTGCCGAAGTACCCAACGCATGATCAAAGAAGGCATCGCTCTGGCAGATAAACGGCAGAAGTTCCGGCAGCAAAACCTTTGTGTTTTTTGGCTCGAAGGTCAGGATGTCTCCGGAGCAAATGCCCTCAAACTCGGCATAGGCGACCTTGCGTTGATAAGCCCGGCGCTTGCCGAAAAGTGTCTGTCCCTGCACGAATTTACGGGTAAATGAGCTGCCATCGGAAACGGAGTTCCAGCGACGAATGTGCAGATTCTCGGGATCGATGTGTTCGAGCCCCACAACGCGCTCAATATTGTTGGCCTCGGGGTCACGCTCCACGAGATTGGCGTCCTTCACCACCTCGCCAAATTTTACCATCTTCCAGCGGGGCTTCAGGGATTGCGCACTCATTCTTCAATCTCCTGCAGCAAGGCTGCAATCTCTTCCGGCCGGGGGAGTTGTCCTTTTAGCTCCCTGGGCAGTGTGCGGGTAATTTTATACGTTGCCACACCAATGGGCTTGCGGCTGTTATGCAGGGCGTACTCGACAATGGTGCGGCTTTTTTCTTTGCATAGAATGATGCCGATGGAAGAGTTTTCGTCTTCCTGACGAAGCTGCCGGTCCAGCGCGGTCAGGTAAAACTGCATCTTGCCGACGAACTCCGGCAGGAATTCGCCGACTTTCAATTCAATGGCGACAAGGCAGCGCAGGCGCCGATGAAACAGCAAGAGGTCGACAAAAAACTCTTTGCCATCGATCTCCAGCCGGTACTGGCTTCCCATAAAGGCGAACATGCCGCCCATGGCCCGCAGAAAATCCTCGATCCGGGCAATGAGCGCCCGTTCCAGCTCCCGTTCGCTGTGCTCCTCATCCAATTCCAGAAAACCGAAGGTGTATTCATCCTTCACCGCCAGCCTGGCCTGGGCGCGAAGTTCCGGTGTGAGCGCCTGGTCGAAATTGGTCTGGCCGAGCAGGGATTTTTCATAACTCTGGTTGTCGATCTGGTGAATGAGCACGTTCTTGGACCAGCCGAACTTGCGGGTCATGCGGATGTAGAATTCACGTTCCATGGGGTCTTTGCAGCGTTGGAATATCACCAGATTATGAGTCCATCCGATTTGTGCAACCAGTGGTTGCACTCGCTTGTCATCGCAGTAAAGCAGGTAAAACTCCCGCATGTAGAACACATTGCGCCTGGAAAAACCGCTGATTCCTGGAAACTCCGTCCGCAGGTCATTGGACAACTGTTCGGCGATGGCTGTGCCATGCTCGGCGTCTGTCTGTCGTTCCACGATCATCCGCCCGATATCCCAATACAACCCGACCAGTTCGGTATTGACTGCTTTCAGCGCGGTGTACTGGGCCGAACGAACGCGCTCTTTCACCTCGGCGAGAAGGTGTGCGTAGTCCCGGCCGTGATTGTTTTCAGTCAGTTCGCTCATTCTCTGCTCCGTTTTCGCGTTCGAGACCCTTTTCCGCCAGAGGCCACGATCAATTTTCCGGCGTCAGGAACTTAGTGCTTAATCATTTTCCCGGCATCACCGAACGGATCTGTCTGTTGCTCAAGCATCTCGAAAAGGCCGCCCATCGATTCCCGCAATTCCCTGGAGCTTTGCTGCCAGTCAGCAATGGCCTGCGCGAGGGTGGTTTTTCCGTAGCGGGCCTGTTCTTCGGCCACTCCATTCGTTACCAGAGTTGGCGCACGCACGTAGAGCGGGATGCTGAGATTGTTGGCCTTTTCCCGGATCTCTTCATTGCTGACCACCCGGGCAAAGCCGTCTTCATCACCGAAAGCCTGGTAGGCGGCGACCATGCGCTGGATGTGGTCGTCAGTGAGGAAGCTCTGCGCCCGTTCGCGGGTTACCTCGTTCACCGCGTTGATGAAGAGCACCTTGTTCCTGCGCTCCCTGGGCTTACTCATCCGGCAGATGACGACGCAGGCTTCCATCGGCGAGTTGTAAAAGAGGTTGGGGCCAAGGCCCAACACGCACTCCACCACGTCGTGGGCCACCAGTTTCTCGCGCATGGCCGACTCTTCGTTGCGGAAGAGGACGCCATGTGGAAACAGGATGGCACAGCGCCCACTCCTGGCTTTCATGCTCTTGATGATGTGTTGCCAGAAGGCATAGTCGGCGCGGCCCTGGGGCGGGGTGCCGTAAAGGTTGCGGCCCCAGGGATCAGCGGACCAGGCGTCGCGGTCCCACTGTTTGATGGAGTACGGCGGATTGGCCAGGACTACGTCGAATTGCATGAGCCGGTCGCCTTGAACAAAGGCGGGGTTGGCCAGGGTATCCCCCCGGACGATGCGGAAATCCTCGATGCCGTGCAGGAACAGGTTCATCCGGCCGATGGCCGAGGTGAGCAGGTTGCGTTCCTGGCCGAACAGTCGCAGATTCCGCCATTCTTTGTTCTGCCGCTTCAGGTGAGCGACGGCGGAGAGCAGCATGCCCGCCGACCCGCAGGTGGGGTCATAGATCGACTCGCCCGGTTTGGGTGCGAGCATCTCGGTCATCAGATGTACCACGGTGCGGTTAGTATAGAACTCCGCAGCAGTGTGGCCGGAATCGTCGGCAAACTTTTTGATCAGAAACTCGTAGCCTACGCCCAGCTCATCCTCGGGGCAGTTTGAGAGCGAAAGCGTCTGCGAGCTGAAATGTTCGATCAGCTCGCGCAGCATACGGTCCGGCAGGCGGTCCTTATTGGTCCACGGAGCATCGCCGAAAACCCCGTACAGAGTATCGGGGTTGGCAGTTTCGATAGCGCGCAGAGCCTCCTGGATGGCCTTGCCCACGTTCTTGACCCTGGTGCGAGTGATCTTCCAATGGGCGTCTTCCGGGATCTGGAAGCGGTGCTGTTCGGGAAGGGCCGCATATTTCTGATCGCCGCCGGACTCCTCCAACGCATCGGCCAGCTCCTCGTCATAGACGTCGCACAGGCGCTTGTAGAACAGCAGCGGGAAGATGAACTGTTTGTAATCCCCGGCGTCGATGTAGCCGCGCAGCAAGGTGGCCGCGCCCCAGAGGTAGGATTCAAGCTGGGATTGAGAGATCATGGCGTGCCCCCTGCAAAAGAATTATCCGCAGATGACGCGGATTCTCGCAGATTGAGGACGAGCCTCTCATGTCGAAGGCTTCTGGTCCCGAAATTGATCAGCAGGGCTTTGAATCCATTGCCCAGCTCGGAATGAACCGCCTTGGCCGCGCCAATAATGGCGCAGGTCAGTTCATCTCCTTTTGAACAAGCTGCGTTCATCTGCGTAATCTGCGGACGCATTAGAGCAGACCCTCTCGATGCAGCAGTTCCTTCAGCCGATCCTCCGCGGCATACGCCGCCTCCAGGGATTTCTTCAGGTTATCGACAGCCTCCTCGAGCGTGATGGTTTCTTCCTCGATCACCGGTTCCACGTAGCGGGGGATGTTCAAATTGAACTCGTTCTCGCGAATTTCGTCGAGGGAGACCACACGGGAGACGCCCTCGACGTCTTTGTAGTCCGCGTACCAGCGATGAATGTTGTCGACGTGTTCCGGCAGGAGTTCGTTCTGGGCGCGGCCGGTCTTGAACTCCTTTGAGGCGTCGATGAACAGCACCTTATGGCGGTGGGCTTTGGGCTTGCTGTCGCGGAAGACCAGCACGCAGGGCGCGAGACCGGTACCGTAAAAGATGTTCTGGCCGAGACCGATCACCGCTTCGAGGATGTCCATCTCCAGCAGCTTGCGCCGGATCTCGCCTTCCTTGGACATGCGGAACAAGACGCCATGGGGAAGCACCACGGCCATGCGGCCGGTTTTGCGGGCCATAGACTTGATCATGTGCTGGACCCAGGCGAAGTCGCCGGATTTGGCGGGGGGCAGGCCCGCGAAGTTACGGCCGTAAGCATCGTTGATCCAGGCGTCGTCTCCCCACTTTTCCAGGGAGAACGGAGGATTGGCGATGACGCAGTCAAAGGTGGCGAGGCTATCGCCCGAATAAAAGGCGGGCGCGCGCAGGGTATCGCCACGTTCGATATGGAAGTCCTCCGCGCCGTGGAGAAAGAGGTTCATCCGGGCGATGGAGGATGTGGTCAGGTTCTTTTCCTGGCCGTAGAGCTTGCCCAGCATGAGGTTTTCGTCGCCGCCATGCTCTTTGACATGATGCAGTGCCTCGAGGAGCATACCGCCGGTCCCGCAGGCCGGGTCGTAGATGGTTTCTCCGGCCTCGGGCGCAAGGATACGAACCATCAGCGCAACCACGGAACGCGGGGTATAAAATTCTCCGGCCTTCTTGTTAGTCAGGTCGGCAAATTTTTTGATCAGATATTCATAGGCCTGGCCGAGAATGTCTGCCTTGCAGTGTTCATTGCCCAGGTTGAGCGACGAGAAATGCTCGATCAAGTCCTTGAGCAGCGCGTCCGAAAGGCGGTCCTTGTTGGTCCACTGGGCATCGCCGAAGATGCCGTGCAGGGTGTCCGGGTTGGCCTGCTCGATTCCGCGCATCGCTTTCTGGAGCGCATGGCCGATGTTTGCGCTCTTGGCGCGTATGTCTGTCCAGTGGCAGTCCGCAGGGATTTGAAAGCGGTGGTTCTCCGGGAACTGAGCGAACTCAGGATCACCGCCAGATTCTTCCAAGGCAGCGGCAACTTCGTCATCGTAGGCATCGGAGATGCGTTTGAAGAAGAGGAGCGGGAAGATGTAGGTCTTGAAGTCGGCGGCATCTACCGGACCGCGGAGGATATTTGCGGCTTCCCAGAGGTGGTTGGACAGTGGCCCGATGTCCAGGTTGGTCACACTGTTGGTCTCGCTACGCTTCGTGGCCATGGAACCCCTCACTATTCCGAGGCGGCAAAGGGAAGAATACTCGAGCCCGCCTGGGTCGCTCGGCAAGTCCCTGGTCCTCTCCCGCGCCGACGGACCTGCTGTGTGAAACCAGACCGAAGCATTCGCGCCACGAACCGACGTTGCCGGGATTGTCAGGGGTCTCAGCGGTCCCCCGCATCGCAGTGACTCCACCATAGAACATCTCGCCATGTGAGATCAATAGTGCGTTTAATGACATGACTGTCAATTACATAAAAGCACCGAAACTCACGCTAGAACATCCTCGTAGCCCTCCCATCGACAAAAATGGCTGCACGTATATAGTATGGTGTTCGGAGTTGAAAACTCTGCGCGCAGTGATCGCCGATGAAAAATGCAGAATCAATGTAGAAGATGGACCAGTCGCCCAGCCAGAGCTGACCTCGGTGCAAATGCCTGCAAAAAAAGAAGGTTGTGTCTATTTCCTGGAAATCGTCGGGGAGTTTTCGCGCTTCAGTTCCATGGCCCGCTCCTTGAGCTTCCGGATGGCCTCATTGTCGAAGACGGGGCTGGGGTGGTTGGCCGGCGTGACGGGCTGGGTGCGTTTGGCAAGGGCGCCAGTGGGGTCGCGGTCGAAGATTTCTTCGATGATACGGAGTTTCGTCAGTGCGGACGTCTTGGGATCGTCCAAGAGTTTGCCCATGGCCGCCAGGGCAGCATCGAGCAGTTCGTCGAAGTCCAGCAGGTCCAGAGGGAGCCTGCGGGCGACTTGCAGGGCGTCCTCCGCTCTCGCATAGCGCTCCGACGCGAGTATGGCGTTGGTATGAGCCTCTGTGAGCCCCGTGACGCTCGCGATTTGGCCGGGGTGGAGTCCAAGTGCACGTGCCCGCATGATGGCGCCCAGGAGGGCCACGGAAGGCTTCTCTGCCGGTGTCAGGTAGTCGTTCACCCTATTTCCCCATGATGCCTGGCACAATATGCACAAAGGGCAGTACCGCCCCTGCTTTGGCCACCATGCGGTCCATCTCCTGGTGCAGCCGTTCCCGGCACGCTCTGCCCAGTCGGCTGTTCAAGACCCTCGACACCGTAGTACGGTGCACGCCCATCTCGGACGCGATCTTCCCCACGCGCTGTCCCGCGACGACCCTGCGGATCATCTCGAGGTGCTGGTCGGTGAGATGTTTGAGTTGCCGCGAGTTGCTCCCTATGTTTGGTACACGTCCCATGATTCTCTACCCCCGTTTTCCGTTTAACTCATTGGCTGCAAATGGCTTCTATCTGACACCAAAGCACGGCGCTTCGGCCCTGTATACAAGCTGCCCCCTTGCGCGGGGAGGCGGATGTGCACTCGAGGACTGGAAGTGGCCCAATTGCCTGGACGCTCTCCGCGATCGCTCTCGCCCGCCTCACCATGACAAAACTGACAAAACCCACGAGCCGACGGGACACCCGCGGAGTTCTGTCAGTTCTGTCATGTCGCGCCCGGTCAGCGCCCATCGCGTCGAAGGCGATCAGGGCATGTTTCAAGAATACATGTCCCAGTCTAATTGCCGCACCCATATCCTCCGCGGAGATGTGGTAATTGCGTTCGTTTTCAAAAGCATGGCGGGTCACGTGGAAGATAGCCGCAATGCGCGCGACGGCGCCCGGCAGTTTTCCGCCCCAGTCACGAAGGTGCTCGAGCATACCGCCGTCCGCCAATTTGGTCTCGATTTCTGACCAGAATTCTTTCCACAGGTCGTATGCGTCTGACGCCAGCTTAAGGACATGGGCCTTCTCAGAGCCATCCTCGTCATTCTCCCCTTTTCGCTTCAACAGGGCGTTCACAACCGAGTTGTAGCCCTGGAGAACCTGCGGTGACACTGGTAGTCCATCACCTGTGCGGGCGCCCAGATTATGTTCCGGCATGGTGTACAAAAAACGCGCCCGCGAAACTCGGGGCTGTCCGTGAGCGACCTGATAACATCGGGTTGCGGTGTCAGCACAACGGAGAGAACAGGCCTTTTCAGCATAACGGAGGGCCGTGAGCCACGGTCCACACGAACTGCAGTGGAGGCATGTCCCTGGAGGAAGAGGTCGAGGTTGGGCCCCTTCTTGGAATACCTGCCGTTGATAATCTCGAGGACACCAGCTTCGTCACAGAGCACAGCCATGCGCTCCTGGTTCAGGTCCATGGGTGTTCCCAGGTACTCGGGAGTGATATCGCTTGTCCATAATCGCGGGAAAATCGGGATCGTTGGGAGGCGCGCTTCAAGGTCCGTGATTTCTTTCGTAATATCTTCCAGATTCTTGCATCCAGGCTTGGCCGCCTGTTTTCGGAGGCCGTCGATCCTGGATATAATCGTTTTTCTCTCTGACTCCCGCTCTTGGATGATTGGTTCAAGTCTTTCGCGTTCAGCCTTCTCCCAAGCGTTCAGAGGCGCCATGGCTTGTGCCAAGACTGCGCTCTTGCGCGAGCCTGAAGGCAATGCGCAGCAGGTCCAAAGACAGAGCGGCTCGAAGTAATCAGTTTTGACCCTCGTAATGATGAGGTCGGGGGCTCGATCCCCCCTCCAGCTCCCGGCACCTCAAGGACTTACGCGAACCCGCCTAGGTCCTTTTTCTTTTCCGTAACCCCGCCCCAACGCCGCGCCAGCCCAGACTCTCCCTGCGCACGAGCCGCCGCTGGCACCGTCGCTGCCCAATCGCCGATCTCGATCTCTCGCACTCCTGCGCCCGGCACCACATAAGCCGCTGAGACACGGGCGCCTACAGGCCGAGCGCGACACTGGGTGTACGAAGAACGCGGCGCCGGATACGTCAGAAAAGGCGATCAATAAATGAATTTAGACCGTTCCCACCCTAGGCTTTTTCGAGAGTGTCAATTTTTTTGAGGAAGTCTTTTCGGGCTTTTTGGGGCAACTCTTTGAATTTTTCTAAAAGCCAATCGACGGTCAGCGTGTTGAGTCGAGCTTCGACTTTTTGTTTTACCTTGTCGACTCTTTTGGCATGTTCTTTTGTAATGCAGGCGGGCGGCGCGGTGATCTTGTTATGAAGCTGGTTGGCCTCTTCCGCTGACATGGAACCTACCGCGGCCGCATCTGCTTCACGTTCCTGCACCCAGTCGAGACTTTTGGCCTTTCGCTCTTTAGTCAATTGTTCATCCATGCAGGCGAAGGTCTCTGTAAGATCCCAGGGAATTCCTTCATCAACGACTGTTTTTTCTGCTTCCTTACGGAGCGTCTTTTTAAGGGCTTCGAACTCTTTCCACGTCAAGCGCTGGTCACCCAGTTGATTGTAGGTTTTCTCATAGAATCTGAGCGCCTGCTGCATCAAGCGCAGGTCTTCGAGATCTGTGTCGCATCCTTCGAATATCGTGATGAGTTGCTCTACTTCCTGGATCAATTCATCGATGTTTTTGTCGGGGCGCAGTTTCGCTTTGTGCAGCGTTGAAGCCCGGCGCACCATCTCTTCTTGCGTCGACTTCAGTTCTTTTAGAAACTCTGACAATGTGCTGCGGCGTTCACTGATTTCCGTTAGTTGAATTCGTCGCGACATGCCCTGAAGCTTGGCTTGATATTCCCTTCCTACCTTGTGAAGATCGCGCAAACGGGCTATGCGCACGATGCGACATGGATCGCCCTGTTGGTCGATCCATGACTGGACATCTCGCAGTAGCTGCTGCGCCTCGGCAGCCGTTTCGACGTTTTTGAGTAAGCCGGCTACACGTATAGAAAGCGCTTCAAATTCCTGTTGAAATCCAAGTTCCTGGAGATTTCCCCCGATCACTCGATTCATTCTATGTTTAAAATCACCAACGGTTTCCGGGTTATCATTCTTTGGAGCCTGACGCTCCAGCCACTCCTGAAAGTTCTGGGCGATCAACAGGCGCGAACGCTCAATTCCGCGCTGCAGGCTCTCGATTTCATCCTGGGTCCAGCGCGGCCCTTCGCCTTCCGCTGTACGCAACAGTCTGAGCAGGTTAGCGCCACCAGAGCTGAGAAGGCGCACGTTTTTCCTTTCTTCACCACGCTTAATTTGATTGTGCGCATCGTCCTCTTCCTGCGCGAATGCCACCAAGGCCTTCAAGGATTCTTCGGCTTGCTCGGTCAGAAGTTCGACATGACTTCTTAAGGTTGGTGGAACTGGGATACGTTCTTGCAGATCGTGTGCCCGTTCAAGACACATTGATCGGGCGTGGTGGCTCTCGGCTTGTTCCCATTCTTCAATGAGGTTCTCCCATTCCGATGAAGCCTTGCCAAGCTGGGCCAGCTCCACTTGGTGAGCATTCTCGACATCGATGAATTTGCCCTTAAAGGCGCCATCCTGGACCCACTGCGAGAGGGCTATTTGTTCACCGCCACGCACTACGACCAGCGTCTCAGCACGCGCTGCAATGAAGACTCCAAGGGCCAGCCCTGCTGATGCAAGGTTGGCTCCATAGGGAGGCGAACACAACTCGCTCAAGAGAGCCCCAATAGAGAGGTTTTGCTGTGATTGGAGCTGGGCATCCCAATTTCCTGAAAGGGAGCGTAGAACACGATTGTTCGGCTTTTTCAACACCGCGCCGCTCCGATTAAAGATCCCCCAGCAGTCTTTAAGGACAGCGACAGCGCGATTCTTGCTTTTCTTTTGCTTCGCCATCACGGATTCATAATCCAGCTTCCCAGCAATCAATTCCGAGGTCAGCTGCTGGCATGTATCTGCAGCATTGCCACGCGTTGTCGTGAAACCATCGAAAGGAAAAGCAAGTGGGCTCTTGTATATGTGGGCAAAGAGCTTGCTCCCAAAGTGGACCAGGCGCGCGGCTTCAAATTTTTTGTTGGTTGCAGTAAGGTATTTTCGTGCCCGGATCATGGCCTCAACGTGGGTTCTTATACTATCGGATAATTTTTCGATATGAGCCCCCACAAGCGAGCCAAACTTTGCCTTGTCTTCCTCCGTCAGTTCATCCTCCAGGACAGTGAGTTCGGCCATAGCCTGCCCTAGCAGCCCTTCTTCATCGCATAGAAGCACGACCAAGACAGGAAAAGCGGTTTTTGCTTCACGCACTATTTTCCGGAGTTGTTTCTGTGCGTAGACCTCGGCCGATTGGGCCTCTTTGCTCTGTCCCACATAGCAGTAGATCAGAGTGCCGCGCGGAACATCGACCGCGAGTGCGGACTTCCTCCATCGCTCGAGTGCAAGCTTTAACTGGGTCTCGAGCTGCTCCAGCGTCGACGTGACCGCTGAATATTTCCATTCGCGTGTTGATATCTGGTTGCTTTCCGCATAGTCACAATCCAGATCTTTTAGTAACTCGCACCAATCTTGTCCCTTCGAACTGAAGAGGCAGGCTTTTGCGTTCTCGTCGAAACTACTTGCCACCTGTTGCCGGAGAAACGCGAGGAATTGAGTCCTCGGTACAGCGTCGCCCAGAATATCAAACAGTTTGAAGCTTTCGTCCCAGTGGATGACGTTGTATTCAGTGTCGAGTTGGTCGACTTGTTCCGCTACCGTTCCGGTTGGCTGGCCCACGCATTGGGCCAGCGCTTCAACGGCATCTTCTTTGGATTCAGAGCAGAGGCCAAGCTTTCCACAAAGCACCACCGCGCGAAGGAGGCGGAGGTGCCCGGCATCCAGCCGTGCGCCGTGTCGAGCCACGACCGCAGCATACGAGTGTGTAATCGTTCCCCGCTGGCCGGTCTCCTCAGAGCTAAGGAGCTCTTCTTGCAACGCATCAGACCAGAGGTCGACAGGGTGCAGAAGCCACTCCCCATCCGATGGAATCTTTTTGTTGCCATAGTGCTCAAAGACTTCGGCCAGCAAAGCCAGAACCGAACGTTCCTGGAGATGCTTGCCGGCAATGGTGAGGTAAAAAAGCAGCCACAAGGCCATGGGAGACAGTGGCCAGCAGCCTTTTCGAATAACCGTATGGAACTGCTCATCGGTGGACCAGAGCCGATAGCTTCTTGACTGAGGAAACCATTCATTTATGTCGTGCAGTAAATTCGAGGATTCCGTGAGCTGCGCTTTGGTGTCAAACCATTGGTCGAGCCGCTTCGGATCGTTTTTTTGCAGGAGATGTGCAATGAGGGTCTCCAGATTTACCGACAGATACGCTTTGCTCGCACTTTGATAACGCGTAACGTACCTCAGAATATCATTTCGAAATTCACTTGCGACGCGTTGGACATAGGCATTGAGTTCAAATTGAATAAAACCGACAAAAGCAGCACTGTCCGAGTTGCTTTGAATACCCTCGAAGAGATCTTGGAGCACGCCGCTGCCTGCGACCTGGCTTCGCACCGTGGCAAACTCCGTGAAGCGTCCGAATTCATCGAAGAGAACCACAAGTCTCCCAAACGGCTTCCCCGGGCCGCAGTATTCCTGCGCAACGGCATCGATTAATTCCTTGACGGACTCGCCACCCAGTGCCCGGATAGGCATGCCTTTCGAGGCGAAAAAATCATGCACCCCGGCGTAAGCTTCTTCATCGTGCTCGTCGAGCGCCTGCAGCAACGATTCGGCGCTGGGAGCCCCGGATGATTCAACCAACTCCTCGACCACGGCAGCATTTGACATCCGGATTAAATTTGCGGCCTGACTAAACCTTGGCCGCAAATCATCCAGTGGCCGGGTGTCCAAATGGTGCATTTGGACTTGGGCCAGAATCTGTTGAGTCATCTCGGCAACCAGGTCGAAGGAGCGCATGCCGTTCAACGCGACAACAAGGTAGGGAACATTGTTTTCTTGAAAAAGGGTTCGTACTTCCCCACCGATAGTTGCATCTGCTGAGCAAAGCCGCGCGAGAATTCCTTCGGCTTCCGGGTCAGAAGGATCTCTGAAAAGAGTGGCGAGCGTCAAAGCCAAATGGGATTTGCCGGTGCCGTAGCCGGCGATAGCCAGGGTAAATGGCTGTTCTTCGAGCCCTGCGCAACGTTTCACAATCGCGTTGACAAAGCTTGCTGTATCTTGAAGCTGGTGGCCGTGCAACGAGCCGACATCAGCCTGGGTAACACCGTGGTAGGCGGGCCCGTGGAAGATGAAAGCCTCCGATGCGTCGCGCCTTCGTTTGTCGTCTGTCAAGAACCAATCTATATTGACTGCCCCGTTAAAGAGGCGATCCCCACGGAACTGCACAATGTCATTCAGTTTTTTCATCTCATGCCTCTAAATAAGATCGTCGTAAATCTGTGCCCACGCATCATGAGGAGAAATCTTTGCTCTGAGCAGCCAGGGTTCCATCTGCCTGTCAATATCAACCAGTGCTTTTTGTTCAAGAATCTGGAGTAAGCGATTACGAGTTGGCATGTCCCAACCGGGAATGGTTCGCCATCCTGCTGCCTCATCCAGTTCCACAAGAGTGACTTGTGTGCTTCCTGGAAAATGGTCTTGCATGAGTTGCAGAATCCAGGCGCCGATACCAAGGCCGAACTCTCTTTGGACGGGCGCTGTTGCGCGCACCAGGAGGCCTTTTCGTTCCTTCAGCGCGCCGCACTCAGCAAAAGCCGCTTCATCCTCATACGTACCAATAAGCGGTCCCAGGAGGTTTCCACCTTGAATTTCGTAGACCAGAGAGAGCTGCTGCTCTATGTCTACCCGTTTGAAGCTGGTTCCTAATGCCCTGGCGGCTTTAAAGAACACCTGATACCACACATCGGCGCCGGTTTTCGGGCTGCACAGGTTAAAATGAGCAATCCACTGGGTGATCGCTTCTTTCAAGAATGGGTCTTCCAGGAGGACCATGCGGCCAAACGGTGTTAATTGCGGCTTCTTCACGGCGCCGCGGGCTCCGCCTTCCAATGTCAGAAGCCCCATACCCCGGCAATAATCAAGAATAGCCGGGACCTTGCCACTGGACGCTCCCGTGGGGATTCCCGTGATCTCCGATATTGTCTGGTAATCCCCTTCTTGCCCCGACGCCGCAAATCTCAACATGGCGCCAATATATTGCCGCTCTGGCTTGAAGGTCTTATGGAAATTCCGGGGAAGCCGGCTATGCGGGTAAGCGTTAGACATTCATGATCCTCTTATTCAGCGGACTGATTTGAATGCTGAAAGCCTTAACTTCGAGTTCGCCACTGACTTCATTCAGGCTCGGTCCAATGGAATAGCATTGTCCTTTCTTGAGTTTGGCAAGACGTTTGACCCAGACATCGGCCTTCTCGCCCGTGCTGACAGCAGCAATCTCAGCGTAGGTTTTGATTTCCGTATCCGCCGGGCGGAAAAAGAGCTTGTGCGCAGCGTTGAATAAGCGATCGCGCTCGTCTCTGTTCAAGCTGCTCATGATTTGCGTGGCGAGGATCAATGAAAACCCAAATTTGCGCCCTTCGCACAATAGTTGCGCAAGAGGGCTCTCCTCCCGATGGTCCAGATTCTGAATTTCATCTAGAACGACCACGCGCGGGGAATGCTGCGTGCCGCGACTGCGATAGAACGAGTAGAGGTCGATGAGGCTGAATTCCGTTACCAGGCGCGTAGAGTCCTTTGCAAAACCGCTGAGTTGAAGAATGTGGCATCGATTGGTTATGTCGGTGAAAATCTTCTCCCAACTCTCCGGGTCTTCTTCGCCAAAGGGATTTTGATCTACGAAGGGTATAATTTTACTGGCCACACTACCCGCAGCCTGTCCGACCGTGCCCTTTTCCTCGGCTAATTCTTCGAGCAAAGGCAGCAGATCCACTAACGTCATACCCCGAGTGCCGGAACGTTCCAGTCCCGTTTTGATCGCTTGATACAGGGCCGATTTTTGTTGGTCGCCGAAGCTATAGACTTCGGAAAAGACACCGCTGACTCGCTGCGCGGTGGAGGATGCCGCCTCCGGAAGCGGCTCGTCTACGACTAACCCGATCTGTTGGCGGAATGGGTTAATCGACAAGGGCTCTTTTTTAATCACATGCTGAATGGGCTGAAGCTTGCTTCGAAATACGGACTCCAGCTGGCTGTCGAAGAAACCATTTGTATAGTCCACAATTAGAGAATTTTGACCCACCCGGCCCAGCTCGAAGAGGAGGCATTGGATCGTGTAGGTTTTTCCCATGCCGGACGTCCCGAAGATGAGCATGTGGCGATTGTTGAGTTCCGAGTGCCCGAATTCCCAATACACGTCGCGTGAACCGGATATCGACTGTCCGAGCAATATTCGACCCGGGATTTGGGGGCGGTGCGTCTCCTTCGTCAGCGATCTCGTGGCATGGACCTCCGCTTCAGAATGCGGTGGGCCGATGTCTGGCAACGCATCACGTTTTACAACGCCTTTTGGCGTCTCATCAGGAGCGCCGTCCTGCGCCTCGTCAGCATCGTCATTGGGCTCGTCTAGCGAAGACCGGCCGGTCGCTCGGAACTGGACACAGGACTCCGACCATGGGAGCGTGGAGTCTGCCTGTTTTTCACACAGCGCCTGAACAAACTCAGTCCCGCAGGACACAATGCCGATATTCATGTTCAGGCCTTCAATCGAGAACGGCCACGAGTCTGTCTGGGAAATATCCGCTTTGCTTTGGTCTGTCCAGAAAGTGACCGCGGCCGCCCGCCAGGAAACATCGAATTCACCTTCGGCAAGACGCTCTAAGGCCGATAACACGCGTTTTTGATCGCGTCCCAGGATTTTCGAGTTGCTCGCGATCAGGCGGTGAAGCTGTAGCCACCAATACCTCTGATCCGGCCGCTCATCTTCGACCATGCCGGCGTCTGTTCGCGGCATGAACACTGAAATGAGATGCTCCAGTCCGCTTTCGAGTTGCTCTCTTGCCTTTTCCAGGTGGGTATCCGCCCTTTTGGCGAGTTTGCATTCGATCAGCCGCAGGTCCAGGCGCAACCGGCCTGATTCGCCGACCGTGGCCGTGAGCCAAAGGAGATCAGGCCTGACATCGCTATAGGCGGAGTCGAACCAATGGTGAAAGGCATCCAGCGACACGAGTTGATCGCAGAGAACATCTTCGTCTGTTTTCAAGAGCTTACGAGTCAGAGCGTAGGCCATGAAATCGCGGATATACTGGCCGATTCCTGTTGCGCGGACCAGAGAAAGGCCGGATAAACGACGGGATTCATCTAAAACACTCTCCGCGATCCGTGCGGAAGACCAGCTGCTGCAGAGTTCTTCGATGGATACCGTGAGTTTATACAGCACATCCGAGAGGCGAAACTGCTCTGTTGAGATGGTAAAGTTTGCCTCGCCGTGTGTGCCCACCCCCGAACCGAAGCCAATGATTTCCCTTGCCTCGTGCGTAGCGCCAGCCTTTTGGGCGATCAACTGGGCATCGACGTTTGGATCAATGCAGACCACCCACTCAGCGCGGTGATGCAGGGCGTCAACAAGCGCCTGCCAGGGTTGATAATCTCCGAAGCCCAGGACGACGTGCTGGTCGTCGCGCGGGGTACTTTTATTTTTTAAGCGCGCCATGACCTCTGCATGGCTGGCCGAGATACGGAATTGGCGATTGCTCAGCACGCGGGCCCGTTGCAGGCCTTTCCCCGGGGCATCAAGCGAACAGAAAGACGGCACATTCAAGTTCTAAGTGCACGCCAGGCGATTTTTCGTTTTTGCAGGAAGACTTCATTGGGTGTTCGGTATCCGAGGCATTTTTTTGGTCGGTTGTTTAGTTCATCGACTATCTCCTGGAGTTTTTCTTCGGGGAGTTGTTTAAAGCATGTGCCCTTAGGCAGATAGCGTCGAATGAGTCCGTTGACCTGCTCGTTGCTTCCGCGTTGGTAGGCGGCATAAGGGTCTGCGAAGTAGATGCGGGCGCCGAGCTGCTCGGTAATGATGTTGTGCGCGGCAAACTCGGTGCCGTTATCAAAGGTAATGGTTTTGATCCAGGAGGCTGGACGGTCCAGGAGTGCTTCGACCACCGCGTGGCAGACTTCGGCCGCCCGCTTGGTCGTGAGCTTGACGGCGTGGAGGATACGCGAGGCCCGCTCCAGGAGCGTGAGGATAAACGAGTTCTGCCCTTTTCCGACGATCAGGTCGCCTTCCCAATGCCCGGTTTCGACGCGATGCTCGACAGCAGCGGGGCGTTCAGCGATGCTGACCCGGTTCGGGATTATAGGGCCTCTGCGGGTCTTTCCCTGGCCCCGTTTACGCCGTTTGGGGCGGGCCTGAGTCAGAAATTCCCAGAGATAATCGAGGTAGTGCCGGTTGGAGTAGATCGCCTGGTAGATGGTCTCGTGGCACACCCGCATCCGCGGGTCCTCGGGGAAGTCTATGCGCAGACGCCCGGCCACCAGCTCCGGACTCGTCTTTTCCACGGCAATCTTGACCTCCACGTAGTCACGTAGCGGCTCATGATTCAGCCTGCCCTTGGGTCGGCAAGCCTGCCTGCGCGCTTTGTACCGTTCCTCAGCCGTTTCTGCACGGTACGCGCTGGCGCTCTTGTTGCGCCGGTACTCACGGCTAATCGTTGTGCGATGCCGGCCCAATTCGCAAGCAATCGCAGTGTAGCTCCATCCCTGTGCGATAAAAAGTTCGATCTTCGCGCGCTCCATTGGGGTAAGATGGGTGTAGGACATCGGGATTCCTTTCGCTCTTGGTTGTTTGCTATCTCCAAGAATACCGAATGGGTCCCGATGTCTTCTTCTTTTCCACCTCCTCGCTCAAGACTCACCAACAGGAAAAAGGCCGCCCTTCCCTCTGTCGCCGTCCGCCGCCGCTCATCGTGAGCGACGGACGGCTCCGACGGGAAAGGGCTAAACCTAGCAACCGTGCACTTAGTATTAGAATGCGCGGACTTCTCAAGGATCGGAAATTTCAGCGTTCGCGTGGTAACGTCATAGGGTTCGACGGGCTCAAATTCATTGCCGTGCGCCCCCGCGCGAATGAATCTGTTCAGTATGGCGATGTCGACATCGAGACTCGTTTCGACAAGCTCGACAAACTGGCCATAGTGTTCACCAGACGAGACAATCCGATGGGCGACCGAAAGCTGCGTTTTTCGATAACGGGCCAGCCTGCTCTCGGTCTCCGCGGCCTCCCATCGTTCCTTCCACTGCCCAACCCAGCGCGCGACGCTGCTGTCGTCACTTGATTCCGTAAAGACCGTGACGGACATGGCATACGGATTTGCGTTCTCTGGGCGTTCTTTGCAGACACTTTCCAGAAACTTGTCTACGGCCGCGATAAGAGGCTGGATATCCTGATTCTGGTACACAGCAATCGCGAGGCCATCCTCTGCGTGCGGGTGGAGTGCGCGATAATCATGCAGAATGCGCGAAATAAGTTGTGATTCCCGGCTGCTTCGAAACAATTCCGCATCGGAAACATCTTCGTCTTCAAAGGCGTCGTAGCGAAGCAGCAGGCGCGTCGTCAGAGGGGCATCCTTTTGTCCACTGTGCCCGATACGATGAATCAGGCCGGTTCCGCGCACATCGGTGTCGAGAATGCGATTGTTATCCTTGAGGAGCCCTGTCAACGGCGTCTGAATCGTTGCCAGATCGACATAGCCGTGCCAACGCTCGTCGGAAAAAGATCGCGTTCCGGGAGAACGAAGTTCTTGGGACGCGACCGTCGAGAAGGCCGTGAGCAGGTAAACGATCTGGGCTTGAAGCATCTCCAGGAGGGCTGGATGCAAGATGGTCACCGCACAGGAAGGCTCGAATGGTTCCCAGATCCAGCGGTCAGCCTCGGCGGGCGAGGGGCGGTCGATCAAAAGAAATGAACGAAACAGCATCGGAGCCATAGCGCTGGCGTCGGAAGAAGGCAAGCTGAGATAGGCGCCCGTTGCCGCGCTGTGGGCCTTTCTCAGGTTATCCCAGGCTTCAAGCAGAGCCGTGTGTATGCCCTCTGCGCGTGCGAGCTGAATGAATCTGCCGTATTCGAGCGCAAGTTTTTGAGAGACCCTCCGCAGCGGATCGGCTTCAGGGAGTTCGCGCGCGTTGAAGAGATTGCTGAGGCCATCTGCTTCATCGTGAATGCAGTGCAGAAGCACGCGACGCGTTTCCTCGTCATCCTTGGCAAGTATCAGTTCTTCATAGTACGGGACATGAAAGACAGGCAGGCAGTAGTTGCCGGCCTGTTTGAGCCGATCGGCAGCCCACTGGATGAGTTCATCGGCGACGCGGTAGGGATGGATTGCCGGAAGGCGCCAGGCGAACTCGCGCGAGACAGGCTTTCCTAACCCTTCACCGTCCAGGATAACCTTAAACTGCAGCACGGGTTCAGCGGTTCGAGCGGCCCGACACCTGACATTCTCCTGAAGGAGTTCGGAGCGCACATCCACATTTTGATCGCCCGTACTCATGCGCGTCAGGTCGATCCAGCCCTCGAGATAACGGTCTACTCCACCGAGCAGCTTCGCGAGATATGCCCTGGCTCGTTGCGCACGCTCACTGGACGACTCGCCGTCGCAATCGTGCTTGAAGAGCTGCGTCTCAAACTGAATGCTCTTGAGTATTTCATGAGCAAACAGGCCACGCCCCGCCGCGGCCTTCTTGAAATCTCTAAGTGTCATCCACAGCGCGCTCAGGGCCATCTCGATGGGGCTGCCGCTCAGTTTCCGAACGGTTTCTCTCGTTTTGGGCCCTTCGCGGGGTTTCTTGAAATCGAGGATTCGGTCTTTAATCGTCGGAAAATCGCAGTTCAGCAATTGGCCGCGTTTTTCGGCATCGCCCGTTTCAACATAGCAGCTCAGCGAATCCATGAAGGCCTCATCCGTCTCGAATGCCCCCCGTTCGGAAGGATCGAAGACTTCGCCCAACGGATTCAACTCCTTGAAGCCATGAATGGCCTTGAGTGCTCGCTTGCGCTTTTCATCCTCCAGGAAGGCGTCGTACGTGAAAAACGTGACCGCTGAGTCCAAATAAGAGCCGAAGGCGCGCGATGTTGAGAATTTGAACTGCTGGAAGTTCGGCAAACCGAATTGGCCCAGGCCTGAGAGCAGGGCTTTCTCTGCATCGCGCCCATCCTGGGCCGCCGTCAGGTCAAGGTGTTGCAGGAGATCACTGATCTGGAGAATATCCGCAAGGCCTCGCTCGACAAGAGACTGCAGGATCCAGTCGAAATGCTGGACCGTATCGCTTTCGTACCCGATGTTTTTTTCGTCCAGGGCCCAGCGAATCCAAGCATCGAAGCTGTACCGCAACTCAGATTGCCACACGGTTGAAAAATCGCAGTGGTGAAAGTCGGCGAGACTGGCGGCATCCATGACGCGATCAACCCCAATTAACAGGATTAATGTGGTCCGGCCATCGCTCGAGCTGCTGTTTCGATATTTTGTGAGGTTTCCTTTGTCATCGCACCATTCCTTCGCGGCCAGCTCTTCGCAGAGGGCTGCCTGCTCCGAATCGCCTGAATTTCGCCATTCGTCCGCTAGAGGGGCAGCAACCTTGAGGATCAGGTTTGTATTTGACTCCAAACTGCAGAATTCGTCCAATCCATCCCCGACGTCTTTAACGACGTACGGCGGGAGCGAAGGCATCATGAACAACATTTTTGCGCTGCCCTGCAGTTGCTGAGTCTGGCCACGGATGTACTCGAGAGCGC
Organism: Candidatus Hydrogenedentales bacterium; assembly: GCA_050950105.1. Taxonomy (GTDB): domain Bacteria; phylum Hydrogenedentota; class Hydrogenedentia; order Hydrogenedentales; family SLHB01; genus UBA2224. Next base: position 120,211 of record JBMNGZ010000008.1, on the reverse strand, counting down.
TGCGCGCGAAGAACTTCATTGGGAGACCTCCTGGCTGGCAAATGGATTCATAACAAGCGAGCACGAATCGGAGAGCTGAATAAGCACCCCGGACGCATCAAGCATCTCCGTGAGCCACGTGTCGGAGGCGCCGCCCAGCGTCGTGAGGGGCGGAGTTCCTGACCACTCGCAGGATTCGGCCAGGCTGTTGTCGTCGACCGCGATGCCGTAGTGAATCCGCAGCAATTCCTTGAAACTTTCGTAGGTCACGCGTTCGCCGGGGCGTAAAAGAGAAAGCACCAGAAAACGCAGCAATCGGTCGTTAAGCACGAATCGCGCGCCCGAACCGCGCTTGGGAATGATGAGGCCGATCCGTTTGGCCATCGTAAGGAACAGCTTGTGTCCATAACGTCTATCGGCTTCCTTGTAGATTTTTGTTCGCTCGATATCGTTTCTGTACGTTGACTCGATGCCAGGATGTCTGATGGCGCCGTGGATTAAACGCTGCACCGCGTTCACGTTTCGGCGAGAAATTTGCTTGATGGTCACTTGCTCGCCCGCGGGATCGGAAAAAGCCCACACATACCCGAGGGGGCCGCGCGCCTGCCTGGGGGGGACTGCGTAACGGGCGCTCTGCGCGCACAGGCTCCGCAACAGCTGCATCGCGCAGGCAATCTCGAGCATCTCCAGTCGTTCAATCGGATCGATGACGGCCTCACAAAGACGGAGAAGTTCGACGCAGAACAAGAGTCCTTCGGGCCAGCATTCCTCCGGGCACCATCCACAGGAAACAAAGCGGGGATTGGGTCCGCCGGCGGCAAAATCCGTCTGTTTCGCTGTAAGGGGGTCGACACCGGTATCCAGAAACTCCGCCAGGCTACCCACCGTCTCCGGGCAGGCATTCAGAGCGGAAGACAGCGCGCGCTCCAGCGCTTCGTGCAAGACCACCGGTGAAGACTCCCGGGACGAAAGACTGAGGCCCACGTCCCGGCACCACGATTTCAGCAAGGCTTCATCCGAGCGCAGGGCATTGCAGACCTGTAGATAAAGAAGCTCGCCTCCTCTGGCTAGAAACAGCCGAACCGCATGCGAAAAGAAACCCAGGGAGTCCTCCCAATCTCTCACTTTTGCCGATTGTGCCTTCTTTTCGCGCCAAATACTCTCTCCCGACACCAACTGCGACGTCACCGGCAGAAAAGCTTGTGCGCACCAGGTGCGTTGCCCGCCGACACTTTGAAAACCGAGAAAGAGGTTCTCCAGCGTTCTGAGTATTTCATCCTTGTCCAGCGACCCCGCGCTCAGTTTGTCGGAGGTCTTCATGGTGGAAATGAGGTCCCGGTAATGTCGTCTGTGGCTCTCGTGCCGCGTGTCGAGCTTTGAGGCGCCGAGAAAGGCGAAAAGCTTCAAATTAAGCCTCGCCTTGGGCGCGTACTGCAAAGGTTCCAGTGGCGGCCACGCCCTTATTTGCTCCAGGGATGGAAAGAGCGCCTCGTCGGGCAGTCGGTTGCCCGCAATCTTCTTCATGGAAGTAGCAACGAGCAGAAACTCTATCAGAAGCTCGGGCACGGTCTGGTCGGAAAAAAAACGCCGGCCGAACAGACGAATAGACGGATTGTAATCCTCGTCGCTTTTGACCTCCATCTGCCGTTCTAGATCAGGGAAAGGTTTAGTTGGCATCGTTCACCTCCAAGCGTTGATTGCGAACGGCAAAGAATTGGCGGCGGAACGTGTGATTTGTTCTAAGCCGCACGAGCATGATCTTGTCTTTGTTGTCGTGTGGGGCGTGGGCAATGAGCTGGCCTTTGAATCGTTCGAGGCGGTCGATGTACGACGCCTCCAACGCTTTCCCGATCTCCCCGCGATTTCTGAGCATGACATAATCGAGAAACGGGAGCGGCAGCTCCAAAACGAGCGTCTCCGCTGGGCCTTTCAACACGAGATCGCGCCGCATGCCGCCCGCTGGATTTGCATGTTTCCGAAGCGCAATATCAAAATTGTCGGTTGGAAAGCTGGCGAGCACGACCTGCGCGCTCTGCCGGACATCGCTGGAACGCCTGCTTAAAGTGACAAACAGATGCTGCTCGGACGGGGTGCCTTCCGGGAGACGGACACTGGTGAAATGCTCCTGAAGCACGTGGAGAATCCGTCTGCGCAGCGAGAGGGCCTCGAGGTGGCCGAGGCCGCCGTTCTCCGGGTCTTGCCATTGCATGAACTCTGGAAGCATGTTGGAGCGCAGGAAAGTCCGTAAAAAGGGAGACCCTTCATCCTCGAACTTGTGGAGAAAGAAAACGGCCCTTCTCACTTGATCCCGGGCATCGGCGGCGGAAATTTCGTCATCGATGAGGAGCCCGGCGCCAATGCGCCTCAGCGTCTCAAATTCGTCCGGGCCTTTTTCGGCCTTTAACTGAAAAGACTGTCCCCGGCTCCTGAGCCAGAGGTGGCGCTCCCACGTTGGACACGGCTGCGCGCCGAAACCTTGGCGGCGAACCGCGTGAACACCTCGCAACTGCAGGGCTTGCGGATCCAGCGCGGTGCCATTTTCCCCAAAGAATCGATTGAAAAACATGAATTCCGCCATCCATGGGGCCACCGGCCGCTCCGCCATCTTCACCACGTCCGAATACTCCAAACCGGATGTCAGTATGTAGGCCATGTGCGCACACAATTGCCACAAGGTGAGCCGGGTGCCGTATTCATACATGCGACGGTACGCCAGGAACAGGCGATCCTGCGCGAGAGGCAGATTCGCCTGGATTAGGCCGATGTTTCGGAAAATGGGGCACTGGTTCCGGCAGTCAGCGGTTTGGCAGGGCACCCAGCGCTCCGGCGTCAGCATTCGATCAAAAATCTGCCGGCCGATTTCCAGATTGTCCATCATGGCCACGTTCACAATCACGAAGTGGCCTTCCTGAAATTCCAGCGTTGCCGGCTCAACCTCGTTCATGAAAGTCAACAGATCGCTTTCAATCGCCACCCAATCTCCGCCACGACGCATCTCCTGATCCTTGAAGGCGTCAAGCAGGGTTCCGGTGTTAGAAACCAGCAGAAAACGAGGACCGTCGGGGTCCAGCATTTCCTGCATCAACTCCGCTCGCTCCGTAAGGGACCACTCGCTGAAGTCTTTTATGAGGGACACCTTGCCCACATCCTCGCGTGGAGCAAGGCTCCGGGAAAGAGCTTGGTCCGGCGGCAGTCCAGACAGACGCTTGAAAATATCCACCGCGATCGTAGATTTGCCATCGCCGGCGTGACCGGTCAGAACCACATGCTTCTTTTCATTCGCCACCAAGATGTCATGAATGGTATCTGCGACCGGATGAACAACGTGGATGAAGCTAAAGAAGGGATTTCGTGCTTGTGACTCCGCCAGGGCGTTCTCGTTGGCCGCGTTGCAGCTGTGCAGCGTATTGAGGTACGTCACGAACGGATTGGGCACAGCGGCCCCCTCGGTTCGGAGCACGCGAATCCGTGCGGGTTTGGCAGGTTTCCCGATACCGCTGGGGTGCGCATCGGATCGGGTCACTGCGACGGTTTTCTCGGGCACATCCGCGTCAAAGACCTTCGCGGCGACCAGTAAGGCCGCCACCATCTCGTCGGCCGAACCAAAGCGATCCTCGGCGTTGTCGGCGCAGCCCTTTTGAAGCCATTTGACGAGAGGGCCCAACGCTTCATCGTGATCAGCGGCTTCCGTTCCGGGCCGGCAGCCCAGGAGCCATTCATGCAGGGTGACGGCCAGGGCGTACAAATCGCCGCCCACGCAATATTTTCTATCCTTTCCGAGCCGCAGGTCAGGAGCTACATAACCCTCCGTGCCTTCGTATGTGCCCACATGAGGGTGCGAGGCCGCGCCAAAGTCGATCAGGATCAGGCGCCCCCCCTGCCCCAACAAAATGTTCTCGGGTTTAATGTCGTTATGCAGGATCGGCCCGGAAGCGTTCTCGCCATGGGCCGAATGCATGGATTTCAAAGCATCCAGCAGCTGCCCGGCCCCACGGATAAACGCCTCGGGATCCGGACGAGCGCCCGACTCGATCTCATCGCGGAGCGTCTTCTCCGATATCCAGGCATAGGCGATGAAACAACGCTCGTCAGCCCATTGACTGTAGCTATCCACCTTGACCAGGCTCGGATGATGGACGGTTGCCGCAAAGCCTTGCTCGCTTATAATTCTTTGCAAGGGCACATCGCGGTTGAACACTTTGAGGGCAATATGCTTGTCGCGAGGCCCGGCCGCACGGTAAATCTGAGACTCGGCGCCGGTGGCCACAAAACTCTGGATTCGGTACAGGCCAGAGGCTGCCCCGGGGGCTAAACGGGGGTTGCTTTCCACCACTCGTTGAGGCACGGGCTCTTTTCTGCAATTTTCCAAGAGGGCAAGCACCTTGCCTGCGTCAGCAATGCGGTCTCTGGGGTTCTGACGAATCAACGCGCCTATCAGGCCGATCAAGGGTTCAGTAACGCCCTCGATGGCCCGCAATGCCCGGACTTGCTCGTCAGACAATCTGCCGTCCGAGCGTTCCAAATCCGTCGAACAGCCAAAAGGAGGCTTCCCAGAAATCAGCTCGTACAGGATGACCCCGAGGCTGAACAAGTCGGCAGTAGCCTCCGGCACCGTGCCCTCGATGTAAATCTCCGGGGCAACGTACGCCGAACGCTCCAGGCTCGAGGCATCGGGAATCACCGTAACCCGATTGTCCTCGAGCTGGAACGAGAGATCGAAATTCATCAGCTTGGGGGTCTCATTCACCAAGAGCACATTCTTGGGCAAGAGAAAGCGGTGAACAACGTACTCCGAATGTGCCGCCTGCAACCCTCGGGCAAGGCCGGCGGCGATGTCCAAGGATTTCTCGAGCGAATGCTTTTCCTCACTCGCCAGGTGGTCTCTCAGGGTGCCGGTTTCAGACCAGTCACTCCCTTCAACGAGATAGTTGTTCTCATTGGGAATGTCCCAAACCTTAAGTATGTTCGGATGGTCGCCAATTTTTTCAACGGCGTTCAACGTAGCCGTTGCCTTCTCTTGAGCCCGCGGATCGCCGGGCGAAATGAAAAAGATCCGTAACCGGCTCAATCGGCGGTACCGAAAATCTGTCCGTCTGGCAATGACTTCGGCGCGGTCGTCGTATTGGTAAAGCCTTTCCACGATCTCATAACCAGGAAAGACAAAGTCGCGGGGCGGCCCGGCCCTATGCAGTCTCTGAACGTATTTCGCAAACATGTCACATTGATTATCGGATAGACTCTGAGGTTTCGAGGCACGTTGAGATTTAAGATACTGCAAAAAACGATCGATGCTATCGAAAGTTGGATTGTGGAGTTCAGTCGTGGGGATGAACCCTCCAACGACATCCGTCTCGGGGTTGGTGAGCACGACGACTGATTCGAAATATACCGAGGGAAACGAGGGAAACTTTCGCTCGTACAGGCCTCGAAGCAATTTCGCTTTGAAATTATTCGCTTTGTGAGGATCATCTTTGTAGAACGAACCATTCTGAAGCCACGAATTGGGACCAATCTCAATGCGGCCACTCCAATGCTTCAGTTCAACCACGTAAACGCCAAAACGCGAAATGATAACGAGGTCGGTTTCAAAATAACGGTTCGATAGCGCATCGTGCAGCTCAAGGTTGCTCAGCGTTTTTCCGAGTCTGTGGGCATCGACGTGGCTCTTTATGGCTCCGATGGCATCCTCTTCATGGGCAAAAAGTGAATACGGAGCGGGTTCTTCGTACGCCACATCCGCAGTCAAAGCCTCTATCGGCTCACTGATTTCGGAGAGTCGTTCGTACAGAAAAGACTGTATTTCCTCGTTCCCAACTGCATCACGCAAACATTTGTCCAGCGATTCTTCCACCTTGCCGCCACGCGCAGTCTCCATCAATCTTTGGCGAGTGAGCCGCATGCCTGGCGAATTGTCGCATCGGTTAAAAGCTTCCTCCTTTCCTTCCAAGATGAGCAATTCCCAGAGGTTGTCAGATCGCAGGTGAGAGAAGGGGTATTCGATTAGGAAGCTGCCTACTGAAGAGGAAGAGAAGAATTCTTTAACTGCTGTAGAGAAGGCTTCTACCAAGAGAGAATCATCGATGGGAAACAGATTGTCGCGACCAGGATCCACCTCATAGAGCCGAGCCAGCGCCAACAAGAACAAAAACTTATGTGGCTTATCGCGGCCATCACGCCTGAAGCAGCGGATCGAACGCAGTTTGTCAAGTACAGCTTCAAGTTCTTGAGTTCTATGAGCCATCGTTGCCTCCAGAGGAAGTGAGCACAGTTTGACTTGATGCCACGCACAAATCTTCGAGTATCGAAGTCACAGCTTTTGCAATAGAGAGAGCAGCGATATCCGCATCTTCTATAGTGTTTTGTCGGCCAAAGCTGATGCGGACAGTGCTGTCGGCGTGCTCGCGAGACAAACCCATTGCAATAAGCACATGAGAAGGCTCGGGTGCACCGGTTGTACAAGCCGACCCTTCTCCGATGCATATGTCTGCCAGTCTTAAAACAAGCATTGAGGCTGGAACATCCGGTATGGTTAAACTGGTAGTACCAGGTAATCGGTTCTCCGAGTTGCCGTTAATCCACGCGTTGGGCAACGATTTAGCTATCGCGTTTTCAAACCTCTCGCGCATTTTTCCCATTGAGACCTCGTCCTTTGCGGCACGCTCCATAGCCAGATTACAGGCCACACCAAAACCGACAATACCGGGGACGTTGGCGGTCCCGGAGCGAAGCCCAAGCTCCTGCTGCCCTCCGTGTATTAAAGGCGCTAGACTTCTTCTTGGCATCCCTTGGCGCGCAACCAAAACCCCCACACCTTTCGGCCCGTAACATTTGTGAGCGCTTAGAGACAAGTAATCACACGATTGGAACCAAGCTGGAATCGGAAGCTTGGCAATCCACTGAGTTGCATCACAGTGAAACAGTGCTCCTCTGGAATGCGCGATATCGGCTACCTCTTGCACAGGCTGCATAACACCGGTCTCATTATTGGCTGCCTGCAACGACACGATTGCTGTGTCATTGCCAATCTGTTCTTCTACCGAGTTCAAATCAACCACACCCGTTCTAGAAACTGAGAACTGCCTTATCTTGAAGCCTTGCTTCTCTTTCGCACGGCATGACATCAGAACGGACTTATGTTCTATCGGGGAGGTCGATACACTTCGCCTGGTCGGATTAGGCGGTGTGACGCCCAAAAGGGCCAAATTGTTGCTCTCAGTTGCACCACTTGTGAATATGATTTCAGATTCCTGGCAATGCAGGAGCCCTGCTAAGCTTTCACGTGAGTTTGAGACGGCCGCGCGTGCCTGCTTACCCATCGCATGGGGGCTGGAGGGATTCGCATATTGTTGCCGGAAATACGGCAACATAGCCGCCAAGACTGCTTCATCGCATGGCGTTGTCGAATTATTGTCAAGATATACGTGACGCACGCGCTCACTCATCGCAAAATCCCAGACCTACAAATGGCATATCAGACACCCGGTCTCTGATTCCTCATCCTCATCAAAAACATCCTTCAGTGAGGCATCTGTCGCAAAATAATTCTCTTTTAGACGGGCAAGGCGCTCTTGGTACTCGCGCTTAATCGCAGCAACACGTTCTGGTTTTCTGAGTTCATCCAGGCTCTCCCCCTCGACCCACGTGAAGGAGTCCCCCGTTTCCGGATCAATCTTTTCAAATTCCCGGGCCTTTTCAAACAACTCCGGGTGGTTTTCCAAGAGCCCCACCCATTCGCGCCGCTGCTGGAAGAAACAGAAGTAGCAGCCGGATCTAGAACGCCAATTGTAGTACTCCGGCAAGCCAACGCCGCTGTCAGAAAGGATTCGCATGACATCCTTGTAGCGAATACCATCCTTGACAAAAGGAAGGCACGTCGTAATATTCGGCTTCGTAGAAATGTAGCCAGAGCGGTGCGGTTCATCGGCTCTGATACCGACATACAGGCACACTGGGCCATCACCAACATAGCGTTCAAAAGGCTTCAATTTGAGCATTCGCGTACACCACCTTGTCCGTGGGTCAGGCAAGACCCCGCGATAAATGTCAAGATAATGCCTAAACGGCCGGTCTGGATTTAAGACTTCAATGGGTTTGCCTAAGTTCGCTTTGAGTTTGTCCAAATAGTCATAGGTCTCCTGGAGTTCTTCTCCGGTGTCACTGAAGACATACTCCATTTCCGGGATTCTATCGCGCATGTAAAAAGCCAGAGCCGTGCTATCTTTGCCTCCGGAGAGTGACAGAATATGGCGAGCATCTTTGGGTACATTCGAGTTGCTAGCAGTATCACTCATCAGGCAATTCCTCAAGTAGTTTCGTTATGGCGGCCCGCAGGGCTCGCGCGGTGACTTCTTTTACGTTTTCTTTCAGGTATGTTCGCATCTTTCTGGCGGCGGTCTCTGCCTGCTTCCATTCTTTGGGTGTAAGCGAAGCGAGCTGTGCATCTGCATCGCGGGCAACGCCCACGGAGCGTGCAGCGCGCCTGAACGCGTCTCCGACCGCCTTGGCGGCTTCGGGGAAGCGGTCGACGTCGGCATCCGACCAGTTTCGGGGCGGCCGATTGGCGACGAGGGCGAGGACGGCTTCCACTCCCGATGCATCCGGGGGACTCTGCGCCACCCTTCTGAGGAACGCCAGCAGTTGCGGTTCCGTGACGGCGGGCTTCAACGTGATGGCGGCATTACGCAGATCGGTCCAGCGCTCTTGGCCTTCTTTGAATCCACTGGCTATGAGGAGCGCATCACGTGCAGCGTTGATTGCAGTCTTTGTAGCCTCGGAGAGGTGTCGCAGGTTGTCGTTGAGCGTATTAAAGAAGGTGTCGATGTCCTTGCGGTCCGGTTCTTCCTCAGAAAAGGCTTGCAACCCCAGGCTTTCCGGCAGGGTAACGAAAAGAAACTTTTCGGGCGACCTGGCATTTTCGAAGGCCTTGCGAAGCGCCAGGCTGGTCTGGGGCAAGCGCCTTGTGTTCCACGCAAAATCCGGCAAGGTCCGTATCATACGGAACAAGGCGCGAACAACGGGCACCGTTCCCGGGGGAACTTTCAGTCCTTTGGCCAGTCGCAGGACGATGGCCTCGCGACCACCGGACACCCTGCTGCCGGCCACGGCGAAAAGTTCGGGGCGGCGCAGCAGCACCTCAAAATCGGCTATGCCGGGCTCGGGAAGGAAGGAGCCTTCTCTGTACAAGGTGGTCTCATCGGCGTGGGCAAACAGGAACGCGCACAGCAGAACGGGATGAAGTCCAGGCATGACGCCATAGGGCGGAGACGCCAGAGTGTGAAACAGATCGTCGAGCGGAACAGGTTCGGGCCGTTCACCAAACAGCGCGGCGTTCAGGCAGTTCCAGGCGGCTCGGATATTGGTGGCATTGTGTTTGTCGGGCGCCTGAAATCGCCAGTTTCCGGCCTTGTCCTGGCCATGCAAACCAGAGGCCCGCAGGACGGACTCGTAGATGCTTCGTTCCGGCGGATAGCCTTCTATCCCCAGCGTCTCTTGATCGTGGTGTTTCAGCATCCGTTCGATGAGGTTCCGCCGTGCGGCGGATGCAGCGGAGGACACCGAGCGCTTTACAATCAATTCATTTCGTATTCGCGGAGCCTTTTTGTAGAGGTTGTCGCAGACATCTGATAACAGCTGTGAAACATCCACGGGAGAGTGAACGGGAGCCACTTCGCCGCGATGGATCCAAAGGCATCCACTCCCGACCGGCTCATCCCGGGGATCGAGAAGCCCATCAAGATTCCTCCGCAACATCTGGTCGGCCTCGGTAATCCGCAGTGATATTTCCCGCCGCGCCACGCGATCATCTCTGAGCGCGGGTGTATTTTCCCATGCCCACCGTAACGCGCCCAGTTCCGTCACAATCGCCCTGAGTTCTCCGATGAATTGGGGGATGGCAAAGAGTATCTCCGTGCGGCCATTCTCTGCCATCGCCAGCGCGCGGAACTGCTCTGCCACGGCAGGCGATTCCGCCAGGCAAACCAGGACCTTGCCGTCGGCTTCGGACGCAGTCCGACCAGAACCAGTCTCCCTCGGGTCATCGAGGTATTCCACTTCAAAATAGCGCAGCGCACCTGTTTCGAAGGCATGCCGGCGAGCAACGAGGGGGCGATTTGGCAGGAAACGCTGTACGTTGCCCGCCAAGTTGAGCCCGTGACGCATTTTGCGCTCCCCTTCAGCGATGCGCTCTTCGATGTCCACATCACTACCTTCCCAGATTCGATAGGTGTGGTTGAACTTCCTGAAGGTGATGATGGACGCTTCCTTCAGTGATGCGAGGGCTTGGCGCAATTCGTCGCTCGGTTCCGCTGAATCGGTAACCGCAAGCGAGATGATCCCCTCGGTCGCATTGAGGTGACAGAACTCGCCCAAGGCATTGAGCATGCCCACTGACTTCACGACGTCGCGATGGAGTGGCGGAAGGTCGCCCTTTCGTTCCAGGGCGTCCGCGGCTTCCATCCAGCGGAGCGCTTGCGGATGGCGATAGAGCCCGGCGCCGAAATTGCGCGTGAAGTAATCGAAGAGGTCACTCAGCCTAATGACAGGGGGTTGTTCAGGGGTGAAGGGGTGCGCTTTGATGAATTCTTGAAACCCGTAGGGTTCGAAGCTGCTGAGGTAGGAAAAGAGAGAACGCTCGTTTTGGGCGAAGCGCCGGAAGACAAAGGGTAGCGCTACGAGCGTTACGGGGTGAAGAGGATACGAGTTCTGGACGGTCGTCAAAAAATCGGACGCCTGCATCGCTGGAGGTATGACTCCCGCCTTTGACGCTGCGCCCGTAATGTGTCGCGCAAACTCGGCTGGCATTTTCGCTTTGGCGGAGGGTTTCCATTCGATCGCCTGCGCAATCAAGCGCACCACTTGTTCCGCCGGCTCCAGGAACGCGATATCTTCGAAGCGGCCTTGAATTTTCTCCCACTCTCGGCGGGTTGCCTTGTCAAGGCGCAGGCCGTATTCCTGGAAGGATTGATGAAGGAGGCCGACCAGGACTATCGGAGTGCCCGCACTTCGCGAGGCCTGTTCAGCCAGCTCCTGGAGAAGAAATACGTCGCCTTTTTGAGGGTGGCGCGCCGCATGCTCAAACAGCTTGCCAAGTTCATCAATGACAACAAGAATTCCCTGGTAACCTGCCGCGCCGGCCATCTTGGAGAGCGAGGCAACTGCGTCCACGACAAGCCGGGTATCCCATGCGTAGCCGTTCTCTTGCGATTTCAGCTTCGCACGAAGGTCCCGTATCGGCGGTTCAGGCCGCTTGAAGCTAGCGGCGGCCTCCACAATACCTTCGGCAAGGCATCTCGATGCAGAGGTACGCCGGGCCGTCGCAAGAACCGGAAGGAAACCTTTCGAATTCATACTAAACAGGCCTGCATCGCGCAGATCTGCGGTCAAGACGGGGTCGATCTGCTTAAGTTGAGCGCGGGCGTTCTCGCGTTGTTTTCCATCTCCACAGAGCAGTCGCGTGAGAAAGACGGCAAATGCAGATTTTCCTACGCCATAAGGCCCAGTAAGGGTCCATGCCTGGGATGGAAAGTCGACGCTCATCCCCTCGGCCATACGGCGTAAGGCGTCACGTGCCGTTGGCGTAATCAGGTAGTTTCCATTCGGGGTGGCGGCGAAATCTTTTTCGAGGTTTGTGGAACGCCTGAAACGCCCCTTGACCTCGATGTAATGGGAGAGAGGTTTGCTCTTCAACGTCATTTCCGGGTGCTTCTTCCATAGTGTTGATCGAGGATTTCGACGGGGTCGAAGTTCTTTCGGCGGTAGATTTGTTTAAGTCCCGCGGTCTCATCTAAGGCCACGGCTCCTTCCATGGTATCTTCTAGTTTCTCGACATATTCAATCAGACTGTTTTCATCCAGCTTGAATGCCTGTCCCGGGCTCGCCTCGCCGTAGAGGCATTCCTGAATGCTCATGGTTTGGCTTCGATTTCCTCCGCGACTGAACTGTTCATGCAACGCGTACGCAAACACCGCGGAAGGCAAAGAAGGTTTGGGCCCAATGTCAAAACGGTACAGCTCTCCGTCCGGAGAGAGTTGGATAAGGTTGAGTTGCAGAAGCGGACAAGCGAAGGAATCCTCGGCAACCGTCTTTTTCTTCGACTCAGCGCCGGTCACATAAGTCCGTATCAAGCAATCCACGTCACGCGCAAGCACCGAGTCGCTGGCCTTCAACTCTTCTTTTTGAACGAAATCATGAAGGTAATTGGTTATCTCGCGACGCGTGAAATCTGGCCGGTTGAAACGAGAGAACAAGAGCTGCCACGTCGTTCCGATGGTGGGATTCGTTGTGAGGAGCCAATGAATCAACCACAGGGATCCGTCATCTTCCAAAAAAGGGTCCCAACCGCCCGGACGCAGCAATTTTGTGGCGAGGGCCGAAACCCGAAGTGCCGCCGCTCCTTTCTTGCCACTTTCGCGATCTTCTTCTATTAACTGAGTCACCTCACACCAATGGCGGATGCTTTCGACCATGTTCTTTCCTACGCCGAGAATGACCAGAGCATCCTCACGACAAAACAGGTCGGGGAATTCCAGGAGGCCCTGGACTCCCTTCTCCAGCCATCCGTATCGGAACGCAAAGGTCTGGTGGCCTGAAAACTTATATCTCCACTTTGCCTTGGTTTTAGTCATTCAGTGTCCCCACAGGTGTAATTGATATTCCACTGGAAATTACCCCAAAATCACCCTCATTCACAAAAAGCGCACCTAAAATAAGGGGATCCGGGCACTCTCTCCTTTACCAGCCGCCGGGCAGCTTCCAGATGCTATTCGCTTTGTCGGTGCCCGCAAGAACAGAAATTATTTTGTGTTTACCCCGCTATTATCCCGCCCGTGGTAGATCGTGCACTTATATGCCTTTCTTTGTACGTATGTCGGGCAAGTTTTTCAAGATTGTCAGCTTTTTCCCAGCCATTGCGTCGAGAAAAAGCATCTCGGAAAACCTCTTTCTCGATAGCAGTGTCCTCACACCTATTGAAGAGACGCAAAATGTGTGCCAGAGCGCCCGGAGACTCTAACGCGTTGTGGATCAGTCATTTAAGGAAGATTTGAAGGGAGGGTCTTTTTTTGAGCAAGCTCAGAAAATACGCGTGGAACTCAAAATTTGAGCGCACAAACGGCACCCACGCTACCCCTGCGATGGGATCTTGAGCCGCTCGCCGCTCTATAGCAAATGTGGCTGATACATGCCCGGTTCGAATGGAAGCGCATTGTCCTATGACAAAAGAGAAGCACCAATGAACACGAATACACACGAATAAATGGAATCGGGAGACATTTGTGTCCATGGGTGTTTATTCGTGGTTCAAGTTCGGGTCGGCCGGTGGGGCGCTTGATCTGTCCCGTGCGGGCTTCGTCGAATGCGACCAAGGTATGGTTGCCGGATAATCGCGCGAATTCGAGCGTAGTCATTGCGATCTATTTTTGAGCGCACTGCACAATTTTCGACGACCGGAGGGTGATGTTAATCGTTTCCTGGCCTCAGATTGTCCTTGCGGAGTGCGGTCTTCTGCTTCGTTTCCGGCTTGGCACGGCGTATGCTGTCTTTCTGGCGCCCCGGGCACGGGTAGCCGGGGGAGGTCAACCTCATAGGAGCACGGTATCGGATGAAGTTCGAATCGGATTGCTGGTCATGACCAATCAGCGCCATTCCTGGGTGGAAGTCGATCCGGGGGCATTGCAGGAAGCGCTCCGGCAATTGGCAAAGCTTCCCAAACCGCTCAAGCGTTTTCGGAGGTCCATACTCTCGTTTGCGGACGGGCAGGTGGTGCTGAGCGATGGGCTCAATGAGCTTCGCGTGCAGGGCACGGGTCTCTGGAAGGTCCCGGCCCTGATGAAATTTCCCGCCTTCAAGGTGCTGCGCGAACTGGCCATGCGGGCGAACCCCGAGCAGCCGCTGCTCATTGAGGGGGTCGACAACGTGGTCCGGGTGGGTAATTCTTGTTTTACATGCAACTTTCAGAAGGTAGAACTCAATGTGCAGGGCGTGATGCAGTCCGAGCGGGAGCGGCAACGGGCCACGGAGGACAACGCCACTATCATGGGCACCGGGCCGGTGCAAGAATTTGATGCCGCGAAGACTCTGCACCAGATCAGGGAGCTTTATCCCGATTCTTCGTCGTATGGTGTAATCGAGTTCAATCTGGTGACCCTCCCCGCCTTTCCCCATCTGGTAATTTATGTGAGGCCCGCCTGCGTCGAGTTCCGTATCGTGACGGACCTCGCTGGCAGTCCGACGGACTGGCGCACACCCTCTGAGATCTGGAAACGCCTGGACCATGCCATCGTGCGCGAATTGGGCCTCGATGTCCTCATTCAGTGGGCCGGAGAAGCCGCCGCCCAAAAGGCAAAGGAACTTCGACTGCACCACGGAGAGCCCTGATCGGGCTGGCGCTGACCGTTGGACATCCCTCTTGTATGCGTTGTATGTGGGTTTCAGCGGTCGATGTAGGTCAGGGCGATGGGGGCCGATGTCGGGTTCTGGACCTTCCACAATCGGAGCAGGGCCATCATGAGGGTGTCGCCGTTGGTGACGGCTTCGTAGTGGTGGTGGAGGTGTGTGGCTTTGGGCAGGGGGCCGTCTTCGAGAAAGAGGGCGATGCCGTCGCGTGCAAAACGGGTGGCGGTCTGCAGATAGCCGGTATTGCCCGTCAGTTCGTGGGCATCGAGCATGAGCCATACCGCCTCGCCGACGGTCCCGGGCCAGACCGGGCTGCTCAGGTTGATCTCTTCTTCGCGGTAGAGGTCGGCCTCGGCCAGGAGGGCGCGACGATAGATGTCTTTTCCGGTCTGCCGGTAGCGCAGCATGAGCAGATTGGCGTGTCCGGTGCGGGGACCGCTCCCGTAGGCGTTGGTCCAGAGATTTTCGTTCCGCACTTTGCCGGCGTCCGGGTCGGTGTGGGTTTGGGCGAAGACCTCGTCGTTGGCGGCGGCGACGGCGCGCATGGTTGCCGCGAGTTCGGGCGGCACGTGGGGGGCGGCGAGTTCCAGCGACACGGCGAGCGAGATGTTGCAGGGTCTGCGGCTTCCTTTTTCGAGGCTGCCGGCGACCAGGTATCCGCCGTCGTTGAGGCGCGCGCGTTCCAGGCCGTTCAGGACGGTTTCAATTGCGTGAAGGAAGCCTGCATCGCCCGTTTTTTTGTAGGCGTATGCCCAGACTTCGATGTAGAAGCCGCCGTGTCGCGCGTAGGGGGCGTTCGGCGCGGGGCCGTGCTGGCTGATTTTGGCGTGGCGCGAAAAGCCGCCGGTTTCGTGGTCGCCGATCTGATGCTCCCACAGCCCGCGGGCAAATCGGAGGCAGGGTTCCGGTGCAAGCTCCCAGCTGCGCTCCCACAGCGGCCAGGGCCGGTAGAACTCGTGGATATTTCCGGACGAGGTCTCCAACGGCGCATCGCGGCGGAGATCCCAGCCCGCGTGTTCCCCCCAATACAAAAGGCCCGTGACTTCGCTTTGGCACTGCTCGAAAAAGTATTTCACTGAGGCGTCGGCGGCCTCCGCGTAGCGGGCCTCCCCCGTGATGGCGGTCAAGGCATACAAAATCTGGTACAAATTGGTGCAATGCTGCGGGTTTGCGCCGCCCAGCATGCGGTCGTGGGACCGTATCCCCCAGGTTTCGTAAGGGATGGCCGCGGCCGCTTCCAGCGCTTCGTCCGCGAGCATCCGGAGAGTCGTGCGATCCAGTTCCTCTGCAAACAGCGGCCCGGAGGCCTCGCCGTACGTATCCTGACCGTGTTCAAGCATGACATTGGCATAGGCCGTCACCCGCTCGAGGTAGCCGGGCTCGCCGGGCTCGTCGGCGGAAACAGGCACTCCGCCACTTACACCCACCGCCAGGATGACCGCAACGACGATTCCGTTCCACTTGCCACGACTCATGCTTTCTCCCTTTCCTTTTGTTTCGTGGGCTCCAGTGTGCCTGAATCGCATCAAATTTTCAGCTTTTGCGCCTGTCGTGTCCCGGTTGGTCGTGTTGTGTTCTCCGTGCGCGAACGGGTAGTCTGTTTTCCGGAAACTCAAGCGGAGGACGGGATCGTGAGCAAGAGACTGACACGCCGGGGATTCATTCAACATTCGATGCAAGGCGCGGCGGGCACAGCCGCGTTGATTGGTGCTCTGGGTTCCTCACGCCTGGCGGCCGGCGCCGCGTCGGGTCCCGGTGGCGCGAGAGGAGTGCTGGCGGGCGCCGCGGCCGTGGACATAACGCCCCGGATCTTGCCCGTGATCAGCAGCGGCGGTTTTCTGGAAGCTACGGCCGATTCGATAAGCGATCCGCTGTTCGCGCGCGGCCTCGTGCTGGACGATGGCATCAAACGGCTCGCTCTGGTGCTGGTGGACAACCTCATGATGCCGCGCGAGCTGCTGGATGACGTCAAACGCCGCGCCAGCGCCGCAACGGGCATCCGCGAGGAGCACATGCTCATCGCTGCGACCCATTCGCACACGGCGCCGTCCGTCATGGGCGCGCTGGGGTCGCGCTGCGACGAGGCGTACGCGGCTTTTCTGCCCGAGCGGCTCGTCGAATGCATCCAGCAGGCCGATGCCAACCGTGTTCCCGCCCGCCTGGGCTGGGCGGCCGTGGCCGATTACGAAGACACCAACTGCCGCGTATGGTTTCGCCGTCCCGACCGGATCGAAACGGATCCGTTCGGCGAGGCCACCATTCGCGCGATGATGCACCCCGGATATCAGAATCCCGATTACATTGGGCCCTGCGGCCCGAAAGACCCCGCGCTGACTGTGCTGGCGCTGCGCACGGCCGATGGCGCGCCCCTGGCGCTTCTCGCCAATTATTCGATGCATTACTTCGGTTCCACGCCCATATCCGCGGACTATTTCGGCCGGTTCTGCGTGGAAATGGAGCGGCGCATCGCGCCCGGCCAGGAGCAGCCCCGTTTTGTCGCCCTGATCTCCAATGGCACGAGCGGCGACCAGCACTGGATGAATTATGCGGCGCCGAAAACGGATCTCACCATCGACGCCTATGCCGCGCGTGTGGCCGACAAGGCCATGGAAGCCTGGCAGGCGGCCGAATACGTTGAGGATGCCTCGGTCGACATGGCGGAAGTGACGCTTGCGCTGGACCGCCGGACGCCGTCACCGGAGCGGCTTGCCTGGGCCAACGAGATCCGGGCGGCCATGGGCGACCGTACCCAGCCTAAGGATCAGGCGGAGGTGTATGCGCTGGAACAGTTCTACCTCGCGGCAGAACCCCGGCGCGAACTGAAACTCCAGGCATTGCGCCTTGGCGGGCTGGCCATCGCCGCCATCCCGTGCGAGGTCTATGCCATCACGGGCCTCAAACTCAAACGGCAGAGTCCGTTTCCCCTGACCATGAACATCGAGCTGGCCAACGGCGCCGAAGGCTACATCCCGCCGCCCGAACTGTACTGTTTCGGCGGCTACAACACCTGGCCCGCGCGCACTGCCGGCCTCGAACCCGCCGCGGAACCCAGGATCACGGAAGCGGTTTTGACGCTGCTCGAAGACCTGTCGGAGCGCCCGCGACGGCCTCTGCCGGTCTGTGCCGGCCCCTATGTCGATGCCGTGCGCGCCTCCGGACCGGAGGCCTACTGGCCCATGGACACTCTCGCGGGCGAAACCTGCGCCGACCTGTCCGGCAACAACCACGTGGCCCGTTGCGAAGCGGGTGTGGCGTTCTTCCTCGAAGGGCCTTCCCTCAGGGAAACCGGCCACCCCGACGGCATCTGCCGCGCCCTGCATTGCGCGGGAGGGCGGGTCGCCGCCTCCATACCCGTTCCGGGCGACGGGTACTCGGTTGAACTCTGGTTCTGGAACGGTCTGCCCAGCGACGCCCGCGCGGTGACGGGCTACATCATCTCCCGGGGCCGCGACCGCGAACCCGGCGCGCCGGGCGAACACCTCGGTATTGGCGGAACCGATGCCGACGGCCAGGCTCTGGGACGGCTCATCGCCTACAACGGCGACGCCAAACGCACGCTGCTCGCGGGCGCGACCATGCTCGAACCCAAGCGCTGGTACCATGTCGCGTACGTCCGCCAGGGTCTCGACATCGCCGTGTATCTGGACGGCAACGCCAGTCCGGAGATCGCGGGCACGCTCGAACCCGGCTGCTCTCCGGAAACCGCCGGTCTGTGGATGGGCGGCCGCAGCGACGCCCTCTTCGGACTCGAAGGCAGGCTCTGCCACGTAGCCGTGTTTGGCCGCGCGCTCACGCCCGGGGAAATTGCCGGACACTACCGCGCTGCGACGGCATGACAACCGCGCCGCAGCGCACGCGCGGCCCGGCATGAGACAGGCCGGCTAGGCTTGCTGTTTTTTCTCTTTCAGATACTGGTAGCGCAGCGTATTGGGCTGGATACCCAGGGCTTTGGCGGTAGCCGTGTAATTTCGGTCAAAGAGTTCCCAGACGTGCTGTGCATACTGACTGCGCACTTCTTCGATTGTGCGAACCTCGCTCGTGGTGCGGGGAAGCAGTAATTCATCCCGAGATGGCCGGACATCCACGGCAACACGGAGTTCACCCAGCGCCTCTTCTTCCGCGATCGCTTCCGGGATGCTCATATCAAGATAGAAGGCCCGCTCCACCAGTTTGATCAATTGGCGGACGTTTCCCGGCCAGTCGTAGCCTTTCAAGGCCTGGTAATCGTTTTGCGTCAGGGTGCGCTGGTAACCTTCTTTTTTGAGCGAACTCAAGTGCTCGTCCAGGATGGAGTGGATGTCCTCCAGGTGTTCGCGCAGCGGGGGGACAAAAAGGCGCAGGGTGCTCAGGCGGTGGTACAGGTCCGCGCGGAAAGTCCCCGCACGCACCATTTCGGGCAATTCCCGGTTGGTCGCAGCGATGATGCGGACGTCGACGTGTTCCGTGGGCCGATCGGCGCCTTCGGGTGTGACCTGGCCGTCCTCGAACACGCGCAGTAATTTCGCCTGGACCTCCAGCGGGAGTTCGCCGACCTCGTCCAGGTAGAGGAAGCCCTTGTGCGCTGTGCTGAGCTTGCCCGCGCGCTCTTTTTCCGCGCCCGTGAACGCGCCTTTCACGTGTCCGAAGATATCGGAGTTGGCCAGACTGGCACTGCCTGCGTACAAGGCGCAATTCACGGCAATGAACGGCTCGCTACAGCGCGAGCTGGCCTCGCGAAGCAGATGCGCCACATGCTCCTTGCCTACGCCCGATTCACCCATGATAATCAGAGGGCGGTTGATCCGGGCGCATTTTTTGATCCGCTCACGAAGTGTTTTCAACGCCTGCGAACGGCCATGCAGCACATACTGGAACCCTGTCTGCCGGAAGATGTCGAGCGTGTGCCGGTCTTCCTCAGTCAGGCTCCGATTCGCCAGACTGCGAATGGCCGCGCGGTAGACCTCCTCGTCCTGGTACTTGAAATACTGGGAGATCGCGGCCTCCACAAAATCACGCCAGTCTTCCTGCTCATCGCTTGCCTTTTTGGGGTCTTTCCCGCGCAAGATGTTACGGTCAAAAGGCGCCAGTTCGGCCAAAAACCCGGCTACCGGATCTTCGGTGAGCTGCAGATGTTTTGCCAGCGCTCCCGTATTGCTTTCGGCCTCGATAAACACCGGCGTGCAGACCTCCGTGTAGCGGTCCCGGTCTTCGTCGAGGTAGCCTCGGCCACAGTACCAGAACACCTGGCCTCTGCGTTTCCGGATCGCCTCGCAGGCCTGCCTCACTTCAGCCCAGTCGCAGGCCGCTCCAAGCCCGCACACGTGTACATCGCATGCCGCGGACTGGCTGATCTGCTGCAATGTTTCACCTACCCGCCTGGCGCTGGTCGTCACCACATCGGCCGTCGGAAACCGTTTTAACGCCAGGGCCGCCGCACAGGCGCCGTCTAACCCGTAATAGGTCACAATATACTGCTTTTTTCCGGTTCCCATGTGGCTCCTTTTTTGTCGGGATGAGCCCGGCATTGTCCTCGCAGAAGCGCTTGCGCATACGCCGCAGCGTCCTGAAGTGCCAGATTAGGCTCGCATTCCCGGTGGTCGCTGGCGACCACTCGTTTTTTGAGCATAGCACGTTAATATTGAGGACACAATACGGCCTATTTTGTATACCCTCACAGAAATTACCCCACCTATGGTGTTTTTCGCGGCCTGCTGTATTGGCACGATACCTGCTCATATATAGGCGTTGAGCGCAAGCACGGCCTCAGAGCATGGCAGTGGATGGGGCAGTCAACACCAGGGAGGTCATAACGATGGGTATCACCGGGAAAGGATTCATGAAGGTATCGAAGGCGACACAACTGGATATCACAGAGCACGCGCTGGAGCGTATTGCACAGCACACAGGGCTTCCGCCCACGCGGGCACTGGCACAGTCCCTGTTCGAGCGGAGCCGGCAGGTCAAGGCCAGTCACATGTGGTCGCTGGGCTACCGGCCGGCCTATTGGCAGCGCCTGGCCAACGGGCAGAAGTCATGGTATTTCCGTTTCATGCTGTTCGGCGAAGAACTGGTTGCGGTGCTCCAGGAGGGGACGTCTTCCGGCGAGTATCTGTGGGTTACGACCTATGGCGCAACTCCCCAGTCAGATCATCTCCGCTGGAGGGAACCCGGCCTCGTGGGAGAGGTCTGCTGAAGGCCCGGGGGACGGCGTCGCGGGACGAGGCGCCGTCCCGTCATGGGCTGGTCTCGGAAGTATGAAGAAGCCGGAGGGTGCGGGCATGAGTAGAGAGCAATATGTCTTTGTTTACGGCAGGCTGCGGAGTGGTTTCTGGAATCAGTTTTTGCTGGGGACCCGGAAATCGGCTGGAATGGGGCGCACGACTGAAAGTTATGCCCTTTATGTGAGCGCCATGCCCTATGTTCGGGTGGATCAGGCGGTCAGCCCGATCCGGGGCGAAGTGTACAAGGTCAGCGAGCAGACGCTCCGCGACCTGGATCGCCTGATGGCGCATCCCACCTGGTACCGGCGTTGTGAGGTGTCGATACGATTGGACTCTGGTCCCGAGGTCACGGCGTGGATGTATGTCCGCCCGGGGACGAGCGGTGTTTTGGTGGAAAACGGGGATCTGTGGAACCGCACCGAAGTGACCGCGGGATCTCATCAGGAGCAGATGCCATGAACAAAAAAATCTGTCAACACGACGTACTGCTCGGCGAAATCGAGGTCAACCTGGCGGGGATGCAGTATTGCCGAGCGGTCCCCACGGCAGGCGAGAAGGTCCATTTCGAGCGCGAACCGGACAACAGCCACGATCGGAAAGCCATCCGGGTTGAAAATGAAGATTTCGCCCAGGTCGGATACCTTCCACGGAAGGTCGCGGCTTGGCTGACGCCCCTGATCGATCAGGGCATCGTCTATACCGACGGGGTGGTGGCCGCATGCCCCAAGACTCATATCCCCTCGGCCACGTTGGCCGTCTCGATATACGGCACACCCTCGAACGCGGCCTTTCTCCAGGCCGTCCGCGACCCGGAGGCCCTCCCCGGCGCCCTGCACCGCATCGTGCTCGAGGCCTACAACGCCATGCACGACTGGCGCCGGCCCACGCTCATTCGCGACGTCGCGGAGCGTCTCGGCGAGCTGTCACGCCGCGATCTCCTGCCGGAGACACGCCTGCTGCTGGCGTTAATGCCGGGCGTCGCTCAGACGCTGGAGGCTCATGCCGATATCGGCGCGGTCGGCGCCGTGCGTTCGGTACTCAGCGGCTTGACGGTCGGCGAGGCCCTGCATTACCGCAACGCGACCGTCTTTCCTTTGTATCTCGTGAACGGACACGAACGGGCCTATATCCTCCTTGAAGAGGCGCTTGAGGCGGGCGCGGCCGAAGTCACCGAGACCTCGCAGCACGGTACGGTGCCCGAGATCCTCATCCGGAACCGCGGCGAACGGCCCATTCTGCTGCCCGAAGGCGAAATCCTCACCGGCGCGAAACAAAACCGGGTCATCAACATCACCATGCTCATCGCGGCACAATCCGAGCTTGTGGTTCCCGTGAGCTGCGTTGAACAGGGGCGCTGGTCCAGTGTCAGCCAGCGGTTCCGCGCCACCCACTTTGCCACGCCTCATATCCGGGCCCGAAAATGCGCGCGGGTGATGGAATCCGTCGCCTGTCGCGGCTCGTTCGACGGCGACCAGTCAGAGGTGTGGCGCGATGTTGCGCAAGAACTGAGATGTGCCCGGGCCGAATCGCGCACCGCATCGCTGACCGATGGGCTCGAGGCTGCGCGCGGACGGGTCGAGGACTATCGCCAGCGCCTCACCCTTCCCGAAGACGCCGCCGGTGTCGCCATCGCAAGCGATTCGCGCGTGGTGCTCTTTGAACTCTTCGATACCCCCCGCACCATGCAGCGTCTGTGGCCCCGGCTCAGCGAGGCCTGTTTCTTCGCCTTCGCCCACAACAACAACGAGAACAAGCCCGCGTCCGAAAGGGTGATCCGCGATTTCGCCGGCCGGGTGCAGGAGAACCTCCAGGTTCTCGATGAGACCCGCGGCCTTGGCGTGGGCATCGGGCTCAGCGGAAGAAGCGTTTCCGGCACCGGACTCTGCTACGAGGGCCGCCTGCTGCACTTCGCAGCCTTTCCGATTGAACAATAGCCCGTCGGACCGGCGCAGACAGCTTTCTAACCCGTCAGTGCACGCGCTCTGGCGGGTCAGTCTTTTTTGTATCACGCGCCATCGGATCGCAGGGCGCTGTGCCGGTGTCGACGAATGCCCCCGAAAACCCCGAAGCGCGCTGGAGCTTCCAGAGGGCGTTCCGGCCTGCGACAAGGATCCAGTCCTGCCGGGTGAGCCCACCGCCCGGGGATGCAATTCAGGCGTCATCGATGGTCTCCACGACCGCGGGCAGGCAATCCGGCGTTGAGCATGCCTGCGCCGCGATTTGTGGCGGGTAGTTTTCTTGACTTGGGGGCTGGATCGTGGTACAAGTTCAACTTCTTACTTGAACTAGGCGATTGATTGGATACGGGCTGCTCCGGTGCGAATCCGTAAAGATGGCGAAGAGACCCGCAAGCGCATTCTGAGCGCGGCGTTCCAGGTATTCGGGGAAAGAGGGTACCGGGACGCCACCCACGCGGCGATCTGCCAGCGCGCGGGCGTCAATACGGCGGCGATCAATTACCATTTCGGCTCCAAGCGCGGGTTATACGAGGCGACGTGGGCCTATGCGACGGCGCGCGCCGATGCGCTGTATCCACTTGACGGGGGCGTGACTTCGGATGCCTCGGGGGAGGAGCGGCTGGCGGGACTGGTCCGCGCGATGCTGCAACGCCGGGCAGACGAGGAGCAGCTGGGCCATCTGCAGAGTATCCGCATGATGGAGCTGGTAAACCCGACGGGCCTGCTGGACGATGCGATCGCGGACTGGCATGAGACGTCGCGCCGGCATTTTCTTGCAGCCATACGCGATCTGCTGGGGCCGGGAGCAACTGAAACAGACCTGGATTTGTGTGAAATGAGCGTAATGAGTCAATGCATCATGGCGTTTAAGAGAAAACGGGCATGGACTTCGGGGAGTGACAAGGTCGACGTGCTGACATCACACATCGTGGGGTTTTGCCTGGCGGGCATGGCCGCGGTGCGCGCGGCGATCCGGCAGCGAAACGGCGGGGCCGCCCCCAAACAGGCCGGAGCATAATTCATGTCCGAACTCGACGTCTGCCACACTCCCCCCGCCTGCGCGGAACGCGCCGGGCTTTTACAGGTCGCGGCTATCGGGCTCGTAATCGCCTTTTGCGGCCTCTCCTGCGCGCGTTTTATCCCGCCGGAGCGAAGCCCGGATGAACTGGTGGTTCCTGACGAATTTGCCCTCTACGAGACCTCCGGCATGGTCCCGGAACGGTGGTGGGAGGTATTTGAGTCGGATGAATTGAACCACCTGATCGAACGGGCGTTGTCGGACAATCTGTCGCTGCGGCAGATGTATGCGCGCCTGATCCAGGCCGAAGTGGTCGCGATCCAGGCAGGCGCGGCACGCCTGCCCTCGCTGGACTACTCGGGCGATATTTCGACCGGACGGCGCCGGGTCGATACGGGAAAGCATGCGGATCAACTGGCTACTCTGAATCCGAAGATCGCGGCGTGGAACCGGCTCAATGCAGCGGGCAGCATTCCTCCGGCGGATGTCCTGGATGCGCTGGAACAGGCCGGCAGCGCCTTGCAGGCAATCGATACGCTGACCGCGGGCCAGCCGCCGTCTCACAGCACGTTCACCACGCGATCGTACCGGTTTGGCCTGGGCAGCAGTTTTGAAGTGGATTTGTGGGGTCGGGTGCGCTCGCAGCACGAGGCCGCCCTGAGTGACGTCGAAGCGACGCGCGAGGACCTCTATGGCGCGATGCTCAGTCTGTCGGCCCTCGTGGCGAGAGAATGGCTGTTTGCCGTGACCCAACGCCAGACGCTCGCGCTGGTCGAGACGCAACTGGAACTGAACAAGACCACCCTGGACCTGATCGAGCTGCGGTACCGCAAAGGCATGGCGACGGCGCTGGATGTCTATCAACAACGACAGATCGTCGCGGGGACGGAATCGTTGCTGCCGCCGCTGGAGTCGCTCCTGCAGACCACCCTGCACGAGCTGGCCGTGCTTCTGGGCCAGGAACCGCGCGCCGATTTAGGCGTGACGCGGGCCGGCCTGCCCAAGGTGGGTCCGTTGCCTGCTCCGGGCCTTCCAGCCGACCTCCTGGCGCGCCGACCGGATATCCGTGCGGCAGGGCTTCGCCTGCGCTCGGCCGACTGGCGGGTGAGCGTAGCCCGGGCGGACCGCCTGCCGGCGCTGCGCCTGACGGGCACGGCCAGCTATGGCGCGGACGACTGGGACCTCGTATTCAACAATTGGGCTGCGACCCTGGCTGCGGGCGTAAGCGGGCCGATCTTTGATGCGGGCCGGCGAAAAGCTGAAATTGAACGCACACGCGCCGTAGTGGACGAGCGGTTGGCCGCCTACCAGGAGCGCGTGCTGATCGCGGCGAGAGAAGTCGAAACGGCCTTGTATGAAGAGGTCAAGCAGGGAGAATACATCGCCGCGCTGGAACGGGAACTGGATGCGGCGCGCGATGCGCACAATCAGGCGCTGCTGCGCTACCGCAAAGGCTCGAACGATTATTTGCCCGTCGTATCGGCGCTGTCGCAGCTTCAAGTAGTGGAGCGGCGGCTGGTACAGGCTGAACTGGCCCGGCTCGATCTGCGGGTCCAGTTGTGCGTCGCCCTGGGCGGTTCGTGGATGGCCCCGGAGCACGAAGCGATTCGCGCCAGGGAGCAGGCGGCGGCGCCAGAGACGGCCGGGCCTCTCTCACAAAGCGGATAGAACAACGCCGGACGTGATTTCCGGCGAAGAATTGGAGCAGACCAGCACATGGCAACACTTCCTGAAACAAGCACCGAAGAGGGCGCCGCTGACGTACAGGCGCCGGCGACCTCGCGGATGTGGCGTGCTCTGAGCATGCTTGTGCGCATGCTTCTGGTGATCGTCATTCTGGGGGTCAGCGGATACATTTCCTATCAGTGGCTGCAGAACCCTCCCGTGGCCCAGCGGCGCCCGCCTCAACGAGAGGCGGCTCTCGTGGAAGTGATGCCGGCTCAGGTGCAGACGGTTCGCGCAACCGTGCGCAACATGGGCACGGTGGTGCCTGCGCGCACGGTCGACCTGGCGGCCCGGATTCGTGGTCAGATCTCACAGGTGGCTCCGACATTTCTTCCGGGCGGACATTTCGCGCTGGGCGAAATCCTGGCCGAGATCGAAGCCAACGACTACGAGCTGGCGGTCGAGCAGCAACGGGCCAACCTGGTCAAGGCGCAATCGGAGCTTAAACTCGAAATGGGCCAGCAGTCGATCGCCCAGCTCGAATACGAGCTGCTGGGCGAGAGTGCTCCCGAGGAAGACGAAGCGTTGATGTTGCGGCAGCCGCAACTCGAATCGAAAAAGGCCGCCGTGGCCATTGCGCAGGCAGGATTGAACCAGGCGCGGCTCGACCTGGAGCGCACCGTGCTGGTGGCGCCCTTCAACGCGGTGATTCAAGAGCGGAAGGTCGATCTGGGAGCCTATGTGAATCCCGGCACGGCACTCGCGACACTGGTGGATTCGGACGAGTTCTGGGTAGAAGTGACGGTGCCGGTGGCCGAGTTGCGCTGGCTGGAGATCCCCGGTTTCAACAGTACGTCAGGTTCGCTGGTGCGCATTTTCCATGAAGACGCCTGGGGCGCGGGCATCTACCGCGAAGGAGAGGTGCAACGCATCCTTTCGGACATCGAATCGGGCAGCACGCTACCCCGCATCCTGGTTGCGGTCAAAGACCCCCTGCAACTGAACAACGGCGGCGAAGCCCCGTCGCATCCGCTTCTGCTGGGAGCGAAAGTGCGGGTGGAGATCGTCGGACAGGAGGTCCCGGACGTGTGTCCGGTGCCGGCATCGGCGGTGCGTGAAGGCAACTACGTGTGGGTCATGACGCCTGACAAAGCCCTCGAGATTCGCTCGATAGAAATGGCCTGGCGCGGCGCGGAATCCACCTATGTTTCGCACGGCGTGGAACACGGGGAATTGATTGTCATGAGTGAGCTGTCAACGCCCGTCGACGGCATGCCGCTGCGGCTTCGAGAAGAGGGCCAGGAATCGAGCCCCGTACCCGCCGGAAACACACTGGTCAGTGAAGCGGAGGGCGTAGGACCATGAGTGCCGGGACGAAACAGCCTGGGTACCGGGGGGCCATCGCGTGGATGGCCAATCACTCCGTGGCGGCCAGCCTCATTCTGTGGATCTGCCTGGCCGGCGGTTTCATCGCGCTGCTGCATACCAAACAGGAAGTCTTTCCCGACATTGCACCCGACACGGTGTCCATTTCGATGGTATACCCCGGCGCAAGTCCGGAGGAAGTGGAACACGGGATCATCCTGGCCATCGAGGAGGGGATTCGCTCGCTGGAAGGCGTCAAAGAAGTGACCTCCACTGCGCGTGAAGGCAGCGCCAGCGTGATGGTAGAGCTGCTTTTGGGAGAAGACGTCAACCGGCTGGGCCAGGAAATCAAGAGCGAAGTAGACCGGATTGTCACTTTTCCGGAAGAGGCCGAGGAGCCGGAGGTGCGCATTGACGCGCGCCGCCGCGACGTGATCGAGGTGGTGATCTATGGCGATGCACCCGATACATCGTTGCATCAGGTGGCCGAACAGCTGCGCGATTGGCTGCTTCATTCGCCGGACATTACGCAGGTGGACTTGCAGGGCCTGCCGCCCTTGGAAATCGGCATTGAGATTTCCCAGGAAAATCTCCGCCGGTACCGGACGACTCCGGAACAAATTGCCCAAACCCTGCGAAATGCCGCGCTCGACCTGCCCGGGGGCGGCTTAAAGACGCCCGCGGGCGAGATCCTGCTCCGTCTGAAGGAGCGGCGGGATTACGGCCGCCAGTTCGCTGAGATACCCGTCGTCACGACAGCGCTGGGCAGCCAGGTGCTCTTAAAAGACATTGCGTATATTGACGACAGTTTCGCCGACACGGATCGGTACTCGAAGTTCAACGGCCAGCGCTCGGTGCATCTCGAAGTGTACCGGGTTGGAAGTGAAACGCCGATCGGGGTAGCGAAAGCAGTGCGCCAGCTGCTGGAAGAGTACCAGCCCTTCCTTCCCCCGGGAATCAAGACTTCGACCCATCGCGACCGTTCGGAGACCTACCGGCAACGGGTGGAGCTGCTGGTAAAGAACGGGGTGATGGGTCTCGTGCTGGTGCTGGTGCTCCTGGGGGTCTTTCTGGAAGCGCGGCTCGCCTTCTGGGTCATGATGGGGGTGCCGGTTTCATTTATGGGATCATTCCTGTTTCTTCCTGCGGGCGATGTCACGATCAACATGATGTCCCTGTTCGGATTTATTATCGCGCTGGGCATGGTAATCGACACCAACATCGTGGTCGGAGAGAACGTGTATTACTACCACCAGGAAGGTTTGCCGTTTCTTGAGGCGGCGATCCGCGGGACACGGGAAGTGGCGTCGCCGGTGGTCTTCAGTGTGTTGACGAATATTGTGGGGTTTGTGCCGATTTATTTCATTCCAGGCTACGTAGGCAAGACGTTTCAGATGATCCCCGTGGTGGTCTGCGTGGTTTTTGTGTTGGCGCTGATCGAAAGCCTGTACGTTCTGCCTTCGCAGTTGGGCCATCAACGGGATCGAGTGCGCAAAGGCATCAATCGTTGGCTCCACGAAAGGCAACAGAAGTTCAGCCGCCGTGTCTTGCACTGGGTGCGCGATTATTACGGTCCGGCGCTGGAATATGTGTTGCAGCGCCGGTACATTGCGATCGCAATTGCCCTGGGCGCACTGGCCCTGAGCCTCTCCTACGCGCTGAGCGGCCGGATGGGATTTCAGCAGTTCCCCATCATCGAATCCGATTTCGCCGATGCGCAAGTGGTGTTGCCGTACGGCGCGCCGGTTGCAAGGACCGAAGCCATTATGGACCGGATCCAGGCCTGTGCGGAACAGATTGTTGAGGAATCAGGCCACCCGGAACTGGTCGTTTCGGTTACGACCGACATTGGCAGGACGGGCGGCCACACCGGGCGGATGCGCGTCGAACTGGCCGAACCCGCTATCCGCGACGCGATCATGAGCACGACGGAGTTCACCCGGCGCTGGCGTGAGGCGGTGGGTGAAGTTCCCGGCGTGGAGTACCTGCGCTTTACGTCCGACTCGGGCGGACCGGGAAGCTGGGGCCGTCCCCTGGCCGTGGAACTCAGCCACCGCCATATGGACCTCCTGGAACAGACGAGCGCCGAATTGGCAGACATCCTCGCAACCTATCCCGGGGTGAATGATGTGGATGATGGCTTCCAGCCGGGTAAAGAGCAGCTCGATTTCACGCTGAAACCGGAAGGCAAGAGCCTCGGGTTGACACCGCGTGATGTGGCCCGGCAGGTGCGTTACGCCTTTTATGGGGCGGAAGTGCTTCGGCAGCAACGGGGCCGTAACGAGATCAAGGTGATGGTGCGGCTGCCCGAGGAAGAGCGCTCGTCGGAGCATACAATTCAATCACTGATGATTCAGACCCCGTCGGGCGCCTATGTGCCGTTCCGGGAGATCGCGGAGATCAACCGGGGCCGCGCCTACACCACCATCGGTCGCCGCAACGGGCGGCGCGTCGTCGAAGTCTCGGCCGACATCGTGCCACGCAGCCGCGCCGGGGAAGTGCTGAAAGACCTTCAGGAGGATGTGTTGCCCGAATTTCTGCGTGATCATCCGGGCCTTTCGTTTTCGTTTGAGGGCCACCAGGCCGAGATTCGCGAGAGCATGGGAAGCCTGAGAGTGACGTTTCTTCTGGCGTTGATGGCGATCTACGCGTTGCTGGCCATTCCCTTCCGAAGCTATACGCAGCCGTTGGTGGTTATGCTGAGCATTCCCTTCGGCATCGTGGGGGCCTTTCTGGGCCATCTCATCATGGGATACGACCTGTCTATCCCGAGCATGTTCGGCATCGTGGCGCTGGCGGGAGTGGTGGTGAACGACGCCCTGGTCATGATCGATTTCGCGAACTTCCGCGAGCGCGAGGAAGGCTTGTCGCCGCACGACGCGATTCATTCGGCGGCGGTGCAGCGATTTCGCCCCATCATGCTGACCACGCTGACGACTTTCGGCGGCCTGGCCCCGATGATTTTCGAGACGTCGCGGCAGGCGAGATTCCTGATCCCGATGGCTTTGTCTCTGGGATTCGGCATCTTGTTCGGCACGGCGGTGACCCTGGTGATTGTGCCTTCGATGTATCTGACCATCAACGATGTGCGGCATTATCTGACGCGCGCCGGCCGTGCTGTCCTGCCGTCGTCCGCCAAAACGGCGGACACGCAGGAGCTTTCCTCCGCGAAATGAGCCGCGCTGCGCTGCCACCTTGAAATATCCTGCGCGGCGGGTCTGTTTCCGGCTCTGAACCGCGCCACCGAAAAAGATACCTGAATTCAACGCATTTCGGGAGCATTCATGAACACGATTGGCACCAGCACCTGCCCGCTGCGCGTGGCGATTGTCGGCAGCGGGCCGAGCGGCTTTTATGCGGCGGAGGCGCTGTACAAAGCCGGCATTCCCGTTCAGATCGACCTTTTTGACCGCTTGCCGGTCCCATTCGGGCTGGTTCGGGGCGGCGTGGCGCCCGATCACGCCAAAATCAAGACCGTGACGCGGATCTTCGACCGAATTGCCGGACACGAGGGGTTTCAGTTTTTCGGCAACGTGCAGATCGGGCGCGATATCTCCGTAAACGAACTGCGACAATTTTACGACGCCGTGCTCTTCGCGTGCGGCGCCGAGACCGACCGAAAACTGGGAATTCCCGGTGAATCGCTCCCGGGCAGCCACACGGCAACCGAGTTCGTGGGATGGTATAACGGCCACCCGGACTTTCGTGACCGCGAGTTTGACCTCTCTTCAGAGGTAGCCGTGATTGTGGGCCAGGGCAATGTCTCGATCGATGTCGGCCGCATCCTGTCGAAAACCGTGGATGAGTTGAAACACACCGACATCGCGCAGCACGCCCTGGATGCGTTGGCCGATAGCCGTATTCGTCGCATTTATCTGGTTGGCCGCCGGGGCCCGGTGCAGGCTAAGTTCACCGCGACGGAATTGCGCGAATTGGGCGCACTGGCGGCCTGCGCGCCGGTGATCGATCCGGCCGAGCTGGAGCTGGATGAAGCGAGCCGGGCCGAACTCGAGCATCCGGGCAACAAAAACAGCCAGAAAAATTTGTCGATTTTTCGGGACTTCGCTCAGCGGGCTCCCTCCGATGCGCCGCGGCAGTGCCACATCCGGTTTCGGCTCAGCCCCGTAGAGCTGCGCGGCACGACGCGGGTGGAATCGGTGGTGTTTGAGCGAAACACGCTCGAAGGCGAACCGTTTGAACTCCGGGCGCAGGGCAATGGCGAAACAGAAACGCTGGACTGCGGCCTGGTGTTCCGCAGTGTGGGATATCGCGGCATAGCGGTTCCCGGCGTGCCCTTTGACAAGGCGCGAGGCGTATTTCCGAACCGCCAGGGCCGCATTATGGAGGGCAGCAACCCGATCCCCGGCTTGTATGCGGCGGGCTGGATCAAACGCGGCCCGAGCGGGATCATCGGCACGAACAAGCCCGACAGCGCGGAGACCGTCCAGTCGCTGTTGAACGATCTGCCTGCATTGCCTCCATGCCCGCGGCGAGACAGCCGCGACCTGGCCCGGCTGCTCGGCGAACGGGGCATCCGCGTCGTAACCTACGCCGACTGGCAAGCCATCGATGCGAAGGAAGTCGCGCGTGGGCAACGCGTGGGCAAACCCCGGGAAAAGTTCACGCGGCTCGACGAACTCCTGGAGGCCTGTGATCGCTAGGCATTGCGGGTCGCTTTCGGATCAGGCTCGCGGCGGGGTGTGAAATCCAAAGCCGAGCACGCGCAAAAAAGCGATGTTGGCCACCCATCCCAGGAGATAAAGCGGCGAGAAGGTCCAGAGCAGCATCAGGAGCAGGATGGGCGTGACGTAGGAATGCACCGCATTGTAGATCAGAGCTGCCCAGCGGGACGATTCCCTGCGGTACAGATAGGCCAGCCAGGCGGCTTCGGGAAGAAGGGCGAAGAGCACGAACAGCCCCCATGGTGGCGGTGCGGAAGCCAGCTTCCAGAACATGGCCAGTGCGCCGAGAAACAGGACGGCGGATTCGATGCGCAAGAAGACCCGCCATGCCGTTTGACTATCGGGCGACGCCACAAACAGGCCTTTGAACTTCGTCCACATGAACGCTTCCTTCTGCGCAGCCGGATGGTGTCAATCCGGGAGAATCATCCGACGGAAAAGCTTGACCACGATTGCGATGATGAACGCGATCGCGCCGTACTTGATACCGGCAACCCCCATGTTCGTGAAGCCCAGCACCAGGGCCGCGCCGCCGCAGACCATGGCCATTACGCCGCCTCCGCCGCCTATCAGTTCAATCGCCTTCAAAACCTCGCGCATGACCCGTTCCTCGGCTTCTGCATAGGTATGGTGACATTCACTATAACAGAACCACTCCTCGCAGCGCAGAGAGCCCAACTTCTCAAGCAGATGCGGGGCCGGCGCCGCCTGGAGCCACCCAGCGGGCCTTTTTGGCGCTGCTCCGTGGCTTGTGCGCCTTCTGTCGTTGATTTGCCTCGGACCCGTTGTTACCATGCCGCTGTGCCGACGGAAACAGGCTTCAGAGGAGATGCGCGCCATGGCCAGAAAGCTCCGTATTGGATTCATCGCCGCCGGGGGAATCGCGCCCGGGCATTGGAACCGCATCCACGACACAAAAAAGGCCTCGGTCGTCGCCCTGACGGATCCGTCGAAGAAGTCGCTGGCCACTTTTTATCAGCAATGCCCCGGGTCGGAAGATCTGCCCGCCTACCGCGATTACCGGGAGATGCTGGCTCACGAAGAGCTTGATGGCGTGGTGGTCCAGAGCCCGCACACGGTGCATTACGAACAGACCGCGGCATCACTCAAAAAAGGTCTGCACGTACTTTCCGAAAAACCGCTGACCTGCACGGTAGAGCATGCCAAGCGCCTCATCGCGCTGGCTCAAAAAGTGAACCGGGTGCTGATGATCTCCTATCAGCGTCATTACTTGCCTGAATTTCGTTACATCCGGGCGCAGATCGCCAAAGGCGCCATCGGCGAGGTGCAGTTCGTGCAGGCCGTGCAGGCGCAGGAATGGCTCCGGGCGGTCAAGGGCACGTGGCGGCAGAAACTGGCCGAGTCGGGCGGCGGCCAGATCAACGATTCCGGCAGCCATCTGATCGACATCATCATGTGGCTGACCGGCCTCAAAATCGACGAAGTCTACGCGGAAATGGAGAACTTCACGACGGAGGTCGACATCAATTCGACCCTCGCCCTGAAGTTCGGCAACGGCGCCCTGGGCAGCGTGGCCATCATCGGCAACGCACCCGCGTTTCACGAAGATATCACCGTGGTGGGCTCGAAAGGCGCGTTCTACCTTCGCCACAGACAGCCTCTCGTCCACCAGGACGCGATGGGCAAA
The DNA here is from genome assembly GCA_050950105.1 of Candidatus Hydrogenedentales bacterium. Lineage (GTDB taxonomy): Bacteria > Hydrogenedentota > Hydrogenedentia > Hydrogenedentales > SLHB01 > UBA2224. Next base: position 87,305 of record JBMNGZ010000008.1, on the reverse strand, counting down.
CCGGTCAAGGTGCTGCTGCCACGGTATACGAAGAATCCCGACTCCAACTTCATCGACGCCATTCTCGGCAAAGACGAGCCGCAAACACCTCCGGTCTGCGGTTTGCGTGTCATTGAAGTCACCGAAGCCGCGTGGAAATCCGCCCGGAGCGGCCGGGTCGTCAAGGTGAAAACCAGCGACTGAATGCGGAGGCCACCCCTGCCTTATTCGCTGGGACCGATCATTTTCGCGGGGTCGACGGCCTCGTCGAACTCCTCTTCCGTGAGGAGGCCGAGCTGGACCGCTTCCTCTTTGAGCGTCGTGCCGTTGGCGTAGGCGGCCTTGGCGATCCGGGCGGCATTGTCGTAACCCAGCGTCCGGTTGAGCGCCGTGACCAGCATCAATGATTCATGAAGCAGCGCATCGATCCGTTTTTCGTCGGCTTCGATGCCCACCGCACAGTGGTCGTTAAACGAGCGCACGGCGTCGCCCAGCAGCCGGATCGACTGCAGCAGGTTGTAGATCAGCACGGGTTTGTACACGTTCAGCTCAAAATTACCCGATGCTCCCGCCAGGTTGATCGTCGTGTCGTTGCCGAGCACCTGCGCGGCCACCATGGTCATCGCTTCGCACTGGGTCGGGTTCACCTTTCCCGGCATGATCGACGAACCCGGCTCGTTGGCGGGAAGCCGCAGCTCGCCCAGGCCGCAGCGCGGTCCGCTGGCCAGCCAGCGAATGTCGTTGGCGATCTTCATCAGGCTGCACGCGACGGTCTTCAGCGCGCCGGACATCATGACCACGGCGTCATGGGCCGCCAGCGCCTCGAATTTGTTGGGCGCAGTGACAAACGGCAGCCCCGTCAGCTCGGCGATCTTCGCGGCCACTTTCTCGTCGTAGCCCTTTTTCGTATTCAGGCCCGTGCCGACCGCCGTTCCGCCCAGCGCCAATTCGAACAGTCCTGGCAGGGCCGCCGTGATCCGCTCGATGCCGTTGCTGAGCTGTTGGGCGTAGCCCGAGAATTCCTGGCCCAGGGTGAGCGGTGTCGCGTCCATCAGATGCGTCCGCCCGATCTTGATGATCTCCTCGAAAGCCTCGGATTTCGCCTGAAGCGTGTCGCGCAGCGCTTCCAGTGCGGGCAGGAGGTGCTGCGAGACCTGTTCCGCGGCCGCGATGTTCATGGCGGTCGGGAACGTGTCGTTTGACGATTGCGACATATTCACGTGGTCATTGGGGTGCACGGGGTTTTTGCTGCCCAACTCCCCGCCGAGAATTTCGATGGCCCGGTTGGAGATGACCTCGTTCGCATTCATGTTGCTCTGGGTCCCGCTGCCCGTCTGCCACACCACCAGGGGGAAATGCGCGTCCAGATGGCCATCCACGACCTCACCGGCCGCCTGGCAGATGGCGCTGCGGAGGTCGGGGCTGAGCAGGCCCAGTTCGTAGTTGGTCAGCGCCGCGGCCTTTTTGAGGATCCCGAAGGCATGAATAACCTCGCGCGGCATGGTTTCGGTGCCGATCTTGAAGTTTTCAATCGAGCGCGCGGTCTGGCAACCATAATACATGCCGGCCGGTACGCGCATTTCGCCCATTGAGTCCGTTTCGATCCGGAAATCCACCACTGTCTCCTCCGGGAGGGTTCAGGCTCTCCCCGCGCTGCCGGTATGCCGTCAGGAAGCGCAGGCAGCCGGGCGCCCGCCGCAGATGCGCCGGCGCCCGTGCCATGCTGGGAACAAGTCCACGCGAGTCTATTCGGCCACCGCCTTCATGGCCGCGGTCAGGGCTTCAATACCTTTCAAAATATCGCCCACACGGTCGTCGCCGGCCTCTCTCTCGAAAATGTAGCCGCCGTCAAATCCCGCATTGGCGAGAATGCGCACAAAGGCCACCCAGTCCACTTGACCGGTGCCGACCACGACTTCCTCGCCCCATTCGCCTTTGACCTGCGTGCGTTTTGCGTCTTTCACGTGCACCTGCCGCACATGCGGGGCCAGTTTGGTCAACGCGTCAATGGGCTCGTCCATGTCGTAGAGGATCATATTGGCCGGATCAAAGTTCACGGCGACATTGTCCGCGCCGCGCCGTTTCATTTCCTCCAGGAATTCGAGCAGGGTGTCCGCGCTTTCCTGGCCCGTTTCCATCAGCAGGCCCGCCCCGGCGTCTGCGAAAAGCTTCGCGAGCGTGGCGACCCGGCCGGCCAGCTTGTCGAAGCTCGGATCGTTGGGGTCGTGCGGTAAAAACCCGGCGTGGGCCATGATGTACGGCAATTCCAGCTCCGCCGCTTTCGCCGCCGTGACTTTCGCCAGGGCCAGGTTCTCTTCCCAGTGCTGATCCGGCACGATGCCGCCCGTCAACCGGATCGTCTCCGGCGTGCTGTAGTCCTCGCCAATGGTGGAATACATCCCCGTCACAATGCGGATTCCCGAGGCACCCAGGACGTCCTCGACGCCATCCCAGGCGCCGGGGTCGTCGCGGTGCGGGGTCAGTCCCAGCTGCACCCGTTTGACGCCCAGGGCATTCACCTTCTGCGCGAGATCGTCCGGACCCGTTGCCTGAAGCGACCAGCTGCACACCCCTATCTGATCTGTTGTCTGAGCTTTCACTGAATCGTGCCTCCTTCCATCGTACTTCGGCGGTCGCGCCGCTGCGTTGCGGTATACGCGCCGTGAGTGCCGGCCACATCGAAAGCGGCCCGCCACTCATCCTAGCCCGCTCATTGTCTGAACGCAAGAAGCACGGCACCTTTACGTTCTACGTGCACGCATTGAATATTGTCTCCTGGTGCGTAATGATGTCGAAAACAGTCCCACGGCGTATCCCGGCTGCGCGTGCGCAGCGCACGCCATTCAGAGGAGGTTCTTCCGTGTCCCTACGAAGCACCCTATCGCATTCTCGAACCGCGCTGGCGAGCCTGGGTCTCCTGCTGGCCTCTTTCTTCGGAGTGGCGCAGGAGTTTTCCGGCGCCGCGATCGTCTACGTCGCGCCCAACGGCAACGATGCCTGGTCGGGCGCTTTTGAGGCGCCCAATACCGATGGGACGGACGGGCCCTTTGCCACGATCGCCGGCGCGCGCGATGCCCTCAGGAGCCGTGAACCCGCCGTGCGCGCGCAGGGCCCGGTTCAGATCCGGATCCGGGGCGGCAATTATCACGTCACCGGGCCAATCACCTTTGGACCGGAAGATTCGGGTACCGCTTCCGCGCCCATCACCTACGAGGCGTATCCCGGAGAGGAGCCGGTCATTCACGGCGGACGCGTTCTCTCGGGGTGGAAGACGGACGGCCCGCTGTGGACCCTGGAATTGCCCGAGGTGCGCGAAGGCCGGTGGGTCTTCACGGGCCTCTATGCCAACGGAGAATGGCGGCAGCCCGCGCGCACGCCCAATCCCGCGCACCCCGTGGGGGATTACCCCGAAGAAACGGACTATTTCTACACCACCGGCCAGGTCACCGTGGTAAATCCCGACACGGGCAAAGAAGAGCCCAGCAAAGACAAAATCCGCTTCCAGGCGGGCGATGTGCAGCAATGGGAGTCCCTCCCGGATGCCTGGGTCGTCATGTTTCACTCGTGGAACACGTCCATGCATTTCGTCAAGACCTTGGATCTCGAGGATCATACGATGGAGTTTTCGTGCGGCTCGGGCCGGCCGATGGGGTATTGGCAGTCCGCCGGACAGCGCTTTTTCATCGAAAATCTCTTCGAGGGCCTCGATCAGCCGGGCGAATGGTATCTGAACCGCAAGACCGGCACGCTGTATTACTATCCAATGCCGGGCGAGACGCCCGACACCACGGTCGTGGTCGCCCCTGTGGCGCAGCAATTGCTCCTGCTCACGGGCAAGCCCGAAGAAAAGAGTTACGTCGAGCATTTGGCGTTTAAGGGACTGCGATTCAATTACACCGAATACACGCTGCCCGAGGCCGGATATCCCGGCGGACAGGCGGCCGTGGCGGTCAACGCTGCCGTGGAAGCCCGCGGCGCCCGCCATTGCCTCATCGAGGATTGTGAAATTGCCCACGTCGGCAATTATGGCGTCTGGTTCCGCGCCGGCTGCCAGGACAACCTCCTCGTCCGCTGCGAGATCACGGATCTGGGGGCGGGCGGTGTGCGTATCGGCGAGACCAGCAGCGCCGCTTCCGCCGCACTCGTATGCATGCGCAACACCGTCGACAACTGCTTCATCCACGACGGCGGAAAACGGTACCGCGGCGCGATCGGCGCCTGGATCGGCCGAAGCTCTTACAATACCCTCTCCCACAACGAGATCTGCGATTTCCGGTATACGGGCATTTCGGTGGGGTGGTCGTGGGGATTCCAGCCGAGCAGCGCCCACCACAACCGCATCGAGTACAACCACGTTCACCACACGGCCAAAGGCCAGTTGAGCGATACGGGGAGCATCTATACCCTCGGGGTTTCGCCCGGAACCGTGATCCGCAACAACATTTTTCACGACTCGCTCTCGTATCCGAAGGTGTCGGGCGGCTGGGGCATCTATTTCGACGAGGGCTCCACGTACATCGTCGCCGAGAACAATCTTGTCTACAACACGCGGAGCGGCAACCTGCATCAGCATTACGGCAAGGAAAACCACGTCATCAACAACATCTTCGCGTACTCCCACGGGCCGCAGCTACGCCGGTCACGCGAAGAGGATCACATCTCGTTCATACTCGAGCGCAACATCGTCTTCGCCAACAACGACTCCATGCTCGGCGTCCACTGGGCGAACGGCAACTACCGGCTCGACGCCCACTGTTATTGGAATTCGGACGGCGACGACCTCGATTTTGCGGGACGCGATTTTTCAGAGTGGCAGGCCGAGGGTCACGATGCGCAGTCGATTGTGGCTGACCCGCGTTTCCTCGACCCCGAACACGGCGATTTCCGGCTTCATCCGGACTCCCCGGCCCTGGAATTGGGATTTCAGCCTTTTGACCTGACCGAACCGGGACTCTACGGCGACCCGGAATGGGTTAATAAACCCAGGCAGATCGAGCGCGAACCCTTCATGCCGCCTCCCGTGCCCGAGCCCGTTACGATCGCGGATGATTTTGAAGAGACCCCGGAGAACGAGACCGCCCGCGGTGCGTATACGACAGAGGGCGAAGGCGCCGCATCGATCCGCGTCACCCGTGAGGCCGCCGCGTCGGGCACGCACAGCCTCAAGTTCACGGATGTTTCCGGCCTCAAACACGCCTTCCTGCCGTACATGCACTACGCACCGCGCCTGCGGACCGGCACGGCCGTTGGCGCCTTTTCAGGGCGCTTTGAGCCGGGCGTGGTGTTTTTCCACGAATGGCGCGACAACCATTCGCCGTACCGGGTGGGGCCAAGCCTCTGGGTTCGCGACGGACGTCTCATTGCAAACGGACAGACGTTGATGGAGCTGCCGTTTGGGGTCTGGGTACGGTTTGAGATGGAGTGCCCGCTCGGGCGCCACGCCACGGGAACCTATGACCTGACGGTTACCGTGGACGGCCAGGAACCCAGACACTTTGAGAGCCTGCGACAGACCGGGGAAGGGATCAAGCGCCTCGACTGGTTCGGCTTCGTCTCGAACGCAGACGCGGAAACCGCGTTCTATATCGACGATATCAGCATCGAAGGCAGGTGATTGCGGGGAGCAGCCATACAGCGCGCGACACGGATACACGCTTCGGGCACGGGTTCTGCGCGGCAACCGGCCGCAGCTCATGCCGGCATTCAGAAGGGAACGTCGTCCTCGCCGTCGTCTACTGGGCGCGTGTCGTAGGTATCGTGCTCGTATTCGCCGACACCAGGAGGTGGCTCTTCCATGCGCCGTCCTCCCGCGCCTGCGACAAGGTCGCCAAAACGCTGCATGGGCTTGTCAAACAGCAGGTGTACCTCGCCGGTGGGACCATTGCGCTGTTTGACCACGTTCAGGCGAATTTTGTTCTGATGCATGTGTTCGGTCTCTTCGCTTGTCATGCGCGACAACATCAGCACGACATCGGCGTCCTGCTCGATGGCGCCCGATTCGCGCAGGTGCGAGAGTTTGGGGATGCCGGAATCGTCTTTTTCGGCCTCGCGGCTCAACTGCGACAGGGCCAGCACGGGGACCTTGAGTTCGCGGGCGAGCCCTTTGACGGCACGCGAGATCTCCGAGATTTCCTGCTGCCGGTTTTCGAGGCGGCGCCCCCCCACGTTCATGAGCTGAAGGTAGTCGATGATGATCAGGTCGAGCGCGTGTTGTGACGCGTGGCGGCGCGCCTTAGACCGCAATTCCAGGATGCTGATGTTCGGCGTGTCGTCGATGAAGATGGGGGCCGTGTTGAGTTTTCCTGCGGCGAGCTGGAGTTTCGAGAAGACCTGTTTCGCGAGAAAACCCGTGCGCAATTTACCCGAATCGATCTGCCCTTCCATGCAGATCATGCGTTGCACCAGCTGTTCTTTCGCCATTTCCAGGCTGAACACCAGCGCCGACTGGCCATTGTGCACGGCGACGTGGCGCGCCATGTTGAGGGCGAGCGCCGTTTTGCCCACCGACGGACGCGCCGCCAGGACGATCATGTCCGATGCCTGAAATCCCGAAAGCAGCTCGTCCAACCGGGAAAAACCGGTTTCGATACCGGTAATGCCCTTATGCGACTTGATGATGCTTTCGATCTTCTCGACGGCGGGCCGAAGCAATTGCCCTACATGCAGGATGGGATTGAGCTGTCGTTTTTCGGCAATGGCGAAGATGTCGGCTTCGGCGTTGTCGAGCAGCTCGTTGACGTCATCCCGCGCTTCGTATGCTTTGCCGATGATCCGCGTGCAGACGGTGATCGTACGCCGAAGCACGGCGGCATCGAGCACGATGCGGGCATAGTGCTCGATATTGGCCGAGGTCGGGACCGCGCTGGTCAGTTCGGCGACGTAGCTGGCTCCGCCCGCCTCGTCAAGGGCGCCGTCCCGATTGAGTTGGTGGACCAGCGTCGTGGAATCCACCGCCGTGTTGTTGCGATACAGCGACAATATCGCGCCGTAGAGGCGCTGGTGCGCGGGCGCGTAAAACATTTCCGCAGGATTTTCGCGCAAGATCTCAATCGCGGCGCCAACGGCGTCGGAATCGAGCAGCATCGCTCCAAGCACCGCCCGCTCCGCGTCGATATCGTGCGGGGGCGTACGGTCAAAGACCGGGTCGGCTTTAGGGCGGGTCGCCACCGCTGTTTACTCCTCGGTGGAGGCTTCGTCGGTTGCTTCCTGTGCTTCCTGCGGGGTATCTGCGGCCGGTTCAGGCGTCTCCTCAGCTTCCTTGGCCGACTCAGCCTCGACCGTCTTGGTTTCCGCCGCTTCTTCGGGCTCCGTCGCGCTCACCCAGACTTTCAGGTTGGCTGTAATGCCTTGCATGAGGCGCAGCGGCACCGAGTAAATGCCGAGGCTCTTGATCGGCTCTTCCAGCTCGATCTGCCGCCGGTCAAACTCATGCCCCAGTTCGCGCAGCTTCTCCGCGAGCATTCCGGTGGTAACCGACCCGAAGATCTTCTCGTTCTCCCCCGCGCGCGCCTTGATCTCGAGGGTCAACCCTTCGAGTTCCTTGGCTGCCTGCGTCAGTCCCGCGCGCACTTTCTCCTCGCGTCGCGCGATCTGCCGACGCTGATGCTCCAGCTCTTTCGCAGTCCCCGAATCGGCCGGCACAGCCAGTTTCCGTGGGAACAGAAAATTGCGGGCGTAACCGTCTTTTACATTGATCGTGGCGCCCATATCGCCCAGATGCGGCACATTTTCACTCAGGATTACCTTCACGGCATCCACCTCCCTTAAAGTCTGCCTATCCGCCGTCCGGCGGGTTGCCGGTCCGGCTTCTCACGCGTTTATGAATTCACGCTCCGGGCGGCCCATCGCCGCCGGGACCTTCGCGGAGCTTATCGCGCATCGCAACGAGGCGGTCCACTTTGCCGCGCAACTCCCACCAGGTGTCGAAGAGCCCGGCAAAACCCAGGAGCCAGCCCCCCACGTACGCCAGAAAGATGACCACGGCCACCACGACGAACACCGGAGGTTGTATACGGCGTATTGCGTACACCGCTATACTCAGCCCGTTGAGCCAGTATATCGCAGCCAGCCCGATCGCGGTATTCCAGGTCAGGGCTCGAAGCACACTATTCGGCGACCGCTGCTCTACATACCATAGCACCGCGCACAGAATCGCGGGCCACACAAGCCATTCGGACGGCCGCATCGCGCCAAAGGTCGTGCGGGGGCCCGGCAGGCCGTACCGCAAACGCAGCCATGCGGACGCAGTAGCCGCCGCCAGGGCCGCGCAGACGAGGAACGAGCCGAACATCAATCCAACGCTGACGTCGGCCCAATGTTCCACCAGCAACCATCGCAGCGCTTCCTGAGCCGCCTGCTGGCTGGCCGAAGCGCTTGAGGCGTCGTGCGCCTGCGCCACCAGCATCTCGTACGAGGCCGAGGCCTGCTGCGCCCATCCACTCCAAGTGAGATGCAGCACGAGAAACGCCGCAAACGTTCCGGTCATCCATCCCGAAACCATGGCGACCAGCGTGCCCAGACTCCATTGGCGGCGGATTCCCGACCCCAGCGCGGCGCCCGCCAGCACAAGCAGGCCGTAAAACAGGCCTGCCTGCAGCCGCAGGGTCGCGCCCGTGCCAATCACTATGGCGCAGGCCACGGCTGCACCGGCCAGCCAATAACGCCCGGTAGCCCAGTACACCGCAACCAGCAGAATAAACGGCAGCGGCGCAACCGGGTTGGCTCCCGCCCACGACAGCATGGCGCAAAACAGCCCCGCGCCCGCGAGCGCCATGGAGTAACGAAGCGTCGTTACGAGGCTGTTGGCCGCCACGCGCCCGCCCCGATCAATCCGCCACGTACGGCAATAGCGCGATCTGACGCGCCAGCTTGATGGCGCGGGTCAACATGCGCTGATGCTGGGCTGTCGCCCCGGTGATACGGCGCGGAATAATCTTTCCGCGTTCTGTCACGTAATGCTTCAGAAGGTTCACGTCTTTGTAATCGATATATACAACCCGGTCGACCGTTAACCGGCAGACCTTGGCCCGGCCGGTACCGCGCTTCTTTTTTCTGCGCTTTTTCGACCGTTTACCCATTGCTCGTGCCATTGTGTAGTCACTCCTGGTTCAGAAAGCCTAGTGCTAAAACGGGACGTCGTCTTCGGGAATCGGCTCTTCAATGACCCGCGGCGCGGGTTTTCCGCCGGTTCCGCCGTCCGAGTCCCAGTCCAGGGTCTGGATGCGATCTGCCTGCACTTCAATTTTGCTGCGTTTCTGTCCGGTGGTCTTGTCTTCCCAATGGTCGCTGCGAAGCGTCCCTTCCACGAGGATAGGGCGGCCTTTTTTGAGGTTTTCGCCGCAATACTCCGCTGTGCCTCGCCACGCAACCACGTCCACAAAAAGGGTCTCTTCGCGGCGTTCACCTTCCCGGGTTTTGTAAAAGCGGCTAACCGCCAGGCCCATCCGGCATAAAGGGGTTCCGCTGGACAGGTAACGCAGCTCTGGATCGCGCGTCAAGCGACCCGCCAGGAAAACCTTATTCAGGTCCGGCATCCGCAGATCTGCCATCCGTCTATCCCTCCAAGCGTTGATGCGTTATTCGTCATCGGATGCCGCCGGCCGCGCGGGCCGTTTCCGGCGTCCCCGCTCCCGGTCGTCATCGGCGTCGTCATCGTCGTCGTCGCGATGACGCGGGGAGCGCCGCCTGCGCCCACGGCCGTCGTCATCTTCCTCGCCGTCCGATGACCGTGCCGCGGCGCTCGCCTGCAGCTCCAACTGCCTCCGTTTTTCCTGTTCGGCTTCGAGACGTAACGTGTGCTCGTCGAAATAGACCACCAGGCTGCGAATGATGGTTTCCGCAAGCCGGAAATAAGTTTCCAGCTTCGTGATGCACGGCGGTTCCGCCTGGAACCGCAACAGCACGTAGCAACCTTCGGTGCAGCGCTTGACCTCGTAGGCCAATTTGCGTTTGCCCTGGATCTCCGAGCGCACGATAGCTCCGCCGTTGTCGGTGACAAGCGTCTCGACGTTGTTGGCTATCGTCTGGATCTCATCGTCCTTTACTTCCGGATGGACGATGTAGAGCGCTTCGTATGTCCGCACTAGTATTCACCTCCTTTTTTGTAGATTGTTGCCAGAAGCACGAAGTGCATATCATATCAGAGCGACTACGGCGCCTCAAATTTCACATCCCGCCCAGGCCCGTCACCCATGCTTGGCTTAGGTGCCGGGATCGACGGACATACGGCGAATTCAGTTCTTCGAAACATGCCCGTCACAATACGTTACGGGATTATGTCTGGTCAAATATATCTATGTAGCCAAACAGACGGCTCAGTACCGCACCCACGCGGGGTCAGCTAGGGCCAGTTCAGCGCGCGTGTTGCGCCGGGAACTCAGCCCGATGAGGATGATTGAAATTTGCCCGGGATCCAGGCGACCGTTCGGATCCGGACGCGAATAGCTGGCCCAGCGCGCCTCCGAAAACAGCGCCATTACTCGTTGCGGTCCATCGCCCGCGGACGGCGCGCCCAAGCGGGCCACATAGGTTGCGCCGGATTCCTCTATGAATTGCGCGTTGACGGAGCCTTCTCCTTCGATCAGGTCCACGGTGACCGCGAGGCCGTCGTCATCGTCAGAAGGCCGTTCGGCCGGTTCCAGTCGTAGCCGCGGATACGACCACGGCTCCCCATCGCCAAACTGCATCGTAAACACCTGCGCGCCGTCCTCAGCAACCTGGTGCACCATGGACGCCCCCTCAACGATATTTTCTTCCCATCGGGCGGGGTCGGCAGCCGCTTCAATGGCGTGCACGCTTAGGGGCGCCAGGCTGCCCCGCTCGCCGATCAGCCGGAATGCCAGCACGGGCTGTCCCGCAGCCCCGAAATCACCCCGGATGTGCACCCATTCGCCCACCAGCGCGGGCCGGCCGTTCGTGGGCAGCGCCAGGTCCAGCATCAGCGGGATACCCTCAAACGGCGGGATTTGAATCAGCCCGCCGGGCAGTTCCACCCGCCAGTCAGCCGGCGCGCGGTCCACGGCGAGGCGTCCTTCGACCGGTTCGGCGCTGAAGTTGTACACCCACAGCGGCATGGCAGCCGGCTCGCCTGCGGTCAGTTCGTAGGCCTGCGGTTCCAGCCGCACGGTTTCCTGCGGGAACTCCGCCTGCAAGACCACCGGCGAGGGCGTCCCCTCGCGCAACATCGCGAGCGGCGGCGGGGGTTCCAGCGCCAGCTGTCCGCAGGTTCCCTCCGGAAGCACTACAAAGACGGCAGCCGGACCCAGCTCCAGCGCTGCTTCGTCCGCCAGGGCCCGGCCCAGATAATCATGAACCGCCACGGGGGCACGGGCAAAAACGGGTTGCCAGGAGAACGCGGTGTCCGCCCAGGCCACAAGCACTTCGGCGGGCCGCCCCTCCGGCCGGGCATGAAATGCGTATGCCCAGGCATTGGCCTCGGCGTCAATGCAGTGGCGCCCGAGAGGCCGCGCGCTCGCAAGGAGGCGGCCGACGGACGCCAGCGCCACGTACCCGGGCCGCGGGGTCAGGTCATGGCGCAGCAGGCCAAACTGGATGCCCCGCTCGAAATAATTTCCAAGGATGAAAAAGAAATGGCGCTCCACACCCGAATACAAGCTCGACGCATACGACGGCGCCACAAACCAGGCCTGCTGTAATTCGTCCTCTTCCGACATCTCCGCCTCGGGCTCGGGGTCGGCGGCTTTGAGGCGTATACCGCATTCCGTCAACCAGATAGGCTTTCCGCTGGCAGCGTTTCGGGGCCCTTCGAACTCGGCCAGATAATTGGCGGGGGCGCTGTAGGTATGGATGTTGTAGGTGTCGAAATAGGGCCAGGCTTCATTCAACAAGACGCCCTCGGTATGCAATGCGGAGCCACTGCCTGCGTACACATTCCAGCAGACCGTGAGTTCCGGATCGCCCGCCTTGAAGGCCAGAAATGCCGCCTTCTGGAACGAACACATCTCGTTGATCAAATGGCCGCCAAACGACGTGATATTTGCCTCGTTCCACGGTTCCCAGGCCTGCACGCGCCCTTGGTATCGTATAGCCAGGGCCTCGCAAAGCCGGTAAAGCGCCCGGAGATCCCGTGGAAAGCGCCCGCCCGGCCGGGTGCTGTCCAGCTCGACATTTTGAGCCCACGGCGGCGTATGATGAAATACCTGCAACACGTTCAGGCCCTCGGCCGCTGCCGCAGATGCCGCGGTATCGTACGAGGTGCCGTCTTGCGCGAAGACGCCCGGCTCGGTCTCAAGCTCACCCCATGACAAACGGTCACGCGACCAGTTCATGCCCGCCAGCGCCGCAAGCGACGCAAACGCGCGTTGTTTTTCCGCGTCCCTCCGCGCAAACCACGCCATCGCCGTATCAATGCAGATCGGTGAATCCAGGGGGATCGGCGCGGTCAGAGGAACCAGGACTGCCGCGGAGGTCTGCGCCACTGCCTTCCCGCCGGCGTCCAGGAACTCAATCCGGTACCATCCGGCTGGGAGCGTCCCCGCCGCGACCTGCGTGGCGCCGTTTTCGCGCGCACCGCCGCCTTGTGTTTCGCCGGCGTCATCCAGGACACGAAACTGGGTCCACGCGCTGTCCGGGGGACTCGGTATCTCGACCGCCTCGCCTGCAAGAAAGACATTTCCCGGATGCCCGGGCAGCGGCTGCGGAACATTGCGCTCCATCCGCTCTACGGCTGCGTCCGAAACGGGTTCCGCAGCACCTGCCTCAGGGCCCGCCGTCAGAACGGCAGCCAGCAAAAGCAACGCGCCTGCAGAAAACCACCATGTCCAGCATCCGCGGTCATATCGCATCGTCAGGTCCCTCCGGTGTCGCGTGTTCATTCCAGACCCAGCTCCAAAAGGCGGCCGGCGTCATGGCTCAGGTAACCGTGGCTCGAGCTTGCAGAACGGAATCAAGCGAGCGAAATACTGCGCGCAAAGCTCGACGAGGTCCTCGACCATCACCACGGTATACCGGCATTCGGGGCGGACCCCTCCCATGACACCTGCCTTATCGATCGGCGCGTTGTCCATCATCTGAATCAGTCCGGCCGGCCCGGAAAAGTGCGAGCCCTTTGCGCGGGTGATCTTCGGGTGTCGCCGCGGCGAGGCCCGTGTATGAATGTCAATGAGCATCTGAATCTTCTCGCACAGCCTGTGGCGTTCTTGACAGGCGATGCCCTTCCCAACCGCTATCTTACGGGGAGCGTGGACCCCGCAGTTATGGTATCATGTCTGGCGCCCGAGCCTCACGGCGGGGCTGGGGCAGGGGGATGCCCGGTAGCTAGACCCATGATGAGGACCACACCGCTTTCTGCTGAGGGGGAGGCCGCGGCCCGCGTTCGGGTTCCGTCGGCGTACTTTCCGAAGGCACAACGGGCAAGAAGGGGGTATGTTCTGCGTAAAAGGCCGTTTTTCGCGATCATCGCTGTCGCCGCCCTGGCCCATCTCAGCGCTGCGAGTGCGGCGTTCGCCGCCGAAAGCGAGCCATTGCCGCTCCCCGCAGCCCTGACGGCCACTTCGGCGGCCCTGCTCGTGGTCGCCCTCGGACTCGGGATCGCGTATCTGCGCATCCGGCGGCACGAGCGCGCAGCCCAAGAGGCCGTTGCCGAGCGCGACCGCGCGATTCAGGCCATCCGTCTGGGCGAGGAGCGGTACCGGGATCTTTTCAACAACATCAACGGCGGCGTGGCCGTGTTGGAGGTAGTCGAAGACGGCAGCGACTTCATCGTCGAGGATCTGAACGCCGCCGGGGAACGCATCACGGGCCGGTTCCGCGAAGACATCGTCGGGCGGCGCCTTGCCGAGGTGGATTTTACAGGCATGGGCGCGCCGCTGCTCGAGGTATGCCGCGAAGTCTGGCGTTCCGGCAAGTCTGTTCGGAGGTATCTTTCATCAAAGGCTGCCGGGCGCGGCGAGCGCTGGTTCGAATGTTTTGCGTACAAGCTCTCGACGGGCGAGCTGGTGTTTGTCTATGAGGACATCACGCCGCAGAAGCGTGCGGAAGACGAAAACCGCTTGCTGGCGACGGCGATTGAATACGCCAGCGAGAGCATCTTCATCACCACGCCCGAAGGTGTGGTCGAATACGCCAACCCCGCCTTTGAACGCCTGTCGGGATTTTCGTCCGCCGAAGCCATTGGCAAAACGCCCCGGATACTCAAAAGCGGCCGGCACAGCGCGACATTCTACGCGCAACTGTGGGCAACGCTGCTCCGTGGCGAGACCTGGCGCGGGCGCCTGACCAACAAACGCAAGAACGGCTCGCTCTACGAGAAGGAAGTCACGATTTCGCCGGTGCTGAATCCCGCAGGCGAAGTGGAGCATTTCATCTCGATCTCGCGCGATCTCACCCAAGAGATGGAACTCGCGGCGCAGCTCCGCCAGGCCCAGAAAATGGAGGCCATCGGCACGCTGGCCGGGGGGATCGCCCACGACTTCAACAACATCCTCAGCGCCATCATCGGATTTGCCGAGCTGGCCCTGGAAGACATGCCCGAGCCGAGCGTCACACGTAAATGCATTGAAGAAGTGCGCAAAGCGGGCCGCCGCGCCGCGGAACTGGTTCACCAGATCCTCACCTTCAGCCGACAGACCGAACAGGAACATCAACCGGTACAGATTCAGCCCGTTCTGAAAGAAGCCATGAAGCTTCTTCGGGGCACGTTGCCCGTTACGATTACAATTCAGCAGGGACATCGATTCTGAATGCGGCCAGATCCTGGCCGATCCGACCCAGTTGCACCAGGTTATCGTCAATCTCTGCACCAACGCGTATCACGCCATGCGCGAACGCGGCGGGGTGCTCACCGTCACCTACCGCCGGCTCGATATCGCGCCCGGCGGACCCGAGCCGGCGCCCGGCCTGCCCCCCGGAGACTACGCGCATCTGTCCGTGACCGACACGGGCAAAGGCATGAACAAAGCCACCCTCGAACGGATTTTTGAACCCTATTTCACGACCAAACCGCCCGGCGAGGGCACGGGAATGGGCCTGGCTATTGTGCACGGCATCGTGCGCGGCCACCAGGGGCTTGTGACGGTCAAAAGCGCCCCCGGCGAAGGCTCGACCTTCGACGTCTATATCCCCTTGTACCGGCACGAAGAAGATGCCGCCGCGCCCGAAGGCCCAAGCCTCGTCCGGCGGGCCCGCGGCGAGCGCATCCTGTTTGTGGACGACGAAGAGTCGTTGGCCCTGCTGGCGCGCATGGCGCTCGAGCGCAGCGGCTACCGGGTGCTGTCCTGCACGAAGAGCCTGGAGGCCCTCCGTCGTTTCGAAGAGAGACCCCAGGACTTTGATGTGGTCATCACGGATCAGACCATGCCGGATATGACGGGCGAGGAACTCGCCGAACGCATGCGCGCGATCCGCCCCGATATCCCCATCATCCTGTGCACGGGCTACAGTGAACGAATGGATGAACGGCGGGCACGCGAGGCCAAATTCAACGGCTACCTCGAAAAGCCGTTTGTTGACGCCGACCTGAGCAGAGCCATCCAGCAGGCGCTGGCCGATGCCCAGACCAAGGCGCCATGACCCCGCCGCCGGTCTGCCCGACGATATTCCGCCTCCAAAATCGTTATACTAGCGCCAACACGAAGCCCTGACCGGCAGCCCATGCCGAAGGAATGTCCGTTATGGCCCGACCCGTTCGTATCAGCACATTCGCCACCCCTGCCCTGCGTTTTGAACGCAGCGGACGAGTCTTCGGGCAGGAGGCGGTTGACCGCATGCTCGCGCACTGGCGGGCGCAATTGGCGCAGGTGCTTCCCACCCGGCCGGACCTCATCGTCCTGCCTGAAGCCTCCGATCGCTTTCCGGACCATGACAACGAGGATCGTTTCGAGTATTACACGATCCGGGGAAACCAGATCCGCGACGCCCTCGCCGCCATCGCCCGGGAGCACGAATGCTATATCGCCTATTCGGCGGCGCGCGAGATGGACGACGGCAGCTGGCGCAACTCGACCCAACTGCTCGATCGCGCCGGCAAGGTCGCGGGCATCTACAACAAGAACCACCTGGTCATCGAGGAACGCACCCGGTGGGGCATGCTCTACGGTGCGGAGGCGCCCGTTTTTGAATGCGACTTCGGGCGCGTGGCCTGTGCGATCTGTTTTGACCTGAATTTCGATGAGCTGCGCCTGAAGTACGCTGCCCAAAAACCCGAACTCATCGTGTTTTCATCGATGTACCACGGCGGGCTGATGCAGGCGTACTGGGCCTATTCCTGCCGCGCACATTTTGTGGGCGCCTGTTGCGGCCTGCCCAGCGCCATCCTCGCGCCCACGGGGGAGATTCTGGCCACAACCACCAATTACTTCTCTCACGTCACGGCCACCGTCAATCTCGACTGCGTGCTCATCCATCTCGACCATAACTGGGGCAGAATCCGGGCCATGCTCAACCAATACGGCCCGAAGGTGAAGATGCACGACCCGGGACTCCTCGGCGCCGTCCTGATCAGCAGCGAAACCTCCGAGTTCACCATCGGCGACCTGATCGAAGAATTCGAGTTCGAGCTGCTCGACGACTATTTCCAGCGTTCTCTCGAGCACCGTCACGCGCCTGGGAATATCGAAGGGACCGCCGGCTGACCCACCCCGCGCAGTGCCGAGAGGAAACGCCCGCTTGCACGCGGCTGTTTCCCGTCCGACGCCTTACGCGGCGCCATCAATGCGTATGCTGCGCTTGCACCGAGGGCATTGCACGGTCGGCGCCTCGAAACCCGGCGGGAGGTTGGTGACCTGGCCGCAGGGACAGCGAAACGAGGTCCAGGCGCCCGGCTGGCGTTTCACAGAAAGCATCTCCGGAGCTTTAGCTTTCGGCGGTTCGCGCCGGGAATCGGGCGGCGAAGATGCTGCGGCGCGTTCCAGCGTATCGCCAAGCGAACGCGCAGCCGCCAGCGCCGCGACAGGAAGGGCCAGCTCGCGACGGCAGCGCGGACATGCGACCTTCTCTTTTTTGAAATCGGGCGGAAGTTTCAGCCGGAGCCCGCAGGCACAGGTAAGAAACATGAACTTGTTCACGCCGCGCAGCGCGTCGGTCGCCTGACGCCACTGCAGTTTCCGCTGTTCGTGCAGCTGAGCGCGGGGAGCTTCGGGCTGGGCAGCCCGGATCGGCGCAGCCGCCTCCGCGGCCCGGACCGACGGCGGCACGTTTGCTTTCGCCCCGAGACGCTCCGACGCCCGCTGGTATTCGGCGAACGAGGCGGCGCCCGCCATCGTGCGGAGAATGCGGATGCGCTCTGCCGTCGGGGGATGCGTCCGCATGAGGCCGGCCGTCGAGAGCCCTCGTTTGTACGGATTGCAGATGAACATGGGGGCGATATTGCGGTTGAGGCGGGCGAGCTGTTGGCTGTCCCGCTCGATGAGTTCCAGGGCGGATGCCAGCCCTTCCGGATACCGCGTGAGGACCGCACTTTGGGCATCCGCGAGGTATTCGCGCCGGCGGGATGCCGCCAGATAAATGAGCTGCGCAAAGAGCGGAGACAATACGGCGAAGACCAGACCCAGCAAGAGCAAGAGCGCCTGCAACTGGTTGCCTTTGCCTTTCGAAGACGAGCGCGAACGCCGCCGTCCCCCCCCGGACGAATAGAACACGCCCCGAACGTATAGATCGGAGATCATCACGATCGCGCCTGCCATGACCCCGAGCATCTGCATGAACAGGATGTCGCGGTTGAGGATATGCCCCATCTCGTGCGCGATCACGCCTTGCAGCTGGTCGCGGCTCAGCCGCGAGAGCAAGCCCGATGTAATGGCCACCGCGGCGTGCTGAGGGTCGCGGCCCGTCGCAAATGCGTTCAGGGCGGGATCGTCGATGATGTACACGGCCGGCATCGCGCCCAGTCCGGAGGCGATCGTCATCTCCTCAACGACATTGAACAGCTGCGGATGGTCCTGCTTCTCGATCCTCCGTGCACCGCTCGCCGCCATCAGGATGCTGCCCCCGCTGAAATAGGCGATAACGGTCAGCAACGCCCAAACGCCGCTTGCCGCCAGCACGCCCAAAACGCCGCCGAGCAGGGGAACGGGATAGGTCTGGCCGTAGGCGTCAAGCTCCATCGGAACCGCAAACAGAGCGACGCCGATAAAAAAACCCAGTGCCGTCAGCAGCATGAACATGGATGCAGCGAGAACGATCGATTTTCGTTTGTTCGCCCGAATGGCTTCCCACATTGGCGCCGCTATCCTCTTGCATACAGCCCGGGGGCGCTCCCGGGCCGGGGTTCACAATCCGGTCGCGCTCTTAAAACTGCACTTTGGGGGCTTCGCGCGCTTCGGGCTCTTCCACTTCGAAGAAGTCCTCCAGTGTGAACCCGAACATCCCCGCAACGATATTGCTCGGAAACATCTGCACCTTGTTGTTCAGTTGCATCACCTGGTCGTTGTAAAACTGGCGCGCAAACCCGATCTTGTTCTCGGTCGACGTCAGTTCCTCCTGCAAGGCGAGGAAATTCGTATTGGCCTTCAGGTCGGGATAGGCCTCGACAACGAGTCGCAACCCGCCCAGGGCCTGACTGAGCTGCGTCTCCGCTTTGGCCTGTTCGGCCACGCCCTGCGCGCTCATGGCCGCGCTGCGTGCCTGCGTAATCTTCTCAAAGGTCTCTCGTTCGTGTTTCGCGTAGCCCTTCACGGTCTCGATCAGGTTTGGGATCAGGTCGTAACGCCGTTTGAGCTGCACATCCACCTGGGCCCAGGCGTTCTTCACTTCGTTGCGCAGCCGGACCAGGCCGTTGTAGATGCCGGTCAGCCAGGCAAGCGCGCCGAACACGATGACCGCCAGCACAATCAGAACGACGAGGATACTCATAGGTGACTCACTCCCTCGTTGTGCCACACCCGTTCCGCCCGGACATGGCTTTCCTCATCCGCCTCATCTAGGTCTCGGAAACCTGCCCCGGTTTCTCTTCCGGTTCGGTGAAGATGCCGCGCAGAAATTGCGCTATTTCGCTGCCACGCTCAAATTCAGGCGCATGTTCGAGAATCGCCACAAGCTCACCCCGGTCAAGAAACAGGCCGTGGTTCTGCGGGCACCAGTCGTATATCACCCGGTTTTCCGTGCCAAACACCATTTTGGCCATGGGCCGGTCGCAGGCGGGACAGGGCCGTTTCGCCTCGTCCGCCGCGAGGCCTTCGCCGTTTGAGATCATCGACGCCACCTCCGGCGCGTCCATGCCCAGCAGAAGCTCCAGCTCGCCTTCGTCCAGCCACACGCCCGCGCATTCGAGGCAGTAGTCCACCTCCACCTTATCGTATTCAAGCCCGATCATCGGTTCTTTGCAGGCGGGACAATTCATGCGTCTTCTCCTGAATGCGTCGCGCCCGCATTCTATACTCAGTCGCGCCTCAATTGCGAAAAGAAACGCTGGGCGGCGGCAAATCGGTTGAGCCCACGTCCAAAGACTGCCCAGCGGCTTCCCACACGAACCTTGCACCTATCGGCACTGGACTTGCGGTCGACCGGCCGGGCGCCGCTATTCCACGTACGGGGCATGGACGCTGCAGGCGACCCAGTGGCCGGGCGTCACCTCGACGAGGCGCTGCTCAGTAACTCGGCACGCCGCAACGGCATCCGGGCAGCGCGGATGGAAATGGCAACCCGAGGGGGGATGGATCGGCGACGGGACGTCGCCGGCGAGCGGCTGGCGCCGGCGCGCGCACTTTGGATTGGGCACAGGCGCCGCGGCGAGCAGCGCTTTCGTGTAGGGATGGACGGGATGCGCGAAGATATCGTCGACGGGCCCGCGCTCAACGATGCGCCCCAGGTACATCACGGCGACAAAATCAGAGATGTGGCGCACCACGCTCAGGTCGTGGGCGATGAACAGATAGGTCAGGCCGAGTTGTTCCTGCAAATCGCGCAGCAGATTGAGGATCTGGGCCTGGATCGAGACATCGAGCGCGGAGATGGGTTCATCGGCGACGATCAGCTCGGGTTCGACCGCAAGCGCACGGGCGATACCAATACGCTGGCGCTGGCCGCCGCTGAACTCATGCGGGTACCGATCGGCGCTTTCCGGCGGCAGTCCGACCAGTTCGAGAAGCTCGTCGATGCGCTGGCGGCGCTGCGCTCGCGGCACCAGTTTATGCGTCGCCAGTATTTCTGACAGCATGTTGTACACGGTCATGCGCGGATTCAGCGAGCCGTACGGGTCCTGAAAGATGATCTGCATGGCCTTGCGGTAACGGCGCATCGCCCGCCGATCGATCGTCGTCAGATCGACCCCGTTGAACAATATACGCCCCGCGGACGGCTCAATGAGCCGCAGAATGCTTCGTCCGGCGGTGGTCTTGCCGCTGCCGCTCTCGCCGACGAGGCTCAGGGTCTTGCCTTTCGGGATCGCGAAGCTGACCCCGTCGACCGCGCGGACCGTGCCCAGCACACGGGACAGCACGCCGCCCCGCACGGGGAAGTATTTGACCAGGCCATCCACCTCAAGGAGAGGCTGCTGTCCTGCGGAGTCGGTCATGGGGCTGCCTCCTCATTCCGGGGGATACCCAGGGGACGGCCCTCGCGGCCGGTGGCTTCCGCATCATAAAGCCAGCAGGCTACGCGATGCCCGGGCGCGCCGTCCATGAGCGGCGGTTCCTGTTTGCGGCACACCGCCATGGCATAGTCGCAGCGTGGGTGGAAACGGCAGCCCGGCGGGAAATGCGTGGCGGCAGGCACGCGCCCCTCGATCGTGCGCAGGCGTCCGCGGGGTTCGTCGAGACGGGGAAGGCTCTTAAACAGCCCCAGCGTGTACGGATGCAGCGGATGGTCGAAGAGGTCGTTGACCGTCGCCTGCTCGACGATTTTTCCCGCATACATGATGGCCACTTCATCGGCTGTTTCGGCGACGATGCCGAGGTCGTGCGTGATGAGCAGGATGGCCATATGCCGCTCGACCTGGAGCTGGCGGAGCAGCTCCAGGATTTGTGCCTGAATGGTCACGTCCAGGGCGGTGGTGGGCTCGTCCGCGATGAGCAGTTCTGGATTGCACGCGAGCGCCATGGCGATCATGGCCCGCTGCCGCATGCCGCCCGACATCTGATGCGGATATTCTCGGATCCGTTGCGCCGGGTCCGGGATACCGACTTGGTCAAGCAGCTCGACGGCTTGTTCCATCGCTTCTTTCTTCGTCACATCGCGATGGACCCGGATCGCCGCGGCAATCTGCTTGCCGACGCGAAATACCGGATTCAGCGCCGTCATGGGCTCCTGGAAGATCATCGAGATGCCGTTACCGCGAATACGGCGCATCTCCCGCTCCGGCAGCTCCACCAGATTACGGCCGCCAAACAGGATCTCCCCGTCCACGATGCGGCCGGGAGGACTGGGCACAAGCCGCAACACGGACAACGCGGTCACGCTTTTCCCGCAGCCGCTCTCTCCGACCAGTGCGACCGTCTTGCCTTTCGGAATGTCGAGAGACACCCCGTCCACCGCCTTCGCGACGCCCGCGTCGGTGAAAAAGCAGGTCTTCAGGTTGCGGATGCTGAGTACGGTATCCATGGTTTCCTAAATGAACGGAGCAGCGCGTTTCATGAGCTGGACCGCGAGGCCGCCCGGAGCACGCACCATGGCCAGTTCATCGCCTCCCGGCGTCGTGCTGACGCCTGCTTCGGGTGCCGCCCCCGCGGCGAGCAGTCGTTCGAGGGTCCCCGCCACGTCGTCGGTCACGAACGCCAGATGCAGTGTGGCCGGATGCATCGACGCGTAATCCGGGATGGGACCGTCCGGGTTATTGTAGATCTCGAGCACGGTGAATCCCTCGGAATCGGCCACAAAGAAGGCGTTCGGGGGCTCGCCAAACTGCCGCAGTACGCGCATGCCGAGGTTTTCACACAACCATCCGGTCAATTCCGCTGGATTGGCAGCATTCAGGGCCAGATGTTCGACTCGCATCGCACTCTCCTTTGTGTTGTTATTGACGGAGCCTCGGATCCATGGCATCACGCAGGCCCTCTCCCACCAGGTTGAACGCAGTCACGGTAATAAAAATGGCCACGCCTGGAAAAGTCACGAGCCACCACGCGTACGTGATGTATGTTTGTGATTGTTTGAGCACTTCGCCCCAGCTGGCCGCGGGCGGCGGCACGCCAAATCCCAGAAAACTGAGGCCCGATTCTGTCAAAATAGCACCCGCCACGCCGAATGTCGCGGATACCCAGACGGGCGCGAGCGCGTTCGGCAGCAGGTGGCGAAAGATGATCCAACCGTCATGAAGGCCCGTAGCCCGTGCGGCCGTCGCAAAATCGCTCTCGCGCAGGCGGAGAAATTCGCCCCGCACGAGCCGGGCAATCCCTGTCCAGCCAAGCAGCCCGATCGCCACCATGATGTTCCAGATACTCGGCGGCAGGAAGGCCATCAGGGTCAAAATCAGAAAGAAGCTCGGAAAACACATCACGATCTCGATCAGCCGCAGAATAACCAAATCGACTTTGCCGCCGTAATAGCCCGCCAGGGCCCCGAAGAGCACGCCGATCAGTGCCGAAATGCCCACGGCCACAAAGCCGATGCTCATCGAAATGCGCGTGCCCCAGATGAGACGGCTGAGCACATCGCGGCCGCGGTCGTCCGTGCCCAGCCAGTGCCGCGCGGACTCCGCCGTTAACCCGGCGCCCGCCCAGGCGGGCGGTTCGAGGCGCTGAAGCACGTTGTCATCGAGCGGGCCAAACGGCACGGGCGGCCGCAGGGCGCGCTCGCCATCACCGGGGGTCCAGTTCACAAAATCGACCTCAACCAGCTGGGGATAGTTGATCAGGTTGGTGAACCAGTAGCTGCGCCCGTCTTTGATCAGGTATATGGGACGCGAATGGGCCAGAAACGGCGCCAGCAACGCCACCACGAAAAGGCAGAGAATCACCGCAAGCCCGGCCATGGCGAGCCGGTTTTTCCGGTACTGCCGCCAGACCAGCCGCCAGTAACTCTGTCTCTTTCCAGCTGCGCCGTTCATACCGCCCCGTCAATCCGATTGTTCAAATTTGATGCGCGGATCCGCGATCGCATACAGGACATCGGACACAAGCAGCCCGATGAGGGTAAGCAAGGCGGACACCGCCAACAGACCCATGATCATCGGATAATCCCGCGACAAGAGGGCGTCAAAGCCCCGGAAACCCATCCCGGGAACGGAAAAAATGCTCTCGATGATCACGCTGCCGCCCAGCAACGACGGAAGCAGCGTGCCGAGCAGCGTAATGATGGGGATCAACGAGTTTCGCATCGCGTATTTGAAGACCACGACCTTTTCCGAAAACCCGTAGGCGCGGGCGGTGCGGATATAGTCCTGCCGGATGACCTCAATCATCCCCGAACGGGCATAGCGCGATAATCCGGCAAGCCCGCCATAGGTCAGACAGAAGACCGGCAACACCAGGTGCCAGGTGCGGTCGACGAGCCAGTGCATCCACGAGAAATTTTCTGCGCCAATCGAGTTCATGCCGGAGACTGGAAACCAGTTAAACCATTCACCGCCGCCGAAAAAGTAAATCAGCAGCATCGCCACCCAGAAGCTCGGCATGCTGTACAGCACAAAGAGCCCGATCGTGATAAACGTGTCCGACCAGGTGCGCTGGTGGGTGGAGGAATACACTCCGATTGGAATGGAGATGAGATAGACGAGAAAGATCGAAATGATGTTGAGCTGCAGCGTGATCGGCAATGCTTCGAGGATTTTGTCGCGCACGGGACGATGGTCTTTGAACGATTCGCCGAAATCCAGGGTTACGAGGCGGCCCAGCCATTTGATGTATTGCACGGGAAGCGGCCGATCCAGCCCGTAGAGTTCCCGGGTCTGCTGGAGAATTTCCTGGGTGTTGGCGTCGGTGGACATACCCTGATCGGCCGTGCGCAATTTCATGTAGATCGGGCTGCCGGGCGCCAATTGAATGACCGCGAACGAGATCATGCTGATCCCGAGAAAGGTCGGAATCACCAGGAACAAGCGTCGTATGAGATAGGCTTTCACGAACCACCCATTACGTTACGGATACCGCTGCAATGCCTTGGGCACCCACCACTCCCGCGTATCAGGGCCGAGCGGATACATCACGATCCCGTGGAAACGCTTATCCACGGCCAGAAGCGATTTGCTGCAGAAAAGGAAGGTATAGGGCTGTTCCTCGTGGAGAATCTCGTGGAACCGGTGGTACATCCGGATGCGCTCTTCCCGGTCAAAGGTCTGGCGGGCCGTCTCCATGATCTCGTCCGCCTCGGCGCTGTTGAAACCGACGAAATTCGACCCGGTGCCCTCGGCCATGCTCGAATGCCAGACTTGGTACGGGTCAAAATCAGCCGGCATCGACCAGCCCAGGATGCAGGCGTCAAATTTGCGCGCGTCGATCTGCTGAAGAAAAGTGGCCCATTCCAGGGGGCGGAGCGACATTTCGATGCCGGCCCGCTTGAGTTCGTTTTGAAAAATCGTGGCGATCTGTTCCGTTTCCGGGCTGTCGTTCTTGATGAGCAGGTCGAAGCGGAACGCGGTCCCGTCTTTATCGCGGAGGCCGTCGCCGTCGGAATCGACCCAGCCCGCTTCGGCCAGGAGCTGTTTGGCCTGTTCGGGGTCGAAAGGCCATGGCTGAATGTCTTTGTTGTATTCCGGGCTCTCGACAAAGGCGTTGCCCGTCACAGTGATCGCCAGACCGTGGAAGATCTTTTCGCGGATGTCCTCGCGGTTCAGCAGCATAGTGAGTGCGCGCCGGACTCGCTTGTCGCTGAACTGAGGCCGGCGGCTGTTCCAGCCGATATAATTGTAGTAGGGCGCATAAAACGAAAATTTGTTGAACTGTCCCGTGAACCGTTTGGAACCCGTCTGGCGCACCCATTGTTCGGGGGTGAGCCCCATCGTATCGAGTTGCCCTCCCTGGAGTGCCTGCAGGGCGGGCCCATCGGACAGGATGATCCGGTAAACGCGCTTTGCGAGGTAGGGCCGTTTGCCCCAATACACGGGATTTTCAACCAGCACCATTTGCTGCCCGGGATCCCATTTTTCAAGCATGTATGGCCCCGAACCTACGGGTTTGCGGTTGTTGGGGTGCGCGTTGAAATCGCCCACACCGTAAATGTGCTTGGGAATGATGTCGAGGCCGCCCAGCATGACGATATGGCGGAAATAGGGTTTTGAACACACAAACCGGACCGTCCGCGCATCAATAACCTCGCAGGCCGTGACATCCTGGTAATAATTGCGCAGGTGCGGCGCGTCAACCTTGGGATCCTTGATGGTGTCGAAGCTGAACTTGATGTCTTCGGTCGTCAGCGGCGTTCCGTCGGAAAATACGGTTCCTTCGTGAAGGGTAAAGGTATACGCCAGTTTATCGTCGGAAATTTCCCAGGTTTCGGCCAGCCGGGGGACCATCTCGAGGGATTCGTTGTCACGTTCCAGCAGGCTCTCAAAAATGAACGCAGTGATCCGCGACGCATAGGCGTCGGAACTCGTGTACGGATTGAGGTTTTCGGTCTCGGCCGACATGCGCGTGATGAGCCAGTCCCCATACGCGGGTTCGCCGTCCGTTTCCGCCGATGCGGTGGGCGCGGCTTCGGCTTCCTCCCCGCCCGGCGCCGGGCCGGGCTGCACGGCTGGACCGCCGCAGCCGCCCAGGAAAAGCACCCACAGGAATGCCATCAGTACCGCCGCACGCAGCGGTTGGAACAAGACAGGCCGCCGGGAATTCCGCATGAAAGCCTCCAAGACTCATTTCTCGCCACAAAGCAGGGGCGCCATGAATTCTGCGGCCGCCATACTAAACAAAGGCTTGCCTCGCCCGCAAGCACCCGGCAGCCGGGACCGCTCCGTTTCGGAGGGGGTCCTGTTGACGGGGCCGGGGTCCGCACAGCGCCCGTAAAATCAGGCGGCCCGCAGCTCGTCGAGGAGGCTGTCGATCAGCTCCTTGACCGTGAGAATTTCATGGACACGTGAGACGTTGTGCCCTGCGAACACAAGCCCGTTCTCCATATCGCCGTCATAGGCGTTGAGCAGCGCATTCGCGATACAGTAGCGGGAATCGTAAATCTTACACGTGCTGAGGCATTTATAGGGGCAATTGATCGGAATGGGCTCACCGCGGTCCAGGCGTTGGAGAAAACGGTTGCGGACTGCGCGGCCGGGAATGCCCACGGGACTCTTGATGATGACGATATCGTCCTCGGATGCATCGAGATAGGCCTGTTTGAAGGCGTCGGACACGCCGCATTCCCGGGTGCACACAAAGCGGGTCGCCATCTGGATGCCCGACGCGCCGAGCGACAGCATGCGGGCAATGTCGTGGCCGGTATAGATGCCTCCCGCGGCGATCACGGGGATTTTGACGCCGAACGCGTCTTCAAACGGTTTGAGGGCTTCCAGGGTCTCGGGCAGCAGGCGTTCGAGCGAGAAGTCCTCCGCCCGGGACAACTCTTCTTCGGAGAAACCGAGATGGCCGCCAGCCAGCGGACCCTCGAGGATGACGGCCTGGGCCGTACGCCCATAGCGTTTTTTCCAAGTCCGGAGGATCAGGGCAGCGGCCCGGCTGGAACTGACAATCGGAACGAGGTTGACGCTGTCGTCTTCGACCATGGCCGGAAGCTTGAGCGGCAATCCCGCGCCGACGACGACCATTTTGACGCCCTCGCGGACGCTGGTGCGGATAAGCGTTTCCGCATTGCTCAGGACGCTCATGACGTTCACGGCGATCGGTCCCTGGGTAGCCCTTTGGGCCTTGCGGATCTCTTCGGCAATGGCCTCGCTGCTAACCCCCTCGTAATTTTCGCGCGTCGCGTGCATATCGCCGAGGCCCACACTGGCGATGGTGCCGATGCCGCCTTCATTGGCCACGGCGGCCGCCAGCGAGGCCAGCGACACCTTCACGCCCATACCGCCCTGAATGATGGGCACTTCGGCTGTAATGGAGCCTATCTGAAGTTTTGGGATGTCCACGCTATTCTCCGAAGCGTTGTACGATGAGACACGCGTTGCCGCCGCCGAATCCGAACGCATTGCACAGGGCCGCGTCGAATTGGCATTCCTGGGCCACATTGGGCACGTAGTCCAGGGGGCATTCCGGGTCGGGTTCCTCGTAGTTGATGGTTGGATGGATCTTGCCGGTATGAAGGCACATGACGGTCGCAATGAACTCCGCAGCGCCGGCCGCAGCCATCAAGTGGCCGATCATGGACTTTGTGGCGCTGATTTTCAACTTTTTCGCCTGTGCGCCGAATACCCGCTCGATGGCCAGGGATTCGGTGCGATCGTTCAGGACCGTCGATGTACCGTGGGCATTTATGTAACCGATGGCCTCAGGGGCGAGCCCCGCATCATGCAGCGCCGCGCGCATCACCCGCAGCATGCCGTCACCTGCCGGTTCCGGCGCGGTGAAGTGGTATGCATCCGCGGTATTTCCGTAGCCCACCAGCTCCGCATAAATCCGTGCGCCGCGGGCCCGGGCGTGCTCCAATTCCTCCAGAACGGCCACGCCCGCGCCTTCTCCCATCACAAATCCGTCGCGGTTTCTGTCGAAAGGCCGGCTGGCGTGGGTGGGATCGTCGTTCCGGGTCGACATGGAACGCGTCGCACAGAATCCTCCGTACGGCACCGGGGTAAGACAGGCTTCCGAGGCCCCTGCCACCATGATCTCGGCGTCCCCGCGCTGAATCACGCGAAATGCATCGCCCACGGCATTGGCGCCGGTCGAACAGGCCACCGACAACGCGGTCAAGGGGCCTTTCAGCCCATGCTCGATGGAGACCGCGCACGCGGTCATGTTGATCAGCACTTTAGACACGAAAAAGGGGCTGATGGCGCGTGGGCCTTTCGCTCTGGATATCGCGCAGCCTTCTTCGATGCTCGTCGAACCGCCAATCCCCGAACCGATGATGACGCCTGCACGGTTCTTGTCATACGAGGCGTTGTCGAGGGCGGCATCCGCAAGGGCCATTTTCGAGGCGACGAGCCCAAAGTGCATCACCCGATCCATCCGGCGCGCAGATTTGCTGTCGAGCCAGTCTTCCACCCGAAAGTCGCGCACCTCGCCGGCAATCTGGGAGCGATACTGCGAAGGATCAAAATGGGTGAGGCGGTCGATGCCGTTCTTCCCGGCCAGAAGCCCCTCCCACGTTGGCTCAAGACCAACACCCAGCGGTGTAATGGCGCCGAGCCCCGTGACAACAACGCGGCGTTCATGTTTCAAAGTGCAACCCTCTTGGATGCAACGCTAGCCAGCCGCCGCGCCGCCGCAAACGGTAGACACGCGCTCGCAGCCATCCCTCCCTGTCTGGTTAAAACGCAAGCGCCATGGTACGGGTGGCGCGAATGAAGTTCAAGGGATTATTCCCCGGCGTTCGTGGGCAGAATGCAGTACAGCGTGGAACACCCGCACGCCGCGGCATTGTTCCCGGGCGCTCGTGGGCAGAATCGCAGCGGTGGCCGAAGATGGCAAGCAGGGCTCGCCCGGGCATGCCGCGAATGTCGGGGGACCCGGGTTTGCTTGCCGCCTCTTGAGGCTGGTTTTAGCGGGAATGTGGCGCGCTCCACTTCGTGGACGCCTGGCGCGCGAGAACATTGCCAGTTAGTGCGTTGGTTTATGCCGCAGGACGGATTCTGGAAACGCGGCCTCGTTTGGAGTACCATGACCGCAATCCTTGAAACCGGTCCGCCAGGCGGCGAATCGGAGCAACCCGGCGCGTATCAGCGACCGCGTAGTCAGATAATGGAGGTACACGATGGCAGGCAAGAAGGAAGTGAGCCGCCGGGCATTTATGCGCGATGCGGCCAAGACGGCGGCGGGCATCACGGCGGGCGCAGCGACGGTCAAAACGGCTCGCGCGGATGTATATAAATCGATCCTTCCCTCGAGCGTGCTCGGGGCCAACGAGATGATTCGCACCGGCCACATCGGCTTGGGGGTTATGGGTTCGGGCAACCTGAGATACAATATGCAGCGTCCGGATGTCATGCCGATCGCGGTCTGCGACCTGCTCCCGCGCAACCGCGACAAGGGACATGCCATGGCCCAGGCGAAAAACGAACAGGCGACGGTACATGATGATTACAAGGAAATCATCGACAATCCAGACGTCGATGCGGTGATCTGCTCGACAACCGACCATTGGCACGCGCTGATCTCGATCGCCGCCTGCGATGCGGGTAAGGCCGTATATTGCGAGAAGCCGCTGGGCACCACGGTGGAAGAAGGCCAGGCGATGGTCGCGGCCGCGCAGCGCAACAACACGGTGTTCCAGTGTGGAACCATCCAGCGCAGCGGCGAACACTTTAAGGAAGCCATCGAGATCGTCAAGAGCGGGACGCTCGGCCAGATCGCCCACGTGCATACGTTCTCGATCGACATGCTGGCGCCGACCGGCATCGGCAATCCGCCGGACGTGACGGATCCCGAGAAATGGAAATCGTACGGGCCGTGGGACACCTACCAGGGCTGGGTGGAGCACAAACCTTTCAACGTGAACCGCTGGCTCTACAATTTCCGCTGGTTCTACGATTACGCGGGCGGCAAACTGACCGACTGGGGCGTTCACCTGGTCGACATCGTAGTGTCGGCCATGGGCGAAGAGAAAGCACCGAAGACGGTGTCGGCCTCGGGCGGCAAATTCATCATTACCGACAACCGCACCACGCCGGACACCATCAACGTCAGTTGGGAATTCGACGACTACCTGCTGACCTTCACAAACCGGGTCTGGAATTCCTATGGCGATCAGATCGCGCCGGCGGACAACCACGGGATCATCTTCTACGGCACGAAGGGCTCGTTGAAACTCAGCCGCGCGGGATTTAAGCTGATCCCGGGGGCGAACGAGCAATACGTGCCCGAACGCGGCCCCTACGAATCCGCCGAAGCCCAGGAAAACGACAGCGCGTCGGTGCTCTACGAGCCGCACCTCGATGACTTCATCTCCTGCATCCGGTCGGGCGAAAAACCCATCAGCCACGTGGAGTCGTGCCACAATTCGAGCACGATCTGCCACATCGGCAACGCGGCGTACCTCGCGGGCGCCAAGTTGACCTGGGACGCCGCGGCGGAACAGTTCACCGGAGGGCCGGCCGATGCGGTCAAACAGGCCAACGAGTGGATTGCGCGCCCCTATCTCAATGGATACACGCTCGGCTAAAGCCGGCAACAGACTGGTTCGTGAAAGCCCGCGATGCGTCGCGGGCTTTTTTTGTGGCCGCGGTTCGCTACGCCTTTTTTCGCGAATTGTGGTGCTTTTGCAAAGGCGGCGCCGCCCTCATACCGGGCGGCTGTGTTGCTCGAAAAAGGCCGCTGCCTGGGCTTTGTGGGCCTGTCCTGAAGCAACCGCGAGAACGAGCGACTCAATCGCTTCCTCGGAGGAGACGAGTTCAATGCCATTCATCCGCAGGAAGACATAGGCAGAAACAGCCCCGACACGCTTGTTCCCGTCGATAAATGGGTGATTCTGCACAATGTGATAGAGGTAGGCGGCCGCCATTTCATAGAGGCCGAGGTGCAGATACTCCCCACCGAACGTGGCAGGGGGCTGTGCTAAAGCGCTTTCCAGGAGGCCTTGGTCGCGTATCCCGTGCGATCCACCATACCGGTCTATCTGGTCTTCATGAATCGTCAGGACATCAGCGAGGCTGAGAAACTCCGGCCTGTCCATTGGCATCAGTCACTACTCCGCGAGCCGTTTAAGCACCCGGCCGTATTTTTCATTGACGGCTTCCAGCGCGAGATGCAACTTCTTTTCATGGTCCTCATCCCTTTCCGGCTTGATGACGATGACGTCGCCGTCGGTGATGAGTTCGAGGGGCGTGTCGTGGTCGATGCGGAGAAGTTCGAGGATGGCTTTGTCGATGACGAGCGCCAGGCTGTTTCCGTGTCGTACGAGTTTCTTGATCATGAGTGGGCTCCTTGTTGTTTTTGTGTACCTACATTGTATCACCTGGGAGAGGGAGTGGCAATGAGGCCATGGGCGGAATCGAGCAGGATGGTCAAAGAACCCACCCCTTTCTTCAGAACTCACTGGCGCGCCAGAAACTCAAATTTCGCCGTTTTTTCAGATCACTTCGAGTTCATCTCTTCCAGGAAGACTGGGGAACGGCGCGTGCGGCTCGGCCTGGTACCAAAATGCAACCGACGCGATGTCGTCCTGGAGGGGCAGGTAACGTCCGCCGCTCCGCCAGCCCAGGGCCTGGATGGTCACCCGCAGGTCCTGTTCAAAGCGGATCGGGTCCATAAGGTGCCAGCGATAGAGGCCGAAGCGTTGCTGGGAACGATAGGCGCCGTCAGGACGGATGACCTGGGGCAACCCGGCATAGGCGGTGCTGAATTCCGTATAGTGGCCGTTTCGGTCGAAGTTGTAGGAGCCGCAGAAGTAATCTTCCGTGCCCGTGCCGCAGATCGTAGGAAACTCCCCGTCGCCGTCTAGAAAAAACTTGATCTCGCCCTCTCCCCACCAGCCGGTGTTATTGACTTGCCAGGCGAGGTAGGTGCCGACGTACTGGCCGTGCCCGCGGATGCCGTCGGCGATGGTGTAGTTCTCTTTGTACGGGAGCGGATTGGTCCGGCGGAATTGGGCATGAAGGTAGGCGCAGTCGTCGGGCACGCTGGTGAGGGTGTAGTTGATCTGATAGAACAGGATCATGGGCTCGTCGCCGATATTCTCAAACGTCATGCGGCAGTGTTTGCGGAAAGGCATTTCCCAATAGCAGTTGAACGCGCTGCCGGGATTGACGCAGACCGGCAGGGAGTTCACGTGGGTGTATTCGCCCCAGCCCATGCAGAAAAAGTCGCCGACGGGCGTTTCGATGCTGGGGAGGTCCTCGCCGTCCCAATAGACGCGCAGGATGCTGAAGCGCCAGTTGCCGGTGGGCGTCATCCAGATCTGCTGGATCGCTCCCGGGCCGTCGATGCTGGCAAGCTCGAAGGTCTGCCCCGGTTCGATGCAGACCGACGGCGAGATCTTCCAGCCCTGGCCGAGGTCGCGCGCGCATTGGGCGCACGTGCCGTCGGTGGCCATGCCGCCGCGGCCTTTCGCGCCATCAAAGTTTTCCGCCGAGATCGATCGTGTCTTCGCGTTTGACAGGCGCGACAGGTTACCCAGATGCATTCCAAGGCCGTTGAACATGGCGCGTCTCCCCTGTATCTCATGCGCGTCCTGTTGCCGGTCGCGCCGCCGCGCATGATAGCACGAACAGACTCCCTGGGCAGCTCAACGGACGACACTCAACGGACGGAACGACAGGCTGTCGACGGTGGCGCCGGGCCTCAAGGCTTGTAGGGCACCGTCTCCGTGTCATCGACCGTGTAGCCGAACCGTTCGATGTAGGCGCGGCCGGGGAGGAACTCGTCGTTGCGTTGCGCGAGGCGGGCGGACAACTGCGCGTCCAGCTTCGCCTGGATCTCCGCCATCTCGGAGTCGTTGCAGCGATTCTGGAGCTGATAGGGGTCGCTTGCGTTGTCGTAGAGGAGCCAGGGACCGTTGAGATCGCGCACGTAGCTGTATTGGCCGTCAACGATGCCGCGGTATTCACGGCCGCCGTGTTTGCGCGAGACCTGCCCGAACGGCTGAGGACACATGATGATGGCGGTTCCGTCGCCGGGATTGGGTCCGCCGCCGATGTACCCGGAGAAATCAAGCCCTTCGACGCTCTCGGGCACGGGAATGCCGCAGAGGCCGAGCAGGGTGGGCATGATATCGGGTGCATCGATCGGGGCATCCAGCTGGCGGCCCAGCCGCCCGAACGCGGCGGGATACCGCAGCAGGAAGGGCACACGAATCGATTCCTCGAAAGGCCACTGCTTCTTCCAGCGGCCTTGGCAGCCCAGCATATCGCCGTGGTCGGAGGTGAACACAAAGACGGTGTTCTCGGCAATGCCGGCCTCGGCGAGGGTTTGATCGAGCGCGGCCAGGCAGTCGTCGAGCGCGGCGATGTGCGCGTAGTATCCGGCGAGGTCGCTGCGGGCTTGTTCCTGCGCCTCTGGCGATACATTGGGCCTCAGCACGAGGTCTTCGGGACGGAATCGCTGACGGTAGGGCTCCGGGGCCGTCTGGTAGGGCGCGTGGGGTGGTCCCCAGGAGAGAAAGAGCACGAACGGTTTCTCTGTCCGCGCATGCGCGTGAATGTACTGCTGGGCGTCGCGGGTCTGGGCAAGGGCGTCGTATCCGTCCCACTGCAGTTTCTCGTCTTCATCGGCATAGTAGGCGGAATGATTGTAGTCGTGGGTGCATTCGAGCACCTTCCAGTAGTCCCATCCCTGTCGGCGTTCCGGAGGGATATAGCTCGAACGGCCGCGTCCGTCGAGATGCCATTTGCCGATATAGGCCGTATCATAACCGGCGTTTTTGAACACTTTCCCGATGGTGACGGCCTGGTCGGGTAAGGGCACGTCGTTCATGAACACGCCGTTGGTCAGGGGCGTCTGGCCGGTCATCAGACTGGCGCGGTACGGCGTGCAGACGGGGCAGCCCGACACGGCGCGGGTGAAGTTCACGCTTTCGGCGGCCAGCCGGGCGAGGTACGGAGCCTGCACATTCGGGTCGTTGTTGAAAGGGGTGGCCTGGGCGCGCCACTGGTCAGCAAAAACGAAAACGACGTTGGGCTTCGATACCGGAGAGTCGGTGCCCGGGCGCGCGGTATGGGCCAGCGCAACGCCGGCCGCCGTGCCCGCCAGAAAATGGCGCCGGCTAACGGTTGTCCTCGGGTCTCTTCGCGGCTGATTCATAACGGCGTAGTCCTCCCCCGCCATGGTAGGAGAGGAGCCCACGGAACTGCAAGGCGGAGGCCATGCGCCGTGAATGGGGCCGGTCATCCCGGCAGTGCTCTAGGCGTCACCAGGAAATTCCCCAAGTTGCCGGGCCTCGTCGGCGAACACCTCCCGCTGGATGCGTTTAATGGACGCATCGTAATCCCATTCGGAAGACAGCGGTTTCCATCCCAGGCTGTCCGCCATTTTTCCCGCAAACGATGCGATCATCCCCCAGGGATCTTCGATGCCGAGGGCTTCCAGAGACACGCCGCTGAGAACGATGCCGTAGCCGCCCTCCGCCAGGGCCCACAAGGCCCATACGATTCTACCCACCGTGCTGCCTGGGCGGAGCACCAGATCTCCGTCGGTCACGGCCTGATGCACCATGCGCATCAGATAATTGATAATGCGTTGCTCCAGTTTTTCAAAGCAGGCTGCCCGCTCGGCCGAGATCTTTTCGCGGAACGAACGGGTGATGGTCTTCATGATCTGCATGTCGCCCGGGTTGAGACGCGCGTAATACTCGCCCGCCAGGCAGAACGCCAGCAGACGTTCCCGGTTGTATCCCTGGAACCCCATGGCGCGCTGGAGCATGGCATAGCGCCGTTCGTGCGCCCGTTCGGCCAGCGCGACGATGATGTCTTCCTTGCTTGGAAAATGAAGATATACGGTGCCTTTGGCACAGTTGACCCGCTTGGCAATTTTGCCCATGGTCAGGTTGTAGTATCCCTTTTCGAAAAACATCTGGCGGGCGGTCTCAAGAATCTGTTCCTCCCGCTCCCGGATCTCGCGCTGTTTCGGCGTCAGTCCGTCACCTGCATGAATCACTCATTTTCCTCCGCATGCCGGACCAAACAGGGAATTCCTGCCACTTTTTTGGCGCACGGCGCGCAACCAGACAGAAATGAATACGGCCGGTTGCAGGCACTTCATGAACTCTACTGCGTCTTGCAGAATATTAGTATATGTGCTTCGTGCCTGTCATATGCAAACCCGACACCCGGCAACTCGGTCTCTCACCGCTTCGCCCGGGCCAGGTGCGCCTGGATCCGGAACGTCAGGGGATCTGGATTAGCTCGACGTTCACGCCTTTCGGGTTGGGTCCGGGATCCATGCGCGGGGCATGGGGAGAGGCAACAAACAGCGTGCCGGACACATGGCGCGCGCCGAATTCAGTCTCGTTTTCACGGATGGCAAGCACGGGCTGGTCGACGCTGTCATAGACATAGCAGGCATCAAAGGTCACGCCGCCTTGCTCGCGGGTGATCTCCTGCCGGCGAAGCTCGATCTCCAGGGGAGACCGGGGGGCATCGGTCTGTTTGGGAGCCTGCGACCAGGAAGCACTCCAATGGCAGTTCATGAAGTGGACCCCCACGCTTGACGCGGCCTTGTCGTAAATGCGCAGGCCGTGCCGGAGCGAGCCTTCGACGGCGCAATTGCGGAACTCGACATGCCCGCCGGGTCCCTGATCGTTTACTGCGCCTATCGTGATACCGGAACTGTTGCCGGCGCCGATGTAGCAATCCTCAAAGGTCAGAGACACAGGGCTGCTGTTGGCGTCGAGATTTTTGAGATACAGGAGTATACCGGCGCCCTGATTGCCGGAGAAAACACAATTCCGTACCAGGCAGTTGACCAGCTTTTCGCGGGGATGGTTGGGCTCGAAATCGATGCCCGCAGCGGGGGCTGTCCCGCGGGTATCGGTCATCACGGTATTCTCGATAAGCAGATTCACCGCTCCGATGACGCTGATGCCCTGGCGGTGATGGTCGTGGCAGATCACGTCGCGAACGACGACATCCTCGCACCAGGCAAGCTCCTGGGTCGCCCCCAGGTAGATGCCGTCTCCCCCGCTGCCTTCAAGACGAAGGCCCTCGACCCGGATGTTCCGGCAGCCGCGAAAAGCAAGGCTCATCCGCCATTCGGCCTTTTCATAGGCATCGCTCTGGTAATCGGCTTTGGGCATACGCAAGGTCGCCCCGTATCCGCGCAACGTAATGTTGGCCGCGTTCGCCGCGGTGAAGAGGCTGTCGCTCTTGCCTTTGAACTGGCCTCCTTTTGCGAGAACCACCACACCCGGCTCGAAATGCAGTTCCAGGTTGCCCCGAAGGCGGATGGGCGTGACGATCCAGGGGCGGCCCAGGTACGGGATGCGGACGCGCGGGGCATTGGAATCGATCGCGGCCTGCACGGCGGCGGTCGCATCCTCGGGGTCAAATCCCCACCAGGCGGCATTGGCCTCCGTACGGGTGCCGGCGGCCAGCTCCGCCACCGCCGCCTCATTCGCCCAGTTGCCCGCGAATTCCAGCTCCGCGGACCAGGCCACCACGGCGGAAAGCACTCCCAGGACAGACACGCTAATCGTGAAAATACGCACGGTTTCTCCTCCATTTGGCCGGCACAGCGCCTCAGAGCCCCAAAAAAGACGCAGATCAACACGCATTTAACCCGCGGATGCGCTATTCGCGCAGGATTCAGCATGCACGATCTGCAACGGAAGTGCAAGCCTCCCTTATATCGAAGGGCCGTAAGCGCGTAGAGGCAGCCGTCGAATCGTGATAAAGCATCACGATTTCTCTTGACATGAGGCCACTTCGGGTGGTATAGTCCCTGTGAAACGAATCACAGCGTGAATGTCTTCACAGTTCTACCGTAAACCGCGAGGAATTGCCGTGATTTCCGATAAAACCGTGGCCCGGCTCAGTGTGTACCGGCGGGTCCTGCTGGCGATGCAGGACGCCGGGCAGCAGCATGTGTTTTCACATGAGCTGGCCGCGCGGTCGGGATGCACGGCGGCGCAGGTCCGTCGGGACGTGATGGCCACGGGCTACACCGGGAGCCCGGTTCGCGGCTACGACGTAGCGGCTCTGGCGGGAAGCATCAACGACTTTTTGTTTCATTCCGACGCGCAGAAAGTGGCGTTGGTGGGCATCGGCAACCTGGGTCGCGCGCTGATGGCGTTTTCGCCGCGGCGCAATCCGCGTATCCCTCTGGTCGCGGCTTTCGACAACGACAAGACGAAAGTGAACCGGGTGATTCACGGGTGCCGGTGTTATCCGATGCCGCAGTTGGAAGAGGTTGTGGAATCGGAAGGGATCCGGGTGGGCATCATCGCAGTGCCGTCGGCCGTGGCCCAGGACACCGCGCGGCGTCTTTGCCGTGCGGGGGTGTCGGGCCTGCTGAATTTTGCCCCCACGCACCTCTGGGTTCCGCCGCATGTATACATTGAGAACCTGGATTTGAGTATGGCGCTGGAGAAGGTCGCGTTTTTTGCGGGCCTTCGGGCGTCGCAGAAGGAAACCATGTCATGAGCACCATTACGGGACAGCCGGCCGTGCAGCCGGATATTGGGGAGATTCTTGAGCGGCACGCGGGTGCGGGGCGAGATGCCCTGATCCCCCTGCTTCAGGACGTTCAGGAGACACACGGCTACCTGTCACGGGAAGCGATCGCGCGTATCGGCGAACATCTTCAGCTTCCGGCAAGCAAGATCTACGGTGTGGCGACCTTCTATAACCAGTTCCGTTTTCAGCCGCTCGGGCGTTATCACATTCAAGTCTGCCGTGGCACGGCGTGCCACGTAAAGGGCTCGCTGGGGGTCCTGGACGCGATCCGGCAGGATCTGGCGCTTGAACCCGGCAAAACGACGCGCGACGGCCTGTTCAGCCTGGAAGTTGTGGCATGCATCGGCGCCTGCGGTCTGGCGCCCGTGATCAGCATCAACGGCGAGTTTTACGCAAATCTGACCCCTCAAAAGGTCCGTGACATTTTGGATGAACTCCGCGAAGAGGTCGAAACCGATGAATAAGGAAACCACAGCGATGAAACCGCCGGCCAGCCTGAACGGTTTATTAAACTATGCATGCGGTCTCACGCCGGACCTCGATGAGGCCGTGCGTGCGGACTATGAAGAACAACTGCGGCTGCTGCGCCGCGAACGGACGGAGCGCCCGACGATCTACGTGGGCGCGGGCACCTGTGGCCTGGGCGCGGGCGCAGGCAAGTCGCTCAATGCGATCCGGGCGTTCTTGCGCCTGCGCAACATTGACGCCGAGATTGTCGAAGTGGGGTGCATCGGGTTGTGCGCCGAAGAGCCCCTGGTGGACATTCAGCTGCCGGGCAAGCCGCGCGTCTCGTTCAAACACGTGACGGAAGACAAGGTCAAGCCTTTACTGGAAAGCGTGCTGTCGGAGACGATCCCCACGGACATGGTATTGGGCCAGTTCACCACGCCGGGCGTGGCGCCCTGGCATAACGTTGACCGGCTTTCGGAACATCCTTTCTTCGCGCCGCAGACGCGCTGGGTGCTGAAGAACTGCGGGATCATCAATCCATCGAGTCTGGGAGAATATGTCGCGAGCGGCGGCTACCGGGCTCTGACGAAAGTCATTCATACCATGACGCCGGCCGAGGTCTGCGACCTGGTTGAACAGAGCGGGCTGCGCGGCCGGGGCGGCGGCGGGTTTCCAGCGGGCAAAAAATGGAAATTCGCGCTGAGCACGACCAGCGACCGCAAGTATCTGGTCTGCAACGCGGACGAAGGCGATCCGGGTGCGTTCATGGACCGGGCGGTGATTGAAGGCGACCCGCACCGGCTCTTGGAAGGCATGGCCATTGCGGCGTACGCCATCGGCGCAAGCAAGGCTTACATTTATATCCGGGCCGAGTATCCGCTGGCCATCAAACGGCTCCAGCACGCCATTGCCGAGGCGAAAGACTGCGGTTTCCTCGGCGACAACGTTCAGGACAGCGGGTTCAGCCTCGAGATCGTGATCAAGATGGGCGCGGGCGCCTTCGTATGCGGCGAAGAGACCGCATTGATCAACAGCATCGAAGGGAAACGGGGCATGCCTCGTCCCCGCCCGCCGTTTCCGGCCGTCCGGGGCCTCTTTGATAAACCGACGATCATCAACAACGTGGAGACCCTGGCGAATGTCCCGCGGATTGCGGAAAAAGGAGCGGAAGCGTTCGCGGCGATAGGCACGGAGACGAGCAAAGGCACCAAGGTGTTTGCGCTCTCCGGCAAGATCGCGCTGACCGGCCTGGTCGAAGTGGCGATGGGCACCCGGCTGCGCCAGGTCTTGTTTGATATCGGCGGCGGGATCCCGGGCGGAAAGAAATTCAAGGCGGTGCAGATCGGCGGTCCCTCCGGCGGGTGCATCCCCGACCAGCATCTGGACATCGCCATCGATTACGAATCGCTGAAGACCGTGGGCGCGATGATGGGTTCCGGCGGCCTGGTCGTGATGGACGAAGACACGTGCATGGTCGACGTGGCCAAGTTCTTCATGGAGTTCATCCAGCGGGAAAGCTGCGGAAAATGCATCCCCTGCCGGGAAGGCACGCTGCGTATGCTCCAGATACTCGAACGCATCACGCGGGGCCGCAAAAGCGAATCGAAATTCCAGGCGCTCGAACGCTTCAAAGGCGTCATGATGCTCAATCGGACGGCCGAGGTCATTCGCGACACGAGCCTCTGCGGCCTGGGCCAGACGGCCCCGAACCCGGTATTGAGCACACTGCACTGGTTCCGCGACGAATATGAGGCCCACATCTACGAGCGGCGCTGCCCCGCGGGGGTCTGCCAGGAGCTGCGCTCCTTCGAGATCGACGTGGAATTGTGCGACGGCTGCACCCTCTGCGCGCAGCGTTGCCCCGTGGACGGGGCGATCGTGGGCGTGCCGAAAAAAGTGCATTACATCATTGAGGACAAGTGCATCGGTTGCGGGACCTGTGTGGACGTGTGCCCGATACACGCCGCACGGCTTCGGATTCCGGGCGCGGAAGAGATCGACCGTGAACGCCGCGAGAGTGAGCAGGCCTTGAGCGTGTTTGCATCGGACGCTTTCGAAGACTGGCATGAAGGCGCGGCGCTTTACCGCATGGGCAAACAATAGCGCGTGGACGCGCTCGAACGAGGAACGGCAATGCTTAGCATCGAAGTCAATAACCGGAAGATTGAGGCGAAAAGCGGCGAGATGCTGCTGGATGCGCTGAAACGGAACGGCATTACGGTGCCGACCTTGTGTAACATGGACAACCTGTTCCCGACGGGCGCCTGCCGCATGTGCGCGGTTGAGGTGGAGGGCGAGCGGGCGCTGGTGCCGAGCTGCGCCTACCCGGT
Organism: Candidatus Hydrogenedentales bacterium; assembly: GCA_050950105.1. Taxonomy (GTDB): domain Bacteria; phylum Hydrogenedentota; class Hydrogenedentia; order Hydrogenedentales; family SLHB01; genus UBA2224. Next base: position 47,519 of record JBMNGZ010000008.1, on the reverse strand, counting down.
ACGGGACGGGATGCGGGTCCAGACGCATTCGCCCCGGGCGTTGCGAGCGCGCAAGACGATCATCGAGCTGCTGCTCGCGAACCACCCCGACGATTGCCTGTATTGCGTGCGCAGCGGCCATTGCGACCTGCAGGGTCTGGCCAATGAGCTGGGCGTGCGTGAACGGCGCTACTCGGGCGGCAAGAATGAATACCATGTGGATTCGTCGAACCCCGCCATCGTACGCGAGCCCGCCAAATGCATCCTCTGCGGGAAATGCGTGCGCGTGTGTGAGGAAGTGCAGGGAGTCTCGGCCATCGATTTTGTGGGCCGCGGCAGCCAGACCGTGATCGGAACGGCGTTCAGCGAAGGGCTCAACGTTTCGAGCTGCATCAACTGCGGCCAGTGCATCATGGTGTGCCCGACAGGCGCGCTGCGCGAGCAGAGTTATATCAAGGAAGTGCTGAATGCCATCGCAGACCCCACGAAGCTCGTGGTGGTGCAGCACGCGCCGAGCGTGTCGGTGACCCTGGGCGAGGAATTCGGTCTGAAACCGGGCGCGGACGTAGACGGCATGCTGGTGGCGGCGTTGCGCAGACTCGGTTTTGACCAGGTGTTCGACACGTCGTTTTCGGCGGACCTGACGATCATGGAAGAGGCCTCGGAACTGGCTCATCGCATCCGCACCGGCGGAAAACTTCCCATGATGACCAGTTGTTCGCCGGGCTGGATCAAATTTGTGGAAGAGTTCTACCCGGAAATGATCGACAACCTCTCGACCTGCAAGAGCCCGCAGCAGATGATGGGAGCGGTGATCAAGTCGTTTTTCGCGGAGCGGGAAGGTATCGCTCCAGAGGATATCTTCAGTGTGGCGATCATGCCCTGTGTGGCCAAGAAATTCGAAGCGGGACGGCCGGAACATTCCCGGGACGGCAGGCCCGATGTCGACGCGGTCCTGACCACGCGGGAACTGGCGCGGGTCATACGCATGCGCGGCATGGACATGCAATCGCTGGCCCCCGAACACGCCGATACGCCGTTTGGCGAGCGCAGCACGGCGGGCAAGATTTTCGGCGCGAGCGGCGGGGTGATGGAAGCGGCGATCCGCACGGCACACTACCTGCTGACCGGCGAGGAACTGCCCGGCCTCAAAGTGGAAGCGATCCGAGGGTTCGAGGGGCGCAAAGAGGCCAAACTTGAGATTAACGGCATCCCGATTGGCGTAGCGGTAGTCAGTGGCCTGCAGAACGCGCGGCTCTTGCTGGAAGAAATTCGCAACGGGCGCGACGACATTCATTTCATCGAAGTGATGACCTGCCCCGGCGGCTGCATCGCGGGCGGCGGGCAACCGCTCAACGCAGACCCGGACGCCATCCGGGCGCGGATGCAGGCGCTGTATACGATCGACCGGGACGAGCCCGTGCGCACCTCGCACGGAAATCCGGCGATCCAACGGCTCTACGAAGAGTTTCTGGGCGAGCCGCTCGGCGAAAAGAGCCACCAACTGCTCCACACACACTACGCCAAACGCGAGGTTATGATCTGAGGTCAAGTATGAAAAGCGCATCCAACATACCGCTGGTCACCACCATTAAAGAACGGTGCCGCGTCTGTTTCACCTGCGTGCGGGAATGTCCCGCGAAAGCCATCCGCATCGTGGACGGTCAGGCGGATGTGATCTGCAGCCGGTGCATTGGTTGCGGCAACTGTGTTCGCGTGTGCAGCCAGGGCGCGAAACGCGTCTGGGATTCCAAGGCGGAGGTCGAGGCGCTGCTGGCCGGAGAAGCTAAGGTGGCGGCGCTGCTCGCACCGAGCTTTCCAGTGGAATTCGATGATTGCGAGTACGAGCGCGTCGTGGGCATGTTGCGCGCGCTTGGCTTCGATTATGTCCACGAGGTGGCCTTTGGCGCCGATCTTGTGGCGGATCAATACCGAAAGCTGATCGAAACGACGCAGGATAAGCGCTTTGTGGCAACGACCTGCCCGTCCATTGTGGCGTACGTGCAGCGCTACCAGCCGGACTTGGTCACATCGCTGGCGCCCATCGTGTCGCCGATGGTGGCGATGGCGCGCGTGCTGCATAAGCAGCATGGACCGGGGTTGAAGATTGTGTTCATCGGCCCCTGCATCGCGAAGAAAGGCGAGGCCGCGAGCGACGAGCTGCCCGATGACGTACAGAGCGTCCTGACTTTCGCCGAATTGCAGGCGCTGCTGGCGGCGCGAAACATCACGCCGGAATCGGTCGATGCGAGCAATTTTGACCCGCCACACGCGCGCTACGGCGGTCTGTTCCCGGTCAGCCGGGGCCTTCTGCAGGCGGCTAACATTGTCGAGGACCTCGTTGACGGCAATGTGGCGGTGGCGGATGGTCGCGTCGATTTTCCTGAAGCGATCAGCGAGTTTGCAGCGGGATTTTTTGAGGTGCGTCTGCTGGAAACCCTCGCCTGCAAAGGCTGCATCATGGGGCCGGGGACGACGAACCAGGACCCGCAATACGTCCGGCGCTGCCGGGTAAGCTCGTATGTGCGCCGCCGCATGAAAAACGCCGCCGAGGCGGAGTGGGCGGACGCGATGCAGGAATTCAGCACGCTGGACTTGAGCCGGACGTACCGGCCGGACGATCAGCGGATCGCGGTGCCGTCGGAGGGTCAGATCCGCGAGCTGATGGAGCGGATGGGCAAGTTTTTACCGGGCGACGAGCTCAATTGCGGCGCCTGCGGATACGAGACCTGCCGCGAACATGCCATTGCGATCTACAAAGGGCTGGCGGAAACCGCGATGTGCCTCCCGCACACGATCGAGCTGCTGGCGACGACCATCCAGGATCTCAATCAGTCGAACGAGCAGCTCGCGGAAGCGCGGTCGGCCCTGGTGCAGTCGGAAAAGCTGGCGAGCATGGGCCAGTTGGCCGCGGGCATCGCACACGAATTGAACAACCCGCTGGGCATCGTGCTGATGTACGCCCACATCATCAAGGATGAGTTCGGCGGGAATGTCCAAATGCTGGAAGACCTCCAGATGATCTCGGAGCATGCCGACCGCTGCAAGAAGATCGTGGCGGGGCTCTTGCACTTTGCGCGACAGAACAAGGTCCTTTTCGAGTCTGTCGACGTTGGGGACATGCTCGAGCACGTGCTCCGAGCGAACACGGTGCCCGAGAACGTACGAGTCCGGTTTGAGAACGAAATGAGCGTCCCCATGGCGGATATCGATCGCGATCAAATGACGCAGGTGCTGGCCAATCTGGTTGGCAATGCCCTCGCGGCGATGCCCGACGGCGGAGTGCTGACGGTTCGGCTGACGGACGAAGCAGACCGGATTATGCTGCAGATCGTCGATACAGGCACGGGCATCAAAAAAGAGAACCTCTCGCGGATTTTCGACCCCTTTTTCACGACGAAACAACTCGGTGTTGGCACAGGATTGGGCTTGGCGGTGACCTACGGCATCGTCAAAATGCACCATGGAGACATCCGCGTGGAATCGAATTCAGACCCGGCCAAGGGGCAGACAGGCACAACATTCAAGATCTCGCTGCCTCGGCACAGGCAGACCGGCCAGCCGGAATCCGTAGAGATGAGCATCGGCCTGGGCGGCGAAGAAGAGTTGCTGGGCGCGTAGCCGCCGATGCAGGCAAAGAGCGAAAGTTTCATTCCCAACCTGGATTGCGGTATCGTAAGGTGTTTGGTGCGTTGAGCTGAATGACGGGCAAACTGCCGGCGCCGAAGCCGGCAGTTCCCATAGATGGGATGGCGTAATGAGCGACGAGAAAAAGATGATCCTGGTAGTTGATGACGACGAAGACTTTCTCTTTCAGCAGAAAGTGCAGCTTGAAGCAGCGGGATACAAAGTGCTTACCGCAGCAGGCCTGAACGCAGCGCGCAATCTCTTGCGTTCCACCCAGCCGGACATGGCCGTGATCGACCTGATGATGGAAGAAATGGATGCGGGCTTCACCTTGTGCCGGGAGATCAAAAAGACCTATCCCGGATGTCCTGTGGTAATCTGCACGGGTGTCGCCAACGAGACCGGCATGGCCTTCGATGCGGCGACGGAAGAGGAGCGCGCCTGGGTCAAAGCCGATGCGCTGCTGGACAAGCCGGTCCGTTTTGAACAACTGCAACACGAAATCGAGCGGCTGATTCGCTGATTTGGCCGCCGGGCGCCATCGGGCGCGTACCAGAGCAGAGCGGATGTTGGATGTGGTGGCGGTCCATGCGCCACGCGGCCTTGACGGGCAATCGACGCCACCGGCCGAAGGGAGTACTATGGAAACGCTGAAGCTGCTGGTTTGTGACGACGAAATGGGCATGCGCATGGGGGTTGCACGCGCCCTGCGCGATTTCAGCGTGGACATCCCCGACATGGACGAGTCCGTGCAGTTCCAGGTGGAACTGGCGGAGACCGGCGAGGAAGCGCTTGAGAAAATTACAGCGGAGCCGCCCCAGATCCTGCTGCTCGACCTGAAACTCCCCGGCATCAGCGGCCTGGATGTGCTGGAGGAGCTGCATAAGCGAGACATCGAAACGTTGACCGTGATGATCACGGCCTACGCGTCGATCGAGACCGCAGTGCGCGCCACGAAACAGGGGGCCTACGATTTTCTGGCAAAACCCTTCACTCCGACGGAACTGAAAAGTACGGTTACGAAAGCGGCCATGCACCTGATGGTGGCGCGCCAGGCGCGCCGGCTGGCCCAGGAAAAGCGCCAGGTGCGCTTTCAGTTCATTTCAGTGCTCGCACATGAACTCAAAGCGCCGATTAACGCCATCGAAGGCTATTTGAACGTCGTACGCGATGGGACCCTCGGCGAAAATCCACAGGCCATAAACCAGGTCATTTTTCGCTGCCTGGACCGGATCCAGGGGATGCGAAAAATGATTGCCGACCTGCTGGACCTGACGCGCATCGAATCCGGCCAGAAACGGCGCGAGATGGAACGTGTGGACGCCGGAAGCATGGCGGAGCGCGCGATCGAGACCTTTCTCCCCGAAGCACAGTCCCGAAAGATCAGCATCGACCTGCATCAAACGGGCGATATGCTCTTGTGGGCGGACACGGGCGAACTTGAGATTATCATGAACAATCTCATCTCGAACGCCGTGAAATACAACAAGGACGATGGACACGTTGCCGTCACGCTCTCCCGTGACGAGGATCTCCTCCACATCGCGGTGAAAGACACCGGCATCGGAATGACCCGAGACGAAGCGGGGAAACTGTTCAATGACTTCGTGCGGATCAAGAACTCGAGCACCTCGGGCATCCTGGGCAGCGGTCTGGGCTTGTCGATCGTGAAAAAGCTGGCCCTGCTGTATGCGGGCAAGGTCAAGGTGGACAGCGAACCCGGCGAAGGTTCTACTTTTACGGTAACGCTGAAAGACATCGCGCCGGCCGACCCACCGGCCGAGGCGCCGGCGCTGGAACCGCAACCGGCGGCTGACGCAGAATAGCCGGGGCGGCTGCCCAGCAATTTCGCGTATCAGCGCGTAAGGGGCGATTGAAGTGACCCGGATCCGGGATGCGGGCACGTCAAGGAGTATTCTATGGCCAACGAGACCGTGTTTCGGCGCTACGAGCACAATCCTATCGTCACCCCCGCGGCAGTACCTACCGCCAACTCGATCTTCAACAGCGCGGTGGCACCATTTGGAACCGGATTTGCCGGCGTGTTCCGGGTGGATTCCCAGCGGATGGAGGCCGGGCTGCATGCCGGGTTCAGCAATGACGGGCTGGCCTGGCAGATCGAGGCATCGCCCATTCTGTTTGAACGCAATGATCTGGACGGACCGGACGTAAACTTCGACGGCCGCTTCCAGTACGACCCCCGGATTACACGGATTGACAACCTCTACTACGTGACCTGGTGCCATTACCCCGACGCCCCGCAGGGCGGGCAGGCGCCGGCCATCGGCCTGGCCCAAACTCAGGATTTTCACCGCTTCGAACTAATCGATGCGAATGTGGCCTATTTGAACCGCAACGGCGTCCTCTTCCCACGAAAGATCGACGGGATGTACGCCATGCTGCACCGCCCCAGCGATCTCGGACATACGCCGTACGGCGATATCTTTTACTCGACGAGCCCGGATCTCGTGCATTGGGGCCGCCACCGCTTTGTGTTTGGCCCGCGTGGCGGGTGGCAGAGCACGAAGGTAGGGGCCGGCCCCGTGCCGATCGAGACGGACGAGGGATGGCTGCTGATTTATCACGGTGTGCGAACCAGCTGTTCCGGGTTTGTCTACAGTGTGGGCGCGGCACTTCTCGACCTGGAAAAACCGTGGCAGGTCCGCTACCGCACCCGCACCTACCTCCTGGCGCCTACAGAACCCTACGAGCGTGTGGGCGACGTGCCGAGCGTGGTATTTCCGTGCGCGGCCCTCGTGGACAGCCAGCGGCAGCTCAGGCTGTATTACGGCGCCGCGGACACCGTGCTGGCCGTGGCCTACGCAAACCTGGACGAACTCATCGCCTTTACAAAAGAAAACAGCTTCTGACGAGACGCCCGAGCGGACATCTTTTCTGCCTCTACACCGGCCACGGCTGAGCAAACATGGGCGGAGCTATTGTGGGGCGAACGGCGCCCGCTCCGGTCATTCGTATACCAGGTATCCGGTGGGCGCGCCGCGACGTTCCAGGAGCAGGTGGCGTATTTTTGTGCGGCGCCATGTCATCTCAATAAAACTGGCGACGGCCTCCGGACTGGTCTCCATGTCGGGTAATTCGATGCGGGAAAGAGCGCCTTCAGACACAAGCGCCTGCAATTCTCCTTCCAGCAGGGCACGCTCGCTCGGAGTGCAGGTGGCAGTTCGGGCGACACGGGCTCCCGCCGTATAGTGGATGTCCTGGGTGATGGGATCGCTCTTCGCAACGCGCCGGGCCTCCTCGGGGAAGGGCCGGAGGTCGAGCGCCGCGAAACGGCGGACCGAGGATTCATACCGGGCCTGGGCGGGCACGATGCGCAAGCCGGTGCGGTCGCTTGCGATCCGGCATCCTTCCGCGAGGCGGGTCAGCACGCGCAGCGCCAGCGCCTGGGCATCGCCGGACTGCTGCGGCCCTGCTCCACAAAGCGCTTCGACGCATTCGCTGAGCCCGTCCACGGCAATGGTATAGACCGCCTTGGAGATATCGAACAGGGGCGGATGCGCGGGCGTCTCCGCGAGGAACACGAAGGGACCGAGCGCGCGCAGCGCAACGAGCCGCTCAAAAAACGCGCACTTTTCCTGGTGCGCCTGTGCGGCCAGATCAACCAGGGCGTCGAGATTTTCCATCAGTGCCGTTTCGTCTGCGGAACGAAAGGCCATACGCGCCAGGTTTAGATTGACCACATGAGCCACAGGGCTGCCGTCCCGGGGAGGCGGGCTCGCGGCATCGTCGCAGGGGCGGTCAAACTCAATCTCGAGGAGTCCGCTGGCCAGGGCCGTTTCGGCCAGACGCACGAGGACGCTGCGGCAGCCGCGGCGGGCAAATGTGGAACGGTCGAGGACGAACCTCAGCAGGGGCCGGTTCGTGGTGTTGGCCTGGAGGTAGGTGGCCAGAATGTCTTCCATGAGTTCTTGGGCGAGCGATTCGAAATCCGCGTAGACCCGGCCGTCGACGGCGTGGGCCGGTCCCTCGGCTTTTCGGCGCGCCAGCCGTGCGGGGACGTCCCAGCTCAGGGTGAGTTCTGGTTTTGCCGCGCGTTGTGCGGCGTCCGTGCCGAGCACAAAGAGCAGAATTTGTGCTGCGCGCTGCCGTTCTTGGGCAGTTGCGTTATCCAGGAATGGGCTGAGGTACACGTGGGGCATGTCCCAGGTGACCGGCCCGGCGAAATGGGCGTCGACCTGCGTCCGGAATCGGCCCAGCTGCACCAACAAGCCTTCCAGGTCTTGAGGCGGAGCGGCCTGGCGGGATACGCCCGGGAGCCCGCCACCGTAGCGCACGAGAAAGTCGATGGGTGCGGAAAAACCCTGAAAGCGGTCGACATAGCCCAGGCCGCAGAGGTGCAGGTCGCCGAAAACGTGGGCATCGACGATGCGCTCGGAGAATACCTGCGTAAGGGCATATTCACGCTTCACCCGCTGCGCGAGGAAGCGGTCGGTCGTCTCCGGGTCCTGGCGGCACATCCGCTCGGTTTCGCCCGGTGTGCAGATGATGCGTTCTGCGTCGTACAGAGGGACGCCGATCCGCATATGGCGGCGGCGGAATTCTTCGAGACCGCGTTCGGCGAGTTTGGCGTCGACGAGTTCCCGCACGAGGGCCGTGGTCAGAGGGCTGATCCCGGCCGACAGGATTTGTGCCTCGACCTCCAGCGCGATGGATTCAGCACGTGCGCGGTCGAGCCGGGTTTCGCGCACCAGCGCATCGACGATGCGCGAGCGATCCCACCCGGAGAGGGTCTCGCTGCTGGTCCGGACAAAGAGGGCGCCCTGGTGGGTTTCATCGCGAAGCCGCTGCTCCCATTGAGCTTCATCGAATTCATCGAGCAGATGATGGAGGTCGCCCTGGCGCAGCCGGGTGACGCGGGTCCGTTTGCGCCGGTGGCGCGCAAAGGCCAGGGCGGTTCGCGCATGGCCCATTTCCAGCAGAACTTTCTCAACCGCATCCTGAACCTGAGCCACCGTGGGCGCCCGGCCCTCAAAGCGTTTGCTGAGAAAAATGGTCACGCCGGAGGCGAGACTCATGGCACGATCGCGGTCACCCTCGCCGGCGCTGTCTGCGGCCCGCAGGATCGCGGCAGCGATCTTGTTTTTGTCGTAGGGCTCTTCGCGGCCATCGCGTTTGATGACCATGCGCACGGGCGCCGAGGGGCGCATCAGCGGGGAATCAAAGCGCAGCTGCTCGTCGTAGGCGCCTTCGCGCGCCGCCTCCAGGGGCCGGAAGCTGTCTTCGGCAAGGTGTTCTTCTGGATCCGTCATCAGTTTCTGTTGCGAAATGGCGCAGGCAATGTCCCGCAGCGTTCAGATACAGTGCAATGGCGTGCAAGACATCAGTTTAGCGGCTTTTGACCGGAGACACAAGGGCAAATCCGGCGTGGGGTCAGGGCCGGCAGGCAGAGGGTCAGATGAGAAGCCCCTTCAACTCGTCCATGAATTCGTTCAGGTCTTTGAACTGGCGGTAGACCGAAGCGAAACGGACGTACGCCACCTGATCGATGTCTTTGAGCCGGTCCATGACCGCGGCCCCGATGGCTTCCGTGGAAATTTCGTTGTCGGAGGAATTGAACAGCGCGCGCTCGACGCTGTCGATGAGGGAATCGACCTGTTCCAGGCTGACGGGACGTTTTTCACAGGCTTTGAGGATACCGCTCTTGATTTTCCAGCGATCAAAGGCCTCGCGCCGCCCATCCTTTTTGATCACCATCTGGGCGATTTCCTCGATGCGTTCGTAGGTGGTGAAACGGCGGCCACAGCGGAGGCACTCACGCCTGCGACGAATGGAATCGCCATCTTTGGATGACCGGGAATCCACGACTTTGCCTTCGGTGTGACTGCAGAATGGACAACGCATGAGGGCTCGCCTTCCGGTACTTACCTTAATGCTACCACAAGAGATTCCAACTACGGGCGCTCAACAACTATATGTTGTGGGAGCACTTTAACAAATTGGGGCGGGAGCGTCAAGATAGAAGGACAGCTGGGTTTCGCCGTAGAGGCGGACGCGGTCCCGCTGGAAGGGTCCAATGCGCTCGTCCAGCGTGAGGCGCGATGCATGTTCGAGCACAATCATCCCGCCGGCCACCAGAAGCGCGTGCCGGGCGATTCGGGTCAAGAGAGGGGCGAAATCCACCAAGTTGAAGGGTGGATCAGCGAAAATGAGGTCAAAAGGAGGGAGATTTTCGAGTTTTTCAAGCCCGCCCGGGAGATTGGCCTGCACGCAGGCAGCCAGGGAATCTAGCCGGGTTTTTTGCAAGTTGGAACGGATATACTGGATATCTTTGTCGACAAAAACGGCACGGGAAGCGCCACGGCTGAGCGCCTCCATGCCGTTCGCCCCGGAACCGGCGTAAAGATCCAGGAATCGGGAGTGAGGAATCCGGGGTCCGAGGATATTGAACAGGCTTTCGCGCACGCGATCCAAGGTGGGCCGGACATTCCGGCTTTTCGGTGCACAAAGCCGCATCCCTTTGGCTTTTCCAGCGATTATCCGCATGAAAAACACCGTTCGCGACAAGGCGCCGCGGTGTAGAAACTGATGGGGATAACTCTGCCAGTTTGGCTAAAAGCAGGCGTAACTGGCAGAAAATTCAAGAATATGTAGGGTACGCTACCTCGCTGTCTATCACATTGCTCCTTGTGGGTGGCGCGGGCCTGTAAAAACGGCGTAACCCACGTACAATCAACAAGATACAGAGCACAACCGGGTTGGAGAGTATTCGGTTTCCAAAATCGGGAAATTCGCGGCAAGGACTTCAGGATTTTATCGTTTGTCTGTTTTTGCGCGCGGCCATCCCCCTGTGGAAAACCTGTGGATAACCTTTTTTTTCGATCGGCCGGCATCGCTCCGGTCCGTTCAGCCTCAGTGCGCCGCTTTGATGGAATCGAGGCGCGGCACGGAATACGTGCCCATGAGCATCTGGTCGAGCACACTGACATCGGTGGTGAATTCCCGGGCGTTTTCGAGACTGATAATTTTTCTTTTGTAGAGCTTGTACAGGTACTCCTCGAAGAGGAAGGAATGCGACACGGTCTGTTGCATACCGATTCGCAGGGCATCGGTGTTGCCGGCGATGATGGCGTCGGTAATGGGTTTGATGTCATTGAACAAAAATTCCAGCGTTGGAACCCGGCCCCCACCGATGCGGGGCACCAGCCGCTGGCAAAGAACACAGCGGATGCAGTCGCGCAATTGCAGCCTGACGAGGTCGCGCTCGACCGGATCGAAAAAGCTGACGATCCGGTTGATGACTTCGGAGGCCGTGTTGGAGTGCAGGGTGCTGAGCACCAGGTGCCCGGTGGCCGCGGCATTAATGGCGGCGCGGATGGTGTCGGGGTCGCGCATTTCGCCGATGACGATGACATCGGGGTCATGACGCAGGGCGCCGGTAACGGCGTCGAAGAAATTGCGGACGTCGGAGCCGGTACTGCGCTGCGAGACGACCGCTTTTCTGTTGACATGCACATATTCAACGGGATTTTCGATACAGAGGATATGGACCGCTTTGTTGGCATTGATCCAGTCGACGAGTGCGGCCATGGTGGTCGATTTTCCACTGCCGGTCATGCCGGTAATGAGGATAAGCCCGTGGTGGAGCTTGCCCAGCTCGACCATGGTATCGTGCGGGATATTGAGTTCCTCGAACGACGGAATCTTCTCAGGCAGAAAACGGAAGGTGCAGTGGGGGGCGCTGTTTTTGGTGAAGGCGGAAACGCGCGCGTACCCGAGCCCGCTCTGGTGGTAATTGAAACTGGTCTGAAAATCGCGCTCGAACTCTTCCCAATACCGTTCCGCGGCGATTTCACGGATCAGGGCGCGTATCTGATGCGCGGACAACGCTCCGATCAGTTTGGACTCCTGGGTCTTGTTGTCGACGCGAAACACGGGGGGCGCTCCCGGGAAAAGATGGACGTCGCTGGCTTTGTATTGCACCATGGCCTGGAAGAGAAGATGAGGGCTGATCTCGTCGACACGGAAATCTGCGCCGTGAATGCGCCATACCTCCGGAAGCTTCAGGGCGCTGGCAAATTCCCTATCTTCGGCTTGCTGGGCCTCGGTCGTTTCGGCGGCCGTTTCCTGCCAGCGAAGGACTTGCCATCCTTCGTCTTGGGTGAGGGTATACTTTTCGGAAGCCCCGGCAGCAAGGGCTCCCTGGAGGGCCGTGGCACTGATCGCCTCCGAGCGGATCCGTAAAGTGAATGTACTAAACGGACTCTCATAGTCCGCGCGTTCGGCCACGATTTCGCAGGTGTCCGCCCGCAACTTGATCTTCTTGGGATGCCCTTCGGCGACGCCAAGTTCTTCCGCGGCAATGGCCACCGCCTCCAAAATACTACGTTCGCCGCCAATTCCGACAATATGCTCTGCCATACGCCGAACCCTCCTTCGGAACGTTCAGAGATCCTGCCTGCCGGGGTATAAAAGGCCGCCTGACGTATCGGGAGCCACTATACCCCTCGTGCGTGAACAGTGTCAAAGTATTTGCTTGGCGGGCCTGCGCAAATTAAATGGACGCAGCCGCGCAGGAGGAAATTGGCGAGCGTCCGCTCGCAGAAGACCGACGATTTTTACAGCGGTCCAAGCGGCAGACAAACGGCTCGTATCGTAGTGAGTCTATGTTCGGCGGATTAGTTCGGGCGAATGGTGACCGTGTCACCCACGCGCAGGACACGGTTTTTGTCCCAGCCGTTCCAACGGAGAAGGTCATCTACGGAGACACCGTATCTTCGCGCAATCGTCGTGGGATTCTGGCCTTTTGCGACGCGGTGCACGACGACTTCTTCCTTGGCGGGGGCGCTTGGGGCGCCGGGTTTGTAGAGGACCAGTTCCTTGCCCACTTTGAGGGTGGAGGTGCGGGAAAGGTTGTTCCACTTCAGGAGTTCGGAGAGCTTCACGCCGTGCTTATCCGCAATGACCGAGGCGGAATCGCCCGATTTCACTTTGTATACGGTTTTGGCGGGCTCGCTGGGTGCGGATGCGGCGGCGGTCTTTACTTTTCCGTGGACCAGCAGTTTGTCGCCCACGCGAATCATGGTGTCTTTTTTGAGGCCGTTCCAGGCGAGGAATTCATCGAGGCCCACGCCGTACTGTTTGGCGATCTTGGCGGGATATTCGCCGGCCCGCACGACGTGCGTGTGGGTTTCAGCGGCAGGTTTGGCCGCCTGGGGTTGAGGCGCCGAGGCAACCTTCGTGCCGGCCGGAGCGACTTTCAGCGTGGAGCCCACCTGAATTCGGGTCTTTCGGCCCATGTTGTTCCAGGTTTGGATGTCGCTGACTTTAGCGCCGAAGCGGGTGGCAATTCCGGACAGCGTATCGCCTTTTTTGACGCGATACGTTGTTGCGGCGTGCGTCTCACGGGTTTCTGATACGGCCGGAGCCGCCGGAGCGTTCGGGGCCGGCACGCTGCCGGTACCGGGGATCATGAGACTCATCCCGACCGGAAGATGGCGCGGAGAGCGGACCTTGTTGACGGCCATCAACTCGCGCACGGAGACGCCATAGTGTTTGGCAATGCCATCCGGGGTTTCACCCCGCTTCACCACATGGACGTTGGGCTGCACTTTGGCCGCGTTTTCCAGTGCGGCAAGGAGCGTTTTGGCCCCATGTTTTGGGACCACGAGCATGTGTTCGCCGGTGGGGGGCGTGATCCCGCGCGTGAGGTCACGGTTCAAGTCGCGCAGCGTACTTTCGGGCCAGCCGGCGGCCTTTTCCAGTGAGGCCAGACTGTAGCTGCCTTCGATAGGCACGAATTCCGCTTCTTCAGCCGTGCCGGAAGGGGTGGTGAACCCATATTTCTCGGGATTTTTGCCCACAATGATGGATGCGAGAAACTTGGCATAAAACTTTTGTGATTCACGAGCCATGCGATCGCAACCGGGGGAGGTTTCCAGGAGTTTCCAGAGATCGCGTTCTCCCCCATTCAAGGCGATGACGCGCTCCATCCCATTCTCGCCCATATTGTACGCGGTAACGGCGAGAGGCCAATCGCCCTCGAAAAAGTCGCGCAGTTCGGTCAGGTAAGCGACAGCGGCATTGGTTTCTTTGCGCCAGTTGAAGCGCTCGTCGACGTAGGAAGTGATGCGGAGGTTGTAGCGGCGGCCGGTCGCGGGCATGAACTGCCACATACCGGCTGCGCCGGCATGGGACACGACGGTGGGATGAAACTGGCTTTCGACCATGGCCAGCCAGACGAGATCTTCGGGCAAGCCGGCCAACGTGAGTTCGCGGCGCAGATGCTGGTCGTATTTGACGCTTCGGTTCAACCCATACTGGAAGTTCTTCGCATAAACCTGCTGAATCTCTTCGATCTCTGCCAGGACCCGTTCAGGCAGTGGAAACGGGATTTCGATGCCGCCACCCAGGCCGGCCTCGGCCATCTCTTCGGGCGTGAGCCGTTCCAGGTGGCCTTCGCTGTCCATCAACCCGGCTTGCGCGGCGGTCTGGGCAAGAATGCGTTCAAACTCGGGGCGGAGGTTGTAAAAGATCGCAGGGTCGAGGTCCGCCTCCTGCAGCAGTTGTAACATCTTGGCGTAATGGCGCAAGGCGGCCTGTTCTTCGCCGTTTTCCTGGGCTTCATTGGCTTTTCGGAAGGCGTCACCGGCGGCCCGAAGCAGGTCGGTGGCTCGTTGCGCAGGAGGACTGGGAAGCTCCTGGCGGCCTACCCGCCCGTGCGGAACAGGTTCAAAGGTCTGGACACCGCGCCTGCCAGGCGCACCCGCTGTGGCGCAGCCAAGCGCAGCAAGGAGAGGGCAAAGCACAAGTGGGAACGCCAGGCGCAACAAGTGTTTTCTCACGAATATATCCCCAAAAAGTCGTATTCTGCCTCTAACGCAAGACGGGAAACTTTCTCCCCGGCCCATAGTGTAGATTACAACGTTTAGTGTGTCAAGATATTGTGTACCCCAACAGGCTGTGTATAAGAGGAAAAAAAAGAAAAGCCCGACGCAGAAAGCGCCGGCTGTGGAGCCCCCGCTGCAAACGAGCAGGGAGGCGTTGCCTCGCCGCCGGCGGCGCTCCAATGCGACGGCTGCACTCTGTCTCCTATCTGCAGCAGGAGACCCGTCGGGTGCCCGTTTGTCCGAAGCTCGACGCCTGGCCAGCGCCCCGCACTGTATGTCATGTATTTCGCGGGACGAGCCCCGGCCTCATCGGAGTCTGCTGCTTCACAAACAGCGGGGTGGCTCTCATCTTTATCGGCTGTACTTGTTGCCATTGCTTACGAGTGAGCCAATCAGCTCAAGGTTCGCCCTCGACAGGTACTCGCCCACCGGAATGACATTCAGGCTAGCAGGGCGCGCCGCGGGTGTCAAGCAAACATGCGTGGACAGAGGAACCGTGCGGAGGAAATTGTTTGGCTGGATCATCAGGAAGAAAAGCTGAGCGTGCCCCCCCCGGCCACGCGGTCTACAGAGTCCACCCCCGGCCGCTTCGCGGCCACCCCCGCCCGCGGGGGACACAAGAGCCGGAAATGGATCGATTCAGGCGCGGCGCGCTGTCCCCGCTGGCGAGGCTGAACCGTGTGCCGACGAGGACGTCGGCGCTCCCAGCGCACCTGTCCCCCGCGGGCGGGGGTGAATCGGCGATAGCCGATTTGGGGGTGGAGTTTTGCGGCCGGATTGCAGTAGCCGGCGCTCACTAGCAGCCATGTGCCGCAGGTCTCCTTGCTCCATTCCATCTACCCCTACGTGTCCGTCAAAACAGGGTAACCCCATTCGGCAAAACGCAGCGCAACTTGTCCCCCGCGAGCGGAGGTGAACGTGTGCCGACGAGGACGTCGGCGCTCCCAGGGCACCTGTCCTCCGCGGGCGGGGGTGAATCGGCGATAGCCGATTTGGGGGTGGAGTTTTGCAGCTTGGATTTTGGGGTGTGACTTCCAGCTCACAGCGTCCCGTCGAAGTGCGTGAGCGATCCGGATGGGCGGCCCAGGAGGTCGCCCCTACATTCCGGAACGGAATCGCAGGAGCCGTCCTGATCGATCCAGGTTTCCGCAGCGCGGGAGCTTCCCTGGTTTATCTATGCTCCGCAACGCGTAGGAGCAGACTCGTGTGTCTGCCCGCACAATCCACCCCCGGCCGCTTCGCGGCCACCCCCGCCCGCGGGGGACACAAGACCCGGAACCGGCACACGCGGCGCTTGGTTTGGCTTTTGATCCATCCTTTTCTGCGAGGGACACAAAAACCTGAAGGCCAGAGACTTATGTGCAGCGCACCTGTCCCCCGCGGGCGGGGGTGAATCGGCGATAGCCGATTCGGGGGTGGAGTTTTAACGCTGGATGGCGAACCCGGGGCCGGCTTGCACCATGGCTGTACCCGCCATTTCAAGATGGAATGAAGCGCCGGCTTGCCCGCTGACGTATAACTCCCGCCGTCTCAAAACAAGGCTTCTACAGCCGCACCCAAGCGAGCCGCCAGCTCAACCATGCGGATTCCCTCTTTGCGGGACGGAGGAGGCAAGACTTGCCCGAGGCAAAGCTCCCATGCCTGGTAAAAACAGCCAGGAAAACAGAGAGCGCAGCGATTCAGTCCCCCTGCACGATCAGCAACGGGCAGCTCGGGCGAGTGCCTGCGATCATCATTAGTCAAAAAACTCAGATTTACGACTATTCGACTGCATTACGTAGCGATATGCACAGATATTAACATTAATCGACTACAGAAATTAGTCGACTGAATACATTCAGGACAATTCTCGAAACGTCTCGCTGGCAGCCTCGAGCGTCCGATCGATGTCGGCGCTGGAATGGGCCGCGCTGGTGAAGCAGGCCTCGAACTGGGACGGGGCGAAATAGACGCCTCGTTCGAGCATGCCCCGGAAGAAAGCGGCATAGCGTTTGGTATCCGAGGCGGTGGCGTCTTCGTAGTTGCGCACGGGGCCTTCACTGAAGAAGAGGCAGGCCATGGAGCCCGCCTGGGTCTGGTAGACGGGGATGCCCGCGCTGGCGCGCGATCTCGCCCAGGCCCTCGGACAGCGCGAGTCATGGCCTGTTCCGTGTGCGTTCGAAAGCACCCGGCTGTTCGAGGGCGTCGAGGGTGGCGAGGCCCGCGGCCATGGCGAGGGGATTGCCCGATAGCGTGCCCGCCTGGTAGACGGGGCCGAGCGGAGAAAGCTGGTCCATGATCCGGGCGCTACCGCCGTAGGCGCCCACGGGGAGGCCGCCGCCAATGACCTTGCCGAGCACGGTCAGATCGGGCGTAACCTGGTAGCGCGCCTGTGCGCCTCCCATGCTGACGCGGAAGCCCGTCATCACTTCATCGAAAATGAGCAAGGCGCCGGCGGATTGGGTGATCTGGCGCAATCCTTCCAGATACCCGGGTTCGGGCAGGACAACGCCCATGTTTCCGGCTACGGGCTCGACGATCAGGCAGGCGATCTTCCCGGCGTAGGCAGAAAAGGCGTCGCGGACGGCGTCCAGGTCGTTGTAGGGAACCACGAGGGTGCATTGGGTGTAGGCATTTGGCACGCCCTGGCTGTCCGGCTGACCCAGGGTGGTCAGTCCACTCCCGGCACGGACGAGCAGCCCGTCCATGTGACCGTGGTAACAACCGGCAATTTTGACAACCAGCTCGGCGCCGGTGACACCGCGGGCGAGGCGGATGGCGCTCATGACGGCTTCGGTCCCGCTGTTGACGAAGCGGAGCTTCTCGATGGCCGGGAAATGGCGCGTGATGCGCTGTGCAAGACGGATCTCGGCCTCGGTTGAGATGCCGAAACTGGAGCCGAGGCGCATGGCCGCGCTTACGGCTTCAACGACGCCCGGATGGGCATGTCCCATGACCAGCGGGCCCCAGGACAAGACATAGTCGAGGTATTCGTTGCCATCGACGTCCTGAATACGGGAGCCGCGTCCGGAGGCGGCAAAAAACGGTTCGCCGCCGACCGCGCTAAAAGCCCGGACCGGGCTGTTGACGCCGCCTACTAAGATCTTGTTTGCCTCGCGCCAGAGGGCCGCGGATGTGTCGCGTTTCATGATGATGGCTCCCTGTCGTTTTGTGAGTCTGGCTTAGAACACCTTGGGGCCGAAGGCCCGTATAAGCAGGATGGCGGAGTCCAGGCCAAAATTGAACCACCGCAGCGCCTGTTTCTCAACGGGAAGTTCCTGTTGTGCTTTGGCGGGCCTGATCTTCGTCAGAACGTGCATGTGCGTCATCCGGTGTCTCCTTCCCTGCCTCCAACGGACCCAGTATAGCGGTATATCGCGTCACGATGCGACGGGAGCGCTTTCCTGCAGCCACCGGGCGGCGTCGCAGGCCCAGTAGGTGAGCACGAGTGATGCTCCCGCGCGGACGATGGCGGTGAGGATCTCCAGAGCCGCGCGTTTTTCGTCGAGCCAGCCGTTGGCGGCCGCGGCTTTGACCATCGCAAATTCGCCCGAAACGTGGTATGCGGCGAGAGGGAGGTCAAAACGCTGTGCCGCCCGGGCGATGATATCGAGGCAGGCGAGGGCAGGCTTGACCATGACGATGTCGGCACCCTCCTCGATATCGAGGGCGAGTTCGCGCAGGGCCTCGCGCGCGTTGGCGGGATCCATCTGATAAGTGGAACGATCGCCGAATTGCGGCGGCGATTCGGCGGCGTCTCGGAAGGGTCCGTAGAAGCTCGAGGCGTATTTGGCGCTGTAGGCCATGATGGGGATCTCGTGGAATCCGGCGCCGTCGAGCCCGGCGCGAATGGCGCCGACGCGTCCGTCCATCATGTCGGACGGGGCAAGCATATCGGCGCCGGCGCGCGCATGCGCCAGCGCTTCCCGGATGAGCAGCTCGAGGGTGGCGTCGTTGTCCACGTCGGGCACGCCGTCCCGATTGGTTCGGATGATCCCGCAATGGCCGTGGTCGGTGTATTCGCAGAGGCAGACATCGGTGATGACGGACAATTCGGGCGCGGCTCGTTTGACGGCCTCAACGGCCCTGCACACGATGGCTTCTTCGGCGTAGGCCTGCGTACCCTGGGCGTCTTTGTGCTCGGGGATGCCGAACAACAGGATGGCGGGGACGCCGCAAGCGGCCACTTTCCTGGCTTCTTCGGCGAGGGTATCGACCGAAAACTGGAAGTTGCCCGGCATGGAGGCGATGGGATTGCGCACCCCCGAGCCCGGCCGGACGAACATGGGGAAGATGAGCTGGTCCACGCTGAGGCGCGTTTCGCGGACCATGCGGCGGAACGAGGGATTGCGCCGAAGGCGCCTCATACGGGTCTGTGGAAATGTCACGGTGAATCTCCCGGGCGGGTACCCGCCCACTCAACTATAGCCTGAACCAGGCCTGGAATGCTGTATTCGTCGGCTTCAAGCGCGGGCGGCATCCCCAGTTCGCGTGCGGTATGGGCGGTGATGGGCCCGATCGCCGCAAACGCCGCGCGGGTTTTCAACATATCCACGCGCCCGGCGCCGAGCAGGTCATGGAAGTTGCGCGCCGTAGACGAGCTGCTGAACGTGACGAGATCCGGCGCGAAAGTCATCAGTGCGTCAACCCGCGCCTCTGATGACGAGGGCGCGACGGTCCGGTAAACAATCAGTTCGGTGACCTCCGCCCCGTGTTCGCGGAGTGCCTCGGGGAGAAAGCTGCGGGCGATGTCGGCGCGGGGCAACAAGATGCGTTTGCCACGCAGCTCGGGGTCATGTCGGAGGACTTCGGCCAGAAGCTTTTCCGCGACGTATTTTTCGGGCATGGCATCGATTCGCAGGAATCGTTTTCGGACGGCCTCGGCGGTGCCGGGGCCGACCACACAGAGCCGGACGCCGTGGAGGTCGCGTGCATCCAGGCCGAGGGCATTGAGCCGGTCAAACAGGATCTCAACCCCGTTAACGCTGGTGAAGATGACCCAGTCGTAATCGCCGATATAGCCGAAATCAGCCAGTGCATCGACGGGCAGGATCTCGATGGTGGGAAATTCAAACACGTCGGCGCCCAGGGCGCGCAGTTCGCTGACAAGCTCGCCGGCCTGGGCACGTGCGCGAGTGACGGCGATGCGTTGACCAAACAGGGGCCGCCGCTCAAACCACGGGATGGTTTCGTGGAGCCGGGCCACCTCCCCCACCACAACCACTGCGGGCGGCTGTACGCCGGCTTCGGCGCAGCGAGCGGCCAGGGTGTCGAGCGAGGCCAGGATGCTGCGCTGACGCCCGCAGGTGCCCCATTCGATGACAGCGGCGGGCGTGGCCGCCGGACGGCCCACCCGGCGGAGTTCGTCGAGGAGCGCCGGCAGGTTTTTTACTCCCATGTAGAAGACGAGTGTGCCGTTGAGGGCGATATCGTCGAGGGCGAGAGATTTTCCCGGCTCGTTTCCGAGGCTGTGCCCGGCGAGCAAGGTGACGCTGGCCGCCATGCCGCGGTGGGTGACCGGGATCCCCGCATACGCGGGGGCGGCGATTCCTGCGGTGATGCCGGGCACAATTTCGAAGGGGATCTTGTGTTGGGCCAGGAGCAGGGCCTCCTCGCCGCCGCGGCCAAAGACGAAAGGGTCGCCGCCTTTGAGGCGCACGACGTGGTCGACTTTGCCGGCCCACTCGACCAGAAGCCGGTTGATCTCTTCCTGGATGAGGGTGTGGCGGCCGCGTCCCTTGCCGGCGAAAATGCACTTCGCGCCGGGACGGGCATTCACGAGAAGCTGGGCGTTGGCGAGGGCATCGTAGATGATGACGTCGGCCCGCGCGATGCATTCGCGCCCGCGGACCGTAATGAGTCCGGGGTCGCCGGGCCCTGCACCCACAAGATAGACCGTGCCGAATTGGCGGCTCATCGCAGCGACTCCAGCAGAGCGCCGGCGCCCTGGTTGCGCAGCTCCACAGCGGCCTGGTGACCGGCCTCTTCGGGCCGATCAGGCCTGCTGGCCGTTCTGCAGCGCAAGACCTGGGCGCCATCGAGGCTGCACACGCAGGCGTCGAGCACGATAGATTCGCCGGAACGGGACGCCAGGGCGCCCAGAGGAACCTGACATCCGCCCTCCATTGCAGCCAGGAAGGTGCGTTCGGCGGTAACGGCGCTACGAGTCTCCGGGTCGTCGAGCGCCGCAAGCAGGCGCAGGATCCTGGCGTCGTCCTCGCGCGCCTCGATGGCGAGCGCGCCCTGAGCGGGCGCAGGCAGCATGAGCGTCACGGGGATTTCCTGGGAAATCCGGTCACTGAGGCCGAGTCGCATCAGGCCGGCGGCGGCCAGGATGGCCGCATCCACGCTGTTCTCGCTCACTTTGCGCAGGCGGGTCGTGACATTACCCCGAAGCGGCAGGATCTTAAGGTCGCTGCGGAAGGCACGAAGCTGCGCGGTGCGGCGAAGGCTTGAAGTGCCCACGCGCGCGCCGGGAGGCAGTTGCTCGAGCCTGAGCTTGCCGGCGCTTACGAGAACATCGCACGGACTTTCACGCTTTGGGATCGCCCCAATGCACAACCCGTCAGGGAGTTCGGTGGGCAGATCCTTCATGCTGTGGACGGCCAGGTCGATCTCCCCGGCGAGGAGGGCCTCTTCGATTTCCTTCGTGAAGAGCCCCTTGCCCCCGATCTGCGCGAGGGGCACGTCTGTGATCTTGTCGCCCGACGTTTGAATGACCTGGATATCGATGCGGGCGGCGGGCTCCAGAGCGCGGAGCCCGTTGGCGATGAGTTCGGACTGGCGCAGGGCCAGTTCGCTGCCCCGGGAGCCGATGACGATGGGTTTTGGCATTATGACTCCTTCAATCCAAAGATTCGCCGGACGAGCTGGAGCACGAAACTCGGATCCTCGGTGGCGACTTCACGTTTGAGCTGGCTCATAGGCCGCTGGAGGATGGCGTTGACGATGCGGCGGGTCATATGGATCACGGCTTCGCGCTGCTCGCCGCTCAGGTCGGGATGGGCCGCCAGCAGCTTCTGGAGTTCCCGCTCGCGAATCCCGTGGAGTTCCTCCGAGATGGACAGGATGGCCGGTTCCGCAATAAGACTCTGCATCCATTGCACGAATTTTGTGACGCCATCATCGATCAGGCGCAGGCATTGGCCGATAGCCTCATGCCGCGCCTTCAGATTTTCGTCCGCGGCCTGCTTCAGGGCGTCGACATCGTAAACATAGACGTTGTCGAGTTCGTTGACCGCCGCTTCGACGTTGCGGGGCACGGCGATGTCGATGACAAACATGGGAGCGTTGGCGCGCTTGCGCAAGGCGCGCTGAAAATGGCCGGGATTGAGGAGTCGGCGTGGCGGCCGCGGTGGACGTCACGACGATATCCGCCCGAGGGAGGGCCTCGTCGAGATCGTCGAGCGGCACGGCTTCGCCCCCCAGTTCTTCGGCCAGGGCGCGGGCCTTCTCGTGGCTCCGGTTGACGAGGAGAATGCGGCCGACCCCGCGCGCGAGCAGGCTTTTCAGGGTGCTTTCGCCCATCTTGCCCGAGCCGATGATCATGACCGTCTTGTCGGCCAGGTCGATAAAGATAGACACGGCCAGATCGACGGCGATCGACGCGACGGAGACCTTTCCCGCCCCGATTCGCGTTTCGGTGCGGACCTGTTTCGCGACGGAAAAGGCGCGCTGGAACAGGGCGGACAGGACCTTGTCGACGGTTTCCTGCTCCTGGGCCAGCGTGAAGGCATCGTGGACCTGCCCGAGGATCTGGGCCTCGCCGACGACGAGGCTGTCGAGGCTCGCCGTCACGCGGAAGAGGTGGCTGACGGCCTCGGGGCCTTTGTGTTCGTAGAGCGACGGGGCGAATTCCTGCTCGGCGATGTGGTGCCAGCCTGCGATGAAGGCGCGGATATCGTCGCAGAGGGCCGCCGCGTCTTTTTCGTGGTGGGCATAAATTTCGACGCGGTTGCAGGTGCTGAGAATCACCGCGGCGCCGCCGTGAAGCCGTTTCTGGAGTTCACGCAAGGCCGCCGGGATGGCCTCCGGCGGAAAATGAAGCCGTTCCCGCAGAGCCAACGGGCTCGTATGATGGCTGAGACCGACCGCTACGACGCCCATGCCGAAGGCTCCCAGAAATAATAATACGACAGGTTCAGCACGGTGCGCGCCAGGTAGATGCCCAGCATGGCCGAAAAGCCGATCAAGACCGCAAACGCCAGTTTACGGCCGCGGAGCAGGCCGCACTGGCGCCCGTGAAACACAAATGCGTAGAACAAAAACATCACGACGGATTGCAGGACCTTGGGGGCGAGGAACCAATGGGGCCCCAGCAGCGCCCGGTCTACCCGTGCCCAGATTGCGCCGGTCAGAAGCGTGGCGGCAAACATCACATACCCGTGATGTATGAGGCGATACAGGCTTTTGTCGAGCCGTTCGAGCGGCGGCAAGGCTTGAAACAGGCCGACGGTACGGTGTTTCTTGAGATGGCGCGACTGAAAGAGATAGGCCACGCTGGCCACGCTGGCGCCGAGAAAGAAGGCGTACGCGAGAAAGGCCAGGCCGACGTGTACAGCGAGAAACAGGCCGCGCAGCTCTTTTGGGGCATGGCCGAAGGTCGCGGGGGCAAGGCTGGCGCCGAGAACGGCCAGCACGAAAAGAGCGGGCGCATAGAAGGACGCGACGGCGCGTGTGGTGTCGCGCGCGGACACAAACATGACGACGGTCGCGAAAATGACAAATACGACGAGGGCGTCGGCGGCGGTGGTCATGGGCAGGGTGTGCCAGGCAATCCCGCGCAGCAGGAGGGCCAGCAGGAACAGGCCGGCGCCCAGCAAGGCCAGCCGCCGGGTCAGGTTAAGCGCGGCCCCCCGCTTGTGGGCAAGATACAGGACCGCAGCCGCCGTGGCGCCCGCGAACGCCAGGGTTCCGGCAAACAATACCGCCAGGGTCAGGATCGTCATACGCTTGTCTCCGGCTGGTTTCGCGCGATGACCTGTTCGACCCAGTCGTCTCGCTGGGCCGCATCAAGCCGGCGGAATCGCTGATACCCCTCCTCGGAGGCGAATTCATGGGCGATCCGCGCGCGAAGCGCGGGAACTGCGACGCGGGAGCGTGTCCGCTCGCGGGCCTGGCGGAGAAAATCCAGATACTCGCCGTAGTCCGCCGGAAACAGGGGCTCCAGGTCGTCGCGAAGGCGTTTTGCGAGGGCCGGTGCAGCGCCGCCGGTGGACACGGCGATCTGAAGGTCGCCCCGCCGCAGCACGGAGTTGAGATAGAACCCGCACGCTTCAGGCTCGTCGACTGCGTTGCAGAGAATCCCGCGGGCATGGCAGATCTCCCCCACGCTACGGTTGGCCTCGGGGTCGTCGGTCGCGGCGATGGCGAGAAACATGCCCTCGAGGTCGGAGGGCTCAAACGCGCGTTGCACGAGGGTGGCGCTGAGTTCCGCAAAACCCGGCGCGAAGCGTGGACTGACCACGGTGACCTGCGCGCCGGCCTCCACGAGCTGGCGCGCTTTGGGCAGGGCGATTTGGCCGCCGCCTGTCACAAGACAGGGCCGTTCCGCGATTTTCAGGCTTATAAGATAGAGCGACATGCGTGTTTAATTGACTGTCTGTCTGTTTGTTTCTGCGCTGCACCCGCTTTGCCGACGGGCCGGCCGTTCCGGCGCCGTATCTTAGAAGGATAGCGGCCAGACGGCCCCGCTGCAACCGTAAGGCCGCTGTACGCTGCGATAGTCTATGCGATATTCTACAGGATGTGCCGGTCGAAACGGGTGGATCCCCCCCCTCGCGCCGGCCCTCCGTTCGAAACCGTCTGGCATTTCGCCTCCTTGAACCGCCGCCGGCTCCACCGTACACTGAGCGACACGATGCAACCAGGCGATGGGCGCGGCTCGAGACAGGCCCCATCGAAACTCAATCGGGAGACGCACGAGCAATGTATCTTTCCATACGCGATGCGATGGTATCTGGCGACGAATTCCCGAGCCCGGTCGCCGGGCTGCGGCATCTGGCGGTCGAGGACGTCGAAGTACGAATGACGCCGGATTATCAGGTCTGCGCTATGGACTCGAAGGAGATGATCACGCTGGCATCCGACGAGGACGCGAAGGCCTACAAGAAACATCTGGACGGCTTGGGCATCCGGGCCTGCTGTTTCATGACCGCCAAAGATTTCAGTACGGGAGACACTGAGTCCAACGCGGCCTGGGTCGCCCGCGCCATTGAGCTGGCGGACATCATGGAAATGGCGGTGGTCCGCATCGACAGCGCGATGTCGAAGGAGCGCGAGCTTGATTTCGAGAAGCGGGTGCAGCTGTTCGCGGAAGGGCTCGGCGGCGCCCTGGAACGCAGCGCGGGCTCGAAAGTCGCCCTGGGTATCGAAAACCACGGATTTCAGGGCAATAATCTCGCGTTTCAGCTCAATGTCTACCAGGCGGTGGGCTCGGATCGCCTGGGCGCAACGATGGATACCGGCAACTTTTACTGGCGCGGCTACCCCCTCTCCGAAGTCTATGGGATCCTGCGCATTCTTGCGCCGTACACGAAGCACACCCATGCGAAAAACATCAACTATCCCGAGGACCAGCGCGAAATCACCCGGGAGCCGGGCTGGGAATACGCCCGGTATGCCTGCCCGCTCGACGAAGGCGACATCAATCACGGCAAAGTACTGCGCATGCTGGCGGATGCCGGCTACGACGGCGATGTCTGCATCGAAAATGAGTCGCTGGGACGCTTTAAGACGCCTGGAGAGCGCATCGAGATTCTCGAACGCGACGTGGCACATTGCCGCGCCCTCATCCAGGATCTGAAGCTCCGGTAACCGCTCGGGAAGTCTCTGTGGGCGACGAACAGCCGAAAACCACAAAACCGCCGTGGCAAGGCATTGCCTGGCTCGTTTCGGGCCTGGTTCTGGCGCTGGGTGCAAGTTTTCTGGCGCAGTACTTCGACCTCGGCAGGCGTTTTACCCTCGATTTCAAAGGAAAGCGCGTTATCGGCATCGCGGAGCGGATGGGTGACGATTACAACATCCGCTACAAGCATTCGAATGGCACTATTTTCAGGCGCTTATACAAGGGCAAGCTGAGCGGAGTTCCGACATCCGAAGGCAAATTCGAGGTCGCCCTCGTTTTTGATCCCCGCGAGCCCAACCAGTTTCAGCCCGCGGGCCTGTCGTACCTGCCCGGTGTTGCCGCGCTGACGCTGTTTATTCTCGGCATGGCGAGCGTGTTCAAGGGGCGCAAGGTCATGCATGCGCATTATTTAGCGGCTACCGGCAAACTGGATGCCGGAAAGCCGGGAAAACGAGGGGCCGGACCGGGCAGAGAAGAACCTGCCCTGGCGCGCCGCAAACAGCTTCGCATCGCGCTGACTCTCGCCCTCGCGTTCGCGTTGATTGTGCTCATCTACGGCTGCCCTCAGTTCAATATCCCCGGCCTGTTCAAGAACTGAGCGCGGACGGCGCCCGGCCCCGACTCAGGGTTTCCGGGTGATGCCCATGCCGCAAAGCGGCAGGAGATCGGCGTATTCGGCCGTACCGTAGTTGAACACCGTAAACCCGCCGGTCCCGAGTTCTCGCGTGATCGCGATCTGCTCGATCAGCTTCACGGCATCGAGACGGTCCAGCCAGGTGCTCTGCCCTATCCCCGGATAGCTGGGCACGTTTGCCGTCCATGCCCGCTGTTGAGCGGTCATGTTGCGAAAACTGTCATTATGCGGCGTGTAGTTCATCGGGCACAGGAAATCCAGATAGCCTCTATCGCACCAGAGTTTCCAGTCCTGCCCGACCGTGTCGCGGTCATGGGGCCAGCTGCGAAAAACCGCCGCGGATATTTTGATGCCGGGACGAGCCTTTCGTGCGCCGTCGTGCACTCCGGCCACGACCTTCGTGATGTTCTGCCGGCGGAATTCGAGCCACGCGTCCTGGTCGCGCCCGCCTGAGCCGACATCCCGGGGCCAGTGGGCTACGGGCCTGTTCAATTGCTGCTCAAAGCGCGTTCGGCACCCTGCACAGAAGCAATACTCGGAGCTGGGGTAGCGGATGTAATCGAAATGGATGCCGTCCACATCGTATTTGCGAACAAGCTCGACCAACGACTCGATTTCCAGCTGCTGGTTGGCGGGATGCGACGGGCACAGCCATTGCGGCTGCGCCACACCCGCAACGCTGACCTGGGTCCGGCCCTCCGATTTCATACGGTCCATGAACGATTTGGGTGCGCGTGTGCCCATGTTCCAGCACACCTTCCACACGTGGCATTCGAGGCCATATTTGCGGCAGGCGGCAAGGCATTGCGCGACCTGATCGCCTCGTTGCGCGAGTTCGGCCGCCGTGGGCAGGACGTCGCTGGGATAAAACGCCACGCCGCCCCAGACCATGTTGGGCAAAATGGCGGTAAAGCCATTATCGGCCAGGCGGCGGATGGCCTCGTCCCAGGTCACGCCATCGACACCATATGCGCTGTGGCACCAGTAGGCCCGATGTTCACCGGGAAGAGGTTTTTGAGCGGCGCAATAGGCTTGCAGGGTCGCGTGCTGGATCTCTTCAGCGACCTCAAGCGCCTCGGGGAAGCGGCGGTTCCCGGCCAATTCAGACGCGCGCGCACGAAGGGATTCGGCGTCCGACAGGTAGCGGTCCACCGTGGGATCCTGCTGCGAGAGTGCCATAAGCCCTTGCCGGCACGACGCCAGGTCCGGGTATCCGCCGACCGCGCCCGCGCCGGCGAGTGCGTGCTGGGCTGCCACGCGCCACAGCTCCGGCAGAAGGTGTCCCGTCATGGCCAGCAGCAGCCTCCGTTTTCGCACCGGATCCTCGCTGAGCAGGATGTGGCTCATGTGCACCGCATTGGCCGAGGCGACGATCGCGTTGCAGCCGGTGGGCAGGCCCGCTTCATCGTACCACGTGGCCACCGCGCGGCTTTTCCCGTCGACCGGGAGCACGTCATGAATGTTCCAGGAATGCTGACTGGCTTCCGCCGGCTGCCCGTCGAGCGGCGTGCCGGTCGCACGGATGGATGCGAAGCTGACATTCTGGTCGCGACCCACGTAGCGCCCAGATTTCACGCCCATGAGCGCTGCGAGCCGCGAATCGAGCCGGTAGAACGATATCAATTTGCCGCCTCTCTCCAGGTAGCGCGCCAGTGCCTGCACCGCCGGGTCGGACATGGACGGATTGTACGGCAGGATGACCAGTTGCTTGTCGCGCAGAGACGCGTTCGACAGATCGAGGTCGCTCATGATGATGAATGGAATACCAAGCGCCCCGAGCTGTTCGGCCACGAACCCGGTGCACTGCGCTACGGTCTTGTACTCGCTGCTCTTTTGAGCGGCGGCGGATTCGTTTCGCACGATGCCGATGGGGGCGTCGGCGCCGTAGAGCGACAGATCGGCGACATAAAACTCGGTGCTCTGGTGCTTTCCCCGCCAGGCGGCGATACGGACGAGGTCAATGTTTCCCCAACCCTGCGGCCGGCCTTCCAGCTCCGTGGCGGATTTGTCGAACACGACGGTGGTCCACTGGCCGGGCGCCTTGGCTCCGAAAGTCATGTGATACCATCCCTCGCCGCTTCGCAGGTATAGGGAGAAATACGAGACGGGCGAGGTGTCCGGAGAATAGAAGTTGAACTGCAGCCCCTGGCACCGGGTCAGATCCAGCCGACCGTACCAGTCCCATACGGCCCGCGCGGTCTCCACTCCTTCAAAAACGCAGGGCATGCGCAGCAGGGTGCGGCCGCCCGCCTCAACCACATCGATGGGGGCGGTGTTGCCGACGGCCTTAAACGCCGCGCGCGCGGCCTCGGAGGTTGTAAACGGCATCCCCGGTAAGGCCTGCCCGGCAAGCGGCGCGGGCGGAACCGGCAGTTCAGCTCCCCGGGCGCAGAACACCCACAGAATCCCCGCGCCAAGCACGATGCTCACGTGTTTCATAGCTGCGCTCTCCCCTCGCTCATTCTCACCGGGGCAGCGGCTCTGCCAGGCGGCTTCCTGATGCCCCAGACACCAGACCGGCACCCATTGTATCGACAACGGATTCACAGGATACCCGCGACCGTGCGCCAAGTCGAGGCCACGCCCCTCTTGTCGCCGACACGCGCAACGCGACCCGATGCGTGGCCACGGGCTGCGAAAAGATCGTCAAGGCTCAGATGAATCCGACCATGGGTCATGGTTTTCAGCCCGGCCTGTCTGCGATATAGTCGTTGCGGGGCGAGACGTTCTGATGTGGGTTCGCTGGAAATTGACTTTGCGTCAGATTGATTGCCATGATGAATCCCGATACCGTGGTGAATCTACCGGAGGGCGCCTGCCATGAAGATGAACGTATCTGCATCCTGCGTCGTACTGTTTATGGCATTGCTCGCGATCTCGTGCACCCCTGCAACGGAGACTCCGCCAGTCCCCTCAACCCCGGCATCCGCTCCGGAACCCGCTCCGGCGCCGGCCTCGGACTCGCCTGCCTCCGAACCCGAGGCCGCCCCGTCGGCAAGCGTGATCCCCGATGTCCCGCTGCCGGAAGTCCCGGGCCCCGCTACGGAGGGCCTGGTACTGGCCCAGGGCGGCTCGAGTCCGTACGTGATCGTGCTCGAACCCACCGCCAGCCCGTCCGAACAACTCGCTGCCTCCGAAATTCAGACCTGTGTCCAGGCCTGCACGGGCGCTGAACTGCCCATCGTGAACGCCCCGCCGGCGGAAGAGACCCCGATGATTGTCCTGGGCTGCGGCCCCGTGGCGCAGGGGCTGGGCGTGGACCCCTCTGCGGAGGAACTGGGCGATCAGGGGTATGTGCTGGTCACCGTGGGTCCGAACGTGGTGATCGCCGGATCGGCTGCGGCAGGCACCCTGTATGGCGCGCGGAATTTCCTGGAAGCCGACTTGGGGCTGCGCTGGTATGCACCGGACGAAACCCGCACGCCTCACCTGGAAACCGCCTGCATCCGGGAACGTGTCGACGCGCAGGTACATCGACCATCCTTCAAATGGCGGCTCACGAGTTACGCGTGGCCCGAAGGAGATGCACCATTTCGCGCGCGCCGGGGGGAAAACAACGGCACAGGCGGCCCCGATAACGAACTCGGCATTCAGTATGCGCACGACGGCCGCTGCCACACGTATTTTCGGTTTATCAGCCCCGCTGACTACTTCGATGAACATCCCGAATATTTTTCGGAGATCGGCGGCAAACGCGTGCGCGATGAAACCCAGTTGTGCCTGACCCATCCCGATGTGCTCGAGATCGTGACCGAAAAAATGCTGCAGCGGATGCGCGCCAACCCGCAGTACGAACAACAGAATTTTTCACAGGAAGACTGGTACTCCTACTGTGAATGTGCAAACTGCAGGGCCATGAACGAACGCCTGGGCAGCGCCGGCGGCACGCAGTTCTGGTTTGTGAACCAGTTGGCCGAACGTACGTCCAAAGAGTTCCCTGACATTCAAATCGGCACCCTCGCCTACATCTATACCGAGGAACCTCCCCGGGAACTCACGATGCATCCCAACGTGGCGGTGTGGCTCTGCCACATGTTTCCGAGCTGCCAGAGCCACTCCATCGCGACGTGCGTAAAGAATGCGGACTTCAAGCGCCGCGCCCTCAAATGGGCCGAAATCTGCGATCATCTGTATATCTGGTACTACATCGTCGATTTCGCCCACTATTACAACCCCTACCCCAATTTCGGGGCCATGGCCGCGGATTACCAGTTTTTCCATGACATCGGCGTCGAAGGCATCTACTCACAGGCCATGGGCCACCGGGGCGGCGGCGGCGAGTTCAGCCTGCTCCGGCCGTATTACGCCACCGAACTGATGCGAAATCACGCTCTCGACCCCGATGTAGTAATGTATGATTTTCTCCAGGGGTATTACGGAGCTGCCGCGCCACCGATCTACCGCTACATCAAGATGCTCCAGCACAAGGTCGACGCGGACGACATCCACATGCACCTCTACAGTAATCCCGGCCAGGGCCACCTCCCCGATGCGATCGTGGCCGCCGGTCAAGAACTATTCAATCAGGCCGAAGAGGCCGTGGCGGACGATGAAAAACTTCTCGACCGGGTGCGTGTATGCCGCATGCCGCTGAGCTACGCCCGCTGGTTCCCCCGGAACGGCTACGAGATTGTCGACGGCACGATGCGGTTTAAGGGCGAACTCGCCAAACCCGAGGAGATGATGGCGTTTGCAGAGCGCATGGCCGCCCACGGCTTCATCAACATCCGCGAATGGGCCGGCTCACCTGAAGAGCTGACGCTCTACTCGGCGGTCCTCAACACACCGATTCCGCTTCCCACGATCACGAACGCGCAGCTTACGGTCGAGGTGGCGCCATTCATTGGTGGACGGGCGCTGCGCATCATCGATAAGGCCTCCGGCGAGTGCGTCACAGCCTATAGTGTGGCGCCCAGCCTCGTGTTCCCCTTCTGCGGCGGCGAAGACACGCGCGTCGGCGTCAACTTCTCCGTGCATGAGGGCGGCCCGATGGCTCAGGCCGAAGTGACCGCTCTGGCGGAGACGAACGACTCCATCACACTGTCCCTGGAGGCGCGCGGCTTTCACATTGAGCGCAACATCGCGCTGGACCCTGACCGGCCGGTCGTAGTCTTCACCATCACGGTCACCAACCCCAGCGACCAACCCGTGTCGACGCGCGTGAAAAGCCACCTCGAGCTTGACCTGGGCGATTTAGCAAGCACGAAGATGGCCTTTCAGAACATGAACGGCGAATCCATTGCCCTGGATATGCGTCCGGTTATCGCGCAGATGCGCGAAGGCCAGATGTTTCACGCCGATACCCAGACCCTGCCCGACGGCGAATGGGCGTTCTCAGGCTCGAAAGGGCTGATGGTGATCCAGCGTTTCGACCCGCAGACCGTGGATCTCGCGTGGGTCTACGCCTTCCCCGAGGAGCTGCAAGATCTCGAAGTCGAGTTGTGGCGCATTGAAGAAGAAATCCCGCCCGGCCAGAGCGTCACGCTCCGGCACGAACTTGAAATCCAGCCGGCGCCCTAGCGGCCGCGGCTGCCCATCCGCAGAACCCGCCGTCCGGAGGATGCCCTCCTCCGGACGGTTCGTTTTCTCTGTATATCCGGCCCGCTCATCTCCGTTCCACCGCGAGCAGGGCATTGGCCGCGCTGACCCGCACGTCGACATCTTCGTCATCCAGTAAACGGCGCAACACGGGAACATCCCCCCCGCCGCCGCACAGCACCATGGCCTCTCCGAACTGGTAGCGAGCGGACAGGACGCTGCTTTCGGCATACGGTTTCAGCAATTCCATGATGGCGCTCCGATCCGCATCGCTCGCGTGAGCCAGCCATGCGATGAGCAGATTGAGCCGCGCGGATGAGTCTTCGGGTTCTGTCAACGCCGCCTCCCGCACCCGGGCAAGCGTAGATTCAGCCATATTCGGGGCAAAACGAAGCGCGTAGCCGACGGTATCGCGTATCTTCTCATCATAGGAGCCCAGCAACGCGGCCAGGTAGTCGCTGTCCTCGACCGAGCCGGCGTTGGCGAGGATCAGGCGCGCATAGGCACTCATCGGCGTGTCGTTCGCCACCGCGGCCAGGAGCAGGGCGGTCGAACGCCGTGCATCGCCGAGTTTGCCCAGGGTTTCCGCGGCATGCAGACGGTCCGGTCCATCCAGATCCAGAAACGCGGCACGAATGCGCGCGACATAGTGCTCCCGCCGCTCCGGGTCCTGCTGCGCACGCGCCAGCACCCGCCATACGCCGATGCGATGTTGCGCCGGGCTGGTTTCCAGCTCCGGCAAAAACACGGCCTCCACGCCTTCCGGCAATCCGTTGAGCAGAAGTGCCTCCGCCGCATGCACACGCACCCAGGCCGTCTCGGTATGCAGCGCGCTCTGGAGCGTCGCGACGGCTCGGTCATGAAGCTCCTCCGTTATCGCCTCCGCCGCAACCGGCGCCGCCATCAGGGCCACGGCCAGCGCCGCGGCCATTCCTCGCATTGCTCTCATGTCCATTCTCCCTGCAACATGAATCTAATCCGTTTCGAGATGCACGCCCATCCTGACAGGCCGCTTCCCTGCGGTTCAAGCAGCACGCTGCGACCATAGTGACGCATAGGCCTTGAATGCCCGTCATTGCTTTTCCTATGCTGTCGCCGGCATGCAACCGCACTCCGGGTTCGCCCGTCCGTTCGTGAACCTGCCACTCACCACAGAGAGGATCAGCCATGCCAAAAGACCTGAATTTTGCGGTACTTGGTCTCGGAATAGGCATGACGCACTGCCAGGCCGTCGTCGATGCGAAAGGCGCCCGCCTGGCCGCCGTCTGCGATCACGACAAGGCGCGCCTCCACGACGCCGTCACGAAATTCGGTTGTGAGGGGTATTCAACGTATGCCGATCTCCTCAAGAACAAGGACATCGATGCCGTCTGCATCGCAACCGAAAGCGGGCTCCATGCCACCCACGGCATTCAAGCCGCCCGCGCGGGAAAACACCTCCTCGTGGAGAAGCCTGTCGACGTCACCCCCGCCCGCATCAGGCAGCTGCGCGAGGCTGTCAAGCGGGCCGGCGTTAAATGCGGCTGCGTGTTCCAGTCCCGAACCGAACCCGTAAACCTCCGCCTGAAAAAGGCCATCGACAGCGGCAAACTCGGCCGGCTGATCGGCGTTCACGCCCAGCTGCCGTGGTTTCGAGAGCAGAGCTATTACGAAGGCCCTCACGGGGCCTGGAAAGGCACCTGGAAACTCGACGGCGGTGGTAGCCTCATGAACCAGGGTATCCACACCGTCGACCTCGTCCAGTGGCTGGCGGGACCGGTCGAAAGCGTGTGCGGATTCATCGGCGTGTTCAGCCACGCGATCGAGGCCGAGGATCAGACGGTGGCCATTCTCCGCTTCGAATCCGGCGCGCTCGGCACCCTTGTCACCACCACCTGCGCCATTCCCGATCAGAGCCAGCGCATTCTCGTCTATGGGGAGAAGGGCTCCTTCACCAAGACGGTCTATCTCGAATCGTTCGAAGCCGGCACGCCGAAAGAGCGGCGCCAGATGATGGCCTGGTACGGCGAGAAAAAGACCA
The DNA here is from genome assembly GCA_050950105.1 of Candidatus Hydrogenedentales bacterium. Taxonomy (GTDB): domain Bacteria; phylum Hydrogenedentota; class Hydrogenedentia; order Hydrogenedentales; family SLHB01; genus UBA2224. The sequence continues at coordinate 14,049 of JBMNGZ010000008.1, read as the reverse complement.
ACAGCCTCGGACGGGATCCCCTCTCGGTCGGCACGGCCGGCCATGTCCGGCATGTCGAAGACCTCGTCAAAGCCATTCGCCGGGACACCCAGCCCGGCATCACCATCGATGACGCCACCCACGCCGTTGAAATCGCGTATGCCATCTTCAGATCTGCGCGAACCCGTAAAATCGTGAAGATCAAAGACCTGCGGAAATAACTCCCTGAAGGACTGAATTTCCCGCTTGCGGCCCGCGTACGGAGCATCTCTCCATGCGAATGGCCACTTCGGCGCGGTCACTCATCGCCACGGGCCCGAGCATCCCTTTGCGCCTGTTTTCGGGCCCATTCCTGCTCGAAGCGCGGACGCGGCTTCCAGCGCCGATGGATCCACAACCATTGTTCGGGGTGGGCGCGGATCAGCGCTTCAATGGCCTCCTGGCAACGTTGCGTGTTGTCGAGCATCCGGCTGCGCTGACCGCCTTCCACGCTCAGAACCACGCGGGGGGAGATGCGCAGCACGTAGCGGCCGTCCGGCTCGCGTATCAACGCGGCCACGTGAACCGGCGCCTTCGCGCGCGCAGACAAGATCGCCGGAGCTGCCGTGCCCCAGGTCTCCACCCCGAAGAAACGCACGGGCACCGCGCTCTGATGGGGGTTCTGATCGATGAGAAGACCCACGCAGTGGCCCTCCCGGAGCAGCCGCAGCACTTCGGGGCCGGCCCCTGATTTCGCGATGGTCTTGACGCCGTTGGAACTGCGAATCTGGTCAATGAATCTGTTCAAGCGCGGGTCGCGCAGTGGCCGCACGATTTCCGCGGTGGGCCGCTCAAGACGCGCAAAGGCCCCGGCGAGCCATTCCCAGTTTCCAATATGTGGGCCGATCAGGATGACGCTACGGTCACACGCGACATGTTCCGCACCCTCGATGTGCACCCATCGGGCAAGGAACGCATTATCGCTCAACAGCGGAGTGCGGCTGAACTCCGCCGCGACCAGGCCGAGATTTCTCACTGATTCTTTCAGGATTCGGGTCTTTTCCGCTGCAGACAGGGAATCGCCATAGGCCAGGTCCAGATTGGCCATCCCTACCCGCTGGATGCGAGGGAGCACGCGATACGCCACGGCCGCCAACAACGAGCCCAGTGCCCGCGCCCAGGAAAGCGGCAGCACCCGGGTCAGCCAGGCAAACCCGAGACACAGCGAAGTCAGGAGCCATACACCCAGCGGATTGCGGCGGCGCGCCACGGCCTAGGCTTCCAGGGTGAGGGTCTGCCCCAGCATGGGCGAGAATTTGCGCGCCCGGCCGTTGGTATTTGAGGCCATCCATTGCACCGCCGGGGGATCGCCGTGCACAAACACAAGGTTTTTCGGGTTGATATGTTCGACGAGGCGACGGAGGTCTTCTCGCGCTGCATGCGCGCTGAAATGAAAGCGCTGGCGGTTGCCCAGCCGGATGGTCACCGAGCGGCCGGGCGTCTCGAACGGCATCTTGTCGCCCGTGTTCGCGTTTAACAGACGGTACCCCAGCGTATCCGGGTCCAGATAGCCCACAAAGAAAATGCCGTGCCGCGTCGAGCGTACCATCTCCTTTGCGATCAGGGCCGACGGCGTATTTTCCACCATCATGCCGGAGGTGGCCACGATGATGCACGGTTCTTTAAGCAGCTCGTCGACGGCCTCGGGTTCCCAGACATTGCCCACGCGCTGGAATTCCTCCAGTGGCCGCAGATCGGCGCACGGGCCCAGATAATCCAGGTTGTCGCTGTAGATCTCATAGATTGCCCGCCCCAATCCCGACGAGTAGACCGGCACGCGGGGGATCATCCGCGAGCGCTTCAAGCGGGCGATAATGTTGAGGATCTCCTGGTTGCGACCCAGCGCAAACGCGGGCACGAGCACGGCCCCGCCCGACTCAAGCACCTTGCTGCACTCGACGGCCAATCGCTCGATTTCGTCTTCATAGCGTCGTTCGCTGTCGGAATTCTCGGCGCCTCGCGTGCTTTCACAGATCAGCGTGTCAACCTGTATTTCTTCCTCCAGCAAGTCGTGGCCATGCATCAGCTCCTGGTGCGTAAGGCAAATGTCGCCCGTGTAGAAGACCGTATGTCCCGGGAACTGCAACAGAATGCACGCGCTCCCCAGCACATGGCCCGCAGAACGGAATTCCGCCCGCACCGGACTCTGGTGGGTCAGGGCGAACTCGTGCTCCATCTCCAGGCCGGCCGTCCGTCGAAGGGCAAAACTGACGTCGTCATGACGGTACAGGGGATATCCCTGCACGCCCTGGTTCCGCTCAAGCATCTCCATGACCGATACGCTGTTGTGCAGCATCCGATCCATGATGGGCACCGTCGGGCGTGTCGTATATACAAACAACCCCGGAAACTGGCGGAGCAGGTAGGGAATCGCCCCGCAGTGGTCCACGTGCCCGTGGGAGACCAGCGCGACATCAGGCGGCCGCGTCAGGATGGACAGATCAGGAAGCGCCTCACGGCCCTCTTTTTTGGGATGAAGGCCACAGTCCAGAACGATGCCCGTGCCGGCTCCACTCACAACGTAACAGTTTGCGCCAATTTCCGTGCCACCGCCTAGAACGGTGAATTCAAGAGTGCTCACGTAGCGATCCTCACAAAAAGAAGAGTGTACCCTTCACTGCGGTAGAGGTCAACTCGCCGGGCCGGATCCTTCAGCTTGAAACGGCCGGGGCAGCGCACGAAGGGAGGGTAATCAAAGGAAATTCGCCCGTGCCGGGTCCATCCGTTCGAACAGATTCCAGCCCAATTCCCGCATCAGCAAATCCAGGCGGACAAGCGGCAGGCCCAGAACATTGGGATAACATCCCGAATACGACGCCACCAACAGGCATCCTGGCCCATCTACCGTATAGGCGCCCGCTCGATCAATGGGACGTACCGCGTCCACAAAATAAGCGATTTCTTCCTCTGACAAATCCCGGAAGGTGACGTCCGTGCGCTCGAAACCCTGCGCCACGGCGCCGGTTTCCGTATCGGCCAGCGCAAGACCCGTGATCACCGCATGCGTGCGCCCGGACAGACGCGCCAGCATCGCGCGTGCCTCATCAAGGTCTGCTGGCTTGTTGAGTGCCTGGCCACCGAGAAAGACCAGCGTATCGGCCGCAATCACGAGCGACGGCTCAGCCAGACGACACGCCACTTCGTCGCGTTTTGCACGGGCATTGGCCACAACGAGCTGTTCGGGCGGCAACCCGTTTTCGATCTCCGAGGCGCCGCTGGTGACCACGTCAAATTCGAGACCCAGGGCCGCCAGCAGGGCATGCCGGCGTGGCGATGCCGAGGCCAGCACGAGCCGCTTCACGGGGCCGGGGCCTCCTCTGCGGAGAGGGGAAGTTCCAGCACAGCCGGAGCGCGAGGCAGAAAGAGGCCGCCCGCGGGAGCTTCTTCGAACGTCTCCTGGTTCTCAATGATGACGGTGCCCTCGGGGATCCGGAACTGGGTCTGGGCCGTGTCCACCGCCTCGTTGACGCGATAATGCGACAGGCGAATCTCCACGCGCGAATTCGCGTCGTTGACTACGATCACCCGAGTCGGGAGGTAGTCGGGTTCGCGCAGATACAAATAGACCTCTTCAAAGGCGGCTGCGGGGCCCGGGAGATCGGATTCATCTTCCGATTCTACTTTTTTGGGGCGAAGCAGGAGGCCTTTCACCGCCCCTTCTTTGATCTCCGGGATGAACAGCGCTACATCGAACGCTTCCCGCAGGCGCTTGAAGTCTTTCGCAAAACCCAAATAAAACGCTTCCGTGGCAGGATCGTCTTCCAAATCGTCGATTTGGAGCTGTTCCATGTCCCGATCGTACCGGTACAGACGCAGCCCGTCGATCAACACGTCGGTTTCGGCGGATTCGTCGTACCGGAACACGATACGCCGGGGATGCACAAACAGCACCGTGCCCTGAGCCTCGAACACGCCATCCGTCGTCACGTTTTCGCGTTCAAGGCGCGCCTGCACCACGCGGACTGCGGTCCGCCGGGCGGAAAGCTCCTCCAGAAACGCATCCACGCTCTCCGGCTCAGCCGCCGAAAGCATGGTCCACAGCAGCAGGATCACGGTGCAGCATCCTCCTCCGGCGCAGGGGTCTTCAATTCCTGTGAACTTCTCTGTGAATCCGCCGCAGGGGTTCCGAGTTCCATCGCCGGGCCGGGGGAATCGTCCGCCGACTCACCGGGCGAAAACGATGCGAACCCATCCATCCCACTCTCTGCGTCATTGTCGTCCTCGGCAATATTGACGACCGGCAGGTCTTTGTCTTCATCCTCCAGGTCCGTATCGCTTCCCACGCCCGCGTCGAAAAAACTCGTCGGCACACCGACATCCTCCGGGATCAGGCTGTCGAGCAGGCTCTTGTGCGTCTCGAGAATGGCCATCATCTCCCGCCGCATCCGGCTGCGTTGCTGTTCCAGGACATGGATGTCTCGCACCAGTTTTCGGGGCAATTTTGCTGCGGCGAGCTGCGCCTGGGCCTTCTGCAACCGCGCTTCTTCGATCAAGGACTCGGCTTCGCGTTTCGCGGACGCCAGAATATCCTCACTGAATTTCTGCGAACTAACCAGCGCGCTGCGGAGGGTTTTCTCGATCTCCCGGTACTCGTCTATCGAAGCGCGCTGCTCATCCACCTTCTCTTTGAGATGCCGGATCTGGCTCAGGAGCCGTTCCACCATGTCGGCCACGCGCTCCAAAAAGGCATCCACCGCGCGCGCGTCGTATCCGCCCAGCATCGCGCGTTTGAAATCCTGGTTGTAGATATCGCTGGGCGTAATTGCGATGTCCTCGCCCAGCGTGTCCACCAGCATCCGATCCTTCTGCACTGCTCCCGAGTCTTCTTTTGTATCACTCATTTGACGCCCAGCTCCCGTGAACGAGCCGCCGCCGCCGCGACACCCGCCCGGACTACTTCTTCAAACCCGTGTTCTTGAAACGCGCGCAATGCCGCTTCCGTTGTGCCTCCTTTCGAAGTCACCCGTTCCCGCAGCACACCCGCATCTTCACCCGACTCCATCAAAAGGCGCCCTGCTCCCAGCGCCGTTTGTTTCGCTAATTCCGCGGCCTGCCCTTCCGTCAACCCTTCTTCCCGGGCTGCGCGGGCCAGGCACTCCACCAGATAAAAGAAATACGCCGGACCGCTGCCGCTCAGCGCGGTCACCGCGTCCATCGCGCTTTCCGGCACCACTTCAACCCGCCCCACCGATTCAAACACGGATTTCGCGAAACGGACGTCCTCGGCGCGGCAATGCTGACCCGCAGCAAGGGCGGTCGCTCCAGCGCCCACCAGCGCCGGCGTGTTCGGCATGGCACGGACCACACGCACACGCCCGCTCAGCCGTTCCTCGAAAAAACCCGTCGACAACCCCGCGCAAATGGAAATGACCAGGGCATCCGCGTCGAGCACAGCCGACAGCGGTTCCAGCGCTTCCGCCGCATGCTGCGGCTTCACGGCCACCAGCAGCACGTCGCTCGCTTGCGCGAGGGCTCCCGCCGAGTCAACCCTCTGCATACCCAGGGCGCCCGCGGCCGCCCGCCGGGTCTCATCCACATCAAACGCGACCAGCTGTTCAGGCCGCATCGTTCCCTGAGCGAGCAGCCCGCCCGCAATGGCGCGACCCATATTTCCAAAGCCCAGGAACCCCAGACGCCGATCACCGGCCATCGCCCGCACCTTTACCGTCCGGCGCCGCCGGCGCGTCACGTATCACCGCGACTTCATCGCAATCCGGGAATTTCGGACAACGCACGCAATCGCGGAACACCTTACTGGGAAGCTCGTGCTTGTCGATCACCCAGAACCCTTCTCGCTCAAAAAACGCGGGAAGGCGGGTCAGTGCATACACTTTCTCCACTTCCAGGCAGCGAGCCTCATCGAGACAGGCCCGAAGCAACGCCGAGCCGACCCCCGTGCCTCGGCGGTCCTCATGCACCACCAGCGACCGAACCTCGGCCAGATTCTGCATGTCCACGTGCAGCGCGCAACACCCCAGGATGACCCCGTCTTCTTCATATACGTGAAAATCGCGCACATTTTCGCACAATTCAATCAACGTACGCGGCAGCAGGGCATCATCGCCCACGCCGCCGTCAATCAATACCTTCACCATGGCCATATCGCTCAGGCGCGCCTTGCGCAAACGACCCGCGGCCATCGCCGACGCGGCCTCCGGTTCCGAAATGCTCATCCTGGTCTGCTCCTCAGACTTCGTTGTTCTCGTGCACGCCGCATAGTCTAGCACACGCGCCCCCGATTTCCCGCATCACAACTGTCCGCCCTGCTCAGCGCCCGCCGCCTGTTGTAATCCGGGCGCTTGCTATGGCAAAATCGCAGGACTCAATGTGATGTAAAGCCTGATTTCAGCCTGACGCCGTAGACCTGCGGTTTGTATGGCTTTTGTATTCGTGACGCATTTCACGACAGCGTCCCGGCACAGGCATGACTCACAAGGGATGGTCGAACACATGGCGGTACACAGAATCAAAAAGGGCCTGAACCTTCCCATTACCGGCGAACCGAAGCAGGAGATCAGTCCTGCGGCCCAGCCCGCCCGCGTCGCCCTGGTCGCCGCGGATTATCCGGGAATGCGGCCCACAATGTTCGTGCAAGAGGGTGATGCAGTCAAGCGCGGGCAGTTGCTCTTCGAGGACAAAAAGACGCCCGGCGTGCGATATACGGCGCCCGGGGCCGGCCAGGTCGCCGGCATTCACCGGGGCGAACGCCGCGCCCTTCAGTCCGTCGTCATCGAGCTGAACGAACACGAACGCGGCGGCGCGCCGACGGATGACGATCACGCGGCTTTCGATGCCTATCAGGGCAAAGCCCCGGCCACGCTGAAACGCGAGGAACTCGTGGAGCTGCTGGTGGAATCGGGCTTGTGGACGGTGTTTCGTACGCGGCCTTTTGGCAAAGTCCCGGCTGTGGACGCGGCGCCTCACTCGATTTTTGTCACTGCACTCGATACGCACCCGCTGGCCCCCTCGGTCGAGACCGTGCTGCAGGGGCGCGAACAGGACTTTGGGACCGGGCTGGAGGTCGTAACGCGCCTCACCGAAGGCGTCACCTACCTGTGCCAGCGGCCCGGCGACCGGATCCCGGTATCCGCGGACGCGGAGCTTCAGATCGAAGAATTTGAGGGGCCTCATCCTGCCGGGCTGCCGAGCGTGCACATTCATCTGCTGGACCCCGTTCATCGGGGAAAGACGGTGTGGTACGTCGATTATCAGAGCGTGGTCTCGATAGGGCGCCTGTTTACGACGGGCAAGCTGGATGTGGAACGCGTGATCGCACTGGCCGGCCCCATGGTAAACAACCCCCGCCTCTTGCAGACGCGCGTCGGCGCCGCAACGGACGGCCTGGTCGCGAATGAGTTGCGCGAAGGCGAGCCGCGGGTCATCTCGGGTTCGGTGCTCTCGGGCCGCCGGGTCGAAGGCGACATACACGGTTATCTGGGCCTGCGCCACCACCAGCTCAGCGTGGTGGAAGAAGGCCGCTATCGTCCCTTCCTGGGCTGGATGATGCCGGGCTCGGATACGTTTTCGATGCTCAATTTGTTCCTTTCCAGGTTGATGCCTGGCAAGCGCTTCGCCTTCACAACCAACACGAACGGCGCGGAGCGCGCCATGGTGCCCATGGGCATGTATGAGCGGGTGATGCCGATGGACATCCAGCCCACGTACCTGCTGCGCTCCCTCATCGTGCACGACATCGAGGAGGCCGAAAAACTCGGCTGCCTCGAACTCGACGAGGAAGATCTGGCACTCTGCACTTTTGTGTGCCCCTCGAAATACGAATACGGCCCGATTCTCCGTGAGAACCTCGACATGATTGAGAAGGAAGGGTAATGAAAGCCTTACGGAACATCCTGGACAAACAGGCCAGGCACTTTGAGAAAGGCGGCAAACTCGAAGCGCTCTACCCGTTGTGGGAAGCGGGCGATACCTTTCTGTATTCGCTGGGCAAGGTGACCCGGACCGCTTCGCATGTGCGGGACGGCGCCGACCTCAAGCGCATCATGATCACGGTGGTGGTGGCGCTGCTGCCCTGTATGTTCATGGCCATGTTCAACACGGGGCACCAGGCCCAGCTCGCGGTGCGGCAGGGCGCCGCCCTGTGGGACGGCTGGCAGACAACCGTGTTCACCGCGCTCGGCTTCGATCTGGTGCACGGCGGCTTTATCGCGTGCATGGTCTACGGCGCGCTCTTCTTTATCCCGGTCTATATCGTCACGCTTGCCGCGGGCGGAACGGCGGAAGTCATCTTCTGTATCGTGCGAAAACACGAGGTGAACGAAGGATTCCTGGTGACGAGCGCGCTGTTCCCCCTGATCCTCCCCGCGACGATTCCGCTGTGGCAGGTGGCGATGGGAATTCTGTTCGGCGTCGTCATCGGCAAAGAAGTTTTCGGCGGGGTCGGCATGAATATCTTCAATCCGGCCTTAACGGCGCGCGCGTTTCTCTATTTCGCCTATCCCCTGCAGATCTCGGGCGACAGTGTGTGGATCGCCGCACAAACCAGTGCCGACGGCTACAGCGGGGCGACCTGGCTGGCGGTCATGAAGGATGCCGGCATGGAAGGCCTGCGTCACGGCATCAGCGACGTGCGCGGCGGCATCACCTGGTGGGAATCGTTCATCGGCCTCGAACCCGGTTCCATGGGCGAAACCTCCGCGCTGTTTTGCCTCGTCGGCGCCCTGATCCTCATCACTACGCGGGTGGCGTCCTGGCGGATCATGCTGGGCGGTCTCGTGGGCAGCGCCGGAGCCGTACTTCTCTTCAATATGTTTGCGCAGGATTCGTCGTCGGTGTTTGCGGTGCCGGTGCACTGGCACTGGGTGCTGGGTGGCTTCGCTTTCGCCATCGTGTTCATGGCCACGGACCCGGTGTCTGCGCCATTCACCGACACAGGCCGGTATCTCTACGGATTCCTCATCGGCTTCCTGGGCATCCTGATCCGAGAGGTGAACCCCGCCTATGCGGGCAGTTGGATGTTGGCTATTCTGTTTATGAACATGTTCTCCTCGACCATCGATCACTACGTGGTGCGAGCGAATATCAAGAGGAGGTTGGCGCGGAATGCAGCGTAGCGGCTCGTTATATACCCTCGGGTTCGCCGGCGCCGTGTGCGTGGTGTGCGCGGTGGTGGTGTCCTCGTCCGCGTATTTCCTGCGCGCTCCGCAGGAGCGCAACAAACTACTGGATCGCCAGCGCCAGATTTTGAACGTGGCCGGGCTCCTGGACAGCGGGACGTCTCTGCCTGCGGGAGAAATACTGAAATTATTCGACGACTCGATTGAAAAGGCCTTCGTCGACCTCAAGACCGGCAAGGCCCTGACTTCCGACGAATTTCGAAGTGAGACGGGGCTCGATCCGGTGACCTATGATTCGCGCGAGGCCAGCGCGAACTCCGAACTCGGCCGGGATGCGCCCGACGGCAATCTGGCGCGCATCACCCGGCTACCCAATTACGCGACCGTCTATTACGTCAAGGAAGGCGGCCAGATCTCGGAAATCATCCTGCCCATCACCGGCAAAGGGCTCTGGTCTACCCTGTACGGGTTTCTGGCGCTGGATAAAGACACCCGGACGGTCCGCGGCATCACCTTCTATGAACACGGCGAGACTCCCGGGCTGGGCGGCGAGATCGACAACCCGAAATGGAAGGCCTTGTGGAAAGGCCGCCTCGTCTACGATGAGAACTGGACCCCCGACATCACCGTGGCCAAGGGACAGGTCGGCCCGCCGGAGACCGACCCGCACGAGGTGGATGGCCTTTCAGGGGCGACCATCACGAGCCGCGGCGTCGGCGGTCTCGTACGGTTCTGGCTGGGAGAAGACGGATTCAAGCTGTTCCTGGAGCAGTTCCGCAACCAAGGGAGCGCAGCCTGATGGGAATTGGACTTAATCGAGCCGATCGAAAGGTGCTGCTCGACCCGTTGTTCAACAACAATCCAATCGCACTTCAGGTGCTGGGCATCTGTTCCGCCCTGGCGGTGACTACCAAGCTGGACACGGCCATCACGATGTCTATCGCGCTGACGGTCGTGACCGCCTTTTCCAACCTGTCGATTAGCCTCATTCGAAACCACATACCGCATACCATCCGCATGATCGTGCAGATGACGATCGTCGCGTCGCTGGTTATCGTGGTGGATCAGGTGCTTCGGGCGTACATGTTCGACATCAGCAAGCGGCTGTCGGTCTTTGTGGGCCTGATCATCACCAACTGCATCGTTATGGGCCGGGCGGAAGGGTTCGCCATGCAGAATGGCCCGAGAGCGAGCTTTCTGGATGGCGTGGGCAATGGCCTGGGCTACAGCCTGATCCTGTTGGTGCTGGGGTTTTTCCGTGAACTGTTCGGCAGCGGCAGCCTGCTGGGGCGCCAGGTGCTTGCGCTCAAGCGCGATGGCGGCTGGTATGAGCCCAACGGGCTGTTTCTTGTGGCGCCGAGTGCGTTCTTTATCATCGGTCTGCTCATCTGGGCGCTGCGCACCTGGAAGCCCGAACAGTGCGAGGAGGAATAACGGATGACTGGCCTGGAACATTACCTGAGCCTCTTCGCCAAGTCGGTGTTTATCGAAAACATGGCCCTGGCATTTTTCCTGGGCATGTGCAGCTTTCTGGCCTGTTCCAAAAAAGTGGAGACGGCGGTCGGCCTCGGCATCGCGGTAGTTATCGTACAGAGCATCACCGTGCCGATGAACCAGCTGGTCTACAATTTCCTGCTGCGTAAGGGCGCCCTGACCTGGCTCTCGGCCGGTCTGGGCGACATCGACCTGTCGTTCCTTGGATTTCTGACCTATATCGGCACCATCGCCGCGGTGGTGCAGCTCCTGGAGATGACCCTGGACCGCTATGTGCCGGTACTCTATGTGGCGCTGGGCGTGTTTCTGCCGCTGATCACGGTGAACTGCGTCATCATGGCGGGGTCCTTGTTTATGGTCGAGCGGGACTATACCTTCGCGGAGAGCGCGGTGTACGGGCTGGGGTCGGGCATCGGCTGGGCGTTGGCCATCATCGCGCTGGCGTCGATTCGCGAGCGCATGAAATACAGCAATGTGCCGCAGGGCCTTCGCGGCCTGGGCATCGCCTTTATTCTTACCGGACTGATGGCCCTCGGGTTCATGACCTTCTCCGGCATCCAGTTGTAAGACAGGCCGCCCGGGCGGCTTGAGCAAACGCTAGGAACTTGAGACTATGCTGATCATTCTCCTCGGCATGCTGATGTTTAATTTCGTCATTCTCAGCCTGGTGATCATCCTCATGATCGCCCGGTCAAAACTGGTGAGCACGGGCGAAGTCCACATCGAGATCAACGATGACAAGGAGAAAACGCTCACGGTCCCCGCGGGCGCGTCGTTGTTGAGCACCCTGGCCAGCCGGCAGATCTTCCTTCCGTCCGCATGCGGCGGCAAAGGCACCTGCGGCGTGTGCAAGGTGAAGGTGATAGAAGGCGGCGGAGCCATGCTGCCCACCGAATCAGGCCACATTTCGCGCGGTGAAGCCCGCGAAGGCATCCGCCTTTCGTGCCAGGTCAAGGTCAAAAGCGACCTCAAGATCGAAGTGCCGGCCGATATCTTCGCAATCCGCCAATGGGAGTGCACGGTGCGCTCCAACCACAACGTGGCCACCTTCATCAAGGAGCTGATACTCGAATTGCCCGAGGGTGAAGACGTGCCGTTCCAGGCCGGCGGCTACATCCAGATCGATTGCCCGCCGCACACCGTGCACTATAAGGATTTTCATATCGAGGAACAGTTCCGCGACGACTGGGACAAGTACGGCCTCTGGGAGCTGGAATCCCGTTGCGAAGAAGTGGTGACGCGCGCGTATTCGATGGCCAACTATCCCGAGGAAAAGGGGCTCATCATGCTGAACGTGCGCATCGCACCGCCGCCGCCGCACGCCTCGCAAGACATCCCCCCCGGCTACATGTCGTCGTATATCTTCAACCTCAAACCGGGCGACAAGGTCATAATCTCCGGGCCTTTCGGCGAGTTCTTCGCCCGCGACACCGACGCCGAGATGGTCTTCATCGGGGGCGGGGCCGGCATGGCGCCCATGCGCTCGCACATTTTCGACCTCTTCAAGCGGCTCCACACCCGGCGCAAGGTCAGCTTCTGGTATGGCGCACGCAGCCTCCGCGAAGCGTTCTATGTCGAGGATTTTGACGCGATCCAGGCGGAAAACGAGAATTTTAAGTGGACCCTGGCGCTCTCGGAGCCGATGCCCGAAGATCAATGGGAAGGCTCGGTCGGATTCATCCACCAGGTCCTGCTCGACAACTACCTCAGCACGCATCCCGCGCCCGAAGACAACGAATACTACATCTGCGGGCCGCCCATGATGAACACGGCCGTCATCAACATGTTGCAGGATCTCGGAGTCGAGGAAGGAAACATCCTGTTCGACGACTTCGGTCTGTAATTGGCGCCGCACGCGTTTGCGCGTCCTGAAACACGGCGCGAGCGCAAGAAAGGGCAACGGTGAGTCCCGCAGTACGCAGAAGGCCCTTTGGACGGCCCGCCGCCCTGGCGCTGGCCGCCGTCCTGGCCTGCATGGGCTGCGGAACACCGTCGCCAAGCCGCGCGCGTGTACCTGAATTTTCCGGGCCGACCATGGGCACGGTCTACAAGGTCAAGGTCGTCCTGCCCGAGCCGGCCACCGCGGACCCGGCAACGCTTCAGGGACTGATCACGGCCCAGCTCGATCAGGTGAACGCGCTGATGTCGACCTTCCAGGCCGATTCCGAGCTGTCCCGCTTCAATGCGCATGCATCCACCAGCCCGTTTCCGCTTTCGGCGTCGACCTTTGAGGTGTTCCAGCTCGCTCTGGGGATCAGCGAAGAGACCGGCGGCGTGTTCGACATTACCGTCGGCCCGCTGGTCAATGCCTGGGGATTTGGCCCGGACAGCATACCCAGCTCCCCCTTGAGCGACACCGAGGTGGCCGCTCTGCTCTCGCATACCGGTTACGGAAAACTCACGCTGGATTCCGACAATCTCACGGTAAGCAAGGCCGAGCCGGAGCTGTATTGCGATCTTTCGGCCATCGCGAAGGGCTATGCGGTGGATCGTATCGGGCTCGCTCTCGAAAACGTCGGATTTTTTGATTATATGGCCGAGGTGGGCGGCGAAGTGCGTACCCGGGGCCTGAATGCGGAAGGCCAACCCTGGAAAATCGGCATCGTCTGTCCTGACCCGGCCCAGGGCGGTCTGGAGCAGATCGTGCCGTTGAGCGGCTGGTCGCTGGCCACCTCGGGCGATTACCGCAATTTCTACGAGCATGACGGCGTGCGCTATTCACACACCATCGACCCGCGTACCGGACGGCCCATCACGCATAATCTCGCCTCGGTGAGCGTTATCCATAAGGAGTGTGCGCTCGCCGACGGATACGCCACCGCGCTCATGGTCATGGGGCCTGAAGACGCCCTGCGGTGGTGCGAAGAACACGACGTGAACGCGTTTCTGATCGTGCGCGAGGCCGAAGGGCACTTTCGCAACCTGGCCTCACCCGCATTCGAACAATTCCTCGCTGCCGCCAACCCGGCGTCCCAGGAAAGAAGGTGATTTCGATGTTACAGACCATGTTACTCTCTATTGTTGTGGTCGGCGTGATAATGCTGGCCCTCGCCCTCGGATACATCCTGACGGGCCGCTGCATTACCGGCAGCTGCGGCCGGCCGGAGGACACCACGGAAAGCGGCGAGATCGTCTGCCGCACTTGTGGTCGCAGCAAGCCCTCGGTCAATTCTCCCACCGACGAGGTCTGATGCCGGGCCCGCCGGTCCGGCACGCTGCGCTGGAAAGCGCCGCGGAGCACCCTGGACCCTTGCACCGGCCCGCGGAGGAGGCTCGGTTTGCGCGGGGCGGCCCGCATGCGCGACTATCAGGGGGAATTCGCCACGGGGCGATGAGATAGACCAGCGGGAGGGCCGTATGCGATACCATGGCGTGATTCTCACCTGCATGCTTCTGGCCTCGGCAACGTCCGCCGCTTCAGGAACGGAACCGCCTTCCGAGGACAGCTGCCGCCTCTGGTATC
>JBMNGZ010000007.1:0-91842 GCA_050950105.1 Candidatus Hydrogenedentales bacterium | reverse complement strand
CTTTCGCAACCTGGCCTCACCCGCATTCGAACAATTCCTCGCTGCCGCCAACCCGGCGTCCCAGGAAAGAAGGTGATTTCGATGTTACAGACCATGTTACTCTCTATTGTTGTGGTCGGCGTGATAATGCTGGCCCTCGCCCTCGGATACATCCTGACGGGCCGCTGCATTACCGGCAGCTGCGGCCGGCCGGAGGACACCACGGAAAGCGGCGAGATCGTCTGCCGCACTTGTGGTCGCAGCAAGCCCTCGGTCAATTCTCCCACCGACGAGGTCTGATGCCGGGCCCGCCGGTCCGGCACGCTGCGCTGGAAAGCGCCGCGGAGCACCCTGGACCCTTGCACCGGCCCGCGGAGGAGGCTCGGTTTGCGCGGGGCGGCCCGCATGCGCGACTATCAGGGGGAATTCGCCACGGGGCGATGAGATAGACCAGCGGGAGGGCCGTATGCGATACCATGGCGTGATTCTCACCTGCATGCTTCTGGCCTCGGCAACGTCCGCCGCTTCAGGAACGGAACCGCCTTCCGAGGACAGCTGCCGCCTCTGGTATCGGCAGCCCGCACAGGAATGGACGCAAGCCCTGCCCGTCGGCAACGGACGCCTCGGGGCGATGATTTTCGGCCGCACGGACGAAGAGCGCATTCAGCTCAACGAGGAGACCGTCTGGGAAGGCTATCCGCGCGACACCACGAACCTGAAAGCGCTCGAGGTGCTGCCGGAGCTGCGCCGGCTCCTGTTTGAGGGCAAAAATGCCGAAGCCACCGATCTGGCCGAAAATATGATGGGCCTACCGCAGCGGATCAAGTCGTATCAGACCCTGGGCGACCTCGTGCTGACGTTTCCCCCGTCTGAACGCATCGACGGATACCAGCGGAGCCTCAACCTCGATACCGGCATCGCCTCGACCCGATATACCGCAAATGGCGTGGTCTACACGCGGGACGTGTTTGTGTCCGTGCCGCACGACGTGCTCGTGCTGCGCATCGAAGCCGATCAGCCCGGCGCACTGTCCTGCGGCATTGCCTTGACCCGCCCCAAAGACGCCGCCTGCGTCAGCGACGGCCCCGGCCGGCTGCTGCTCATCGGGCGCATCGGCATCCGCCATCATGAAACCGGCGAGCCGGCCGGTCTGCGCTTCGCAGCGCGTCTCCTGGCACAGATAGAAGGCGGTCGACAACGCACCGAAGAGGGCTTGATACAAATCGAGGGGGCCGATGCCGTGACCCTGGTCCTGGCTGCGGCCACCAGCTACCGTGGCAGCGACCCGCTCGCGGTTACGCGCGAGACCTTGGCAACCCTCCCCGCCTGCCAGGAACTGCGCGAGGCCCATATCGCGGATCACCAGAGCCTGTTCCGCCGCGTCGATATTGCCCTGGGCGAAGACCCGGCGCCCGGCACGCCAACGGATCTCCGGCTCGAGCGCGTCCGCAACGGCCAGGACGACCCGGCGCTGACGGCGCTGTATTTCCAATATGGCCGCTACCTGCTGCTGGGGTCGTCGCGGCCCGGGCGCGCTTCCCGCCAACCTGCAGGGCGTCTGGAACGAGCACCTCGAAGCCCCGTGGAACAGCGACTACCACACGAACATCAACCTGCAGATGAACTACTGGCCCGCCGAAGTGGCCAACCTGGGCGAGTGCCACCTGCCGCTCTTCGATTACATGGACTCGCTCGTGGCCTCCGGCGAGCGCACGGCCCGCGCGCACTACGGCGCGCGCGGATGGGTCGTGCATCACCTCTCCGACATCTTCGGCTTCACCACGCCCGCCGACGGCGTGTGGGGCATCTGGCCGATGGGCGCCGCGTGGCTGGCCCAGCACCCCTACGAACACTACCGCTGTTCACGGGCGACGACGGCCTTCCTGCGCGACCGCGCCTACCCGCTCATGAAAGGCGCCGCGCTGTTCCTGCTCGATTTCCTGGTCGAGGGTGCCTGACGGACGGCTCGTCACCAACCCGTCCCATTCGCCCGAGAACAGCTTCCGCGGACCCCCGGCGGCGGCCCGTCGATGTTCACCTGCGGCGCCACCATGGACCTTATGATCATCCACGACCTGTTCACGAATTGCATCGAGGCCAGCACCATCCTGGGGATCGACGCCGGGTTCCGGCAGGAACTGCAGACCGCGCTGGACCGCCTCGCCCCGCTCCAGATCAGCACGAAGACGGGCCGGCTCCAGGAGTGGATCGAGGATTACGACGAGCAGGAGCCGGGGCACCGTCACATGTCGCATTTCTACGGGTTGCATCCCGGACACCAGATCACGCTGGAAGGCACGCCCGAGCTGGCGGCCGCGCTGCGGAAATCGCTCGAATCCCGCCTGGCGCACGGCGGCGGGCACACGGGCTGGAGCCGCGCGTGGATCATCAGCTTCTGGGCGCGGCTGCGCGAACCCGAAATGGCCTACGAAAACGTGCAGGCCCTGTTGGCGAAATCAACGCTGCCCAACCTGTTCGATAACCATCCGCCGTTCCAGATCGACGGCAACTTCGGCGGGACCGCCGGCATCGCCGAGATGCTGCTCCAGAGCCACAACGGCGAGCTCCATCTGCTCCCCGCCCTGCCCGCCGCCTGGCACAACGGCCACGCCAGCGGCCTGCGCGCCCGCGGCGGATTCGAAGTCGCACAAACCTGGGCAAACGGCAGGCTGCTCCGAGCCGTCATCCAGCCCCGCAACGACGGACCCTGCCGCGTGCGCTGCGAAATACCCCTCTCCGTCAAACTCGACGGCCAGCCCGTGCCCACCGAACACCCCCGCCCCGACATCACCGCCTTCAACGCACAGGCAGACCACACCTACCAACTGACCCCGGCGCCGCACTAGGCCCCATCCCCCGCCCACGGACAACACGAAACCCATACCGGCACCGCCAAAAATCTTCAAATATTTGAAGATTTTTGGCGGTGCCTTGGGGAGAATCTCCGCTCAGGTATACTCGCGCGGCGGGAATGGTAGTCTCGCCAGTCGCTGTGGTTTGGGGAGAATCTCCGCTCAGGTATACTGGTTGGGTTGTCTGACTGTGAATACTGTTTGCTGTGGTTTGGGGAGAATCTCCGCTCAGGTATACTGGGATCGTCACCCGCACCTGCAGCTCGGTGGCTGTGGTTTGGGGAGAATCTCCGCTCAGGTATACTATTTCCAATGGGTACTATGCGTTGACTTTAGCTGTGGTTTGGGGAGAATCTCCGCTCAGGTATACTGCGCTGATCCAGGAGCTGCGCGAAATTGGGCTGTGGTTTGGGGAGAATCTCCGCTCAGGTATACTTACGGGCCGTCAGGCATCACGGTTGCGAGCGCTGTGGTTTGGGGAGAATCTCCGCTCAGGTATACTGGATCGCAACGTGGAGCGCGCGCGGCGTGAGCTGTGGTTTGGGGAGAATCTCCGCTCAGGTATACTCTATGTCGATCAACACGCACGCCACGCAAAGCTGTGGTTTGGGGAGAATCTCCGCTCAGGTATACTTGCCTGACGATGAGGCGTTTGAATGCCCCGGCTGTGGTTTGGGGAGAATCTCCGCTCAGGTATACTAATAATCGTGTATAGTGAAGTTAATGTGAGCTGTGGTTTGGGGAGAATCTCCGCTCAGGTATACTATTCTCCGTATAAGCCCCCGAGAAGCGGGGGCTTATGTCCTTTCTGGGGCTTATAAAAGGAGCATCTGGTCGGGCGGCTGCTCCGTCTGCTCGCGTTTTTTTCCCATATAGACCTCCATTTTTCCGAACTGGTGATCGGTGACGGCGAGCACGCGGACGTGTCCTTTGGGGGGGAGGGCCTGACGGACCCGCTTCCGGTGCACCTTGCTGGCATCTTCATCGGCGCAGTAGCGGGCGTAGACGGAGTATTGAAGCATGTCAAACCCGAGCTGGAGGAGCGTCTTCCGGAACCGGGTGTAATTTCGGATATCTTCGGTGCTGTTGGTGGGGAGGTCGAACATAGCAAAGAGCCACATGCCTTTGTATCCCGAGAGTTGGAGGTGTTCTTGCTGCATGATTCAGAGTTCAGGAAGGACGAGTTTTTTTGCGGCGCCCGCGAAGACCCGGGTGAGCGATACCGCGACGCGGGCGGCGATGTCGAAAAGTGAACGTTCTTCTTGCTGGATGGAATAGCGGGCCATGAGGGGTTGAATGAGCGCGGCTTTGGCCTGGGGAGACAGCTCAGCCAATGGGTCATTGGCCTGAAGCCAGGCAACGACGGCACGGTCCACGATGGGCCGGAATGGCTCCATGAGGTCGTTGGCAAGGGCGAAGGCGTCGTAGCGGTTGTGATGATGGATCCCGAGCGATGGATGGAGTCCGGCGGCGCAGACGGCCCGCGCGACGATGGCGCGCAGGACCGCGTAGCCGTAGTTGAGGTTTTTATTCTGGTCGGGCAGGTCGCGGTCGCGCCGGAAATGAGGGTTGCCGAACAGGGCGGGCCAGTAGCGGCGAGAGGCCTGGCCTTCGAGGTTGTCGGGGTCGCCGGACTTGACGCGTTTGGCCAGGACCGCGAGGCCGCGGTCGTCGCCATGGAGGTCGTGAAGGAGGCGTGCCTGGGCGCGGATTTTGACCTGGATGATCTGCTTCCAGGCCTGCTTGCACACGGGTGCGGAGGCCTGCGTCTGGTGGGCGAGCCGCTCGGCCTGGAGGTGATGGCCCACGATGGGGAGCAGCATGCCCGTCGGCGGGCATTTGGCGTCGCACACAATGACCGGCGCGCCTGCCTCCGCCAGCCCGGCGAGCACGGGCTGCGTCAACACGACCGCCGGATGCGAAATGACGAGGGTGCCCATCTCGCCGAGCGGGATAGAGGCCTTCTGTTCGCCGCCCTGTTCGACGACCAGGCGCCGATCGCTCACGGAGAGCCGCGCACCCGCTTGCGAAATATCGATGATCCGCTCCAGCATCAGTCGTTCGCCGGATAGACTTCGCCCAGCGGCGTCACCGATACTTTGCGACACCGAAGACGATTGAGGGTGTTGACGGGTGGCCGCAAGTAAATTCGGATTTTCTCTTGAGCCGTTGCCGTTGTCGGGATGTTTGTTTTTTTGCGAGCATCAAGAATATGTGTACATTGAAGCATCCCGCCGCCTTGTAATGTCACTCCGCGGACCAGATACAGCTCGCGCACAATTTCATCATTGCCGAGGTCGACATCCAGCTCGACGATATCGCCCTGAGTGAGTGAGAACAGGAAGCGGCGGTTCTCGTCCCAGTGGCGGTTGACGATGGGCTGGCGCTGTTTCCGGCGCTGGTAGGCATCGAGGCGAGTGACCACGCGGCCTTGCCATTTCGTGACGGTGCCGTCCTTGCCCAGGACCTCGAAGATCTCGATGTGGCTGTTGCCCCGGGTCCAAACATAGCGTTCGGTCGGGCCACGACCGATCCGGGTGACATCGCGGGTGTATTTGAGCCGGACTTTGTGGATCGGGATGGTCTGCCCGGCACGAGGACCGTCTTTAATGCGAATGCGCGGATGATTCGCGGCATTGGAGAAGGCGACTTTAGGATCTTCGTCATGGTCGCGAAAATGCTGCCAGACGATATCGCGCACGGTGGGATCGGCGATGTTCTGAATGTCTGTGGCTTTGAAGTCTTTTTCCAAGGGCTTGCGCACGAGGACGTAGGGTTTGCCTTCTCGATCGGTGCGTGGCGGGCTGTAGATGGTGTCGTCGTGGAAAGAACCGGCGACCTTGCGCGATGGCCGGTGGGACACCACCACGCCGTCAATGGTGCGCTGCACATCTTGCAGGAAGCCCACCCAGGGTTCGGTGACGCGTTTTTCGAATCCGCGGGAACGGCCGCGCTCGCGAAACTGGGACGCAGCCGCGTCGCTGAGCGCCTTCACGGTCGCCCGGTCGGTGAGGGCGATGGCGATGGCGTCGACGGCATGGTGGCGGTGGTCGCCGCGCACCTTTTCACCGCCGTCGCCCAGAATGGAATTGAGTCGCCAGGCCGAGCGCAGGTAACTGGTGATCTGGCCGCGGCTGGCCTGAATGCGGCTCGGCGCTTCTGAACCGTACAGCCACGAGAGGTAATTGCGAGCTTCCCGGGATGCGAACTTGGTGTCATTGAGCTGGCGCGCGCTGAATTCTTCGAATTCGAGCAGATCCTCGGCGCTCATCTGGAAGCGGCGGAGTTTTTCGCGCGCGGCATCACCCTTAAACTTGGCGACACTGGCGATGATGTCATCCCAATCGCCCGAATGTTCATAAGCCTCGCGGGGCGTGCGGTTTTTCTTCACGTTGCGGTTTTCCTCGTGATAGCAGAGGGTCTTGTTGAAAAACGAATCGTCGAGGCAACGGCTGAAGGGGATGATGTGCTCGATGTCCCAGGGGGAATCCTGGCTGAAAAGCTCGTGGAAGGGGATGGACTTGCGCGTGTACGGGCATATCCCGCCGCACTCCTCCCAGAGCCCGCCGCACTCCTCCCAGAGCCGTGCCTTGAGAATATCGCGGCCGGTCACGCGGGGGTCACCAGTGGTATCAATGATTTTCTGCCGCCTCGCATCATTGGCTTTTCGGCGTTTCTGGATCTCTGTGCTGATCTTTTTGCGCTCCTTGCGGCTCTTTTTCATCTCGCGGGCAAGCTCGATGCGGATATAGTCGGGTTTTCCGTAGCTGCGGATGATCGCGTTGACCACGCGGCGGGTTTCGGTGAGGGTGCGCATCACAACCGGATTGCGAATGGTCTTGCAGGCATCGGCCACGCCGGGAAGCTGGTCGAGCACGTTTCGGGCCCAGTTTCCTTCAAACGCCTGGTCACGCGCGGTGGCGAACTGCATTCCCTGCTCCATCAGGGGCAGGAGCGCGCGCATCGCTTCGCGAGAGAGGGCCATATAGCCGGATTCAAGATGGACCTTGCCGAAAACGGCGGCCGCTTCGGGATCGAGGCCCCAGGCGTCGCGTCCGCGCCGCTC
Source organism: Candidatus Hydrogenedentales bacterium (assembly GCA_050950105.1). GTDB lineage: Bacteria > Hydrogenedentota > Hydrogenedentia > Hydrogenedentales > SLHB01 > UBA2224. The sequence goes on along the minus strand of JBMNGZ010000007.1, from coordinate 84,945 downwards.
CAGGGTTTCAGCTCGCTCAATGCCCATGGCTTCGCCCACGATCGCATCCTGCGTTTCACGGGGAAAACGGTCCCACTGTTCGCCAAAGACGGCGCGCAGCGCGGTGGCGGTCTTGTTGCCGGGCAGATTTTTTTCACCCCCGCGCTGGAAATTGAACTCGACGCCTTGCGGGAGCTTAGCCGCCGTTCGAATTTGGGCAAATGTGATCTTGTCTTTCTCCTCCATGGCCTGAAGGACCGCGTGGCGCTCCTCCTCAGTAAAGCGGCGATGGGATTCGTCGGCAAAGATGACCTCGAGATCGTTGACCTTCTGCAGCATGCGGAAGCGTTGGGAGATGAGCAGGGCTTTCGGGGCGCGTTTCTTTCCGGGGACAAGGTCACATACGCCGATGAGGCCTTTCTGGCTTTTGAGAGGGCGTTGATAGAAGATGGCCTCTGTGAGCACTTTTTTCAGCGCATCGGATAGCAGTTTGGGGTGATGCGGCTGCTGCGCCGCCCAGATCGCCTCAAACTCATCGAGGTACATGTCGCGCGCGGTCCACCGTTGCCGGAGGCGACGTTCATTGACGGGATCCACTTGAGCGAGGAATTCGCCGAGGGTTCGGACGCCGGCGGCGCTCATGCGCTCGCGCAACTCGTTGATGGCGGGCTCGACGGTACCTTTGTCTTCATCTTTCTTGCCCGATTTGCGGTTGCTGAGATAGCCTCGCCGCTGTGCGAGGTGGTAGAGGGCCCGCCCAAGCTCATGAGGTTCGAGAGGATGGTCCAGTGCGCGGCTGCGGAGAAAATAGGGAAGCTGGTCGAGAGCGCTCGCGATCTTTTCGTCCGCAGACGCGGCATTCCGGTATCGGGCGTCGATCTCCTGATCGAGGGTCTGGAGGAGATGGTGGCGCTCCGCGGGCTTCCGCATGGCGCCCTTGGGCAGGAGCCCGTTGCGACTGAGAATGCCGGCGAGATTTTCGAGACGGCGGCCGCGGCGCTCGCACTGGCGCCGGCGTTGGCGGGCATCGCGCCGTTCGACACCCCGTGCGGTATCCTTGCCGGATTCTACATCGCCCTCTGTACCGGCATCGAAAACACGCACGCCGCAGCCGGTCAGAGCGGACGGCTGCCCGTCTCGATATTCGATTAACGCCCAACCGACGGAATTGGAGCCCAGGTCAAGACCAAGTACCGTATACTTTGCGACGTTGTCCATAGTAACCCCCGATAGCTGCTTTTTTGCTATTGACAATCAGCCCCTCACAGTCTACTATAATCCATAGTATACCTGAGCGGTGATTCCATCAAATCACAGTAAGGATGTTTCCTTACCGGAATCATCACGGTGGGCTCCGCTGCTTGCAGCGTCCCTATCGCTCCCTGCCGAAAGGTTTGGGGGCTTTTTTTATTTCTGGTCGGGCTTCTGGGCGCCGGCGGTCCATCGCGAACAGGAGCGCTTCGTCGCGGTGAAGCTGTGGTCATCGGGCGGGTTGGTTCTTGGTATTTCCCTCCATTTGGCGCCAGATCGCGGTGCAGGAAGCCGATCTGTGGCTTCGGATCAAGGTTTACGTGATTTTTATGCACGATTGCCCCGTTTTTCCGGTTGGCGTGCTCATCATTGATGTTGTAATATTGCGTACCGAAATCTATAGGGATTCGTGCGGGACGTGAGCAGAGCAATACGGCTTGTAGGGTGCGTCCGCGGCGAATCCGAAAGGTACCCCGTGGTTGAGCATTATCCTGGAGATCCTGACGAGCCTCGCGGCCGGGAAACTGCGCGGGAGCGCATGACGGAACTCAGGTCGGAAAAGGCGCAACGGAAACGCGCGGAACGCGTATTACGGAAAAACGCGGAATTTCTGCGGGGAATTCTTGATACGACGGCGCTTTCCGGCGTATTTGTCGCGGATGACAATGGTGTGATCATCTTCGCAAATCCCCGAACGGAAGAGATCACGGGAATGCCGCTCGACCAGTTCGTGGGCCGCTCGTGCCTGGTGGACGACTGGCGCCTGTACGACGCCTCGGGGCGGGATCTGCGCCCTGAGGAGTATCCGTTCGTGCGCGTGCGCGACACGGGGCTGCGCGTAACCAATCAGGCGCTCCTTTTGGCTCGAAGCGATGGGTCGTTTCGCCATCTTGTCGTGAATGCCGCGCCGATGCGGGACGAGGTCGGGCGCATTTCTCATGTTGTAGTCAGCATGCATGATGTCACGGATCTGAAGCACACGGAAGAGGCTTATCGCGTGCTTGTAGAGGATTCGGCCCAGGGATTTTCGTTATTCCAGGACAACCGGGTGGTGTATGTGAATTCGGCGCTCGCCGAGATGGCGGACTGCCGGGTCGAGGACCTGATCGGCCTGAGCACCGAGCAGGCTGCAGAGCGGTTTATTCATCCAGAAGATCGCAAGGCCACGCTGGCATCGTTTCAGGGTGTGTCTCAAGGCGACCACGCGTCTCAGCCCGCGGTCTACCGCCTCCTTCGGGCCGATGGCGGCGTTCGGCATCTCCAGAGCTACGTGGGCCAGACGCATTATAACGGACGGCCCGCGATGCAGATCGTCAATGTCGATATCACGGAACGCGTGGCGGCGGCAAAGGCGCTCGAAGACTCCCGCCGGAATTTCCAGGAACTTTTCAACCGCCTCGAAGATTTCGTTGTGGTGCTTTCCCTGGACGGCCGGATCATTCAGGTGAACCCGGCGACGATTCGCCGCCTGGGCTATCCGGAAGAGCATTTGCTCGGTTCACCTGTCGCGATGCTCTATCCGCCGGAGCGCCGCCAGGAAGCCGAGGAAACGCTCGCCGAGCAAGTGGCTGGGCGCCGGACCTGCTGCGAGATCCCGTTTCTGGCGGCCGACGGCACGGTGATCCCGGTCGATACGCATGTCTCGTCCGGCCAGTGGAACGGGGAACAGGCGCTTTACGCGGTGGCGCGCGACATTTCGGAGCGTCTCAAAGCGGAAGCGAAGCTTCGCGAAAGCGAACGCCGTTTCACCGAGACGTTGCAGGCATCCCGCCATGTGCTCTACCGGTTTAACATGCGCACAAACCGCTACGACTACCTGAGCCCCCATATCGCCGAATTTTCTGGTTTTTCATACGAAGAGGCGAGCAACAAAGGCCTGGCTGAGGTTCTCCAGGAGTTTCATCCGAGCGACCTTCCCCGGCTTCAGGCCGCGATGCGGGAGGCCATTGCACAGGCGCGGGGCCATTCCGCAAACCTTACGGTCGAACTGCGCTGCCAGTTCAAAGACGGCAGTTACCACTGGATCAGCGATTCGATGATGCTGGTGCTCGATGCTCACCGCTCCGTCGAAGCAGTTGTGGGCTCCATTCACAGCATTGAGGAGCGCAAGCGGGCCGAAGAAGCATTGCGGCGCGAAGGCCAACACCTGCAGAAGTTGCTTCAGGCCGCGCCCGTGATCCTGTTCGCCGCCGATCGCGATGGGGTGTGCACCGCCATCGAGGGCCGGGAGCTTGAGGTGCTCGCCATCGACCCGGCGCAGTTCGTGGGCAAACCGATCCTGGAGATCTGCGCGGAGCGCCCGGGTATGAAGGTGCCGCTCGAACGCGCCCTGGCGGGCGAAGAATTTTCGGCCGACTATCTGGACGAGCGCACCGGCCGCACCCTGATCGGGCATGTCGCGCAATTGCGCGACGATCAGGGAAAACGCGAGGGCATCGTGGTCATTTTCGTCGACATCACCGAACAAAGGCAGCCCGGCAGGACCTGAGCGGCACCCGGCGTGTGTAGCGCGCGATTCCTCGACTGCTCCGGGCTTATTCCGGTATCTCCTCCGTATCCTGCGGGGCTGCTTCCGGCAGGGTCACCCCCCAGTCGTCATCGTCATCGTCATCGTCGTCCGATTGGGTTTCGTACGCGGCCGGCAGCCGTGGCGTGAACCATTTCCGCACGGGGATGCCTTCTGGCGGGATGAGAAACAGTGCCGCCAGGAAGAGGTAGACGACGCTGACCAGGCGTTCCCAGATGCTTTTTTGAGCCACCCACCATTCATTCAAAATCATGGCGAAATCGGGAATCAGGATGTGCACGCCGCCCGCCATGAAGAGCGCCACGCCGAGCACCTGGCCGGCAAGCGGCAGAGAGAGCTGATCCGCAGCACGAAACGCGCCTGCCCCCAACAGCATCAGGAAAGCGCCAAAGATCCGCACCGGAGCCTTTGCGAGAAGCGCGCTGACCAGCCGGCGCGTTGTGCTCGGCGACACGAACCCCACCACGCCAAGAAGCACAAAGACAAACCCTACGATGCCGCGGATAAGAATCGACAACATCGCCGCCTCCTTCAACTTCCTGCCCTGGCGGGCAACATTCTCCTGTCTCGCCGAGTGCAGACCCGGATGTATTGACGCAGGTTCCGCGCGTCAATCCCGTCGCGCGCGGACGACGTCGAATGGGAATCAGTCTGTTTGTTTCGGGGTCTCTGCCGTCTTGACGGCGCCCTCCGGGTTGTAGTTCAGATAATCGCGCAGGCGCAGGGCAACATACGGCCGCGTCGCAGCGGTCGCGAGACCTTCCGCATAGGCCACCCGCATCTCGAGCGCCGTGGCGTCATAGACGACATTGAGCAGGTTGCCGTCATCGTCGGCCACAAGCCGTGAGAGCGCGATCACCGATTCGATATCGTATGTTCCGTAGTTCTCGGTGAGATGGGTGAAGGCGGCCTGGTTATTCATGGTGTAGTAGATGACGTTTTTCAGGATATTCGGCGCCACTTCGTCGGTGGGATCATTATCGGGCCAGATATCCAGGTCTGGCGCATAAGCCCGGATCTTGACTGCCTTTTTCCCCTGGCCGTCGCCGATATAGAACCGGTATTTCTTGATGCGCGGCGATTCCTGCACCAGGCGGACGGCGGTCTCGAGATCGCCCGCGTCATAGAGGATGTCCCGGAACAGCATCATGAAATGTTCGCCGTTAATGTCATACGGCATGTCGCTGCGGGGGGAAGCACCCTTTTCCGACAAGGCGATCCCCGCCACGTTCATGCCGGTGTTGCAGCCGATGCAGCCGGCGAACGTGACATTGGCGTGCGCGAGGCCCTGCTCGGGCAGGTACACCACCACCACCGGAAAATCCTGCAGGCCCGCATTCATGGTGAAATCGAGGTTGCGGATCTGGTACAGGTTGTCGTTGGCGGTCGCCTCGTCCCACACGGCCACTCCGCTGCAGGAATACGACGACACCACCGGGATCATGTGTGCGCGGATCAATTCCTCCATGGACACCCCGGACGCATCGGCCAGTCCGCGCAACTCGTCCTTAAACCGCTGATCCGTGTGCGGCGCCACAGCAGCCCACGCCGCATCAAGCGATTCATCGCTGTACAGCGGCACGCCGCTTTGCCGCGCATAGGCAAGGTAACCGCCCATGCACGCGGCCACCTCGTCCCGCATCAGCGTCCCGAACGCGTGGCCCATTTCATACGGAGTGCCCCGGACCACCACCACCGAGATGGCGTCTGCGCCGTCGCCCACCGTTGTGAGATATCCTTCCGCCAACACGGGCGCCGCCACGAGACCGACCAACACGAAAAGCACAAGGTAGCTTTTTGCTATCCGTTCCATGATGAAACCCTTTCACTGTGATGACAGGACCGTATTTCAAATCATCCCGGATTACTCACCATATTGACCGAAACACCGACTTCCGTGCAAGAAAACAAATCGAGCCCAAACGCAGCTGCCCGGGAGGAGGCGGCCCCCCGCCCTTTGTGATCGCAGCGGGGCCTGGATGGAACGCGATATCTGCCGAACGTGTTGTGCAAAGGTGGATTAGCGGATCATGGGTCTCTTGCCGAGCGATTTTCAGGCGTCACGATGCTGAGCCGCACGCCAGCGCGCCCGGGATGGTTCGTCCAGGAGGTAACCGATGTCTTGTTTGAGGTACTGAACGCCCCGGTCAACGACCTCGCGAATCCGGGCGCTGGTCAGCAGGGCGTTTCCCACGCGGGCGTGCCGCAAAAGTCCATCTCGCTCGAAAACAGCGTCCATTTTCGCAAAATCATTGACATAACCCGGATTTCGCAGAAATTCGACCGATACGGCCGGCACCCGAATGCCGTCCGGGCGGATCACCTCCGATCCCTTGAAATCGCGATAATGCCGGTAGGGAACCTGAACAATTTCCTCGGCCGTGTGCAGCGCCGTCGCCGACGAAAACCCGCAACCCAGCAGCACGTACCAGCTGTTCAGTTCGTAGCATTTGTAGAGGCTCGCATCAAATGCAAACGGGTGCACGTTGCCGCCCATCACGTCGTTCGCGGCAGGACCGAAGGCCGCCGTCGAATGGCACACGTGTTCATTGCGGAGCACTCCGGGTCGCCGCCGGAATACCTCCGTGATGCGGCCCGTCTCGCTCGGGTCATTGGCCACGTCGAACACGAGCACGGGTTGGGCGTGGTTGCGCTGCCACGTGAACGTGGGCATCACCACCGTCCCCTGCGCACCGACGGCGTCCAGCAACGCGTCGATCACGGTATCCGCGCCTCCGCAGACATGCCCAAACGCGCTCAGTGAAGAATGCACGTACACGATCTCCCCCGGCCGGATGCCCAGAGCATCCAGCCCGCGGGCGATGTCGGTGCGTGTCACCCGCACGCGCTGTTCATGGGATGCGCTCATTCCGTTACGCTCCATCGGGACGCGGCCCCGCGGCGCACGGCCGATAACCGGGCGGCCGCTTCTAGCGGCGGGACGATGGCGGCAGAGGCAGGGGTTTCGCCCAGCGCAGGAGTTCGTCCATCGGGGCGAGATGGCCCGCGACAAATTGAAGCACGAGTTCCATGACCCCCTGGGCGTCGGCCATTGAGCGGTGCAGACCGTCCGTATTCTTTTGGTAATGAGCCAGCAGGGTGCCCAGCTTGTAATTGGGCGTCTTCAGGCTTAGCGAACGCGCCCATACGAGCGTGTCCGCGACCTTCAGCGGCGGGCACTTCCGCCCGGCCTTTTCATAGGTGGCCTCGATGAATCCCGCGTCAAAAGCGGCGTTATGCGCGACATACACCGCATCGGGGCCTGCCCACTCGATAAACGCCTGGAGCACGTCGAACGGCGGGTCCGCACCGGCCACCATCTCGGTCGTGATCCCCGAGACCGCCGTACTCTCCGCCGGAATCGCATAGCCCGGGTTTGCGAAGCGCTCAAATCGCCCCAAGACATCGCCCAGCGGCGTAAACTTCACGCCCCCCACCTCAACAACGTCGCTTTCATTCGGATACAGGCCCGTCGTCTCGAAATCGAATGCTACGATTACGGGCTCTGCCGGGGGCGCGGGCGGGTCGGCCTCGGCAGGCGGTTCAGACGGCGCAGCGACCGCGGGCGGCTCCTGCGGCGACAGCGCCACCCCCGGCGCGAGATCCATGAGCCGTCTGACCTCGCGCTGAACCGCTCCCGTTCGGGCACGAGCGCTACCGGCTCCTTTGGCCACGTCGTTTCGCAGTGCAGTAAGATATTGGTTGACATCGTGGATTTGGATGGCCGGAGCCAATGGGACCGGCGGAGGCGGCAGGTCCGATTCCTTCACCCGCTGTAGCCATTCTGCCAACGATGCCCAATCCATTGCCCGTTTCCTTATGAAGCGTGGTTACCCGCGCCACCGGGGCGCCTCCGTAGCCTAGGGTACCTCAACCCGCGTTTCGTCGCGAAAAACATTGCCATCGAACAGGAGGCCTCGCCGCCAGTGCAACTCCCCGCACGTACGGCCTTATTCACCAGTTCTGCTGCCCGGCCACCGTTTCCGCATGCATCCAAAGTTCAGCGGACTCGTCGGCTCAACGAAACGCAGCGCCCGAATGGCGAAAGCAAAAGCGCGCAACCCCGGCCGAGCCTGGTGTTGCGCGCGAAAATACATGGCCTACCCGGAGGGACTCGAACCCCCAACCTCTTGGTCCGTAGCCAAGCACTCTATCCAATTGAGCTACGGGTAGACGTCTGGTTGAGCGAAAAAAGCTTATCACATGCCCGGCGCGCATTTCAAACCAGGTACCTATCGAAAAAGCCCGGGGAGGCGCGCCTGCTGCCTGCACCCGGCACTCCAAAGAGCTTTGCTAGATCGTGAGCCCTGCCCGGCTCATGCGTAATGCTCCAGGGCACGGGCGTCGAAAGAGGTCCTGCGCTTGGGGCAGTCTTCCCGGGGGCAGAGCCGGCAATTGACGAATTCCGTCTCGGTCTCAAACCATACTCCTGACACCGACTTCACGGGAATCATGAGACAACTCTCACTGAGCCGCACGCCAGTCCGTCCGGACGCGTCGCCGAAGAGAGAAAAGAGCCGGGGCTGCTCGGATAGCGGCCAGTCAACCAGCGAGCCGGGGTTCATCATGCCACGGGCTCCCGACCGATACCGGGCGGCCAGGTGGCTTTCCAGAGCACTGATGGCGTTTTGGAGCGCCCGTTCTTTGAGGCCATCCGCCCAGAACTGATGCATCACGTCGGTCTTGGAACGCGACCAGTCCTCGAGCTCGACGCCGCACGTGGCGACAAACGGAAACGCGCGGGACAGGCCCGTGAGGTTCATGCGCAGAATGCGGCTCGTGAACTGAACACCATCCAGCGCCGTCGTATTGCTGTCGATGGGCTCGACTGCCGAAAGCCGGTACATGCCCTTTGGCCGCGCTACGGAGGCGGCTTCGTGCAGCAGGGCCAGCGCCTCCTGAGCGAACGGAGAATCGGGCGTCAGCTGCAGGGCCGCCAACGCGCCGGCTTCGTCCGCGTCAAACGGGATGGCATCCAGAACAACAATATTTTCGTCCATGTTCAGGCCATTTCCTCAGCGGTTCCTGTTCATTGGAGAAACAGCTCGACCACAGGGACCACCACCTCGGGTTTTTTGACCGGCAAATCGAGGGTCAACGTCGCGCGGCCGTCCTCCGTGCTGCCGGCATTCTTGTGTATGCGAAGCTCCGAGGCATCGTTGAGAAGCTGGGCATATTCGACCTTGCCAGCCAGTCCGTCGAGATGGAGATGTTTGAACGGCCAGGCAAAGAGGTGCGCGTACAGCCGTTTTCCGTTCTGCGTGAGGCGGCCGTGTTCGGGCGCGGCGAATTCGCTCTGCGTGCAGCCGTAGATCGAACGGCTGTGCAGGGCCATCCAGTCGCGATACACCCCCAGCGCGTTCCGGGCGCGCGAGTCGAACAGGCCCCGCGCGGTCGGGCCGACGTTCATGAGAAGGTTGCCGCCGCAGCTTACCGTGTTGATCAGCATCTGGATGAGCTGTTCGGGGCTTTTCCAGCTCTCTTCATCGCGGTAGTATCCCCAGGAACCGCTGAAGGTCTGGCAGGTTTCCCAGTAGACGGGCTTGCCGTCAACCGTGACCCATTCGCGGGGCTGAAATTGTTCCGGGGTATGGATATCGGCCATTTCGGGCGGCAGATCGAGCCGGTTGTCGACGATCACCTGGGGTTGTAACTCGCGCACCAGTTTCAACAGCGCTTCGCTGTGCCAGTCGTCCCGGCCTTTGCCTCCCAGATCATTCAGTCTTTCGTCGGGATAGGAAAAGTCGAACCACAGGATATCGATTTTTCCGTAGTTGGTGAGCAGTTCCCGCACCTGCTTGAACAGGTACTCGCGATATACTGCCATGTCGCGCGAGCGGTTCAGATCATGGGCATCGGGGTGCTTGCGCATCGGATGTATGGCATCGATCGGGAAATCGGGGTGATGCCAGTCGATCAGCGAATAATAAAATCCAATCCGCAGTCCTTCGGCACGGAACGCGTCCACGACCTCTCTGATCAGGTCTTTTCCACACGGGGTATTGGGGGCTTTGTAGTCTGTGTATTGCGAATCGAAGAGGCAAAATCCTTCGTGATGCTTGGTCGTAATGACCACATACTTCATGCCTGCTTCTCGGGCCATTCGCGCCCACGCGCCCGGGTCAAAGAGGTCGGGTTCAAAGAACTTGAAGTAGGGCGCATAGGCGTCGTCGGAAATTTCCTCGCCGTGCCTGATCCACTCGTGCCGGGCGGGCAAGGCATACAGGCCCCAATGGATGAACATCCCGAAGCGGGATTCGACGAACCACTGTATGTCGCCCTGCACAGGTGCGGGCCTGGGTATCGTTTTCATGACCATCCTTCTTTCGGTTTCAGCTCGTGCACCGGCGCCATGTCCCAACGTTGTCCGAGGAGACTGCAGCATTTTACCACTGCGGCGGCTGGCGGTAAACCGGCCGGGCCGGCAAAAATGGATACACCTGCCTCATATTTTATATACTTTGGTTTCACGCGCGAGGATGCAGACGCTCCGTCCCTCGCATCGCTAACGGTGCCGCGCGAGTTCGGAAATAAGTCAACCATCATTCATGCTGGAGGAGAAGTGCCATGGCGGAAGTGCTGAAAGGCAAGGTATTGGTAGCGCAGGGCGGCGGCCCGACAGCCGTGATTAATCAGAGCATGGTCGGCGCGGTGCTCGAATCCCGGAAGTTCCCGCAGGTCACGCGCGTCTACGGCGCCGTCCACGGCGTCCGCGGTATCATCGACGAAGATTTTCTCGATCTTACCGAGGCGACCACCCACAATCTCGAAGCGGTGGCTCAGACGCCGTCGTCCGGTCTGTCGTCAACCCGCGACAAACCCGACATTGAATACTGCCGCCAGATCTTCAAGGTCTGCCAGGCCCACGAAGTGCGGTATTTTTTCTACATCGGCGGCAACGACAGTGCCGACACCTGCCGGATCGTCAATGAAGAATCCGACAAGGCCGGCTACGAATTGCGCGTCATACACATTCCCAAGACCATCGACAACGATCTCAAAGTGACGGACCACTGCCCCGGCTACGGTTCCGCAGCGAAGTTTGTGGCGCAGGCATTCGCGGGCGTCAACCTCGACAACCGCGCGATCCCGGGTGTCTACATCGGCATCGTGATGGGACGCCATGCGGGGTTCCTCACGGCCGCGTCGATTCTCGGCAAAAAATATCCGGACGACGGCCCGCATCTGATCTACGTTCCCGAACGCCCCTTCACGAAAAAACAGTTCGTGCAGGATGTGCAAAACGTCTATGCGAAATACGGCCGCTGCATCATCGCGGCGTCGGAAGGCATCGTTGACGCAAAAGGCGTCGCCATCGCATCGCAGTTTACGGGTGGTGAGAAGGATTCGCACGGCAACATCCAGCTTTCAGGCACGGGCGCCCTGGGCGACCTCCTGGCATCGTGGATCAAGGCCGAGACCGACATCAAACGCGTCCGCGCGGACACGCTGGGTTACTTGCAGCGCAGCTTCCTGGGATGCGTAAGCGAGATCGACCAGTTTGAAGCGCGTGAGGTCGGCGAAAAAGCGGCCCAGTTCGCGATCTGGCACAACCAGGACGGCTCGGTGGTGATCCGGCGTATCGGCGACTACGCGGTCGAGTATGACCTGGCGAAACTCAAGGACGTGGCGCGCGAATCGGTCTGCATGCCCGACAAATTCATCAATAAACAGGGCAACGGCGTGACCAACGCGTTCATCCGCTATGCCCGGCCGCTCATCGGCGACCTGCCCACCATGGAGCGCATCGCCGCCCCGAAGGTCGCGCGCATCCTCAAAAAGAAATAGCCGCGCGAGCGTCGACTGCAGCAGCAGAAAGACCGCAGGACCCACAGGACAAAACGGCCTGTGGGTCCTGGTTTTATGTGGACGGGAGCAGCAAACTCCGGATCAGAGCCTCAGGTTGGCCTCAAGCTTTTCGTTGGCCTGCATCATCTCGTCCCAGGTGATGGTCCGGCCCTGGTAGGCCGCCATGCGGCCCAACACGCCGGTTAAGGTACTGTGAGCGCTCTCTCGGGCATTGTTGATGGGTTTCCCCGCGGCGATGGCCGCATGAAATGCCTGAATGTTGGCCACCGCACCTTCCTGGTAGATCGCGCGGGTCGCGCCCGGACGGTACACCTCCGACTGGCCCTCAACGAGCACCTCGCCGCCGTAATGCGTGTCGATTGAACCCGTGGTGCAGTGCAACCGCGTGCAGAGGTCTTCAAACGCATGCACGAACTGCCCTGAACTGAAATCGATGATGACATCGTCTGGATACCAGTACGTGACCACAAAATGGTCCCAGCAGTCGCCGACGTCGATGCGCGCTTTGCGTCCCCCCGTTCCGAACGCCCGGAGCGGATGCGATTTCAACATCCAGTTGGCCACATCGAGCATATGGACGTTCTGCTCGACGATGATGTCGCCCGACAGCGCGATGTCGAATGCCCAGTTCCGCAGACGGGCTTCCTCGGTGCCGGGCTCCATCTTGATGTTGAGTCGGCGCGCGTAATAATACGCCTGGCCCATAACGGGGCGGCCGATGAGCCCGTCGTGCAGGCGTTGGACGGCATTGATATAGAACGGATGTTGCCGGGCCTGGAAATCGACCCACGTGCACAGGGTGGCCGCGTGCGCCTCGGCCGCGTCGACGATAGCGTTGCAGCCCGGTACATCCACCGCGATGGGTTTGGCCAGGTAGACGTGTTTCCCGGCCTCGAGTGCGGCAACGGTCTGTTCCGGGTGAAAATAGGGCGGACTGATGATGGCCACGGCGTCGACTCCGCTCGCAATAAGCTCGTGATAGCCATCCAGTCCGGTGAAGCGTCGGTTTTCGGGTACGCCCAGCATCTCCCCTGCGTGCGTAGCACGGTCTTCAAACGGGTCATGGACCGCGACGACCTGGGTCGCGGAATGTTTGTGGAAGAGGTCGCCGAGCCACGGCCCCCGCCCGCCGCATCCGATAATGCCGATTTCGAGCGTCTCGTTCGCAGCGGCCCCGAGCGCCGAGCGCGCTCCGAGAATGAGTGTTCCCGCCGCGGCCGTCTTCATGAATCCCCGCCGATCGAGTCCCCTGACTGTCTTCGTTTTGGCCATGATGCTCGCCCCCTTTTTCCCAGTGAACCTGTCCAGATATCCGGGCTCAGCATAGCATGGAAAGCATGGGCGCCATAAGCGCGACATGAGCCCTGCGGCCCTGCAGGCGCCCCAAGCTCTGTCGAGAGCGAGCGTGAATGGACGGAGTGCGCAATCGTTTGCCCTTGTCGTGTGGCCCGCTGCAACAGCCGCAGTGAAACGCTGCGCCGGGCCGTGATTTGTCTATGTAGGGGCATTCCAGCTAAAATCGGGACTTTGTGGGATGAACCCGCGGGAGTTGCGCGACGATGGCCGGAACAGGCGACGGATACATCAATTTTTTCGAAATCCTGGGCCTTGACGAGGATGCCAAGCCGGGTGAAGTGCGTAAAATCTACCGGCGTCGCATGAAAGAGCTGGTCGGCGAGATTGCCCGGGTAGAGATTACGCAGCAGCGCCGGGCGCGCTATCTGCTTGAAATGGCGCAACTTAACGCAGCTTTGCTGGTTCTGCGCGAGAGCGATACCCGTGCTGCCTACTGGTCGGAACGGCAGGCCTTGATCGACCTCGAGCAGAAGTGGCGCGACGCTGCCGCCGAGGCCAATGACGAAGCAGATGCCCTGCGCAGGCAGTTCGACGGGCGGCTCCAGACCTTCCTCAGCAAGTATTGCGAAGAATGGATGCTCGCAGCCGGTCAGGACAAGGAGTGCGTGGAAAACAGCCATTGGGACGCCGCCCACACCCGGCACGCCTCGCGTATTTTGCGTTTCTACCGGAACGACTTGTACCAGAAGATCCTGGAACGCCTGCCCTACGCGGAAATCACCCCGCCAACCATCGACTGGGCGGAACGGGAGCAATTCGTGCGTAGTACGCTGGACGAAAGGAATGAGCAGCTGTGCTGAGACGCAAACGCCACACAGCAGCCGCCGACAAGCAGGTGGACCTGGAACTCGCGGCCAGGGCTATCGCGAAAGCGGTCTGTGACGGCGATATCGTAAATCTGCGGTTTTTGTTCGGCCCGTTCTCACCGGCCCGGGCCGCATCGTCTGAACGCTTTGAAACCGAGAAATACGCCTACCTGTTGCCGGATGACGAGCAGGAAGACGACCGGGCATTTCAAGACGCGCTCGAATTGGTCCGTTCGCGGGACGTATGGGCCCACATCGAAAACGAATGGCGCATGGCGCGCCCGCCCCAGTTGCCGTTTGAATTGCTTCTGAGGCTGGGCGATCACGCCGTACGCCAGGGCAAGTACACAAGCGCCGCTCAGGCGTATGAGATGCTGCGCATCCGGGGCCGCATGCAGGCATTGTTCCTGGACGCAGCCGACGAAAGCCTCGATAACGGAGATGTCGCGAGGGCGGTGCGCGGCTATACCGCCGCCTCCGATCTGGAATACGACTACGCGGCGTTCCCCGAACCGCTGCCGAAAACGCCCGACTATCAGATGCGCGCCCTGGTGCTTCATGGAGACTATCCGGAGCGTCCCGAAGACTGCCTGGCGCTTCAGGAGACCGATCCGTTCGTCATGACCGCCCTGAGTTACCTGCTGATGAGCGACGAGATTGCCGCGCGCCTCGAAAAGCGCCCGGAAAACGTTCGTCTGGCATTCCTCAAGGAGCTGATCGAATCCGGAGACCCCGCCTGGGACGCCTTCGTTCACCGCTACCGCGAAGCATCCGAATTGAAACGCGAATTTGCGGAGCGCATTCAGCGGTCCATAGAGGCCCGTACGGCGGCACAGGGCGCGCCGCCCAAAAACCTGGCGGGCGAAATCGACGATACCCTCGGGGCGGATCCGGGCCGGATTCCCATCGCGCTGCTCGGCCGCGAAATCGAGGATGGGGAGTGGTGGCAATACCTGAAGGAGCTGGCCTTCCTGCACCCGGCAGGAATCCTCTTCGTATCGCGGCAGTTTATCGGAGATAGAGAGATCATCGTGCCGCTTTGCCGCGAAGATTCACCCGTGGCGCGCGCTCTGGGGCTGCTTGCCCGACGCGGCTGTCCTGAGTGCGGGTCCCGCGTGCCGGGCTTGCAGAAAACCGGATGGGATGATAGATTTCGAGCAGTGAGTTGTTCTTTGGACATGGAATTGGAAATACAGTGAACTCAACGGAAAACAAGTGTCGCGCCAGGAGACCCAGGCCTTGCACGGTCCGAGCCGCGCGAACGAACCCGCCAGGAAGCCAAGCGCGAAATGGTCGAGTTCGTCAAAATGGTGGTGTGGTTTCTGCTCCTCTTTCTGGTGCTGCGCGGATTCGTCATCGAGGGCTATGAAGTCCAGGGGCCTTCAATGGAGCCTACCCTGCACGAGCAGGAACGGATCCTCGTGTTTAAACTGGGCCAGCACTGGCCGTTTTCCAGCTTTCTCGGCCCCCGCCAGGGCGATATCGTGGTCTTTGACAGCCCCGACGACCGGGGCAAGCGGTACGTCAAGCGAGTGATCGCCACGGGGCCCGAAGTGCGGTCTGGAAACACGGTCCGCGCGGACCGGGACGGCGGGCCCGAGCCGGGCGTGCGGCTGCGTTTTCGCGACACGTCCATCTACGTCAACGATCGCAAGATCGATCAGTCGTACCTCGCGGAAGAAGCGCTTTCCATGGAAGAGGACCACGAGGTCCTGATTGGGCCCGACGAGTACTTCGTTATGGGCGACAACCGAAACATCAGCAAAGACAGCCGCAATTTCGGCACCGTGCCCGAAAACCTGCTTATCGGCCGGGCACTGCTCCGTTTCTGGCCGCTCGATCGTTTCGGTTTGGTCAAATGAAGACCATCTATCTCTCGGACGCCCACCTCAGTGTGACACCCGACGGCCGCGACGCCCTGGATGCGTTTGTGGCGTTTTTACGCCAGATGGAGCCGTCGGAGGTCGCGCGTGTTGTGGTGCTCGGCGACCTGTTTGATTTCTGGTTCGAATACAAGCACGTCGTATTTTCCGGCTATTTTGATGTGTTGCGCGCCTTCGCGGACCTGCGAGAGGCGGGAGTCCAGCTCCATTTTGTATGCGGCAACCACGATTTCTGGGCGGGGCCCTTTCTCGAAGAGCGGATTGGATTCACGGTACACCGCGACCCGGTGACGTTGGACATGGACGGCCGGCGCGTCCACCTCGCCCACGGCGACGGCATCAACCCGGAAGACTGGCGCTATCGCGCCTACAAGCGCTTCGCCCGCTGGGGCGGCGCGGTGCGTTTGTTCCGACTGCTGCATCCGGATTGGGCCATGGCTTTCGCACAACGCGTGTCGCGGGGGAGCCGCCGGCTCTTCAGCCCGTCGGGGCCTGGCAAAAGCACGGAGATCGGGCCATTGCGCGCCTATGCCGAGCGCCTGCTGGCCGCGGGAGAGGCGGAGACCGTCGTCTGCGCGCACAGCCATCATCCCGAACGCCTGGAATTCGCCACGCCGGACGGAACGGGACTGTACCTGAACACCGGGGACTGGATGTGGCACCGGTCCTACGTAGTCAGCGAGGGCGGGGATTTCCGGCTGGAATCAGCGCAGAACGCTGGCCTGACCGAGCCAATAGCCGGCCAGGAGGCACAGAGCCGCCGAACAGCAGGAATAGGAGCGTGTAGAGGAGTTTCGCGCCGCGCTTCTTTGAGAAGGCTTTGAGCCGGCGCGCCACGACCGTCCCCAGGCTCGGCATGATGTCGGCCACAATGACCGTGATGTTGTCTTTGCCGCCGTTGTCGTTGGCGGCATTGACCAGACGGTGGGCGATCTCGGCCGGGCTCGCGTTCCGCTTGAACTCTTCCGTGATCTCCGCGTCCTTGACCATGTTGACGAGTCCGTCGGTGCACAGGAGCAGCATGTCGCCGGGCTGGATATCCCAGGCATACTCGTCGATATCGACCTGGGGATGGGTGCCCACGCTCCGCGTCAGGATATACTTGCGCGAGTCCGACTCGGCCTCGGCTTTCGACATCAGGCCTGCCTTGACCTGTTCGTCCACCCAGGAATGGTCTTCCGTGCGGGTTACGAGTTCCTCGCCTCGGAACAGATAGCAGCGCGAATCGCCCACATTGGCAATATAGGCTTTTCTGGGAGTGACCAGGGCCGCCAGCAGCGTAGTGCCCATGGGCCGGCCACTTTTGACGAGTTCCTGGTTCGTTTTGTGCACATTCTCGTTGGCTCGCAGAATATACTGCTTCAGCAGCGACAGGATGCCCGGAGCTGTCGAGGCCTTCGGCGGCCACCGGCGCCGGCTCTTTAAGAATGTCTTTCAGGACGGATACGGCGAGTTTACTGGCTATTTCACCCGCCACATGCCCGCCCAGACCGTCCGCGACACACAGCAGCGCTCCCTCACGGAAAAATTGCAATCCCGGAGAGTCATCACGGAACACGCCATAAAAATCTTCATTCTTACGTTTACGGCGGCCAATGTCTGTCTGCGCCGCAACATCGATTCGCATAAGACTCGCTCCCTGATCAAACGGAACGTACCAGATTTTGCCCCATTTGCGCAAGCTGAGAGTTGGGCGGCGCAGTCCGTACCCCGGTACGCCCTGCCACCACGGGCGTAGTCATGGCATCAGGCCTGGCTCGTAAAAAGACGGCGAGGACTCGCGATCTCCGTCTCCGGGACCTTCTCCAGCAGTGTTGGACGGTACACGATGCGGATGGGGCCTTCGCTTTCGCCATGAAACCACGCGGCCAGCTCATCGAAACCCTCACCTACCGCATCAAGCTGCGGAAGCCACAATTGCGCACAGGCCTCCGGCAGCACCGATTCATCCTCACAATAACTCCAGGTCAGCACCTCGATGTCCTTTCCGGGAGTTCGTCCGGCCCTGCGGGCGCCGTTGCGCAGCGCGGCGCCGTCTTCCGTCACACTGCAATCAATGAGCGCGGTAACTTCGCGATCCAGCAGAAGCCGGTGGACGCACCGCGCCACGTCCTGCGCATCGAACGCCACCCCGCGAATCAAGGATTCTTCCGGCGCAATGCCCGCTTCTTCCAAAGCGCGCAGATAACCGCGCCGGCGTTCAGCGCCCGGTTGAAACTCCGCTGAAGGCTTTGAGCATGGCAATGCGTTTGTGGCCCCGCTTGAGCAGGAATCGGGTGCTCTCGTAGGCGCCCAGCTCGAAGTCGACCGTCGCGCAGCTCAGCTCGGGAAAACCATCCAGACGACTCAGCACCAGATAGGGCGCACCCCAACTCGTGAATGCGCCGGGCTGTCGTGTCGCTCAGCGGCAGGGGCCCCGCGACCACGCAGCCCCGGTACAGCTGCTGCCACAGCCCCCGGGCATAATCTCTGTCCGGCGCGTGTCCCGAGGGATTGATATCGAAACAGATGTATTCGCCGCGCGAACCAAACAAGCGCAGTAAGCGTCCGAAAACCCAGAGCAGCACGTCTTCGCTGATAGGCACCCGATCCAGCGAAACGGGCAGCGTCACGCCAATGCAGGCGGTACCCCCGCCGCGCAGCGACCGCGCGCCGATGTGCGGGTGATATCCGACCTCGTCCATAATGGCCAGAATGCGCGCGCGCGTCTCGTCGGCCACGCCGTCTTTGTGGTTCAGCACCTTGCTTACGGTCTTAGCCGAAACGCCTGCCTGCTTGGCGATATCATAGATGGTTGGATGCTTTCCACGTGCCACTGCTGGTCAAAATCCCTTTCCCGCAGCTCCCCGCTACCCCTGATGTCTCTCCAAAACGCAGCATACCTGAAGAGGGCCGCGCATTCAAAACGGGGCCGCGCGGCCGGCCTCCAGAAAGCGCCGTTTCAGGCGGATTTGGAACGGCCAGCGTTCGACTTTTGCGAGGGTAATAGATTACCTATTTGTGCCAGCAAAGTAGTAAGGGTAGTTATTGCAGGACGAGAACTACTCAATAAATGGCTTGACATTTCAAAATAAGGCTGCTAGCATCGGAAAGGTAACTGGTTACTATTTGGGCCGGTTGCACTGCTTTTCTCAACGAATTGACGCATTGTCCTCAAGAAGGAGTACAGCAATGGAGAAAAAGAAAGGATTCACACTCATCGAACTGCTCGTGGTTATTGCCATTATCGGCATTCTTGCCGCCATCTTGCTTCCGGCACTAGCCCGAGCCCGCGAAGCCGCGCGTCGCGCGAGCTGCGCGAACAACCTCAAACAGTTGGGCCTCATGTTCAAGATGTATGCCAACGAAGCCAAAGGAGAGAAGTGGCCCAGTCTCTCGATGTATGGCGAAGGAGATACCGCGGGCATCTGCGACGAACCCTGGAGTGGACACATCTTCTTCGAGGGGATGCAGGTATATCCTGAATACCTGACCGACGCCAACGTGCTGATCTGCCCGTCGGATTCGGGCGGCAAAGAAGCCATTGAGAGCAAGTGGCGCGTAGGCGGCGATCCGGCGCTTGAACTGCTGCCCTGCAAGTTCAATTCGACGTCGTACGTCTACATGGGCTGGGCGATGAGCTGAAACTATGATGACGTGGCCCGGCGGCGACCTGAACGCAGCCGTCTTCTCGAACGTCTCCGCGTTTCTTGATGACGAGGGCGGTGTGGATGCCGCAAAGGTCATCCCGGCCATGATGGGCGCCGGGCTGGATCCCAGCGGCCTGGCCGCCCTGTATACGGTGTGGGACGCCGTCGACGATGATCTGGCATTCAGCCATCTGGCCGACGACGACATCGATGTGGAGAAAGTGCTGACCGACGCCGGCATGGGCATGGCGTTCCAGGCGGGAAGCCCGTCGACGGTCTATCGGCTGCGGGAAGGCATCGAGCGCTTCTTCGTCACGGACATCAACAACCCGTCCGGCAGCGCCCAGGCCCAGAGCGACATCTGGGTGATGTGGGATATCGCCAGCGTGGAAGTTAACCAATTCAATCACATTCCCGGCGGAAGCAACGTACTCTACATGGACGGCCATGTGGAATTCGTGCGCTTCCCGGACAAAGCGCCGGTCTGCCGCGTTTTGGCCCTAATCATGTAAGGGTTGTCCACTTAAGCGTATCGCCGGCCTCCAGGTCGCACCACAGCAGCCCCCAAGCAGGCCACGGAGGCGATGTGAGCCGCCGCTTCACTGCGGCGGCTCATTTTTTTGGGGGCGCCCGGCCACGGTTTCGCAATCAGAATGCGATGGTTTTGAACTGGGGCAGGTAGGCCTTGTTCTTGCGGAACATCTCGGCCACCATACGCTTGATTTCCGCGAGTGAGAGCACGGCCGCCGTGAGTGGGTCATACGCGATGGCCTGGAACACCCGTTTGGGGTCGCCGGTGAGGCAGCCTTCGACGGCCATTTCCTCCGACGCGATCGCTGCGTTTGTCAGGGCGGCGCATTGCTGCGGTAAGGCGCCGACGTGGATCGGGTTGAGGCCGCGCCGGTCGGCCAGCACCGGCACTTCAACGCACGCATCTTGCGGAACGTTGGTGATCAGGCCGGTGTTGGGGACATTCCCATTGAATTTGTATGGCTGGCCCCCCAGTCGGGCGTTGATGATATGCGAGGCGTATTCGTGACCGCGCTCGAGCGGGAGCGGGGCGCCTTCGTCAAACCATTGCCTGATCTCGCGCTTCCAGCTGCGCTCCCGATCGCGGTATTCCTCCAGGATGAAAGCATACTGGCCCGGATTCCACCCGGTGCCGGTGGTGCAGTATTTTTCGATCAGGTCGGGACGTTTACGGAACCACCAGTTGTATTCGGAGTTGTGTCCACTGGATTCGGTGACGTAATAGTCGAGATGCAGAAACATCTCATTGCGCACCTGCTCCGTATTAAAAATCTTCGCGCGGCGCATGGCCTTGCGGAGCAGTGGATAGGCGTCGCGGCCATTCCATTTGTACTCAATAAACCAGGAGAGATGGTTGATCCCCGCGCAGACGTAGGTGATCTCGTCCATGGGAGCGCGGATCCAATCGGCCAGCATGGCTGCGGTGCCCTGCACACTATGACAGAGCCCCGACACCTGCACCTTCGTTTCGCGCTGAATCGCCCGGCACAGCATCGCCATCGGATTGGTGTAATTCAGCAGCAGGGCATCGGGGCAATAGCGCTCGATGTCCCGGCAGATGTCGAGCATCACCGGAATGGTGCGCAGTGCGCGAAAAATGCCGCTTGGACCGCGCGTATCCCCGACGTTCGTATTCACCCCGTATTTCATCGGGATCAGAATGTCATGCTGCCAGATCTTGACGTCGCCGCAGAGAATGGTGCACAGCACCGCGTCGGCGCCTTGTAGAGCCGCTGCGCGATCCTGGGTAGCTTCAACTTCCGCGGGATACTGCCCGCGCTCTACGATCGAGGTGCAGGCCCGATACGCAAAATCAAGACGCTCCGGATCGGTATCCAGGAGGGAAATGGTCGCATCCCGCAACAGCGGGAATGTGAGCAGGTCGCGCACCAGCCCCCGCGTGAAACCCAGGCTGCCTGCCCCAATAAAAGCGATCTTGGCCATGATGCGCCTCCGGCATGCCGTTGCATGAGCCCGCGGACCGCTTCTCCGTGCACACAGGGTCGCGTTCCACGGTCTACCTTCCGCACAGTGTTGGAGTTGCGATTATGCACCATTTCTTCCGAGGGATAAAGGATTGGCGGAAAATTTGAAGCGCCGGAGGCTCGACCAAGGCGTGTTCTGCCCTGGCGGCTGTGCGTAAGTACTGTCGCGGTGGCGCGTTGGTCGCGCTCCCGGCCAAAGGAATCACTGGACAAATCGTGTCATCTATGCGAAAATCAAAGCGCGGAAGGAATGCCGCAGCGGGGAATATCTGGTCGTTGAGTGGTGGAGAAGGATAAGAGGCCAGAAACGAAAGGATACCCTCGTGAGTCACGGAGAGGACAGCAAGTACGGCGGTGACTCTTCTTTCGAGCGGATTGACGCGGATGCCGTCTGCGAAGAATGCGGCACGGTCAACCCGGAAGGCGCCTTATTCTGCAAGACCTGCGGCAACAATCTGCGCGACCAGCGTACGCGCCGGATGAAGGGCGAGGGCGCCGGTGAATCGCTGGATACCCCCGCACAGACCAGCCGTCGGGCTCTGGTGGGCCTCCTCACGGTGTTTGCTCTGCTGCTGCTGGTTTGGGCCGCGATGCCTGGCAATGTACAGCGTTTGCAGGACCGGCTTACCCGAAGTATGGCCGAAGACATGTACGCGGAAGGCGTAGACGCCAGTATTTTCTGGAATGGCCCTATCGCGGCTGTCCTGAACAGAATGGCCGACGAATTACGTCAAAAACCGGTAACCGGCAACGACATGCGCCGCGCTGATGGGGCGTCGGCCACGAATGTATATCCGGGCCGGTATTTCCTTCGGCAAGGCCCGCGGCCTGAAGACCTTGTGGTCGGCTCTGCTCTGATCGCTGAAGAGGACGGGCGCCTGCTTTTTGTGGCGATGCTGGGCGATGTGGAAATTCGCGGCGTCGGCGATCTGACGGCGACGCGCTACCCCAGCTCACGCTTTTCGGGCGTCTTCATGAACGGCCGCTATGTCAGCGCGCATGGTTTTGCGAAGCCGCTCGACAGCGGCGGATTTCTCTGCGTCGGCCAGCGGGAGAACAGCGACCACACCCACGAAATCATGGCGTTCCGCATCCCCTGACCGGTTTGCTGTGGAAAGAAGTTGCCGCGGGCGCCGTTCCCTCGTATCATTACCGTACGGGCAACGAAACGCGAATGCACCCACCCTCATAGAAGAAAGATCAAGGAATGGCTGACGAAAGAGCTGGTTTTCTGGGACGTCTGCGCGCACGGCTCGGCAAGGCGCGCAGTTCCGTCATCAATGGCGTAAAACGGGCCTTTGCGGCCCATGGCGACTTGGGCGATTCATTTTTTGATGATCTCGAGGGAGTCTTGATCGAAGCCGATTTCGGCGTGGACACCGCCTTGGACATCGTGGAAAAGATGCGCGAAGAAGCCCGAAGCCGCCGGATCGAGCAGGCGGAGGACTTGCTTGAGATTCTCAAAGAAGACCTCGTTACCCTGCTTTCCGTCGGCGACCATGGGCTGTCCTGGGACGCTGCGGGCGGACCCCATGTCACGCTCATCGCCGGGGTGAATGGCTCCGGCAAGACGACGACGGCAGGAAAACTGGCCGCGCATCTGAAAAACCAGGGGAAGAGCGCCATGCTTGGCGCGGCCGATACGTTTCGCGCCGCGGCGGTGGAGCAGCTGACGATCTGGAGCGAGCGCGTCGGCGTGCCGATCGTCAAACATCAGGACGGGGCCGATCCGGCGGCGGTGGCCTTTGACGCCGCAGACGCAGCCCAGGCCCGCGGTATCGATTGTCTGCTGCTCGACACGGCCGGCCGCCTGCACACCAAGGTCAATCTCATGGAGGAATTGAAAAAGATCCAGCGGGTTGTCGGTAAGCGCATTCCCGGAGCACCGCACGAGGTGTTGCTGGTTCTGGATGCCACCACCGGGCAAAACGGCCTTCAGCAGGCCCGCATTTTCGCGGAGGCGTTGCAGGTCACCGGGCTGGTTTTGACCAAACTCGACGGCACCGCCAAAGGGGGCATCGTGGTCTCCATCCAAAAAGAACTGGGCGTTCCCATCAAGTTGATCGGCGTGGGCGAGGGCGTGGACGACCTGCAACCGTTCCACGCACGCGAATTTGTCGAAGCCCTGTTTTCCTGACGCCTTTCAGTGCGGCGAATCACGCCCCTTCACTCGTCTGGGCTGAATGATCCGATTTATGTTTCAGTCGTAGAGGCGGCGCAGATCGCGCAGGCGGATTCGTACGAGGTCGCGAAGCATCCGGGCGGAGTCGCTGACCGCGTGCACGCTTGATGCGGGGGAGTTCAGCCAGACTACCCCCACCTGATCGATGCGAAACCCGTGTTTTCGCGCGATAAACAACACCTCGGCGTCAAAACCAAAGCCTTTGATGGTCATACGGGGAAAGATGTCCGCGGCAGCGGCGCGGCTGAAGCCCTTGAACCCGCATTGGGTGTCGGGAAAGCCTTTGACGGCCAGCACTTGCACGAAGACATTGAAGACACGGCCCATGGTCTGCCGGTACCAGGCCTGCCGCACCTGGACGTCGGCATCCGGTAAGGTGCGCGAACCAATCACGACGTCCGCCCCATCGCTGA
Organism: Candidatus Hydrogenedentales bacterium; assembly: GCA_050950105.1. Lineage (GTDB taxonomy): Bacteria > Hydrogenedentota > Hydrogenedentia > Hydrogenedentales > SLHB01 > UBA2224. The sequence continues at coordinate 61,095 of JBMNGZ010000007.1, read as the reverse complement.
AGCGGGCCCACAATTTTTCGATTTCCTCTACCGGCGTCGAGCCGTCTGCGTCCGAGAAAAACCGGTACTCGCCCCGGGCGGCGAGCATGCCCGTTCGGACCGCGTGGCCTTTGCCCTGGTTGGGCGAGTAGTCGATCACGCGCACGCCGGGAAACGAGCGGCGCACAAACCCCGCGGTACCGTCGGAACTCCCGTCGTCCACCACGATGATCTCCCAGTCGTAGTTCTGCCGGGAAAAATAGTCGTGGGCTTTGACGAGCGAATCGCCGATCCGACGGCTTTCGTTGTAGGCCGGTATGATGAACGAGAGATCCACGAGTCCTTCCCACGAGACGAAGCGCCGCGCGCTTCGTCCGGTTCGAGGTCACGCCCTGGCGCGGTACAAGGATAACACGACGCGCCCGCATCAATCCTGTGACGGAAGAAACCAGATGTTACGGAAGCGGACCCGGTTACCGTGATCCTGGAGCATGAGCACGCCCTCCGCGACTTCCTGGTCGCTCACGCCGCCGGCTGTGCACTCGGGAAGCTCGATATCGTCGTGAATGATATTGCCGTTGTGGACGACGGTAATGCGCGCGTTCTGCACTTTCTGGCCCGCTTCGTCAAATTTGGGCGCGGTAAAGGTGAGGTCATAGGTCTGCCACTCGCCCGGCGGGAGCGACGCCTCCATCCGGGGCGTCGCGATCTTGTAGATGCCGCCGCACCGGTTATCGGCCGGGTCGTCGCCGAAACTGTCCAGCACCTGAACTTCATAGCGGCCCTGGACATAGACGCCGCTGTTGGCGCGGCCCTGGCCTCGTGCCTCGGCCATAAGCGGGCACCGGAATTCGACGTGGAGCAGCCCGGAACCGTGCGTCTGTTTCGTGACGAGGTTGCTGGCACTGACCTCCATGGCGCCGTCGTCCGTGAGGCGCCAGAGCATCGGGCTGCGCTCCCAGTTCGCTTCGGCATTCGTGCCGTCGAAAAGCACAACCGCGCCTTCGGGGGGAGTGGCGCCAAGCGTTGGCGGGGTAATGCGGATTTTGTTCATCTTGAAGGGGATGGTCGTGCCATTCGCGGCAAACGAACCACTCAAGGCCTCGTTTTCAGCCGTGGCCGTCACGGTGTACGAAAGCTCATCGACGCTGACCTGGCCACTGAATTCCGCCGCTGCGGCCTTCTCATCGGCCCGCTGCCCTTCGAGGCCCAGCTTGAGATCGGCCACGAAAAGGTTGACCCGGTAATTGACCTTGCTGATGGCGATAACCTGGGCGGTCAAGCTGCGATTTTCCCAGCCGCCGCCTTCAAACCGGCCTTTCCAGTTGCCTTGAATCGGATTGTCATTCGCCAGAGCCGGAAACGCCGCCGTGGCGGCGAGAATGCACAGAACAGACAGTCGCATGGAGTTTTTCCTTCCTGGTTTGGCCGCGCCGCTTCTCAGCGGCGGAACGGGCACATCCACACGCGGGAGCAAAAAAGTGCCCTCTGTGTGGAGCAAGCCGAAGTTGTAAAAACGGGGGCATTTTTGATCTTAAGCGGGGTTGGAGTCAACCCGGAGGCGCCCAGGCGCCGGCCTGGCGCCTCCCGGGTCAGATAGAAAGCCATCGGCACGATGGTGAATTAATGGTGCGAGAAACAGCGCTCCATCGAAAAAACCATGGTCGCCTGCACTTCGTTGCAGGCCTGGATCGCCTCGTAATCGTTGACGCTGCCGCCGGGCTGCACGAGAGCGGTCACGCCGCTCTTCGTAGCGGCATCGACTGCATCGCGGAACGGAAAGAAGCCGTCGGAGGACATCACCGCGCCCTCCAGGCTCTCTGCGCCTTTGTATTTGTTGCGGACCTTGATAATGGCCTGCTCGACCGCACCCACCCGGTCCTGTTCGCCGGTGCCAACGGCAAGGGTCTGACCGTTCCGGGCGATAACGCAGCCGTTGGAGCGCACGTGAATATTGACGTACCAGGCAAAGAGCAGGTCGTCGAGTTCGCGCTCGGTGGGCCTGCGGGCGATGTCGATCCGGCCTTTCCTGGCATGCTCGCAGTAACCGGGAACCAGGTCTTGAGGCCCTTTGACGCGCGAGAGGTACGGCACCGCCAGGACCACGCTGCCATCGTCAAATACCTTCATCTCCAGCACGTCGCTGCGGTCACCGACGAATTTGGGGAGCTTCGAAAAATCGGGGAGCTTTACGATGCGGATTTCCTTGTTGCGTTTGAAACGGTCAAAATTCAGGAAGGTTTCGAGCGCATCGTGGGTGAAAGCCGGAGCAGCCACGCCTTCCACGATGGTCTGCATGATCTCCTCGGCCGTATCCGCATCCACTTCGGCGTTGAAGGCAACGACGCTGCCGAAGGCGGCCTGAGCGTCGGCGTCGCGCGCGCGCTGGTAAACCTCGGCCAGGGGCATATCGCCCACCTCGATGGCCGCGCCCGACGGATTGCAGTGTTTCATGACGGCGCAGGCGGGACGTTTCATGTACTTGAGGATGCCGACCGCGTGGTGCATGTCCTCGATGTTGGTTTGAGACAGGCCGCTTTTTCCACTCTTGAGGATCTCATACGCGCCCAGTACGAGGCCTTCACCGCCGGCGGGCCGGTAAAACGCGGCGGGCTGGTGGGGATTGGTGCCGTAGCGGAGATCTTCCACCTTGGTATAGGCCCGCCCCAGCAGCTCGAGCGTCTCCGGGAAATTCCCTTCCGTGCGCGTACGATACATTTGCTTGAGATCTTTTTCCGCCATGGGTCACTCTCCTGATTGGGATGCCTCCAAAAACAGCAACGCCCGGGCAACTGTTTTCAGTGCCCAGGCGAACGGCAAGTCTACCGTGCGCGCCGCTTCCCCGTGGTCATTTCCACGCCCAGTCGCCAGTTACGGCCGCACTTGCTCATTTCTTCTCCCCAGCGCTTCGCGCCGCAAGAGCGCCGGCACCGCACCAGGGCCAGCGGCGTCAATCTGCCACAGCGGCCGCGGGGAAGTCAATCGACGGAGCGCGTACGCGCATTCTAATACTAAGTGCACAGTTTTTGGGTTTGGCCCTTTTTCTGTGGGAGAATCGTGAGTGAGGTGGTGGAAAGGAAGAGCACATCGGAGCTTAATGGAACGCACGAAGATCGATTTTTTTGTCGAACAGGGATGGACCCGCGCTGCCGTAACCTGGATGGACCGGGGCGGCCCCGCGCTTCGGAAATCAGTCTCCCCGTGGTCGCTCGTCCCGCGTGGCGGCGTTAAAGAAGGGCAGACACAGGGGTCTGCCCCTACGCGCTGCGGAAAGCAGGCCCCGCGCCGGGCGCACATCAAAAAAGGCCGGCACTTGGAATGGTGCCGGCCTGGAGTCAATCCGCGGGCTTGTGTGCGGTCTATTTACACAGACGCGCTGTTTTCTGCCTAATAATACGACCGTTCTTCACTGAGGAACCAATATTTCGTATTGGCAGGTTGCGGATACCTGACGAACTCAACATGGCCATCCAGAAATAGCATGTTGGCGCCGCCTGGGATATGGTTGAATCGGGAGCCTCTATTGGGAGATGCTTTGCCGGCCTGGTCCACGAAATCGGCCAGATACGGAATCATAGACTGCCCCTGTGCGCCCGCCGCAGGGTTATTGATGTCCGTAATCAAGAAACGTTCCACACCTTCCCGAATGCGGTAGATCGTGTTCCCGTATTCGGTGGTAAGGCTGGAAGAAAGATACTCACCCAAAGACATGCGGTAGGTGCGGTCCATCGAGTCTCCGGGGCTGCTTTCTCCGACTTCGGTTGCTCCGAGGACGAACTTCTGGTACTCGAATGCATACGGGAAGACAACGTAGGTCTCGGCAAGAGGCCTGAAAAAGCAGAGCGACAGATCCGCGCCATCCGGGGGAGCATGAACCACGCCCGTTCCCCCTGCACAGTCATGTTTGTAGCCGCCGCAATTGTGAAGTGCAGCAGCGTTCTGGCGGATCGCGCCATCACCATACACTGCACGTGTTTTCTGAGCGGCGGATTTCACGGAACCTGGAATCCAGTGTTGCGCATGCACGTAAGGATTATCCCATGTCGGGTCGATGGGATACCACGTCGCCTCTTTTATCTGCTCAGAAACATCGCTTGACGGGCAATAGAGAACGTTAACATCGGTTAAATACTCCGGATACAGCTGGGTAGAATCGAGGGTTTTTTCAGATACTGGAAATCTGAAAGATTCCGGGTCTGCCGGGTCCAGATTTCGCTCGTACCGAGGCATGCTCCCTGGATAAATCTCACCCTTGCTTTCATTGGCAAACATTTTGCAAATGAGCCCCAGCTGCTTCAAATTGTTCGCGCAACTGGCGCGACGGGCCGCTTCACGGGCTCGAGCTAATGCCGGCAAGAGAATTGCCGCTAGAATCCCGATAATCGCGATGACTACCAGCAATTCGATCAAGGTAAAACCACGTTTCTTCATCATACCTATCCTTCCGGTTCAATCGAGTGACTACGCCACAGTAAAGTATTCGTTGTCCACTGTTCGCGGAAGACGTGGGGTACAATGGTTGCCTTTTGCTCCTCCCTGGAAGACCCCCGCAGGTCGCACGCCAGCCCCTTTTTATCTTGGCCCCTCGCCAAGAAGCGCCCTAGTCCGGCTGCCTTACTGGGCTGGCAGCGCCACTTATATCAGTATATTCACATTTTGTCAAATGCTCGAATTGCTCACAACAAAAACATCTAAAACAGCATGACCACGCACGATAGAGCGCCCGAAAATTTGAGCCAGACAAGAGAGGCCATTGTTTGCCCTTCTCTTGGTGCGCGCCCAAAAGGAGCGTTAAACAATGCCCAGGCAGGCGTTTTTGGCCGCGGGCGCCGCGATCTGGGCGGCTTGATATTGGATTCGTGCTGATCTTCGTGCAGGCGCCGCTGGCTTTGGCGCTTCCGTGCGGCTGGTCAGGGTGCGGTCACGGGATTGGGGCGGGCGGCGACCTTGCCGGGAAGTTCGACTTGGTATCCGGTATCCGGATCGGCCTCGCCGCGCGGGAAATCGGTGCTGACGATCTGCGCACCGCTGGCCAGAGCAGTTTCCCGGCGGCCGGTATCGTTTGCGCGGCCTTCCCGAAGATCGGCATCGGCGCGCGTCCGGACAATGAACCCCTGCCGGACATATTGCGCGAGCTGGGGCAGCTCGGGTTCGTTGACCACAAAAACGGCGTCCCAGGGTTTGTCTCCCTCGCCTTCGACGAACATGGGGCGGCCCTCGCATGACGGCGCATTGCGAGTGTAGTCTTCGGCGAGAGCGCCACGGACATGCAACACGAACATGCATTTGCCCCGCGCCTGTGCCAGCGTGGGCCAGTTACCGGCGCGTACCGCCTCCGCCAGCGCAGGATATTCGCCACGGACGTCGTCGGGCGTGATCAGCTCCTCCGGGGAGAATACCGAAAGCAATTGCGCGTCAAGAGCGACCAGATCATCCGCTTCAAACGGAAAGGTCTGGGTGTTTGCAAAGGGGACATCCTCCTTCTTCAGTTCAATGAGGGTGACGATGGGCACGTGGCGGGGATGGGCTTTCGACCAGGTACGAATCGCCTGCAGGGCCTCGTCAACATCCCGACAGGTGGAGGCGGCGTCGAAATCCTGAACGTGAAAGACCTCGTAACCTCGTAGGGTACGGTGGACATCCAGCTCAAAGCTCCGGATGCCGCGGTTGAGCTGCACGTCGAGCGGGGCGTGGTCGTATTCCCACGTGGCCGCGTCGGGATAGACGGCTTTAACCTGTGCATGCAGGGCGGCGGGCGGCATGCCATGATAGCTGTTGTGCGTTGCGACGACCTGGATCTGGTTCATGCGCAGCGTATCATCGAGATGCTCGGCCAGCGGCACTTCGAGGACAGATTCGAGGTGAAGCGGCGTTTCGTCGTGCGCTTCCGGCGCGGGCGCGGCTTCGTTTCGCCCACATCCCGCCCACGAGACGAAAAGAATCAGGGCCAGGGCGTGGTGGAGCAAAAGGCCGACGCGTATCCTGCGCGCGGGGAGTTGGCTTGGCATGTGGCATACTCCTTCAGAAGGGAGAGCCTCGCGCGTCTGGCGCGACGGACCGCCCGGAAAATCGGCTCCCGCTTCAGCGCTTCTTTTTGCGGAAAATGCGGGAGAAGCAAAAGACATTCGCCGCCGTGATGGCGGACCAGACGAGGAGCATGTAAGCCCAGGAACCGACGGTCATGGCAAGGTCTCCCCGGGTTCAACTACCCTCTCTTCCTCAAAAAATTTGGGGTGGGTTCGCCACGCGTACCTAATGCCCCACGCGAGCGCGAACCAGCCCACCACAATAATCGCCCGGGCAAGCCACAGGTAAGGCACGTTTTCGGGCGGGACGTCCTTCATCATGAGTTTGGGCCACATCCCGCCATAGATCCACCAGCCAAGCAGGGCAATCGCGAAGGTCGGCGTGGCAAATTTCATGATGTAGAAAAAGATCCGGGGCACCTGCAGGTCCGCGCCCTTGTGCATCTCTTCCCAACCTTTCTTCATGCCAAAAACCCACGCGAAGACCACGGATTCGATCGTGGCAAAGAGCACGAGGAAAAAGGTGCCGGCCCAGAAATCCAGCTCATCCATCACCCCCTGGTTCATAAACAACACGACCGGCTGCATCAGAAAGAACATGCCGATACTGATGGCAATAACCGCCTTGCGTTTATTCATCCGCAGCTCTTCCTTGAGAAACAGCAGCAGCGGCGTGAACATAGCCATGCTCGAGGTCAGCCCCGCCAGAAAGAGCAGGATGAACCAGAGCGTGCCGAACAGCCGCCCGGCTGGGAGCTGCTGGAAAATCACCGGCAGGGAATGGAAGGCGATGTGAAACGTGCCGCCTTCCACGATGGCGTCCGTCTCCGCGGGGCCGAAGAAGATCAGCGCGGCGGGCACAGCAATGGTGCCGCCAAGGATAACTTCAACAAATTCGTTGGTGCTGCACGTGGCCAGGGCGTTCAGGGTGATGTCCTCGTTCCTTCCCACATAGCTCGCGTAGGTGTGGACCATGCCCAATCCCAGGCTCAAGGAGAAAAACACCTGCCCGGCGGCTTCGATCCACATCGACGGGTTCTTGAGCATGCCCCAGTCGATTACCCAGATGCGCGCCAGACCATCGCCGACCGTGCGGCCTTCGATCGGAGACAAGGTGAGGACGCGAATGGCCAGAATGACGCCGACCGCAAAGAGGGTGGGCATGGCGAACTTCGAGACTACTTCGATGCCTTTTTCAATGCCCCGCGCGAACACGGCGATATTGATGCCGAGCGTGATCATAAAGAAGAGATACGATTTCGGGGCGAACGACAGGAAGCCTTTGTTGAGCCCGAGATAACCCGTGAACACGCCGGCCATTTGGTCGTGGCTGGTCCGGCCCCAATACGTTCCGGTGATGGTCTCAAACGCGTAGCCCAGCGACCAGGATTCGATGTAGATGTAGTAAATGCCAATCAGCGCGGGGAGAAGCACGCCGAAGATGCCCAGGTATTTGGATGCGGGATGTTTCCAGAGCCGGTGAAACATGCCAGGCGAGCTGCCATGGCCGTAGCATCCGCCGTGGCGGCCGATGGTCCATTCGATCCACATGAGCGGGATGCCCAGCAGCAGAAGTGAAAGAAAATAGGGCACCATGAATGCGCCGCCGTACGGCGCGGCCTTGCCCGGAAAGCGCAGAAAGTTGCCCAGCCCCACCGCGTTCCCTGCCATGGCCATGATCAAGCCGAAACGGCTGGCCCAGCGGTCATCGCGTGGTGAATCCGGCATGTGATTCTCCCCCCAAGTCGCTGTGGTCGTGCGTCCTGAAGGATTATATCGAGGGTTTTGCATGCCTTCAAGGCGGGTTCGCGAAGGTGTCGCGACTCTTTGATAATGTCATCTTTTGGACTCGTTAGAAATGTCACACTGGTAGCTTTTCGAGAGGAGGGCTCCAGTGGAAGGACATTTGGTGATGAATCACAAGGAATTGCGGCGGAAGTCGGTGCTGGAGGTGGTTCAGTTGGGTGGGATGAGCTTGGTGGAGGCATCGGATCGGATGGGGCTGAGCTATCGGCAGACGTTGCGCGTTTACCAGCGATTTTTAGCTGAAGGGGACGCTGGACTGGTGCATCGGCGCCGAGGTCAAGCCTCCAACCGGGGCTATCCGCCGCACTTTCGAGAGCAGGTCTTGGAGCGGTACCGGGAACGGTATCAGGAGCATGGCCTGGGGCCTACGCTTGCGGCGGAGAAGCTGGCAGAGGATGGGCTGGTCGTGGATCACGAGACGTTGCGCCGGTGGCTGCTTGCCGCAGGCGAGTGGAAACGGCGACGTCGACGGCGCAGGCATCGTTCGCGTCGGGAGCGGCGCGCCCATTTTGGTGAGTTGGTTCAGATGGACGGCAGCCATCACCCATGGTTTGGTCCCGACGAAGACCGGGCGTGTCTGATGAACATGGTGGACGATGCCCGGGGCATGACGATGGGTCTTATGGCCGACCAAGAGACCACCGAAGCGGCGATGGGGCTCTTACGGCGCTGGGTAGAGACCCACGGCATCCCTCGAGCGCTTTACACGGACAAGAAGAACGTCTACCTCACGGACCGCGCGCCAACCCTGGAGGAACAGTTGGCGGGAGAAAAGGCTCTGACGGCGTTTGGAAAGGCCTGTCAGAAGCTGGGCATCGAGATCATCCCCGCCCATTCCCCCCAGGCCAAAGGCCGGGTTGAACGTTCCAACGGCGTGTACCAGGATCGGCTGGTCAAAGAGCTGGCTCTGGCCGGTGTCACCAACATCGCCGGAGCCAACGCCTTGCTCGCCAACGGTTTCACCGACGCCCTCAACGCCAGGTTCGCCATCGCGCCCCTGGAGGACAAGAACTTTCATCGGCCCGTGCCCAAGGGCGTGGATTTGGATGACGTCTTCTGCTTTGAGAGCACACGCGTTGTTCAAAATGATTGGACGCTGCGCCACAAAAACACGTATTACCAGATCCACAAGGACAACACGCCCTTGCCCAAACCGAAAACGAAGGTCCTGGTGCGCATTCATCTCGACGGCCGGGTCCAACTGCTCCACAAGGGAAAGCCCTTGAGCTTTACCGTCCTCAGACCCGAACAGCTCCATCAACAACGTCAACGTGCAGCCCCGGGCGCGCCCCTGCCGCCCAGGACGCATCACAAACCGCCACCCCCTAAAAAACATTGGCGCCCAAACGTGGGCCGTCTGGTCAACACAAACAGGTCCGCGCCATGATGCCGCGAGTTTCCCACATTTCCACAGCCGCGACGGGCGCTACGCGCATCCGCGCTGCGCGCCGGCTGTGGAAATGACAGCCTGTGGACAGCCGGCGCAGGCGACCGCCTGCTGCCACCTGCCCACAAGCCTTGGAAAATTCGCCCAGAGACTAACCCGAAAACCACGGCAACGTGACATTTCTAACGAGCTAAGACATGTGACATTTTTAAAGAGTTTTGACAGGCGGGTTCGCGAAGGCGCTGGAACCACCGGCCTTTTTGAGCTACAGTGATGTCTCATGCATGCGGTGTGGCGCGGGGCACGGGGTCTTTCCGTGCCGCAAACACCGTGCAGGGAGTCCGAGTATGAAGCCACCAAAACAATCGCGCAGAGACTTTTTCAAGGTTGCCGGAGCCGCGGGAATGGCGCTGGCATCGTCGGTATGGCAAGGAGGACCCGCAATGGCCGTGGAGAAACGCAATTTTCAGATTTCGCTGGCAGGGTGGTCGCTGCACCGGTCGATCGGTGAGGGTGAAGGCAAGATTCCCATGCTGGACATGCCCAGGCTCGCCCGCCAGGAGTTCGGTATCGGCGCGATTGAGCTGGTCAACCAGATGCTGCCCGCCAGCGATACCGCCTACCTCGACAAGCTCGCCAAAAATGCGGCCGATCAGGACGTCAAAATCCTGTTGACCATGGTCGACGGCGAGGGCGCGATCGGCGATCCGGATGCGGACAAACGGGCAGACGCCGTGCTTCGCCACCAGAAATGGGTCGATGTTACCGAATACCTGGGAGGACAGACGATCCGCATGAACTGGGTCGGCGCAGCGAATGACGTCGCCTCGCGCCCGGCCGAGCTGAAGGCGTTCATTGATCGCAGCGTACCGGAATTTCGCAAACTGTGCGACTACGGCGATTCGAAAAACATCAACGTGGTGATCGAGAACCACGGCGGGGCCTCATCCGAACCCGGGGCGCTCATTCAGCTCGTGGTGGCAGTGGATCATCCACGTTTTGGTACGCTGCCTGATTTTGGCAATTTCCCCGACCATGTGGACAAATATCTCGCCACGGATTTGATGATGAATTTCGCGAAGGCCGTCAGCGCCAAATGTCACGATTTTGACGACGAGACCGGCCTGGAAACCACCATGGATTATGAGCGGCTCATGGCGATCGTGGTGGACCAGCACGGATACCACGGCCATGTCGGCATCGAGTTCGAAGGGAATCGCCTCAGCGAATTCGACGGCATCAAGGCCTGTAAAAAACTTCTCGAAACGCTGCGAGGATAAGCCGAATGTCGCATATCCCGCAGGCGGACGAGGCGTCCAGGAAGCGGCTGGCCGCGCTGCGGCATTTTCTGCTCGATCTGGACGGCACCCTTTATCTGGGCGCGAACCCCATCGAGGGCGCGGCCGAATTTGTGAACTACCTCGTGGAATCGGGGCGCAAACGCCTCTTTTTCACCAATAACTGTTCGGTGGACGCCGCGTACTACGAAGAGAAGCTCTCGGGAATGGGCATAGCGGCGGCGCGCGACGACATCCTCACGTCAGGCGAGGCGACCGTGCGTTATCTCGCGGCCGAGACTCCATACCGCCGCGTGTTTGCGTTGGGGACGCCCTCATTTGAAGCGGAACTCCGCGCGGGCGGCCTCACGCTGGTCGAGGACGATGCGGAGGCAGTTGTGCTGGCGTTTGATCGCACACTGACCTATGCGAAGCTGGAAACCGCGTGCGGTCTGCTCCGCGATGGCGTCCCGTACTTCGCGACCAATCCGGATAAGGTTTGTCCCACCGCAACGGGGTACATTCCCGACTGCGGTTCGATGGCCGCTTTGCTGTTCGAAAGCACCGGCCGATGGCCCAAATACATCGGCAAACCCAATCCTGAGATGGTGGCCATGGGCCTGCAGAAGCTCGAAAGCGCGACGCACGAAACCGCCATGGTAGGCGACCGGCTCTATACCGATATCCAGATGGCCCGTCAGTCCGGCATTGCCGCGATCCTCGTGTTGAGCGGCGAGACGCGTGAATCCGACCTTGCGCACGCGGAACAGACGCCCGACTATGTGTTTGCGTCCGTGAAAGCCCTGCATGCGGCGCTGCGTGACGCCGATCGCGCAGCGGACTGACCGGCGCGCCAGGCCGCTGCCACGGTTTAGAACAGCTCGGGGACTTTCAGCGTGTCCGAGCGCTCAGGTTTTTCCGGCACGGACCGAGAGACGATGAAATCGCCGGTGTCCATCTCCTGGTAGCTCATGCCAGGGCCGACCATCGGGAACACCTTGGCGTAGGGGTCAATCATGACCTCTAGAAATGCCGGGCCGTCGTGCGTGACGAATTGTTTCAACACGCGCTTGATATCGGCCCGCTTGTCGAGCCGTTGGGCAAAGGTAAGCCCGTCGGCTTCGGCGGCCTTCACAAAATCCTTGCGATGCAGGGATTTGTCGCTGCCCGAGTAGCGCTGCCCGAAATACATCGACTGCCACTGGCGCACCATGCCGTCGCCGAGATTGTTCAACACCAGAACTTTGACCGGTACGTCGTAGGTAGTGAGGGTCTCGAGTTCGCCAAAATTCATGCGGATGCTGCCGTCGCCGTCGATATCGATGACGGTGCGGTCAGGACAAGCCAGTTGCGCACCAACCGCCGCAGGCAGCCCGAATCCCATGGTGCCCATGCTGCCCGAGGTGATGAACGAACGCGGATGACGCATGCGGCAATATTGGGCCGCCCACATCTGATGCTGCCCCACACCCGTGCATACGATGGCCTCTCCGCCGGTGAGTTCATTGAGCACCTCGATGACCTCGTAGGGCTGAATCAGGTCGCTGTCGTGGTCATAATTGAGCCGGTGGATGGATTTCAATTCTACGACATGTTTGACCCATTTCGAAAAGTCTTTTTTAAAGTCTTTGCCATGAGCCAGGAGGTCCAGCAGGGCCTGCCGCGCGCAACCGACATGCGCCCAGTCGGCCGACCGGACTTTCCCAATTTCCGCTGCGTCAATGTCAATATGTGCGACGTATCTGGCATTCGGGGCAAAATCATCGACTTTTCCCGCGACACGGTCGTCGAAGCGCGCTCCGATCGCGATCACGAAGTCGCAGTCCTCTACCGCGTAGTTGGCATAGGCTGTACCATGCATGCCCAGCATATGGAGGGAGAGCTTGTCGGCGAGATCCATGCTGCCGATCCCCATGAGCGTGGTCACCACCGGGATCTTGAAGCGTTTGGCGAATTTCCGCAGTTCCTGGGCGGCCTCGGCGTAGATCACGCCGCCGCCGGCATAAATGAGAGGACGCGTGCTCTTTTCAAGCATTTTGAAGAACGCGGTGGCTGCCGGCTTCGAAATGCGCGACGCGTTCAGGGCGGCCATGCGTTCCTCGTAGCCCCGGAACGACAGGTACCCCTCGCCTTGGAACGGGCGGATGGCGTTCTGCACATCCTTCGGTACGTCAATGACGACCGGGCCCGGTCGGCCGCTCCGGGCCAGCTTGAACGCCGTCCGCACGGTGTCTTCGAGCCGGTCGGGGTCTTTGCAGAGAAAGACATGTTTCGAGCATGCGCTCATCACATTAAATACGGGCGCTTCCTGGAACGCATCCGTTCCGATGGCTGCACAGGGCACCTGGCCGCTAATCAGCACCACCGGGATCGAATCGGCCATGCAGTCGCGAATAGGCGTGACGGTATTGGTCGCGCCGGGGCCCGACGTGACCATCACCACACCGACCTTGCCGCTGGCACGGGCATAGCCCGCCGCCATGAATCCGGCGCCTTGTTCGTTTGCCGGCACAATCAGGCGGATCTGATCCTTGAGGTCGTGGGCTTCGTTGTACCGGAAGATGGCGTCGTATGTGGGTAGAATGGCCCCTCCGCTGTAGCCGAAGATGGTGTCGACGCCTTCATCCGCGCAGACTTGGATGATGGTTTCGGCGCCGCTTATTTCGGCGCCGGCAAGCTTGTGAGTGCGGCTTTTTGCGGTGCTCATACGATGCTCCCTGACTAGTACGCCGAGCCTTCTGGCCCGGGCACACGGTTTTTGTCTGGATCGGGTCGAATCGCCCCGATCCGTAATGGTCTGACTCGCCGGGGCTCCGCTGGATTCACGGGCGGCCGCCCGCCGCTCCGCGTGGCGCCAGGGCTCCGAGCGAGGAATGGAAAAGAGAGCGTCGTGCCGTGGCACAACGCTCTCCCCAACGGCTGTCTACCGAAACAACCTGAGCATGGCTCAGTCTTCCTGCGGGCCAGACTCGACGGGCTCGTCGCCGCTGGAAGTCTCAGTGGGCGTGTCACCGGATGTTTCCGTGCTGTCTTCCTCCGTCTCGGAAGAAGTCTCAGTGGGCGTGTCACCGGATGTTTCCGCGCTGTCTTCCACCGTTTCGGAAGAAGTCTCAGTGGGCGTGCCACCGGATGTTTCCGCGCTGTCTTCCTCCGTTTCGGAAGAAGTCTCCGGCGCCGCCGCGGGGTCCGGGTCGGCGCCGCCTTCCTGCAGCAGTTCATTGGCTGCCTGGCTGGGGTCCAGCGTGCCGCGCAACAGCGATTTCGGCACGAAATCGCCCAGGGCTTCGCCGATGCTGACGGATGCGGACCCGCTTGCGGCATATTCGGAGGTGATTCCCTGCTCGAGGTCGTGTTTGTATTCGCGAATGCTCAGGCCGATTTTGCGATCGACCGGGTCGATGCTGATGACCTTCGCCTGGACGGTATCGCCGACGCTGAGCACTTCTTCCGGCTTCTGTACGCGTTCGTCGGCCAGTTCGCTCACATGGATCAGGCCTTCGACGCCATTTTCGAGTTTGGCAAACGCGCCGAAACTGACGAGTTTGGCGATCTCGACTTCCACGTGGGCGCCGATGGGCGTACGCTCGACCACCGACTGCCACGGGTCGGATTCCAGTTGTTTCAGGCCGACGCTGATTTTTTCGTTGTTGGGGTCGATACTCAGGATCTTGACCTGAATCTCTTTTCCGCGTTCGAGCAACTCGGACGGATGATTGACCTTCTTCGTCCACGAGATATCGCTTACGTGCAAGAGCGCGTCGATCCCTTCCTCGATCTCGACAAAGGCGCCGTAATCGGTGAGGTTCCGCACCAGGCCGGTCACGGCCGAATTGATCGGATACCGCGCTTCGATTTCCCGCCACGGATTCGGCAGGGTCTGTTTGAGACCCAGCGCGATCTTCTCCGCCTCGGGATCCACGTTCAACACCATCACATCGACATCTTCGTCAAGATTCATGACTTCATTCGGATGCCGCACACGGCGTGTCCAGCTCATCTCGCTCACGTGCACCATGCCTTCGATGCCGTCTTCAAGCTGCACAAACGCGCCGTAATCGGTCATGCTGACCACGCGGCCCCGCACCACGCCGCCGATGGGATAGCGACCGCTTGCGGTCTTCCAGGGGTTCTCGGTTTTCTGTTTGAGTCCCAGGCTGATGCGTTCCGTTTCGGGATCGAAATTCAGAACCATCACCTCGATTTTGTCGCCGACGGACACCACCTGCGACGGATGTTTCACCCGGCCCCACGACAAATCGGTCACATGCAAAAGGCCATCGATACCTCCGACATCGACAAACGCGCCGAAATCAGTGATGTTCTTGACCTCGCCGGGGATGATCTGGCCGATCGCGATGGTCGCCAGCAGTTTGGCCTTTTCGCCCGCGCGCTGCTCTTCAAGTAGTTTACGGCGGCTCACCACGACGTTGCGGCGCCGTTTTGTGAGCTTGATGATCTTCACTTCCATGGTGGAACCGATGAAGCGGTCGAGATCGCTTGTGGGCCGCCACGTCAACTGGCTGGCCGGCATGAACGCATCGACACCGATATCGACCTTCAGGCCACCTTTCACGCGGCGCACGATCCGGCCTTCAATCACTCCGTCCTGCTCGTAGACCTCTTGGATCAGGGCCCAATTCTTGATTTTGTCGGCTTTGGTCTTCGACAGCACCGGCATCCCGTCGTCATCCTCGGGGTGCTCGATATAGACGTCGAATTCGTCGCCAATCTCAATGGCCGGGGCGTTCGGGAACTCATAGATCGGTATGGCGCCTTCACTCTTATACCCGATGTCTACGAGCACAAAATCGTCCGTCATCTCGACGATTTTTCCCTGTACAACTTCCCCTTCTTTGAAGCTCGCAATCGACTGGTCGTAGAAGGCCTCCATTTGCTCAATGGAAAACGTTTCTTCCTCCTCCGGCATGTCGATGACGCGGGCGTCCATACCCTGCGCTTCCTGCACCTCCTGTGCGTCTGTTGGTTGTTTCTGTTCTTCTGCCATGGTTGCTACAACATCCTTTCGTCGTGAATTTGCCCGCTGCAAACGGACAGATCCACGAGTGTAGCAAGAATCAGCGAGACCGATCAAATGCAGCGTGCGCGCAAGAGGCCCGGAGAACCGGTCCCAGAAGCGCTCGCTCTGGCTATCCGGACAGGGCGCGCAGTTCTGTCTGCCGACGTCCTCTGCGGCCTTTTTTTGACGAGGCGCCACAGCCTGGTTTGACGCCCGGCAAGGCGTCGGAGCAGGTCGTCAGACTTCGACCCCTTCGATACGGAGTAATTCGCGTTTCCAGGCGAGGCCCGCGCCAAATCCGCCGAGGCCCTGGCTGGCCAGAACGCGGTGGCAGGGGACGACCAGCGGGATGGGGTTGCGCCCCATCGCCGTGCCGACCGCGCGAGACGCCCGGGTACCGTAACCGAGCAGTTGCGACAGGCTGCCGTAGGTCTCTGTCTTTCCCCACGAAATGTCTCTTAGCGCGCGCCATACCCGCTCTTGAAACGCGGTACATGGGCCAAAATCCAGCGGGATGTCATCAAAGGGCTCCGGTTTGCCCGCAAAATACCGATTGAGCGCAGCGAGCAGCAGTCGAACGCGTTCGTCGTTCACTCGCGGACGCGGTGCGCTGTGCGGGGGCACCGCGTGCCTTCCACCCGGCAAGACCAGCGAGCAAAGCCCGCGTGGAGAAAACTGCCCGCAGATGGGCCCAAAAGCGTGGTCAAAGCGAAATTTTGAAGTCGGGTCGGCTGCTTTTTTCATGTTCTCACGTCCTCCCGGGCCGGGCTACGGTCTCTTTCGGGCTATTATAGAAATTCCTCGCCGTGAATGCCCATCTAGTTTAAGCGACTCAGCCCACCTATCGGTAAAAACCGGCGTTTTCAACGCTGGGACCGCTCGGCATCAAGAGCGGGACTCGATATACATCGACACGCTCCGGGCCGTAGAGGCCACTTCCACCGGCCATTCGGACACGATTCCTGTGAGCATATCACGCACCACAACTTTGTAAAACCCCGGGACCTCGTCCTGGGCCAGAGGGATATAGGTGAGGCCCCGGCCGGACTCACACACGACGGCTTTGTCGTAATACGGCAGGGGTGTCCAGCCCAGCGGCCGTAATTGAACGTGTACGAGATGAGTTCCCGCCATTCGCTCTTCCGCGCGGACTTCCACCGCCACGTTCAGCCGCGTCCCGGGCCGCACGGTCGCCGGCACCACTGCATGGACCTCGGCTACGCGATAGGGAAGGGCGGAGAACAAAGCCGCCTCTCCGGGGGCCGCCCGCCACGCAATGCGCCCGGGCCGCCGCAGCGCTTGGCCGGTGCGCAGATCGTACACAACACCACGTTCCGGCAGTGCAATATGGTACTTGCTGCGGCCTGCCCGCGCCGGCGACGCCAACGCGGCGAAAATCTGTGCTTCGCCGTAACGAAACTGGAAACGCTCGCCGTCAAAGGCTTGCTCGGGGCTGATTCGAAACGCCGGAGCGCATCCCGCCCGCTCCAACAGGTCTTTTGCCGCTGCATGGATTGCCGGCTCCGGCTCCGAGTCAAAAGATCGGTTCAAAAGAAGCACCCGCGGCATAGTTTCGAGTTGGGCGCCATTTTCAGGCTCTTCGTCGGATTCGGGCGGGTCCTCGGGGGCGCTCCAGTCGGTGAACAGCTCGCCCAGTGGCGGCTTCGCGCGCGGCCGTCCCCATTCGTCGTAGATGCCGGGGGTCGTATCGGCAAGCACCGCGCCGCCGGATTCCACAAACGCGCGAATTTGTCCGGCCTCGGCATCGCTCAAGACGGTTACACCCGGGAGAATGAGGCACTGAACGCCTTCAAAGGCACTCGTGCCCAATTCGGATGAGGAGACCAGCTGGGCTGGAAATCCTGTGGCATGAAGCAGCTCCAGTGCCGCATCCAGCGACCGGGGGCGCGCCTTCGCTGCTGCAGCAAAATGTTCACTGCTGCGGCTGTCGAACACGGCAACCGGCCCGCGCAACGGCTCGGCCCGCAGGAACAGGTCTGCAAATCCTGCCCTCACGTCGCGGGCGTGCTGGGCCATTGCGGCGAAGGCGGGCTGAATCTGCACGGTATCGTCAATGACGTGCTCTGGGCCCTGCGCCAGGTTCCACCACAGCCCGCCCTGGCCGTTCAGGAGGGCGTGCCACGGCCACCAGCGAGCCTCGCCCGCGGAGACCGCGCCGGGCACGTGGAGCGCGCTTACCAATTCAGGCGCACGATAGGCCGCGACCCGCGCCAGGGCCATCCGCTCCGAGGGAACCGCCAGAAAGCCCGCCGCATGGACGGAATCAAACCAGAGCGGAGATACCCTGCCACCGGACCTTGACAGGCTGAAGCCAACCGGCGCATCGGGCTCACTCTCCTCGACGGCCGCGCGGGCTTGGGAAAAAAGGCGCAGAAACACGGTGTCCACATGGCGGTTGAAACGCATCCAGGGCTCGAAAAAACCGTCATCCGCCGCTTTCTGGATACTGTCGAGCGTCAGATCGTCCCAAGCCGGAAAACGCGACGCCCATGCCGCTCCCAAGGCCGCGGGTTCCTCGAACTCGGCCCAGAGCCGGTCACGGAATTCCTGCAGCACCGGCGGCGCAGTACGAACCGCCTCATACGTTTCCGCAAACCCGTCGATTCCGCCCAGCACAAAGGCGTCGGCCACGCCCAGCTCGACCTCGCGAACATCCCGGGCCAGCGCTTCCTGCACGGGAGAGAGCGGCGCGCCCGCGGGCATTTCTCCTTCGCCTGCCAGCGCCTCGATGTTGCGCGGAGTCCAGTGGCGTGCCAGCAGGAACACGGGCGTCTGCCCCGTCTCGGGCAGAAACCGCGCGGCGTCTTTGAAAGCTTCGGTCACCACATGCGTGACGCCCGCGCCCGCCAGTTGCTCGTTGAGTATCCGGAGACCGTATTCCTGACGGCCGTGATTGCCGATGGCCAGGCCGAAGGGGCGCGCCGGCCCCGAGAGCCGCACGCCGAAAGATAGCCGGGTCCCGCCCGCACCAGCCAGGCGGAACTCCGGCACGTTCTCCGGTCCGGCCGACTGAGCAACTACGAGACATTCCACGGCGAGCCGCGGACTGATCAGGTCGGCCACTTCGAGGCCGGCCACAAAAGGCCGCCGGGCGCCAGGCGCATCCAGGGCCGCATAGGCGACTCGCCTGCCATAGCTGTCCGTCCCGCGCAGGACCACAACGCAGCGCCTCAGGCCGTCCTCCGTGCGCTGGGATGGCAGCAATTCAAACGAGAGCCGCACCGAGTCATTGGGCAGCACCACGTCGCGCTCCGTCCGCAGCTTGGCGAAAAAAGGACGAGCGGCGATTGTGGTCGGAACGGAATACCAGTCGATGACTTTTCCGCGCCGCTTGATCCAGGCATCCAGGTAGAAATCTCCAGGCACTGCCGGTACGCCCAGGACATAGCTCTCGTCCCCCGGTTTCAGGAGTTCCCCTTTTTGCAGGAGTTCGGTGCGCCAGTGGCGGCCGGGCTGGCGCAATTGCGCCATCACCTCACAGTTGTCTTTCGCGGGGCTGTTGACGTAGAGACGATAGGAGCGCAGGAGCCGCGAATCCATGGCCGTCTGATATTCGCGCATGTCGTCTTCGGTCATTCCCGGAGGCAACTCCCCAAAACCAATATCTCGCCCCGTTTCCTCCTGGATCCGGTCAATCCAGAGGGCCGGTTCGCGATGTGCCGCCCACAAGGCCGCCTTGGCGATCAAGGACCAGTAGGTCTCGTAATGGGCCCATTCCGCGGATTCTGGATGCGAGAGTTCGGGCAGCAATGCATGATACTTAGGGCCGTGGCCGGGGTAATCCAGCAGCACTACCCGCCCATTTCCATAAGTCCCCGCCTGCACGAAGTCGAGCCCGCCCTGCCATTCGGGTGTCAGCGGCGCCGCGAGCCCGCGCGTGATCGGCAGCGCCGATTCGATCGGCGCCAGCCCCTCCAGAAAATCCTGAAACCATGCCGGGATTCCGCGCCCGAAATTCGCAAGAAGCAGTCCGGTCCCCTCGTGGACTTTCTCCTGAATCCCGTTAAATGTCTCCGCTGGAAAATCCGCAAGATCGAGGTTTGCGACTACAATCAAGTCGAGCGAAGCATCCAGCGCCCGGTGCAGCGTTTCATAGGAGGCCTGGTTTGCATCCGCCCCGGCTCCCGCGTTGATTGAGATCACGTCATAGGCCATATCCACGCGCAGTGCGAGTTCCCCCGCATCCCGCGCCGCAAGACGTGGCAGTACCAGCAGCGTGCGCAACGCTCCGCCATAAAGCGGACTGCCCCAGCGTACCGTCGAGGACCGTTCCATCCCCGGGATTTCGGCCGGAGTCACTGGCGGCCGGAACATTGCCAGTGTCCCGCAGCCGGCCGCCACAGCGGCCAGGACTGTCCAGCAGAGCGCATGCGCCACCCAGTTTACTCGCGTTCTCATGGCCGCATAGTGTATCAGACCTGATCCACTGGAGGCACCGGCCAGACGCCGCCCCAGAGACCGATCCCGGCGATGGGCGCATTACCGATGTGAGTCAGCTCCGGGGCGTGTTGTCGCGCGGCCGAGGTTGCGGCGCGGGGACGCGTGTGGCGAATTGTGCCAGCACGCCCGCGCACGCGAGTACCGCCCAACAGGCAACGGCGACCCAGCCTTCGCGGACGGCGAGAAGGGTCTGGCTGGGCTGTTGGAGGGCGCCGGGGCCCGCAAGGAAGAAGAGAATGCCGGAGACCACAAACCAGGAGCCGATGGCGGCCGAAGCGAAAATGACGATGGTGCGGCGAAGGAACAGGGTAAGGAGGCCGCCGACGCCTCCGGTGGCAAGCACGGCCCAGGGTATCCAGGGTTGCTCCATGCCGGCGGTGAGGTGCATGGCGGTTACGATGGCGCCAAGCAGGCCCAGGACGAAGATACCGCTGCGCACGAGAAAGGCCAGAGCGGCAGCGCCGCAGAGCCCGCCCAACAGGGCAGAGAGAATAATAGGGATCGTCTCACCTTTGCTGATCCAGGCAGCGAGGGCTCCCGCGACAGCGCCTGCGAGGAGCAAGCCGGTCAGGATGATGATGAGACGGAGGGTTCGGTAGCCAAGAAAGCAGTACAAGGTGCCCACAGCGATGGCGATGGCCACCACGCCGTTAGAGACGGTGAGCGGGAGGTCTTCGAAGGCGGGCAGCCGCCAGCTTGTGGCCAGATCATTCATTACGGCTGGATCTTGAAGGCCTGGAAGCGGGAAAGTCAACGCCGACCGTCGCCGACCGTCGATCCGGCGCCGTCCTGCGCCCACAGTCCGGCGCCCACCGGATGACTTCCTCGGCAACCATGCGCTACAATACCTGTTGAGGCGCCCATCCCGGCGCACCATGCCACACGCGGAGGGTTAGCGTAATGGTAACGCACCGGTCTTGAAAACCGGCGCCTTCGGGCTTGGGGGTTCGAGTCCCCCACCCTCCGCCACTTCACCACCCGATACGCTCCCTCTTCTGCCCGAAGATCCATCCAACCCGCGCTCTAGGAACAGATCAATACAGGCGCCATATAGGCACCGTACAGGCACCGTACAGGCACCGTACAGGCACCGTACAGGCACCGTAACGACGGCCCCTCTATCCAGAAATTTTCGGCGCCTGCATAGATCGCGACGGAATGATCAGATAAAAAAAGGACTCACGCGCAATCGCGTAAGTCCTTGATTTTATTGGTGGGCCGCGAGGGATTCGAACCCCCGACCTTGGGATTAAGAGTCCCCTGCTCTACCTCCTGAGCTAGCGGCCCTCGGGTTCGCAGGGCGGACCCGTCAGTGGGATTCGAGACAAAAAAATGGAGCGGGAGACGGGATTTGAACCCGCGACGTCAACCTTGGCAAGGTTGCACTCTACCACTGAGTTACTCCCGCTCAATGTGAGCAGAAAAAATGATAGCACAGGTCAGCAGGGCTGTCAAATGCACGATTTGGCACTGTCAAAACTCTTTAAAAATGTCACATGTCTTAGCTCGTTAGAAAGGTCACGGTGCCGTGGTCTCCGGGTTGGGCTCCAGCGTGAATTTTCCTGAGATGGGGTTGGCGCGGCGGGTTTGGCGGGTTTGGCGGTTTTTGGCTGCGGGCGGCGTTTCAGATCTCGTCGAGGTGTACGGCCCGGCGTTCGTGGTCCGAGCGGATGGCGGCGAACGCCACGCGGGTGGCCAGGAGCGCATCGTCAATCCCGCAGACCATGGGCCCTTCGCCGCGGATCTCGTCGACGAAGTGGTCGATCGCGTGCGCGTGTCCGCGGTCGGGGCTGGCGGCGAGAAGCAGGAGCGGGTCGGCGCCCCGGGCGACTTCCTCACAGGCCCGGCGTTTTTTGTCGAGCCAGGCGGCGATTCCGCCTTGGGCGCCCACGTCGGGAAAGCGGTCGTCGAGCAGGGCGTAGCAGAGCCGGGCGGGCGCGTCCTGAATGCCTGCCGTGCGCAGTTCCACCATGTGGTCGACCACGACGATGCCCCCGTTGCCCATGATTTCGTAGAGTTCTTTGGGGTAGCCGAAGGTGCCGTTTGCGCCCATGAAGAGGGTGGCGATCTCGCCGGTCCGGTATCGGATGGCGACGCCGTGATTGAGCATTCCTCCGGACAAGGCCACCACTTCGGCGGGCTCCGCCTGCAGAAACCAGGTGCACAGGTCGGTGAAATGGGTCATTTCGAAAAGCATGGGTCCGTAGCGGGCCTGTTCCGTATCGAAGACCCAGCCTTTCCATGAATACCAGTCGTCGTTGATACGGACCGACATCCCCGCGACGCCATCGTCAGGCAGTGCGGGCCGGCCGGGACCTTCCCGGTCAAATCGCCACGGGCAGGGTTTGGAGTCGTCCATGTGATGCCGGAAGATGCGGTGGGCATCCATCATGGCAGGGGCGTTGCGGCGGTTATGTCCCACGCAGAATGGGAGCCGGGCTTCGTGCACTACATTCTGGATTTCGCGGGCTTCTTCCAGAGTGCCGGCGATGGGTTTTTCGACGTATACGGGTTTTTGGGCGGCGGCACAGACTTCGATGACGGGCAGCCGGAGCTGCTCGGTGGTCGCGAGGATCACCGCCTCGACCTCGGGCTCGTTGATGGCCTCCCGGTAGTCGGTCGTGGCCTTGAGGCCGCCAAACTCCTCCTGGCAATGGCGGGCAACGTCAGCGGACAGGTCGCAGCAGGTATGCACGCTTGCCTTTGCCGACCGGGCGAGATTGGGCAGGTGCTGCTGGCGCGCCAGCATTCCACAGCCGATGACAGCGAATTTCATGGGTTCGGGCATGTCCAGGGGTCCTCTGCGCGGGGCTTGGTGCCAAGGGGAGTATAGCACTCTTCAGGCGCCTCATCGTATGTTCCGTGAAACCCGGATGCGGGCGCACAAAAGGGGAACGCCTCCTCCAGGGGGGAGCGGAGGAGGCGTTTTCGCGGGTGGTTGCGCGGGTTAATTCAATGTAGTGAGTGTGTCGAGGAAAGCGGCCATACCGGTCGTCACCGGCGCCTTCGCGCCAAAGGATACGAACTCGACGTGTCCGTCCTTGAAAAGGACATTGGCTCCAAAGGCGAAGCCGTCGTCTTCCGGCATGTTCACACGGTCGGCGAGCACCCAGAGGGCGGCTTCGGCTTTGGCCGTCGCGCCGGCGTTGTTGATGTCGGTTACGCCAAACCGCTCGACGCCTTTGCGCAGGCGGTGGATCAGCGTGTCGCCGTTGGTGCCCAGGCCGCCGGACACGGGAATATCGAGGCCGGCGGGCGCCGGGTCTTCACTTCGTCTGATTTCATCCAGAACCGGGCCTACGCCCAGCACCAACTGCGCGGGAGCCGTCAGCGTGGCTGCTCCACCCAGGATATCCAGAGGCTCCTGAGGGGCCTCGGGCGCGATGGCATCCACCGCCCAACCCAGGTACATATAGCTCT
The DNA here is from genome assembly GCA_050950105.1 of Candidatus Hydrogenedentales bacterium. Classification (GTDB taxonomy): domain Bacteria; phylum Hydrogenedentota; class Hydrogenedentia; order Hydrogenedentales; family SLHB01; genus UBA2224. Next base: position 37,722 of record JBMNGZ010000007.1, on the reverse strand, counting down.
GCGCTGCGAGACCCAGCCCGAGATCGTCCAGCAAACGGCCACTGGAATCGACGGCGGCGTCGAAGGCGTAGCCGGCTGGGCTTCCCGCCGCGATTCCGGGGCATACGAAAGCGCGCGTATCGTTGATGTATTCCGGATAGAGATCGCTGGGATTCAGGCTCGGCAGGACCAGAAACGCGCTGTTTCCGGTCGATTCGCCGGTTTCTGTCACGAATGGAGTACGGGCGGCGTATAGGGCGGGGTACTTGCCGTGCGCGTCTTCGGCAGCGAACATCGCGCTTGCGAGACCCAATTGCTTCAAATTCGCAGCGCAATCGTAGCGCGCCTTAGAACCCTTGGCATGGGCAAGTGCCGGCAGCAGAATCGCGACAAACAGGCCCAAAATAGCCAGGATAACCAATAATTCCAGGAGCGACATCCCTCGGTTTCGCATCGTTTCGGTCTCCAGCGCACGCTGCCTGATGATAAGGCGCGTTCGGTTCGTCATACACATTCAGACGAAAGCTCGCCCCATCTATTCATATTGTCGGCCACGGCAGGCAAACGGCTTCCCAACGCATTCGTTCTTTGGGGTTTAGCGTCGAGTCGAGCGGTCGGGTCGGTTACGCAGCGTCGCGGGCGGCCAGAATCTCTTCGAGGGCGGGGATCTGTTCGTCCCAGTGTGCGAGTTCTTTGCCGTCGCGCACCAGGTAGAAGCGCGGGGGGGCAAGATGGATGTATTGGACCCATTGCAGGGTATCCATTCTGATGGTGGGAAACTGGGCCAATTCGCGGAATTGTTCGAGCGAGTCCTCATTTTCGACGAGCATGAACGCGAGAATCGCCGGCATTTCGGGGAGTTCAAGCATCTCGTTCAGCACGGGGGTCTCAGCGCGGCATTCGTCGCAAGTATCGCTGAGAAATGCGATAAAGTAATCGCCCTGCGACGTGTCGACGGCCTGCCCATCGTATTCAGCATGAAATACGAGAGAGGGCCCGTCCTGCCCGCTGGAATTGCTGCTCACATGCTCGAACGGCGTGTGGAAGAGGCCGGCAAGCAAAACCAGCACGCTGGAGACCAAAACCGCCGCGCTCTTCCACAGGGGGTATTTCCTGGGCGCGCTTTCGATCGGGGCGCGACCGGCTCGGAGGCCAAACCACGCCAGCACGGCGAGCGCGAACATTCCGACGTTTTTCACGGAGGTGGCGCCGGGGCCGAGGGGCACGAGCGACCCGAAACAACCGCAATCTTCGAGATCGTAAAAGTACCAGGAATACAGCACCAGCGCCGTGAATCCCACGAGGGTCGCGCCGACGGCGATGAAGGTCCAGCCGCGAAACCGGAGCCCGACCAGCATCGCAACGCCCAGCAGGGTTTCCCAGACCACGGAGCCGATGGCGGCGGCCATGAGCCATCTGGGCTCCGTGAGGATATGGTAGTAGCGAATCTGGAACGCGAATGCCTCAAGATCCCAGGCCTTGAGGGCTGCCGCCAGGACAAACAGGATGCCCAGGACTTTTTCCGCGGTCAGGCTCGTCCACCAGAGCGGTGTGCGGTGTTCGTCTGTCATGCGCTGCATGATACTAAGGCGCGATTGGCAGGATCAACGCGCTGGGTTGACGAACCCCCATAAACACCGTGTTCGAGGCGATGGCCAGTGGTTCGTCTTCGGCGGGAAAATCTTTGCCGGTGTTCGGGTTGCGCTCGAAACGAGGGAAGTTGCTGCTCGACACCTGCAGTCCGATGCGATGGCCCGTGTTGACGATCAGACTGATGGACCACAAATCGATTTCGACCTCCGCGATCTCCCCCGGCAGGAGATAATCGGGCATTTCGAAGCCATTGCGGAACTTGAGGCGCTGGATGCCGTCGAGCATGAGGATTTCCCGCCCGTCCGGGTAGATATCGACCAATTTCGCCGTGAAATCGGTGTCTCGGGCATCGGTACACACATAGAGGCGCACCTTGACGCGCCCGGTAATCTCGAGAGGTTCGGTGAGGGGCGGAGTCGCGAATTTGAGGACATCCGCCCGGTCGCTCACGGGCCGCTGATCGTAGACCCCGGGTTTGTGGAGCAACGTAGCGCCGCCCAAGGAGGGCACGGGATCAGCCGGGTCATACAAGAACGTTCGACCGCCCGTGCTCTCGGACACATGCTCGGCCTGAAGCGTCCCGTCCGGGTTCAAATAAAAGGGCGTCGCCTTCGTGGGAAACGGCGGCCAGGCGCTGGCCGTCCGCCATTCATTGCCGGGTGCATCCGGGTCCGACAGGTCGCCCACGGTATAGTACTGGACTGCGGGCTCCTCCATGATGCCGTTCTGCTCGTCCAGGAGCCAATATCGGAAGAACCGCTGGATGTACTGGTTGAAGTCGACGGCATCGAAGTTTTCTGCGAGGGTCACGTCGCCGAGTTCGCGTCTGGGTCCATGCAGCCACGGCCCCATGATGAGCTTTTGATTGCCGCGGCCCGGAAGTGCGCCCTCTTCCTGCCGCGACTTGAACGCCTCCAGGGTGCCCTGGCCGAAACAGTCCCACCATCCTCCCACATGCACGGCGGGCGCGGTTGTTCGATCGGCCGCGCTCACGGCATCGAAGTGGCGCCAAAACGCGTCGTATCCCGGATGCTCCTTCCACAGCTCCAGCACGTGCGGGAGTTTCTGGGCCGCCAGCCAGCCCTCCATCATTTCTTTGCGGAACACGCCTCCCTGGTACGTGACGTGGCCGTACAGCGAGCCGGGCGCCACGATAATGCCCTGACAGGTGATCCAGGGGGTGGCTGGCGCTGCGAGGATCTGTACGATGCCGAGCGCGGAACCGCCGAACGTGGCGATCTTGCCATTGCACCACGGCTGGGCGCGCAGCCATGCGACCGTGTCGGCGCCGTCCCCGGCCTCGCCCCATCCATCGGCATAGAACCCCAGGTCGGTCCCCTCGCTGTCGCCACGGCCGCGGCAGTCCTGGACGGCGAATGCGATGCCCTTATTGAGCCACGGAGGCCCCCATTGAGGGCCAAATTCGCGGCCGTACACGCTCCGGGCCAGAACGACGGGGCAGGGAGCGCCGCCGGCGGGAAGATAGATGTCGGTTGCGAGCTGGACGCCGTCGCGCATGGGTATCCTGACGAGTGTCGGCGATGGAAACGGAGCCGGTTCCTCCGCGGCCATGGCTGCGACGGCCAAGGCAGCAAGCAGCAATCCCGGCAGCTGCCGGAGTTTTGGGCAGTATCGCGCGTCTTTCATGGCTTTCCTCTCAGGTGGCAGAAGACCCGTCCTGCGTGTGCGGCCAGGACGTCTCAATGCAGCGCCTTTTTCGCCGCAGGATACTCCATGGCCGTGCCCGGCGCAATGGGAGACGCGCCCGCGACGCCGCCAACAACGGGGTAGTTGCGCTGCAACCTCGATGCCTCAACGGCAACGGATTGCCCGCGGAGCGGAATGCGAATGCCGCCGTGACGATCGGTGCGCAAAACCGTGATCCCCCGCTCGCGGTGCCGTTCGAGCACCTGTGGTGAAACGGAGTCCCTGCCGCGCCGGGGCCCCGTCGAGATCAATGAGAATTGCGGGGCGACGGCGTCGAGAAAGGGCCCGGTAGAAGACGTGTTCGACCCGTGGTGCGGCACTTTCAGCACATCGCTCCGGCACGCCGGCCCGCATAGGGCCGTTTCTACGGGCTTTTCAATGTCGCCCGTGAGCAGCAGACTGCCTCCACTCCAGTCGAGCCGGCACACCACCGACCGGTTGTTCGGATTGGTAGCGCCGGCCCAGGCCGTATCGGGATGAAGCACGTGGAGCGTGGCCTGGGCCAGGGCGAGCGTATCGCCTTTCCGCACCGTGCGCACGGGAACCGCATGCTCGACGCAAAGCGCCGCCAGCCGGGCCTCTTCCGTCTCGGGCGCAGAGGTGTTCAATTCTGCCCCGATCAACAGTTCTCCAACCCGTATCTTCTCAAAGACGGTGAGCAAGCCTCCGATGTGGTCGCGATGCGGATGGGTCAGAATGACTTTATCGATGCGCCGGATGCCGCGCGCGCGGAGGAAGGGCAGCAGGATGCGCTCACCCGCGTCTTCATAGGCAGAACGGTCGCCGCCGTCGATCAGGAGCGTGTCGCCGCCGGGCGTGTGGATATAGATGGCGTCGGCAGAGCCAATATCCAAGACGACGGCTTCCGGGGCAGGCGCCGGCCGCCAACAGACTATCGCCAGAGCCAGCAGCAGGCCGGCCGCTGCACCTGCCCGGCGGCGCCAGCGGGGATTCGCGAAAACCGCGACCAGAGCGCAGGCGGCGAGCCAGTAACACAACAGAGCCATGCCAGAGGGGCGTGATATATCGAGATGAGCGTATGGCAATCCGCGTACGGTGTCGATGCACCATCCAATCAGCAGCGTAACGGGCAACAGGGCATGACCAAACAGGGCCGCGGCGCCCATCCAGACAAACGAGAGGGCGCTCGTAGCAAAGCACAGCCACAGCGCCGCTCCCAGGAGCGGCACCACCATCAGGTTGGCCAGCGGCGCCGCAAGAGAGATGCTGTTGAAGTGGTATGCCGCCACGGGAAGCGGCAGCACCAGCACCGCCACGGGCATCGCAAGCGGCTGGCGAATAGGGCGGGGAAGCCGTTCCAGAACTTCGGAGAAATGAGGAAGAAACAGGAGGACCGACGCGACACTCAAAAACGACAACTGAAACCCCGCATCGAACAGAATATCCGGCCGCCATAGCGTGAACAGGAGCGCCGCAATGCTCAGGGCCGTTGGCGCATCGCGCTCCCGGCCGGCAAAATCCGCCAGCACGTACACCGTGAACATGATGGCCGCCCGCAATGCCGGGGCGCGTCCACCGGCCATCAGGGCAAACAGCCAGACCACCAGCAGGGCCAGCAGCGATGCCCGCCTACGAACAAAGGCCAAGGCTTCGAAGAACACGGTTGCGGTGACAAATACGATGGAGATGTGAATGCCCGAGATGGCGAGGATATGCGACGTGCCGGTGTCAACATAGCGGATATAGTCGCTGGGTGTCAGGCCGCTTCGGTCTCCCAGCCAGATCATCAATGCAAAGGCCCGGGTCGGCACGGGCATGGCGTGCTCGAAGCGCTCGGCCTGTGCCCGCCGCAGCCGGGCCGACCAGTAGTGCACGGAATGCCAGGGAGCGGACGCAAGGACCGCGATGCTCCCTGCCCCCCGCGCCGAGAGCGCGGTGTGGATGCCGCTGCGGCGGAGCGCATCTTCCCAGCTCTGCACGCCAGGATTGACGCGAGCCAGGGCCAGATCCCAGCGTCCGCTTGCCGTTACCCGATCGCCCGGCCAGGGCAGCGGACCGGGTTCCGTCCATTTGACGAGCACGCCGCCCCTGGCGGCGATTTCGCGGCTGCCGAGCACCAGCCGATCGGCATCCAGTACAAACCGGGCATACCCATCGGGCGGGTTGGCGTAGGGCACATCGCGGACCACCCCTTCGATGCGGCAGTAACCGGGCTCGTGCGCCGTGAGAAAGCGGCTGAGCGGATCGCCAGGCGCGGCGGCGTGGCGCACGTTATATAAAAACGCTCCTACGCCCAGAAAACAAAGAAATACTCCCAACGGACGGGACGGCGGCAGCGCCGAAAAGGCATAAAGGCAGGCCACAGCCCCCGCGCATAACAGCAGTGGAATCAGCAGGCCGGGCGCATATCCCCCCGCGCCCGCCATAATCCCCGCCAAGACTCCTCCGGCCACCCATACCAGCGGCCGGTTCACTGTCTTTTTCTCCGTTCAACCATGGCGCATCCCCGCATGCCCCGCCCCGCCTGGCTGTCAGAAGAGCACCGCGAACAGCATCAGGAGATTGTATACGAGGTTGTAGAGCTGCGACAGCACGTTCGTGGGTTCCAGCACGATAATCTGCGACCTGAACAGGCCCCACAAATTGCCCAAACCACCCTGGAACATATTCCCATCTCCTTCATGCGCGGCCTCGCACGCGCTCGATATCCTGACGTCCCCATCAGACTAGCCCGCTCGCCGGACGAACGCAAGAAAAGAGCGGCGTCAGGGCGCGGCGCATCGGGAATTTGCACACCGTTCGTGATATTCTTGCGATCAATCTCTATGCGCCGTTCCTGTTGGCCAATCTACCGGAGGAGAACTCCCGATGGCTGCCATGAAACACCTGCTCAGGCTTGCACTTGCCGTTGCGATTGCGCTTACGCTGTACCCCGGATGCACGCCCGGAGGCGCGCCGCCAACAGAACAGGCAGATTCGGCGCTACCCCCGCCAGCCGCCCCGGCGGCATCAGCCGGACCCGTCACGGCCGGCGATCCGGTCGCGGCAATAGCGGAGCCGCCGGCCATGCCGGCAGGCTACGGCTCAACTGTCGAGGCGATGGCGGCTGTTGCGAAGGGCGACATCCCTCTTCTGGACGATAACCCGCCGGTCCCGGACGGCGTGAAAGAGCTTGCCGGCCTCGAGTACGGCAATATCGACGGGATTTCCCTTAAACTCGACCTGGCCTTGCCTGCCAATGAAGAAGGGCCGTTTCCCGGATTGATTTTCATCCACGGTGGCGGCTGGGCCAGCGGAAAACGGCAGATCTACCATCTCTACACCTATCATTTCGCCCGGCAGGGATACGCGGCCGCCACGATCTCGTACCGGCTCTCCGGTCAGGCCCAATTCCCCGCTGCCGTTCAGGACGTGAAATGCGCGGTCCGGTGGATGCGCGCGAACGCGGCCGTCTACCACATCGACCCGGACCGGATCGCGCTGATCGGCGGCTCTGCGGGCGGCCATCTCGCACTGATGGCGGGTTACACCGCCGGCGACCTGGAATTCGAAGGGGAGGGCGGAAATCCCGGCGTCAGCAGTGCCGTGCAGGCCGTCGTCAATTTCTACGGACCGTATGATCTCACGGCGGAAATTGCCAGAGACTCGAAGGAGGTCCTGGAGTTTCTGGGGGCCAGCTGGGACGAAAATCCCGCTCTGTACCTTCAAGCCTCCCCCATGCACTACCTGAACGCAGGGGATCCGCCCACCCTGATTTTTCACGGAACCATCGACGATGTGGTGCCGATTGAGCAATCCGAACGCCTCGCGGCGCGCCTTGAAGAACTGGGTATTCCCTGCGTATTCGAAGCGTTCGAGGGGTGGCCCCACACCATGGATCGCGCGCAGCCGGTCAACGATCGGTGCCGCTGGTTCATGTACCACTTTTTTGAGGCCTATCTGAGGCCACAAGCGGCCGCGGGAGCCCCGCAATGAGACCGAATGACCGGCATTCTGAACCGAGTGGGCACATTCTCGATTTCATCACAGGCCATCCCTAGGAGCGTATCATGCGGGTACTGGTAATGGGAGCCGGGGCGCTGGGCTCCGCGATAGGCGGATTTCTTGCCAACGCGGGACACGCCGTCACGCTGGTCGGACGCCCAGCCCACATCGGCGCCATCGAACGGCAGGGGCTGCGCATCACGGGCATCTGGGGCGAGCATCGGGTCCGTACGCTTGTCCCGGTGACGGGAACCCATGCGCTCCAGCAGGGCGACTTCGATTTGATCCTCATCACCGTCAAATCGTACGACACGCGGGCGGCGGTGGCGGCGGTGGCGCCTCTCGTGGACGCCGATACCCTCGTTTGCTCGTATCAAAACGGCCTGGGCAACGCGGAGATCATCGCCGAAGCGGTGGGATGGTCAAGGACGGTCGGGGCACGGGCGATCTACGGGGTGTGGCTCCCCGAGCCCGGCACGGCCGAGATCACGGTGATCGCGAATCCCACCGCGCTGGGCGTGTATTCGGCCAGTGCCCCGGCCGAACGGGTGCGCGCCATTGCCGACGCCATGGATGCCGCCGGAGTGCCCACCGTGTACACCGACACGATCGCCACCGTATTGTGGGGCAAAGTGGCCTACAACTGCGCCCTCAACCCCTTGTCTGCGTTGCTTGACGTGCCGTACGGCGCGCTGCTGGACACGCAACACAGCCGCGCGATCATGCGCGATGTCGTCCAGGAATTATACGACGTAGCCCGGGCTATGGACGTGCCCCTGGAGCCCACTACGCCTGAGGCGTACTGCACCCTGTTGTTTGAGGAACTGATTCCCCCGACCGCCAAACACTACGCCAGCATGCGGGAGGATTTTCGCTTGAATCGCCGCACCGAGATCGACGCCTTAAACGGCGCGATCTGCCGCTATGCCGAGAGCAAAGACCTGCCCAGCCCAGTTAACACGCTCCTGACCCGCCTGGTCCGAGCCCGCGAACACCAGATGGGCGTCCTTGACGAAACGGCTGTGGAAGGGCCGAATCGCGATATATTTCCCCGCAGGGCAATACTGTTCAATTTTCCCTGGCCGTAACTGCTCTCGGTTCAGTAAGCGCCAGAAATTTGAGGCGCGAGGCGCTTGCTCCTGAGGCAATTGGTGCTGTTGACTCGCCGGGGCATTCACATTATGCTGATGCATGCCGTTGCGCTGTGGATAGGCGCAGGCAGGCGGACAGCCTTTAACGGAGAAGGAAGGGAATTCGTATGAGACACATTCGAACCGTTACGCGGGCACGTGTGTGCGAAGCTCAGGCTGGACTGGAAGTCCTGCGCTTTATCGGGGCGCTCTTTTCAGTTTTTACGGCGTTATCCGGGATTTTCCCCGCTTTCACCGGGATGAAATAGACCGCTTCGGAGCAGTGCGCGACACGGGCCGTCCAGGCAGGGCGGCCTGTGTTTTCCCCTTCATTGTGCGCGGCACATCCCCATTTGTTTCATCGATAACCGTGTTGTCCTTCTCCGCTCTGGCTCGCGAGTGAAGCGTACGCGAGCTGTGGAGACGCAGGAATGAGCATCTTCAGGCGGCATCGAATTGTTCGAGTGTGCGTATACGGTTTTGCTGGTCTGTTTCTGGTGTTGGCCGGCTTTGTCGCATGGCGCGCCAAAGGCCCGTACCGATTTTACCGGCTGAATGTCCTGAAGACCCCCGCCACCACGGGTATCCAGCCAGGCGCCCTTGAGATCGGCGTAGCGTTGCGCGATATCACCCCGGATCTGTCCCGCTACGACCCGTGGGTCGATGTCGATGGCGACAACCGGTACCGGCCGGAGAAGGGCGATACCTATACCGACGCCAACGGCAATGGGCGCTTTGATGCGGTCTGGCTTGCGGGATTCAACAACAACCGCCCGGCTAAAGGCGTACACGATCCACTGTGGGTGCGGGCCCTGGCCTACCGCAACAACGGCATCACCGGCGTGATGGTCTCCATCGACAGCATCGGGATCACCAACGAACGGTTCATCGCCGTCCGAAAATCGCTGCCGGATACCCTGGACCTGGATTTGGTCACTCTGGCCTCGACGCATGACCACGAGGCGCCGGATACCATGGGCATCTGGAGTTACAAGCCGTTTCGAGGCTATTTTGACCAGGCCTACCTCGACGAAGTGCTCCGCGCGTGCCGCTCGGCCATCGTGGACGCTGTGAGTGCGCTGGAGCCCGCCGAAATGACCCTGGCCTCCGTGCGGATAGAGCCCGAAGGCTTCATGGACGACAGCCGCCTGCCGCACGTGTACGACGACCAGATCTGCGCGGCCTGGTTTACGCGGCCCGGCACTCGGGAGACCATTGCCACGCTGGTCTCGTGGGGAAATCATCCCGAGACTCTCGGCGGTAATAATCCGCTGATATCCTCCGATTATCCGCATTATTTGCGGGAAGGTATCGAAAACGGGGTCGATGAGCCTCACGGTGCGCCCGGGCTGGGCGGCATCTGCGTTTTTTTCTCGGGCAATCTGGGCGGACTAATGACGCAGCTGCACACGACGGTGCCCCACCGCGATGGCCAGCGAACCTTCGAGAAAGCGTCTTTCGAAAAGGCGCAGGCCCTGGGTGAAAACGTTGCCCTCAAAGTGCTGGGCGCCCTGCAGGGCGCAGACGCGATTTCCTCGACGTCCACCGAAGTGGCCGTGGCGGGCCGCTCCTTCTTCGTTCCCCTCCAGGGTATGTTCAACTGGGCCGTTCTTCTGGGAATCATTCATCCCGGGTGGTTCTGGGGCAAAGGACGCACCGAGGTGCATGCGATCCGGATCGGCGACCTGGCCATCCTCACCGTCCCCGGTGAGTTGTATCCGGAGATCGCCGAAGGCGGCGTCGAATGCCCGGACGGCGCGGATTATCCCGGTGAGATACTGGAAACGCCTCCCCTCCGAAAAGTCATGCCCGGCAAGGTCAACATGATGTTTAACCTCGCCAATGACGAGATCGGCTACATGCTGCCCAAGACCCAGTGGGACACCAAGCCTCCATTCGCGTACGGTCGTGAAAAGCCCCAGTACGGGGAAAAGAATTCCGGCGGGCCTCTTGTGGGCGCCACCTATCACCGGGCGGCCCTGGGCCTGTTGCGCGATCTCGATGCCTCTATGGTGGCGGCGGCTGAATAGAGCGCCCTATACACTCTTGAATCGACCCCAATCCGCGGCAGATCTGCCCGGCTGGCTCCAGCGCGGAGGCTCGGCGGGTGCAGCGCAGGAAACAGGATGCCGAACGTCGTGCTTTCAGCTCGTGGTGAGGACTACAGCAGGGGCGCCTGGGCGTTTGCGTAGCGTTCTTCGAACTCGGTGTGCCGGGCCCGTATGGTCTGGGCACGTTCGCGCAAGTCTTCGGATTCCTGGAGCCGGCCTAGTCGATGAAGCGCCTGGGCGAATTCTTCGAAGCTTGCAGCGGTGAGCGGGTGGTGCATGCCGAGTTTCTCCGCGCGGATGGCGCTGGCCTTGTCGTACAGCGGCAGAGATTCGTCGTCGCGTCCTTCAAACGCGTAGAGCCGGGCGAGTTCAACCAGGGTGTCGGCCATGGCGGGATGGTTGCGGCGGCGGGCATCCACGTGGATTTTCTGTGCGCGTTCCAGAAGCGTCTCCGCCTTCAGGGCATCGCCTTGCAGGCGGTAATACCGGGCCAGGCCGTTGAGCGCGCGGGTGACGCCGATGTCGGTCTGATCGCGCACCAGGATCAGCAGCGCATGACGGTACAGGCGCTCCACTTCGTCGTATCTTCCCTGGGCATACCGCAGGTCGGCGATATGGAGGATGGTCTTCGGAAGCTCGCGGGTATGGGGGCCGAGTACTTTTTCTTTCATAGCCAGGGCGCGCTGGAGCACGGCATCGGCCTCGTCCAGCCGGCCTTGCGCCATATGAACCACGCCCAGCCCGTCGAGGGTGCTGGCCAGGCGGAAATTGTCGGCGGGCAGGGTAATGACAGACTCTCGCTCGGCCGCCTTATACAGATGTTCGGCACGGTTGAACTCACCGCGGGCACAGGCCTCATCTGCGGCATAGTGGTACTTGAGCCACAAGGTCAGCTCAGCCGATACGGCGGAGTTCCACAGCACGACAAGCGAAATCGCCAGTCCAACGCCACGAAGCCTTTGCATGGCGGCCCTCCCCCTTTCCGCACGCCGGGCGTGCGTTTCATCTCTTGTTGGCATGTGCCGGGATTGTAACACATGGGGTCGGTTGCGCGCAGTGCACGCCCCTCGCCTGCCCCGCGCATTCGGGCGAAGGGCAGAGCATTCATGGAGATGCCCTCTGCGGCAATCGCGTTTGCACCGCATCTGCGTGGCACGGCGCATCGAAGTAACGGTTATTTTTGCGCTGGTCCGATGGCGGGTGCTATAGTGCCATATTCCCCGTCGCTGACTCTGTGTGGTAGTGGGGCAAGGACTGCCATGCGTGTGACAAACATAACCCGTCAAGAGGAGGTGCGCACAATGTGTCTCGATGTTTCGGCGATGAGAATCATGAAACCTCTGGTGTTTGTGCTGATGTGCTGCGTAGTCTCGTGCGGCCAGGATAAACCGGCACCCGCGCCGGCCGAATCCGCTGGTGAGACGGGCGCAGCCGCGGCGCCGGGGGCAGTAAACTGGTCGCAGGCGCGGGTGTATGTCGCGGGCGGCAACGCCCTGCTCGGGAAAGCCGCGGAGATGCTACAGCAGGAGGTCGCGAAGCGGAGCGGCGTGCAGCTTCCCGTGAGCGACGGTCCGGCATCCGGCACGGGCCCGGCGATTGTGTTGGGGACAGCGTCAGAATTACCGGCGTCGTTTTCGTTGCCGGCAGACGTGGCGGTGCCGGACAAGGCGGAGGGGTATGCGGCACAGCTCGATGGCGGCACGCTGTATCTGGTGGGCCACGACGAACGCGGCGCGCTGTATGCGGCCGGCCATTTCATTCGTTCAGCAATCCTGGCGCAGGGACAGATCGAAGTTCCGGAGACGGTGTCGATCTCGACGGCGCCCCTGTATCCGTTGCGGGGGCATCAGCTCGGTTACCGCGACACCGCGAACAGTTACGATGCATGGACCTTGGAGACCTATGAGCAGTACGTGCGGGACTGCATTCTTTTTGGCGCCAACGCGGTGGAGGTGATCCCGGGTTTTAATGAGAGCAAAGATCTGAGCCCGGTGATGCCGGTGCCTCAGGAGCAGATGAACCGGATGATTTCGGGGATGCTGCAGTCATACGGCATTGATGTGTGGCTGTTTCTGGCCCTGGGCGAGGATGTGCGGAAACCGGAGGAATATCAGCAGGCGCTGGAAATACGCGACGCAATGTTTGCCCAGTACCCGGCGATCGACCACGTGATGGTGCCCGGCGGCGATCCGGGGCATACGGCGCCGCAGGATCTCATGCCGTGGCTTGCGGACCTGGCCCAGGTGCTGCGGAAACATTTCCCGGAGGCGGCTCTCTGGGTGTCGAATCAAGGGTTTACGGATGACCAGAACGAGATCTTTTTCGAGTACCTTCAAGAACATCAGCCCGACTGGCTGACGGGCGTGATTTTGGGGCCGTGGACGCAGATCACGTTGAAGGAAATGCGGGAACGCACGCCCGAACGCTATCCCCTGCGCCGATACCCGGACATCACGCACAACGTGCGCTGCCAGTACCCGGTTCCGGACTGGGATCGGGCGTTTTCTCAGCTGATCGGCCGTGAATGTTCAAACCCGCGTCCGCGCGGCACGGCGCACATCCACAACCTGTTTGCCCCGCTGGCGGCGGGATTTGTGTCGTATTCCGACGGCTGCCATGACGATCTCAACAAGATGATCTGGACGGCCCTGGCATGGAATCCCGACGCGGACGTGAAAGAACTGGTGCGGGACTACGGCCGGGTGTTTTTCGGCGAGGCCTATGGGGAGGATGTTGCGGAAGGCCTGTACATGCTGGAATCGAACTGGGTCGGCTCGGCACTGGAAAATGAGGGCATCGACGCAACGCTGGCACACTGGCTGGCCCTGGAGGAACGCGCGGGCGCGGATCTGACCGGGAACTGGCGTTTTCAGCTGTACCTGTTGCGCGCCATCTGCGACAGCTATATCCGTGCGCGCCTGATCGCTGAGACGGCGGAAGAGCAGGAAATCTACGCCATGCTGGATGGAATCCGGGGTGCGGGAGTGGATGCAGCCGCGGCGGCCCTGCATACGAAATTGAGCCAGATGCCCCCGCCGGAGGTGCGGCCGGAATTGCGTCAGCGCATTGACGAGCTTGCCATGGCATTGCGCGAGAGCATCGGGATGCAGTTGTCGGTGTTGCCGCCGTATTACGCGTCGAATCCGGAGCGCGGCGCCATCCTGGACGGGATCGACCTGCCGCTCAACAACAAGCTGTGGATCTTGAGCCAGCTCATACGGCTTCAGACACTGGCCACCGAGGACGACCAGAACGCGCACATCGAACGCATCCTCACCTGGGAGGCCCCGAAACCGGGTGCATTGTATGACGACCTGGGTTGCGCCTGGAAGCAGCCCCACCTGGTGAAACAAACGGACTGGGAAGCGGATCCGGGCTTTGTCGATGGGCCGCAGTGCGAGCATTTCCGTGGTCAGGACAACCGGACCCGGGAGTACACCGAAAATCGGCTGTCGTGGCTGGATCAGGCCCAGACGCTGTTCCGCGCCCCGCTGAAGATGCACTACGAAGGGCTGGATGTGTCGAAGACGTATACGCTGCGTGTGACGTATGCGGGCCGGTTCCGTCCAACGATGCGCCTGATCGCGAACGGCGACCATGAGGTGCATGGCCCGATGCCGCAGCCCGAGACGTGGTGGCCGGTGGATTTCCCGCTGCCGCAGGAGTTGACGGCGGATGGCGTGCTGGATCTCGAATGGCAGCGCGTCGCGGGCCGCGGATGCCAGGTCGCGGAAGTGTGGCTGATCCCCGATTGACCCGGGCGCTTGGCCTGATGTTCGTAGTGGTGGCGGCGAAGAAGGCTTCGCCGCCACTTTTTATACAGCGCCTGATTCGCCGGCAATTGCGGGAGCCTGCAAAGTTCATTGCATAACGATGAAGAGAAAAGCGAGGGCGGCCGTGCGCCGGGCTATTCCAACCCGTACTTCTTGATCTTGTACTGGAGGGTGGTTCGTTTCAGGCCGAGGTGTTCGGCGGCCTTGGTTTTGTTCCAGCGGAAGCGCTCCAGGGCGGCCTGAATCATCTCACTTTCGAGCTTGTCTGTGCGCTCCACGAGCGACCCATGGTCCAGCGTCTCGGCGGGTTCCGGCTCGTCGTCCTCCTGAATGAAGAATAGTTCCTGGGGAAGTTCCTCGACGGTGATCACGCTGCCTTCACACAAGACCACGGCCCGCTCAAGCATATTCTCCAGCTCGCGGATATTGCCCGGCCACGGATAGCGCATGAAAAAGCTCATGACCTCATCTTCCACGCCGGTCACGTTCTTGTCGGTTTCCACGCTGAAGCGCGCCAGAAACACGTCGACCAGCGAGGGAATGTCGTCGCGCCGGCGTTTCAGCGGCTCGGTGCGCAGCGAAAACACGTTCAGACGGTAAAAGAAGTCCTGACGGAAATCGCCCTGTTCAATGGCTTCGCGCAGGTCGCGGTTGGTGGCCGCCACAATGCGCACATCGACTTTCAGGGTTTGCTGACCGCCTACCCGCTCGAATTCTCCTTCCTGCAGGACACGCAGCAGCTTGGTCTGGATGGAGGGATCGATCTCGGCCACTTCGTCGAGAAAGAGCGTGCCGGTATGGGCCTGCTCGAAACGGCCCGCGCGCTGGCCTGTGGCGCCTGTAAATGCGCCGCGCTCATGGCCGAACAATTCGCTCTCGAGCACGCCCGGCGCCAGTGCAGCGCAGTTCAGCGCCACAAACGGCAGGTCACGGCGCGGACTCGCCTCGTGGATGGCCCGAGCGACCAGTTCTTTGCCGGTTCCGCTCGGGCCCGTGATCAGCACGGAACTCCGGCTCGGCCCGATCTTTTCGATCATTTTCAGCAATTGGCGGGTCGAACGGCTGTCGCCTATGATCTTGCGTGCGTCGGGCAGTTCCGCCGCCTTGTCCCGTGGCGGGCCGCTTTCTCTGCGCCGTCCGACAATTTTGTCGACTTTTAGCTCGATTTCCTGGAGTTTGAAAGGTTTTGCGATGTAGTCAAACGCGCCCAGCCGCATGGCTTCAACTGCGGTTTCCAGGGTGCCATAGGCCGTGATTACGATAATGCCCGCATCGATCGCTGCTTCCTTGGCGGCGCGCAATACGGCCATTCCGTCACGTCCCGGCATCTTCAAATCCGTGATCACCACATCGAATTGCTGTTCCGTGAGCAGTTCGATGGCCTTGTCACCGTTTGATGCGGTAGACACGGCAAAACCACGATCTGCAAAGGCCGTTTCGAGGACTTGCCGAATACCCGGTTCGTCGTCGACGACCAGCATACGCGCTTTAGCTTCCGTTTGGGTCACCTCAGGCTCCTGGATTCTGGACGTTCACGGCTTCCTGTCGAATGCCGCTGTGTTTCCCCGCCCCGTGCAACAGCACGCTGCCCTCCGCCGCATCACCGGGTGAGAGCGCTTTGTTGCGACCTAACCTCCCTACTTTGTATCACTTGTCGTGGGCCGCGTCAAATAAGTGGCTGGAAATTACACTAAAGTGGCTCTGGTAATTCGAGTTTTCGCGATCAATCGCCGAAAAGCTTTCGGAATTCGTCCAACCGTTCTGAATCCGGTGCGCGGTTTTCCGCATCTCCAAAAAGGCTGTCCAGCGCGTTGCGCGCCTGCTCGCCCGGCTGGGCGTCAGCAGGGGCGGTGGAGCGAGCGGCAAACTCGAACTCGTCGCAGAAATTGCAGGCACTCTTATCGCCGACCCACTCCGTGTTGGGAATATAGCAGTCATTGTGCGCGCCCGGCTCATAAAAGCGGCAGTTCAGGCAGCAATGCAGGTACGCTGAGCAGGCGCCGCAGACGTCCTTCGGGCCGGGTTGCCTCTTGCCGCCGTCGTCCCAGGGGGCGCCACAGCGATGGCATGTTTTCATGAATCGAACTCCCGCTCCGCAGGTGGCACGGTCGCACAGGTACCGGTTTCTGGTCAGCCTAACTGCCTCGCTGCGCTGAGTCAACCGATACCGGAGGCTGGACGTTTCCGGAGGACGCTGCGGCCGCGCGCCGCGCTGCTTCGAACAGCAGGTTTGCCTTGGAGTTACGGGCCGGATGGGCTAGAATGGCGGCAGCACGGGGATACAGAGAAGGAGCTCCATTTGATGATAGACCAGGAATTGATCGACATATTGGTGTGTCCGGAGAATAAGTCGAAAGTGACGCTGGCCGAGCAACCCCTTGTCGACAAAGCCAACGCCGCCATCGAAGCCCGTACGCTCACTTCGCGCGGTGGTGAAATCATCGACGAGAAAATCGAAGGCGGACTGGTGCGGGAAGATGGGGTGTATATGTACCCCATTCGCGAAGAGATCCCGATCATGCTGATCGATGAGGCGATCCCTCTGGAACAGCTCACCTGAACTGACGCAGGACTTCGCCGGTCCACTGGGGCAACCTGTGCCTCCCCCGGGTCTGCGCCAGGGAGCCGCCAGAGCGCCTTGTTCGCGGCGCTCAGCGGGGCCGCGCTGGCGGCCGATGTTGACGCGGGAGAGGGCTGAGCCGGCTTGACCTGGTCTTGTATGAAACCCGTGCTCCGCGTGGAAGATGAGAGGGCTTGCGGGGACACAGCTCAGGGGCCGCCCACCTGTTTGCTCTCACATAAGGTGCCGATACCCGTTTAATCCCCCCAGAATCCACCCCCAAATCGGCTATCGCCGATTCACCCCCGCCCGCGGAGGACAGGTGTCCTGGAGCGCCGACGTCCTCGTCGGCACATGGTTCAGCCCCACCCGCGGAGGATAGATGCCCTGGGAGCGCCGACGTCCTCGTCGGCACACGGTTCACCCCCGCCCGCGGAGGATAGTGCGCCGCACAAAGGATCCTCGGGTTCGAATTTTTGTGTCTCCCGTTAGCGTGGAATAAAACGGAGATTCGCGTCACATGGCTGCGAGTGAGCGCCGACTACTGCAATCCGGCCGCAAAACTCCACCCCCAAATCGGCTATCGCCGATTCACCCCCGCCCGCGGGGGACAGGTGTGCCGCACCAAAAGCCCACACGCTACGAAAAGCAGTCGCCGCGATTGCCTTCCGGATTACACGGGCAACGCCCCCGCTGCTGCGCCAACCAGGATGTATCGAGGAAACCCCGACGTGACAGCGTTCCGGTGTAGGGGCAGACCCCTGTGTCTGCCCATCTGGATAGTCCCTGCGGCTGCGTTTAAGAAGGGCAGACACAGGGGTCTGCCCCTACGCGCTACGTAATCAAGTTTTACCGGGGCAACCCCCATACGCGCTACGAAAAGCAGTCCCCGCACGGCACCTTCCGGATTGTAGGACTCGGGGAGTGCTATGCGTCCCCAGACTCCGCACGAAGAATCCACCCCCAAATCGGCTATCGCCGATTCACCCCCGCCCGCGGGGGACAGGTGTCCTGGAGCGCCGACGTCCTCGTCGGCACATGGTTCAGCCCCACCCGCGGAGGATAGGTGCCCTGGGAGCGCCGACGTCCTCGTCGGCACACAGTTCAGCCCCGCCAGCGGAGGATAGGTGCCCTGGGAACGCCGACGTCCTCGTCAGCACGCGGTTCAGCCCCGCCAGCGGAGGATAGTGCGCCGCACAAAGGATCCTCGGGTTCGAATTTTTGTGTCTCCCGTTAGCGTGGAATAGACGGAGATCCGCGTCACATGGCTGCGAATGGGCGTCGGCTACTGCAATCCGGCCGCAAAACTCCACCCCCAAATCGGCTATCGCCGATTCACCCCCGCCCGCGGGGGACAGATGTGCCGCACCAAAAGCCCACACGCTACGAAAAGCAGTCGCCGCGATTGCCTTCCGGATTACACGGGCAACGCCCCCGCTGCTGCGCCAACCAGGATGTATCGAGGAAACCCCGACGTGACAGCGTTCCGGTGTAGGGGCAGACCCCTGTGTCTGCCCATCCGGATAGTCCCTGCGGCTGCGTTTAAGAAGGGCAGACACAGGGGTCTGCCCCTACGCGCTACGTAATCAAGTTTTACCGGGGCAACCCCCATACGCGCTACGAAAAGCAGTCCCCGCACGGCACCTTCCGGATTGTAGGACTCGGGGAGTGCTATGCGTCCCCAGACTCCGCACGAAGAATCCACCCCCAAATCGGCTATCGCCGATTCACCCCCGCCCGCGGGGTGCAGGTTCCAGCACCCGTAACACTCGATGCCGTCATACTGATTCACCCACGCCAGCAAGGGACGAGTCGCACTGCGTCTGAATCCTCTCCCGGGTCCGGGTTCTTGTGTCCTCGCCGAAGAGGCTGGACCAATAATCAGGCCAAGCGCCGCGCAGGCGGTTCTGCCTCTTGTGTCCCCCGGCTGGCGGGGGTGGCCGCGAAGCGGCCGGGGGTGGACGGGATAGGACCTGTGGATCTGTGGACCGTGTGGCCGGCGCGGGACTGCGCTGCTAACGCGGGCGGTTCTGCCTCTTGTGTCCCCCGGCTGGCGGGGGTGGCCGCGAAGCGGCCGGGGGTGGACGGGATAGGACCTGTGGATCTGTGGACCGTGTGGCCGGCACGGGACTGCGCCGATCGCGTGGACGGTTCTACTTCTTAGTGTCCCCCGGCTGGCGGGGGTGGCCGCGAAGCGGCCGGGGGTGGATTCTTGCCGTCTTTTCTTGATTCGTGAGTCGAGCAACTCTTCTTACGGCAGTGGCTGGTCAGAGCGCAAACACCGTCTGCCGGTTTTGACTCCTCCCGCACGGTCTGACTGCACATAAGGCTTCTGATACTGCCCTGGATGAGCAAAGAGCTGCTCTCCGGGCGCCGTTTTGCCTTTTAGACAGCGTCAAGCTCGCGCATGGCGCGGCGTTATCTCCCCCGGTAAAAGCGTGGAAGGCGCGGGTCGAAAACTTGCATTCTCCGGTAGGAAAACACTAAAGTAAGGCGTCGTGTGCCCCGAAAGTCGCGGGCGCCTTCCTTGGCGAGATCTATCGAGTGAGGGTCATGTGCATGGACAAGGCTACAGCATCACAGAAGTTTCAAGAATCGGTACGTCTGTTTTCGCAAAAACACCATGTGGAAGCGTTGATCCTGCTTGACGAGCTGAATGCGGCGTTTCCGAACCGGAAACAAGTGATGTACGGCCGGGCCCAGTGCCTGGCGGAGTTGCAGCGTCACGCGGAGGCCATCGCCGTCTGTGATCAGATGATCCAGTGGTTTGATGACGCCAAAGCCAAAGAATTGAAAGCCCGCATTCAACAGGACAGCGTCTCTACGCTGGAGAGCCCGACCGATCTGGCCAGTCTGCTGAATACCGACGCCGACCCGGCCAATGGAGGCACCGGCCTGCCCGACCTTTCTGGTTTGCTGGATCTTCCGCCGCTGCCGGATCCGACGGTGGGAGCCCATCCGCAGGGGCGGTCGTTGCGCCGGAGTCTCTATACCCTGTTGAGCTGCGCGGGAGGCTTGCTGGTGGTTCTGGCGCTGGGATTTCCGGTGTTGGCCTCGATGCGCCAGGAAGAAAAAACCGCACAGCAGACCGGCGCGCTCGTCGCGGCTGGAGAGGCGGGCGAGTCCACGGCGAACCCGGCGCTTTCCACTGAGCCGCGCGGTTGCGCCCGTCCGGCGACCATCGGCGGCTCGGGCACAGCCGAAATCATTGGCGAGGGCGAAGACGCCATGACCCTGCTCCGAATTAAAGGAAATCGCTACGAACTGGGCTACTGGTATGGAAAACTCCTCGCGGACCAGATCGCCGCGACTTCGAAACTGGCACAGGCCCTGATCGAAAAGAGCGGCATCCCCATGGAGATGGTCAACCTGGCAACCGCATCGCTGTGGCGGGAAGAGAATTACGATGTAGCGCCCTGGAACACCGAAGTGCAGGGCGTGGCCGATGGTTGCGCCGATGCCGGGCATCCTGAACTCACCTTCAGCGTGCTTCAGCAAATGGCCTCCATTCCCGACTTGTCGGAGTACAATTGCAGCCTCTTTGCGGCCTGGGGCGCGGCCACACTGAATGGCGAGACCTACCAGATGCGCAACCTCGACTGGTCCATGGACACCGGGCTTCAGGATTACCCCGTCGTGGCACTGTACAGCCCTGACGATGGCTTAAAACACGCGGTCGTCGGCTTTGCGGGCGTTCTGGGCGTATCCGTGGGCGGCATGAACACCAACGGGATCGGGGTCAGTGAAATTATGGGGCATTTCTGCGACGACGAGACGCTGGATGGCATCCCCTTCCCGTTTCTGCTGCGCGATGTGCTCTACTTTGACCGCGACCTGCAATCGGCCCTCGACCGCATGAAATCGGCGACGCGGACCAACCAATACCATTACGCGCTCGCGGATCCCAATGCCGCGGGAGCGAAAGGCCGGCTGCTGTTGACCAGCCACACGCGCTTCGATGAATACGCGGACAACCAGTCCGTCAATCCACACCCCTGCGCCGACCTCAAGCCATTCCACAGGCCGATAGAGGACGCCCTCTACTGGAAGAATCACAACGGGCGCGACAATGACGTGCTGTACAACGCCATCATGGATCGCTACGGCGAGATCGATGCTGAAAAAGCCATCGAGATCGCCAAAATCGCGTGTGTGGACGGCACCCTGGTCAGCATCATCTATCACAATAGCGGCAACGACATGTGGGTCGCTTTTGCGGAAGGCATGACCCCCGGCCCGCGCCAGAAATTTGTGCACGTGAAACTTGATGACTGATCCCGCGGCCAAACGACTGTACGAGTGCTTGAAATCTGCCCGGGCGGGAACCATGCTGTTCCAGCGCCCGGAGATCATCGTGTTTTGGTGGGAGAGGGCACGCTGCCCCGGTATTCGCGTTTGCCGGCGCACGCTCGCGTCATGAAGGAGGAAGCCTGATGAAGCAACGCACTGCACGTGAGAACATGTCCCGCAGAACGTTTCTGGCCAGCGCCGCCGCGTTGTCGGCTGCATCGTGCGCCACTACGCCCCATATCGTTACGTCCGCGGCCGCGGCGAAAATCCCGGCGAACGAGCGGCTGAACCTCGGCGCTATCGGCTTCGGCGGCATGGGCGCGGTCAACATCCGGAACCTGTCCGGCGAACAGTTTGTCGCGCTGTGCGATGTCGATTCCGCTCATGTAAAACCAATCTTGGAGGCCTTTCCCGATGCGCGACGCTACGTGGATTTCCGCGAGATGCTGGCGGCGGAAAGCGACTTGGACGGCGTGGTCATCGCGACGCCGGATCACACACACGCGGTGATCGCCATGGCAGCCATCAAGGCGGGCAAACATGTGTTTTGCCAGAAACCCCTTGCCCACGACGTGTACGAGTGCCGAATGCTGGCGCAGGCGGCCGCAGAGGCCGGCGTCGTCACCCAGATGGGTATCCAGGGGCACGCAGGCGACGGTACCCGCACGGTCGTGGAGTCCATCCAGGCGGGCATGATCGGCGAGGTGCGCGAAGTCCATGCCTTCTGCTCCGATTCGTACTATCCCTGGGGGCACGCGGGCTGGAGTCCGAAGGAAGGGCGGGTGCCCGAGGAGACGATGCCGGTGCCCGAGACACTGAACTGGGATCTCTGGCTGGGGCCCGCGGCGGAACGGCCGTACCATGCGTGTTACCATCCCATGGCGTGGCGTGCATTTCAGGCCTTCGGTTCGGGCTGGATGGCCGATCGCGGCGCGCACAGCCTCGATCCGGTGAAATGGGCCTTGAATCTCGGCCACCCCTCCCGAGTCAGTGCTACGTCGACCGGCACCACGGACGAGATGCATCCCGTGTCGGCGATCGTGACCTTCGAGTTCCCCAAACGTGGAAAGATGCCGCCCGTGTCGGTCACGTGGTATACCGGGCTTCATATTCCGCGGCCGGCGGGCGTGCCGGGCGACGAACAGATCGGCGACGAAACCGGCGGCATCCTGTTTATCGGCAGCGACGGCATGATGACCTGCGACACCTACGGCGAACGGCCCCGCCTGCTTCCGGCGGCCCGCATGAAGAAATTCAAGGCGCCCGAACCGTCCATCCCGCGCATAGAAGGCGAAAGCATTGAGGGCGACTGGGTCCGCGCGATCCGGAATGGAACAAAGGCCTGTGCCGACTTCTCCTACTCGGGTCCGCTGTCCGAGATATGCGCGCTGGGGAACATCGCGAAACGCTTCGACGATACCCCCATCGAATGGGATCACGAGCGCATGACGGTAACGAATCTTCCCGATGCGAACCAGTACGTGCGCACGCCCTATCGCGAGGGCTGGTCACTGTAATCACGGCGACGGACCGCTCGCTCCCGGCTGCGGGGCAGCGGTCCGGCCTTATGTATCCAGCGTTAACGGGGAAATCGAGATTTTCGGAAGGCCAGGCCGGGGAGACGCTTCAGGGCGCGCACCGGACGCGGCAGGCCGTCACCGGTATTGTCCACGTCCCCACTCCAGCACTTCGACACGCACCGGCACAATCCCGTCGCGCAGCATATTCAATTCTCTGGCGGCGCCGCGAGACAAGTCGATGATCCGGCCTCGGATGAACGGGCCCCGATCGTTGATGCGCACGAGGACTGACCGGCGGTTTTTGAGGTTGGTGACCCGGACGCGGGTGCCGAACGGATAGTTCCGGTGGGCGGCCGTCATGGCTTCCTGATCAAACACTTCGCCGGAGGCCGTGAGCCGGCCGTGGTATTCGTTGCCGTACCACGAGGCGATGCCATCTTGCACGCCCGGAAGCGCCCCGCCGAACGGCCACATCCTGCAGCCTGCCGACCCCGCCAAAACAAAAAGCACGAGGAGCCTCGTGCTGTAAAATCGTGTCTGTATACGCTGATAACCTGGTTTTATGTCAAGTACTTGCTCAATCGGCGCGCGACCTCCGCCACCACTTCCGGCAGTTTGAAATCGCCCCGCTCGATTCGCTCTTTCGCCGCCGCCACCTGTTCGGCGCGAACTTCGTCGCTTCCCCGGATGAGGCCGGCCAAGCGCACGCTGCTCGCCGCTTCCCGGGCCTCAGGGCTGATCTGAACCCCGTCCTCGCGCACGGAGGCATTATCCATCTCGCGCTTGCGATCCCGGACGTTGGCTGGGCGATCAGGAAGCGGCTCGGGGATACCGCCAATGCCGTTGATTCCAACCATGGGTTTTCTCCACACTGCTTATTGATTCGTGTTGTAGCGCCATGCCACACACCGATCATCGGCCCAAGCGCACCAAAACTTTAGTCCCTGCCGCAAGACCGGGCCGCCGACCTGCTGTTGTGATACCAAACGCCGGGGCCATTTGCAAGCGGCGCCAACGCGTCGGACCGGTTCTCCGAGCAAAAAAGCCAAGCCAGCCTTCCCGTAACACAGCATGAACACTTGACTTACAAGACAGGCCGGGCAAAGCCCGGCGCGATCGGAGCCCCGGCTGCTCAGCTTCGCGGAAATCGCAAAATGAAGCGCGTACCCTTTTCCTCGCTGGATTCTACCGCCACCTGGCCCGCGTGACGGTCTACGATATGCTTAACCAGGAACAGGCCGAGTCCGGCGCCGCGCCTGCTGGACACCGTATCCGAATCACAACGCCAGAACTTCTCAAACAGCGAATCCAGCTGGTCGGGAGGGATTGGCGGACCATCGTTCCAGACGCTGACCTCCGCCCAATTACCAAGCAGGCGCGCGCCAATGACGATGCGCGCCCCTTCCCGGCCGTACTTGATGGCGTTTCCGACGAGGTTTTCCAGGGCTACCCGGAGCAGGTTCATGTCCACGGTCAGGCAGAAACCGTCCGGAATATCGGTTTCCAGCGTCATTTTACGCAGTTCAATGATCCCCTTTTTATCCTGGAGCACGGGGGTCGCGACCGATTTGTTCAGCTCCACCCGGGTCTGCGTGACGCTGAGTTCACCCCGTTCTATGCGTGAGAGCTGGAGGAAATTGTCGCTGATGTCGCTGATATAGCGCAGGCTTTTCTCGACGATGTCAATGCCTTCAAATATCTCGCCCTCGATCTTCCCGAACGACCCTTCTTTGATGAGCTGCAGGTTCAAGAGGGCCGCCCCGACAGAATTGCGGAATTCGTGTGTGGCAAAGCCGAGCATCCCCATGTATCCCCGGTTGGCGCTCTCGATTTCCTCGTTCTGCCGCATGATTTTCGCGCGGTCGGCCTGGATGGTCGCCGCCATGCGGTTAAACGAACGGGCCAGGCCGCCCAGCTCGTCCTGGGTCTCGATGTTGGCGCGCGCGCTGTAGTCCCCTTCCACAAAACCCTTCGTGGCCCGGTCCAGCGCGACGACCTGGCGCAGTACGCGGGAGATGAGAATGAACGAGAGTGCCAGGGCCCCTATCATGATGGCGAAGAGCACGGACAGGTTGGTCAGGAGCGTGCGCGATTCGATGTCGTCGTAGATTTGCTCCAGTTCGCCGATGTAGAGCATGCCGAGCACCGCCCCGTCCGGTGCGCGGATGGGTTCGTAGCGCGACAGGTAGCCGTGGCCGACCACGAGCGCTGGGCCGGTCCACGATTCCCCCCGTTTCAGGACCTTTTGCGCCACTTCGTCACTGACGGTGGTGCCAAGCGCTCGCTCCCCATTGTCGAGCGATACGGTGGTCGCGATGCGCACGGGTCCTAGAAAGATCGTCGCTGTGCCGAGGGGTTTTCCTTTGTAGCGTTCGCTGGGAAAAATGGTGTGGTGAATGGCGTCGACCAGTTGATGGGCGCCATTGAGGACCGTGCCCGCCACCAGCCAGTCTCCTTCGTGAGCCCAGCCGGGGCCCAGCCGGTACTGGGCCATCAGCACCATGGCATTCTGGGAGCCGCCGTCTGACATGAGGCGGGCTTGTATCTCCGGCGCACGGAAGACCTCGGGCAGTGCCACCGCATACCCTGAGCGGACCCGCCCGCTTCCGGAGGGGCCTGCCGTTTCGCCCAAAAGGGGCAATGCCGCGCCATCCTGCAGCGTCCCGTCACTCATAACGACCCGGCCCGCCGTATCCGTCAGCGCCACGAAATCCAGGCCCCATCGCTCGCGGTACAGTTGCAGGATTTCCCCCAATCGCGCCGCGCCGGGTTCGCCCTGCTCTTCCAGTTCGCCCAGTTCCGCGAGCGCGGGTACGTGCGCTTCCAGGAGCTGTTGGCGGGTGCGCAGGATATTCCACGCAGCGTGGATGTTCTGCTCCATACGGGTCTCGGTCTGTTCAAAGACGAGGGTGCGAACCCAATGGGCCTGAAGCAACGAGATCGCCGCCGTGACCAGCCCGAATACGAGCACGATGAACAGCCCGAATTTCACACGCAACGACACCATCTATCTCCCTGGTTTTCGGCACCGAGATTGCCCCGTTTGCGCCATATGGTGGCGCATGCATCTTCGAAATTCCAACTCTACAGCGGCTCGCTTCTCTTCCGGTGCGTGAGCACCCGGATCCAGCGCGCTTGCCCCCCAGGTTCCGGGCCTGTGGTTGCGCCGGCGGACGCGGCATGGCTTTCGGGCGCAGATCAAAATACGCGCGACGTAAACCGCCGCGACAAAACAAAGGTGCCGGCCACGAGGACCATCAGCAGCACGCTATACGCGAACGCGGAACCCAGACCTGCCGCGCCGCGCCGCATGGTGTCGATCTGCACGGCGATGGGAACATTGCCCGGGGCATAGAGCAGAATGGACGACACGAACTCGCCCAGGCAGGTGGCGAACACGAGAGCCGTACCGGCGGCCAGCGCGGGAAGCATCAGCGGCAGAACGATGCGCCTGAAACAGAACCATCGGGAAGCGCCCAGGGCCTGCCCCGCCTCGAGCAGCGTTGCATCAAACGGTTCGATGGCCGCCGTCGAGATCCGAGTTAACAGCGGCACATTCCGGATGAAATAGGCCAGGGGCAGGAGCCACACCGTGCCCACCAGCGAGAACCGGGGGTGATTGAACGCCAGGAGGAGGTTCATCGCCGTCACCGTGCCCGGCAAGGCCCAGGGAACCATCACCAGAAAGTTCACCCAGAACGCGCCGGCCCGGCCGCGTCCGATGAGATAGCCCGCGGGCAGCGCCACCAGCAGGCAGGCGCCTGCGGCAATTGCGCTCATCCAGAGACTGTTGCGGATCGGCAGGAACCCCTGCGTCGACGAGAAGACTGCGCGGTAGTTGGCCCAGGTGAACGTGGTCGGCACGAGTTCGGTATGCCAGGCGCGGTGATCCACAAACGACAGCCACAGAATGGTCAGGTGAGGCAGCAGGACCACCGCCATGCACAGCGACGCGGCCAGGGGGGCAAGGAGGCGGCCCGCACGCGACCGGAGCGGCACGCGCACGCCTTTGGAGCCGCCTCCCGCGGCTTTCCGGCGCGAACGGAACAGCAGCACGCCCAACAGCGACAAAGCCGCGAGAAGCACGGTGAGTGTGGCGGCGCGGGCGTCGTTGAACTGGGTGCGTTCGTTGAAGATCTCGACGCTCAACATGGGGTACCGGTTGCCGAAAATGTAGGGCGCGCTGAACGAGGCGCCGGACGACATGAACGTGAGCAACGCAGCGCCGAGCAGCGCGGGCTTGAGCATGGGCAAGATCACGCGCAAAAACACGCGGCAGCGGCCTGCGCCGAGCGTGCGCGCCGCCTCAAGCTGCGACACATCGGCCGTCTCGAGCGCTGCGCCGACCATGGCATAGAAATACACGTAAAACGAATAGGTGTGCACCAGCAGAATAGCGGCGGGACCTCGCAGAGCCAGACCGCCGATGCCCAGGCGTTGCTCGCAGAATCGCGGCAGGAGCCCGTCGATGCCCACCAGGTAGTAGAAGCTCAACACGCCGACCAGTGGCGGCAGCGTGAACGGCATGTAGGCCAGCCCGGCCAAAACGCGGCGGCCGGGGAAGCTGTAACGCGAAAGCGCAAAGGCCAGGCCCGAACCCACCAGCCCCGACGTGACAACCGTGGCGCACGAGATCAGCGCCGTGTTGACGAGGGCAGCCCGACCGGGGTTGTTTGCAACCGCCTCGTGCGCCCAGTTGAGCGCAGCCACCAGGAAGAGGCGCAGGGCAGGGTAGGCTACCGTCAGGCACAGCACGGCCATACAGAATAAAAACAAGGCTTGGTCAAGACTGCGGATATCGCGCCGGGCCACCTTACCCTCCGGACTGGCGCCAGCCTGGCGGCGGGCTGTTATTCGGTGCCGGCTTCCTGGATTTCCCGGGCGACGAGTTCTTCGACCGCGCGCTGGTCGTTATCGTCGATTTTGGTGTACAGGATTGCCACTTTGAAGCGGTCGTCGCCGACTTCGTGCGGTTCACACCGCACGACGACCCCTTCGCATTCGATGCGCCGCTTCTGCGGCTTCGGAAGCTCGAGAGCGATGCTCATCCTGGTCATCAGCGGAATAGGCTGCCTGGTGTGACACAGCACGCCGTTGGCGCTGATGTTGTCGACGTGGTTGAGGATACCGGGGCCGTCGTCCGGCACAATCTTCGGCACGGCGCGGCGGCTTCGCGGATAGCGTCTCCGTTCATCTCCGTTCGTTCGCATGAGACCCTCTTCAGCGTTCCTACCCCCCGACGCGCCCATAGTATCCCAGGGGCCTCCAGAATGCAACGGGGACGCGCATTCTTTGCGGCCAGGACACCGGCCAGGCACGGCCGCCTGAGATCAGGCGTTGGCCGCCGTATCATAAGCTTGATGAACCCGGAAACGGCCGCTAAAATGAATTTGGGTGACTTCGCGATGCGCGACGTCTGAATCCGGGCTGTGAAAAGGAAGGTCTTGAACACTCCATCGAAATCCGCACAACTTCGCGACGCCTATGCGCACGGCCGGTTTGGACTGTCCTACGAGTTCTTCCCTCCGAAGACGTCCGAAGGGGAAGCCGATCTTTTCGAAAACCTCGATGAACTGGCCAAATACAATGCGTCGTTTGTAACCTGCACCTATGGTGCGGGTGGCAGCACGCGCGACAAGACGCTCGCGATCGCGAGCCGATTCAAACGCGAATACGCGTTCCCGGTCGCCAGCCACCTCACCTGCGTAGGCGCGACGCGCGACGCCCTGGCTCTGTTCCTCGAAGAGGCCGAGGCCGCCGGGATCGATTACATCGTGGCGTTGCGGGGCGATCCTCCGGCCGGCGAGAAGACATTCAGCCCGGTACCCGGTGGTTTTCGTTATGCCAATGAACTGGTTGCATTTATCCGGGAACAGTTTCCCGCTTTCGGCGTGGCCGTTGGCGGCTATCCGGAAACCCATCCGGAAGCGCCCAATCGCAGTACCGATCTCGCCAACCTCAAACGCAAGGTTGATGCCGGCGCCGATGTAGTCATTACGCAGCTCTTCTACGACAACGACGACTTCTACCGTTTTCGCGACCGCTGCACCGCCATCGGCATTGATGTCCCCATCATCCCGGGCATTCTGCCCGTGACGGCGGCGCCGCAGGTCAAGCGTCTCGTGGCCCTGTGCGGCGCTCACGTGCCGGCATCATTGATGGAGCGGCTGGAAGCCCATCCCGACCGCTCGCAGGGTCAGTTCGAGGTGGGGGTGTATCACGCCATACGGCAGGTCGAAGACCTGGTGGGCCGCGGCGCCTGTCCGGGCGTTCATTTTT
Source organism: Candidatus Hydrogenedentales bacterium (assembly GCA_050950105.1). Classification (GTDB taxonomy): domain Bacteria; phylum Hydrogenedentota; class Hydrogenedentia; order Hydrogenedentales; family SLHB01; genus UBA2224. Next base: position 8,895 of record JBMNGZ010000007.1, on the reverse strand, counting down.
ATTGCCTCAACAAATCGCGCGCGGTAGCCACCATCCTTCGCACGCTGGCGCTCCCCAATGTGGCAGCGTTTCGAACAAATTAGCGCTTACTTCCCCGGATTCCCCGTGGAAAGGCGGCTCGAAAAGGAATATCTTCAATGGAAAAACCGAAGATCGCCGAAAAGGGTCCCGCACTGCTCGAGCTGGAGCCGGGGACCTACTGGTGGTGCCGGTGCGGGCATTCCGCGGAACAGCCCTGGTGCGACGGCTCGCACAAAAGCACTTCCTTTACTCCGCTCGAGGTAAAGATTGAGGTCAAGAAGCGCTATGCCCTCTGCCAGTGCAAGCACAGCAGCAAAGGCGCGATGTGCGACGGGACGCATAAACGGCTTTAGAGTCGGGAAATTCGGCCGCTCTTCCGCTGAGATTGTCCTCGCGCAGCGCGCTGGAGAGGGGCCGGGTTACCGGATGTCGGCCTCAAACCATTTCAAGACGGCCATGATGCCGCGCGCCTTCTTGAGCATCGTGGCCTTCAGGCCCAGCTCACGCAGTTTTTCTTTTGCTTCATGGCGCGATTTGGCGACCACGACACCCCCCACGAAGGACTTTTCTTCGTCTCCCTCGGCCCGTATGGCGTGATAGTCGAACGTGGGCATGAGCTTCCTCCCTCATCATCGATGTCCGACCCCGATTCTAGCACGTTTCGTCACGAATAGAAATTTCGCGCGCTTCGGCCCGTGCTCCGCCTGCGGCGGATTCACTCGTCGGCGTCGAGGTAGGGCAAAATTTCTCCCAGCGAGGTGATGCGCGGCCCGTGCCAGGTTTCGGCGTCCACGCGGTGGGGATCGTAGTTTTCTTCGCTGGCGGCGCGGATGCAGACGGCGGTCATTCCCACGGCTTCGGCGCCAGAGAGCTCCTGGCTGCCCCCGTCGCCGACAAAGAGGCAATCGCCGGGCCGTACCCCCAAGCGTTTGCAGGCCATTTGATAGATGCGCGGGTCGGGTTTACGCAGTTTCACGACGCAGGAGAAGATCGGGGCATCGATCAGCTGTTCCAGTCCCAGGGCCGGCCAGAGCGCAGGAAGTTCGGGCGGGCAATCGGTGATCAAGCCGGTTTTAAGGCCGCGGGCCTTGATCGCCTCGAGGGTGGCGCGCGCATCGGGCCGCAATACGAGGGCTTGCTCGATAAACGAGGACCGGATGCGTGCGGCCTTGGAGGCGCGTGCCCGGTCCGGGTTTGTCCCGATAGCCTCGCAGGTGTGGAGCACGCAGTCCTCGACCGTGGGCCAGCGTCCGGAACCGCGCGCGCCGTAGTCACGGAGCCACTGCTCGAGGAAGGCCTCTTCCGGTGCGCCCATGCGGCGGCCCATCGCCTTGACTGCGTCGTGATGGGCTGAGGTACTGAGGCTGTCCACCAGGGTGCCGAAAAAATCGAACAGCAGCGCCTGAAATCGCGTGCAGCTCATCCAGCAAGCCGTTTCGGCGCGTGGGCGCTCTGATGTTGATTGCGAAGCATGGATGCCGGGTCCTTGGTCTTGATTCTTCTCCCCCACTATAAAACAGCGAGAGAGCCGTTTCCAGCAGCGCTATCAGCGCAGTCCCGCGCCGACCCGCGGTCCAGAGAGTCCACGCGGTCCACTTCGGCGACCCTGCCCCACTTCGCCACTCGGTCCACATTTTCCAGTGCTGAGGCCGCGCGCAACTCGCAACCGTCCACCCCCGGCCACGCGAGGCGCGTGGCCACCCCCGCCCGCGGGGGACACAAGAGCCCCGGCCCGAAGCGATCCCGGCGCGGCGCGCTGTCCTCCGCGGGCGGCGCTGAACCGCGTGCCGACGAGGACGTCGGCGCTCCCAAGGTACCTATCCCCCGTGGGCGGGGCTGAACCGTGTGCCGACGAGGACGTCGGCGCTCCCAGGATACCTATCCCCCGCGGGCGGCGCTGAACCGTGTGCCGACGAGGACGTCGGCGCTCCCAGGGTACCTATCCTCCGTGGGCGGGGCTGAACCGTGTGCCGACGAGGACGTCGGCGCTCCCAGGGTACCTGTCCCCCGCGGGCGGGGGTGAATCGGCGATAGCCGATTCGGGGGTGGATTCTCCGTGCGGAGTCTGGGGCGCATAGCACTCCTCGAATCGAATTCCAGCAATGCTACGCTGATCTCCAGCCACCTCCGCCTACGGGTCTACACGTGCCCGAACCGGAGAGATTTTGGTGCGGCACACCTGTCCCCCGCGGGCGGGGCTGAATCGGCGATAGCCGATTCGGGGGTGGATTCTCCGTGCGGAGTCTGGGGCGCATAGCACTCCTCGAATCGAATTCCAGCAATGCTACGCTGATCTCCAGCCACCTCCGCCTACGGGTCTACACGTGCCCGAACCGGAGAGATTTTGGTGCGGCACACCTGTCCCCCTCGGGCGGGGCTGAATCGGCGATAGCCGATTCGGGGGTGGATTCTCCGTGCGGAGTCTGGGGCGCATAGCACTCCTCGAATCGAATTCCAGCAATGCTACGCTGATCTCCAGCCACCTCCGCCTACGGGTCTACACGTGCCCGAACCGGAGAGATTTTGGTGCGGCACACCTGTCCCCCGCGGGCGGGGCTGAACCGTGTGCCGACGAGGACGTCGGCGCTCCCAGGATACCTATCCCCCGCGGGCGGCGCTGAACCGTGTGCCGACGAGGACGTCGGCGCTCCCAGGATACCTATCCCCCGCGGGCGGCGCTGAACCGTGTGCCGACGAGGACGTCGGCGCTCCCAGGGTACCTATCCTCCGTGGGCGGGGCTGAACCGTGTGCCGACGAAGACGTCGGCGCTCCCAGGGTACCTGTCCCCCGCGGGCGGGGGTGAATCGGCGATAGCCGATTCGGGGGTGGATTCTCCGTGCGGAGTCTGGGGCGCATAGCACTCCTCGAATCGAATTCCAGCAATGCTACGCTGATCTCCAGCCACCTCCGCCTACGGGTCTACACGTGCCCGAACCGGAGAGATTTTGGTGCGGCACACCTGTCCCCCGCGGGCGGGGGTGAATCGGCGACAGCCGATTCGGGGGTGGAGTTTTGGGGTCGGATTGCAGTAGCCGGTGCTCACTCGCAGCCATGTAACGCGAGTCTCCGTCTATCTCACGTTACCGGCGGACACAAGGATCCGAATTGGAGAGATTCGGATGCGAAGCTCCCTGGCTTGCTATGAAGGCAAATGGCGAGCCGATAGAACCCCGCCAGATTTGCGAAAGGCGTGACAGGCTCGCAAACCCCCGGGTTGGCCGTGGCGCAGCGGCTGTGGCACAATCGGCCATACACAGGCCGTGGACGGAGAAGGAGGTATGGGCTCAGTAGGATACAGCGAATGCCGGTGGGGCGTCATCGTGGTCGTGGCGGCATTTTGTCTGAGCGCGGCGGGCAACGAGTACGACTCACCGGTCTATGCGCTGGCTCAGCACGTGGAGGCGGTTGCCCGCGATGCGCACGCGGACGCAACAAGCCACAACCACGTGCTCCTGCTCGAGGACGGGTACGAAGCCCTGCTGTTGCGCGTGCATTTGATCCGGCATGCACGCCGCACCATTGACATCCAGACCACCATTCTGGCGAATGACGAGTGCGGGCACTTGATCATGAGCGAGCTGTTCGACGCGGCCCGCCGCGGCGTGGTGGTGCGCCTCATGGTCGACTATTTCATGTCCGCCCGGGATGCACGGTGGATCGCCGCCCTCACCGAGGCGCACCCCAATCTCGAGCTGAAATACTACCGCCCTCCGGCGAAACACGCCGCTCCGCCCCGGACGCTGGAACTGGCCAGCGCTCTGGTGCGATTCAAGGGGACCAACCAGCGTCTCCACAACAAACTCATGTTGTTTGATGGACTGATCGGCCTCGTGGGCGGGCGCAACATCGACAACCATTACTACAACTACTCCACCAGCTACAACTTCCTCGATCGCGATTCCGTGGTGCTCGGGCCCGCGACCAGAGACATGGCCGAATCGTTCGAGGACTACTGGTTTTACCGGCGCACGGTTGAGAGCCGCAGACTGACGGATGTGGCCGCCGTGATCCGGACGGGCGCGTACCAGCGTATTCTCCGAAGCGAGGATTTCGACGTGGAAGACTTTCGCGCCCGCATGACCGACGAACTCGACGCAGCGTTCATCCGCGACCGCTTCGTCACGCCGTTTCAGCAGGCCCGGCGATTGGAATACATCTCGGATGCCCCCGGCAAGAACCAGGGCAAATGGTTGTGGGGCGGCGGGCGGGCTGCGCGCCGCATCCGGGAAACCATCCGGAAAACCGAGGACGAACTGCTGATCCAGAGTCCCTATCTCATTTTGAATCTTTCGGGACGCCGTGCGTTCCGTAAGCTGCAGCGCCAGGAACCGCCCGCGAAAGTCATCATTTCAACCAACAGCTTTGCATCGACGGACAACATGATGGCGTATTCCGCGAACTATAAAATGCGTTCGCTGTATTTCGAGCGTCTGGGCTTCCATATTTTCGAGTTGAAGCCGCAACCGGCCGATTTTCTGGAGCTGCTTCCGAATTTCCCCGAACTTAAAGCGCGCGCGGAACAGGATGGCGAAACGCGCGAGCCGTTTGTGTCCGTCCATGCGAAATCGATCGTGGTAGACGGGCGCATTGCCTACGTGGGCTCGTACAATCTGGATCCGCGTTCGCAAAACCTGAACACCGAGAATGGCGTGCTGATAGAAGATGCGCAGATTGCCCAGACCGTCCGCGAGGCCATTCTCAGCAGCACCCAGCCCGGCCGGAGCTGGGTGATTGCCAAGCGGCGCTTTCCGTTGTCGGATGTCAACTACCTGATCGAAGGCTTGTCAGGGTTGTCGCCGGTGGATTTGTGGCCCCTGCGCAACACCACAAGCTATGAGTTGCGGCCCGGCATGGAGCCCGTTGAGCCCGGGCACGAAGATTTCTATGCGCGCTACGACGATGTGGGCAGTTTCCCCGGCGCCGAGGGCATCTCAACCAAACAGATCGTAACGCGGATCTACAAAATGTTGGGTTCTCTGGCCGTGCCTATCCTATAATCAAAGGCCATGCATACAAAACCCTCGGTTCTCTCTCGAAAGGAATCCATGAAGATCAATCATCATACCCATACATTTCGTTGCAAACACGCCACGGGCAACGTCGACGACTATTGCCGCGCCGCCCGCGAGGCTGGGCTGACCGTGCTGGGGTTTTCCGATCACGTCGCGCTGCCCGACAACCGCTGGCTGTCGGTCCGGATGGAATATCAGGAGCGGGAAGCGTATTGCGCCGATGTCGAGGAGGCCCGCCAGGCCTTTCCCGAACTCAGCATCCTGAACGCCATGGAATGCGAGTATGCGCCCGCGTACCGGGCGTATTTCGAGGATGAACTCCTCGGCCGGCTCGAACTCGACTACCTGGTCGGCGCGGCCCACTTCATTACCCACAACGGGAGCGGGCTCAGCGTCTACGGGGGGATAACAGACGCTGCGTCATTGCGCACGTACGCGTCCGTGTACTGCACGCTCATTGAATGGGGTCTGTTCGCGTTCATCGCGCATCCCGACCTGTTCGGGAGCAGCTATCTGACCTGGGATCGGCACGCGGAGGCCTGTTCGCGTGAGATCCTCCAGGCGGCGGAAGCGCATGGCGTGCCGCTGGAGATCAACGGCTTTGGATTTCGCAAGCCCTGGCTCGAGACGCCCGAAGGCCGCCGGCCGATGTATCCCTGGAACCGGTTCTGGGAACTGGCTGCTGAATACGACATTGAGGTCGTGATCAATTCCGATGCCCACCGGCCCGAAGACGTCGCGGCAAACCTGGACGACGCGGCCGCAGTTGCGGAGCGCTTTGGATTGCGGCTCGCCGACCTGTCCGGTCTCGAACCCGAGCGGCAAGGGCGGTGACGCTACGCTGCGCGGCTCTCCTTATCCCTGAGGCGGCGACGTATACCCGCAGAACTGCGCCAACAGGGCCTCGGCTGTCCACTGAACCGCGCGTGCCACCACCAGGTGGCAATTGCCGCCCTTCCGGGCATCCTGGCACAAGACGCTTCCGTAGCTTTCCTGAAACTTTCGGGCCACCTGCTGAATCAGTTTGTGCGCGAGACGGGTATCGCTGAAATTCTCCCCGCCGCAGATATAGCCGATCACGATGCCCGCGCCAGTGAAACAGCCGCAGCTCAGCTTGGCGCCCGGCGCGGCGCCGGCATCGAGGCAGGTCGCCGCGCGAAACAGGCCGGGATGTTCTGGAACCATCTCGAGCGCCTGCTGAAGGGCCGCCACCGTGCACCGGCAACATCCCCCGTGCCGGGCATGCAACTGGGCTCCGAGGTCATAGGCATTTTTGATGAGCGCGGCGCCGTCTCCGTTGAGCGGGAGTCTGGTCGTTTCATTGTAAATCGCGAACGTTTCCACAGCGGTCTCGGTATTTTCCGTGCTCCGGGCGCCTTGTGTGAAGGTCATGCCCGCGCCTGCTGTCAATAAAAACCGGCGACGCGCATACACGCACGCACCGCCACGGTTTTTTTCTGGAAGGCTCTTCATCATGTGTACCCTCCTTTTTTTTGCCCCTTATTTCCTCGTTAGGCGCGCCTGCCGCGGTCACTGCTCTTCGGGCACAGCCAGGGTGTTGCGGATACACGCGTAGGCCTGGTGGCGTTCTGCGTCGGGAAAATCGTGTTCGGCCCCAGGATAAACGGCTGTCAGGCGGTCGTTCGCGCCGTACAAGCCGAACACCGGCTGCGCGGCGACTACACAGTCGCGCACACCCCGAGACATCGAAGTTGTCGTCGTTGACGGGCGCATTGATAAAGACGGTGCGCGGCGCCAGTGCGGCCAGGAGGTCCGGGAAATCAAAAGGCATCGCAGCGGGATCCTTGCCGTATGCCGTGGCAATCGCGGGCATGTAGCCGTCATGCGTCCATCCCGTGAGGTCGCCGTCTTTGTATTTCGCGAAGCGGGTGAATCCGCAGCTTGTGACCATCACGCGGACTCGTTCATCAAACAGGCCTACAAACAGCGTGTTATGACCGCCGAGGGAATGGCCGATGCAGCCGATGCGGTTGGGATCGACCTCGGGCAGGCTCTGGAGCAGGTCGACGCAACGCATATGGTTCCAGATGCCTTTCATGGTCATGCTGGTATATTCCGCGGGCATACGCGCGCTGCCGGGCATCTTTGTAGTCGCCGAACCCGGGATAGTCGGGCGCGAGGGTCACAAATCCCATCCCGGCCAGCTCTTCCGCGTATTGCCGGTTTTCCTTGCGCCCAGGCCCACGACAACGCCTTTGCCGATAATCGGCGGTGGGATGCAGACACAGGACGGCGGGCAGCGACCTTCCTTGCCTTTCGGGATCAGCAGGTATGCGGGCAGGCGAACCCACGGTTCCACAGCGAACGTGATCTTTTTGCGGACATAGGCGGGAAAATCGTCCTCGCCTTCGACCTGCAGATCCAGTGCTGCCAGCGTCTCACGAGAGGGCAGCGGTCCGCCACCCGCTGGAGACCGGCACGGACATGCTCGCGCCGTATTTCCCAGTCCGGCAACAGATGCGATGGGATGGCGCGCGCCGGATGCGTCGAGATAGTAACGTCAAATCGAGTTTGTCGGCGTAAAACGGGACTGTTTCCGCGCCGGCCGCAGACAGCCCCGCCGCGATGATCAGGCTCAGTGAATACATAACGCTGCCTCCTTGCCGCGGTTTACTCCAGCTCCATCAGCCTGTCAAGAATCTCGAGCCGCGCGCGGTCTGCGACATCCCGATCGAGCGGTTCATTCCAATACTGGGTCTTACTGCGGCTCGCGTCGAGCACCCGGCCGGGCAGTTCGGCGAGGAGCACGCTTGCCGCGGCCGCTGTATCGGATTCCCCGGCCCGGGCAATCGCATCGCGGAGCATGACCAGGTATTCGAAGTCCTGGATGCTTTCGCGGATGGCTTCCATGTGTTTACCCGCGGTGACCGTCTCGGCGTCCAGGAAGAACGGGCAGTAGTCGGTGCCGGGCGCGGTGTATTCGTTCCACGACGAGCCGTTGCCCGTATCGCTCAGGGCCCAGAAATATGTCCCCACGGCCTCATAGGCCCAGCATTCCCAGGCCTGCATGCGGTGATAGCCATAGGGTCGAGCAGGCGCACGGGGCCGCTGCACGAATAGAATTCGAGCGTGATGCCTTCGTTGCGCCGCTTCCACAAAATACTGGCGATACGCTTCCGGGCCGCTGAGGAACAGGGGCCGGTTGGGGCAGAGCACATGGCAGGCGGCGATCATCTCCGGGTTCGCCTGCGTCATGTCGCCCCGGTAGATCGGATCCTCCCAGATGCGGATGCCGGATCCATGGCGCGGATGGCCAGGGCCCAGTGGAGGATGGTTTCGTCCTGTTCGGCGCGGTGGGGCTCATCGATGATCAACAACCCGAGCTGTTCCGGCTGTTTGCCCTTGCCTTTCATGTATTCGCCCAGAACACGGTCCATTCACCGACGGCGCGGTTGAACTCGGGCGTGCCTTGCGTAAATCCGGCCATCTTCGAGCCGACCGCCGAAAACACCATGTAATTGGCAGCATCCGGCCAGCGGCCCATCCATTCGTCGAACGTGGCCGTGCCGGGGGCCGCGGTCATCGCTCCCGTCGCATCGTAGTCGCCCCAGGCATCACGGTGTTGGTGGCCCAGGGTGATCGACATAATGTTCACGGCAATGGGCAATAAGCTGGGCCATATTGCTGGAAGTGACTCCCCGGCTGCCGGGACCGTTGCTGTAATCCCAGCCACCGAAATGCAAGCGTTGGCCGCGCGGGAAATTCGAACGGGTAGACGCGCATCTCCACCGGAAACCGCTGTTCGCCGTGTTGTGCCGATGACAGCACGATCTCGCCGCTATGCGTGCCCGCGTCGATGGACTGGGGATGGAAGGTGAGCCAGACCTGCCGCGTCATGCC
>JBMNGZ010000006.1:0-29280 GCA_050950105.1 Candidatus Hydrogenedentales bacterium | reverse complement strand
TTCGATTTCGCGCTCACCTTCGGTCTTCTGCTTGCGTTGGCTTTTCTCGTGATCGGGCGCTTCTGTTACCGGCGCGATGTGCTGGGCGAGCGTGCGCTGAGTTCTGGCGCGAATGTCACCATCCTGCTTCTGACCGTCGCTATCTTGCTCGCTGCGACCGTGTTGGCTTTCCTGGCAACCCGGCCGTTCCGCTTCGGGCGGGCAGGCGCAGTGGGCGCAGGCTTGGGCGCCGTGGCCTTGCTGGTGCTGGTAGGTGCGGGGCTCTCTTCCCGGGCGCCCGGACGCGCGGCTCCGGTGTTCGCCCCCACGGAGCGAGCCCAGGGTCCCAACATCATCCTCATGGTCGCCGACGCCCTCCGGGCGGATTATCTGCCCATGTATTCGGATACGGCATGCACGCAGGCGCCCGAGCTGAGCGCCTTTGCCAACGACTCCATCCTGTTTGCCGACTGCTTTGCGCAGGCATCGTGGACCAAACCCTCCTTCGCAACCATATTTTCCGGGCGTTATCCCGAATCTCATACCGCCACCGGCAAGATCTCGAGCCTGCCCGATGAAATTACCACCTTTGCGGAGGTTTTCTCCGAGCACGGCTATTACACCAAAGGGTTCTCAAATAACCCCAATATCACCGCGGACATGAATTTCGGGCAGGGATTTACCGACTATGTCGACCTCAAGCCCGCGCTCTACTTTTTTGCACAGTCATCCGCGTCCCGTCTCACCGGCTACGATGCCCTTCGCAAACTGTGGAATGTGGCTGCCAACAAGCTTGGTCGCAGGATGAACGTGACCCGGTTTTATCAACCCGCCGAGATAGTCACCCGGGAGGCCCTTGACTGGCTCGATGGCCCCGAGCGCCCGGACGATGCGCCCTTCCTGCTGTTCCTGCATTACATGGATACGCATGACCCGTTTATGAACCACGACAACCCCGGTGAGGGCTATGCCCGCGTTCAGATCCCTCATCCCGAGCCTGATGTGCACCTCGAACGGATGCGCCACGCCTATTGCACCGAAATTGAGTACATGGACGCTCATATCGGCGCGCTTCTCAACGGTTTGCGGGAGCGGGGGCTTTACGAGGATGCGGTAATTTTGTTTACGTCCGATCACGGCGAAGAGTTTTACGATCACCAGGGCTGGTGGCACGGCCAGACCCTCTACGACGAAGTGATCCAGGTGCCGTTGTTGCTGCATTTGCCGGGCGGTGCTCTGGCAGGGCAGGTCAACACGGGCTTTGCGCGTCACATTGACCTTGCCCCCACCATGATAGCTCTGGCCGACCTGCCTGTGCCTCAAGAAATGCCGGGGGTGGCCCTGGTCAACGCAGGCACCTTCTCCAACGCCGGTACGGCGCATGTCTATGCCGAAAACGACTTCGAAGGGATTGTTTTGCAGACTGTGCGGACCCATACCGAAAAATTGATCGCCGCCAATGAGAACAACCCTCGCGGTTTGCAGCCTGCCGAATACTACGATTTGGTCTCCGACCGCAAGGAGGCGCACAATCGCTGCGACCAGGCGCCGGAGCGGGTGGAAGAACTGTGGGCGCTTCTAGACGGAATGATCGCCTTTATTCAGGAAGGTGCTGCGGAACCCGCCGTAGCCGAAGGCCTGTCGGAGGATTTGGCAGAGCAGCTTGAGGCATTGGGGTACGGCGGCCATGACCTCGTCGCGCCGGCGGACACCGAAACGGATTCTCAGCGCGGCGCTGCAACGCCCTAAGGGCGGCGGGCCTGGCCCTGCCCCGGCGCCGTCGAACGGCCGTTCATGTCGCGGACACTGCCATGGACGATACCCACCACCTGGCTGATTTGGCCCGCTCGCTCGGCGATGTTGGCCAAGTGGTCGCCGACGCGTTCCAGGTTGGACAGGAGATCCAGAAAGATCACACCGCTCTGAAGCTCGCATTCCCCTTTCTCAAGGCGTTGAATGTGGGCATCGGACGCTGTCCTGACGAAGCGGTTGATCTGTTGCTCGTTTTCTTCGGCCCTTTTCAGGGCTTTTCCGTTGACCCCTGATAAGGTGCGGTACGTTGTTTCAAACTGGTTGTTCAGCATCTCCTGAAGCAGATGCGACTCGGAAACCGCCTGTTCGGTGAATACACATCCGCCTTTTCGTCGAAGACGCGACAGATGGACCAGGTTTTCCGAATGGTCGCCGATGCGCTCTGCGTCGTTAACCGCATGGATCAGTACGGGGATCAGTGACGATTCTACTGGCGTCAGTTCTTTGCTTGAGAGCTCCACCAGATACGCAGTGATTTCATGCTGGAGTTTGTCAATCAGTTCCTCTCGCCGCATAATGTTCGTTTCCAGCTCCTCCGGGCCTCCGTGGAAGAGCTCGCATCCGTCGTTGATCGATTTCTGCGCACGGCGCAGCATGTACACCACTTCCTTAATCGCCTGTTGCAGGGCGAGCGAGGGTGAGGCCAGCAGGTGCGGTTCCAAATACGCGAGAATGCGTTCCTGGTCGGACTCGGTCACCGGAATGATGCGTTGGCACACCCGTGCCAGTGCGCCCACAAACGGCAGCATGATGAAGCAGTTCAAGATGTTGAACAGCGAGTGGGCGTTGGCCACATGGCGAGCGATGTTTTCTCCCACAAAGACATTTCCAGGAGTCAGAGCGTCTACGAGCCCCAGGAATACGGGCTCTCCCTTCCACAACGGGACGAAAAGCAGCAGGTACATGTAGCCCGCGCCAATCACGTTGAACAGGGTATGTGCCAGCGCCGTGCGCTTCGCATTGCGGTTGGCCCCCAGCGACGCCAATATCGCGGTGATCGTAGTCCCGATATTGTCTCCCAGTACGAGCGGTATGGCCGTGTAAATCGACAACATCCCCTGGCTGCATAGAGCCAGTACCAGCCCCACCGTAGCGGCGCTCGACTGGATGGCCATCGTCGTAGCGGTGCCAATCAGGATGCAGACGAGAGCGCGGTACGCCGGCACAAGATCGCCCGGCGCGGGGGTGCAGTCGATCAGCATGAACCACGATTTAAATTCAGGACTGTACTGGAGCGGTTTGACAATCGCCGACATCGTCGTCATGCCCAGGAAAAGCATGCCGAAGCCCATGACGGCCTCGCCGAAAAACTGAACATTGGGTTTTCGGAAGGCGGTTGTCAGTAAAAGGCCCAGCGCAATTGCGGGATACGACAAGGCATTCAGTTCAAAGGCAAGGACCTGTGCCGTAAGCGTGGTGCCGATGTTGGCGCCAAACACCACGCCGATCGCCTGTTGCAGGGTCATCAGTCCTGCATTCACAAATCCGACGGTCATGACGGTGGTCGCGCTGGAGGATTGCACTACGGCCGTCAGAAGGGCGCCCACCACCAGCGCCAATACCCGGTTCCGCGTCATTGCCTGCAACACCTGTTTCAGGCGCCGGTCCGCGATGCGCCGGAGACCGCCCGACATCATCTTCATGCCCAGGATGAAAAGGGCCAGCCCGCCCAGGAGTTCCAGCGCCATCCGCGACTTGTTTAAGGCCATCGCAGTGAATTCCAGGCCTCGAACGTGATAGCGCTGGTCTTCTGGAATGCCGGGTCGCCGATCCAGGATCTCCACGATGGCAAAATATCGTTTGACCTCCGAGCCCAGTCTCCAGGAGGTCACGGCAATGCCGTCCTGATCGGTCACCAGGTGGTCGTCCTGCACGCGCGAGTCAGAGACCCCGCCCTCCACGCGAAAATGGACGTCCACCCCCGCTATGGGCTTACCCGCATGGTCGGCGAGTTGCACCCCGAACTCGGAAATTGTCCCGCCAACGAGGGTTTCCAGATCCGTGCCGATGATCTGAACCCCGCTCACGACACGGAATTCTACGCTGCGCCGGCCGCGGCCGGTGTCCACCGAGGCGAGGATGAGAATGTCTCCGGGCTCATTCCCCAGGATGACATTGGCTGCCGCGATGCCGTCTGCCCCCGTCAACGCCGTGACGTTCGGCTGGTTGGTTCGCATGAACACGGCGCCGCGGGCAGGCTCTTGGATCTCGAAATACACTTCCGCGCCGGAAACCGGATGGCGGGAGCCCTTCCCCCCGAACAGCCCGGAATGAAGCTCAGTTTCTACGACAACCCGGATCGGGTTTTCCAGGGTCTGCCCCGGAAGACCCGCCTGGTTGTTGCCGCAGGCACTGGGATCCAGCGAGATTCTATCCGCCTGGCGCGGCGCACTGGAATCACAACCGATCAAAAAACCGACACTCAAAAACAAAAGTGTCAGTGCGCTGACACGCGCCCAGCGGTAACCGCTTGGCATAAATCCCCCCAGTTTCCTGGTTGTCTTGCAAAATAATACGTAGGAAAGCTGCCCGTTGCGCTGGACGGACTGACCGCGGAAGAATACCAAGATCCCCCCCAAGGTTCAAGTGAAGAAAACGAGAAAACGAACCTGCCGGATCGAAACCTCGCCCGCCCGAGGGGCGGCTTGGACGCTCAGTCTCCTGCCGGGGCCTCGATCCAGGCCAGGTTGAACCGGTAATAGAGGCCGCTGCTGATGAGATGGATGACGCCGTCAGGTGTCTGGGTGGACGCAAGGTAGCCTTTGGGTTCCGCGTGCGTGGTATCCAGGGTAAATTCCCGGGTCCACGCCCCGCCATCGAAGGTGCCGGCGTCTTTTCCGGGGGTAATCAGCTTTTGTTGCGGCCAGGTAGCGCCATCGTCGTAGGAAACTGCCGCAAACATCCCGTGACCCGTGACGACTTGGCCGTCTGCGCGCTTGAATTGCAGGCCACGCGGATTTTTGGCGGAACTGGGGTCGGTGAAAGACACGAGGAGCAGGGCGCCCTCCTGTAAGCGCCGTAAGACGAGCCGCTGGCCCCCGCTCAGGGGTGGGAACGGACAGGCCTGATAGGTCCACGTCGTTCCGCCATCCGTTGAAACGCTCATGGGCATGCGCCCATCGATATTGTTTCCGCGGCCCAGCGCCAGGAAGCGGCCATCGCTCAGCTCGGCCACGCCCGCATGAATTCCCGCGATCCAGGCGCCGGAGCGTCCAGCCTCAAAGACCGGTTGCGGCTGCCCGGAGCCGGGATCCATCCAGGTAGCGCCTCCGTCGCTGGACAGGTGAATGGCCGACCCTCCTTCACCGATGGTCACGGCATCACAGGGTAGAATCAGCCGCCCGTCGTTCGTGCTGAAGATGCCCGCGATTGGCATGTTGCGTAACTGATGGGTCGGGTTCACCAGGCGCGCCGGGCTCCAGGTTGCCCCGTTATCGGTGCTGGTGCGGAGAAGGAGCGCCATCTTGCCCCACGTGGCATCGGTGCTGATCCCGTTGAGATGGAACAGGGTATCGCGGCCGTCCCAGTAGAGGGCGCTGGCATGGTCGTTGCGGTCCGGCGCATCCCAAAACGGCGAGGCATCGTCCCATTCGCTTGCCCCGTTGCGCAGTCGCGACGCCGCGATGGCCAGTTCGCGGCCTGGTTCCGTCACAGTCGTGTACCAGATGGCCAGTAGATCGCCGTTCGGGCAGGCACATAGCGCCGGGCAGTGGTTATGCTCCGAAAACAACGGGCCGGTAGAGCCGGGCGGGATTTTTACAAAGCGTTGCGGACCTTCGAAATAGGGCGTGTCGGGGTCTGGGCCGTCGGTCCATCTGTGCCGAGTCTGTTGGACATCCCGGCCCCACAATGCGGGCGCGGGGGAGGGGAGAGGAGCGGTTTCCGGAAGAGCGCCCAGGACCACGCGGAACCCGATCAGCCAGTGCTTGTCCTCGGGCAGCGCGCCCGCCCGATTCGCAGAGCGCAGGTAGGTCACTTCTGTGCTGTGGCTGCCGCCCCGCGTCACCCGGAAATCTCCCGTAGCATACCCCACGGGATCGGTCTGCGGGGTTTCATCGTACGGCCCGTACCAGTCCAGGCACCATTCCTCGACGTTCCCGTGCATGTCGTGGAGAGCCCAGGGATTTGGCGGCGCCATCCCCACATGCAATCCCACGGGCACGGGGTACCAGAACATCTCCTGATGTTTATGGTGCACTTCCGGCAGGCGGTCGCCCGTCCAATAGGGGGAATTTGTGCCTGCGCGGCACGCGTATTCCCACTCGGCCTCCGTGGGCAGCCGATAGGGCTTTCCCTCTTTTTCCGAGAGCCATGCGCAGAAAGCCACCGCATTGTGCCAGCTCACAAACACCACCGCCTCGTCATCGTCCTTGGCAAAACCTTCTTTCCCGCGAAATGCACGATGTTCCGGGTCGAAGGCTTCGTATTGTGCGTTGGTGACTTCCGTGACTGCGAGATGGAAAGACCTGGAAATGGTGACCTGGTGAGTCGGCGCTTCGTCCCAGTCGCCGCCTTCGTCCTGGCCCCTTAAGAATGTTCCCGGAGGGATGCGGACGAACTCCATGCCCAGTGAATTGGTGAACCGGTCTGCGTCCACGGCCTGGCCCGCTGCATTCATCGAACACAGTATCCCCCCCAGGAGTGTCAGCAAATTAGCGCAATTTCGTGGCAGTGATTTCATGGTTGTCCCATCCTCAACGAAATGTTGTCGATATAGAAGACACCGTCTACGTCTGCGTCTGCAATAAAGCCCAGCCAGGCCAGGTGGCGGAAGTCGTTGTGTCCGAATGGTATGCGTTCCGCCGTCACCGTTTCCTGAGTCGGCAGGGTCACAGCGACGCGCCAGGTGCCGTCGCTTTTTTCTCCAAGCTCCGTTGTAATCTCCACATGAACCCATTCCTTCGCGGGTATCTGGAGCAAGGCGTTCTCACCGGCGATAAGCGTTCCGTCGCCGCGGATCTGGATGCGCGGGCCGGCCAGGTACGGGTGCCCTTCCGTGCGCCATTCACACGTCATCACGACGCCCGGCTCGACGAGCACGTCGAAGCTGCCGGTGACCCGCCCCGAGAGCACCAGGGGTCTATAGAACAAATGGGGGTTGTAGGGTTGATCCAGGCCGGTTTTATCCTGGAATTTGAGGCTGCGCGCCCCGCTGGCGGCTGTTTCCTCCGTAACGAGAATGGTGGCCTCTGCCGTGGCGCCCAACACTTTCGCATCTTTCGGCGGAGTGCCCGCGGGTGTATCCTCAAAATCGTCGTGCACAAATTTCGGCTCGAACGGCGCCGGCAGTTCTGAAGGAGGGTGCTGTATCTGTCTGGGCGCCTGGATCCAGGCGTCGTCGCCGTACAGGCCGATCCCGCTCATGTCGATCGGCTCGAATCCGAGAGCCAGGGCGGGGGATTCCGGTTTCAGGCGGAAATCGAATGCGTGAGGGTCCTCGAACAAGGGATCAGCGACTATGGAGTGCCGATCCTGGCCTTTCCGGCGCCATTGCTCCAGCGAATTCCCTGCAAACAGCACGGAGCCGACTGTTTCGTCCCAATAGCAGTTGAAATCGAGGTCGTATTGATTGTCACTCCAGTTGCTGCTCAATAGCCAGCCGTTGTTGAAATAGACGATATTTCGGCGGAACGAGAACGACAGGTGGTCTTCCATGCGTGTACGCTGAACCTGACCCTCCTCCGCGTAGGCGAAAATGTTGTTTTCGACGCGGTTTTCCCGGCCGTAATGCTGGTGGAATCCGCCGGTTTTGGTGTTGTACACGACATTGTTCTCGATGCGCAGGTAGGAGCTGCCTTCGTCCGGGTAGATCCCCCAACCACCGTAGTCAAACGAGAACACGTCGTGGATATGATTGTACCGGCACACGGTTCCCGGCGCGCGGCCCAGCAGGTAAATACCGCCCATATCGCTGAGATAGCGCTTTCCGAGATGATGTATATGGTTGTATTCGATGATGTTATGGTTGGCCGAGCTTTCCGCGTAGCCCCACGACCAGCCCACCGATATCCCCGTGTAGAAGAAATCGTGGATTTCGTTGTGTGACACGGTGTTGTACGAGGTTCGGCCCAGCCAAACGCCAACCGCCGGGTGGTAAATAGTGCCACCGTCGTGAATCCAGTTGTTATCCACGGTGTTCAGGCGACACACCTGGCAGGTCGTGGGTGCGTCGCCCATCTCACCCAGCCGGACGCCGCCCGCGCCCAGATCATGGATGTGGTTTTTTAGCGATCAGGTTGTCCTGGCAGCCCTCGCCCAACCAGACCGCGTAATTGCTGATGTGGGCAATCTCGCAATCCTCGATCGAGCAGTGCCGCGCACCTCGTCCCTGGATAGCCGCGGTGACCGAGCTGGCGGCCTGCTGGCTGTTCATCCCCTCCGGAGGAAGGCTGTAATCGGTTGTGGTGAAACGCAATCCTCTTGAAATGAAGATGGCTCACAAAGGCCCCGTTCGCCGCATCGCCCTGCAGCACGATAAGCTGCCGCGCCACCGGCGCTATGACCTCCACGGCATTCATGTTTTCACCCGGCCGGGGGAGATACAAAACCGTCTGCGCCTTTCGGTCGAGATACCACTCGCCCGGCGCATCAAGGCCTTCCAGGATGTTTTCGACGTAGTACCGCTGATGGGCCCCGCCCCACTGGTTGAAATTCCATCCGCCTTCCGGCCGTTTCATTACCAGCAAGCGCTGCTCCTGGTCAATCCGGTCCACCGGCAATTTGGTGATGTCCCACGAGTGCAGGCCCACCACCAGCACGTCCTCGAGATTGTGCCACTCCTGAACGTCGCCTTCCTTGTAGCGGATGGTGTTGTGCGGACTGACTACCGGCTTGTCTGTGGCCGGGTCCTTGATCTCGGGCGCGATGCCGTCGCTGACGAAATCTCCGTCGTTGGGGCTGCGCGCCGGGCCCCGAAATTCTCCGTTGACCCAGAGCGCACAGAACGGCGCGGGCCGGGGTCCGGCTTCGGGCACCTGCGCTTTCCAGGCTGACCCTTCCTGTGTCCATCCGGTCACCGGCACCCCGCCGCTGATGACGGGGCGCTCACCCGGATAGGCCTCATAGGTGACCGGCGCCGTTGGCAATCCGCTGTCGAGCGGTTCAAAGACGATCGGCTCGGTAATCCGGTAGTGACCTTCCCGCAGCTGCACCGAAACCGGTCCGGGCAGCGCCTGGTCGCCCTTCATTTCCCGCAATCGGTCCCGCGCAGCCGTAAGCGTGGCCAGCGGCCCGTCCGTGCCCTCCGCGTTGGGTTCCGGCAATTTCCCCGACCAGGCGTCGTTGCCCTGCGGCGCAACATAGAGCTGCACGGCGATCTCACCGGCATACGCGTTCAAAAACATAACAACAAGGGCAAGTGCAAGGACCCGTCTCCACATGGCGTTACTCCTGATTTTATTCCGCTTTATATCCCGCATCCGAGTATATCCCAGTCGAGAAGTTCAAGGACAGAATGTCCCGAAGGCGCCGGCCCGGGACGTGAAAATAGAATCGTCTCGCTCATTCGGCAAAATGCAGCGGCGCGAAATATTCCGGCACATGGAAATTGAGCAGCTCGCCGATAGGCGCCCAGGACGCCCAGTGCGGATGCGAGTTATCCTCAGCGCATTTGTAGAAATTCCCGCGCCACGTCCGGCCGGCCGGGTCGCCGAGAGGCCCGGTAAATTCTTCCAGCAGGGCCAGCGGGACCGAATACTCCACCACCCAACGCACGGGAACCGTAGACTCGGGAAACACCACCCCGGGAATCGAATGATAGACCTGCATCATCGCCGCCTGGCGGCGGAGCAGTCTCGTCGCCTTGGCCAGGCCTTCCGGCGTGCGCGCCGGGTCTTCCACGTAGCTGGCATGCAATGTGCCCAGACAGTTCATTTCAAAATTGAAATAGCCGGCGCCGGCCTTGGGTTCGAAGAAAAACTCGACACAGGCGTCGTTGCACACCGACGAATGGAGGTCCTCGCGCGTTGCGCGGACGTAGCGATCTTCCACCCGGAAAATGACATACAGCGCTTCGGCATCGTAGAGCAATTTGGCATGCGTCACCGGGCGATGGTCGCTGCTCGCGGGATGGAAGCACGCAATGGAGAGGGCGGGCGCCGCATGCCAGAACGGCCCATCCCCGGCCCCGTCAAAGGCG
Source organism: Candidatus Hydrogenedentales bacterium (assembly GCA_050950105.1). GTDB lineage: Bacteria > Hydrogenedentota > Hydrogenedentia > Hydrogenedentales > SLHB01 > UBA2224. The sequence continues at coordinate 19,352 of JBMNGZ010000006.1, read as the reverse complement.
GGTTTAGACCGTGTCCGCTGGATGCGGTATGCGGGTTTCTCTGCCATAGCAGCTCCTCGTGGATGCGATCGCGCGGACATTATAGCCCGACGACACGTCGAGGAACACTACGCGCGCATGCGAACGCGTATTCGAAGACGAAATGCACGGTTTTTGGGTTTAGCCTTTTTCCTGACAAAAACTGCCGAAAATAGTCGATGAGATAAACAGCCGGCCCCAAAATGCCTCGGCTACCGAACACCCAATGAAGTCGTCCTGCAAAACAGAAAATCGCCTAACCTGCACTTAGAACTTGAATGTGGGGAGCTATTCTCCGCCTTCGCGGTGATTTTTATTATAAGCCTCTCGCAGCGCAGCGAACGTCAGTACATGTAGGCCCTCGTGCCACCTGCCCGGATTCTCTTCCAAGAATTTGGAGATGATCGCCGCCACTTGCGTGCCTGTCATGTTCTCCGTGTACGATTCAAGCCATTTCATTTTCTCTTTTGGTGCTCCAAATAAAGGAGCAAGCATCATCCCGTTGATTGCCCCCATAGCGTAGGTGCGCTTATGGGCGTTACTCCATTCGAGGTAGTTCTCTCCCGTGGCAAATCCGTCGTGAATCCAAACAGGTTTATCATCAGAAGAAGGCAGCGCCGAAACACCCGCAGCGATTAAGGCAACAATCGAAAAAAACCGAATTCCCTTTTCCATTGATTCTCTCCTTTGCCTAAGATCGCCGGGCCACCAATTCACATGTCGAGGCAAACTTTAGTGCACATTTCGCAGAATCGGAACGGCGATGTCAGGGGAAGCTTGGACCTGAGCGGAAGTCAATGTGCCATTTCCTGCCAATTTTTTCATGGTATTTTCCATCACGAAGTTGAGTATACCACGGCTCGAAGCCCAACCTTTAGGCATTTGATGAGATACCGAGAACATAGTGCTCGAGCGCGGCAGCCGCTGAATCGGTAGCAAGTTGCCAGCGCTTTTGAGAGGTGCGATTTGCGTGGTGTAAGCAAAATCACCGTGGCCTCGGCCTAGGGAAGTTCGATGACATCGGCTTCCGATGAGCCGACCCGACAGACCTTGAGACACCTACACTTCGGTTTGCCAGGATAGAACGTCATGGTGATGCATTGGGCTGTGATCGCGCCTTTAGTGTCCGGCAGTGAACCTTGGCCCATAGGTGCATCGCCCCTCAACATGAGTCGGAATCCAACGCGACCAAACAGATAGATGTCGATGACCGTTCCGAAGAATTCGTAATAGATGGCTATCTGATGCAAATAGTCGGCCTTTCGGGGCGGGTCGTTGACGGACGCGGGTGGGTACAAAAAGACACGGCGCGCAGGTTCCGCAACGCCTGCGGCCACGGCGAGCAGGTGGTTGAGATCAGGGGTGTCTAAAAGCCTGGCCTTATCGAACGACAGGAAGGCGGTCTCGTACCCTATCTTGGCAATGAGCGGAAGACATGCTCCGGGTGTAGTCTTCCACTCGCTTTCAAATTCCGCGGGAGCCTTCCTCAATGTGACGCCAATACGGTTGTCCGAAACATATTCGCCAAGTTCGGCTTGTCGGTACCGGGGAATTAGCGCTTCATTAACAATCTTCGTTGCCTCATCGTGGTCGAGTTCTGGTCTCTTCCTGAGCATATTGAGAATGTGCGTGGGCTCATCGCCCTCACCGCAGATGAGAAAACCATCACGGATAAGCTTGGGGTCGACGCAAGCTTTTTCCTTTCTTCGACGTAACGCGAAGCGTGTGACCCTCTACCGGGTCCACCAGTCTGGAATCTCTTTTTGTCCAGTATGCTCGTTTCGATGTCAGGGAGCTCCAACTCGAGAACAGCACTTATAATGCGCTCGTCTTCAATGGCCTTATGATCCACAGTCCGGCCAAGTTCGCTGTTACACTTCGCGCAAACCCCGGACATGCAGAGGGAACCGTGCAGGCACTTGGGGATGACGTGTTCTCCTTTGGCCCGCTTTTCATGAGATGTAAGTTCACTAGAACAGAAGATGCATTTATCAAAGAAGACCAGGTCATCATCATTCTTCACGTTGTCGCCTCCCGTCCAGCTTCACCGCTCCCGGACTCATGTTCGCGACAAGGAGGTGTCCCTCCTTGAAGCGGAAAAGCTGCCTGTACGCGCCCGCGGTTAAGCGAAAATATCCCATGCACGTGATAAACATCAAGGAGACTCCATCGCCGCGTAAGCGGTCAGATTTGGAGGCAAGCCTTTAAAAGAGTGTTCTTTGGAGAAGTAAATGGCCGGTCTACTATTTATTTTGATTATCCCCCAATCTGGCTTATTTCCCACATATGAGCCGTGGGGCGCCCATTGCCGTTCCGGGGTATGCCCATCATGTGACGCAGCGCGGGAACCGCCAGGCCGATAAATTCGAGGATGCTGGCAGCCTGCGGCGTCGCTGCGCTCCTAGATCAATTGGAATGGCTCGCACGCCGAACCCTCCGCTCATGTAAGCGCGGCTCCAATGCTCTAGCGAACAAGAAGAGCCTAGGTAAACAAAAAATATCACGGTAAAACTTGTTTGCCCCTGAATTCTAGCTTTGTATCCGTTGGCAAGCCGAGACTTGGCCAATCCAGATCGCGGGGGTATCGTCGCATACGGGATGCCCCGGAGGAGCACCATCTTGGCCATGATATTAAATTTTCAGTTTTTTACTAGAAGAGAGGTATTATAAGTACTTGACATAAGGTTCTATGTGTGTTATGCATTTTGGAGGATAACGGGAACGGGAGAGTGGTAAAATGCGCAAAAAAAGGAAGTTGGGTCTACTCGTTCCGGGATGCAATACGCCTTGCTTGAATCCCCTCATGTCGACGACTGCGGCCTGCGTGTTACTTCTCTTACTGAATATCGGGTGCCCCCCAGCTACGGTGAACTCTATTGTGGGGCGCTGGCAGGTCAGCAGCGTTGTCTATTCTCCAAGGGAATTCGTGGGACTAGTGGACAGTTTTCAAATTGATCTGCGAAGCGATCTCTCGATCGGGATAGTTCCGGGGAGCGGGTTCAATCCAGGCGTTGATCTCAATGAGATTGAGATTGTCTCGGAACCTCAAGGATCCTACACGGTGAGCGGAGGAAAGGTTCGGGTGACAATACAATATGCGCTTCGGCATCTAGGTACGCACTTCGCATACACGCAGCTGTTTGAATTGCGGGAAGTATTCAAGGGGGAATTGACGGGTAAACGAACAACAAGTGTGTATTCGCAGGGGAAATTTTTGGGATCCGTACTTTGGGATGAGTCATGGGTGCGCGTCCATAAGAGCGCAGAATCGTCCGTGCCGAAGTTGTTCCCCGATTTCTCCAGACCCGGATTTGACTATCTTGACTGCGGCTCGATTGCTTGCGTGGCGGTAGAGTAACTGGCCTATTCTCAAAGTGGACAGAGACATCTGACTATCCATGCTCTGGTCAACGGCGGAGGTACACCGCGCATGCGAAGACGAAATGCACCTTCGGGTTTAACCCTTTTGCTGCTGGTCAGTCTTGGCGAACGGCTGGAAAGAACGGAATGGGGATTGCCATGAAAGCGCATTCCTGACACGCCTTTGAAACTGCCATTGAACAGCACTGGACCACGGGCAGCAGCCACCAGCAACTCTGTCGCGTGGTCGGCTATTGCACGCTACACCCGGTCATTGAATCCCTAATCAATGAAGCATGTAATCAAGGAACTCTCCTACGCCCGGTGGTCGCTGTCGGGGGTGTTCTGAGACATACTCTCTTGTGGCCGCTACCACGTCCTGTTTTTGGGAATCCCACAGACTGTAGATTATCCAATTGAGGTAGCGTGGCTCGCGGTGAAAAAACGAATCCTCATCGTGCTGTGTTTCAGATGCCAAGGCAACCACTGCCTTTGCAACCTCAGCGCTTTGTGTGCTGATGAAATACCTGCCAATATCGATGGTGTACGCTGTCATAATATCATTGGGACGAGCCCTCTCATCATCTACATAGCCCGTGTTCCACAGGGGAGAATCTTTACGCCAGTATCGCCGAAGGAGAGCAATTTGATAATCCAAAGCCACAGGGTGCCTTGAATAGACTATTGCATCAATCGCTGGACGTTTGTAAGCGCCTTCAGCCTTGCCTTCTGGCACGGGCTGCTCAATACGTTGTAACAATTCATCGAAGGAGGTCCTCAAAGCTTTTGTGTCAGGCGGCCGTACAGTGAATGGGACCTGCACTGTCTTTGGTGGTGAATAGCGTTCAGATTCATGGTGTCTCTTCCCATAGGCTCCGCGATAATACTGGATCCACTCAAAGGAAAGCACGGCAACATAGTTACCGGGAGGAAGCATCGAAGAGAACCAATATGTTAGTGCCATTTCATCAGTTATCTCTTCACCAGGGCACTCTGAAAAGAATATGTATTCGTAGAGTAATGAACTCTCGACATGCCAAGTATCTTGGTGTTCTGTAGTCACTTTCCCTTCTTCATCCAAGACTTTGCAGGCCACGCTGCGATAGCTGAATCCGAAGCCGATGTTCTGCCCTACTTTCTGTTTTACAGATATCTTAGCGACGATGGGTTCGCCTGGAACAAGATCTTGGTCTTCGAGAGAGATCTTGATGTCAAACAAATCGGCACACGCCGTAGATGACCAGAGCGCGACAATCGCAAAGGAAACAATCCTCATAGCCAATCTCCATTGCCCGGTGTTGACTGGTGAACACCAATCAGAACTGCCAGAATCTCTTGGCATGTGTCTCGATAGTGCGATGATCTACTGGTCGACAACCGATCCATCTGATTTCTCCTGCGTGCCAGCAGTACCCGATATCGACAAATGTCGTACGATATAATTAAACTTTGTGTCGTAGAAAAAAGACTCACGAGTTTCGCCGACAGCTTCGGGGAGGATCCCGACAATTTGTGCGGTTTGTTTGCGATAATCAACGCACAGCACCTGACCATAAACATCTATGCTGTAATATTGCATAGGCATGCCGTCAAATGGCAGCACGCGAACATCCTGAACGAGGTCCGAACCACACATTATGACAAGAGCCAGTGCGCCCAATATCGAACTCATGCTATTTTCCTCACAGACCCCTATCTGGTACGAATGCAGTATGGCATATGCGGGCAAATTTGGGAAGGGGGGGAGGTTCTGGAAGGGGCTCGGGTTGTCCATGGCGCGCTCAAGCCGATACAATCGCCGTGGTCTCCTGCGATGGTTGCGGGCGGTTGACATAACTGGGGGAACACCATGTACAAAGTGATGGGCGGTCTGGTATGGGCGAGTCTGGCTGCATGGGCGATCGGGTCGCCGCTGGTTCCACCGGCCTTGGCCGCCTCGCTCGAGGAGGAACTCGCGGAACGGATTGAAACTGTAGCTCCCGTGCATCCGCGTCTCTTTTTCACGGAAGCCGAGGAGGCGGAGATTCGTGCTCGGCTTGAATCCGAGCCGCTTCTTCAGGCCGTGTTCACCTACATCCGGGGCAGTGCGGACGCCCTGCTGGATCAGCCGCCTGTCGAACGCGTGCAGATTGGCCGGCGCCTGCTGAGCGTGTCCCGGACCTGTCTGCAGCGCGTGGGTTACCTGGCCTTCACCTACCGCATGACCCGGCATGAACCTTACCTGCGGCGGGCCGAAGAGGAAATGCTTGCCGCGGCGTCGTTCGAAGACTGGAATCCCAGCCATTTTCTCGATGTGGCCGAAATGGCCGCGGCGCTGGCCATCGGGTACGACTGGTTGTACAACGACTTGTCCCCGGACACGCGCTCGGCCGTAAAGGCTGCTCTGCTCGATAAAGGGCTGCGCCCGTCCATGGCGGTTACCGGGGGCTGGGTCAGCAGGGACAACAACTGGAACCAGGTCTGTCACGGCGGTTCCGTGCTGGGCGCGTTGGCAGTGCTTGAAGACGAACCGGAGCTTGCGCTCCAGATCACCGCCCGCGCGATAGCCAACGTGCCGCGCGCGATGCATGAATACGAACCGGACGGAGTGTATCCCGAAGGGCCGAGTTACTGGGAATACGGCACCTCATTCAACGTTCTGCTCATTGCGGCGTTGGAATCCGTATTCGCCCACGATTTTGGTCTGGGGGCAGCGCCGGGATTTCTGAAAACCCCCGAATTCTATCTTCACGCGACCGGACCTTCAGGATTGTATTTTAATTTTTCGGATTGCGGCGAGCGCGGGGGCATCTCTCCGGCCATGCATTGGCTTGCGCGGCGGCGACAAGACCCCAGCCTGCTCTGGCAGGAGCGCAGAGCCCTGGAGAAATTTGCCACTACCCAACCGGATGCCCGCGGCCGAGGCAACCGTATGTTGCCGTTTCTGTTGATCTGGGCTCTTCCCATGAGCGCAGAGGCCGTTCCGGCGCAGTTGCACTGGTTTGGCGATGGTTCCAACCCCGTGGCGCTCTTCCGCAGCGCCTGGGACGACAACGCGACGTATGTCGGCGTTAAAGGCGGTTCACCCAGTGCGAATCACGGCCACATGGATGCGGGCTCGTTTGTGCTCGAAATGGATGGGGTCCGATGGGGCATTGACCTCGGAGCGGATGGCTATCACGGCCTGGAATCCAAAGGGGTTGACCTCTGGAACCGCAGGCAGGACAGCCAGCGCTGGACGGTCTTCCGGCTGAACAACTTCAGCCACAATACGCTCGTGGTCGATGGCGAATTGCAGCAAGTCAAAGGCCTGGCGCCCATCACCGCCTTCTCGGATGAGCCAAGCGCCCCCTACGCACTCATCGACCTGACGACTCTGTATGAGGACCAGCTTGCGGGGGCAAGGCGAGGCATACGGCTCGCGGGACCTTCGGTCCTGGTGCAGGATGAAGTCCGCGCACTGGATCGAACCAGTATCGTGCGCTGGGGCATGGTCACGCGGGCTGAGGTGACGCTTGTGGACGATACTACGGCCCAGCTCAAACAAGACGGGCGCAGCCTTTTGCTTCGGGTCCTGGCGCCGAACAACACTCGCCTGAGACTGTTTGAGACGGAAAACCCGCCCCGGGACTACGACAGCCGCAATCCCAACACTCGCATGGTCGGATTCGAGTCCGAGATCGATGCGGGCGCACAAGCGACGCTGGCGGTGTTTTTCCAGTCGGATGAAACGCCCGGCGAGGCGCCTGCGCTGATCCCATTGGACGAGTGGTAAAAAAAAGCCCGCGGAAGTCTTTAGGGACTCCCGCGGGTCGGTCCGAATCGCTAGTATTGCACCTGGACCCGGTAGCTGACGGCGACCTTGCCGTCCTTGGGCACGGGCACGCTGAAGACGGCCGTGTGCGCGTCCTTTTTCACGAAATCATGGGACTTGCTCACGATCTTCCAGTCCGCGGGCATCGGCTCGACGATGTCGACCACGACGTCCAGCGCCTTGTGATTGCGGACGGTGATCTCGAACTCCGCTTCGTGGGCGCGGTCCGACAGCTTCGAGTAATTCTTCTGGACACGATCGGCAACTACGTCGAACGCCTTGCCCATGCGCAAGCGGATTTCCTCGTCCTTGGGCGTGTGCTGGATACGGTCCTCGCCCGCGAACTGAAGCATGCCTTCGCTGTCTTCCTGGTAGATCCGCATGATGCCCGCCGGGATTGGAATACCGAGGCGGTTCGCTTCGCTATTCTGAAACTTGAGAAAGACATCCACGTGCTGGTCTCTCATGGGCGGGAAACGGTTGCTGTAGAAGTCGAGCATTCCGCGGAATTCGTAGCGTTTTTCGCACTGCACGCCGGAACCGCTGAGCAGGGCGACCTGCTTGGACTGATTTTGTTTGATGGTGGTGCGCCGGGGGATCGTGTACAAGTGGTACTCGGCGAAAGTCTCCTCGCGCGCCATCTCGGGCGGGGCAGCCGCCATGGCCATCCCCCTTTCCATCATGGCTTTTCCCATCATCTGCGGCTGGACGATATTCACGTCGCCCGCCACCAGTTTTAGCCGGGCATTTTCGTAACTGGCGCCCGACTGATTTTCCAGGGTGACCCAGCCCGCAACATCGAGGGCGGCGTCGGTTTTGGCGAGGGTCAGTACGTAATCGGCCTTCCAGGAGACGCCGTTGGTGATATAGGTCGCCTCTAGTTGCTGCGCGCCGAGATTGTTGTTGAGATGCCAGATGAGCGATGGTTTCGCGATGAGGTTGTCGGGGATTTCCGGCACGACGACGTTGCCGGGGTGCCCCAGAAAGATCTGCTCGTCGATGCGGTATACCGGCCCCTGGTTGATGCTCAACAATTCCGCGGTTTTTTCGAGAAAACCGATCTCATTGCTGTAATTGATGAGTTTGACTTCCTTGCCGATGTATTTTTCCATCAGCTTTTCGGGGCTGATCAGGTCGTACTCGTAGTTTTGTTCGAGAATGGCCACCGAGCCCGCCTGGGCCAGTGAACGAAGCCCCACGGTTTCGGGCCGGATCTGCTGTGCCACATCCATGAATTTCAACTCGATTTCGCCTTGGGGAAGGTCGAGTTTGCGGACGTCGCGCACGAGGGCTATTCCGCTGTTATAGGCCGTAACCGAGATGTCGGTCTGCTGGCTGATATCCGTCTGCGCCGACTGCATGGCCTGTTGCTGGGCCAGCGCGCTGACGGCCCATGCCGCCATCGCGGCAATCAAAAATGCCTGTCTCATGGTATTCTCCTCTGTATGCCGTGGATGCTTCACGGCCGTCACTGGATCCTGCCTGCCATAGGCTTACCGAGTATGACACCATCTTACACGGAAGGTTCGAAGAATGCCGGGCACGGATCAGCTCAAACTTAGGAAAGTGGGGCGGCCGTGGCATTGCCCGGCGCCCGCCGCTGCATGGCAGACGGCCGGCCGGGCTGAATGCCGCAAAAAATCAGGAGGCCATGTTCCGGACGCGTTTTTCCAGGCGTTGCAGCAAATCACGCGTCTCTTTTTTGCTTTCTTTCTCCGCCGACAGTTTCTGACAGGCATACAGGACCGTGGTGTGGTCCTTGCCTCCGAAATCCTCACCGATTTCGTTCAGGGACAGGCTGGGAATGAGTTCTTTGCACATGTACATGGCTATCTGACGCGGATACGCCACTTTCCGCTGACGGCTCCGGCCGCGCAGATCCGCGATGCGCAAATCGAAATATTCGGCGACCGCACGTTGGACAGCTTCGACCGTAATGGGTTGGATCTTGTCGCGCCCAATCAGGTCGCGCAGGACTTCTTCGACCACGGGCATCGTAATGGGCTGTTCCGTGAGGCGGCTGAAGGCCAGTACGGTGATAAGGGCGCCTTCGAGTTCCCGGATGTTGGAGGTAACGCAGGTGGCGATATACCGGAGCAATTCCGGCGGTATCGGATGTTTTTCCTCTGCGGCCTTGTTTTGGAGAATGGCCATGCGCGTTTCGAGGTCGGGCGGCTGAATGTCGGTCACTAATCCCCATTCAAAGCGCGAAATGAGCCGTTCTTCCAGCCCGGGGATTTCCTTTGGCGGCCGATCGCTCGAGATCACGAGCTGTTTGCGCATGTCGAACAGTGCATTGAACGTGTGGAAGAACTCTTCCTGCGTGGCCTCTTTTCCCGCGATAAAGTGGATATCGTCGATCAGAAGGACGTCCGTTTTGCGGTATTTGGCCCGGAATCGCACGGTCGATTTCTTGGCGATGCTTTCGATGAGCTGGTTTGTAAAATGTTCGGACGAGATGAACGTGGCGGTGGTTTCCGGATCACGCTTAAGCAATTCATGGCCGATGGCCTGCATCAGATGCGTCTTGCCCAACCCGGTTCCGCCATAGAGAAACAGGGGATTGTAGGCACGGGCGGGCCGTTCTGCCACGGCTTTCGCAGCGGCATGCGCAAAGCGGTTGTCCGCACCGACGACGAAGCGTTCAAAGGTATAGCGCGGATCGAATACCGTTCTGCGCGCTGCGGTCCGAGCCGGAGCGCGTCGTGGCTCCTGAGGTCTGTGCGCCGCCGGTCGGTGAGGCGTTTGCACGCCGTCCCGCGTAACGTCTGGCGAAGGGATGAACTGTACTTCTGTGAAATCAGGGATCAGAGTTCGCAGGGTGTCGCAGATGGTGTCCATATAATGACCTTTGAGCCAGTCTGCAAAGAATTGGCTGGGCACGCCAACGAGCAGGCAGCCCGCGTCACAGGACACAAAATACGTTTGTGAGAACCAGTTTTTATAGCTGTGTTCATCGAGGATTTCTTTGAGTTGTTCCTGGGCCTGAGACCAGGGATTGGATTCCTTCGGCGCCATTACCCCTCCTGCATCACAAACAGCCATTCCCTCAACCCCCCTCGCTTACCCGCGATGGATCTCGTTGCGCGCTCGTCGATCATCGGACTACGGCATCGTGCGGCGTTTACCGGCGTTCCCCTCGTGTCCCTTCCGCGCGCTGCAAATCGCCCCAAATTCAGAGTACAGGGATTGCAGAATTCACGACCAGCCCACGTCGTTACCGGGCGAAAAAAGCCGGATCATGGTGTGAACCACGGCTTGACTCCGGCTTGATTTCCCTGTTATCCACAAGTTATCCACAATCGCTCCACAACCCTGTAAATAAAGGCCGAAACGCGATCGCATGAGTCTGCGAGTGTGCAACAAATCGTCACAAAAGTCAAGCGTACTATTCAGCGCGGCGCTCGGCGTCCTTAACCCGTTGCCACGCTTGATCCATCTCTTCGAGCGAGCAATCCTCAATCCGTCGGCCGGCCTGTTCGAGCGTGTCTTTTACCTTGCCAAAGCGCGCGAGAAAGCGCTGGTTGGTGGACTCCAGTTCACGGGACGGATCGGTGTTCAAGAAACGGGCAAGGTTGACTACGGCAAAAAGCAGGTCACCCAGTTCACGGCGGGCATCGCCGGGTTCGCCGTGGGCCAGGGCCTCGCGAACCTCGTCAAGCTCCTCGAGGATCTTGTCAAAGACGGGGGCAATGTCCGGCCAATCGAAGCCAACACGCGCGGCATCTTCCTGGATCTCAAGGGCATTCTGGAGCGGGTCGTTCAGGAGTCGAGGCTGCGCGATCACTGAGGTTCCCCATGTACCTGTGCGCGATATACTGGCGCGGTTTCAGCTCTATTCGGGTTCCCGCGAAAAGGCCGGCGAGGGCGTGCAGCGTTGTTTAAGTGGCGTGCGAATTACCGCTGCAGCGCGTTTTCCGACCGGAAATTCACTATAGCATGAGGTCCCCGGGCAGACAAGAAAGCGACCGCGCATCGGGGAGCTAAGGTGAGTGCTCACGAGCGTCCAGGCGTTGCGCGTTCCAGCGGCGCTGTCGAGATTATTGTCTATGCTACCCATTCAGCCCGAACTTAGCATGTGCCAGGGAATAGATCCGATGAATGTCCACGCAGTCCACCTCGGCCGCCTTGTCCACAGGGCCCACGTGGCCGACGTTCCCATGCCCTGAATCAGGCGGCACTCGAGTACTATCCACCCCCGGCCACACGGGGCGCGTGTCCACCCCCGCCCGCGGGGGACAGAAGACCCCGAACGAGCGAATGCAGCGGTTGGTCAGGTTTTTGATCCATCGTTTCCGTGCGGGGGACAGAAGAACGCGAACCGGCGATGGCTGTGACGGACTCAATCCCTCGCTGGCCGACGGGGACACACGAGCCCGAACGAGCGGATGCAGCGGCGGTCAGGTTTTTGATCCATCGTTTCCGTGCGGGGGACAGAAGAACGCGAACCGGCGATGGCTGTGACGGACTCAATCCCTCGCTGGCCGACGGGGACACACGAGCCCGAACGAGCGAATGCAGCGGTTAGTCAGGTTTTTGATCCATCGTTTCCGTGCGGGGGACAGAAGAACGCGAACCGGCGATGGCTGTGACGGACTCAATCCCTCGCTGGCCGACGGGGACACACGAGCCCGAACGAGCGGATGCAGCGGCGGTCAGGTTTTTGATCCATCCTTTCCGTTCGGGGGACACAAGAGCCCAGACTCAGAAAGATTCGGGCGCGCTGCCTGTGTCCCCCGCGGGCGGGGGTGAATCGGCATCAGCCGATTCGGGGGTGGAGTTTTGGGGCTGGAGTTTGGGGCTGGAGTTTGGGGCTGGAGTTTGGGGCTGGAGTTTGGGGCTGGAGTTTGGGGCTGGATTACGCGCCCGGGGGTCCACTTGCGTACTGTTGCGCTGGGGCATTTCATAAGGGCATAGACCCACCGAGAGCCAAATAAACGACGTTGTCTCAAATGGCAATTCCTTTCCCTGATAGTGCAGGTGGCATAGCCTCAACCCTGGGATAAGCCCGCCCAGGCCTGGTCTAAAATGAATGTCTGGCGATGCACGCTCCGGTACGATACGCCAATTGCGCGGCGGGGGAGGGCGGAGCGAATGTTGATGCGCGAAGCGGGGCGGGGGACAGGGGCAGGGATGGGTGCCGGCGGCGCCGAAAAACCTGGTTGAGTTCGGCCCGGTCGATTGGTAGTATTTTCCGCGTGCTGGTATGATGGTCAGCATGTTGCGTGCCTTGCGGCGCGCTGGAACGTGGTGGTTTCGGTATAGTGGCTCCGTCTCGAAACGCTCGAACGGCTTCGGAGGACATAAGGTGAGCGAGGTATCCGTCCGGAAATGCAGTCTGCTTCTGGCCATGGCCCTTCTTGTATTAGGGACAAGCGCGGAGGCCTGGGTCTGGAATCCGGCTACCGGACGCTGGATCAACGAGAAGAACCTCCCCCAACCCACGGCGGAACTTCAGGTCGAGGCGGCCCGTTCACTGATGGAACAAGGGCACTACAAGCGCGCCATGCGCGAGACCAACAAATTTGATAAGTACTTTCTGGATTCGGAATGGGCTGATGATAACCAGTTCCTCCGGGGCGAGATCAATCTTCGGCGAGGCGACTATCTGAAAGCAGCGAACGAATTCCAGCAGGTGATCACCAATTATCCGGACACGGATCTGTACGATACGGTGATTTCGAAGCAATATGAGATCGGCGACCGATTTTATGCGCAGGGTGAGCGACGGATGCAGAAACGCTGGTCGCCGTTTCGGAAACGCCCGTTCAAGAAGGCGATCGAGGTCTACTCGATGGTGATCGACAACCAACCCTTCCAGGATGCGGCGGCGGAAGCGCAATACAAGGTCGGCCTGTGTCATTTCACGCGCAATGAATACGTAGAGGCCGCCTACGAATACCAGCGCGTACTTGAGGATTACGCCAGCTCCGATTGGGTCGATGATGCGAGCCACGGCCTGGCGATGTGCTACTACAAAGCCTCGCTGCCCCCGGAATATGATCAGACGCGGAGCAGGCTCGCGATCGACGCCATAGACGAGTTCAAAGCGCGTTTCCCTGATGATGAACGCGGCGAAGGGCTGGACACCAAACGCGCGGAGATGAGCGAGAAGATCGCGCGGCAACGCCTGGACACGGCCCGCTTCTACGAGAAGCGCCGCCGTTTTACCGCAGCCCGCATGTATTATGAAGTCGTGCTCGAGCAGTTCCCTGAGACCTCGGCGGCGGTGGATGCCAAGCTGTGGCTCGAGCAATCCGTGCAGCAGGAACAGACGGCGGAACCATGAAAAACCGGTGGGTCCTCGCAGGGTGCGTTGCGCTGACGGCGTGGGCTGCGGGGTGTGGCTATTCGACGCACAGCACGCTCGATGCGCAATATCAAACGATCGCGGTGTCCGCCTTTAGAAATCTCAGCAGGGAATATGACCTGCAGGCCCCGCTCACGACGGCGGTGATTCGCAAGTTCCTGGCCGATTCCCGCCTGGAAATCGTTCCTCTGGATCAGGCGGATCTGATCCTGGAGGGCGTCATCCTGGGATACGATCGAAAAGGGCTGACCTACGACAGCGACGATGAAGTGACCCAGTTTCTGTGTTTTGTCACTGCGGGCGTTCGCCTGACCGATGCGAAAACGGGCAACGTCCTGTGGGAAGACGACCAGCTGGTGGGCGAGACGACGTTCTACACGCGCGCGGCAGGGCAATCCTCCGATCGTTTGCGGGGGAACGCCGAGTTTTTCCTGCCAACCGTCCGCTCGTTTGCTTCGGAAGAAGAAAATCGCGGGGCAGCGGAAGCGCTGGAACAGTTGGCTTCGGACATCTTCCTGCGCACCATCGAGCCGTGGTGAATTGTGGACATCCAGGAATTCGCGCGAAGTATTGAGACTAGCCCCCCGGGCCCGGTGACGCTCTTCTGCCCACACAGAGGGCCGCGAGCGCGCGAAGCCTCGTATGAACCTCTGCTGGCGGAACGTGCCATCGAACGCGTTGTGGCGCTGTATATCGAGCCCGGCATGCGCGATATGGCGTATAACGCCTATTTTGCGGACGAAGCCGATCCGGCGGAGATCGTCTCCGTGGCGGAGACGTTGCCCTTTCTTTCCGAGCGCCGTATTGTCGTCGTGCGCCGTGCGGAACGATTCCTGTCCGAAGCGGCGGCGGGCCCAATCCTGGCCTATCTGGGCAATCCCTGTCCCTCTACGTTGCTGCTGTTTGTGGCGGACAGCATGGACCGCCGGTCGAAGTTCTACAAGACCTGTGACGCCGCAGGAGCCGTAGTGCCCTGCCCTCAGCTCCGCGACACTGAGGTGACCCTCTGGGTCCATACGGAGGTCGGGACACGGGGAAAAAATATCCATGTAGAAGCAGTCAACCGCCTGGTCGAGCGGACGGGTCTGCGGCTGGGCGATGTGCAAAACGCCATCCATCTTGTATGCGATTATGTTGGGGGAAAAGACAGCATCGACGTCGAAGACGTCGAAGCGGCCTGTGCCGATGTGGCGGAAGAGCACGTCTGGACGCTGACCGATGCGATCGCAGCGTCGGATGTGGGCGCTGCGCTGCGCACTCTGCGGGAACTGCTCGATATGGGCGTGAGCGAATTCCAGATCCTGGGCTCGTTAAACTGGCTGCTGAAAAATACGTACGCGGTGGCGGCCAAAACTCCCAGCCTCCCGCGGATCAGCCGTTTTGTGGCCCGGAAGGTCTCCCCGCTGGCGCACAAGTTCGGCGAAGAAAAGATGCGCGATGCCTTCAGCATCTGCATGGACACGGAGATCTTGTTGCGCAGCACCCATGTGGATCGGGCCCTGGCAATGGAACTGCTGGTAACTAGGCTCGCCGCCCCGGTTGCGCGTCAGGCGCGTGGACGGCGGTCGGCGACCCGTTAGCTGGGGCAGGGCTCGCTACGGTTGAGGCGCCAGGTGGGGATGTTCGATGAGGAGCGGGATTTGGGATGCGTCCGTTCGACCATGATTACGCGGAAGAGATTGTCGAGCGGCTGAGTGGCCTCTCTCCGGATGCCCGGCCGCGGTGGGGGCGCCTGACCCAAAATCAGCTGCATGCCCATCTGGCAGACGCCCTGCGCTATCCGATGGGCCGCAATGGCGGCCCCGTGGACCGCAGCACGTGGTTCACCCGAAGGATCATGGGCCCGCTGGTATTGTCCGGCTGGTGGCGTATCCCCGAAAAGTACCTGTTCGATGAGCACGGCGAAGTGCCGGAAGGGAACCTCGAGACGCTCCAGGCGGTGCTGGAAGACTACCTGGACCTGGTGCAGGCCGGCGAACTGGAACCGCTGCCTCACAGCCGGTTTGGCGAGCTGGGTGTGGACGGCTGGGCTCGTTTCCACGTGACCCATTTTGAACATCATTTACGGCAGTTCGGGGTCTGACTGCGCGCTTTTTCGGGGAAACGTAGCGCGAGCCGCGTGTTTGGCCTGCCGGCGATGAATGGCCACTTTTTCCGGGGATGGGCGCTGGGCGCATCACGGAGACAGCAGTTTTATGGATGCGCCTGGGGCCGGTTCGCAGCGGCTTTCTACTGTTCGTGGAAGGCGGCCCATTCCGGGCGGCCGAACGCGGAGCGCACGCCGCGGTGGAACTCAACCCAGTTTGCAACTTCCCCCCACACGACGTGGCGGGGGGTGAGTTCGGCCCGCAACGCCTGCAGTGCAGCAAGGCGCGCGGCTCGATCCGCATCGGAAATTCGGGCAGGCCGGTCTTCATCATAGACCAGCGCTATCGCGTCGCGGGTCTGCTCGAGGTGGACGAGCCCGTCGCGCAGGAAGCGTACACGGGCCTGCACCAGGGCCTCGTCACCTTCCGCGACACGCGCAGCCTCGTCCAGGATCTTGAACGCCGGCGTCACCACGGCGTCGGGGTACAAGTACGGGAGTACGAGCCATCCAGAGCGGAGCGGACTGATGCTGAAGCCATGCTCCTCGCATGTTTTGAGATACAGGCTTTCGGCTCCGGTCTGAACGGCGCCGCCGGCGGGGAGGGCGTAACCGCATTTCGTGGTATGGTCTTCCCAGTACGCGAGATAGCGTTTGATCAGGGGAGCGGCGCTGCCGAAGGCGGAGCAATATTCGTCGAGCACCGTGTCGACCGTCAGGTTGGGATGCACCGAAAGGCGGGCAATCAGATAGTAGCTCGGCCCCTGGGTCGCCCAGTAGCCCATGAGCGAATCAAAGTCGAAACCCAGCATGGAGTGTTCGTGCGCAAAGGTGAAATATTCGCCCATGGCATGAAGGGGATTGCTGGGCGCCAGCGCGCCGATGTGCCACCAGTTCGGGCGAAGAAAGAGTTTGGCGCCGGCTTCGTGCCATTTTCGCCAGGGTTCGTAGGCATGGTAGCTGTGGACTATCCCCAGGACGAGCCCTTCCTCCACGCGCATGCCCTCGAGCGGTTCCCGGTAGTTGCTGTAGGCATAGGATGACAGCACCACGTTGGAGTTTTCGGCACGCATTCGGGTCAGGAGTGTATTCCACAACGCGATATAGCGTCCTGTAAGGATGGCCTCGTCACCCGTCCAGACCGTCTCGGGGGCCTGGCCCGGGATCCCGTCAAGAGCGCAGCACTGGGCGCAGGTGCAGAAGCCCCGGCCGTCGTTGGGGCACACGTTCCAGTTGTCGGGCCGTCCCGCGGCGCGCCATTCCTCGAGGATCTGCTCCGCCACGGCGGGGTTGCTCACACAGAGTTTGACACGGCCGGAATGGGGATAGGGCTGTTTTTTCCCCGCGGGGGGCACGGCAAAATAGTCGGGATGGGCCTCGTGGTAGCGGTCCCACCAGCTGCCGAAAGCATGGCCAAAGCGGAGTGTGCTGCGTTCGCCCATCCTGTGACGCTGCAGCCATTGCTCCGCCTCCACCTCCATGCGGCTCAAGGTCTCGGCGTCCACCAGAGGCGGCACATTCTGGGCTTCGTGACCCCGCCGAAGATGGATGCGCAGGCCGCGCTTTTCCAAGGCCGGGCGCGTGCGGATATCGAGCGGCGCAACAGCAATAGTGGAGCGTTTTGGGACGTAGGTGCCGACTTCGCCCGGCCACAGCCAACGCACCCCAAGCACGCGGTCGACAAAGTCGCAGGCGCCGTAGAAGGTCGCCAGGGGAGTGCGGGATGACTGCTCACCCACAATGTACAGCGCGTTGCCTTCGGTCCGGATGATGTACTCTTCGGGCAGGAGCGTTTCGGGGTCGATACCGGGACCAAACCCGACCAGGATTCTCGGCTTGCCCGAATCGGTAGCCTCGGGAGCGGATTCGTCGATAATGGGCAACACCGCGCCGGAAGCGCGCTCGATGTGGTAGCGGAGTTCGTGCGCAGCACGCTGGACCTCCGCATGAGCATCCGCGGGCAGGATAATCACGGCTTTCGCTTCACCGTTCTCGACGAGCAGCACGGGGCCGGCCTGGGCCCTTGGCAGGACAAAAAACACCGCTCCCAAGACCGCCGCCAGGACAAATTTCGTGAATTTACACATTGAAAAACGCTCCTCGTGGCCGTGCGTTATCGTGAACGGCCCCATCCGCGCATTATAGTGGCCTGTGCTTGCACGGACAACCGGAATATCCGCAGGACATTCCCCCCGCAATAAAATTCCTGTTTTGTGGGGCCAGGTGAGCGAGAGTTCCATTTGGGCTGCATTGGGCGGCCGTCCATCCGGATAGTCCCTGCGGCTGCGTTCCGGAATGTAGAGGCAGACCCCTGCGGCCGCCTATCCGGATAGCCCTTGCGGCTGCGTTCCGGAATGTAGAGGCAGACCCCTGTGTCTGCCCATCCGGATAGCCCCCGTGGCCGGGTTTAAGAAGGGCTGACACAAGGGTCTGCCCCTACGCGCTTCGCAACCTGAGTGGAACGGGGGAATCCGCTTCAATCCCCCAAGAACATTGCCCAAAATTCACCCATTTCGGCGTTCAGACGACCGTCGCTTCCGCCATGAGGCGCCGCGCGGGTTTTCTGGCGGCCCGTTTTGTCTGAACCCACAGCGCGAGCATCTCCACTGCCGTGAATACCAGGGAAGGCTCTACAGGTTCCGCCAGATGGACGGTAGCGCCCGCCTCCTGAAAAGCGTGGCATTGTCCGGCCGGCTCGGCGATCACGACGATGCGCGCACTCGCGTAACAGGTATGGAACAGTCGAACCGCAGCCAGCGCCTGCTCCGCAGGCAAGTGGGTGAAATGGAGCACGATTACGGCATATTCGGCATGGGGATTAAGCACTAGTCCGCCGTTTCCGATTTCCTGGCTTTCTACCTGATACCCTTTGCCTTGAAATCGTACCGGCCAGTCTCTCCGTCCGCGCCGCGTGTCTGTAACAACCAGTAAGCTCATGGGCAGACCTCCCTTGGCCCGCGCCGCCACCCTGTCCGTGGCGCCCTTGCTTCTGGCAATACG
Organism: Candidatus Hydrogenedentales bacterium; assembly: GCA_050950105.1. Classification (GTDB taxonomy): domain Bacteria; phylum Hydrogenedentota; class Hydrogenedentia; order Hydrogenedentales; family SLHB01; genus UBA2224. The sequence goes on along the minus strand of JBMNGZ010000006.1, from coordinate 785 downwards.
ACCCTTTTGCTATGTGCTTCGACGCGAAATTTCCCGCAGCGTGATCATCACTATCCCATACATCGCCGGATCGCGCAATAGGTGAGTTGGGAGCTGGCAGCATAGGGGAATTCCCTATATGGCTCCGACGACTTCCTCGATACCGGCCTGTTCATTGGAAAGCGTGGCAAGAAATGGTCCAGCCCGGGCTGGAATCGCTAAAAGCAGTGAGATCAAGCGCTTGCGGTGCAGATCGTTGCCTGAGATCTCAGTTGTCCTGAAAGAGGAGAGTCCACGGGGGGCATATGCGCAGCATCGCGACGGTAGATAGAGAAAGGGCGCCCTTTGTGTTGAGCGCCCTCCACAATCTCACGATTTACTCGCCCAGCGGCTCCAAAACCAGGCCGGCAGGATTCTCGACGGTGACGGTGTAGCCCGCCGGGGTATCGAGCCGGTAGCGGAATGTATCTCCTGACTTGTCCCAGCGCAGGCGGAGCATCCCGTCGAGCACCGGGAAGGCTCCTTCACACCAATCCAGCCCGATATCGTTGAAGCGCAGCGTGATGGTTTTGGCAATGGGGTTGAAGCGGTAAACACCCAGTACATCCCGGTACAAGGTGAAGCAGATGTGCGAGGCAAACCCGTGGTTGCAACTGGCCAATTCGTGCACGTTTTCCCAGAGCGTGCCCGTGCGTTCGGCCATATACATCAGGTAACCCACGGATTCGCCGGTGATCTGCGAGCCCAGTCCATACCGTGACAGCAGTTCGAAGCGCAACATGTTGCCGATAAACGAATTCGCAGGA
>JBMNGZ010000005.1:130000-1164570 GCA_050950105.1 Candidatus Hydrogenedentales bacterium | reverse complement strand
TAATAGCTCCCGTGCCCGGGCGATTCCCATGTGCGGATGACTTCCAGACGCGCGAGTTTCTCTTCTTCTGTCGCAAACTCGCGGATCCGCTCGAATTCGTCCTCCAGCCACCAGCGATTGTTGAGCGGGCGATCGACGTAATCCAGAATTGCGCCGCGCTCGCCGTTGCGGGCCTGGAATCGGGGCACGCTGGTCTGGTAGCCGATCGAGTCAAACATGGCAACACACAATTCTTCGATCCGCTGTCGCCAGTCTTTTTTGACGGGCTTAGTTTCCGCCAGTTTCAAGAGGGCTTCCGCCTCTTCCATGGCGGCCGCTGCCCCAAGTGCCGGGGCCTGTGCCAAGAGGGCGTTGACATCCGTCTCGAGCTGGGTTTCATAGAGAAACCGGTGCCGGGTATACGCATCGTAGTAGGCACGCAGCAGGCACAACTGCCAACGCCAGTTGCTGCCGAGTCGGGGCATTACGGCTTCCAGGGCCTGCCATTGCATCAGGGTGGCGTCAACGGCGCCATTATCACTAAGTACCCCGTCCCAGTTCTTTTCAAGCGCCAGAATGCCATCGGCGGCACGTTCGGCGACGGCGGAGCCGAAAAAGAAGTTGGCGTATTCGATGCAGGTCTGGCGAGGTTCAATGGCCGGATCCCAGCTTACACGGCTCCAGACGGCCTTGTTTACGTCATCGTTAATGCCATCGGAGTAGCTCAGGAAGCCGTCCGTCCATGGCGCGTACCAGTTGTGGACGTGCGTGTACCACGCGGGCTGCGGATTGGGGCCTTCCCGCCCGAGCGTCAGCGCAAACGCCTGATCCCACCAATAGACCGGGTACTGGCAGACGAGGCTGTGAGTTATGTCGGGATAGTGGCGCAGGCCGTACTGTTTGGGCAGACGCCGGCGTGTCTCGGCCAGCGACGGACTGGAGGGCCCGTGCACCACGCCGCCCAGCCATTCCGGCTGCTGCGCGTCGATCCAGGCATAGAAACTGTCCACCCTGTCCGGGCCAAAACCCTGCAGGGAAATCCAGATCTTCGCGTCGGGATGGTGTTGCATTAAACGCGCCGCCATGTCCGCCGCATACGGCATCAAGAGGTCAGGCGGGTTGTCGCCTGGATCGCCACCGGGGATAAAGACAGCGTTCAGCAACGGGCAACTTTGGAAGATATCGTTGAGTTCTTCGAGGGAGTGGTCCCATTTGACCGTATCATTCAAATCAAATTCCGCCGGGATCCACGCCCAGTAGTCGATTCCGTAGCGTTGGCAGATTTTCGCCATGGCCACGTTCATTTCCTCGCGCGGCACTTGGGCATGCGGCCCGGGGTCGTCCTGGCAGGGGATGTTTTCCACGCAGTTGGCCCCGAAGAGGACCAGTTCGCGGATGTGCTGGTCGTACGTCGCCACATCCCAGGCGTCATAGGCATTTGCCGTGTGCCGGTATCCGAGCTGATGGCCACGGATGCCATAGGCCGGGGCCGTGCACAGGTCGTATTCGGCCGGGAACGATACGGACCCTTCGCTCCACGTCATGGTACGCAGGAAGTGACCTGCGGCATACAAGGCCCCGCGAGCGTCGGCGCCGATGAGCCAGAGCGTCGGCGCTGCGCCATCGCGTTTCTCGACATACAGCCGAAAGCCTTCCGGCTTCTGCTCAGGCAGGCCATCGCCTGGCCGGCTTGGAGCCTCCCGGGTGAGTTCCGGCGCGGCCCCGGCAACGGTAATCGCAATCACGGGCGCCGCACTTTCGGGCCACGACGAAGTCTCCCTCCATTGGAGCCCGGTCCGTTTCCCAACCTCTTCAAACAGAACCGTCGAAGCCATCTGCTCTGCCGGCGCGCGTTCGCCGGGTCTGACCACAATGACCGCCCCGGACAAATCGAGCCGTCCGGATGCTTCGGCGGCATGCCCCTGGAGGACCGATATTGCTGCAAGCAAGGCAACAGCTAAAATGCCGGACCCGGTAAGCCGACAATGCATACGCATGATTATTCCCCTTTCGTGTGCCTCGTGTAATGCACGCAGCCTACCAAAGGCAGGCGAAAAAAGCATCCTCAGCTGGCTCTCAATCGCTGTGCAGGATGCGTGCGTTTGCATCGCGCGCGGGCCGCCAGCGTCATCCGTTCCAGGCCGACTTGTCTCGTTGAAGGCCGAGCACATTGCCACGCCAACTCGAAAAAGAGCCGGTAGAGACCTCTTGCTGCTCTGGCTTCTCGCATTTCAGCGCCAGCCACGGCCTGGCGCTGAAAAACCGTTTACCGCCGCTTGTGTCCGGCCTATTTCTGGATGACAAACTCGTCCCGGACAGTCCCTTCGACGTCGTAGGCCTTGTACGTGAGCGTGTTGGTTTCGGCGTCGATGTCGATCACCTGATACGTCGGGACCCGTTCCATTCCAAATTCCGTGTAATCATGCTCGCCCAGCTCGTACATCTTCATGCCCGAGAAAGACACGATGTAGATCGTCCCTTCGGCAGCCGTAGCGACTCGCTCACCTTCAAACATGGGGTACGTTCGCAGGTAGGAGTGATCGTGGCCCTGCAATGCGAGGTCGAGATGGTATTTATCAAACAACGAACCCCACAGCATGCGGATCTCCGGATTGTCGCGGCGCGGCCCCGCGGAATACACCGGCTGGTGGAACATGGCGATTTTCCACGTGGCCTTGCTGTTCGCCAGTTGCTCTTCCAGCCACGGCGCCTGGTCCGAAGCCGGCAGATTGCCATCGAGCACGACAAACAGGACGTTGCTGTAGTCGAACGAGTACGCGCATTCCGGGGGAATGGTCTTGGGGCCATTTTCCAGCAGCGTAAATATTTCAAGATACATCCAGGGGCCTTGATTGTACTGGTATTCATGATTTCCAAGACAAGGCACGAGCGGGCTTCTCGCGAAGGTCCCGCCAGAATAGTGGAAGAGACTGTCCCAGAAGTGCCGTTCGTTGCCGCGATTGACCAAGTCGCCCGCGAGAAGGTGGAAAGCCGCGTAGGAATGTTTGTTGCGCGCGGTGTCCATCAATTTTCCCCAGTCTTCGAAGCCAACCTGGACGTCGCCCTGGTAAATGAACGAAAAAGAAACCGGTTGTGCGGGGGCGGTGGTGAATTCCTCGGTAGCACTCCAGCTCTCGGTGCTTGCATCGCTCACGGCATAATGGTAGGTAGTGCCCGCTTGCAGCCCGGTAAGCACGGCCGTGTGGCGATGGCAGATGGGATCGTTCACCAGGATGCTGTTTTCCAATGGGGCCGTCACCGCAGCTACTTCGCGCCAGTCAGCCGCCTCTGCCTGGGCGGCCCGGGTGGCTTCGATATAACGAACGCTGCCAGACGCTACTTCCGTATTGGTACGCCACTGGATGGTCTGGGTCGTCTTTGGGTCAGCGCTCCAGGTGAGAAGAATCTGATCCGGCTGAACCGTTGCCGGAAACTCCGTAGCCTGGAAAATACCCGTTACCTGGGCATCACGGCGCCGCATCGAATCCCCACGCAGCAGAACCTGGCCTTGCAAGCCGGCGGGCAGTTCGGTGATCTCGTCGCCAGAGCTTACATAGATGCGCTCCCCCACTTTCATTTCGCCCAGCGTGTGGTGTTCGGGGAAAACGTTGCTTATTTTGAGGTTCGCGTCAGGGCGTGTCGGCGCGATGCCGGCAAAATAGTGCCTCCCTGCGCCGCTGATTGAATTGACTCCAAGTCCAATATTTCCCGCCGGGAAAGACGTAGACCAGATCTCAAAAACCCTTTTGTCCGCCTTCACCTGCCCCTCGCCCAGCTGAAATCCGCGTTCGGTCAGCCAGAACGGGAATTCGCCTTGATTGACATCGCGGAATATCGTCACGACGACCGGCACGTTCACGGTGAAGGTGATATGCTCCGACCCCAGAATTGCCTTGTCTTCCGGAGTCAAATAAGGCAGGGCCTGCTCCGGTGTCAACGCGACAAGGTCTTCCGGGGACATCGCCGTTCGCAAACGCTCGATTATGGACGCTACGCTTTCACGAACGGCTGGCGTTGGATCAGCGTAAGCGCATCCCAGCAAAATGGCAATCGCAAAAACAAGCAAGTTTCGGACACATTTCATGGCTCTAGTTCTCCCTTGATGCACCGGTGCTCAGTGAGGTCTCAGTCTGCCATATTCCAGTGCCTGTATAAAAGGCTGGCCCGCCGCATTCCAACGCGGCGGGCCACAGAAAATCCCCATCTCTGGAGAAACCCGACGATGCGCTCTTATCCTCGGCCAAAAATTCCCTGAACCAGCGACACCGGGAACTGGTCTTGCGGATACCGCACGAATTCGACGTGCCCGTCCATATACAGGACGTTGCAGCCGCCCGGAATGTGATTGAAGCGCTCCCGGCGGCCGGTGTCGGTCGCGCTGTACACGAAGCGATCCCACATGGCCGCTATCTCGCTTTGCGCCATTGCGCTCCCGGCCGGATTGTTGATGTCCGTGATAAGGAAGCGTTCGGCGCCTTCACGCATTTTTATGAGGGTCGTGCCGCCGGCTGTGCCCTGCGCCACCACAGGTCCAGGCGGGCTGTAGCCGCCGCCTTCGTACGTGATCTTGTCGTCAATGGTGGACTGTATCTGCGCCCATGACATACCCGATTTGGTCGGATCATAATCGGCGTAGAGGGCCGCGTCCGCACTTGCACGTATCGGGTCCGCTGCATGTGATGCATAATCCGTCCCCGTAGTATAATCGCCGACCGTCGTTGTGAGATAGCTCCGGAGCGTCGTCATCAACGTGGCAAAGGCGCCGTCGCTATCAATCATGTACCCATAGTAGTAGTAGCTCTGCTGCTCGTCGTTGCCCATTCTGGCGATATCAAAAGTGCCGAAGAGCGGATCGCTCACACACTCATCCTGGCAGTAGTTGCCACCCGGGCAGACCCAGCGATCGGCGAATTGTTTAGCGTTCACCGCCGAGGGGCAGATCCACAGGTTCAGGTCGCTCACGTATTCCGGGTACACCGAGGGCGCCCAGATGCCTCCGCGGGGACGGCCGACGCGCCTGCGGCATTGCGCATCACGCGAATAGTCTTGATTAAGGATGCGCGGCCAGACCTCTCCCTTGCTCTCGTTGGCAAACATCTTGCACACCAAACCCCATTGCTTGAGGTTGTTCTGGCAGCTGGACCGTCGTGCCGCTTCGCGCGCCCGGGCAAGTGCAGGCAGTAGGATCGCTGCAAGAATCCCGATAATCGCGATAACGACAAGCAATTCAATCAGCGTGAATCCTTTTTTGCTCATGATGTCTTCCTTTTCCCTGCAGTTGAAGTAAGAACTTCACTGTCTTCGATTCTTAGTACACACCGTAAAGAAGTCTTTGGCACCTCGCTTTCCCGGCCTCCAGGCCGATACTACCTCTTGATTGAACCCATAATATACGGGATAATGCCCGTATGCCGGTCTTCACGTTAGCAGTGAACACCCGGAAAGGCAATGGCGATAATTGATGGATTTATCTAGAATTGACATTCAAGCTGCGCGTACTGCCCGTTATATTGAGATTCGCCGCTGGCATGCCGGGCCGGATTGGCATCCGCGGCCGCATGCCCATCCCTTCTGTGAACTGATAATCGCGCTTTCCGGCGCGGGGCGGGTGCTTGTCGAGGGAAGCGAGGCCATCTGCGAGGTCGGGGAAGTCCTTTTTTATAAGCCGAACACCCAGCATTCAGAATGGCAGCACGGCAGCGCACAGTACGAATTCTACTGTCTCCATTTCGAATGGTCCGATTACCCCACGGATTTTCAGCATCTTATCCAGGATTATGACGGCCGAGTGCGTGAATTGGCGCGATGGCTCTACGTGGACCGGTTGTATGATGTGCGCAACATCCAGGCGTATCGCGATATCTTGACCCAATCGCTCGTTTCCGAGTTAATCCGCCTGGAAGGCAATCCGCGGCCGAGCAGCGTCGACCACATTCGGGAGTTTGTGCGGGAAAATCTTAGCGCGCCGCTCAACCTGGATATGCTGGCGGAAGCCTGCGGCATGAACAAGTTCCACCTGGGACGCCAGTTCCGGGCTGCCACGGGCCTCACGCTGATGAAATATGTGCGTTCGGCCCGCCTTGATGTGGCGCTTCATCTACTCGTCGAGACGAGGCTCCCATTGCGGGAGATCGCCGCCCAAACCGGGTTTTCCAGCGAATATCACCTGTCCCGGTTAATAAAGCGTAGGTATGGCCGCGGCGCGCGCGAACTTCGACGACAGTTCGGCGACGCAACCAAATAGAGCATTGCTCCGACCGCCCCCGCTGAAAGAACCCGCGTCACAGTCAAAAAACCATCACAGCGTGTCGAGCCAACCGTCTTTCAGCTTCGCGCCGTAGGCCTGGGGATGCCCGTTGCGCTGCGAACCAAAAATGAGCCATCGATTATCCGCCGTCAGGTAAGGATGTGCGTGGGTCCATTGCTCTTTGCCGAATTCCGTACGGCTGAAACACACCCGTTCACAGCGGCCCGACTCGAAGCTTCCAATATAAATGGGGATGCCTTCCTCATTGACGTCCCCGATCCAAAACTTGCCGTCGCGTGAAACGCTGACGTGCATGAACGATTTCCCCCGGTACACCAGCGTTGGATTCTCATCGCCCACCTTGCAGCGCCATACATTGCCGTTCAGGTCTTTATCCAGCGCCGTGGAAAAAAAGATCTCGCCGGTGTCGCCGATCCAGGTTTCGTGACCGGTGGGACGCAAGGTATAGGGCTGATCCGCCGGGAACGGCCGCTCCGGACCGCCCAGTTCAAGCTCGCTTAGCAAGACGACCCGCACATCCGGCATCTGGTTCAATTGAATCAGCACCCGGTTGCGGCCGTCGCGCGAAAATTGCTCGTGTTTAGCATGGTATCCCGGCTTGTCCAGCAGGACCTGCCATTCGTTCGTGCTCAAATCCAGCCAATGTACCTGAGATGGGCCACCCTCGGGCGGGCGCACGCTCACGGCATAATGCCGGTGATCAGGAGAAACCGTTCCGTAACTGTATTTCCCTCGCTCCCGAGGGAGTTTCGCCACATTCTCAGTCGCCAGGCTCAAATAATTGCAGCGGCGCAGCCAGTTCTTCCCATTGACCACCTGAGCAAAATACAGCCACTCTCCCCAGGCATGGAAGGCAGGAAAAGGCGGTTTTCCGGATAGGATCTCATGATTGGAACCATCTTCGAGGTCGAAAATGCTGATACCGCCGGGCCGTTCCTCCGTGGAATAGTAACGAATGGCGATTCGCCGACCCGTGGCGTCGCTATAAGGCTGCTCGCCATAAATGTTGTCGGCCGGCCGCTCATCGCCTCCCAGGAGATACACCGCCGCCCCACTCTCCGGATCCACCTCAAGAGGCTCACCCAGCCCACCTTCTTCGGCGCAATAGGCGCAGACGGCTAAAAACATTGACAAAACAATGGCGAATGCACAGCGAGTCATGACTACCCCTCTGAGTTTTGGCTACTCTGAACCTCCGGCGCCAGGATCTCACAGGATCTCATCGGAGCACCAGCGCCCCCCATGAGCCCTCCTCGGCCGAGTGTAAACGCTGCCCCCCGCGCGTTCAACACTGCGAGGCAAAGAACCCTCTCCATTTTGCAGACAACACTCTCACAGAACGAACGCTCCGTTCTTTCCTCTCACTCACACAAGCGCAAGTATGGTTATGATAGTCAGATGCATCGGATGTATTGACCTCAGGCATTATGAATGTTACACTTTTGATGCGCTTGATGAGGAACTGAGTTTGGTGGGGGTATGGATGTGTGGTTTCCGAATGTCAATAGAAAGCCATAGGGGGATATCACCATGCATTGGACAAGGGAATCAGTCTGCCATCGGCTATCTGGGTTTGCCTTCTTCTTTTTAGCAGTTATCTTGCTTCTCTCACCGAGGGCCTTCGCACAAGCTCCGATTGGCTCCGGCACCTACTCAATCAAAGTCTATCATGTCAACTATGGCTTCTACCCGATTGTCCAAGCCTATATGCGGACATGGGACGATGCGCGAGAACCGCTCCAGAATTTGAACATCGCCAATATCGGCTTGCAGGTGAAGGGTCGCAACTATGATCCGCATATGAGCGTCCAGGGGCATCAGTACTCCATAGAGACGATTGAACGTAGAGCGGAAGGCTTTCGCACCGTTATTGTTCTTGACGCCAGCGGCTCGATGCGGGGTGAGCCCTTTACGGATGCACTGAACGCGCTGAATCGATTTGTGGAGGCCAAGAGACCAGTGGACCAGGTCGCCGTGATTGCAATTCGCGATCTGCCAGAAGGATACGAAGTGGTATCCCCGTTTGAGACGAACCCAACTTTACTGTACCAACGCATCCGAGACATCCCGTGTGACGGACAGCAAACGCGGCTATATGATTCCGTCGCCGCAGCGATTGAAATGTGCGGCACTGCTTTCAGAGGTGATATGACCTCCCTTGAATATGCCGTACTCAGCACCATCGTGGTGCTTTCAGATGGCAAGGACGAAGGCAGCGCTGTCGTTCGCGAAGAATTGGTAAACCGGATCGGGATGATGGACACCCCGATACCGCTTCATTGCATTGCTTTCACTCGAGTTGAGCGGGAACATCTTAAAAACATGGAAGCATTGAGCAGGGCTTCATTTGGCCGGTATTGGGACGTGGAGAGCACCAAGCACCTCTCGAGGGTCATGCAGGACATACATCGTATCAATCGTTCAGATTACGTAGTGACTTTCCGCTCCTATGTACCTGTTGACGGCGGATCACACCCGTTGCGGATTGGCGTCGAGTATCCATCCGGTAGCGGGAATCTGCTTTATTCTTCGGCTGCTTTCGAAGCCATTGATTCTCCCGCCGTTTTCAACCCGACGGTTCGTGAACGCTACGAGCAATTGCTTGCCGCTTATCCGGCACAGCCCGCCCCCCCGTTTGCCATGCCTGCCCCGTCGCTGCCCCCGGGCCCCGACCCCAGCGATCCATTCGCTCCCTCGACGGGTGTCGAGAAAGAACATGCAGAGCAGCCAGAGGGCGCTTCTTCTGATGAGGAGAAGGACGATGACCAAGACCTTATTGTGTGGGTAAAAGAGATCCTGCCGTTGATTGGTGCGGGTGCCGGTATTGTGGCGCTGCTCGGATTCATTGTGGTATGGGTGAAATCCAGCGGGAAATCGGGTTCTGCGCCGACCTCAAGGGGCACAACGCCAGCTGTGTCCCAGGATAGCGCCATGCGGAAATCCACAACTCATGATGCGCAGGAAGCCGATACGAAAACCCGTCTTATATGACGTCCGCAGATTCGCAAGATCGAACAAAACAACCGTCCTGGGCATCCGGGGCGGAAGGAGAATGTCCACCATCTCCTGATTGCATCATGGAGAGCCGGGTGGCGCATATCCTGGTTTGAAAACTGAGCGGGCTTCTCTGTTGTACTGAAGCCGCAAAACAACGTAGAGGGCAATTGCTCTGCCTTCGGAGGTGGTGAAATCGAAGAAAGTGCGGCAGCGATGCAGCAAAGGGCGTGTTTGCTCCGCTGATACAATAAGGAAATGAAGACATGACCCGGAGAGTGGCGCAGGGATATTTGGTGGCGCTGGATCCCTTGCTTATTCAACCTCAGTATCCCATTTTCCCTGAAGGAATCACTATCGGGCGCGACTCTGACATTTGCGAGGTCATTGCGTCTAATGACTATGTATCGCGACGTCACTGCGCAGTTCTCAGTGAGCAAAATGAAAGTATCCAACTGGTGGACCTGGATTCCTCTAACGGAACTTTCGTTAATGGCGAGCGAGTAAAACGATGTGCTCTGCGGCATGGCGACCATATCAGTTGCGGACGCTCTTCCCCACCTCATTTCGCGTTCTCGGAGTCGCCGCCCTCAAACACGCGGACCTACGTCTTGCCTCCTCAGTCTGTATACCGGATTGGCCGTGATTCGGGCAACGATCTTCCGCTTATCACTGACCTGACCGTGTCCAGCTTTCACGCGCGTTTGCGCCAGAGCAACGGGACGCTCTTTATCGAGGATCTCGGGAGTTCAAATGGGACATTTTGTAACGGGGTTTTTACGACCCGGGCGCAGATTTCTCCCGAGGATGTCGTCCAAATCGGTTCGATGGAACTCATGTTTAAGCCCACCTCAGAGGGACTGCATGTAACCTGCAGGAAGAAACAGAACCATATTCGACTGGAATCCCGAAATATATGCAGGATTCATCGCGGAAAGTATCTGTTGAATGGTATTGATCTCGCCATTGAACCGGGCGAATTCGTGGGAGTTCTCGGTCCGAGCGGAGCAGGCAAGTCGACTTTGCTCAACGCATTGAATGGATTTGTGCCGGCGAATTCGGGAGATGTCCTGCTCAATGGGCTTCCTCTTTACTCGACCTATGACATGTTTCGCAATGCTATCGGCTATGTCCCTCAAGATGACATCATTCACAAAGAACTTACCGTGGAGCGCTCGCTGTTTTATACGGCGCAACTGCGACTGCCACGCGACACGACAGCGGAGCAGTTGTCGCAACATGTAACAAGCGTGATCGAAACGCTCGGGCTCACGCACGTCAGGACGAATTACGTTACGCAGCTGAGCGGAGGGCAACGGAAGCGTGTTTCAATAGGCTGCGAATTGATGACCCGCCCCAGTCTCGTGTTTCTTGATGAGCCTACCTCTGGACTCGATCCGAGCACAGAGGAAAAACTCATGAATCACTTTCGCCTCATGGCAGAGCAAGGCCAGACCGTGGTCTTGACCACACACATCCTGTACAACCTTGGACTGCTCGACTTGGTGGTGTTGCTTGCCCGAGGCAGGCTGGTTTATTTCGGGCCAGTCAGCGAGGTCTGCCCTTTTTTCAGCGCCCCCGGAAAGCCGGTGGAACGGCCAATACAGGTGTTCGATCTTCTTGAACCCGAGACTCCGGACCCGGAGGTCAGAGAAGAAAGAGCGAAATACTATGAGCGGAAATACCGCGAATCCGCTCTGTATACGAAGTTTGTAAGCGATCGACTCAATGGATCGCCAGGTGCCGGCTCAGAACTGGAACTCTCCCTCGGAAAGGCTCCCGCGGCGAGTGGTGTCGGGCACCGGTTAAGATCATTCTCCCGTGCTCTCCTGTCAACGCTGGATCTTCGGCAATTGGGTATCTTGACCAAGCGCACGTTTGATCTCAGATTTGCGTTTCCCTCGCGACTGGCCGTGCCGTTGCTGATGCCGCTGCTGCTCGCTCTTCTCGTGTCGACCGTGTCCATTGAAAGCCAAAGCCGCCTGGACTCAGAGCAGCAAACGTATCTCAGTGAGCACCAGCAGGGGCTTTCATTGTTGGATCAAACAGGTTTGATCTCCCGCGACGAGTTCATACAGATGCGATTTGAAGGCTTCCCGAACCTGGGCATTCCTATAAGCGTTCCCTTGATTATGGTCATGACCGCTGTTTTCATGGGAACACTTTCGGCCTGCCTGGAGATATCTGCTGAACGATCGGTCTACCTCCGGGAACGTTCAGTAAACCTGTCCATTCCCGTCTATTTGGCCAGCAAGCTTCCCATTCTCTTCCTTCTTTCAAGTGTGCAATGCTTTATCTACGTGCTCGTTTCGTTGTTTTCAATTCGCGCCGCACATGTTGATGTTATTTCTCTGTTGCTCATCACGATCGGAGTGGCGTGGGTTTCATGCCTGATAGGGCTTTTCATATCGAGCCTGGACCCAACGTCCGGTCAGAATTCCGTTGTTCTCGCTGTGATCGTAGTGTTGCCGCAATTGTTGTTTTCCGGTGCAATGGCGCCAAATTTCTGGGGCGGTATGGGCAGCATAACGCAAGTGATAGCGTCTCTTTTTCCGTCGCGCTGGGGTTTCGAGCTCATGCTTACCGCGCTCTATCAAGAACCCGAATGGGCTCGCGACTTGATCACACGCAGCACGGAGGGAGGGATGGGATTTCGTTTCGGCCAGGCCGTGTATTTCACCAATACGTTGGCCTTTCTTTTCTTGGGTTTTGCATATTTTCTTGCCACCTGCGTAAGCCTTAAGCGGTATGATACGTTATAGTATAGGTTTATATGTCCTGTAGTGCGTATGGATGAAGTCTACACACGCTCTTCGAGCGCATAGATAGGCGGGCCGTGCACGTGGATGGGAATACGGATACAGGCCTTTTAGGTCAAGTCATTGGCAACCGGTACCGGGTATTACAGCGCATCGGCGAGGGCGCGATGGGCAGTGTCTACCTGGCTGAGGATCTCCAACTGCATCGCCGGGTTGCCTTGAAAGTGCTGCGGCGAGAGTGGCTTCAGCGCGCGCAAGTCCGTAAACGGCTCGAACACGAATGCCGCATTATGGCGCGGCTGGGGCCGCATCCGCATATCGTGACACTGTTCGACCGGCTCGAGCACGAGGGCAACGCGGTTCTGGTCATGGAGTATGTCAAAGGAGAATCGCTCGACAAACTCCTTGAGGCCAGAGGAGAGCAGCTCGAGACGGATGCTGAGAAGCGGGAAACGAGGATTTTCGAGGGAAACCAACCGCAGGTAGTGCTTGACGAAAGGACCGTCCTGGAAATCACGGCGCAATGCCTGGCGGCGCTGGCCTTTGCTCACAGCAAGCGCGTCGTTCATCGCGACATCAAACCCGGCAACGTCATTATTTCGATTGATCATACCGGCCAGGTCGAGGCCAAAGTGATGGACTTTGGCATAGGAAAACTGGTCGACGACGAAAACGAAGATCCTGAATCTGAGGCCCACTTGACGGCATTAACTCAGGAAGGCGGGCCCGGCCCCGGCACGCCTGCCTACATGGCGCCTGAGCAGATCGACCCGATACGCTTTGGGGCGATTGGGCCCAAGACAGACCTATACAGTATGGGCATAATGCTGTTCGAGCTTCTCACATGCCGTCTTCCGTTCAATGGTTCCTACACGGAGCTTCTTCACGCACACACGAACGTCGAGCCACCTGATCCTGCCGCCTATTCCCATACGCTCTCCCCCATGATGCTTCAAGTGCTGCAGCGTTCACTTCAAAAGGCGCCCTCGGCGCGTTATCCATCGGCAGAAGCCTTTCGGGCCGATATCAACGCACTGGCCAGTGGCAGCAGGCCAGACGTGCAGGGAACGAGCTTCAACTGGGCGCAAGAACGCCAAACGTCGCGGCGCGGTTCCAAGCCGCGGCGCCTGGTTCTTGCAGGATTGCTGGGGCTGGGCATCCTGCTTCTCGGAGGCTCGGCATTTGTCCTCCTGGGTGGAAACAGCGAGCCGTCAAAAAGTATGGCAAAGGAGGCCCCTGATACTGCCGATACCTCTCCGGGCGGGCCGGAAATGCAGGATGATCAATTAAAAACCGACACAGAAAAAAATCCTGAGCTCGAAAAAGCAAAACGCGAGGCCCGTGAGGCAAGGACACATGCCGAGCAAGAGCTTGCGCGAGTCAAAGAAGACCCGCTCAATAGTGATGAATACCAGCAAGGGGAGACTTATTTGGCAAGTGCGGACGCTGCGTCAGACCGAGGCGAGGCCGCTGCGGCCCTTGACGCCTATAAGAAGGCCTCACAGCACTATATGGCTGCTGCCCAAAGGGCACAGGAACGCCTTAAATCAAAGACACAGGAAGAGCTTCGCGCTGCAGAGGAAGCGGAACAGCTTGCCAAACACGCATTTAAAGAAGCAGGGGAAAGCGCCGAGAATAACCCCAATTACAGCGAAGGAAATTCACTTCTTGCCGATGGCCGAACCGCTCTCAGCTCCGCCGACTACCAGAAGGCTTTATCATGGTTCCACGCGGCTAAAACGCACTTCGAACAAGCACGACCCGCCCCTGTGGTGCAGGCACCCCAGCCAGAACCAGAGCCAGAACCAGAGCCAGAACCAAAGCCAGAACCAGAGCCAGAACCAAAGCCCGCGCCAGCGCCATCTACGCCTGCGCCACTCACGGAATCTGGAAGCAAAGACGACGCGGCAAGGCAGAAAACACGGGCCAATATTGCCCAGTTGAAAGCACCGCTGAATTCGCCGCATCGACAGGAAGGTATTACAAAAATGCTTCAGGGCGAAAGAGCCGAAAAAGAGGGTCGATATGATGAAGCAGCTCAATGCTACAGGGAAGCATACGGGCACTTTCGGACCGCGGCTCAATGAGCAAGGCATCACCACATCATGGAGAAGTTATCTATAAAAAGAGGCAGAAACTTGAAAAAAGACCAGAAAATGACTTTCGAAGGGCATTCAGCAGTTTAGCCTGAGAGCAGGCAGCGAAAAAAGGATCCCTGTCTGAAAGCCAAACACTAGCACGATAAAAGGAGGAGCCTGCGAGAGTTGGATGCTCAGAAGGAGTCGGAGGTCGTGGAAGGGCACCTACAACCAGATCATGTGCACGTGTGCATGAGCATCCCGCAGAAGTATGCCGTGGCATCGCCGAACGGGCCTATCAAGGTGACGAGCCCGATCTCGATTGCGCGCAATTTTGTGGGGCGGTCGCGCAACTATTCGGGGAAAAACTTTTTGGCGCGGGGTTTCTTCTTATCGTCAGGCGGGTTGAACGAAGAGACGCTGCGCCGCCACATTCGCGAGCAAGAGACGGAGGATGCCCGCTTGAAACAACTCAGCCGGCCATACCAGCAGGATCCGCAGGACGCTCTCCTTCAGGGGGGTCATGAATAACTCTTTTGAAGGTTTGACCTCAATCAACCTCTGGCTAGGTCGGGGGACCTTTAATTTGCCGATATTTTTGAGAACAGACCAATAGATTCACAAGGGAGGAGGTCATTGCAATGGGAAAAATGAAGAAACAACTTGCCTTCGTGATTGGGATAGCGATGTTCTTGGTTTGTTTGGGATGCGCAACAGACCCGAGATTGCCGCGTATTGATGAATCCGTGAAAGCAAAAGACTGGGACTCCGCCACGGACATTGTAATCAGCATACTACAGGATGCAGAGGCTTCACCCATGATCAAGGGGCAAGCAGCCAAGAAGTACAACAAATTTGCGGATAATTTTTTCGAATTGCACAAGAACGAGATGGGCAATTGCCTGGAAGCCCAACAGTGGGATCAGGCGGTTGCGCATGCCGATCGCATAAATTATGCGGCAATGGTTGTGAAAGACAACCCGACTAATGTGCCTATCACTGTTAGTGCGCCGGACCTAGAGTCTATGCGAGGATCTGCTGCGCGCGAGGCGGCGGCGCTTCATTACCGCACCGGCCTTGATCTTCAAAGCACTGCTGTAACAAAGGACGAATTCAAGGCAGCTGCCAAAGAATTTAAGCGCGTCTTTGAACTTGTGCCCGGCTATGAAGATGCTGAGCAACGTTATCGAGATTGCCAGGAAAGAGCCATGCAAAAGGTCGCTATACTCTACTTTGGAGAGCCTCCACAGAATGCGCAACTGGGCATAGGAGAGTCTTTGGCCGATGAATTCATGGTGGCATGCACTAATTCGTCAGACCGTCAAGAATACGTGAGTTTTCTTAATGCGGATCAGTTAAGAATACTTGCGGAAGGACAAGGAATCACGTTGCCGACTACAGAAGATCCAAGCGAGGCGACACGTGTCGGAAAGGCGCTTGGCATCGACGCTCTTGTGATCGGACGCGTAAGCACGGTCTCGGTCAATTATCCTTCGGACGAGGAAAGTCGCGTTTCGCGAAGTGGAGTTATTACCAAAACGGTACGTAACGCCGATGGCAGTTACTACAACGTCGAAGTACCCGTAAGTGCCACCGTTTACTATTTCAAGAGATATGGTGAAGCCAATGTAACAGCCAGTTTTCAATTATTGTCTGTCGGAGACGGCGAAATGCTGTGCCACGGCGAAAAGCAAGCGAAGTCTTTCCAGGCATACTCATGGGCGCGCTTTTCCGGAAATGAGGCCGCTCTTACACTGCAGGACAGGAACGCATGCAAAATGCCAGAAGGGCGTCCCAAACCCCAAATGGAAAACATTGCCCTCGCTATTAAGGAGGTTGCTGATCATTTTGCCTCAGAGGTATGCACATATTTTAACAAGTAGCGGAATGCTGCGCCAGGTGGGTTAAGCAGATGGGGGCGCGAAAGTGTCGCGCTCGCTATCGTGATTACCTCCAAGGAGCAGGTTGATTTAAATGAGATCCTCATTCCAATAGGACTAAACGTGCCAACGATAGCAGAACGTCGTATAGGTCCGGTGAAGTGCAGGGTGCGTTTCGCGCAGTATCGTCGGGTCGGGAACGAGAAAGCCTTCGGTCAGATTGCGCGTATGGATGAAGTCTACACACGCTCTTCGAGCGCATAGATAGGCGGGCCGTGCACGTGGATGGGAATACGGATACAGGCCTTTTAGGCCAAGTCATTGGCAACCGGTACCGGGTATTACAGCGCATCGGCGAGGGCGCGATGGGCAGTGTCTACCTGGCCGAGGATCTCCAACTGCATCGCCAGGTTGCCTTGAAAGTGTTGCGGCGAGAGTGGCTTCAGCGCGCGCAAGTCCGTAAACGGCTCGAACACGAATGCCGCATTATGGCGCGGCTGGGGCCGCACCCGCATATTGTGACACTGTTCGACCGGCTCGAGCACGAGGGCAACGCGGTTCTGGTCATGGAGTATGTCAAAGGAGAATCGCTCGACAAACTCCTTGAGGCCAGAGGAGAGCAGCTCGAGACGGATGCTGAGAAGCGGGAAACGAGGATTTTCGAGGGAAACCAACCGCAGGTAGTGCTTGACGAAAGGACCGTCCTGGAAATCACGGCGCAATGCCTGGCGGCGCTGGCCTTTGCTCACAGCAAGCGCGTCGTTCATCGCGACATCAAACCCGGCAACGTCATTATTTCGATTGATCATACCGGCCAGGTCGAGGCCAAAGTGATGGACTTTGGCATAGGAAAACTGGTCGACGACGAAAACGAAGATCCTGAATCTGAGGCCCACTTGACGGCATTAACTCAGGAAGGCGGGCCCGGCCCCGGCACGCCTGCCTACATGGCGCCTGAGCAGATCGACCCGATACGCTTTGGGGCGATTGGGCCCAAGACAGACCTATACAGTATGGGCATAATGCTGTTCGAGCTTCTCACATGCCGTCTTCCGTTCAATGGTTCCTACACGGAGCTTCTTCACGCGCACACGAACGTCGAGCCGCCTGATCCTGCCGCTTATTCCCATACGCTCTCCCCCATGATGCTTCAAGTGCTGCAGCGTTCACTTCAAAAGGCGCCCTCGGAGCGCTATCCATCGGCGGAGGCATTTCGGGCAGATATCAATGCACTGGCCAGTGGCAGCAGGCCAGACGTGCGGGGAACGAGCTTCAACTGGACGCAAGAACGCCAAACGTCGCGGCGCGGTTCCAAGCCGCGGCGCCTGGTTCTTGCAGGATTGCTTGGGCTGGGCATCCTGCTTCTCGGAGGCTCGGCATTTGTCCTCCTGGGTGGAAACAGCGAGCCGTCAAAAAGTATGGCAAAGGAAGCCCCTGATACTGGCGGTACCTCTCCGGGCGGGCCGGAAATGGTGACGGCGCAATCCGAACCCGACAAGCAAAAAAATCCCGACCTCGAAAAAGCAAAACGCGAGGCCCGTGAGGCAAGGACACATGCCGAGCAAGAGCTTGCGCGAGTCAAAGAAGACCCGCTCAATAGTGATGAATACCAGCAAGGGATGGATTCTCTGGAACTCGCGGACGCTGCGTCAGACCGGGGCGAGGCCGCTGCGGCCCTTGACGCCTATGAGAAGGCCTCACAGCACTATATGGCTGCTGCCCAAAGGGCACAGGAACGCCTTAAATCAAAGACACAGGAAGAGCTTCGCGATGCGGAGGAAGCGGAACAGCTTGCCAAACACGCATTTAAAGAAGCAGGGGAAAGCGCCGAGAATAACCCCAATTACAGCGAAGGAAATTCACTTCTTGCCGATGGCCGAACCGCTCTCAGCTCCGCCGACTACCAGAAGGCTTTATCATGGTTCCACGCGGCTAAAACGCACTTCGAACAAGCACGACCCGCCCCTGTGGTGCAGGTATCCCAGCCAGAGCCAGAGCCAGAACCAAAGCCTGAACCAAAGCCCGCGCCAGCGGCACCTACGCCCGCGCCAAAGAAAACGCCGGTGCAGACCCCCCAGGAGCTGACCGCGCAGAAAGAACAGGCCAGGAAGGAAGCCGAGGAGCAGGCCCGCAAGGTGATGGATCAGGCTCAAGCCTCACGGGAACATGCGATAACGCGGTTCGAAGCCGCGAAGTCTACCACAAAGGCGAACAAGCACTTCCTTGAGGCGGAAAAGGCCCAGCAGGAGGCCAGGGATGCGGCAGGACGAGGCGACTTCTCTTCGGCACAGGCTCTTGCTGAAAAAGCAGAGCAATCATACGATAAAGCCAAGCCCCCAGTGGGGCTTATCCGGGATGGAGGGAGCATTATCATTCAATAAATTTCAAGCGGATACTACAAAATCAGGGTGTGACTGTCAGGGATTTTGCGCCAGGCGGCAGCAAGCCTCGGCAATGGTAGCGACAAACTATAACAGTCGGGAGGTCAAAGGAAATGAAAACAAAGAGGATGTCTCGAATGGCGAAAAAGAGCCTGATCGCAGGCCTGGTCCTCGCCTTGTGTGTGGTCGCCTGTGAAACAGTTCCTAAGGGTGCTGCTCTAGGGGGACTGCTTGGGGCCGGGACCGGTGCTATCATCGGACATCAGACCGGGCATCAAGGCACAGGAGCCCTGATCGGGGGCCTGGTTGGCGCTGCCGCGGGCGCCGCAGTCTCGAAGCTAAGGATAGACAAAGCACAGGAAAAACAGCTCGCATCCCGAGCGGACGTGGAGGAGGAATACCGCGCCAAAGGCGTTGATATTTCCAGCGAGCCGCGAGTTGAGATTGAAGAACTTGTGGCCTCCCCACCAAGCGTGCAACCCGGTGAGACCGTCTCCGTGCAAGGCCGCTATGTCGCCATGGGCGCAGACGATCCGAAACCCACAGGAAAATTTCGTGTTCTGCTAAATAAAGCCCCAGTAGCGGAGTCTGAGCTCGAAATTTCCAACACAGGGAGAAGCGAATTCACCAAAGAGATAGGCGTGCCGGAGGACTTCGCTGTAGGTACGTATGAATGCGTAGTTGAAATTCAACAAGGGAATTCGCGTTACGAAAAGTGCGTGCCCTTCATGGTCGCCTCCAGCTCCTAACCGCAAAAGGTGCATTGAGAAATGATACGTCCCGAGTTGATAGTCGCTGGGTGCGTGTTGGCCGTGATCGGCATCTTGCTCTGCGTGGTCGGCTATCAGAAAACACAGCCCACCCCTGGAGACCAGATCGTGGGTTTCCTGGAGAAGTTGTCGGGGGAATCGGCCCCACGCGAGTTTAAGACGGACAAGACACTCGGCTACCTTTCGTATGGAGCCGGTGGAGCCTGTCTGATCGCCGGGCTTATTCTGATCGTTAAAAGCCGTCCAGCACAAGCGAGTTGACGGTTCACATAAGACGGGCTAGGTGAGTACCAGGACTCAAACGCCCATAAAGTGCCTGACCGAGAGCAACGGTGGAAACGGGAGCTGCTCCATGAAGAACTATCTCCGTAAAAACAAACGCTTTGTCAGTCGAGTCATGGCACTCGTCCTACTCGTTGCATGCTCACCCGTTGCATTGGCCCAAATCACTATCGGGGTCACGGTCGAGGCGGACAATCCAGGTGGCAACCTCATGGTCCGTTCAACCCCAGGCGGGGCCTCGAGTGGTGCTGTGCCGCATGGGACTCGCGGAACCGTCACAGCCGGCCCGCTGCAGGCCAGTTACGAGGGTGTCTCGTATACCTGGTGGCGTGTCAACTGGTCGAGCAATGGGCTTCATGGCTGGTCCATCCAACCAGGATTGAAGGTGGTCACTTCCTCGCCATCGGTCGAAACCCGTCCGGCCACCTCAGTCCAAACGAATTCGGCTTATCTCAATGGACGCATCTTGTCAAACGGCGGAAGCACCATTCTGGAGCGACGCTTCGATTGGGGAACAAGCTCTAACGGGTCCGGATGGACAAACTGGACAAACCAAGTGAGCGCCAGTGGTGACAGTTTTTCCTTTCATCTGACAAATCTGCAACCAGGCACGACGTATTATTTCCGCGCATGGGCACGAAACAGTGCGGGATGGAGTCAGGGCTATATACTCTCGTTCAGGACGAATTCCGTTTCACATACCGTTAGAACGCCAAATGCACCGAGCGGCCCCTCAAGCGGAGATATCGGGCAGACCCTGACGTATACCACCAGCGGGAGCACCTGCTCGCTGGGCCATTCGGTCTCCTACCGGTTCATTTGGAGCGATGGCCAAAACTCCAATTGGGGAGGTTCATCGCACTCCAGAACCTTCAGCACACCCGGGTCTTATTCGGTCCGGGCCATGGCGCGCTGTTCAGTAGACTCACAAGTCACATCCTCGTTATCTGCTCAAAAGTCGGTCGTTATTACAGCCCGGTCCTGCGGTGTACGGCGTGGCGACCGCGTTCGGGTAATCAATGCGACGGGAGGCGGTTTGAACGGCGCCCGGGTGCGAAGCTGTGCGAGTCTTAGCTGCAATATGATTGGCAGCGCGTTCAACGGTGACACCGGCACGGTTATAGATGGTCCGGTATCCGCTGACGGCTACACCTGGTGGCGCATTGATTGGGATGACCCCTCAGTTGCCACGGGCTGGATGGTTGAGTGGTACGCTGGCGATTGCCTCCTTGCGCCAACCTCTCCCCCTCCCCCTCCCCCTGCCCCTCCCCCTGCCCCTGACTGTCTTGAAGCCCAGGGAAAGACAGATCGCGTTTCCATCGGGTGGTGTGACAACGTCCGCGGCCATCTCGGTTATAAGATTCAGCGGAAAATTGGGTCTTCAGGGACATGGCAGTTGCTGAAAACAACCGGCCCCTCTGTTCATGAATATGATGATTTCAATGTCGTGGCCGGAAATACCTATTTCTACCGTGTATGCGCCTACAATAATGCCGGGGATTCACCTTTTACGAACGAGACATGGGGAGCCCTTCGGCTCGGATCATACACTGTAACCACTAGCTCGTCACCGGCTGCGGGCGGCACAACCACCGGTCGCGGTACATACCAGGCGGGAACCCAAATTACGGTTTCCGCCACTCCAAATCCAGGATATTCCTTCGACAGATGGTCGGAGAACGGCATTGACCTGCCTTTCGGCAGGAGTTTCAATCTCACCGTAAATTCAGACAGTGCCTTCATCGCGCATTTTCGAAGCACCAGCACCAATCCCAAAATCAACCGCGTGAGGCCGAACCCGGCCCCGGGCTCATGGGCGCCTGTACGCATGACGATATCTGGCAGCGGATTTCAACCGGGGGCAACGGTCACCTGGCGTGATGAAACGCACAACGAACCTTACCCAGGGAGATCGCCAGCCTCCCCTACTACCCCAACCGAAATACTCATCGACCCCGTATTTGGCCCGTACGACGCCACGTGGTCGGCGCAAGTCATCAACCCGGACGGCGGAAAGTCAGAACGTCAAACGTTTGCGGTTCAAGTCCAAGCCGGAGAGACGGGCGCCCTGCGCGGATATATTGAGCCCTCGGGGGCACGCCAAGCGGGCGCGCGATGGCGCCGCGCGGGGACGAGCACCTGGCGCGCCAGCGGCGAGGAAGAAGCCGGCATTAAGCCGGGGACGTATAACGTCGAGTTCTCCAATATCTCTGGATGGCATACACCAACTGTGCGTGAGGTGCGTGTTGCTGCCAATCTCATGGCGACTGCAACCGGCACGTATCAGCCTCATGAGCCAGCAGGCGAGCCACGCTTTGAGTTTTCCCACATTTCCTCGCCCCAAATGCCCGGGAAACCCTTTAGAGTAACCATAGACGCGGTCGACTCCAACGGTCAGCGATTGACCTGGTTTTCTGGGCGTATTGCGCTAGATACAACGGGGGGCTCCGATCTAAACCGCACGAGCGTGACTGCCACACAAGGCCGATGGACCGGCGATGTGGTCCTGAACAGTGAATCTAGAGAAGTCCAGCTGCATGCTCGAAGCAGTGACATGTATGGAACGAGCAATGCGTTTCGAGTAGGGCAAGGGATATTGTTCCCTGGAACATTAATCGGTTTGATCAAGCACAGGGACGATCTGCAGGTAATAGCATCTGGAGATGTAGTTATTCGTCGCGATAATGTAGAGGTTAAGAGAGTGTCTGTGCTGGGCGGGCACTTCTCTGCCATGCTTGAGCCCGGGTGTTACACCGTCGACTTTGAACACGACAACTATTTTATGGTGGAGCCGACTCCAATAACGATCCGAAGTCTTTGCGCGTCCACGATCAACTTAGCCGTAGAAAAAAAGGCTCCGGCCATAGTACTTCTTGTCCCTGGAATGATGGGGTCGACCACCCAAAATCCCAAAATTAGCTCTCCTTTCTTGCCGAAAGCAAACACACATCCGGTAGAAAATCTTTCTCTGCAACAGGCCCGCGGACTTTGGGCTCTTCTTTCGCCCTTTAGCTATTCAAACATGTGGACAACGCTGCAGAAGGCACTCGGCGCTCAAGATGAATTTGAGGTGATCGATGTACCTTATGATTGGCGGCTGCCTGTCGAGGAAGCAGCTGAGCTTTATTTCGTCTCGAAATTGCAGAACGCTATGGATGCCTTTAGAGAAGAGTATGGACAGGACGAAAAGGTCAAAGTCCACGTAGTGGCCCACAGCATGGGCGGGCTGGTTGTCCGATCCTATATCCAGGGATTGACCAGGTATCCATATGAAAATGAAATCGACAAACTTGTGCTCGTTGGGTCACCCGCAGGAGGCTCAGCAATTCCCTATTATATATGGGATGGCGGAAATCCGGAGGCAGCAGACAATGTTCAAGGTAGCTCATTATATAACAGTACCATTGAAGCTCAGATGGATGTGCATAAAGAAGACATGGAAAGAATCTGGGACGGAAAATATCGCAACGCCACTGATGTAATCATACAAAAATTTGTGCAGGATTTCTGTCCCTCATTGGGGCAACTAATGTATATGGAAAGGTTTCTCAATTATAATGGTAAGGTTCATTACCATCCTGACCGCGCGCAGGGCCCCATGAGTACCACCTACACACTTGGAACGGATCCCAACAGGCCGGCTTTGTTCACCAAAGGAAGCGATTCACGGGCGCAGGCCGGTGACCGGGTTCGCACTTGGGTATTTGCATCGAACAGCGAAGAGACCCTCCTTGATATTTATGTCGCCGGCCCCCAGCCTGGTTCAAAGATCTATCCCCATGGGACGCCTACGGGCGATAGAATCAATATCGACGGAGATAAAACGGTCACGACTCTTTCAACACGATGGGGCATTAACCAATATGTGGAAGATTTTTCGCCGAAAAGAAAAGGAAGCCATACAGACCTGATGAATATATATGCATCAGAGATTACGCAATGCTTGCTCCCAGAAGGAGCAAAACTTGCGCCGGTGCCCATAGTAAAAGAAGATGCGCCGGAGGTAATCTTTGCCATCGGCTTTTATGAGAGCGCGCAACCTTATCTGGTCGGCCCCGATGGGCGCGCCATCGGTTTAAACCCGGACACTGGAGAATTTCACGAAGACCTGCCGGGCGCTGAGATTGGAATTGGCAGCCAGAATAGCGATATCGTAATTGAGTCTCCGCCGGATGGAGTCTATAACGTTTATGTGCGGTTGACTCCCGGCCAACTTGTCCGCGCAGGCATCGAATACCGGAGCGAATCCGCCTTTGAGGAGCAGACATTTAGACTGCTCGGAGGAGAGGATCCCGTTCACTTCAAGGTGATAATAGATTCGGCCGCAGACCCGGTGATTCGCGTTGAATCGCTGGTGGCGCCCCCGCAAGACCTCATGTCGGAACGACACAATGACGCAACTCGCCTGACGTGGACTGCGGCGAAGGACTCCAATGCGGCAGAATACCGGATTTATGGGCAACAACTTGGTCATGCATGGTTCGAGCTGCTGGGGGTTACCACTGAAAACTTCTTCGAACCCGCTCACAGCTGGAGTCAACCCGAAGGAGATGACCGCTGGCGTTATGTGGTGATTTCCGCGGATGCCGATGGAACAGAAGGCCTGGTCCACGAGGCGGAGACCAATTGGCAAAATATCGTTGCCCTGTTCGACGCAGACGTGAAGCAAGGCCCTGCGCCGTTGACCGTGTCCTTCACGGACTTATCCACTGGAAGCATCGATGCCTGGCATTGGGATTTGAATGGAGATGATGAACCAGACACATTCGTCAAAAATCCTCAATGGACTTACGAGGAGCCGGGTTGGTATTCCATTTCCCTCACGGTCTCGGGACCGCAGGGCACGCATGTCAAACATGAAGTTCAGTATATCCAGGTGGAGCCCGCCGGCCCATGGGGCACGTTCAGCGCAAACGTGGAACCGATTGAAGCGGCCTATGACGGCGCACAATGGAGTATAGACAATGGAGATACCTGGCATTCCGCCGGAGAGATCATCATGCTGCCGGCAGGTGAATACACCGTAATCTTCCGGGACGCCGACGGATGGCCAACCGCTCAGACGCAGCGCGTCGTCTTGGAAAATGGCGACAAAATTACGGTCACGGGGCTTTATGAGGAGCCCGCCGAAACCGGGTCGCTCAAGGTGGACATCAAGCCACAAGCTGCCGTTGACGCTGGGCGCAGTGGCGCGTCGATTATGGTCACTGGCAAGCCAGCGGCGCGACAGTGAGTAACCTGAGTGCAGGTGAACACACCGTGTCCTTTCGGCCGCTCGAAGGATGGTCGGCGCCGGATGACATGAGCGTAATCGTCAGTGCGGACAAAACCACAACCGCGACAGGCACGTACACCATCGAGGGCGCGGTGGCCACGCCGAAGTTCGCACCGTCTCCTGGTAAGTATTCGTCAGCGCAAAGCGTGGCCATAACATGCGCAACCCCGGGTGCAACGATTCGCTACACGGTGGATGGCTCGACGCCGACTGAAAGTTCGACAGTCTACAGCAGCCCGGTGTCCATCACGAGCACGAAGACTCTGAAGGCGAAAGCGTGGAAGTCGGGCATGACGGCCAGCGGTGTCCAATCCGGTGACTACATCATCGGAGATGCTCTGGAATTGGTAGCTGTATCGGTATCAGCGCCACCAGGCAGCCAGGTAGACGTGCCCATTCTGCTCCAGACGAATGGAAAACACCGTCTGCCATCACAATGAGAGTGGACTTCGACTCTACGCTGCTCGAGCTTCTCGATGTGGTGGCGGGGCCAAGCGCGAGTATCGTAGGCAAGGAAGTCATGTTCAACGATGTGCCTTCCGGAACGGTCGGCATAATTGTTTCAGGTGGAACAACGGTGATGGCGGATGGGGACTTGCTGTTGTTGCGCTTCCGTGTTGCAGCGAACGCGGCGCTGGGCGAAACGGCATATATCGCCGGGGCCGAACTTTCCGCCGCTGATCCTCAAGCCAAAGGAATTGACGTCGCTTTTCATGATGGTGCCGTCACGGTTGGAACAGGATCACTCACCGGGTCTCTGAAAGTGACCATTGAACCACTGGGAGCGCGTAATGCGGGTGCGCAATGGCGGCGTACCGGGACCTCGATGTGGCGCAACAGCGGTAGTACTGAGACTAATGTCCCGCAAGGTGCCCAGACAGTCGAGTTCAAATCCGTCTCGGGATGGAACAAGCCCGCCAATATGACTGCGGTTATTACACCAGGGCAGACGACCACGCTCAGCGGAAAGTACGGCGATTACGCATCTTCGGGTTCATTGCGCGTAATTATTGAACCACTGGGCGCGCGGAACGCCCGCGCGCAATGGCGGCGAACGGGGACCTCGGCGTGGTTTGACAGCGGAAGCACGGAAAGGAATGTTACCGCAGGCACGCATACCGTAGAATTCAAGATTATCCCGGGCTGGAATGCTCCGAATAGAATCACCGTCAATGTACCTGCGGGCGGAACCGGCGCCGGAAGCGGCACCTACACAACCAAGACAAGCAGTCCAGGCGGGTGCAACTTGTCAAGCAAGGCACTCCAACCCTTTGCGGAGACGCCAGTCTACGAGCCGGCCTTGCCGTCCGTAACGGACGCGAATGGCCTGCGCGGGTGTGCTACGCTGGCACCGTTGGCGATCCGCTTGCGCAGCAATGAGACTATCGACACGGCTACGATCTGGGGCATGGTGACTTGGGGCGAAGCCGAGTCCGCGGACATTACATGGCTGCCGCTTGATGAAGCCGACGGTTGGGCGGTGTATCAACCCGAGACGCCCTGGGCCGACGGCGAAGTCATCACCTTTACGGCCGGGGCATATACAATCTCGGGCGCCGAGATTGGGACCTTCACGTATGAATTCCTGGCAAGTGACACGATTCTTGATGAAACAACGGCCGTTATCGGGTCCGATGCCACTGCGCAACAACCCGAATTCGTTGGAAACGCCTATGAAGTCGTCCCCGGCACGGTCTATTTCGAGCCGCTAACCATCCAGCTTCCGGTGCCAGAGGGACTTGATGCCAGCACCCTGGAACCGGCGTATTTGTTCAACGAAGGTGGCGAAAGCCGTTGGGTGGCCGGTACCCGCGTGCTTGGTTGGATCGAGCCGGACTCAGTCTGCGTCATGCATGATACTGACGGTGTCTTCATTGAGTTTCAGGCCAGGCACGGCGGCATCGTGCAACTCCGCAGATGCGCCACCGACACATCCTCAGCGGAGCTGAGCAACGCGGGGATCAACGGCGACCTACTCCTGTTTTTTGCGCTCAGTGCGTTCCTGTTGTACAGAACCCGCAGGGTGAGCTTTCGGCGGCTGTTGTAGCGGGCGTGAACGCAGTTGGGGGTGAGATATGCAATGCGCTGCCGCCTGGGGTGTTTCCCCCGGAGAGACGTAGAGCAGAGCCCACATGTGCGAGTCCGGCGAACCCATATCGGGGTGAGACGGCATGCGGGAACCTGAGTAAGGCCGGAGAGGTAGGGGCGGTTCGGTCGTTGGGGATTCGTGCTGTATCCGCTAATGAATACGGCGCTACGGCTCCATATCGCGAAACACTACACAGTCCCCCCCGGATTTCGAGCGCTCCACGCCTCGAATTCCAGGGAATTTACCAAGGATGCCGGCGGCGTGTGCGTATTCCCAGCCACTTCGCCCCGAGATAGCGATTGAACGCGCCCACCGATTCCGAGGGAATCCAGCGGCTTTCGTGGTGGATGCTCCCAGGATGAGGGTGAGGATACCAGGGGCTGCCCCACAGGCCCGGCCGGCGTGTATGTGATTCCTGTCCGTCGCGCCAACGCTTTGCCCGCGGCTTCATTCAGATTCCACCTCGCGATGGACACCTGTGCCGTTCGGCTGACTGTTCCCGCTGCCGGGCCCCTCAAGGACTCGCACCTCCAAGGGACCGCGCCCAGCTGGACGCACACAAAAAAGGACCTACGCGTTATCTGCGTAAGTCCTTGATAGCAATGGTCGGGGCGACTGGATTTGAACCAGCGACCTCTTGACCCCCAGTCAAGCGCGCTAACCGGGCTGCGCCACGCCCCGACCGAATTCGGGCGATTTATTCAGGCTGTTTATTGTCTAACAGATCGAGCATCTCTCGAATCTGTTGCTCTATGGTGTCGAGCAGGTCGCGGGTTTCTTTTCGGGTTCGGGGGCGTCCCTCGCCGCGAAGCTCTTGGGCCAGTCGCACGCGCGCGCCTTTTGAGGTCATGTTTTCATGCCACAAGAGTTGTTTGATGCGCCGCACGATCTCGATGTCGGCGGCTTTGTAGAACCGCCGTTTGGCTCGATCACGTCCTGGTTTCAACTGTGGAAACCGGTCTTCCCACTGCCTCAGCACGTAGGCGGGCACGCCAGTCATCTCGCTGACTTCCGTAATCCCGTACCGCCGGTCTTCTGCTTCGGAGAGCATATCGAATCCTGAACGCGTTTTGCAACTCGGGGCAACGCAAGGCCCGCGAAAGAAGCGCGCGACGTACGCCTGCTCGCGCCCGCGAGGGGTGCCTGGACGCGGCTGCTCGATGCGCCGTGCCTCTTTTGGTCTCTGCGTCGAAATAGTATCGCGCCCGGTGTTGCGTGCCGCAAACCTTCCCTGATAACGGCCCAAAGCTAGGCGTTCAACGCTTATTTCTGGATGCTCTTCCATTCCTCGGTCTGCGTCCAAACCGTCAGGTTGGTGAGGTCGCGACGCGCGGGGAAAATCACACTGCCCAGAATATACGCTACAAAAAACATGATGAGGTTGCCCATCAGGCCGCCGTAATATGTCTCGAAGGGCACCGCGGCGTTAATGACTTTCATCTCGACCAGCGCCAACCAGAGGCTGAACGCCAATGTGCAGACAATCGCCAGGCCAATTGCGCGCCCGTCGCCTCGCCGGGTCAGGAATCCAAGGAAGTACAGGCCGAGCAGACCTCCGCCCAGGATGGCCGCCAGTTTCGTTGCGGTGTCTTGCAGGGTCTTGTCTGTCGCGCTCAGAAGAACGAAGGCAAACCCCAGCATCAGGACGGAAGCAATTAGAGAGACCACGCGCGCGGCACGCATGTAGTGCTGTTCTGATTTATCCTTTGCAAGGTGGCGTTTGTAGATATCGACGACGGTCACGGCGGAAATGGCGTTGATGCTTGAGGAAAGAGAGGACATGGCCGCGGCCAGCACGCCCGCGATCACCAGGCCGGACAAGCCGATGGGCATCTTTTGCACGACGAAGTACGGCACGATTGAGTCAGCCGGGGCCGTACCGTCCAACATGGCTAGAGCGGCCGGATCGGGATTCAGTTTGAAGTAGACATACAGAGCCGTCCCCAGAAACATGAAAAATGCCCAGGTAGGCACGCTGCACAGGCAGCAGATCCAGATGGCTTGCGTGGCATTTTTGGGATCTTTGGTGGCCACATATTTTTGAATGACGTTCTGGTTGCTGCTGTATTCGGTCAACCAGTTGGTCAGGCCGACGAGCAACATCATCAGCGCGGTTTTTTCCACCAAGCTGAATCCTTTGGGCGCGCGCACGAGTTCTCCCGTAGCGGTGTTAAGGTCGCCCAGCATGAATTTGCCGTCCGCTGCGGCCACGGAAATGATCGTGCTCAAGCCGCCATCCACATTGATGATGATCAGGGCCAGGATCGCGAATCCGCCAAACCACAGTAAAAACGACTGGAAGAAGTCTGTCCAGATTACGGCTTCGATGCCGCCGGTGATCGTGTAGAACGACGTGATCACGCCTCCAAGCAGGATGCTGTAGTATGCGTTGAGGCCGGTCATTTCCTGAACCAGCATCGAGACCAGATAGAGAATCATGCCCAGTCGCGCGACTTGGCCGATGATGAAGGCGCTGGCGGCGTAGGCCCGGGTGCCGGAGCCAAAGCGCACCTCGAGATATTCAAACGCGGAGGTGATGTGCGCGCGCCGGTAGAAGGGCAGGAAAATCTTCGAGGCCAGGAAGATGCCGACCGGAAGCATCAGACAAGGAAGAAAGCGCAGGTAGGCGGTTTTGTAGGCATCGGCGGGGTAGGCCACGAACGTGATCGAGCTGATCGACGTGGCAAACATCGACAAGCCGATGAGCCAGCCCGGGAAAGACCTGCCCCCGAGGAAGTAGTTTTCTGTCGTCTTGTTTTTCCGCGCAAAGTAGGGCCCCATGGCCGCCATCGCGGAGAAATAGAGCACGAGAACAAGCACATCAATCCATGACATTCGCATAAGACGTCCCCAATACGGTCGTTGGCCTCTGCAGGAAGCAAGAGACAGCAATCACGAATTTCGGCAACAGACACGGTGAGCCATGGTAACTGATGATGCCACGAAACAGCAAATAACAGGTCTCGCCCTGCAGGCCTTGCCTGCCTGCGGGGGTGTCGTGCCTGCGGCCGCCAGAAAACGGAGGGTTGGCTTGAATACAGGGCATCCAATGCCTGTATACTGGAACGCGTCGAACGTGAGTGATAAATGGGGAGGCCGTGTCATGAAAGACCTGAGATTGGGATTCATTGGGGCGGGGTTTATTGCGCGTTTTCAAGCCGGGGCGCTTCGTGGTGTCCGGGGCGCTCAACTTACCGGCGTGTATTCTCTCGATGGCGCCGAGGCGCTTGCCGCCCTGGCGAAAAAGGAGGGGCTCGGTGATTGCCGGGTGTATTCGAGCGTCGCGGAATTGTGCAACAACGTAGATGTAGTGGCGCTTTTGGCCCCGAATTACGTTCGGGTCGAGCTGATGGAAGAAGTGGCTGCAGCGGTCAAGGCGGGGGCCGAACTGAAAGGAATCATTTGCGAAAAGCCGCTGGGCCGCACGGTTGCCGAGGCCAAGCGCCTGGTAGACTTGGTTCAAGAGGCCGGCATTCCCAACGCCTACTTTGAAAACCAGCTGCATATGCAGTGTATTCAGAAGGCGCTTCATCAGCTCGAACCGCAACGGCTGTCTATGGGCGAACTTACCCTGGCACGTTGCGCGGAAGAGCACAGCGGCCCGCATGAAGGCTGGTTCTGGGATCCCACCCGCCAGGGCGGCGGTGTGCTTTCTGATATGGGATGCCACAGCATCGCCGTCGCCTGGTATATGCTGACCCCCGTCGGCAAAGCGCTCACCTTCATGGAACCGGTATCGGTCACGGCGGACCTGGCCTTGCTTAAATGGGGCCAGGAAAAGTACCGCAAGCAGCTGCTTGAGCGCATGGGCGTGGATTATGCCAAGGTGCCTGCAGAGGACTTCGCGACGGGCACCATCACCTTCCGCAACCCCGAGACCGGCCAGCTGGTTCGAGCGCAATTCACCAATTCGTGGATGTATGACAAGCAGGGGCTTCGCCTGCTCATGGACGGGATCGGGCCGGGCTATACCTTCGAGGTCAACACGCTGCGGTCGCCTCTGGAGGTATTTATCGGGGATGAAGCCGCCGAGGCCGTCCTCGATGCCGAAAGCGCGCTGGAAAAGGCCACGGCGTCCCGGGGCCTTCTGGCAGTGCAGCCCAATGAGGCCGATCTGTACGGCTATGTGGCCGAGCTTGAAGACGCCGTAACGGCGTTCAGGGAAGGCCGGGAACCGCTGGCAACATGGCAGTATGGGCTCGAAATCACAAAACTGGTCCAGGCGGCCTATATGGCTGCGGAGCGCCGCGAAACGCTCGATCTCACCAACGGCAAGATGCAGGCCAAACTCGAGGGGTACACGTCGCTCATTGCACAAGGCAAAGGCGCCGAGGTCTTGATGTAGAGCCTCAGGGCCTCGATAGCATGTCACACGCACCGCCGCGGGCCGATGTCCGCGGCGGTGTTTTTTCAGCACGGAAAGTCGTGGACAGACAATTCGCTGAAGTTTTCTCCAGACCGGGCCGTTCTGTGGGTGTTTGCTGGCAAAATCTCCTCGCTTTTCCCATATTTCCTCAAACCCAGACTGGCAGGTCCTTGCACAGCAGAGCAATTTCTGGCATAGTGCCTATGCGTATAAGTAGATGTTTATAGAGAATCCGGCCGTGCTCAACAGTTACCTGACGAGAAAAGAACAGCTGATCCTGCTCTTTGTTGCTGGAGCCCTGCTAGTCGGTGGGCTCGTCTGGTACGTTCGGCAACGTGATCCGGAGTGCGAGACTTTGACCACCGTCCCCGTCGCGGAGGCCGCACTCAGCCCTGCTACAGCGCCCGAGCTTCCATCTCAGGCATTGCCCCCGGCTCCGCCGACCGCCCCAGACTTATCTGACCCGGCGCCATCGATCGAATCCCCGCCCCTGCGGGTGGCGGTGCGCGGCGCTGTGAGAGTTCCCGGCCTGTACCGGTTTGACTCTGCCAACGAATCCCGAGTTCAGGATCTGCTGGATGCCGCGGGCGGGCTCGAAGAATACGCGGACATTTCCGACATCAATGTGGCGGCCCGCCTCCTCGACGGCAGCACCCTTACGGTACCGGGTCAAGCTCCTGTACTTGATGCAGACGGCACAATCCGTGCCCCGCGCATGCCAGCCTATCCGCCGCCCAACCCGCCTCAATATACCTTGTCTGGATGGCTGCCTGACGCTCCCTCCCCCATACGACACTCAGACGGCCCCGGCGCGGAGAGCCCCATCGCCGGAGCTTCGGCGAGAGATGGCCTGCTCGATCTGAATTCAGCCACTCAGGCCCAGTTGGAATCCCTTCCCGGCATCGGGCCGGTGCTGGCCTCGCGCATTATTGAATATCGCAGGCAAACGCCGTTTCGACGCGTCGAAGAGCTAAGGAACGTCAGTGGCATCGGCGATAAACGCCTGGCCGACGTCTCGCCGTATGTTACGGTTCGCTGACGATCGGTCATGCGCTTGAGTCCTCCCCTTCTTTTCGATAGGCTGCTATCGTTCCCGATCTGAAGCGCAGCCGCGCAGGGTTTTCAGATCTCTCAATGCGGCCCCCACGACCTTTCCCTCGAACGGAGGTGGATCACCATGGATATGAGTTTGAAGCGAATAATCATATTGCTGGTCCTGGTTACGGCCTCTACCGTGTCCCTGGCCGCGAGTGACTATCCCATTCAACCCGAGCCTTTCACGCGGGTAACCATCGATGATCCCTTCTGGTCGCCACGGCAGACGACCTGCCTGGATGTAACCATCCCCTACTGTTTCCAAAAATGCGAAGAGACGTACCGGATAGACAACTTCGCCGTGGCTGCAGGGATGAAAGATGGGACCTTCGAGGGCATTTTCTTCAATGACTCCGATGTGGTGAAAGTAGTGGAAGGTGCGGCCTATGCCCTCGCACTGCGCAGTGACCCGAACCTGGACGCCTATCTCGACGACCTGATCGCAAAAATCGCGGGCGCCCAGGAACCGGACGGCTATCTCTACACCTGTCGCACCATTGATCCCGAGAATCCGCCCCAGGGCGCCGGTCAAACCCGCTGGTCAAACCTCCAGGTAAGTCACGAGCTGTACAATATCGGTCACATGTACGAGGCCGCGGTGGCACACCATCAGGCCACCGGAAAAACCTCGCTGCTTGAGGTCGCTCAAAAATCCGCGGATCTGGTCGATCGCGTGTTCGGGCCGGACGGCATTCGCAATGTACCCGGGCACCAGGAGATCGAGATCGGTCTGTGCCGCCTCTACCGGGAAACCGGAGATGAACGTTACCTTCAGCTGGCCCGGTTTTTCATCGATGAACGAGGGCAGGAAAACGGCCGTACCCGCTTTGGCGAGTATTTTCAGGATCATCTGCCCATACTCGAGCAGGCCGAGGCCGTGGGCCACTCCGTGCGGGCCGGCTACTTCTACAGCGGCACGGCCGATGTCGCTGCGCTGACGGGTGAATCCGCCTACCTGGCCCCGCTTGACCGCATCTGGAACGACGCGGTCTCGCGCAAAATGTATATCACGGGCGGGACCGCCGCCCAGCGGCGGGGCGAGGCGTTTGGACCGGCCTATTTCCTCCCCAATAAGGAAGCCTATAACGAGACCTGCGCTGCCATCGCCAATATTTTCTGGAACCACCGAATGTTTCTGCTGCACGGACACGCACAATACATCGACGTGCTCGAACGCACGCTGTACAACGGCTTCCTCGTGGGCGTCTCGCTTGACGGCGACACGTTTTTCTACCCCAACCCCCTGGAAAGCGACGGCATTTACGGATTCAATCACGGCTCCACGTTGCGCTCCCCGTGGTTTGGCTGCTCGTGTTGTCCGGTCAACGTCGCCCGCTTCGTGCCATCGCTGGCCAATTACATCTACGGGCAGCGCGACGGGGAGGTGTTTTTGAATCTCTTCATCGCGAACTCCGCGGCCCTGACGATTGCCGGGGTGCCCGTAACTTTGGCACAGCGGGGCCGCTACCCGTGGGACGGAACCATTGAGATCGCGGTCGAGCCGGATACGCCCGTGGAGTTCACGCTGAACGTGCGCATTCCCGGCTGGGCACGCGAACAACCGCTTCCCAGCGATCTGTACCGCTATCAGGCGCCCAGCTCCGCAGGCTGCGAACTCAGCGTCAACGGCGAAGCGCAGCGGCTGGAACTTGTCAACGGCTACGTGCCCGTGACGCGCTCGTGGAAGAAAGGCGATACCCTCAGTCTGCGCCTTCCGATGCCGGTCCGCCGGGTTCTGGCACATGAGAAGGTTGAGGCGGACCGCGGGCGTGTGGCGATCGAACGCGGGCCGATCGTGTATTGCGCGGAAGGCGTCGACAACGACGGCCAGGCACGAAACCTGGTCTTGCCCGACGATGCCGTCCTCGCTGCGGAACACCAGGCCTCCCTGCTCGACGGCGTCACCGTCCTCAAAGGCAAGGCCCTCAAACGCCAGCGCAATGAAGCGGGAGAGGAATCCGTAGACGAAACCGAACTCACTCTGGTGCCCTATTATGGGTGGGCGCATCGAGGCGTGGGCGAAATGCAGGTCTGGCTGGCGAGAACGCCGGATATCGCCGAACTCCCCGCCATTCCCACGGTGGCATCGTCCGCCGTCCCCTCGGCCTCCCATGTGAACCCCAGCGACAGCGTGGCCGCCTTAAACGATCAGCAGGAGCCGGAAAACTCCAGCGATCACGGCATCCCCCGCTTCACGTGGTGGGAGCACCGGGGTACGCGTGAATGGGTTCAATACGAGTTTCAAGAACGCCGGACCGTGGCCTCGGTGGAAGTCTACTGGTTCGACGACAGCGGCCTGGGCCAGTGCCGCGTGCCTGCGGCGTGGCATCTGGAATACCGCGATAGCGGCGCCTGGAAATCGGTTGAAAATCCCACGAGCTACGATACCGTCAAAGATGCCTGGGTAAAGACATCGTTTACGCCGGTCACCACGGATGCGCTCCGGCTGGTTGTTGAATTGCAGCCGGATTTCTCCGGCGGAATCCTCGAGTGGCGAGTGAACGAATAACCGGCTGTTCTGCCGTCCAGCCTGGGTAATGGAGGATATTCTGATGGTCGGTGATTGGTCCCGGGTCGCAAGCGTCGTTCTGGTCTGGGTTGCGTTGCTGGCGCCGCTTCACGTGGTCGCGGCGGAGACACCCAACCCATCCGCGTATTACACAATCCCGCTGATCGACTTGTCGCAGGATCTAGAGCGACAGGTTGTGGTGGATCGCGAGCCCGGACAGTACCTCGGCCACCCCACCACGGTGCTGCTCGAAGACATGCAGACCATGATTTGTGTGTATCCGAAGGGACACGGCCGGGGCGCGGTCGTCATGAAACGCAGTCACGACGCGGGGAAAACATGGAGCGACAGGCTTCCTGTTCCGGAGACCTGGGCAACGTCGCAGGAAGTCCCCACGCTCTACCGCGTGGAAGATCCGGCCGGCGTCAAACGGCTGATCATGTTTTCCGGCCTCTACCCCATCCGCATGGCGCGCTCGGACGACGATGGCCTGACCTGGTCCGAGCTGGAGCCCATCGGCGATTTTGGCGGCATTGTGGCGATGGCGTCGCTGATGCGGCTGAAAAACGGCGATTACCTCGCTTTCTTTCATGACGATGGGCGATTCCTCAAGGGTGAAAACCAAAATGGACCCTTCGTCGTCTATTGCACTCGTTCGACCGACGGAGGTCTGACCTGGGGAGGCCCGGAGGTCGTGGTGCAGCATGCCGAAGCCCACTTGTGCGAGCCGGGAGCCATCCGCTCGCCGGATGGCGCTCAAATCGCGCTGCTGCTGCGGGAAAACAGCCGAAAATTCAATTCTTTCGTCACGTTCAGCGACGACGAAGGAGTCACCTGGTCTGAACCCGTGCAGCTCCCCGCCAGCCTGACCGGCGACCGCCATACGGCCCGATACGCGCCGGATGGCCGTTTGCTCGTCGTCTTCCGCGATACGACGCGCGTCAGCCCGAGCTATGGGGATTTCGTGGGCTGGATCGGCAGCTACGACGACATAGTGCACGGTCGTGAAGGGCAATACCGCCTGCGGCTGCTCGACAACACCAAAGGGGCGGACACCTCCTACCCCGGGCTTGAACTGTTGCCCGACGGCACCTTTGTCACGACCACGTACGGCCATTGGACAGAAGGAGAGGAGCCGTACATCATGAGCGTCCGTTTCACGCTGGACGAAATCGACGCCAAGGCGGCGCAATTGCCCCAGGAAAAACCGGTCTTTGTCAGCGGCGAAGACGGGTATCACACCTATCGTATCCCCTCCCTCATCGCCACACCGGCCGGCACGCTGCTGGCTTTCTGCGAAGGCCGTAAGGAGAGCAGCAGCGACGCGGGCGACATCGATCTCCTGCTTAAACGCAGCACAGACCAAGGCGCCACCTGGAGCGCCCCGCAGGTCGTGTGGGACGACGGGCCCAATACCTGCGGCAACCCCTGCCCCGTCGTCGATCACTCCACCGGCGTGATCTGGCTCCTCCTGACTCATAATCTCGGCCAGGACCGCGAGAAGGCCATCGTCGACGGTCAGAGCGCCGGCACGCGCACGGTCTGGGTTTCACACAGTCGTGACGACGGTCTCACCTGGGCGGCCCCCAAAGAAATCACCGCAACCACGAAAAAGCCCGAATGGACCTGGTATGCCACGGGCCCGGGCGTGGGGATACAATTACGGCGGGGCAGCCACCCGGGCCGCCTCGTTATCCCCTGCGACCACATCGTTGCGGAAAGCAAGACCTACCACTCACACGTAATCTATTCCGACGACCACGGCGCTACGTGGCTGCTGGGCGGCGTGACGGACGATACCGTGAACGAGTGCCAGGTTGTCGAGCGCACGGACGGCAGCCTCCTGCTCAACAGCCGCCGCTGGCACACCAACACGGGGAGCGGCCGCGCCATCGCCACCAGCTCGGACGCCGGCATGACCTGGTCGGAATTGGCAAATGATCCGGCGCTGATCGAGCCGCGTTGCCAGGCAAGCCTGATACGCTACCGGCCAAGCGACGCAGAAGAAGTCCCCATCGTCTTGTTTTCGAATCCGGCAGACGCCGAGAAGCGATACAAGATGGTGCTTCGCCTGAGTGTGGACGACGGCCGCACCTGGCCGGCCTGGAAGTGTCTCTACCCGGGCCCCGCAGCGTATTCCTGCCTCACGACGCTTTCGGACGGCCGCGTGGGCTGCCTGTATGAACGGGGCACGAAACATCCGTATGAGATGATTGTATTCTCAGCATTCCCGCTGGACTGGGCCGGTGAGGGAGTCTTAGACCGGTAACTGGAAAGCCTGCCTGTATGAAACGCTGGTTCTGGCTCCTGGCAGCCACTACACCCATTGCCTTTATTGCATCCGTAACCTGGTATGGGGCGTTCACGTTTGCCAATGCCTACATGATACGCGGACTGGGCGCCTCGAATGCCCAATGGACCCGCGCCACCCTTGCCATGTCCGGCGGCATGCTGGTCTGGTACCTGCTTACGGTGGAGATGTCCGCGCTCTTGGGCCGCCGGCAGACCGCCACCCTGGGTACCTCGATAGCCATCCTCGCCTACATCTCCCTGCCTTTCGCACACGAGGTATGGATGGTGTCAGTGTTGCTCGCCCTCATGGGATTTGGCACGGCGGGCTACCTGGTCGCCTGGCTGCCCTATGTCGCCCACGTCGGTGGAAAGCGGCCCGGCCGCGCCCTGACGATGGCATCCATCTCGTACAATCTGGTCTCCGGGATCACCATCTTTGTCCTCGGACCCGCCCTCCAGGCGGCGCAGTTCCGGTTTGTATTCTTGTCGACGGGGGGCGCCTGCCTGGGCTGTCTGATCCTGTTTCATTTCGCCGCCCGCCATCTCGAAGCCCAGGCCGATACGAGCGCCGCCGAAGAAAGCCAGGCAGCACGCCCGACGGGCCCGCTGAGCTTGTTGAAACTGCAATGGCATGACGTGCGTGAGCTGGTGCGCAGCGCCTTTCCTATCGTGCTGCTGCTTGGGATTTGCGCCGCCCCGTTCGCGTTTCACACCTCGAACCAGCTGTATCCCAATCTCATGCGCGACATTCATTTTCTCCGGGAAGACGCTATAGCGCGCCTGGTAGCCGTGGGGCGCATCCCGGCCATGCTGACCCTCTTTCTCATGTCTCCCATCATCGACCGCTTAAATCTGGTGCGGTATTACGGTCTCTTTCTCTTTACAGACGGACTGCTGATCATTGCCATTGCCCTGTCGCAGAGCGCGCTGGTTGCGAGTACCGCCTATTTGGTCTTCTATCTGTCCCACGGCTTCGTCTGGGCATTCGCCCTGCCCGCGATCAACGTGTGCGTCCAGCCCCGGCTCCGGGACTCCGCGTTCGCGCTGACCGCGATGTTCGAGATCTTCGGCGTTTTCCTCGCAGGTATGCTGCATAATCGCCTCCTCGAGACCGGTTGCAGCCTCCCCGGCGTTTTTGTGGTATGCGGCGTGCTGGCCGGCCTTTCAGGTCTGCTGCTGCTCGGCTACTCGTTTTCGGGCCACTCACGGAGAAACGGCCGCCCGGCAATCTGAAGACACGGCTCTCGCTTTGTAAACCTTTGAAGACAAGTCTCTTGCAAGATTGACACGGCCGGCCCCTTCACAGTCTCTATTTTCTTGAATTCCACCTATGCCCGCGATAAGGGGTTGAATTGTCTCGAAAATCCCGCTTCAAATCGAAATATTCGTCTTGTTTTCCTTGAAAATGCGCGCATGTTATTCAATGTTGAGTACATTTGAACATTCGTTGCCGGAGGTCACCTGCTGCGGGTATGTGAGACGCAAACGGAGGTCAGTGAGTTGAAAACACCAGGATCCGCTCCGTTTTCAGCGCACAATTGATTTAAACCGTTGATTTTATTGCATTTGCGTTAATTTTCAAGTGAAAAGTCGGAATTCTGCTCAGGAGACGCTCTATGCCTTAAAAAAGGGCGAAAAAGAGTATAAGGCCTGTATTTTCAGTTGTTTGGGAACAAGCGCAATGGTTTTGGCGTGTGGACAGTGTGCATGTTCATCGTCGGGGGGGCTGCTCAAATGAATACGTGGCACGAACTTTGCGTCTATACTTGGCGGAACTGGCGAAAACTAGTTGCCTTACCGTTCGCAGGAGAAGGTTTCGAGAAGACAGTTTAAGTCAGCCATCTTCAGCTATTGCATGGCTCTCATTGAGCATCTCTAGCCCTCCATTCCGCTTCCTCCTTGGAAGCGTGGCCCTGGTTCTCCCCGCCAGGGCCTTTTTTCTGCCCGTCTCGAGCGGAATGCGCCTCGGTTCAAGGGCCTGGGCTGCACCACGCCCTCTTAGCCGGAATACTGGAAATTGAACTCCGCATCAGCCAACAGCGGCGCTTTTGTGTCTTTTTCCGAGAGCAGCGAGGGCGGCATGGGAAGCTCGATGCCGATTTCCGGATCGTCGTAGCGGATGGAGCGTTCGGCTTCCGGGGTATGTATCTGCGTGCACTTATAGTGAAACAGGGTCTGCTCCTCAAGCGTGAGGAAGCCGTGGGCAAAGCCGGGAGGCGCCCAGAGGGCCAGGTGGTTTTCTTCCGTGAGAGTCTCCCCCAGCCACTGGCCGAAGGTGGGTGAACCGCGGCGCAAATCCACGACCACATCAAAGACGGCGCCACGTATCGCTCGGACCAGCTTGCCCATGGCGAAGGGCTCGAGCTGGTAGTGCAGACCTCGAAAAATGCCCTTCGCTGACAGGCTGAGATTATCCTGTACAAACGAGGCATCAAGTCCCGCCTCCGCGAAAGTCTGCTGAGAATAAATCTCGGAAAAGAAGCCCCGGGCATCCCGCGCAATTCCAGCCTTCACGAGCAATACCCCGGGGAGCCGAGTGTTCTCAATCGTGACCTGCATTGGCATTCCGGCAATCCTCCATGACCTGGGTGTATGTCGCGCAGCGCTCGTACGCCGCACGTTCACGACGCAGGGGCAGCGAGCGCATGGTAACAAAACCCGGCAGCCGTCCGCACATTAGCGCCGCCCAAAGCCACGAGGCGCGAATATTCTCGCGAGATGTGTTGTTTGTGTACTGATGACTGGGAAGGCGGTAGTCTCTTACGGATCAATGAGGAGTCCGAACGATGTCAAATACACGACGCGATTTTCTGAAGACTGCGAGCGGAATGGTTGCAGCGGGCGCGGCCGTTCAGGGAGGCCTCGCGGCATCGGCCCAGGCGGCGGCCCCGGCGGGCGGGCGCACCGAACACCTGCTCCCTCCCTTGCCCTACGCTTACGACGCGTTGGAGCCTGTGATCAGCGCAGAGATCATGCAGCTGCACCACGACAAACATCATGCGGGATACGTAAACGGATTGAATGCCGCGGAAGCAGCGCTGGCGGAAGCCCGTAGCGCGGGCGACTACGCACTGGTACAGCACTGGTCACGCCAGGCGGCCTTCAATGGCGGCGGGCACTACCTTCATTCGATGTTCTGGAAAGTAATGGCCCCGCCGGACCAGGGAGGCGGCGGCGAGCCCAGTGGCGCGCTTGCGGCCAAGATCGCCGAAGATTTCGGCAGCTTTGCGAACTTCAAAGCTCACTTTTCCGCAGCAGCCAAAGGTGTTGAAGGCAGTGGCTGGGGACTGCTTCATTACCGTCCCGAAGACGGTCGCCTGCTGATCCTGCAGGCGGAAAACCAGCAGAAACTTTCGCCGTGGGGCAGCACCCCCATCCTGGGAGTGGATGTCTGGGAACACGCCTACTACCTGGATTACAAAAATGATCGCGGCGCCTACGTAGACGCGTGGTGGTCTGTGGTGAACTGGGCGCAGGTGGCCGCCAATTGGGAACAGCTCCGGTCATAGCGCACGGCCGGGTGCTTGTCAGGCCGCCCAGGAAGAAAAAGCAAGAAACGCCGCCGGATGCCTTATGGCCGGCGGCGTTTTTTCTGCTCCGGCTCTCAGATCCTCAGAACGTAATGCACAGCTCCGCCCCGAAATAGTCAGAATCCTTGTCGCTCACGCCGCCGTTGAAAATCAAGCCATTGTTAAACGTGAACGAGCCTTCTGCCGCCCCATTGCCCACCCAGAGCCGCGAATATTGTAAGCGAACGGTAAGGTCTTCGCTGTAGTGGTATACGAGAAAGAGCGTGGTATCCCAGCCGAGTTCGTCGCTGTTTTTCTCCGTCCAGAAACTGAGCATCGGCGCGATGGGTACGCGGTAATGCCCGACGGTAAAGTGAGCGGGCGCGTCAAAGGGCTCCAGGATCTTTAAGTACGTCGCCGCGAAGATGAGGTCCAGCGACTCCGTGGGATGGGCCACCACCCCGGCCCGGGCCAGCCAGCAATTGGAAAGGTCGTTGAACGCGTCGATGGCGCCGGAATAGATCGTGTTCGAGAAGAGCCGGTTGAAACTGACGCTGGCCCTGGGCCGATCAAACGGGTTAAGCCAGTTCCAGAAGGAGATATCGCGTTTGTCTTCGCCGCTGAAATAGGCAGCACCAATGAACGGGCGAGGCATCCACGGGACATCAAAGGTGTAGCCGATGTCGAAATGGGCGCCCCAGGCATCAAATTTGGCGTCGTCATCGCCGTAAAGGAACGGCTTGAATGTCGTGCCCACCTGGCCGGCATCCCCAAACTGATAGGCAAGCTCGACCTCGTAATCAAAGGCGCCCAGCAGGCCGGCGGCACGGAAACCGAGGGTATGCAGATTGGTCGGGTCATAATCGTCCAGACCAAAGACGTTCTCCACCCATTCCCCAAACCACGTAAGGTTGGTGTCTGCAACTCTGCGGGCGTCGCGCAGCCAGAGCCAGTAGAGGTCAAAGGTCTGATTTTCGACGGCCGTGCAGGTGGTATACAGGCCGTAGAACCAGACGTCTCCATCTTCCTCGAATGGTCCACCCTCAGCCAATTCGGCCGCGAATGCGTCCACGCTGAAAGAATCGGTCGTATACGTCAAGCGGAGCGCATCGAATGAACGCCCGTAAAAGAAGAACACGGAGTCTTTGGGCCCGACCAGCCATTCGCTGCCGAAACTAAGCTCCTGGCGGCCCAGCCGCAGGCGCAAGGGCAGGTCAAACAAGTTTTCGACCTCGATATACGATTGGTATATCTCCACATCGTCTGCGGTGTTCGGGGCAAAATCCGCTCCAGTCACGTAGTCCGAACGGAAATCTTCGCTCCAGATGTCATAGCTGTCCAGCTCGATGAATGCATTTACGTTGTTGGTGAAATCGGCTTTCACGTTGAGGCGGGTGCGCTGCTCCACGAAGCCCAAATTGCCGCCATGGTGACCAGACCATTTCACCGGACTGACGATTCCCAGGCCGTTGAAACCGCCCGCGGCGCCTGGACCGCCAATGGCGCGGCCCGGCAGAAATGCGGCCGGCCAGCGAATCTCCGGAATGCCTTGCTGGGAAGTACGCACCAGCCCGTTGGCAATGTAGTTACCGCGAATCCGGATTTCACCGCCAACCTGAACGTTTTGCAGTTCCGCCAGCGCGGTGCCGGCGCACGCAAGAAGAACTGCCAGACACACCATTCGTTGCATGTACTTGTGACGCATAGGTTCTCTCCCTCCAGAAAACCAGATATCCCTCACTCCGCGCCCCGCCCTCGTATACGCGAGACCTGTTAAGCAAATAAAATACGGCAAGTCAGACGTTAGCGCAAGCATTGATTTTTCGACAGAACCGGCCTCTCGGGCCCTGCCACAGAAGCCGGCCACCATAACAGAATCAGATGATCTTCTTTTCCCGCAATGCTGCCCGCTGGGCTTCATCTATGCCGAGAGATTCCAGCACTTCGTCGGTATGTGCTCCGAGTGTTGGGGGGGCCTCGCG
Organism: Candidatus Hydrogenedentales bacterium; assembly: GCA_050950105.1. Lineage (GTDB taxonomy): Bacteria > Hydrogenedentota > Hydrogenedentia > Hydrogenedentales > SLHB01 > UBA2224. The sequence continues at coordinate 1,122,062 of JBMNGZ010000005.1, read as the reverse complement.
GTACCGCACCGGTGTCCGTGAAAATTTAACGGGGGCCGCGGTCGCTTTAATTTCGCTGCCGGAGGGTTGTTGCACGCGTTCAATGGCGCCCCGCACCTGGACATGTGGGTCCGCGCAGGCTTCCTGTGGAGTCAAGACCGGCGCGATGGGCAGTTTGCTGTTGATGAGCGCTGCGATGATCTCTTCCCGGGTGCGTTCGGCGCACCATTCAGCCAGCATCGTATCCACTTCTTCCCGATGCCCCAGGCGCGAGAGAAGCTGCGTGTACCTTGGGTCTTCAGCCGCTTCAGGTTTGCCCATCACCTTGGCCAGGATCTTCCAGTGGGAATCCAGAAGGACCCCGGCATACACGTATCCGTCCTTGCACGCGTACACATTGGTCGGCGCGGCATACGGCACGATGTTGCCGTAGCGGGGCGTGGCAAGACCATGGGCCGCCATCACATGCAGACCGGTGCAGGAATCGATTGTCGCATCGAGAAGCGACACGTCGAGGTGTTGTCCTTCGCCGGTCAGCTCCCGGTAGCGCAGGGCGGCCAGGGCCCCGATAGCCGCATGCAAACCCGCCAACTCATCAGAAATGTAGACCGGAACCCGGGTGGGCGTGGCCGTGTCGTCGGCGGCATTCATCCAGAGCAATCCCGACATCGCCTGGATGCCGGGATCGTAACCTGCACGGTCTGAATAGGGACCGAACTGCCCAAAACCCGTGATAGAAACATAGATGATATCCGGTTTCACTGCGCGCACGTCTTCATACCCGCAGCCCCAGCCCGGCAACGCGCCTTTTTTGAAGTTTTCGACCAGCACATCCGACGTCTGGGCTATTTTCAGGAATACCTCGCGCGCGCCCGGCTGGCGTAGATCAAGCGTGATGCTTCGCTTGTCGCAGTGCAGCATGGCGTGCTGATAACCTTCGGAAGGATCGGTGTCGGGCAGCATCGGCGGGATCATCCGTGTGACATCCGGCGCACGGGACAGCTCAACGCGAATCACGTCCGCCCCGTATTTGGCGAATACCGCGCCGAAGCGTGGACCGGCAATGGTAGTCGCCACTTCGAGAACGCGTATCCCCTCCAGGGGTCCGCGGATGTCTGTCCGTGCGTCTTTGAAGAAATTTTCCTTGCCGTGGTCACCGATTTCCATCGTTGAATCTCCCGCAGTTCCCACTGGTGTTTTCTCTGACATAGGCATTTGCCGCATAATGTATAAGGCAGACGACATCGACGTCAAGACAAAAGACATAATAACCTGAAGGACAGGAGGCTGCAAGCCTGATTTTTATGCCGTGGTCAGTGCTCCTTCTCGTCCCCGACAAGGCTGGCCGGCTTCCCTTCCGGTAAAGCGGCACGGGGACCAATAGGACGGAATTGAGATGACAAAACATGCGCGCCTGGTAACCGGTCTTTTCGCGATAATCCTGTTGTTATTCGTTTGGGTCTACCACCTTGCCGAAGCCCGGAGCCTCACCCGTTCACTCCAGACTGAAGCCACTACACTCCAGGCGACCTTTGCGAGGCGGGCGGACGACACTCCCGCTTTTGACACAACGGTTGAAACGGTCGCGGCGAGAAACTTCCCGCTGCTGGGGGGGATTCAAGGAAAAGTGACGGTCTATGTCCGTGCGAGCGGCGCGGGTGATGCGCGGGTATATTCCGCATTTGAGCACTTTTTCGTCTACGAAGAAGGGCAGTGGCGAATGACTGAGAGTGGCACTTGTTCAGGGCCTGAATGCCAGAGTCGCGCATCACGGGCTTTTCAAAAAAGACATTTTATGCCATAATTGATACAGATGCGTAGTGTATTTTAGTAGATCTTTCACAGTAAAAAGGACTTTGGGAAGTATGTTCAGGACGTGTCGTAGCCGTTATTGGATAGGCCTTGTGGGGGTCGTGCTGGCATCCTTGAGCTGCTTGAGCTGTCGCCCGGATAACGGCCTGGAGCTGTGCCTGCTTGACCATGACGGGGAGTTGCGCTCGTATTATCTGCACGTTCCTCAAACGTTGGACCTCACCCAGCCTGTCCCCCTGGTCATCGCCTTGCACCGCTTAACGGAAACCGGTGAAGAAATGGCCTTGGAAACGGGGTTTAACGAATGTGCCGACGGGGAAGACTTCATCGTTGCCTATCCGAATGGCAAATTCCGGGCATTCTCGTTCGGCATAGAGGACGATCCGGACGACAACGCGTTCGTCCTGTCCGTCATCGAGGATGTGGCCGCAAAATACGAGATCGATCGGTCGCGTCTCTATCTTGTCGGCGCATCGAACGGCGGGCTTTTGGTCTACACGCTCATTTGCGAGCACCCCGAGATCTTCGCGGCGGCGGCCCCCGTGATGGCAACGTTTCTGGAGAAACATGCAGAGGCGATTCAGCCCGGCAACGGAACCCCTGTGTTCATCATGCACGGCGAAGCCGATTTTGTGCTCCCCTACTATTCGAACGTCCTGTTTGCCGGCAAACTCCATCGCGTCTTGTCGGTTCCGGAGACGGTGCAGTACTGGGCAAAGGTCAACAAATGCCGCCCCGAGCCCGTCATTGAGCGAATTCCAAACATCATGCCCAGCGACGGAACCAAGGCTTTCAAAGAAACCTACCTCAATCTCCACGGCGTGCCCACGGTAGTACATGTCAGGGTTCGAGGAGGCGGTCACACCTGGCCCGGCGGTTACGAACCTCTGCCGCCCTTCATGACCGGCAGACAGAACCAGGATTTCAATGCGACTGAGATGATCTGGGATTTTTTCTCGCAGCACCGGCTCAATGCGACGCCACCCACGGCAAACCGATCACCGCGCCGCTGAATCTCGCCTGCGCGAGCCTACCAGCATTCTGACACGGCCCGGAAGGTCTCGGCAACGCGTTCGGCGATGCCGCGCTCGCCGCCGTCCGACTCTTTGAGCATGATCCGTGCAAACTCTTGAGGATCACACCAGGTCGTGCATAGAAATCCAAGCATCTGCTCACCTTGAGCCTGGCGTTTGGCACTTTCCAACAGGGCTGCTGCTGCACTAGGCGAACGCCAGGCGGCGGGCCATACGCGAAAACCCTTCGCCTGGAAGAACCCGACCGACGGATAGTCCATCATGCGGATATAATGCCAATCGCAGATGATGATGTCTTTGGGGATCATATCAACGGCGGGCGCGGTGCCGTTACTGCTGCTTTCCATCCAGTTGTACCGGATCTGTGAGCGATCGATCAGCCGATCGCCCCACATGAGCATGGTGAGGCCTTTTTGGACTACCAGGTAGTCGTGATACTCATTGACTGCTCTGGCGAAGACTTCGGCAGGGGTTTCTCCGTTATAATACGGTGTGCTTTCGTCAGGAAACAGCATGACTTCATCCATGCCCACATGGAAATACCTGGGCTCGAAAGCCTCGATCAATTCGTCAAAGAGCGGAAAAATGATCTCGTTGACTCCAGGATCGAGGGGATTCCAGCTCACATGGTAGTGGTTCGGATCGCTGTAATCGGGGTTTGGAGGCGCCATTAGCTCCGGATAGGTGCGCAAAAAGATATTGGGTCTCCACCCCTGGTGCCCGAAACATTGAAATTGAGGGATCAACTCGATCCCAAGCCGGCGGCATACTTCCAGCAGTTGTTGCACATCCGCCTTGCTCATGCCCGTCGCTGATGCCAGCTCCGGATGAGATTGGTATTGGAAATTGAAATCCACCTCGACCACCAGCGTGTTCAGACCTTTCGGCGCCAGTTGGTTTTCAATAGCGCGAATGATGATCGGCAGGCTCTCTCGATTGCTGATGTAGACGTGGAGGCCACGCCAGGCCGTTTCCGACAGGGGGGTAGGCTTCGGTGTGCTTGCGCATCCCGTCACTAAAATCATGGGTGCAAGAACTAAAAGGAGGATTGGCGGGGCTTTGGATGTTGTGTTCATTACAAACTCCATCCCAGGCGGGTCGATTGTGGAGGGACCCGCATCTCTCAGCGTATCCAGCGCGTGTCGGGCCTGGTTGGCGGAGGCGACTTTCCCGCAGTATACCTCACTCAACGGCGAAAGCTGCGGGAGTCTGGTGTTGACGCGCTTTTATCTTTGGACGCTTCGGCCTGTACGGATTGATTATCCCCACTCAATCATCCGCCCGTTACCGCCTGGAGATCTGCATCACACAAAATTTCCGGAAAGGGATTTCTTTCGTGATGGCTGCCTGTGAGAGTGAGGCTTTGTAACCCAGTGCCTGCCGGCATCTTCGCAGCACTGTGATTGTTATTCCGCTGATTTTCCGGGAATGGGCACGGAACCCGTGTCAGCCGGTCTTTTGGGAGGGCTCTCCTGGCCGGGCAGATACAGTTCGAGCCGGTCTATCCAGAAGGTGTTCGGCTCGCCGGCTACCGCGATCCCGACTCGATCAATGTATGCATCGGACATGTCAAGGCCTGCGGCGCGTGCACGGTCGTAACAGAACTTCAAAAAATCATCCTCGACCGTAAGCCAGCTCCAGGTGGAGTCCACCCGGCGAAGGGCAGTCGGCAAATACACAAGTTCCGTTTTTTCGCGAGGAAGCCAGAAGCGCAAGGCCATCGAAATGGGTACCGGCGTCTTCACTCTGACCCTCGCGCGAAAACCAAACGTACTGGAGGGTAAATCGACCTGGGTCGGCAGGCCGAAACAAGGCCGGCCTTCGCCCGAAGATACGGAGATGACGGCGCAAGAGGCCTCCATTTCTCCCGGAGGCTCGACGGATATCTCGAAGACCGTGTTTTCAGCCGCCCCGAACAGCATTGGCCTCGCTGTGGTGTCGGCATCAAACGAAATCAAGGAAATAAAGGGACTTTCCGGCCACAAGGCCTCTTGTGTGGACACATCCAACCTGCGGTGCAGCTCCTCCAGCGCACTGACGGGACGGCCCGATGCCCGAGCGCCGGCCGACAGGGCTCGCCGGGCCAGCGCTGCGTCGCCGTTCTCAAGCGACAGAAGGGTAAGCTGTTTGCCAAACAGGCGGCCCCTCCGCCGCTTCTTTTCCGGCACGGACCACGGCCGCTGCTCCCACTCTTCGACGGCCTGTTCAAAGGCCGCCAGCGCGCCCGCCGTATCGCCCAGCCGCGCGAGGTCGGTCGCGCGCGAGAACAAAGCCATTCCTCTGGAACGGGCCCCCGACGTATCCAATGCGGCGTCTTTTGCCGCGTCTTCGTGCTGCAACGCAGCCTCGCTGTCGCCATCCGCGGCAGGTTGTTCATGGCGGGAGACGACCAGCAAGGCCGTCGCCAGCACGAGGGCAACAAGCAGCAGAAGGCTCGCTGCGATCACGGACAGTCTGGTCTTGGATGCTCGCATCTTCGGGAAGGTTCTCTCATTGCGGTCTGGAAAAGACGTAGCATATCGCAGAACTCCGCCGGGCGGCAAATTTCGAGCGCTCAATGCGCGCTATATCCCAGGCAAACGGGCTCTAAAAACCCTGCCTTTCATGTCCCGCGCAGTATCGCAAATAGCACGACCATACCGTCAACGGCAGAAGCTACGATGCCGCAGGTCGCACACTTGATTGAAAGCGTGTGGTTTGGGATGATGAGGTCCATCCATTCGTGTGGCATATGCCCCGTTCCGAGCGGGCCGGGATCGCAGCGCCGGAATCCAGGAAACGATGACAGAACAGAACGCACGACGAGAGCTTACTCCAACCCTGTTTATCGCCCGATTCAGGCACGCCGTCGTGGCCGCCCTGCTGCTGACGGGAGGTCTGCTGGCCTCGATGGCGCTGATCGAGTGGGTGCAGCGTACTGTTGCGCCCTATCACCCACGGGCATTTGAAGAAGCGGCCCGTGAAGCCCTCACCCAGGGCAAGTATCGCCGGGTAGTCACTATCTGTACGGGCAACCTGCATTATGCGAAGAACAGATTTCCAAGTTACGGGCTCTGTCGCCTCCTCCGTGCCCGAGGTTATTTTGGCCTCGGAGAGCGCGGCAGGGCCTTCGAGGACCTGGTCATAGCGGAGAGATACTGGCGGAAGTGGCACGGGCGTGCCAGCGAGACCGAGCGAGCCGAAGTGAAGGACCTCGCCACCGAAATGGCCATGGCAGCTCTCGGTTTCGGAGAGACGAGCGCGGCCCGCCAGCTCTTTTCGCTCGCAGGTACCGGTTCCGGCGCACCACTCGCCTTCCTGGCGGAATTGCACGACAAGCTGACGCCCCAGATGCGCGCCAAGATCTGGCCTCAGCAGGAAATGCTGATCGTCGAGAATTTCATGCAGACCGGCGAGCCCATACTCGAAACCTGGGCCGAACGAACCAGCCGTACGGTCGAGACGGCCTTCCTGGATGCGTCCCCTGACGAGCCGGGCGCTCCCGGCCGCTTCTTACGTATCACGGCCAGTCTCGCGCCTGAAAGCGGCATGAGCTGGTACTGCGTCCCATTTTTCATGCCAATCCCCGAAACTCCGTGCAGATTCCGGGCGATTCTCAAGGCCAACGCCGGCCCGCCCCCCCGTTTCCTCCTCGGGCTCGCCCATCCCGCGACGGGCCAGGGCGGAACAATCTTCGGTGAAACACCGGAGAAGCTCGCGGAGGGAAGTTATGCAGCAGACGTTATGCTTCCGGGCCAAGATTCGAGTAAAACTCCTGACTACGTAGTTCGTGTCGGGTTCGCGCTCCCGACGGAGGCCTGCGAGTATGTCATCAAGCGCATCGAGCTTTTCCCTGACAGCGACGCAGGAACGGGGACCGATGGGCAAGAGTAAGCGCAAGAAGGTAAAGGTAAAGGGTCAGCCTGCGCCGCGCGCGATGGCACGGAGCACCAAAGCGCTGCTGCGGGTGGACAGCGTCCTTCGTTTCTTCTTCGCTCTTCTCCTCCTGACGATCATCCTTGCGCTCTATCCGTATACCCAGGATGCGACCGGCCCGATCAAATATCTCTTGCTGGCCTGGGGCGTTTTTATTGCCGCATCCCTCCTGGCCATCCTGGGGACACTGCAGAAAACGCCGTGGCAGACGCCGCGAATCTTTTTTTTCATTCTCCTGGCATTTGTTGGATTGAATTTGGTGGCGGCACTGCTATCAGACCAGGTTGGGCATGCGATGGTGACCTGGCGCCGTTTCGGCTTGCTCTTCATCGTCTATCTCATCGCGACGCAGATCTACCGTAAACCCCGTCACATCTCCGGGCTGATGTTGATCGCCTGTGTTGGCGTGGCCTTTTCCACTCTGTATGCGATCTCTCAGTATGTTGGCCTCGATCCGTTCCCCTGGGAGAGCAAAGACTCGCCAATCTACCGTGAATTGCCGGGTACTTTCGGCAACCCGAATTATGCCGCCCATACCATGATTCTGTGTATCGCGATGTCGGCGTTCCTGGCCACACGCCGCACGAGGCGGTGGACTGCAGCCTTCGGCATCCTGTTTCTTGTGCATATGTACTTCACTGGACAGCGCGGCGGCCTCGTCGGGCTTGCGTTCGGCGGCGCGCTGGTCGTCAGTGCGCGTACGCTGCGACATTACGTGCGTTCTCCGCGTTACGCCATCACCGCAGCGTTGATAATCACCGCAGCCCTGGTTCCCGCTGCGCTCGGGGTGACCATGGCGATCACCAAAGCCCGTACTGGCGTGGCCCTGCCTCTCGAACGCCAGCTCCTGCTGCGCTACCACGCCTACGACGGCGCTACGCGCATGCTGCTTGCCCGCCCACTCCTGGGATACGGTCCGGGCAATTACGAGATTGAAAATCCGTTCTTCTGGACCCTCGAGGAACAGGATTGGTTTGCCATGGACCGCAAGATGAACCAGCACGTGCACAACGACACCCTGGAGGCCGGGATGGACGCCGGATTTCCAGGCGCCGTGCTCTACCTGCTGTTTCTGATGCTCGGCGCCGCGCAAGGGCTCATGCTGGCCTTCACGGCCGGCAGTCCGCAACGACGCCGGCTTGGCTGGACTTATGCTGCGCTTTTCTGTGCGTTTCTTGTGGACGGAACGCTCGGCTTCAATCTACGGGTCCCCGTGTCCGCGTATCTTATTTTTCTTCTCGCGGGCGCCTTCGATGGGCTGCACCTGCATCCAGAGACTTCGCCGCCGGTCCCGGGGCGTTCGCGAGCGGTTCTGGTGTCGCGAGTGAGCCTTGCAGTGCTTGCGCTGCTTCTGGCCGTCTACGAAACTCGTGTATTTCAAGCGGAGAAGGAGCTGCAATCGGGCCGGGGTGCATTTTTGGCCAATGCGTTCACCCGGGCGGATACCCATTTCGCGCGTGCGGAGGCCTTGTGTCCATGGCAGTGGTCGGCGCCGTTTGAACGGGCCAAATGCGCGCTTCGTATTTCACAGTATCTGGAGACGGAAAAACGCCCCGCTGACGCCTTCGCGATGCGCAACAAAGCGGTGGAGCATTTTGAATCGTCGGTGGCGCGCAACCCTTCCTACATTTTAAGCCTGCTGGGCAGCGCGGAAACCAACCTCAGCCTCGGCTATACCCCCACGGAATACAACCGAGATTCGCGCGACCAGTATCTGGAAAAGGCCAGTGCCGCCGCAGATAAGGCTAATCACCTGTGCCCCTTGATGCCTGAAAACCACGAAGTGCTCGGCCGCGTAGCATTCCTTCGGGCTCTGCTCATCCATGAAACGCTCGATAGTGGCGAGGGCGCCATCGAACAGGCCCGGGAACAATGGCGTATCGCTTCGATGCACTTCAACCATGCCCTTGAGCTTGGCGCCGGCCAGCCGGGTCCGCTGCACCTCATGCTGGCGCACGTACACATCGCCCTGCATGAGCTTGAAGCGGCAGAAAATCACCTGCGCAAAGCGCTGGCAACAGATCCCGGCAATAAAGACGTCTTGCCCGTGCTGTACCGGTTTGGAACACAGCACAACCGTTTCGATTTCGTGCGTTCTGCGTTGGCCGACCACATCGAGCGGCTTCGCCGCACGGCCTCGGACGAACGCGAAGTGCTCGCCGAAGCGACAACGCATCTTGCATCGATGGAATTTCGCGTGTTTAAGGATGAAGAGAAGGCTGAACGGCTGTACCAAGACGTCGTCAAACGACTGCCTGAGCGCGCGGAAACCTGGGCCGCTTTTGCCCAGTTCTCGAAACAAAGCAACCGCCCCGCGGCGTTTCAGCTCGCAGTGCAGGAGGCTTTTCATAGCACGCGCCAGGCGGGAAAAGAGCCGCTGCCGCAGATTCAGGCGGTCGTTTCAGTTTGGGAAGAAGGCGGTCGGAAGTTGCCGGAGGCCACGGGCGCACTGGCGCGTGTCATACGGAGCGCGCTCAACGACGGTATGAGCCCCGCGGACGCCCGCGCCCGGTTCGGATGGCCCGTGGAAGTGCTGCTGGTCGAAGCGCAGAAGGCCGGAGTAGCGAAGAACGAGCGGGGTATTGCCTTCCTCAATATCGGCGGCATGCTCCAGGCCATGGATCAATGGCGCCTTGCCGGGACGGTCCTGCAGGCGGCCATGAATGAACTGCCCCCAAAACAGGCCGCCCTGGCGGCGCGTGAGGCCGCCCAGGTGCTGGCTCATCAGAACGAAGAAGCGCAGGCATTTGAGCTGCTGCGCAAGGCCGTCGCCCTTGACCCGGACAACCCGGACACGCGCATGGTCTATGCTCGAACCCTGCTGAAACAAGGGAAGAACCTCGAGGCACGAGAGGAATACACCCGGCTCCTCCAAATGCCGGGTCTGTCGAAAGAGGCCCGCGAGGTCATAACACAGGAAATGAGTGCGCTGCCGTAATGCAGCGCCCGAAGGAGAGGCTTAATGCGTGTGGAACCCCGTAGTCGATGGAGCGGCCGCCAGCGGACTGGCCGGATGGTTGTGCTGCTGGGCCTGTGTGCAGGCGCGTTGAGCGCCTTCGGGCAGGCTCCGGACGTCACAGTTCCGGACACGCTTCAGGGTTATAACCTCATTTTTATTAACATTGATGCATTGCGTGCCGACCATTTGGGATGTTACGGCTATAAACGCAACACCTCGCCCTTTATCGACAGCCTCGCCAAAGAGGGGCTGCTCTTTGAAGAAGCCCGCTCCAACAGCACCTTTACCCGGGAATCGGTATCGGTATTGTTCTCGGGGATGCTTCCCTGCTCCAGCGGAGCGATAGGCTGGTACGCCCAGGTGCCGGAGACCGTGCCCACGATTGCGGAGCGGTTTGCAACGGCGGGATACGAAACCCTGTTTCTCAGCAATACCGCCGTACTTGCCGGGGTGACCCGGGGATTCAAAACTGTGCATCACCTGCCCCTGCACTGGATGCTGAGCACAGAGGGTCCCAAACTCACCGCAATTGCCATGGAACATGCGAAAAAACTGAGCAACAAACCTTTTTTCATGTATCTCCACTATTTTGATCCCCATGGCCCATACGAGCCGCCGGACGACCTCTATCTCCGTTTCGCGGACTCGTTCTACCCCAATCCGCTGCACATTTTTGATGACATTCGTGCCGACTTGAACCAGCTTCGCGGGGAAGGCTTCGGGCCGGGAGATCCGCGTTTTGAAGACACGATCATCCGCTACGACGCCGAGATCGCCGATTCCGACCGATCGATCGAGATGTTATTTCATGCGTTGCGTGCCTATGGCCTGCTCGAGAAGACCCTGGTCGTGATCGCATCGGACCACGGGGAGGAGTTCCTGGACCACGACTGGGTAGAGCACGGGTGGTCACTGCATGAAGAGGTGCTTCGTATCCCCCTGATTTTCTGGGCGCCGGGAAAGGTTCCGGCGGCGCGCGTCCAGGCTCCCGTGTCGGTGGTAGATTTGTACCCCACGATTGCACAACTGTTTGAGCTGCCGACGGATGATTCGAGATTGGACGGCGAAGCGCTCTTCAAGCCTGCGAATCCGGGCTTGCGGCTGACGCCTCCCTCCCGGCCCTATATTGCGGAATTAATGCTCCAGGAACGCGCCATGACACGCAGTGTCCTTGTGGATGGGTGGAAGTACCTGGCCGCGCGCAAACGTTTCACTCCGAGCGAACGCCCCAGAGAAGTCAGGCAGCTTGAGGAAACGCAACTGGGCTTACAAGCAGGCACCATCCCCATGACAGATATCTGGGGCGCGCCGGTTTTCGAAGAACTCTACTGCCTCTCCACGGATCCCGGAGAGACCTCGAACGTGCTCGACGAAGAGACGGCCGTTCGCGACAAACTGCGCGCTATTCTGGAGGAACACGAGAAGAAGTGCCGCGAACGCGGCATCGAGACGCCGCCCCGGCAACAGGTTCCCCTGTTGAGCCCGGAAGAAATGGAACTCCTCCATTGCATGGGGTATTTCTGAGCGACAAATGCCTCGAGTTCGCGCTCATTGCGGCTTGAGCCAGCAACGGCCCCGGGCGTCCAGTTCGATCAGGAGATTTCCGTCGGATACGGGGACTTCGGCGCCGGTAAGCTGGTTGTGCCACGTGCCGCCATCGACCGTTGCCGGCGCCCGCAGGATCGCGGTTACCGGCGTCTCATTGTAGTTCTGGACAAAAAACTCCTGCTCGCCAAACGGTTGCAGGCACACGCGCGTAGGTGCGTTCAGGGCGAGGCCGAGAGGTTCAAGAAAGACCGCGCGAAGCAGGTCGGTTGCACCCTGCGGCAACTCAAGGAGTCCCAATTCACGCGGCGCCAGCAAGACCTCCCCCACCGCATCAAAATCGGCCTGCGAAAACGTATGGCAGTTGAGCACATAGAGCCCGCTGTTTTGGAAGCGGCGCCGGGTCAGGAAAGGCACCGGTTTTGAGTCCACCAGGGCTTCCAGGAGGACCTCCGCATCGCCGGGTTCCAGAAGGGCGGCCAGGTCCAGGCCGTGTTGCACGGGAACCGCCTCCCCATTCAGGAGGACGGCCTCAGCCCGAACGGGGGCCAGCTGAACGGGTCCGACCCCAGTCAGCTCGGCCGCTTCCGGGAGCCGTGCGAGAAACCCCGGCGTAACGATGACGCGCCCACCGCGCGAGAGCCGTGCGCGCAGCTTGGTCATGACACCGGGATCCGAAGCGGCCTGCTCGGGCAGGAAGAGCACTTTCGCTTCGTGAGGAAAGGCCGACGTCGGAACAAGCGGCACGCCCAGCATCCCAATGAAATCCATCACGTAGAGGTTTCCGCCTGCATCGCTGCCCACCGGTTTATACGCGGCGACTCCCTGCACCGGCCCTGTCTTTACCGTCGCGGCGAGATCGGCCAGACGGTCAAATTCCTGTGCCAGCAACTCATCTCCCGGATGGCCGTTCAAGACATCCAGGAAATTAAAGACGCTGAGGATACGCGCACCCGCCAGGACAGACTGGTACGCCTGGTCCACAAAATCGAGGGCATCGCAATCGCCGTGGTCAAACCACGCGGCCTGGATGGTCTCAGGAGCGACGGAGGCAATCCAGCGGTAATTCACAAACGCTTCGTACGGCTGGACGAAACCATACCGTTGCGTTCGGGCGCCCCGGGTTTCTGTGCCCACCCAGACGCGGTCGAAAGAGCCTGCATGGCTGGCAACCGTATATCCAAATTGGTGAAACAGGTCATACCATTGTGGAAATTTGATGATCATCGTGATGTCCGGATTGACTTCCTTCGCCGAAGAAATAAAGACATCCCGGGCCACCTCAGCCATCAGTTCGCAGCGATACTCGCTCCAGCGCGCTTCGCCTTTCGCCTCTTTCGACTCTTCGCTGACATCTCCCGTGCAGAGAAAATCGTCGATGACAAACAGGTCGAACAGCGGGCGCAACGGAGCGCATCACCGTCTTCGAGGTCGTGCCGGGTTTTCGGGTTTTGCCAGTTGTACCAGCCCAGCGGCCCCTCCTGGCGGACGCCCGTGTCTCCGCCGGGGGTGGTGGCGATGCCGCCCACCACCTCGAACCCGTGGTCGCGGAAAATGGTCCCGCACCCGGGCAAGGTGCTCCGGGCGGGACGATTCTGACCGCTGCGGTAGACCTCGACCGTGACGCAGTGTAAACCCGTAGTGGCTGAAGCAGCGCTGCACGGGATCGCTGCTCCAGCGTCGAAGAGGCCTGCTCGACCGTCCTCGGCCGTCAGGTACGCCCCCAGAACCAGGTCGCTCCCGGCGGGCCTGTGCCCGCTCGTGCAGGGAATCTCGGGAGCCGCGCCCGACTGCGCCTGGAGACGTAGGAGCGCCATGGCTGAGAAAGAGCAGGCGAGTCATGGGAATCCTCCGTTGACTGTGCAGATGGCCTCAGTGGACCAGTCTAGGCACACCCTAGCGCAAATGCGCCGGTCGAGGCAAGGCGGCAGCATCGAAGCGGCGGTCTCTGTGGCGGGCGCGTTGAATCCACTCCCCCATCTGTGGTATGTCCTACGGGCGGACTGGCCGTGCGTTCACGCGCCAGTACAGCGAAAAAGGAATTCATGGCATGCGCATTACGTCGTACGGCGCCGTGGGCGGGAGTCACGGGCAGCAAGCACCTCCTGGAAGTCAACGGGCACAAGATCCTCTTTGACTGCGGCATGTTTCAGGGCGTTCGCAGAGGAGGCCGCGGCGCTCAACCGCACCTTACCGTTCAACCCCAACGATTTAGACGCGGTCGTGCTCAGCCACGCCCACATCGACCACAGCGGCATTCTCCCGATGCTTGCGCGCTATGGTTACCAGGGGCGCGTGTTTACTACGCCGGCCACCCGCGATCTCTGCGCCATCATGCTGCTGGACAGCGCCCACATCCAGGAACGGGACGCGCAGTGGCTGTCGAAGAAGCACGAGACCTTCGTGCCGCCGCTGTATACGGACGTGGACGTCCGCGAGATCATGCGGCGGTTCATCAGCATCCCGTACGACATCGAGCCTGGAGGTGGCGCCCGGCGTCAAGCGTGACGTTCAAAGACGCCGGGCACGTGCTGGGCTCGGCCATGCTGCTGGTGGAGTTCTCCGAGAACGGTTCCCGCCGCCGGTTCATCTATTCCGGGGACATCGGCCAGAAGAACGCGGCCATACTCAAAGATCCCGTGGGAGCCGGACGACGCCGACGTCGTGGTCATGGAGAGCACCTACGGGAACCGGGACCACAAGCCGATCGAGACGCTGGACCACGATCTGGCGGAAACCATCAACCGCACCTACATGACCGCGGCGGCAAGCTGATCGTGCCGACGTTTGCCCTGGAGCGCGCGCAGGAATTCATCTTCGCGCTGAAACGCCTCGAATTAGGCCGACCGCATCCCGGAGATGCCGGTCTTCGTGGACAGCCCCCTGACGGTCAACGTCACGGAGGTGTTCCGGCTCCATACCGACTCGTTTGACGACGAGATCCGGAACGTGTCATGGAGGAATCGGGCGACCCGTTCCAGCTGCGGCACATCGAGTACATCCGTGATGTCAAGGCCTCGATGCGTCTCAATGGCTTGAAAGAGCCGTGCATCATCCTCTCCGCATCGGGTATGTGCGAGTTTGGACGCATCCTCCATCACCTCCGCAACAACATCGAGGATCCACGCAACACTATTTGTATCATTGGTTTTCAGGCAAAAAACACCCTTGGACGCCGAATTCTCGAGCGGGAGCCGACGGTCAAGATATTCGGCCTGAAACACCGCCTGCTGGCCGATGTACAGGTGTTCAATGCACTGAGTGCGCACGCAGGCCGTTCCGAGCTTATCGCCTTCGGAAAACGATTTAAAGACCGAGCGGAGAAGGTGTTGCTTGTCCACGGCGAACCCGAGGCGCTCGAAGCCCTTCAAAGCGGCCTGGAGGAAGAAGGCTGCACCAATGTCGGGATACAACAACTGGCTGAGCCAACCGAATTCTGAGCCGCATTTCGCGTGAGTTGTTCGGGAAAAAAAGCGCAGGCGCTGCAAACGAATGCTCCCGGGCCCGCATTTTCGGTAGAAGCAGGACGAGCCCGCTATCCGTTCACACCCCGCCGATCGACATAAATCCCGCCCTGGCGTCCCGCAGAGGCCTTTGCCCGGAGCTGTGAGAGGGTTTCAAAAAGCTCGTGCGGCGTGGCAAACCCTTTGGCTTCCCGGGTGGTGAGGCAAGCCAGCACGTCCAAGAGTGGGTTGCCCGACTCTTTTCGTTTCGCTACCGCATAAGCCTGGGGGTGGCCAATGCTTGTGTAGAATTGCTCCAGGTGCTGTTCCCAGACTCGACGCACAAGTTCGCAGTAGGCTTTTGCTTTCCTCGGCGGCAAAACGCAGACAAAATGCCCGCCCCCCATGTGACCACAGAAGAAAACGGCAGGCGAAAAATTGCGGCCTGCCTGCTGGATCGCTCTGCCCAGGCGCCGGATCGCCTTAGCCCGGGGTTCTTCGCCATATTGGCGCGCAAATTCGCGGATATGCTGCAGTTCGAAATAAGCCAGCGCGAATTCCTCTCCAAGGCTCACCCTGCGCTGCACCTCTCGCTTCGTCGCGCCCGCCGCTGGTATATCGGCAATCGGATCGCGCCCCGCTCTATCCGCGCTTACACGGAGCAGAGCTTCCATACGATGAATTAAATTGTTGATATCAAAGGGCTTGACAACGTAATCGTCGGCGCCTTGCGCCAAACCGTGATGCAATTCCTCGTCGCCCTTCATGGCCGTCAAAATCAGGATCGGCATCATGTAGAGGTCAGGATCGCGCCGGAAGCGCCGGCATACCTCAAAGCCTGAGGTTCCCGGAAGCATGATGTCGAGGATGAGCAAATCGCACTTGTGTTCTTTTGCGGCCTCCGTTGCACGCTCTCCCGTTGATTCGATGATGCTGGTGTGCCCTGCTTCGGCAAGATTTTGTTGAATGTATTTTGCTGTTTGCCGATCGTCTTCCACGATAAGAATGATAGCCACATCCCTCTCCCGGCAGGTCCACGGAACGCCTTGTTTTTCAAGGCTATATGCTTCTCTTGGTGTCCTGCACTGCCCCGTTAGATAATTCGGACGAATCATTCTAAAACTAGCACAGCTGCACGAAAGAACACAAGACCTCTAAGTTCGGACCTGCCCGAACCCTATGGCCGTCTTCCTCCCTCCGTATCACCTTTATGGGCCGCATTCGCCACTCATGAGAGAGGTTTTACGACGTTAACATCAGCTTCACGGTGCGTATCTGGTATGGCGTGAAGTCCAATCTCAGCGCACCGTTACGGAAATTCAATTCACGCTCCTCATTTTCCATCAGATCGGTTTCGACAGCGCGCGCAATGGGCAGGGAGGTGCGGAAAACGTTGCGGGTTCGCCAGCCATGTGCCTCATACATCCGCACCACGATACCGTCGTCATCCTCGGCTTTCTTCACGGCCTCCACGATGACATTGGCGCCGGAGATCGACAGGCGGCTGGGATCTGCCGCTCCGCTTCCTGACGAGGCTTTGACGGTGCGCGCCAGGACCGGTGCATTCAATTCGTAGGCCGCCCGGACCACCCCGTGGGTGAAATCGCCCTCATGCGGCAAAAGCGCGTAGGTGAACGTGTGCGTCCGGTTAACGTCGGTCGTCTTCCCAGGATCTTTGGGCGCACGTAACAGAGTGATCCGCATTACGTTGTCCCGGACGTCGTATCCGTATTTGCAGTCATTGAGGAGGGCTACGCCGTAATTCCCCTCCGAGAGGTCCACCCATTTGTGAGCCGGCGCTTCAAAACGCGCAAAGTCGTATGGGAGATTCCAGTGTGTTGGACGCTCGAGGTTGCCGAACTGGGTCTCGTAACGGGCGTTTTCAGACCGGATATTCACGGGAAATGCGGCTTTGAGCATCACATCGTGTTCATCGCCCCAGTCCACCGTAGTTTGGAAATCAATGCGCGGGGATTCAGCGCTGAGGATCACATCCTGGGTGATCCGGGATTTCCCTATCGCTCGGCGAAAGCGGAGGACAGAGCGCACCGGTCCACGTTCGGGCACCTCCACCGAAAGCAGCTTTCCGTCGAATTCGAGGGGTTTATCGTTGTAGAAGATGTCGACGTCCCAGGAAGCGCCGCAGCTCGCCATTTTGTCCTCGAACAAGATGAACTGATTGCCCGTCGCACCGGGCGCGAGCACTTCCCGGCGGTGGCGTTTGTCGTACACGCTGCGAAGCCGGCCGCGCGCATCGAAGCGAAGCCGGAGGAGCGTGTTTTCGAGCAAACGCTCGCTCACCTTGATTTCTGGCGGAAGAGCGTCGCAGGGCCGGATATGGAAGACTTTGCAGCCAATGGACGGCGCCTTGCCCGCAAATCGAGCTTTTCCGTCCCACCCCACCTGAACGGGGGAGATTTCTCCGTCCGAGCCCGCCGCCTCCCAGGTCTTGCCTTTGCCGAGCGTCTGGGCCTCGACTTCGATGAGGTCGCGGCGAGTCCATGAGAGGGCGTTGAAGGCCAGGACGGGTTCGCCAGCGCCCCGCGTATCAACGTGGCGGGCAAGCCGCTGGAACGCCGCATCGCGAATCGCGCCGACCTGGGAGAATACGGTGTCGAATTGCCGCTCGGATTCCTCGTACACCTCGTCGATGGAGCTTCCGGGCAGGATATCGTGGAACTGATTCAGGAGGACCAGTTTCCACGCATCCGCGAGACCGTTCTGGTCATAGCCTGCGCCCTGGGCCATGGCCAGAGCCGCCAGCATCTCGGTTTCGCGCAGGAGGAGTTCAGCCTGGCGGTTATTCTTTTTCACCTGTGCCTCGGAGGTGTACGTTCCCCGGTGGTTCTGGAGGTAGAGTTCCCCCCGCCACAGCGGCAATTTCCGGCTTTCGCGCTCGAGTTCTGCAAAAAAGGCGTCTGGCGCCATGGAGACGAGCCGGGGCATGGCTTCAAAGTCAGCGAAACGCCGCAACCGCTCGAGATGTGCGCGGGCCGGCCCTCCTCCGCCGTCTCCGTGGCCAAACGGCATGACCTGCAGCGAACAGCGGTCTTTCTCCGCATAATCGTGCACCGCGGTACGAATCAGCCAGGGTTCCAGCTCGGCGCTGTACTCTTCCCCCGGCATGAAGTGGGAGAGCACCTGGCTGCCATCGAGCCCTTCCCAGTGGAAGGTGTGGTAGGGGAATTTCATGAATTGATTCAAGGCGAGCTTGGTGGTGAAAAAGTAGTTGATCCCGCTGCGCTTCATAATTTGAGGCAGAGCCGCCGAAAACCCGAAGACATCCGGGAGCCAGAGCGTTTCCGCACGATACTGAAATTCCTGTTGAAAAAAGCGCGTGCCAAACAGAATTTGGCGCACGAGGCTTTCCCCTCCGGTAATATTGCAGTCGGCTTCCACCCACATGCATCCCGTGGGGATCCACCGCTTTTGTTTAACCATCTCGCGCACGCGTTTGTAGAGCGAAGGGTAGCGGTCCGCGGCGTAGGCATAGAGCTGGGGTTGGCTCTGCGCAAAGACAAAATCATCGTAGCGCTCCATCAAATCGAGCACATTAGCAAAGGTGCGCCCGCATTTGCGCACCGTCTCTGACAGGGGCCATTTCCAGGCGACATCGATGTGGGCGTGGCCCATCGCGGCAAAGGTCTGGGCGGCGTCGGTGGCCTTGCAGGCATAGATCGGTTTCAGACGCCGCCGCACGCGGCCTGCCTGCGCCCGCAGCTCTTCCCGTGAAGGTTCCCGGTAGTCGAAGAGGTCGACGGCTTCATTGAGCGCGAAGACAATCCGGGCGAGGAGTGTGTCTCCATCAAACGGCAGATGATACGGTTTTCCCGTCCAGTCTTTGTGGAGTTCCGGGTCAACGATGTCGGCCAGCGCAGATATATCCCAAAAAGCATCCCAGACCTCGGGATTGAGCACGGCGATCTCTGGCCTATGGACGGCCCGTTCGACAAATGCCCCCAGGCGGGCATTTGCACCCGCTTCCACAAACAGCTCGATTTGCTCCCCTCCGCGGGCCTTATCGAGCAGTACATATTCCTTGCGGGACCAGCATAAGCCCTGCACGGGCTCGCCATCGCGGAAAATCAACCCTTCGCCGTTTTCCAGGTCGAACAGGAGCATCACGGTGTCGCCACGCATGGAACGAGGCACCGTAATACGCAAGCGGAACCACGCCGTGCCCCAATTGTGGCCCCAGCGCTGGCCCTCGGCCACAGGCTTGTAGGGAAGCCGCCGGGCCTCGGCAATTGTGAGATGCTTCGAGGTTTCGGCCATGGACAGTTCATCGATCGGAGTCCGGTCCGAATAGAGAAAACGAGCGCGGATTTCAGCTACCCGGCTCTTGATTTTGCGCAGATACAGCGTATTCAGGTTCTTCATGCCTTGGATTGCCATGTGCACCTCCGTCTCGAGTAAAACGATGCGGCCGTTGAGGGAAACCTCAATCCTGGTTCCGGCTCGCATACCGTATCCCGATGATGGCCAGACCTTCTATCGACTTCAACCATTCCAAGCGCTGCCAAAAATTTCCGCTATTTCAGTTTTTTTGTGGCCAGGCAGCACGCCGAAGGAAAGCAGGAGCTGCACGGGCCGACGTCCCTGCACGTCATCGTTTGAATGCGCCGGTTACAGGGTGATTTTCAGCGTGACGATCTTACGGCTGCCGACGCGCAGCGCGAGTTCTTTCCCTTCGGGCTCAAGCTTTTGCACGGACCTTTCTTCCATGCTGACCAATTCGGCGGCCCGCAGCACCTTGAAAAACGTCAGCGTGCCCGCGACAGGTTGTTCCGTCGGGTTGAACAGTCGAATCAGCAGCGAATCACCCGTAGAAGAGCGGTGCATCGCACTCAACACCAGATTCGACGGCGCCAGCTCAAAAAAACTCATGTGTTTCGGCAGCGTGCCGCCATGGCGCCCGGCCTGGGCCAGTTTGACCGGCGCCGTGAGAAGTTCACACTCCGCAAGCACCTCCGCCTCGTCCCAATGCCCTGCGTGCGGATAGATCAAATAGCGGTACTCATGCTCGCCAGGACTCTGCGATAATTTCATGTCGGGGCGGACATCCCAGCCCGCCGCCGACGTACAGATCGACACCTCGAAGGCTCGCAGCAGGGTCACGGCGATCGCGCGTTCGGAGTCTTGCGTGACCTCATACTCCCGCAATCCATCGTTCAGGATCGCCAGGCCCGCCTTCCCATCGCTCACATCGACAAAACGCTGCATGGGGAAGGTTCGTTTACCGATGCCATGCCAGGGATGCCCCGGTTCCGGCGCAATGGGCCGTTCGACTGCATCAAAGGCGCTCTCCGCCCAACAGCTCTTTGCCCGGCTGAGATGCGTCGGAAAGACCACGCGCAGCCGGTGGTTTTCGGCCGCATTGTGGAAACGGGTCTGCACTTCGACGGACCGGGCGCCCTTTCGCAGGGTCACGAGCGACGTAATGGTCAAATCTGTAGTTTGCGCGCTGCGTCGCGCCGAATTGTCAAAGCCGTCCAGGCGCTCCCAGGCGTTGCTGCCGGCGTTATCCAGGGCCGAGGGAATCGTCAGAAAATGTTCGATTCGGTAGCGGGCAAGGAGTGGTCCGTCCTCTTCGAGCGCAACCGACACGGGGAATCCGCGACTGTTGACGACCTGGTCCGCACCCGGTTCTACGTGCATCCAGGCCTGGCCGGCCTCGCCGCTGTCCTCAAAATAGTGCAGGCCCCCGAATAGCGTCCCGGAGGCTTTATGGCGGATGCCCAGCGTGCCATTGTCATGGATCAGCACATGCAGGTGTTCGTTTTCCATCGCGTTGCTGCCGCAGACCAGGCTCCCGCGCGCGACGCGCCCCTTCGGATTGAAGCGAAACGTGGAATAGCCCAGCGCGGGCAGGTCACGTGCTTCGAAATGGAATTTGACCTGCTCACACGACATCATCTGCGCGGCATCGCCGGCGTGGTTCATGGTGGCGTGGTGGGGACGCCGCGTGGCGACCTGCACCGGTACCTGCGTCTTTCCATCGACTGCGATCAGAACAAATTCGCGCGAGGCGGCGCTGGGCGGCACATCCAGCACGGCGGTCAGGACTTCCGTGCGCGGAAAAGCCGAGGCGTTGAACGCCGTAATCAATACATCGTCAGGGGCCCCCTCCGCATTGTTGATATGGCGCTGAATGTGGGCGAGACTCCGCTCGGTTATTCCGCGGGCGATTTGGGCGGTTCGGCGCAATCGGGCACGCTGATCCAGCTCAATGTCGTCAACCCCGCTGCCCGCGATGCTGTCGTGAGCATGGCATTTCAGCAAGCTTGTCCACGCCAGATCCAGAAGCGCCGACGGGTACTCCCGGCCCAGACACCACGCGACCGTGGAGAAAGGTTCGGCCCAGCGCTGCAACGCGAACTCCGTATGCGCGTTGAGGCGCTTCATCCGCGCCCGGCTCGACAGTACATCGCTGTACAAATGCACGCGCCCGGTACGGACCTTGGGCGTGCGGCGCTCGCCTTTCAATAAGGGCAGGTCTTTCGCGGCCGCTTTCACTTTCGCAATCCATTCCGGCAAGCTGCTGTGAAAGAGGGCATCCTGCCCCAGCGTCTCCTGGGCTTCTTTGATCAGGTGGAGTTCCACTGCATCGGGCACACTGCTGTCGTGGCCCATCATGAACGCGAGATAACGCGTTGTGGCCACGCGCGCCTCTTCATCCCGGAGTTCACGCACACACTGCGCCAGGCGCTCTTTGTCAAAATGAGGTACAGGTTCGAGCAGCGTGTGCTGTTCTTCACAGGTGTCTTCCGTGCAGAAATGGAACGGCAGGCCGCCCTGGTCCCAGGTGTAGAGACGGTCGTCTTTCTCGTACGGAAAAACGACCTTCCGGTATACCTTGTGATAGAAGTTGTAGCGCGCCCCGCCGCTGATTTGGGAGGCAAAGGCGCGTGTTCCGTCGGCGCCTTCAAAGAGGAACTCATTGGGCGCCTCGTCGTGGGTGACGCCGTGGTAAAACAGGATGGTATCGATGCCGAATCCCGCATAGATCTGCGGCATCTGTGAGGTTTGGCCGTATGAGAAAGGACTGTACCCCACCTTCATCACCTGACCCAATTCGCGTGCGAGGCGGTGGCCGTAGCACAGATTCCGCACCAGCGACTCCCCATTCACACAGAATTCTTCCGGGCACGTGTACCAGGGTCCAACCAGAAGCCGGCCGCCGGCTACCTGCTTCGCAATCCGCTCACGGGACTCCGGGCGCACTTCAAGGTAGTCCTCGATCGGCACGACCTGGGAATCCAGCAGAAATGACCGGTAGTCCGCTTCGGTATCCAGAATGTCCAGGAGCGCATCGAAAAACTCCACGAGCCGCATGCGCGTTTCCTGAAAATTGGCGCTCCATTCGCGATCCCAATGGGTGTTGGAGATGACATGCATTTCGCAGGATGGTTTCATGATGCCTCCACCTCTTGCCGGATTCAGCCCGATTGAAAGCCTGAGCGGCCGCGGCCTTCGCGAACGGGGGCGTAGGAGCCGCAGCCGTAAGGACTATGCTGTCTCCGGAACTTTTCTCTCAGCCGTCAGTACGAAGGAGCCATACTTCAGCCACCTGACATCCTCGCCCGGAAAGATGCTGCCATTCAAGCTCGAGCGTTCCACCGGCCGTCACTTCCCGGGGAAGGGCGAATTCGAGCGGGGTGGGCGTCTCGGGTTGCGGCATGGGACCGTGGATTTCGTACGCGCCGTTTGCCTGCAACTGCATTGTGGGCCGGAAACGACCGGCATAGACGACACGGAGCGTGTAGGAGGCCTCAGGGTCCAGGTCTTCATAACGCATGCGCAGCGGAGTGCCAAACAGCGTCTGGCCCTGGTCCAGCCAGGAATGCCTCCACGCCTCGCGGCCCTTCACCTCGATAACTTCGCACTGGGGCGATTCCACCGCGCCCGGGTCGGATGTCCAGTCTTTCTGGCGCACGAGATGGGGTTGTTTCCAGGCATTTCCGAGATCGTCGTAGAATCCGCCCGGACCCGGGTCTTCCCAGTTCACCACGGCGTGCAGCCGCGCCACGCGTGACGCCTCGTCGGGCAGGGCGAGGATCTCCGCAAACTCGGCCTCATACCAGAGTCGATCGTTCAAGGGCAGGTCCAGGGCATCCAGGATGGCGCCCCGCTCCCAATTTTTCGCTCCGTACTTATCGACGCTGAGCTGCATGCCGATGCTCTTGAACAGCCACTCGCCCAGCTCATCCGCGCGCGCCCGGAGAGCCGGCGCATCGGGGTCTTCATCGGCTTCCGACAGGATGGCGGAGGCGCTTGCGATGGCCGTAGCCACGTCGATCTCCGGTACGCGGGCAAGCTCCGCGCAGGCGCGCTCTTCCCGTTCGGTTTCGCCCCGAAGTTTGCGATAGAGATAGGCATCGTAGTAGGCGCGAAGGAGTCCCATCTGCAATCGCCAGTTCGTTTCGGCTGCCTCGCCGGCCTGCTGCTCGATTTCCTGCCAGAGCGCCAGCGTCGTCTCAACGGTCTCATTGGCGAGGAGCGGACCTTTCCAATTCTCTTCCAGGGCCAGCAGGCCCATGGCCACTTTCTCGCCTGTATCGTCACCAACAAAATAGCGGCCGTATTCCGTCAAAACCTGCGTTACATCGGCCCGCGGGTCCCACCCCTTCGCGGTCCAGATGATTTTGTTCACATCATCGTTCACGCCATCCGAATAGGTGTTGAACCCGATGGTATGGGGCGCCATCACATCGAAAATGTGCGCCGTGGCCACGGGGCGCGGATTGATCGGTTCCCGGCCCAGGGTGAAGGCGAAGCTGCGATCCCAGTCCGGGACCGGATACTGGCACTCGATGCAGTGAGTGATATCGCAGTATTGCACCAGCGGAAACTGCTTCGGCACCTGGGCACGCATCGCCGTCAGCGGCATCTTGACCCAGGTCCCGAAGACGACCCCCGAGAGCCAGTCCGGTTGATCCTGGGAGAGCAGCTCAAACAAAGTGGCATTCCATTCGTGCGACATGTCCTCGTTTGAAAACCAGATCTCCGCGTTCGGATGCGATTCGCGCAACACCGCCGCCATCTCTTTGAGCAACGGAAGGAGGATCTCGGGCGGGGTGTCGCCCGGATCGCCGCCAGGCACGAAGATCGCGTCCAGCGGGCTGCAGCGCTCGAAGAACGCGCGGCACTTTTCGAGCACCGCTGGGATGGATTCGAGGGTGACCTCGTCTTCCGAGGGCGGCATCCAGACCCAGACGCGCATTCCGTAATCGCCGAGTATCCGGGTCAGCTTTTCCGTCCGTTCCAGGACCGGCTCGGTCATGTGTGGCCCGTCAATATCCAGGGAGTCCAGTTGGACGATGAGCTGCACTCCATTGGCGCCGAATACCGCCAGATCGCGGATGTACTGTTCATAGTGTTCCACGCTCCAGGCGTCGTAGGTGTTGGAGGTGTGCCGGTAGCCCAATTCATGGCCTCGCACCGGATACGCTGGGGCCGTGCTCACCTGAAAGCTCGGGTCCAGCGAAAATTTACCCGGCCGCATGCGGGAGGCCCGCAAGACGGCGCCCGCCCCGAACACGGCTCCGCGAGCCTCCTGCCCCAACACGCAGATGGTGGTCGCAGGGCGCGTGGAGTTGTCCGTCCAGACGGCATAGCCTTCCGCTTCCAGAGGCACGGCGAGTTCAACGGGCGGCGACGGCATTCCGGCCGGTTGCGCATCGGTAGTACCGAGAACGATCGCCTGGACCTCGGGGGCCGGCAGGGCGCTCATCACCGCAAGCGATTCTCCCGTGCGCTTGGCGATCTCCTCGCTGAGCATTTCCGCGGCTTTCGCTACGGGAGCGGCGGCATCCGGCGGGATCACGACCACCCAGCCCGAGGCCGACTGAGACGCGGTGGACTGAGGCGCTGTTCCCCCATTGCTGCAGCTTAGGGCTGACAAAATTATCGAGGCAATGAAAATCCAACTTGTCCTGCGATGCATGGCCGAGGACCTCCGTTTCCGTGCTCGCTGAGCCGATGTATTGCCTATGAACAAGAAAAAGGGCGCTGTCCAGACCCTCCAGACAGCGCCCCATGCGAACCGCGTTCAATCACGGCGTATCAGGCGGATATCAAGGCCTACCAGAGGCAGCCCATCATACCGCACCACTGACCCATCGGAATGGCATCCAGGTCGCCCGTCGGCCAGCGGAGGAATTCCACGTGGCCGTCCATGTACAGCACGTTGGAGCCGCCGGGGACGTGGTTGTATTTCCACTTCTGCAGGATGTCCGGCGAGTCGCCCGAGCCGGACATGGCCTCATCCCACATGACCGGGATGGAGCTCTGGGCCTTGGCGCTGCCGGCGGGATTGTTGATATCGGTCACCATGAAGCGTTCCGCACCTTCGCGAAGCTTCATGATTGTGCTTCCACCGCCTGTGCCAACCATATTGAAATGATCGGCCACGGGGGTCGTCGAGCCCAGCGGCCAATAAAAACTGGGCGTCGTGCGGTAGGTTTGGATCCGGTTTTGAATCCTGTCCCGAATCTCCTCACGGGTTTTGCCCACTTTATCCAAATCGACGTCACTTCTAAGTACGGCCAGGGCCTGATTGGGCGACTGGTCCGGGGTAGACCAGGCTCCCGTCGCCGCATCGATCGCGATCATCATCGTGGCGTATTCATGTACATTGGACACCACGTAACCGTAGTACGCATACGACATGTCGTCTTCGAAACGCACGGGATCCAGGTTGCCGTTGGCCCAGCGCCATTTGCCGTTCTCGCCAATGTAATCGTCCGAATTGATGTTGGCACGCGACGGGCAGAACCAGATATTCATGTCCGTCAGGTACTCGGGATAGATGTCCGGGCCAAAGGGTACCGCCCAGATGTCATCTACGGCCCCAACGATATCCATGCGATCCGGGTCCTCTAAGGCCCAACTATTAAGGCCAGTAGCTGCGGGAGGCCAGATCTCGCCGGGGGACTCGTTGGCAAACATTTTGAAGATAAGCCCCCACTGTTTCAGGTTGTTGGCGCAGCTGGCGCGGCGCGCTGCTTCGCGCGCTCGGGCGAGCGCCGGCAGGAGGATCGCGGCAAGAATGCCGATAATCGCGATGACCACCAGCAGCTCAATTAAGGTGAAACCTCGCTTTTTCATCGTACCACCCTTTCCTAAATTCGCTTATCGGTTGCGATTTCCACAGCCCCACACAAAAAACTATGGCAATAGGCATTCTTACGGGAGATCCATTTGTGGTGTATAGGTGTGTCCGCCAGCTCCCCCTCCTTTCTTGCTTCGAGACGCCTCAGTCCCCCGAGGTGGGGAATGTGAGCCATTCCCTTGACCCTGCTCCAGCATTAGAATCAGCACCCCTAACGTCCCTCGAAAAGCCGGCTCTTTGAGCCGTCGTCGTGAACGTTCACAACGAACGGATTCAAGCTAACACAGACATTGCCCTATGTCAAGAGGAAATCCCCCCCTTTTTCATCCCGCAGAAAGAGGTATCTTCGGGTCCTTTTTACCCGTGCCGGAGTTTGAAAAAGACGAAGCCCCAAGTACGTAGCGTCTGCTTGAGTACGAGGAGTATTGGCCCGAGCCTGTATGAGTGAGTCAAGAGGCCACCGCCTCGTGCAGCAGACTCTGGTGATGTTGCCAAGCGTATTTGCCCGTTATTGTCTTTCAAAAAGCATTCAACTCTGCGCTGTACTGGCTATCCCTCTATCCGCCTATTCGAAAAGGGAACGTGCTACTTAGCCGTTGAAATTGGAATTCATTCAATTTTCTCTCATCACAGGAAGTGAATCGCGGATCTTTCAACCACACCGCCCCCTGCGCTCAAAGACTACGCACTACCGGAATGCTTTGTGTTTGAAAAGAGACCGCCTTCGAATTGGCGAGGAAGTTGAAACTTACCTGGCTCCGGGCCGTGGAGTCCGGCAGGTTTCGAGTGTGGTGAACTCGAAAACGACCTGGAAATCAGAACACACCGCACTCGGGCGGGCTTTTTTATTGCTTTCAGGCGCAGGTTTAAGAAAGGGTGCGTACAACGAGGATAAGCAAAAGAAGATACAGCTCAGGAGACTAAGGTGTCAGGAAAAATCACAAGATCCCGTAGCTGAGACAAAGCCGCATCGGTACGTTAGATTGCTGCCCAAAATCACTCCAAATATGTTATCGTTCACGTCGCGCATCTTGGGTAAGCGACGCTGGCGAGACGCGAGGCGTGGCGCGTCCGCGGGCATAAGCCGAAATACTCCGGCTCTCAGCGCTCAAAGGCGCTGGGAGTGCACGAGTGCAAAGGGGGACCTATGCCGACTCAATTCGGGGGTTTGGATTGGGCCATTCTGGCGGTGTATTTCGTGGGGGTCTCGGCCATTGGACCCTTGTTCGCGAAGCGCAATAAGTCGACCGAGAGTTTTTTTGTGGCCAACCGTCAATTTCCCGCCTGGCTCCTCGGTCTGGCCATGTTTGCGACCATGATCAGTTCGGTCACCGTGGTGGCCTATCCGGCCGACGCATATAAATCCGCGTACCTTCGCTGGATTGGCACGCTCATGCTGCCATTCGGGGTCTATATCGGGTGGAAGTTCTTTCTACCGTTCTACCGTCGCAACCGCTGCACCTCGGCATTCGAATACCTGGAAAGCCGCTATGGGGTGGGGATCCGCACCTATGTGTCGGCAACGTTCACTGCCGCCCAGGTCCTTCGGATCGCGACCATCCTTTATCTGGTCTCGCTCGTGTTCCAGCAGATGACTGGCGCTTCGGCCTATGCGTGTATTTTACTCGGCGGATTGGTGATCACCGTCTACACCGTGCTCGGCGGAGCCAGAGGGATTGTCTGGGCGCAGTTCTTTCAGGTCTTTCTCTTGTGGTTTGGCTCCATTGTCCTGTTCATCACCGTCATCCGGGGGATCGACGACGGGATCCTGGCCGTGTTTCGGATCGGCTGGGAGCACAACAAGTTTATGCTGGGCGATTTAAACGCAAGCACCGGCGCCATCGAGCCGGTCTCGTGGTTTTCGATTCGCGACAAGGCCATCCTGATGATGCTGATTACCGGATTGGCGAACTGGGTGTTTGAGTACAGCGCGAATCAGGATGTCGTGCAGAAATATGTCTCCGCCAAAGACCCCAAGGCGGCGTTCCGCTCGATCTGGATCTGCTGTCTGTGCAGCGTGCCGACCTGGGCATTTTTCATGTTTTTGGGCACATGCCTGTACGTCTTTTTCCTGCAGCACCCCGATCCTCAGGCGCAGGCGATCCTGACCGGAGCGGCGGGTGCGAAAGCGGAGGCCATACTCCCCTATTTCTGCGTCAAGATGGTGCCCACCGGCCTTGCGGGCATTGTTATCGCCGGCATCCTGGCCGCGGCCATGGCCTCATCTTCGGCGACGATCAGCAGCATCTCGGCGGTCTTCATCACCGACATCTACCGCCGCCACCTCGCCAAATCGGCCAGCGAACAGCACTATGTCGCCGCGGCGCGCGCGACGACCGCGGCGTCCTGCCTGTTGATGATGGGCGGCGCGACGCTGTTTTACACCCTCAGCGACCTGACGCTGCAGGATTTTCTGATGAAAGTGGCGTCGATCTCGTCGGGCGGCATCCTCGGCGTATACGTGCTCGGCTTTCTGACCACACGCGGCACCAGTCGCTCCGTTGCGATCGGCATCGGGGCCACCATACTTTTTTCGGCCTACATCGCCGCCGTGGAATTCCTGGGGATCACGCCGGACCACGTCGCGAGCGCCCTGGGTTGTTCAGCCCGTACCGCCGGCTTCCTGGTGAAACCCATGCACATCTACTACGTCGGCTTCTTCGGGCAGATCCTGACCTTCGTCGTCACGTATGCGCTGTCCAGCCTGTTTGAACCCAAGCGCGACCTGACCGGGCTGACGTTCTGGACGCAGCTCGGCTCCGATTCCAGCGAGGAATAGGGGTCAAACCGTCAACTTCATTTCGTCCGTCGCGGTCGGACGTGCGTCGGCCTGCAAGGGGCTGTTGTTGCGGCGGAGCAGCTCCGCGAGCATCCGCTCCCGGTTGAGCGGTTTCACCTCGCTCACGATGGTCTCGCGCATGGCCTTGCCGAGGGAGGTCTGCTGGGGATAGGAGATGAATTCCAGCGGCAGCCCCAGCCGTTCGGCGATACGGCTTGCCATGATGGGCCACACCATCCCGATGTCGCCGATGACGGCCATGCTTCCCTCGTGGCGCGCAAACCCGGACATTTCCATGCGGAACGGGACTTTGAAAAACTTGGTTTTCGGCAGGCCGTCGGTGATGGCGGCCTGGACCGCCTTCCCCTCGCGTTCCACTTTGCAGACGGTCTCCAACGTGGGGTCCAGGTCGATCCGGATCAGCTTTTTTCCACCCAGACTGAAGCTGTAGTGCCCCTGCCAGGCGGACCAGAGACCGTGACCGGTGTAGCGTTCCAGAGGTCCGTCGTGGACTTCCTGCGTTAGTGCGACGGCGGATTCGATGATGACGTCCGCGTTGTCCAGCATGCGGGCCAGCCGGGTCGCCCGTTCGCAAATGCTGATGCTGTCGCCGATATGCAGTCCCACGCAACCGCCGCCGATCAGTTGCGGCACGGTCACCAGCACCGGCAGCCCTTTCCGGGCGCCCATGCCGATCATCGTGCGTTCGTCTGCGCCCAGGCCCGCGACTTCCTCAAAGGAGGCCCCGCAGGAATGGGCCAGTTCGTTGATCTCTCGAGACAGATGCTCCAGCCAGAGACCCACGGGATAGCCCAGATTGCCCGCGGCCTTGATGATCGTTTTGCCCTCGACCTTGCGCATCCGCTCAATCAGTTCCAGGTCCACGGGCATGTAGCGGACAATCTGTTCCAGCGTCTCGTCGTCCATGAGCGTCAATTCAAACTCACCGCTGCGCGGCAGCAGCGACGCTTCGATGCCGACGAGATGCCCCGGAAAGCGTTTGACCTTGTCGAGTGTCCCCCCCATTTCGTGGGATACGACTGCCGAGCTGGTGGTGACGGCGTCGACGACGCCCAGCCGCATGAGTTCCGCGATGAGTGTGGTCACGCCTTCGTGAAGGTTCGGACCGCTGCCGGTTACCACGGCTACGCGACCGCCCCGTTCTTTTGCGGCGACAACTTGGTCCGCTGCCGCGTCCGCGCGCTCGAGCATGACGGGATCCAGCTGGGTTCTCAGTGCTTTCAGTTCGTTTATGTCAACGTTCATGGCATACATCCTCTTCCCGTAGCCGCCCTATTCCAAACCACGTTCCCGCAACATTGCTTCGGCCTGTTCGATGTCTTTTGGGGTGTCAATGCTGAATCCACTCAGCTCGTCATCGACGCATTTCGTCTCTACGGCCCGGATCCGGTAGCCGTGCTCCAGGGCGCGCAATTGTTCGAGTGATTCGACCTGTTCCAGCGTGGTCGGCGCCAATTTGGTGAATGCGATCAGAAATTCCTTGCGATACGCGTAAAGTCCGATGTGTTCATACACAGGGTGCGGAATATTCTCACGTGGATACGGGATCAGGGAACGTGAGAAATAAAGCGCGTTGCCATCCCGATCGACCACCACCTTCACCACGCTCGGATCCGTGGTCGATCCTTCTCGCGTAAGCGCATGTATCAGCGTCGACATCTGGAGCGACGGGTCATCCAGCAGCGGCTGTACCAGCTCTTCGATCATGAGCGGGTCGACAAAGGGCTGGTCGCCCTGGATGTTCACGACGATATCCGCCTCCAGCCGGGCCGCCGCCTCGGCCAAACGGTCCGTACCGCTGGGATGTTCCGGCGACGTCATGACCACCTTCCCGCCAAAAGACTCGACCAGGCGCGCGATCCGCTCGTCGTCCGTCGCCACATACACGGCACGCAGACCGCGCGCGCGGGAAACCTGCTCATGCACGCGCTGGATCATCGGTTTTCCGAGAATGGGCTTGAGCGCTTTCCCGGGCAGGCGCGTTGAACCATAACGTGACGGGATAATGCCCACGATGGAAACTTCACTCATTTCAAGTTACTCCTCTTTCGGGTTCCTGCGGGAACCCGGACCCATCGTATACGTCTTCCGGCGACCCGAACTCATTCCACCACAACAAATCGTTTCATGCCCAGCAGATTCCTGCCGGAGAGCGTCACACCGTAACTCCCGGGCAGCGCGTCGGCAGGCGCCGTGAGGGTCGCCCTGCCCGGCACGCGGCCGCCGTCCTCGACTGCCACGTGCAGACCCGGAGCGCACACGACGGCCTCCATGTCCGCATCCGCCGCCTCCGGAAGCAGCAGTACCGTGTCCAGAGTCGCCGATGCGCCCCGTGTGAGGGTCGGCAACGGTCCGAATCCGGCCAGCGCAGGACCGTCCGCCCGCCGCAGCAGCACGAGCGCCCAATTCGTGGTCAGCTCGAACTTGACGTCCGCTCCTTCGCGTTCGAGCGGCAGCGGCGTCCAGGTGAGCGTTTCCACGTCGCAGAGCGCGGCGTCCTGGGCTTCCGAGGCCAGTCCGGGCAGAGTGAGTGTATAGGGATGGTGTTGCTCCGATATCCCGGTCCCTCGCGGCCAGATCGCCTCCTGACAGGCCGGGCGTGCCGCCACCACCGCCCAATAGCCCTCGCCGTCGAAACAACGGGCGACGATCTCCGGGTCCGAGCAGCGCGGGCCGTCATCACGCACGTCGCCCCAGACCAGCGCCTCCCCGGCGGAGACTCGCGCGCAGGCCCAGTTCCAGTCCATCGTGCTGGTGTCCGGGCCCTGGCAATCGCCGCCGGGATATCCCGACAACGAACCCCATAGAGCGCCGGAGGCATAGACATAGTTTCTGAATGGACTCACGGCCAGCCGCATTGGAGGCAGGTCCCGTGGGCAGCGCGCGGTCAAGGCCCCGTGAAACCACGGCCCGAACCAGTCCGCCGAGCCTTCGGTTAAGAGCAGCACGTCGGGCTTCACGGCGATCGCTGCAGCGCGCACCTTCGCGAGGAGTTGTTTGACCCAGTCGTTGTAATCGAACGGCGAGGCATGCTCATGCGCCGGGTTGTAGCACGGAAGGTAGTAGAACCCGAGCGAATCCAGTCGGATCCCGTCCGCGCCGGTCTCGGTCAACAGGCGCGCGACGACAGCCGCCAGATGGTCTTGCCACTCCGTGCATCCCGGGCACATATGCAGGAAACCGATTTTGCTATAAGGCCCGGTGGAGCTGCCGTCCCGGTGCATGACCGACCAGCGCTGGGCCCGGCCCGTTGCCGCCAGGCGGCTGTCCTGATGAACAATGAACCCTTCCACGTACAGCGTGGCATGAAGTCCAAGCCGATGGACGCCCGCGATGCCCTCACGCATGGCCGCGGCGCCGCCCAGGTCTTCCCGGATGATGTGGTCGCCATCCGTGTGCACGGTATCGTGGCCCACCGATCCCTGGCAGAAGAAGGCATATTCCAGGACATCCAGGGGGGTACGCAGGTGCAGCCGGGGGAGTTCGCGCAGGCTTTCCAGCCGGTTCGGACCGATTCCGACGTGGAGCCCGCGGAGGCCGTCCGACTGGCGGAACCAGGCCGGAGGCGTCACGTGTGGATAAGCATGTGTATACCAGGCCCCATAGGCTCGGGCTGCGGGACGCCAATCCCCCCGATACACGAGCAATCGAACGCGCGGTAGTTCCACAGATTCCCCCGGGGCCAGTACAAGCGGCGGGAAATGATGCAGCTCAATCCGCGCTTCCGAAAGCTCCAATCGCTTCGGCTTGACGTCTGCGTCCATGAACAGCAAGCCCAGGGCATTGTCCGACACGGGATCCCAGACGGCGTGCCATTGCATGGAAAACTGATTGCTTTCTCCCAGCACCCCGCCGGAGCGCTCCCAGGCCGGCACAACCAGCCCCGCCTGATCCATAGCAGTGGCCAGGTTGTGCGCGGGATTCGGCCCAAGACCTACGCCCTCCAGATACGGAAACCCTACGAGAAACTCCCGCGTGACCTCGCCCGTGTTGCTGACGTGCAAAGACCAGTCCGACGCCCCGGACTCCTCCGACAGAGCGATCCGGAGGCGCGCCTCCAAGCCTCCCCCCTCATAACGCAAGGTCAGGTCAGGCGCCCGGCTGACCTCGACCAGACGGCAGGTATCGGGCTGCAGCACCGTCCCCGCCAAGGCCTCCGGGTCGTCGAAGACCAGTTGAAACTGCTCGTTCTGCCCGATGACAAACTCGCGAGTGAGATCCGCATAAAGACGAAAAGGCATCGCCGCAGCTCGGGACCCTTTGAGGCAGTCATCCTCCGTCTGCGGGTTGATGATGCTGCGAAGCGCGCCGGTGGCCGGGTCAAAGGTTATCCGGCACCATGGATTCGCGACTTCGATCCCCTCGACCGCTTCCGCTGTGTCCGGCAGCACCGCGGCATTTCCCCCCTGCAGGAACAGCAGCAACGCCCATACCGCATTCCCCATGAACGGCCTCCGTCATATCAACAGAAAGCACAAAACGGCGGCCAATCCTTCCCGCCGTTCGTCGGTGATCCTACGCGCCAGCACAGCCAGCATAACACAAGATATGAACGTTCACAAGTGAACGTTCACACCCTGTCGCGACTCTTTGATAATGTCACCTTTTGGACTCGTTAGAAAGGTCACACTGGTAGCTTTTCGAGAGGAGGGCTCCAGTGGAAGGACATTTGGTGATGAATCACAATGTTCTTCGAGGAGTTCCAGAACTTTCGAAACTCTTCAGGAATCGACGGTCTTTGGCGGAAGAGCGGTGATAGGCCCAGGACGGCCACCCGGTGGCTTCAGTATCTGCTTTAGCAAGGCGCGGCAGCGCGGACTCCGTGAGTCGTAAACGATCATGCACAGTGCGCCATGCGATTTCTGCTTTCGGTGCATCGCCCTTACAACTACCGCCTCCCGGCGCGACGGCGGACGCGCCGGCTGGATGGGGAAAAAGGACCGCGTCTCGGTGACATTGGGAGTGTCCTGCGCGGGCGAGGGGACGTATGCCGTGTGAAGGTAGAGTGTTCGCTTCGTATTCGCATATTCAAACTCTCCCACCGTGCCCACCTCCAGACCGAGGTTGTGTACGAGCTTCATCGAGTACACTTCGCCAGCCTCGGTGACAATTTCGGCTATCCTTTCCTCGACTTGTTTCAAAATCCCTGTAACTTTGCCGGAGGCCGGAAGTTCTCGAGGGAGTATCTGTTTGCGGGCCTTCAGAGACTGAACGTAGTCCTTATACTGAACCGCCGCGGTCCAGCTCACTTTATTCGAGAGTTGCCGTGGGGTGACCACTGCCATGCCGAGGCAGTCGTGTCTTGTCCAGGGCACCCCTAAAGGAGGTTCCAGAAGCACGATATCCCCGTTGCCATTGCTGTGGACATACACTTCCTCGCCGCAAAACCAGCATTCGACGCAGAAGGTTACCGCGTGCTCCGGAGGCCATTCACCCCAGTTGGGGCTGTCCCACTCCTTACCCAGGCCCGCCTTCTGTTTCCCTTTGTTCCCGGAATCGCAGTAGTGGTACCCACCATAGGGGTCCAGCGGAACCCAGTGCCCACCGGGGGCGACGGACATGATGATGTCTTCTCCGCAGAATCTGCACTCTCGCTTGTATGCATCTGTCATGAGGAGTCGTCCTTCAGCTTCGCCTCTTCCCGCTCGGGATAGGCGCTCAACGCAGGAAGACCTACGCTCTTTTCAATGAGCTTACCAAGTTCGAGGATTCTCTCTCTGACTGGTAGGCGGACATCCAAATTTTCGTTGTCTGCCATATGCGCGCTTATGAATGAAAAGTAGAATTCGTGTCGAACCTCCTTGCTCAAATACAGGCAATTCTGGCACCACCACTGATGACACCTCTTAATCGCATCATTCCTAGCCGCATCGTTGCCAAGACTTGATAGAAGCTTCCGCCATAATTCGAAAGCTTCCTGGGCCACCTGCAGGCGCTTGTCTAGAGCGGCCAGCCGAAAGAGATCACGTTGCTGCCTTATGCTCAGGCAGTATTGGACAATGAGAGTAATCGCTACGCCGAGGAGTGTCCCCACGGTGCCTATGAACGCTACGGCCAGGGGAATTACTATCAAGAGCAGGCCCTTCATCATATCAGGTCCCATTGGTCGTCGCGGTTCTTGGAGGCGCGCTTGGATTTGGTTCTTTTGCCTTTCTTCTTGCCCTTGTCGTGGAGGCCCTGGGCGACTTCTTCGACGTAGCGTTCGTGGTTGAGGGCCAGGCGCCGGTCAAGGATTTCACGCCGTGCCGCCTCGCCTATTGTGATGCACATGCCCTCAGATGTCTCGTGGAAATCGTGGCCAATGACGAGGTCCGCCCAAGCGTAAGCATCCGCCACTGAACGGTCTCGATCTGTGTAGGGAGCAGAGCTGGATGATGTCTCTGTTTCGTCCTTTCGGGTCATGAGGGCGATTATAGAGATTAGTTAAGACTTTTTCACATAATTCCATTATAGACGGTCGGAAGTCATAGTAGTTTTAGCCTGTTTGTCGCGACTCTTTGATAATGTCACCTTTTGGACTCGTTAGAAATGTCACACTGGTAGCTTTTCGAGAGGAGGGCTCCAGTGGAAGGACATTTGGTGATGAATCACAAGGAATTGCGGCGGAAGTCGGTGCTGGAGGTGGTTCAGTTGGGTGGGATGAGCCTGGTGGAGGCATCGGATCGGATGGGGCTGAGCTATCGGCAGACGTTGCGCGTTTACCAGCGATTTTTGGCTGAAGGAGACGCTGGACTGGTGCATCGGCGCCGAGGTCAAGCCTCCAACCGGGGCTATCCGCCGCACTTTCGGGAGGAGGTCTTGGAGCGGTACCGGGAACGGTATCAGGAGCATGGCCTGGGGCCTACGCTTGCGGCGGAGAAGCTGGCAGAGGATGGGCTGGTCGTGGATCACGAGACGTTGCGCCGGTGGCTGCTTGCCGCAGGCGAGTGGAAACGGCGACGTCGACGGCGCAGGCATCGTTCGCGCCGGGAGCGGCGCGCCCATTTTGGTGAGTTGGTCCAGATGGACGGCAGCCATCACCCGTGGTTTGGTCCCGACAAAGACCGGGCGTGTCTGATGAACATGGTGGACGATGCCCGGGGCATGACGATGGGTCTTATGGCCGACCAAGAGACCACCGAAGCGGCGATGGGGCTCTTACGGCGCTGGGTAGAGACCCACGGCATCCCTCGAGCGCTTTACACGGACAAGAAGAACGTCTACCTCACGGACCGCGCACCAACCCTGGAGGAACAGTTGGCGGGGGAAAAGGCTCTGACGGCGTTTGGAAAGGCCTGTCAGAAGCTGGGCATCGAGATCATCCCCGCCCATTCCCCCCAGGCCAAAGGCCGGGTTGAACGTTCCAACGGCGTGTACCAGGATCGGCTGGTCAAAGAGCTGGCTCTGGCCGGTGTCACCAGCATCGCCGGAGCCAACGCCTTGCTCGCCAACGGTTTCACCGACGCCCTCAACGCCAGGTTCGCCATCGCGCCCCTGGAGGACAAGAACTTTCATCGGCCCGTGCCCAAGGGCGTGGATTTGGATGACGTCTTCTGCTTTGAGAGCACACGCGTTGTTCAAAATGATTGGACGCTGCGCCACAAAAACACGTATTACCAGATCCACAAGGACAACACGCCCTTGCCCAAACCGAAAACGAAGGTCCTGGTGCGCATTCATCTCGACGGCCGGGTCCAACTGCTCCATAAGGGAAAGCCCTTGAGCTTTACCGTTCTCAGACCCGAACAGCTCCATCAACAACGTCAACGTGCAGCCCCGGGCGCGCCCCTGCCGCCCAGGACGCATCACAAACCGCCACCCCCTAAAAAACATTGGCGCCCAAACGTGGGCCGTCTGGTCAACACAAACAGGTCCGCGCCATGATGCCGCGAGTTTCCCACATTTCCACAGCCGCGACGGGCGCTACGCGCATCCGCGCTGCGCGCCGGCTGTGGAAATGACGGCCTGTGGACAGCCGGCGCAGGCGACCGCCTGCTGCCACCTGCCCACAAGCCTTGGAAAACTCGCCCAGAGACTAATCCGAAAACCACGGCAACGTGACATTTCTAACGAGCTAAGACATGTGACATTTTTAAAGAGTTTTGACAGTGAACGTTCACGCTTGTAAACGCAAAATAGAAATATTCGCTTTACGCCGGCGGCGATCGGGTTGTCAAAGCACTGCAGACAGCTGCGCGCCAGCTCTCCCCAGCCCGTCCTATCCACAGCCGGCACGTTGCGCCCGCCGCGGCTGGGGGCATGTGGGCACGTGAGTAACTCGCGAGTTTCATGGCCTGGTTTCCGCGCGCATCAAGGTGCATCCCTGGCGCCAAGGATGCTTTCGATCGGGTCTGTTGAGGGTTGAGGTTGTGGCAGTCCTGCGAGGCTTGGTGTGTCGGCAGTTTCCGATGCCTGAGGTAGCGTCCCCGCCAGCGCACTTTGCGGCTTCCGTCGAGGCGCTCCTCAATGATGGCCTGTCCCACTTGGATGCTTGTTTGCCAATTTGGTAGCGTTTGTTTCGATAGGCAAACGTGTAATCGTCGCCAACCTGGCGGGTTTCCTCATGCCTGAAGATGGCATCCCGGTCGTGCCCGTTGCGGGAGCGGTGTGCGTCAGGGGCCTCCCGAGACTCCTGGGTGAAACGTGATCTCCACAGGGGCAGGAAAAACCCGTCCAGATAGCCATTGGCCTCCTCAATCGTTGCGATTAGGGTCCGGCGCCGTTCTTTGACCAGACCGTCTTGGCGCGTGCGGAAACACCGCTCGACCCGCCTCCAACACGAGAAAGACGAGCCCGGCTAATCTCCTGTACCAACGCCAACCGACCCAACTCCTTTTCGCTCATGCAAATATCCATCCTCTTCCTCCCAAAACGTGGACAAAAAGGACATTTTTACTTTCCACAAGGCGGACATTATCAAATTGCGCCTATCCTGTAAGTGAACGTTCACACCCCGCCTCTTCGGGGTTTGCGTGCATGAGGCGAGCTACTGAGCACCTCCGTCGCCAGGGAGGCATCTCATAAAATGGAGCGCGCACCGCATTTGGGGCTGGAACCTGTCCACGGTGGATTTCAGCCGCCTTTAGAGCGCTTGCGCTCCGTGTTTTCCTGAATTGAGGCAGGCGTTGGCATCCCAGGCGTCATATTGGTAGAGTTGGGCGTACGGTGGTGAGGCTGTTTTGGATTTGCGCCTCGGTTTCACGGGCGCTCACCCGTATCCCGGCCGAGGCGGCTGCCGTTACGTTTCACGCGAGGCAACGCAGTTCCAACATCGAGGATGAGTCAGAGATTTTTTCTCAAAGGCACGTGTACCATTCCCACAAAGGTCTCCCTGCGATGAAACAGGCCGGCCATCCCGATGATCTGGTGGTTGTGAGCGGACCGGACGAAGGCGCGAGATTCCCCATCGTCCGCTCGCCGGTCTATATTGGGCGAGATGAACAATGTGCCATCCGTCTTCGTCTCGACGATACCATTGAACCGTATCATGGCCGCCTGGCCGTGGTATCGGGCGGGTATCGCGTCCGCAGCATCGGCGGCGCGCCCCTGTTTGTCAATGGGGTTCAGGCCAGTAACCGGGTGTCGCGAATATTGCGGGATGGTGAATTTCTCAAAGCAGGCAACACCCTTTTCACGCTTGAATGTGCTCCGGGCGGCCTGGCGAGCCAGGGTCGTGCCATGCCCGGCGAGAGCGACGTGGCCTGGTTTCTGCGCCATTCCGGCGACGTCGCGGCCCGGCTCCTACGCACTTCGGCTCGATTTACGGCCGGCGCCTTGCGTGAGACCACGCGCCATTGGAAATTTCTGGTCCTCCTCGCCCTTCTCATCGCATATATCGCCAGTTCGCCCTTCCGCGAGAGCGTGAACGGCCTCGGAAGCATGGCCCTGGACTACGTGCGCTCTTTCCTTCCCTGAGACATTCCGGCGGGGGCGCGGTATTGCGGCATTCCTGCCCATACGCTGGACAGCGTATGGGACAAGCTGCTACAACAGATTTTCCAGCAGGCGATGGTCTCGTACAGCGGCGCACGGATAGAACTGCCTGGAGGTTCAGGAGATCGGGAGGCGTGAGCATATGGCAAGGCGCATAGCGGCGGCAATGATCGTGTGTATGTGCTGGGGGACGTTTGCACAGGACCTGGACACTGTATGGCAGGGGATTCTCGCTAATCCGCCGACGCTGAAACATACGGACGCGCGCCACAACGCCCTGAAAGCTCTGGATAAACGCCTCGCACAGGCCGATTCCGAGCGTGCGCACGACGTCATTACGTATTACCAGCGTGCGCTGAACCGGGCACTCGATCTGCTCGAATCGGAACGCCCGTCTACGGGGCTGCGCCTGTTTCAACTCTATTCGAGCGCCGTTATTGTGCAGACCCCGGAGACCGTGTTTGCCATCGATCTCGTTTCTGGCCCTGAAGAGACTGCATCGGCCTCAGATGATGAAAAAGGCGAGGCGCTCGGGATGACCCCGGAACAAATTGCGCGGTTCGCCCGGCTGCTCGACACGTCCTTTCACACTCACGAACATCTGGACCACATGGGCGCCGAAATCACAAAAGCGCTGTGCGAGGCCGGAAAGACCGTGGTTGTCACGGAAAGCAACCGAAGGTACTGGCAGGCCGAGCCCTGGGCGGATACGCTGGTGGTGCTCCAACAGACTGTTGCCAAACCCCACAGCGTGGGCGCCTTGACCGTGGATGTCCTGCATGATTTCCAATGGGATACGGAGGATCACACGAGCGGCACGCCCTGCAACGCCTATCTCATTACCACGCCCGGCGGCATGAGCGTCTTGACCAAGGGGGACATCAATTGCGGCCTGCGCCTCTACGGTTGGCTCGAGCTGATGGCTGCGAACGGACGTCACGTCGACCTGGTCACCGGCTCACCGCTATTCTGGCGCGGAGTCAACACCGCCCGGGAGATCGACGCCCTCTTCTCTCCGGTCTGGGCGCTCGGCCACGTCTGGGAATTCACCCACCGGTCTGCCGGAAAACCCGGAGGGGCTACCGGAACCTACACCACCAATCTCCTGTTGACCCGGCACCATTTCCCCGAGGGGGCTCCCATCGTGCTTTCCTGGGGCGAATACATCGACCTGGGTCCGAGACCCGAACCCGGCAAAGCGCCAGACCGCACCCGGCGTACCCGCAAGACAAGCGGCCGGAGGACGGGCAGGAACTAGCCGGGGCATCGCTTTCGCGGCCGATCCGGCGACAAATGCCAGTGTGTTTACTACTGCAACGGTGGCGTTTTTTATATCCGAAATCGAGCAACATGACTCAATCTTGAGTAACATTTAATCTTTCGGACTGCCCAAGAGCAGCACAAAATCTTCTAACTCCTGTGCTGACACCACCTCACATATGGCGCGGATCTTGCATACTATAAGAGTGTGGGGAGTTCACCCCACTAAATGCATTTGGGGAGAAGACAATGATTTCACGAGTCATCTGTGTGTTGGCCTGCGCGACCGTCCTGCTCGGCCTTGTTGGCGCCGCTTCGGCAGACAGCATAGATATCAGCGGCTATTACGGGGCCTGGAGTAGCGACGGCTTTTCGAGCCTTATGCCCGAACTGGCGGATACCCTGGGTTTGCCCTATGTCTGGTTGCACCTCAGTTTTCCCCTTCCCTACCGCTTTTATGACGGGCCCACCGGGGATGACTACGCAGGCACGCAGTATTCCAGGGAATTGTCTGGTTTTACCCTGGATTTGATGACCGACCAGGGTGTATACACCATTGCCTCGGGGTGCGTCGACCTGGAGATCGAGAGCTGGCTGCGTCCCCCGATCTACATCGACGCCTTCTGGGTAGTGGAGTGGCGGGGATTCTTCCGTACGGCAGGCAACATGACTCCGGTGCCTGAGCTTGGCATGGCTTTTGGCTTGACCGATTTTTGGCTCTATACCAGTGCAGGAGACGGGACACCCGCACTCGCAGCAGATCTCTATGATGCGACGCTCATCTTTGACTTCATTCAAGAGTCATTCGCCCCACCGCAATCGCTGCCGGGCGGCTTCCCCTCGCCCATCGTCCCCGAACCTTCCACCTGCCTGCTCCTCGGCGCCGGATTGCTGGGGCTATGCACCCGCGCCCTTCGCAGGCAGAAAGGCTGACGTTCCGTGGGATTTGGGGGAAATTGCTGCGTCTTCGGAGGGAAGGGAGTTAAAAAGTGGAGGCGGCACCCGGAATCGAACCGGGAATACATGGCTTTGCAAGCCACTGCCTTACCATTTGGCCATGCCGCCTCTCGCGAAAATCATTGTAACCGCGCGCGCCGAGAGAAGTCAACTTACAGCGCGTGCACTACGAAGCTGGGTGGATCAGATCAATCCCGCCGAAAAGTCCTTTCAAAGCGAACAGCGCCGGTGAGTTCGTGTATGGCGGCGTGAATTTCTTTCGCGGTGATGGTTATCATCGCGAACGAAGGGCGCTGGCCCCGGCTCTGCGAGCTTTTAAGGTGGCCGGGGTTCAGGTAGATGGCATGTCCCACATGTTCGATGGCGGACGCGTGGGTGTGCCCGGTCAGCACGATATCGGCGCTGTGTTCGCTGTGGCGCAGATCTTTTGGGGCATGCGCCGCGGCAATGCTGACCCCATCGACGACCTCGACGATTCGCTTGGGCACACGCGAATCTCGGTAGGCGGCACACCAGAGTCCGGGGACCTTATGCACGTCGAGCCCGCTCATCGCGAGTTCCTGGGCGTCGGAATAGTCATCACCGAGATGAAACACCCGGGTCGCGCCCAATTGCTTCATGATATCCGCAGCCTGAAGCATGAGGAACCGATTGCCGTGGGTATCGCTCATGACCCCCAGGACCACGGCTTGTTTCCGCTCATCGAGCTGCGTAGGCATCATACAGCTGCTGGCAACGCGACACGTCCAGTTCGTTGCCGGACAGGAGAATGCGGAAGTTGAGGACGAGAGGCTCGCCTTCGTTGAGATCGGGCTCAAAGAATGCGCCGAAACGCGCATAGCGGCGGATGGAATAAACCGGCACGCCGGTCGCGTGATCCGGCGGGGTCATGTGCATGATCCAGTAACGCGAATCGCCTATGACGGGGCTGCAACAGACCCACCAGGCGCCTTCAACCCGGTTGTCCTTCTTCTCAACGACACCCTCCGGCAGAAGGTAATGCGTGCTGTCCTGATGATCATTGACCTCGTCGGCCATCCGGACCTGCATGCCGGCGTGCTGAAGGTCGCCGCGGAGCCGAATGGTCCCTTTCAGCGAGGTCAGCACGGACTGGAAATCGAAGATACGGATTCCGTCCGGGCCGGAGGAGGCGGTGATGGTACGGACTTCGTGGATGAACGGCTGGCCGTCCTCATCGCGCCATTCGACCACCTGGGCCTGCGTCGCCTCGTTCTCCCCGGGGTCCAGTTCCAGCCAGCCCGCATGATCCTGCGTGCAGCGTTTCATGTGCCAGGTATCAAACTCGCCGCCGCTCGTTTTGGTATGGTTCCAGCCGATAAACAGGCCGCGATGGTGGGAGAACGTGCCTCCCGGTCCTTTGGTGAGTGGAGCGGTTCCTTCAAAGTTGAAGAGGTGTGTGTAGACTTTGTACGTGTCCTCGCGACGCTCTGCGTTCAAGGGGGTGGTCATGGTCCGCAGCCAGATACAGCCGTCCCCGATGAGGTCCATAGCCGTATCCGTGGCGAGCTGCGGATGACTGTCAAAAGAAAATGTTGTCCCGAATGCGCAGGCAGCCAGGAAAACGCTGAAAAAACACATCAAAGCTATCCGCATTAGAAACTCCTTTCGTCAAATCGCACGTGTATCCGAGATTATACGGGATCGTGCGGCAATGCTTCCATGCGGTGGCGTGGAGCACGGCAGAAGCTGCCCATCATCAGATGGCTGAAGAGCCGGCCCGCCGGAGCAAACATGCTCTGCGCTTTGGTGCCGTGGTACACTAACGAGATGAAATACAGGGGCTTCTTCGTGGAAATAAGAATTTCCGCAGTGGACAGGGTCATTCATTCCGATGAATTTGCGTGACTTTGATGTGATTGTTGTGGGCGGCGGGCATGCGGGCGTGGAGGCGGCGCTGGCGTGCGCGCGGATGGGGCTTCGCACCCTGCTGGCGACGATGCAGCTCGACAGCATCGCGAAGATGTCGTGCAATCCTGCCATTGGAGGAACCGCCAAAGGTCAGGTGGTTCGTGAAATCGATGCGCTGGGCGGCGAGATGGCCCGCAGCATCGACCGGACCGGCATCCATTACAAGATGCTGAATCGCTCAAAAGGCCCGGCGGTCCATTCACCGAGAGCGCAAGCCGACCGCACGGCGTATCAATACGATATGAAGCGGGTCTGCGAGGAGCAATCGAACCTGATGTTACGCCAGGCCCTGGTCGAAGCCTTTTTGATCCATGGGGACGAAATTGCGGGAATTCGAACGAGCCTGGGCACGGAGATAACTGCGCGGGCGGTGATCGTCTGCGCAGGCACCTTCCTCGGGGGAAAGCTGCATTTCGGGATGGTTGACGAGCCCGGAGGGCGAGCGGGAGATGCCGCAGCGCCCGGCTTGACGCGCTCGTATCAAGAGCTGGGGTTTGATTTGGGCCGCTTAAAGACCGGGACATGCGCGCGCATTCATCGCCGAAGCATGAATACGGAAGTCATGACGCCGTCGCCTGGCGACGAAGATCCACGCCCTTTTTCCTTTTCAACGCCCATCGAGGGATTCGACCCGAACCGAATCGTGTGCTGGATGACCTATTCGAACGAAGCGACCCAACGGATCATCCGCGACAACCTGGATCGTTCTCCACTGTATTCGGGGAAAATCGAGGGCATCGGAATCCGCTACTGCCCAAGCATCGAAGACAAGGTGGTGAAATTCCCCGACAAAAACCGACACCACATCTTTTTGGAGCCGGAGGGATTGAACACCCAGGAAGTCTACGTCAACGGCATGTCAACCAGCTTGCCGGAAAGCGTGCAGCTGGCGATGCTCCACACCGTTCCTGGCCTCGAAGAAGCAGAGATTATTCGGCCGGGCTACGCAGTCGAATACGATTTTGTATTTCCGACACAACTCAAACCGACGCTGGAGACGAAGCGCGTGCGGGGACTCTTTCATGCCGGGCAGATCAACGGCACGTCGGGCTATGAAGAAGCAGCCGCGCAAGGGCT
This sequence comes from Candidatus Hydrogenedentales bacterium, assembly GCA_050950105.1. Taxonomy (GTDB): domain Bacteria; phylum Hydrogenedentota; class Hydrogenedentia; order Hydrogenedentales; family SLHB01; genus UBA2224. The sequence continues at coordinate 1,078,327 of JBMNGZ010000005.1, read as the reverse complement.
CTACGCGGCGTTGAACGTCCTTCGCTGGCTCGAAGGGGCGCCGCCGCTCTACATCCCCCGCAGCGAGGCGTATATCGGCGTGATGATAGACGATCTGGTGACGCGGGGCGTTCTCGAGCCGTACCGCCTGTTCACTTCGCGTGCGGAGTACCGCTTGCTGCTGCGCCACGACAATGCCGACGTGCGCCTTGCCGGTTACGGAATCGCCGACGCCTCCTTCAAGCGGCAGGTCCGTGAAAAAGAACTGCGGGTGCAGGCGGAGTTGAAACGATTGAAAGACACGCTCGTGCCCGTCTCGGAAGAGTTAAACCGGATGCTGGCGGATGCCGGCGAGACCACGATCTCAGGGCCTCAACCGGCGTCGCAGCTTTTGCGGCGGACCCGGGTATCTCTTTCCGACGTCTGGCGCTTCACAGCGCCGCCCACTTCGCTGACCTTTGAAGAGGCGGAGCAGGTTGAGATTCGATGCAAATACGAAGGCTATTTCGCGCGCCAGGAACGAGACGTGGAGCGTTTCCGGAGCGCGGAGACCCGCGAGATCCCCGTAGATCTGGATTTTTTCACCGTTCCGGGCATTCCATATGAGGCTCGGCAACGCTTCAACGAAGTACGGCCCGTGAATCTGGGGCAGGCAAGCCGCATCCCGGGGATCCGCTCGTCTGATATCGCCGCGCTACTGGTTTATCTTGAAAAGCTCTCCCGTGAAACGCTGAACGCGGAGGCTTGAGCCTGGAATAGGCGGACGGCCGCGGAGGAGTCCTCTCCTCCCCCCTGACGCGCCAAACGAAGAATTACGCCCCCCCTAGACCACAGCATTCGGCACAAAGAGCCTGGTGAACGCGTGATTCTACGCAGACCGAGAGGATTAATTGATGAGGGAAATCCTGTTGGAGCAAAGGTTTCAGGCACAGCCGCCCAGGGAAAAAGACTTGAATCGCGCTGTGTGCTGGGATACGTTAGAGTGTCAGTTGTTGTATCCGGGAGGAGATGCGTGAATTACTCAAAGAGCCCTATTAATGCATGGACCGTGCCAACGCTGGCGTTATGGCTGGTCTTCTTTTCGGCAGGGCTTTTCCCGGAAGCCGTCTATTATGCGGCCCGGCTGGCGGGTTCCGTGGCGACTCAGAACGCGCTGGTCAATTCCCCGAACCTGGTGACGCTGTTTCTGGCGTTGTACCTGGCTTTTTTTGCGTATCACTGCTGCCTGAATGCCGGGTTATCGCGGGAAAATGCGCTTGTGCGTGCGATCCAGGTCGGCGTTTTGAGTTTGATTGCCTTTCTCCCCTATCCGTTTTATCTGTTGTTGGCCCCCGGCAGCCTGGAGCAGCTGAACAACAGGCTGCAGCGCGCCGATGAATTTCTTGCCGTCTTCGGTCTTCCCGTTGCTAAGCTGTTGGCGTGGCTCTATTTGCTCATTGCAATCTTTCGCCATCATTTGACCGGTGGCGGCAAGATCTTCGCCCACATGTACCCGCGGCTTCCGCGCAAGCACGACGAGGCCGGGCTGGAAATACAGCCAGATGACTGATGCCTTTACGGACATCGCGCTGATTTTGGCTGTGGTCAACGATTTAAGGTTCTAAAGCGTTATTTCTAGTGGGATCAAGGGATTGCGGCACTTTTTTTCAAAAAGCCGCAACGCAGGCAGATTGGGATGGTGCCATGAGAAAAATTTTTCCACTTCTTGCAGCTGTGCTGCTTCTATGGATGCCGACCTCTTCGTTCGCCGGCACGCTACGAATCGGCCAGCCCGTAGTCCAGGGAGAGCAGGTGACGATCCCTGTTTTACTGGAAGGGGACGTTGCAGACGGAGTGGCCGCGCTGAGCTTTCAATTGAACTACGATCCTTCCATGCTGGAGCCCCGCCAAGCCACTCCTGGAGCGGCCGCGCAATCCGCTGGTAAAGACGTCATGACCAACGTCAAGGAACCCGGCACCTATATGGTCGTCATGGCTGGATTGAATGACAGCACACTGGCCATGGGTGAGGTCACCCATATTCTCCTGGAACGCCGGGGAGACAATACCTCGACGAACATCAGCATCACCGGAACCACATTTGCCTCGTTGCAGGGGGATGAGATCCCATCGCGGGGAAGTACCGGAAGCATCTCCTTTGCGCAGCTCGAAGAGGATGAGACAGAGACGCCGGATGCTCCGGACCCCTCCGAAGAGGATCACGGCCCGGAACCTGGTGCTCCGGAGGGGGGCAACAGAGGACCCGACACGATCCCGGCACCAATACCCGAGAATGAGCCACCGACGCGGCGCACAGCCGAAGTCTCCGGCTTGACTCCACGCGATATGCCAACCCTGCGGCGAGAACTGGGGCGGGGCGTGGATGCTACGCTGGCCGAAGGGGACAGCGATGCTGAAATGAGCAAAGAACTGGCCGCCGCATTGACCGCTGCCGCGGAGGGCCGTTTAACCATGGCTTCGCGGCCTTCAGAGACGCGCGATGCTGCGCAGGCGGTAAACGCGGCCGCTGACGCCTCCAGCGCGGACGAGCATCCGGGCGAGCTTCAGATCGCTGCTGCATCCGAAACGCCGGAGTCCCAGCCCGACCCCGACGCAAATGCCGCTATCCCGGGCCAGACGGTACCGGAGCCGGGCGCCATAACAGCCCAGCCCGAGGTAAGCCCCTCCGCCGGAGAGCCGCAGACCACCCCATCGGCAGGACCCGGGCAGCACGAATCGGCTGGATCGGCCGGCAAGGGCGCTCGCTCGACCTACCGCTTTGCAGCTGCGCTTGCGGTCGTCGCAATCGGCATCGTGCTCCTTCGAAAGCGCCTGTTTCGCTGAATTGAATGGAGTCGCGCCCTGAACGCAGGCGCGATCATTCCACTTCGACGGAATCCTGCTTTCTTCGCGCTTCCAGATCATGGCCGCGATACTCGAACGAGGAGCGCGGGCCGTTCGACTCGGAAGATTTTCCCTCCGGCGTCAAAACGATTTTGCCAAATTGCTCCCCGGTTTCCATCCGGAGCGTGGCCTCCCGGGCCTGCTTGAGCGGATAGACTGAATCGACAACCGGGCGCATACGAGAAGCGGACACCGCAGCAAGCATCAGGCGGAAATCTTCGTTGGAACCCATGGTCGAGCCCATCACCACGAGATGGTTCCAATAGAGCTGAGAAATATTCACGGTCGTCTCTGCCCCACTCGTCACGCCGCAAATGACAATGCGGCCACCGCGGCGCACGGCTTTGAAATTCTCGGGCCAGGTCGCCGCACCAACCGTGTCAAACGCGATATCAACCCCGCGACCGTCCGTAAGGTCGCGAATAACGGCGCTCAACTCCGGATGGTCGGCATAATTGATGCACTCATCAGCGCCAAACTCCCTCGCGCGCATCAACTTGTCATCCGAGGAGGAGGTCGCAAGGACCCGTGCTCCCGCCAGATGAGCCAGTTGCAGGCCGGCCAGCGCCACCCCGCCGCCAATGCCGTGAATCAGGACGGTCTCGCCCGGACGCAGCGTTGCCCGCGACATCAGCATGCGCCAGGCCGTGACATAGGCCAGGGGAAGTGCAGCCGCTTCGGTCATGTTCAAATGAGGCGGTTTGGCGAACACATTGCCGGCCGGAACGACTACGCGCTCGGCGAAGGTGCCCGGTCGCGACATTCCGACGATGCCGAAGGAAAGGCACTCACTTTGTTCGCCACGGCGGCAGAACTCGCAGGCGCCACAGCTTAAGCCGGGATTGATGAGTACCGCATCGCCCGGAGCGACATGGTCCACGCCCTCCCCCACTTCGAGCACCGTACCCGCCGCATCCGACCCCAGAATGTGAGGGACTGGCAGCTCAACCCCAGGCCGGCCTCTGCGAACCCAGATATCCAGATGGTTCAGCGCACCGCCGTGGACATCGATGAGGACTTCATCGGGTCCCGCAACAGGCGCCGGTACTTCTTCATACTGGATACACTCTACATCGCCACTCTCAAAAACTACCGCAGCTTTCACGACTGGTCTCCCCGGCATCGCTACTGATAGCGTGCGTTGGTCGAATTACATTGAACATGCTTCGTCTTGATGGACCGCCCGGTATACCTGGGCCAGGCGCATGGCGCTGTTCTCCCAGGAGAATCCGCGTGCGCGCTCTCGTGCTTCACGGGCCATCCGCGCACAGGCATCCGGTTGCAGATGAAGCGTTTCCATGCCGGCTTCGAGAGAGTCCGGCTCTTCTGGATTGATCAACACACCACAGGGCCCGATTACTTCAGGGAGGGCGGAGATGTTCGAGGTTAGAACAGGTACCCCCGCCGCCATGGCTTCCAGCACGGGCAAGCCAAACCCCTCATACAACGACGGATAGAGACAGGCCGCTGCGTTTCGCAAAAGAAGAATGAGATCGGAGCGGGGCAGATATCCGGCATGGTAGACCCGATTTTCGAGGCGCAGCTCTCCGATGGCCTGAAAGATCGCTTCGGCATGCCAGCCCTTCCGGCCCACGAGCAGCAGGTCTGGACAATCGGGAAACCGGTCCACGATACGCCGGTAGCCCGTAAGAAGCCGCGTCAGATTCTTGCGCGGCTCGATGGTGCCGATGTAAATCCAATAGTCTCTCTGCAAACCGAGCTGTTGCCTGCATCGAGCCAGGGCGGCCGGATCCAGCGCTCCTTCAAAATCCTCAATGCACACGCCATTGGGAACGACAAAGACTTTCTCCGGCGGCACATTGAGGATCTCGAGGATGTCCCGTCGGCAACTCTCCGATACCGCAATCAGGGCATCGGCATTCCTCGCTGCATGCCGCAGGAGCCGCTGGTGCGTGCGCACCGTCTCCGCGGTGTGCGTCTCAGGATGCCGAAACACAACCAGATCATGCACCGTGACCAGGCGCTTAGCGGCCACGGCGGCGGGGAGCAAATGAAACAATCCATGCGCGATATCGACCCTGCCACAGAACCATTCAATGGGCGGCCCGTTCCAGCGAGACCAGAGCGCGAGTTTGAGCCGCCGCGCACTCGGGACGACGAAAGAGCGGGTGAAAGCGTGCCGCCATTCGGCAGGAAGGGCTACGCCTCGTGCGCGTGTGCCGAAGAGCCGTAGTTCCAGCCCCGCATTCAGGGCGGCCAGAGCGGAGGTCTGATGCAGGGCAACGTATCCCACGCCCGTCAAGGGGTGCTCGAGAGCGCTGCTGGCGTCGAGGGTGATGCGAAGCGTTTCGTCGGAACTCATAATCCCCGGGTACGTTTCGGCCACGTCAACCGTTCAGTCAACTATGCCGCGTATCGGACGAGGCGGCATCGCTATCGTCTGCCACGCCATTTTCTGGCGGTTCATGGCGCATTTTGGCGGAATCCCTGGGACTGAAGTTGTGAAAGTTGGAAATGGAAAACGGCACGTCATCGGCGTGGGGAGAGCAGTCGCCACCTGGCCCGGCATCCCGGTTGGTGACGGGGTCGGTTTCGGCAGACGGTGCGACTTCGCTGGGCCCCGTTGAGGCGCCATCGTACAAGCCCAGAATCCTGGCGGCGATATCGGCGGCCTGCAGCTGGACTGCTTCAGATCCGCCGCTAAGCAGCTTTTCGAGCACGATGCGTTCGACAGTCTCTCTGTCCAAAGCGGCATCCTTGATTTGTTCCGATTGGTCCTCTAACGCGAGGCGTCTTCCGACGCCGGGATTTCGCAACGCACGTTCGCACTGAATGCGTCCACGCTCGATATCCGGGTTGCCGGGAAAGTTTCTGGCCAACACGTTAAAGAGGGCAAGGGCTTCGGCAAAACGGCCGAGGTAGTACAAATCGACCGCTTCACCAAAGCGGCGTTTAGCGTCGTTATTGGCTTTCCCTGCGCCCCGCCACCAACTGGTTGCTCCCGCAAACGCGCCTTTGCGGGCCGGTCCGGCCGTGCTGGTGTTGTCGCTGTTGATATGGACGGTCGTGCCGCATGCCGGGCAGAGGCCGGTGCGCCCGATAGCCGAGCGGGGCACCAGCATGCGTTGGCCGCACGAGTCGCATGTCAAGATGATTTTCTTCATTCAGAGATTTTCTGCATTTCGCCTCGTCGTTTCTTCGCTAGTATATCCAAAGCGCCCCAAAAACACACCTGCAACGTCCTATTCTTCCATTTGCAGAAAGCGCATGAGCGTATCCAGCATCTCCTGATCGTCGAAATCTTCGTCCATGACCTCGGGAATCAGTGCGATGCCCTGTACATTGGATTTTTGGCTGGAAGGGGCAACAAAGGGCCCGGCAAACGGTCCGTCTTTGTCCGGCGAATCATCTCGGGATGGCTGCGGCTCGTCTTCTGCCAGTACTGCCGTGCCGTCGCTGATGTCCGGGGCTACGTGTTGTTCGTTTCGCGTTCGTTCCAGCTCGCTTTCCAGCTCGCGAATGCGCTCCAGTGCGCTGCACAGGTCCTCCCCCCGGTCATCACGGGTTGCCAGACTCTCCCCCATGGTCTCGCTGGATTCCGCAAGTCGGGCAGCCTGGAGTTCTGAACGTTGACGCGCCGAGGCCTCTTCGTAGAGGGCGTCCAGCTTGCTTCTGAGCGCACGCAGCTCTTCGTGTGCCGCAACCAGGGCCCGCTCTGCCACGTGATGCGCTTCCCGTTCGGCGCGCAGTTCCCCCTGAATCTCGACAATTTCGGCCTCAGCGCTCTGAGTCATACCTGACAATTCCGCCGAGAGATGCTCGATGTCATCCAGGCGCCGGCGAGCCGTGGTCTCGGCCGCACCTTTTCTCTCCAATGCGAGCCTGAGTTCTTCCGAGAGCCGCTGGATGGCGGCTTCTTTTTCCTGGAGGCGCACAGCGGCCGTTTCAGATTTCTGCTCCGCAACCGGGTGGCTTTCGAGGAGGTGCCGGGCTTCGTCCCGCTCCCGGCGAAGGGCCTGCACTTGTTCCTCCAGCTTGCCGTTGCGCACCGCCAATTCCTTCATTTGCTCCTCGGAATTCGTTTGACGGTTTTCCAGGCGGGAGATCGCCTCCGCTCGTTCTTCGCTTTCTTTCGTCGCTGCGGCCAGGCGCGCTTTCAGTTCGTGTACTTTGGCTCTTGCTCCGGCATGCGCCGTACGTTCGCGCTGCACTTCTTCGCGCAACGCCGCCTCGGCAGGGTGATGGTCTCTCCGGGAACTGGATGCATGCGCGGCAAGCTTGCTGACAAGCGCTTCTGCTCTCTTCAATTGCAGCTCCAGGGCAGGCAGATGTTCTCGGCGGTCGCGCGCTGCATGCAAACCGGCCTCGGCACGCTTCGCCCGTTCCTGGTATTCTTTCAACTGGGCTGCCAGACGGTTCACCAGGGCCATAATCTGCGGGTCCAGTGACGCTTCCACGGACTCCTGGCCCGGGGGGGTGCTGGATTCCGGCACACGGACAATCGTTCTACAGCCCTGACACCATCCGTATTGCCCCACCGTCGAGGCAGACGCACTGAATTCTCTGCCGCATTTCGGACAGTAGAAGGTGATCATTCCGGGATCTTCCTCAGGTTCTGGGCTTCGGGCACATCGTGAACACCAGCCAGCTGCCGTTCAGTATACCAGAGCGGGAGTCCCGCCCGGACAGAAGAACAGGCGAAATATTGAAGCGCATGGATCCTGCAGGTAGACTGAGCATCGTTTACAGAAACGAAGGACCAACATTGACAGGAATCGCCGCCCCATGAAGGGCGCGAGGCTGCGGAGAAACTGTTGAACATCGCCTACCTGGCGCCTGAACTCGGGGCGCTCACCTCCACCTTTGTCTACCGTGAAGTGGAAGCCCTCCGCCAACGAGGCGCCTCTATTGCGCTCTTTTCGACGACCCGGCCCGATGCGGGGCGGATCTCGGAAGAAGCCAAGTCGGTTGTGGCGGAAACAGATTACCTCTACGACGGTCCCAAGACGGCCCTCATCGGCGCTGTCTCGGGCTATTTTGTGCGCCATCCTCTCCGTTTCATGCGAGTGCTGGCCCTGGCCGTGCAGGATGCCCTCGTTTCACGAACTCCATCGGCGCAGGATCGATTCAAAATGCTGTGGCATTTCCTGTTGGGGTGCCGCCTGGCGAATCGGCTCATGGCGCGGGGCTGCCGGCACGTCCATGCCCATTTTGCGCATGTGCCGACCGCCATCGCCATGTATGGGGGGCTTCTGGCCGGGATACCCTTCAGTTTTACGGCCCACGCCAACGACCTGTATGAACGCGGCACCGCGTTAAGACAAAAAGTGCGGCGCGCCGCTTTTACGGCGGTCATCTCAGAGTACAACCGGCGTTTTCTGGAAGAAGAAGATTGTCCCACCGAGCGTGTTCATATCGTGCATTGCGGCCTGGATGTGACGCGCTACCAGTTCCGCCCGACCTCGCCGGATAACACCCCGCTCTTCCTCTTTTCCGTGGGCCGCTTTGTGGAAAAGAAGGGCTTTCATGTGCTGGTGGAGGCCCTGGCCCGCCTCAAAGACGGTGGCAAACAATTTCGCTGTGTGATTGCGGGGGATGGTCCGTTATACGAAGAGACGCGCGACCGCGCAGAGGCGGCAGGCCTGCTGGACCGCCTGGAACTCCCCGGCGCTATGCCCCAGGAACGCGTGAAAGAACTTCTGCAAGCGGCTGACGCCTTCGTGCTTCCCTGCGTTGTGGCGAAAAGCGGGGATCGCGACGGTATTCCCGTCGCACTCATGGAGGCCATGGCGCTCGGCGTTCCCGTTGTATCTACATACGTTTCGGGCATTCCCGAGCTGATACAGGACGGCGAGAACGGCCTGCTGGTGTCGGAGGGAGATGTCGAGGCGCTGGCGCAGGCGCTCGAGCACATCCTCGATGAGGCCCCGTTGCGGGAATCGCTCGCGCGGCGTGCCCGGACAAGCATCGAGACGGAATTCAATCTTGATACGATTGCCGGGAGTCTGGAACGCTTGTTTCGCGAATCGATCCACGGGGCACAGAAGACGGGAGGCCTGGGATGACCAAAGTACCCGATGCCGTATCACCTGGGCGCGCGTATGTTGTCATTATCACGGCCCGCGACGAAGCCAAATACCTGCAGGGCACCATCGACAGCGTCGCTGGACAGACGCTCCTGCCGGTTGAAATGGTGATCGTCAACGACGGCTCTCGAGACGAGACCGGAACCATCGCCGATGCGGCCGCCGCGAAATACCCCTGGGTGCACGTGGTGCATCGCGAAGACCGTGGCGAACGCAAGGTTGGCGGCGGGGTGGTCGAGACATTTTATGCGGGCTATGAGGCTCTGCGCACGAAAGAGTTCACCTACCAGTGCAAACTGGACGGTGATCTGACCCTCCCGCCGGGGTATTTCGAAGGCATCATCCAGAAAATGGAGGCCGAGCCCGCGCTGGGGGGGGCAAGCGGGAAAGTGTTTAACCCGGTCGGAGGCGGCGCCGTCAAAGAAGAGCGCATTATCGACGATATGGTTTCCGGTGCGGTGAACTTCTGGCGGCGCGCCTGCTGGGAACAAATCGGCGGCTACGTGCACATGGTTATGTGGGACGGAATCGCCATGCACCGCGCCCGGATGTTCGGATGGCGCACGCGAAGCTTCCGCGACAAAGACCTCGAGATCATCCACCATCGCCTGATGGGCTCTTCGCACAAGAACATCCTTCATGGCCGCATGCGCTGGGGGCGCGGACAGTGGTTCATGGGCTGCCATGCCCTGTATATACTCGCCAGCGGCGTCAATCGCATGTTTGAACGCCCTTATCTGATCGGCGGGATCTCCATCGTTGCCGGATACTTTTTGAGCATGCTGCAAGGCGCCGCCCGGTATGAAGACCTCGAGTTCCGCAGGCATCTGCACGCCTGGCAACTGAAACGCCTGGGATTGGGTTTTCTGGCGCCCCACGTCACTCCCCACGAGCGAAATTCCGCATGATGACTCCCACGGAACAGCCTTCTTCACCGCCCCGTGAAATCGACCTGTCGTTCGTCGTCATTGGCTACAATGAGGCCCCGACACTGAAAGCCTGCCTGGAGTCGGTCAAAACCGCGGACCTCGACGGACTTTCGTGGGAGTTGATCTATGTCGATGCGGGGTCGACGGATGACAGCATAGAGATGGCCCGCGAGACGGGTGTCGATCTTTTACTGGGCGGTGAAATACGACGCCGTGCCGCGGAAAATCGAAATCTCGGACTCAGCGAAGCCCGCGGGCGACTGGTGCAGTTTGTAGACGGAGACATGACCCTCTCACCCGATTGGCCCCGGGCGGCAGCACAATTTTTGTATGAGAACAAGGCGGTTGCGGCGGTTTGCGGAAATCTCGAGGAGTCGGCCCCGGGCGTTTTTTATGAAGCCCTTCAAATCGACTGGGCGCAGCGGGAAGGAGAAATCCGGCATTGCGGCGGCGCCGCGATGTATTTAACCGATCTCTTGCGCGAAGCAGGCGGCTTCCCCACGGAGGTGGCGTATGGCGAAGAGCCGCTGTTATGCTGGCGGCTGCGCAATATTCTCGGGCGAAAAATTTACCAGATTAATCAGACCATGGCCCGCCACAACCTGGATTTTCGGGGTTTGCGTGATTATTGGCGCCGTAATGTCCGTTGCGGGCAGACCTATGCCGAGATCGCTGCGATCTGCTGGCGGACGCCCGATCCCCTGTGGCGCAGGGAATGTCTTACGAACGCGGCCTGGGCGCTTCTGGTGTTTGCTGCTCTCGCCGGGCTTGCTGTCGGTGGCACGGGGCTTCGCATCGCAATTCTAACCATTGGCGGATGCGTCCTTGCGAGAAAATTTCTACAGACCCGGATGAAATCCTACCCGGTCGGTGTTTCCCTGACGTATGCAGTTCATTCGTATTTCTCGAAACTCAGTATTGCCTGGGGCGAGTTACGCTGGTTCTTACAACGTGGCCGCTAAGAGGCCCTTGGACGATGAGCAACGCGTACTTCTGTCAAACGCCGGATCGTGTCGAGCAGCACACGCTGGCGCATGCCTTTAGTTCCCTGATGACCGGCGGGCATGAACGCGTCAACCGTTATGCCCAGTCAAACGGCGCCATTCTCGGGATTGTCAGTCCGGATAAATTTGCGCAAGGACCCATGCCGAGGTATCTCGAAGAGTCGGGATTCTGGGGAATCCTGATCGGTGAACTTCACCCCTGTGCGGCCCTTGAGCGATGCCGGCACGCGCGGCCGGATGCGGAAACCGACCTGGATTTGCTCGCGGCGCTCGCCCGGGACAATGAGCTGCGCTCGACGCTGCCGGCGCTGAACGGCGCTTTCTTCCTTATGTTGTGGGACCCGGCAGCCCGCACTCTTATCGCGGCCAATGATCGATATGGACTGTATCCGATGTATTGGGCGCAGAAAAATGGGCGCTACTGCCTCGCCAGCCGCACCTTGGGTTCCGTCCTGGCGGGGGTGGTTCCGGGAGACATCGATCCGCTGGCGGTGGCCCAGATACTGACGGTGGACGATTTTGCGGGTGGGCGCACGCTCGTGGAAGGCGTCTCTGTCTTCCCACCGGGCACGGCGATGACCAAGACTCCGGACCGCGTCGAGTGGCAGACCTACTGGGTCTGGGATTACCCCGCGGAACAGGGCATTTCCGCGGAGGAATGGGGCCGGCGGGCGGGCGCAACTTTGGTTGAAGCCGTGCGCCGCCAGGCGGGAAACGGCCGGGCCATCGGGGTGACGTTGAGTGGCGGGCTCGACTCCCGCTGTGTCGCCGCGGCTGCGGTTCAGGCGGGCATATCGCCCCGGACCTTCACCTGGGGGGAAGACCGGTGTTACGACCGCCTTTATGCCACCAAAATTGCCGATACGCTGGGGATTGAACATCTGGACTGCCCCTACGAATACGGCTCCCTGGTGAGTCGCTTCGAGGAAGGCGTGGCCATAACCGAGGGCATGTGCAACACCTTCGACATGCATTTCCTTGCCCATCTGCACATCATTGGCGGTGTGGATGTGGTATTGAACGGTTTCGCCGGGGATGCGGTCCTGGGTGAGACATTTCTGCGTTCGCAATGGGCGTCGCCGATGCGCCCTGCCGAACTGGCCGAGAACCTCTTCCACCGCTACAACCGCTTTCTCAAGGAAGCCGAGCTGCCGGAGGCCATGCCGGTTGCGCACGATTTTCGCGAGGAAGATTTTCCTCTGGCCATTTTCAAACGTCAATTCGAGGACTTGCGGCACCTTCGCACCCCCGATGCGGCTCATCGCTATTTGTTCGATAACCACGTCCGCCGCAAAACGGCTATGGGCACCGTGTTGATGCGCCAGGCCGCCGAATCGGCCGCGTGTTTCTACGATTACGACTTCAACGATCTGGTTCGCCGGATTCCCTCGGATTTGCGTGCCAGGCACCGTACCTACCGGGCGATGTTGCGAACCGTGTTTCCTGATGTGGCGGGCATCCGCTGGCAGACGACCCTGCTTTCTCCTTTGGCCCGCGAATGGCGGGTTCTGGTCTCAAAAGTCATGCGCCGTGTCAGCGCAAAGCTCGAGAGCTGGGCCGCGTGGAACGGGCCGACTCACCGCCAGGCCCCGGCCTTGTTCGCGGAACGGCTTCGCAGGGAACTGCGCGATTGGATGGACGCCCTCATCCGCGATGACTACCCGGTTCCGGAAGCCGTACTCCATCCACATTTTCGACGGCGGATATGGCGCGAACATCTTGAGGGAAAAGACCATTACCGCTTGCTGGGTGCGCTCGTGCCCATTCTGGAGTTGTCTAAGCTCGTGCAGCGCGCACGCACCCGGCAGTTTGCCAGTGCGCTTGCCCCGATGCAAGTGCAGCGCTGAGGGTTCTTGTCGAGAAGATTACCCGGGCAGGTTCAAGTTGAGAGAGCGCACTTCCGTGCCCGTCAAGCGCGAGGCGGGCCACGCCAGTCGGCAGATGCGGAACATCACCAGCGCGTCGGCCGTCTTTCTTCGGATCCGGCGCAGTAGGCCGGTCGTCCCAAAGACCGCCAGATCTCCCCAATAGGCCAGCCGCGCGCATAACCGCCCATAATGCTTTCGGAAGGCGTAATACTTGCTCCGAACAAGATGAAACCGGGCAAACGCGGCCATGCGGTTCGCCTCGACGGATTTACCGGCTCCATGAATGACCGTCGCTTCGTTGCAAAACCGGACCTCAAGCCCTCGGAGCCGGGCAGGGTAGAACACGTCGAATTCTTCTTCGTACAGGAACAGATTCTCATCGAATCCGCCAATACTCTCAAAATAGTCGCGCCGCATGAGAAAACAAGCCCCGGAGACCATGTCGACGGCTTGCGCGCCCGCGTGCTCCTCTTCGTCGAACCAGTGCCGAAACGACTTGAATGCCCGGGGAAATCGAGTGGCCAGGCCCGCACTAGACCAGAGCCAGCGCCAGACCGTGGGAAAGCGACGGCAGGAGGCCTGGAACGAGCCATCCGGATAGATGAGCCGGGGGCCGACCGCTACGACGAAGGGATCGGCCTGAAGTCTGGAAGTCAGCACGGAGAGCGCCTGAGGCGTCAGCTTGGCGTCCGAATTGAGGAAAAGAATAAACTCGTTCTGCCCTCGAGCGACACCGCGATTATTGCCCGCGCCAAAACCGAGATTTTCCGCCAGAGGCAGCAGTTCGACCCAGGGGAATTCGGAGCGCACTGTCGACACTGAAGCGTCGGTGCTCGCGTTATCGACAACGGTCGTGTGCACCGAATCGACTTCCTCGCGCGCCTCTGAGACTGATGTCAGGCATTCGCGGAGAAGTTCGCAGGTATTGAAATTTACGATTACAATATCGACGTTCACCATTCACCCCATTGTTCAGCGTGTTGCAGGGCGGTACTATGCCAAGAGGGCACAAAAGGTGTCAATGCAGGCGCGCAATCCTGGCCAGTCATTTCATCGTACCCGGCCTGTGGTAGGATATGAAGATTCGAAGGCCTCTTGCCTGTGGGTCTCAAACGCATGAGGGGGAATCCAATGTTCCGAAGAGCCATTCTCTATCCGGTAGCTGCAGTTCTGGCCGGGGTTATTTTCCTGTGCGTCGAGGCGCCTGCGCAAGAATCCCAGAAGACCAGAAGCACCCTCTACCGCTCCGAAATTGTCGCGACGGTGCGCCGGAGTACGGAACGTTTTGATTGGGCCGCAGCCGCGCGTGAGAGAATCGTTGCGAGCGCTCAAGCCTGGCGATCCATGCCGGATGACGATTTGTGGGAACTCATGTTCGGAGCCACGCTCCCCCGCTCCTGGATGGTGTGGTCGAATGGATACTGCCCGGCCTGCAAGGCAAACGTGCCCATGTACAGCTGGAAGATGGCCGCGTTGACCCACCCGTGGAAGGTCCAGTGCCCGCATTGCAGTGAATTCTTTCCCACAAACGACTTCGAGGCTTTTTATGCATCAGGCCTCGACGAACACCACGTTTTTGACCCTGCCCTGGCGGACCGGTCGCTCCTGTTCAACGCCGCGCATCCGGATGCAGACGACCCGCTCCATCTCTTTGGAGTAGACGATGGAGCGGGTTACGTTGAAGGCGAGCAACGCTGGCGTTTTATTGCGGCGTACCTGGTATACGGCCAGTGGAAACAGGGGGTCGTGGACGGAATTCGCACGCTGGCCGCCGCCCACCTGATGACCGGCGACCCGGTCTACGCCCGCAAAGCGGCCATCCTGATCGATCGGGTGGCGGACCTGTATCCCTTCTTCGACTTCGGCGAACAGGGATTTGTCTATGAACGGAAAGCGGACCGGGGCTACGTGTCGACCTGGCACGACGCCTGCGAAGAGACCCGTGAAATCGTCATGGCCTATGACATGATCTTTGAGGCCATCCAGGACGACCCCGAGCTGACGGCGTTCCTTTCGAAAAAAGCGGCGCACTACAAGCTCGACAACCCGAAGCGCCGTTTCGCCGACATTCAACGCAATATCGAAACCCGCATTTTGCGCGACGCCATCACCAACCGCTCGAGGATCACCACCAACTATCCCCGCACAGAAATTGCCTTGGCCATCATCCATGCGGTGCTCGGCATGCCCGGGAATGAGGCGGCGTTCTGGGAAATCGTCGACCCCATGCTGACCAGGGCCACCGCGGTCGACGGCGTTACCGGCGAAAAAGGTCTGGCGGGCTATTCCAGTTATACCATCTCCGCGCTGGGCAGCTTTATTGGAGAGTTTTCGAAGTCTGATCCCTCCTTTCTGCACGTCCTGCTGGAACGTCATCCCAATCTTCGAAAGACGTTCCTGTTCTTTGCCCATACCCTTTGTTTAGACCGCTATTATCCTCAGAGCGGGGACACGGGCGCCTACTGCAGGCCCACTGAACGCTACGTGGGCCTCAATTTCGCGCGTTACAGCCACGGCTCAGGTGCTTCAGGGTGGACGCCCATCCCGCCGTCAATGTTCACCCTCTGCTGGGAATACTACAAAGAAACCCGAGATCCGCTCTATGCACAGATCGCGTACCGTGAAAATGGCAACGAGATCACGGGACTTCCCTTTGATTTCTACATCGATGATCCCGCCCCGCTGGTGACGGATATCGAGGCCGTGATACAGGAGCACGGCACCGAACTCCAATTGGGCAGCATCAACTTCGAGCAATGGCATCTGGCCCTCATGCGCTCCGGAGAAGGCGAAGATCGCCGCGTTCTCTGGCTGGATTATGATTCGGGCGGCGCCCATGGCCACGCGGACGGCATGAACCTGGGCCTCTTTGCCAAAGGGCTTGATCTGCTCCCGGAACTCGGATATCCCCCGGTTCAATTCGGCGGATGGGAGTCCCCCCGTGCGCGCTGGTATACCATGAGCGCTGCGCACAACACGGTCGTGGTCGATGGCGCCAACTCCAGCGCGGGGCAGGCGAGTGAGACCACGCTGTGGGCGGAAGGCTCGATATTCCACGCCATGCGCATGTCAGCTCCGGGCATGATCGGCGGCGAACGCTTTGAGCGTACCGCCATACTCATTGACGTCTCCCCGTCCGATTTCTATGTGCTTGACGTTTTTCATGTGAAAGGCGGGCGTGATCATGCAAAATTCCTTCACAGCCACTTTGGCGAGCTGAGCCTGTCAGGGCTGTCTCTGAGATCTTCGGAAGATTACGGCCACGAGACTCAGATGCGCCATGCCCGGATGGATCCCGCGGCGGCGCCGGGCTGGAGCGCAGACTGGGCCATTGAAGACCGCCTCAACCTGCTCAAAGACAAGCATGACATCCACCTGCGGTACACCGATTTCACGCAGGGTGCATCGGCCGGTTGCATCGAAGGCTGGGCCGTTGCCAACCTGTATCACTCGACGGAAGAGATCTGGATCCCCCGCATACTGGTCAGAAGGAGGCATGCCGAGAACGAGCCCCCACTGGAATCCACGTTCGTGGGCATCCTGGAACCGTACGAAGGGAACCGGTTCATCACGGGCATCCAACGGCATGCGCTGGAGACGAGCGAGGGCCAGATTCTTGGAGATGCGCACGTGGCCCTGGAAATTGAGCTTGCCGACGGCCGCCGCGACATTCTGATCCTGCGCGACCGCTTCGATGAATCCGCAGCCCCTGTAACCATGAGCGCCAAGGAAGTTACCCGTACGGATGCGGAACTGGCGTTCGTTCGCCTGCAACCGGATGGCAATGCGGTCTATTCTGCTCTTTGCGGCGGCAGTTCTCTGGAATCGGGCGACTACCTGCTCAACCTTGAAGGCGCCGCCGCGTTCCACGAGATAGACAACCCGTAGTTCTGGGGCGGTCAGCTGCGCGGAGTAGCGTTTGCGTCGCCGAGGCGCTCAGAACTCCATTTGCTCGAGATTGCGGAGTCCGAGGCGCATGGGGACCAACGTGGCTGCCGCAGTCAGCACGGCAGTAAATCCGACAACCGCAGCGAATGCCCCCCAATAGGACATCGACCCGCCCGCGCCAGAAAAACGTTTCCATTGCAGCATGAAAGTCTGCCCGGCCACTACCAGGGTGATGTAGGCAATGCTCAGGAGGAAGTTGAGGGTCCCTCCCATCCCGGAGACGATGCGTGCCGGATTATCTTCGTTGAAGTTCGGGTAGAGGCTGCCAAGGCCGACGGACATGCCGGCCAGACCGAGGTTCACGAGGGTCATGCTGTACATGGACAAGAAGAAGGGCAGCGGCTCCATGCGCAGGATGATGCAGGAGAGCGTAACAATGACCGTCGAAAACAAGGCCGTGGTGGCCGCGCACATCCAGTATTTCTGCCAGATCAGTTGGCGAAACGTGAACGGAGCGAGCCCCAGGAGCCAGAAACGTTGCCCTTCGAGGCTTACCAGGGGGTAGACGAAACGGCTGGTGAGCGTGGCCGTGATCAGGGAACAGGCGCCCAGGTTCAAGCTTACGATGAATGTGCGATAGGCTTCGGCGTCAAGCATGGCGGAGCGGTTGCGAAGATTGGCTACGTAGACGGCCATGATCCCGAAAAAAATGAGAAACTGTGACCATTGGGTGGGGTCCCGCCAGAACAGCTTCACGTCTTTGATGATCAGGCTGCGCGCGGGGTTGGGCAGCGCACGGAGGAGCCGTTCCAGCCCGCCAAGAAGGCCCCGGTCGAGCGGGCGGAAACGCTGGTGCTCGAGTCCCTTGAGTGCCGACCAGCCGGGATAGAAGAGGATTTCAGCGGCCTGCATCGCGAGCCAGGAAAAGAAGAGCGCGTTGGACAGGAGCAGCAATAGATCGAATGCGCTGCGACTGTAGTCTCCTGACGCTGCGGTCAGAATGGCCTGTGCGGCCCAGTGGCTGGGGAGAAAAGGCGATTGCGTGCGGGATGCCGCGCCAAACACAAGCGTAAGGATGCGTTCGGCGGATTCGTCGCCGGCAAGAAGTTTATCCCGGAGATAAAAGAAGACGCCTGCCACGGCGCAGGCGGCCAGGGCGATCAAGACCCATTTTTTCACGACGGGAAAAAGGCGGGCGAGGAACATGGTGAGCATCGTGCCCAGCGCGGCGGGTATAACTACAAACGGGAGAAAGACCAATACCGCGGCCAGATACAGCGCGGGCGACGCCTCGGTTACCAGTCCATACGCGAGGATCAAGGGGGAACCCAGGTACGCGGAGGCCCAGGAACTGAACGCGATGCATTCCGCCAGACGCGCAATGAACAGCGAGTGGAGCGGCAGCGGACTCTGTATCAAGAACGCCATTTCACGGGTTCGGTAGAAGGTCGAGAAGGCGATTAGCACGTTGGAGAACATCAGCATGAGAAAGAGGGCGAGAGTCAAGACGGACAGCAGGCTGCCCATCAGTAATTTGCCGAGGTTCAGGCCGCCGCCGGAAGGATCCAACCCGAATTGCTGAAGCCAGCGCAATCCGGCATAGAAAGCAATGAAAGCGCCCGCCCAGAGCAGCACTACGGCGACAGAGATGACCGAAACCTTGAGCCGCGACTGGTGCCGAATGGAGGCGACGGTGTGCCTGGACACGCGCAGTTTGACCCACAGTGCGGCCTGCAACGGCGTCATGGCCTGCTCTCGTCGTTGGTCAATTCGAGGAAAACATCTTCGAGAGAGCCCGGATTACGGCTGAGCGCCTTGATCTCGCTCAGCGAACCGATGTGGAGCAGCACGCCGTTGTGAATGATGCCGATGCGGTCAGTTGCGTCTTCAATCACGCTGAGGGAATGCGTGGACATGAAAATGGTGCTGCCTTCGCGGGCCTGTTCCCGCAGGAAGTTCTTGACGAAACGGATGTTTTTGGGATCAAGGCCCACCCAGGGCTCATCGACCACGACGACCTGGGGTTCATGGAGAAAACACGATGCAAACGACAATTTCTGGCGCATCCCGTGGCTGTAATCTTCTATGAGTTGGTCGCCCACCTCCCGAATTTCGAACAGTTCGAGCAATTCCTCGCTACGTTTCGCGGCGGAAGCCTCAGGAAGTTGATAGAGGCCGCTCACAAAACGCATGAACTCGCGGCCGGTGAGCTTCTCGTAAAGAAACGGCGTATCGGGGATGTAGCCAAGCAGTTGTTTTGCCGCTACGGGCTCTTGTTGGATGTCGTGTCCCCCAATGATCGCCCTGCCGGAAGAAGGCTTGAGGAGGCCGGTAAGCAGTTTGATGGTGGTCGTCTTTCCTGCACCGTTCGGGCCCAAAAAACAGAAGAACTCTCCCGCAGGAATACGCAGGTCAAGCTCATTGACCGCGTTATTTGAGCCAAACCGTTTCGTCAGGGCGATGGTCTCAATCATGGCGCCGGGCGCTCTCCATCGGGTGGTTCAGGTGCTGCATCATTCACCTCGAGCACCTCGATACGCAATTTTCCGAGAAAGGCGAGAAGGCGAGGCCAGCGTTCAATATCCCCCGTAAGCAGTTTCACATGCGTGGCATCGGCAATGGGCTGGCCCAGTGTGGGCTCCATCCAGAGCCATTCTCCCGCGTAGATTTCAGGCCAGGCGTGATAATAGAATCCGTCCAACTCGTCACTCCACACCACGCCGAGAGCCATACGGGCAGGAACGCCCGCGGCACGCGCCAGCGCGGTGAAGAGAACGGTATGTTCGTTGCAGTCCCCCACTTTTGTATGCAGTACATCCAATGCCGATGGAATGCTCAGGACGCCCTGTTTGCCAATATTCGCGAAGACCCATTCGTAGATCGCGCAAGCTTTGTCCCATGGGTCCTGGCGCCCTTCAACGATTTCGGCGGCAGTCTTCTGAATCTCGGGATGATCGGACTGCACGAACGGATGTGCCGCGAGAAACGGCGCCGGGTCATCCAGGGGCGCTGTTGATGTGCTTGCCTCAGCCGGTGCTCTCGGCGCGATGAGAAGATCCCCAGCTCCAACCCGGCGCTGGTTGGCATCTTCAGGGATGCTCACGGTATCGGGGATTCCCGAGATGCGTATCCGCATCAGGCCTGCTCCCCGCAGCGGCCTTTCGCCCGTTGGATGAATCGCGACGGCCTGGATGAGATCCTGGGGCGCCTCCCGGGACACCGCGGAGAGCGCTTCGCTGGACGTGGTCTGCTGCAAGATGAGGCCCAGCGGTGTCTCCGCGCGCAGGGTCTCCCCTTCGTCGCCGAGCCAGGCTTTGGATTCGACGTTGTTCGTGGTGATAGAGACTACGCGGACTTTACGGGCCTCGTCTCCTTCCCCCAGGGTGTCGAATCCCAGGCATTTTACGCGTGTCGTGCCCATGGAGAGGGTCATGGGATCAAAGGCTTCGATCAGGGCTTCGTCCCCAGGTTCCAGGTGATCCAGCTGAAGGGTGGACGTGCCCGCGACACCCGCGATGACAAGCTCGCGCTCCACGGGCAGCGAAAGAGGATAGACCTCACCCCCCGTATGGATCCGGGCATTCAGGACACCGCCTTCAAGCACGCCCTCAAAGCGTGCGCTGTGCTCTTCCGAACGAACCGCGAAATCAAAACGACCGGCATCGCCCGTCCGTGCAAACCAGGCCGACCCGCCGAGCTGCATCCGCATGGGCTGCCCGAGAAACTGCATTTTCAGAATCGAGCTGAGGGTGAGCAAGGTCCCGGGCAATCCGTCGCGGGTTTCGGGTGCGGTCTGCGTATTGATGAAGCCAAGAGGCTGTTCGCTGGGTGACAAGACCATCATCCAGCTGTCCGTCGGGCTGGTCGAGTAGCGGGCGGTCAACGTGGGCCCGCGCAGGAGAGGCAGGATTTCGCGACGGCCCAGCAGGCCCATCATCAACAGCCAGAAGAGGATAATGGTCGTAGCGATCAGTTTCTTACGATGGCGCCGCAACACTTTTTGAATTTCTTGCCGCTGCCGCAGGGACAGGGGTCGTTGGGTTTGACTTGGGGCCCGGCCCTGCGGATAGGTTGCTGCCGTACCCGCGAACGGGGCTGTTCTCCAGGCGACTGTTGTTCACTGTCAGGCTGGCCGGCAAGAGCAAAGCGGCTCGTGTCAAACGACGCAAAGCTGCGGTCCTGTTGCTTATCGGCCTGAACATAGGAGTACTGCGAAAGCTTGGCGAATGGATCTTCCGCGGGGGTAAGGACGCCGCGCTCCGCCTGCGTGCGGCGGCGGCGGCGTACCTCCGGGTCCGAGAGGCGGAAGAGAGTTTGAACGACCTCTTCTTCAATCGAGGCCATCATCGACTGAAACATGTCGAACGCCTCGGTCTTGTACTCCACGAGCGGATCTTTTTGCCCATAGGCGCGCAAACGCACCGAATCTCTCAAATAATCCATGGAGTACAGGTGGTCAATCCATTTTTCATCGACGGCGCGCAACAGGGCCATCATTTCGAGATCGTGCGTGCGTTTCCGTGCGATACGCGCAAAATCGACCTGGGATTCGTCGCCGCCGATCTCGCTGCGGTAATGTCCCCGGATCTCGTCTTCGAGTACCTGTTCGCGGCCTTCGTATTCCTTCACGACCTGGGCGACAAGATCTTCAAACAGCGGTCGGGGCTCCGTTCTGCCATTCTCGAGAGGTTGAGGCTCCAGCGAAAATTCAAATCCAAAAATAGCGCGGGATCCCATCGAGAGGCCGTCGAGGTCCCATTCATCGGGAAGAATGTCATCTGAGGCGAATTCATCGACAAGCCGGCCGACGATGTTTTCGAACATCTCATGAAGCTGCTCGGTAACATCCCGGTCTTCGAGCACTTTGCGGCGCATATCGTAGATGATCATGCGCTGCGTGTTCATCACGTCGTCATATTCTTTGAGATGCTTCCGGATCTCAAAATTGTATTCCTCGACCTGCCGTTGGGCCCGTTCGATCGAGCGGGAGACCATTTTCTGGCTGAGCGGTTCGTCATCCATCTGATTGCTGCCAAACCAATCGAGCAGGCGCTTGACTTTATCGCCGCCGAAGAGGCGGGCCACCTCGTCTTCGAGGCTGAGGAAGAAGCGGGTATTTCCGGGATCCCCCTGCCGCCCGCAACGGCCCCGGAGCTGGTTGTCGATACGGCGGGATTCATGGCGCTCGGTGCCGACAATGGCCAGGCCGCCCGGCTCACGTACGCCGTCGCCCAGTTTGATGTCGGTGCCGCGACCGGCCATGTTGGTGGCGATGGTAATGGCCCCGCGCTTGCCCGCGTTTCCGATAATGGTGGCCTCTTTTTCGTGGTATTTGGCGTTGAGGACCTGGAAGTCCGTGACGCCCATTTCGGCGAGCATGGACGACACTTTTTCGGATTTCTCGATGGAAACGGTGCCGACGAGCACCGGACGCCCGGTCTTGTGGATCTCGGCTATCTCGCGCACCACGTGCCGGAATTTGCCCTCCTCGGTGGCGAAAACAAGATCGGCAAGGTCTTCGCGTATCAGGGGGAGGTTGGTCGGGATTTGAACGACTTCAAGCTCGTAGATCTGGGCGAATTCGGAGGCTTCGGTGGCTGCGGTGCCGGTCATTCCCGCAAGTTTATTGTACAGCTTGAAATAGTTCTGGTAGGTAATCGTGGCGACCGTTTGAGATTCAAACTGCACCGCGACGCGTTCCTTGGCTTCAAGCGCCTGATGCAGCCCGTCGGAGTAGCGCCGGCCCTCCATCATGCGCCCGGTAAACTCGTCGACGATCAGGACTTCGCTATTGTAGACAACGTATTCGTCGTCCCGTTTGTAGAAATTGTGTGCTCGCAACGCCTGTTCGACCATGTGGACGAGGCCCAGGTGTTCCGTGAACAGGTCCTCCACGCCGAGGAGCGTCTCGAGGGTGTTCATGCCCTCTTCGGTGATCAGTACGTGGTGGCCCTTCTCTTCAATTTCGTAATGCGTGTCCTTGCGGAGGCGGCGCACCACATCGTCCACTTTGTAATAGATATCGGTGCTCTTTTCGGGTCTTCCAGAGATGATGAGCGGTGTACGCGCCTCGTCAATGAGAATGGAGTCAATTTCGTCGACAATCGCATAGTTGAGCTTGCGCTGTACACGCATTTCAGGGCGGATGGCCATGTTGTCGCGAAGGTAGTCAAAGCCGAACTCGTTATTCGTGCCATAGGTCAGGTCCGCGCGGTATCCAACCTGGCGTTCGGCGGTGCCCATATCATGCTGGATGAGCCCGGTCGTGAGGCCCATAAACTGATAGATGGGCCCCATCCATTCCGAATCGCGCCGCGCCAGGAAGTCGTTGACCGTGATGACGTGCACGCCGTCGCCAGGCAGGGCATTGAGATACACCGGCATGGTGGCTACGAGGGTTTTGCCTTCCCCGGTGACCATTTCCGCTATGGAGCCGCTGTGAAGCACGATTCCGCCGAGGATCTGGACGTCAAAGGGCCGCATGCCTACGACGCGTTTTGCGGCTTCGCAGACGGTCGCAAAGGCCTCCGGAAGGATGTCATCGAGGCTGGCGCCCTGGGCCAGGCGCTCCTTGAATTCGCCGGTTTTTGCCCGCAGCCGGTCGTTGGTCAGGGCCAGCATCCGCGCTTCGTGTGCACGGACTTCATCGAGCAAGGGGGCGACTTTTTTGAGCTGGCGCTCACTGCTTGTTCCAAAAAGCGAGCGCAAAACTGAATTCAGCATGGCAAATTGGCCTCCGCATGGTCACGAATGATAGTATGCCGGGCCGTAACCATGGTTTCCTGCAAGCGGTAACGATCATACCAGAGGCTTGGGGGCGTCACAACATAGGAGCAGGGTCCGGGCGACGTGAGCGCGCTATATGTACTGACGTTGGGCCTGTCTTCAGCGGTGGCAGGCGCGTTTGTCCACAGCCTGTTGGCGCGGCTGGGATTTGCGCCGACATTCGAGCTGAGCACCCGGCTGGCCTTTGGAGGTGCCGCGGCGTACATTACGGGGCAGTTGGCCTGGGTCGCCATAGTCAAAGCCCTTAAACCCACGCGGGCGCGAAAATTCCTGCTCTCGGAATGCGTTTCCCACCTCGCGGCGCTTGTCTTACTCCCGTATCTCTTGCACATCCCGATTCCCTGGCCTGATCCGGCGCTGGCCAAGGCGGAATCCCTGCTGTTTCTTGGAGGATATGCCGCTCTCCACGTCATATTGAAGCTGTTTTCCTTCTATACGGCCCTGTACAGCGAGCCGTCGGGGCGCTTGTCCATCCTCGCCTGGCTGGGGTCGGCGGGCGTGGCGGCCGCCGCCACGGTAGTCGCGCTGCAGCAATGGCACACAGGACTCGACGCAGCCCGGCCGGAGGCCGCCTCGATGCCGGGCATCTACCGGGCGGAGGGCTCGTACGCAGAGGCTCGCCCGATTCCCGAAGGCTCAATGGCTCGCTATGACCTGCCGCTCTATGAAAACCGCGGGATTACGCTGCGCTGGGCCAATCTCCCGGATGCCACCCCGGATGAAGCCATCCGGCGCGCCTACGTGACCGTGGTGATCGAAGGCAAAGACAAAGACAAGTATGAGGCCGCCGTGAGCCTCTCCGAAAGCGGCTGGGCGACGCTGCGCGTGCCGACCGATGCGATTCCTGCCGGCGCGACCCGTTGCGCGGTGTTCTGGACGCAAACTCCCTCCCCCACCTGGATGCGTTTGCTCGGATTTCTGCCCGTCGTACACTCCAGCCGCCAGCTGCTCATGTCCGGGCCTCTGCTGCACCGCACGCATACCGATAAAACGCCGCCCAACTTTGTTTTGGTCGGCATTGATGGGTTGAGTTCAGACCGCATGTCGGCCTGGGGATACCGGCGCCGCACTACCCCCCAGCTGGATCGTCTCGTGCACAACAGCATCGCATTTCGCGACGGGTACAGCCCCGCTCCGGATGCCCGTGCCGCGTACATGACCTGTTTTACGGGGGTCAATCCCCTTTGCCACGGATATTTCGACGGAACACAGGGGCCCCTGCCTGAAAAGACCAGGACGCTTGCAGCGCTGCTTCGCGAAAACCATTACGCTACGGCGGCGTTTACGGAAGGCGAGCACCGGGGCGATCTGGAATTTGGCAGTGGATTCGAAAAAGGATTTGAATGTTTCGACGCGGAATATGACGAGGACGGCGAAGGCAGCCAGCGTACCGTCGAACAGGCATGCGCGTGGATGGACGAACACCACGACGTGGCGTTCATGCTGTTTGTGCGCAGCAGCGAGCTGGCCGACGCGAAAAGCCGCGAGCGCCTTGGCAGCCGCCCGTCGAACCCGGCCGGAACAGAAAAAGAGTCGGAACGCTACGATGCGGCGCTCGAATCGATGGATGCCCTGATTGGCGGGTTGATCCAGCATATTCGAGACTCGGCCTACCATGACCGCACCAGTATCCTTGTTTTTTCGCCGTACGGGGTCTCGTTCGGGTCCGACGGACGGCAAGCGGCGCCGGCGGTTACTGAGGACGATATGCGGGTGCCGATCCTCTACCATGCGCCAGCGATGGCCCGGGAACAGCGGGCTTATCCTGTGGGCCTGGAAGATATCGCGCCCGCTCTTTCCCGTGTCGCCGGGCTTTCCCGCGAGACCGCCCTGGAGGGGCGGAGCTTTCTTTATGGCCCGGTCGGAAAAGACCCGGTATCCATGATGGCCAGGCCGTTTCGCTTGTCCGTGCGTTCCGGAAATTGGCGGTATGTGTGGGAACCTGGTCCGCCCGCGTTTGCGGAAGTGCCAGTGCCCGGATCCGGCGAATCGACTCTGTACCGCGTAGGCACTTCGACGCGACGGACAAGCATCACATCAGAGCAGAAAACGCTCGTGACTGAGCTTCAAAAACGCCTGGCCGACTACGTCCATTCCAGTTACCAGTGGCGTGGTGTGGCCGCGACTGTTCCAGAGAAATAACCCCTCGTTGAAACCCAGTTGACCTGTGATGATGGAGGCAAGATGACTGACAAAATCTCACGAAGAACGGCCATCAAGAGTGCGGCGGTGTTGACGGCGGCAGTTGCGGCCGGAGAAAACGCCCAGTCTCAGACCGCAGTGGACCCCGCACCCGTTGTGGCGGACGAATTGGCCCGAATCGCCGGGTTTCTTGAAGGAAACCAGGCAATCAAATGGGTGTTTGCGGGGGACAGCATCACGCACGGCGCCCTGCACACGTATGGCTGGCGGGATTACCCGCAATTGTTCGAAGAACGGGTCCGTTTTGAACTGGGCCAGGAGCGCAACCTGGTCATTCGTACGGCCACCAGCGGATGGACGCTGGGCCGGCTGTCGGAGGACTTGGACTGGCGTGTCCTGCAGTTCGCGCCCCAGGTGGCCTCGTTTCATTTCGGGATGAACGATTGCGTGGCCGGCCTCGAAGCCCTCGCCCGCTTCCGCGAGCAATATCTGGACGTTATTGAGCGGGTGCGAACGGGTTGTGGCGCCGTCATCGTGATACACACGCCCAATCCCGTCCTGCCCGGCACGGGGGCTCCACGCGCCTCGAACCTGGAACCTTTCGTCGTGGCCGTGCGCGAAGTTGCCGGACAAACCGGCGCGATCCTCGTGGATCATTTCGCGGCGTTCAACGAATACGCCCAGAAGAGTAACCTGCACTACCTCATGAACGACCTTCTTCATCCGAACGAATTCGGACACCGCTTCAAGGCCAATCTGCTGTTCAAGGCCCTGGGGATTTTTACGCACGACAGCAACGTCTGTCAGTTGTCGATTCCCCTTTGATCGGTGGAGACGGCTTCGGGACCGCTAGGGCCGCAGTGCACGGCCTGCTTCGCGGATGGCCGCAAGACTGGTCCAGATGTACGAGAAGACGACGTAACATAGGACCACAAGAAGGGTGGTCAGGGCGGTCACGGCCACGCTGAATGTGAGCTTTTGCCGTGTCGGCATTCTCGGCGACCGCCAGGCCAGAGGAAGCGCGAACGGGCCAAGCACAAACAACCCGAGAATCCAGATCCACAGCGGTTCGTAATACCATGTTGAGCCGAGCGACAGGCTGCGTCCGCATTGGCGGCAGAAACGGTCATCCGCCGCTATGTGGCCTCCACAGGCGGGACACGTCCCGGGCGTGTCCGAGCGATGAGCCAGCTTGCCGGAGTTCGACTCCACAGCATCTGGCTTGAATTCTTCGTCATCATTCCGTTTGGCCATGTCGGGTCTCCTTGCTCCATTCTATCTACCCCAACGTGTCCGTCAAAACAGGGCAACCTCAGGCTGGAATTACCCTGTTTTTTCGGACAGTGGGGTAGGGTTATTTTTTGAGTCTAATTGTGCCTCGACGTCAAGGGGAGATCGGTATCCTATTGAGCTGTGGAGGCGGTTTCGGTTATAGAAGGTTTCGATGTAGTCGAAGAGTGCCAGGCGCGCTTGCTCCTTGGTTTCGAACGGCCTGGTGATTGGCATCTCGGCTTTGAGGGTTGCCCAAAAGGATTCCATTGCGGCGTTGTCGTAGCAGTTGCCCTTGCGGCTCATGCTGCCAAGGGCTTTGTGCGCGACGAGGTGTTGACGAAATTCACGGCTTGCATACTGGCAGCCACGGTCCGAATGAACAATGAGATGGTCTGCGGGTCTATAGCGAGAGACTGCCTGCAAAAAGGCGTCGCTGACCAAGGCGGTCTTCAGCGAATCCCGTAGAGCCCAGCCTTTGATGGCGCGAGTTCCCAGATCCATGAAGGCAGACAAGTAAGCCCAGCCTTCGCGCGTGGGAATGTAGGTGATGTCTGTGACCCAGACCTGATTGGGCCCGCTTATCACAAGGCCTTCACCCAAGCGATTCGGACTGATCGGCTGGTCATGGTTGCTCTGCGTCGTGCGCGGACGAAATCCTGCCTTCTTGGCTCCTTTCAGGCCGCAGGCACGCATGATCCGGGCCACTCGGTTGTGGCCGCAGCGATACCCTCGGGCGTGCAGCTCTCTCGTTATCCGAGGAGCTCCATAGACGCCACGACTCTTCTGGTGTATTTCGCGAATGTGCTCGGCGAGTTCGCCGTTGGCTTTAGCGCGGTTTCCTCTACCGCCGTTACGCCACGCGTAGTATCCGCTGCGAGAGACTTCCAACACCGCGCACAATTCTACAACGGAATAGGTGGTCGCCAAAGCGTGAATCAAGGCATACCTCCCGGCGACTGTTCGGAGAGTATGCCCAAGGCTTTTTTTAGGATCTCCCGCTGACGCCGGAGCATCTCGTTCTCCTTGCGCAGCCGCCTGAGCTCTTCGGCAAGCTCCCGAGGCGGCGCCCCCCTCGGGGGGCCTTGGGAGGACTCCTTTTTCCCCAGGAAGCGGTCGCGCCACCCCCGCAATGTTGCGGGGCATACCCCAAGGTCACGAGCCAGGGGCTTCAAACCCTTGGCGCCGCTCAGCAGCAACTCCACCGCATCTCGCTTGAACTCTTCATCATAAGTTCGTTTGGCCATGTCGGGTCTCCTTGCTCCATTCTATCTACCCCTACGTGTCCGTCAAAACAGGGTAACCCCACGCTACCGCAACCTGGATGTACCGGGGAACTCCGACGCGGTAGCGTTCCGGTGTAGGGGCAGACCCCTGTGTCTGCCCATCCGGATAGTCCCCACGAATGCGCCCATCCCAGCGCTACCGCAACCTGGATGTACCGGGGAACTCCGACGCGGGCGCGTTCCGGTGTAGGGGCAGACCCCTGTGTCTGCCCTTCTTCAACGTAGCCCAGGGACTGATTTCCGCAGCGCGTATGGAGGTTGCTCCGATACATTTTGATTGCGCGCTGCGTAGGGGCAGACCTTTGTGCCTGTCCGCTGAGTCCACCGCCGGCCACGCGGGCCACACGGTTCACATTCTTATGCCGCAGGGCTCTCGCCAGCCGTTAAAATCCACCGCCGGCCACGCGTACCGCGTGTCCCCCCCCTCGCCCGCGGGGGACACAAGAACCAGCACCGGTGGTGGCGGCGAGGCATACATCTTTGCTCCGTCAGCGGGGGACACAAGAACCCGAGGGCCGGAGACTTATGTGCGGCGCAGCTGTCCCCCGCGGGCGGGGGTGAATCGGCGATAGCCGATTTGGGGGTGGATTCCGGTGTCCGGCGCGCAAGTGCAGCAATCCTACGCTGCAGCGATTGAAGACGAAATCAACCGACGGGTCATCAATAAACGTTGCAGTAAATTGCTCCCTGACTCAGATTCACATCGGCTTGACGCTGGGCATGATCCATGGCGATCGAACTTGCGCAGTGCACTGCGCGCAGGGATCACGGTTCGGAGGAGGGCCAGGGAAACTGCCCGGGAAACACCAGCAGATGAGGGCCCGCCTCGGGCAGCTCAGCCCAAATTTTGAGAGGCCCCACGCTGCCCTGCTCCACATTCCATTTCCAGCAGTTCTCGAGAGGGACGGCGTCAAAGTGGGTTGCTCCTTCAACCACAGCAACCACACGATCATCCTCGATATTGCTCTTCACGTGAACGCCTTTTCGCCTGAAGATGTTTATTTTTGGCGCAGCAAACACGCCTCCTGAAAAGGTGGGCAGGTCAGGCCGGTAGGGTACGTTTTGATCACCAATCATGAGGGACGAAGACAAACACAGCGGCGCCCCTTCAACGTAGTGAATGTCGGGAGAAATCAGCAGTGCTTCCCCGGAAACGGGCCCTGAAGCCTCCCCATTCATCATGCGGAGCTGCGCGTGAAAATCGCGCAGCAGATTTCCCGCACTGCGCCACTGCACGAGCGCATGAACCTGCACAACCATGAAGATCAGGCAAAGCAACGAGGTGCCACTGACGGTCAGGCGCCGCCATTTCGGGTGGTCCATGATGCGGTGAAACAGCGCAGTCAGAGCGATGGCGAAAAATGCGTTCGCAAGCAGCAGCTGGCCGCCGCCAATCAAATGAACCGGCTCGAAGGGGCGCCCTCCTCCAAAGACCCTGACCGCGGGCATCGCCAAAAGGCCGAATAGAATCATCGGACGCCGGGCTCTCCAATAGATCAGGGCGATCAGCGCGACCACAGGCACCGCCATACACCACCCCAACAAGGGAATCTCCTGGATATACCTGGCAGTAATTGGAAGAAAGCCGATGGGATACAGGATCAAATGCAGCGGTCCGAACATGGCCGCTACATTACCGCCATGTGCGAACATAGCCTTGCCATGCGGCAGTGAGGCTCCCAGGACCGCCAGAAGAACCGGGGCCAGGCGCATGATCCGTTTGCGGACAGGATCTGATGCGCATACGGCCTCAAATAAGGCGCACACAAGAGCCAGCCCGGCGTTTTCCGGCGCGGCCAGCATGGCAAGGACCGTCAGCGGGACCGCCAACAACAGCCACCGGAACTGGCCGGAACGGACGGTGCGCATGTATACGGCCAGGGCGACCAGGGCGAGGAAACACGGCAGCAAGTCGATCATGCCGCAGAGATTGGCGACGGATTCGGTGTGCACGGGGTTCGCCATGAAGAGGACCGCGGCCAGCGTGCCCAGCCACCACGGCCCTTGATGCCCCAGTCTCATGAGATAGAAGGTCGCGATCATGCATCCGTACAGAACGATGGCGTTGAACAGCTGATAGGACCAGAACGAGCTGCCAAACGCCGCCTGCACGGCCTGCCAGACCGGGGCGAGCGCGGCAGGCAGCTCCGGTGCGGCATAATCGCGCCCGAGGGGGTAGATCCCGAGCGCCCAACTGTATACCAGAAGCACATAGATCGCCATCGATACCCAGTCGAACAACTGGGGATAGCGAACGCGCAGATGCATTCGTGCGGGCACAGCGGTATCGGGCGAGGTGGTGTTCATAGCGGCAGAGTCTACTGACCCACGGCGGCGAGGTCAACTGGCCTCCCTCTCCGTGCCTTTCCGCGAGTTCTTGCAGGGCACGAAACCCGCTTGCCAGAACAGCGGGCACGGCGCGGCTTCGCTGGAACAAAGCCACCTCGGATGGGTGTTAATATAGGCATGACAAACGATATTGCGACACTGGCCTTACAGGAACCCCTGACTCAGCGCGAAATGCGCTTTGCTCGCTGCGTCCGGCGCACCGCCATCATCGGGGTGGGCGCGGTCGGGGCCACGACCGCGTATGCCATGCTCCAGACCGGAACCGCGAGCGAGATCGTGCTCCACGACTACGACCGCCTTCGCGCCGAAGGCGAGTACATGGATCTGCAGCATTGCCTGCCGTTCACCCACCATTCCGCCATGTCCGTGCGCGACGCAGACGAAATTGAGGGTTGCGGCCTCGTGATCATCACCGCGGGAGCCAGTCAGAAACCGGGAGAATCACGCCTGGACCTCGTGAAACGCAACGCGGACATCTTTGCGTCCTTCTTCCCGCTGTTGTCCCAAAACAACCCCGACGCGCTCTTTCTCATCGTCACCAATCCCGTCGATGTGATGACGCGCGTCGCGCTGCAACTCAGCGGCTTACCCCCCAATCAGGTCATCGGCACGGGCACGGTGCTGGATACCGCCCGTTTCCGCACGTTGATCAGCCAGCATTGCCGCATTTTGCCCCGTCACGTGCATGCCATGGTGATTGGCGAACACGGCGACAGCGAGGTCATGGTCTGGAGCCGAGCGAGCATCGGCGCCTACCGCGTCGCGGAGTACTGCAACTACCTGAAGATCCCGCTGACGAGCGAAGATGTCGAACACATCAACAACGACGTGCGCAATGCGGCCTACCAGATCATCGAACGCAAAGGCGCGACTCATTTCGCCATCGGCGTCGCCACCAACCACATTGCCGAGGCGCTGGGCATGAACGAAAGCTCACTGTATACGGTCAGCCGCCGCTGCGACGGTATTTTCGGTCTGCAGGACGTCTGCCTCTCCGTGCCCACCCTGATCGACCGGCGAGGCGCCCACGCCCACATGGAAATCGGCCTGTCCTCCTCCGAACACGAGGCCCTGCTCCGCAGCGGAGAAGTCCTCAACCAAGTCTACGAAAGCCTCGAACTCTAAGCCCGGCCGATTGCCGGTACGCACAGGGGCCAATCTCTCCGCCGCTGCCTCGCCGGCGGGCGCAGCGGTTCACAAACGTTGTTGTTCAGTTCACATTCAAGGCCGCGTTGATGACGAGCTGGACATCCACCGCGTTGACTGCTCCGTCACGGTTAATGTCCGCGGTGGGCAGGGTGATGATATCGAGCACGGCGTTAATGACCAGCTGAATGTCGACTGCATCAACTTTGCCGTCGCCGTTGACGTCGCCATGGACAGGTTGCTCTACGAATAGAATCCGCACAACACGCAACCCGCGGCTGCTGTTGCGGTCGTCCGGAGTACGGTCGTAGCGACACGCCGAGCGGCAACCGGATACCGTAGCATAGTAGGCGCCGCCACGAAGCACCCGGGTCGCGCCAACCGGGTCCTCCCAGGCGCTTCCATCCGCCGGCGCCCCCGTATAGTCCTCGTGATACCAGTCCTGCACCCATTCATAAACATTTCCGTGCATATCGTAGAGCCCGAAGGCATTGGGCAGCTTCTGGCCCACGGGCTTGGGGCCGGAGGGCGTGTTGCACCAGGCGTAGTCGGCGAGCAGTGTCACGTCATCGCCGAAACACCAGCGCGTGGTGGAGCCCGCGCGGCAGGCGTACTCCCATTCCGCCTCCGTAGGCAGGCGGAAGGTACCAATACCCAGGCTGTTCAGCTGCGCGAGAAACTCCTGCGCGTCGTTCCACGACACATGCATCACGGGATAATTTAGGCCCGATGGGTCTTGTGTATCAGGAAAATCGTTCATCACCGCATACCACTGGTTCTGGGTGATCTCGTAGCGGCCCAGAAAGAAATCTTCGGCGATGGTCACGGTGTGAATTGGTGCTTCGTCCTCTCGGCTGTATCCCGGGTCCAGATTGGAGCCCATCAGGAAGGTGCCTGCCGGAATCCGCACCATCTCAAGCTCTACGCCGCCGGGCAGGATGGAAGTGACAGACTCCGACCCGTCTTTGCGCTGTGATGCGGTCACATCGGAGACGACCGGATCCGCCGCCGCGCCAATTGCCAGCACCCACACAAGACCTACTGCGAAAAATATATGCGTTCGCCTCATGACCCGACTCCTGTGCGTAAAGGACTCACCTTGCACCCTGGCGCGAAGATACGAAACTGTCCCCGCCGTTTTTGCGCATTAGTCATACGCTGCTTCATATACGTGAGCAAAGGTAGCAGGTGGGGAGGTTTTCGTCAAGGATGCGATTGCCACCCAGCCGGATTGCTAGGGCGACCCCCTGTGTTACGCAAGAGAAGAACGCAGGCAAGATGCCTGCGCTACGCGCCGCGGAAATCAGGATGTACCGGGACAACCCCGACGCGGTAGCGTTCCGGTTGTAGGGGCAGACCCCTGTGTTTGCCCATCCGGATCGCGCCTGCGCATCCGCCGATCCCCTGGCGTTCGCGCTCCGGTTGTAGGGGCAGACCCCTGTGTCTGCCCATCCGGATAGCCCCTGCGGCTGCGTTTAAGAAGGGCAGACACAGGGGTCTGCCCCTACGCGCTACGGAACATAGATAAACCAGGAAAGCCCACGCGCTGCCGTAACCTGGTTGAACCAGGGAAGCCCCATCTGGCCGGCGGGCGCAGCGCTTCACAAGCGTTGTTGTTCAGTTCACATTCAGGGCCGCGTTGATGACGAGCTGGACATCCACCGCGTTGACTGCTCCGTCACGGTTAATGTCCGCGGTGGGCAGGGTGATGATATCGAGCACGGCGTTAATGACCAGCTGAATGTCGACTGCATCGACCTTGCCGTCGCCGTTGACGTCGCCATGGACAGGTTGCTCTTCGAGCGGCAGATTCGGTGGCTCGCCGGCCAGATAGGCTTCCAGGTTGGTCCTTCCGTCGCCGTTCATGTCCACATCCGCGTCGGCGGGATCGAGGGGATCCAGCCCATACTGCACTTCCCAACCGTCAGGCATACCATCGCCGTCGGTATCCGGCGAGTTCGGGTCGGTTCCGTAATATTCCTCCTCGAAATTCGTCAGCCCGTCTCCGTCGGAGTCCTGGTTCCAGTAGGAGATCTCCTCTTCGTAGAGCTCGAGACCCCACAAAGCGACGTGGGCCTCATAGTCGTCCGGCGCCTCATCTGCGCGGCGCAGCAGGAAGACGAGTTCGACGGATTGGCCCGCCCACTCGGACACATCAATCCAGGGCGTCAGGAGAGGCTCTCCGTCAAGTCCAGGTTCCGGGAAGAGCCAGCTGACGGGCTGGTCGTTGATGTAGACCGAAAGCCAGTCGTCTTCCAACGGCTCGTCGAAGCGGTATTGGAACTGCATCACGTCCGCGTTGGCGGGCACATCAAGCACCCGGTGGATATAGGTCGTGGGCGCCGCATAGAGATGCATTTCCCCGTTCCGCATCAAGGCCTCTCCATTCGCGCTCCAGGCGTCAAAATCGTCCAGCTTGGTCCGCACTGTCAGCGGCACATAGATGGAGTCAAAATCTTTGAGGTTTTTGGTTCCGTGCTGCACGAATTTATAAGGTTGATAGCCGAGAATGGCGGTCCAGCGCGTCACTGGGGGGATTGGCGTCCGACGGTCGATTTCCGCCTGGTGGCGCGGAATGTAGAGAACGGTTCCATCCGCAGAAAAATTGACCAACGGAACGTGCAAAAAGAAACCGAGGGCGTCAAACGGCGGCAGTAGTGGCGGTTCGGCGCGACCGATGTAGGCCCACCCCACTTTGAACGGTTCCCAGACAGCGGAGCTGTTGGCGGCGCCGAATTCAAAGTTGAAGCCGCTCATTCCCACACTGTCCCAGAAATAGTCCGGGTCATTCTTCAGATAGTGAAAATAGTCCGCCAGGGGGGTTTGAGGCAGCTGTGAAATCGGGCCCTGCTTGATGGAGGCGATGAACCACCACGGGGCCATGACATGGTCTCTGTAAGCATTCCAGAGGGGAATGGCGCTGGGAGTGTCCCGCACATCAGCGACACCGTTCAAGTAGAAGGAATGGCCATCGTTATAGATCACCCCGAACTCGGTGGTATAGCAGTCCACCTTTACGCCCTGACCGTGCAGAAAAGCAACCGTCTTCTGGAGTCGAACGCGCCCGCTCTTCTTGAATAGACCGGCTGTTGCGACGGCCAGACTCTCTGGCGGATCAAGAAGAGTCAGACGCGCCTCAAAAGGAGGACCAGACGTTGCTTGGGCGAATGGTTTCAGCGCGTGGGTGCATACGGAAGATCCAAGGCTGAAACCGATGAAATGAACGTGCGACGCCTGCAAAATGCCTGCCCCTTCGAGTCGAGACGCCAATACTGTCCCCTGCGTTTTGGCTTCAGCGGTGGGCGGCAGGATCGCGCTGGCGTCGGATTCCCAATTCCATCGCAAGATCACCGCCCCGGGGTCCCGCTGCTTCAGCGCGCGCGCCATTTCCTCCATCCAATCCAGGTCCGCTTGGAGCAACGCAAGCGGAAAATTCCAGCCATGTGCGATCACGTAGACCTGGGCGCCGGAAGGAATGGCGCCCGCTGCCACGTACTGGCTCCCATCCCAGCGTTGAAGCACCGGTGCGGGGATGTGTGTGTACGGCACCGTCGACTGCGCGTGGGTCAGGTTGTTCCAATCGGGCAAATCAATGGAACTCAGCACGAAACGAGCGACGCCCCGCGTATCGAGGGCAAAGGAATTCGACACGGCTTCCCGCGTGATGATCTGAATGCCGCGGGTGTCCATGGCAAACGAAGCCGACACGCCCTCTCCCGGCATGATGTGCTGCCGCGTGTCCAGCACAAATACTGGCGAGCTGGCGACGGATGCCGCCATGGCCGCACCCGTGATACACATAAAAACGGCAACAATGCCTGTCACGCGATTCACTGAGATTGTCATCACCCTGACTCCGCCTGGCTTGGGCCTTCACATTAAAATGATGGGCAAATTCAGCGCCATGAACTTAAGCTCCCGTGTCCGTTTTCCGTAAAAATTTTTGGTCGCACGCTATGCGCGCTCAAAGTGTAGAGAATCAAGCGTACCTGTTATCGAGTCCGCACAACGCGCAAACCATAGAAGTTGCTGCGGAAGCCCGGGCCGTCGTTGTCGCGATACGCCGAGCGGCAATAGACCGCCGAAGAAGTGTAGGCGCCGCCGCGAAGCATCCGGTACGTGCCAACCGGATCCTCCCAGGCGCTTCCGTCCGCCGGCGCTCCCGTATAGTTCGACTGATACCAGTCCTGCACCCATTCATATACATTTCCGTGCATATCATAGAGCCCGAAGGCATTGGGCAGCTTCTGGCCCACGACCTTGGGGCCGGAGGGCGTGTTGTTCGCGCTGTACCACGCGTAGTCGGTGAGCAGTGTCTCGTCATCGCCGAAACACCAGCGCGTGGTGGAGCCCGCCCGGCAGGCGTACTCCCATTCCGCCTCCGTAGGCAGGCGAAAAGTACCAATACCCAGAGCGTTCAGGCGCGTGACAAACTCCTGCGCGTCGTTCCACGACACATTCATCACGGGATAATTCAGGCCCGATGGCTCTTGTCTGCTAGGAATCCTGCCCATCACCGCATACCACTGGTTCTGGGTGATCTCGTAACGGCCCAGGAAGAAATCTTCGGCGATGGTCACGGTGTGCACCGGCGCCTCCGAGGTGCTGCTGTATCCCGGGTCCAGATTGGAGCCCATCAGGAAGGTGCCTGCCGGGATGCGGACCATCTCAAGCTCTATGCCGCCGGGCAGCATGAAGCTCACCGATTGGCCAAGGGCTGATGCGCGCACACGGGCGCGGGCTTGAGGCCAATAGACCTGAGCCCGGTCCCGGGCGGCATCCCAGACGATGTGGCGGCCCATGCCGTTCGCGATCCCATTGCCGACGCCGCCGGTGAGCGTGTTCGGGGACGGGATAACGTTCCAGGTGTTGCCGTTGTCGTTTGAAAAGGCGAGCTCCACCCGGACATCCGGCGTGGCTCCCGCCAGCGTGTAGTAGACATCGACTAGCCCCGACCCGTCTTTGCGCTGTGATGCGATCACATTGGAGACGACCGGATCCGCCGCCGCGCCAATTACCAGCACCCACATAAGACCTACTGCGAAAAATATATGCGTTCGCCTCATGACCCGACTCCTGTGCGTAAAGGACCTGCCTTGCACCCTGGTGCGAAGACACGCAACTGTCCTCGCCGTTTTTGTCCATTAGTCATACGCCGCCGCATTTACGTGAACAAACGTAGAGGGTGGGGAGATTTCCGCCGAGGAGACAAATATCGGGATTTTTCCAAAAAAATTCTATCTCGCGGGCCCAAATGAATGAGCCGTTTGGAAGTCCATCCGGATAGCCCCCGCGCACCCGCCGATCCCCTGGCGTTCGCGCTCCGATTGTAGGGGCAGACCCCTGTGTCTGCCCATCCGGATAGCCCCTGCGCATCCGCCGATCCCCTGGCGTTCGCGCTCCGGTTGTAGGGGCAGACCCCTGTGTCTGCCCATCCCATCGGCACGCCCCCCGTGTAGTTTGGGATGGATGGAGCGGGCGACGGTGTACGAGAACTAACGGAACATTGCTGCAACGAGACTCTGCAAAAGGCACTCCAGCCCTAAAACTCCACCCCCAAATCGGCTGCCGCCGATTCACCCCCGCCAGCGGGGGACAGCGCACCGTGTTTTATTGAACGCTTGGGCCTGCAGGCTCACCTGCCAGCGGGAGACATGCGCTTCGCACCTGGGGCTCTGGTTTTCGGGTTCATGTGTTTCGCGCAAGCGGGGGACGGTGCGCATCTAAATCTCTCACACGTTCGGGCTCTTGTGTCCCCCGCGGGCGGGGGTGGACACGCGCCCCGCGTGGCCGGGGGTGGATTGATTCAGGGCAGGCACAAGAGCCTGTGCTACGCAAGAGAAGAACGCAGGCAAGATGCCTGCGCTACGCGCCGCGGAAATCAGGATGTACCAGGACAACCCCGACGCGGTAGCGCTCCGGTTGTAGGGGCAGACGCCTGTGTCTGCCCATCCCATCGGCACGCCCCCCGTGTAGTTTGGGATGGATGGAGCGGGCGACGGTGTACGAGAACTAACGGAACATTGCTGCAACGAGACTCTGGAAAAGGCAGTCCAGCCCTAAAACTCCACCCCCAAATCGGCTGCCGCCGATTCACCCCCGCCAGCGGGGGACAGCGCACCGTGTTTTATTGAACGCTTGGGCCTGCAGGATCACCTGCCAGCGGGAGACATGCGCTTCGCACCTGGGGCTCTGCTTTTCGGGTTCATGTGTTTCGCGCAAGCGGGGGACGGTGCGCATCTAAATCTCTCACACGTTCGGGCTCTTGTGTCCCCCGCGGGCGGGGGTGGACACGCGCCCCGCGTGGCCGGGGGTGGACTGACACAGGCCAGGCACAGGGTCTGTGCTACGCAAGAGAAGAACGCAGGCAAGATGCCTGCGCTACGCGCCGCGGAAATCAGGATGTACCAGGACAGCCCCCTGCGGCTGCGTTCCGGTTGTAGGGGCAGACCCCTGTGTCTACCCATCCGGATAGCCCCTGCGCATCCGCCGATCCCCTGGCGTTCGCGCTCCGGTTGTAGAGGCAGACCCCTGTGGCTGCCCATCCGGATAGCCCCTGCGCATCCGCCGAGCCCCTGGCGTTCGCACTCCGGTTGTAGGGGCAGACCCCTGTGTCTGCCCATCCGGATAGCCCCTGCGCATCCGCCGATCCCCTGGCGTTCGCGCTCCGATTGTAGGGGCAGACCCCTGTGTCTGCCCATCCGGATAGCCCCCGTGGCTGCGTTTAAGAAGGGCAGACACAGGGGTCTGCCCCTACGCGCTACGGAGCATAGATAAACCAGGGAAGCCCCCGCGCTGCGGAAATCAGCCCCCGGGTCGCCCATCCGGATAGCCCCCACGCGGTCGCGCGCACCAGGGCGCGGTGCGATCGCCTCATTCCTCTTTCGCGTCAACTCGTGGTACCATTCGGCCAACTGAGCCAACCGTGTGGGAGGATTGCTGGTGCTGGGCGTTTCCATGTGGATTTTGAGCGGGGTGATCGCGATGGTATCGGGTGCGGCAACGGACGATTTCGGGGAGGCCAAATGGCTTCGGGATCCGGTATTCAAGGGCGTTGAAATCATCGACCTTTTTCACCGAGAGCAGGCCGAAAAACCGGAACTGTCCGGGCCGCGCAATGTGCACACGCTCCTGCGCAAACAGATCACGCTCCCGGAGACGCCGGCCGCAGCGCGATTGGTGATCACGGGCGACGACTATTACACGTTCCACATTAACGACGCCTTCGTGGTGCAGGGTCCTGAACCGGGATACCCGTTTGCTCATCCCTACTACCGGCTCGACGTGACGGGAGCGTTTCAGGCGGGCGACAACACGCTGGCGGCTCACGTCTTCTACCAGGGGCTCCTGAACCGGGTCTGGAACAGCGCGGACAACCGGTCGGGATTCATGATGGCGCTGACCGTCACCTACGCGGACGGCCGCAGCGAGACCTTCGTGACGGACGAGTCATGGAAATTGCACACGCTGACCGCTTTTCCCACGGGACGCACTTTGGGCTACGATACCCAGTTCGCCGAAGACATCGACATGCGGTTGATGCCGGCGGGCTGGCGCGCCAATGGTTTTGATGATTCGCGCTGGAAAACACCCCTCTGCGGCCGGCAAGACCATGTATTTGTGGAACAGATGACGCCCCCGCTCGAGCATTGGCGCGCGGACCCGCAGGTGGTCAAAAAAAAGGGAAAAGGGCATTATTTCTACGATTTTGGGCAGGAGATTGTCGGTCATACGCGGATCCGCCTGCAGGGACCCAAAGGGCACAAGATTGAAGTGCGCCACGGCGAAGAGCTTTCAGCGCCGGACACGGTCCGCTACGAAATGCGCGCCAAGTGCGTGTACCAGGAATTCCCTATCCTCTCCGGGCGCCGGGAGACCATAGAGTTTTTTGATTACCGCGCCTTCCGGTACATGGAGATACTCAATGCGCCGGAAGAACCGGAGCTGTGGGTGGAGGTACGCCACCATCCCTTTGACCCCGAAGCGGCCACATTCGAGGCCTCCGACGAGCTGCTGACCGCGATCTGGCAACTCTGCAAGAATGGGGTGCAATTTGGCGCCCAGGGCGGATTTCTGGATTGCCCCTCGCGCGAAAAAGGCCAGTATCTGGGCGATGCCCTGATTACCGGCCATTCTCACGTGGTGCTTACCGGCAACCGGTCGCTTCTCGCGAAATCCATCCAGGATTTCGCGCATTCCCGGCGGATCTGCCCGGGCCTGATGGCGGTTGCGCCGGGCAGCCTGATGCAGGAGATCGCTGAATATTCGCTGCAGTGGCCTCTGGTCCTCCGTACCTACTACGATTACACCGGCGACGCGGAGTTCACCCAAAAGATGCTGGATGACGTGTTGCCCGGCCTGTTTGCCTATTTCGAGAAATTTGAGTCCGAAGGCGGCCTGATCTCGGGCATGACGGAGAAATGGGTGCTGGTTGACTGGCCGGACAACCTCCGCGACGGCTTCGATTACGATTACGCCAAAGAGCGCGAAAATGCGGTGTTAAACGCCTTTTATTATGCGTCGCTCAAGGCCGCGGCCGGCCTCTGCCGCGACCTGGGCCGGGAATCGGCCGCCTACGAGCAGAAGGCCGCGCATGTCCGGGAGGCCTTTGTCCAGCGCCTGCTGGACGCTGATTCTCGCTTGTTCGTGGATGCGCCCGGGTCCACCCACAGCTCGCTTCATGCGAACGCGCTGCCGTTGGCCTTTGGGCTCGCGCCCGAGGAGTCCGTTCCCGCCATCGTGGAGCTGATCCGTCAAAAGCGGCTGAGTTGCGGCGTCTACATTGCCCCGTTCGTCATTGAAGCCTGTTACCGCGCCGGAGAAGCGGAACTGGCGTACGACCTGATTACCTCAAAAGATGAACATTCCTGGCACGAGATGCTCAAACATGGGGCCACTACCTGCATGGAAGCCTGGGGTCCCGATCAGAAATGGAACACGAGCTGGTGCCATCCCTGGAGCAGCAGCCCCGTCTACCTCATTACCGAGCGGGTGGCCGGCCTGCGTCCAGCGGAACCGGGATGGCGGCGGATCGCCTTTGAGCCCAAGGTGCCTGACTCGCTGGAGAATTTTGAGCTGCAACTTACCATCCCGCAGGGGGCCCTACAGGTGAAATACACTCAAGCGGACGGGTTTGCCCTCACCACACCGCCGGGTGTCCCTGTGCGCGCGGAGCTTCCCGAAGATGTGAAGTTGCTTGTCACCCACGCGCCGCAACCGCTCTCTCCACGCCAGCGCCAGGTGCTGGATCCACTGGGGTGGCAGAAGCGCGTGGGTCAGGAACCTGCGGTCTGGGTCTCTGTGGATGAACAGGTCCTGCGGGTCGTACACGGCGACGCCATCCTCTGGGAAAGTCCCTGCGCAACCGCGGAGAAAGGGACCGGCTCGGAAATTGACAGTTTTAAGACGCCGCTGGGCTGGCATGAGATCTTCGCCAAAACCGGCCGTGGCGCGCCCTGGGGGCAGGTGTTCCGCGGCGGCGTCCCGACCGCCCACGTGTGGAAGCCCGGACATAACACCCGGGAAGACCTCGTGCTCACGCGGATCCTGTTTCTAGACGGCCTCGAGCCGGGACGCAACAAAGGCGGAAACGTAGACTCTCGCGCCCGTTACATTTACATCCATGGGACCAACGACGAGGCAGCGATCGGCACGCCGTCGTCGCAGGGTTGTGTCCGGCTGCGCAACGACGACATCATCGCGCTCTATGAGCTTGTCCCCGAAGGCGCCAAAGTGCTCATCACGGAAACCCCCCAGGCCGGCGACTAGCCAGAGGGGCGAAATGCGGCCGTGGCTCCACCGTAAATGGAGGTTCCCTCACGCGGCCGGCACGGGTTCAGCGCTTTCCTCCTCGGGGGCGGAATCAATAGCGCTGGTTTCGGCATCACCGGGAGGGGCGTCATTGGCCAGGGGCACGGGCATGATTTTGAAAATGCGGGTTTGGCCGGCCTCAAGCGGTACCGTCATGATGCGTTTTTCGGGCCATCCGACGGCTGTGTCGAGGAGATCCTGTACGTTATAGACTCCGCCCAGGTCGATGATGCGTTCGCCGCCGGTAGTCGCGTGGATCGCCAGCGAATTGCGGCCAAAATAGTAAAAATCTTCCGATTCCGGCGGGGCGCTCCGAATATATTGGTATATTTCGAGCGTGCGAAGAATTTCGCGCAACAGTCCCGGCGGTAGGACGGGTTCCGCGCAATAAACGGAGGTCCACCCCTGATCTCCGTCTTCGCCGTCGGGAAAGGCAATAGCTACGCTTGCTTTGTCGCTGCCCGCGTGTTTTGCGATCACGTTGACGTCTTCGTCCTCGATATAGAACGACGGGGACCAGGCGGTCCCATTTCCAAATTCCGTGCCCGTGGGGATCCACACCCCGCCCAGCGTGACCACCGAGCCCGAGGGCACTGGTTTTTCGTACGGTTTTACGTCCATCTGCACCGTTGCCGCGATGTTTGCCGCCGCGTTTGCTTCGCCGTTGCAATATCCGGGGGCATAAAGCCAGATCGCGATCGCCTCTGTTTCCCGGAGGAGAGCGTGCAGCGCGTCACGGTTTTCTGGCGGGATGTAGAAGGTGTTGAGGAAGAGATAGCACGGAGTAGCGGGCACGGTGCCTGCCAGCAGGTCGCTGAAGAGGCAGATCTGCGCCGGGACGCCGGCATGCAGCACGTTGGCCGGCATCGTTCGCAGCAAGTCGTCGTTGATCTTCGTGCCGCAGACCTGATGAAAGCGCCCGGTCTCCCCCAACACGATGGTTATCAGACGGTTTTCGGTCCCTCCGAACGGGTCCAGGCCGTCAACCGGCTTGGCTTCTGTGAGGGGACTGTACATCGCCTTGAGCGATTTAAGGGTGTTCCAGGTGGATGCGTCCGGAAATTCCGGCGTGTCGATGGGGATACGCCACCCCAGGCTCATGCCCTGGGTCGCCGCGGCCGCGAACACGTGGTCAAGCCGCTGGCGCAGCATTTTCACGGCGGCATCCCCGCTTGCCGCTGTGTCCATGCGCTCGAGCGAGTCGTCGAGGAGAAGCCACGACTTACCCTGATTTAAGGCGCTGTGGACCGCCCCCAGGATACCCCCGTTCTGATCGATAGCGTTGTCTTCGTATTCGGTAGGCGACACAAAGCCGTCCACCTCGCTGCTGAGCAGCTCGTTGAGCGCGGCATGGCCTTCGCAGCCGCTCATCGGGCCCAGTATGAGGCCGTAGGGGGCGTGGACTCGC
Organism: Candidatus Hydrogenedentales bacterium; assembly: GCA_050950105.1. Lineage (GTDB taxonomy): Bacteria > Hydrogenedentota > Hydrogenedentia > Hydrogenedentales > SLHB01 > UBA2224. Next base: position 1,035,533 of record JBMNGZ010000005.1, on the reverse strand, counting down.
GTGTCGTGCCCCGCAAGGGCTTTGATCTGAGACGCGAACATGGCCAGAGTTTCCGCGGTGTTTTTGGACGTATATTCGAGGTAATCGACGTTAGGGCGCTCCCCGGGGTATTTGTGAAACACGGTGTGCGTATCGCCGCTCACAACCTCTTTGGGCAGGGGAGCGGTTTCCATCGCCAGTTCCTTGTTGTTCCAGGCGGAGCGAAACGCCTCGACGGTCTGATAGCGAACGGTCAGCCAATCGTGAAATCCGGCGATATTTGCGTCCGAGCGATCATAGCCGCCGGGATGCACCCACTGCCCGTCCTTGAGGCATCGCAGCAGGTAGCCGCGCACCTGTGCTCCCGCAGGATCCTCCTTTATGGCCGTGATCAGCGTCTCGAGACCGCTCCGGATGGCATCTCGCCAGGGTTTCGATGCCACGGAGACATACGGCTGCTTTTCTTCGTCCACCAGCATGATGCTTTCAGGATGCGCCTCCAACCAGGCAGCAGGCGGATCAAGCGGTATGGACAAGATGATCTCTGCGTCGGCACAGGCCTCCGCAATGGCATGGAGAACCGTCAGCGAGTCATCGGTAGAGATCCCGTGCTCAGGCCAGGGCAACGGGGTTTCCGCGATGAACCGGTGGAAACGGACCGGCTCGCCGTCTTCATCTGGGCAGTTCGGCTGCCGCCTGCTCCACTTTGGCGCGCAGAAGCTCTGGCTCTCCGGTCCCCAGGCAGATATAGATCGGCGGTTCCGACCAAACCACCGGCTCTGGGATGCTTATGCTCGTCTCTTCGGTCTCCTGCACCACTTCCGGCAGATCGGGCAGCGGGTTTTGACGGGACCAGCGCCCCACCAGGCCACCGGTCCAGAAACCCAGGGCCGCAGAGGCGCCAATGCTCACCAGAGCGAGAAGAACATAGACATGGACCGGGCGTTGTTTACTGCTTCCGTATTCCGACATATGCCGCTATAGCCTTCAAAATGACCGCCTGGGCGCCGAATACGCTCAGCGCTGCCGTGGCGTTTGCTACCAATTCATCAATCCTCTTCTTCGTGCCGGCCACGCCGAGGTGCGTCGAAAACGTGGTCCGCCCCGCATCTTCAGGGGCATGATCGGCGTCGAGGAGGTCATCGGTTATCTGAAATGCCAGGCCCAGGTTCAACGCGTAGGTTTCGAGGGCCTCGAGCTTGCCCGGCTCAATCGCCAGGATGTTGCCGGGGATTCGAATCGCCGCCAGAAAGAGGGCGGCAGCCTTGTGGGTGTAGATCTCGGTCAATTGCTCGAGCGTAGCACGGGTCCGGCGCACCGCCAGATCCGCGTGCTGCCCGCCCACGATGCCTTCGTGGCCAATCGCGCTCGAAAGCAACGCTATCGCCGGCGCGGCCGGGCGTGCCAGGCGTTCGGCATTCTCGGCGACAAGGCGATAGGCGATGGCGATCAGGCCCATGGAGGCGAGAATGGCGGTGGATTCACCATACACCACGTAGGTGCACGGCAACCCCCGGCGCATCGTCGCATTGTCCATGGAGGGCAGGTCGTCCAGGATAAGCGAAGCCGCGTGGACGAGTTCTATGGCACAGGCCGCATCGATCACCGCGAAAGGTTCGAACCCGTTCACTTCCGCCGCCATGAGCGACATCAGCGGCCTCAGGCGTTTTCCACCACGCAGCGCGCCGTAGCGCATCGCAGCCGACACCTCACACGGCTGCTCCGTTTCGGCGGGCACGATGCGGTCCAGATGATGCTCGATGAACGCTTTGCGTTCTTCGAGGCAGCTGGCAAGGTCAAACTCGGCCATGCGCCTTTCCTGTTCCGGGCTCCGTGGCTCTGCGCGTCAAGCGGATACCGTCAGACGCGCTCCACCCGCAGCCAGCCGCCGAAATCGCACAATTCTCGCGTGTCTTCCGCATTGAAAATGTGGCGGGCGCGGAATTCGATCCTTCCCGAAGGACAGGCCAAGCTCTGTTCCGTGCGCTCTTGCGCGACCAGCAGCGCAAGAATCTCGCCGCCCGCAGCGACTTCGATTTCCGCATCACCCAAGCGCAGGATAGCAATTGACAAGGGTGACGCGCAACTGACCGCTTTCGCAATTGCATCCAGGCCGTTTGGGAGATCGGGCGCAGCGAGTCGCCGTTTACCACCCGCTCGGCATACCAGCCGTTTTCCGGCAGTTCGACGCCGGGGAAAAAGAGGACATCCTGGCGGATCTGGGGCCAGAAGCGCGCGCTCGTGCCGTGGCGCCGTCGCGCGCGCCAGGCTTCAGGGTAATAGGCGAGGCTTGCCCCCCACGCCTTCGCATGAGCCCACAGCTTCCAGTAATCCCCGTCCAGGATGCCCCGTCCGACGGATTTGGCTTCACCCAGGAGCAGTTTGGGTTTGGCAAGGAAGAGTTTTGAGAGGGGAAAGTTCCGCAGCAGCAGCCGCATGCGGTTGCGCGTGTTCAGATAATACTTTTGGCGCAGGCGTTTCCCCGCGCCCATGGTGGCGCTGAACTTGTGCCGGATGACCGCCTCGGGACAGTTCCAGATCTCGAAACCGGCGTTCCAGATGCGCAGGCACAGGTCGAGATCGTCGAGGTAGATCTGAAAATCCGGGAGCAGGCCCGCCTTCCGCAGCGCGGCGCTACGCAGGAACATGGCGCCGCCGCACACGCCGAGCACCTTGCGGGGCGTATCCCAGCGGGGGCCGTCGAGGCGGCCCACGGCGAGGTCCCACGACGAGCCGGTGATGGAGCATTCGATGCCGAGGGAATTCAGGAGGTGCGGGGCGTCGAACAGGAGCATCTTCGGCGCGAGCGCACCGCAGCCCGGACTGGCCTCGGCGGCCGCTCACGAGTTTCTCGATGGCGTCGGGGGCGGCGGCGGTGTCGTTGTTGAGCAGGAAGACGTAGTCCGCGCCGGCGTCCAGAGCGCCGTTCGATGCCCCGGTTGTTGCCCTCCCGACCAGCCCAGGTTCTCCGGAAGGGCCAGGATCTCGATTCGCGGGTCGCGGTAACGTTCGCGGACGAACGCGATGGAGTCGTCGCGGCTGTGGTTGTCGACCAGCATGAACGCGGCAATTCCGGTACGTGCCCGCCAGCAAGCGAGTCAAAACAGTCCGCGAGATGCTCGCGGCCGTTCCAGTTGATGACCAGCGACGTATACGAGCGGTTCAGGCATGGCGGCCGCAGTATAGCAGGGCCCGGGAGCGCGGTGAATCCGGCCCTGCATCTTGGGGTAGACAGTGAATATGCCCGGGGGGTAGAGTGTATGTACTCCAGCGGGGAGCTACTGGGAAGGAGGGCCTGCGTCATGTCACACGTCGCCGATTCCAGAAAAAAGGTGTCCAGACATCAGGGGCTTCACCCCGTTGCCGCGGCCGGCCGACACCGGACAGGCGCCGCCGCCCCCTCCCCCGCCGCCGTACGACGCCCAGCAACCCGTGCAGCCGCAACGGCGCACGGATGCCAAGACCTGCCTCATCGTCGGCATCATTCTCGGCGCGTCGGCCATCCTCCTGATCGTCGTCCTGTATATCCTCGCGGCGGTCTTGCTTACTGCCTTGTTGCGGCCCTCCGACGCCGCCCGAAGGGCGTCCTGCCAGGGCAACTTGAAACAGCTGGCGCGCGTCTGTGGACGATACGCGGAAGAGGAACCCGAAGGCCGATGGCCGCCGCTGAGCAGGCAGGACGGCATGCTCATGTTCGAGACCGGATTCCGTGTATCCCGAATACCTTACTCATCTCCCAATACTCGTATGCCCGAGCGGAAAAAACACCGATGCGCCCACCGAAATCGACGATCACAGCTATTACTATTTCGGGTACGTGTTGACGACCGAAGACGAATTCCTGGCGTTTCTGGAGAGTTATCCAGATTTCATTGCCGCGGGCGCAGACTTCAGGCAGGACCTCCCGGCGCCGAGCGGGCGGGGTTCGTTCGGTAGTGACACCTTCCTTCGTCTCCGCGAAAGCGTTTGCCAAGACGCCGGCGTGCGACCCGCCAAAGTCCCCGCACTCTTCGATGCCGCCACGGTCTCGAGTTCTTCCCAGTTGTTCAATCACGCTCCTGAGGGGTGTAATGTGCTCTATCTCGATGGCCACGTAGAGTTCATCGAGTATCCGGGCCAGTTCCCCATCACACCGCGAATCCTGGAAGCCGTGAGTCGTCTCAAGCGGTGACGCCCGGGGTGGATTTTTTTTAGACAGGAATGTTCCGAGTGCGTAGAGTGGAATTACTCCCACCGGGAGCTGCTCGAAAGGAGGGCCTGCGTCATGTCACACGTCGCCGATTCCAGGAAAAAGATGTCCAGACATCGGAGATTCACCTCGTTACCACGGCCGGCCGATACCGGACAGGCGCCGCCGCCCCCTCCCCCGCCGCCGTACGACGCCCAGCAACCCGTGCAGCCGCAACAGCGCACAGATGCCAACACCTGCCTCATCGTGGGCATCATTCTCGGGGGGGTGGCCATCTTCATGATCGCTCGTCATGGGCATCCTTGCGGCGATCCTGCTTCCTGCCATCTTCCGGGCACGCGAAGCCGCCCGGCGGGCAAGCTGCGCCAACAACCTCAAACAGGTGGGTCTCGTCTTCAAGATGTATGCAAACGAGGATCCCCAGCAGTACTGGCCACCGCTCAGCAGCACGGACGGCACCTTCATGTTCCAGCCCGATGGGGTGTATCCCGAATACCTGTCCGACCTTTCCGTGCTCGCGTGTCCCAGCGAGCGCCGACCCCGCGGTCCAGGCCGTGGATGACCACAGCTATTACTATCTCGGGTACGTGTTGACGACCGAAGACGAATTCCTGGCGTTTCTGGAGAGTTATCCGAGATTTCATTGCCGAGGGCGCGGACTTCAGCCAGGACCTCCCCGCGCCGCCCGGGCGAGGTTCGTTCGGTGCCGACACCTTCCTGCGGCTCCGGGAGGGCGTGTTCCAGGAAATGGGCAGGGCAGCCAAGCCTGGTGCCTGTACTGTTCGATGCCGCCTCGATCTCGGGCGCCGCCACCAAGTTCAATCACATCCCCGGCGGCTGCAACGTGCTGTATATGGACGGCCACGTGGCGTTCATGAGGTACCCGGGTCAGTTCCCCATAACGCCGCAAATTCTGGAGGCCCTCGGCCGCCTCGATCGGTGACACGGGGAATGGATTTCCCCTGGAGCCTTCCGCTACACTGCGGCGCCATGAAGATAGCGATCCTGGGAGCGGTATGTTTCGACGAGATTTTCGCCCTTGACGGCGAGCGCCGCGAGAGCTTCGGCGGCATTCTCTACAATGCCGCCGCCCTGTCCAGCGTGCTGGATGCCGGCGATGCTTGCGCTCCCGTCCACCAAGATCGGCGAAGACCACTTTGATGCCGCCCTGGAGCAATTCGAGAGGCTCCCCCGCGTCGATACCACCAACATCCTCCCCTGCCCCGGGTCCATCACGCATGTCACGTTGACCTGGCGGACGGAGTCGTGGCGGGACGAGACAGTCCGGCACCGGATGCCGCCGTTTACGGCCGATGAACTGGACGAAATCCTGGATGCCGATGCGGCACACATCAACTTCATCAACGGCACCGAGCTTGACCTCCAGACGCTGCAGGCATTTCGGGCAAAATTCCCGGGCCTGATCTCGCTGGATGTGCACAATCTGATCAGCCGCTTCGACGCCGAGGGGAAGCGCGATATCGTCGGCTTCCGCCAATGGCGCGACTGGGTTCCCAGCATTGACGTGCTCCAGTGCAACGAGTTCGAGATCAACACGATGTTCGAGCGCGAGATCACGACGCGCCGGGACTATGCGGAGGCGGCACGGGAGGTTTGCGAGGCCGGGCCGCGAGCGATGACCGTCACTCTGGGCCCCGAAGGGGCCGTCACCGTGCACCGGATGAACGGCGCGTACTATCTTGTGGACATCGGCGTTCTTCCCCCGGTGAAGGCCGTGGATACGACCGGCTGCGGCGACAGCTTCTCCGTGGGATTTCTGGTAGGGATGCTGCGCTGGGATGATCCGGCGACGGCGCTGGCCTGCGGCTCAGTTGTGGCGGGTGTAAACGCACGGCAACGCGGCATCGGCCAGCTCGTCGAAGCGAAACGTCTCCTGCACGAGCCGCGCCGCCATTTCGCCGTGTTTGAGGGCAAACCCGCAGACTGGCCGGGCGACCGCATCTGAGGCGCTACTCCTCCGCTTCCTCCTCTTTCCCTTTCTTCTGCCGCTGTATCTCGGCCAGATGCACGGGTTCTTTGCGGACCTTGCTTTCGAGGGCCCGGCGGCGCGCATCGAGCATGCGATTCGCAATTTTGCGGATCTGCGACTGGAACCACATATCGGTCGAGCCCCCCTCACGGTAGTCGGCCGGCCCGATCATGTCGACCCGATCGGTTTCCTGGAGCATCAGCGCCTGCTCGTAGTGCCGCTGAGAGCGAGGCTTATAGACGGCAAACGCCAATCCCCCGTGTTTCCGCACCACCGAGAACGACGGGATATCGCTTGGGCCGTCGGCGACATAGATCATGTTTTTGAAGGGTACGCGCCGTTCCTCTTCGGGAATGGCATCGTTTACCGTGATGCTTGACTCCTTATTCACGCCCTTGTTGATCTCGAACAAGGCGCGAGTCTTGGTGGTATTGTCGAGCAGGGTCGCGATCTGAGAAATTTCCCCGGGCATAGGACTGCCCGCGAGGTCGGTGTCCGGTTCCGCAAGGGTTTCAATGAACTCCGAGGCCCACACCCCGTCGAGCTTCTCGGCGATTTCGGAGCCGCGGATGATCTCCGCCAGCCCGGTGCTGACCACGTAATGTTCCAGCCGGAGGTCTCCCTCCGCATACTGCGGTTCCGTGACCATCGCCTTGAGCCGATCAAGAAAAAACGGTAATCCCCGGTAAAACGGGATGTTTTTTCCAAGGTCCCGCAATTTCGCATTGGTCAGGCCCTGAAAACGCCCGGCCCGCACATACGACAGGATGTGGCCCAGGTAACACGTGTCCCGCTGCACATGAATGCCCGCCCGCTGATAGTACATGGGCAATCGGCCAACCTGCTCCCAGAACGTGTTTTCATCGACGTCGTAGGCCTCAAACAACGGTTTTTGCATGTACTGCGGCGATAACGTGCGGTCAAAATCCCAGATCACCGCGATTACATTCTGCAGAAACAACCCTTTATCCGACACAAACAGGCCCTCCCACACTGATTTTCGATAAAACCATAGCAAGACGCCTTGCCAGGTACAAGGACGGCGCGCCACGTAGTCATGGTTTAGATGGGTGAAAATGAGGTTGCGCAGGTAAAACAAAATACCGCCCGCCGCGGTATTTCGGGGCGGGCGGGGATGGTCAAGTGGACAGGCGTTTAGAAATCCTGGGGCTTGACGACAGGGCCTTTCGCGGCCTTAAGCGCTTCGAGAGCGGCCTTCTGCTTTTCGTAAATGTCAAAGATGGTCTGGCCGACACTTTCTTCCTCTTTCCAGGCGGCAATTTCGAGGTCGATGAGCATCAGGACGTTGTCGACATAAATCGAGAACTGCCGTGTGTACAGGTCTTCTGCGTATTCCTTGTTGAGTTTCTGTTTGAAAAGGGCCTTGAGGTCCTCATATTTCGGGAGCATGCCGATGGGGGAATCGTGCGCCTGGACATCGCCATGCGCGTAGAGTTCGAGCCACCCGAGCCAAACATGCACGTCTTTCTTCTCGCCAAGCAGTCCGACGCCGCCTCCCCCCCGGTTTTCGCAGGTGAGGAAGTAGTTCAGACCGGCGATCACCGGTTTTTGCTTGAGATCGGGGTTCGTGAAAAATTTAAATTGTGCGTCGAGGTAATCGCCTAATTTGCCGGCGATGAAGGGCGCATTGGCCCACGGCTGGCGGCGAATACCGGATGCCCCGATTTCAGTGGCCGTGGCTTTCGAGACGATGGATGCGCCGATGGCAACGCCGCCTTCCATGGTCTTTGCCACCCAAATCGGAGGCATGGTGTCGGAATCACGCCCCGAATAAGTGACCACGGCGATCGGCACCCCGGCCGGGTCGGCGTTGGCTTCTTTATTGTGATTCGCGATGGCTTCCGAGAGGAGCGTGCACCGTGAGTTGGGATGAGACATGGGCACATCGGCCAGGTCGGGCGTCCATTCGCCCTGGAAATTGAAGCCCCTTTCAGGGGTGGGGTCGCCGTCGCCCACCCAGCGCGGCTTATTGTTGCCCTCGATGAGAACGTTGGAAAAAATGACCTCGGCGCCTGGCTCGCGCAGGCACTTCATCAGGTGTGGATCGCCCGCGTAGTTCACGTCTTCCAGTATGCCGAAAATGCCAATCTCAGGGTTGATTGCCCGCAGGGTTCCGTCGTCGGCGATCCACAGCTGGGCCAAGTCGTCGCCGACAAAATCGGAGCCGATCATGGCGGTGGTAGTTTTTCCGCATCCGGATGGTGCGGCGCCGGCAAAGAAGGTTTTCCGGTCGCCGGGACCCGTCATACCGGTAATGAACATGTGCTCGGAGAGTTCCCGGCCGTAGCGCCTGTAGATGGCCGAATCGGAGGCAAACCGGTGGTTTCCTTTTTTCATGAGCAGCGTGTTGCCGGCGTAGGTACAAAACATCGAATAGGTTGTCTGCCAGGACCGATCCATGTAGATGCGGCAATTGGGGATGTCTTCCGGACGGTTGGGACCTTCCGAGTGGACGTTCGTGAAAAACTCACCGCGCCGCTCCACCTCGGCGTCGAATTCTTTATAGCAGTCGCGGTACAACAGTGCGGCGGAGTGGAGTACATAGGTCGAACTCGAGATCTCGATGGCCGGAATGGAGGCCTGGGCGCCGATTGGACCGCGGGAGTAGAACCCGACGAACATGGTCTTTCCCTTCATGATGCCGGTCATGTGTTTTTCGATGTGCGCATGCGATTCGTTGCGCGGCTCCCGCTGGGCCATTGAGGAGATCTGTTCGTCCTCGTTCACAATATACAACGTCTGATTCAACAGACGGCCTTGGTCTTCGGGAAGATCGAAGTGATAGGTGTGTCCCGGAATTGCCAAGGGTGTTTCCTCGCCTTTCTCGATACTGAACTTCTTCACGAACTCCTTGTCGGCGTCGGAACCGGTCAACACATAGACCCTGTCGGGCTGACACATAGCTATCGCATTGGCAACCTTCAAGAGGACTTCTTCGTTGATTATAGTGGACACTCTCGTCAGATGTTCGGCATCCAGCTGTTCCTTGAACAGTGCCCTTGCTTGCTCAATTGTGTCGATCCCACCAATGGCGGAAAGAATGTCCACGCCCTTCTTGAATTCCAGCATCATACTCTCCGTCTGGTTTACGTGCGGATATACCCGTCCTTCCGCTTTCATCGTCCGTATGTTGCATGGGTGCCCGTCGTTCATCATGTCGGCCGGGGGGCTGTTCCACCGGGAACAATGCGCGAAAGGCGCCCAAAGGAGTTGAGTGATGATAATAATGTTGAGCCCGCAGATCAAGTGGAAAAATTTCGTGTGCCCATTCCGTGGCCGGCTGCACGAGGCGGGCTCTCTGCGAAACGCCTTTAATTGCAAGGTTTCGGCGCGTTTTCCTGCCTGAAAAGTGACCGGAAACGATCTGATGGCGGAAACGCTTGACGCTGCCCTCAGGCTCAAGAAACAAAATTTTTTACTAAATACGGTGTCGCTTGGATATTCTCTCCGGTTGTGCTGACCAACCCCGGCGATCGCGGCGGAATCGTTATTTCATCCTTTCTCTCTTCCCTAGAGGCGGCCTTATCAGAGGGCGGCTCGGGCGCGCATGCTCGGGAATACCTTCCGCGACCCACTGCTCCCCCCGCTGAATCGGCCGGAGGCTCGGATACGCGTTTGGGGACCCGGGTGCTGGCAGCTGCGTGAGCAGACGACCAGAACAGGCCGGCATCTCACGTAAAACACACGTAAAACGTAGCAATTTCATTCGAAACACAGGTGATATGGCCAGATCTTCCCCCGCTCCTGCGGATAAGCCCTTAGCTGAGGGCTCCGGCATTCGCAGGTAAGTGATTGAAAAACAGGGGTTTCAGGAGATTTGCGCGGTTTCGGAGCTGCCGTTTTGATGCTTATATTGCAGCTGATATAGCCGATAATAGAGTCCACGCTGTGCAAGCAATTCACGATGCGTGCCGGTCTCTCGAATTTCGCCGTGGTGCATGACGATAATCCGGTCGGCGTTCTGGACTGTGGACAACCGGTGCGCGATGACAATGGAGGTACCACCCGACATGAGCTTTCGGATGGCGTCCTGAATAAAGGCTTCCGTTTCGGTATCCACGCTGGACGTAGCTTCGTCGAGCACAAGAAGTTGGGGGTCGTGGGCCAACGCGCGTGCAAAGGCCAGCAACTGGCGCTGCCCGGTGGAAAGGTTGTTCCCCCGCTCCCCTACATCGTAGGCATAGCCGCCCGGCATCTTTTCGATGAACCGTGCCGCGTTGACATGGGCCGCGCATTCACGCACCCGTTCCGAGGTGAGTTCCTGGTTGCCGAGCCGGATATTCTGCTCGATGGAGCCGGAAAAAAGGAAGACGTCTTGCAGGACGGTGCCGATACGTTGCCGGAGCGCCGTTTTTTCATACAAGCGCACGTCAAGGCCATCGATGGCAATGCTGCCGCGCTGGACGTCGTAGAAACGGCTCAGCAGGTTAATCAGGGTGGTTTTGCCCGCCCCGGTATGTCCCACAATGGCGATGCGTTCTCCCGGAGCGATATCGAGATTAATCCCCTTGAGAATCCAGTGGCCGGGCTCATAAGCGAACCAGACCTCCTTAAATTCGACCCGCCCTTCGAAACGGCCAGGGATTACGGCGTCCGGCGCATTTTCTATCTCTTCCTCTGCCCCGAGAAGCTCAAAGATGCGTTCGGACGAGGCCATGGCTTCGAGAAGGAGGTTGTAGCGATCGGCGATGGTGCGGATGGGGGCATAAAATCGTTCAGACCACTGAATGTAGGCAAACAGCGTGCCTACGGACACCCCCACGGCGTCTCCAAAGCGCAGAAAGCGGTCGCCCGTGTACAGGACGATCAGCCCGATGGCGAGCATGCCGAGAAAATCCACCACCGGGAAATAGATGGCGTAATTGCGGACTTGGTGGAACCATTCGTCGCGGTGCTCCTCGTTTCGTTTCCTGTACTCTTCGTACGTGGGCTCCTCTGCAGTGAACATCTGGACGATGCGCATGCCGCTGACCATTTCCTGGGCGTAGGCGTTCATGCGGGCGAGCCGTTTACGGATCTCAATGTAGGAGCGGCGGGCATATCGGCGAAACACAAAGCCGGTGACGAAGACGAACGGGACCGTCGTCATGAGAATGAGTGCCAGTTGCCAGTTTACCCACAGCATAAACGCCAAAATGACGAAAACTGTGAGCAGATCGCTGATCACCTGAACCATTCCCGCGACGATGGTCTCTTGAATCTTCTCCACGTCATTGGTGACGCGGGTCATCAATCGGCCGATAGGATTGCGATCGAGGAAGCGCAGCGACATGCGCTGCAGATGTTCAAAGATCTGGAGGCGCATGGCGAGCATCGTTTTCTGACCCACATAAGCCACGATGATATTCTGGAGGTAGCGTGCCAGGGTTTCGCCCAGCATCAGGCAGGTGATGACCAGGATCACCCGGCCCAGGCCCTGCCGATCGTGGGTCACAAGCCCTTCGAGCGCCGGGGAATGCGTGCCGCCGCCCGCCTGCCCCTGTGCGGCGATCCGCTCCGGATTTCCGATGTATTTGTCTAGCGCGAGCTTGTTGAAATACGGAACGAGATTGGTCAGGATCGAGGCGCTCAACAGGAGCACTACCGCGAGGACCATGGCAGAACGGTACGCGCGCAGATAGCCCAGCAGGCGGCGCATCAGCTGGCGGTCGTACGCGCGCTGCTGGACTTCGTCCTCAATATGGTATCCGTCGCTCATGCCTCCTCGATTTCCTTTTCGAGCAATTGGCGGCGGTGCATCTCCGCATAAAGTCCGCCGCGGGCGACGAGTTCATCGTGCGTGCCCTCTTCCACGATCTCTCCGTCGTCGAGCACCAGGATGCGGTCGGCATGGCTGACGGTTGAGACCCGGTGCGACACGATGATGCTGGTGCGCTCTTGCATGACGTGCTTCAAGCGGCGAAGGATCTCTTCTTCCGTCTGGGTATCCACACTGGACAGGGCGTCGTCGAGGATGAGAATCCGCGGTTTGCAGATCAATGCCCTGGCGATGGTCATCCGCTGTTTCTGGCCGCCGGAGAGATTGATGCCCCGCTCACCCAGGAGGGTATCGTAGCCCTTGGGCAATTCACGCAGCGTCTCACTGAACTGGGCGATTTCACAGGCCCAATGCAGATCTTCCTCAGACGATTCAGGACACCCAAGCGTCAAGTTCGCCCGGATCGAATCTGAAAACAAAAAGGGATCCTGCGGCACGCATCCGATGTGTTTCCGGAGAATCTCAAGCGGAAACTCCCGGACGTCACGGCCGTCGATGAGCACCGCGCCGTGCTGCGGATCATATTCACGGGCCAGCAGACAGAGAAGCGTTGATTTTCCGGAACCGGTAGGCCCGACGATGGCAACGGTCTGTCCCGCGGGGATATCGACGGAGATGTTTTTGAGCACGTTCTGTCCGTTGTACGCGAAGGAGACGCCGTGAAACCCGACCGCCCCATCAACGGAGCGGATGCCACGGTCGGTTTGATCGGACTCGCTGACGGCAGGCTTGCGGCTGAGGATCTCGAGGATGCGGGACATACTGACGGCGCCGCGCTGGTAGAGGGTCAAGACCCACCCGAACTCCACCAGCGGCCACGTGAGCATCACGAGATATACCGTAAAGGCCGAGAGATCGGCCAGGCTGAGGGTCTGCGATATGACCATGTGGCCTCCGGTCCACAAAATAATCAGAGCGGACACGCCAATGGTTGTGCCGATCAGCGGCCAGGCCAGGGCCATGATGATCGTGAGCTTGAGGCTTTCGCGCATGTATTTTCGGGATTCGTTGCGGAAATCGCGGATTTCGCGCTCGGCGATGCCATAGGCCTGTACCACCCGGGCGCCGGCGAGATTTTCCTGTGCGCGCGCGGTGACCGTGGCGAACTGTTCCTGCACGCGTTTTGACTGCCGATGCATGTACATCATGAAAAAATAGACCACAAACGAGATGAACGGCAGGGGGATCAGCGCGATCCCGGTCAATTTTGGGCTCAAATACATCATCGCGGCCAGTGAAAAAGGCAGGCGAATCATGTTCAGCGTGTTCATCACACCGGGTCCCACGAACATGCGCACGTAATTCAGGTCGTTGGTGGCGCGGGCCATGATGTCGCCGGTGCGCAGCGAATGGAAAAACTCCTGCGACAAACGCTGGATCTGCCGGTAAAACACGTTGCGCAAATCGTATTCGAATTTGCGGGAAGCCTTGATGATGAGCATGCGCTGGAGAAAACGGGCCAGCCCAGAGCAGATCGGAATGGCGAGCAGGAAGGCGACGCAGATCAGGAGAAAACGGTAATCCAGAGTCCGGTTCTCAAGCCGGTGCACGACGGCCCGAACCACCATCGGCATGCACAGGTCGATGGTGATGAAAAACAGCCCGGCGGCCGCACCGATGAGGTACGCCCGAGCGTAGGGGCGGTTGAAGTGCACGAAGGCACGAAAAGGTCGATTGGGGGCCAGGCCCGCGAGCCGCAGAGGATCGTCCACAGCCTATGCCCTTCTAATTGCGTGCGGCCGCTTCAGCAGTCTGGAAACGATTTCCACGATGTCTTCTGCACGGAAGGGCTTCTGGATAAAACCGTCGCACCCGGAGCTTTTGGTGAGCGGATTTTTGGCGTCAATGGGTTTTGCCGTGACCATGAATACCTTGATGCCGGCAAGGGTGGGGTCAGACTTAATGCGCAGGCAGGTCTCCCATCCGTCCATGCCCGGCATGGCGATATCGAGGAGGACCAGCGCATAGTCTCTCGAGCGCAGGCGAGCCAGTGCGTCCTCTCCGGATTCGCATTCATCGATTTCGTATCCCTCCGTCTCCAGGCAGCGCCGCAGAAACACCAGGACATCCGGGTCATCATCCACGCACAGGATCTTTCCTCCCAGAGACGATTCCGGCACGATCGGTTGCCGCACGGCGTTGTGGATGCTGCTGAGCAGTGTGCTTTTGCGGAATTCCCGTTTGAGGCGCGCCGAGATGAACGAGCGATAGGTTTCAAACAGACCCTCCTCATTGGTGATCAACACCATCGGCAGGGTTTGGATGGTGGCATCGGCGAGCAGCATTTCCAGAAGACGCTCGCCGTCTTCCGAGGCGTCTGCATCGACCAGGATGCAATCGGGGCTGTGCCGACGCGCAAGGGCAATGGCTTGAGCGGCGTCCTGGGCCTGAATACTGTTGACGCTCTCGGAGGAGAGCAAGGTCCGCACCTGGTGGCTCAAGTCGCTGTCTCGAGTCAATAGCTCAACCAGGATCTCGGACACGAGGGGACCGGCGGGCTCATCGATGGCCAGCTGCGCCAGCGACTGTTCCCGCGCGAGTTTCGTAAACGGCAGGGTGAATCGAAACGTGGCCCCCTCCCCGGCTTCGCTGGTGACCGTGATACGGCTGCCATGGAGCCGGGCGATATCCTGGGCGATGGACAAGCCAATGCCCGTGCCGCCGTACTTTCGGGTAGACGAGCCATCCAGCTGGTAAAAGCGCGTGAAGACTTTGTCGAGCGCGTCCGGGGGGATGCCGATGCCCGTGTCGCTGACCGTGACCTCGATGTCTTCGGTGCCAGGCCGGAGCGCTACGGTCACGTTGCCGCCTTTGTGATTGAATTTGACGCCATTGGAGAGGAGGTTGTTGAAGACCTGGCCAACCTTGCTTTTGTCGCCTTCGACCAGTTGGGGTTCCTCCGGCGCCTGCAACACGAGTTCAACGCCCTGCGAGTCGGCCACGGGTTTCATGGTTTGAATGCTTGCCTTGGCGCATTCGACCAGATCAAACACGCCGAAAACGATGGTCTCGGTTCCACGATGCAAGCGGGAGAAGTCGAGCAGGTTTTCGATCAGGGTAACGAGTTTTTCAATGTTGCGCAGACTGATGCCTAGGTAATCCTTCTGGGTCTCGGTGACCGGCCCCGCCTTGCCGTTGTAAATCATGTCGTTGTAGCCCATGACCGCCACCAGGGGCGTGCGCAATTCATGGGAGACATTCGACAGCAGATTGGTCTTCATTTCGTCGAGAGATTTGAGTTCTTCGTTTGCCTCGTGCAGTTTTTCGCGGGCGAGGGTGACATCTTCCAGCGAGACCTGCAGGTTCTCCAGGAGATTGGCGTTGCGAATGGCGACGGCCACGTGAGGGGCCACCTGTTCGAGAACGGCGGCGTCGTGGCGACGGAAGGCGTCGGCGCGTTCGGCGCCCAGATTGAATGTGCCGATGATGCGTCCGGTGGCATACAACGGAACACAAAGGCAGCTACGCGTCCCTGGAGCGAACTCGGCATTGCTGAAGCGCACATCATCGCGGGTGAGATCGCCCACCATCAGACGTTCCCGTTCCCGTGCAACCCACGCAGCGCACGAAGTTTCGTCGTGCATAGCGCCGGTCTCCAGCTCGATGGCTTTGGCCTCCGGCCAGAGTTGCCGGATTTCAAAGGTTTCGCCAAGTTCATCCAGAAGAGCCAGGCTGGCAAAATCAAAATCAATGAGCCGTTTAATTTCAACAACGAGACTCTCGTACAGGCGGCCTGCTTCCAAGCTGGAGTTAATGACATTGGCGATCTGGCTGATCGCGCTGAGGCGCTCGGCCCGGTCCCGCGCTTCACGCTCGAGGCGCACGCTCTTGGACAGGTCGCGGAAGATGCCCTCGTAACCGATAACCGAGTTGTCATCGCCGTAGATGGTGTTGGCGGAGAGTTCGACAATGATCGCGCGCTCATCCTTACGACGCATCCACAGCCGCCGACGCTCAATAAATCCCTTGTGTTTAAGTTCGCGGACGAGCTGCGTGAAGTCGCTGGGATTGTAGAACATATCGCTGATATTGCGGCCGATGATCTCTTCGACGTCTTCGTGGCGGAATATCTCCACACCGGCGGGATTCATGAAATCGAGGATCCACTGAGGATCGGTCTGGAACACGCCATCGCGCATCCAGGTGACCAGTCCACGGTACTTCTCTTCCGAATCCTCCAGCTGCCCAATGTTTCGTTTGAGGGCGAGGGCCATTTTGTTGAACGACTGGGCCAGTTCCTCGATTTCGTCGCCCGTGCCGATTTTCAGTTTGAGGTCCAGGTCGCCCTGCCCGATGATCTGGGCGCCTTCGTTGAGGAGAGACAACGGGCGCACGATGCTGTTGTGAATATTGAGGTAGGCATTGAGACAGAGGATGGCGATCACCCCCACACAGAAGACAATGGCGATGATCCCGGCCAGATGGATGTTGCGGAGGGCCGTTGCCGCACTGCGGTACACCACAATGTAGAGGTCCATGTCATCGAACATCTGGGCATACGCCAGAAAGACATCTTCGGTCTGACTTTTCGTCGAGACGTAATCCGGAATCCGCAAGGTGCCGTAACTCGACGGCTCAGGACCCTGCAGTCTCTTCGACAACGCGGAATCGGTCCGGCACACATCAAGGTTCAGGGCGCCCTCTTCGCTTCTTTGGGCAATATAGGTAGTTCGATGATAGCCTTCGCTGGTATAGACGACCTGATAGGCGGTGTGCGAGGCGCCGTCAACCGTTCCCGTGGGATCGATTCCCATCGCAAAGAGGAGGAGCGGAGTGATATCCAGGATCTGCGCCACAAAACCGAGCAGCCCCTCCCGGTTTTCCGGGTTTTGGTAGATGGGGGCAGCGCTTTCCGCGGCATAGGCGTAGCCGATCTCATCGATGTCGAGAAATCGGGGCTTGACGAGCCCGCTGTCCTTCCATTTTTCCGGCCTGTTATCTTCGCTGGTGAGGGTATGCAATTCCTGGTGAGTGCTGGCAATGAGGCGCCCTTCGGCGTCATACACGCTGAGGATGGTGGGTACCTCGGGACTGCTCACTATCATGGTGATCTGGCTAGTGAGATATTCCTGCAGTTGTTCGCGCTGCTCGGCGTCCTGGAGCGCCGCGGGTTTGCCGTTGCTGCCGGCTTGCACCGCCGCCAGGATTCTCGGATTTTTGGAGAGTGCGTCGAGTTTCTGCAGATGGGGCGCGGCCGCGATCCGAAGCCCGTCGGCGGTCTTACGGGCGGCGGTCAGGAGAGACTGTTCGACGGCATTCCCCTGTCCTTCGCGCGCAGTAATATAGCCGACGATGACGGCAATGATCAGGGGTAAGATCGCAACCTGCAGGATGGTGTTGAGGATCTTGCGTTCAATTCCCCGGCGCGGGCCAGAAGCGCTCATGATGTCTCCGGGTTGCGGAGCTTATTCGACGATACGTCCGCGGCCTATGAGCTCACGGACTTTCTCGAGAAGTTGGTCGACCCTAAAGGGTTTAGCCAGGTATTCGTCCGCTCCGCACTCAAAAATCCGCTCAATGTCCTGTTCTTTAGTCAGGCAGGTCACCGCCATAATGGGGATGCTGCGTGTCAGCTCATTATTGCGCAATGCCTTGGATACCTCAAACCCGTTGATCTCCGGCATCAGGTAATCGAGCAGGATCAGGTCGGGTGAAAGCTGGGCGGCACGCAGGCCGACTTCCGTTGCATTGCTGACCTTGATCAATTCGAACCCTTCATCCATCAGGATATTCTCCATCAGGGCGAGCGCATCGGGTTCGTCATCGACAATCATGACCCGTTTCTTCGTGGGTCCTTTGTCCCGCGGAAACATGTCATATTTTTCGCGGAAACTGTCGAGATCCTCTTCGAGAATCCGGTAATGCCCCCCGGGCGTGCGGGAGGCTTTGATCAAACCCTGTTTGATCCAGTTCTTTATGCTGTGATGGGTTACGTGGCAGATCTTTGCTGCTTCGAAGGTGGTAAAAGCCTTTTGTTCGTGGTCACTCACGAGATACTAACCTCCACGTGTGTAGAAAATCTTCAAAGGCACGAAACGAAGGCGTACGAAATTAGCAGTATACTCACTATATGGAAAGTATAGCTCTGGGAATCCCCTTTGTCAAACTTAAGCAGCGCTTAATGCTCGCGGATTCATCTTTTTTTCCGTTTTCGTCACTAGATTTCCTGAAATATCGTTCAAGGGACTCAATCAGTGCAGTAATGAAAGGGCCTGGCGAACCATTTGGGCTTCCTGGGTCCCCATTCCCGTGGTAAGAAGCTCCACTTGCCACGGATACAGGGATGTTGCGATTCGAAACACGAGGGCCCAGAACGAGAAAACACACAGGAAAAGCCCCAACGTTACTCCGAGGAAACGGCGGGTCATGGCAGCGTAAGCGCCGTGAAAACGCACTCGGGCGGCAGAGAGGCGTTCACTGGGAGGCGGGGCGCCGGAACCGTCGTCTGCCGCAGCCTTTTTGGGGAACGGAAGCACCAGGCTGGGATAGATTAGCGCGGAAATGGCTGTAGCAGCCAGGAGCACTGTCCACAACAGGCGCAGCCCGGGCACGGCGTCTCTGACCGTGGCTTGCTGAACCGCCGGCGCGCAAGCGAGAAAGGCGCCGAGGGCCAACGCATAGGAGGCCATGATGAAGATGCCTGTCCGGCCGTGGGGGATGGTCCAATCGTTGCGGGTAGCGCCCAGCAGCCGCGCGGCCAGCGCACTGAGACCGCAAAAAGCGCTGAGGGCGAATACGGCGAAAAATGGTGCAGTCAAGCAGGCGAACTCGCGGGCGGTGCTGTCTCGTTCGATAACGGGCTGGCGCGCGTTTTCGAAATCTCGCAGCGCTGCGAGAGCGCCTTCCAACTCGGATTCCCGTTGTTTCAAGGCCTCATCGGCCTGCCCGGATTCCATTTCCAGGATCTGCTGGCGGAGGCGCACGGCACGTCGCTGTAAGTCGAGCCCCACCATGGCTTGTGAGGCACTCCCCGCGCCGGAATCGCCTTCGGAATCAGGCAGAAGCGCACTGCGTGCCAGCTTATCCCCCGCCCGTTCCAGGGTCTGCAACCAGGAATCCCAGTATTGGGTATGGTTTTCCTTTATCTGGCGGGCCGCGACGCCCATGATGTATTCGCGGTATTGGGCAAGAGGTGCCACGCACTCCTCAATGGTCTCGCGGCGCAATTGGGCATACTGTCTGCCTTGGGGGGGTAGTTTGGGATGCCAGAGGGGCCGGGGAAAAACGATCTGTTTTCCGCTGCTGTTCGCTTGAGCGATGAGTTTGAGCGATTCCCGTAGAATGTTGGGCTCTTCATGGAGGGTCCAGGGGATGGTGGTCGCTTCGAGGTATCGCGGCAAGGCGTTGTCGGGGGCATTTTGGGCGGCGTCCCGAAACCGTTCACGCGCCTGTTCAAACTGTCCGGCCATGAACAGCTGGCAGCCGTATCGGAGGGCCAGCGTAGCGTTTCCGGGGTCCAGTTCGAAGGCCTGCTGGTACGTAGGAAGCACCTCGTCCTCCAGTTCGCGCTCGGCCAGGGCTTGCACATAACGGGGATTCGGGGCTTCGCGTACCGCTTTGTCGCGCTGGACGGCCTGGCGGAGCAGTGGCCGGGCTGATTCCTTGTGTTTGGTGAGCGCGCTCAGATAGAGATTTTCAGCACGTTCGTAACCGATAAAATACTCAGAAATCCACAGGACAGCGATCAGCATCACGCAGGCAACGACGCAGTACCGGAAGGCCCAGCGCGCCCGCCGCGCGCCAATGAGATCGCCGGAATCGCCATAGGCGGAGAATTTTGGAGGGTGCTCTTTCACCCGGCTCCTCCCATGAGTTTTCGGGCGATTTTCTTGCCTTCCTCGACCCCGGGTTGATCGAAGGTGTTGACGTTGTAGAGCCGGCCCGCCATGGCGGTCTCCACTTCGAGCAGGTACAGCACCTGGGCGACTGTGTGTGCATTAATCCGGGGAAGGATGATCCGTGAGACCGGGCGTTGGCTCAGTTTCAGGGCATCAAGCGTCCCCCGAAGCTCGGCGGCCATCAGCGCGTTCATGCTGGACCCGCGCAGGTATTCCAGGGGGGCAATTCCCGTCAGGACGGAGGGAATCCGAAGAGTCCGGGCAAATTTACGCGTTTCGAGCGTATTGATGAGCTTGTCGTTGGGACCTTCCCGGTACAATTGGATCTGCGAGTGCTGATCCGTGGCCCCGAGCGCTTTGATCGGCGTCTGGCCCGCAAAAACCTCCTCACCGTCAAGGCTGTGCCGTTTACCCAGGCTCTCGGCCCACAGCTGCCGGTACCAGTCAGCGATGCTGTACAGCCCGTTTGCATAGGCCATCATGATCGAGATGCTCTTGCCTTTATTTTTATCGGCCAGATACTGGACTGCGGCGCGTAGATACGACGGATTGGAGTCGAGGCCGGCTTGCTCGCAGCGCATATCCATCGACGCACACCCCTCTCTCATGGCGTCGAGATCCATCCCGAGCATCGCCGCGGGAAACATGCCGACGGGAGAAAAGACGGAGAAGCGCCCACCAACATTGAGGGGCACAGCAAACTCCGTGAGGCCGTACTCGTCCCCCACCGGGTGCAGGAGGCTGGGCGGCGCGTCGGACTGGCGCGGATTCGTCGTGATTACCACGTGGTCTTTCATGGCGTCGCGGCCCAGTTTCTTTTCGATGGCCTCGACGACAATCATGAGCTGGCACATGGTTTCGGCGGTATCGCCCGATTTGGAAATGACGTTGTAAAGCGTCTTTTTCGGGGGGCAGATGCGCATCATCTCACGAAACACCAGGGGATCGATGTTGTCCATGACAAAGAGGCGCGGAATGCCTTTGCGTGCGCTCCGGCTCAGCAGGTTGTGGTACGGCGAGAGGAGGGCGGCGCTGAGCGCAATTGTTCCCAGAGAAGAACCGCCAATGCCCAGCACAACCAGATTGTCGTATCCAGTCTGCGAGAATCGGGCCGCGGCCGCTTTGACCTCATCGAAGACGCTGTCTTGCTTATAGAGGTCCCAGAAACCGTATTTGCCTTCGGCGCGCTCCCGCTGGAGGCACTCATGCGCGTCCGTGATGCGGGGCTGGAGTTCGTCGAGTTCCGCTCGGCTAATCCCATGTGCGCGTCCCACCGCGGCATCCCGAGCCCGTGAGACATCGATTCGAATATCGAGGTTCATGTGGCGCCTCTGTTTTTTCCGAAGAATGTTTCGAGCGACGGCAAAAGAACCTGCCGCGGCCCAGTGACTCGCTGCGGCTCCGGCAGGGAGCGCAGAAAGACCTTCCCATAGTGTTTAGTCACAATGCGGCGGTCCAGGATAATAACCGCGCCCCGGTCGGTTTTCCGCCGGATGAGGCGTCCAAACCCCTGCCGGAATTTGACGACGGCCTGAGGCACCGTATAGTCCATGAATGAACTGCCGCCCGCCGCTTCGATGGCTTCGGCGCGGGCCTCGAGAATGGGCTCCGTGGGCACCCGAAACGGCAATCTCGGAAGTATAACACACTGCAAAGCGTCGCCCGCAACGTCCACCCCCTCCCAGAAACTGTCCGTGCCAAACAAGACACTGGAGGCATCCCGGCGAAAGCGTTCGAGAAGAGGGGTGCGGGCAACGCTTCCCTGCTTCAAGGGGGTGATACCTTGTGCCATCAGGCTGTCTTTGAGACGGCGGTAGACATAATTGAGCGAATAGAACGACGTGAACAGAACAAAAGCATGCCCGCGTGTTACGTGAAGGATGTCACGCACATAGTCCGCCACCTCCGGCAGAAACGCGTCTGAATCGGGCGTGGGGATGTCGGTAGGGATGCCCAGCATCGCCTGGACGCTGTAATCGAAGGGAGAGTCGAGCGCTTCCGCGACAACTTCGCGGGAATGCACGCTTCCCAGACCGATTCTGCCGAACAAGTAATCGAAGCGCTGGTCGACCGTGAGGGTTGCCGAGGTCAACACGACGCTTTGCAGGTTCCCGTATACCCACTCCGCGAGTTCCTGACCCACATGGAGCGGGCACCGCGCCACACGTAGATGCCGGTCGTTTTGAGCATCTATTTCGAGCCAGCGCACGGTGTTGGGCTCGAGTCTGGCGCTGGTGCCTTCCGTCAGGAGATTGGCAAGTCGCTGCAGCCGCTCGAGGTATCCGGCCAGCTGCAGGGTTTCGGTTCCAATTGGAGATTCACCCTGCTCTTCCTGGAGCCCCAGATTCAGCAGTTCCTGATAGAGGCGGTTGCCGTGCTGGGCGCAGGCATGAAGCTCCTCGGCCGCGGGAAGCACATAGGTCGTATGGATTTCCCGCAGCTCCGCCAATTGAAGGACCTCTTCGGTCAAGCGCCATTTGATGTCGCGCCCGATCTGGCGGCACTTCTCGGCGGTAAGAGAGCGGAGCGCGTCAAAAGATACGGTGAGCGCTTCCCGGGCGGCCGCCAGACTCGGCAGGAGGCTGTCGTTGATGATATCCATGATGCGGTCGAGACGCGCCGCTGCCACCTGGGGAGCGTGCTTGAGCAGTTTGACCCGCAAGAGCGGGATCAGTCCACGTTCGCGTCCGCGTTCGGTACGAATAAAACGCCCGAGCAGGCGGAGGGCGCCGGTGCGCGTGGCCTCTGCGCCAAAATACTCGGTTGCCGAGTCCTCGATATTATGCGCTTCGTCAAAGATGACACGGCGGTACGCGGGCAGCACCGCCAACGATGAAAAATTGCCAAGCTCCTTCTTAATGGCCAGATCAGCGAAGAGCATGTGGTGGTTCACGATAATCAGGTCTGCTTTGACGATCTCCCGGCGCGCCTTGCCGATGAAACAGTCTTTTTGATTGAGGCAGGTGCTGGATTGGCAGATGTCGGCGTCCGAGCAGACCTGCTCCCAGACCTCGGCGCTGGGCACGAACGGCAGATCGGAGCGGGAGCCGTCGACAGTTTTACGGGCCCAATCAGCGATGGCCTTGAGCTGTTCGAGGTCCTCTTCATCCTCAAACAGCGTGGCTTCAGCCAGCGCCCGTTCAAGGCGTCGCGGGCAGAGATAATTGCTTCGCCCCTTCACCAGGACCGCCTTCACCGGCTTGTCCACGCATCCCGCGATGTCGGGAATGTCCTTCTGTATGATCTGTTCCTGCAGATTGATGGTGCGGGTGGAGATCACCAGACGTTCGCTGTTGCGCAGGGCCCATTGGATCGCCGGGAGAAGGTAGGCGATGGTCTTCCCCACGCCCGTGGGGGCCTCGACGACGGCGATGCCTTCCTCATTGAACGCCTGCGCCACCAGCGCCATCATCCGTGCCTGCTGGGGGCGCACCTCGTACTGAGGCAAAGTCCGGCCCAGGGCGCTGGCGGGCGACAAGGCTTTTTCGAGATCCGCGACATCCAGCGGGTGGATTGCCCGTCCACGTGCCGGTTCAACGACCACATATATCCGGGAAACCGGGTTATCTACGATGTAGACGCCCAGGCCGTGAAACCTGAACAGCGTCGACAGGTCGAGGTCGCTTTCGGAGGGGGCCACGTTTCCCGAGGGGTGGTTATGAAGCACGACATCGGCGTCGGAGGCTAATTCAACAAATGCCGGCACGGCCTCCTGATGACCGCGGGCACAGACCCGCACTTCGCACACCAGACCCGCGTCGTTGAGGCGCCCGGCAAAAAAGACTTCCCGCCCGCCGACCTCGTCAATCTCGGCACGCATACTCTCCGCGGCGCCGGCCGTGATGCGCACGGCTGCCTCCTGGCCAATTGTGTTCAAGCTGATACTCCGGGAGAAAGCGCCATCGGAGGCGCTGCAAAATCAGCGGAATCGATAGCCTCGCAGCATCCGAGCGGTTTACAGCGGGCGTTCGTACGGACACAGGCCGTGGTGCTGCGGGCATGCCCACAAGACTCTCTATTTAGCCAGAATTCTGCTCGAAAGTCGAACGCGCAGCGGCGCCTGCGGCGCGTGCCCGCATCCCAGTGAGCAGGCGTTGATCATCGGCACGACAAAATGGCAGGTCAGATCCCGCTGCCGTCGAGGTGGATGCCGCATTCTTTATTGTGGTCGCTTTCGTACTGGTTGAACCAGCGCCACCGGCCGGCACGCTTATCTTCGCCGGGCCGGATGGGGGTTGTGCAGATGATGCAGCCAATGCTGGCGTATCCTTGGTCGTAGAGCGTGTTGGATGGGACATCATTGCGTTCGAGATAGGCATCCACGTCTTCTTCTGACCACGCGACAAGCGGGGCCAATTTGAGCAGTTTGCGGCCGTCTCTTTCGATCCAGGTGGCTTTCGGGACACTAACCCGATGGACGGACTGGTCATGCCGCAGGCCGGTGATCCATACGTCCAGTGTCTCGAGGGCGCGGTTGTTGGGCTCGATTTTTCGGATCTTGCAACAGTATTCCTGTTTGGCGCGGTCGTCGAAAAAGAGAAATTCTCCATACTGCTCGATCATGGCCTTCACCTGTTCCGGGTCGGGTTGAAAGCGCTCGATAGCCAGGTGATATCGCGCCTCGAGCCGTGCCATGAGTTCGTAGGTTTCCTGATGAAGGCGCAAGGTATCGATGGTGGCGACCCGCAGCCCCAGTCCGGCGCGCCAGGCCATATCGATCATGACGCATCCGGTCTTCTGAAAACTGGTCAAAATAGCGGCTCGTTTTCCAAAACCAGCCGCCCAGGCCAGCAGTTCCTCCGGTGTGGCACGATTCAGCGTATTTAGATCGAGTGCAGTTGAAAAGGCGGGCGCTTCCGCGATTCCCGCGCCACGTGGGTGGTTCTGAGCCATGATAAGCGACCGTCTCCCTTCGTAATGGACTACCCGTTCACCGTGCGCTGGACTTTTTCTTTCAACTCATCGATGCCAATCCGAAACGACCAATCGCCGAAACGTTCATCGCTGCGGCGCTCCTCTTTCCAGGCCGTGAGGAGCCCGGACAAGATGCTGGAGACCTCCCCGGCCGGCACCCGTTCGAGAAAAGTCTGCCCGAGGCGGGCCCCGGTATGCCCGCCGCCGGTGTAGATGGTGTAGCGGCCTGACCCGCTTCCAATAACCCCCAATTCCGCGGTGATGGACCGTGCGCAGTTGTTGGGGCATCCATTCATACGCAAGACCAGTTCGGCATCTCCGTGTCCCGCGCGCTCGAGGTCGGCCACGACGTCGGGAAGAAAGCGTTCGGCCTCAGCCAGCGCCAAGCCGCAGGAAGGAAGCGCCGGGCAGGCCATTTCCATGCGGCGCAGCGTGGATATGCCGGTGTCCGTTGGGATCCGGTGCTCATCGAGGAGCGTTTGAATGGCTGCGACGTCCTCGTCCCGGATGTTGACGAGAATGACGTTGTGGTGCGGTGTGAGGCGAAGATCCGGTTTGAATTGTTCGACGATCCGGCGCAGCCCGGTTTTGAACTGAAAGCTGCCGGGGAAGTCGCGGATCCGGCCGTTTTCAATCCAGAGGCCGACGTAGTTCAATCCCGCTTGGAGCTGCTTGCTCCAGCCGAGATAGTCCGGCTGTGCGGTGGGTTTGATTTCTCTGGGGGGAAGGTAGCTGCGGCCGGCGTACTCGAAAACCCGGGCGCGAAAGGCGTCGAAGCCCAGATCGTCGATCAGGTACTTCATGCGCGCATGGCGGCGGTTGACGCGGTCGCCGAAATCGCGCTGGACTCGCACAATGGCCTCGAGGAGGGGAAGGATCTCCTCTTCCTGCACGAAAGCCAACGGCGTTGCCAGGCGCGGGTACGTAGCTTCCCTGCGGTGGGTAAACCCGAGCCCGCCTCCCACCGCGATCTCGTAGCCGGCGAGCCGCCCGCCCTCAGTCACGGCGATAATAGCGATGTCGTTGCCGTACACATCGACGGAATTATCAAAATCCAACGCGAGCGCGATCTTGAACTTGCGGGGCAGATAGCGGTCGCCGTAAAGGGGGTCCTCCTCCCCTTCAGCAGCTTCCTCTTTCAAAAAATCGACGGTCCCGTCCGCATTGACGGCGACTCGTTCGTCGTCAATCCATAAGTCGTAATATCCCCGCGTTTTTGGAAGGAAATGGTCACTGATCCGTCTCGCGAGTATCCCCAGATCCGCACCTGCCGCGGCGCATTTGGGGTCGATGTCCGAAACCGGGCTTGCGATGACGTTGCGCACGACATCGCCGCAGGCGCCCAGGCTGGTGATGTTGGCGTAATGGTTCAGGTCATGGATGAGTGCACGCAGATTCTTCTTGAGCACACCGTGCAGCTGAAAGCACTGCCGGGACGTCACGCGGAGATCGCCCTGTCCGTATCGGTCCGCGAGTTCGTCGCAGATCAGGTACTGCTCTGCCGTCAGGCGCCCCCCGGGGAACTTCGTCCTCACCATGAAGCAGAAGTCTCTCCCGAGACCTGCCATTTTCCGCTCGGTCCGCGTATCGCGGTTGTCCTGCTGATAGGTTCCGTGGTGTTTGAGAAGTAGGGCTGCTTCCTCTGTAAACGCCGTTATCGGGCGGCTGAGTTCGGCGCCAATGGGACCGCGAAGCCCCCGGCTACTGCGTTTGAACCCCTCCACCTTGCTGAAAGTCTTGCCCTCTCGTCTTTCGCTCGCGCTCATAATTCACTGCTCCGTTACGTCGTTGGGTTGCCATTGATGCGCACATCGGCTTCTGGCAATGCTGGCGAAACACCAGCGCAAACGGATTTAATCCTTATAATCCTGAGCAAAGAAATAAGGATTGAGGGCAAGCTGACTTCGATGCAGCTTCCCCGGGTGCAGTGCTTTCAGAGCGGCCAGGCTCAGGTGATGGGTTTGGCGATGAGGTTCAAGAACTCCGCCCGGGTGGGCTCATCGTTGTGGAACGAGCCGAGCACGGACGAGGTGGTCATGATCGAATTTTGTTTTTCAACGCCACGCATCATCATGCACAAATGCTTGGATTCCATAACGACCCCGACTCCTTCGGCGCCGGTCAGGTCCATGACCTGGCGCGCCACCTGGGCAGTCAGACGCTCCTGGATCTGGAGCCGGCGCGCGTAGTAGTCGACGATGCGAGCCAGTTTGCTCAGCCCGAGGACTTTTTTGCGAGCGATATAGCCAATGTGGCAGCGACCGTAGAAAGGCAGCATGTGATGTTCACAAAGGCTGTAGACCTCGATATCGCGGCAGATGATCATGTTGTTGGTGGAGGCCTCAAACAAGGCCTTGTTGACGAGCGCGTCCATATCGGCACGGTAGCCGGAGCTGAGATATTCCAGGGCTTTTGCTACCCGTTCCGGCGTCCGGAGGAGTCCTTCCCGTTCCGGGTCTTCCCCAAGCTCGATGAGCAGTTGCCGGACCAGTTCGGCTACGCGAGGCACGTTGTAATCCTTAGTCATGACTGCACAAATGCTCCTTAATTCGGTTCGTTATCTGCACGTCTACGGCGGCCTCATGGGTCTCTACACCGCGGACCATGTCACGCAATAAGCTGACCTCACCCGGAAGCGTCAGGTCTTTATTCAAGTCGAGAAGCGGCAAAAAGAGGAACGGGCGGTGGCAGATGTCCGGATCTGGAAGCGTCAGGCCCGTTTCTTCGACGATAAGCTCTCCATAGACGAGAATATCCAGGTCGATGGTCCGAGCGGCATACGTGTCCGCACTTCTGATTCGTCCGAGGCGTTCTTCGATTCCCCTGAGGACGTCGAACTTCAGCTCTCTGGGCAGCAGCCGGGTTTCTATCCTGCAGGCGCCATTGATGAAATCCGCCTGTTCTGGGCGGTTCAGAGGCCGGCTTCGATAGAATCGGGAGACGTCACGCACTCGGCACTGGCCGGCCAGTTCCGCCAAGGCAGCTGGAAGATGCTTCTCCGGGGCGATATTGGATCCCAGCGCGATATAGGCGGTAACCACGATTTTTACTCACGCTGCCGGGTAATTTCAACCGCCACGCTCCGGGCAAAGCGGAGCGCGCCGGGTTTGTCGATGGTCACGGCCGCTTTTTCAACGCGCGGATTGGCCAGGCAGATTGAGGCGACCTCCTCAGCAAGGCGCTCAATGAGCTGAAAACTGGAGGCTTCGACCATTCGAAAGACTTCTTTTTTGATGGCCTTATAATTCACGGTGTCACCGATATCGTCGCTCCGGCCGGCGGCGCGCAAATCGGCCCAGAGGGTGATGTTGACGCAGATGTCCTGCCGTTCACGGCGTTCTTCGGGGTAGATCCCGATGATGCAACGGCACGTGAGGTCGCGAATGTGAATCTCGTCCGCCCGGTGCTCAACCATAGATATTTCCTCGCATATGACGTCCTCCATCCACGTAGAGTACCTGGCCGGTGACAAACGTCGAGTTCAAGAGGTAGCGCAGTGCTTCCATGATATCCTCGACTTTTCCGTAGCGGTTCAACGGATTGGTATGCGCGAGTTCCTCCAGATAGCGCGCATCTTTTCCCCGCGGCGGAAGAATCAGCCCGGGGGCGATCGCGTTCACCTGGATCGACGGAGCAAGTTCGAGTGCCATGGTCCGCGTGATGGTGTGAAACAGGCGCTTACTGAGGTGATAGGCATAGTGGGTGCGGTCATAATCCATTACGCGCGTGTCGAGGAAGTTGATGATGTGGCCCGGTCTGCCCTGTTTCGCGAAAGCCCGCGCCAGCATAAACGGCGACAGTGCATTGGTATTCAGATTATCCAGAACATGCTCGAGAGAGGTATCGAGCAGCGTGGACTCGTTGAAAATGGACGCATTGTTGACCAGGATGTCAACGGGACCGACCGTCCCGACAACCTCTTCAAAGA
The DNA here is from genome assembly GCA_050950105.1 of Candidatus Hydrogenedentales bacterium. Lineage (GTDB taxonomy): Bacteria > Hydrogenedentota > Hydrogenedentia > Hydrogenedentales > SLHB01 > UBA2224. The sequence continues at coordinate 1,006,916 of JBMNGZ010000005.1, read as the reverse complement.
ACTTGTCGATCCCTCCGGGATCCGAGAGGTCGCCGCGAACCGTTTCGGCCTTCACGTCCGATTCGCGCAGCTCCGTGGCCAGTGCCTCCGCCTCCACCCCGGAGCTTCGGCAATGAATGCAGACATTGGAGCCTTCCTCGGCCAGCAGGCGCGCGCACGCGGCGCCCAGTCGCCTGGCGCCACCAGTGACGAGCGCGGTCGCACCCTTCAACATGCTCTCGCCTTTCATGGTATCTCTCCCCGGTTTCAGCTATGCCCCTTTCAATAGAGTGACATTCTGGCAGCGCCGGGTATTTCCGCAGCCCTGGAAATACAGCCGGTGTAGGGTCACTCGGGCAATTCAAACGGGTCTTGCGCCGTGTCAAGGAAGCGGCGCGTGAGCGCCTCCAGTTGCCCGCGCAACGCGGCGCTGCCGGGTTCTGAAAAGAGGTTGTTCAACTGAAACGGATCCTGGCGGTTGTCGAAAAGGACCCCGCCGCCGTCCGGTCTGACCGCAAACGTGTGATTCTTCGTTCGTACGCCGCGGAAGAGTGGCGCGGGATGCTTATTGCCGCCCGACGCATTCTCTTTTGCGATGTGCATGATGAACTGGGCTTCCGGATTCGGTCCGCTGCCGTGGGTCAACAGCGAGCTGAAATCTTGACCCATGCAGGTGGGCGGGATATCGAGACCGGCCACGGCGCAGAGGGTCGGCATAATGTCGATTGAGCCAAACAAGGCCTCACTCTTGCGCCCCGCGGGAATGACGCCCGGCCAGCGAATGAGGAAGGGCACGCGGATGGATTCCTCGTAGGGCTGCCGTTTGCTCCCTACCCCATGCGAACCGAACATGGAACCGTGGTCGGAGGTATAGACGATTATGGTGTTCCTCGCCAGGCCTAATTCGTCGATGGCAGCCAGGATCCGGCCCAATTCTTCGTCGATCGCGGTGATATGCGCATGGTAGCCCTGATAATTGGGCCAATCGTTCCGGAGGGCGATGCCGGGCGCATCCACCGACACCTCATCGCCGGCCTGCCGGACATTCGGCCGCCAGGGCAAAGAACCTTCTGGATACAGGGCCTTTTTATCTTCGGGGGCATCGGTAAAGGTCGAATGCGGGGGATCCCACGACAGCATAAGGAAAAACGGCTGCCGTGCCGCGTTGCTCTGCCGGATAAATTCAAGCGCCTGGTCGGTCATGAGCGTCGCGTTGTATCCCCTGGGCCTGACCGCTTCTCCGTCGGCGGGATGGTATTCGGCCTTGTCATAATGCGTGCCCGTACCGGTCCAGATCAGTGAGGTTTCAAAGCCAAACGGTTCCGCGCGGGTGCCGCCGAGATGCCATTTCCCGATGTAGCCCGTGCGGTAGCCGGCGGATTGAAAGACTTTCCCGAGGGTGGGTTGTCCAGGATCCAGGCGGATATTGTTGTCAATGACTCCTTGCTGGTACGGCCAGCGCCCGGTCATTAGGATGGCGCGGTGCGGAGAGCAGACGGGGTAATTGCTGATGGCGTGGGTGAATTCAACGCCTTGAGCCGCCAGGGCCGCCATATGCGGGGTCTGCAGCTCCGGCATCTCCGTAAATGACATGGACTGCCGGCGGTGTTCGTCGCTGAGCAGATAGACAATATTTGGACGGGCCGGACGCGCCGGCACCGCCGCGCGTGCGCACGAAATGCCCGCCAGCGCGAGTCCTCCCGTGAGCTGCGCAATAAAATCCCGGCGTTTCATGGCGTTATCCCTCCGGGGCCGTCACCTCGACCGGGGGCGTTTCGCCCGGCGATTCAGCATCATCCGCTTGTTCCTGGGGCTGCGCGAGGGCGTGTTCCGGGGCCTGGGCAGCCGCCTCAAGCACGTCCGACGCAGGCAGGAGAATCATCAGGGCGTTGTCGCTTCCGCCCCCCATGCCCATCATCCTCATCATATCACTGCCCGATGAGCGGATGGTACGCAAGACCAGAATTCCGACGACCTCGCCCTCCAGCGTAAAAACAGGCGCCCCCAGGGAGCCGGCATTCAAGGCGCCACCCATGGGCACATAGAAAGTGCGCGGTTTTTCGACAACCGCCTCAATGCGGTCCAGTACCGCGCCGTGGGTGCGGTTGGCAACCCGGCCGAGGCGGTTGATGACCACGATGGGCTCCAGCAGCTTGACGGCACCGGCTTGCGCAAGCTCGAGTGGGGCAAACGGATTTTCGGGAAGCTGTTTGGGCCGCAGGAACGCGAGGTCCAGATCTTTGTCGCGAAGCACAACTTCCGCGGGAATTTCCTTACCATCCACAGCGAGGATATCCGCTCGCTTGATCTCGGTTTCAATCTTGACCCCCATTTCCTCTAGCCCCATGCCCATCATGTTGCGTGAGGCGGAGGACGGGTCCGTGGTGAAAAGGCTGACAACCGTCAGGCCGGAGGGATCGATAACCGTCCCCGTGATCTCAGAAGTGCTCTCCTCGCTTTGTGAGCCCCGGCCTTCCATGGAATAGCGGTTCTCGACCACCAACTTGATGGTGACCACCGCTTGCTTGTTGGCATCAACGACTTCGCGCGCTGTATCGGCCAAGGTGTCGGCGTGCGCCGTATCCGCGCCGGAACCAAGCCACAAAAGCGCAATGCACAATCCCATCCCCAGGTACCAGGATCGCATCTCGGTTCTCCTTCCATGTGCCATCGCTAATGCGGGCGAACCCGCGCTGAATTGAAGCGTTGAGGGAGCGCCCTCAGGCGTCCTCTTCCCACTGCGGTTCGAACTGAAGGAAAAGGGTGTAAATACCCCGCATGACCTTAAATACGACCGTTTTAGGCTTCTCTGCCGCTACCGCGTTCATTTTCTGCTCGAACCAATCCACGTTCACGACCGTCTCGCCGCTGACTTCTGTAATCAGGTCGGATACGCCCAGCATGCCCAGAGCCGCCCAACTTCCCGATTTGATCTCTTCGACGAGGACGCCGGTCTTGTTTTCTTCCCACTGTTCTCGCGCGCGATCAAAAAACGTGATATCGCGCACGGTGAATTCAAAGTTGGCATCGCGGTATTTCTTCATTTCGCGATCCAGCTTCGGCGAGGCCACCAGCTCGACGGAGATGGCCTTTGTTTCCTCCGTGCGCTGAATTGTCAGTTCCGCGGAGGTTCCCACTTTATATTGCCGGATTAACACGGGGAGTTCCTCGTAATCTTCGGGAGCATTGGCTTCAAGCTGCATGCCATCCACGGCGAGAATCAGGTCGCCCACCAGCAAACCGGCCTTCTCGGCAGTGCTGCCCGCATAGATGCGGGTGATGCGGAATCCAGTCAGAGCCTCATCGCCCAGATTGCGGGCGATATCTCGTGTGATCACCTGTGTCTCGATCGGGAGCCAGGCCTTTTTGACCTCCAGACCCGGGTCTTTGAGGTCCTGAATGCCCACGTCGACCACCGTTACGAGCTGCTGTTCCCGGCGTTCGAACTGGACAAGCAGCGGCGTGGGTTCGGTCTTCCCTTCCGTTCGGTCCGCGGTGATTTGTTTCAATTGTTCGACGTTTGTGGCAGGCAGCCCGGCAACAGCGGTAATGACATCCTTTTCTTCGAGCGCCGGTTTGGCGTCGCCGGCAGGTCCGCCCGGGCGCACCGAGGTGATGATCACGCCGTCCTGGTTTTTGCGCCGCAATTCCCGGGCTTTCAGGAAGGAGATATTCTGAACGGTGAGGCCCCATTGTCTGAGTTCGGATTGCGTTGGCGAGGCCTCATGGCGCTTGACGGGCGTCATCGAAATGGTCTGTTCGAGTCCGTCTCGAGAGAACGTCACTTCCACGGGCTCATCGATGGGCAGGTCGGCCACAAGACGGTTAAAGAGGGGGATCTGTTCATCGAACGCCACATCGATTTCCTGGCCACCGAGACGCAGGAGATAGTCCCCGGCCTTCAGTCCTGCGTCTCCCGCAGGGGTCGTTTTCATGACACTGCCGACCAGTGCGCCCTGTTTCATGGGGCTGTATTTCAATCGAGGCTGGATATCGAATCCGAGCCAGGCGCGCTCCACTTCGCCCTGGTCGAGAAGATTCGACACAACTTTTTGAGCAAGTTCACTGGGGATGGCGCCTCCCAGACCGCCGACGCGAATCTCGTTGATGCCGATGATCTCGCCCCGCAGACTGACTAAGGGTCCGCCGCTGTTGCCTCCGTAGATCTGCGCGTCGTGGGCCAGCCAGACCACAAACGAGCCGACGTTTTCGCCGTCTTCGTCCAGGCGGCCCGCCCAGCGCGGTATGATCATCTCGGTGTTGCTGATAATGCCGAGCGTGACGGATTGCGACAGCGCCATGGGGCTTCCCATGGCCAGCACAGGGTCTCCCACCTTCACTTCTGTGGAATCGCCCCAGGAGGCTGCGGAAAACTGTCGGGGCGCTTCGGGAACGAGCTTCAGCACGGCGATGTCGGACAAGGGGTCTCGCCCGACCAGGCGGGCCTCGATCTTTTCCTTGGTCGATAACGTGCACAGCATCCGAGTAGCCCGGCCCGCCACATGATGGTTGGTAACCACATGGCCCTCTGGGGTCACGATGACGCCGCTACCGGAGGATTCGTATTTTACCTCGCGCCCTTCGGAATAGCTGGGCGTGACGACCTCAATACGCACCAGGGCGGGTTTAACCAGAGCCACCGCGGTGTCCACATCATTGCGAAGAGGTTCAGGGATCTCCGTCGCCAGGCTGGTCTGCCCGGGGAAGAGAGCCAGGAACGCCAGGAAAACGAACATCAGAAAATTGGCAGCGGTACGATGTCTCATGGGCGTTTCCTTACACGTCACGGCTTTCACTTTGGAAGTGTGCGCATGTCAACGGCGGGGCCGCTGTATCCAGCTGGAAGCCATCGGGAGAGTAGTCTGGAGGTCGCGCATGCCCTGGCCGCCCGCATCCACACGGCGATTATGATTAAGGCGTGCAGGCGTGTCAAGGAATACCGAAAATGGAGGCTGAATCGCGGGAAAATGACCTTGATTTTGTCGGCTCTTCTTCTCTTCGTTCCCGCATCCACCTGCCAGCACCCTTCGGGAGGCGCAGGCTCTTTTTGAGCACCGAAACGCGCTACAGGACCGGCCCGGCGCCAGGGACGTAGTAATCCAGGAATTCCCCGCGACCTTCGACAAAATATTGCTGATGAAGCCCAGGTACGAGAAGAGCTTCACCTGGAGCCAGGGAATGCGTCTCAAAACCTGCATTCACGGCCAGGGAACCCGATATAGCCAAGAGGATATGGAACGACTCCCCCCGGGTCTGGCGCGCATAGGTTTCCGCACAAACGACGTGTTCCGCGGCGAAATGGGACGAAGATGCCAGGAGGGTTCTCGGGCTATCCGGATCCGAGGGACCTGGAGGCGAGACGGCCTCCCGCTCCGCCGTGGCTGCACTGAAATCGATCGCCTCCAGGGCTTTTTCGAGGTGCAGCGTGCGGGGCTGGCCGTCGCTGCCCACGCGTCCCCAATCGTGAATGCGGTAGGTGAGGTCGCTGTTTTGCTGAATTTCGGCCAACACCACGCCGGCGCCCACGGCATGGACCGTCCCTGCCGAAACAAACACCGAGGCTCCAGGATGGACAGGGAAACGGTGCAGGAGTCGTTCGATGTCGCCGCTGGCCACGGCCCTGCGGAAAGCCTCACGCTCAACCCCGGGCTTGAGACCGCAAATCAATTCGCTTTCGGGCTCCGTCTGGAGGACGTACCACATCTCGGTCTTGCCCACATCGGGTTCGCGGAGACGCTCAGCGCAGGCATCGTCGGGATGCACCTGAACGGACAGGTTTTCGGCGGCGTCGAGAAGTTTCAGTAAGAGCGGGAAACGTCCAGCGGGTGTTGTACGGGCATTGGCCCCGAGCAGGGCACGTGCGTCTGCTGCAAGAAGCGTCTGCAGGGTCTGGCCTTCCCAGGGGCCACCGTCAATGACGCTTTCGTTCCCCGGATGATCGGAAATGAGCCATGCTTCGCCAACAGGGACCTTGTCGGGAAGAGGTTTGCCATACAGCGCCTTAAGTTTGCGCCCACCCCAGACGCGCTCGTAATAGCGTTCTTTGAAGCGGAAAATGTCCCAATTGTGTGCATGAGGCATTCGTCAATTCTCCCAGATTATCGCGCACCGGTTGTTCAGATCGCACGAAAACATAAAACACCATCCCGGCACCCCGACGCAACCCGGCCCTCTTCTTCGAGAAGGTCGAGATGGCCTGCCGCCGCGGTGAGCTGGAGGTGCATCTGTGCGGCGTCCGCACCGGGGAACAGCCCGCGCGCCACCTCATAGACAGAGAGGGGCTGCGAGCCCAGGATGGTGAGCACGCGTCTGTTTCGACTGTCCATTCGCTTGAACAGTGAGTCGATGACGGCACGATGGTCGGTGATGGGCCTGCCGTGACCGGGAAAGCAGGTGTCGAGGTCCAGGCTTCGGGTTTTGCGCAATGAGTCGCAATATTGCACGAGGCCTTTGGGGCGGCTCTCGCCAGGCCCGGGGCGCGGGAGGAGCGAATTGGGCGTCACCGAGGGCAGCACGTGGTCGCCTGTGAAAGCAATACGCCGTGCAGGGTCCACGTAAAGAAGATCGTTCGCCGAATGCCCTGGAATGTGATAGACGGTATACGGCCCAACGCTCTGGCCATCCTCGAGGCCTTGATCGACCGCCGCATCGGCCGCGTATTCGCGGAATATCCGTTGTTCGGCGGCGGCGCGCTGTACGAGTTCCTCGGGCGTGCCGAACTCGCGCATCACGGCCAGGGCAGACTGGTAGGATTTCTCCTGGGTCTCTTCATGGTTCAACCGGCCGGCGGTTGCATCCGCATGCGCATAGACGGTGAAATTTGCACAGCTGCGCAAACGTCCCAGGAGTCCCACGTGGTCGATATGGGTGTGCGTGAGCAGAACGACTTCGATATCGCGCAGGGCCAGCCCTTCTCTCCGAAACCCCGTGTCCAGCGCGGCGAAGGCTTCGTCGGTATTGATGCCCGCATCGACTAGCGTAAGTGGCGTGGATTTGATGAGGAAGACATTGACCGTTCCCACGCGGAACGGGGCCGGCAACACAATGGGGACGATTGCCGGCTCCTTCATCGTTCGGAGAGGGCAGCCACATAGGCGCCGTAGCTTCGTTTCATCTGCGCGACCGAATCTCCGCCAAACTGCTCCACGAAGAATTGCGCAAGAACGATGGCTACGGCGTGCTCCGCGATGAGCGCCAGAGCCGGCACAGCACAGGTGTCGCTGCGTTCGACCAGTGCGGCATCGGGCTGACGTGTTTGCAAGTTGACGGTCTGCAGGGGATGCATCAGGGTCGAGATCGGTTTCTTGACCACGCGCAGCACCAGCTCACCGGCGGATGACATCCCCCCTTCCGTTCCCCCCAGACGATTCGAAGTGCGCACGTAATGGCTGCCGCCTTGGGGGACGTCCGACCAGACAATCTCGTCGTGGTATTTTCTTCCGCGCAGATGCGCCCCTCGAAAACCGATGCCCAGCTCAACCCCTTTCACCGCCTGAATACTCATCAGGGCCTGCGCGACGGCGGCGTCGAGTTTACGGTACCACTGGGTGTGGCTGCCCAGGCCGGCGGGGAGCCCCCAGGCGCGCACTTCGGCAATGCCGCCCAGGGTGTCTTTGTCGCGCTTGGCCTGTCGAATGGCCTCGTGCATCTGTGTACTGGCTTCAGGATCCGCACAGCGCACATCGGACGCCATGGAACGTTCCCGCAGCTCCTGGGTAGGGATGGAGTCGGTGTCGGCCACGGCGTCGCCGATTTGGACGACGTGCCCGGTCAAATCCACGCCGAATTCGGCAAGCAGCTTACGACAGAGGGCTCCGGCGGCAACACGGGCAGCGGTTTCGCGCGCGCTGGCCCGTTCGAGGATATTGCGGCAGTCGTCGTGTTCGTATTTCAGCGCTCCCACGAGATCGGCATGACTGGGACGCGGCCGCAGCACTTTTTCGGCACGCTCGCCGGTGGACGGCTTCCAGGGATCCATGGCGCTTTCCCAGTTCTTAAAATCGCGGTTCCAGACCGCGAGGAGAATCGGGCTGCCCAGGGTTACGCCTCCGCGAATACCGGAGAGCGCGTCCACTTCGTCTTTCTCGATGCGCTGGCGCCCCCCCCGGCCGTAGCCCTTCTGGCGCTCCGCCAGCCAAAAGTTGATGTCGTCCGGGTGAACCTGAAGGCCTGCGGGGAAACCTTCAAGAAACGCAAAAATGCCACGCCCGTGAGATTCACCTGCCGAGTAATAGCGAAGCACGATACGTATCCTCAGTTTGGGCCTGCATCACAGCGATGCGGACGCAAGCAACGTGTTAAAGTAAAAATGAATGATCGCCGGCCCGGCCAGCATGACGACTACGCCCGCAAGCGCCAGATAGGGCCCAAAGGGGAGGTAGTGTCCTGGCGCCGGCGGACCTGCATTCTCTGTGTCCGCGCTTTTGGACTGGCCGTCTTGTGCGGATTTCCGTTTTCCAGCCAGAACAACGAGGATACCGACAAAACTCCCGATGAACGCGGCGATGATGATGATCAGAATCGCGCCATACAACCCGAAAAATGCCCCGAGCATGGCATTCAGCTTGACATCTCCGAAGCCCATCCCCGGTTTTTTGAGGAACAGCAGGGCGCCCTTGTCCAGCGCGTACAGAATACCGCCGCCCACAAGAACCCCGAGCAGGGAGTTGAACACGGGCATCTCGAAGGGTCCCAGGACCGACAGGCCGCTCTTCGGGTAGACCATGAACAGGACCGACGCCGCAATACCCGCCGGAATCCCGGGCAGGGTCACCTCATCGGGGATGGTCCAGTCGGTCAAGTCGACAAAGGTGACGAGCACGAGCGCGGCGGAGAGCAGCATGTAGATGGGCGTGGCCAGCACGAGCCCGAAACGCCAGAAGACCAGCAGGAACAGGGCGCCGGTGGCGGCCTCCACCAGGGGATACTGCCAACTGATGGGCTGGCCGCAGTTCCGGCATTTGGCGCCCAGTACCAGCCAGCTGACGATGGGAATGTTGTCGTACCACGCGATGGAATTGTCGCATCCCGGACACTTCGAGCGGGGTTTGACGACCGACAGACCACGCGGCAAGCGGTACACGCATACGTTGAGGAAGCTGCCGATCATGCTTCCAAGAAGAAACGAAAAGACCGCCAGAAGCGCATTCAAAGCCTGCAGATTGCCGTCCATTTATTCCCCACTCACTACCAGTTCCGAAATTAACAGCGACGGGGCCCCACATGACCCCAGAAAACGCAGATCATTGCCCACCGCCTCTACTGCTTTCAAGAGTGGACGAAAATTGCCCGCGATGGTCACGCCGCGCACGGGGGCGCGCAACTCGCCGGATTCGAACAAGAGGCCTGAGGCTCCGAAGCTGAAATCCCCCGTGATCAGGTTGGCGGAATGCATCCCCAGGGCCTGGGTCACGAACAGGCCGCGAGGCGCCAGGCCGAATAAACCTTCCAGTGGAACGCCGCCCGGGGCGATGTAGAGGCTGGACGGCCCCACGGCGGGCGGGCTTCTGAAGCCTCGTACGGCGTTGGCCGTGGGCTTCTCTCCCATTTCGGATGCCGTCTGCTGGTTGTGAAGATATCCCTGCAAACGGCCGTTCTCTACCAGCACGGTGCGCTGCGCGAGCGTGCCCTCCCCGTCGAAAGGCGCACGGCCCACCGCGTCCGGGCAGTCGTTCTGATCGACAAAAGTGAGACACTCTGCCGCGATGGCCTCGCCGACGCATCCCGAAAACAACGATTTCCCTTTGAGGACGTTGTCTGCCCGGAGCGCGGACCCGAACATGGCGAGGAATCGGGTGGCCACGGTGTTAGCCAGCACGACGGGCATGGCGCCGGTGGCGCAGGGTTTGCCGCCGAGCTTGCGGGTGGCGTCCTGGGCGCAACGCCGTGCAACCCAATCCAGGCGGAGCCCGTCAAAAGTCCGGGCGACGTCAAATTCCCAACCGCTTTCCGAATCGACCCCTTCCCGCGTGGCTACCGCCCCCGCGGAGCAACTGAAATAGGCGTTTCGATACCGGCGGCGCACGCCCGCAGAGTTCACCAGCGCAAAATCAACCAGGCTGTCGCCGTAGGCCGCCCGTTCGACCATCGCAATGTGAGGGTCCGCAGCCAGCGTGGCCTTTTCCAAGTCTTTCGCGAGGGATATTTTGGCCTCGACAGGAACGGCTGCAGGCGTCTGCTCCGACCAGTCCGCATCGAAGAGGCCCGCGTCGCGGCAAATACCCCCATACGGTTCCGGGTCATTGCTGATGGCATTGTTCCAGGCCTTACGGACCGTTGTTTCGAGAGCCTCGTCGGAAGAGGCCGTGTAGGCAAAGCCCATGCGCTTGTCGGAGGTGAACAAGCGGAGACCCATTCCACGGCCGGTGGAGGAGGCCAGGGTCTCGATCTCGCCCCGGGACACTTCGACTTCAAAACTCCGGCTGGTGGTTTCGAGAGCTTCCGCTTCGACTGCTCCGATGCGCAAAGCGGCGTCAACGGCGTCGGCCAATCGCTGGTTTTCCACAAAGAGGCCCTCGGTGTTTAGAGGTTTTTTGCCGCGTCCGCGAGCGTTTTTGCGAACGCCGCCACGCCAGCGGGCATTTCAGGTGAATCGCCCAGTTGACCTATCAGGCGGACCAGGGCACTGCCCACGATCACCCCGTCGGCATAACGGGCAATCTCGGCGGCCTGTTCCGGTTTTGATATCCCGAACCCGACAGCGACCGGCTTGTCCGTGTGTTGTTTTATTCGCTCGACCATGCTGCGCACATCTTCGGCAAGTCGCGCCTGTTCTCCCGTGACGCCCGTCCGGGACACATAGTAGATGAAGCCGGTGCTGTGTCGCGCGACTATCTCAATTCGCTCCTCCGTGCTTGTCGGAGCCAGGAGGAAAACGGTGGCAATATCCAGCGCGTCCAGGGCCGCTTTGTAGTCCCCCGATTCTTCGGGAGGCAAGTCGACGCAGAGCACGCCATCCACCCCCGCGTCACGGCAGTCCGTAGCGAAGTGCTCGAGTCCGTAGGAATGGACCGGATTAAAATAGGTGAACAGAACGATTGGCACCTGGCTGCGTTGCCGCAGCGCCTTTACCATCTGCACAACATCCCGCAGCGACGTGCCGTGCCGCAGGGCGCGCAAAGCGGCTTCCTGGTTCACGGCGCCATCCGCGAGCGGGTCGGAGAAGGGGATCCCCAGCTCGACAAGATCGGCGCCGGCCTGCTCCAGCGCCAGGACGATCTCGGCGGTGCCCGCAAGGGTCGGGTCACCCGCCGTGATGTACGGGATGAAGGCTTTGCGGCCCTGGCGCCGCAATTCGTTAAATCGTGCTTCGATTCGATTCACAACAACGCTTCCCCCGGCAGCAGATATCGGGCTGCCTGCTGTACGTCCTTGTCGCCCCGGCCGGACATGTTGATGATCACGAGCTGGTCGGCAGCGAGCTGTGGGACGAGTTTTTGTGCATACGCGAGCGCATGGGCGCTTTCGAGCGCCGGAATGATGCCTTCAAGCTCGCTCGTCAGCTTAAATGCGCTTATCGCTTCGTCGTCGGTGACGTTCACGTACTCGACACGGCCCTCACTGCGTAGAAACGCGTGCTCGGGCCCGACACTGGCGTAGTCGAGCCCGGCCGACACGCTGTGGGTGCCGAGGATCTGCCCGTTGTCGTCCTGGAGCACATAGCTCATTGCACCCTGCAAGGTGCCCAGCCTGCCGCCGGCAAATCGCGCGGCGTGTTTGCCCGTTTCGACGCCCAGGCCGCCGGCTTCTACCCCGATCATGCGGATGTCCGGCTCGGAGATGAAGTCGAAGAAGAGGCCGAGGGCATTGCTGCCTCCTCCCACGCACGCCAGCAGCACGTCGGGAAGGCGGCCTTCCGCCTCCAGAATCTGCCGCCGAGCCTCCTGGCCGATGACTCTTTGAAATTCCCGGCAGACCAGAGGAAATGGATGCGGCCCATGAACCGTGCCCAGGACATAGTGCGTGTGGCGAACGTTGGTGACCCAGTCGCGCAACGCCTCGTTGATCGCATCTTTGAGCGTCTTTGATCCGGAAGCGACCGGGTTCACTTTGGAGCCGAGGAGGCGCATGCGGAAGACGTTCAGTTTCTGGCGCTCAATATCTTCCTCGCCCATGTAGATCTCGCATTCCAGGCCGAGGAGCGCGGCGGCTGTTGCCGTGGCGACGCCATGCTGGCCGGCGCCGGTTTCGGCGATGATGCGCGTTTTTCCCATTCGTTGGGCGAGAAGCACCTGGCCGAGGGCGTTATTGATCTTGTGCGCGCCGGTATGCGCCAGATCCTCGCGTTTGAAATAGACTTTTGCCCCGCCCAGATGTCCGGTGAAGCGCTTTGCGAAATAAAGGGGCGTGGGCCGGCCGATATAGTCGCGGCGGTACCCGTCAAGCGCCTGTAAAAAAGCCTGATCCTGAACAGCAGCGCGAAAAGCGTCTTCCAGCTCCTGTAGCGCGTACATCAGCGTTTCAGGCACGTATTTCCCGCCGAACGGCCCGTACCGCCCTTTCGGGTCAGGATACGGATAGGCTTGAGCGGGCATTGCGGATAAATTGGCGGATTCGGTCATGATCCTTCTTTCCGGGTGCGGCTTCCACGCCGCCCGAGGTATCCACGGCGCAGGGTTGAACAGTTTTAACGGCTTCAGCCACGTTCTCCGGCGTCAGGCCGCCAGCCAGCATTACGGGCCTGGCGAGCCCGGTCGCGGCCCGAGCCAGCTCCCAATCGAAAGGGACGCCAGAGCCGCCATGGGTTCCAGGCGCCAAGGTGTCTAGTACAATGGCACGCGCGGGATATTTCTTCCAATCGGCGGTTTGGAGTTCCTTGCCTACATGAATCACCTTCAGCGCGCGGTCCGCCACCGGGCGGTACATTTCGGGGTCTTCCTCGCCGCACAATTGAACCAGATCCGTGAACGAGAGATACGAGCGGAGTTCGGCCAACGAGGCATTCACGCAGACCGCCACGGTGGTCACAAACGGCGGCAACTGCACGATGATCGCCCTGGCCTCCTCCGGCGCGATATAGCGATTTCGCCGACGGGCCTCTTCGGCAAACACAAAGCCGAGCGCGTCAACACCCGCTTCGCACGCCGCGAGGGCATCGTCGAGATTCGTGATACCACAGATTTTAACCCGCATCACGTGACAGAAGCTCCTGGATCTTTGCTTTGATGTTGTCACAGGTCACCAGGGATTCGCCGACCAGAATGGCGTCGATCCCGCCGTCTTCCAACAATTGTACGTGCTCCCGGGTGTGAATGCCGCTTTCGCTGACCAGCACATGCCCGCCGGGCACGTATCGCTTCAGCTCCAGCGTGGTGTTCAAAGAAACCTGGAACGTGGCCAGATCCCTGTTGTTGATCCCCAGGATATGCGCACCAGCGCTGATGGCGCGTTCAATGTCGCGGGCATCATGCGTCTCAACAAGCGCAGCCATCCGGAGGCTTTTCGTCACATCCAGATAATCGCGCAATTGTTCATCGGACAAAACCCGGACGATCAGCAGCACGGCATCCGCCTGTGCAGCGCGCGCCTCGTACAACTGGTATTCATCTACGATGAAATCCTTGCGCAGGCACGGCACAGACACTTGACGGCGAACCGCTTCCAGGTCGGCCAGAGCGCCATGAAAGTACTTTTCATCCGTGAGAACCGAGATCGCGTTCGCACCGGCGCGTTCGTAAAGTCCCGCAAGCTCCACCGGATTGAAGTCGGCACGCAGCACGCCCTTGCTGGGCGAGGCTTTTTTCACTTCCGCGATAAGGCTGATGCCGCCCCCCCGGAGTGCAGCGCGGAAATCGCGCGGCGCATCCAGATCATTGAGACGCGCTTTCAACTCGTCCAGCGGAATCGCTGCTTTGCTTGCCTCTACTTCGACGCGTTTATGCGCACAAATTTCATCTAGAATCATTGGATACCTTTATCAACTGGTCCAGGGTTTGTAACGCAGCGCCTGTATCCAAGGATTTCCGCGCAAGCTCCAGCGCAGAAAACCAGTCCAGCGAGTCGTCGCCAGTCAGCAGACCTGACGCGGCGTTCAGAAGCACCACATCCCGGTGGGGCCCAGGTTCCCCAGCCAGGACGTTCCGCAGAATTCTGGCATTCTCGGCGGGAGAACCGCCTGCGAGGGCGTCTCGCGGCACGGTGGCCAGACCCACCTGCTCGGGCGTGATCTCGTATGTGCTGACGTGTCCGCTCCGAAGCTCGGCAATCCAGGTAGGGCCAGACAACGAGATCTCGTCCAGGCCATCCTTGCCGGAAACAACAAAGGCGCGCCGGGCGCCGAGGTTGCCCAAGACATGGGCCAGGGGTTCGGCGAGTCTCGTCTCGAACACGCCGATCGAAAGCCCTTCCGGCTGCGCCGGGTTGGTGAGCGGACCGAGAATATTGAATACGGTCCGTGTGGCCCGCAATTCCGAGCGGATAGGCGCCACATGGCGCATGGCCGTATGCACCGAACGAGCAAAGAGGAAACCGATGCCGGCCTCGTCAATACAGCGGGCTACGTGCCTCGGGGCGGCATCGATATGAACGCCGAGGGCCTCCAGGACGTCTGCACTGCCGCATTTGCTGGTGGCACTGCGGTTCCCGTGTTTGGCGACGGCCATCCCGGCGCCGGCCACAACAAAGGCAGAAGAGGTGGAAATATTGAAGCTGCCGCAATGGTCGCCGCCCGTGCCGACGATATCGATTAAGGGTCTTCGTTTCGGGACGACAGGGATCGCCATCTCGCGCATGACCTGGGCGAATCCGGTAATTTCTTCGATGGTCTCGCCCTTCACCCGGAGACCCATGAGCAGCGCTGAGACCTGGGCCGGACTGGCCACGCCTGACATAAGGGTGCGCATGGCGTGTGCGGCCTGTTCTCTCGTAAGGTCTTTGCGCTGGCTGATTAAAGCGATGGCTTCATCAAGCATGGCTGGAACCCGCTACCTTCTCCCTGTGTGAACGCTCCGACACTCCGCCGCCGATGAGGCAACACTAACAACGGGCCAAAAATAAAGTCAACACTCCGGCCAACAGGCACTACAGGTGCAGCCGCGCCGCCATAGTGAGGAAAATCAGGAAGCCACACCTATCCGACAAGCAGGTCATACTGGGCGGCGCCGCCCGTGCGGGGTCGATTTCAAATTTGCGCAACACCAGCGGGGCAAGCCTCCCGAAGCCCAGAGCGATCAGCACGAGATTGAAACCGAGCACGGACATACGCCGCAAGGCCCCGGGTAAAACCGGCATGACGCAGAACTCATCGCCGCCGACAATGCCGCTGAAGCTGCTGAGGCCCGCCGCAGCGCTGCAGGAAGGCGACATCCTTCGATTTGGCGATACATTTAAAACGTGATATTATCACAACTTAGCTGCCGGCACCAAAAAGGGCCTGTCGCCGGAAAACTGTGCACCAGGCGCTGCCAATCCCGTTCGGTCCCTGCTGAGACCGGGGACGTGAAAACGGCAACTGGGCATAGCGGCGTGGTGCGGCGGAGTTTCAGGCAATACATGAACACGCTCCGGCAACTCGGAAATCACACAGACATCGACAACGGGGGTTCCACATGAGTCTGAATCTTGCTCATTTTCTGTATCTAACCGCCCGGGAACATCCCGATAAAACGGCGATTATCATGGACGACTATCGTTTTTCCTACCAGGATGTGCTCACGAACGCCCGGCGCGTCGCCAACCTCCTTCAAGCCAAAGGCATTCGGCGCGGCGACAAAGTGGCCCTGATGATTCCCAATGCCCCTCAGTTCCCCATCATCTATTATGGCATCCTGCTGCTCGGCGCCGTGGCCGTCCCTGTGAACTGCCTGCTCAAGGCCCACGAAATCCATTATTATCTCGAAGATTCAGACGTGCGGCTATTCTTCACGTGGGTCGACTTCCTTGAGGAATCGATCAAGGCCGTGGAGGCGACCCTGACCTGCCAGCACCTTGTGGTGGTCAGCCATCCCGACGGCCACAAAAACCCAGTCGCCGGCGAATCGTTCCAGCGGCTCCTGGAGGAAGCATCGCCCAAATTCGACATGGTAGAGACCATGCCCGACGACACGGCCGTTATTCTCTACACCTCGGGCACTACGGGGAACCCGAAAGGGGCGGAACTGACTCATTTCAACATGTTTTTTAACGCCTATTACACCATGCACCGGGTTCTATATGCGGCGGCAAACGACGTCGCGCTGGGCGTGCTCCCGCTGTTTCATTCGTTTGGGCAGACCTGCGTGCAAAACGCCCTGTTTATGGCCGGAGGCTCGATGACCCTGGTTCCTCGCTTTGAGGCCCAACGAGTGCTCGATGTCATCCAGCGCGATCGCGTAAGCATCGTTGCCATGGTGCCGACAATGTATTTCTGGCTTCTTCATGAAAAGCGCAATGGAACCTATGATCTCTCCTCAGTCCGGATGGCAGTCTCTGGCGGCTCCGCACTGCCCGTGGACACCCTGGTCCAGTTCGAGAGCGAGTTCGGCGTCCGCATCCTTGAGGGCTACGGCCTCTCAGAAACCAGCCCCGTGGCGACCTTTAACATCATCGAGCGCCCGAGCAAACCGGGATCGATCGGCCTGCCCATCTGGGGTTGTGAAATGCGTATCCGCCGTAACGACGGCACCTTTGCCGAGGTGGGAGAAGTCGGCGAGATCGTCATGCGGGGCCACAATGTGATGAAGGGATATTACAACAAGCAGGCCGCCACCGAAGAAGCGTTTGAAGGCGGCTGGTTTCATACCGGCGACCTGGCCCGCATGGACGACGAGGGGTATTTCTATATTGTCGATCGCAAGAAAGACCTCATCATTCGCAGCGGCATGAACGTCTATCCACGGGAAGTGGAGGAAATCCTCTACGGCCATCCCGCCGTGCTGGAAGCGGCCGTCGTGGGAGTGCCCGACCCGGCACGCGGCGAGGAGGTCAAGGCATTCATTTGCCTCAAAAGCGGTTTTTCGGCTTCCGCGGACGAATTACAGGGGTATTGCCGGGAACGAATGGCCAAATTCAAGTGCCCCAAGAGCTTTGAGTTCCTTCCCGGGCTTCCCAAAGGCCCTACGGGCAAAATACTCAAGCGCCACCTGCGCGACGGCGCCATTTGAGCGAATTCCCTTCCCCCGCGCGCGTGATGGGGCGCAATTGCGGGGGTTTTAATGCGTCGAAGGATGCGGCCCGCTCCTTTCCTCTGCTATACTAGGGGACGCTGTCTAAAGCTGTTAACTTGCGGGATTTCAGAATGAGCGACACCGAGACTCGCGTTGGCGAGAGCCTGTTGAAACGAATCGATGCGCCGGGGGATTTGAAAGCCCTCACCGTGGATGACCTGAAGGTTCTGGCAAAGGAAATCCGGGACCTTATTCTGGCCAATGCCTCGGAACACGGGGGTCATCTTGCGCCGCATCTGGGGGTGGTAGAGCTCACGCTCGCCGTCCATTATGTCTTTGACACCCCTCAGGATCGCCTGATTTGGGACGTCGGGCACCAATCGTACGCGCATAAACTCGTGACCGGGCGCCGCGAACAGTTTCACACCATTCGCTGTAAGGGCGGGTTAAGCGGATATCCACGTCGGGATGAGAGCCCCTTCGATGCGTTCGGCGTCGGGCACAGTTCCACCTCCATCTCAGCGGCGCTGGGAATGGCCGTGGCGCGCGACCGGCAAAAACAGAAACACAAGGTGATCGCCGTGATTGGCGACGGCGCCATGACCGGCGGCATGGCCTTCGAAGGATTGGCCTACGCCGGGCATTTGGGTTCCGACCTGCTGGTAATCCTCAACGACAATAAGATGTCGATCGCCCCGAATGTCGGCGCCCTCTCGTCGTACCTGAGCCGTTTGATTACCGCGGGCGTGTACAACCGCGCCCGCGAAGACATCGGCTCGTTTGTGAAACGTATGCTGGGGCCCCAGCTAACCAAGGCCGCGCACAAGCTCGAGCATTCCGTGAAGGGCCTGATCACACCGGGGTCTTTCTTTCAGGAATTCGGGTTTCGCTACATCGGTCCGGCCGACGGCCACGACCTGGAGACTCTTGTGGGCCTGCTGTCGAACATCAAGGATTTCCGCGGCCCCGTTCTCTTTCATTGCGTGACCCAGAAAGGAAAGGGATATCCTTTTGCCGAAGAAGACCCGCTGAAATATCATGGCGTCAAGGCCTTCGATATCCAGACCGGCCAGTTCCGCAGTGCGGACAACTGCCCGGAAAAGACCAGAGTCCGCTCATTTACAGAGGCGTTTGTTGAGACCCTGATTGAAGAAGCCCATGAGGACAGCCGAATCGTCGGCATTACGGCCGCCATGCCCACCGGAACCGGCTTGAGCGAATTCGAGAAGGTTTTTCCTGACCGCGTCTTCGATGTGGGCATCTGTGAGCAGCATGCGGTGACTTTTGCCGCGGGATTGGCCGCCGACGGGCTGAAACCTGTCTGTGCCATCTATTCGACCTTCTTTCAGCGCTCTTATGACCAGTTTGTGCACGATGTGTGCCTGCAGAAGCTTCCCGTGGTATTCGCACTCGATCGCTCCGGTGCGGTCGGAGAAGACAGCCCCACGCAACAAGGCGCCTTCGATCTATCGTTCCTGCGATGTATTCCTGAAACGACCATTTTGGTGCCGCGCGACGACCTGGATCTCGCCGCGATGCTGCGCTGGTCGCTCAAACAGCCATTTCCCGTGGTGTTACGCTACGCGCGCGGCCTGGCGCCGTCCATGGGCGGCCCGCACGAACGCGACATCACCCAGGGAGAAATCCTTCGAGAAGGCACGGAAGCCACGTTTCTGGCGGTCGGGCCCATTCTCGGCGCCTGCCTTTCGGCGGCCGACAGACTGGCTGCGGCCGGTGTGTCCGTTGGAGTCGCCGACGCGCGTTCGGCCAAGCCGCTGGATACGGCCCTTCTCGACCGACTGGCCGACACTCCCATCATCACGGTCGAAGAGAACGCTGTTGAAGGCGGATTTGGCTCCGCCGTTATGGAGTACTTCGAACAGCAGGGCCGCGCCCATGACGTCCGCTTGACCCGCCTCGGTTTCCCCGATCACTTTATGGAGCACGCCACGCGCGAAGAACAGCTGGCCGAGGTGGGGCTGAGTGGAGAAGGGCTCTATCATGCTGCCTGCGCATTTCTTGGCGCACAGGTACCCGAACCTTCTCCATAGCACGGGTGCCGAGGCGGCATGGTTTCCTGGCTGTCCGCGCATGGAGTCCCGCCGCTCACACCGACGGAAGGATCGGCCCGCTCAGCCCGGTATCCAGCCCCATCAGATCGGCGCTGCGATCCACGTGGCGCGGCGTATTTCGTTTTGATTCAAAGTCCGCGGGTGTTGGGGTCGGATAGTCATTGTTGAAACAGGCCAGGCAGAAGGACTCCGCGGGGAGTCCCGTAGCTTCCACCATGCTGGGGATGCTGTTGAAAGCCAGAGAAGTGACTCCGATGAAGTTGCGCATCTGGTCGACGGGCATGGTGGCGGCGATCAACCTTTCTCGCCGCGGGGTATCGATGCCGTAGTAGCACGAATTGATGATGGGTGGGCAACTGATCCGGAAATGCACCTCTTTCACGCCGCACTTCCAGAGAAGTGCAATGATCTTGCGTGCCGTGGTACCGCGCACGATCGAGTCGTCGACGAGCACGATGCGCTTCCCCTGGATGGCGCTCCGCGCGGGATTGAGCTTGATCTTGACGCCAAAATCACGGATCCGCTGATCCGGTTCGATAAACGTGCGGCCGACATAATGGTTTCGGATGAATCCCATGTCGAAGGGGATCCCGGACTCGTGTGAATAGCCCAGTGCGGCCTGGTTGGATGAGTCCGGCACGGCCATGACAAGATCGGCCTCGACCGGAAGGATTTTTGCGAGGTTGCGCCCCAGCTGCTTTCGTACCTCATCCACACTCCGGCCAAAAAGCGTGCTGTCAGGCCGGGCCACATAAATAAACTCGAAAATACAGGCCCGGGGCTGCTGCGGCTCGAATGGTTTGAACGATTCCATGCCATTTCGCGAAATGGCGATAACTTCACCCGGCTCCACCTCGCGCACCCATTCCGCATCGATGATGTCCAAAGCGCAGGTCTCGCTCGCCAGCACTATGGCCTCATCCAAACGACCCAGCCAGAGCGGGCGGAACCCCAGCGGGTCCCGCGCAACCACCAGCTCCTCCCCATTGGTGGCCAGCAGCGAATAGGCGCCGGTTACTTGCGTCAACGCGTCGATCACGCTATCGACGAAACGCTCCTTTTTCGAGCGGGCGATCAGGTGCAGAATAACGCCGGTGTCGGTGGTGGAGTGGAAAATGGCGCCCTGATCTTCCAACTCTTCGCGGAGCCGGGCGGCATTCACGAGGTTCCCGCTGTGGCAGACCGCCATCGAGCCGCGTGAATAATCGACGATCAGCGGCTGGACATTCTTGAGTTCGCAACTGCCGAAGGTCGAATAACGCACATGGCCAATGGCGATGTCTCCGGGCAGACTGGCCAGCCGATGCGCCTTGAACACGTCCGCGACGAGTCCCACACCGCGATGGGCATGCAGGGTGTTGCCATTGCAACTGACAATTCCCGCGCCCTTCTGGCCGCGATGCTGCAGCGCGTACAATCCCAGGTACGTGAGCGTGGTGGCCTCGGGGTTTTGGAATACCCCAAAGATGCCGCACTCGTGCCGCGGCGCTTCCGATAGCTCCGTGTCCTCCCCCTCATCCCAGGATGCGCCGAGGGGTTCGTCTTGACCGCCATGCTGCATGATCTCAGAAATTGTCCCTGCCCGTCAGCCGCCTGTAGGCTTCCACATATTTTTCGCGAGTCTTTTCGACCACCTCTGCGGGCAATGCCGGCGGCGGTGAGTTTTTGTCCCAGCCCGTCGTTTCGAGCCAATCGCGCACATACTGTTTATCGTAACTGGGCTGTCCCCGACCCGGCTGATAGTCGCTGGCAGGCCAGTACCGCGACGAGTCCGGGGTCAGCACCTCGTCAGCCAGCATCAAGGCGCCCTCGTGCAGGCCAAACTCAAATTTCGTGTCACACAGGATAAGCCCTTTGGAAGCCGCCATATCCCGGGCGCGGGCATAGAGCGCCAAGGCAGTGTCTGATGCGGCCTTGGCCCAGTCCGCGCCGATGATCTCTCCCGCCTGTTCCGGGGAGATATTGATGTCGTGCCCGCTGCTGGCCTTGGTGGCCGGTGTGAAGATAGGGGCATCCAATCGGTCCGACTCCTGCAGGCCTTGCGGGAGTGATATTCCGCAGACGGTCCCATGCTCCCGGTATTCTTTCCAGCCGCTTCCCGCCAGATACCCTCGGACAACGAATTCGACCGGGAACATCGTGCATTTATGCACCAGCATGGACCGGCCTTCGAATTGATCCGCGGCATTCTGAAATTCTCGCGGAAAATCCCGTATGTCACTGGAGATAAGGTGGTTACGACATAAGTCGCGAGTCGCATCAAACCAATACAGCGAGAGCTGGGTCAAGATCTTGCCTTTATCGGGAATGCCCACGGAGTTGACCCAATCAAACGCCGATAAACGGTCGGTAGCCACGATCAACAGCGCATCACCAGCGTCGTAGATGTCGCGGACCTTCCCGCGCGCGATGGGTTCGATGCCGGGAAGCCGTGTTTCACAAAGCGCCTCTGCCATACCGTGTTGATCCTCGGGTGCTGCCTGCCGCCAACGGGCAATGGGTTCTGGGAAAACCCTGCCCTCCCTCATGCATCCGGAATAATACGTGCGCCACAGGCAGTTGTCAATGCGGATTCCCGCAGTATGCCGGATGCCTTTCGGGCTTTTCCAGCCGTTCCCATAAGGTTTACGGGCCTATCGATCGAGGCTGAAAGGCCAAATTCCGGTGTTTTTCAAGGAAAATCCCGTTCGCTGGTAATTTGTTGACAAAATCGCCTGGATAAAGGAAATGTTAGACAAATCAGAGGAAAGCGTGGTATAAAAGAGAGGAGGTTTTGCGGGGTATGCGGGGCGGAGGCATCAGCGGAGGCATCAACTGAGCATCCGGTAGAAAGCTCGTCAAAGATGGGCTACGGACGCTGAAGGAACACGGCCATGTCACTTCTTGAGCAGTTGGGGATTCCGTGGATACTCTCCGGCCTTTTATTGATCCCCTACTTATGTTGGGGGGTGTATATCCTGAGAGAGCGATTTCATCATCAGGCGGAACTCAGCGTGGCCTGTGAAGCCATCACGTTCTTAGGTCTGGTGGTTTTTTTCGTAATCCAGTTCGCGATGCTGAGCATGTGGCTTTCAAAATCCCCGATCATGTTCCTTCTGGCGGTTTTGGGCCTGCTGGCATCCCTCCTGGCCCTCTACGGCCCCATGCTGATGTCGCTGGGCTCGCACATGCTGGTGGGTGCACTAATGCCATCGGGCGCTCCGCTGAGCCACACGCCGAAATACGGAGCAGCCGAGGGCTTTGAGCAAAAGGGAGATTACGAGGCTGCTGCGCGCGAATACATGGCCGTGGCGCGCATGTTTCCCAAAGAAGCGAAGGCGTCGCTTCGAGCCGGCGACAACTTGATCAAACTGGACCGCGCGGAAGAGGGGGTTGTGTGGCTGAAGCGGGGATTGCACTACCTCACCGAACCCGAAGAGTCGTTGCGCGTAGTCAATCGAATTGCCGAGATTTATCATCGAAAACTGGAGCAGCCGGAAGAAGCGAAAGAGGCCTTTCGCGATTACCTGAACCGTTTCCCCGATGCGGAATACGCTGATTCCGTAAAGCGCCGCCTCGCGCGTCTGGGTGTTTCGGAAGCTTCAGAGACCGGGGACAATGCCCCACCCCGTGCGGCAGAGCCCCCCATTCTGCTCTCGGATGGCCCGTCGTACCTCCCCAACGATTAAACTGGTTTGCGTTTACGGGTTCGAGACCCCGGCTTCAGGCTGGGCTGAATCCTGATAGCGCGTCGGAATGATCAGCTTGGCTGCGCCCGCGTTGCGGGTGATATCGATGGCGCGCAGAACGCGCCCGAAATCAGCGCCTTCATCGGCGCGCAGGACCAGTACCGCCTCAGGATCTGCCGTCAAAAGGGCCACGATTGATTTCTTCAGCCCGTCCTCATCCACGCGCTGCTCGCCGAAATACAGCTCGCCTTTTGCCGTCACCGTGATCTCGTGAGTGTCCAGGCGCTGTTCTTCCGCAGTATCCGCATGGGGAAGGGTGATATCGATCCCGAGATGCTCGCGAAAGGTTGAGGACACCATAAAGAAAATCAGAAGCAAAAACATCACATCGATCAGGGAGGTGAGGTTAATGCTCGGACGGCGCCTGGAACGCCCGCCAAATGCTGAACTCATGCCTGCCTTTCTCAATACCCCCCATACTCAAACGGCGATAGGGAGCTGCGCTGGAAATGGCGCGTGAAACCCTGCGCGAACGTCAAAGCATTTTCCCGATGAGGGCTGCACGGCCCGTAGTACATTGCTCTGCATGATTTTAGGAGTCGCCCGCCGAAAATACAAGCCCGAGGTTTTCGGCCTGCCTCCATTGGTTCCGCACCCCATAAACGAACGCCGCGAGGGGCAATCTCCCCGCCGGCATTTGCCGGATCCACCCGGCTTCAGGTACACTCTAGGTTGTGAGAGGGGAAGGTCCCTGGGAGTTGGAAAGTCGAGGAAGGACCAGTGCATAGCTGCTGTATTTGCGTGGCCGACAGCGATGAAACAAGCGCACAACTGCTCGCCGATGGCTTGAGGCAAAATAAATACGAAGTGCGTGTAGCCACCACACCCGACGAAGTCTACCGGGAATGCCGCCAGGGTGATGTCCATGTATTGGTGCTGGCTGCGGCCCTGGGCGATGTGGATGGGGTTGCCCTGGCCCGGCAATTAAAGATGGACCAGGAAACTTGCGATATAATTCTGTTGCTGGCTCTTGATCGAGAGGCTCAGAAGCGCTTTTCTATCGAAGATGCCCTTGGCGTCGACGATTACATCATACAACCGCATAACCTGCCGATGCTCATGATCCGAATCGAGGCAGCCCTCCGTAGACGACGAAATGTGGAATGCCTGAAAGCGGAAGAGGTGCCGCTCGGCGATACGTCCTACACCGACGAACTCACGGGCCTGCGCAACCGCCGCTATCTCCTCGAACGTCTCCAGGAAGAAGTCGAAAAGGCTCACCGCTACAATTTTCCCGTGTCCTGCGTAATGTTTGACGTGAGCGAAGTGGAAGCGCTGGATGAAGAGCTGGGTACGGTCTCCCTGGATGATCTCCTGGTGGAACTGGCCATGGCGATGCGCAACTACAGTCGTACCTTTGACATCCTCGCACGCTATGACGGAACCGTGTTCGCGGCCGTGCTTCCGCACGTAGATCGCGACCAGGCCGTGCAATATGCGCAGAAAATTCTGAACGAAGTGGAAAACACCACCTTCGCCGACCCCTGCTATCCCTCAAAAACCCGCTTGAGCGCGGGTATCGTTGCGTGCAAAAACGGGAGCGCACGGAGCGCCGAGGCCGTCTTGGGCGAGGCCATGCAAAGCCTCCTGGCCGCCCAAAGCGCCAGAGATAAACGGGTCGGTCTCCGCGACCTTTCCGACGGTCCCTGACCGGCTGCCCGGCAGCGGTCTCTCCGGCCCGATTCAGCCGCCCAGGCGTTTGAGCGCCTTCTTCCCGATATCTGTCCGGTAATGAGCGTTTTCGAAATGGATCCGCCGGACGCCCGCATACGCCCGCTCGATTGCGGTCGGAACATCCGGGCCTGTCGCGGTCACGTTGAGGACTCTGCCGCCGTTGGTCACCAGCGCAGGACCTTTCTGTGCGGTGCCCGCATGGAACACCACGGCGCCGGTCTCCCGTTCCGCCTCCGCAATGCCGGAAATTGTCTTGCCCTTCTGGTACGCGCCCGGATACCCGCCCGATGCCATCACAACAGTGACACAAGCACCCTCTTCCCAGTCCAGGGATATCTGTTCCAGCGTGCCGTCACAACAGGCAAGTAAAACCGGGACCAGATCGTTCTTCATTCGGGGCAAGACGACCTGCACCTCCGGATCGCCAAAACGGCAATTGAATTCGATCACTTTGGGGCCATCCGGCGTAATCATGAGACCCGCATAAAGGACGCCGGTGTAGGGCGTGCCCGCTTCCGCCATCGTCTGAGCGCATGGATTCAGAATGGTGTCCACAATCTCCTGGTGCAACGCATCGGTCACGACAGGCGCGGGCGAATAGGCTCCCATGCCGCCGGTGTTGGGTCCTTCGTCGTTATCGAACGCGGGCTTGTGGTCCTGGCTCGACGCCATGGGAATGACCGTTTTTCCATCGGAAAAGGCGAGTATTGAGGCTTCTTCCCCTTCGAGGTATTCCTCGACCAGCACGCGATTCCCGGCGTCGCCGAAGGCGCGGTCTTCCATGGCGCTTCGAATGGCCGAGACCGCGGTGTCCAGATCGCGGGCGACCGTCACGCCCTTGCCCGCAGCCAATCCGTCGGCTTTGATGACCACGGGGGCGCCGGTGTCGCGCACATAATTGATGGCCGCGTCCGGGCACGTGAATTCCTCGGACTGCGCGGTGGGAATCCCACAGCGGCTCATGACGTTCTTGGCGAAACTCTTGCTCGCCTCGAGACGAGCGGCCGCGGCGACCGGGCCAAATGCCTTGATGCCATTCGCGGTGAAGTAATCTACCAGGCCTCTGGACAGGGGATCTTCAGGTCCGACCACCGCCAGTCCCACGCCGGCGTCCCGGGCCAGGGCGCCCAGTTTTTCGAAATCATTCACCCCGATGTCGACACAGCGCCCAAGCGCCGCCATCCCGGGATTGCCGGGGGCGCAGAGAAGCTGTTCCACCAGCGGACTTTGCGCAATCTTCCACGCCAGGGCATGTTCACGCCCCCCGCTCCCGACGATCAAAACCTTCACCAGCGCACCTCCCTGCGGCAGCGTATGTTACGCGCCATTCCAGGCCAATTGTGTGTTCTTGAGGTATTCCGCAATGGCGTGATCGTAACGCGCGGCGCTTGCAAACGCTTCCTGCGCGAGGCGGTGGCGTATTTCAAATGTCAGCGCTCCGCCATGCGCGCGCATTTCGTGCATGACCAGGCTGTAGCGCTCCGGATTTACCACCGCGCCCACATAGCGGAAATTTTTGGCGGCCGAGCGAATCATTGAAAGGCCGCCGATGTCGATCTGCTCAATCACTTCTCCCGGCATCGCTCCGGGCTTTGCGATCAGGGCCTCGACCGGGTGGAGATTGGCAACCACGAGGTCGATCCATTGGTAATCATAGGCCTGGAGCTGCTCGTAATGGAGTTTGTTGTCGCGAATGCCCAGCAAACCCGCGTGGATCTTCGCGTGAAGCGATTTGACCCGGCCGTCCATCATTTCTTCCACACCGGTGTAATCGGCCATGTTCAAGGCCGGGATCTCCGCTTCCTCAAGAACGCGCAACGTGCCTGCCGTGCTGATCAGCTCCACGCCGAACTCGGTCAACAACTGAGCCAGTTCAATCAGTCCCGTCTTGTCGTGGCAACTGATGATGGCCCGTCTGATCGGTGTCATTGCTAATGCTCCTTCCCCTTGCCCCAGCTGCCGGTGGGCTCTGCGCTCGCACCGGAACGGGAGTCTATAGTACTTCAGGTCCGGCGGAAATGGAAAATCGGTGTCTGGCGCGTACAAACGGAATCCATACCGGCACGAGATCACAGGGGCGGTTGAATGGCCTCATATTGATATTGTCCTTCGCGCAATACCAGGAGTTTATCGACCAGCGGCCAAGCCTCACGATGCTCCTGCGCGGCAATAATGACCGTGATGTGCTCGGCAGCGCGGCGCCTCAGGATCTCTTCGGTAAATTGCTGCAAAGCGGCACGCTCCAGATACGTGAACGGTTCGTCGAGAAGCAGAAGGCGTGGATTCACGATAAGCGCGCGCGCAAGCGCCAGCTGCTGCTGATGCTGCAGAGAAAGAGAGCCGGGGCGCTCGCGGCGCTTACCGGCCAGCCCGCTCAAGGCGAGCATATGCTCCACGCGCTCGATGCGGCTTTCCCGCGAGATTTCCTGGGCATGCAGGACGAAAAGGAGATGCTTTTCGACCGACATGTGCGGCCAGAGCGCAAAATCCTGAAATACCATGCCGACTCCACGCATATGGAGCTCGCCAGCCGCTGCAGGGACATCATCCACGGTAACGCTGCCGGCGCTGGGCAACTCCAACCCGGCTACCAGACGTAACAGCGTGGTTTTTCCCGAACCGGCCGGACCGGACAGGCACAGCCCCTCGTTTGGGGCCAGCGTCGCGGTGATGCCCTGGAACACCGGCGTGCCACGGTAGGATTTAGCGACCTTGTCGAATTTAACGGTAGGCATGAACTATCCGCCCGCATACGAAGCACAACGCGGCAGCGCAGAAGCCCGCCGCGAACAGCAGGCCTGTCATTGTAAGGCACAGCGACGCCACGAGGCCACTGGGACCCAAATGCATCTGTGACTGAATATGAACCGGGAGTGGCATCATTTCCGACGGAGCGATCAGGAGCGCTGCCCCGAGTTCACGAAGTGAAAAGACGCATGCAATGCCCCAGACGGCTGCGAGAACTGGCGCTGCCGCGTGAATTCGAACCGTCTGGGCCGGGTGACGAAACAACCCCTGTATGGCGATGCGCTCGCTCAGGTAGGCAAAATAAAGGTATTTCGCCGTGTTGGCCAGAGCTAGAATCAAAAAAGTGCGGGATACATAACCGGTGGGACCGGGATGGCTCCAGAGAGCCCTCAAGCCCGTGCCCAGTAAGGGGCCCGTCAGCAAAAACGGGATGAGGCTCAACCGGAACAGCAGCTCCAGGCGGGAACTGTCCTGGGCAAACCAGGCCATGGCGAACCCCAGTCCTGTCAACAGGGTTGCGGCGGTAATGGATTGTAGAAGACTCGTCAGGATCTCAGACCGCGCACTCGACCACGCAAGCTGCAGCTGCGCCCAGGACTCGAGCCGCGCCGCCAGCAGGGACAGTGGCGCTCCGAGCGCCAGAGCTGCCAGGCCCAGGCAGGCTACAGACGCGACGGCCGCCCGTTTCCAGCCCACCGGCACTCTGCCGGCCGGCTTGGGCCTTAGCGCAAGCCACTGCTGGCGGGGCGGGGCCCAACGGCCCCAAGCCCAGATCAGGGCGCTCCCGGCAATGAGCTGGGGAAACGCCAAAGCTGCAGCGCGGCCCGTCTCATTAAAGGCACTCAATTCGGTGAAGATCTCCATCGAATAGGTATTCACTTGAAATAAAGTCGGTACGGCGTGTTCCGTGAGCGTCAGCAAGAATACCAGGCCTGTTCCCGCCAGCATCCAGGGCGCGCACAATGGAAAACGCACCATGAAAAAAGTCTGCACCGGATCGGCAATCAGCCGGGCCGATTCCACCATCCGCCGGTCGAAGCGCCGCAATGCCGCCAGAGTGAAGAGGAATACGATCGGGTAATACGACAACGTGAAAATCAAGATGACGCTCAGGAGACGAAATGGAAACGGCAGGCCTGATTCGGCTGTGAACTGCGGCCCCAGGATTCCCATGCGCATCAGTGCGTCCAGCCAGGCCGCCGAAAAGACGCAGGGCGGGATCAAAAGCGGCAGGCACAGAAGGAACGCGAAAAGCGCCCGCAAAATACGCGGACAGTATTGCAGGCTGAGCGCGATGCCTCCCCCCACCAGCAGCGCCGCTACCGATGCGCCGAGGCTCACCGCCAGGCTGTTGGCGAATATGACCACTTGCCTCGACTCCGTGAAGACAGCGCGCCAGGCGCCGCCTTCGAACAGGGAACGCCATCCCAGCGCGGCCAGAGGCGCCACACAGACCGCGGCAAAAAGCGCCAAGGTTAATCCCCTGAAATAATTTCGGGGCATGCGGACTTTCACCATCTCTTCAGAAGTCCTCTGCGGCTAAACGCAGCGTTTGGTTCCAGCGGCCCGACCGCAGCGCTGGAGGTAAATCCATTCTATGGCTTTCAGATACGCGGCGCATATTTTTTGTCTCCTCATCATGAGATCCAGAATATCCTGGAGATTTCCCGCGAATTTCTGCCGCAATGGGATATCCTGGCCCACCCCCGTTGTGGTCTACAGGGATCGGCCCTGTTTTCGCCATATCGCGAGCTGCCGGCTGCGGCGTTCCGCCTGGCCCCGCCTTACTTGCTTCACCCAAGTGGGATAATCTTCTCCTTCGGGAAGCATCAGCGCGAGAAAGGGCTCCAAGAGGTCATCCTCAAGAAAATCGCAAAACGAATCGTAGAGCTGGACATGATTGGTGTACTGCATGCCGCGTGAGTATCGCTTCACAGGAACAATACTGTCGAGATCAATAAAATAGAACACCTCGCCGTTTCGCGTGAAGATGTTCTTTCCCGATAAATCGCGATGATACGCCCCCGCATCCCGCAGCGCATTGACAGTTTGCGCCAGGTCATGCAGAAAGCCGCGGATCCGATCCTCCGACGCACCGTCCTGAACCATTTCCGCCAGGCATCGCTCCACGTTATTGGCGCCTTCGAGATATTCCATAATAAGGTAGCTGGCATGGATAATGCCCAGCCGGCCTTGCTCGACCAAGCCTTCCACACGCGGCGCACCAATGCCCAGCTTTTCAAGATACAATCCGGCCACCCAGCCCCGGCGGTAGCGGTTTCGGCGCAGGGTGCGTTTCACCACGCCCAACACCGCCTCGCGCGAACAGGCCTTCACCACATACTGATCGACCCGGCTCGTGATGTTCGTGGGAGAGACTTTCAAGGTCTCCCCCTCGGCCTCGATCAAGTCTAGAAGCCTTGCGCTGGAAATCTCGGGGCGGCGCCGCACAATGGCATTGCCACAATGCTCTGTGACCGTCAATCCGGCAGGCAACGAAAATGTCAGCATCGCTTAGGTATCACTTCTTCTGTACAGGCCGGATAATCGGGAGCGGACTGCATACGCCAGCGCGATGAACGCATGATGTTTCACGGGACCATAACCCGCAATAATTGCATCATAGCACTGTGAATCCAGGCGGTTTTTGTCAAACGACCGGCGCAATCGATAGAGATTTGCCGCACAGTCACGCGATGACAAGCGTTTCATCCCGCGCGCTTTATCAAAGTCGATGATGTAGGGGGTGTCAGCCGCGAGCAGGATGTTTCGTACCTGGAGGTCGCCGTGACGGACGCCCAGTCGATGCATCGTGCGGATGGTCTCCCCCACGCGCCGCAGCAGCTCAGGCGACGGCGTTCTGGTTTTCACATAATCCTGCAAGTGGATGGCATCCAGCGCTTTAGTAGCAATTCGTCCCCGAAGCAGTCCTCGTCGGCGCCACCAGCAGATCCCCAAAGGTTCGGGCACGGTAAATCCTTGTCGCCAAAGGAAATCCACAATCCGAAGCTCGGCCAGAGGACGATTACTCAGGTAGAGGTCGCGATTCACCCGCGCGAGGAGCCCTCCCCGGCGGAAGTCGCGCACAATCCCCTCCCCCCGTTCAAACGCGAACCGATAGACGGGCGCCCTGCCGGCGCGGCTGTCGGCTACGGCGCCTTCACCGGTAAGCAAAGCAGAGGCCACGGTGTCGGTGCAGTCAGCACGAAGCAGCGCTTTCTTTCCTGACTCGCACAGGTATCGATACCCGTGTAGCATGCGTTTACGATCGCACCCCTCGGATCTGCTCTGGGGCCAGGTGGCGGAGCAGTTCGGATAGCACTCCTGATTTCACGAATTTGGGTCAAGTAGCGCTATCATACGCGCTTAGGGCGAGAGATTCCATTCCTCGAGGCGTTTTTTAGCGGGATATTCCAAAAATGCCTCGTTTCGCCATATTTACGGCCAGTTCACCGGGTTTATGCCGGTTTTTCTACTCAGATGGAACATTTGGTCCCACAACGGGTATAAACAATGTAGAAAGAATGCAGGCATACCGATTTTTTGAAAAATGCCGCAGGAAGGAAAGGAACTGCAATGAATTTACACGTGAAAGCCATTACGAAGCCCTGTCCTGCCGATGTGAGGGACACTCAGAACGCCTTAACCCTGATTCAGCTCTATACCAGCATCCTCACCCAGCTCAACTCCTTCGTGGCGTCCATCAAATCGCGCTCCAGCTCCTGAGGAGGACGCAGGCTCAGTTTCACTGCTCCGGAGGCTTGAGACCGCCAACGTGGGATGAGCTGCCTCTCGCCCGGGCAATAACACTTGACAGTTGCGTTTCGCGGCGATTTTGTGTAACTTTATGGATAGCCGGGCGGCCCAAGGCCAGAGCTGCTCAATGCGGCCGACAGTTCGAGTCGATTGAGACCAGCTGGTTTTCGAAGGGGTAGTTCCTGCCGAAGGGGGTGCGCCGATGAATGTCCAGACCTCCGGAACACGCTGGACAACAGGGAGAGGATGGTAACGAATGAAGCACTTGAGACTCGTTTCCTGCAAGCCCAAGCCCGCCCAACAGACGGTGCTCCAAGTCAAACTGGAGTCTATCTTGTTCTATGTGGATAGCGGACTTGAATTCGTCAGCTACAAATTCCAGGCCGGGGCGCTCTAGCAGCCGCATCGAGGGAGAGCTTTCTTATGAATCACTGCAAACCCATCACCAAAATGCCTGAACAGGCGCAGACCACGAGTTTCGTGCTCCTGAAACAATTTGCGGAAGCGTTGACGACGCGCATCGTCAGCGCTCAACGCTCCAAGCCCTGGGAAATTTACTGGTAAGGCTACACCCCGCCCGGAGCACCTGTACGCAGGACTGGCTGCGGAAAGTCAGCGGTGACTCTATCTGCGAAAGATGCGTAGTGCCAGGAGCAAGCCACCGGAGGGGGTACAGAGGCGCCCTATTCGCCTCCGAAAATAGCGCACGATACGAAGTTCTTTGAAGTAACGCCCTTGCGACTCACGCGAGGGCGTTTTCGTATCTGCGGGCGGCTCAGATGCGGCTGCGCCCGATGTCGGACATCCGAATACGCAGCTCATCACAGCTTTCAAAGCGTTTGTGCGGATCCTTGTCCATCATCCGCATGATAATATCGCCGAGTTCGCGGGGGCAGCGCGAGTTCACGTAGGAGGGATGGTCGGGCATCACTTTGAGGTGGCATTCGTAGAGACGCTGCAGGTTGTCGACCTCAAATGGCACGCGGCCCGAAAACATCAAGTAGAAGGTCGCGCCCAGTGAATAGATGTCGCTGCGCGGAGTGGCCCGTTCCCCCCGGATGATTTCGGGCGGGACGAACATGGGCGTGACCTGTTCCTTGAGACCCGTGTCCAGAAGATTGAACAGTTTTTCCCTCGCCAGGGAATAGTCGGTCAGTTTCGCTATACCTTTTCGGGTGAACAGTATATTTGCCGGCTTGAGGTCATGATGGACAAAACCCTGGTCGTGGAGGTATTGAAGCCCGTTGCACACCTGTGCGACGACCACCATCCGCTCCGGCAGGTTCCAGGGTCGATTCTCGATGTACCAGCGCAGGTCGGGGCCGTCGACGTATTCCTCTACCAGGCAATGCCCTTCATCTCCGGATACGAAGTCAAAGATCTTCACCACATTCTGATGGTCGAATTTTCTGAAGTGCTTGACGCTCTTGGCCAACTCGCGCACGTGGGTGTTGTTCCGGAAAAAATTGGCGTGGAACAACTTTACGGCCACGATCTCCCCGGACTGGGTGTCCACGGCGCGGTAGACTACCCCCGTACCGCCCCGGCCCAGCAAAAGATCGATGCGAAAGTGATAAAGTTTGTATCTATCCGGTGGTTCGTGGCGCAATCCTGTTCTTTCCTTTTACGCGTCGAGTTGCAAATCGATCGATGGCGCATCGCCCCACAGGCCGTCTAAATCGTAGAATTGGCGAGCTTCTTCACGGAACACGTGAACCACGATGTTGCCGAAGTCGATTAGAAGCCATCCGACCGCGGGCGTCCCTTCCGCGCCTCGAGGCCGCACCCCAATCTCCTTCATGCCTTCGCGGATAGACCCGTAGATCGCCTTGACCTGTGCCTCACTGGAGGCACTACAGATGATGAACACATCCGCCATCACGGTCAGGCCGCGCAGATCATAGGCCTTGATGTCCTTGGCCTTATGCTGGGCGGCGAGTTCTGCGATGCGAAGGGTATCGGGCAGAAAATCGGGTGCAGTCGCTTTACCTTTACGGACGAGTTTCGCCAATGAGACCAACGCTCCTGATTAGTTATCCAATGCTTTCAACAACATGTCATTGATCATTTTGGGGTTTGCTTTTCCCCGTGTCGCTTTCATTGCCTGGCCTACGAGGAAGCCCAGGGCTTTTCCTTTACCGTTGCGATAATCGTCGACGGGCCCGGGATTGCCGGCGATCACGTCCGCCACAATCCGTTCCAGCTCGCCTTCATCACTGATTTGAAGCAAGCCTTTGGTTTCAACGATCCGCTGAGGGTTCTCGCCGGTGTCGAACATTTCCAGCAAGACATCTTTCGCAATCTTGCCACTGATTGTACCATTGTCGATAAGACGGATCATCGCGGCAAGGTCGTCACTGTTCACTTTGCACTGTTCCATCGGCACGTTGTTTTTCGATAACAGAGCTTGCAAATCGCCCATGATCCAGTTGGCCGCGGGTTTCGCCTGCGCTCCAGACTGTACTGTCGCTTCAAAATAATCCGCCATGGCGCGGGAGGCCGTCAAGACATCGGCATCGTAGGCCGACAGCTCATAGGCTTCCTGGAAGCGTTGCCAGCGCGCCTCGGGCAGCTCGGGGAGGGACGCCCGAATCCGGGTTTCCCACGCCTCGTCGACGGCCAGCGGCATCAGGTCAGGTTCGGGGAAGTAACGGTAATCGTCGGCTGATTCCTTGGTACGCTGGGGCACGGTCACACCCCGATCCGCATCCCAGCCGCGAGTCTCCTGCACCACCGCGCCACCACTCTCCAGCACCTGGCGCTGTCGCGCGATTTCATACTCAATGGCTTTATGAACGCCGCTGAACGACGCCACGTTTTTGACCTCGGTCTTCACGCCAAACGCGGAGCTTCCCTTGGGGCGCAGACTTACGTTGGCCTCGGCTCTCAGCGATCCTTCCTCCATGTTGCAGTCGCTGACTTCGAGATATTGCAGAAGGCGTTTGAGTGCCGTCAGATAAGCGAAGGCCTCATCCGCGCTCCTGAGGTCCGGCTCGGTGACAATTTCGAGCAGGGACATGCCGCTGCGGTTAAAGTCGATGCCGCTGACACCACCGGCGAGGGTATGCACATTGCGCGCCGTGTCTTCTTCCAAGTGGGCGCGAGTGATGCCTATCCGCTTCGCCGCACCGTCTACCCGGATATCGATCCAGCCGTCGTGACATAACGGCAGCTCATGCTGGCTGATTTGGTAGTTCTTGGCCAGATCCGGATAGAAGTAGTTTTTGCGGTCCATTTTGCACCACCGGGAGATGGTGCAGTTAAGAGCCAATCCGGCGGCTACTGAATAGTCGACCGCTTTACGATTCATCACCGGCAGGGCCCCTGGCATTCCCAGGCATACCGGGCATACATTGGTATTTGCCGGGGCATTGAACCGGGTGCTGCACGAGCAGAACACTTTGGAGGCTGTGCTCAGCTCGACGTGCACTTCCATCCCGATTACAGCTTCATATTCCATCGCTTCAGGTTCCTGACCGGCGGCGCGCGCCGTTTTTCAACCTATGCCCGGAACGCCCATATCAATGTCCCGGTGCTGTTCGTATGTGTAGCCAGCGCGGAGCAGGGTCTCCTCGTCGAAGGGCCTGCCCATCCATTGAAGACCAACGGGCAATCCGTTGCCGGCGAATCCACAAGGCATGCTCATGGCCGGAATGCCCGCCAGGTTTGCTGAAACGGTGTAGATATCGCTCTGATACATCTCCAGCGGGTCGGCGGTCTTTCCCCCGAGCATAGGCGCCGGCGCAGGCGATGTGGGCGTCAGGATCAGGTCGCACTGATCAAACGCTTTGTCGAAATCCTGGCGAATAAGCGTGCGGGCTTTCAGCGCTTTACGATAATACGAATCGTAATGGCCAGCCGACAGCACATACGTACCGATCAAGAGCCGCCGCTGCACTTCGGCGCCCAGCGATTCACTTTTTGAGTTGACATACAGGTCTCGTACATCGCCGGCATTGGGGGATCGATAACCGTAGCGCACTCCGTCAAAACGGGCAAGGTTGGCGCTGGCTTCGGCGGTGCAGATGATGAAATACACCGCCGCCGCGTAATCGCTGTGCGGAAGCGAAACATCAATCACCTTCGCACCCAATCCACGCAAAACAGAAACGGCAGATTCCACGCGAGCGCGGACGTCCTCCGCCAGGGCATCGCTGAAATATTCACGGGGCAGGCCAATGGTCAGATCAGAGATGTCGTCCCGCAGCGCTTTGGTGAAATCGGGCACCGAGGCCGGCGACGTGGTCGAATCGCGTGGATCCTGGCCGCACAATACATTGAGCGCCAGGGCCATGTCCCGCAGGTCTCTGGTAAGTGGGCCCGCCTGGTCCAGCGAAGACGCAAAGGCGACCACGCCGTAACGCGACACGCGGCCGTAGCTGGGCTTCAGGCCGACGCAGCCACAGAAGGCAGCCGGCTGCCGAATGGAGCCGCCGGTATCGCTTCCGAGCGCCAGGGCGCATTCGCTGGCCGCAACGGCCGCGGCGGAACCGCCGCTTGAACCACCTGGGACATGCTCCAGGTTCCACGGGTTGTGCGTCAGTTGCAGCGCCGAGTTTTCGGTAGAGGCCCCCATCGCAAACTCGTCCATATTGAGCTTGCCCAGGAAGATCCCCCCCGCGGCCTCGAGACGTTCCACCACGGTGGCATCAAAAGGGCTTCGATAGCCTTTGAGCATGTTTGAGCAGCAGGTCGTGGTACCTTGTTTCGTACAGAACACATCTTTCAGACCGATGGGAACTCCCGCAAGAGGGCCGGCATCTTCCCCGCGCTTCAATTGGGCGTCGATTTTTTCGGCCTGTCGCATGGCATGGTCATCCCAGACCTCGACATACGCGCCCACCTTGCCATCCACGGCCTGGATCCGATCCAGGTAATTTTGCGTGACCTCGGCAGCGGAGGTTTCGCCGTTCCGTACGGCCTCCCGCAGCGCAAATGCGGTCAATTGATACCATTCACGGCTCATCGATTACTCCCGGCACCCTGGGGCCGTCACGCGGCCCGCCAGGCCGCCTTACCCTTCGAGGATTTTCGGCACAAGGAAATATTCGCTATCGGTCTGGGGGGCGTTCTGAAAGGCTTCTTCCCGAGTCAACGACGGCTGTACCTCGTCCTCTCGGTACACATTGACCCTATCCGGAACGTGCAGCATAGGTTCGACCTGATCCGTGTTCAGGTCGTTCAGCTTGTCCAGGTAGCTCAAAATAGCGCCCATTTCCTCGGCGAGACGCCTCGTTGCGTCGTCATCGAGCGTCAGTTGGGCCAGCCGGGCCACCTCTTCAACGTCTTCTGGCGTTATCTTTCCCACCGTAATCTTTCCTTGACAAGGGTGTAATGCCAATCATCACGACACCCGCTTATCGTAGCACAGGAAACCTGAACGATTCCACGAAATCCGCAGAAGCACGCGAAAAACGGGGCCAAAAGAGCAACCGGACCGCTCGATTGTCCATTAACCCAAGCGCTTGCCGGGGGAGCGGGAAGCGTCGGGAGAGCGCGTGGCCGCGGGCGCTGCGCAACCTCAGGGCTCAGGTTTGACCAACTCCGGCTTTGCCGTCTCGCCCTCCATATCAAAGGGCAGCCGGAACACATCGCCGGCCTTGTTGCAAAAGTAAAGGCGTGAAATGGACGGTTCACGGCCGTGGCCATCCGCCCAGAATGCGTAAAAGTCCGGATGGGCATTGACTGGCCGCCGCACATACGTGTGGTTATAGGGGCTGTTTCTGGTCATCTGCCGAACCCGGGTCCACGATTCTCCGGCATTGCTGGTGAGCCACATGGCCACTTCGCCGCCCGGGTTATATGGCTGCGGGCCGGTCTCGGTTGGGGCAATGAGCCGCCACTGGGTATCGCTTTCGATGTACAGCGAACCCACGTCGTAGTTGTTGTCGGAGATGATATTTGACGGGAGAATCTGCCACTGCTGGCCGGTCCATCGCGCGACAGTCCAGGTGCGCGGCATGTTTTTGGGGCCCGATTCGTAGCCTTTGCTTGTCAGATAGAGGATGATGGGGCGCCCGACGGAATCGAAATTGATGTCCTTCATGTAGACATTCAAGCCCTGAGATTCGTATTCGGCCACGAGACAGGGGCTGTCGGGCTCCGTCAGCAAAGGTTCCAGGGGCTCACCCGCGGCTGTCTTCCACGTCTCGCCGAAATCCTCGGATTCCATGTAATAGAGGTTTGTGCGCCAGTTCAGGCCTTTTTCTGGGGGATGGTAGTTGAAAGTGCTCCCGACCTTTTGTCCGAAAGCGTTGGTGACCTGGTAGTGCCCCTGAGCCATGCGCGAGAGAAAGCGCCGTTCTGTCCAGTTGATGCCATCCGGACTGGTGGACATGCAGATGGCGCGGCCGCCGGTGTAGTGGGTGTGCATGAACAGCCACCCTTTGCCCGGAATAATCCACGGTTGAGGATAGGAAAAGTTGTCCACCCATTTCAGCTCGAACGCGTCGATGGACCACGGCTCGGTGCTACGAGAGATGTACGAAGGGCGGCTCGTGCCATGGCTGCTGGAGAAGATCCAGAGGTAGCCCTCCGGATCGATGTTGATGACGGGGTTGTCGTGAGCATCGGTGGTTTGCTTGTCCAGGAGTAGCAGAGGCTGCGGCACCTCGCCTGTCGCATGATCAAAGTAGGAGACCATGTGGATGAGGCGGTTTTCGTCCTTAAATGTTCCGCCGTAGGTGAAG
The DNA here is from genome assembly GCA_050950105.1 of Candidatus Hydrogenedentales bacterium. GTDB lineage: Bacteria > Hydrogenedentota > Hydrogenedentia > Hydrogenedentales > SLHB01 > UBA2224. The sequence continues at coordinate 969,189 of JBMNGZ010000005.1, read as the reverse complement.
AAAGTCTTGTTGACCTGCGGTGCATACCAGGCAAACGGAATGTGTTTCGCGCAGTAGGTCCCCAGACCGCCGCTGTATTTGTAGACGTATTCATCGTCAGATTTCTGGTTGAAATACCAGATGCCGCGGTAGCCGTCCTCACGCCGGTTCAGAAGTACGCGCGCGGCGTCCGCCCTGCGGGCCACGACAGCGCCCTCCGTCGCGGCCCAGGAATCGGCTTCGCGTCCGGAATCGGTCCAACGCGCCAGTGGCGGCGGCGAGAGGCTCCCGCCCGCCGCCGCGGCGACCTCTTCGTCGGATAACACGCAGTCGTAGATCCTCAGATCGCCCAGCCGGCCCTTTACCATGCGCTTCCCATAATCCAGCCCGCCGAGGGTCAGCATTTCTCCCAGTTTTGTCAGTTGGCCCGGGCATTCTTTGATCTCGCATAAGGCCCCGTTCATGTATACGGCAGCGCGTTCACCGTCGTAGGTGCCCGCATAATGCGCCCATTCGCCCGCTTCTGGTGCAGGGGCCAGCGCATAGGCATAGCTTTCCGCCTGGTTCCGGACCAGCATACGCACTCGTCCCTCATAGAGATAAAATGTAAACCCCTCATTGGCCGCGCCGGTATTGAGAAAGACTTGTGAAGCGCCGACTTCATCCAACTTCACCCAGGCCATGAGCGTCAGAGATTGCGAAGGAATCGGGATCGCTTCAAGCGGCGCCTCATATACCGTGGTCCCATCGAACGGCACGCCGTCACCGGCAAAGAAGATCTCTCCCCCCTGCCCCGTTTGCGCCACCACGATAGCCACAAGCATCGCAGGAATTGTGAATCCCAACCCTTTAGTCATGTCCTATCCCCCATTGCAAGTTCGTCTCATCGCAGCTCAGTTCTGGGCCAGTTCTTCCGTCAATTCCTCCCATTCGTCATACAATGACGCCAGGTCGGCCTTCAAGCCGTCGTATTCTTCCTTGAGTTTCCGCTGTGCAGCGTAATCCGAAGGGTCTGCCTGAGTAAACTGCATCTCAATGTCTTCGACCGTCTGCTCCATCGCCTCAATGCAGGCCTCGAGTTCGTCTAAATCCTTTTTGCGCCGCCGCCGCTCACGTTCCGCATCTTTATCCCGTTTACGACGCTCTACCCGGCGAATCTTGAGTGGGTCCTCGTTCCGCGCCTCCATCTCGCCCGCCAGGCGTTCCCGTTGCTCCCGGTAGTCCGTATAATTGCCCAGATGCGTGATGACCCCTTCCGCTTCAAAAACCACCAGGCGGTCGGCCATTTTGTCGATCAACGTCCGGTCATGGGAGACCATGACCAGCGTGCCGGGGTATTGTGCCAGCGCTTCTTCCAGGGCCTCCCGCGAGGCGATGTCAAGGTGATTGGTCGGTTCATCAAGCAACAGGACGTTTGGTTCTCGTGCAATGAGCTTTGCGAGTGCGACCCGGCTCAGTTCTCCGCCGCTCAACGCTGAAATCGGCTTGAAAACCTCGTCGCCGACAAATAGAAAGCGCCCCAGGTAGGTTCGCACCTGTTCCGGCGTCCAATCCGTTCGAACGTTGCGCAGTTCTTGAAAAACATCGAGTTCTCGGGAGAGGTTCTCGTGATGCTGTTCATAGTAGCCGAGCTGGACCTTGTGCCCCAAGCGCACGTCGCCCTCGGCGCCGGGAAGACGTCCGGCAAAGTGCCGCAGCAGCGTGGTCTTGCCACAGCCGTTGGGTCCGATGATGCCGATGCGCTCTCCCCGTTTTATTTCGAGCGACACCCCGTGATACAGGACGAGCGGGCCGTAGCGCATCGCGATGTCTCTGGCTTCAATCACCACTTCGCCCGTACGCAGCACCGCGCCGAAGCGGAATCCCGCCGCCCTGCCTTCCGGCAGGGGAGAATCGAGGCGGTCGAGCTTTTCGAGCCGTTTGATGCGGCTCTGCACCTGGCTTGCCTTGGTGCTTTTGTAGCGGAACCGTTCAATCCAGCGCTGCTCTTTTTCGATGAATTCCTGCTGTTTCTGGTAGGCCCGTTCGTGCTGTTCGCGCAACAGGCTTTTCTGGTTCAGGTAAAAAGAATAATCGCCGGTATAGCTTCGGATCTGGCCTCGTTCCAGCTCGTCAATGCGCCGGACAACCGCATCCAGGCTGCGGCGGTCGTGCGAGATGATGACAAACGCCTTCGGAGACTCCAGCAGGAACCCTTCCAACCATTCGCGGGCCGCAATGTCCAGATGGTTCTCCGGTTCATCGAGAAGGATGAGATCCGCATCCTGCAGCAATATCAGCGCAAGCATAAGACGTGTTCGCTGCCCTCCGCTCAGGCTTGTCACCGGCAGCGCAAATTCCTCCTCACGAAAGCCCAGTCCAAAAAGGACACTGCGTGCCCGAGCGCGGAATTCGTAGCCTCCGTGAATACGAAACGTGTCCTGCAGGCGGCTGTAGGCCTCCATCACGCTCTCGTCGCCCGACGCCAGGCGGTGCTCCAGGTCGCTGAGACGCTTTTCCTCCTGGAGCAGTTTTTCAAACGAACGCATCACGGCCTGATGAAGGGTTTCATCGGGGGGCAGGTCGGGCATCTGGGCCAGGCAGGCAGTACGAGCGCGCCGCATCCGTTCGATAGAGCCTGACGTGGGCTCAAGCTGCCCGGTTATGAGGCGAAAAAGGGTGGTCTTGCCCGTTCCGTTGCGGCCGATCAGGCCGATCTTTTCACCTTCCTCAACGCGAAAATCGATATCGTCCAGGACCGGGATGCCATCGTATGATTTCGAGACCTTTTGCAGGCGCACCAGGCTCATCGGAGCGCATACTCCTCACAATTCACGTGTCTTTTCCCCTTATAACCCTCAAAAAGCGATTATACCGGCTCGCGGAAAGCTCATCCAGCACACGAAAAACAGCGCAGAACAGGCACAGAGACCGGCGCCTTATCGTTTAGCCAGGATTTCCTCGTACAGCGCCACGTAGTGGTCGACCATGCGGTCGGCGGTGAGGTGTTCATGCACGTAGCTCAACGCCCGAGCGGCCAATTCAGACGCCAAGTCGCGGTCTTCGATAATTCTCACCATGGCTGCCGCAAGGGCTTCAGGGTTTTCTTTTTCCACCATCAGGCCCGTGATGCCGGGTTTTACCGTCTCGATCATCCCGCCGGCGTCGGTGGAGACCACGGGAACACCGGCAAACATGGCCTCTGCACATACACCGCCGAACCCTTCTTGCCTGCTCGACAACACAAACGCGTCGAATACCGGCAGAATGCGGGGCACGTCCTTCCGGTACCCCAGCAGCGTCACCTTCTGTGAAAGCCCCGCTGCCTTAATTGCCGCCTCGATTTCTCCGCGCAGCTCGCCATCCCCAACCAGGGCGAGATGGGCCTCAGGCACGTCTTTCCCGGCCAGCTCGAAGGCCCGGATAAGCGTCGCATGGTCCTTGTGGCCGACGAAAGCCCCGACATTGCCGAAGAGCGGCACTTTTTCAGGAAGGCTCAATTCGGCACGGCTGAAAGGCACGACCTCAAAGCGTTTCGGATCCTGGGCGCTGTTGATCACCGACAGTTTTGATGCGGGCACGCCAAATTCACGCAGGATCCCGGCAATGCACTGCGACACGCAGGCGATGTGATCGGGTAAGAGATATTTTTTCCGGTTCAAAAAGCCGGGCTTGGGGACAAAATCCACACGCCGAGTCACAACTACTTTACCGTGGCCCGCGCACGCGCGCGCGAGGCATGCCAGGGTATGGGCGTGGCTTGCGTGGGCATGAAGGATATCGATGTCCAGTCGCTTAAGCGCTCGTGCGAGGCGCCAGACCGTTACCGGGTCCAGTTCTCCGCGAAACGGGCACGCTACTCGCTCGAGGTTCTCCAGGCCGTGGTCTCGGCGAAGGAACTCACCCTCAGGACGGCCCGCGAGCGCGACAAAGTGGCCCCGCCGGGCCAGACCCTGGATGAGATAACTGGCCTGCTGCTCTCCCCCGCGCCAGCCGCGTTGCTCGTCAAGATGCAGAATGCGCACCGTGAATCTCCAATGCCCGGTAATATGCCTCCGCGGTACGCCGCGCAAATACTTCCAGCGTGAATTCTCGAAGCACTCGCTGACGCCCCGCGCGCCCCATGGTACGGCGTTGATCGGAATCCGCCAGCAGCTTCTTCATCGCCTCTGCCAGAGGCTCCGCTTCACCGGTCGGGACAACGAACCCCTCGACCCCGTCGGTCACGATCTCGGTCAATCCCCCGTAATCGGAGCACACCACCGGTATTTCTTCCGCCATTTGTTCTTTGAGGCTGAAAGACGACGTATCGCAGTCGATGGACGGCTGCACGCCGATGTCAAAGGCCTGGGTGCAGCGGGCGATGTCGTCGCGAAATCCCGCGAAGTGTACGATGTCGGCAATGCCCAGGTCGCGGGCAAGCTGGACCAGTTCCGGTTCCAGATCCCCCCGACCCAAAACCAGAAGGCGCAGCGCCGGGAAGTCGCGAAGCAGCATGGCTGCCGCGCGGAACAGGTAGACGTGGCCTTTGGCTGGAACCAGGCGCGCGGCAATGCCGCACACCAAATCGTCCTCGCCATAGCCGAATTCCGCGCGCGCCTCTGCACGCAATTTCGAGTCAGGGTGGAATTCTTTCGCATCAACGCCATTGTGGATGGAACACATCCGGGCGGCGTCGAACGACGGTTGCTTTTCCAGCGAGCGGCGCACCATTTCGCATACGACGATCTGAAAATCCGTCCACCGCAGGTTGAGTATGCGGTTGGGCCAAAGGTCATGGACGGGATAGGTGTTGTGGCGCGTCCGCACGACACACACCGGCCTTCCCATCAGACGGTTTGCTCCGGCCAGCGCCCAATGATCCTGAGAGCCGTTGACGTGAAGGATGTCGGGCCGGTCGTCCCTGATGGCGCGACGGGTTTCCCGGAGATCAGTCAGCCAGCTGGCGGGTCGCAATCCGCCACGAAACGCGAAGCGCGCGTTGGCCGCACAGCCCGCGGCGTGCGCATGTTCAACCAGCACGGAAGCGCGTCTGCAGGCAATGGTGATCCGATGGCCCAGACGGCCGAGTTCAGCGGCCAGATTGGCGACATAACGGACCTGGCCACCGCCTCGCAAGTGCGGGTCACTGATCAGGATATGCAGCGGGCGCTCCGTCACGCCACGGAAACCGCTTCTTCCCGGTACAGGTCCGGCAAATGTTCGATGCTGATGCCTTTGAATGCGGCCGGATCAAAATGCGAGGCAAACAAGACCACCGGGTTGTCCGCTCCAAACTTCAGCTTGCTTCCCGCCTCAAAAAAGTAGGCCACCACGGGGTCTGGGTTTGGGGTGTAGCCCTGCCAGGACGCCAGGGCGGGATAGACCTCACGGGGTTCGCCGTTGAGCCAGGCGCGGAGTCCATAGTTCCTTCCGGCGAGGTCGATGCCGCATTTTCGTGGCAGGCGAGCCGCATAGCCTTCAGGAATCCCCGGCACGCCGGAACCCGTCCGGATCGGGTCGAAATCATCCTCAATGTCAAAAAGGATCACGAAGAACAGGTTTTTCGGGCTGGCCCAGCACGGGCGCTCCAGGGTGAACGGCTCCGTGTCAATATGCGCCTGGATATCCTCCGGCAGGCAGATCCTGGCGCAGAGCCAGGCGTCGCGCCGGATATCCACACCATCCCCGCAGGGGACCCCCTGAAATCCGCCGCGTGGAAGCGTATTTTTGCCTTCTTCATAGAGGCAGTGCGCGATTGTCCATTCGTCGATGCGCGATGGAATCGGATTTCCTTTGAACGTAACCGTCTTGCGTGTCAATTGCTCTTCCCGGCGGACCACGATGTCCACAGACGTCCCCGGTCGGCCCTGGATGATGACGAGTTCGTTTTCCATCCGGGCAGGAGCGCCGAACACCTCCGGCCGTTTCCGGTGCGCGGCCGCCGGAGAACGCCGAACCACTTCAATGATACGCGCTTCTTTTGGAGCCAGTTCGCAGTGGAATTCGCTGTCGCGGGCAAAAAGGCCATCATGGGGTCCGAGGTAATTATATTCGCGGGGATACAATTCCCGCACGATGTACACGAGGTCGTGTTTGAGGTTGAGCCGCAAGCGCAATTCCTGCGGGTCGTAGCTGCTGTTGAATAGAAATACGACCGCCCCCTGGGCCGTACCGTAGCTGTAGCCATCAACAGCATCTACACCCGGCTCGCCCAGAATCTCCTCCACATGCGGGCGCTCCGCCAGATTTTTTCGTTCCCAGGCCAGCCATTTGAGGGCGAAGGCCTTGTCTGCTTCCGGGAGGTCCTGGGGCAACGCATACACGCGGTGACGGGGCGCCGTGGCAATTGCAGAAATAAGCGCGTAGCGCCAGCCCGCGGCGTCGTGGTACAGGTACCAGGGGTAATGTTCCGCACCGGGGTACGGGGCGTTCGGAGCCGCTTCCGGTGCAATTCCAACCGAATTGGATAGCTTGCTTCGGGGGATCAGGAAACTGTGCGCTCGGCGGAAATACAGGCGCTGCATGTCGGCGAACAGGCGTCCCACATGGATATCGGGAAGTGGCAAGGGGTGCTCTTGTGCCATAACGGCCAACCCGTCGCAAAGCCGGGCCAGGCCGGCGCCATAGCTGACATAGGGACGCATACAAGTCACGTGCGCGTACCCTTCCTGCAGCGAGGCCACGACCTCCACCAGTCCCTGGAAAGCACTCATGAGCGACAGCACGCCCGGGGCGTGCCCATGCCCGGCAGCATGGCATTCCACGATAGGGCTTCCGCTGACCTCGATGTTGCGAAAGCGGAATCGGTCCATTTCCTGCAGGTAGCGTTCAAGCAGTGAATCGCAGAACGCTTCCGAGGCGAAACAGGGCGCAAAATCCGGCGTGGCGGGCGCGCCGGAGGGCTCCAGGGCGACCCAACCCAGATTTTCCGGGCGTTCGCGCCGGATGCGCAAGGTGTGATCCAGGCCTTCCTGCCGGATGCGTTGCTCAACGGTCTCCCGCATGGGATAGGACTCGAGCGAGTCCAGCATCCGCGGAAGCAGCACGTGCGAAGCATTGACCCAAGAGCACTGTTCGATGATTTCGAGGTCGCTGGGGCCTGCATACCCCTGTTCCGGGCCTTTCAATTCCACATAGGGGAATTGCGGCAGGGAGGCCCCGGCAAGCAGATATTCCCGGAACCACTGCTGTTCTCCGACGTCTAGAGCCGCGGCGGTGTCGTGAAACGGATTCTTGCGGCTGCGCCCTTCGAGCGCACAGACGCCAATATGCACCGCCAGCATCGGATAGCTTCGCCCCGGCGAGAGCATCGTGCCCGGATAGTATTCAAACGAAAAATCCTGTCCGTCGCGCACAGCAAAATAGCCGGGAAAGTCGACACAAAAGAACACACTGCTGGTTTTCGACCGGAGAAACATCACGGGATAATACATGCCGCCGTCATGGACATGCAGCGCGTAATCCGGGCCAACGGTGTGCTTCACCACCGTCACTCGTTCCAGGAAGGCCTCTCGCGTGAGCCCGTAGAATACGACGTTTTTGCGCAGGAAATGCTCGTTCCGAAACAGCACATAGGCAATCTGGGCCTGCAGCCACCCGCAATCCAGCTTCGTCACCACGGTGGACACGTCGCCGGAACCCTGGACTTCCATGGCACTCACCCGCCCTTCGAGTGCCGACAGCGGGCCCGATTCAAACCAGGCTTCAAATGGGCTGAAGCTCAGGAAGTGTTCTTCTTCCGTAAGTTTATTGAGGAAGACAGCATGCCCGGGTTCGCGCGGATCCAGTTTGATTCGGACTTCCAGCAAGCCGTTGCCGAGCGTTCCTTCACCAGCCAGCACACGCGCATAGGCCGCTTCTCTGCGGGGCGCCGCGTCACGCAGATCCAACAGCGGATGGATGTCTGCACTGGCCATGTCTCCAACTTTCCTTTCTCCCTGCGCCTCAGGAAGACAGTCTATCAAATACATCGCATTTTCAGGAAGGTTATTCGGCAATTTATTGTGTTACAGTCGCTTACCTATTGACGTCCCTGTAAAATCAACGCTCATTCCGATTCTTTTGGAGCTTCGGATTCTTGGCTTTCCGCAATTTCCTCTTTTGTGCCCTTAACAGGTCCAGCAGAGGGAGGATCGCCTGTCTCGGCGCTCTGTCCGTTCAGGGCCTCCAGTTCCCCAAGCAATTCGCCCACCGTCACGTTGGCGGTCTCCAGCTGCTCCAGGGCTCGGTCCAATTCCTCGTCAATCTGCGCGAGTTCGTCGTCCAGATGAATCTGAACACTCCGCTTTTTGCTCATGATGGTTCCATTCAGGCAATTAGGGGCTGGCTGTGCCCGGGTCAAGACATTCTGCCGGGTATTATAGGCGAGGCAGGGGTGCGGATGCTACGGCATCGACAAAGCTGTCGAGTAATTGCGCTCGTTCGTCTTCATCGAGTTCCGGTAACTGCTCGGAGAGCGCCTCCCAGGCTTCGGCATCGCCGACGGATGTCTGCGCCGCGGCATCCTCCTCAAGACCTCGCTCCCGCAAGGTCCCGTTAGCCAGGCGGACAATGGCGGCGAGCGATGGGTCGATGGCCTCGCGCAGCGGCATGCTGCGTTTTGGATGGTGGAGCATCAAGCCATCGACCAGGGTCCGGGGAAAGTTCCAGTAGGATGCGAGGGCGGCCGCCGCCTCGGCGTGCGTGAATCCGAACGCTTCGTCCTCCGCCGCGCAGAGTGCGTCGCCCCAGCCGCGGGTTTCCGCGTAAATCGTGGCGTATTCCTCCTCGAACTGGCGCATCAACACGACTTTTCCGATGTCGTGCAAGAGGCCGGCTACGAAATCTTCGCCATGCACCGTGAGTTTGAGGTATTCGCCAAATTTTTTCGAGAACGCGGCGGTTTCGAAAGAGTGCTTCCAGAAATCGCCCGCGAGCATGGACGCTGTTTTCCGGGTGCGCAAAGCATCGAACACGGCCACGCCCAGTACGATATTTCGGATTTCGCGTGCGCCCAGGATAACGAGCGCGAGTTTCAAGGTTCCCACATACTGCCGCATGCCGTAATAGGGGGAGTTGCTGATGCGCAGAATCTTGGCGCTCAGCGCGGGATCTGTTTGAATCGCCTCAGCCACCTCCGATAAATCCATATCCGGATCGTCGGTCAGGGCCAATACACGTGACACGGCTTTGGGCAGGGCCGGCAGATCTCCGGCCCGCTCGATGATCTGCTCGAGTCTGGCGGATGTTGACATGGCTTTCCCCGGAGCTTAGCGAGTTAACAATAAAGGGCAGGGGCTATTGTTCATCGCATAGGCCGTAGTGCTGCCGACCACGAGGCGGCGGACTTTCGTGTGACCGTAGGCGCCCATGATCAGCATATCGGCCTGGGTTTCCTCTACAAACGCCACGATGGCTTCGCTCGGATCGCCTTTCCGCACTTCGGATTGCAAAGGAAGCTGATAGGGCTCGAGGTAGGCCACGGCCTCGTTTGCCCAGCCTTCCGCGCGTTCCCCCTCCCCGACAACAAGCACCGTGAGCGTCGCGCCCCAGTCCCGCGTCACGCCCGCAGCAACACGGAGCGCGGCACGTGCATAGCCCGAACCATCGTACGCGGCCACAAACAGGCCGCGGCCGGGTGTCTCCCGCCCGGTCACGAGAACGGGCCGCGTGGCCCGCCGGACGACGCCCCCCGTGGTGGAACCCACCAGGCCGTCCAGCCATTTGCTGTGCTCTCCGCTTCGTCCCAGGACGATGAGGTCGGCAAGCTCACCCTGTTCGACGATCGAACGCACCACCAGACCGGTCACCAGCTCCGTGCGGCATTCGACACCATGATTGGCGCAGATTCGGGAGACGGATTCGAGCGCGGCTTTGCCGCGTTCCTCCAGGATCATGGCGATATTTCCCTGGTAGTTGACGTACGGCGCCGTCCCGAGCGAGGCGGAGATGTCCCGGAGAAACGGGCCCTCGAGCAGCCTGACATCGACCACGTGAAGCCCCCGGACCGTGGCTCCATATTGCGTCGCCACGGCCGCGGCGAACTGGACGCCGACCTCCGCTGCGGGGCTTCCATCCGTTGGCATCAGGATGTGCTTGATCACGTTTCCAGCATACCTTTCGTGGATGGCACGCCCTGAACACGCGGATCCTTCTGAACCGCTTCGTCGAGAGCGCGCGCAAAGGCTTTGAACAGTCCCTCAATGCAATGATGCAAATTGGCGCCGGCGCGCAGGATCAGATGCAGGGTCGAGCGGCTGTTGACCGCAAAAGCGCGAAAAAACTCCTCCGTCAACTCCGAATCAAAGTCGCCCACCTTGCCCGAGGGGAGCGCGCCTTCAAAGCGAAAGAATGGGCGTCCGCTGAAATCAATTGCTGCTTCCGCAAGCATTTCGTCCATCGGGATCACCGCGTGCCCGAAACGGCGGACCCCTTTGAAATCACCCAGCGCCTGCAGGAAAGCCTTTCCCAGGCAGATGCCCACATCTTCCACGGTGTGATGCGCGTCGATTTCCAAGTCGCCCGAGGCTGAAAGCGTGAGATCGAAAAGTCCGTGCCGGGCGATGTGGGTCAGCATATGATCAAAAAAACCGACCCCCGTTTGAACATCGGCCGACCCGCTGCCGTCCAGCTGCAGTTTCAGAGCAATGCGCGTCTCTTTTGTTTCGCGCTGTACAGAGGCCTCTCGCATAGTCCAACTTCCTTGACTGGACATTACCGTCCAAATTCCAGCCGATGCGCCAGGTAGTCCGGCAGGCCGGCTCGTTTGATGCGGTCCATAGCCGATTGCACGTCATAGCGGACACGCATCAGCGAAAATTCCCGCGAAACCGAATCGTAGACACCGAACGAAGCCCGGGGATCGCCGTCTCGGGGCTGACCCACCGAGCCCGGGTTGATAAAAGTGACTCCGCCATTCTTCAGGGCAAACGAGGTGCCGTTGACCGGCGTCCATCCGCCATCCATCTCAAAAACACCGGGAACATGCGTATGCCCAAAGAAACAGGCGTTTCTACCCTGGACATGGGAATCATCAAAGTGGGGGCTGACGTCGCCCCAGGTAAACATGTAGGTGTCGCGATCGCCCGGAGCGCCATGCACTCCGATGATGCCGTCGGGCTGCACCGCATCCGGAAGCGCTTCCAGCCACTGTATATTTTCAGGCGTCAAATGGTCGCGGGTCCACATGGCGGCTTCCAGAGCGACGATATTGAAACCCCACGGCTCTTCTCGTCCGCATGCCACCGCATCGTGATTGCCACAGACGGTAGGCAGATCCCATTGGCGCACCAGGTCGGCACATTCATTGGGGCTGGCGTTGTACCCCACGACATCGCCAAGGCACAGGACCTGATCTACCTCCAACTCGTCCAATTTCTCCAACACCGCTTCCATCGCTTCGAGATTCGCGTGGATGTCGGAGAGAATTCCGTATCGCAACTCAAAATCTCCTGAATCACCCGCTGCCCGTGCGCGGCCGGAAACCATCGTCTACACAATACCTCCAACCCCTACGGCAACACCCCCTATACGGGGCCGCCTTTCCCACCCCGGGCGGCCTCCTGACCACAATATCAGACCGCGCGGTTATCCACAAACAACCATAGGGATTGTCTCACATGCCCGAACGCGACGCAATGCCGGCGCCTGCCGATCTGTGCAGGGTTTGTGGAATGCTGCATGCGATGTTTATGATGTGTTTCTAAGGTCGAAAGCAAGACAATGCAGGGAGACACTGTGCATGCGTGTTATCCAATGGCTGTGGCACCTTGCGGGCTGGCCCCTGGAATACGCCGGGACGCTCATGGAGAGAGAGTTCGCAGCGGCCTGGCAACTCATCGCGAAACTGTTCGTTATCCTCATTTTTCTCTACATCGTGGTAGACCTCTGTTCCCGCCTGCTCAAGATTGTGCAGCGCGGGCGCCGTAGCCGATGGGTGGATGCCGCGGACATCGACGCCCTGGCCTCCATGAAAAATCTTGATGTGGTGGACCACGTGCGTTCCCGCCAGCAACTGAAAGAGCAGACCCGGCAGCTGAAAGCCGACAAAGAATACGGCAAACTGGCCAACCTGTATTCCGAAGCGGGCTACCCGGAGGAAGCCGCCCGGTGGTACCGGAAAATTGGAAACCACCACAAGGCCGCCATGGAGGTTGCGAAAGCGGGTGATACCCTCAAAGCGGCCCGGCTTTTCCTGAGAGAAGGCGATTACTCGTCCGCGGCTCAGTATTTTATGGAAAATGCGCGATTCGAAGAAGCCGCGTCGGCTTACGAGAAGGCGGGAATGCCCGTGCTGGCCGCGTCCGCATACGGAAGGGCCGGAAACACGGCCCAGGCGCTCCAGATGTTCGCCCACTACTTCAAATCGACTGGCGACGCCATGGAGATCCAGATTCAGGCTGCCAATGAGTGCTACAGCGCGCTCCAGAATCCTCAGCTCAGCGAAAGCATCAGCGAGGAACAGCGCCGTGAACTCTTTCCTCTGCTGGCCGAGCGTTTCGAGCGCTATGAACAAGCACGAGCTTGCCGCGCAGCTGTTCCAAAACGGCGGCGACCTGGTGCGGGGCAGGCGAAACCTACCTTCTTGCGGGGAAACTCGAAGACGCTGCGGCCTGCATGGAGCAGGCAGGGAAAAAGCAGGAGGCGATGCGCATCGTCGGCCGTGCACAGGAAGCGAAAGGCAACTGGCGTGAAGCCGGGACCGCCTACGCCGAGGCCGGCGAATTCCCGCGCGCCGCCGCGGCCTTTTCCAAGGCAAAAGATGCCGGGCGCGCAGCCGATTGTTATGTCCGGGCCGGCGATTTCTACCATGCCGGGCTGGCATTTGCGCACGCCGGCCGTTTTTCTGATGCCATCAAAATTCTGCAGCGCGTGAAAGAAAATCATCCATCCTTCGAGCTTTCCCGAGGCCTGCTGGGGCGCTGCTTTTATGAACTGCACGACTACGCCCACTGCGTCGCCGCGCTCGAAAATCACCTTACGGGAAAGCGGGTAGACAACGCGCTTCTCGACTATTTCTACATGCTCGCGCTGGCCTACGAACAGACGGGGCGGCTCGACGAATCCCTGCAGATCTTGCGCAAGATACACACGGTGGATGTCGATTTCCGTGATGTCACCAACCGGATATCCAGCATTTCCACTCGGCTTTCCATGGCCGTCGGTCCCAACACGGTGCTGCAGGGAAGCGTAGCGGGCGCAAGCAGCGGTCAAATGATGAAATCGGTGGAAAACGCGCTCGAGGGACGCTATGACCTCCAGAGGGAACTCGGCCGCGGGGGGAATGGGGGTCGTCTATCTCGCCAAAGACAGACAGCTTGACCGTCCGGTGGCCATCAAGTTTCTGGGCTCACTCATTGACGATTCCAAGGAGTTTCGAGAGCGCTTCGTGCGGGAAGCCCGGACCGCAGCCAAAATCTCTCACCCCAACATCGTGAGCATCTACGACATCAGCGCCAGCGAGGGCCGCGCTTATATTGCCATGGAATACGTGGAAGGGATGAGTCTCTATCGATTTCTGGCCAGGAAAGGCGCGATTCCCCCGCGCGAGGCGGTCAATTACATGGTGTCAAGCCTGTTCCGCACTCGCGGCGCTCCATGATGCCGGAATTACCCATCGCGACATCAAACCGGACAACATCCTGATCGCGAAGGGATGGGCTCGTCAAGATCATGGATTTCGGGCTGGCCAAGTCTGAGGATAACCGTCTGACCCGGGCCGGAGTGGTCATGGGCACCCCCAGCTACATGTCGCCGGAGCAGGCCCGCGGCAAAGAAGCGGACGCGCGAAGCGACATCTATTCCATCGGAATGGTGCTCCACGAGTGCCTCACGGGCCAGATCCGTCTTTGCGAGCGGAAATCTGGTCATGCGGCAGATTCAGGAAATGCCTCCTCCACCCAGCGCCGCCAACAACGCCATCAGCAAAGAACTCGACGGCATCGTCATGAAATGCATCCAGAAGAAACCCGAGGACCGGTATCAAAGCATGCATGAGCTGGCGGCGGCTTTACGCGCCCTGGATTTGAGCCGCTGACCCACCCATTCCACCGGGCTCACGAGCCGGCTGCTTTTCGGAGCGGGGCCCTGCCAGTCGCCGTCAAGAAGGCCGCGGTTGTGAAAGGTCAGACGGCGCACGTCGTATCCCGCGTGTTCGAGCCAGACCTCCATTCGGACTTCCGGCAGGAGCTTGTCGGCGCGTTCTGGCCCATTCCACGACACAGACATCCTCGGAATCGAACAGCTCCGCGTAGCCCAGGTCAGCCACTTCATCGGGTCCGCTCAAGCGGTAGAGATCCACATGCATCAGGGCGGGCTCTTCTCCGTATTGGTTCACGAGGGTAAAAGTGGGGCTGTGCACGTAATCGGCCACCGTGAAATGGGTGGCCATTCCCGAGACCAGGCAGGTCTTGCCGGTGGCGAGGTCGCCTCGCAAGGCCACCACCGCACCCTGCGGGAGCAGCGCCGCCAGAGCCGCCCCCAGGCGGCGAGTTGTTTCCGGCGAAGCGCTCTCGATAACGCAGTCCTGAATGGGCCTGATGGGCCTGCTCATGCCAGAGCCTTGCGGTAGAGCTTATCGTATTCGCGCGAAGAGCGCTCCCACGAAAAGTCCTCGGCCATACCGGCCTTTCGCAAACGGCGCCGTTTGGCGGGATCCTGATAGAGCGCCAGCGCCCGCCGGACGCCCTGCGCAAAATCGTCGACGGTCGGATGCTGGAAGACGATTCCCGTAGCCTTTCCTCCGGCGCTCTTCTTCGCGCTGGCGTCGTGGACTGAATTGGCCAGGCCGCCGGTGTTGCGAACGATCGGAATAGCGCCATAGGCCAGACTGTACATCTGCGAGAGGCCACACGGTTCAGAACGCGAGGGCATGAGAAAGAAGTCGCACCCGGCGTAGAATCGATGGGCCAGCTCTTCATCGTAGCGCAGAATGACCTGCAAGCGTTCGGGATGCCGCTGAGACGCCTCTGCCAGGCGGCGTTCCAGCTCAGGATCTCCCGTGCCGAGGACGGCGAGTTGCATCTCTTCGCGAAGGAGTTCCTCCAGCGCATCGATCACGAGGTCGATCCCCTTTTCATAGACCAGGCGCGACACGCATCCGAAGAGCGGGGCCTTTTTTACGGGCAGGCCCAGTTCGGCCTGAAGCGCTGATTTGCAGCGGCCTTTCCCCTTCAGGTTCTTGGCTGAAAAATGCGCGGGGATATGGGGATCCGTCTCGGGATTCCACACGCTGTAATCAATCCCGTTCAAAATGCCGCTGATGTCCGCGGCGCGCGTACGTAGAAAGCCATCCAAACCGCATCCGCCCTCGAGGGTCTGAATTTCTTCCGCGTAGCGCGGGCTCACCGTGCTGATTCGGCTCGCAAACGCGATGCCGGCTTTCATGACGTTTACGTCACCGTAGTATTCGAGAAACTCGGGCGTGAAGAGGCGTTCCGGAAGCCCTGTCTGATAGAACTGCATGCGTGGAAAACGGCCCTGATAAATCAGGTTGTGGATGGTGAATAGGGTCGGGATGCCCCGCCAGGCGGGATTGACCCGCTGCGAGACTTTGAGGAACGCTGGAGCAAGCGCGGTGTGCCAGTCGTTACTGTGGATCACATCCGGTTGCCAGCCGGTTTGGGCTACGCCTTCCAGTGCGCTCAGGGCGAAGAAGGCAAATCGCTCCAGGTTGTCCGAGTAGGGTTTGCCGCCCGCCTGATACAGGCCGCTGCGCGCAAAATACAGGCCTTGTTCGATGAGATACACGGGCACCTGGGAGCCAGGCAGCGACGTAAGGCGCACGGCCCCCGACCGGTGGTTTCCGCCCAGGTAGACCATGAATGCGCCCAAGCGCTTTCCGAGCAGATCTTTCGGGATGCTGGCATAGCAGGGCATGACCAGGCGCACATCATGTCCCAGGGCCGTGAGCGCTTTGGGCAGCGAATTTGCCACGTCGGCCAAGCCGCCCGTCTTCGCGAACGGGGCGATTTCCGATGCCAAAAACAAGATCTTCAGCGGTTTCACATCCGACTGCGGACTCATTTCGCAAGCACCTCAAATAAGGGGGATTCGGTAAATTCATAGACCTGAACACCCTGGGCCTGGGTCCGGAGGTATTCGGCGAGCATGGGAACGACCGGGCGCTCCGTCGCCTCATGCCCCGCGTCAATGACCGCGAGTCCGCGACGCCTGGCCTCGAGACCTTCATGGTATTTCACATCGCCTGTGACCACCACATCCACGTCATGAGGCACGCGCTGGAGTTCTCCTCCCCCGCTGCCACCAATCACTCCCACGCGCCTGACCTTCCGTTTCAACTCGCCAATCACCCGCACGGTGCCGCAGTCCAGCCGTTCCACGACCTGGAGAGCGAATTCTCTCAGAGACGTCTCGGAGCCGAGAGTCCCGCGCATGCCAAGCCCAATGCCGGGAATGCGATTCTCGAGCGGCACGAGATCGTAGGCCGGCGTTTCGTAGGGATGGGCTTTGAACAGGGCTTCCAGCACCTGAGGAATGCGCGACGAAGGGACGACCGTCTCGAAGCGCAACTCCTCTTCTTTATTGAGCGCCTCTTTGCGGCCGCTGAAGGGACGGGACGTCTCCCCGGGCTGAAATGTGCCCACGCCGGCGGCGCTGAAGGTGCATTGAGTGTACTCGCCGATCCTGCCCGCGCCGGCGTCACATACGGCTGTGCGCAACGCATCTGCATGGGCCGGCGGCAAAAACGTCACCAGTTTCACCTGCGATGCGTGCCCCGCATCAAACAGCGGCCGCATTTCCTCGAGATCCAGCGCGCGCCCAAGGCAGTAATTCACTCCCTGGGGCGCCACGTCCAGATTGGTGTGTGCCGAGTAACAGGCGATACCTGCCTCTGCCAGCCGGAGGCAGAGCGCGGCATAGGGGTCGTCCCGCCGTAACGAGGCCAGAGGCTCCCAGATGAGCGGATGGTGCGCCACAATCATCTGCACGCGGCGGCGTTTGGCCGCGCTCACCGTCTCCGCCTCCACGGTTAAGGCCACCAGCACACGCGAAACGTCCATATCCGGCTCGCCGGTGTGCAAGCCGGCCTTGTCCCACGAAAACGCCAGTGCGGGCGGGGCAAGCTCGTCAACAATTAAACACAGGTCACGCACTTTCATAGCCAAGTCCACTCCTCAAAAGCTGCACGACACGCCTGCTCAGGAAATGAGCATACCCGCCACGAAGCCAGGATGTCCAGATTACCACGCTGCACCAGGGTAATGCAGTCACTCCGGCAGGCCCTGGCGGGGCGCCGGCAAAAACCTCAAACACAATACCTTGGGGTAATGGTCGGCCTGAATTGGGCGTATTGATCGCTATATGTAGTATTAATCGAAAATTAACGCTTGAAAACCACAATACTTTGTGTTATTTATACGATGAAGTTACGGGACCGTGGTACGACAGAATTCCAGCGCATCGTGACTTCTTTGTTTTCGGGGGAGTACCCTTTTCGAACGTGTTTCCAAGGGTATCAACACGTTTGGCATACCGGATTGGCGAAGTATTTTATCTGCTGCGTTCTATCGCTATGGAGGCCAACGTGTTTCGAATCACGCGCACCGCGCTTGCCTGCCTGTTTTTTGTTTTCTTCATTTTAGCAGTTTGTGGCTGTCCTCAAGTGGACGGCCCACGCCGCCTCTGGGTGTTGAACGGCGGGGATGAGCCGGTCACCGGCCTCTACGTCTGCAAAGACCCCCGTCGAGAGGACTGGGGCGAAAACCTGATTGCAGCGGCGGTTCAACCCGACAGTGCCGGACACGCCGACCTGGCCATTTCTCCGGATGAAACCTGCTGGGTATGGCCCTACCTGGACGGGCACGGGTTGATGGCGGTCTGCGTCATGCCCGGTAACACCGACGTCTATCTGGTCGTGAAACAAACTGAAACGGGCGATTACTGCACTCAGACGCTTGGGCCCACCCCGTCCCCCGCCTGCCTTCGCTATTTGCTGCACTAGTCTGCCGGACGGTCACGCCGCAGGTCTAGAGGTCAAGGACGGGATAGCGTTGAAAGTGGCCATTGCCCTGAATGCGGCGCTTCGTCTCTCCGACCGCTTCAAGCTTTGGAATGACGTCGTCCATGTGTTGGAGAATCAACGCTTCGCGCTCGGATTCTCGCTCCAGAGAAAGAAGCTTTACCTTTTGATACAGCGTCAGGCCCACTTCCTGGCCCAGTTGGAATGACAGGTTCGGCTTGTTGAAATCATCGCGCACGTAGCCCGTGTCCAGGAGTTCATGCAGCCGCCGAAATCGTTCCGACAGCGTCTCTGCAGGAGTAGAGCCGCGGCTTTCGAGATTCTCCAGAAAGGAGACCTCCCCCGCGGAGTAGAGTTTTCCCGGAACCTCGCGCACAAAACGTTCGAGGCGAAAAGCCCTCCGGCCCTTGGTGAGAATGTCCATCTCCCCGCTTTCGTACGTCTCGCTGATCTCCTCCAGGCTCATTTCGGTGCCGTATTCCGCCAATTGCCCATTGATGTATGCGGGGATGCCGAACGGCGTCTTCTGATCGTAGCATTCCGTGATAAGCTGCTTGTAGCGGGGCTCGAAGACATGCAGGCGCAGATGTTCCCCAGGAAAAACAACGAGCTTCAGAGGAAAGAGCGGCAAAAGGTTTTTCATAGCCTCATCCGGTGTTCCTGGCGCGCCGTGGTCGTTTTCTGCACTCAAATGCCCGTAGCACGATGCCTCGTTTAGTATAACACACGACAAAAACAGCACCAGTTCCAGGAGGAGGCTATTTGCTTCAACCCCTTGAAAACGTTATTCTTGGGTAGCATCAACGCTCGACAGATACAGGAGGCGGCATGCAGCTCTATTCATGGAACGTAAACGGGGTACGGGCGGCAGAAAAGAAGGGCTTCGTGCCGTGGCTGCTGGAGACAGGCCCCGACATCCTCTGTCTGCAGGAAACCAAAGCCCTGTCAACGGATTTGTCGGAGTCGCTCCTTTCCCCCGACGGATATCACAGCGTCTGGCACAGCGCCACGCGCCGGGGATACAGCGGCGTGGCAACCTACTTCCGGAAAAACCTGGAACCGCTGCGGATCGAGGGGCTGGGCGTTGGCAAATTCGATGACGAAGGGCGCTGCCAGATTCTGGAACTGGATTCTTTCGTGCTGGTCAATGCCTATTTCCCGAACAGCCAGCCGCTCCGGGCGCGTCTGCCGTACAAACTGGATTTCTGCCGCGCCATGGTAAAGTTGGGCAAGGAACTGCGAGGAAAGCGGCAAACCCATGATTTTATGCGGCGACCTCAATATCGCCCACCAGGAGATTGACCTGGCGCGGCCGAAAGAGAACGTCGACAACCCAGGCTTCTATCCTGAGGAGCGGCGGGCCATGGACCGGCTGCTTCGGGCTGGATTCGTAGATACATTCCGTCATTTCACGCCGGAACCCGAGCACTACACCTGGTGGTCGTACCGGACCAACGCCCGCGCTCGAAATATTGGCTGGCGGCTGGATTATCATGTGATTGACGAGGCGCTGCTCCCCCGGCTCGAAGAATCACGGATTCATGCCGAGGTACTGGGCTCGGACCATTGTCCGGTGTCCATCCGCATCGATTGAGGGTTGCGTCATGCGCTCCAACGTGACGACAAAACTGGGCGACCAGGGCGAGACCACCGCGCTGAACGGAGGGACCTATTCGAAATGCCATCCCCTCATTCACTGTGCGGGCGCCGTAGATGAAGCGCGGGCGCAAACGGCGCTTCTGCGTCAGGTGCTGATGGCGCAGAACGATACGGGCCATGACGACGCCGTCGCGTTTTTGCACTGGGTGCTGCACACCTTCTTTGTTATCGGCACCGAGTGCAGCGATCCCGAACGGAAGCACCCCGAATACCGGCGCGGCATGCTCGGCGAAAAGGAACTCCAAAAGCTGGAAACCGCGCAATTGCAGCTCGAGGCGGAACTGACTTTGCCCAAGGCGTTCATCGTGGGCGCCTCAACGCTTCCAGCCGCCCATGCAGACGTCGCGTGCACCGCAGTTCGACGGCTGGAGCGCGCGTTTGCAGCACTCCAGGAGGCCGTTCCTGGATTCGATGCAGGGCATTTGCCGGCGTTTTTGAATCGTCTGAGCGACTACCTGTACATCCTGGCCCGATGGCTCGAGCACGGGGTGCATCTGCCCGTTGATTACCGCATCCTGGGCGAAACGGAGCCGTAACGGCCTCCGCTCACCTTCCTGCTCCGAGATCGGTGGGCGCGAAGTCGTCCGTCAGAATCATGCCCCGGCCCGGATTGTTCACGACGGGTGAGATTTGCCGGATTCGGTCCTGCAGGCGCGGAAGCGGCAGCGCCCCCATTTCCGCCAGACGGCGGGTGAGTTCCGCGAGCTGCTCGGCGCTCAGGGGATGCGTGGCCACAGGGCCGCGGGGCCACGGGGCGTACTTGCTTTCCGGGACGCCCTCGGCATTCACCGGGATTTTGACGCCCACCAGCACGGTATTCATGCTGCTCCGCGCTTTGAAGGCATAGGTGTACTCGAAGACCTGGGCCATGGTGATGAGTAAATCCTGAACACGATCCCGCCGGGTGCGGCGGTCGGTTTCCACCGTGTTGTACAACAGACAGCCCCCGTCCTTGATGCGCTCCCGCGCGATCCGGAAGAACTCCACCGTCGTGAGATGATACGGGAGGCTCAACCCATACGGACTGGTCCCGTACGCATCCATCATGATCGCGTCGTATTGTTTTCGTGTCCGTCGGATAAATACCCGGCCATCGGCCACGGAGGTATGGAGACGCGGGTCGTCAGGCACCAGAAAGAATTCGCGCGCGACCTTCACCACCAGCGGGTCGATCTCCGCGACGTCCAGGCGGGTATGGGGGTAATAGTGCAGGAACGCCTTGGGGCCGGTGCCGCCCCCGAGCCCCACGAAAAGGATGTCCTCCGCGGCGGGGTTGAAAATCATTGGGACATGGAAGAAATCCGTGTATTCGAAGCCACCCTCCACGGGATTACGCCGGGACATCTGGCTCTGCCGGGTATCATCGAAGCGGAGCATGCGGATATCCCCATCGTCCACGACAAGAATGTGGTGGTAGGCACTGTAGCGATCGAAGAGCACCTGAGCCTCCGCAGCGCCGCTGATGCCCAAGGTCGCGAGGAGGAGCAGCGCGACCGCGCTCCCCTTTCTGCGGCTCAGGAGAGACACGGCCATGACCAGCAGGCCCAGCGCCGTGAGCGCCAGAGACACCCACAACAGGGTCGAGCGGACGCCAAAATTCGGCAGAAACGCAAACGTGATGAGCAGAACGCCTAAAATGCTTCCGACCGTGGAGAGGCTTGCAATCCAGCCGGCGCCCGAACCCAGGCGCTCGAAGCTGCGCACCTGCAAACGGATCGCCTGCGGGGTCACCGTCCCCAGAGCCAGGATTGGAACAAAGGTGCATGTGCCTGCGGCCAGAATCGGCCACCACCATGCGGGCTCGCTGTTCTCGAAAGAAAACAGCCAATCCGCGGTGCGAAATGCCAGGGATTCCATGGGCAGGGCCGTCACTCCGCCCAGAGCCAGCACCAGGCCCAACAGCCACCACGCTTGAAAGCGGTCCGCCAGATACCCGCCCAGCGCATATCCAATGGCCAATCCCGCAAGTACCACGGTCATTTCCGCAGCCCAGATCTCGAGCAGGCTGCCAAAATCCCGCTGTAGAATGCGCACGGCGATAAATTCATAAATCATCACGGTCGCGCCGGCATGAAGCACGCAAAACATCAACGCCAACGAGGCCGCGACGTTGCGGGTGGGTGAAACGGATCGAGCCGGCGATACCGGCGCAGTGGACGATGCGGGCATCAGAGCCTCCTGAAATGTTGCCTGTTCTTAGAAAAGTTGCCCATGGACCGAGCGTCACGATTACAGGCGGTGTTTTCTTGCTAACCGTTCGAGCCGCATGCCGGCCAGCGCAGTGCGCAGCAGTGCAAACGGTTTTGCGCCAAAAGCGGCCGCCAGCAGCTCGTTGAAAAGCTCAAATTTTTTCCGGGAATAAGGATACCAGTTCAACTCCGTTCTGGGGCTTTGCCTGTCAATCACCAGCGACTTCACATTCGAAAAGGCGTGCAGTCCGAACGAGCCGCGGTAACGCCCGAAACCGCTGTCTTTCACGCCGCCAAAGGGGAGGCCCGAATTCGCTTGAGTTGCCAAGACATTGTTGATCGACACATTGCCCGTGACAAGGCGTCGGGCAACGCGTTCAGCCCGTTCAAGATCGGCAGACCACACGCTGGCGCTCAGGCCGAACGGCGAGTCGTTGGCGAGATCAATGGCCTCTTGCTCGGTTTTGAACTTGCTCACGGTCACGACAGGCCCGAAAGTCTCGTCCCCGGCGATTTTCATGCTTTCGCTCAGTTTCGTCACAAGGGTTGGGGGGAACACTCGAGATTTTTCGTTGCGTCCTCCTCCAAAAACGATATCGGCGCCTTTCGCTTTCGCGTCGTTGATCTGGTCCTCGATGGCCTCGACCTGAAATTCGGTGGTCATGCAGCCGACATCGAGTCCGCCGTTGTCGTCGCCCGTGCCATCCGGCGCCAAGGTCGTGAGCCTGGCGGCCTTCTCCTGCAGTGCGGCCACAAATCGCTCATAAAGGTTCTCCTGCACATAAATGCGTTCGACGGATGTGCAGGTTTGCCCGCAATTTGCGAACGCGCCCCAGAGCGCCCCGTTGACCGTGCGCTCGATATCTACGTCATCGAACACGAGCATAGGATCCTTGCCGCCCAGTTCCAGTTCCACAGGTATCAAGTGCCGTGCGGCGGCGGCCATGACCTGTCGGCCCGCCCCCACGCTGCCGGTGAAGAAGATTTTAGCGGGTTTTTCATCGATCAGCAGCTCGGCATGCCTGCGGGTGGCATAGACCACCTGGATCGCGTCTTTCATAAACCCGCTGTGTTCACTGATCTCTTCAAACAGGCCCTTGAGCGGGGTATAGCTCGAAGGCTTCAGGATCGCCGGGTTTCCCGCTATAAAAGCACTGATGATCGGGATAAAAGAGAGGTGAAACGGATAGTTCCACGGGGAAATCACCAAAACCGGCCCCATCGGCTCAAAGACCACCCGGGATTTTTTACCAAAGAGAAAAATGGGGGTTTTGACACGCCGATCGGCCAGGATGCGCTCGGCATGCTTCTCGTAGTACTCAATCGTATCAATTGCGGGAAAAAGCTCGAGCATGAGGGCGTCGGTGAGGCACTTTCCAGTTTCCCGGACGATCCGCTGCGCAATGTCGATGCGATTCGCCACTAGATATCGTTTGAGCTTGGATGCTTCTTCGAGACGCGCCCGCACCGTCATCGCGCTGAGCGTCCCGAACACCACCCGGGCACGGGCACAGATTTTGGCCACCTCCGCGTCGGATGGGGCGGGTATGGTGTAAAGGACCTCCCCATTGCGCGGATTGCGCACGGTAATAGGGTCTGCTTTTTTCTCGGATTCGAAAGCGGTCTCGGTCATATCAAAACGCCTTCTGTCGTGGCTGTCCCCACACGCGCTCTCCGGCACGGTTTCAAGGACTCAGTATAGCAAAGGCATAAAAGTGACCCAAAAAGACAAAAGCGGCGCGCAGTTTCCGTGCCTGCGACCTCGGCATCATCGCGGAGAAAGTCGCGCCCGTGGCTCCTTGCGGGCGAACGGGGAAGGAGGAGCCAGGCAGGGCATATCCCGGCTCAATTTTGGGTCGAATGCCAGCCGTGGCTCCGAGTGTTCCGCATGTCGAGCGAACGGCCCGTCCATGGGGACAGGTCTGTTGGGAAGGGAGCGCCGGGAGGTGGCCCTCCGGCGCTCCCCCGAGCGCAATCCCTGCTTACATGCTGATCAGATCCTGACAGACAGCCATCAGCACGCAAACAGGAAAATCGCCGGGATACCGTATGAACTCAACGTGGCCATCCATAAACAAGACATTGGAACCGCCGGGAAGATGATTGGACTCCTGGGCAAGCAGCCCGAAATAATCCCACAAAACAGGGACCTCGCTTTGGGCCAGCGCGCCCGACGCCGCATTGTTGATGTCGGTGACAAAGAACCGTTCAACGCCTTCCCGCAGACGGAAGATGTTTTCCGCTTTTTCGGTGATTGTCGAATAATAGAGAAGGTCGCCGTCGTATTGCTCGACCTGGCCGAAAACGCTGTCAAGGATACTGAAAAGCGGCCCGTCAATATGCGAGTAGAGGGCGCCCAAGTTCATCGGGTCCTCCTGGAGCCGGGGGTCGTTCAACTCGCCTCCTGGAAGCAGGAACTGTCCCGGCACCAGGGCCCAGCCCAGATAGTTATAGGAATCTCCGCTGAGACGGCAGGGATCGATTTCTCGGCTGACATCCCCCTCAACGTGCCACAGTCCCGCTGAGACCTGTCCGGTCGATGAATCGGACGGACACGCGCAGACACTGGCGTCTGTCAGATACTCGGGGTAGACGGCCACCGCGTTAAAACACCATTTGCTGTCGTTGACCATTTCACAGTCCGGTGCTGGAAAATAGCTGCCTGCTCCCACCCGCAATGCACCGGTAGCGTCGTGATTCTCAGTGATAAATGGCATGAGCGGCGGCCATTGTGCCCCCTTGGATTCATCTGCGTACATCTTGAAAACCAGGCCCAGCTGTTTCAGGTTGTTCGCACAGGATGCTCGTCTGGCCGCTTCGCGCGCTCGGGCCAGCGCCGGAAGGAGAATCGACGCCAACACGCCGATAATCGCAATGACCACCAGCAATTCAATCAGTGTGAACCCTCTCTTTTTCATGTCGCACATCCTCATCACGTTTAAACCCCCGCAATTCCTGAAAACGATCCGAGTGCAGCTCTGTCTCAGACTCCTTTCTTCCTTCTCATCCAGATATCAATCCAGGGAGGAGAATACATAAACAGGCTACTGCAGTCAAGCCTCTATATGCTATCCTGTTTTTCTGTGATATTTCTTTCGGCGCTGTTTTATTGACGACACGAAATTCTGCCTGTACCCTTGGAAATACACGGCCTGGGCGCAAACCCGGGAGGAGGAGATAAGATGAAGCGGATGCCTGTGGCACTGATTCTCGTATTTCTCTTGTGCGTTATCGTGGGTTTTGCATATTTTGCTTCACGATCCGAGCATCCCACGCCAGATGTCTCTCCCCTTTCCGCGGACGATCCCATCGATCCGCTATCTGCACCTCCCCCCGCGATCGCTCCATTATCGCCAGAACTTCCTGAGCCGGCCCCCGCGGAGGAATCCAGCACCGAACCGCACCTCATCTTGGAGGCGCCTGAGAGCCTTGCCCCGGAGCAAGTCCTGGACAACGATGATCCCTTCCAAGGCAAGCCAATCACCGTCGAGACTCTCACCGGATGCAAGCAGATCCAGGAATACGGCAACGCGCAACTCGTGATTGAATTTGGAGAAAATGGAGAATGGAAAATCAATGGGAACGCGCGAGCGCAATGGACGATCGAGGGGGGCAGAGTGAAGATATACAAAGACGGTACCGATGAAATCCACTATGTCGACATCATCAACAACAAATTGGTTCACAATGGAAAAGTGCTCGAACTCATTCGCTAGCCTTTAAGCAACTCGAAATAAAAATCTACGAGCTGACTTCGTGAAATACAAGACTCGCCCCGTGCCTCAGGCAGCACGGGGCGAGCTGTTTGCGCGGTCGACAGGCACGCGCTCAAGGACGCGGGCTAGTCCCAGCAGCCCATGCCGGCATACGGGTCAATGTCCGGCGTGACCAGAATGGGCGTGGTGAAGGTCTGCGCGCCCAGGTCGACTTCAACGAAGTAGGCGGTCCACCCCTGTGCCGGCGGCGGACAATGTCCCACGTAGGAGCCATTGAGTCGGCGCGGAAGATTGGTACTCGTGTAAATGGGTCCGACCGTCTCCAGTCGAAAATCTCGGGCGTCTGGATTGGTAGCTTGCCAGAGTTTCACGGATGCCGGGAGCCTCGACGCTCTCACGATAAAAGCGCCGTTGTCGTCCACCGTCCAACTGATATTCGGGTTTGTGAAGCCATGCACCTGATTGAAGCCCCAACTGAAGATCTGCCAGAGGTTGCTGTAGTCGTCGAGAAGACCATCCATGTAGTGGTCTTTGTTGGGGAAATAGCGAAGGCGCATATCCGTTTGGTTCGGGAGTTCACTCAAATAGAACCTCGAGGAATCCGGCAGGAAGAACTGGTCCCCGGAAGCGTTCAAGATGAGTGTGGGCATCGTGAATTTGGAGATGAACGAATAGGGATCGACGATGTTGAGCAAATCAGGCGCCAGAGGATCATTCGCCGCGCGACAGAACAGGTCAAAATCAACGTAGTCCTGTATGGCTGGCGAATACAATCCGTAGGCCTCCCAGTGATGTTTCACCTGATTCGGCAGCTGGAACACGTCGATCACGATCGGGACTAAAGCCGATACACGTGGATCTACGGCTGCGGTCAGCCAGGCCGCCCACCCTCGTTTGGATGCGCCGAGCACGATGAACTTGTCGAGCGTAATTTTGGTTTGTTGGATGGCATCCATGCCCTTGACTGCGGCTTTGACCATCGCGCAGTGCGTCGGCCAGGTCCAGTCCCCGGTGGTTAGGCATTTGTCCATGCTGTAGGCCAGGATTTCGTCCTCGGTGCGCCGCTTATTCACCTCGTCCACGAAATAAAGAGGCTGATTCGGCACTTGATCGATCTGGGCATAGCACGAGCCGAGTCCAACGGCAACGATGGCAAAGAGGCTGTCTGGGGTCGGATATTTTAATGGATTGGAGCCGCCATTGATGAGATAAATGGCTTCATCTCCATGGAACCATGGCGCGACCAGCACCATGTCGTGCTCCCACAAAGGCCGATCGACCTCCTCAGCGCTTCGCCAGGTCTGCGAAGTGAGGGTGATTTCGTAGCTGTCCCAGCCGAAATGAGTGTCATGGGCATTGATGTTGAAGGTGGAGGCCATGTCTTTGGCAGCAACGTATTCCGCCAGGGCGTTCTCCGACAAATCGGGCGTGGCGGGTTTGAAAATGGCGCTCACCCAATAATTTCTGGTTGAGCGAAAAGTGTACGGGTTGGGCATTCCTTCAAAAGCCCCTTCCCAGCGATCAAAGACCCAGCCGGGCGCAGGGGTGGCTTTGAGGGTGACCTTGGTGTGAAAGAGATAGTAGTGATTGCCCACGGAAGGACTCACAGTGCCCTCGCCAATCTGGGTGACATTCAGATAATTGGCGTAGGCCGGAGAGAGTGCACTCATCAACGAGAGCACAGCGACTGCAATCAGTATCCGTTTCATAGGTAGTTCCTCCGTAGAGTTACTCGATTAAACGGACTCTTGGGTCAGATCCTCACCTGAAACGATAGTAGTCTTGAGCAACACCTCCTTTCCAAGCCTGATAGAGCGGGCACTCGTGTGGAATGAATTCAGGCGGAGTGTAAAACAGCGTAGGCGCCAGGCTCACTCGAATCCGCTGCACACCCGCACTTCCCACGGCCGCACCATCTCATCTCTGTGGTTCTGAGGCAACCCTCTACACGTCCAGCGTTGGCGCGTTCTATCCGCGCGGGTCCAGGCCGGGACTCACCAGAAGCGCCGGACACAGTCTTCAGCAGGTGGATGGTGCACAATTCCTATGTAGCGTGGTTATACGCCTATGAGTATAACTCACTAAAGGTCATCTTATGCTTATAACCAGAGCTTGTCAAGCCCATCGCGCATTCTAATACTAAGTGCACGGTTGCTAGGTTTAGCCCTTTCCCGTCGGAGCCGTCCGTCGCTCACGATGAGCGGCGGCGGACGGCGACAGAGGGAAGGGCGGCCTTTTTCCTGTTGGTGAGTCTTGAGCGAGGAGGTGGAAAAGAAGAAGACATCGGGACCCATTCGGTATTCTTGGAGATAGCAAACAACCAAGAGCGAAAGGAATCCCGATGTCCTACACCCATCTTACCCCAATGGAGCGCGCGAAGATCGAACTTTTTATCGCACAGGGATGGAGCTACACTGCGATTGCTTGCGAATTGGGCCGGCATCGCACAACGATTAGCCGTGAGTACCGGCGCAACAAGAGCGCCAGCGCGTACCGTGCAGAAACGGCTGAGGAACGGTACAAAGCGCGCAGGCAGGCTTGCCGACCCAAGGGCAGGCTGAATCATGAGCCGCTACGTGACTACGTGGAGGTCAAGATTGCCGTGGAAAAGACGAGTCCGGAGCTGGTGGCCGGGCGTCTGCGCATAGACTTCCCCGAGGACCCGCGGATGCGGGTGTGCCACGAGACCATCTACCAGGCGATCTACTCCAACCGGCACTACCTCGATTATCTCTGGGAATTTCTGACTCAGGCCCGCCCCAAACGGCGTAAACGGGGCCAGGGAAAGACCCGCAGAGGCCCTATAATCCCGAACCGGGTCAGCATCGCTGAACGCCCCGCTGCTGTCGAGCATCGCGTCGAAACCGGGCATTGGGAAGGCGACCTGATCGTCGGAAAAGGGCAGAACTCGTTTATCCTCACGCTCCTGGAGCGGGCCTCGCGTATCCTCCACGCCGTCAAGCTCACGACCAAGCGGGCGGCCGAAGTCTGCCACGCGGTGGTCGAAGCACTCCTGGACCGTCCAGCCTCCTGGATCAAAACCATTACCTTTGATAACGGCACCGAGTTTGCCGCGCACAACATCATTACCGAGCAGCTCGGCGCCCGCATCTACTTCGCAGACCCTTATGCCGCCTACCAACGCGGAAGCAACGAGCAGGTCAACGGACTCATTCGACGCTATCTGCCTAAGGGCACATGCTTTAAACAACTCCCCGAAGAAAAACTCCAGGAGATAGTCGATGAACTAAACAACCGACCAAAAAAATGCCTCGGATACCGAACACCCAATGAAGTCTTCCTGCAAAAACGAAAAATCGCCTGGCGTGCACTTAGAACTTGAATGTGCCCATCCCTGTTAAAGCTGATCAGATTGGGGCGACTTTTTTCACTAGAGGAAGCAGCGTATCCGCGATCCCGGGGTCGTCCTGCGGAACGTCCGCCTTGAACAAGCCCCAATGTTCCACGTGCGTCACCATGCCGCCGTCCGCTGCCAGGAAGGTCATCGGGCCCAGCGTCTCCACCTCGAGGATGGCGCCGTCGGTGTACAGTTCCGTGTTGCACCCGTAATCGGGGTAAGGCATGCCCTCGTAGAAGGGAAAACGCTTGATAAAAACGGTTCCGTTCAGCACATATGCGGCCCATCCCTGCTTGTTGAGAAGGCCGGCTTTCTGACAGTCTTCGCCCGCCGTCGGGTCTTGGAGCAACTGGATGAATTGCTTGCCCCAGATCCATCTGGCATCGCTCATGTCCGTATAGTGCCACAGCACGAGGGGCCGTGCAGGAAGGAGCTTGTCGGAATGCGAGATGAACTCCTCTTGAGGAACGATAGCCCGCCCGCCCTCCGCCATAACCGACAACGCCCACGGTGCGAGGGAAATGTCCCAGGGTCCGGTATTGGTGAGGATGTGTTCGAGCCGGATGGTGGCGCCGTCGCCGAGGAAGCGTACGCTGATCTCTTTCTGGATTCCGGTAGACGGTTCCACATCTTGAGACAGTGTCAGGCTATTTCCATCCCATTGAGTTTCCACCGGGCCGTTGTCGGGTTCGTAGGTTCGTGGAATGACCTCCGGCGCGTGCCAGAGGCGGTGGCCGCCGTAGCTGCACCACTCCTCCCCCCCGGTTTTTCCCATCTGCTCAGGGAACTCCTTGAACAGGTTCTCTTCACCGGCGAGCGCCAGCCGGATGATGCGCGGGCCGACATCGGTGGTCGCGACAAGTTCAATGGGCCCACTGGACAGACGGATGCAGTTGGGCCAGCCTCCGTATGCGATATATTCCATGATGCGTCCTCCCGGCAAGTGTTGTTGCTTATCGGTCAAGGTCTTTCCGGTGATCTCGCCCGATGAGGTAAAAGGCCATAAACAAAAACAGAACCATGTTGAAAAGATAGAGGGTACGGTACTGGAGGGCGACATGGCGATAGATCAGCGCCATGATGCCCATATAGACGTTCAATCCATAAATAAACAGGACCACTTCCTTGTGCGAGAGGCCCAGGCTGAGCAGACGGTGGTGGATGTGGCTTTTGTCGGCGGAGAAAACTCTGCCGCTTCTGCGGGCCCGGGTAGCCATGATGCGCAGCATATCAAAAATAGGGATGCCCAGGATCACCAGAGGCAAGAGGATGGTTGTCACGGCAGTGGCACGGGAGGCGGCGTCGAGCATCTCGGAGGCAAGGAAGAGGCCCAGAAACATCGAGCCGGTGTCGCCCATAAAAACCTTCGCCGGATGGAAATTAAAGAAGAGGAAGGCCGTGGTGATGCCCATCACGCCCACGCACATGCCCGCCGAGAGGACGTCGCCTTGCGAGACCTTGTTCGTCAGCAAAAAGGCCGACATGATCAGGGTGCACCCCGCCGCGAGGCCGTCAAGGCCGTCGAGCATGTTGATGGCGTTGATGACCGCCGCAACCGCGAAGACGGTGAGGAAGAGATCGACGAAGCCCAGCTCGATCACGCGGAAATTCCAGGGGTTCATGACGGCCTGAAAGCGGTAGCCTCCCCAGAACAAGATGGCGCCGGCCAGGATCTGGCAGGCCAGTTTGGTAAGCGCCCTGATCTCGGCGAGATCGTCCCAGAGACCGGCCAGCGAGATCGCGAAGAGCCCCAGAAGCAGGCCCATGTAGTGCGGCTGGCAATATTTCGGCCATGCAAGATGCATGAACGCCGCACACACAGCCAGCGCGGGAAGAAAAACCACCCCGCCAATGCGCGGTATGCTGCCGGTGTGCACCTTGCGCCAGCTGGGCGGATCGACCAGCCCGCGCCGGAGAGCAAAACGCAGAACCAGCGGCTCGAGGAGCAGAACCACGGCAAACCCTGCGCCAAAAATGGCCAGAAAAGGTAAAAAATGGTCCTGCCAGCTCATGGCATTGACATTACTCCGCATTGGGAACCTCACCGTTCAGTAAGGCATACAATACCGGAGCCCGGGTATTCCAGTCATACCGTTCCCAGATGATTTTCCGGCCGGCCTCTCCCTGGCGCTCGCGCTCCGCGTCGTCCGACAGAAAACCGAGGACGCGCTCGGCGAAGTCCTGCGCTGAATCGGCGACGGCCACGCCATGCTCCGCGGGCGCGTCCAGACCTTCGAATCCGATGCGCGTGCTCACCACGGGAGTCTTCAAGGCCAGCGATTCCAGGTTTTTGGTCTGGATCCCGGCGCCGATCCGCATCGGACACACGGTGCAGGCGGCCCGTCGCAGATAGGGACGGACGTCATCTACCGCGCCTGCAACCTCCACCCCATTTCTGTTGTGCAGGCGGCGCACCCAATCCGGCGCATTGATTCCGATGATCTGGAACCGGGCCTCTGGTTTGTGCCGGCGCACCCTGGGCCAGATCTGTTCAACAAAATAGCGCACGGCGTCGCGATTGGGGGCGCTGTGCAGATTGCCGAGAAAAACGACGCTGTCCGGATCCCGCGCTTCGCCGGCATCCAGTGTGAATCGAGACAAATCGACCCCGAACGGCACGACGACCAGAGGCCCCCGAGCACCCAGCTCACGCAATCGGCTGCGGTCAATTTCGGTGACCACGATGGACGCGTCAAACTCTTCCGTGCACCGAAGCTCGAAGGGGGTGATCCGTTTTCGTTCAATTCGCTCAATATAGCGCCCCATTCCCGTTGCATAGGGTGCGGAGCGCTCATAACGCAGCGTAAGGCAGTCGGTCATGCACAGGACTTTCACGGGGATCGGAAGGTTCCCGGCATAGGGCGCCATCCGTACAAGATGGGCATAGCAGGCGTCAAAGGCTATCTCGCGGCTGAGCTTTGATGCCTGCCGCGCATAGAGGCCCGAACGGTAATAATGGACCTGAAGCGGCAGAGACGAGGTCGCCAGTCCCAGCGCTGCGTTCAGTCTGGAGCGGTTCCGGGACAATGGGACGGTATGGACGGTCAAATTCGGAAATTCCGCTTCAAAATTCCGCGCGTATTCCATTTCAGCGGGATCTTCGATCAGCGACAGGACATGCATGGATTCCACTCGCGGCGAGAGCAGCCGGATGTGGCTGTACACCGTCACTTTATCGCCGCCAGCGGGCGGATACGGCAATCGAGGCGTCAGAAACAGCACGTTCATGTGCAGGGCCTTCCCCGTTTGTTACTGCCCTGCGTCACGCGCTCCTCCCGCGCCGTTTGGCGGCATTCGCGCACGCTACGTCATAGTAGTGTGCGATTTTCTCTCCAATAGCGTTCCATTCGTATGTGCTTTCCACGAGTTCCCTGCCCGCATGGCCAAGCTTGCGCCGTTCTTCCGGATGCTCAAAAAACGAGAGTACCGACGACGCAAACCCCTCCGCGCTGTCGGCCAGAACAATATTTTCTCCATCGGCACAGCGGATTCCTTCCGCACCCACGCGGGTCGATACCACCGCCTTTGCCATCGCCATGGCCTCGAGGATTTTGAGCCGGGTTCCCCCGCCAATGCGGATGGGCGCCACATATACGGCCGCTCGCTCGACATACGGGCGGACATCGTCCACGGTGCCCGTCACCACAATCCTGTCGGTGGCCAGCCTGCGAACCTCGGGCGCAGGTTTCTGTCCGACAAGATAGAGCATGCTGTCAGGATATCGCGCCTGGATCAGAGGGAAAATGTCTTCCGCAAGGTACAGCGCCGCATCGATGTTCTGGGTTGCATTCATCGACGCGCTGAACACGATCGTGTGCGGCTCTGGTTCGCTCTCGAAGGGCTGGAAAAAGCTGCAATCTACCCCGTTCGGCGAGACCTGAAACGCAGCGTCCGGCTGACGCTCGAGAGCATAATCCCGTTCTTCTTCGGAACAAAACGTGGCGACATCGAAATGTCTCCAGATTTCCGGTTCGTAGCGCTGCAGCAACCGGGCCTGGTGTTGTGCGAACAGGCGCGCCAACGTGCCCGTGCTTGGTGCATCCGCATAGCGTTCCCACAGATAGCGGTTAATATTGTGGCAGTCGAAATAGCGGGCTGCGTCTCCAAAAGCCTCGTGGTACTGGGCGATATGCAGGTAATGGCAATGGATCAGGCCGAAGTCCTCTTCGGTAAGCAATTCTCGAATCTTCCGCGCGAAAGCCTCGAAGCGGAAATTCGCGATGGTGTAGGGCGCTCCACCACATAGCGAGGCGACGCTGTTCCTGAGGCGAGCGGTCCGTGTCTGCGGCAACGGCACCAGCTCCACGCGTTTAACGTGCTCTCGAACCTTGGCGACCGCCTCCGGAGACGGCTCGCCATCCCGCGGTACCATGGTGAGAAGCGTCACCGGGTGCCGCTGCGCAACCTGGAGCAGAACGTTCCACACCCGCAACGCCCCCCCGTGCGTCGGCGGATAAGGAAACGAGGTGGTCAGCATCAATACATTCACAACGGAATCTCCTTGCCGGAAATGCGGCCGTCGGATGCCGGGGTCCAGGGTCTCATCAGTGGAAGTACCGGGCCACGTCGAGCGTATAGCTCAGCTCATGGGGGCGTTCGCCGATCTTTTTCGCCGGATTTCCCGCCACGATCGTATAGGCCTCGACATCCCGGGTGACCACGCTGCCGGCGCCTATTACGGCCCCTTCGCCGATGTGCACGCCCGGCAGAATCGTCGCACGGGAAAAAATGGCCGCGCGGTCTTCAATGGTCACTGGAGCGCCCTCAGGCGCATAATCTTCCGAGCGGATATCATGCCCCAGCGTGAAGATCGCCACCTGCATGGCAATGTCGACGTTGTTGCCGATGGTCAGCCGGTTGCGGCCATCGAGGATGCAGTTGGGGTTAATCAGGGTATGGTCTCCAATGGTGATCCAGCGGGGCTTCTCGATGAACGCCCCCATGTGGATGACAGAACCCCGGCCCATCTTGATGCGGTAGAGATAGCGGTAGAAAAGCCCTCGCACGCTGTTCAGCGGTATCTTGTTCAGCACATGATTGGCAAAGGCCAGATACAGCATCAGTATCAGCGTCTTCATCGTATTTTTTGCTGAAATCTTGCTCATTGGCGGATACTTCCCGCCCCCCTTCAGACGATTTCCTCAACGTTGTTGCAGGCCAGGCACACGGAGAACAAGCCAACACCTGACGCAGCGCGCATATATCCTACCATGGCCGGGGCGGACTTCTCGATCCAGCGCCAACGAGTAAATTGAATAACTTGTCGCTAATCTCCACTATCTCTGTATCGGCAAGCAACTCAAGGGGATTTCGGCGTGACTCAACGGATAATCGTATGGGAACCTCAATGTGCAGGATTTGTGCATGTGCCGTTCAATGCTGCATTGCTGGCCACGGTGCTCGACGCCTATCCGGATACCCGGGTCACTTTTTTCGGCGAATCCGAGCATATGGGCCTCGTCCAGAAGCATCTCGAGGCCCACCACATCGCCTTTACGGACCGAGTTTCCTGGGAAGGTATCGAAGTCCCGGTGCGCGGAGGGAGCGGCTTCAGCATCCTTAAGAGGGAACGGCTGCTGTGCCGGCATTTGCTTCGCGAAGCCCGCGCATCCGACGTTGAGGCGGTCGTCCTGTGCTCGGTCACCAACACGGGGCTGCTCTTCCTGAAACCGCTGCTCCTCCTGGCGCGCTTCCGGAAACCCGTGGTGGCTGTGCTGCACGGCATCCTCGGTTCCCTGCAACATCCGGCATCACGCAAGCCCTGGTACTGGGCGCTGCATCTCAGACGGGTGCTGTGGCTCCCCCACCCTCCCACGCTGCGCTACATCGCTCTTTCGGCGTCAATCCTGGAACATCTGAACGAATGCTGTCCCAGATTTGTCGAGCCCTTCAGGGTCCTCGATCATCCGTACCTGTGGATTGCGGAAGCCCCGCCACAGTCGCCGCCGCCCGTGCGCTTTGGTTTTTTCGGAACCACAAGCGACGTGAAACGTTTTGACCGGTTCTGCCGGCTCGCGCATGAGGTGTCCCGGGAAGTACCGGAGGCCGAGTTTGTCTTGGCGGGCTTTGCGACGGGGGATGGATGCAGCGCGGAGCATCATGCTGTGGTGCGCGGTATGGGCACACAGCCTCTAGCTCCGGAGGAGTTTGCGAAACGAGCCGCCTCACTCACCTATTCCGTGTGGGCGGGCGACCCGGAGCATTATCGCTTGGTGGCCAGCGCGTCGTTTCTGGATTCACTGTATTACGGTAAGCCCGGCATTTATCTGCGCAATTCTTATGTCGAGCACTATTTTGATGAGATGGGAGACCTCGGATATCTGGTGGATTCGTACGAAGAAATGCGCGAATTGCTCATCCAACTGGCGCGGGATTTCCCGCAGGAACGCTACCGGCGGCAATGCGCCACCATCGTTCAGGCACGAAAGGCTCTGTCTCCCGAAGCCTTGAGTGGGGCCTTTCGAGCGATTGTGGAACAGGTCGGGGCGTGATCAGGGCTCTAGGGCAGGCATTTGCGGGCGCTTCCGCGAAACCAGTACCATAGCACCTGTTCAGGCAGTGTCACGAGGGACAGAGCAGTGGCCAATCTCTGCGTTGTGGGAGCAGGATACTGGGGGAAAAACCTCGTCCGGACTTTCCAGGAACTGGGGGCCCTTTATGCGGTCTGCGATGTCAATCCGGCGACTTTGCGGGCATTCGAAGAACCCTATCCCGATGCCCGGTTGATTCCGGACATCCGGCACG
The DNA here is from genome assembly GCA_050950105.1 of Candidatus Hydrogenedentales bacterium. Classification (GTDB taxonomy): domain Bacteria; phylum Hydrogenedentota; class Hydrogenedentia; order Hydrogenedentales; family SLHB01; genus UBA2224. The sequence goes on along the minus strand of JBMNGZ010000005.1, from coordinate 933,624 downwards.
CGCTTGAGGACACTCGGATCGACGCGGTGGCCATCGCCTCTCCCGCCGTGCTGCATTTTGCGTTGGCCAAGCAGGCGCTTGAGGCGGGAAAACACGTTTTTTGTGAGAAACCGCTCGCGCTCCGGGCTTCCGAGGGCCGGATACTTTGCGAGCTGGCCAACACCGTTGGCCGGGTGCTTCAGGTGGGGCATTTGCTCGAATTTCACCCGGCGGTAGTGGCAATGGCGGAGTTAGTGGCGGAAGGCGAACTGGGCGAACTCTGGTACGCCTGGTCGAACCGATTGAAATTCGGCAGGTTCCGGACCGAAGAGAATGTCTTGTGGAGCTTTGCTCCGCACGATATCTCGATTTTGAACGCGGTGCTGGGCCGGACGCCTCTGCGGGTGACTGCAGGCGCCCAAACCTGCCTCACGGAGGACGTTGCCGACGTGGCGCTGGTCCGGCTCGAGTATCCGGACTTGCTGCGCGCTCACATCCACGTGAGCTGGCTGAACCCGTTTCCCGAACGCAAGGTGGTCGTGCTTGGAAGCAGGCGGATGGCCGTTTTCGACGATCTGGCTGACGGAGCCCGATTGCAGGTATTTGAAACCGCTCTGCGCCGGGAGGAGGGCCTGCCGGTGGCGATGCCGGTCCGAGGCACGCCTGTTGAGACGCCGGGTGAAGCTCCGCTTCTGGCTGAATGCCGTCATTTTCTGGATTGCATCGAGCGGGGCGTTCGCCCACGCACGGATGGAGAGAGCGCGCTGGATGTGCTCCGCGTGCTGGAGGCCTGCCAGGAATCCATGGACGCGGGCGGAAGGATCGTCGAGGTACGGTCGTCATAGCATGATGAAATGAAGGAGTACCATGAGCGAGTATTTTGTGCATCCGACATCGATCATAGACGAAGCATGCGACATAGGCGAAGGCACCCGGATATGGCATTTCAGCCATGTGCTTCGCAACAGCCGCATCGGAAAAAACTGCAACATCGGCCAGAACGTCATGATCGGTCCGGATGTGTGCATTGGCAGCAACTGCAAGATCCAGAATAACGTGAGCGTATACAAAGGGGTCCGACTCGAAGACGACGTGTTCTGCGGGCCTTCGGTGGTCTTCACCAACGTGCTCAATCCGCGAAGCCACGTCAACCGCCGCGATGAGTTCAGAGAAACGCGGATCGAACGCGGGGCCTCGCTCGGCGCCAACGCGACGGTTTTATGCGGCGTCCGTGTCGGCCAGTATGCGCTTGTCGGGGCCGGTTCGGTCGTGACAAAAGATGTCCCCCCCCATGCCCTTGTCTTCGGCAATCCGGCCCGCCTGAAAGGCTGGGTCTGCTGGTGTGGCGAACGCCTCAACTTTGGCGGCGGCGATGACACGAAATGCGCCGCTTGCGGGCGAAAATACCGCTGTGAAGGAGCCGACACGGTGGTGATGGAGTCCGGGCCGGCCTGAGGACGCACGTCGTATCTCATTTCCAGGCTTTGATTTCCCCGTAGAGGGCGGGACATAATGGCGGTTTCGGCCACGTAACCCGGCGCTGCATCAAAGCGCTCGAAGGCGAAAGATCCGGGGGACACAGGAGCACAATGTATAGAGACAAAACCGTGGCGGTGGTGGTGCCTGCCTACAACGAAGAACTGCTCATTCGAACGGTCATCGAGACGATGCCCGCATTCGTGGACAAGATCATCGTCGTCAACGACAAGAGCACCGACAACACCGCGGCCGTGGTGCGGGAATATGTCCAAAATGACCCGGATCGCGTTGAACTGGTCGATTTAGAGGAGAATCAAGGCGTTGGCGGAGCGATCGCGGAAGGATACAAAGTCGCGCGTGACATGCAGATAGACTGCACGGCCGTCATGGCGGGCGACGCCCAGATGGACCCCGGCGACCTGCCCAAACTGCTCGACCCCGTGATCGAAGGGCGCGCGGATTACACCAAGGGCAACCGTCTGTTCTATGGCGACGCCTGGCACATGATCCCCAAAGTGCGCTACCTCGGCAACTCGGGGCTGTCGCTCCTGACCAAGATCGCATCGGGGTACTGGCATGTGGCCGATTCCCAGACGGGATATACGGTGGCCTCCCTGGAAGTCCTCCAGACCCTTAAGCTGGACGCCATCTACAAGCGATACGGCATGCCCAACGACATGCTGGTCAAACTGAACGTCTACGATTTCCGCGTCAAGGACGTCCACGTGAAACCCGTGTACAACGTGGGCGAAAAATCCGGGATCAGGATTCGCAAAGTCTTTTTCACCATCCCACTCCTGCTGCTCCGGCTCTTCATCTACCGAATGACGCAGAAATATGTGATCCGCGATTTTCACCCGTTGGTGCTGTTCTACACCTTCGGGCTGGGCCTGCTGCTGGTAGACATTCCGTTTCTGATCCGATTTTTTTACATGTGGGCCCAAACAGGAAACGTGCCGCCAATCACCGCCATGGCCATCGTGTTCTTCACCATAACTGGATTGCAGTCCTTCCTGTTTGCCATGCTCTTCGACATGGAGGCAAACAAGGACCTGAAAGGGACTTGAGGTGGCGTTTCCCCTCGCCCAGTACCGTGCCCTGCTGGCAAACCTGCTCGAACGCAGCTATTCCCTGCTCCCGGTTCGGGCCTATTTTGAGGAATATTCGAAACCAACGGTTTTTCTCCGCCATGATGTCGACCGCTTTCCCGGGCGCGCCGTTCGGATGGCCCGCATGGAGCGCGAGCTGGATGTGAGGGCGACTTATTACTTCCGTTCCAGTGCCGGCGGACAATTTCCGGAAGCGGCGATTCGAAAGGTAGCAGCGCTCGGGCATGAGATCGGATACCACTACGAAGTGGTCACGCGCCATGGAGCCGATTCAGCGGAGGCGCTCGAAGCATTTGCGCGGGACGTGTCCGCGTTACGGGAACTTGCGGACGTGAAGACGGTTGCGGCTCATGGAAGCCCTCTATCCGGGACCTCGAACATCGGTTACGCTCAAGGACTGGACCGCGCAGCGCTGGGCCTATTGGGCGAACCGCAGACGGATTTTGATTTTTCCAGGGTGATCTACATTACCGATACCGGAGGGATCTTCGGCAGCCCTCATAATCGCAGGGACTGGTCCCCTGGCAAGAACCTCCGCGAACCCATGACGCCGGAGGCCTTGGCCCGCTGGCTCCACCCTGAGCGTGAACCGCTGGTGTTGTTGACGACCCATCCCGAGCGCTGGCCGGAAAGCCGGGCCGCGGCCAATGTTCATGCTGTGCTCGATTGGGGCGTCAATGTGATGAAACGATTGCGAAACCACTCATGAAACTCGTGGCGCAGGATATCGACAGAGAAAATGCGGTGGAATGGGATGCGTTTGCCACCTCCCAGCCCAGGCATAACGCGTTTCAGAGTGCCCAGCTGCTTCTTGCACTTCAGGGAAATCCAGTGTATCGCCCATTTGGCCGGTTGTTTCGCGATTCGCGCTCCGGAGCCATTGTGGCGGGATATATTTTTCATGTGATCGCCGAGATGTCGGGGCCAGCGGCGTTATTTGCTACACGCGCGCTTGTGAATGGCGGTCCGCTCGTCGCACCGGAAGCCGTAGACTGTTACAACGAGATCATCGCAGATCTGCGGCGGCATCCCGCGCTGCAGGGTATCTACGTGGAGGTCTGGCACGCGGAAGAGCGCCCCGAACTGAACAGATCTCTCGAAGAGGCGGGATTCACTTTCTCCGAACATCTCAACTATCAATTGGATTTGACTCAACCACGTGAGGTCTTGTGGGGGGCGATACGCAAACGCCGGCGCCAGTACATCCGAAACAACCAGAAGCGCCTGCAGATCCGCGAGGTGGTAAGCGAGGACGACTTTGACGCATTCTTTGCCCCGCTCCGAGAAACCTATGCCCGAGTGAAAGTGCCTCTGGTAAGCTCCGACGTGTTTAAAGCCTGCTGGCGGGCGCGTACGGGCTGGTTTCTACTTATCGAACACGAATCACGAGTCATCGGGTCACGTGTCGTGCTTCCTTTTGGGAAAAGCATCTATGACTGGTACGCGGGCTCAGACCCCTCCTTTGCCAAGCTTCACGCCAACGAATCACTGGTGTGGCACGTGCTCGAACGCGGGCAGCAGGAAGGATTTCAGTGTTTCGATTTCGGCGGAGCCGGAAAACCGGACAAACCGTACGGGCCCCGGGACTTCAAGGCGGGTTTTGGAGGGCAATTGGTCAATTACGGGCGGCATCGGCTGGTTTTGTCGAAGCCGCGAGCGGCCCTGCTGAAGGCGGCGCTTGCCATGCGCGAACGTTGGTTCAGCCGCAGCGCGCGCCACAACGACGCTTGACAGCGAGGGAGGATTCGAGAGGATGTTCGTGCGAGTGTTCCGGCTGCTTTTGCGCGCATGCGCTGGCGTCTGTGTCTCACCAAGATTGCGCGTAACCTTGCTGCGCCTCTCCGGCATCGAGATTGGCTCGCGAAGCTTCGTCAACCTGGGCGTCCGGTTTGTCGACAATTACCGGGGCGGCGCAATTCGCCTGGGCGAGCGTGTGGCCGTCGCACCGGGAGCCATGTTTGTCGCCGATTCCGATCCGAACGATTCGCAACTCCGCACGATCGGGTCATTTCACGTCCGCGGCCAGGTGACCATCGAGGACGACGCGTGGATTGGCGCGGGGGCCATGGTGCTGCCCGACGTTATCGTGGGCCGTTGTGCAGTCGTTGGGGCCGGCGCGATCGTGACGAAGAACGTGGAAGAATATGCGATTGTCGCCGGAAATCCAGCGCGTCCGATCGGCGACGTGCGCGAGAAGCCGGGGTGGCACGAATGAGCGAAATATCTAAACCCGTCCTTTTCTTAGGTGGTATGTGCAGCCTCCCCCTGGGAACCATGGAGCGCCAGCTTGGCAACATGGCGATTCTGAACCCGATGGTGGAGCTTCTCAAAGAAATTCTGCCCGAGGCTCGAATTCGCACCAGTCTACAGCTATCAGAGGCCTGGTGCGCCCGGAATGGCGTGGAATCTCTCAAGATCAGGGAACTCTACGAGCCTACGTTGCGCTCGGGGTTACTGGCCGTATTCGACTGGGCGCGCTCGGCGCTCTGGCGCGCGGGAAGGCATCTGGGCCTGCGCGCCGATTTTCTCATACGCGGCCGCAAGATGGAGGCGCTCCGTGAAGCAGACCTCTTTCTCGATTTCAGCGGAGATACGTTTGGCTTCATGGCGGATGCGCGCCATCTCCTCAAACATACCTTCGATCTGATGACGGTCTACAACCTGGGTACGCCCGTATATATGATCGCCCAGTCTCCCGGGCCGTTTCCGACGGCCTACCGCCGTTTTCTTGCGCGGCGGGTGTTCCGGCGCGTAGCGCTCGTGGCGGCGCGGGAAGAAGTGGCGTATCAGGGCTTGCGCGAGTTCATGGATCCCGCCTTTCCAGTAATAGAGACCGCCTGCACCGCGTTTCTCCTCCGGCCAGCGCCGGCAACCCGAGTAAATGCCGCGATTAATGCAGAGAACTTCACTCACTTTGAATCGCCGCTCGTCGGGCTTAATTTCACCGGATTCAATCTCGTGAAGAGCATGGCCGGTAAAGGAAAATACCGCGAAGAATGGCCGGAGAGGACTCTTCAGCCCATGCTGGAGACCGCGCGTTTTCTCCTGGATGAATTAAAGGCGAATGTAGTGCTTATCCCCCATGTCTACCGAGTCAATAATCAGTGGGAGTTCATCAAAGGCCCCGACACAAAGATCCTCGAACAATTCAAGCGTGTGCTGGACCCCGACGGACAGCAGTACGGCGACCGAGTGATGCTCTTCGAAGGCATGCACGAGGTGGAGATGATCAAGGGCGTGATAGGGCGGCTGGATCTGTTTATCTCGGGTCGGCTGCATGCAGGGGTCGCCAGCCTGTCTCAGGCCGTGCCAACGGTCATGATCGCATACGGTCCCAAACACCGGGGTTTTGCCGCGCACGTGGGCCAGGAATCCCAGGTAGTGGAGTGCCTTCAGGGCCGGGTCGAATCGGAGAAACTCATCGCGGCGATACGCCGCGCCTGGCATGACCGCACGCGCATTTCTGAGGAGATCACGGCACGATTACCCGAGACCCAGTGGAAAGCCCAACTGAATGTGCTACTCGTGAAAGCGCTGGTCGAGGCGCGCAGAGCGCATGGGGGGACTCTGCCGCCTTCAGCGGTTGACACACTGCTTAAGTCGCAGGCGTCTTTCCTGGAGTAATCCATGAACGCCCTGAGCCCGACATTCACCGGCTGGATAAGGTGGTCGGGGGATGCACCATGAACGTGAAAAGTTTTTTTGAGAATCGCTTCAACCGCGACGCGGTCTGGCTTGCCGGAAGTTTCGCCGTCCTGGCCGTGAGCGGAGTCATTCTCAATGTTGTCATTATCGACCGCCTGGGAAGCAAAGGGCTGGGCGTTTTCAATCTGGTCTACGCTTTCTACCTGATCTTATCGCAGATTGCCGCGGGCGGGCTGAATTTTTCCGCGCTGGCCTACATTTCGCGCAACCGGGACGATCCCGGGGTCTGCGCCTCCATTACCACGTCAGCGCTATTGGTTGGTGTGCTGCTCGCCTTTCCCATTTGTGCGATCGCCTTTCTGCTGCGGAATAGCGCGGGCGAGCTGATGGGCAGCGAGGAGGTCGCCGCCGGGCTGGCCGTGGCGATTCCGGGTGTGTTCTTTTTTGTGCTGAACCGGACCCTGCTCCACGTGCTCAATGGCTGGCGCAGCATGCGCGCCTTCTCCATATACAACGGGCTCCGTTTTGTGCTGATCATTGCCTTTGTCCTGTTGCTGTTGCAGCTGGGATATACCTCCTCCGCAATACCTGCCGCATTGACCCTCACAGAAATCACCCTGCTGGTGCTGCTTCTCTTCGATGTGAATATCCGTCTCTTCCCGCTCTGGCGCGTGCATGAGCTGGGATTCTGGTCGCGCAAGCATTTCTCGTTTGGCATCCGAAGCGCGGTCAGCGGAATCATCTTTCAAATCAATTTGCGTATCAACGTCCTCGTCCTTGGATATTTCCTGTCCGAGGACCGAGTCGGTGTGTATTCCTTCGCGGCTTTTCTGGCCGAGGGGATCCTCCAACTTGTGATGGTGTTCCGCCGCAATATCGACCCGATACTCGGCGAATGCTTCGCGCGGAATGATTTTGAGCGCCTGCTGCGCGTGACCAGCCAGATAAAACGCACGTTCTATCTCCTGATGACGGTAGTGGCCGTCCTTGCGGTATGCGCCTTTCCCCTTATCTTTCAAAAGCGCTTCCCCCAGCCCGAAGACTTGCGAACAAGCTGGCTCGTCTTCACCATCCTCATGGGGGGCGTAACCTTGAGTTCGGGATACCGACCCCTCCTCGGAATGCTGCTGCAAGGCGAACGGCCAGGGCTGCACTCGCTCTTCGCACTGAGCGTCATGTGCGTCAACTTCACCGTCAGTGTGATCTTGACCGCAACGTTCGGCATCTCCGGCGCCGCCGTCGCAACCGCTGCCCTCTTCGTCTTCGAAGTGACGATGCTGCGCTTCTGGAGTAAGCGGGCGTTTGGATTTAGAATGTGAGCGTGGGTCGAGGGATGTGGGATATTTAGCGTGGCGACTAACAGCGTGTCGTGCACAGTCACACTTCGAAAAGCACACAACCACGGGAGGGCGACTTGGCCCAGCAGCACTCAACTCGTTCTGAGCTGAACACAAAGACGGAAACCTCAGTGCAACGGCATTGGTTGCTGGCAGGCTTGGTTTGCTTAATTGCACTGCATATTTGTGCGAATCTGTGGTGGCTTCATGTGGATAATCACCCCATCCGCGCAGATGAAGCTCGGCACCTCCTTTCCGCTCGAACACACTACGAGATTCTTAGCGATACCGAAAAATCGTTCAAAGAACGGTGCGTCGGCATATTTGGTGTTGCGGACATCTATCCCCCGCTCACCCACATAGCGGGCGCACTGATGATGCGTTTTGTGGGAACGGATACGGACTCTGCTACGCTGGTCATGGTCCTGGCTCACGCCTCCATCATCGTCGCGATATGGTTTCTAGCACGTTCGCTGTGGGCACCCACACAGGCCTTCGCCGCGACAGTTGTGGTGAGCTTATTGCCCCTTTACTGTTCCGCATCGCGCTATTTCTCGACGGATTACCTGGAATCCGCGTTTGTGATCTGGGCGTTGGTGGCCCTGACTCGCTCCGACGGATTCAGGAACGCGAGATGGAGTTTCCTTTTCGCTTTGTGCGCTGGCCTGGGGATGTTGAGCCGCCAGACGGCTCTAGTCCAGTGTTTTGGGTCGGCTGCGGCGACTTTCATCTGGGGAATTTATCGCGAATTCACAAGTAAAGAGGATAAAAAGAATTTCCGGATCGCCCGGCTGTTCACCACGGCCGGCATTGTTATTCTGCTCTGCGTGGTGATTCCGGCGCTTTGGTATTACCCTCACTATGCGACCATGCAAGGCTTCTGGCAAAAGCGTTTTGATAAACCAGCCGGTTTTCATCCCAAAGGCCTCTGGCTAGCACACTTTCTAGGATTAATCCAGGGCGGGTTGTTTCTCCCTCCTTTCCTGCTGGCCTTGGTTGGCTTTGCGATGGCTCTTCGTAAAATAAGGCACAACTGGACCTATGGAGTCGTGGTGTCTTATGTGGTGAGCTTTTATGTAATCTGCACATGGGGTATTCATGCCTATCTTGCCAGGTATCTGATCGCTTTTTCGGTTATTTGCGGGATGTTTATTTGCATTCCCCTCTTTGCAATAAAACGACAGATCGTGCGGAGGGTTTGCACGGCCACTCTACTCGTCTTTCAAGTCTTCCAATACGGCAATCTCACGTTCGGGCCCTATCCATTGGGAAGTTCGCTGGTGCTACCGGTTGCAGCAGACTACCCGCTGATGAAACGCCTTCGTTACACCGGGCTGTCTGTTTACAACGATCACATCATCGGTGGCGCCTACAGCTTCTACCCTCCGTATCGGGGACCAAATTGGAAAGACAGATTATTTCAGCAGATGACGCAACACGAACTGCATAAACACTACGTGACTGGCAGGCGTGCTCTCTATCAGCTTGTAGATATCGGAGGCCTCGCCATGGAGCTGGACCAGGCGAGGTATTGGCCACGGAAAAGTCCATTTATTGACGACGGGGACCTCAAACCCGATGCTCAATCGCCCTTGGTTTCATTAATTACAAAACAGCCTTCGCCACAAGCTCACCTTCATTTCTCGTCGGGTAAACAGAGTGGCTCGTGTGCCTTCAATCCTGGCGACAGGCTTGAGGTCTCGTTTGAAGCTGGCGCGCAGATCGACATTGTCTTGGAGTCTCCACAGGAAATGTCTGCACTGGCTTTTGAGTTTACATCTGCGACGATGTCTCCAGAGATATTTACTGTGCGCTTTGATGCTCTTGAACACGACAAAACTTCAGTCTCTGAGCCCGGGATCCGGTACGTTGGGCCAAAGCAGAGTTTTCATCTCTTCCAATTCCCTTCGCGTGTCATTTCCCAAATTCAAGTATCGATCCCTTCTCAGGAACAGAACAAAGGTCCCCTATCACTGGCCGGGGTGAACTTCTTTGCACGAATTCCGCAACCCCGACCATTACACTTTTATGGCGGTCCTGCGGTGAACCAGAATTTTCTTGAACATCTCAAGATTGCTCATTACGTCATCTTTAGACGAGAGAGCGGCTCGCGCTCGCCGTATTCTGCGCAATATGCGCAAATGCGTGAGGTTGTGGACCAGGATTTCGAAATGCTCGATATGTTTCACGAACCAGCCTCCGGGATCTTGAGGGCTTGCACGTATTCACTGTACGCACGCAAACAGGCGCAGCCTTTAACGTACTGGACAAACCCCCAGTTCTCGGTGCGTGTCAGTGGTTCAGTGCCTGATCAAGGTCGCTGGGACATCCCCTGGTGGCAGTTCCCTGATTATGCTCCAGCGCCATCAGGTTATAAGAGTTTTTGGGCTTCGTCAGCTCCCGCAATCGTGGATGCGAATCTGGGCGGATTGCACAATGTCTCTGCAATCGAGCTTACTCCTCTCAGCGCGAAAGATGGATTTTCCGTCGTAAAAGCTTTTTACTGGGACCGCGCCCTGGGCCTGTGGGAACGGCTCCCTGACGCCGCCCTTACAGTCTCACCACCCCGGGCCTCAAACGAATATTTTAATCGCAAACCTCCCGAGCCGTGGGACTCTCCCATACTGACCGACCGCATTCAGCTTGTATTTGAAAAAGGCGCGGAGGACAACCCTCAGTTGATAGTTTTGGCAACTGCGCACATCTATGGAAATTCTGCAGAAGAAAATCTTAAAGACGAGGGAATTTCCCAGGATGATGCGGCGGATGCCTTGTTTAGCCTTGATGCTTTGCCGTTGGCAGATTTTCTAAGTGAACGCGGCGCTGAGGAGGATTTCCTCGCAAAACTGAGGCCTACCCCGGGCGACGAAGGCGCGCCGATGGTAGTAGCCTTCGACGCCTGTTCCTGGGGGGACGGTGTCCTAGACCTGAAATGGGGCCACGAGACAATCTTGAGGATCCCCAGCGCCCCTCCAGAGATCGGTTTCTGGAATGCCGGTGATATTGCAGTCGCCTGCCAGTCGCTCCCTGGCCAGAGAGAAGCCTCCTATCGGATTGTGTTGTCCGGCAAACTCGCCACCGAATCGCGCCAGAGCCAACTGCAGAAGCTCGGGTTCCATCTTCAGGGAAACATAAAAGGCAGTCATTTTCGGATTCTCAACGACGCGGAATAGTCACGCGACCCGCTCTATCGACGCGTTCAGGTGCACCTAAGTGTGGCGACCCTACCGGACATCCAGTTCCTCCTTGCTGTAGAAATGAGAGGCGACGTGGCGGGTGCCGGCGAGGATGCGTTCGACTTCCTCTTCTTCGAGTCGCCATTTCCAGGCGTTGGCGGCGGCCTGGCTGTCGCGTTTGATGGCGCGGTAACGCTCTGGCCTGACGTCGTGGGGGTTGCGGTTGCCGGAATGCGCGGCAATGACGGATTCGACTCGGCTGTTCCACGTAAGGCCGCAGTATTCGTAGACGGGTTTGAATCTGCTGAGGGGCTCTGCGGAGAGGTCTTCGTGGGTGACGAAGTGCCAGTCCGGGTGGTCTTCCTGGTATCGTCGAACGACCGGAGTACATGGCATTCCAAACGAGGACGGCCTGGTCGATGAGGTCGCGGGGTTGGCGGGCGTATTCGAGGATTTGGTCTTTGTAAGGGGCGAGCAGGTCGTCCATGAGGGCTTCCTGGCTGAGGAAGTTGTCGAAATTGAAGTGCCAGCCCAGTCGCTTGATGCTGGAGGCGAACCCGGCGGGGTGGCGGATCATGACCACGACCTTCATGTCGAATGTGCGGGCGAGCCATTCGGCGCTGAAGAGGGCGATGGGGTCTTTGAGCAGGGGCCGTTTTCCGGCGAAACGGGCGAGATGGCTGGAGAGCCAGTCTTTAACGAGGCGGCCGCAGTGGCGCGGGGTGCGGATGCGCGTGAGGTTGTGCCGGAGAGGGTACTGCATCTCTACGGCGCGCCGCAGGCCGGGCTCATACTCTGATGAGGCGTTTACGGGGATATTGTAGAACATGCAGGGGAGATCGTCGGGCATCCATCGGGGGCCCTCGAGCCCGGCGCCTTTTGCCACGTTAAACGGCTCGAAGACGTAGTAGACCTCGTTCGCGGCGCAGAGCATTTTCCCGGCCCAGGTTGTCCCCGAGCGGTGCGCGCCCGGTCACCAGAATGGGTTCTTGTGCAGCCATGCATTCCTCATCAAGTTCGTATGCGTACACATATGCGTACACCCTGGTTTACGTCATTTTTTCGTGCGGTTTGAGGCGTGGCGCCGTGCCAGATGCCGCGCTTCCCCCCGATTGCTCTCTTCTGGAGGCGAAATCCTCTTTTTCCGCCCGCCGAGTGAGAAATCGAGGCCGGTTCAGCGCTCTCCCGCTGTTGCAGGGCCATCAGGCTTCCCGCGCCGCCGATAAAGAGCCCCAGCAGCATATTGGCCTTTGAATTCCACGACATATAAACCAAACAGGGCAGAAAACACAAAATCCCCAGCGCGAGCAAACGGAATTGCACATAGTCCAGCCGGCGAGAGGCGGCCCAGAGCATCAGGAACAGGCTCGCAAAAGCGCCAAGATAAATCGCCATCCCAAGATAGCCCACGTGGAGCATGAGCTGCGTGATGAGGGAATGCGAATTGTGAAATTGCCGCTGTTCCTCCTCCTCGAACGAGTAATCGCCCCGCTCCAATCCGAACGGAAAAGGGTGATAGCGATCCGAGAAGGTGCTCCCCGGGCCGTCTCCCAGCAGCAGGTTGTTGTGGTCGACGAGTTGCGCGTGAATATTGCGAAATTCATACATGCGCACCATGGTGGAATGGGAAGCCTCCACCTCATGGCGCTCCCAGACCTTCAGGGTGTTGGCCATGGTGGCGATCGTGCCGAACATGGCCTCGCCAAGCAAGGTGACGAGAAAGACGATTGCTATGCCGCACAGCACGAAAAAACCCAGAGCGTAGAGCTTGGCCCGCGCTTTGTCGAAAACCAACAGGAGCACCAGGCCCAGCGCGGAAAAAATCCACAACATGCGCCCCGCATTCACCAGCAGCAGCCCGCCGGCGAGTATGGCCAACGCCGCCGCGATGAAGCGGTCGAGCGGACGAAACGCGTTCCCGTGGATCACGAAGATCGCCCCGAGGATCAGCACGAACACAAAGAGATTCCAACCGGCGCCGAAACCCACGCGCAGGGTAGTCCCGAACAGAGAACCTTCGCCTGAAAACGCGAGCAGCGTCCAGCCTATGACCTTGACGGCCATGGCGAGAAGCGTCACTCGCCAGAAATGGAATACCTCCTGGGGCTCTCTGAAGATGAAGCGCACAACGAAATAGAGGCCGAGCAACATCAGCGGCAGGTTGAGATGGTTGATCGCGAGCCGAGGCGCGTGAAACAGATTGCGAACACCATGGACTGAGGCGAGCAGATACACCAGGCCTATCGCGAGCAGGGCCCAGTCGGCGGGTAAAAAGCGCGGGCTTTTCGGCGCTTGCGCGAAACGGACGATGCTCAATGCCGCGGCGATGGCCATGAGCCCCACTGCCACGAGATTGGAGAGCGCAACGCCGCCCAGGGAGACCGTGAGAAAGCTCGTCACGCCGGTATCGCCGGTGAATTCCCACAAATAACGCGAAATTTCGTCAGCGAACACCACGAAGACCACAAAAAAGTAGACTCCCCATCGCAGATTCACCGCCGCGACTGCCAGCATCAACGCACACTGCGCATAGGCGAGCAGCGTCGCATGGCCCGGCCGGCTATAGCAGAGGGCGTCGTACAGCAGGTATACACCCAGCAGCAGCGCGATACCCGATACCGGAAAGAATCGGCGGGCCATTTCACTCTGCGAACGCCTGCCGTCCCGGGATGGAAGCGCGCTTATGCTCCTGTTGTCGGTTGTGCTCACTCGAAAGCCATTCTCATGTCCGCATGCCGGCAGGGCCCAGGCATCGCTTCACGCGGGGTCCGGTTCGGGGATTCTGCGAATCACCCACGATGAAAGCGTGATAATAGCAAATGCGGAGACCAGGGTGCCGATGAGCATTACCACGGCAGCGCCGATGCCCTCCCAGCGGGGGATGAAGTAATAATTCAGGGCGACGGTTATCACCAACTGAAGCAGCTGGACTCCGGTCAGGTAGATGGGTCGTTTCATCGCGTAAAACACAAGACCCAGGGGCGGCATGAGCACGCTGAGCCCGAATGCGACCAGGAGCAAGCGGATAATGTTGAGCGATTCGACATATTTATCCCCAAACATCAGGGAAATGAAGAGTGGTGCGAGCAAGACGCCGGCGAGCGTCAAGGGCAGGATGACAAAATAGAGCCGCAGCACGCGGCCCCGGTAGCGGAGAAGCTCGTCGCCTGTTTTCATGGTTGAAACGCGCGGCAGGAGAACGGTGATCATCGCGCGGGTGACCAGAGGCAGGGCAAACCCGATCTGGTACGCCAACTCGTAATTGGCCACCGCCTCCGGCGTGGCCAGCATTTTCAACATGAAGCTGCTCACCCGCATGTGACCGATCGTGATGGCGTTCATGGCCGCGAGGGGCAGCATGAACAGGACGATCTCTCTCGTTCTCACGGAAGCGGGCGGAAGCGATGCGGTACGCCGCACGCTTGCGGCTGCGAACGGGAAGACGAGCAGCAAGCCGATGAACGGGGCGGAGAAATACAACAATATCAGCGCGTTGAGAGTCCCCTTGCCGAGCAGGGCAAACAAAGCGAGGCTGGAGGCGCGTATGAGGTTAACCGATATGAAAGAGACCGAATAGCGGCCATATTCCTCTTTCGCCTGAAAGATCGAGAGAGACATCGTATGGAAGGCCAGGGCGACGGCAGAAAAGACCGAGAAGAGATAAACCCAGTGCAATTCTGGCGGAAAGTGCTGATTGGCGAGGATCGGCCCCTGAAATGCCCATAAACCCAGAAATAAACCGGCCGACAGAAGAATTCTAAGCCCCAGACAGCGCCCGACAACCGAGGACGCCCGTTTGTCGGGATGCGCGGCAACAAAGCGGACCAGGGTCGCGTTGAGGCCCGCGTCGGCCAGAATGAACACCACATCCAGAATGGAGATGAATATGGCGACATTTCCCCAGTCCTCCGGCGCAAGGATTTTGGCCAACAGGATCGTGCACAGAAAGCGTAGAATTCCAGAGAGGAAATTGACCCCCGTCAGGAGGGACATGTTGCGTACCGTGCGCGTCTGCAGCAGCTCCAGCATGGCGCGCGCCTTCTTTTTCACTACATCCAGAATGGCTGTCCCTCACTCCCCGTTGCGGCCCCGGGCCCTGCGATTTATCTATACTGCACCATCGAAATGCCCGAAAAAATACCCGCTGCGGCCGGCCGGGCAGGCTACGTTCCGCGCGGCGATGGTCTGGCGCGGTCTCCCCCGGCTTACATGTCTTGTAACCTGGTGAATAGTATCCTCGGGGCTTCGACAAATCAAGAAGTGGTCATGACTTACGCGGTCGGGCATCTATTCGGTGCGCTCTCGGCGTTCGCAGTGCGCCGGAAGATTGTGTATACTCTGACCGCGGTAAAGAGCAGCACCCACTGGCTTCCGTTGCGGGAGAAATGAGGGGAGGTATTCCGTGCTTTCAGGGGGTGAACAGGGGCGCATAGCGTCGATCATTCTGTGTGCGGGCAAGGGACGGCGGATGCAATCGCCGAGGACGCCGAAGGTCTGCTTCCCCGTGGCGGGAAAACCCGCGATCTGCCATCTGCTTGAAGCGCTGGAATCACGGGGCAGCGCTCCGAACATCCTGGTAGTGGGCCATCTGGCGGGCACGGTGGTCGATGAGGTTGGACCAAAATTTCCGGCCGCCCTGTTTGCCTACCAGGCGAGCCAGCAGGGGACGGGGCACGCAGCGCGCCAGGGGGCCAACGTGCTGTCCGGGCTGGAATACACCGGGCCTGTCCTCGTGCTTGCCGGCGACAAACTGGTCGAGCCTCGCACCCTCGACAAACTGATCACGACCTTTGAGCGGGACCGGCCGGACGTCGCCCTTATCGTAGCGCCGAAGAGCCGCTGGCCCAACGCGGGCCGGATCGTGACCGATTCCAACGGCCGACTGCTCCAGATCATCGAAAAGGCCGATCTGGTCAAGGCCGGCCAGGAAGGAAGCACGTTTCAGGTCGCGGGCCAGACGCGAACCGCCGAAGACATCGAGCAGTCCGTCGAATGGGTCAACCAGGCCGTCTATCTGTTCCGCGCGCCGGTTCTCTACAAGGCTTTGGCCGAACTCCGCCGCGACAATGTGCAGCAAGAGGAATATCTTACGGACACGATTGACTACGCCGTCTCTCGCGGACTGACGGTCACGCCGGTTCCCGTCGATGACCCCGACGACGTCCTGGGTTTCAATAATCCACCCGAACTGCTGGAGATCGAGGAACATTTTCGGAAGAAGCTGGGGCTGGATGTCGCGGAGCAGGTCGCTCTGGATCCCGCGGTATTCAAGCCGGCCGAGACCTGGGCACAGATTCTCTCAAACCCCGACGGGGCCGTTTCGGAGATGCTGCGTGCCATTTATGGCGACAATGCGAGCCTCTGCGAAGAAAAGCGCGGCCGACTGCTGCACACGGTGGAAAATTTCATCGAGCGATACGGCGCGGATGGACCCGTGACGGTCATTCGCGCTCCCGGCCGCATCAATCTGATGGGACGCCATGTAGACCACCGGGGCGGCAATGTCAACCTGACGGCCATTGATCGCGAGCATATCCTGGTGGCTCGCCCGCGGCACGATTCCCTGGTGCGCGCCCACAACCTCGACGAAGATTCTTTCGAAGATCTGGAATTCTCCGTGGACGACCTGCTCCGCCAGGTCAGGCTCGACCAGTGGCGCGATTTTGTTGACAGCGAAACGGTTT
The DNA here is from genome assembly GCA_050950105.1 of Candidatus Hydrogenedentales bacterium. Lineage (GTDB taxonomy): Bacteria > Hydrogenedentota > Hydrogenedentia > Hydrogenedentales > SLHB01 > UBA2224. The sequence continues at coordinate 917,215 of JBMNGZ010000005.1, read as the reverse complement.
TGAAAATTGTGAGCGATCTCCAGGGGAATTGGGGCAATTATCTCAAGGCGCCCATGCTCCGGCTGCAGGAGCGCTTCAAGGATCGCCGCATCTACGGGGTGGATTGCGTGGTGAGCGGCGACATCCCGATGGCGGCCGGTCTAAGCTCCTCCTCGGCCCTGGTGGTGGCGATGGGCGAGGCGCTGGTGCTGTCCAACGCTCTGGACGTTACCCCGAACGATCTGGTGTACCTCTGCGGGGAAGGCGAATGGTTTGTGGGCACACGGGGAGGCAGCGCCGACCACGCGGCGGTCAAGCTCAGCCAGTTCGGGCAGGTAGTGACCGTGGGATTCTTCCCATTTGAGATCCGCGGGTATGTGCCCTTTCCGGAAGGGTATTCGCTCATTATCGCGAATTCACGAATTCAGGCGCGAAAAGCCGCGGGCGCACGAGAGGCGTTCAATGAGCGCGTGGCTTCCTACGAGCTGGCGGTGCACTGGGTACGAAAACTGTTCCCCAACTACGCCCCATTAATCGCCCACCTGCGCGACATCTCCCCGGAATCCCTGGGGATACGCTCAGCCGATGTCTACCGCATCCTGCTCGACGTGCCGGAGACTGCCAGTGCGGACACGCTTCGGCGCACCATTGGCGGCGAAGCCTTCGACCAGATCACGCGGATGCACTCGCCCCGCGAGAGCTATCCCCTGCGTGCGCGGCTTTTATTTGGAATTGCCGAATGCGAGCGCAGCAAGATGCTTCACCGATTGCTGCTCGAAGGCGACATCAAGCGCCTGGGATGGATGATGAACGTCTCGCATGATGGCGACCGGGTCACGAAAGCAGATGGCGCCGAGTATCTTCCGCCACTGGACGACGCCTATCTGAATGCCTGCATCAGCCATCTCCAGAGCGAAGATCCGGATAGAGTGTTCGCCGGACAGCTTTATGCGCAGGCGGGTTCCTATGCCTGCAGCATCCCCCAGATCGATCGCATGGTGGACATCGCGCTGGAGACGCCCGGCGTGCTCGGCGCGCAGATTTCCGGCGCCGGTCTGGGCGGCTGCATGATGATATTGACGGAGTCGCAGGGCGCCGAGGTCGTGGTTGAGCGGCTCACCCGGCATTACTACGAGCCAAACGGTCTGGAGCCCGGGGCCAGTGCGTTTGTCCCGATTGCGGGCTGCTCGCATCTGCGCCTTTCTTGAAGAACGGCCGCGCAACTCCTAAACTACTGTTACGACAAGGCTTGCCAGAACGGACGCGTTGATTGCGCCCGGCAGGACGATGCCGGAGGTGAATGTGAGCAAAGATTTGGGCCAGCTTGGTGATATGGCACGTCTGTTTGTTCAGTTGAAGCCCAACTTCAAATGGATAAGCCTGGTGTCTCTGGTCGCGGCTCTCTTGGTGGGCGCATACGTTGCGCTCACCCACGAGCCAGCGTACCAGAGTGAAGCCATCGCGATTGTACGGCCGCAGCAAGTACCGGTGAGCCGTTCACGCAAAGATGAAGCGCAACCCCGCGAGGAGAAAGGCAAGTCCCTCCTCCCCCAGCCCCTCAACGTGACGGATTACGTGCTGTTTCTGAAGTCGGACGGGATGCTCGCGTCGATTGCGCAGGCGTATAACACGTACCACGCGAGTGAATCGGAGCCGCTGCTCACGGTGGCGCAGCTGCGCCGCATGATGACGCCTACCGCCCGCTTGGAGATTAAAACCCCATACACGGTCGAGTATTATCCCACGATCGAACTTCACGTCTCGGCACAGTCGCCGGATAAAACGTATGAACTGGCCCGGCTCTGGGTGGAAACGGCAAGAGACTGGTCAAAAACTGTCACCTTCTCGGCAAAGAAGGAAATGGCCGGCTATCTCAAGAATGAAACCGAGGAGCAGCGAGCCGCGCTCCGGGATCTGAGCGAGGAACTCAACCGCACCAAGGACGAGAGCGGCGAACTCCTGGAGGCACTGCGGGCCGAGCGTCTTCGCGCCGAAGAGGAATACGAGAGCGAGACCATCCGGCTGCTCCAGGAAACCGGAGATACCTGGGATGCGCGTATTGCGGCGGCAGAAGCGGAATTCGCCCTGCCGTTGATGGAAACGGAGCTGCAGGCCCGGGAAAGCATCCTCGCCGGCCTTCGCCTGACCCAGGCGAGAAAGACGCTGGAACTGGAACGGGCGCGCGCTGCCCTGCCCGAGCTGACCACTCAGACCGGGGCGGCGGATACGCTTGAATCCATCGCGACGTCGTGGGATATCGCGCTCCCCGGCGAAATGAAGACAATCGAGCCGATGGCGCCGCCGCTTGATAAAACGGAGACCTTGCGCGAAGAAGAACTCGAAAAACGGGCGGAAAAACGTCTGCTTGTCGATCTCGAGCGACGCGAGAACATCCGGACACTGTTGCAGGACTATACCAAGAGCCCGCATCGCAAACTCCAGGATGAGCACGAAAAACGCTTTGAGGACATTCTGGAGGCGTTGGAAAAGCAGCTGCCTCCACCTAAAGAGCGCCCTGAACCCGAAAAAGGGCCGGAAGTCCCCGAACTGGGCCTCGAGACGCCCGTTCAGCTCGACGCCTTTCGCGTGGAGACGGACGGGGGCAATCCCGTGGGCATCCTGCTTCAAAAACAGCTTTCTGAAGCGCGTTTGACGCTGGCGTCCGCTCCTCTCGAACTTCAGCACATAGAACGCGAAATTACCCGCTTTCGCTCCGCGCTCGACGCGCTGCAGGCCGACTATCACGCCCAACGCAAGGCGCTGGTCATGCTGGACCGGGCGAAGCAATCCGAGCTGGACCGGATCGACAAAGAACGCCTCTACGGCCTGATGCGCGAGCAGCGCGTCACGGAAATGAAGGTCGACGAGCTGTCGCGTGAACGGACGGCGCTGGAAGAGGCGCTGGAACGCGATTTTACAACCGGTCTGGACATGTTCACGAGCCTGGCCGCAAGTCACCTCGAGGCGGAGTTGGCGGTGGCCAATACCATTGATGAGTTTCAGGTGGTTTCGCCCCCCACATTCCCGGAAAGTCCGCCACGGCGGCAGCACATCGTTTACGGAGGGGGCGCGTTTATGGCCTGTTTCTCCGCCTTGTTCGTGCTGGCCGCCTTCGCCGTGATCCTGCGCACGCTCATCCGGAACATTCAGGCCAGTGAGGCGCCGGATACGGCCACGCCGGACTGATCCCTCGCATAGAACGCGTTACGCAGCAATCGGAAGCCTGGATCCGTAGAGTTTCACTGAAATCATGCACGACATCATCCTGACCACGCTGAATGCCCGGTACAGCCATACGGCATTCGGTTTGCGATACCTCTGGGCCAATCTCGGGGCACTGCAGGCCCGTGCCGCCCTACGCGAGTTCGTCATTGGCCAGGAGCCGGCGGAGATTGCAGAGGCCCTGCTGCTCGAACGCCCGCAGATCATCGGCATCGGCGTCTACATCTGGAATATTGAGCCGGTCGAAAGACTTGTCCAGATACTCACCTCGGTGTCGCCCGAGACCGTCATTGTGCTGGGCGGTCCGGAAATCAGCTATGAGTACGAGGACACAGCGCTCTACCGGATGGCCGGCTATCTGGTTCTCGGAGAAGGAGAACGGGCGTTTCGCGAGCTGGCGGAAGCCATTCTGAGCGGGCAGCCCCCGCGCCAGAAGGTATTCGCGGGGGGACGTCCAGATCCGGAGGGGCTTGCCCTCCCCTACGCGGCGTATTCAGATCATGACATCGCTCACCGGACGCTCTATGTGGAGACATCGCGCGGATGCCCGTTCAAATGCGAGTTTTGCCTGTCGTCGCTGGAACCCGGCGTTCGCGAGTTTCCCCTCCCCCCCATTTTCGAGGCGCTGGATGCCTTGTTCGAACGTGGGGCGCGGCAATTCAAGTTTGTCGACCGCACATTCAATTTGCGGGAAGAGCGCGTGCTTGCCCTGTTGGACTATTTGCAGGCCCGTCTGTGCGACGGGATGCAGGTGCATTTTGAAATTGTGCCGGATCGCCTGCCACCGCGCGTCCTCGAGCGCATGGCGGAATTTCCACCCGATGTGCTGCGCCTGGAAGTAGGCGTCCAGACCTTCAATCCGCAGACCCAGGACGCCATATCGCGGGTACAGGACCTGGATGCGACGCTCATCACCCTGAAGTTCTTACGAGAGCGCACGGGCGCGCTTCTTCATGCCGACCTCGTGCTCGGCATGCCGCACGAAACCTGGGACAGCATTCGCGACGGGTTTGACCGGCTGCTGGCCGTGCGGCCACAGGAAATCCAGGTCGGCATCCTGAAACGCCTGAAAGGCGCACCCATCGCCCGGCATACAACACCGCACCAAATGCTCTACTCCGCCTCGCCCCCCTACGAAATCCTTCAAACCGCAACGCTCGATTTCCTGCAGATGCAACGGCTGAAACGCTTCGCGCGTTATTTCGAGCTTTATTACAATTCCGGCAATTTTTCCACGTCCCTGCCGGCTCTCTGGGAAGACCAGTCTTCCCCGTTCGAGGCGTTCATGGCCTTCTCCGACTTCCTGTGGACCACCCTCGGCCGTACGCATGCAATCAACCTCACCCGGCTTTGCCAGGCACTCTACGGCTACCTCACTGAAGTCTGTGGCATCCCGCTCGATGCAGCCGCCGAGACCATTCAATCCGATTACCACCGCCGGCCCGGCCGCACCGAAAAACTCAGCTTCCCCCGCCCAGCCGAGTAGACGCTTCCCAAGCCCGGGCCACCGTTGCCAGACTCACGCAACAGGAGCGATTTGACCTATTGCGAGGAAGCAACTCGACTTACGCCCCTCAGCCGTCGGACGGTGTTCAAGGGTTCCTTTCCCAATATTGAAGCGCCATAACGCATAATGCGGGGTTTTTCGGATCCGGCGAAAGAGGCGATGGGGTTATTGTGCCGGCGTCAGCTGGGATCGTAGCCGTGGACAACGTCGGTGATGTGGTTGTTGGCGTCGACGTGGACGATTGTTGCCTTATGGCCACGGGCTTCTTCGGAGTCCATCATGGCGTAGGTCAGGACGACGACGATGTCGCCGACCTGACCCAGCCGGGCGGCGGGTCCATTGAGGCAGATCACGCGGCTGCCGCGTTCGCCTTCAATGGCATAGGTCTCAAAGCGGTCGCCGGTGTTCAGATTGAGCACATGCACCTGCTCACAGGAGAGGATACCGGCCGCCTCCAGAAGCTCCGGGTCGATGGTGATGCTTCCCGGGTAGTGGAGTTCGGCCTGCGTGATGGTGGCCCGGTGAATCTTGCTTTTCAACATGCACAGCATCATGGGTCTATTCCTCGAGATCGGGGACAGTAAATTTGATGTTGTCGATGAGCCGAGTGCCTCCCACGCGTGCAGCAACGGCGAGCAGAATGGTGCCGCGGACGCGGTCGAGGGGAGTGATCTCCTCGGCGTCGACCAGTTCGATGTAGTCGATGTCGACGGCGTTCATGGCGCCGCGGACGGTTTCAATGATGGCCTGTGGATTGCGTTCGCCGGTATGAAGGCATTCCCGGGCGAGCGCAAGTCCGCGCGACAGGGCGAGAGCGCGCTGGCGTTCCTCGGGATTAAGGTATTTATTGCGCGAACTCATGGCCAGCCCGTCGGGCTCGCGTATGACGGGCATTTCCACGATTTCAATGCCCATGTCGAGGTCGCGGACCATACGGCGGATGACGGCGACCTGCTGGGCGTCTTTCTGGCCGAAATAGGCCCGGTGCGGCCGCACGGCATTGAACAATTTGGCGACAACCGTGGCGACCCCGCGGAAGAAGTGAGGACGCGACCCGCCACAGAGGCCCTCGGTGATGCGTTCAACGTCAACGTACGTAGCATATCCCTGGGGATACATCGTGGCGTCTGTGGGAAGGTAGATGGCATTGACGCCCACTTGGGCGGCCAGGGCGGAATCCGCGTCGAAGGTGCGGGGATACTGGTCAAAATCTTCGCCGGGGGCGAACTGCGTGGGATTCACGTAGATGCTGAGCACCGACAGATCGTTCTGAGCGGCGGCCCCGCGCATAAGGCTCTCGTGGCCGGCGTGCAGGGCGCCCATCGTCGGAGTAAAACCGATGGTTTTCCCGGCGGCGCGCTGCCTTTCCGACCAGGCGCGCATGGCATCCGCTGTATGAAAAACGTTCATCGGTGGCCGTGTTCCTCTGTAGGAAACGCAGCATCCCGGACTTCGCGGACGTAGTTTTGGAACGCCGTTTCCATGACGCCGCGCACATCGCCAAAAACCTTGCAGAAGCTGCGCAGGGGACCGAACCCGAGCATATCGTGCATGACGAGAACCTGCCCGTCGCAGTAGGGTCCGGCACCGATGCCGATGGTCGGGATGCTGAGCATCTCGGTGATTTCGGCTGCGGTATCTTGTTGGACCAGCTCAAGCACGATGGCGAAACAACCGGCTTGCTCGAGGCCGAGCGCTTCTTCCTTGAGTTGCTGCCGGGCCTGGTCGCCCCGCCCCTGGACCTTGTATCCACCGAGCTGATGGACCGATTGAGGGGTGAGACCGATGTGCGCCATGACGGGAATGCCGGTTTTAACGATCGCGGCGATGCTGTGTCCAAACTTGTCGACAGAGCCTTCGAGTTTGACGGCCTGCGCGCCGCCTTCCGTAATAAAACGGCCGGCGTTTCGCACGGCGTCCTCCGCACCGAGCTGGTACGAGAGAAAGGGCATGTCGCCGATGACCAGCGCGTGTTCGGCGGCACGGGATACCAGGGCCGTATGGTAGACCATCTGGTCCATGGTCACGCCCAGGGTGTCGTCCCGGCCCTGAACGGTCGTGCCGAGCGAATCGCCTACGAGAATGGCGTCGATGCCGCATTGGTCGAGCAATTTCGCGAAAGGGTAGTCATAGGCAGTGAGGACGGTGATCTTCTCCCCCGCCTCCTTGCGTTTACGAAAGGTCGTGGTACGGATTCGAGGCATCCTAGATCCTCCGAACCGTGACGTCGCCGTCCCGGTCCCTTCAGGGCTCCAAGCGGAGCGGTTCGTGGCCTAGTCGCCGGATTCCGGGTTACGGATCCGGCCATGCAGGTTGGGTTGCGCCGCAAGCTGGGCAACCGTCATGCCGGTGAGGGGATCGAACGCCTGAGGCGCAATCTCCGCCATAGGGATCAACACGAACGCCCGTTTCCGGAAATCCGGATGGGGAATCGTCAGGCAGCTGCTTTCTACAACCAAGTCATCCCACAACACGATATCGATATCGATAACGCGAGGACCCCAGCGTTTTGTATGCTGCCTGCCCAATTGGCGTTCGATGGTTTTGATGGCGTCCAGAAGTTCAAGCGGCTGCAGTTCCGTCTCGACTTCCACGGCCATGTTGAGAAAGCCCGGCTGCCCGGTCACTCCGTACGGTTCCGTCTCGTATACGCGGGAACGCCGCGTTACGGAAGTCTCGGGAAGCTGCCCCAGCCTCGCCAGGGCAGCTTCAAGATTTTCTCGACGTACCCCCAGATTGCTACCGAGACTCAACTGTACGGCCATGCTAAGCGCCTTACTGCCTCTGTCACTGGGGCACCATGGCCTCCTCCCGCCACCGGCAACCGGCGTAGCATAGCACAGAGCCTGAGCACAAGCCAAGGTAAATTTCCCCCAAAACACGTTTCTGAAGAGGTTCTAAGCCCGGCGATACCGGAGGTCCAGGTAAAGCACGGGCTCCTGCGCGAGATACGAGTTTTCATTCCCAGCGCGGCCTCGCCTCGGGCCATACCGTACCCGCTCTGCGGCAATCGCGTTACCTGAACTCGGGGATTGGCATTACGCCCAATTTTTCTGACGGCGCCGTCGTGCCCCCATCCGATTGCAGGCCATATTTTTCACAGATTTCTGCCGGCGACGGCCTTTGTCGTGTGGTCGGAAAAGTGAAACCGCAATCAGGGCACGGGTTTTGCACGCTGCAAGCGGGACGTCTTCACAAAAAAGCCTTGATATAGCCATGTGTCTCTGTTAGTATTTTGGCTTGGGAAAAGCTGCGGTTGCACATCTGGGAAAAGGCTTGTCGAAAGTTGACCCAGCGGTATCTGTAAAGGGAGGGGTCATGAGCGCGTACACGGTGCGGTTGTCGCCGGACGCGGCAAAAGTGTGGGAGCTAAATCCTACCAAACGTAACGGTGCGTCCTGGCGAAGCTGTCAACTGGCGACAGCGATGCTTCAAGCTCGGGTTCACGGATGCCACATCTTTTTCATCGTATCGCCCGAGGGTGATTTGCTCGCCCAGGGGGATACGGGCGTTCCCAGGGACACGGATTCCCCGTTCATTCAAAATACGTGACTGTTTTTGCCTCAGCCCCGGCGCGTTTTCGGGGAGAAGCGTGCCCCAACCCGCAAAAGCGCCCAATTAGCCGAGATTAATCCTCATCCAGGGCGTCGTCGACCCATTCGCGATTATTGCGGGGAGGACGCTCCCTGCTTTTTCGCGATCTTTCTGCCTCGGGATCCCTGCCGAAACGCTCATAACGCCGTTTATCCTTGATTTTACGCCGGCGTTCACGCCGCTGTTTGGCCTCATCGTCCAAACCATAATCATCCGGGAAGTCATCCGCGGGAGGCATTTCCCTTCTCCTTTTTCCCAGCGTCGTACATCGGAATCCGTTTTCTTTCAAAGGCATGGTACACCCCACATCAGCAGGGCTATTGGAAGCGAATTCCCAGGAACCGGTACAGAAGTTTGGCCATCGTGAACTGCGGGTGATGCAGTCCGGAGATGGGGGCCAGCTCTGAAATGTCCAATCCAACAACTTCTCGCACGTTACACAAGCGCCGGAACAGCGCATCCAGATGCAGCCAGTTCAGCCCTCCCGGTTCCGGAGTGCCCGTCGCGGGCATTACGGCCGGGTCGAGGACATCGCAATCGAGGGTTACGTAGACGCGTTTCTTGCAGGCGCCGATCACCCGCTTTATCCAGGAGGCGTCCTCGCCGGGCGGAGCCCCGAGGATCTCATGCGCATAAACGACCGGGGTGCGCAGAGCCTCGGTTTTGTCCCGTTCTTCCCGGCATTGGCTTCGGATGCCCACCTGAACGATGTGGCTGTGAAAATCCAGCACGCGGGCCATGGCGCAGGCATGATTCCAGGGTGAGCCGTCGTATTCATCCCGGAGATCGCTGTGGGCATCGAGCTGAAGGACGGTCAGATCATCCCAGGCCGCGCAATGGGCCTGAATGGCACCGACCACCGCGGTGTGTTCGCCGCCCAGCGTGGCGACAAACTTACCTTCGTTGATCCAGTGCGCGGTCTCATCACGGAGCACCCGGGCATATTGGCGTCCATCCCGTTGTCCGGGCGCAATGGGCGACAGCGTGGCAATGCCCGGAATGGTAGCCACCAGCTCCAGGTTGAGGGCGGCGTCGAACAGTTCGACCTGCTGCGACGCTTTGAGAATGGCCTGGGGGCCTTTTGCGGCACCTTTGCCGTACGACGTGGTCCGCTCAAACGGCGCCTGTTGTATCACGACCGGCGAAGAGTGCAGGGCGGACTGGCTCCGTTCCAAGGCAAGGAAGTTTTGTGAGATAGGTAACTCGCGCCGCATGGTTCTTATTCTGAATCGTGATCCAACGCCTCAAACACAGCCTTCATCAACAACGGCCACACGAGCGTGGCATCGGCCGGGACTTCAGCGTACTTGCCGCCGTCCTCAGGCGCCACAAACTTGCCCCAGCTCACGCCTTCCGAATACGTGCAGCCCGAGAGCCCTCCCCAGTGCACCGGTTCCGGACAAATGCGTACGCCATAATGGAAGCGCACTTCCGGCAGCCGGATGTTCAGGCGGTCGGCGGTGATGTCGTAAAACGGGGCCACCTGCTGCGACCAGTTCCGGGGTACGCCGCCGCCAATGGTGAAAATACCCAGGCGTTCGGCGCTGCCCGCAAAGCGGGCGTAGTGCTGCAGATCGATGAAAGGATTGAAAGGCGGCAAAGCCGTGAACAGGGCCTGCGGATCGGCCAGCTCGCCCTCGCGGACACCCTGTTTCTTCATCGCCGCTTTCATGGCCCACGTGGCAAAATCCAGACCGAGTTCGCTATCGGTGAACGCAGGGACGAATACAGGCACGTCGCGCTGGTAGGCACTGCGCAATATGCCCGGACCCTCATCCAGCTCTTCGAGACGGCGGCCAACTGCCCGGCAAAACGAGACGGAGGACCACATCCCCTCGGGAGGGTCCTCCGCCGCCAGTACATCCGCCACCAACTCGGCAACCGAGTTGAGGTTAGTTTCCATCTCCAACGTGTCGTAAATGCGGTTGTACCCTTTTTCGAACAACTCCAGGTCGTCCGCGTAAGGGCTAACAGCGTAGTGAGTCAGGCCAATGGATTCCGTAAGCCCGTGGGCCATCAGCGCGCCCGTCGCCACAATGGCGTCCACCAGACCGCGGTCCACCATCTCGCAGATGATGGAACCCTGTTTGGCGACCGTCATAGCGCCGGACAACGTCAAGACGACACGGCACTCCGCATCCCGGGCCATCGTCAGAAGGGTATCGAAGGCAAGACCGAGCTGTCGTCCTCCGAACGCCGTTTTGCCCATGCCCCGCACCAAGCCGGCAAACGACTCGACCGAATCGAGCCGCAGGCTTTCCAGCGGGGTTAAACCGTCTTGTCTGCCATCATGCAATTCACGTGAGGACACTGATTCCCTCGCGATCCAAAGACGGTAACATGGCGCCATCCTCGGCGTTTTCGTCCACGGCAAAGCGACCGAATTCCCGCACTTCGACATCGCCCAGGTCGACCTCTTCCCGGAGGTAGAACAGGACGTCGCGCGGATCGGTCGTTCCGCAAGTGAACATATCCATGGCGATCAATCCCAGGTCCGCGTAGGAGTGGGCAGAGCAATGGCTCTCATCCAACATCACTACGGCGGCAAACCCGGGCGGGGAGTCCTGGCCAAATTTGTACCGGACTTGTGAAACGACAGTCGCGCCCGCACGTTCCGCGGCGCGCGCCATGGCATTCAGGACCAGCTTGTCATCGAGGCACACCTCGCGTGCCACATTGCGGCAATCAACTAATAGGTGTTTTCCTTTATACAACTCATAAACCCTCCTTGTCGCATGTAGATGCGTCGCGCCGCCTTACGCACTACTCCTTGCTCAAGGGAGGGCTGAGCTTGGGGACGGCTAATCCTCAATTCAACTACGCTTCACGTAGAAAGCGGTGGAATTTAAACAAACAACGCCGCATTTGTCAAGCAAAAAATATCAAGCAGAAAATGGAAAGCATAAAAAATGTCGAGCCCAAAAAAATGCATGTCGCGGCACGCCTCCCGGACCTCGAGCCGTTTCACGCCCCCCCACTCGCCAAAGAGCCTCCTCGCCAAGGCCAAGCTGCAAACTTCTGGCACTGCAGGCGGCTTGCCCTTTTGACAGTCTCTACACAAAACTGCCAATTGAACACATACTATAAAGGGTGGCTGGGATGGCCTCCAACAAGCTCATTCCCTCGCACGGCGGCTACCGGGATCTCAAAAGTTTTCAAGTCGCTCGCCGACTGGTCTATGACCTGACCGTGCGTTTCTGCGACTCCTGCATCGAGCCGCGAAACCGCACCCGCGACCAGATGGTCCAGACGGCGCGCAGTGGGGTGCAGAACATCGCGTGAAAGGCAGCATGGCCACGGCGACCTCCCGAAAGACTGAGTTCAAACTCCCCAACGACGCCAAGGCCAGCCTCGAGCAGCTGCGTCTCGATTACAAAGATTTCCTGCGGCAGCGCCGCCTTCCCTTCTGGGATAAAAAAGACCCCCGCCAGGAAAAACTGTTTGAGAAGCGCTGCGCGACCGCCGATGACGTGGCCAAATGGGCGCGCGAAGTGCACAACAGGGAACCTGGTGGGCTCGGTGCCGCGCGGGTGTGCTTCCGGCGTGCTTCCAAGCAAAAAGGGCCTACGCCGCTACCAGCGTAAGCCCTTGATTTTATTGGTGGAGCTGAGGGGGATCGAACCCCTGACCTCTGCATTGCGAACGCAGCGCTCTCCCAGCTGAGCTACAGCCCCATGAGGTCGTTGTTCAACAAAAGCGCCTGGCTCTGCGCCAAGCGAGACAGAGCGTAGCAAATCGGCGGAAAAGAAGTCAAACGGACATTCTTATTTTGTGTTGGCTGGCGGATGAACTGCAATCCATCCCAAATGCGGGTCAATGACGCTGTGGCCTTGTCTTTTGCGCGCGGCCTGGAGCAGGGCAATGCGCATCACCTGAGATTGTAACCGGCTCTGGCTGCGTCAAAGCGTGTCATGAAGTCGGGACTGCTTTGACTCCTGCCGACTGTTTTGTCATCGTTGCATGGGAACGAACGGAGACGGCACGCCGCCGTGCTCGGCATGAGCAAAACAGGAGTGGAAGCATGAGCTTTGACAGCCACCGTTACGAGAAGCTGGAGTACCGGCGTTGTGGGAACAGCGGCTTGCTGTTGCCGCCGGTTTCGCTGGGTATGTGGCACAATTTTGGTACGCGGGCGGATCACGACGTCTGCCGGGCGATGATGCGCACGGCGTTCGACCTGGGCGTGACCCATTTCGATCTGGCGAACAATTACGGCCCCGAGCCCGGCAGCGCAGAGGAACGGACCGGGCGCATCCTGCGTGAGGATTTTGCCGGGCACCGGGATGAGCTGATCATTTCTACGAAGGCGGGGTACCGAATGTGGCCCGGACCCTATGGGGAATGGGGCAGCAAGAAGTACCTGGTCGCGAGCCTCGATCAGTCTTTGAAGCGTTTGGGACTCGATTACGTCGATATTTTCTATTCGCATCGCCCGGATCCATCCACGCCGCTGGAGGAGACCTTGGGCGCGCTCGACCTGATCGTGAAGCAAGGCAAAGCGCTGTATGCGGGTGTGAGCAGCTACCGGGGAGCGTTTTTCGTGCAGGCGGTCGAGACGGTCCGCCGGCATGACTGGGCGCCGATCACGATCCATCAGCCCTGCTACAACATGATGCACCGGTGGATTGAATCCGATCTGCTGGAGTACACAGCACTGTATGGCGCGGGAGTGATTGTATATAGTCCGCTTGCGCAGGGGCTGCTCACAAATAAGTATCTGGATCCCTCAAATCCAATTCCGGAGATATCGCGCGCGGCAGACCCGGACGGGTTCCTGCGCAGGGAAGCCGTCACCGAAGAAGTAGTATCGCGGGTACGACAGCTCGCAGAGTTGGCCAGTGCGCGCGGCCAGAGCGTGGCGCAGCTGGCGATTTCGTGGGTACTCCGCGATCCCCGGGTGACCAGCGCACTTATCGGCGCTCGCACACCGGAACAGGTGAAGGATTGCGTGGCTGCGCTGGACAATCTGGCCTTTGCAGATGAGGAACTGGCCACCATCGACCGGCTGTTCCCGGCGGGCTGAGCCTGCGTCAGGCAATTCGGGCCGAGCGTTGATGTCCGCTCGCTCGAAGATCGCGAAGGGCTGAATACGCTCCCAGAAGCAGGGCCGCCGTGGAGATGACCAATCCCAGGCGAAAGCTGAGCGGGAAATAGGTGAATTCCACCGTGTGCCGGCCGGCGGGGATGAGCACGCCCCGAAAGGCATAGTACGCGGGGAAGATCTCCCCCGCTTTCCCGTCGATCGTCACTTTCCAACCGGGATAGTAGGCGTCGGCCAGGACCAGGGCGCAGGTAGACGCCGCATCCACTACGACCAGAACGCGCGTGGGTTCTCTCAAGACCACGGTGGCCTGCCCGGGCGGGGCATTATGCGGCGAAGGGTTCGAGACAGTTGGGCCCTCTTCGGTGACGACCAGTTTCGCGGGCTCGAATTCCGGGTCGCGCATGATTTTGAACATCGCATCAAAATCCGGAATGACTTCCACCTCGGGAACGAGAAATGCACGCGGAAGCGCACGGGGATTTTCGTAAAGTTCCATGCCGTCGATGGTATCCACGCGTTTCAGATACGGATGTTTAGTGGCATCGATCACTGACTTGTATTCGGGATAGTTCAAGTAATAGTGGATGGCGCCTACCGGTTCCATGACTTTCCAGATGGCTGGGCCCAGCTCGAGCTGAAGCCGCCGAACCCGTTCAGGATACAGCCCGTCGTAGCCCAGCCACTCCTCGATGCCATAATTGCTCACGATCCCGCTCGGGACATACCCTTCCGCGACACTCACACGGCACGGCTGTTCAAAGGATTGAAGGCGTTTAATGAGGGCGGTTTCCGGGAAGGATTGCTCGGGGGGCAGGGTCGGGCGCAGGCCGCGGGTCGCCAGCAGAGAATCGGCTGCAAGCAGCAGGATCAGGCTGAGCAATACGATGCGGGCCGGTTGTTTGAAACAGAAGACCGCGCACAAGGCAAGGGCCAAGGCAGCCAACGCGGCTGCACGCCCGGACTCCTGGAGCACGTAACCCCACTGGTCAGTCAATTCCAGAACGGGCCGGTCGAATCGCAGCAAGATGAAAACGAACACCCCGCCGATGAGCAACGGTGGTAATGCCCACAAAAGCTCGCGCAGGCGGCGTTGCCGCGCGAACCAGTGTTCGAACCCCATCGTGGCCACGAGGGGGAAAGCGAACACCGCAAAACAGGCGTGGTACCACTCACGCAGTTCATTCATGACGGGGAGTTCATGGACGAAGTGGAGAGAAGGCGTGTAAAAACTTAACAGCAGGCCCAGCGCGGCGGGTATGGCCAGGGCTACGGCGGCATTGCGCCGCTCACGCTCTTTTTTTGTTCCATTTCCTCGCGCGAAGAGCAACATGCCTCCGACCCAGATCACCATTCCGGGATAGAGCATGCCGATGAGGTTGGAGTTGATGTGGGCGGCGCGGAGGTTTCGTTCGGCATCCGTGCCATAGAACCGTGGCACCCAGAGCGCCGCGCTCATGCCCGGGGCATAGGTTTCTGCTCCTGCGGCGTCCTGGCGGATCTGCTCGCTGGTGCTGTGCGGCAGGTATTCAAAGAACGGGAGTAACTGAGCCGCGCATACCGCAAAGATCATCCCCCACGCCAGTGCGCACACGGCGATTGGGGCAACCAGGCGCATTCCCGTGCGGCGCTGCTGAATGAGGCGCAGCAGGAAATAAGCTCCCAGGCCCAGGCCGAAGGTGAATGCCGTCTCTGGATGCCCGGCTAGCAGCAGCAGGGTTCCAGAGAAGAGCATGGCATACCCGCCCCGCCGGTACTGGTCGCGCAGTACAAATTCGATCCCGGTGAACAGGGGCGGCACCCAAATCGCCACGTCCGTCAGTGGCCAGTAACACCAGATCAGATTGTAGCTTCCTAAGATCCACGCGACTGAAAAGAACCGGGCCAGCGCGGGCGTGAATGAGAGCAGGCGCGCCGATGCGTAGCCCATCAGCCCGCACAAGAAGAGTTTCAGAAGCACGCAGACGGTCAAGGCCCAATCGATCGGAAGGAACAGGCGCAGCAGATGTCCGGGATAGAATATCGCAGTCTGGAAATTCGCCAGAAGCGGCATGCCCGCCAGCTGGAGATGATTCCACAGGGGCCATTCCCCTCTCTTCAACGCCTGCTGGCAGAGCAGGGCATTGGGGCGCGTGAAAAAAATATGGTCGCCCATGGCAGCATTCGATGTCGATTCCCAGCCCTCGGGAGCGTATTCATTCCAATGGGGAAGCACGAAGAGAATATCCGCCGGGGAAATGAACTCGCCGCGCAGAAAGGTGCCGGGAAAAAGCACCGCCAGCAACGCCACCAGCAGCGCGCTGT
Source organism: Candidatus Hydrogenedentales bacterium (assembly GCA_050950105.1). Taxonomy (GTDB): domain Bacteria; phylum Hydrogenedentota; class Hydrogenedentia; order Hydrogenedentales; family SLHB01; genus UBA2224. Next base: position 901,568 of record JBMNGZ010000005.1, on the reverse strand, counting down.
GAAACAGGCACTCACGCAGAGTCAGCCGCATGTTTTCCATTGTTTTCATGTAATGGCGAGGGGCCGCGGAGATGGCGATGAATGCGACGCTGTCGTTCCCGCATCAGCGGGTTACCGGCTGTTCATTATCATGAATCCCGACGGCGCCTTCAACTTCGTGCAGGAGTTCGTGCAAGGCAAAGGGCTTGGCGAGACAGGCGCGGGCGCCCCGTTCAAGGGCAGATTGCGCGGTGCGGGGATTGGTATCGGCGGTCATCACGATGACGGGTACGCCGGGCCGGATGTTATGAATCTCGGTGAGCATGTTGGGGCCATGGACGTCACGCAGCTCGAAATCGAGCAATACCGCGTCAAACAAGGTCGCCGCGATGGCCTGCATGGCACGGACCGCGTTTTGGGCTGCGATCACGGAAAATCCTCGGTTTCGCAAGGTTTCCTTGAGCACCTCGCGCGTCGTCTCGTTTTCATCAATGAGAAGCAATGAAGGCAGGGGCGGCGCCCCGGGCTCTTCAAACGGCGATATTTTTGCCTCATACGGTTTGGGCGAAGGAGGACTTTCGGGCGCCCGCTCCGGCCTGGGCGACGGCTTTTCTGCCACAGGGGATTTTTCGAGGGGCGCCGTTTTCTCAGCGCGTGCGATGCTCACATCCGGTGCGCGGGCCGGCGTTTCCGCCGCGGGCTCCCATTCGACGGGCAGCGTAATTTCAAAGGCAGCACCGGCCTCGTCGGGGTTGAGCAGCCGGATTTCTCCCCCGTGTTTGTTTACTACGGCCCGACATACCGCCAGCCCCAGGCCGGTCCCGGATACCCCTTCCCGCTGGCTGACGAAAGGCTCGAAAATGCTCTCCGCATGTCTCACGGAGATGCCCGGGCCTGTATCCTGGACCACGATATGAACGCGGGAACGATCGGCGCTGGCAGAGGTCTTGAGGAGCAGCTGCCCGCCGGTCTCGTCCATGGCCTGTTCGCCATTCACGATGAGATTGAGCAGGGCCTGTTCAAGCTGCTGTTTATCGGCATCTACCCGGGGCAGGCCTTCCTCATATTCCTCGACGATCGTGATGCCTTTTGCCTCGAGGCGGTCAGAAACCGTGGTCACCAGCCGGTGCAAGACATAATTGACCACCGTGGGGGCAGGTACCGACAGCCCGGGACGCGCAAAGGCCATCAGATCATTCACCAGCTTGGTGAGCGCGCGGTTTTGTTCAAGGATAGACTCGACGGCACTGGTTTCTTCCGGGCTGCGCATACGGCGGAGGAGCTGCTGAGCCTGGCTGGCGACGATGTTCAGTGGGCGCTGCAGGGCATGGGAGGCGCCGATCGCAAATTCGGCCAGGTGGTCCTCATTTCCCGCGCTCTGGGTGCCGGCATTGCGGGCGATGGCGTCGGCGAGGTCCTCACTGAGTTCGCGAAGCTCTCCGTACGCATGATGCCGGGCCAGCACGGCGCCGCAGGCGCCCGCAAAGGCCATCAACTTAAACCCATCCCACGAGTGATTTTCGATTTTCTGCGACTCGGTTTCGAACATGATCTGGCCACGCGTGGCGCCGTCGGCCACCATGGGGAGCATGAGAATGCCTTCGTGAAGCACGGGTTCAGCCCGCTCGGCGCCGCGCCACCCGTTTTCGCTCATCCCTATTCCGAGTTCGTCCAGGGCTTCCAGGGCGAGGAGTTCGACCTCATCGAGTTCCTGCTGAGTCGAAGGGGACAGCGGAATACGAAATTGCTGCGGAGCTGCCTCAGCTTGGTCCCAGGTCATGCCGACCAGATGGCGATTTCCTTCGTCGAATGCACAACACATGCCGGGGGCCGCATCGAGACCTTCCCGGACGGTTGCGACGATGAGCGCAAGGACTTCGCTGAGAGATTGAGAAGGCCGAAGGCTGGTGTTCAGGCGGTTCAAGGCCTGGAGCCACTTGAGCTCTTTTTTCAAGGAAAGGGATTCCGCGCTGTCGCTGCGGCCCGGAAAAGTCACCTGGGATGCAGCTTTCTGGAGTTCTTGAAATGCAGTGGCGCCGCCACCGGCGCTGGATTCCAGCAGGACAAGGCGTTGATTCATGGCATCTCGAGACTGCTCACGCAATGACTGGATATCCGCGCGCTCCAGTCCAAGGTGGGCGGCATGCGCCTGCAGATCCTGCTGGTGCGCCGGAGAAGGCTTGTCCCCACCATCCACGAGCCAGGAACTCATGGCATTGGCGAATCCAACGATGGCGACCAGATGGACGATGGGCCGGTCTCCGAGCAGGGTGCCCGGGGGGAGGTGATGAAACCAGATGGCCTGGCTCAAATGCCGCGGGAGCGCCCAGCGTTCCGCTATCCATTTTCCAACCAGGGCATGATCCACATTAAACGCGGCGCGTTCGAGGCGATCCAGCCCAGCGGGTTCGTTGTTTTCCAGAAACGCGCAATATTCGTCCGGCATGGCCGCAATGAGCGCCAGACGGCCCAGGTCATGGAGGAGGCCGGCCACATAGGCTTCTCCGGCGGAGACCAGGCGGGTGTAGGCAGCCGTTTTCGCGGCGCAGGTCGCGCAGGCCAGGGCGTGCCGCTGAAGGTGCTCGAGATGCCGCTGGCAGGATTGGACCGGCAGGCTGGTCAGGGTAACTCCGAGCACTGCGCGGCGGAGATTTTCGTGTCCCATGGCATGCACGGCATCCCGCAGCAGGATGCTCTCGGGCGTGGCCCGATCCGCGCCGGGCAGGTTGGCCATTCGGAGCGCACAGCTGGCCAGGGCCGGATCGATCGCGAAAAGGGCGCCGGCGGTCTCCATATCGGGCGAAGCATCGAACAAAACGGACAATGCCCGCCCCACAACCTTCATGGTGGCCGGCAGGTGGTCTATACCCGCAATAAGGTGTCTTAACTCGGATTTTCCCATGCTACAAGCGCCCCGCAGCAGATGATAGCACGAAGGGTGCCTGGAGACCAGTTCACGTCAGGGTAGGGTCTCGCATCGAGCCCGCGCAACGGGAACGTCGTGAAAACGCGCCGTGGGGGTTAGTCCGTCCGTGGACGCGGGGAACGCAAACGCCGGGCTATCAGTCCGGCAAGGCCCAGGAGAAAGCCCAGGCAGAGATTGAAAATACCGCCCAGATATATGCCTACCGCCAGTTGGCCCACGCGCAGATTCCAGCCGATAAGGGCGCAGCAGGCGCCGATGACGCCGAGGGCGATGCCGGTAAGCAGAAAATCAACGCGGCCGTCACTGGAAGGGGTGGATGACGGCTGGGCATCGCCCCCGGCACCGCCGGGTTCGGTAAGCGTGCCCGCATCGCGATCCATCAACTTCAAAACCGCGATCCGGACTTGGTAGTCCACCCAGGCGCGCAACAAATAGCGTAAAGCGGCCCCGAACAACAGGGCCACCACTACCAGGGGAACCACCACGAGGAGAAGGTCTACCATTCGTTGTCCTTTCTCGCCCCTTTGACACCGTGGCGAGCGCCGGGGTTTCAATATTCCCGGAAAAGGATGCAGCATACCGGGTGGAGCAGGTATCCTTCCAATACGATGTGAATTCCAACGTTCGCAGCGCGGCCCGAGCGAAACCCGTCTGCGGCCCGTGCAGTCTAACAGGACGAGATGAAAGCGTTTATCAAGAGTGTTCTTCTGGCTGGCGGTATCGCAATCGTGGTCCTGCTCTTCACCACGCGCGCCCTGGCGCCCAATTTCCCCAGAGTGGTGGGGCGTCCCGTTATCGACCAGATGCGTTCCTTCACCTGGCCGGGGCCGGAGCGCTTTTCCCTGGAAAATCATGACGGAGCCGTACATATACGGTCTCACAACGCCGGGGAAATTTCGGTGAAAGCGCGTATCCGGGTCTATGCGGCGGAAAGGGCCCGGACCGCCGAGGCGGCAGCGTACGCGGAATCGCTCTGCGCCGCGAACCCCGGCACCCGTGAAATCAAGATGGTGACGGAACCGGGCGAACGGCCTGATCTACTCGAACTCCGGGTAGATTACGAGATTTTCGTTCCCCAGGGCACCGACATCGCTGTCCTGAGCGTCAACGGAAACGTCTACGTCGCCTCCGGTTGCGGCCGGGTGGAAATCCAGGGGCGAAACGCGGATATTTTTGTGAGCAAACCGAGCGGAGAAGTGGCCGCGACGACGACCAATGGACGAATTAACGTCGCAGACGCTCCGGAAGGCGCTCGCCTGGCAACCGTGAATGGCAACATTTACGCGCACGTGTCCGGGGGGGCCATTGACGCCGACACGACCAACGGGGCAATTGTCGCGCGCGTTTTGAATGGCGGACAGGCTGGCGCCGAATTGAAGAGCATGAACGGGGGGATTACAGTGGTTCTCGACGAGCAGTTTTCCGGGATGGTGGATGCGCGCACGACGCACGGCGGAATCCGCTCTGATTTTGCGCTGGATACCTCCCAGGGTATTGAGCGCCGGCATCATCTGCGCGGAAATCTTGGCTCGGGGCATGCCCCGCTCAACCTGCAGACGCTTAACGGGAACATCTGGCTGGCAAGGGGCAGGCAATGACGACGGCCTTCACAGCGGTAGCGGGGTATTGGCCCGGCATGGACTCGATGCGCGCCAGAGAACAATCCGACGAAACGCTGGTCAAGCGTGCCCAGAAAGGCGACACCGAGGCCTTTTCAGAGCTGGCCCGCCGCCACGAACTGAGCGTGTATAACCTGTCGCTGCGGTTTATGCGCAACCCCTCCCTGGCGGAAGACATGGCGCAGGAGGCCTTCCTCAAGGCCTACCAGAAGATCGGGAAATTTCGAAGAGAATCACAGTTTTCGACCTGGCTTTACCGCATTGCGTGCAATGTGTGCCTTTCCGAATTGCAGAAACGTAAACGGCGCGGTGAACTGTCTCTGGCGTACAGGCCGGAGCCTTCCGATCCGAGCGTTGCTGCTTCGCTTCCCCAGGCCGAAGAGGCGGAACTCATCCGGAAATGTGTGGCCAAACTCCCTCGCCGTTATGCGGAGGCGATCACCCTGTTCTACCTGCAGGAATGCTCGTACGAAGAGGTCGCGGAGATCATGGAGATTCCGATAGGAACGCTCAAAACCTGGCTGCACCGTGCACGCAAACAGCTGCGCGGCATTGTACAACGCGAATTGAGGTACGATGATGAAGAGTGATTCGGTTCCCGCGTCAGACCCCTTGAGCCAGCGCATCGAAGCGGCACTGCGCCAGGAAGTGTCAGCGCCGCTCCCGGAGGGTTTTCACGGAACGCTTCAACGGCGGCTTCGGGTCGCAGCCATGCTGGAGCGAGAACGGCAAATTTTCCTGCACCGCCTCTTGCGGGTGCTCGTCCCGGGCGCCCTGGCAGTCGTGCTGACGGCGACACTGATCCTGCATGGGGATATCTCACGAACGTTCTTGTACGAGTTCCCCGGTTTCCTGGGCTACGTTGATTATCTCACCGCGTTGGCGGCCCGGATGTGGTGGCTTTCAGAGCACCCGGCGCTGCTGGTATCATTTGGGGCGATAGGCATGACTTTCCTGGTGGCGGGCGCGTTGGCCGGTATTTTCCAGCTGACGGAAGGCTCACAGCAAACGCCGCAGGGTCCAATTCCCTAAGTAGCGTGATGGCAAGGGGTTGTTATCCCATCAGCGCCTTGAGCCCAAAGCCTTTGCATCTGAGGGATCATCTGTTATAATTCCGCTCCGCTGAAAAGGGATATCCCTTGGCATTAAATCAACGAGGTCTTTTGCAATGCCGGTCAAATACGAATGTCCGAAATGTGGCAGGCGCTTTACGGAGTGGGGCGCTGAAAAAGTCGGGTTCAAATGCCCCAAAGATCAATGGTGCCCTAAAGATCATCCTGACGATGTCGAACTGATACGTGTCGGACCGTCAGACGAAAGCGCTTCGCGGCGGCCTACGCTGAAGCGTACGCCACGGAAAATCGCGCCGGTTAAGGCCCCGGTTGTGGACCTCGACGAAGATGAGACGCTGGCTCCTGACCTGGACGAACTCGACGGAGGCGACGCGCTCGACGAGGAAGACGATGAAACCGGCGTGATCGACGACGAGGAAGAGGGGGCGGCCGTTGAAGCCGATGACTCGGACGCCGACGAGGAAATCGACGAGGACGACGCCCCGGACGATGAAGACGACGACGATGATGATGATGATGCCGATGAGGACGACGCCGATTTGGCTTGAGTTCAGCCTCTTCGTTGGGAAAGCCGCCTGATTTTTACAGAATCGCCCCGGAACCGTTGCACTGCGATTCCGGGGCGACCTTCTATCAACTGCGGGGAGGGTTGCTGGCATGGGCTCGATTCAAAGAAGCAGCGCATGAGGCCGCTCTTGCCTCGATTCTCCCAGCGTTTACTCTTCCTGTTCTTGCTTTATTTTTGCAACGGCTTCCTTCGTGGTCACGATGATGCGGTCGGGTTGGTACTGAATGGCTATGGCCTGCATTTCCTTCTGCTTTAGAAGGTGGTTCTCCAGGAATTCCACCGCGTTCACTTTCACATCCTCATTCAAAGTCACGTTGACCTTGAGCCCGCCTGAATTGCTGGCGAGGACACGCAAGGGCTGGTCAGCGGCTATCTGCAGCTGTGTAGCCTGTTTGATGAGGTTCAGGGCCTCAAACAGGTCCTTCCCGTTGAGGTCACGCACGACTTGTGTGATGTCTGTGCGAAGCTTCCCTGCCAATTGCGCCGGGACTTTCACGCGCGGGAGTATTTCGACGTTCCCCTGCTCATCACGTGCCAGGCCGCCTTCGGGGAGGGCGTTTTCCGTGCGCCGGGGCGCGCGTGTGGCCGTGTTGGAGGCGGCACCGGGAGTGAGCTGCCTGCTGGGCTCATAATCATCCCACACGATCTCTTTCACGACTTCGCGCGGGAGCGCTAAGGGCGCCATGCCTTTGACGATTTCGATCTCGATATCGGTCGCCGTGCGGCGCAGCACCTGTACCCCTTCAAAGCGGCGACCGTCGTCCAGTATCACGGTGTCGCCTTTGGGCTCTGCTCCAGGTTCTTCATACCCGTCCACCACGTCCATGGATGCGTCGGATGCGGTGCCGGTTTCCGGGGCGGCGCTTATGTCGGCCTGGTTTCCGGCCGGGCTGGCGGATTCCTGGGCAACGGCCGCGACAAAAACCAGCATCATCATCGAAACGAACAACACTGCATATCGCATGATTTGCGATCCTTTCTGCAGGGCAGCCCCCGAGTTTACCGTTCCTGATGCTCTCCATCACACGCGGTCATTCTAGGTTCGCTCCCGTGTTAAGTCAAGACGTTCAATTGCATTCCGAGGCGAGTTCTCACCTGCTTTCACTCGTGCAGCCTGCCGGAAGCCGATAGGAAGCGCGCATATCCCCCGGCGGCTGAGGTCAAGGTGTGTGGAGGCTGGATCGGCGGAAAAATGCTATAATATCGCCTCAAATGAGGATAGGAGGACAGTGGGATGGCACTCATTCTTATTGCAGATGATGATTCAGCTTCGTTTGACGTGCTTGCGGTAGCGCTGACGGCGGAGGGACACAAGGTTCTCTATGCGGCCGACGGGCAGGAGGCCCTGGAGCTAGCTGTGGAAGCTCAGCCCGACCTCATCTTCCTCGATGTCATGATGCCTGTCTTTGATGGATACGAGACCTGTGAACGATTGCGCAACGATCCCAACATGCCGGAAAAGCTGCCGATCATTTTCCTGACCGCTACGGATGAGGATCCGCGCAGAATTCAGGAAGTCGGCGGCTCCGATTACCTCACCAAACGCCATATGATCGCGGAACTGCAGGATATGCTGGTAAAACATCTGGGGCCCAATGCATTCGGCGACTGAGCGCCCCTGTTCTTTGTGCTGCGCCACGCCGGCCGCGAGTCAGCGCGCCCGTGCTGCCTGCGTGATGCCGCGGCCCAGGCTGGTTCGAAGCCCCACCAACTCATCTCGGGTAGCATCGAGCACTTTGGGGAGCGGCCTTTCGGCGTACTGCTCCCAGCGACAAACAGCCATGCTCTCGGGGCGGAGAATGGCGCTCTCTACACCGGCCTCAGCAGCAGCGCGGAGGTATTCGATATCCTCCAGGCCGTCGCGGAGCCGGCACAGCCGCATCGACGGAACGAGCGTTCCCGGGGCGGGATACAGCAGAAAAAAGTCGCCGGCGCCGTCTGAAGCCGGCCAGGCGTCCGGCTTCGCCGAATCCAGCAGCCTCCACGAATCGGGCCATTCGTTGAGCGAGATGCCGAAAAGGCCGTCCAGTTCGTGGCCCCAGCAGAGCCACGGGCCCAGCCGGGCCTCCACGGGATGGGCATCGGCGTAAAATGATGGAAAGCGGACTGAAGAAGAGTTGAGCCACACCTGGGCGCCCCCGGAAAGATACGCAATTGACTCTGGATCCGGTGGGCGTCCGAGTTCGACTTCCGTGATACTGACCGGCACCTTATCGAGCGTCTCCGTGAACAAAAAACGGATCCCTGTGAAGCTGCGTACCCGGTCAAACGCGCCTTCCGACCAGCTTGGCGCAAACCGCCGGTCGGAAAGATGAGTTTGCCAGGCGACTCGGGGAGCAGTCCAGCGGACGCCATCCTGAGAGATCTCAAGCGCTGGGGCAGCCGCTTCGTGCCCGGCACGCCAGCCAATGCGAATCTGGTTCGTGGTGACAGGCGCCTGAAGGCGAAGCTCGAGCCATTCGGGGGCGCCGGGGCCAGGTACATTGCTGGAAGTCCACGCAGTATAAAGACTTCCGTCGCAGGCATCCTCCGGCGTGGCGGCGTACGGCATGTCTTGCGTGGGTATGTATGCGCTGGACGAAGCGCGAACTGTTTCCAGCGGATACGGCAGCTCCGCCGAGAGAGACATGCCCGTTCGGAGCCGCTGTACCGCGATCGGATCAAAAAATTGAAGCGGCATCACCCAGATTTCGGCGAGTTGCTGTGTTTGAGGGTGCGGCACCCCGTGAAACATCCGTCGGATGGACGGCGCCTGTTCCCAAAATGCCTCATATCGGTCACGCACCTCCACCCAATGCGAGCGGGGCAGCATCGGCATCGGTTCCGCACACACGCGCCTCGCCCACTCCGTGCTCGCCACGGCCTCCTGAACGGCCGGCAGCGCGCCCACCGACGATTCACGCGCCAGGGCATCCGCCAGCCTCCCCCCCATTCCCGCGAAAACGACCGGCGCATGAGCGCGCCGGGCAGCGTACAGTAAATGCTGCAGATAAGGCTCGCTGTCGTCGAGGGCCAATGGAAACTCAAGCGCGGTGTTGAAGGCGATTCGCCAGGGCGCGAGCGCATCGTAAAACGAGCGCCACTCATCGAGCGTATCGCCGGCGACCTCATTGAAGGTGCGAATGCGCTCTGCGGAGAGACGTCCCGCTACACTGATGCTGGGAAATTCGGGAATCTGGAAATCAAAGACTTCAATGGTGACACGAACATACTGTTTCGTGCGGCCAACCAGGCGCAGTCCGAGCCGGCCCTGGTAGAGGCCCGCGCGGCAATCTCGAGGGATGGTATACGTCACCCAGAGCGCCGCGGTGCTGTCTTTTTTGATAGAAAAAGGTTCAAATGGATGGAGCGGGTCCGGCTGGATGGCTTCTCCGCTACCGGAACGCGGGGACGGTTCGGGCACGGCCAGATAGCCCACCTTACGTATCTCGGGAGAATCGATGGCCGTTGAGAGGGGTTCGGGCACAACCTCAACCTGATCGATATCCCGGCGGGAAGAACGGATACAGATCTGAAACGACTCCTGTTCCCCTTTCGCGGCGTAGAGACGGACCTGCGGCGCTGCCCCGGCCGGCGGCTGGCTGTCGGGGTAAATGTTGTCGAGGCTGGATGCCGTCCAGATGCGCGTAGCGGACAAGATCGCGCACAGGAGGCCTATGGGCACGCTGTGCATGGGCGGCGACCTCTTGTTCGTGCAAACAGGCGTATGCTCTCGATAAAGACGAAGCGCGTGCCAGCCGGGTTGACGCCGGCCCGGCGCTGGGCTCTCATCCGTTCATATCGTGCGCTTCATCGAGCATGGCCAGATAATTTTCTGCAGGCACATAGCTGGGGATCGAATTGCCGGAACCGATGGCGTAGCGGCCGCGCGGAGCACAGGTTTCGATGAGATGCCGCGTGTGGGCGCGGACTTCCTCAGGCGTCCCGGCGCTCAAGCGGTTGATATCCACCCCTCCCAGCACGGCGATCCGGTCGCCATAGCGGACCTGAAAGGCCTCGACCGGGAGGATGGCATCTTCGAAGGAATGCTTGCCGTCAATACCCACGTCGTCAATTAAATCGTCCATAATGGCGTCCAGATTGCCGCAGGAATGCAGAAAGTATGGCACGCCGGCCTCGTGAGTCCGCCGGGCTAGTTTTCGATGCCAGGGCAGCGCATACCGTCTCATATCGTCGGGGGCGATGAGGGTTCCCGTTCGAAATCCCATATCATCGCCCTGAAGAACGGCGCAGAGCCTATCGAGTTCGAACAGGCGCTCGTAATAGGCCAGAAGCAGGGTTCCGACCTGGTCAAATACCGCGGCAACGAGGTCCGGCTGCTCGCAGGCGGCGATACACAGCGTTTCAATAGACATGAGTTGCGACACATGCTCAAAAACGCCGCCGGCGTGGCAGGTCACGAGCCCCATGCCTTCGGGGAGGTTTTCGTTGACGTATTCGAGAGGGAAGAAGTCCACGTCGTCAGGGGACGGCCATTCGTAGCGCTCAAAATCCTCCCAGGAAGTGATGACGCCCTGATGCTGGTCGTTCCACGCGCGTTGATGGTCGGAGTGGTCGACGACATCGTCGTGCAGTATGCGACGTTCCTCGAAAGGCAGGCCGATCTCCAGCCGGGCGAAGTCATAGCCCAGGGCCTGCCAGAACGCGATATAGTTGTCGAGCCAAGCCTTCAGCAAATGCAGCTCTGATGACTCTCCCACCCATTCTCTGCCGAGCAATCCGGTCACGACGGGTTTGAGGACGGTCGGGTCCACGATGTACTCGATCAGCGGCGGAGGCCCGGCGCGCCGCCCCATGAGAATGTCGACGAAGCGCCCCGCGTCGGGCTGTGGTTCGCGGACCGGCAGGTGTCTCAGCATCGCTGCTCCCTTTCGCGAGGACTACTCTAACGGCCGCACAGACCAGTCCGCAAACCGGGCCGCTCCGTTGCTTGTCTGGAAGCCGATACCGCCGAGCCGCGTGTTGTTGGTATCCGATACGTAGAAGTCGTCCGTTTTGAGCAGGACATTACCGGAAGTGTCGAGGATGCGCATGCTCACCCGGTCTGTCAGCACAATTCCCTCGATAAGGTATGCCGTGCCTGCGGTCCAGGTGAAATCCGTTTTTTCGTACAGCGTGCGGCCGCTGAGGGTGCGCAAGACGGCGCCGCGTTCCAGACGAGCCTCGAAACCTTCTTTCCGGTCTGGCGCGACCTGGAACAGGAGGCCCACGGATTCAGCGCCGGCTTCCGGCGTGACGGTGACGCGGTAGACGCCTTTCGCGCCGGTCATGGCGTTGTTGACGGCAGCCGCGTCGCCTTCTCCGGCATCCTGGCGAAGCACGGTTTTACCCTCGTCATCCCAGGCCCAGGCGCCGCCCGTGACGGCCCATTCCGAACCGAGGGCGTCGAGCGTTTGCGGGGCCTCTACCGCTGCGTCCGTGCGGGTCGCCTCCGAGAAGTCCCAGAACCGGCCTTTGCCAATGTAGGTCATGAAACCCAGGTTTCCGCCAAGAGCCTTCTCTTCATCGAGGAGGTCGAATTGGGGGCTTTCGTCGATGAGCGTGCCGTCGGCTTTCATGAGTTTAGCCGAGACTTTACCATCGGAAACCGAACCCTCCAGGAGATATTCGGTGTCGTAATGCCATTGATTTTGCTCCCCACCCCAGAGCTGCGTCAGCGGATTGCGATAGAGCATGAGGGAACCGGCGCCGTGCGTGCCTCCGAGCCAGACAATGAAGCCCGTCTTGATCTGAGGATCCGTGCGCAACAAGAGCCCGCCGCCGCCGGCGCCTTTCTCAAGCAGAATGCGACAGCGCCACGTGCCCTCGGCCCCTCCCAGCCCGGCATTGACCACCGAGGAGCGGTGGACGCTGGCGCCTTGGCGCAGGACGCTCTTCTCCGGAGTGGTCCATTTCCATTCTCCCGGGCCGATGATCGTCCATTCGCTGTCGCTGCTGGTGACCAGGCGAAGTTTGCTCGGGGAGTCAGGGACTATGGGCGAAAGCGGGGCCTCAGCGCTTTCGGCGCCATAAAACCGGGCAATGCCGTGGGCGTACAGGCCACAGCTGCGCTGAGCGTCCGGGGCCCATCCGGGAGCGTCGAGCCAGTCGCTTTGCGCTTCGAGGGTAGCGCCGTCCCAGTGGAATACCTGCACGCGCACGCGTCCAGCGTCAGCGACGGCCTCGAGCAGATACGGCGTGTAGTAAGTCCAGGGCGCGTATTTGTCTTCCCAGCAGAGCGCGCCCGACGCGTCGTGCAGCTGCACGCCGCCCAGGCCGGGGTTGCCTCCCAGCGTCAGGCGGTACCCGGTGCTGAGATCCGCCGTAGCGGCGAACCAGATCCCCGCCGCCTCACAGGCCGGGGAAGGCTCGACATAACAGCGCCAGACAAGGGCTCCGGAGCCCGCGACCGTTTGGACGGCGGATGCGGCCGCGTCCGACTTTTCGTGGGCGAGCACTGCGGGCGTGCCGGGAATGGTCTTCCAGGCCCCCTCGCCCGCCGTCTGCCATGGCGCCGCCGGCTGCTCCGCGCCCGCCAGGGTCGCCGCGGCGACCCCTATCATTACACCTGCCAGACATGCCAGGAAACGCATCGGAATTCCTCCTGCAAGATGGTTACGCCACGTCAAAACTGGGAATTGCGAGCTGTTCGCCGTCCTTGAACGAGGACTCATGGGCAACGAGGCCCGGAACCGTCATCGCCAGCGCTTCGTAAAGATCGACCTCCGGAGCGCGCTCCTCGACGAGGGCCATGATGAACTCGTTGGTGAGGAACGGGTGGGAGCCGCCGTGCCCGGTGTCGTAGCGCATCTTTTCGGGCAGCATCTGCCAGTAATTGGGGACGGTACTGAGCGATTGCTCGGGTAACTGGAGCGCGAACGGCTGTCCGGCGCATCCTGGCATATACAGGGCCGCCTGGGTGCCGAACCACTGAGCGCGCTCGCCGTGGCCATGGATATCCCAGCAGACATGGCAGCGGAAGGGGTGGCGCTGGTCCGTCAGAAACAGGGCCAGGCCGTTGGCGAAGGGGTTGTTGTACGGATTGTCCTGAAAGCCGGGATCGGCGGGTCGCCGGGTCCCGATGCACGAGACTTTGACGAGACGTTCGCGGGTGACGCTGACGAGAAACGAGGTGCTGTGGGTCGGGTACCACATGGGCGGATATCCCCAGCGCCAGGTGCGTTTTCCGTCGCGGGTTGACAGCTCGTTATCCGCCCATCCAATGCCGGGGTGATAGTACTCGGCCTCGCTATAAACCAGTTCGCCGAAGAGTCCGTCCCGGTGAAGGCGGCGCGCGGTGATGGTCTCCGGACGATAATGGCTCGTTTCCGCCATCATGTAGGTGAGGCCCGTGCGTTCTTTCGCTTCCTTAATGGCCGCGGCTTCCTCGAGCGAGCAACAGGCCGGAACCGCACTGATCACATGCTTTCCGTGTTCCATGCAATCGATGACATGCCGGGCGTGGTTGGGGGCTTCCGTAAATACGCCCACCGCGTCGATGGCTGGGTCCTGAATAAGCTGTTCGAGCGACTCATAAGCCTTCTCACAGGCGTATTTCTTCTGCAGCCGTTCGCGCCGTTCGGGAATGAGGTCGCTGACTGCCTCGACGATGCAATTCGGGTGTTCGTGCCAGTGGAAAGAGAGGCCAAAGCCTCCCCCCACAATCCCGATGCGGATCGTCGTGTCGGAGGTCTGCTGCCAGGGCGGTCCCACGGCCAGGGCCTCTGTGGATGCCCCCGCCAGCACGATGCCGCCGGCCGCGGTGGCTTTCATAAAGCCGCGCCGCGAGAGGGGCGCAGTTTCCAGGGCGTCATGGTGTCTCATGTAGCATTCTCCTGATGGTTCATGTTCTCAGGCGCGGGAACGCCCGGCTGGATCGAAACTGGGGATCGGCAGCTGTTCGCCATCCCGGAAAGACGATTCGTGCGCCACAATCCCGGGCACGGTGAACGCCAGCGCTTCGTACAGGTCAACAAGGGGTTCCCGTTCCTCGACGAGCGCCATAATAAACTCGTTGCTGAGGAATGGATGCGACTTTCCGTGGCCGGTATCGTAGCGCATGGCTTCGGGCACCATGTGCCAATAATCCGGCAGGCCGCTCAGGGTTCGGTCGGCCAGTTGCAGCGCGAACGGCTGCCCTCCCGAGCTGGACATGTACATGGCGCCCCGCGTACCGAACCATTGCGCCCGTTCGCCGTGGCCTTTGATGTCCCACGCGACATTGCAGCGGAACGGATGGCCCCGGTCCGTGAGAAACATGGCCATGCCATTGGTAAAAGGATTGTCGTAGGCATTGTCGCGCAGGGCGGTATCATGCTCGGCGTCGCCCCAGCCAATGCAGGAGACCTTGACCAGCCGCTCGCCCGTAACGCCGACCAGGAAAGCGGAGCTGTGGGTCGGGTAGAGCATCGGCGGATAGGCATAACGCCAGGTACGCTGGTCATTGTAATACCAGAGGGCAGCGCGGCCGGCCTTGTCCATGGGGTGGTAGTACTCGCCTTCCGTATAGATGAGTTCCCCGAGAAGGCCGTCCTGAACCAGCCGCCGCGCCGTGATGGTCTCCCAGCGGTAGCTGCTGGTTTCCGCCATCATGTACGTCAGGCCGGTGCGTTCTTTCACCTCTTTGAGCAGAGCCGCCTCGTCCAGCGTGCAGCAGGCGGGTACGGCGCTGATCACGTGTTTACCGTGCTCCATGCAGTCGACCACATGGCGGGCATGGTTCACCGCTTCCGTAAACACGGCAACCGCGTCGATGGCGGGATCCAGAATGAGTTTTTCCAGCGACTCATAGGTCTTCTCACACTTGTATTTGCCCTGGAGCTGGGCCAGGCGCTCCGGCCTCAGATCGCTGACCGCCTCGACAATGCAGTTCGGGTGCTCGTGCCAGTGAAACGACTGGCCGAATCCTCCTCCCACGATCCCGATGCGTATCTTCTTGTCCGAACGCTGTTCCCAGACCGGGGCGTCGACAAGAGACTGGCCAATGGCCGATGCCGCCAGCGGAAGGACCAGCGACGCCGAAGCGCCGGCCAGAAAACCGCGCCTGGACATGGAAAACGGGTGGGGGTGTTGGCTGCTGTGTTCGTGCATTGGGACTCCCCTGAGCGCGCTGACCGCGCCCTGTAGACCTGGTCAAAACAAACATTAAAGCACGCAAACGAACATTTCGCAACATGGCCGGAAGGAGATGTTCGCGCGGCCGGTGACATTCCAAGTACGCCGCTTCTGCCTTTCAGAGCCGGCTGCCATCCTTTCGGGCGCGGCAGCTTCCCGTGCGGCATTAAATCGGATTTCGGTGCTCATGCGGGAATGACCCGCACCCATACTTTGCGGGAGCGAGGGCCATCGAATTCGCAAAAATACAAGGACTGCCAGGTGCCGAAAGCGAGCCTGCCGCCACGCACGGGGACTGCCTGGCTGAACCCCATCATACTGGCCTTGACATGAGCCGCCGCGTTGCCTTCCGCATGGGCGTAGCCGGCTTTCCAGGGGACAGCCCGCTCGAGGGCCTGAATCATGTCGGCGGTTACGTCGGGATCGGCATTTTCGTTGATGGTGACGCCCGCAGTGGTATGCGGCACAAACACGAAGCAGATGCCGTCACTAATGCCCGTTGCTGCGATAGCGCTCTGAATTTCGGCGTCCAGGTTCACAAATTGCGTATGACTCGTGGTGTGTACAGCGATTTCTTTCATGAATATCCCTCGTTCTGGATGCTGGGCCGGCGGCCAGCTTCGGGCGCTTCGGGTAAAGCCGCATCGCCATTGTAGCGTCGTCAGCATAGCGCAATCCGCCGGAAAACGCATGCCAGAGCGAGAGCATTGCCGTGGGCGCGGTTTTCCTGTGTTTTTTCACCCCGAGTTGACACCACGGACGCACCCTACTACCATAAAGAACAATTTCGCGCAAAAAACGCACAATCCCGAACCCTGGTGTTCGGCGACCCCAAGAAGGAACATGCCGTGCCCGCGAGATCTCCCCTGCGCTTCGCATCGCCCCGACTGAGCCTCCAGGACCTGGCGGGGAAAGACTACGTTGAGGCCGTGTGCCGGGCGGCCTCCTTTCTCAACGGAACCCCTGCGGCGGAATTGCGCCGGCTCGCGGCGCAGAAGGTGGCGTTCTTCCCGCTGGCTTTTCAACGGGCACTGTCGTCCCGTCTGGCCCAGGTCGGCGCGGACTGCCCCCCTCCGGCGAGACCGACTTCTGCCGGGGCAACCAGCGTGCAATTCGCGCGAAATTCGGTCCTGGAACAGGCGCCGGTCAGCGCATTGGGATATTACCGGATTGGCGAAGACGGCCGCCTGTACCTGACATCAAAGAGCGAGCATTACCATGCGCCGCTGGGGCACGGTTTTCCGGGCTATGCGCTGCTCAATCATGCCCGGGCGCTGGGCATCCCGAACGCCACGCACAACAACACCCGGGGACACCTCACTCGCCTTCTAGAGGAAGAGATGGTGCGCAGCGCCGCCGGAATCGCGCCGCATGACGGCGAGGCGCTCCAACGGACCCTGCGTTCGACGTCCATGAATGTGTTGAACCGCGTGCTGAACCTGGACACGGGCAGTCTGGCCGCGGAAGCTGCGTTGAAAATGATTCTTGCGAGATTTTTCCGCAGCGAAAGCAGTGCCCCCCCTCCTCCGTACGCGGGGCGCATTCCGGTCGTGGTGGTGCTGGGAGACGAGGAGGGCGGCCTGGAGGCCAATTATCACGGCACCACATTTCTCACCCAGACCATGCGCGGCATGTGGCCGGATATGGCCGGCCTGTTGGAGCGCAGCGGCGCGTTCATGGTGCGCGCGGTACGGCCGAACCATCTGGAAAGTCTGGAAGCGGTTTTCGCGCAATGGGATCAGCCGCCGTATAAAATCGCCGGTTTTTTCCATGAACTTATTCTGATGAACTACGCTGCGATACGGCTCTCGAAGGCTTTTCTCCGGCGAGCCTATGCGCTGTGCCGCAAGCACGACGTGCCGGTGGTCTGCGATGAGATTCAATCCTGCGTGTGGAGCCCGGACCTGTACCTTTTCCGCGAGTACGGGCTGAAACCGAGTTTTGTGGTGGTTGGAAAGGGTTTTCCGGGAGGAGAATATTCGGCATCGCGGGTCTTGTTCAACGCGGCCATGGATTGCCTTCCGCAGTTCGGCGCGCTGGTGACGAATGGCCAGGAGGAATTGGCCTCCCTCGCCTATCTGATCACCATGCGCTGGGTTGAGGCCAACCGGGAACACATTGAGACCGCCGGCGCCTATTATGAGGAACGCCTGAGGGATCTCGCTCGCCGGCATGCCGGCGTGATCACCGCGATCGAAGGACGCAGACATCTGGCGGGGGTCTTTTTCGACGACGTCGAGCTTTCAACACGCTTCGCAGAACACCTGAGCGCGGGTGGGCTGGACATCAGCGTGCAGACCTACAAGAAGGGGTGTCCTCCGAGCGCCCTCACCAAGCTCCCACTCATCGCGGGAACAGACGTCATCGATTTGATCATCGCGCGCATGGAGCAGACCCTGCAGGCTTTGACCCAAAGAGGCTCATGAGCTTTAATGAAACGCCGCCACGCGAAAATTCTTGAGGCACTGGCAGTCACGGGGGAAGCCACGGTTCAGCAACTGGCGGCCCGGTTCGGCGTGAGCGTCATGACGATCCGCCGTGACCTGGCGAAGCTCGAGGCCCTGGGCGAACTCACGCGAACACACGGCGGCGCCATGCTGACCCGGGCCGGCGTCATCGAATTCTCGTTTAAGGAAAAGGCGGAACGCAACGCCGGCGAAAAACGCGGTATTGCACGCGAAGCGGCAGGTCTGGTGAGCAGCGGCATGACCCTGATTCTGGACACCGGGACCACCACGCTGGAAGTAGCCCGAGCCATTGCAGACATTCCCCGTCTGACGGTGCTTACCTCATCCCTGGCGATTGCCTCGGCACTCTACGGGCGACAGAATATCACGCTGGTTCTTGCCGGCGGCGCCGTGCGCACGGGAAGCCCTGACCTCTCCGGCTGGCTCACCGAGGAGAACATGAAGCGCTTCCGGGTGGACGTCGCCTGCATCGGCGCGGACGGCGCGGATCAGGAAGGAGTTTCCACCACAGATGCCGACGTTGCCCGCGTCTCCCGAGCCATGATCACCAGCGCGCGGGAGACCATTCTGGTCGCGGACCATACGAAATTCGAGAAGCCGGCTTTCGTGCCTTTCTCCTCGTGGAAAGACATCGACCGCGTGATCACCGACTCGACAATGGCCGCCGGCACCCGCGCCTGGCTGGAAGACGCGGTCAAGGAATTGACGTATGCCGAACACGCGTAAACGGCGCAGCGCAGCGGGCCGCATCCTCATTGGCATCGATCTGGGCACGACCGTGCTCAAAGCCTGTGCGTTTGATGCGAATTCAGGGGCACTGGCCGCGAAGGAAGCCCGGCGCCTTCCGGTGAAGGTCCTCGACAACGGCGGACGCGAACAGCATGTCGCGTTGCTCGACCGGGCTGTCTCCGGCGTTCTGGTCTCGCTTCGAAAACAATTGGGCCGCCGCTGGACGGAGGTCGCCGGATTTGGCGTAGCGGCTCAGGGCGGCAGCAGCATCATTGCCGATCGCAACACGGGCGCGGCCCTCACTCCCATGGTGCTGTGGAACGACACCCGGGCTCACGGGCAGATGGCCGAAATTGCGGAGCGAAGCACGCAGGCGTTCTGGCGGCGACTCACCCTGCGCGATGGCGTCCCGCATGGTCTGGGCCGGCTCGCCTGGTTGCGTGAACGTGCGCCGGCTCTGTTCACGGACGCTCATATCCACATTGGCGCGGGCGAATGGCTTTTTCACCGTTTGACCGGCCTCTGGCGTCAGGATCCTGGAAACGCCATACAGACCGGGGCCTACAACGCCGCTGCCGAACGCCTTGACCCCGCTGCGTTTGCCTTGATCGGCCTGGACCTGCCCTTCGTCGCACCCCTGCGCCGGGGCCACGAGACCGCTCCACTCTGCGGAGCAGCGGCCCGACGGCTCCGCTTACCCTCGGGCATTCCGGTGGCGGGGCCGTACATCGATCAGGAAGCGGGGTACCTGTCCGCGCTAAAGGCATCGAGCCGGCCGGTGCACTGTTCCCTGGGTACGGCCTGGGTCTGCAACTACACGCGCCCGACAAGCCGGGCGCTCGACTCGCCGGCACAACTGGTGCTTGGCGGGCTCACCGGCGAAGGGCAATTGCTTGTGCTTCCTTTGCGCACGGGCAATTCGGCATGGGATTGGGCCCTCGCGACATTTCTGGATCCGGAGCTTCCGAAAGCATATCGAAAAGCGGAGACTATTTTCCGCTCTTGCCTTGTTCCTCCGGCAGGGCTGGTGGCCGTGCCTCATCTCGCGCAGCGCAACCCGCTTTTCCCCGAAGCCTTCGGTGCGGGGAGCTTCTGGGGCATTCACACGGCCGCGACCCCCAGCGACCTCGTGCGTGCCGTGGCCGCGGGCATGGTTTTTGAACTCGCGGAGGCGCTGCGGCCCGTCGTGTCCGGAGGGTTGGCGGAGCGCATCGTGGTCGGAGGCGGCGCAAGCAAGGCCGCTTATCTCTGCCGCCTGCTCGCCGCCCTGTTCCCGGAAGGAGCGCTTCAACGGCAGCGTGAAGCAGACTGGGCCGTGGCGCGCGGCGCGCTCTATGCTCTGGCGCCGGCCCTCGCCCACGCCCCGGTCGAAACTGTGCGGAAACCCCGCGCTGCGGTCTGCCAGGCCGTGGAGGAATCCGCGAACCACTACGCGCGCGTTCAACAGAGTCTCAACCTCAAGTGAAATGGAGGCAATGCTGATGCAACAGCCAAAGGTCGGGCTTCTGCCCCTTTATCTAAAGCTCTACGACGACGTGGACCCCGCACTGCGGGCCTCCTTCGAACCATTCCTAGACGCCATTGTCAAGGGCTTGCAGGAACGCGGCGTCTCGGTCTCGCTCGGTGAAATCTGCCGCATAAACGAAGAATTTGCCAAAACAGTCAAACGGTTCGAGCACGAGCAGGTCGATCTGCTTGTGACGCTCCATCTCGCGTACTCGCCGTCCCTGGAATCGGCCGGGATCCTGGCCGCCAGCAAGCTCCCCGTCCTCCTGCTCGATACCACACCGGATGCGTCGTTTGGGCAGGGCACATCGCCGGACCGGATCATGTTCAACCATGGGATTCACGGGGTGCAGGATCTGGCGTCCGTGTTGCGCAGGCTCGGCAGGCATTTCGAGATCGTGGCCGGACACCATGCCAATCCGGACGTGCTGGATCGGGCGGCAGGCATCGCGCGGGCGGCCCAGGCTGCACGGTATCTGCGGACAACACGGGCCCTGCGCATCGGCCCCGCGTTTGAAGGCATGGGCGATTTTGCGGCCCCCGATGCCCTCCTCGAACGCGTGCTGGGAATCAAGACCGACCAGATCGACGTCGAAGACCTGGTAGCGGAGGCGGCCTTCATCACGGAAACGGACCTCCAGGAAGAAATGGAAGCGGATCGCGCCCGCTACGCCGTCGAAGCCTCGGAAGCGGTGCACCGTCGGTCGCTGTGTTCCGGTTTAGCGTTGCGGAAACGCCTGACGGATGGCGCCTGCACGGCGTTCAGCCTGAACTTCCTGGAATTTCGAGCTGCCGACGGCTTGATCGACACGGTGCCTTTTCTGGAAGTCTCCAAGGCGATGGCCCGCGGATACGGATATGCAGGCGAAGGCGATGTCCTGACCGCGTCGCTGGTGGGTGCGCTGAACAAGGCCTTCGGCAAGACGACGTTTACCGAAATTTTCTGTCCTGACTGGGAAGGTGATGCGCTGTTCCTGTCGCACATGGGCGAGGTAAATCCGGAAGTGGCCGGTGCAGTGCCACGGCTGATCGAAAAAGACTTTCCCTACACGCCCGCCCAAAACCCGGCCATCCTGGCGTGCGGGTTGCGCCCGGGCCCGGCCGTATTGGTGAACCTCGCCCCCGGCCCCGGCGATCGCTTCGGGCTGCTCGTCGCTCCCGTCCAAGTGCTGGAGGACACGACGGTGCCGGAAATGAAGGACGCCATCCGCGGATGGATCCGTCCTGAACTCCCGATCGAACTCTTTCTGGAGGAGTACTCCATCAACGGCGGAACGCATCACAGTGCCCTGGTGCTGGGCGATTGCGCCGGGGACATCGTCGCGTTCGGCTCGATGGCGGGGCTTGACGTCGTTACCCTGTGACCAGAACCATACGCGAGGCCTGAGCCCTGCGTGTTAACGAAAGGCTGCTTATGTGGCGAGAAACGACCAAACACGAACGGAACCGCCGTATTTGGCAAGAGGAACTCGAAGATTTCGTACCGGCGCGGGTTCTCGATTTCCATGTGCACCTGTTCGACGCAGCCACCATCCCATCGGAATGCGCGGCGTATTCGTGTGCAGGACATCCGATTCGCTCGTATGACCTTGCTGCACTTTCGCAGGATCTGGACGAACTGTATCCGAAGCGCGACACCAGCGCGGTGGTCTTCGGCCTTCCCCACGTGGAATACGATCTTCAGGCCAACAACGCCTACGTGGGCGAGGTCTGCGACAAACAGCGTTTCTTTCCGCTGCGCCTCTTCGACCCCGAAACGGATACTCCGGAGCAGTTGGAGGCAGACCTCGCATCCGGCCGCTTTCTCGGACTTAAACCGTACCTCAACTACGTGCGGAAGCCGGATCTCAACGAGGTGCAGATTTCGGAGATGCTCCCGAACTGGGCCATGGAAATTGTGAACGCGCGGGGCCTGCTCGTCATGCTGCACATTCCCCGCAAAGAGCGCTTGGCGGATCCGCTCAATCAGATACAACTCCGAGACCTCTGCCGGACGTATCCGGCGACGCGCATCGTGCTGGCGCACGTGGGCCGCGCATATTTCCTCAAAAACGTGCGGGGTTCCCTCGACAACCTGACGGACCTGCCGAATCTGTACTACGACCTGGCCATGGTCAGCAATCCGGAGGTGCTCGAATACGTCTTTCGGACGGCGCCCCGGGACCGAATTCTCTACGCGACGGATCTGCCGATCGCCGTCGCGCCGGGCAAATCCGTCGAGATCAACAACCAGTACACCTACATCACCCCCGTGCCCTGGCCCCTGTCGCTATCGGATGACCATGGGAAGCTGGTGTTCACTTCGTTCCTCTACGAAGAACTGCGAGGCATCCGTAGCGCGGTAGAGCGCTGCGAGCTGGGAAGCGACTTCATTGACGCTCTGTTTTACGGCAACGGCCGGGAGCTGCTGGACGCCGTTCAGTAAGCTCAGAGGAAATGCTCACAGTCCAAATATCACAGTCCAAATACGAAGAAAGGCGGCACATCCCCTGTCCAGGGGGATGCACCGCCTTCGCTCGTTGCCGTACGGATTAGTAACGGGAGCCGTAACCACCGCCACCGCCACGCGGACGACGTTCTTCACGCTCACGTGCCTGATTGACGGTCAGGGTGCGGCCCTGAATTTCATGCCCGTTGAGGGCGTCGATAGCGGCCTGCGCTTCGGAGCTGTTCGGCATCTCAACGAAACCGAACCCACGCGAACGGCCCGTCTGCCGGTCTTCGATGACCCGCGCGTCCTCCACGGCGCCATGCGTTTCAAAAAGCGCACGCAGTGACGCGTTGTCCGTGTCATACGACAGATTTCCCACGTAGATGTTCATCACTCTTTCCTTTCCAGAGCGGTCTTGTGGAGGGTGGCCCTCAACCCGGTCGGCAACCAGTCCGGAGCGAGCATGACATCTTTTCGGAAATCACGCGCAGGATCAGGTCCAAAACGGAGGCAGAAGCGCACTAACTCCAGTTCATGTGCACCATTGCACGAGTGATAGTGTAGCCGAGAACCCCTCAAAATGCAATACACTATATACTGAATCAAGTTGGGCTGGCGCCCGGCATGTCAGCGCATCATGATCCCCAGGGCGGCTGCAGCAATCCGACGGGGATAGGTCTCTTTTTCCTGCATAACCCGCTTGAAGGCGTCACGAACCCCCGGGTGCTCCAGACCGGCCAGTTCCAGGGTCTCGACCGCCGACAGGCGCGCATATTCGTTCTCATCGGACAGCATCTGCAATAAGGCGGGCACTGCGTCATCGAGGCATCCACACAAAACCAAGCCCCTCGCCGCGCCGAGTCTGGCACTTAACTCTTTGCCTTTTAACACCTTGAGCAATTTCAGTCGGCCCTCGGGCGTATCATCCCCGAGGTGGCCCAACGAGACCGCCGCCCAGTAAACCACCGCCGGCTCGTAGTCGTCCAGGGCTTGCCGGAGCAGCGGCAGTGCATCCGGAACGAGACCCAGAGTCTTGATGGCTCGAAGTCGGCGCAGGCGGTTCGAGCCGTTCAGCAGCTCCACGTAAACCTTTACTGGCTTTCCGAAGACCGCTTCGTTGCTCACAAGCTCATACACGGGAAGGGTCTCCGGAGGATCTGCCCGGGTTCCAGCGAGCCAGGCGCTCAGGTCAAGCTCCGGGATGAAGCCCGTGTCGGCGGAGTCGTCGAGGAATACGTCAAGCGCCTCGCGCAGACGGCCAAGCTCATGTGCGAGTTCCGCTTGGTCGACAATATTATGTATTTCATGTGGATCCGCGTGCAGATCATAGAGTTCTTCGAGCGGTTTGGCATCCGCGAAAAAGAGTTTCTGTGCCCCTTCCAGCGCCCCGTCTTTTTCTACTCGCCGCATCTCCTGCAGGACCGGGAAGCTCTCGGGATAGACCAGATGCTGGTCATAGCGGCGATAGGGCTCGTAATTGCGGATGTATTTGAAGCGTTTGTCGCGGATGGACCGGATGATGTCGCAGCGCTCATCCATGCGATCGCGCGCCGCAAAGACGTAGTTGCGGGTGGGACTTGTCGCGCTGCCGAGAAAGGCTCTGCCCTGCATGTAGGCGGGGATCGGAAGGCCCGCGCAGGACAGAACGGTGGGGGCAAAATCCACGAAGCTCACCAATTCGTCCCGTTCGATGCCCGGCGGAAGCTTGCCCGGCCACCGGACGAGCAGCGGCACGTGAATGCCTCTGTCGTACAGCCACCGCTTGCAGCACGGGAGTCCGGCGCCGTTATCGCTGAAAAAGAAGACGAGCGTATTGTCCGCCAGGCCGTCTTCTTCAAGCTGCTGCAACAGGGCGCCCACCCAGTGGTCCATCATCGTGATCAAGTCGAAATAATGGGCCCAATGCCGTCGGATGACTGGGGTGTCAGTGAAATACGGCGGTAAATCGAGCCGATCGGGTGCATGCGGGGTCTGCGGTTCCAGGCGTTTTCGCAGGACCTCATCGTTCTCGAAAAGTGTCCCGATATTAGATTCATGTGTGATCGTCTGATTGAAAACCGCAAAAAAAGGCTGGTCCGGGTCGGGACGGTTGCGCCAGTGGGCCTCTTTGCTCGATTCGTCCCACGCTGACGCGGGTGCGTCGAACTGGTAGTCGGTCTTTGCATTATTGGTGCAGTAATATCCGGCTTCCCGCAGGTATTCCGAGAAACACTGGATTTTCGGCGGGAGCGGCGTGTTGCAGCGCATATGCTGAGTGCTCAACGTGTTTGGATACATGCCCGTGATCAGGCAGGAGCGACTGGGCGCACAGACGCCGCTCACCGAAAAGGCGTTGATGTAGCGGACGCCTTCCGAGGCGAGACGATCGAGGTTCAGTGTAGTGGCGCCGGGTTGGCCGAAGCAGCCGAGATGCGGGCTGATGTCCTCGCAGGTCAGCCACAGAATGTTCGGCGGAGCGTTTTCGCCCGCATCACTGCGCCGCACCCACAGCGGCGCAGCGGCCACCGTGCCCCCGGCGGTGCGCAAAAAATCACGACGGCGCATGACTCCTTCCCTTGCAGATTTTCACGGCGATTCAGGCCTGGCCAAAGCGCGCGGCGCCAAGCCCAGACCATGGTATCATAGCGCGCCTGGAGACAGGAAAGACCGCCCAAGCCGAGGAATATGCAATGTCCATGTCATCGTATGAAGTTGTCCGGCGCGCCATCGAATTTGATCGGCCCGATCGGCTGCCGCTTCGATTTGAGAAGCTCGGCCTCAGCGACGTGCGTTCGGTCTGCTGGAATCAGATCGGGCCGGGCAACAAGAGCGAAAAACACTCGATCGACGAATGGGGCTGCGGATGGGAACGCTCGGACGTGCAGAATATGGGGCAGGTCAAGGAGCATCCGCTGCAGGACTGGTCGGCGCTTGACTCGTTTTCTTTCCCCGACCCGGATACGCCCGCATTCTATGAGGGCATGGAACATTTTTTTGAGACCGATGAAGACCTTTATCGCTGTACCGACATTTTCATGCTGTTGTTCGAACGGATGCACGCGCTGCGCGGCTTTGAAAACACGCTGGTAGACCTCTACGCGGAGCCGGAACGCATCGGCTGGCTCGCCGACCGTATCATTGATTTTGACCTGGGCATTATCCGGAACATTTACGAGCGTTTCGGCAACAAAATCCACGGCTTCGGATTCACGGATGATTGGGGCACCGAACGCGACCTGTTCATCAGCCCGGAGCTGTGGGTCGAATTCTTCAAACCCCGCTACCAGCGCATCTTCGATGCCTGCCATGCCAATGGATGGCACGTCTGGATGCATTCCTGCGGCAAAGTGAACGGCATCATCGAAGATCTCATCGACATCGGCTTGAACGTCATCAACCTGCAACAGCCGCGCGCCCTCGGGATCGAAGAGATTGGCGAGCGTTTCCGCGGCCGCATCTGTTTCGAATCCCTGTGCGACATCCAGCACACGCTGCCATTCAAAGGCCCTGCCGAAATCTGTGAGGAGGCGCAGCTTCTACTGCACCATTGGGGCACACCCGATGGCGGCTTCATCCTGTCAGATTATGGCGATGCACAGGCAATCGGGGTCGCACTTGATACCAAGGAGATCATGCTCGGGGCATTCCGGGACGCCGACCCGTGGCGCAGGGCCTGGCCGGCAGGTTAACGGCCCGCAGCCTTCACAATTTTACTCTCCAAACACGCACTTGCCAGGGCAGCGCTTGACATTCACTGGGACAAACGACAAGATCCCCGCGTTATGCAGAATGAGAACGAAAGATACATGAGTTACGCGCTGCGAGAAGCCGAGCGCGCCATGGAAATCGGCGAGGTGCCCATCGGCTGCGTGATCGTCAGCGAGGGGCACATTGTCGGAAAGGCCCATAATCAGCGCGAGCTGCTACAGGATCCAACGGCGCACGCCGAGATCCTCGCCATCACCCAGGCAGCCGCGCACTTTCAGAGCTGGCGGCTCGAAGGGGCCAGGCTCTACGTCACCCTGGAGCCTTGTGCGATGTGCGCCGGCGCCATCATCCTCGCCCGGATCGCCGAAGTGCATTTCGGCGCCTACGATCCCAAGGCAGGGGTCTGCGGAAGTCTCATGAATCTCCTCGAAGACCCCCGCTTCAATCACAATCCCAGGCTCTATCCCGGCCTCCTGGCGGAGGAGTGCGGCGCGCTTCTCAGCGGTTTCTTCCAGCGCATTCGTGAGGACGCGTCCCGGCATCCCAAACCCCGCCCCCACCGGAACTGAGGCCAGCGGCAGAACGCTGGCGGGCTCTCGAACACCTGGCCGTGGCGCAGATTTTATAATGCGCCTTAACTTGCTATACTTGGTGGTATTCCGCGACTGCCGCGCAGGGCTTTTCGCGCCGCGCGGCCACCAGAATCCCAAGAAGAGGAACCGGGTATGAGTGACGTACTGCCCCAATTGATCGAGATGACGCGTTATCTGGCCGACCCGGCCAAAGGCCTGGCCATTCTCGGGGAAGGCAACACCTCCGCCCGCATCGATGACGACACGTTTTATGTCAAGGCGTCCGGCTCCTCGATGGTCAATATCGATTCCGGCGGCTTCGTCAAAGTCTCGATCTCCAAGGTCATTCCCCTGCTCGACGATTTGGAGGCGGGTGATGCCGAGGTACAGGCGGCTTTTCAAGACGCCATGATTGACGCCCCGGAAGGAAAGCGGCCGTCGGTTGAGGCCATCCTCCATGCGATCCTGCTTCAGGTGCCGGAATTCGCCTTTGTCGGGCACACCCATCCCACCTACACCAACATGATCCTGTGTTCGCGAAATTGTGCCGAGGCCGCGCGCGGACGCCTCTTTCCGGACCAGATCGTTTCTATGAAGCACAAGTCGGTGTATGTGCCCTATACCGACCCGGGCCTGCCGCTTGCCCGTGAGGTCAAACAGCGTTTCGAGCGATTCGTCAATGAGGAAGGCGTGCTGCCTTCCGTGATCCTGATGCAGAACCACGGGCTCATCGTCATGGGCAATACCCCGCGCGCCGTGGCCAGCGCCACCGACATGACCGAGAAAGCGTCGAAGGTGCTTGTGGGCACCTATGCCATGGGCGGCCCGCATTTTCTCGCTCAGAAAGACGTCGAGCGCATCTTCACGCGGCCCGATGAGGCGTACCGTCTGAAATCGATCACCGGAAATCACTAGCCACCAATACCGAGAAGGAGATGCCGTTGTGGGTACCATTACAGACTATCGCGAAGCCAAAACTGCTTTGCCGAAGACATATCAGGCCTGGCAGATTTTCGGTGCGGGATTCGAAAACGTCGGAAAGGACGGGCAGCCGAGTACCCTCGAACTTCGTCCACCGAAAGACAACGAGATCCTGCTTCGCGTGGACGCGCTTGGCCTCTGCCTCTCCGACATCAAAATCATCCGGCAGGGCAGTGCCCACCCCCGGCTGCGCGGCCGCGACCTGGCCACCGACCCCACCGTGCTGGGCCACGAATGCTCCGTGACCGTGGTCGCGGTGGGAAAACAGTGGCAGGACACGTTCAAGAACGGCGAACGGTACATTGTGCAGGCCGACATCTACTACAAGGGCCTGAGCTATGCCTTCGGTTATATGATCCCCGGAGGATTGGCTCAGTACAGCTACCTGGACGAACGCGCCCTGGCCGGCGATGAAGGGTGCTACCTGCTGCCCGTACGCGACGAAACCGGCTACAGCCAGGCGGCGCTCGCGGAACCCTGGGCCTGTGTCGAGATGTCCTACAATCTTGAAGACCGCCTCGAGCCAAAATCCGGTGGGACGATGCTCGTCGTAGCCGCGGACGCCGAGGATGCGAAACGCAGCTATCCCGGCGCGGTGATTGTGCCTCCCCAACCGGAAAACCTGCCCGACGGCCCCTTCGACGACATTGTCATCACGAAGCCCACGCCGGCCATTGTCGACGCACTGGCGGGCAAACTCGCGCCGGGCGGCGTCATGTACCTCCTCGGACAACCCGTTGAGGACGGCATAGTCACCTTGGACATTGGCCGAATCCATTACGAAGACATGCGCTTCTTCGGCGGAGGCGGCGATGTCGCCGCGGCAGGCAAAGCCAATGCGCGTGCGGAACTCCTGCCGCAGGGCAACTCACTCTTCATCGGCGCGGGCGGCCCCATGGGCCAGATGCATGTGCAACGGGCCATCCAGCTGCCCAGCGGTTCGAAACGCGTCGTCGTGACCGATCTGGACCGGCAGCGGCTTGACCATATCGAGATGCGCTTTGGCGATATGGCCCGGGACAAGGGCGTCGAGCTTTTCACCCTGGCCCCCTCCGATTTCGGCTCTCCGGAAGAGATGGATGCAAAAATCCGGGAGCTTTCCCCGGATGGTTACCACGACGTATGCGTTCTCGCCCCTGTGGCGCCGCTGGTAACGCAAGCCTGTGAATTTGCAGCCGACAACGCGCTGGTCAACGTGTTCGCTGGGATTCCTATCGGCAACCCGGCCTCGATCCGGCTCGGCGACCTGTGCCGGGGCGTCAAGATCATCGGCTCCAGCGGGTCCCGCATCCGCGACTTGCGCCGCATATTGGAGATGGTCGAACAGGGCGACCTGAACACCAATCTGAGTGTGTCTGCCATTGGCGGCTTGAACAGCGCGCGTGAGGGCCTTGAAGGCGTTCGCGATGCGCGATACCCCGGAAAAGTGGTCATTTACACGCAGATTCTTGACCTCCCCCTGATGAGCCTCGACGAAATCCCCGAGCAGCTCCCGGAACTCGCCGACAAACTCGGGCCGCAAGGCTGCTGGAGCCAGGAAGCCGAGATTGCGCTATTAGAGAAATATCTCCCATGAAACGCCTCCGCGACAAAAAAGCGATTGTCACCGGCGCGGCTCAGGGGCTCGGCGCGGCCATTGTCGAACGCCTCGCCGAAGAAGGGTGTGACGTGGTTGCGTGGGACATCCAGCTCGACAAAGTGCAACAGACGGCCCACGAAATCGGCAAAAAAACCGGGCGCATAGTCGCCGCGGCGGCCGTTGATGTGAGCGATGCCGATGCAGTCCGGCGCACGATCGAGCAGAATGCGCGCGAACTGGGCGGTCTGGACGTTTTTGTCTCGAATGCGGGGATCCTCATCTCCGGAGATTCCCTCGAATTCGACCCGGCCCAATGGCGCCGAGTCATCGACGTAAACCTTGTCGGTTACTTTATTTGCGCACGCGAAGCGGCCCGGGCAATGCTCCGGACTGGAGGCGGCTCGATCATCCAGATCAATTCCAAGTCGGGCAAAAAAGGCAGTTTCCGAAACAGCGCCTACGCCGCCAGCAAGTTTGGGGGCATCGGTGTGACTCAAAGCCTCGCATTGGAATTTGCCGAACACGGGATCCGCATCAACAGCGTCTGCCCGGGCAACCTTCTGGATTCGCCGTTGTGGGTGGACAGCCTGTTCAAGCAATACGCCGCCAATCAGGGGATAAGCGAGAGCGAAGTGCGCCAGAAGTACATCGATCAGGTGCCGATGAAACGCTCCTGCCAGAACCGGGACGTGACGAACGTCGTGGTCTTTCTGGCCTCGGATGACTCATCCTACATGACCGGACAGGCCATCAACGTTACCGGTGGCCAGGAAATGCGGTGATTCCGAGAAGTCAACGCCGAAAACCCCTGAGACACGCAGCTTTTTATTGAATTACAAGATTTTGACGTTTTTGTAAGCTGTTTTTTTTGGATAATACACATAATATCCCTAAAGATTTGAGCGCCTGCTGCCGATAATACGAATGGAGGAGAGGTAGACTCTCCCAGCCCGGACGGCAGGAGGTTAGCGCAATGGACACGATTTCACCCGTTGCCGACGCCGGGGCCCGCCAGTCGCAGGTGCGTATGCAGGACACGAACGTGGGTATGCCCAAACAGGGCCCGGCAGCTGAAGGCATCACCGAAGCAACGTTACGACTGGTTAAATCCACGATGGTGAACCCGGACGTTGGCACGACCATCAATCTGACGGTCTAGCCGGTCTGACACCGGCCGCCTGTCTGACGTCATTTCCGTGCCTGGGGGACTTTCCCTGTCCCCCAGGCTTGTCTTTTACCCGGACGATCCCGCGAAATGAGAGCGTGCATTCAGCGGCCCATTCCCCTATTCTTTATCCAAACTCAACGTAAGGAGATCTATGCCATGATCAGGGTCATGCTGCTGCTTCTGCTTCTCTCCCCCGCCGTCGCCGCCCAATTTCCAGATGCCGATTTTGTGGTGGCCCCGGACGGCAATGACAGCAACTCCGGCACGCTCGAAGCGCCGTTTGCGACGCTCCACCGTGCACAGGAAGCGGTACGCGGCCAGATCGCCCAGGGACTGGACAACAACGTGACTGTACTCATCCGTGGAGGTGAATACGTCCTGGAAGAACCCCTGGTTTTTGGCCCAGCGGACTCCGGCAACGATAATTTCAGGGTCCGTTACGCCGCATATCCCGGCGAGACGCCGGTTCTGTCGGGAGGCCGCCGTCTCACGGGCTGGACGCGGGGAGAAAACAACCGATGGACTCTCGACGCCGCTGAAGCTGCCGGGAGCCGCTGGCCTTTCCGGCAACTGTTCGCCGACGGGGAACGGCTCCCGCGCGGGCGTTTTCCCAATCCGCCGGATCTCCTCCGGGTAGCGTCCGTTTCCCCGGATATAACCGAGATCACCCTCGAGACCGCCCCGCCGCTAGCCGATCTTGCCGGGAGCGATGCCGAGCTGGTGATGTATCAGAACTGGTCGATCTCACGGACCGCCATTGTCTCCTCCGACAACAACGTGCTCAGACTGGCCAATCCGATGGGATGGATCGGCCACGGCGACGCAACCACGGCCAGCCCGGGCAAACCCGCCATTATCGAGAACGCACTGGAATTCATCGACCAGCCCGGCGAGTGGTACCTGGACCGCGCCTCGGGATTGTTGACCTACCAGGCGGCCGAAGGTGAAGATCCCAACACCAAAACCTTCATCGCCCCAAAACTCGAACAACTGCTGCGGGTCGAAGGACAACCGGAACATCCCGTCGTCAATCTGCGCTTTGAGGGCCTGACCTTTGCCCATACCGAATGGACTCCTCCCCCGTTCGGCTACCAGGGCATCCAAGCCGGACATTACGGCACGACCATCACGGAACGCACCTATGTCCTCCCCGTGGCCATTGAATTCACTTACGCAGAAAGGTGCGCGCTTGAACGCTGCCGCCTGGAGCATTTTGGAGCTTCAGCCATCGGATTCGGCCAGCGTTGCCGGTACAATCGCGTCGCCGGATGCACCCTTACCGATATTGGAGGCAACGGCATCATGACCGGCTGGCGAGGCAAAGGCCGGTTGATGCCTACGGCGCCGGGGGAAGACCATTACCTCGCGGCGGATTGGGCTGAGCCGGAGGACGCGCCCATCGGCAACGAGATCATCGCCAACGAACTCCAGACCTGCGGCGCCGTCAGCCATGGTTGCGTTGCGATTTTTGACGCCTTCTGCGTGGAGACTCGTATCGCCCATAACGTGGTGCACGCGATGCCCTATACCGGCATCTCGGTCGGGTTTCGCTGGGACGAGTCCCCCACCAGCCAGCGCGGCGCCGTCATCGAATACAACCACGTCTACGACACCATGCGCATGCTGGCCGATGGCGGATGCCTGTACACCCTGGGATGGCAACCTGGCGCGGTCATTCGCGGCAATGTCTTCCATGATGCCCACCGCAGCGAGTTCGCGCATGGCGGCGCTCCGAATAACGGCATCTTCTTCGATCAGGGCAGCAAGGGGTTCCTGGTCAGCGGCAACACGATCTACCGTTGCTCCGGCGGAGCCATCCGCTTCAACCAGTCCGGCGCCGCCAACATGGCCTGGGAAGACAACGCCTTTGAGATCGGCCCCGGTTACGCCGCTGAACCCTGAGTTCCCGTTTCATGTTCTCCGCGGTGACTGCGCCTTATCTCAGGAGCGATGACGCGCGCGCGTTGCGTTACGAGGCCCATACCGGATATCCTCGCACTCAAGGGACATCCACGGCAGAAAGGGTCCGATTTCAATGCATACCCATAGCCTGCATCGCGTGCCGCTGCTCCTTTTCCTGGCGTTGTGCGTAAGCGCCGCGGAGCTTTCGTTCGATGACGTTGCGTTCACCGCGCGCTGTGACGGCTCCGAACAACGCTACATTCTCGGCCTGCCGACGGCTCAGAAAACCGACCGGCCCCGCGACGCCCTGATTGCCCTCCATGGCCACGGCTCGGATCGCTGGCAATTCGTCCGGGAAGAACGCGGAGAATGTGCGGCCCCGCGCCATATCGCCCAGGAACGCGGCATGCTTTTCATCTCGCCGGATTACCGCGCGAAGACCTCCTGGATGGGTCCGAAGGCCGAAGCCGACCTGCTGCAGATCATCGAGGAGGTGCGGGAAAAGTACGAGGTAGCGCGTTTTTTTATCTGCGGAGGCTCGATGGGCGCGTCCGGCGCTCTCACCTTCGCGGCCCTGCATCCAGAGCTGCTCGCAGGCGTCGCTGCGATGAACGGTACGGCCAACCACCTCGAATACGAAAATTACCAGGATGCCATCCAAGCGTCGTTTGGGGGGACAAAAGCGGAGATCCCTGAGGAGTACAAAAAGCGCAGCGCGGAATACTGGCCTGAACGGTTCACCATGCCGCTCGCCATGTCGCTCAGTGGACAGGATAAGGCGGTCCCGCCGCAGAGCAGCCTCCGGCTCGCGGAGGTATTGCAGAAACTGGACCGCAAGGTGCTGGTGATCTATCGGGAAGAGCAGGGCCATTTCAGCACCTACGAAGACACCCGGGCGCTCGTTGAATACATCCTGGCTCAAGCCAACGCCATTACGAAGGAGCCGTAATCCCCACGGCTTCGAGCCTTGTTGGATCATTGCCCGGGCATGCGGACGCAGCACCCGGGGGCACCGATGAAAGGAACCGTCCATGGCAGTAACGCGTTTCAACCGGCGCACGTTTTTGAAATTCACCGGCGCCACGGCGGCCACTGGCCTCGTGCGCCGGACCGCCTCCGCGGGCATCGGACCCAACGAGAAAATCAACCTGGCGGTGATCGGCTGCGGCGGGATGGGCTCGCGCCACATTGAGGCCCTGGCCGTCAACGACCATTGCAATCTCGCCGCCCTTTGCGATGTCTACATCCCCCGCTACGTGGCGCAACAGAAAGCCGTTGAGGACTGGACCGGCAGGAAGCCAGACGGATACCAGGACTTCCGGCGCGTCCTCGACCGCCAGGATATTGATGCCATCCTTATCGCCACGCCGGATCATTGGCATCCCCTGCTGACCATCCTCGGCTGTGAGGCGGGGAAAGACGTCTATGTTGAAAAGCCCGCCTGCACGACGGTGCAGGAAGGCCGCGCGATGGTCAATGCCGCGCGCCGGTACGGGGCCGTGGTGCAGGTCGGCATCCAACAGCGCTCGATGCCCCTGTTTCAGCAGGCGATCGAGATCATCCACTCAGGCCGGCTCGGCGCGATCACATCCGCAACGGCCTGGGTCGGAACCAACGGCCCGCTTGTTCATGAAAGCGTGGGTGAAATCCCCAGGGGCCTCGATTGGGATCTCTGGCTTGGCCCGGCCCCCTGGCACGACTACACCCAGGAACGGTTCACTGCCTTCCGCGCCTTCCTGGATTACGCGCGTGGCGGCGAACTCGCCAACTGGGGCGTCCACCTCGTCGACATCCTCCACTGGGGAATCCGCCAGGATCGCCCGTTGAGCGCCCAGGCCACCGGCGGCGCCTACCTCGGCGGCGCAGGTTCGGACAACTACGAGGTCCTTGATGCCCTCCTCGAATATCCGGGCTGCACCGTGAGCTGGGAACAGCGTCACAGCAACACGCATTCGGGCAAAGGGTATGGCATGCGGTTCCAAGGCACGCGTGGGCGCCTCACCCTCGATCGTGCCTCGTACTGCCTCGATAACCTTGCGCCGGACTCTGACCTCAAGCCCGGAGAGCTTGTTGGCGCTCCGGAACTCAGCTGGGCCAATCCCGACCACCACAACAACTTTTTCGAGTGCATCCGCGCGCGCACAAAGCCCCGGACCGATGTCGAGATCGGCGTGCGTTCAACCTCCGCCATCCTCATCGCGGGAATTGCCCTCAAGGTATCGCGCAAACTTGTGTGGGACGGCGATGCCGAACGCTTTATCGGAGACGCAGAAGCAAACACACACCTGACCCGGCCGTATCGGGCGCCGTGGCGGTTGGACGTATAGAAGGAGCCAGGCATGCGCATCCAGAAAATATGTTTCGTGGGGATTCTCGGGCTCGCGGCCGCGGCAGGCGCGTTTGCCGCGTCCACCGGCCAGCTCCTCGCCGATATCTCGGGCGGCGATGACCATGCGCGCGTCCTGGCGCGACAGCTCCTGCCCCGGCAGGGCGTTGAGAGCATTCCACAACTTACCTCCCTCCTGGGCCACGAAGACCAGGCGGTCCGCAAGGCCGCATTCAACGTGCTGGAGGATCTCGTTAACATGGCGACTGCGCCGGGCCGTTTCCACGACCGCCTCTTCGCCACCGGCGAACTGCTGAGACTGCTCCAGCCCGGGCAGACGCCCGCCATCAAAGACGCCGCCCTGCGGCTGCTGCCTCTGGTCATGCCCCCGGATGCGTCTGTTGACCCCGTAGCGCGCCTGCTTCAGGACCCGGACCTGCGCGAAAAGGCCCGCGAATGCCTCGAACACATTGGCACGCGGCCAGCATCCGGCGCCTTGCTTAATGCGCTGCCCGGGGCTGACCCGGCCTTCGCGCGCGCCCTCGTCGATGCGGCCGGCCGCATTCAAGATCCGTCCAGCATAGAAATGTTGCGGCGCATCGCGACCGAGCACGCCGCAGCGGAAGTCCGCGCGGCTGCGCTCCAGGCGCTGGCCTGGACGGGCGACCCCACGCTCGCCGCCCTGTTCCGTGCGGGCTGCACAAATGCCGATGAAAGCACCCGCATCGAATGCGAGCGTGCGTTTATCCGGCTTGCCGAGCAGATGGGCAAAGAAGGCGGGAACTGGGACTATACCCTTGCCGTGTTCCAGGAAATCCTCGCCGAAACGCAGCACGACATCATCAAACGGGCCGCCCTGATGGGCCTCGGCCGGTTCGGCGACGAGACAGTGGTTGAACCCATCGCAACCGCCGCGTCGGAAGGGAGTCCCCTGCTGCAGGCGACCGTCGTCCCCGCGCTCGAACAACTTCGTGGCCGTGCCGCTACGCGACGCATCCTCGCCGCGTATCCAGACTTGGAGTCCGCCACACAGCTTCGCATGATTCGGATGTTTGGCCGTAAGAACGACCCGGCATTTCTCCCGGTCCTCAACAGTGCCGCCCTGAGCCAGGATGCCGCCTTCCGTCGGGCCGCGCTCGATGCGCTGGCTTCCGCGGGCTCGATCGACGCCCTGCCCGTGCTGGTGACCCTGGCGCGCGAAGGTACGGAGGAGGAGCGCGCCCTCGCTCTTAAGGCCGCGTCCAACGTCGCGGGAAGCATTGGGGGCGCTGGTGATGCCGAAGCCGCGGGAAACGCCTTTCTGGAACTCTACACCCTTGCCGGCGACACCACACTGCGGCGCAGCGCCCTGGAAGGCCTGGCCCGCTATCCTGTCGCGGCTGCGCACGACGTCATCGTCGCCGCGCTCGCCGACGAAGCCCTGGCCGGCACAGCACGGGCCGCACTACCCGGACTCTTCGGCGTTCTCGTCGCATCCGGCACACGCGACAAAGCGCTCGAGATCTTCGACCGTGTGCTCCGCGATGGCGCCTCCCCCGAAGTCCTCGTGGGCATGGCGGCGCACTTGCAGGGTCTTCAGACAACCCTCGACACCACCCAGCTCCTCGGCGTCATCAAGCAATGGCACGTGATCGGCCCCTTCCAATGGAAGAACGACGACGACTGGCTCACCGCCTTCGTCGAGGAACCCGACATCAACCTCGACGGCGTATATGGGGACGGCGACGCCGAGCGGCGCTGGATTCCCGTCACGTCCGGCGACGCCCTCGGTCAGGTCGATTTGATGGGCGTTATCGGTCAATATGACCGCGTTTTTGCCTACGCCTATACTGAAATCGACATTCCGGAAGCCGGCCCCGTCCAAATACGCATCGGCTCCGATGACGGTAACGCGGTCTGGCTGAACGGCGAGAAGATTTGGGAAAACCGCATGGATCGCGGTTCCGCACCGGATCAGGATGTTGCCGCCGGCCAGCTGCTCCAGGGTAAGAATCGCGTCCTCGTCAAGATCAGCCAGGGCGCCGGCGGCTGGAACTTCATGCTCCGCATCACCCAGCCCGACGGTACCGCGCCGTGGTAGGCCTTCCAGGTCAAGCGTATCCCTTGATGGGTTCCGCCTGAATACGCATCACGGAGATCGACTTAAGTCGAGATTCGCAACGAAGAAAAGCGATGGACCCTGCGAGAGCCAGCGCGATCGATGCTGCAGCTGAAACAGGTTGAGACCGGGCAATCTGAAGCAAAAAACGGCGCCGGAGTCGTTCTCCGGCGCCGTTTACATGACCTATCCGCAAGCCGTGTGTCGCGCCCCGGGGCTTTCCCTGCAGACGCGTTTACCTGCCCGCGGTTGCCGCCGCGTCTATTTCGCGACGAGCTGCTCGACGAACTCGCGGGCGCGTTTCGCCTCGGCCAGCAGGTGCGCCTCGTCTCCGGGCGTGAGGCACTCCACGACCAGCGCACCTTTTGTGAATCCGCCCTGTTTGAGGCGAGCCAGTACCTTGGCGAAATCCACCATCCCATCGCCCGGTGTGACGTCAACTTTCTTGGGATGTACGTAATCCTTCACGCACATGCCCACGATCAGGCCGTCCACGGTCGCGGCGTCGTCCACCGGACTGAGTTCACCATCCGAGTAATAATAGATGTTGCCTGGGTCGTACCAGATCCGGAAATTCTTGTGGCCAACCGTTTCCTCGACGGTCTTTCTGCACTGAGGCCCCGTCGCATTGAGTCCGCCGTGGGGTTTTACGCTGATCCCGATGCCTTTTTCCGCAGCGTAGTCACAGGTTTCGGCGATGGCTTTGTAATAAAGCGCATACAGCTTTTCGTCTCCGATCCCACCCATCAGCAGATTCTCGGCTTTCACGGTGGCGCAATTGTCGATCAGCGTGCGCATGCCCGCGATGCCGGCTTCC
Source organism: Candidatus Hydrogenedentales bacterium (assembly GCA_050950105.1). Lineage (GTDB taxonomy): Bacteria > Hydrogenedentota > Hydrogenedentia > Hydrogenedentales > SLHB01 > UBA2224. The sequence continues at coordinate 864,046 of JBMNGZ010000005.1, read as the reverse complement.
AGGGATTCATGGACCGGGATGCCGCCGCCGTATACCGACGGAACCAGGAGCCCGCGCTGGGTCAATTCTTCAGCGACTTTCGACGCCTCTTCCGGTGTGGTTTTGGCCGAAATCACCAGGTGTTCCTTGTTATTGGTGGTCATCAGCCCCGCATACGTGTATCCTGCCGCGGCGATCGCATCGAAGGCAGCGCGGTAGTCCAGTTTGTCCCACGGGCGGGTATAGATGCCGATCTTCCACGGGGAGAGCGGCGCGGATTCCGCTGCCGAAGCCCCCAGGGTCACGGTCGCAAGACCGGCCGCTCCGAGCTGGGCGGAGCGGCCGAGAAATTCTCGCGTCGAGTGCTCTTCATCAGTGCGATGTCCCTTCATCGTTCAGGCGGCTGCTTGTGACAGCTCAGGCGCTGCGCATTTCGCGCTTGTCCGCGTCGTAGATCTGCCGCTGGCCGGTGTTGCAGGCCCGCATGGCCAAGAGCACCGCGACGGCGTGCTGGTACCCGGCGTCGAGCGAGGCGTTCGGGGTCTCGCGGCTGCGCAGGCACTGGAGCCAGTCCAGGAAGTGGTCCGCGCGCTCGACAGGCGCCACGTCCTGCTTTTCAAAGGTCTCGCCCTTGGCCGTATTGATTCCGTCCGACGTCAGCACGGGCTGATTCCAGTTCTGGCAGTCCAGCACCGCGGTGTCGCCGAAGAACTTGAAGGAGTTCCCGCTGCCGTTGCCGAAATGGGTCGAATACGACACCATGAATCCTTCCGGGTACTCCCACAGGGCGTGCACATGGTCATGGCACGTGAAGTTGTAATCGTCCTTCCACGTGTAGGTCCCGCCCATGCAGACCGCCGACGTCGGGAACGCCGCCCCCGTGATGTAGTGGACCAGATCGATGAAATGGCTGCCCAGCCCCGGCACCGGACCGTCCGAGAAGTCCCGGTAACCGTACCACCCGGAATACTGCGCGGCACTGAACGGCCGCGGCTCGCGGTCCGCCAGAAACTCGTTCCAGTCCACATCCGCCTCGTTGACTTCCTTCACGTAGGAATACCAATACGGCTGGGCGGCGTTGCGGCACTGTTCGATGCGTCCCACGGTGCCCAGCTTGCCGGACCGGTAGACTTCCCGCGCGCCGGTCATGCTGGCCATGCTGCGCAACTGGGTGCCGGCCTGGAACACCACGCCATTCGCCTTGACCGCGTCGCAGGCGGCCTTGAGCTGGTCGAAATCCATGGCCAGGGGCTTTTCGCAGTAGATGTCTTTCTTCGCCTCGGCCGCGGCCTTCATGTGGGTGGTGTGCAGGTGGTCGCACGACGCAATCATGACCGCGTCAATATCTTCCAGGGCGACCAGATCCCGGTACGAGACAAACTGGCGGGCTTCACGGCCGTACCAGCTCTTGGTGTCCGCCGCGGCCCGCTCGCGGTTCACCTTCCAGGGATCGCAGACCGCGGTGATTTCGACGTTCTGCTCTTCAGAGTAGCGGTGTATGTTGGTCATGTGGGCGTTGCGGCCGCGTTCGCCGCAGCCGATGATGCCGATGGAAATGCGCTCATTCGCGCCCTTGATCCGCGCGTAACTCGCGGCGCTCATACTGATCGCCGCCGCGCCAACGGCGGCGTTGCGAAAAAACTGACGACGGGTCGTGCCTTGTGACATGGGATGACCTCCTGTTCTTTGTCTTGGCCGGCAAACGGTCTTATCATACCGATTCATCGGCCAAAGTAAAAGCGCGCGCACAACACAGGTCTCGCCATGCCATCCCGCCGGTTCAACAACAAGGTCCGGCTCTCGCCAAAAGAAAGGCGCGGCCACACTGCTTATGACCGCGCCACCACACGAGGACTTTTGTCTCGGGCTCGACCCGTCCGTCACGCCGACGCCTCCGGCCTGTCGCGACACTCAAAACGAGGTCCGGCAGGCGCGTTTGTCAGGCGCGCCGAATGCGCCGCAGAACAAGACCCGCCAAACCCAGCCCGATGATGGAGATCGTAGCCGGCTCCGGAACGACTGGGCTTTCAAGCAGCGTTACCGATGCATACACATCCGCGCAGCTGGTGCCGAACAGCCCGTCGGGTCCAGTCCACACGCCATTTCGAAGGCTGATATCGCTCAACTGGAGAGCGAACCGGCCCCCGTTCTCAAAGCTGAACTCAACCGGATCGTCCCAGACTAGGTCCCAACCCTGCTCATACCCAAACCACGCACCCGAAAAACCGACCGATGTTCCATCCACGCTGCCCGTAAGGAGGGGCACGTCGAATGCGATATGCGCGACAACGGATCCCGGGACAAGATCATCGCCCTCCACCCAGTCCTCATAAGTGCCCATCCACGCAAAATGAATCGGGACGCTCGTTTCGCCTTCAGACAGGGTCAACACCACGTTCTCGAACGAGCTGTTGACATGCGCCCACAGTTCGAGTCCGTCAGCGGTTCCCGACGTGTCAATCCACGAACCTGCACCCATCTCGAAAGCGCACGGGTCCGCCAACGCCTGTCCCCCCATACACACAACACTCATCGTCGCGAGCGCAAGAAAACCCACTTTTCGCATGTGTAAACCTCCTCTACTAGTCTGTTGTTTAACATTGTGCAACGTCTATCCACCTAACTGTCTAAAATCCAGGCCACTCAACTTTTATATGACTTTTCCCGCAGATAGGTGGAGCAAGGTCCATGCCAAATGCCTGGGTATCCCTAAGACTATGAATCCAAGTGTTTTAAGTTATTCACTGTCGTCTGAAGCGTGTAACGATGACTGCCTTTAGATAATAAATATTCATTTCTGAGTAACTATTTACAGTATTCAGGCAAGAAACCTCGACGGATGCGGTTGATGTCACCACGGACCCTCATACTTCGGTGCTCGGTCTGCTTTCTTGCACACCGAGTTCTGTTTCGCTATTGTTTGTAGCAGCACGCCAATTCAGGAAGACAACGACACCGACTCAGGGAGCTTGGATCATGCCGCGCAAACCGGTCCTTCTCGCGATTCTCATGGCACTGGCCCTCTCCGGAACTGCTTTCGCGGACGGCCCGCCTCTGGAGGGCATCCTGAAGGCCGCGGGCGTCGACGACCCGTCCAACATGGTCCGCCGCTACATGCTCACGGAGGTCGAAGCCACGTGGACCGCCTGGCAGGAGGCGTACGAGGCGCGCACCGAGCCCGCCGCCATCGCGCAGCATTACCGGGCGCTTCAGGCAAAATTCATCGAACGCCTCGGGGGATTTCCGGAGAGAACCCCGCTGAATCCGCAGATTACAGGGGTAATCCAGCGCAACGGCTACCGCGTTGAGAAGGTCCTGTTTGAAAGCCAGCCCCGGCATTACGTCACCGCCCTGCTGTTTGTGCCGGAACAGCCCGAATACGCCCCGCCGTACCCCGGCGTGCTGGTGCCGTGCGGGCACGCGCAAGACGCCAAACACCACGAACCGTACCAGTCCGTGGGAGCGCTCCTGGCCCTCAACGGCATGGTCGCGCTCGTGTTCGACCCCATCGAGCAGGGGGAACGGTGCCAATACCTCGACGAAACCGGCAAAGCGCCGTATCAGGGGACCACCGCCCACACCATGAGCGGCGCGGGCAGCATCCTCCTCGGGAGAAACACCGCCACCTACGAGATCTGGGACGGCATGCGCGGCATCGACTACCTCCAGTCGCGCCCGGAAGTCGCTCCGGAACGCATCGGCATCACCGGCAACAGCGGCGGCGGCACCCAGACCTCGTATCTCATGGCCCTCGACGAACGCATCGACGCGGCCGCGCCGAGCTGTTACCTGCAGCTTCTCAAACGCCAGGCGGAAACCGCCATGGGCGACGCCGAACAGAACATCTACGGGCAGCTCCGCTGGGGAATGGAACACCCGGATTACGTCATGATGCGCGCGCCCATGCCCGTCAAAATCCTGGCCGCAACCCGCGATTTCTTCGACATCAACGCCACCTGGGTCAATTTCCGGTACGCTAAACGCCTGTACACGCGCCTCGGCTTCTCCGAGCGGGTCGACATCCTCGAGAATGACGCCGAACACAACTACGACACGTCCCAGCGCGAGGCGGCCGTCCGCTGGCTCGCCCGATGGCTGACCGGCGTCGACAAACCCATCACGGAGCCCGAACTCGACCTGTTGTCGGTCGAGGAGACCCACTGCACGCCCCAGGGCGAGGTCATGCGGCTCGAGGGCGCGCGTTCTGTCTACGACGTGAACCGTGAATACCTCGGGGCGCTCGCACCCAAACGCGCGGACTTCCTCAAGAACGCCGATGACGCCGCCCTGCGGGCCAAGGTGCGGGAAGTCACCGGCATCAGCGATACCGTGGCCCCGCTGGAACCCACGCGCCTGGGCGCCGATGAACGCGGCGGCATCCGCATCGAAAAACTGGCCCTTTCCAACGGTCTCGGCATAACCCTGCCCGCGGCCTACCTCACCCGAGAGGCGAGCGCCGCGCCCGGCGCGGTCACCCTGTTGCTGCACGAAGCCGGCATCGCCGCCGCCTGCGCGCCCGGCGGGCCGGCCGAGGGCCTGCTCGCCGAGGGGCGCGCGGTGCTCGCCGTCGATCGTGCGGGGCACCGGCGAATCCCGCCAGACCGGGCAGACCGCGTTCGGCGAGGCCGTCGGGCTGGACTGGCAGGACTCGCTCAAATGGCCTACCTCCTCGAAAAGCCTGTCGTGGCCATGCGCGCCGAAGATGTGCTGGCTGCTGCAGGCTTCGCGCGGCAACATGCCGGGAGCGCGCCGCTCCATCTCGTATCCTTCGGCCATGTGGGGATCCCGGCTCTGCACGCCGCCGCCCTCGAGCCGGACCGCTTCGCATCGGTGCGCATTGAAGGGTGCCTGCTCTCGTGGTGCAATACCATCGAACTCGGCATCATCCGGAATCAGCTGCACAACGTCATTCACGGCGCATTGCACTGCTATGACCTCCCGGATCTCGCCCGCCTCGCCGGCGAAAACACCACCGTTGTCTCTCCCGTCGATGCATTGGGCAGACCGATGGACATCCCCCGAGGCCTGTAGATTCAGCCCTCAGACCGATGGACAGAGAGATTCGCGCCTTCCTTTTGTGTCGTTGATGGCCACAAAGCACCCGGTGGTGGGATGGTCAAAAAAGCAGGCAGGACGGCTCCATCTAAACGCAAGAACCCCACATGCTTTCGCCTGCAACACCACAACAGTGATTTGCCGCTAACGACCCTCTCCACTTGACTTTTTTTGTAAACTCCCCTACAATGGCCGTTGAGAGTGAGGATTTTGTGCCTCACAACATGGCAAGCGTTTTGCGTCGGTTAAGCCATGTAGAGAGGAGGTGACCTGCACTGCCGCGCTCGCTTGCCCGGATGCGAAAAAATTGCATCTATCGGAATTCACGTGTTTTCGCAGCGACTTTCAACCGTGGAGGACCAGGCAATGTGTACCAAACGCGGATTTACGCTCATCGAGCTGCTGGTTGTGATCGCGATCATTGGCATTCTCGCAGCCATCCTTCTGCCGGCCCTTGCCCGTGCCCGGGAAGCTGCCCGCAGGGCCAGCTGCGCCAACAACCTCAAACAAGTCGGGCTCATGCTGAAGATGTATGCAAATGAGTCCAAAGGCGAGAAATTCCCCAACGCCAAGTACGCGGGGTCAAGATCAGAAGATGAGGCCCTCGGCATTTTCTGCAACGACATCGGCGATATTGGATTCATGATCCAGGGTAACGAGGTCTACCCGGAATACCTCACGGACCCCAAGATTCTCGTCTGTCCTTCGGATGAAGACGGCACAAGCTCGTTCGCCAACGGCCGGTGGAATGAGCAGAGAGATCCGAGTCTCCCGATTTCCCCCTGCCGCTTTAATGACCTGTCGTATGTCTATGTTCCCTGGGCCATCACGGACGAGTTGGTCGTCGAGCCTGGCGTGAATGTGAACGATGCAGGCATCGACACGGACTCCGTGATGACGGGCGGCTACTTCACCACCGACTTTCTCACTGCTCTAGGCACCTTGGAGGCCTATCTGGAGGCTAATGGGAACGACCCCGATGGGACCGTCGCGCAGGCGGCCGCGCTCGTGGACGCGGATCTCTCCTTCGGCCCGAAGACGGCCTACCGGCTTCGTGAAGGTATCGAGCGCTTCATGGTAACCGACATCAACAATCCCGCCAGTTCCGCGCAGGCCCAGAGCGAGCTGGCCATTTTCTATGACATCTTTTCGGCGGATGTCAGCAACTTCAACCACGTTCCCGGCGGCGGCAACGTGCTCTACATGGACGGCCATGTCGAGTTCCTGCGCTACCCGGCCGATAAGTACCCCGGCCACCGGCTGTGGGCTTGCTTGATAGCCGTCATCTAGCCCACACTGACTGCCTCTTTGTTTGCGGCGGACCGGCAACGGCCCGCCGCATCCACTCCAGACCGCTTCGCATCGGTCCGTATTGAAGGGCGCCTGCTCTAGCGGCTCAACACCATCGCGCTCGACATCATCCGAAATCAGCGGCACAAGGTCATTCACGGCGCATTGCACAGCTATGACTTCCCGGACCCCGCCCGCCTGGCCGGCGAAAGCAGCATCGTTGTCTCTCCTGTCGATACCTTGGGCCGACCGATGAACATCCCCCGGGAACTGTAGATTCAGCCCTCAGACCACTGGACAGAGGGATTCACGCCTTCCTTTTGTGTCGATGATGCCCTCAAAGCACCGGGTGGTGGGATGGCCCCAAAAAGCAGCCCGAGGGGCTCCATTGCACCTCTTGAACTCCAAAAACCCGACTTTGCCCGCAATATAAGAGTATTTTTTCATCAAATCCCGAAATATACTTGACTACTGCTTATAACACTCCTACTATTGTTGACGGGAGTGAGGCGTGTGTAGCTCACGGCATGGCAGGCGTTTTGCGTCGGCTAAGCCATGGTAGAGAGGAGGTGAACCTGCACTGCCGCGCTCGCTTGCCCGGATGCGAAATCCCCGCATCTATCGGAATTCATGTTTTTTTTGCAGCGACTTTAAACCGTGGAGGACCAGGCAATGCATACTAAACGCGGATTCACGCTCATCGAATTGCTAGTTGTGATTGCGATTATCGGTATTCTTGCAGCTATCCTTTTGCCCGCACTTGCCCGCGCCCGGGAAGCAGCCCGCAGGGCCAGTTGCGCCAACAACCTCAAACAAGTCGGACTCATGCTGAAAATGTATGCGAATGAGTCCAAAGGCGAGAAATACCCCAATGCCAAATACGCATTCTCAAGGACAGCAGACGAGGCCAATGGTATTTACTGCAACGACATCGGCGACATCACATTCATGATCCAGGGTAGCGAGGTCTACCCGGAATACCTCACGGACGTCTACATTCTCGTCTGTCCTTCGGATGAAGACGGCACAAGCAGGTTCAACGGTGGCCGGTGGAATGAACAGGGAGATCCAAATCTTCCCATTTCTCCCTGCCGGATTGACGACTTGTCGTATGTGTATGTCCCCTGGGCGCTCACAGACGAGCTAATCGCCACCCCCCGGCGTTAACGTGAATGATCCGGACATCGACATGGACACCGTGGTGACGGGCGGCTACCTCAACATCGATCTCTACAATGGCCTGGTAGGCCTGATGACCGATCTGGGGACGAATGCGGCGACAGGCGGAACCATCGAACAGGCGGCCGCGCTCGTAGACGCCGATCTCCCCGTCGGCGCGAAAACTGCCTATCGCCTTCGTGAAGGCATCGAGCGCTTCATGGTCACCGATATCAACAATCCCGCCGGCTCCGCGCAGGCTCAGAGCGAACTGCCTGTTTTCTTCGACAACTTCTCGGCGGAAGCCAGCAACTTCAACCACGTTCCCGGCGGCGGCAACGTGCTCTACATGGACGGCCATGTCGAGTTCCTGCGCTACCCGGCCGATACGTACCCCCGGCCACCGGCTGTGGGCAAGCTTCGTGGGCGCCCTCTAATCCAGAGTGCTACCCAAGTTTCTATGCGGCGGACCGGCAACGGTCCGCCGCATTCACTTCAGACCTCTCCGCATCGGTCCACAGCGAAGGGTGTCTGCTCCCGCGGCCCGGTACTATTGGCCGACGCACCGCACCGGCATGGACTTCTCGCCCCCCCGCCCCAGGGCGGCGCAAACATCGTCCTTAGCTTTGCTGTCAAAAGGCGCGAAGTGTGCCGCAAGATTTGAAAATAGCCCTTGATTCTTGGTCAGTACGTTTCTATCATGGCAGTTGGTAGCGGTAGATTACAGGCCTGACAGCATAGCGAGCGCTTTTCTGATAGCTGGCCCATGTGGAGAGGAGGTAAACCAGCGTCTTTCGTGTTCGCTCGCCATAAGCCGCAATCCCCGCATCCATCGAAATTCACGCGTTTTGCTGCAACAAAAACCATGGAGGACAGACAATGCACACTAAACGCGGATTTACGCTCATTGAGCTGCTGGTCGTGATTGCGATTATCGGTATTCTCGCGGCCATCCTTCTGCCAGCTCTCGCCCGCGCCCGGGAAGCTGCCCGCAGGGCCAGCTGCGCCAACAACCTCAAACAAGTCGGACTCATGATGAAGATGTATGCAAATGAGTCCCCAGGCGAGAAATACCCCAACGCCAAATATGCGGACTCAAGGTCGGCAGATGAGGCCAACGGGATCTTCTGCAACGACGTCGGAAGTATCACCTTCATAATGCAGGGTAACGAGATCTATCCGGAATACCTTACGGACGTCAACATTCTCATCTGTCCCTCGGACGAAGACGGCACAAGCAGGCTCAACCGAGGCCATTGGAATGAGCAGGGCGATCCGAGTCTCCCCATTTCCCCTTGCCGCATCTATGACCTGTCGTATGTGTATATTCCCTGGGCGTTGACGGACGAGTTGGTCGTCGAGCCCGGCGTGGATGTCAACGATCCGACCGCCGAGCTGGACAATGTCCTGACGGGCGGCTACTTCACCAGCGACTTCCTCACTGCTCTAGTCACCTTGGTGACCAATCTGGCGGGAGCGACAAGCGTCGCAGAGGCAGCTGCGCTCGTGGACGCCGATCTCGCCATGGGCCCGAAGACTGCCTACCGGCTTCGTGAGGGTATCGAGCGCTTCATGGTAACCGACATCAACAATCCCGCCGGTTCCGCGCAGGCCCAGAGCGAACTGGCCATTTTCTTTGACATCTTCTCGGCAGAAGCCAGCAACTTCAACCACGTCCCCGGTGGCGGCAACGTGCTCTACATGGACGGCCATGTCGAGTTCCTACGCTACCCGGCCGATAAGTACCCCGGCCACCGGCTGTGGGCTTGCTTGGTAGGCGCCTTCTAGTCCTCACTGCCAGCCTCTTTCTGTACGGCGGACCGGCAACGGTCCGCCGTATTCATTTTGCCCGCAAGCGTAGAAGGGGATCCCCTGCCGACCACCGGATTCAGTTTTGTGCCTCCGGAAGAGTTGGGTCCGCGATAAGCACCCGCAGGAACCAGTCTCCACGATTGTTGATGAGTTTCACCAGCAGCGTGTTTTCCCCCTGGCGCAGCTGTAGCGGCACGTACGTAAATCCTCCGGGTACGCCGAAATCCTGGCCCAGCGAGATGACTTCGCCGTTCAACAGCATATACGAGTAGTTGTCGCTGTACATGAGCGCGTGCGTCGTCCGGTCTTCCGGGACATCCAGCGTGCATAACGCGTACCCGAGCGCGAAATCTTGCGTTCCGAGGATGCCGTTGAAGTTGAGCAGGCCGCGCCCCAGGTTGGCGACCGTCTGCCAGCGCAGACCGTCGCCATACGTGCGCTCCGGGTCATAGCCGGTCTCCGGCCCGTAGTCACGGAAAAAATTCGGGTTGGCCGCGACGGGGTCGTCCGGCAATTTGCTGGTATCGATCTCGCCCAGCAGAAACGGCCCGACTACCTGCCACTCCGGTACGGCATACCACGATTTCAGCGGATAGGCCGGAATCACGTTTTCCTGAACCATTGGATAGGATTCGCTGCGCAACCAGGCGTCCCGGTAACGCACGCGAAACGCATAGGGCGGCGGATACGACAGGTGCTCCCAGGTCGTGCGGAAGTCAATGGGCAGCGAAAGGCCTTCGCCGGCCCGCAGGGTCGCCTGCGCGACCAGGGCGCCGTCTTCGCGCCGCCACGGCAAACCATCGGCCCAGTCGGTCTCCCACTGGAAGGCGTCAAGCGAAGGCACGCTGACCTCGATTTCAATGGCTTCAGCAAATGGATTGGTGAGCTGAAGGACCGTGCGGAGGACGGCCACATCGCCCGTAATTTCCGGCGGCGCAAGCGCATCCCAGCGGACGACGTCATGCGCAATGGCTTTTCGAAATGAGGCGGGGGCAATGTCGACCGGCCAGCTCGTGCCGTCGGGTTCGAGAATCGCGTAGGTGACCTCGTCGCCGTCGACTGTGACGTAGCCAAATCCCTGAAATGCGCCGAATTCGCGCACGTCGCTCTCATCGATCCCCCCGCCCGTCGCATTCTGGAGCACGTAGAGGCGACCGTTTCGCCGCTCCGTCATCAGGTAATGCTCGTGCCCGGCGATCACCGTGTAGGGCCGCGTGCCCAGGGCGCGTTCCAGCCGGCGCATATCCTCCTCAAAGCGGGGATCGTCCCACATCGGCTTGTGAAAAAAGACGAACGTGTGCCGGGCCTGCGCGTGCGCGGCCAGATCCGTTTCCGCAAAGGTCATCATGGCGTTCCAGATCGGGCCCCGGCCGTCAAAACGTTCCTCCTCCGTGTTCAAGACCAGAAAATGGCAGTCTTTGTAATCAAACGCGTAATACGTCGGCCCGATGTCCTCTTTCCAGAACTGATAACATTCGACGTTCGCGATGTCGTGATTGCCCACCGTCAGGAACTGCGGCGCCTTCAGACGCCGGGCATGTTCCAGATACTCCGCCCACTCGGCATCCCAGAGTTCGCGCTCCTGCATATGCCCGGGGATGTGGTCGCCCACCGTGATCACAAAATCCGGGTTGAGGAGGTTGATCGTGTCGATGGCGCGGTCGAAAATCGGCCATTTCCCCTCCCCCCCGCTCGTTTTATCGCCCAAGACCACAAAACTGAACTTTTCGCCCGACGTGGACGGCCAGACGCCGTCCAGCAGCGGAAAACCATCCCAATGCTGACCCGCCGCAGCAAAAGCAGCCGCCAAACACACCAACACAGCCACCAATCGCATCGCTCTACTCCCATCTGGGGTCTAACCCGACGAAAACCACCGCTCTGCGCCAACAAAACGCAGCGCCACGCCATTCGCTGTACTCTAAGCCCCCACCCGATGACTTATCAACGCGGGGAGGGGCGCTGCGAAGCGGCATGCGGCGGATTCCCGGGCGGGAACGTGAAGGCAGCCGCAAGGCCCTGGAGCGTTTGGGCGCTGTCAATGGCGTCGTGAGGGATAAGCAAGTAGGTCCAGGGCTTCTCACTGACCTGCGTGGCGTAGCTGCACCAGGTGGCCGCGGCCCAGGCTTTGTCCAGGACCACCGGGTCCCCCATATTGCTCGCCATCTTCGGTTCGCAGATAAACATGCCGGATCGGGCTTCCACGACAAAGTCGGGATGGTAGCTCGCCTGGTCGTGACCGTAATGGATGTGGAAGACATCGTTGCGTGGTTTGAACCACTTGAGGACCTCGGCATCTTGTTCCAGAATGGCCGCGAATCGGCGTTCTGAATCGGAGTCGAACTTCTGCGCAGAATAAAGGCATTTTGTGAAACCGCCAAAGAGCATGCGCCTGATATTCTGGCGCTCTTCGACGGGCACACGATAATCGCGTACCACCTCGTTCTCCGGGGCCGGGAAGGCCTCCTGCCGGATGTCCTGAAAACCCTTGCTTACGTGTGCTTCATAGGCGGTGGCTTTTTCCTCATAATGCTCCAGCATCTGAGCGCGAATGAGGCTTACCAAGCCCCGTTGATGGTATTGCAGGACGTTTTTCACGTCGTCCTCGTGCTTCAGGTAAGACTGAAGGTGTCGCACCATCTGGCCCGCAAGCTTGTAGAGAAGCTCCGCGAGCGCTTCGTAGTTAATCTCATCGAAGTCGATGAGGCCTCGGACCAGATAGTCTTCGAGGCGTTCCTCAGGGATAAGCCCATCGCCGCCCATGAGCCTGTATTGGTCCTGATCGTGCAGGTGCTGAATCAGGATGTCGTGGTCGACGGGCTGGTAATGGACGTTGCTCAGATCCAGATCAAAATCCCTGTAACCGAACTGTACGTCGCCCTTAGGCGCCACGATGACCCTGGGGATGGCGATGGCCAGGGTAATGTACTCCGCTGTGGTCTCCTTAACGATATGCGCAATGTCCACATGCTCTTCGACGCCTTCAAGCGCGCCCTGCCCCAACGCCAGTTCCTGTTCCACTCGAATGATTATTTCCTGCTGCACTTCGGGTTTTTGGAGGTCGGTAATGCGAGGCAGCCGTTCTTTTTCGCGGATGATGCGAAGCGCAGTGCGAACAGCCTTCTGTTCGGCGGGTTTGTCGAACAGGCCCACTTGCACGCCGGTGACGGGATTTGACGATCCGAAAAGCCTCCGTTCAATAGCCGGTTCGACCACGACCACCCGGGTCTTGCCGTCCGGAATATCCCGGCCGATCACAACGCCCGTACGGATAATTGAGTTCGGGTCATTCGCCGCGTCTACGATCTCCTGAAACCTGTCGTGAGACACGATGGTCAGACGGTCTACGGCGGCCACGTTGACACGTTTGCCGTAGGGAAGGCGCAGACCCCGGCCGATGGACTGTTCCACAAGCGTCCGGGAATTGGCCGCGCGCAAAGGCACGATGGTATAGAGATTGGTTACGTCCCAACCTTCTTTGAGCATGTTGACGTGAATCACAATCTCGACGGGATTGTTCGGGTCCTCAACGGAAAGCAGTTGCTGGATGGTTTCGTCCCGTTCCTCGCCGCGTTGGTTTGAGTGAACGGTGATGACCTTGCCCGTGTAGCGACCCTCAAAGAAGGATTCGTCTTCGATGACCTGCATCAAGGCGTTGGCATGTTCCGTGTCCTGGGCCACGACAAGCATGAACGGCTTCACAAACGGGCGCTCCGTCCCGCGTCCATAGACTTCAAGCTCTACCTTCGTGTTCTCGTGGATGCGAACACCGTCTTCGAGCTTGAGCCGCTCCAGGCCATCTTTGTCATAGTTCGCCGCGTTGAAATTTTCACGCGTAGCCACGGCCGGCTCTTTCACGAAACCATCCGTCAACGCATTAGAAAGAGGATAACTGTAAATCACGTTCTTGAACGGCACGGCCTTTCCGCGGCTCTCCACCTGGGGCGTGGCGGTCAGTTCAAGGCCCAGGATCGGTTGCAACTCGTTAATGGCCCGCACGCCCGCCGAAGCCCGATAACGGTGCGATTCGTCCATCAATAGAACCAGATCATCCAGTTTGGACAGGTATTCAAAGTAGCTCTCGCCGATGTATTCCACGAGGCGCTTGATGCGGGGCGCGCTGCCGCGGCGCACCTCGCTGTTGATTTTCGAGATGTTGAAGATGTTGATGTGGATCTCGTCCGTCTCGAAGAGGCCGCGGACTCCGATCCCGCCCTCGTAATTGTCGCCGGTGATGATAATGGGCGGGTTGGTGGCGAATTCGGCGATGCCTTGAAATACATACTTCGGCGTGTTGGGCGTGAAGTCGGCGAAAAGCTTGCTGTAGATGGTCAGATTCGGGGCCAGCACGAAGAAGTGGCGCATGCCCTCCGCGCGGTATAAGTAGCTGATAAACGCGCCCATGAGCCGCGTCTTGCCCACGCCGGTGGCCAGGGCAAAACAAAGCGAAGGAAACTCGCGTTCAAAATCCGTAACGGATGGAAATTCGGATTGAATGGCCTGCAGCGCCGTATCGAGGTCCGTCCCCTTCTCGAGGGGAATGAGGTCACATACCCGGGCCAGAATCTCGAGCGACTCGCGCTGGGGCTGCCGTAGGCTCAGACGGTTCGCAATGGCATTGGCGTGTGGGTTCACATCTGTCCTTTCATCTGTTCAACCACCGATACACACCGATATACACCGATAGTCACAAGCTGATTCGCCGGACCCCGACTCGGGACGTCCCGAAGTTCAATAGAAGGCAAGTCTTTAATCCGGTGACTTTGAGATAGTTCAGGCACTGTGCCAGATGAACCTCCTCAATCCCTTTGGCTGCTTTCAATTCTATGAGGACGCGACCGTCAACCAGCAAATCCGCCTGATATTCGCCGGCGATGGCGCCCTTATACGTGACCTGCAACGGCTTTTGCTGTTCGACCGCCAGCCCCGCCCGCTTCAACTCAAACGCCAGCGCGTTTTCATACACCTTCTCGAGAAACCCACTCCCAAGAGTATTGGCGACTTCATAAGCACAACCCAGGATCTGCGCCGTCAACTCATCAGGCTCGTATTTCTTACCCGATTTTTCTCCATCCGTGTCCATCGCTGTGCATCGGTGGTTCAAAACAATGTCCCCTGGCCTGCCTGCTCTTGCCTGCGTTTACGCCGCTCCTCCTTCGTCTTTGCGGGCGCTTCCTCGACCGGCGCCGGCGGCGGAAGTTCCCGGATCTCCAAGCTGTAATCGTCCTGGCCGTACTCGCATTTCCGGAGCACCGCCTTCGGGATCTTCTTCACCGTGAGATTCGGGAAGGCGTCCCGTTTGCAGCGGAACGCACCGCAACAAATCAAAAGCGATCGCTTCTTCCCCACATCATCGCTGATCTTCGCCAGCTGTTCTCGCGTCAGGCTCTGCGTCGTCACATAGATGAAATCCGCCTCCGTCGAATGCCCATGCTGCCAATACACCGTGTCGCTCGGCGCATACGTAAACCCCTCCAGCTTGCACACCGCCTCCGCCAGCATCTCCGCGTTATAATCCTTGTTCACCACCCAATTGCCGAACCGGTCCTTCTGCAACAACGACGGCGCAAGCCGGTAATACCGAAACCCGCCGCCCCCCTGCCAATCCGCAGCCTTCGTGATCCCGCCCGAGTCCTCCCCATCAATCACTTTCTTCAGACGCGGGATGATGTGCGTGTGACAATGCTCACCCAGCTCCACCATGATCCAACGTCGACCCATCTTCTGCGCCACCGCACCCGTCGTCCCCGAACCCGCGAAAGAATCCAAAACCAGGTCACCGGGCTGCGTGGCAAGCTCGAGAATACGTTGCAATAGCCCTTCAGGCTTTGGCGTTCCGAATGATGCTTCATCAGGGAATAGCTTTTTCGCCTCCGCTTTTGATGTTCGGTTACTCCCAACTTCTGCATGAGGCCAAATGGTCTCTGGCGGTCTGCCCGGATGTGTTCCTGCAAAGACGCGGTAATAAGGAATCCATCCATTCCTGCCGACAATCCACTCTATCCTGTTCAAGTCCCGTTCGCACCTGTCTTCACTCCACCTCCACCTTCCATCACTTCCGTCTTGCTTCTTGGGATAGACCTGTGTCCCTTTTCGTCAGTCTTGTCATAATGAGAAGGGATATCATCCTCACTTGCTGACATTTTGTTCATCTTGAATCTTGAGAGGTTTCTGCAGAAGACTAGTAGGTGATCATGGCGAGATGAAAAAAATTGTGCATCCATCCTCGGGCTGTCAGATTTTTCCCAAATTGCATTCGAGACAAAATTCGCACGCCCAAACACCTCATCACAGACCACCTTAAGGTAGTGCGCTTCATTGTCGTCTATAGTTATCCAAAGGGAGCCCTCCTCTGAAAGAAGTCTCCTTAGCAGTTCCAGTCGATCGCGCATAAGCGAAAGCCAGACTGAATGCTCAATCCCATCATCGTAATGCTCAAACGCACTGCCCGTGTTATAAGGTGGATCGATGTAGATGCACTTGACCTTTCCGGAAAACTCCTGCTCCAGCGCCTTCAAGGCCAGCAGATTGTCTCCGAAGATCAGCCGGTTATCGAAGATGTCATTCTCCGATACCCGCCGCTCCGCATGATACGACCTCTCCGGGTCCTCCAAAAGAATCCGCGGCTCCAGCCTCGGCCGGTTCTCCTTGCCAATCCAAGTTAATTCGAGTTTTTGTCGTGCGGCCATAACAGTTCCTGATTGTATCGGTGGATTGTCCTGGAATTCTCGTGAATCACTGTGTCACCTTTTGTGCGCTGGGAGCGGAAGCCTTGCGCCTATCTTTAATTGCCTTCACGACCGCCTTCAGGGCAGAAATGTCCTTGAAAAGCTTTTGGGGTGTTGGAACTGAGGGGTTCTTGGCGGATGGTGGATCGTGGGCGTCAACGACATTGCAGCACTCCTCGTATATGCGTATGATTTCAGTACAGTCTGCCTCGGTGAGGCCAACGACGTTCTTCAACTTGGCGATGCGAATCCAGTCGCGATACCGTTTGACGACGCCGTTGAAAACGACATCTTGTACGACACGTTCGATGGTTGCCCGGAGAAGATTGTACGCACGGCGTATCTGAGCACAATCGTTTTCGCCTGGATGCGCAGGCCAAGATTTTGCCAAGGTTCGCTGGAGTTTTTCTAGGGCGTCGAAACGTTCACCACACGATTTGTGCCCCCAAGGCAGGCCTTGCATGACAACACCGGGGCGATCATTTTGCCGGTCCAAGTGATAGACGAGGTATGAGACGTTTTCCTGTTCCAAACCATCCTTCAATTCGCCTAAGAAAACCGTATCGTGCGTCAATATGACGACTTGTCGTTTCTTGGCTTCGGCAACTAATCGTGTGGCTACGTCTTTTCGGCGATAATGATCGAGCGAGGAAACTGGGTCATCGAAAACAATTGCCCCCTCATGTCCTGATAGCTGTAACTCGGCGAGAAACGATGCAATGGCAATTGCCCGTTGCTCTCCCTCGCTGAGTATCTGGTGTAAGTCGATCTTATTCGTGACGGGGAGGACAAGGACCAGCTTGTGTTTCATCTTGCCCTGTACGCCGCGTTCCTTAAGTTCGGTCTCTATGTGACCAACACCAAGAGCAGCGAATTCAGCGTTCAAGGCATCCTTGAGGGTGGCGGTAACAGCTTGGCTTGCAAATTCTTTTGCTTTCTTGGAAATTGCGGTAGTGTTCAGCTGTTTTTTGCAGTTAAGGAGTTTAGCCTTCGTCTGCATTCGTTGGATAAGAGAAATCAGCGTCTGGGCACGGGGGGAAAGGTTGGCGCGAGCCTTTAGGTTTGCATGCTCGGTTTCGAGCGCCATGCGTTCTTCCGCATTGGCTGCTTTGTCGAGTTCTGCCGCTTTGGCGATCTGCCCGTCGGCAATGAGTTTCAATTTGGGACGCGGGTCGTTAGTAACAGCGGGTGCTGTGCCCCAAGCGTGATCATCAAATCGGGCAATTATCCATGATTTGCGATTATCGAGAGTTTTCTCGAAGGTAGTGATCAACTGGGGGATCCTCGGATCAAACTGAGTGAGCTCCGTCGAAAGTGCCTGATCCATATTTAAGGCGACGGTTGTCGCCGTAAACTTGCCCTGTTCGGTACTTCGTTCAGCCCGCTTGTCTGCGGCCTGCTTTGCAATGTCTTGAGATATGTACTCCACAAAGCGATGCATGCGGCCGATGGCGCTTTCGGGCAAGACCTCCTGACAGAGCGGGCACTTGGCTGCATCGGCGGTATTGGGGAAAGCCGTGCCTACGTAGGCGCATTCTTCAGAGAAGCGTTTGGCAGCGAGGAACAGGAGTTTCCAGACTTGTTCCCCGGTGCCTGGAAGTAAGTCCTCGCCAGCCTGCAATTGCTTTGCGGCTATGGATTCCGCCCTAATCGCGGCTTCGGTTTCAGAGTCAAGGCTTTTCATCCGCTCGATATCGGAATCACTGACGACGGCAAGGGCGGCGTCCATTTGAGACATGAGAAATTGAAGGCGCTGGGCAGTAATTCGTAGCGCTGCTGACTTTGCTTTGGGGTCGGCTTCGGCGAGCATCTTGTCGAGCTCAGAAAGGCGGGAAATTTCTTCAGGGGAGAGTGTAGCGAGCGCTTCAACACGTTTCGGTTCTGTTTTTTCGGAAAGAGATGCAAGTAGTTTGCCAACGTCAGTATCGCCGGCCAGATCCTTGAATGGGCTAGCATCAGTGTTTACCGATCCAATTTCCTCGTCTAAGCGGCGAGAAAGTTCTTTCATTACTTTCTGCGCAAGGTTCTCCACAATGTCCAGACCGTAGGGCACAAAGGCCACATCCTGCTCAGAATCCAAGTAGGCGCGAGCGCATTTTCCATCGAATACCGCAATGGTGGACAGTTCGGCAGGAGAGATCTCGTCGTGACGCCATACAATAGGCGTGTTTGTGCCTGCAATTTGCAAATCAAAGGTAGCCTCGGGAACACATGAGATAGTCTCGGCGTCGAAAACGTCTGGAAGAACCGTTTCAGTCTGGTCGCGAGAGCGGCAGGCACGTTTGAGGACACGTGAGTAGCCGGATTTGCCGGATCCGTTTCC
Source organism: Candidatus Hydrogenedentales bacterium (assembly GCA_050950105.1). GTDB lineage: Bacteria > Hydrogenedentota > Hydrogenedentia > Hydrogenedentales > SLHB01 > UBA2224. Next base: position 845,701 of record JBMNGZ010000005.1, on the reverse strand, counting down.
ACCGTAGATTATGGTCATTCCGGTCAGGGAGAAGTCGATTTTTTGGTCAAGGGCAATGCGGTTGACGTGCTTGAGATCATACATGGCCGTGAGGATGACCGGAGAAGAACCGATTGGCGAACCGGGGAGGTGCTCTTCACTCAATGGTATTGGCTGACGTTCATCACAATCGGTGATGCCTTGCGATGATTTTAGCAGGGCATACAACTCCTCGTAGTCTTGCGATTCGAGAGTCTCTTTCCAGAAAAGTCTACGTAGAGCATCGCGCTGCCAATCGAAAAGACTATTCTTTGACCAAGTGAGAATGTCATCGAGTAAAGACATAATTCCCCCTACATTGAAAACCTGTCCTCAAGGGTCGACAGGCTTAAGCGTTCAATTTCCTGCCGTCTCTTTCCTGCAATGCCCTTTACATCATGATACATTTCAACGGTAGCCTGAATTACTCGCTCAATTTGCAGTTTTCGCTTGGCCGATTGTCTCATGATCATGCTTTTCTCGTTGGCTCGGTTGGCTCCGTCATGTGGCTCTCCTATCAGTCCTCGATGGTCCACCGCACTGTGAAGAGCGGTTTTGAGGTCACCCGTTGCTGGAGTTGTTGTTCGAGACCGGCGATCAGGCGGTCTCGTTGTGCGTCGATCTGGTCTTGTGCGTCGAATAGTTCGCGTCGTTTTTTGTTTCGGGTGGCCTCAAGCGCTCTCACCTGTTTTTGGGCCTCCAGTTTATCATTCAGCGATCCGGCCAAGGTGGACAGTTTCCTGGCTTCGCGGATGGCCTTATCAAGTTCTTTTATTTCCCGTTCCAGTCCTTGTTTCAGGTCTTCAGACCAGAGGTCCAGTTTCAGCACTTCCTCGTCGAAAAAGCGTGCATTTCGCTCTTCGACCTGCTTCAAGGTGGCCTTGATGCCCGCGTCGCGGAGCGGAGTCAGATCCTCTAGCGGTATAGTGGCCGTATGTACTGTAGCAGAAATGAGGAGAAGTTTTCGACATACTTCCGGGTCGAGGGGCTCGCCGGTGTCGGTTTGTCCCGCAAATATCAGGTATTCCTCGGTGTCGAGGGACTCTATTGTGAGCCGTGAGACTTCGAGCGAGCCCGATCTGCCGATGAGCGGTTTGAGCACGCTGATCACGCCGCCATAGGCGCTGTAGCTGAATCGGAGCTCGGCGGGCGGAAGGTTGCGCGCACGGGCCCGTTCGATAATGGCTTCGGCCAGAGGATGGTTCTCGCGGTAAAACGAGTCGCCGCATTTTTCGGCTTCCTTCCAGTCAAAGTGGTAGTGGCCGGGGTGGGACAAGGAGCCGTCGTAGTAGAAGCGCGGGCGGTCGGGTTCGAAGCGGGCGTGGCCGTCCAGTTCGGTCCGGGTCAATTCCAGGAGCCAGCGTTCCCGTTGGTTGAGGCTTTCGAGGGTCTTGTCCTTGTGTACCCGAAGACGTTCGCTCACGTCTGTATCAAAATGTTCGAGCAGGGAGCGGCGGGTGGCATCCAGGCGGGACCGGATTTGGTCCTCAAGTTCCTGCTGCAGGGCGTCGAAGGCGTTTGCGATCTCTTCGAGGTCTCGGCATTCCTGGTAGACTTTGGCGATGCGGCGCTCGAGATCCACGCCGGACTCGATGACTCCGAGGATCTCGTCGCTGGCCCCAAACACGCCGTCAAAGAGCTGAAATTTTTCGCTGAGCAACTGGAAGACCCGCAGATCGGCGGCGTTGCGGCGGTTGAGGAAGTTTAGGACGACGACGTCATGTTTTTGGCCGTATCGATGGCAACGGCCGATACGTTGCTCGACGCGCTGGGGATTCCAGGGCAAGTCGAAATTGACCACGATACTGCAGAATTGGAGATTGACCCCTTCCGCGGCAGCTTCGGTGGCAATGAGGATGGACGCGTGTTCGCGAAAGTGCTCGGCAATGGCCGCTTTCATGTCTATGGGGCGGCTGCCGGTCACGAGTTCCTGGCCCTGATGCCGGGCTTTCCAGGCGTCGTAGATGACCTTTGAGTGGGGGTCGTTGTTTGACCCGTTGATCAAGACGAGCTGGCCGGCATAGCCGCGCGCGGAAAGCAGGTCAAAGAGGTACTGCTGGGTGCGCCGGGATTCCGTGAAGATGACGGCCTTTCGGGCTGCGCCGAGGCCAGCCGCCCGGTCAAAAGCGATCTTGAGCGCGGGAATCAGGGCTTCTCCTTTGGCGTTTGTTCGGATGCTGTCGGCGATCTGCGCATACCCGCGCAATTCCTGCAATTCTTCTCTGAGTGCCTGGAAGTCAATACCGGTTGCCGGCGGGATTTCTTCATCGTCTTCGGTCCACTCTTCCTGAAGCTCGCCGATGCCTTCGAGGTCTTCGTCATCCAGCAAAGACAGCGCTTCGTCGAGGCGCTCGAGCTTGCTTACAAGCTTCCAGAGCGTCCCGCCAATGGCGAATGTGGATGAGGCCAGGAGTTTGCGCAGCACCAATGTGATGAGATTGCGCTGGCTGGCGGGAAGGGCGATGAGGGTCGGGCGTTGCAGGTACGCGGATACCAGGTCATAAAGCCGTTGCTCATCATCGCTTGGGATGAAGTCCTGGGTGATGGGAATGCGCCTGGTAAACGGGATGTACTCGACCACTTGCTTGCGCAGGGTGCGGATGCAAAACGCACGCAGGCGCTCGCGAAGCAAAGCGTTACGCAGTTCCTCGTCGTTCGCGCGCAGAAACTGCTCGCGGAAGGATTCGATATCGCCGAAGACATGGTCGTCAATGACACTGACCAGGCCATACAGCTCGAGCAGAGAGTTCTGCAATGGCGTGGCGGTCAAAAGGAGCTTGGGCGCCCCGGCCACGGCGCTGGAAATGAGTTTCGCCTGCTTGCTGCGGGGTTTGAAGATGTTCCTGAGGCGGTGCGCTTCGTCAATAACCACAAGATCCCAGGGGACCCGGCGTATCTCCTGGGCCTTCATGGCGGCAAATTGATAGGAACACGCGACAATGCGGTCCGCTTGGCAGAATGGCTGGTTTCGGCCTTCTTTGATTGCCTGGTTGTAGGCTCGTGAATCGAGAATGAGGGAAGGCAAAAAAAACTTCTCGCTCAACTCCTGCTGCCATTGTCTCCGCAGGGTGGCCGGCACGATAAGCAGAACCCGGCGTTTTCGTTCCGCCCACCGCTGGGCGATGACAAGCGCTGCCTCGATAGTCTTGCCCAGGCCGACTTCATCGGCCAGAATGGCGCCGCGGGAAAGGGGGGAGCGTAAAGCAAACAGCGCGGCGTCCACTTGGTGCGGATTGAGGTCCACGCGGGCATTGGCAATCGACCGGGACAGGTTGTCAATACTATCCGACGGCGATTTTAGCGTCAGCGCATGGGCCCAGTATTTGCTATGGTACGGCGTGCTCACTATGACAGTCCTTTCGGCGGCCCCTGCTGCCCCGCGCATCCCGTATACGGGACGACTGCTTCATCCCGCCCGGCGGCGACTCATCACTCCCCCAGTCTTTCGGGGCAGGCGTGAATACAGAGCGCTTTTGGCCCGGGCCCGCCTTCCAAGGGTCTGGCCGTGACGAAGCGTGGTTCGCCCCGAAGAGCGAACAGAGCCTGTATGGCCCACGTATGATTTTGGCGCGCTTGGAAGAGAATGTCCAGACAGGGGCGAGTTCCACGTGGCGAGATCCAGTCGTCGCCTGCTGAAATATCCTTGCCGTGTGCCGAAACGTCCCGGAAAAAAGTGCGGGGCGACATGCTTGGCTGTCAGGCCTGCAGCACAATGAGAAGAGCCAGCGTGCTACTCACCCCAGCACCTAAAATATCTAACGTGCGGATGACTCCCATGAAAAACGGCATGGCCCCAATCAATCTCCCCGGCCGCAGCGAAGCGCTGGTCCATCTCCGGCGCGAAGAGGTCCATGGGGGAATCCGCAAACGCGGACTGTTGACTTCCTTGCGGTTTAACGCCATCCAGCGCGGCATCAACGAACTCCGGGATATTGGCGATGCTGTTATCGGGTGACGCGTACTCCCATTCCTGATAATTCGAGACGCCATCGTTGTCGGCGTCGGCTTTGTAGTAGAGATAGCGCTGACCATTGGTCTCATATGCGGCGGTATTCAGGCCTTCACTGTTGTAATGGATGGTCACGAGCTTGTCGATAAAGCCCTCGGACTTATAGTCACCGAGGGTCATATATCCGGCCACCACACGATGGATGCGGGGATCTTCGTCCGGAAGATCGACCGCCGCCTGCGCCAGGTTGACGTTCCAGATATCCCAGATGAAGTCATGATAGACCCCGCTGCGAAACGAATGATCCAGCGAGCGCCGGTTCAGGATAGCTTCAACCAGGCACAATTCCGCCACATCCGGAATGCCATTTCCGGCGTAGACGCGCTCCACCTTGGCGTTATACCTGATCTCATTCCCGTCAAACGTCGAAATATCCTCTTCTGCGCCGATATCCTGCAGGAAATACTCCAGGTCGCCGATGAAGTCCACCTCGGTGAGACCCGGTCGCTCGATAAACACGGCCGTGATGCTGCGATTCTCAATCATCCAGACCTGCGCGGACGCGTCGTAGGTCCTCATGCCCATGACATCCCCGGTCCAATGGTCGAAAGCCCATCCGGGATCTCCCTGGGCAGACAAAACCACGGTCTCACCGTCCTCGTAGATCTCCTTTTCCGGCTCGATGCCCACCGAACCGTTTCCGCGGGCGCTCACCTGGAGCCCGTAGGTGTGGGCAAAGGTCGCCCGCGCTGTCATTGGGCGTTGGAAATCGAGCACAGGGTTGGGTTCGTCGAGCACGTACGATTCGGACACGTCGGCGCCGTACGGGGTGATGAGCCACTGTTTGAACTTGCACCCCGGGTCGGGCGTGGCCGTGAGCTGCACTTGCTGGCCGGTGTCGAGGAACAGGTTGCCTTCGGCGGGGGTGATCGTGCCCGGTCCTTCCTTCTCTATGTGAAGACAGGCCTTCATGACGGCGGTGAGCGTCTTGTCCGCGTTCATCATGACATAGATTATCTTGGACGTGCTGGAGGCCGGGGATACGTCTCCCTCCCAATGGCCAAACTGCCAGCCGGCGCCGGGAGAGACATAGTGCGTATCCATGCCGTTGGGGATGTCCTCAACTCTGGATGTTGCGTCCGGCATCTACACCGACCTCTATCTGCTGCGTATGCAGTATGGCACATGCGGGCGAATTTGGAAAGGGATGGTTTCATGACAGAATGGGCAGGATTGACGCGATGCTTATGGAGATCTTCAGTCGGAAAAGTGGCGCGGCCGGGAGATTGTGGCACAGCGGCGAAACTGACTTTTCTGCAATTCAAGCTGCCGGCAGCACTCCTGAATCGACAGCCCGCTCCGGGCTGCCCGCACGGATCTGTGCGGGGGCAGCCCACAAGAACGATCCCTGCCGCGACCAATTCTCGCCAGAGGTGACTACGTCAGACCACCCGCTTTGCCTTCTGGTAAACAGCTATCCGGATGTCCCGCGTTCTTCCGTGTCGCTCTCCTGGTTCGATTTGTTCCAGTTGCTTGACTCTGTGACGCCCTTGGGGATTTTTCTCAAGACTCGGATTCTGGCTGAAGGCGTGTCTACAGACCAATCGAGAGTGACGAAGTCAGAATCCTCGATGGCTAGCACCGGCACTCCAGGTTCTCCTTCCCCTTCCAGCATCTGATAGGACGCTTCATACCAGGAAAGCAGATAGACAGCCACATCCTGCTTGGCTGACCCCAAACCGGCGGACTCCATCTCCGTTCGCGCGACCACGAGTAAACATCCCATTCTCGCAAACGCTTTAGATGTGAGCATGACATATTGGCTGGTCCCAGGAGGCACGTGGACTTCCTTCAACCGAGCACGGCCGAGTTTCGTGTGACGATATACTTCCCGCGGCGAAGGAATCTCAAATCTTAGATCGTTCAGAAGCTGAACAGTAACAATGACGTCCTTCTCGCTAGCGTTGCTGAATCCGATATCGTAGTACGCCGAAGCTGGGGGACGAGAAAACAACATAGCCCTATAGAGGATAGCGGAGGATAGCCATTCTCCATGATCGGCCACGAAGCATATCGCCAGCACGACAACCAAAGCACGCGCCAGATTGCGGAGCACTTTTCGAGGAATCAGGGTACGTCGGTTACCTTCGTTTTGCATAGTAGATCACCCCGACCCCACAGGAAACCTGCCCACATCCCACCGGTACCTTGTGGTTGTGCCGCCTCCTGTCCGCTGGCGGCGTTTGCCCGCGCCGTCGTACTGGTACGACGCGTTGCCGCCCCGCACCTGAGCCACCTTGTGCTCCACCGGACGGCTACGGAAAAGCCTGGTAAATCGAACTGATAAGTATTCCAACAACAGCGATGAGGAGCAGAAGTCGCAGAAACAGAAAGCAGATAGTCCCCAACACCTTTATGGTCCCTTGATGCTTGTCAAGAGAAGGCATAGAAATGCCTCCCAGATAGATATATACCCGGCCTCAATGGAATTCATCCTCACATACCCATACACATTCGGCCCATCGACCATCCCATTACCCACGCTCGCAGACTTGCCTCTCAGAAGCCGTGCAAATGGTTACTGCACCGACATCTTTCTCCTCCCGGTATTGGCGCCCAGGGCAGTGTCTTGCGATGTCGTTGAGCCCGGGGCGATGCCATTCTATTCTGCCCGGTATTAATGCTCGACGCTTTGCACCCGCGTTTCTAATTCGTCAATTTTACTGTGTATTTGCTGCCCCAGTGGCTCAATCAGATCATGCCACGACTCTTCCGCTTCCGCGTGGGGGTGGGACGCGATAACGCTTTGGGCTCTTTGAAGATAGTGCAGGGAAAGCTCTGGCCACCCCTCTCGTTCGTACAGTTTGGCTAACAGTACCAGCGGCCCATACCAGTTGGGAGCGAAAACCTCGGCTCTGACAAGCCATTGCTGCATCTCTTCCGGGTCTGTGTTCGCTTCAAGCGCAAGACGCGCCATAAACATGCAGTATCTGGCATAAGTCTCGTCTTTCTCCTCTTGAATCCAAGACTGCGCCCAGACTCCAACGCCGAAAGCAACCAAGTGTGATGCCAATAGGATTACGGCTAGAAGTAGAACCTTCTTTGCTCTAGTCGACATAGTGCCAGGCCTCCAATCCTCTTGCCCCGCGCCCACCTTAGTGGCCCCTCCGATGGCGTGATGCTCGCGCGCCCACTTGTGCCAAAAATCAAGATAAATCGTAGTCTGTCCCTTCTATTCCCCGTCGCACACCAAGCGAAACCCAACAGTCGGCAAAGACATATGAGGGGGATAGTAATCGCGATACGTGCATGTGCATTCGAATTGGAGTGATGCATACGAGCCTCCACGCGCGATTTTGCTATCCCAGCTGCTCATACGTTTCGGAAGACACACTGGGTCAACTACGATGCGGTCTTCTTTCTCATGACCGTAACCCATGTAGGTATCCTGGCACCACTCAGCCACATTGCCCAGCATGTCGAAGAGGCCCCAGGAACCACATCTCTTGTCGTCGACTGCATGCGTGATGTCCTCGCTATTCTGTCGGAACCATGCGATATCTTCGAGGCTGGTGCGTGATGCGTCCGTTAGCGCGCAATCAGAAGTGATGTTGCACGCATATTCCCATTCTGCCTCGGTGGGCAGACGAAATGGTATGCTTTCTTTCGAACTCAAGCGCTGGGTGAATTCCATCGCCTCCTTCCAGGAGATGGATTCCACGGGAAGCTCAGGTCCTTTGAATCTGGAGGGATTAGCACCCATGACCTTTTCCCATTGTCTCTGAGTGACTTCGGATCTGCCCAGCCAGAAACCGCGTGTTATTTCCACTTCTCGAACAGGCAGTGCGCCATTGCTGTGTTCCCCTCCCTGTATGAAACGCCCGCGGGGTATCCATACGAACTCGATCCCTGCAAACTCACAATTTTCGCCTGAGGTTCTTTCGACGGATTTCTCCTCGGTGGAATGCTCTTGGGACGATGAACTCTGCACTCTTGCCACGCCCCCCTCCGAGCAAGCGGGACACAGGCAGACTAACAGCCCAATCAGCGCCATCAATGCGCGATGAATAGGGCTGCTCATATCAATTGTGGACAAAGCCCTACCAGCCGAACGTCCTTCGAATCCGTTCAAACTGCGGGCCGAACCGGGGCGGAATAGTTCCTTCCGCTTTTGAAGGTTCGCATTCGTCACAACACGATTCGCATTCGCGTCGTATTTTGTCGAGATGCACGCGAACTCGCTGCAAATAAGGAATCGACTCCTTTTTGAGTCTGCGTCCGCATTTTCGGCCGGTTGAGTTGTTATGCCAGTCATCTTTAGATCCTTCGTTTTCCCAATTCTCATTAGCCCACCCAACAAACCACGCGTCAAAGGAAGTCGCGAGAACGGTGATTTCACACATAGCGCCACAATGCCGGGTGTAGTTCGGCCCATGCTTGCCACTTCTTGTATGCCAGTATTCGTATGTATCGCCCCACGGTCGCGAAAACAACCCCCAGGAATCCGTCAAACTGGTTGGGGCGTTTGCTACATACCCATACACATTGGGCTCATCCACCATACCCAGCGGATCTCTTGTTATCCACCTTGCCAACCCAGGCGCATAGTAGCGATACGGGGCATAGTACAGCTCCGCGGCGTCATCCCAGTCGTGGCCGGTATAGCGGCGGGTGATGTCGCCGATTGAGCCGCTGGACGCGTACACCTCGCCATAAGGCGTATGCTCCAGCCCCGCATACGGTGTCTTGTCGCTGTTGTACACCCCGCGCGTGGAGCCGAGATGGTCGTGGACGTAGAACCGCCACGTGCGCGTGGCCGGATTTGTGCCATCGACATGGGCCGTGCTGCGGCCTTTGTGCGTCCGCGTGAGATTGCCCAGGTTGTCCTCTTCGTTCAGCACATTCCAGCCCACATCCCGCCGGTACCTTGTGGTTGTGCCGCCCACGGCCTGGCTGACGAGTTCGTTGGCGCCTATGGATGGTGCATCTGGCATCTACACCGACCTCTATCTGCTGCGTATGCAGTATGGCATATGCGGGCGGATTTGGGAAGGAAAAGGGAGGTTTTTGGGCAGGACTTACAGGATTCACAGGATGGGCAAAATCGCTAGGAAGCGCCGCTCCAACATTCTGTTCAAGGGTGCGCTTCACCACGATTTACAACCCGTTGCCTACAACATCGCACGTAGTTTCAGCACTTGGAACATTATGGCTAAGAAAAGGCATATTCCACCCCCACCGACGAGTAGGCCAAGAACAACCGTCAAGGCGTCGAGGCCCCGCTCTCCCCACCACCTGGTCTGCGCCGCCCCTTTTTTTAGCAGAACAGACCACCCTGCGAAAGCGCTGATAAGAAACAGAAATACGGAGAGCGCTTGCCACAGCGCTGTACACAAAAGGCTGACTAAGTACGACATCGAGAAAGTAAAGCATGCATAGCCGATGAACGATGTGAGCGCCCCAAGAGAAGCTATGATGAATGTCAGCTTGGGTGGCATATCCCGGCGCTTCTCCCCATTTCTTCCGATTACTTTGCCCATTGACAATCACCTATCAGGGATGTCCCGATTTTTCAGTCACACCACAAACGCAGAGAAAAAGATACAAACAACACCAGCAACCAAACCGCAGCCAACAGGCCGAGACGGCCCACAGAAACCCTGGAGAGCAACGTGCGTACCTGCACCCACCTACGCTCAGACCGAGGTCCAATTGTGGGTATTAGACGCGGAGGAAACCACCTGTGCAGAATCGTAACGAGAAAAACGTGGAAAAATAGACCTGCAACGAAGCCAATCCATGAGGCGCCGTAATAACTAAGAGCCGCAAACATTGCGAGATTTGGAGCTGTCACAATTGTCTCAGGCCGAGTTGTCAGAAGAAAATCGAACAAGAGCTTTTCCAAGATAAAGGCACCAATCGAATTGCACGCGGAGAACCAGAGAAATGTCGACAGTCCTTTCGACAGTCCTCCGCTTCCGCAGGCCTCGGGAAATTCGGGAGTTCCTTTAATCCTGAACATTTAGCTCCTGTCGGGCTGTGGCGGAACTACCTGAACCATTGCAGGACTATAGCCGCCAGAACACTGACAATTGCTACAAGAATAAGTAGAGCTTTCGCGAGCACTGGTATGCCCAACGCTTCCAGCTTGGGCCGCGTAAGATAGCGTCTGTAAATTTGGGGTAGACAAAAGGGGCCATCGTTTGCTCCTCTCTTGGTGAGATCAAAGAAGCCAAGAAAAGGAGGGTTAAACGATGGCCAAGCAGAAGTGTGACGGGTATCTGGCTGAGATTCAAGAGCGGATGGACGGGGATGTCTTGAAGGCGATGCTGGAAGTGATGGCGCAACGGTTGATGGAGGAGGAATTGGCGCTTCACCTTCGGGCGGAGCGCCATGAGCGCACGCAAGAGCGTCGGGGACACCGCAATGGCTACAAAGCGCGCCGCCTGAAGACTCGCCTGGGTGAGTTGGCGTTGCAAGTGCCTCAGGCGCGCGGGGTTGAGCCGTATTCGCCGATGCTGTTCGCGAAGTGGCAGCGCAGCGAGCGAGCCCTGTTGGTGGCCTGCGCGGAGATGTATTTCATGGGGGTTTCGACCCGCAAGGTGAAACGGATACTGGAGAAGATGGGCGGCTTTGAGCTGTCGGCCTCGACGGTGTCGTGCATCGCCGCCGAATTGGACGAAAAACTCACGGAGTTTCGCCAGCGACGTCTGGATGCGTACACGTGGCCCTACCTGATGGTGGATGCAACCTACGTGAAAGTGCGCAAGAGGGGCCGGGTGGCGGACCAGGCCGTGCTGGTGGTGGCGGGGGTGAACAACGACGGCCAGCGTGAAATCCTCACCTGGCGCCTGGCGGATGTGGAGTCCGAAGACACCTGGAGCGAGGTATTCCGCGAACTCAAGCAGCGGGGCGTCAGCGAAGTACAGTGGCTCATCTCGGACGGTCACGCCGGGATCCGGGCCGCGTTGCGCACGCAGTTCACGGGAGTGGCCTGGCAACGCTGCTGGACTCATTTTATGCGCAATGCGATGGCGAAAGTGGGCCATAAGCACAAGGAGGCCTTCGCCAAAGAGCTTAAAGCAGCGCGCAAATTCGACGACGTGAAGACCTGCCTGATGGAGGCTGAGTGTGTTGCCCAACGCTGGGAGAAAAACTATCCCCGCGCAGCCCAACAGATCCGCGAGCAGTTCGAAGAGACCCTGGCCGTCCACGACCTGCCCCCGGAACACCGCCGGCGCGTCTACACGACCAACATCATGGAGCGGCTTATGCGGGAGGTCAAACGCAGAACACGCGTCGTGGGTATCTTCCCCAATGAGGCCTCCTGCGACCGCCTGGTCGGCGCACACCTGCTTGAGCGCGACGAGGCGTGGCACTGTGAACGCATGCGTTACCTGGTGATGGAGCATCTCAAGGAACCGGTACCCAAGACCAAGACCGCAAAGAGGAGCGCGGCGTAACTGTACTAGTGTTGTTCACCCCTTCCCCGGGGAAGGGGTGAACTGGCCCGGAGAACAACAAAAAGAAACCAGCTGCTTCGAGAGCACCAAGGCACTTTTACAGAAACTTCTTGACGCGGGCCCAGCTTGGAACCACGCCTGCCTGATATATGGGGTTTCTTTTGCTCTCCTGGACAAAAACGCATTTTTTGTACTTCGATCTTGATTATCCTGCCTTCGAGAAGCACCCAAAAAGGACCAACACCAAAAAAGGACCACAGAACCCCACAATGCTGATGACTACCCAGAAGTCAAGTTTTTTCTCCTTAAAGGCCCTGCACGAAGAAGAAAGTCCAAGCGTGCTTGAGATCACGCTGTATATAAGAATCGCATTGACTGTGGAAACGGGAACGCCACCTACATCGAATGTGTGTCTGGTGTGAACATCAGACCCCCAGAGGCTGACGAACTCGTTGGCGCCTATGGATGTTGCATCCGGCATCGGCACGGACCTCTATCTGCTGTGTATGCAGTATGGCATATGCGGGCGGATTTGGGAAGGGGAGAGACAGGGTTCATGGCGGAATTTGCTGGATTTACAGGGCCGGCCAATTGGATCACCGAGCTGTAACAGTTGGCCCTCTGCGGGGCGGGACGTCCAGGATCCTGGATGCCCGGCGCAAGGACGGACGCGAAAATTCCAAGACGAATACATTGCAAGATCACTACGATTTTGAGGACGGACAGCAGAATGAGACCAAGAAAAATCGCCACGGGTAGCCATGGGACACGGCCCGAAGTGCGCCACTCCAGCAGCACTACCAGGCCAAATCCGAGTTGCATGATACCGGCCACCGCGAGAAACGCGAGAATTAAATCTAACCCATCAAGCCAGATGGTCATGGCAAATCCAATGAACGGAAAAGACCATGCGACAAAAAGTACCGCAAGACCTTCAGGCGGAAAAATGAATTCCCGTCTCGCTGGGACCTCACGAATTTCAACCGAGGGAGCCTGAATACACGAAATGACGCTCGCCGCTAAGTCATTCATTCGTTGCCATCCATAAAGCTTTACGCGACCTCTGGAGCTACGAAGCTGAAGAACCACCACGACATCGCCAGGGCTTTTGTGTAGAATGACTTCGGTAACTTCCCCCAGTTTCACTTCCTTCAATTGGCGCGTCATGCTTTCAATGCGCAGCACATCCGGGCCCAGGTGAAGTCTAATAGAACCAAAAGAGACAGGAATCAGCCACCACGACAGAGCTGGCATGATGACCATCCAAAAGATTGAGTACGGAACAAGGTAGCTGCCGCCCTGCCATGTTTCGCCATGCCCAATGGATAGACCAACATCTGTGAAAAAATACGTCACGCCTGCGGCCGGCCACAGCAAAACAAGCATCCATTTTTGCTGTGAAATCCGCCTTTCGCTCAGGTAAAACACCTGCCACTCCGGCCGATTCTCGTTAGAAATGGACATTCCTGGAAGCCCTCCCAACATTTGGCCTTTGGTGGCAGTTACATACATCTCTGCGCATACGAACACTCACACATTTCCAACTGGATTGGCTTGCGGAACGGATCCCAAGCCCACCGCGAAGCCCGTTTGGAGGCCGCCCGCCGGCCGATGTACGTCCGCGTGAGATTTCCGAGGTTGTCCTCCTCGTTCAGCGCATTCCAGCCCACATCCCACCGGTACCTTGTGGTTGTGCCGTCCACGGCTTGGCTGACGAGTTCGTTGGCGCCTATGGATGTTGCGTCCGGCATCTACACCGACCTCTATCTGCTGCGTATGCAGTATGGCACATGCGGGCGGATTTGGAAAGGGATGGTTTCATGACAGAATGGGCAGGATTGACGCGATGCTTATGGAGATCTTCAGTCGGAAAAGTGGCGCGGCCGGGAGATTGTGGCACAGCGGCGAAACTGATTTTTCTGCAATTCAAGCTGCCGGCAGCACTCCTGAATCGACAGCCCGCTCCGGGCTGCCCGCACGGATCTGTGCGGGGGCAGCCCACAAGAACGATCCCTGCCGCGACCAATTCTCGCCAGAGGTGACTACGTCAGACCACCCGCTTTGCCTTCTGGTAAACAGCTATCCGGATGTCCCGCGTTCTTCCGTGTCGCTCTCCTGGTTCGATTTGTTCCAGTTGCTTGACTCTGTGACGCCCTTGGGGATTTTTCTCAAGACTCGGATTCTGGCTGAAGGCCTGTCTACAGACCAATCGAGAGTGACGAAGTCAGAATCCTCGATGGCTAGCACCGGCACTCCAGGTTCTCCTTCCCCTTCCAGCATCTGATAGGACGCTTCATACCAGGAAAGCAGATAGACAGCCACATCCTGCTTGGTTGACCCCAAACCGGCGGACTCCATCTCCGTTCGCGCGACCACGAGTAAACATCCCATTCTCGCAAACGCTTTAGATGTGAGCATGACATATTGGCTGGTCCCAGGAGGCACGTGGACTTCCTTCAACCGAGCACGGCCGAGTTTCGTTTGACGATATACTTCCCGCGGCGAAGGAATCTCAAATCTTAGATCGTTCAGAAGCTGAACAGTAACAATGACGTCCTTCTCGCTAGCGTTGCTGAATCCGATATCGTAGTACGCCGAAGCTGGGGGACGAGAAAACAACATAGCCCTATAGAGGATAGCGGAGGATAGCCATTCTCCATGATCGGCCACGAAGCATATCGCCAGCACGACAACCAAAGCACGCGCCAGATTGCGGAGCACTTTTCGAGGAATCAGGGTACGTCGGTTACCTTCGTTTTGCATAGTAGATCACCCCAACCCTACAGGAAACCTGCCCACATCCCACCGGTACCTTGTGGTTGTGCCGCCTCCTGTCCGCTGGCGGCGTTTGCCCGCGCCGTCGTACTGGTACGACGCGTTGCCCTCGGTTGGGAAATCCGACATGACCGACGCGAGCTTGCCGCCGTAGCGGTAGGCATACGTCGCGGAATACGTCCCGTCGGATTTGGAGGTCATCCGGCCCCAGGCATCGTAGGCGAAAGACGTGTTCGTGCCGCCCACGGCCTGGCTGACGAGTTCGTTGGCGCCTATGGATGGTGCATCCGGCATTGGCACCAACCTCTATCTGCTGCGTATGCAGTATGGCATATGCGGGCGGATTTGGGAAGGGGGAGGGAGGTTTTTTGACAGGATTTACGGGAGTCACAGGATGGGCTGTTTGGGTCACGAGCCCACATCCCACCGGTACCTTGTGGTCACGCCGCCCGCGGTTTTCTGTAGGCATTTGCCGTACCCACCGTCGCGATTCACTTGTTTCCAGGCATCACTGGCAGAATTAGCCGCAGAGCCTCACAAAACCGCTCTAGCTTCTACAGTTTTCCGGGGACAGACCAAGTTTCTACTCCATATTTCCTGAGGTTTCACCTAGTGCGTTTCCACTTATTGCGGATGGCAACAGAAGACTTGGGTCAAGCTCAACGGAAACTGGGACTTCCTCGGAGGCGTTACATTCATGGGCGAACATGCGCCCGTCTGGGAGGCGAACAAAGAGAGTGATAAGTCCCTCTCTCACGTCCTTGAAAGAGAACTCGCCTTTGCCATTATCGATAGCTTTAAAGGCAGGAATGCTCTCATCTATGTCCAGGAAGGTCACGCCCACCAGTCTCGACTTCTGAATAGTCCTGAAATCTGCGGTTCTGTCCCGATATCCAGGCTTCCACCCAATCTCAAATTGCGAAACGGGATTTCCGCTATCGCCATATACCACCCTTCCAACAACTGTGACAGTGCTCGGCTTACCTCCACAAGATGTAACGGCAAAGCAGACAATCACCCAAAACAGAGAAAGCACAATGACGCTTGGCGACAAACCACGCAACAACTCTGCTCTCTCCCTGTCTCTTAACGGCACGACTTTGTCTCCTTCTGATACGACGAGCAAGGACTGGAGCGACCGACAACTGATCGGCGCGCTACCGCCTGTAGCGGGATAATCTTCCTTCCGCCTCAGCATGATGCCTTCGTATCTGTAAACACCATACACCCAAGGCAGTCAAATAATAACAATAACTAGTCCGATGCATAAGCTGCGCTGAAAGACGATAGGAATGGTGGAGGCCCAGCTTCTCCCTCAACTTCCGGCAATTCACAGTACAGAAACCGCAGGACGCGCCACCAAAACCGCCGCCAAGCGCGCTTACGAGCACCTCAAGGAACCCTGATACACTGACCTCTATCTGCTGCGTATGCAGTATGGCACATGCGGGCGGATTTGAGAAGAGGGCGATTTTATGACAGGATTTACAGGATTGACGCGATGCTTTTGGAGACCTTCGGTAGGAAGAGTGTCACGGTCCGGAGATCGCGTCACAGCCACGGGAGCGATCCGGATGGGTGGCGGCGCGGAGGCTGATTTCCGCAGCGCGTAGGGGCAGACCCCTGTGTCTGCCCGCACAATCCACCCCCGGCCACGCGGGGCGCGTGGCCACCCCCGCCCGCGGGGGACACAAGAACGCGAACCGGCATACGCGGCGCTTGGTTTAGTTTTTGATCTGTCCTCTTCTTCGGGGGACATAAGAACCTGAAGGCCAGAGGCTTATGTGCGGTGCACCTGTCCCCCGCGGAGGGGCTGAACCGTGTGCCGACGAGGACGTCGGCGCTCCCAGGGTACCTATCCTCCGCAGGCGGGGGTGAATCGGCGTCAGCCGATTTGGGGGTGGAGTTTTGCAGGTTGGATTTTGGGGTGTCGTTTACAGCTCACAGCGTCCCGTCGCAACGCGTGGACTATCCGGCTGGGTGGCCGCGCGGAGGCGGATTTCCGCAGCGCGTAGGGGCAGACACAGGGGTCTGCCCCTACAACCGGAGCGCTACGGCGCCGGGGTTGCCCCGGTACACCCAGGTTACGCGACCGCGTGGGGGCTGGCCATAAAATCCAGATGGACGGCCGCGGGCCTGATTTGTGCCGCGCGGGGGCTATCCCGGTCCATTCGGATTACGCAGCCATGGGGGCTATCAGGCGGATCCCCAGCGGCTCCAATTTCCAAGAGGATGAAAAAACGCGCCAGCGACCTCTTTTGTAAGTCACTGGCGCGCAAGTAGTTGTATGGCGGGAGCGACGAGACTCGAACTCGCGACCTCCGGCGTGACAGGCCGGCGTTCTAACCATCTGAACTACGCCCCCGATTCTATACGGGCAATCCCGCTCAAAGCAGTGAAACTATAGCATGCAAAAATAACTGAAGTCAACTTAGCGGCCGCGGCCGCGGGGTTTGCGGCGGTTTCAGGCTAGAGGGCGGCTCAGTGTGTCATGCACCTTTGGAAGCAGTTCGGGAATGTTGAGGTGCTGCGGGCATTTGGAGAGGCATTCGTTGCAGACGGTGCATGCATCGGCGCGGGCTTCTTTGGCCATAAAGTTGAGGTAGATGGTCCGGTTGAGAGCTTCCTGGTTACCTTTGAAAATCTGGACATTGTTGTACATTTGAAAATTTCGGGGGATGTCGACGCCGTGGGGGCAGGGCATGCAGTATCCACAGGTCGTGCAGGGAATGGAATTCAGCTGACGGAACGCATAGGCGGCGTCGGAGAGGGTCTCCAGCTCCTCCTCGGACAGGGTGTCGACACCGGACCGGCGTGCAGAGGCGAGGTTTTCCTCGACCTGGCCCATCGTGCCCATGCCGCTGAGCAAGGTCGTGACTTCGGGGCGGTTCCAGAGCCATTGCAGTGCCCAGTCGACCGGGCTGCGGTCGGGATAGGATGATTGCTCGAAGAGCGTACGGATGTCCTGCGGCGGGTTAACCAGACAGCCGCCGAGCAGGGGTTCCATGACCACTACCGGCAGTCCTTTCGCAGCGGCGTATTCCAGCCCGGCGGTACCGGCCTGCACCGTCTCGTTGACGTAATTGTACTGAATCTGCACGAACTCCCATCCATCGTAGAAATCGACGATCTCTTTGAATTTATCAAAGGTGTCGTGGAAGGAGAATCCGATATGCCCGATCTTTCCCTTGTCGCGGGCACGTTCCAGCGCAGGCAGCACGCCCCGGTCGCGCGCGACGGGCCACAAGGCGGTATTGAGGTTGTGCACGAGGTAGAAGTCGATGTGGTCCTGTTTAAGGCGTTGGAGCTGGGCGTCGATGAGCGGTTCTACGTCTTCTTCCTTCTCCACGAGCCAGGTGGGGAGCTTGGTGGCGATTCTGGCTCGGTCGCGGTACCCATCGCGCAATGCCTCGCCCAGTACGACCTCACTTTCGCCATCATGGTACGCATAGGCAGTGTCCACGTAGTTGACGCCGTTATCAATGGCATGGCGGAGGATGCGGATCGCCTCGGGGCGGTTGATGTCGGCGGGCCGCTCTCCGGTTTGGGGCAGGCGCATTGTGCCGAAGCCGAGAGCAGAGATCTTGAAACCAGTTGTCCCAAACGGGCGATATTGCACGTAGTCACTCCTTTTGTAAATCGGTAATCGTGGGGTGCGGGCGTCATCCCCAAGCCCGCATCGCCGCATCCAACTGCTGCGAGCAGGGTATGTTATGGGTATGCAGACTGCGCCGCCAGGCGAGTGTTTGCCGGGGGGTACATCATCGCGGCAACGCTTTCAGCATACGCAGGTCAAGGGCTGATTTCCAGCGCCCGACGTTTTGGAGGCCTTTTTCAGCGTCGCCGCACGGGCTAGCGCACCACCAGGTTCACCAGCTTTCCGGGCACATAGATTTCCTTGACGATGGTCTTGGCCTCGATATGCCGCTGTACGTTGGGTTCGGCTTTGGCGGCCTCCAGGATCTGCTCTTTAGTGGCGTCCACGTGGACTTGGATCAGTCCCCGCAGTTTTCCGAGCACCTGCACGGCGATATCGAGCGAGTCTTCGGTCAGGAATTGCTCGTCGTATTCCGGCCAAGGCTCGTATGCGAGGGTTTCAGTGTGCCCCAGGCGCTCCCAGAGTTCTTCCGCGAGGTGCGGCGCGAACGGCGCCAGAATCAGGACGAACTTCTCCGCGTCTTCACGGTCGAGCCGCGAGGCTTTGGTTGCTTCGTTGACAAATTCCATCATGCGTGAAATGGCCGTGTTAAACGACATCTGTTCAATGTCGGCCGTGATGGCCTTAATGGCCTGGTGCAGGGTTCGCTTCGGCGCGGTCTCTCCCCCCTCTTCGACGATTTTGGGGTTGAGGGCGCCGTCCTCGGCGACATAGGCGGCCCAGACGCGGCGCAGGAAGCGATGCACTCCGTGCACCCCTTCTTCCGTCCAGGGTTTGTCGCGCTCCAGCGGTCCCATGAACATTTCGTAGAGCCGCATGGAATCGGCCCCCAATTCTCGCACGACATCGTCGGGATTGATCACGTTGTACCGCGATTTGCTCATCTTTTCGATTTGCGAAGTCACGGGGGCGCCGGTATCCCTGACATACCACTGGCCGTCCCGCTGTTCAACCTGATTCGGGTAGTAATACTTGCCCGCGGCATCCTGGTACGAATAAGCGAGGATCATGCCCTGGTTGAAGAGTTTCGTGAACGGCTCTTTCGTTGAGACATAGCCCGCGTCATAGAGGACCTTGTGCCAGAATCGGG
Organism: Candidatus Hydrogenedentales bacterium; assembly: GCA_050950105.1. Taxonomy (GTDB): domain Bacteria; phylum Hydrogenedentota; class Hydrogenedentia; order Hydrogenedentales; family SLHB01; genus UBA2224. The sequence goes on along the minus strand of JBMNGZ010000005.1, from coordinate 826,748 downwards.
CATAGAGCAGGTGCAGGACCGCGTGTTCGGCGCCTCCCACGTAGAGATCCACGGGCATCCAGTAGGATTCGGCTTCACGCGACCAGGCCTCCTGCTCGTTTCGGGCATCGCAGAAACGGAGGTAATACCAGCAGGAGCCGGCCCATTGCGGCATGGTATTGGTCTCACGGCGGGCCGGTTTACCTGTAGCCGGGTCGGTAGTGTCCACCCAATCCGTTGCACGTGCGAGGGGCGGCTGGCCGTCGGCCGTGGGCCGGTACTCGCTCAGCTCCGGCAGCACCACGGGTAAGTCTTTCACCGGCACGGCTTTGACGGTGCCGTCTTCGAGTGTGATCAGTGGGAACGGCTCTCCCCAATACCGCTGACGCGAAAACAACCAGTCGCGCAGGCGATAATTGACGGTTCCCGTGCCGAGCCCCTGCGATTCGAGCCAGGCGCTGATGTTCTGTTTGGCGTCAGGAACATTTAACTCGTTGATATTGGGAGCGTTAGCGGGCTCTTTCCAGAGTCCCTCCAGTCGGGCGCGCTGTTCGCTGGGAATGTCATCAACGGAGGCGAACCCGGAATTTACGAGTGTTCCATCTCCGACCCAGGGGGTCGTCTGCACATCCACGCCGTCGGAATGAATCACCTCAATGATGGGGATGCCAAATTTGGACGCAAATTCGTGGTCACGCGTATCGTGGGCGGGAACGGCCATGATCGCGCCGTAACCGTACTCCGCGAGGACGTAATCGGCCGTCCAGATGGGGACCAGGGCGCCGTTGACCGGATTCACGGCATGCGCCCCGGTGAAAACGCCCGTTTTCTCGCGATCTTCTCTCATCCGCTCCTGTGCGCTTCGCTTTTCGCTGGCCTTGATGTAGGCGAGCACGGCTTCACGCTGCCCGGCGGTGGCCAGCCTTTGGGTCAGGGGGTGTTCCGGCGCCAGCACGCAATAGGTCGCCCCGAAGAGGGTGTCGGGCCGCGTAGTGAAGACAGTAAACTGTTCGCCGGACCCATCGACCGTAAAGACAACATCCGCGCCTTCGCTGCGCCCGATCCACTCGCGCTGCATGGTTTTGATGCCTTCCGGCCACTCGAGTTCGTCGAGATCGTCGAGCAGACGCTGCGCATAGGCCGTAATCTTGAGCATCCATTGTTTCATCATGCGGCGCTCGACCGGATCACCCGTCTCCACATATTTACCGTCTTTCACCTCTTCGTTGGCGAGGACTGTGGCGAGGGCGGGACACCAATTGACAGGGGCTTCGGCCTGGTAGGCCAGTCCGCGTTCAAAAAGCACCTGGAAGATCCACTGGGTCCATTTGTAATACGTGGGATCGGTGGTATTGATCTCGCGGTCCCAATCATACGAGAGCCCGAGAGACTGGATCTGGCGCCGGAAGGTGTCGCAGTTTTTATTGGTAATTACTGCGGGGTGTTCGCCGGTGCGGACCGCGTGCCGTTCCGCCGGCAGGCCGAAGGCGTCCCACCCCATGGGATGCAGGACATTGAACCCGCGCATCCGTTTGTATCGGGCGATGATATCGGTTGCGGTGTAGCCCTCGGGGTGACCCACGTGGAGTCCGTCGCCACTGGGATAGGGAAACATGTCCAGCACGTAGTATTTCGGGCGGGAGCGATCGATTGCCGACTTGAACGTCTTGTTCTCCCGCCAGTATTGCTGCCATTTCTGTTCGATTTTTTGGTGTGTGTACTTCGCGCTCGGCATTTGCAAGGCGCCTCCAGACCGATCCGTTGAGTGAAACCATCCGAAAAGAAAGCCAGACTATACCATAATCCCCAGAAGGCGTTCAGCCTTTCTCCTGAGTTCTGTCGCGACTCTTTGATAATGTCATCTTTTGGACTCGTTAGAAATGTCACACTGGTAGCTTTTCGAGAGGAGGGCTCCAGTGGAAGGACATTTGGTGATGAATCACAAGGAATTGCGGCGGAAGTCGGTGCTGGAGGTGGTTCAGTTGGGTGGGATGAGCTTGGTGGAGGCATCGGATCGGATGGGGCTGAGCTATCGGCAGACGTTGCGCGTTTACCAGCGATTTTTAGCTGAAGGGGACGCTGGACTGGTGCATCGGCGCCGAGGTCAAGCCTCCAACCGGGGCTATCCGCCGCACTTTCGAGAGCAGGTCTTGGAGCGGTACCGGGAACGGTATCAGGAGCATGGCCTGGGGCCTACGCTTGCGGCGGAGAAGCTGGCAGAGGATGGGCTGGTCGTGGATCACGAGACGTTGCGCCGGTGGCTGCTTGCCGCAGGCGAGTGGAAACGGCGACGTCGACGGCGCAGGCATCGTTCGCGTCGGGAGCGGCGCGCCCATTTTGGTGAGTTGGTTCAGATGGACGGCAGCCATCACCCATGGTTTGGTCCCGACGAAGACCGGGCGTGTCTGATGAACATGGTGGACGATGCCCGGGGCATGACGATGGGTCTTATGGCCGACCAAGAGACCACCGAAGCGGCGATGGGGCTCTTACGGCGCTGGGTAGAGACCCACGGCATCCCTCGAGCGCTTTACACGGACAAGAAGAACGTCTACCTCACGGACCGCGCGCCAACCCTGGAGGAACAGTTGGCGGGAGAAAAGGCTCTGACGGCGTTTGGAAAGGCCTGTCAGAAGCTGGGCATCGAGATCATCCCCGCCCATTCCCCCCAGGCCAAAGGCCGGGTTGAACGTTCCAACGGCGTGTACCAGGATCGGCTGGTCAAAGAGCTGGCTCTGGCCGGTGTCACCAACATCGCCGGAGCCAACGCCTTGCTCGCCAACGGTTTCACCGACGCCCTCAACGCCAGGTTCGCCATCGCGCCCCTGGAGGACAAGAACTTTCATCGGCCCGTGCCCAAGGGCGTGGATTTGGATGACGTCTTCTGCTTTGAGAGCACACGCGTTGTTCAAAATGATTGGACGCTGCGCCACAAAAACACGTATTACCAGATCCACAAGGACAACACGCCCTTGCCCAAACCGAAAACGAAGGTCCTGGTGCGCATTCATCTCGACGGCCGGGTCCAACTGCTCCACAAGGGAAAGCCCTTGAGCTTTACCGTCCTCAGACCCGAACAGCTCCATCAACAACGTCAACGTGCAGCCCCGGGCGCGCCCCTGCCGCCCAGGACGCATCACAAACCGCCACCCCCTAAAAAACATTGGCGCCCAAACGTGGGCCGTCTGGTCAACACAAACAGGTCCGCGCCATGATGCCGCGAGTTTCCCACATTTCCACAGCCGCGACGGGCGCTACGCGCATCCGCGCTGCGCGCCGGCTGTGGAAATGACAGCCTGTGGACAGCCGGCGCAGGCGACCGCCTGCTGCCACCTGCCCACAAGCCTTGGAAAATTCGCCCAGAGACTAACCCGAAAACCACGGCAACGTGACATTTCTAACGAGCTAAGACATGTGACATTTTTAAAGAGTTTTGACACCTTTCTCCTGAGTTCGCGCATTCTAATACTAAGTGCACGGTTGCTAGGTTTAGCCCTTTCCCGTCGGAGCCGTCCGTCGCTCACGATGAGCGGCGGCGGACGGCGACAGAGGGAAGGGCGGCCTTTTTCCTGTTGGTGAGTCTTGAGCGAGGAGGTGGAAAAGAAGAAGACATCGGGACCCATTCGGTATTCTTGGAGATAGCAAACAACCAAGAGCGAAAGGAATCCCGATGTCCTACACCCATCTTACCCCAATGGAGCGCGCGAAGATCGAACTTTTTATCGCACAGGGATGGAGCTACACTGCGATTGCCGTCGAATTGGGCCGGCATCGCACGACGATTAGCCGTGAGTACCGGCGCAACAAGAGCGCCAGCGCGTACCGTGCAGAAACGGCTGAGGAACGGTACAAAGCGCGCAGGCAGGCTTGCCGACCCAAGGGCAGGCTGAATCATGAGCCGCTACGTGACTACGTGGAGGTCAAGATTGCCGTGGAAAAGACGAGTCCGGAGCTGGTGGCCGGGCGTCTGCGCATAGACTTCCCCGAGGACCCGCGGATGCGGGTGTGCCACGAGACCATCTACCAGGCGATCTACTCCAACCGGCACTACCTCGATTATCTCTGGGAATTTCTGACTCAGGCCCGCCCCAAACGGCGTAAACGGGGCCAGGGAAAGACCCGCAGAGGCCCTATAATCCCGAACCGGGTCAGGATCGCTGAACGCCCCGCTGCTGTCGAGCATCGCGTCGAAACCGGGCATTGGGAAGGCGACCTGATCGTCGGAAAAGGGCAGAACTCGTTTATCCTCACGCTCCTGGAGCGGGCCTCGCGTATCCTCCACGCCGTCAAGCTCACGACCAAGCGGGCGGCCGAAGTCTGCCACGCGGTGGTCGAAGCACTCCTGGACCGTCCAGCCTCCTGGATCAAAACCATTACCTTTGATAACGGCACCGAGTTTGCCGCGCACAACATCATTACCGAGCAGCTCGGCGCCCGCATCTACTTCGCAGACCCTTATGCCGCCTACCAACGCGGAAGCAACGAGCAGGTCAACGGACTCATTCGACGCTATCTGCCTAAGGGCACATGCTTTAAACAACTCCCCGAAGAAAAACTCCAGGAGATAGTCGATGAACTAAACAACCGACCCAAAAAATGCCTCGGATACCGAACACCCAATGAAGTCTTCCTGCAAAAACGAAAAATCGCCTGGCGTGCACTTAGGCCCGCGTCAAGAAGTTTCTGTAAAAGTGCCTTGGTGCTCTCGAAGCAGCTGGTTTCTTTTTGTTGTTCTCCGGGCCAGTTCACCCCTTCCCCGGGGAAGGGGTGAACAACACTAGTACAGTTACGCCGCGCTCCTCTTTGCGGTCTTGGTCTTGGGTACCGGTTCCTTGAGATGCTCCATCACCAGGTAACGCATGCGTTCGCAGTGCCACGCCTCGTCGCGCTCAAGCAGGTGTGCGCCGACCAGGCGGTCGCAGGAGGCCTCATTGGGGAAGATGCCCACGACGCGTGTTCTGCGCTTGACCTCCCGCATAAGCCGCTCCATGATGTTGGTCGTGTAGACGCGCCGGCGGTGTTCCGGGGGCAGGTCGTGGACGGCCAGGGTCTCTTCGAACTGCTCGCGGATCTGTTGGGCTGCGCGGGGATAGTTTTTCTCCCAGCGTTGGGCAACACACTCAGCCTCCATCAGGCAGGTCTTCACGTCGTCGAATTTGCGCGCTGCTTTAAGCTCTTTGGCGAAGGCCTCCTTGTGCTTATGGCCCACTTTCGCCATCGCATTGCGCATAAAATGAGTCCAGCAGCGTTGCCAAGCCACTCCCGTGAACTGCGTGCGCAACGCAGCCCGGATCCCGGCGTGACCGTCCGAGATGAGCCACTGTACTTCGCTGGCGCCCCGCTGCTTGAGTTCGCGGAATACCTCGCTCCAGGTGTCTTCGGACTCCACATCCGCCAGGCGCCAGGTGAGGATCTCACGCTGGCCATCGTTGTTCACCCCCGCCACCACCAGCACGGCCTGGTCCGCCACCCGACCCCTCTTGCGCACTTTCACGTAGGTTGCATCCACCATCAGGTAGGGCCACGTGTACGCATCCAGACGTCGCTGACGAAATTCCGTGAGCTTCTCGTCCAACTCGGCGGCGACGCACGACACCGTCGAGGCCGACAGCTCAAAGCCGCCCATCTTCTCCAGTATCCGTTTCACCTTGCGGGTCGAAACCCCCATGAAATACATCTCCGCGCAGGCCACCAACAGGGCTCGCTCGCTGCGCTGCCACTTCGCGAACAGCATCGGCGAATACGGCTCAACCCCGCGCGCCTGAGGCACTTGCAACGCCAACTCACCCAGGCGAGTCTTCAGGCGGCGCGCTTTGTAGCCATTGCGGTGTCCCCGACGCTCTTGCGTGCGCTCATGGCGCTCCGCCCGAAGGTGAAGCGCCAATTCCTCCTCCATCAACCGTTGCGCCATCACTTCCAGCATCGCCTTCAAGACATCCCCGTCCATCCGCTCTTGAATCTCAGCCAGATACCCGTCACACTTCTGCTTGGCCATCGTTTAACCCTCCTTTTCTTGGCTTCTTTGATCTCACCAAGAGAGGAGCAAACGATGGCCCCTTTTGTCTACCCCAAATTTACAGACGCTATCTTACGCGGCCTGCACTTAGAACTTGAATGTGCCGTTGCCTAACCGAAAGCCTTTGCTATAGGGTAAAATCAAGAATGTACGGCAAAGTTGCTGCGGATGCCGGATTTTTTGGAGAAATAGCCATGAAACCGACCGGTAGGCTCCTGTTAATTCTGGTATTACTGTGTGGGCTGGTATTTGGCGCCGGGTGTCCCCTGTTTCCGGACGATTTTGGCCAGAACGGTGGCACTCCGCCGGATAACGGCTCGGGCAACGGTGGCGGCGATAATGGCGGGCCAAAACCAGATAAGCCCGTCTACGCGAGCGCGGTCTGGGCTGAGAAGGCCGGAGGTCCCACGGCCGATTCGGCACAGGCAGTGGCCGTATTGCCCGACGGCAGCTCGGTCGTTACGGGATTCTACAGCACAAGCGCCGTGTTCAGTCCATCCACGCAGCAGGCGGTTACGTGGGTATCTCATGGCGACAACGACATGTTTCTCGCCAAGTACAATCCACAGGGAAGGCTGGTCTGGGTCACCTCCGCCGGCAGCGCGGGACTGGATGAAGGCCATGGAGTGGCTGTGCTGCCTGACGGCTCGGTTTACGTGGCCGGTACCTATTCCCTGTATGCCAAGTTTGGTGAACGGGACCCGATTCAGGCTGTTCTTCCAGCGGCGGGGCCCATGGACATTTTTCTGGCCCGGTACAATCCCGACGGGACCCTGCGTTTCGTGAAGCGGGCCGGCGGCTACAGCTACGACGAAGCCAATGATGTGAGCGCTCTGGCCGACGGCACAGCGTACGTGACAGGCTATTATACGACTCGCGCGGGTTTTGGCGTTTCAGAGAACAACGAGACCGTGCTGGTCTCGGCGGGAGCCGAAGATCTGTTCATTGCGCGGTTCAAGAAAGATGGCTCACTGGATTGGGCCCGCAGCGAGGGTGGCAAGGGCACCGATGTGGGCATGGGCATTGTGGCCTACCCGGATGGCAGCGCCATCGCGGTGGGTTACCTCAATGGCCAGTTCAAGAGCGACGCGCCCGCGAAAGCCCTGGCACGCGATGCATTTATCGTGAGATATGACTATTACGGCAAACGGACATGGTTCCGGCAGATTGGCGGCTCCGGCGACACGGTGGCACTGGATGTCGCCGCTCTTCCCGATGGAGGCTGCCTGGTTGTGGGCGGTTTCTCCGGCACGGTCACGTTTGGCTACAGAGAACCCAAGCAGAAGACCCTCTCGGCGGGTTCCACCACCGACGCATTTTTTGCCCGGTTTGCGGCAGACGGGACCTTGGATTGGGTGAAGAGTGCGCCGGCGGCCCTGGGCGAAGCCCTGGCCTATGCCGTTCATGCCCGGGAAGACGGCACGTTTGTCGCAGGGGGCTATTTTACGCGCTCGGCCACATTTGGGCCGGGCGAGCCGCGAGAGACCCGCCTCGACTCTGCGGGCGCCAAAGACCTCTTTGCGGCACAATTCACGCCCGACGGTGAGCTTGTAAGCGTCTTCCATGGCGGCGGCACGAAAGATGAGATGATCCTGGGAGTCGCCTGTATGCCGGAGCTGGATTTCCCGGGTGAATTCCTGGCCGTGGGCGCCCTGACGGGCCCAGCAACCCTCGGGCGGGGCTCTGAGCAGCCGCAGACCCTGTCTACGTCGGGCGGATGGGATGTCCTCGTCGCCCGGATATCGGATTGAGATAGCCGCGGGGAAATGCCGCGCGCAGAACGGTTCCGGGCAGGTCCTGCTGCATTGTATGCAGGGCTGTCCTCTCACGTTTTTCCGCCGTTACTTCCTCTGGAGGCGGACGCAGGGGCGCGTCGAGAAGTTTTGCCCTGTCATCCGGCCGGCGGGTATACTTGCGCCTGGTTTGACTCGACCTACGCGCGGGCGGACGCCCGTTTGATGAACAGGAGGCATTGTGTTACCCAAAGGACTCGGCGGTCTGGGCAATCTCGGCGGCATGCTGAAGCAGGCCATGGAGATGAAGGGCAAAATCGAGGAACTCAAAGAACGGCTCGCAGACGAACGGGTCGAAGCGGCCGCGGGCGGCGGGATGGTGCGCGTGGTGATGAATGGGAAGTTCGAGATTCAATCGATGTCGATCGAGCCGGAAGTGGTCGACGCGAATGACGTTGAACTACTCGAAACGCTGGTGATCTCCGCCACGAATGAGGGCATCCGGCAAGTTCAGGAGCTGGTCAAATCGAAAATGACCGAACTGACCGGCGGCATTGAAATACCGGGGCTTACCTGAGTGCGCGTCGTATTTTTTGGGACCCCCGAACTGGCGCTGCCGTCGTTAGCCGCCACCGCTGCATCCCACGAACTGGTGGCGCTGGTCTGCCAGCCGGACCGCCCGAAGGGCCGCGGCAAAAGACTGGAAGCGCCTCCGGCGAAAGTCTGGGCGCTGGAACACCAGGTGCCCGTGGCGCAGCCGGAACGGCTCAATGACGGCGCCTTCGAGGCGTGGCTGCGGGCCCAAGCTCCGGATATCTGCCTGATCGCCGCCTACGGGCGCATTCTCAAGCAGCCCATCCTGGACGTTCCCCGCTGCGGCTATCTCAACATGCACCCGAGCCTGCTGCCGAAATACCGCGGCCCCTCCCCCATCCGGACGGCTCTGCTGAATGGCGACGACGTGACGGGGATCACGATCATGCGGCTGACCCTGGAAATGGACTCCGGGGACATCCTGCTTCAGGAAGAGCAGCCGATCCTGCCGGAAGATAACTGGTTTACCCTGTCCGAACGGCTGGCCGTGAAAGGCGCGGAGCTTCTGGTGAAGGGCGTCGACCAGATTGCCGCGGGAACCGCCCGGTTCACGCCGCAGGATCACGCCAAGGCCCTCTATTGCCGGATGTTCGAGAAGGCCGATGGTCGGATCCGCTGGGAGAGCCCCGCGCGCACGATTCACAACCTCGTTCGGGCGGCCGTTCCCTGGCCCGTGGCCCATTGCCAATACAAGGGCGATGTTTACCGGATCCATCAATCCGAAGTCGTGGAGGGTTCATGGGGAGAGGATCCGGGCACGGTACTCGCCGTGGAAAAAGATCGGGTGCTCGTAGCCACGGCAGAACATGCGCTGGGCATTCTGGTGATCCAGGCGCCGGGCAAGCGCGCCCTGCCCATCCGGGACTTCCTTGCCGGTCGTCCCATTCGGGTGGGAGAACGATTCGAGGATCTGTGAGCCGTGCCTGTTGATCCGGTCCGAGATGCCGCCATTGACGCCCTGCTGCGCGTTTTCGAGCGCGGAGTCTTTCTGGACGTGTCATTGAATAAGACCCTCCGGCGACGAACCCTGAGCGACCGTGGCCGGCGCTTCTTCACGCAGCTGGTCTACGGCACCGTGCGTCACAAGATGCTTTGCGATTATGTGCTTCAGGGACTTCTGAAACAGCCGCTCGAGAACCTGCCGGCCCCGATCCGCACGCTGCTGCGAATGGGCATTTTCCAAGCGCTTTTCTGTCGGCAGGTTACCCATCCTGCCCTGGTGCATACGTCGGTCGATCTGGCGAAAAAACGAGGGCATGCGGGCGTGGCGCGCCTGACCAATGCCGTATTGCGGCGCGCGCCTCAACAGCTCAGTGACCTCTCTTTTCCCCGCAAGCCAGCCGAGCGCCTGAGCATCGAGTACTCCATTCCGCTGTGGATGGTGAAGCGCTGGGTGGCGTCACAGGGGTTGGAAGGCGCCGGGGAACTCTGCCGGGCATTTTCCATCGAGGCGCCGGTTTCGGCCCGAGTCAACACCCTCCGCACGAGTCCTGAAACCCTTGCAGAGTCGCTGCTGAAAAGTGGCGTGCGGACAGAAAAGCGGACCCCGGTGCCAGAGGAACTGACTTTTACGGAAGGCCCGCCTCCGGCGCGCAGCAAACGGTTTCAGGAGGGAGATTTCATGATGCAGGACCCGGCCTCGATGCTGCCCTCGCATCTCCTGGAACCCGTCGCCGGGCAATGGGTATTGGATATGTGTGCGGCGCCGGGCGGCAAGACGACGCATATCGCCGCGTTGACGGGCGGCAGAGCGCGCATCGTTGCCTGCGACAAACGCGTGAACCGTCTCCGGCAGGTTCGGGAAAATGTCGCGCGAATGGAGTGCCCCGGAGTTCATCTGGTTCAAGCCGATGGCGGGCAGCCACCCTTTGGCGTCCCTTTCCCGCGCGTACTGGTGGATGCGCCCTGTTCCGGTCTGGGCACGCTGCGCCGGCATCCCGACCTGAAATACCGGCTTCTTGAGGAGGACATCGCCGACCTGAGCCGGCTCCAGCAGGAACTCTTGAGTGCGGCGATCGAACGCTGTGAGAATGGCGGCGTCATTGTGTATTCTGTATGCACCTTTACGCCGGAAGAGACCGTGGAAGTCATTGAACGCGTAACGGACGGAGCGCCGGTCGAACCTGAAGACGGCCCAACCTGGATGGATGTATGGAGACTAAAGACGGGAATGTATCAAACGAGCCCCGCGCAGGACGGGCTGGACGGGTTTTTCTTGACACGATTGCGGAAGCGATCCTGAATCTGGCGTTCTTTGTCTTCCGATTTTTCGGGTGGTCGCTGCGATGGACCCTGGCGACCGTCTTCTTTCTGCTGGTGATGGCGGCCGCCGGTTTCTATGTGTTTAACACCGCGGTTGCCGGGGGCGAATACGTCACGGTACCCAACATTACCCTGCTTTCCGTAACGCAGGCCTCGTTTGAGCTGGGCCGAGTGGGCCTGGAAATGGGCAAGCAGAACCCTATGTTCAGTGACCAGGTGCCGCCTTACCACGTGATCAGTCAACGCCCCGAACCCGGCGCCGTGGTCCGTACAGGCCGCGAGGTATTTCCGACGGTGAGCCAGGGAGCGGAAATCGAAGCAGCGCCCGAGTACGTCGGCAAAGCACTGAAAGAGGTGGAAGGCGCCCAGGCCCCTGGAATGCGTCTTGGAAACAAGGCGTGGATACAACACAGCGCGCCACGTGACCAGATCATCGCTCAGGATCCGCCCGCAGGCCGCGCCCTGCACGCGGGCGAGCCGGTGCATCTTCTGTTAAGCAAGGGTCCGACCCAGAACATCCTGACCATGCCCAGCATTGTGGGGCTTTCGGTGGAAGACGCCATGACGCTTCTGTCCCCGATGGGTGTGCAGGTACTTGCCAACCGGGTCGACAACCCCAATGCCGAACCCAACCGGGTGCTGGCCCAATCCCCGGCGCCGGGTACTCTGCTTCAGGAAGGCCAGGCGATCACCTATGAGGTACGGGCTACCGGAGCCGCGGCGCCGCCTGATTCCATGCGAAAAGTCGAGGTGATCTACACGGTGCCGGGCGCCTGGTCTCCGCGCGAAGTGCGTATTGACGTCATTGACCGAAAGGGAACGCGGCAGACCGTGCTGCCCAGCGAGGAACAATATCATGCGGGCGAGCGCCCGAAGTACGAGCCCAACACCAAACTTCGGCTCCCGCTGTTGTTCAACGAAGAATTGACGGTGGAGGTCTTCGTGGACGGGCTGCGAGCCTGCACCTACTACTACGAGGGGGACAATCCCCCGGTCATCACCAATCATTTGGACCCACAAGGCCAGGAGGAAGGCGTTGCCCAAACTTAAAATTGCACCCTCATTGCTCTCGAGCGATTTCAGCCGCCTTGGCGAGGAAATTCAGGCCATCATCGAAGCCGGCGCCGACTGGATCCATCTCGACATCATGGACGGACATTTCGCGCCCAACCTCACCATCGGCCCGCCCGTGGTGAGCGCGCTGCGGCGCCATTCGACCGTGCCCATGGACGTGCACCTGATGCTGGACAATCCAGAGGATTTCGTGGAAGATTTCGCGAATGCCGGCGCGGATATCATCACGTTTCATGCGGAAGCCTCGCGCCATCCACACCGTCTTCTGGGCCGGATCCGCGATCTCGGCTGCAAGGCGGGGCTGGTCCTCAATCCGGGCACGCCGCCGGACGATATTGAGTTTCTGATCGATGCGGTGGACCTGATCCTGATCATGACCGTAAACCCGGGGTTTGGGGGGCAAAAATTCATCTCCGGGATGCTGCGTAAAATCGAACTGGTTCGCGCCATGCTGGGAGAAGAACGCGACCTCGAAGTGGACGGCGGGATCGATCAGCATACTGCGCCTCAGGTGGTGGCGGCCGGCGCCAACGTGCTTGTTGCGGGCTCCTACGTGTTCGGGAGCGACAGCTACCTCGAGGCTATCGAAAGCCTGCGCGTGTAAATTCCCGGGCGCTTTTCCACGAAACGCGGCTGGATTGTGTGTCTGTGACGGCCACGTGCGGGCTGCCCCTCTTCATGCTCCGGCTGTTCGCGCACCCGTCCCCCACGCTCCGCGGCCCGGGCCCATTGCTTCAGGGCGCTTGCTGATACCGCTTCAGCGCGGCATCGCAGCGGCTCCGGTATTCCGCGAGCGTCGCGCCGCAGGCATCGTCCTGCGCATAGTTGTGGAGCTGATAGGGGTCCTTTTCGAGATCGTGGAGAAACTCATAGGGAGGCGTCTGGCCGTCGTAACGGGCGTAGACGTAGCGCTCCCCACGAATGCCCTCCCAAGTAGGAATTATCTCGTGTTTCATGCGATGTTCGCAGAAAAACTCGCGCCGCCAGTCCTCGGGTGACTCGCCGTTCATCCAGGGCAGGAGACTTCGTCCCTGGTAGCGCTCCGGGACGGCCGCGCCCGCGAGGTCGAGCGCCGTGGCGGGGATGTCGATATTGAGGGCCATGGGCGCGATGGTCCGTCCTCGCAGGTTCTGTGGCAGGCGCGGATCGTACACGATCAAGGGGATGCGCAGCGATTCCTCAAAATGCGACCATTTTCCGGCAAATCCGCGTTCGGCCATGTAATAACCGTTGTCGGACGCATAGATGATGACAGTATTGTCCGCCAGGCCCTGTTCCGCAAGTTTCGCGGTGATCTTCGCGATCATATAATCGACCCCCGCCAACAGGCGGAAATAAGCCCGCATATTTTTCTGGTACTTCTCGGGCGTGTCCCAGCGCCAGAAAAAGCGCTCCCGGTTCATGGATTCACGCAGGAACGCAGGATGGTCGTCGAAGATCCCGGGGCTGTCCAGCAGCGGCGGTGGGAAAATGGTGTCTTCGAACATGCCTTTGACTGCGTCGATACTGGGATAGTGATTTTCCTTGTCGCTGTCTTCCGCGTGGGTTGAGCTGAAACAGACCGAGAGGTAAAAGGGTTGTTGTGCGGAACAGGTGTCGAGAAACTGGATGGCGTGTTCCATATTGATCTCGTCAATATGTCGGATGGTCCCGTCCGGCTGCTGGTTCAGGTACGGCCGGTCGCGTTCGCTGAAAAAGTCGAACAGCGTCTCCTCCGGGTTGGCGTCCATCGTAACGCCCAGCTTGCCAACGTGGGCGGTGCGGTATCCTGCGCTGCGTAAAACAGCGGGGCAGCTGGTCTCGATGTGGTCTTTGCGGATGGGCGGCGTACCGAACGTGAATCCGTGGCTACGCTCGGTGAGGCCCGTCAGGATGGACGCCCGACTGGCGGCGCAAATCGACGTCGTTACAAACGCATTTTCAAAACGGACCCCCTGGCGGGCCAGGCCGTCAATGGCGGGCGTCCGGGCGATGCGGTGGCCTGCGATTCCCAAGGTATCATGGCGCTGATCGTCGACGAGGAAAAACAGGATATTGGGTCGTTCGGCTGCAGCTTCTTCTCCTCGTGCGTAGCTGCTTGACAGGGTTACAGCGCTCGCGATAGCACAGGTATGTAAGAAAGCCCGTCTGTTCATCGCCTCTCCCCCTGGCGGCCCCCGGAGACAAGAACGCGCCCCGGGAGTAGAGGCTCCCGGGGCGGCGTGAAGCATTCAGGTCAGTCCGCCAGTTCGGCGGCGACTTTATCAAAGTAGGCAACGCATTGTGCGATCTCAGGCACGGAATTGTCCCAATTGTGCTCGTATTCGATGGAAAACACGACATCCTTCAGTCCCTGGCGTTTGATCTCCTTCAAGAGACCTTCGACATCGCAGATGCCGGTGCCCCAGGGCACATCATGGGCTTCGCGTTTGCCAAATTCATTCAGATCCTTGAAATGGAAGCTGATGATACGCCCTTCGAGCTTTTTGAGGGCTTCGATCGGATTGACCCCCGAACGGGCCCAGTGACCGGTGTCGGCGCAGGCGCCAAGGCGTTTGCTTCGCCCCTCCACGGCCGCCAGGACGGTGTCCGGGTTCCAGTATTTTGAAGGTGTGGGATGGTTGTGCAAGGCGACGTTGATCCCATATTCATCCGCCAATTTCTCGACCGTGTCCAGGGCTTCCACTTCGGGTTCGCTGCAGATGGTTCGGATGCCCATGGCCTTTGCAAATTCAAATACTTTTCGGGATTCGGCCTCATCGGCGGAAAGGCCGACCACTCCGTAATTCACGAGCTTGACATCGCAGGCTTTGAGCTTTGCGAGGGCTTCCTGGCGCAGCTCTTCCGACATGTTGTGATCGAAGACGGCATCGGGTTTTTCGGGGCTGAATTTCTGGCCGGGGTACGCCTCGATGTAGCGAAGGCCCAGGCTCTGATTCTTGTCGACGGCTTCAAAGAAAGTGAAGCGGTTGAAGGAGTAGGCCTGGCATCCCAAGTGCCAGCCGAGTTTCTCCGCATTGGGGCTGCCGGCGGCAGCGGCCGGGGCCGTTTCCTGCGCGGTAACGCAGCTCGTGAACACCATCACTCCACACGCAACTCCCATCAGTATCGCAGACATCGTTTTCATGGTCGCCTATTCTCCTGTTGCACGGACAAACCGCCCGTTAACCGTGAAGACCCTGAGCTGAAATTCCGATTGTAGCACAGAGAACCGGTCAGAAAAACCCGCCGACTCAAATCTCTTGAGTCAGGAGGCGAAAATCGCCGTATTCTTGCTCCGGGCAGCAGCTTTTCGTATGATGGCAGCCCCTGCTTTAGGGGACGCTCCAGGGGTGACCGTTCAGCGTTGGACCGCCGGATTTTTAGAAGGAAGTGCATCCATGGCAGACAAAAAATTGAACGTTGGGATCATTGGGGTCGGCTCGATTGCTCAAGTATGTCATCTCGATGCGTGGAAGGAACTCGAGGACAAAGGAGCCGTTGAAATCACGGCCATCTGCGACATCATGCCTGAACGTGTTGAAATGGTGAGTAAAAAATGGGACGTGCCCAAGACGTATACCAACTACAAAACCATGCTGAAGCAGGGTGATTTTGACATTATCGACGTCTGCACGCAGAACCGTCTGCATTGCGCCATGTCGGTGGATGCCCTCAATGCGGGGGCCCATGTGCTGTGCGAAAAGCCCATGGCCATGAACGCGAAAGAGTGCGAAACCATGATCGCTGCGGCAAAACAAAACAAGCGCAAGCTCATGGTGGCGCAAAACATGCGATTTGAAGCCGGCAACGAGCGGATCAAGGCGATGATCGAGCGGGGCGATCTCGGCGAGATCTATTTTGGCGAGGCGCGTTACCTTCGCCGCCGAGGTATTCCCGGCTGGGGCAAGTTTCATATCAAGCGCGAATCGGCCGGTGGGCCGCTGATCGACATCGGCGTGCACGTCCTGGATCTGGTCGTCTGGCTGATGGGATGCCCGAAGCCCGTGTCCGCCACGGGACAGGTGAGCCGCAAGTTCGGCGACCGGAAAGACCTGTGCAACGGAGAGTGGGGCGTACCGTATCCCGTGGAGGAATTCGACGTCGAGGACCACGCGGCCGCGTTCATTCGCTTCGAAAACGGCATCGCGTTGAGCCTGGAGGTGAGCTGGGCGGCGAATATTCCGAAAGATGTGCAGGGGTTGCGGCTCTTGGGCGACAAGGCGGGCGTCAGCACGGAACCGTTGATTGTCACCAGCGCAGCGGACGGCGCGCTGACCAGCCTGCAATACGACTGGCTTCCTGAACAGGAAGGCCACCGCATGGAGATCCTGCATTTTGCCGAATGCGTGCGCGACGGCCTTCCCGTGCGCGTGAGACCCCAGGAATCCTTGCGCATTCAGCAAATTATCGACGCCATCTATGATTCTTCGAAGAAGCGCAAAGAGGTGGCGATCAAATAGAGTAGAGCGCCGCGGCGGCTTCACGCAGTTGCACGAAATGCATCCTCCACGGAAAACCGGCCGCCTGGGACCGTAAACGGCGCCCGCAGACGTCAGGCGGGAGGAATTCGTTCTTCGGCCTGTGGTATGGTAGGAGTGCCGCAAAACCACTGGAAAACACCCCCGATTCAAGAGTGCACGGGGTCAACGGGAGTCTGAGGAGAACACGAGCGATGGCACAGCAAGATATTGGTTTGATCGGTCTGGCGGTGATGGGTGAAAACCTGGTGCTCAACATGGCCAACAAAGGATTCAGCGTGGCGGTATACAATCGCACCCTGGACAGAGTCGACAACTTTATCCAGGGGCGGGCAAAAGGCAAGAGCATTGTTGGATGCCGCAGCATCGAGGAGCTGGTACAAAATCTGCAAAAGCCGCGCCGGGTCATGTTGCTGGTTAAGGCCGGAGACCCGGTAGACTCGTTGATCGAGCAGCTCATCCCCCATTTGGAGCCGGGCGACATCATCATTGACGGCGGCAACAGCCACTTCCCCGACACGATCCGCCGCACGAAGCATGTGGAAAGCAAGGGCTTGCTGTATATCGGCACCGGCGTATCGGGTGGAGAAGAAGGCGCGCTCAACGGCCCGTCGATGATGCCGGGCGGGTCGCCCGCCGCGTGGCCCCACGTGCAGAAGATCTTCCAGACCATTTGCGCACATACGGATGAAGGCGAGCCCTGCTGCGATTGGGTCGGCGAAAACGGCGCCGGCCATTTCGTGAAGATGGTCCACAACGGGATCGAATACGGCGACATGCAGATGATCTGCGAGACCTACCAGATGATGAAGGAAGGCCTCGGCATGAGCAACGACGAAATGCACGAGGTGTTCGCGGAATGGAACCGGGGCGAACTCGATTCCTACCTCATAGAAATCACCCGCGACATCCTTGCCTACCGCGACGAAGACGGTAACGCGGTCCTCGACCTCATCCTCGACACGGCCGGCCAGAAAGGCACGGGCAAATGGACGGCCATTACGGCGCTGGACGAAGGCCAGCCGCTCACCTTAATCGGTGAAGCGGTGTTCGCGCGCTGTCTGTCGGCACTGAAGGATGAACGCGTCGAGGCCTCGAAACAGCTCCGGGGCGAGACTCAGCCGTTTTCGGGCGACAAAAAAGCCTTTGTAGACGACTTGCGCAAGGCGCTGTACGCGGCAAAGATTGTCTCCTATGCGCAGGGGTACCAGCTGATGCGCTCGGCGGCCAAGACCTACGGTTGGGACCTGAATTACGGCGGGATCGCGCTGATGTGGCGCGGCGGCTGCATCATCCGTTCCGTTTTCCTTGGGCGGATCAAAGAGGCCTTCGACAAAGAGCCCGGCCTGGTCAACCTGCTGCTGGCTCCTTTCTTCCGCGATGCCGTCGCCTCGGCTCAGTCGTCGTGGCGCAACGTGGTCATCGAAGCGGCGAAGATGGGTATCCCGGTACCGGCGATCAGTACCGCATTGGCCTACTTCGATGGCTACCGGCACGAACGGCTGCCCGCTAACCTGCTCCAGGCGCAACGCGACTATTTCGGCGCGCACACCTACGAGCGGCTCGACAAGCCACGCGGAGAGTATTTCCACACCAACTGGACCGGGCGCGGTGGCGACACGGCCGCGACGACCTACACCGCGTAAAGGTCTCCGGCGGAAAAAACACCGGCCCGGAAAGCTCCACGGGGGCTTTCCGGGCCGTTTTGTCTCAATCGGATGCGCTTACTCCACTTCCGCCGGGTCCCAGATGGTGGCGGCGATGTAGCGCTCCGGGCCGGTGGCAGGCTCGTCGATGTAGTACGTGCAGATCACCTTGCCGTCAGGCCGTTGCAGGCTGCGGACATACCCGATGTCGCGGTCGGCGCCGTCATCACGAAGAACGATCTCGTCGCTCCAGGTCTGCCCATTGTCCCGGCTGAGCTTGGCGGCAATGCGGAACGGCTGCATGCGCACGCCATAGGTCAGGCAGAGGCGGCCGTCGGAGAGTTTGATGAGGCTGGGTGGATTGCCTTCCCCGAGCGTGTCGACCGGGTCGTTGACAAAGGCCCAGGAACGGCCGTTATCGCGGGAAATGTAGGCGGCGATCCAGCGGTTCGATATTTCTCTTCGGCGGATAGTGGTCAGCAAGGTGTCACTCGACAAGCGGACCGTTGACGGCATAATGCCGAATCCGTCCGGTTCGGGCATGATCCACGACAGAAACTCCCAGGTCTTCCCGCCGTCGATGGTGCGCATGCAGAACGGGCGCCCTTCGGTACCGTTGGCTTTTCCCGCGGTCTGGAAGAGCATGCACTCGTCTTTGCCGTCGACGATGTAGTCCGTCCGTGCGGCGATTCCATTTACGCCGACGTTGGGCAGCATGAACGGCCCTTCCCAGGTATGGCCCCGGTCGTAACTGTAATAGAATTTCGACGGGCTTCGGGCATCGATGTCGGTCATGCGCAGGGTCATGACAAAATCGGGATGGGTGAAATCAATGCCGCCGGGGCACTCGCGCATTTCAGGGATAGGCAATCCGGGAGTTTCGATGCCGTGCAGGGCCGTCCCCTGGGCCATGAGTTTGCCTTTTTCGGCGGGATATTCGAGCGACCACGTTTCGCCCCCGTCCAGGCTGCGTGCCAGCCAGTGTTCTTCGGGTTTCTCGCGGTCAATGTGGTGGCGGGTCGGCCCGAGATCCTTGTAATATCCGCGGGAAAACCCCACGAGGATTTCGTTGTCCCAATTCCACATGCCGTAATTGGCAGGCCATCCCCCGAATCGGCCTTTTTCGTAGTAGATTTTCACGTGCTGTACATTCACAGTGGCGGCCCCTCCCTCTGCTCCGCTGGCGGCCCATCCGGTTGCGGACAATGCGGCGATGAGCGTCATGCCCAGACTGAAATGCATGTTCATCAGCGGTCTCCTTATTCGCTTAAGACTCGTATAAGCTCAAAGTCTCCGGTCCGGGCGGCTTCGAGCACAGGACCCATATACTCATCGACCTGGTCACTGGCCAGTGGCACGGGCATATTCTGCAACTTCATTGCGAGTCGCGGATCGCGGGCTGCGCTCAAAGCGCGCTCAATATGCTCCGGGCTGAATCCCGGCACCTCGCCGAGGGTAAGCGGGAATCCGATGTCGCGGGAAAGGTTGAGCATGGCCTCGGCAATGGCCAAGCCGAGGTCGCGCCCGTGCAATCCGGCAAGGTTAAGGCTGGTATACCCGGCCGCGCGGTAGATCTCCCCCACTTCACGCAGCCGCGCCTCGATTGCAGGAGCAAAAAAGACCGTGTAGTAGGGGTTCATGAGCGCACAGGCTCTCCCGTGAGGCAGCACATCCACCAATGAAAAACTGGTCAGGTGCGCGCCATTGGTGCCGCCGAGCATGATGGCGTATCCCCCCAGATCGGTGCCCAGCCCGAGCGCCTCACGCGCCTCCAGATCTTCCGGTTCCGCACAGGCCCGCTTCACATGGCGTATGAGCAATTCGATACCCAGCAGCGCCACGGGTCGAATGCTGTCAAGCGCATCGCCGGACGCGCCGTAAAACACCTCCAGGCAATGGGATACGCCGTCCAGGGCGCCGTCCATGGTAAATTCCGGCGACATGGTCGTGCTATGGGCATAATCAAACAGACAGCGTGGCGGGACGATGGCATCATCGACGATAAGCATTTTCTGGGCGCTGGCTTCGTCGGTAATATTGGAATATTTGGTGAGGTGGGCGGCTGAACCCGAGGCGAGCTGCACGGCCAACATCGGGAGCATGCGTTTTCCGGCGCCTGCGAGCAGACGCGTGACCTGATTTGTCCCAAAATACTCATCGAGGTCGGGATGCTCGGTCGCGAGCGCCAGCCGGGCCACGGCGGCCTTCGTTGCGTCGATGGTGCTGCCGCCGCCCACAGCGATCACCAGATCCGGGGCCTGTTCTTCCAGGACTTCTGCCATGCGGAAGACATCTTCACGGGGAGCGTTGGGCCGGGCGCCGGGGATGATGTCGCCGACGCTGATATTCGCAAGGGCGAGTGATTGATGCAGCGCCTCGTGCAGGGGCGGTCCCCACGGTTTGCCAAACCCGGACGCCACCACGGCCGCGCGAGAACCGAGAGGCCGGGCGTGCTCTCCGAGTTTTTCAAAACAGTGCACTCCGTAGATATAGGAATTTCCTTTGAACTGAGCAATGAGTCTGCGGGCATGTTCCCGCTGGGTCTTGGCCACGATGGAACCCTCCTTCCGTCGATAGTATACGGAATTGCTCAGAGAATACTCACACGCGGCCGGATTGGTTATAATAGAAGCCGTGTGGATGGGAATCCGGTTATTTTGGGGGTAAATATGTACGTAGGACGCATTGTAAGCATTGCTATGACCCAGGACAGTCGTTTGTGCGGTGTATACCGAGTATCAAGCCGCTCCTTTCCGAACCGGACGGCCGTGGTACGCGAGAACCGGGTGAGCATCGTGCCGAAGCCCGGCCATGAGGCCGATGTGCACAAGAACCCATACATCGCCTACAACTGCGTGCGCGTGGTTTGCGGAGGCGACGTGGCCGTCATCAGCAACGGGAGCCACACCGACCCGATCGCCGAGAAGATCATATCGGGCATGAATGCCCGCGACGCGCTGCTGCTGTCGCTGATGACGCTGGATTATGAAAAGGACGACTACAAGACGCCGCGCATTGCGGGGGTGATTGATAAACGCAACGGCGGGTCGGGGCACCTCGGAATCGTGCGCGAAGACAGCCTGCATGTGCGGCGCATGCCTCTGGAGGCGGGGATGTTTTACTACGTGGCCACCTACGAGGAAGGGAGCCTCTGCGACGCCCAGAGTGGCGCGTTCCCTGCGAAGACGGCCGAGGAGGCCTGCCAGTTTCTCCTGGGCGGCGGCGTTTTTGCGGAGCGGACCCATCCCGTGACGGCCGTGGCCGCCGTGCGCTCAAAGTCGAATTTTGAGCTGGCGGCAATGGATGCAGCTCACACGTGAAGCACAACGGGTTCAGCGAAGAACTGGACCGGCTTATCCGGGCGCGCTACACGCTGCTCTATGTTGTGACGTGGGAGGAAGACCGCGCGCTGCGCATTCTCATGCGTCTGGCTGAAAGCCAGCGAAAACCCTTGTATGAATGGTCCATAACAAACGGTTTGCGCTGTATTCATGGGGAAGGGAGCCCGCGCGGCGGGTCGCGCACCCGCGATGCGCTGCAGATGCTGAATGAGGTGCTGCAGAAGGATGGCCCTGCCATCTATGTCTTGAAAGATTTTCATGCGTACCTCGAGGCGCCGGAGATGATCCGGCAGATTCGCGACCTGGGCAGCGCGCTCGCGCCGACCCGCAAGACCCTCGTCTTTCTGTCTCCCGTGCTGACGCTTCCACGCGAGCTGGAAAAAGACATGACCATCCTCGATCTCCCCTTGCCCACCTACGAGGAATTGAGCCGGCTCCTGGACAATTCCATTGGGCGCCCGAGTTCCACACGCATGTTTCAGGTCCAGTTGAGGCCACAGGACCGCGACGCGCTGGTTAAAGCGGCTCAAGGGCTGACACTGAAGGAAGCCGAAAATGCGTTTGCGCAGGCTATCGTGCGCGACTCTGTGTTGGATGCTGAGGACATTCAGGCCGTGATATCGGAAAAACGGCAGGTCATTCGAAAATCGGGCCTGCTGGAGTATTACGGCCTCGACGCGGATCTGGCGGACGTCGGGGGCATGGATGTGCTGAAGGACTGGCTCCGAAAGCGCGTACGAGCGTTCAGCGACGAGGCGCGCGCATACGGGCTGCCGCAGCCGCGGGGCATTCTGCTGATGGGCGTCCAGGGCTGCGGGAAGAGCCTGGTGGCCAAGACCATCGCGCGGCAGTGGCAACTGCCGTTGCTCCGCATGGATATGAGCATGATCTTCCAGGGCTATATCGGCAGTTCGGAGCAGAACATGCGCAACGCGACCCAGATCGCCGAAAGCCTGGCCCCGGTGGTCCTGTGGATTGACGAGATCGAAAAGGCCTTTTCCGGCGTGGAGGGCTCCGGGAGTTCCGACGCCGGCACGACCGCCCGCGTGGTCGGCACATTTCTCACCTGGATTCAGGAAAAGACCGCGCCGGTGTTCGTGGTGGCCACAGCCAATGAAGTGCGGGAATTGCCGCCGGAGCTGCTGCGAAAAGGCCGCCTGGACGAGATCTTTTTCGTGGATCTGCCCCGGAGCCGCGAACGGGCGGAGATTTTCGCGATTCATCTCCACAAAGTGCGCCGGGAACCGATGAAATACGACCTGCCCGAGCTTGTAGAGGCGTCTCGCGGGTTCAGCGGTGCGGAGATCGAGCAGGCGATTATCGCGGGACTGCACGAGAGTTTTTTTGATGGCCGCGAACTCGAGACCCACGATATTCTCAAGGCCATTCGAGATACGGTTCCCTTATCCCGCACAATGCGCGAGAAAGTCGAGGAGCTGCGCGTGTGGGCGCGCGACCGGGCGCGTCCTGTAACGAAGCAGCCGGAAAGACCGCCGGAAAAGGACTCCGATGAGTGACCGGTTCAAGTGGCTGGAGTTCAGGGCAGAAAAAGCGGATCGGGAAGTACAGCGCCCTCGGGCAGCTCCGCATGACGCGCCATCGTTTTATCAGGCCGCGCGCGGCATGCGCGAGGCCGCCCATTTACGGTCGGCATGCGACTACTATCGCAAGGCGACGGGATTGAACGACCAGCATTATGAGGCGTGGAGCGAGTTGGTCGACACCCTGCTGCGCAGCGGCCAGCTTGACGAGGCGGACCAGGTCTCGTCGCAGGTTTTGGAAAATTACCGCCAAGTGCGGTTATTTTATGCCTCCCGGGCACTGGTTCTGGCACACCGGCACCGGATACAGGAGGCGTTTCCGCTGATCAGCGTGGCCCTGGAAAGCGGCGCTGAAACCTGGTATCCCCGCTGTGTGATGGGCGAATTGCTGCTGCGATTCGACCGGGGGAAGCGATTTGAGGCTCAGCGTTTTTTTGAGCAGGCCATCGAAAGCGCAGACAACCCCTGGGAACCGTATTTTCTGGCGGGGTGGGCTTTTCTGCAAACCGGATTGCCCGCGCTGGCGGCCGGCTACCTGGCGGAGGCGGCACATTTCCGACCGGGCGCGGCGTTATGCTGGTTGTATCTGGGAGACAGTTTTCGCGCACTGCGGCTGTATGAGCAGGCCCAGTTTTATTATCAGTGCGCGCAGGAACTTGAACCGGACAGTGAATTATCGATCGCGCGCCAGAGAGAATGCGGTACGCTCACCTTTGGGTTGATGCGCCTGTTCAACAGGAACACGCTGCGGACCCGTTGGAAAAGTGCTCTGGAAGATCACGCACGCGAAAAGGAGTAGGAGAAGCCATGACCGACACGTATGCGTCGCCTCTGGTCGAACGGGTGGCCACAGCAGCCATGATCGCCTTATGGAGTCCGAAAAAGAAATTCTCGACGTGGCGCCGCTGCTGGGTGGCCCTGGCGGAGGCGGAGCAGGAGCTGGGACTCCCCATCACGGACGAACAACTCGATGAAATGCGGGCTCATCTTGACGATATCGACTTCGAAACGGCCCGCAAGTTTGAGGAAGAGCTGCGCCACGACGTAATGGCCCACATCCATGCCTACGGCGCGGTGGCGCCCAAGGCCAGGCCCATCATTCACCTGGGCGCGACGAGTTGTTATGTGACCGACAACACGGATCTGATCCTGATTCGGGAAGGCCTGGAACTCATTCTGGAAAAAGCCGTCAATGTGCTGTCGCGGCTTGCGGAATTCGCGGCGACGTGGCGGGAGCTTCCGACGCTCGGCTACACCCATTACCAGCCCGCGCAAGTGGTGACGCTGGGCAAACGAGCCTGCCTCTGGGCGCAGGATATCGTCATGGATATTCAGGCGCTGGAACAGCAGCTCGGCAAGCTCCGCTGCCGGGGCGTGAAAGGAACCACCGGCACCCAGGCCTCGTTTCTGACGTTGTTTGATGGCGATTCTGATAAAGTACGGGAGCTGGATCGCCGGGTAGCCGAAAAACTGGGATTCCAGCAGTCGTACCCCGTCACCGGCCAGACGTATCCGCGCAAGGTGGACACGCAGGTGCTCACCGTACTTTCGGGCATCGGAGAGAGCGTCCATAAATTCGCCACCGACATGCGGTTATTGCAAAACCTCAAGGAGGTCGAGGAGCCCTTCAGCGAAAAACAAGTGGGCAGCTCGGCAATGGCATACAAGCGCAATCCGATGCGCTGCGAACGGGCCTGTGCGCTGGCGCGCTTTCTCATGGTGTCTCCGCTGCATGGGTCCTTCACCACCGCGGTTCAGTGGTTTGAGCGGACTCTGGACGATTCGGCGATCCGGCGCTTGAGCCTGCCTGAGGCGTTTCTGGCCTGCGACGGCATCCTGAATCTGTACCTCAGCGTGATGGAAAATCCGGCGGTCTACCCAAAAGTCATCGAGAAACATCTGAATGCAGAGTTGCCCTTCATGGCCACCGAGACTATTCTGATGGCCTGCGTCAAACGAGGCGGTGATCGCCAGGAATTGCACGAAGTCATTCGGGCGCATGCGCAGGCAGCGGCCGCGAGGGTCAAGCATGACGGAGCCGAGAACGATCTGCTGGAACGTCTGGCAGCCGATGCGGCGATTGGGATGAGTCGGGCCGAGATCGACGGCATCCTGGATCTCCGCCTTTTTGTCGGGCGGGCCCCGCAGCAGGTGGACGAATTTCTCCGCGAGGAAGTCGGGCCCGTTCTCGACCGTTACCGGGACCGCCTGGGTGCGCGGTCGGATGTGCGTGTGTAGCGCGAGGAGGCCGCCGTGGCAGGCGTTGGGCATGGCACGAAAAGCCGAACGCATCGCCGTGCTTGTGAATCCCCGTGCGGCCAATGGCCGCACGGGCAAGCGCTGGCCTGCGATGGGCGCCACGCTCCGGCAAGCGCTCGGCGGGTACACCCTGCTGCTGACCGAATCTCCCGGGCACGCCACAGAACTGGTGCGAAAAGCGCTCCGCGAAGGACATGACCGCATCATCAGCGTGGGCGGCGACGGAACCCACAACGAGGTCGTTAACGGTTTCTTTGAGGATGACTCCCTGCTCAACCCGGAGGCGTCGCTTGCGATCGTCCCCGCAGGCACCGGCTCGGACCTTGCCCGGACCTTGCTCCTTCCTCGGGGCGTCGATGCGCTGCCGTATGTGGTCGATGCACGATTTATGCGCGTGGATGTCGGGCGCGTGCGGTATACCACGCCCGACGGCGAACAAGATGTGCGGCACTTCATCAACATTGCCGATTTCGGCGCAGGCGGCGAGGTGGTGAAGCGTGTGAACCGCAGTTCGAAGTTTTTCGGCGGGTTTCTGTCGTTTTTGTGGGGTTCCATCTCGACGCTGGCCTTATACGAGAACCGGGAGATTCAAATCGAGATCGATGGGGTTGAGATGAGCGGCCGGATCAACAATGTGATGATTGCCAATGGCCAGTACTACGGCGGAGGGATGCACGTCGCACCACATGCCCGCCTCGACAGCCGCGCTTTTGACGTCTATGTTATCGGCGATGTGGGCAAGGCGGAGGCTGTCATCAATCTCCCGAAACTCTACCGGGGCCGACTCTTGCGCAAGCCCGACAAGGTTCGCTATTTCCGCGCATCCCGTGTGTTTGCGGATTCGTCGCAGGAGGTGCTGCTGAACCTCGATGGGGAACAACCAGGCCGTTTGCCTGTGTCCATTCAATTGTTGCCGTCGGTACTGAAGGTGGCGGTGGGTTAAGAAAATCGGCCGGTCTCCTCGAGAAATCACGCCACAGATTTCCGGCGTTTTATTTTCTCAGGGCGCGGAGTGGTGTATTCTCATGGAAGACGCTTGTTCACTGAATTGCGGTGGAAACAAATGAGGAGATTCTGGGATGAACATGCGAATGCTGTGTATCGTACTGGTCCTGTCGGGATGGGCTGCCACCACGGCCTGCGCGGCGTTTCAGGCGGGAGTTGCGGTTCGCGACGTCACCCCGGACCCCCTGCTTCCGGTAAGCGGCGGCGCAGGCCCGAGCCGCCCGGCCTCGCAACAGGCCGGCAACCTGACCGTGCGCGCCCTGGTCTTTGACCGGGACGGTCAGCGAGTGGCCATAGTAGGGGCGGATTTTCTGGGGTTTCCCGGGGCCTTATGCGAGCGCGTTCGGGAGAAGGTTTCGGGCATCCCGGCGGAGAACATCCTGATCGGGTCAACCCACTCCCACAGTGCGCCGGACATGTATGGATTCCCTGACGGCCAGGGTGGACACGGCGCGAACCTTGAGTACATTGCCCTGGTGGTCGAGCGCATGGCCGAAGCGATCAACGCGGCCGTGGCGTCGCTTGCACCCGCCTCCCTGAAGATCAACACGGGGGAGGCTCAGGGAAAGATCGCATACAACTACTATGCGCCCCAGCTCTATGATCCGCGCTGCCATGTGATCCAGGCCATTGGAAACGATGGAAAAGCCATCGCCACCCTGATCAATTACGCGATCCATCCGGAGGTGATCGGACCGGGTCAGGGCATCTTGAGTCCCGACCTGTGCGGCCCGTTGTATGACCGCGTGACTGAGAAAGGCGGCGGGACTGCCGTGTTCATGAACAGTGCCCAGGGCGGGATGGTCACTGCAGACTGCCGCGGGCCCGACGGTAAGGACATTCAGACCTGGGACGAATGCGTGCGCATCGGAACCCTGCTGGCGGACGAGGCGTTGCGGATTGTGTCCGAGGCGCCCCTGCAATCAGACCCCTCGTTGTACTGCACGGCCCGTAACGTCGCCTTCGATGTGGACTCGGAAGAGATCCGCCTGATCGCGACCACGTCACCCGTCGGCATGACGTTGAACCCCGGCAACACCGTGACCACGCAGCTGAACCTCGTCAACATCGGCAACGCGCAGATCCTGACCATTCCGGGCGAAGCCCTGCCGAACATCGGGTATTACCTGAAACGCCACATGCACGGCGAGCACCATTTCTTGTTTGGGCTGACCAATGATGCCTACGGGTACATCATGGCCAAGGTGGACTGGAACAGTTTCAAACGCTACGACTACATTTCCAGCTTGAATCTCGGCGAATTCACGGGCGAACACCTTATGGAGGAGTGCCTGGCACTCGTAAAAGTGAGCCCAAAGCCCGATCAGCTGGCCAGGGCCGACCAGTAGATACAAGCCGCCCCCGTGGGGCCGGAGTGGATACGGCGACGTGCCGGCGCCAGCGGCTCAGCGGTTCTCGAGACGCCCGTCCGGACCGATCGCCACATCGGACAACGCATCGTACTGCCGCTCTCTGGCGCGTTCGACGAATTCTTGTTCGCTGCTCGCGAAATCGGGGCTGATCTCGATGTCGACGGCGACCTTGTCCGCGACATCCCGGCGGACCGGGAATCCGGCGCGCTCAAGCCATCCGCCCCACACTGCGGACATCGCCTCGCGCGCGGCCAGCGCACTGTTATCCCCTTCGAAGGATTTGATGGGGGTGTATTCTCCGAGGCGTGGAATCTCCAGGACGACGGGGTCGTGGTTGACAAAACGGAGCGCGTCGAAGATAAAGGTCTCGAACTTGTATCCATTGGGTTCGCGGGGTTCGATGCGCTCGCCCTGCTCGTTGAGGCAGGGGATCTTTTTGTGCGCACGCCACCAGGGAAAGTTGTCGTAATTGGCATTCAGGGTTTCGATGAACCCCAGATCCAGGATATGGATGGCCGGATTGCCGGCATAGTGAAGCAGCTTGCCCGAAGAATCGGTTTCCAGCAGCTGGGGGTAGAGATCAAGGACCGTGTATTCAATAACGCGGTAAATTCCATCACAAAGGCAATGTACTCCGACCGCCTCGCGGGGCTCTTCCTTGCGGTGGGTCTTTGACGACATCATCGCGGAACGCATGACGTGGCAGCCGATGAAAAGCGGATCGGCGACCTTGACGGCCCAGTTGTCGACCTGAAAGTAGCTCAGGGTGTCGATCCCGCGGTTCCGGGCGTCCAGGGTGATTCCGTTGTCCACAACGGCCGGAATGACCCCGCCGTGGCCATTCGGGTTCATGGCGAGGCTGCCGGGCTGGTCCAGCATGAGTTTGCCGCCCTGGTCGACACAGGGAACCATGCGCTGCTCGAAAAACTTCACGTTTTCGGGTTGGAGACCGAAATAGTGGTTTTCCTCAAAGAATGCCCTGGTCTGGGCGTGGTTGGCCTGGCTGACCATGATGTACCAGGGCAGGATGCATCGGTAACGGCGCTGAAGATTGCGGATCTTCTCCGCATGATAAGCGAAGAGGCTCTTCCCGGTGATGGGGCCGATCGGGTACGCGCCCTTGGGCCCATCGAACCCGAGGCGCGTGCCCTGGCCCCCGGCGACAAGCAGGAGCCCGACCCGGCCCTCTTTGAGCGCTTCCTCGCCGGCCTGCCATGCTTCCCCAGCATCCTGTCCCCCACCTTGCGGTATCACGGGCACGGGCTCGATACAGCCGAATCGTTCCTCGGGCGGCTCCGACGTGACCCAGTGCGCCACGAGACGGCTCAGGAGTTTGAAGTCGATAGATTCGACCTGCGCGAGCAGGTGCGCACGCTCCGCCTCATTAAGCCGATCCCAGAAGCGAAGCACCTGTTCCTGGCCGTGTGCTTCCAGACGTTCGCGCGCAGTGGATTCCGTCAACATGCTCATTTAATCTCCACGAAACCGGATACTGTACCACCGGTAGTTGATTGCCTGGCCTTCATGTTCGCGGCCGGCTCATTTGGCGTCGACAATGGTGCCGCGTACCGGAACGCTGTTCGGAAGGAGCGCACCGTCCTCGGCTTTGACCGCGAATGTCAGTTCGCCGTTCACCCGCCCCAGCTCCGGGACTCCTTGAATGTGCAGCTCGATGGCCACCGTGTTGGGGCGGGGTCCCGGCACCGTCTTGACGACAAACCTCTCGTCGGAGACCTGGGCATCGACAATTTCAATCGGGCGATCGGCCGCGACGAGCAGGGAGCCGGCGGGTTCCTCGTGGGCCTTCGCCCGATTCCAGGTGAAGGCGATCTCCTCTTGCGCCAGCTCATAAAAGCCCGTGATGGTGGCCTCGCATAGAAGTCGTAAGCGAGGCACGCGCTTGCAGGTCGTCTCGATGACGAGCGATTTTGTGAGCTTGCCCATGGGTGCAACGGGTTCGAGGGCAACGGTGATGAGGTACTCCGGCTTGCCGGGCGTCCGCCACTCAGCCTCCGGCAATTTCTGGAAGGAAGGCGACAGATTTTTATCCTTCATATCCATGGGTACCACGCCTTGAAGTTCGATGGGCTCATCGCCGATCTGGCGGAGCACGGTCTGCTGCTCAAGCCGGGTTCCTTTTTCGACTTCACCAAATTCGAGCATTTCGGGTTCGACCTCAAATTCGGGCTCGATACTGACGACCACCAAGAGGTCTTTCATGGGCGTCGCGGGCGCATTCGACATAATGGTCAGCTGCTTGGCGGAATAAAAGCCGGCGATCCGATCCGGTTCGATCGTGATCTCCATCGTGGCCGTCCTCCCGGGCATGATCTCCGCGGGGGTAATCTTGCCGGTGGTGCAGGCGCAGGTCGTTGTGATCTGGCGGATAACGAGTTTTTTACGGCCCGTATTCTTCACGGGGATCGTCTTTACGGTTATCTGGTCATTGGGCACCAGGCCCGCATCAAAGCGGTCCATGCCGATTTCAAGGATCGGCACGAGTTCCTGATCCACGCCCACCGGAGGCAGCATCGCCCCATCAGAAGGAGGCGTGCCAGACGGCATGTCGTAACGCTCCCCGGGCGTCTCCCGGCTGCTCAGAGCGGCATACAGCACAAAGGCGCCTATTGCGGCGACCACGATGATGACAACGGCAGCGGATCGTATACGCATGGCTTATTTTGCAGTGAACTCCACATGGCATCGTTTTTCGGCTTCTGAGAGGCTGACCGCAAGATTTTCGTAGATGGAATCCGTCATGTCAATGTCTTTTTCGAGCGCCATGAGCAGCGCGCCCACCACGGGCTCAAATAAGGGAGTCACGGCCTTCGCCAGAGGGCAGGCCTCATGTACGCGCGCCCTCATGCAATCTTTGAGGACGGGACTGCTCCCTTTGAATACACTGCCGGCGGTGACCAGGTCAAACGCCTGCGCGGTCATTCTGAGTTTACGCGCCACGGCGATCACCAGCTCGCCCAGATAGGCGCCTGCCGCCCGCAGAATCTCCAGGGCTGCGGAGTCGCCTTGAAAAGCGGCATCGAAAACGAGCCTGGCCATGGGTTGAAGGGCGTCCATCGACATTTCCCGCCGGTACATCTTGTAGAAAAACTCATCAACATCCGAGCAGCCCGCCTTTTCGACAAACAGGTCCGTGAGCAGGGTCGGCGGGCGAACGCCATCACGGGCGTGGTAGACGGCATATAGTCCCTGACGGCCAATGATGGTGCCCGTCCATAAATCGCCGAACTCCTCGTTGAGTCCGCCGGCGCGTGCTTCCTTGCCTTCTGGATTGATCCCGGCTGCGATGACGCCGGTGCCGCAGGCGATCACGATGCCGTGCGACGTCCGCACGCTGCCGCGCATGGCGGCCACGGAATCGTTGCGGAAGATCCGGGAGGTATCTCCGAACAATGGCGTGTAGATTTCCCGCTCGAGCATGACGAAATCTTCCGGCAGGTCTGCGCCTGCCACGCCCATGCCGACCCAGGCGATATCGGCGAGCGTGAGCCCAGCCGCATCCAGAGCATCGCGAACGGCCTGCTGGTTTTCACGCGCCGCCGCGGTGACCCCCTGCACTTCGTAGCTGCCGTTGCCCGCCCGTCCGAAGCCGCGGATGGCCGCAGTTTCGTCCGCGATGAGGCAAAACGTCTTGGTCGCTCCCACGTCCAGACCCATGTAGTATTTCATGTTAGACCGTCACTCCCGTTCGATTCTGTGCCGGCCGGAAGGAGACGCTCTCCCCCGCCCGCTCGCGCCATCGCATACCGGGCGCCATAACCCGATCCGGATGATTGTCTTGAACCTTTCCATCCTATGG
The DNA here is from genome assembly GCA_050950105.1 of Candidatus Hydrogenedentales bacterium. GTDB lineage: Bacteria > Hydrogenedentota > Hydrogenedentia > Hydrogenedentales > SLHB01 > UBA2224. The sequence goes on along the minus strand of JBMNGZ010000005.1, from coordinate 795,669 downwards.
AGCGCGCCCTGCCGGGCGCACACAAGGAAAAAGCGCGGGACGAAATCCCGCGCTTATAGAGAGCTGTCTGCAACATCCTGAATTCCAGCCATGCGCGCTAGTTGCCCTTGACCTCCTCAAGCTTGGAACGAGCGCGCGCAGCCGCGGGAGTCATGGGATAATTGTCAACCAAGTCTTCTAAGAGGGCGAAAGCGCGTTCCTGTTGCCCCAGTTTGAGGTGTGCCGCCGCCTGGTTGAACATGCCATAGGGAACCTTGGCGCTTTCGGGGTGTTGCGCGCGCAGTGTCTCAAACTCAGCGATACACTCGTCGTATCGCCCGAGGTTGTACAGGCATTCGCCTTTCCAGAACTGCGCATTGTCGCGAATCTCACTGCTTGGAAAACGCCCGATAAAATCGCTGAACAGATGCAGCGCTTCGTCGTATTGGTCCCGTTGGTACGCTTCCATGGCCTTATTGTATGCCGGCACGGGGTCGAGGGCACTTGCCGGTGCAGGCGCCGCAGCAGCGGTCGCCGCGGGCTGAACAGCAGTCCCCATGTCCGCCAGCGGATCGGGTTCCGCGGCCAGCCCGTACGCGGTCGGGGCGGCGGCGGTGCTCGGCGGCTCGACCTGAATACGCCCGGGGACCACATCCGACTGACCAGCGGCACCCCATCCGGTGCTGGGCTGGCTGCCGGACGGGAGCGAGATCCCGAGCGCGGGATAGATGTCCACGATCATTTTATCCAGCTTTTTCTCAATTTGAGCGAGCTTCTGCTGGTTTTCGTCGACCAGGCCCTGGAGTTCGCGCGACTGGGTACTGGTATCATTGACCCGAACACCCAAATCGGTTGCGGTCACGTTCAGATGCTCGACGGTCCCCCCCAGCTCCTTCTCGAGGCGCGACACCTTGCGATGCATGTCGTAGATGGTGTTTGCCACGGGGTCATTCTGGCCGCCCGTGGTGGCACACCCGGTGAGCAGCAGAATAACCATCAGGGGGGCAGCACTCATGAAAGAAACGCGCATAGATGACCTCTCTTAATTCGCTCTGTTGAACTCAGCGCGACGGTTCTTGGCCCAGGCAGACTCAGTATGGCCCGGATCCACCGGATCTTCTTCACCATAGCTGATCGTCACCAGGCGGTCGCCCGAGATGCCGAGCCGGATCAGGTAGTCGCGCACAGCCAGCGCACGGCGTTCGCCCAGTGCCAGGTTGTATTGCTGCGTGCCGCGCTCGTCGCAGTGGCCTTCAATCTGAATCACCGCGTTGGGCATCTGTTTGATGATTTCTGCATTGCGCTTCAGCGTTCCCATCGCGGTGGGATCCAATTGCGAACTATCATAGGCGAAATGGACGGTACCGGCCTCGGCCAACTGCTGGAAGAACAACTTTTCCTGCTCAAGACTGGGAAGGCCCTCTCCAGACGTGGACTCGGGACCAATGCTCTCGCGCGGAGTGCTGTCGCTGGTGAGGTCGGGGGTGATTTGGGTCTTCTTCCTGCCGCAACCGCCGACGGCGACCGCGACGATGACCAGGGTCAACACGAACAGTTTCATGGATGTTTTGTACGACATGTCTTCTTGTTCCTCGCTCCACCTGACGTGGTTGTGGTTTAACCGAACAGTTCGGTCGCGACGATCGTAACAGAGTCCTATCTTTGGGTCAAGAAACGTATTCCTTTGTCGCAAGGTGAATATCGTCTGTGGCACAAAAGTTTCATGAGCAATTCCATGCGCCAAATTTTCTCTCCGGCGGCTCGTCTTCCGCTCCGCCCAAACCGCAGGACGGGCCTGAAATTCAGCAGAAACCCGAGCACCCTCCTATGCGCTGTTTCCGTGCGCAGCTCCTGCGACGCGGTGTAGCTGCCTCAGCCCAATAAACCACCGATTTCTGGGCGGTACTATCGTCCGTGGCGATCGCTCAGGCGCTGGCCTTCTTACCTCGCCGCCACCACCGCCTCAGCCGCGATTTCATCCGTGCCCAGCGGCTCGGTCGCGGGCTGTCTGAAGAGACCGCCTCCGGTTCAACCGGGTCGCGCCGGTAGGCCCTGAACAAGTCGATAATGGCCACCCGGAACTCCTCCGCCGTCGCGAAGCGATCGTCAGGATCCCGCGCAGTTGCCTTTTCAAAAAAGGCATTGCAGCTCACCGGAAGCGTGGGCGCCCAGTCCGTGAGCGTCTTTTCGTTCTCGGGAAGCCGCCCCGTCAGCATTTCATGGAAGATAATGCCCAGGGCGTAAATGTCCGTGCGGCAATCAACTTCCGCGGAACTGAGGAGCTGTTCGGGCGAAATATACTGCTGTTTTCCCAACGTGACGCCAATCCGCGTAAATGTCGGCTCGGTATCGGTGAGTTTCGCGAGACCGAAATCCAGAAGCCGGATCGAGCCGTCCGCAAGCACCATGATATTCTCCGGTGACAAATCCCGGTGAATCGTGCAGTGGTGGGCATGTTCCAGGGCGTGGGCCACCAGCGCCAGCACACGGACGGTCGAACCCAGTCCGAGACGTCGCCGTTCCTGGATAAGCTCTCGAACGCTCTGGCCCTCGACGTAGTCCATGGTGTAGAACACCAGTGCCCCGTATCGAAAAGCGTCGCGAATGCGAACAATCCCCGGGTGATTTAATTTTCGGATCGTGCGGACTTCGCGGCCAAACCGGTGCAGGGCATAGCTGTTGGTCGTGTATTCAGGACGGATCGTCTTCAAGGCCATGGGCTCGCCGGTTTTGTGGTCCACGACAAGGTAGACCATCCCCATACCGCCTTTGCCGATCGCTTTTTTGACCTCGTAGCGTTTCGCGATGTATTCGCCTGGATAGTATTCGCTTTTAGCAATCTTTGTAGACATGATATTTGCGTATTTCAGCCCAATCGTCTCCGAGGCGGTACTGTAACACAACGTTCACCGTTCAGAAAAGAGAAGCTTGTGCCCAAAAAGCGAGATTTCCCTGCAACGCGTCCGGGGCGCAGCTCTGGATCCCGCCGAGCCAGCGCGGTATCCGCACTGTACGCGCGTCACCGGCCGTAGCGGCCCACCATTTCGGTTGACGCGAGGATATGCTCGCTCATCGCCAGCTCGAGCGCATCCTTTCCCGCTCCCGGCGCCAGGTCCAGAAGGCGGTCGAGGGCGTACAACTTGAAAAAGTACCGGTGCACGGGCCCGCGAGGCGGGGCAGGCCCGCCATACCCGGTCTTCTTGAAATCGTTGACGCCCTGGATGGCGCCGTTGGGCAGCTCGGGCCGCTCCGGCGGGATCGCCTCAGCCAGCCCCGTCTCGGTGGCCGGGATGTTCCAAAGCACCCAATGGACCCAAGTGCCGGCGGGAGCGTCCGGGTCGTCGCAAATCAAGGCAAAAGAGTGGGTCCCCGCGGGGGCGTCCGTCCAGGTGAGCGGAGGCGACACATCTTCTCCGTCTCCCGTGTATTTTCTGGGAATGGGGTCTTGATCGGCAAAAGCAGGACTGCAAATGGTGAGTTTCATAAAAATAGCTCCTTCCTCTCCGGATTGAGCGGTTTCTGCCTCCGTTGGGCGGTTCTCCGGTCCGGGGAGCCGTGAAGCCACCGCCTCTTTGTGGTCCGGCTGTTCCGGTGGCGCGGCTTTCTGGCATCCCGGTAAAACCGCCAGTAAAAGCAGGACGAGCGCGCTAGCCGGCAGATCAGTGAATCGGCTCAGTATCCGTCTCATCATGAGCCTCCTTGGTTTTTTCGAGGAGGCCGGTGCCAGTCTGTGTTTCAGCAAGTCTTCCTCGACCGCCTTCATACTACATCATGCACGGATTTTGCGCGCCCGCTGCGATTCGAACGCACGACATCTTCCTCCGGAGGCACGCAGCAGTCAATCGTAAGTGCTGAAAACAAAGGTCTTACAGAAGCAGATTCCGACGCTTGCACCAATGCTTGCACCAAATCTGAGGATGATGTGCACGCAGACCGCCTGGAGGCCATCGCCGAGGCGATACGGAATCTGCCGGTAGAAGAGCGGCAGCGTCTGCTTCAGATGCTGGGCAGGAAGCCCGAGCACGACGCGGAGTAGGTCGGCCGTCGCGTCCCCTGGCGCCTTTGGAGGCGCCGTACTGAACTCTGGAGCCATGGCGTCTACGGGTGGCGCTATTCGAGAGGCTTCCCCCCTTCCCTCCTGTCCGCATCATTACCGGGATGCCAAGGATTACGGTGCTCCCGTCACCTTCATGTACGCGCCCACCTGATCCCGAGCGATGTCCTTCCCTGGTGTCCAGAATGGCGCCGCCCAACAGCCGCGCGGAGCGGAGGTGTGCCGACCGCTGAGGCCGGCGCCTGTGGAAATCCAAAGCGTTGTGTTAGCCCGCTGTCCTTTCCCCTTCTCTCCTTCGGACGTAGCCCCCCCAAGACCCCAGCGAACCGGCGGCCGGGTCGACCGTGGATGGCCGAGGGAGCCGCGGAGGTGCGACGCCGCCCGCGGTCGGCCGCTAGGACGCCCCTGGCCGTGCGTGGCGTGGCCCCGCGAGTGGAGCGTGGCTGAGACCTGGAACGAGGAAGGGGGGCCGGGGGGGGAACCTGCTCCGGAAAGAGCTTGATACAGTTGTGCGCAGGAAATTTTTTCATTTTTTATACTCGGACCTGGAGATTCGTGGAAGAGGGCACCTGGCAATCCAGTCTCGTTTAGTCTCAGTCCCTTCGGCTGCTGAACGAATTTTCAGGTGTATATAAAGGCGCGTGGGGAAGAGGCCACAGTCACGCGGTCCAATCCGCGCAGAGGAGTTCGGCCTGAGTGAGGACGGTCGTGGTGGCTTTCTCCTGCTTGTCAGGCGGGTACCCGTATTTTCGGAGGATCCGCCGGACGTTGGCGCGCAATCTCGCCTGTACGCTCTTTTTGGCGGTCCAGTCGATGGTCACATTGCGGCGAATCGCCTCAACAAGCTCCTGAGCGATCGTCTTGAGGGTCTCGTCGCCCAGGATCTTCACGGCGCTGTCGTTGACCTCCAGGGCGTCATAGAAGGCGATTTCGTCCTCACTGAGTCCCAGGTCCTCCCCGCGCTTGTCAGCGGCACGGAGTTTCTTGGCGAGTGTGATGAGTTCCTCGATGACCTGGGCGGCCTCGATGGAGCGGTTCTGGTACGCGCGCAGGGTCTTTTCGAGCATCTCAGCGAACGACCGCGATTGCACGAGGTTCTTCTTCGCGCGCGCCCGCACCTCCCCCTTGAGCAGCCTCTGGAGGAGCTCCACGGCAAGGTTACGCTGGGGCAGATCGCGCACCTCGGCCAGGAACTCGTCCGAGAGGATCGAAATATCGGGGTTCTTGAGTCCCGCCGCCGCGAAGACATCCACGACCTCATCCGAAGCCACGGCGTTCGAGATGATCTGGCGGATGGCATGTTCGATGTCCTCGGGAGTCCGTTCGCGCCCATCGCCGTCACCGGTAATCTTGGCGAGACCGGCCCGCACGGCCTGCAAAAAGGCGACATCGTCACGAATGCGCGTGGTTTCTTCGTGCGGTACGGCCAGTGCGAACGCTTTGGTCAGGTCCGTAACGGCCGTCGTAAACCGTTCCTTCCCTCCCTCCTGCTCCAGGATGTGTTCCTGAGCAGGAGGCAACAGGGCGAGGCGCTCACCGGGCATACCGGTCTTCCAGGCGGAATAGTCGAACCCGTGGAAGAGGTCACAGCACAACTCGTATCGTTCCAGCATAAGCGCAACGGCCTCTTTCTTGTCCACAGCCGTGTCACCGCGCCCGCCGCTGTTGGTGTAGTTGGCCAGGGCCTTTTTCAAGTCGGCCGCAACGCCGAGGTAGTCGACCACCAACCCGCCGGGCTTGTCGCGGAACACGCGATTGACCCGGGCAATGGCCTGCATGAGTGTATGGCCTCTCATCGGCTTGTCGAGGTACATGGTGTGCAGGCAGGGCACATCAAAGCCCGTCAGCCACATGTCGCGCACGAGTACGATCTTCAACGGGTCGTTGGGGTCCTTAAACCGGTTCGCGATGTCCTCTCTCGCCTTCTTGTTGTTGCGGATGTGCTGCTGCCACTCGACAGGATCGTCCGCAGACCCTGTCATGACCACCTTGATGGCGCCCCGGGTGTTGTCCTTGTCGTGCCATTCCGGACGCAGCCTGCAGAGGGCGTCGTACAACTCCACGCAGATGCGCCGGCTCATGCAGACCACCATAGCCTTGCCTTCGATGGCGGTCAGGCGATCCTCAAAATGCTCGATCAGATCCTTGGCGATGAGGTCGACGCGCTTTTCCGCGCCCACCAGGGCCTCCAGGGCCGCCCATTTCGTCTTGAGCTTCTCCTTTTTCGAGCGTTCCTCACCCTCGGTGGCCTCTTCGAAGTCTTCGTCCAGCCGCGGACGTTCGTTCTCGTCCAGGGCAAGCCTGGCCAGGCGGCTTTCGTAATAGATAGGCACGGTCGCCTTGTCTTCGACGGCCTGCTGGATATCGTAGATGTGGATGTAGTCCCCGAACACCGCCCGCGTGTTCCTGTCGGCCAGCTCGATCGGCGTCCCCGTAAACCCGATAAACGACGCATTCGGCAACGCGTCGCGCCTGTGCCGGGCGAACCCATCAATGAAATCGTACTGGCTGCGGTGGGCCTCGTCGGCGATGACCACGATGTTGCGCCGCTCTGACAGGCACGGGTACGTCTCCCCCTTCTGTTCGGGGAAGAATTTTTGAATGGTCGTGAACACTACGCCGCCCGACGCGACCTGGAGCAGCTGTTTCAATTCCTGGCGGTCGCCGGCCTGCACGGGTTTCTGGCGGAGGAGTTCGTGGCAGCGCGCAAAGGTGCCAAAGAGTTGCTCATCGAGGTCATTGCGGTCGGTCAACACGACCAGCGTGGGGTTTTCCATCTTCGGATGCAGGATGATCTTGCCGGCATAAAAGGCCATCGTCAGGCTCTTGCCCGAGCCCTGGGTGTGCCAGACCACGCCGCAGCGCTTGTCTCCCTGGGGACTCGCCGCCTCGACGGTGGTTTCGACGGCCGTGTTGACCGCGTGGAACTGGTGGTAGCCCGCCTGCTTTTTGATGAGTTCTCCGCCGCCCTCGTCTTCGAAAACCATGAAATGCCGCACCAGGTCCAGAAACCGGTGCTTTTCGAAAACGCCCTTGACCAGCACCGCAAGTTGCAGCTCCGTGGAAGGCGCCAATTCGTCACCTTCTACCGTGCGCCAGGGCATGAAGCGCTCTTTCGGGGCCGTCAGGCTGCCGATGCGCGCCTGCACGCCGTCCGAGGTAACCAAGGTCGCGTTGTAGGCCAACAGGGAAGGGATCTGGTGCTTGTAGGTCTGCAACTGGTTATACGCCTTGACGACCGTGGCCTCTTCTTTCGCGGGGTTCTTCAACTCGAAGATCGCCAGAGGCAGTCCATTCACGAAGACCACGATATCCGGCCGGCGATTGCGATTGCCCTCGAGCACCGTGAATTGATTCACGGCAAGCCAGTCGTTGTTGTCCGGATTCACAAAATCGAGCAGGCGAGCCTTGCCGTAGCTGATGCCGCCGTCCGGGTTGCGGTATTCGACGTCGATACCGTTGACCAGCATGAGATGGAACACGTGGTTGTTGCCGACAAGCGTCGGGGCGGGCAGGCGCGTCACTTTCCGCACGACCGCGTCGATGGCCTCGTACGGCAAGTCGGGATTCAGACGCTCCAGGGCTGCACGGAGGCGTCTTTCCAGCAGTACCTGCGTGTAATCGCCTCGTTCCGCCAAAAGCTCTCCCGGGGCAATCTCAGCGCCGTGAGCAATGCCGTAGCCAAGCGCCTCGAGCCACTCCAGGGTGGCCTTTTCCAAAGTCGACTCGCTTATGCCGGGCATGGGTTTATGCTTCCCCCTTTACTTGTCACTCTTTGATGGCCTTTACTCGCGAAGCAAACGCTTGATGCAGCTTCTCCAGCTTACTCTGGAGCCGCGTGAAATACTCAGGCCATCGTCCACGGTCGTCCAAAGCCGCGTCTCGGCGCACGAAGATGCGGCGTTTTCTAGGCGTCTTGTTATACCAGTTCAAGTTCTCGCCGCATTTCTGCTCGATGGCCGCCTTTTGTCTCTGGGGAGCTTGAAAATACATCTCGCCATTATCGCCATGCATGGCCACTTCCGCGTGGATCTCACCGGGTTCGCTCGCATTATGCAGCCTGTTTACGGAGGAAGCGACTGCCACGAGGTCTATGTCGAACCATCTCGGCGGCAAGTTGTTGAAGCACTGTGGTTGAGGTGCCGTTGCCTTCACCGTCGAGAAGTCGCTTGCGAGGTAGTCCTTGAAACCGGCCCAGAATTCCATTGGCATGTTCTGGCGCTGGGGCAAACCGGTCCTGGCGGTGTGCTGCGCCTGTTTCTTGGATTTATCTTCCATGGTACTTCCCCTAATGGCTTATTGCCTCTTGGAAGGAAATACCGCCAGTAACTACCTGCCGCAGAATCCCCACACCTCTTATTCCAAGAACATGAGCTAGGTTCTTCGCAACGCCTGCGGAGAGGTTATCCCTGCCTCCTGGAAGTATCATCATGGGCGCTCCAGGCTTCTTCGCCTTGATATGGGAGCCCTTGCCACCCGAAACGACTTGATAGCCTGCCTGTTGAAGGAGCGTGAGCACTTGTGCCGTCGAACAGGTGCTAACCGGCATGATGCTGCGGCCAGGAAGAAGCGGCTTCGTCCCGCTCTGCACGATTCCCCATATGTCGTCCTTCACGTTGAAAAAGCTCTGCAGGAGGCGCGGCGCAAAATCCCAATCACAATGGTCTTGACACGGCTTGAGCAAGCCCTCGTGGATTTGTGCTTGGAGTTGGTTTTCGGCTGGCTCAAAATCGCTCTTCCTGAGATAGTGCAGCGCCATCCGGTAGCCGGGAGGCGAACCACGAAAGTAGGCTTTCAGCACCTCCTTGGTTGCGTCTCGAACCGCTTTGGGCAACCATAGGGAGTAGGGTTCATCCCCAAGCCTCCGGTAGCTGTCGGCATTTGCCAGTGCTTCCTCGAGATTATCATCGGTTCTAAACGTCGCTTGATAGACATTCTTGACATAGGTGTTGTACCGCGCCTGCTTTTCCACGACGAAAAGGCGGATACCCAGGCATTCCGTCTTGTGATGGTACTGCTCATGGAGGAAGAAAACGATGGCTCCCGCTCGTATCAGCGCGCGACCCAATACCTTGGGAGGCACCTTATCCCAAAGCGCCCGCGGCAAGGCTTGTGCGATAAGGAGTGCATTATCTATGATGCATTGCTCGCGGATAAAGATGCCCCAGTCATGGCCGTAGAAATGAATCGGCTGATACCAGGCACAAATCTCCACTTCATGGGTTTCGACCTCCGCCGGCAAGTCTTGGCCCAGTGCATCTTTGACCCGGCCCAGAAACTCGGCCGGCAATTCGTCTTGCCAGGGATCGTTGCCTAGAACCCGCCATTCCTCAGGCGCTTCGGCCAATCGACTGAAAACCGCTACCTCTTGCCCCTGTTCGGCACGTGGTCTGCTGCTCGGAAATAAAGTGTCCCAGGCGATTTCGTGTAGCTCTTCTTCCGGTTCCAAGGGGCGGGGTGGTCCTTCGCTCCCGCCCAACTCAACTTGGCCCTTAGACATCAGCCAGTCTGCGACTTCATTTCCGCTTGGCATCTCCCTATGCTCCCTTTGCTTTTGCCGCTTCTACGCTATCTCTGCCCTGCCCATCGACTGTTCTCGTCATAGTTACAAGAGCGAGGAAAACTGCAGGCATTCCAGGTCGAGTCAAACGCGGGTTTCAGCGTCATTGCGATGAGCTGAGTTTGCCCCAATATTTCGGCGTTCACCCGGGCAACCTTGGATTTGGCGAATGCGCTCATTCGTAGCTCCACGGTGCAGTCATGAACATCGACACCTCACGTAACGGGATGACAGGATCAATCTTCTGCGCCCGTTCCCGATCAATTATCAATTCGCCGCTAAGCGCTGCTTTGAGTTGCGCAGACGATATCCAATCACTATTCCAGACCTCAACGCAGTTGCCCTTTACTAGGTGACAGAGCAGCTCTTTGAAAGGTATTTCTGGCGCATAAGGAAGAGTTATGCGCTGCAACCAGATTTCCATGTGCCCTGTATTCGGGATCTGCGAGAATCTCTTGTGTATCTTCTTTACAACAGCCTTCTTTTCCTGTTTTGAATCAACGGAACTGAGCAACTTACTGAGGATTGCTGCGCAGATTGGGTACGTCCTCGGATTGCGATAAGCGATGTCTACGATGATGCTGATGAGTGGAAGAGGGTCTCTGACATTGCCTTTGTAGCGCATGCGCAACCTGTAGTATTCGTTCAGAGCACGAGATACGCTTCCTGAATTTGGGAATTCTAGGCTGTGCCCGTAAATCAGAAACGCATGCTTCTGGAGAGTGGTACCGCGCTGTTTTTTAGTCATCCAGGCGAATTTGTCGGGTTTGATAGCCTCTCGGATAACAAGATTGGTCAACTTGGTCTTTGAAGCGTTCAGTCTCAGCCCGAGAGTTATCAGGACCTCCGTGAGACACTTAAGAATTTTGTCCCCATCCTGGAGATTGTTCACGAAAATGCGGTAATCGTCTCTGTACCGAAGGATGAGATAGTCTTTGACTCCTTGCTTGCCGATTTTGGCCGACAGTTTCAAGTCGGCGTATCCAAGAACTCAGTGATCCCCAGTTTCATAATAGGTGCATGAATAGGGGCCAAACATGGTTATTTACCCTGTATACTGACGAAAGTCGACGAAAACCAACGTCAGGAGGTGGATTTCTCATGTTTGGCCCGAGCAAGATTATGAAGTGGTTCGACCAGAATCTTCAAGGTGTGCGGCGCTCTCGTCGCAAGACGCTGGCGCATATTGCAGCCGGCGCGATGAGGATGAAAGGAGTAGGGGTGCTAGCTCTGGGTCGCGCCATGCATGGCCCAGCCATCGCAAAGCACCGTATTAAAAGGGTGGATCGCTTCCTGGCCAATGAGGATTTGGAGCGTTTTGTCATCTCCAAAGCGTTGTTCAATAGGCTGCGAGGGCGGGACCGACACCCTCTGGTGCTCGTGGATTGGACCGACCGTCACGCCTTTGAACAACTCGTACTTTCCATTCCGCGAGACGGGCGCTCCATGCCTTTTCACGCGATCACCATAAAATCGACCAAATTCGGCCGCGAAAAAAAGGGGGCTCTCCTACGCGCGGAACAGAAGATTCTGCGCCAATTGCACGCCATGTGTCCCCCCGGCATCGAGCCCATCATTGTTGCCGACAGAGGCTTTGGAAACGAGCGCTGGATAAGCGAGATCACAAAGTGGGGATGGCGGTTTGTGCAGCGTATCTCCATAAATCACTTTGTCGAAACCGAACATCACATCGGCACGATTCCCGAACTGGGGATACGCCGCGGCTACCGCCCCAAAGACTGGGGTTGGGGCACTATGGGAAATGACACACAGGAGGACAAGACACGCTTTCGTCTAGTCACGGTCTTTCACTGGGAAGCCGATGAGCCTTGGTATCTCGTTACAAACATTGAAGATATGGAGGCCGACAAAATAACCGCCATCTACGCAAAGCGCTGGTACACAGAGACTATGTTCCGCGATTTGAAGAACCGCAAGTGGGGCATGGGCATGGATGAAGTGAAACTCACTAGCCTTGAGCGTACAGCGAACCACCTCATCATCGTTGTGATTGCCTACCTCCTCCTCTGCGCCTTCGGCGCTTTCGCCGAGGACAAAAACTTCGGCGAACAGCTCAAGGCAAACACAGAGCAGAGCAGAGCACTCTCGCTGGCCACCATCGGTAATCACTTCATGGACTTCATCGGACGAACAACGGTCTCCATGGCAATCGCTAGTCTGGTCAAGGCGCCCACGTAGAACCAAACTGGGGATTAGTCAGATCCAAGAACCATCTCGGCGATGAAATCCATTAACGCAGAGCCCTGGGGAATGCCATTTGTTTGTCCGTGGCGCATGTCTTGGATGTGAGTGTCAATAACATTTCCGATCAGGCTGTCATCCCACCGCTCTGCCTTGGCTTTGCCTTTTCCATGAATGGCCCAAGCGATGGAGTGTGTATAAATGTCCCCATAGCAGTTTGTGATGTCAGTGTGAACCATGTATTCGAAATCCAACCCCAGCTCGATCGACCGCTGCTCGATTTCTTGCCACCACTGCAGAATTTGTGCCTCTTTGTCTTTCACCTCGGTCAATGCCTCAACGGGGATACTAAGGCATTTAATGCACTCTGTCTTCGAGAATTTCGCGAAACGGTTGCAGATTGTCTTCCAATGGTCTGCTTCGGTCATACGCCTTATCAGTGAAACGTACAATGCAGGATGGATCAACTCGAGGGGGCGCCACGCATGCCGCCCGTCCTTATTATTGAGAATCAGGTGGTTCACATCTTCGCAGTCACGAGATCTCCTGCTTGTCATGCTTGCCAGAGTCTCTGCTCCGAGCACCGCGTCGATTCTGGCAAGCAAATCGTCGAAGACGAAATACGGCGGCAAATCCATACTGCAGTAGCTCTCTTGTTTGAGGAAAAATGCACGTGCCTCGTCAGCGGTCAATTCGAGAATTGACTTTCTCTTGTCTGCCTCTGGAGTGCCCCTATACCCGAGATCACTCATACCCCGGCCTCCACGAATTTCTCCGCGTTGTTCACTCGCAGTTCGCCGGACAGGAGTTTGGGCAGCAGCGTGTCGCGCAGGGCGGCGAGGGACTTCGACTGATAGATGTTCGTGTGAATCCTTTTAACAATCCCTTCGGTCCAAGTGTTGAAAGTTGAGACCAGCCCCGAGGATGGTAAAGGTATTGGGTAAGCGGCCATGTCCTTCCAGTTGGTGCGCGGCATTCGCGTTCCACCTGAGGTGGCAGTAGTGTATTCGATGAATTCGATGCTGGAGACTATGCCGAGAACGTATCCAGCGTAGGAGGGCTGCCGCGGTACGACCACCAAAATGTCCGTTGAGCAGACCCCAGCCACCGGGGCGACCCCGACCTTATGAAAATAGGGTCGAAGCTTACCGAATAGTATCTCGCCCTGCTGGAAAGCGTATTTGTTGCTTGCCACGCCATCAGCAGAACCCCATTCATTGAGCGCGATCGAGCCTCGAGGCATATGCTCCAAGGCTATGTAGGACGTTTTTTCAGGGATTTTCTCGTGCCGGACCGACCTTCTTGGGTTGCTGGCAATACATCCCAGTGAGCCGACTTCCCACCCTTGCGGAATAGGGCCCAGTTCTGAGTCGTGGAAGGCGTTGGGGAATTGGGCGGCGAGGGGTTTGGGGAGGCCGAAGGGGCGGCCCTGGGATGCGGCGGATTGGGCGGCTTCGGCGCGTTGTGCGGCGCGGTCACGGAATTCTTCAGGGATGGGGTTGCCCGCGGCGAGGGCATTGTCGATAACCGGGTCGAAATCGACGAACCAGCTCTTGAAGGTCGCCCGCGCCATTTCCTCCAAAGTCCGGTTCATCCGCCGGTTCAACTCGATCTTGTCGTCCAGCGTGCCGAGGATGTGCGCGATGGCGCGTTGTTCGAGTAGCGGTGGAGCGGCCACGGGCAATCTATAGAAAGCTTCACGGCTGGTGGATGGAATCGCAGAACCGCTATCCATGCCGTTGATATCATAGGTTAGGAGGCAATAATACGCCCATCTGAGATCCATCTCCTGCTTGGGCTCAAGGTAAAAAGCCGTATCAATTACGAAGAACGGCTCATGTGAATAGTGAATTCCTCGATATGCTCCTTTGCGTTCTATGATGACACCAGGATGTGTGCAAAGCGGTTTGTCATGCCAGCCAATCGGGCCATTTGTGCCGTAAGCTGGGTAACGCCCGGACTCTGAGCGATAATCTCGCAGTGACTTGCCATACTCCAGCGTGGCAATCTGACCCCACTCATATTCTCGCCATTCACCCGCCATCGCCAATAACCTTCAGGTTGACCCAGATGCTCTGGTCGAGTTCTGCTGCCTTAATAGCCTGTGCAGCCTCAGGTGCGGCGCGTGAAGTCATTCTGTTTCGTCCTCCTGCCCAGCCTTTTTGGGTGTGACAACTCCGGTACCGCGCACTTGGGCCGGAGCCACTATAATGTGCCCCGTCCCCGTGATTTCTTGTACCTGCTTTTCGACAAAGGCTTCGATCTCCTCTCGTCGAGGCAACTGGAGTTGATATCGAGAAACGAATAGTTGGTTTGCGATGCCAGCTAGTGCGTATTTGGCCAAGGCGTGATCCTTCTGCGTGCACAGCAAGAGGCCTATAGGCGGATTGTCGCTCTCGGCCATAATGTTCTCGCGATACCAATTCACATAGGTGTTGAGTTGTCCCAGGTTTTCATGGGTGAATGGTTCGACCTTCAGCTCTACCAATACGTGGCACTTGAGGATGCGGTGGTAGAAGACCAAGTCAATGAAGTAGTGTTCGTCTCCGATGAGGATTCGCTTCTGACGTTCTTCGAAGCAGAACCCGAACCCGAGTTCCAGCAAGAACTCCTGCAGCTTGTCGAGAAGTGCTTCTTCGAGGTCACGCTCTTTCATGGCTTCTTTGGGTTTAATGCCGAGAAATTCAAGGACATACCAGTCCCGAATAGCAAGCCTCGGATCAACCTGTTCGGCGTGGGCGTTAGCGAGCTTTGCCAACTTATCTTTGTCACCAGAAAGGCCTGAGCGTTCATAATAAAGGCTGCCAATCTGTCGCTTGAGTTCGCGAACCGACCAGTTGCCGCGAATGGATTCGATTTCGTAGAAAGCTCGCTGTAAGGAGTCATTCAGTTTGAGCAATTCGACGATGTGGGTAAACGACAAGTTCTCCACGAGCGTTTCAGGGGAAACGAACTTTGCTTTGGTGTCCGCCTTCCTGGTCGCGGCAATACCGGCAGGGAGCGCCGGCAATCTGGAAATCAGCGATTTCCCTTTTGTCGTTACCCCGAATTCGGAAATCACCGATTTCCCAATCTGCGGATAAGTCTCATAGAACTGACGGCACAGGCGGAGGTACCTGCCTGTATAGCACCTGTCAACGGAATTTTGAAGCTCGCCTGCGAGGCGCGCAAGCACTCGCTCCCCGTAGGTTGCCCGGTCCGCCCCATGCAGCTCATATTCCCGGATATAGCACCCTATTGCCCAATTTCGAAGAGTCAAAGCAACATTTACGGCTTTAGCGGCCTGGGTCGCCATCTGCTCGTGAGCAGCGCAAATCGCAGAGACCAACGCCTCGAAGTCGAACTTCTGTTCTTTAGACCCCAAATCCCAACTCCTTGAGGTTCTTCCAGATAACCTTATCGAGCCGGTTGCCCTCGTCCTTCTGTTCGGCGAGGGTTTTGGCGAGGCGCTGCATCTTCTCCTCGAAGGGTTCGCCGTCGTCCTCAACTTCTTCGGCGCCGACGTAGCGTCCGGGGGTGAGGATGTAGTTGTGGTGGCGGATATCGTCGAGGGTCGCCGAGCGACAAAATCCTGCTACATCTTCGTAGGGTGCCGAGCCGGCGCTCGGCGCTCCCAGGGCATCGCCTCGCCAGGCGTGGTAAGTGCCGGCGATCGTGCGGATATCGTCTTCGGTCAGTTCGCGGTGAACGCGGTCGATCATCGTGCCCAGCTTGCGGGCGTCGATGAAGAGCGTCTGTTCGCGCCGGTCGCGGAAGCGGCTGTTCTTTTTGTCGCGGGCAATGAACCAGAGGCAGGCGGGGATCGGGGTGTTGTAGAAGAGCTGGCCGGGGAGGGCGATCATGCAGTCCACCAGGTCGGCCTCGATGATGTTTTTGCGGATCTCGCCTTCGCCTGAGGAGTTGGAGGACATGGAGCCGTTGGCGAGGACAAATCCCGCGAGGCCGCGAGGCGCGAGGTGGTGGATGAAATGCTGGACCCAGGCGAAGTTGGCGTTTCCCACGGGTGGGATGCCGAATTTCCAGCGGACATCTTCGCGCAGGCGGCCGCCGCCCCAGTCTTTCATGTTGAAGAAGGGATTGGCGAGGATGTAGTCGGCCTTGAGGGATTTATGAAGGTCGCGGTGGAAGCTGTCGGCGGGTTCGGCGCCGAGGTTGGCTTCGATGCCGCGGATGGCGAGGTTCATTTTGGCCAGGCGCCAGGTGGTGGGGTTGGATTCCTGGCCGTAGATGCTGATATCGACGCGCCGGCCGCCGTGGGCCTCAACGAAGGTCTCGGATTGGACGAACATGCCGCCGGAGCCGCAGCAGGGGTCGAACACGCGGCCTTTGTAAGGCGCGAGCACCTCGACGAGGACCCCGACCACACAGCGAGGGGTGTAGAACTCGCCGCCTCTTTTGCCTTCAGCGCTGGCGAATTGCTTGAGGAAATACTCGTAGACGCGGCCGAGAATGTCTTTGGAGCGGTTTTCTCTGTCGCCGAGGGCGATGGTGCCGATGAGGTCGACGAGTTCGCCCAGGCGCTGCTTGTCGAGGGCCGGGCGGGCGTAATCTTTGGGCAGGACGCCTTTGAGGACGGGGTTTTCCTTCTCGATGGCCTCCATGGCATTGTCCAGGTGCACGCCGATCTCGGGCTGTTTGGCGTTGTTCTGGAGATGGCTCCAGCGGGCTATCCTGGGGACCCAGAAGATGTTGTCGGCGAGGTATTCGTCACGATCCTCCATGACGCCGTAGCGGTCCTGCTCCTCCTTGAAGTAATAGTCGCTGGCTGGGTCGGCCGTGACGCGTTCCAGGGACTGGCGTTTCTCCTCGAAAGCGTCGGAGATGTACTTGAGGAAGATGAGGCCGAGGACGACATGCTTGTATTCCGCGGCGTCCATGTGACCGCGGAGCTTGTCGGCGGCCTGCCAGAGTGTCGCCTCGAACCCCAGCCGCGCGCCGTTGTCCTGGCGGGTTTTTTTCTTCTTCGTACCCTTCGCGGTCTTCTTCCTGGGTGGCATAATTCCCTTTCCATGCGTTGAAACCGTGGTCATTTGTGCTCGTTCGGGAGCATTCCCCTCACAACTACGACATTAGTCGAGTGGGCATTCAGAGTCAAGCGCGGGGTGTGGGTGGCGGGGCTGGACAAATGCTGCCAAACGTGAGAGGATTTTGCCTGAATTTGAAGCAAAACTAAGAGAATGTACACCTATGCCGAAGAAGACTCCATCGAAGAAGACTCCATCGAAGAAGACTCCATCGAAAAAGACTCCAGCGAAAAAGACTCCAGCGAAAAAGACTCCAGCGAAAAAGACTCCAGCGAAAAAGACTCCAGCGAAGAAGACTGCACCGAAGAAGACTCCAGCGAAGAAGGCTCCAGCGAAGAAGGCTCCAAAGAAGTCCACTACGCGCCGGGTATCGAAGGCCGCAAAGCCGAAAAGGGAACGGCGCATCGAAGACGTATTGCCCTTCGAATTCGCGCCGGAACTGTTTTCTCAGCCATACGACCCGGAATTGCTGGCACTGAGCATGGAGGATTTGCGCCAGGTCTTTGTCATGAACCCTGAGAACCCGCTTTTCGAAAGCCAGGCTCGGAAGGAGCTTTATGAGGAGAAGTTGCGCGGCCATCCCATGTGGGATCTTGAGTTTGCCTGTCGTCTGCTTTTGGACCCATGGGACCTGGCAGGAGAGGACAGTGAGCTTCAAGAACACGGGATTTACGAGCACGCGAAGTCGGCCGTTGCCCAACATATATCAACAGAGGGCCGAAAGGGTCTTCTCGCCACGGAATCGAATGGGCGGCTTTACGTCGAGCCTTCGAATTTCGTTCGTTGGGCAGACAAGGAAGGCTTGGGCAAGTGGCTCCCGGATTATGTGCGCGAGGACCTCACCGGGCGTGCCAGCAAAGCCGCTAAAGGACGTCCGGGTCGTAAGCAGGAGATCGACCAGAAGGAAGACGCGAGAATCGCGAAAGCCTGGGCGAATTGGGATGGATATGCTTCTTTGGGAAAACGCAAGAACTGGTGCCTGCGGGAATTTGCAGAGAACCAGAATATGAGCGCGCACGAAGTCCGTCTAGCCCTGACCCGACATAGAGTCCGCAAGTACCGCAAGTCCTAAAAAGGCTTGTCAAGTCCCTTCGTTAAAATTACGTCCTCCCTGACATCCTCCGACAGCCCTGTCAATGGCGAGTTATCCGAATTCCTAGAACGTACAAATACCGGCTGTTTTCTGCACATCAATTTGTACGTACTCCCATGATGCGAGACTACCCACAGTTCGCGGGCACAGTGCTCGCGAGTTGAAAAGGAGGTCCTAAAATGAAGGACACGAAGAATCTCGAATGTAAGGGCGTATGTGGTGGCTGCACGTTGCTAGGAGTCAATGATGTGGCGAAGCTGCTGGATTGCTCGCCTCGGCATGTGTACCGGCTTGCTGATGGCGGCCGGATGCCGAAGCCTCTAAAGCTGGGGGCCTTGGTCCGTTGGCGTCGAGCCGAGATCGATGCCTGGGTCGAGGGCGGGTGCCGGCCGGTCCGGTGAAAGGAGGATGACTATGAGTGTGATGAGTGCTTTGTATGAGATGTCTGGTTTCTGGTTCAAACGAAACGAGCGACGGTCTCGCAAGACCAAGGTCACTGCCAGAAATGGCGTGCATTCAGTCGAGTGCCCGGCATTGCGCGCAGCGATTCAACACGGTCCCGGCACGGTATGCCCGTGCTTCCGGTGCCCGTTCGGCCTGCAACGACCTCTCGTCAACCTCCACAAGGAGATTGAACAATGAGTACATACGAATCGAAAAACGATAGGGCTGCCAGGGACGACCTCCAGAAATTGTGGGACGAAACCGAGGCCGCTCCCGATTACGCGCCGGTTCCCACGGGGAATTACGACGTGCGGCTCGTGAACATGCAGCGTAGTGTATCGCGCCAAGGCACTCCCTGCGTGAATATGGAGTTTCGCATCTTGGAGGGTGAGTATGCGGGCAGGTCTTTGCGTCATACCCTTTACCTGACGAAGAATGCCCTTCCCTACACCAAGCGCGACTTGGCAAAATTTGGCGTGACCAGCATGGCGCAAGTGGATGGACCGACTCCCAAAGGGCTCCGCTTTCGCGTTTGGGTCTGTAGGCGAAACAGTGACGACGGTCGCAGCTTCAATAAAATGACGGCCTTCCAGTTTCTGGGTACCGACGCTACAGATGAAGACGACAAGAAAGCGGGGAGCGATGAGTGGGGTCCAATCGAGGCATCCAACGAAGGCGATCTCCACGATAACGTCGATTCCGAGGGCGACATGGACGATCCCTTGTTCATGGAATTGCCGGAAGAGGAGGAGTCGCCATGAAAGACCATACCTACGGTTTTCGGATCGTAGGTCCGTGTTCAGGCGAGCGGCGGTGTTCAATCGCCGCCGCCGCCTTCGCGGCTTACGCCGAATGTGACGAGCGCGTGGACTTGTCTCAGGAAGCTTATCTCTCCCACTTTCAGTTTGACGGTACCTTTCGGACACACCTGAATGAAACGAAGTCCGTGAAGGGATTCGCGGGGTCGTGCTGGGCCGAGTGGATTTATTGGGACATCGACGCGGCAGACGATCTGGCTGAAGCCCTGAACCGTGCCCGATGCCTTGCCACCACGTTAAACGTTCTATTCTCTTTCGACGAATCAGCGATGCTTGTCTTCTTCAGCGGCGCGAAAGGCTTTCACGTGGGGATACCTACAGCTGCCTGGGAGCCGGGACCTTCCGAAGATTTCAATCGCATCACGCGGCGGTTCTGCGAGACCGTGGCCGAAAAGGCCGGCATTGCCATCGACTCCGCAATCTATGACAAGGTGCGGCCGTTTCGAGCTCCGAATACCCGGCATCCCAAGACGGGACTGTACAAACGCCACATCGGATTCGATGGGTGCATGCATACGAGCATCGACGCGATCCTGAAATTGGCGCAAAACCCGGAGCCTTTCGAGATTCCCCCTCTCGACAGCACCCTATGTGACTGGAATCTTGGCCACGCGTGGCGCGTAGCTGAGGAGCAGGTCTTAGAGGCCAGGATCGGCAAGGCAAAGGGCTCCGGGCGCGGCGACGAACGACCTGAGCAGCTAAGCCGTTGGACCACGCTGTTCATCCGCGAGGGCGCAGCCGAGGGAGAGCGGGCGAAGCGGCTCTTTCAAGCTGCGGCGAACCTGGCGGAATTTGAGTGCTCAGACCGACTGGCGCACGCGATCCTGACCGAGCCTGCGTTGGACTCGGGCCTTTGCCCCAGTGAAGTCCGCCGGCAAATCGACTGCGGATTAGAGAGGGGGCGCCGTGGCTGATGCGAAATACTCCGTTGCCAGTGACCTTCTCGACGCCTGGTACGAGGACATTCAGTCTGGTGAGCCGCCCGTGCGATTTCGAGTTCACGGTGAGGCGCTCAATCTGTTTGAGCTTGCCCCTGGTTTCATCACGCTCCTGGGCGGCCCTCCCGGTGTTGGCAAGACCGCTTTCACGATGCAATGCGTGTTCAACGCGCTGAGACTGCAAAAAGGTCTTCGTGTGGCAGTGTGCAATGTGGAGATGACGCCAGAGTCCCTCCTGGAAAGGGCTCTTGCCTATCACTCGGGTGTGCCGCTAACGAGCATCCGGGACCGGCAGCTCAAGAGTGAGAAAGCACAGAAGCAATTGAGTGCCGGCCTGGAGATTCTCAAGTCTGTGGCGCCACGTATTTGCTTTGTTCGTCCGCCGTTCGAAATAGGGAACGCCTTGACGGCGGCGGAAGACTTCGAGGCGGACCTGCTGGTTGTTGACTATATACAGCGAATCGGTGTGAAGGGCGAGGAATACGGGTCACGTGGACAGGTTGACGCGGCGATGGCCTACCTGCGGAAATCTGCTCTCGCAGGATTGGCGATCCTCGCCGTCTCGGCTGTGTCCAGGAGCAAAGGTGCTAATGGCGGCAGCTCCTACGACCCTGACGCAACGGGCCTTGCCAGTTTTCGAGAATCCTCGGAATTGGAGTATGGCGCGGATTCGGCATATGTCCTGGTACCGTCTGATGACCTCGGCGACCAAGTGCTGCTGAAGGGCGTCAAAAACCGCCATGGGGAAACGCGAAGTATCACGATGCATTTCCAGAAAAGGATACAGCGCTTCCTGCCACTTGACGAAACTGCGGCTATGGACTCACAGCCTGCCGCGCAGAAATCGAGATTGAAGCAAGCCCAGGAACTCTGGAATGCCGCTGCTCAAGAAGGAGGAGCCAATTGAGTGATATAAGCCAACTCAGCGGATGCGGTGTGCTGCCCGCTCTGGAGGAAGAGTATGTCGAAGAGAGGCGGCCCGCTACGCCCGAGAAGACCAAGCGCAAGCGGAATGTTTCCGAGCGGTTCCAGCTGCTCAATACATTCGTGGATTTCAGCATGCGCCATCTTAACTGGTCGGGAGTAAGGGTCTGGATGGTCCTTTACCGGGACTCCAGGGAAGGGGTTGCCAGGACGTCCCAAGAAGACATTGCCCGGCGAGCAGGCGTGAGTCGTGTGACGGTCACGCGCGCCATCAAGCGATTGAAAAAGTGCGGCCTGCTGCAAGTTGTCCGCCAAGGTGGTCTGGGTCGAGGCATGTCTAGCTACCGGCTGTTCGGTCAGATTTCCGAGGCATGTATAAGCCGTGATACATGACCATGTATAAGCCGAGTGCAGAAACCGGTATCGCAATAGTGATACATATCCCACAAGGGACCAGCGAGCGGCCTCTGGGGTGGTCCGGCCGCTCGCCCCTTGACAAGAGGCAAAGGATATGGCAATATTTATTACCATGAGAAGGCAAGACAGACCAGGAAACATGACCGAGATGCTACGGGAGGCATTGGAAGCAGCCCCTTCCCTGCGCGCTGTGGAGCGCGCCACGGGAGTTAAGCGGCAGTCCCTGGCGAAATTCATGCGTCAGGAGCAGTCTCTCCGGCTCGACATGGCCGACCGTCTGGCGGAGTACTTTGGTATAGTCTGTGAGAAGAAGGAGCGGTAGCCGTGGGGTCGGTTTACAAGAAAAAGTACACCAAGGCTTTGCCGGAAGGCGCCGAGACCTTTATGCGGAAAGGTGAACGGTTCGCCAGGTGGCGTGACCGTCACGGCAAATCGCGTACAGCCCCTCTCACCGAGGGCAGCGACGGTACCCTTCGCTTGGTCATGGAGGCAGGCACCTATACGGCAAAATACCGAGATGCTTCGGGGAAAGTCGTGGAGGTCGCCACGGGATGTCGTTCGAAGGATGCGGCCAGGGCGGTTCTCGGGGAACTGATGGAACGCGCCGAGAAGGTGAAGGCCAACATCATTTCGAGTGCTGAGAACGCCATTCTGGACCACCAGGAAGTGCCGTTGAGCCGTCACATCGCTGACTATGTCACGCACCTTCGTGCGAAACGTTCGAGCACCGGACACTGTGAAGCCCGCAAATTCTACCTCGACAAGATTGCCGAGAAGTGCGGGTTCCAGAGATTGCGTGACCTGGACCGCAGCGCCCTGGAGCGCTGGCTGGCCTCCGAAGCAGACAAGGGAGCGTCTGCTCGGACACACAATGCCTATCGGGCCGCAGCGGTCGGTTTCGGCAACTGGTGTGTGTTCAACCGGCGCCTCGCGTCGAATCCCTTTACGGGGCTGTGCAAGGCCAACGAGAAGGCCGATCCGCGCCGCAAGCGCCGGGCATTGACCGAGGAAGAACTCCAACGGCTTCTCCAGGCGGCAAGGCGCCGGCCATTGCAGGAATGCCTTACCATTCGGCGCGGGAAGAATGCGGGTAAAGCGCGTGCGAATGTCTCGGACAAGACCAGGGCAAGATTGGAGCGCGTAGGCTGGGAGCGGGCGCTCATCTACAAGACGCTCGTGCTTACGGGGCTTCGAAAGGGCGAATTGGCGTCGATAACAGTTGGCCAAGTGTGCTTTGAAGGAAACACTCCGTTCCTTCAACTCGATGCGGCCGATGAGAAGAACCGTCAGGGCTCGCACATCCCCTTGCGTGCGGACCTGGCCGCGGATATCAACGAGTGGTTAGCCGAAAAGCTGCGCACAGAGCGCGAGGAAGCCCTCAGAAAGGGCGAACCGGTTCCCGATAGGCTTCCGGGTGGTCTGAAGCTTTTCAACGTCCCTGCGGGCCTTATACGCATCCTGGACAGGGATCTGGTGGCGGCCGAGATACCCAAGCGCGACGAGCGGGGACGGACTATCGACGTCCACGCGTTGCGCCACACGTTCGGAACGCATCTGTCGAAGGCAGGAGTGCCGTTGAGAACGGCCCAGGCGGCGATGCGGCATTCTGATCCACGGCTTACCGCCAACGTGTACACGGACCCGAAACTCCTGGACGTGGCCGGCGCACTCAACCAGCTTCCGGAACTCGACCTCGAGGAATCAGGGGATGCGCCTGCCGAAGCACGGAAGATCGCGGCGGGTTGGGGTGCGCGAACGCTTGCACCAGTGCTTGCACCAAATTCTGGCAACAGGTGCACACAGGGGTCATTTCCTGGCAAAACGGAGGTCGGCGACAGGGTCTGGGGCGGGCAAGGCGTGGCTGCGGAAAAAGGCCCTGTGTACAAGGGTTTTCAACGATTGTCAACGCTTGGCAAGGATAAAAAAATGGCGCGCCCGGTGCGATTCGAACGCACGACATCTTGCTCCGGAGGCAAGCACTCTATCCCCTGAGCTACGGGCGCGCAGAATGTGTATGCTGACGCTGGTGAGAGTGTAGCACAGACCCAGTCACTTTTCCAGATTCATCTGGGCATTCATCTGGGCATCGCGCATGCATCATGCGGTGGCAAAGGCATGCTGGGGAGTACGACCGGTTCGGAGATTTCGCTTAGGGAGCCGAACCATGCGAAGGCAAGGACATGCCGGCGCACAGGACTGGTTCGGAGATTCCACCTATGGAGTCGAGCCCTGCGAAAGCGAGGACGTGCCGGCGCACAGGACCGGTTCGGGGATTCCGCTTAGGGAGTCGAATCCGGCGAAGGCTTCAGGGTCGGCGTGGGGCGGGCTTTGCTGTGCTGCGTGTTTGCACAGAGATTCCGCGTCGGTTTCACAGGGTGAAGGCCGATAGAGCGACGCTACCGCGGGGAACAAGCGGCTATTCGTCTTCGAAGCGTTCTCCCGGTTTAACGAGGGGAGTGAGTCCGGAGGCTGTGATGGGATTGCTCACATGCGCCGCCTCTTTGTTCCAATAGGCGGCCCATTCTTCATGCCCCTCGAAGTCCACCGCGGTATCGGGCTCGCTCCAAATGCGAGCGAGTGCATGCCGGCTGACATAACGCACTCGGGCGTCGGCCGATTTGAGATTATCCAGGAGAATCGGGGTGGTTTCCCGTGCGCCCAGCGCCGCTATTGCGTTGGATGCAGCAATACGCACGTCGGGTTCGTGGTCGAGCAGGCCGCGCGCTATAAGCTCGACGGAGTTGTAGTCTTGTTCCCGGCTCAGCAGGGTGATCGCCATGATACGTGTGTTTTCATCCACATGGAGGCAATGGTCTCGAAGTAACGGAATGGCGCGGGGGGCATTGAACGTGCACAGGACTTCCAGCACGCCGGGAATAAAGCGGGGCGACAGGGAGCGCACGTAGAGTTCAAAGAATTGGAACAGGTCGAGTTCCTTTCCTTTGGCGAGCAAGGCTTCGCGGGACCGTTCCTTCATTTTCGGGTCCGTGGACTGGAGGTTGCGCATCAGTTCCATCACTTCCGCGCGCTGTTCCAGAGTGAGCCCGGTCTCTTCCAGGTGTTTCCTCTCTCTTTCCGCCCGGCGTGCCTCGAGAGCGGCCTGATCCAGACGGCCTGTCTTTTCATTTTTTTCTACGAGGGCCACTTCTTCCGGGCGCAGCTCGAGGGAGCGTCCATTGACGATCACCACCATTCTGCCTCCGGGTTTCTCCTGCACCTGCCCCTCAATCTGTGTGCCATTTTTCATGGTAATGGTATCTGCACCGGCGGGTCCTCCACAGAGGACGCAGAGGCACAGGGCGATCGAAAGTGCCCCGTAAACGGTGGTCGGCGTGAGGTTACGCATCACGAACAGTTCTCCTAACGTACATCTTGCAGGTACACCAGACGAGAAAAGGTCACCCTGCTGGTATCTTCGACATTGAGGAAGCGGCGCACACGGCGGTCATATTCCAGCGTCAGTCCGATCGTATTTCCTTCGCCAGGCACCAGCACGCCCAGGTCGGCCGCCACCATTCCGCCGCGGATTCGCATCGCACCGTAGGCATACGAGCCATGGCGCACGAAGCTGCGAGTCAGCGTGAAGACCGCATTGTTGCTGTATACAAGCCCGTCAAATTGAAAGGGGCGTCCGGAGCGCGGCCGCGTCTGTTCATCGTTCCACCAGATTTGCCGCAGGGTATCTTCGGAGATCCAGTTGCTCGTGGGATTCATGTAGTGAATTGCGGCGTTGTTGAGTATGCTCAGGGGCAGACGCTTGTCTATCAGGTAGTCTGACAGTTTTTTCACGCCGCTACCCGATTCATCGTAGCGAACCGAGTGTTCGTCGTGGGAGTCATACACGTAGATGTCATAGGGCTGGCTTTCCCGCAATCCGTAGAACCGCGGTTTATAACTCGGGTCGGCTACTGCCTTTTCAACCTCCAGGTTGTTGAAAAGCATCAACTCGGACGTGGTGAAGCTGAATTGCTGGCCGGTACGCGTCACTTGTTTTCCGCCGGACACCATGGTTGACTGGATGTTGCCGGCATCCACCACGCCGGGATCAAAATATCCGTACTCCATCGTCTGCGTTACATTTTTGTTCCCGACCTTCTTGGTGACGTTCTTTGTTTTTCGCGCCTCTCGCATCCGGATGCTGAGCGACGTATCCGGGAATTTGCTTGCGTCCGAGGTGTGATTTTTTCCTCGAATGGTCAGATAATCCCCCATGAGCACGCTGCCGCCCGAGGTCAGCGCCAGACCGTTCTCCGTTCCATCCTCTGCTACCCCAAATTGACCGGGCGCATCTTTATAGGTTACGTCTCCCGTGACATAGGTATTTCCGCGGACCATCAGCTGTCCCCAGCCTTTGACCGGCCCTTGAATGACCAAATCGCCATCGACCGCGATTTTTCCGTTGATCTCGATGGGGTTGGCTTCGGTTCCCACGAGCACCAGATTGCCGCTGTATGTGCCGTTGGCCGCCAGTGAAGACGCGGCCGCGTTTGACGCCGTAGGCAAATCGCCCAGATTGTACGTGGAACCCTGGGGAACGCCATACGCAATACCGCCCGAAATGGATCCAGTTGTACTGCTCATGACCCTGGCGAACTCATCGTCGTCCACCAGGCGGTTTCCATTGTCGTCAGGATACGGCGCCGGGAACGATTCTGGAAGCGGTCCATCGGTCATGAGCGCGCGCTCAGTGGGGTAATCCTTATATAAATTCGCAAATGACTGCAGACTTCCGCTGGGATCCTGCTGGGCCTGGGTCAGCGAGGTCTTGCTCATCGTCCCGCTGGAATTCTGGTTTATTTTCCCATTGAGGTTCGAGAAGCTGTACCCTTTGAAGGTGGATGATGCGACCTGCGACGGCGAGAGCGGGGCGCCGGTGGTGTCGTAGATTTGGCCGCGCGTGTATACGGTTCCCGCCACGTTGGAACAGGCCTCCGTTCTGCGGTACAAGAGGGATTCGAGGGATGCGACCTTGACGCGGTCAAAGGTTCCGTATCTTGACGGGTCGGTATTGCGGGAAAGGTCCAGCGCGTGGATCTCCGCGTGGCACAAGATGCAGTTGATGTTGTTTGCCAGAATCGCGAATTCGAATCCTTCGAACAGTTTGCCTGAAATGCGGATGGTCTGCTGGCAGGTCTGGGATGCCTCTCCCCTCTCCGCCGTGGCGCGAATTGTCAGGGAGGAGCCCGTCAAGTCATCTGTTCTGGAAACGGTCACCTCTCGAACGATGGCGCCATTGCGAAGCCGCCGCGCGGTATCGGGCTCGATGAGAATCGCTGGAGCGCCCACCTCAAAAATCCCATTGCCGTTGAGGTCGCTTTCGCCTTCATCGCGCACGCCGTTACCATTCAGATCTTCATTATTATCGACAATATCATTGAGATACTGCCGGTACGACGCCATATTTCCCGTCGTGTTGCCATTTCCAACCACATAGTCATTCCAGATTCTCGCTATCCCGATGTCGACTCCTGCTTTGCATGCCTCATCCAGGAGGACTTTCTGCACGGCATCATCGGTGACACGCCCGCTTGCCTGCACGCGCATCGCCGCCAATGCGACCGAGCCGAGAACCAGGATGATGGCAAGCAAGGCCCACAGCAGTGCAAAGCCGTTTTGAGAAGTTTTGGGGGAAATCATGGCTTTACTCCCTTGTCGATCGGTCAATTGCACACATACACGCGGGCAGAGACGGTCTCCGAGACCAGGGTTGGTTTCCGGCCTTCCACGCGTGCAGTAGCGCCCAAGGTTATCGTTAAAATGGTATGGTCGTGATTCAATGTAAACTCGACGCTGCTTAGGTCGTTACAGCCTCCTACCGGCTGGATCTCGCCGGGGTCAGACGTGTCCCCGTCTCTGTTGATATCCTGGATTCGAACGATACGGCGAGTGAGGGCCCCATCACCGTCTTTATCTTCACCGGCATCCAATAAGGCGTTTCCATTGAGGTCTTCATTCATATATCGGAAGCGGATAGGCGTCGACCATCTCTGACGCGTCCCATCCAGGGGTACCTGAAAGCACAATTCGACCGGGCTTCCCGGCACGGGATTTTGGATTATCTCAATCCCCGCAAGAGGCGGGATCAGGGAATTATCACCCTGTTTGGCGGCGAGTTCGGCTTCCGAGATGAGTGCAGTCATTGTATCGCGTACGCTGGATTGGACCCGGTCTTTTGCGAGGGCGAGCGCCGCAGAGTTTGCCGCTGTCTCAATGGCGACAAAACTCATGATCCCGATCAATGCGAGCAGGCTCATGGCGATCATCAACTCGACCAGTGTGAAACCCGCGTCTTTCATCGAAACACTCCTACTGATCGGTCAGCACCGTCGAAACAGTCATCGTTACTGTACGGTTGTGCAGGTCGACCCATGTACTGGTCAGGGTTACCTCCAGTGGGTTGGCCGCGGCGTCGACGTAATCCACGCGGATTCTCTCGTTCGTTTGTGTTCCGGCTCCAGGAATGATTGCTCCGTTCGGCCATTGGGTGGTTATGGCTCCGGGAAAATCATCTGGATGTTTGTCGCGATGAAGGCGCATTTCCGTGAAAACGCTGCGGGCGTTTTCCGCTACCGCCACGCGCTGGCTCTGCATGCGTTGCGAGGCGTAAAAGGAAATCAGGATTTGCGCCACGCCGCCTAGGACCACCATAAAGATGGTGGCCGCAATCATAATCTCGAGCAAGGTCATCCCCGCCGTCGAAGCAGGCACTTCCTTCGCGCGCCGTTGTTTGTTACAGCCAGACATCCGCCCTGAAGCCTCCCTGAATGGACGTCCCAATCTCACAGTCCGTGGACACTTGCGAGCACTTGAAGTGGAGCAAATCCCATACCAGTTCCTGATTTTC
Source organism: Candidatus Hydrogenedentales bacterium (assembly GCA_050950105.1). Classification (GTDB taxonomy): domain Bacteria; phylum Hydrogenedentota; class Hydrogenedentia; order Hydrogenedentales; family SLHB01; genus UBA2224. Next base: position 767,372 of record JBMNGZ010000005.1, on the reverse strand, counting down.
CAGGCATTCAAGGGAAATCGCGAGCCAAAGCCACTGCCTGGCCATCCCAAGCCGCCTGTTTACAGCAACTTACAAGACAGTACGCCGTTTTGTCATAGACAAAATTGATCGGATGAGCTGCCTCCCATTTCTCCTGCGTGCTCCACTGCTTCTCGCCAAATTCCGTCATATAGCACAATTTTTGTCAAAAACACCTTTTAGTCTGCCGCCAGCCGCCATTACAGAACCGATCCCCTGCGCGTGCGGATTATCCATCCTTTTCCGGCCAAGTGTATAACTTGAATTACAGGAAGACGTCGGGTAGAGTCACGGCTATAGGGGGTAGAGCCATTGCGAACTCTGCTGGAGAGCAACCAGCCCCGAAATCCTCCACGAGTTCAATAGTACGATGAGTCAGTGGGGAGTACAGGCAGTCGACGTCTCACTGCGCGCAACAACATTGTATTTGGCCGGCGGTTTTTGTGGTCCGCGGGAAGCCCCGGTCGAATTGTGGGCAAAACAAAACGGTGTGGAGAAACGCGGTTGCTCAATTCCCATTGAATTGAGAACGCAGATCCTATCGAATGGAGGAATGACACAAAATGGGTACAAAAGGACGTGAGATCGTGGATGTGGACGTGCCGCAGCTCTTGGAAATGCTCAACAAGGCCTTCGCCGACGAATGGCTCGCTTACTACCAATATTGGGTCGGCGCCAGAATTGCGTGCGGACGGATGCGGGGCATTGTCGCCCATGAGCTTGAAGAGCATGCCGGCGAAGAGCTGGAGCACGCGGAGAAGCTTGCGGAGCGCATCTTGCAGCTGGGTGGCACGCCTCTGTTGAATCCGGCGGAGTGGATGAAAGAGACCAATTGCGGCTATGAAGAGCCCAACAACCCGAACACGGCGGTGCTTCTCGAGCAGAACATCAAGGGTGAACAGTGCGCGATTGCGACGTACAAAAAGATCATCGATTTTGTTCGAGGAAAAGACGATGTCACCTACTTCCTGATCTATGACATTCTCAAAGATGAAGTGGAGCACGAAGAAGATCTGGAAGCCATTCTTGAGGATATGAAAACCCCCTTCAAATAAGAGGCTGGGTGACAGGCGCTTTTCCTCTCGCTGACGAGTTGGCCGTTTACGTTTACCCGTATAGCGGCGAAAAACTGCAGGCAGTCTGCACTGTTTGCCGCAGCCCTGCCAGCCCATGCAGGAGCCCTGACATCCTGGCCGTACCCGCACCATGCGGGTGTGCCGCCGGTGTACATGGAACGTGGGCGCCTGTGCTGAGGCCGGTCAGTTGTCTTGAGCGCCAGCGCAAAATTGCAGCGGGTTGCAACTTGAAAACGTTGCACCCGCTGCTTTTGTTTCCCTGCGCTGTTGAGAGACCTCAACGGACCGACGCCCGGCCAAGGCTGGCAGCCAGGCCGCCCCGAGCCATGCGCCTTCGGCTATCCCACTGAAAGACGGGCGGAGGAAGGATCTCGGCCAACTGCCGATGCCGGGCCGCTGGGCTGCGATTTGCCTGCTTTATTTCACGCAGTTCAAGCGCTAGACTAGGCGATAGGCGTCTGTCATGCAGATTCTCCAGCGGGTGGCGGCCTATTCTTTTTGACTCAGTGGCGGATCGCGAACCGGGAGTATTTCGATGTACACAATGGGGTGCTTGCTGGCGGTGGCATTTGCAGGGATTTGGTCAGGCGTGCCGGCACAGCCAACCATCTTTCTCGGTCCAGAGGCGTCGGCAATCGAACAAGGTGCGTCGACAGATCTGCAGCGCCTTCTTTATGTCGCCACGGGAACATTTTATCCGATTGAAACCGTGGAGAACGTGCCCGAGCACGCAAAAGGGATCGTAGTAGGGACTCCTTTGTCCCTTCCGAAAGCCGGACAAGACTGGCCGTTTGGCCTCGAAGAGCCGGAGGCGGACGGCTACATTCTCTATTCGGACACGGACACCAACGGCCTGGTATTCGTTGCGGGGCAGACCCCCACGGCCGCACAAAACGGAGTGTATGGATTGCTGGAAGCCCTGGGATTTGGCTTCTATACCTCGCAGGAAACGTTGCCCGATGCCTTTTCAGACATTCCCGCACTGCGGCTGCCACGGTTTAACGCGTCGGTCACGCCGGTTTTCAAAGTGCGCGGCACCCTGCCGTTTTATGACTACCTGATGGGGCATTCTTCCTGGGAAATTCCCGATTACAAAGCCTACATTGATGCGTTGGCACGCATGCGAATGAACACCGTGACTTTTTATGTGCGTGACGACCAGCCGTTCGCCGCCTATGAATTTGATGGTCTTCTGACTGGCGGGGAGCCGTTGGCCGGTATGGCACGTGGCAAGTGGCGCACCGACCCCGTGCCCACGGAAGAATTCTATGCCGGAACCGGCCGTTTTTTTGCCCGCGACACGTTTGGCGCCGCGAATGCCCTTGTTGAAGAACAGCGGCCGGCCATTACCGAGGGCAAGGCGGTATTGCGTGAAGCCATTGCCTACGCCCGAAGCCGGGGCTTGGACGTGGGTCTCGGGATTGAAGTACACGGCGACATTCTGCATCTCTCCGTAAGCGAGCGCTTCGAGGCACGGTTGCGCTCCATCCTGGCCGACTACCCGGACTTGACCAGCCTGTGGCTGTGGCAGCCGGAAGGCCAGGCTCTGTACCCCGGTGAGGAGCCTGCCCCGCGTTCTGCGTGGGCATCGTATGCGCAGCGCTGGGACCCTGTCTTTGGAGACAGCATGGACGCACGGCAACGGGCGGAGGCCGTCCGGATAGCCCTGTTCGCCCTGCATGGCCGGCAAGTTTTGGACGCACTGCGGCCGGATATCCGCCTGGTAATGAGCGGCTGGGGCGGTGACGAGTGGCTTCGGTGCACGGACTTTTATCCGGCCCTGAACGCGCTGCTTCCCGCGGGGGTCGTGCTTTCCGCGCTCGACAACCCGTGGAGTTCTTCAAGCGTCAGCAGCGTCTACGACCAACTGGCATCCGAGCGGGCGTGCTGGCCGGTGATCTGGCATGAATTTGCCGGGGATCTCTGGATGCCGCAACCCAATCTGTACGACACGGCAGGCGCCTGCCGTGACGCCCGCAGCAAGGGATGTGAAGGGTTGATCGGCGCCCATTGGCGCACTCGATCCGTGGAAGAAGCCATGGGCTTCGCGGCTCGCTTCGCATGGGATCCCACACTCACCCCTGAGGCCTTTGTGGAGGCCCGCGCGAAACACTTGTTCGGCGACAAGCTCGGAGCGACATTCGCGCCGGCCCTGATGCAGTTGCAGGAACTGGGCTATCGTTATGTGGGCGGTACAGGGCAGACCGAAGGCGGCCCCTTCGCATGGTCGGTGGGCGACGAGGACAAGCGCGCGCAGCTCGCACAGATTGCGCTGGAAGTGCGCGACGCGCTCGGCGAAGATCGCGCCTTTTTCAGGGAAGTGATCAAAGAGGTCACCGGTCTGGTCTCATTACCGGAGGCAGCCAGGGAAATGGTTCCATCGCTGGCCTTCAGCATGAGCGATGCGGTCAAAGGGATACTCCTGGGCACCCCCATCCGACCGGATCGGGCGGCGCGGCTTCAAGCGGAACTTTCGCAGATCACCGCCGTTCTGGCGTACGATCATGCGGCGGAAGTTCTGGGGCCCGGAGGTGAATTTTCAAAAAGCCTGAACGAGCAGGATCTTGAGGCTGCGCTGGCGGCCCTGCACGAATCCAAGTTCTCGGAAGCCCTGTACGCACATGGCCGCGGGATGACGACCAAAGGCCAACTTGGCGAGCTGGCGTCCATGAACGGGCGGGCCTGGGCGGATATACGGGCGCGGCTTGAACTCCCGCCGGAGAAGATTGTTGAATTGACGCAAACGCCCGCAGACATCACCCTCGAGCCGCGGATTCTGGTTCTTCCGGACCGGGTGATCGTCCTGGGGCTGGATCTTGCCGATGCGACCGTCCGGGTGCGGGCCAGACCCCTGGGGACATCACGCTGGGTAAAGCGTGAACTCTATCCTCTGGGAGTGCAAAGCTTTGCCCTCGCGTTTCCAAAGCAGGCGGCGGTGTGGCCCAGTTTTGAATGGGGGGTCGAGGTCACTTCGCGGTCTCGGACCTTGCTTGCCGCACCGGATACGTTCCCAAACCTCACGTTTTCATCACTCAACATGGCTGGCGATCCGCCGGACGAAGCGCCCGCACCGGCCGAGCGGGAAATAGTACCGGTTGCCGTTACGCTGGAGGTCAAACCAGAGGCCGGCTGCGTTCACCTGACATGGAATGCCCGGCCGGGTGAACTGTACCGGATACGGCGAGATGACATGCTGCTGGGAATTACGCCGGACGGATGGTATGAAGATACAGCCCCCCGCTCGGGGCATGAAGCGCGATACAGCGTTACCGCGCGCGACCTTCTGACGGGTCAGACGGCGGAACAGATCGTGCATGTGGTCCTTCCTGATTTTTCGCTGCCGGAACCCCCACAAAACATCACGATCGCCACGCGAAACAGTCGAATTGTGCTGGGCTGGGAGGCCACTTCAGCGCTGGCGGCGGCCTACCGCATCAGCCGATACGACGAAAACGACAACGCGGTTGATGCCGTGGATGTGGCCTCGGCGCCGGGTCATTTTCTGCAATATGCGGACAAAGTTTCCGCGGGGGAGATCTACACCTATGAGATCACCGGCGTAACTCCCGATGGCCGCCTGGGGCCCCCTTCGCGGCGTATCGGCGTGATCGCCGCGCAATCCCCTGTCGAGCCCATGGTGTCGTTGTCATTTGAGGACAACACCTTCCTGGCGGGGTTGGCACAGATTGCGGAGAATGCGCTGGCGCTCGGCGGCAGCGGCTGGGCGGAATTGCCGCCGCAACCGGAATGGAATCCGGCGGAACAGCTCTCGCTCTCGCTCTGGGTGCGAATGGACGACCTGGAAGGAATGCCCGTGCTCCTGTGCAAGGGGGCCTGGCAGCGCTCGGGATATTTTCTGCAGATTTTCCGGGGGCAGTTGCGCTTTTACATCGCCGGTGTCGGCACACTGGACGCGGGATATCCCAAAGCCGGGGAATGGCAGCATCTGGCCGCGACCTACGGTTTCGGTGAGATGCAGGTCTATGTTAACGGCGAGCTTGCAGGCCGCAAGCGCGTGGCGGGCCGGCCGCGACCCAGCGCGAACCCGCTGCTGGTTGGACGCTATGCCTTGAGCGAAGATGTGTATTTTGTGCGCGGCATGCTGGACGACATCGCCATTCATAATGTCTGCCTGGCGCCGGAAGAGATCCGGGCACTCTATGACGATTCGAAACACGATTGACGCGACACGAGCCTCGATCCCCATAGCGGTGGCCCCGTATGCAGGACACTGAAGCCGACAGAACGGGAGGTCTCAGCTTACGGGAGGCAGCCGGACAGGCCGTGCTCCTCGCCGCGCTTCTGGCGGCGGCTTTCCCGGGTGTGTTTTTTCGCGGTGAGATGATCTCCCCGGCGGATATCGCGTTCCAGCAGCCCCCCTGGGCGTCTTATGCCCCGGTCGATTGGGAGGGCCCCAGTAATCCGTTGATGGCGGATGCGCTGACCCTGTTCCGACCGTGGTACACGACCACGCGGGCATCGGTCCGCTCGGGCGCCTGGCCCCTGTGGAATCCGTATGAATTTGCCGGGATTCCGCTGCTGGCCAATTACCAGAGCGCAGTATTTTATCCGCCCAGGTTATTGCACGTGTTTCTGGACGTCGATCTCGCGACGACGCTCTGCATTCTCCTCAAACTCTGGCTGGCGGGCATGGCCGCCTACCTCTGCGCCCGGACCCTGCGCCTGCTGCGCCCGGCGGCGGTATTTTGTTCAGTCGGCTGGATGTTTTCGGGCTACAACCTCCTCTGGTGCAATTGGAGCCTGCCCGATCTGAGTCCCTGGCTTGCGGTACTGGTCCTGGGCAGCGAGCTGTTGTTTCAGCGCCAGTATCAGAGAGGCTTTTTCGCGGTTGCGCTCGGTGCGACGCTGCTTCTCCTGGCGGGGCATCCCGTTTCCGCGTTCACGATGAGCCTGGGGCTCGGGGTGTATTTCGTGGTCCGGCTGTCCCTGGAAGCGCGCCGGGGCCAGGCGCTACGGGCTCCGCTGGGAGCGTGGATGGGGGCGTGGTCGCTTGCGCTCCTGGTCTGCGCCGCGCTTCTGCTCCCATTTTTTGAGTACCTGGGGAATCAGTACCAGGGTCAGGACCTTGCGGCCTTCGGGGCGGAGCGGGGATTGCCTTTGAGCGCCAGCGCGGCGTTCTGGGTTCCGCGCTTCTTCGGAACCGCCGCTGAAGGCAATTACTGGGGTGAACTCGACTCGAACCGCTACTCGATGATCTATCCCGGCGTGGCGGTCTGGCTTTGCGCGGCCCTGGCGCTGTACGCGCGACGCGGCCGGCGCCAGACCGGGGCCGCTGCCCTGGCGCTCGCTGCAGCGGCCGGATTTGGCATCGCGCTGGCATTTGAGGCCTATCCATTCAGTCTTCTTCACGGGCTCCCGTTTTTCGATACGATCAAACGCAGCTACCACGTCTGCTTTGCGGTATTTGCGCTGCCGCTCCTGGGCGCGATTGGTCTGGATACCTGGCTTCGCGAAACCCGCCGAAGCCTCCTCCTCTCCCCCATTCTTCTGGCCCTGGCCGCGTGTGGCCTGGTCGCGCTCGTGTGGCAGTTTTACGGCGCCCTCATCCGGATGCGAGAATTGACTGCCTTTCTGACCCTTCAGACGAGCCTGGCAGCAGCTTTCGCGGTGCTGGGTCTGGCACTCCTTGCATCCGGCGTCCGGTTCCAACGCAAAATGCTATTCGGATACGCACTGGCCGCCCTGCTTGCGATTGACCTGCTCCTGGCGCATCGTGGGCTCAACCCGACAATCGATCGCAGACACCTGATGCCTGAAACCGCCTTAACGCAGTACGTGCAACAGCACGGACTGGCGGAACGTGTGGGAACAGCCGAAGGCGGGGTCCCCGGCGGGTTGATGGCGGCGTACGGGATTGAGGAGTGGCTGGGGGAAGACGGCATGTACCCCGAACGCATGCTCCGGTTTCTCAAGGCCCTGGGCCCCGAACTCTGGGAGGCCATGGAACCGGCCTGCGCGATCGACTGCTATCTGAAACATCCGGCCTTCACGGCCGCCTTTCCCGAAAACGCGATTCAGCGCCTGCAGTATCTGGATACCCTGGATGGCCTGGAGGTCTATGCGAATAAGGCAGCGTTTCCGCGGGCTTATCTGGCCTCGGGCGTACAGGTGTGCCCCGATCGCGAAACGATGTACGCCTTGATGGCGGACCCTGAGTTCGACCCCATTCAAACCGCCTTGCTCGAGGCGCCGCTTGCGGCGTCTTTGCCCGGCGCCGTGCAGGGAACCGCCACTGTGGTAAACCACGGCTTCACGGAAGTAGTCGTTGAAACCGAGACAGACGGCGCTGCGCTGCTGATCCTGGCCGATGCGTATTATCCCGGCTGGACCGCAACGGTCAACGGGACACCCGCGGCCATCGTGCCGGTTTACTCTGTTTTTCGTGGAGTAGCCGTTCCTGAAGGGCGCGCTGAAGTACGATTCACTTATTTCCCAGCCGCCTTCCGGGCCGGTTTAGCCTGCAGTGTGCTGGCCCTGAGCGCGGGAAGCGGGGCGGGGCTGTTTTTACTGCGGCGCAGCCGTCGGCGCGCGCGCTGAGCCCAAAAAAGGCGCGGTGGAACTTTTGCGGCAGCAAGCTCCATAAATAGAGTGTTAAACTGCGGCGTCTGGCGCATAATGGTAGCGCGTGTTGCTTCGGCCAGAGACTGTTCGAGAACCTGCGGGAGAATCTCGTTATGCGGAACGTCAAGCACCACTCCACCCTGTTTATTTCGCCACTTGCGATCCTCCTGAGTGCTGCGCTGCTGGCCATCGCCGGATGCGGTCAGCCGGCCACGTCCGAGGCCGCCCCACCGTCCGAAGAAACCACTCACCGCGCCGCACCGCCAACTCCGCAGGAGGGCACGCAGCCCGAGCCGCCCACGCTGACGCTCGCGGGCGTTCTTCCTCTCGCGGGAGAAGCCCTCGACAAGCAGATCGTGTTCTTTTTTACCGAACCGGTGCAGGTCGCGCCCGAGGCCGGGTACAGCGAGCCGTTCACGATTGAGCCGCCCGTTCAGGGGGCTTTCCGGCTGGACGGCAATTTCGTCGCATTCCGGGCCACGTACGAATTTATGGGAGATACCGTCTACACCGTTGACTTGAATCCCGACCTGGTTTCGGAATCCGGAGGGAGAATCCCGGAGGCCTCCCGCCAGCATCGTTTCGCCACATTTGTTTTCGAGCCGCGGCAGATGTGGGAGATTGAGGAACGGGCGGGCCGGGTCGTGCTCGGCATGCTGTTTCCATCGGCGGTCAATCTTAATTCTCTGCGCGAGCATCTTTCCGTCGAGAGTCAGGAGGGCCAAGCGGTCGAATTTGAGCTTGAATCCGATGAAGGCACGGTGCCGCGGCTTGTGTTTTCTGAAGGGCTGACGGAACCCGTCGTCATCAAGATCAGCAAAGGATTAGAAGACGAAACGGGAACAACAAAACTCGAGACGGACCATACGTACACCTATCCGCAGGAGCTGTTCTTTTCGGTGACGTCCATTCAATGGGGCCAGTTCGAAGGGCCGGATAAAGAGATTCTGCTGCAATTTACCCAACCCGTTGCGGCAGAGTCCTTGACTGCGGGCGTTTCGATTGTGCGCACGGACAACCAGACTGCGGTCCCGTTCGAGGTTGCGTCGCGGGGCACGCGCGCCGAACATCGCATCCGTGTAGATTTGGGCGAGGCCGACTTTCCGTCTCTGAACGTACACCTCTCGAAAGACGTACGCGGCCGCCAGGGGCAGCGTCTTGCTGAAGACTATGACACCACGCTCGCCACGCGGCCCGACCCCCTTACGGTGGCCTCCGTGCGCTGGGGCGCGCCCGCTGGTGCGAGGCACCGTCTATTTCTAAGGTTTTCGCATCCGGTCCGCAACAACGCTCTGACAAACCGCCTGAGACTGATCGATACGGCCATCAGCGCGGATCTGTCTTTCGAGACGGTGGGGGATGACCTGTCCGTGGACAAAACCCTGGAGTTTTATGCGCTGGACGGCGAGCCGGTGAGTGTAACTATCGCAATTGAAGCGGGGTTGCCGGGGGACCCGAACGCGGCACTCTCTGAAACGTACCGCCATGAGATCACCCGGCCTGCACCCCCCCTGCGCATTGAAGACATCTGGTGGAACCAGAACCCCAAGGACGGCCTGTTTTTTTCGATGCGCCTCAATGCAATAGTGACCTCGCAGGAGCTTGAGAAACACCTCTCGTTCACTCCGGCGGTAGAGGGCATCCGAATTGAACCGACAGGCAGGAATTATTTCCGCGTATTCGGGACCTTCCGCTCGAAGACGGCGTATCAACTTCACATCGCGGAGGGGATCACGTACGCCGGCCGCGCCAAGAGCGAGCAGGCGCTGACACGAGAGCTGCAGACGGAACAGGTCCCCTCGTATGTGGGATTCAATCACGACGGAAAATTCTACTTCCCGACCCGGGCTACCTCGGCACTGGCGGTCAAATCGCGCAATGTCGAGAAAGTATCGATCGACCTTTACCGGATGTTTCCCTCGAACGTCGCGGTAGCGGTCAGCGACATGGGTATGTCGTCAACGCGAGGCCATTACAGGGAATCCGAGCGATTTGATTACGATTTCATTCACAAATGGAGCGAGCGGCTGGGCTCCACCAAGCTCGAAATGCCGTCCCGGCAAGATGTCATTGTCAGTGCGTCGTTGAACCTGGAGAAACTCCTGCCCAGCGACAAGCGCGGGGTTTTCTGCATCCAGGCGCGTTCCGACAGAGGCTACAGCGCCTCGAAAATCGTGCTGTTTACGGATATTGGCGTGATGGCACACTATCAGCATGACGGGCTGTTGCTTTTCGCGCACAACCTGTTCTCGCTGAAACCGCTGGCCGGCGCCAGAGTAACGCTCCATTCCGACAAGAACCAGTTGCTGGCCATTGGCCACACCAACACGCAGGGCATCCTGCACATGTCCAACCTGGATAGGAACCTGGGAACCCCCTCGGTGGCCGTTGTTGAGCACGGAAACGACTGCACCCTGCTCGAACTGATACGTTCCAGTGACGACACGCCGGAGATACTCCCCGGCATGCCGGGCTATGACCGGAAGGGATACGATGGTTTCATCTATGCCGATCGCGACCTCTATCGCCCGGGTGAAACCGTGCATGCGCGGTGGATTGTGCGCACGAATTACGGCGATGCCCTCGCAGAAACGCCCCTGCTACTGAAGGTTCTGAAACCCAACGGACGCGAATTGATGTCACGCATCACCCATTTGACCGCCTTCGGGAGCGGCGCGCTGGATATCGAGACGCAAAAGGAATATCCGACGGGGAAATACACGATTTCGCTGGAGGTACCGGGCAGCAAAAGGAAGGTGGGCACCTATCAATTCAGCCTGGAGGAATTCGTGCCTAACCGCATTGAAACCAACGTGGAGCTGCCGCAGACCGTGTGGCTGGCGGACCAGTCCTATGAGATTCACGTGGAAGCACGGCATCTGTTCGGGGCGGCGGCGGCCAACCGGGTGAGCAACGCGAAGGTAGCGCTCGAGCGGACGGGTTGGAAGCCCGCCGGCTGGGAGGGGTATCGCTTCGAGAACGACTCGAAGTTCAAGCCCGACACGATCCCGGCTGGCGAGAAACAGACGGATTCGAATGGCAAGGCCACGTTCACGTTTTCGCACGCGGCGCCGCCGGACGCTACCTGCCCGCTTACGGCGACGGTATTTGCGGGCGTCTTCGAGCTGGGCGGGCGGGCCGTCTATGGAACCGCGCAAGCGGTCTATTTTCCATCCGATCTGTGTTTGGGCCTTCGCGTATCCCAACCCGAAGGCGGCGGCGGCATTGAGGCATCCGTGGCTGCGGTCAACCCCGACGGCACGCCGGCGGAGCTGGAGCAGGCGACGGTTTATCTCGAGAAACAGGTCTGGAATTACTATGTCCGGCGTTATTACAGCCACTACGACTCGAACTGGACCGAATCCTTCGATCCGATAGGCTCGAAGGAGGTGGCCCTGCAGGGAGGCAAAGGCTCGGTAGCGTTTGACCTGGGCGGTTGGGGGTATTACCGCTTGCGGGTGGTTTCGGACAAGACGAAACAGTTCAGCACAGTGATGTTTTATTCCTATGGCGGCCGGGTTAATGAGGTCTCGGCAGTGCGCCCCAGCCTGATCAAGCTCTCGCTCGATAAGGCGTTGTATACGATTGGAGAAACCGCGACGCTGAAGATCGAGTCACCGTTTGATGGCCGGGGGATCGTGACGGTTCAGAGTGGTTCATTGCAGGGCATGATCCCCGTGATGATCGAGAACGGCATGGGTCAGATTGAACTGCCCGTGACGGAAGCGCATTTCCCGAACGTCTGGCTGGAGGTGACGGTGATTCATGCCATTGAGAGCGGAAAGACTCAGATGCATCCGTTCTCGAGCTTTGCGCTGACGAGCGTGAACGTCGAGAATCCTGCACGAAAACTTGCCGTGGCATTCCCAGACCTGCCGGAGGAAGTGCGCCCCGCGGGCCAGCGGGAATTCACGGTACAGGTGCTCAATCATGAGGGAAATCCGGTTGAGGCGGAAGTGACGCTGGCGGCGGTCGACGAAGGCATTCACGACATCACCGATTACCAGAACCCGGCACCGTATGAACATTTCTCGCGCCCGCGCCAGCCCGATTACCGCCGTGCCCACTACTACGACAAGGTGGCGTACGACTTCGACAAGCCTGAGGTGGGCGGCGACGCGCTGCGACAGCTCGCCAAACGATCCGGGGCAGCCGACGAAAGCTGGATTCAACCGGTCGCGCTGTGGTCGGGTGTTGTGCATACCGGCGCCGATGGAAGCGCGCGGGTATTCATGGATGTGCCGGAATTTTCGGGCCAATTGCGCCTGGTGGCTGTAGCGTGCAGCACTTCGGCGGCAGGCGCTTCCGGGGACTCCGTGTATGTGCGGCGTCCGTACATGTTGCGGACCAGCCTCCCCCGTTTCCTGCTCCCGGGCGACGCAGCCAGCTGCCGGGCCGTGTTGTTTAACACAACGGATGCTCCGTGTACGGTGGCCCTCTCCAGCGCCGTCACCGGCCCATTGAAGATTGCCGGCGAGCCAAAGACAGTGAACGTGCCCGCCAACAGCGAAGCCAGCGTCGAAATCCCATTACGTGCTGCGGAAATAGTGGGACAGGGCACTATCCGATGGGAAGCGGTCGTGACGGATGCGCAAGGCAACGAAGTGGAACGTCTCGTGCAAGAAACGCCGTTGCCGGTCAAAGCGCCCGCCGCGTATCAGTCACATCATGAGCTGACGCAAATCGCCCCGGGCAGCTCGCAGACCTTTAAGAACACCCGTTTTATCGCTAATGACCAATCTGAAATGGAGATTATGGTCAGCGCGAATTCGCAAACCCAGCTCTACGAATCGCTCAAATACCTGGTGCATTACCCCTACGGGTGTGCCGAGCAGACCACGTCGGCGCTCATGCCGATCTATGTATTGCGCAAAAGCCAGGCGCTCGTCGAAGAGGTCATGAAAGACCGGGCACGGCTGAATGACTATCTCGCAGCGGGAATTGAGCGCTTGTTCGCGATGCAGACGGCCTCCGGCGGATTGGGTTACTGGCCGGGAAGCGCGGAACCCTACCCGTATGGTTCGGTGTATGGCCTCCACCTCCTTACCCTGGTTCAGAATGACCGTGAATTCGATCTTCCCGAACAACCCATGGAAGCGTTGCAGGACTATGTGCGCGGCATCGCGAACGACTGGACCCGGGAGAGCACGGAATCCAACCTCTATCTTCGTGCCTACGCGACGTACGTTCTGTCCCTGGGCGGCGACCTGCATGCGATCCAGCAGATACGCCGTTTCGACAGCATCACAGTCCCGCGTTCAGCGCGGTACCTGCTGGCGGCGGCGCTTGCCCGGGCTACCCAGGACAAGGACCGGGTCGCGCTGTACCTGTCATCGACGCCCTCTGAACCCTATGCGGTTGCGGAACGCGGCGGCACGCTTAACTCGGACATCCGCAACACCGCGGTCGAGGTTCTGTCGCTGACGCAAATCGATCCGACTTCCAACGAGTTGCATGACAAGGCCAGGGAGCTGATTCGCTTCCTTTCCAGCCAGCGAGGGTGGAACCCGCAGGTGGCGTCATTTGTTGCCACCGCGTTGAGCGACTACTTTGAATCCGTGACCCTCAGCGCCGATCAGGCTGCGGCCACGATCGCCGGCCCGAACGGTCAGCAGACGCTTCAGAAAGCGGAGATCTATCGGGATAGACACGAAGGCCCGGGGGGCGAATATACGATCACCAATACCGGCGCGGCCGTCATCTACGTGAATTTGAGCACGGCCGGGGTGCCTGCACAACCCGACACGCAAGGGTATGCCGAAGGCATCAGGATCGCCCGCCGTTACTTGACGGCTCGAGGCGATGTGTACGAGACCGGCGCAGGCTTCCTGCAGTCGGACAGTTACGTCGTGGAGCTGACACTGGCTCCGAAAGAGGATTTCGAAAACGTCGTGGTCGTGGACAAGCTTCCGGCGGGGTTCGAGATTGAGAATCCACGCCTCAACGCCGAAACGCTGCCCCCCGGAGTATTCCAGGCCGTCACGAACCCCAGCTACGTTGACATTCGCGACGACCGCATCGTACTGGCCTTCAACACGCTCCGGCAGAAATCGAAAGGCCATCACTATTACTACGTTGTGCGCGCAGTGACTCCAGGCGCGTATCAGGCGCCTCCGGCGACGACCGAGTGCATGTACGACGCAAGCGTACGGGCGGCCAGTCCCATGGGTCGCGTGGAGGTGAAATCCCGGCAATGAAACGACCGGATACCGCGCAGCTGCGGAACATGGCCAGGGTGGTGCTTGCGCCGCGCCGGATGCTCGTGGTCTGCGCGGCCGCGGCCCTGGCCTTTGCCGCAATGCTGGCCTGGCCGATGGACACCCGGGTCTATCTCGAGCTTTCCGACTCAAACGAATTGCTCGACCGCAATGGCCGGCCCCTGTATATGTTTTTGAACTCCGAGGAACAGTGGTGTTTTCCGCGGTCCATGGCGAATATCAGCCCGCATCTCCTCCATGCAACGGTGGCGGCCGAGGATAAGCGTTTCTACAGCCATCCGGGCGTGGACCCGCTGGCCATTGTGCGGGCGGCTCTGACGAACCTTCACGGAAACAAAGTGGTCTCGGGCGCATCAACCGTGACGATGCAGGTGGTCAAACGGGGCCTGCCGCCCTCGCGCTCGGTACGCGGCAAACTGGGTCAGGCTTTCACCGCGCTGCGGCTCGAACGCCGGGCATCCAAGCACGTGATTCTGGAAACGTACCTGAATTCCGCGCCCTACGGGCTGAATCTGGTGGGCTGTGAAGCCGCTTCGCTGCGCTACTTCGGAAAACCGGCCTGCGAGCTGAATTTGTCGGAGGCGGCGCTGCTCGCGGGGCTTCCCAAGGCGCCCGGCCCCTACCTGCCGCTTGAGCACGCCTCGAGGGCGCGAGCACGGCGCAACCACGTCCTCAAACGCATGCGCGACGAAGGATTTATCGACGCGGACGAGTATGCGCAGGCCTGCACAGCGCCGCTGGGGGTGAAATGGCACGATTTCCCTTCGCTGTCACCGCATCTGGCGATGAACCTGCGCCCGCAGCTAAACAACCGAGGCAAGCTTCGAGTCACGCTCGATGCGGGCATTCAGGCGCGCATGGAACAGCTCGTGCGTGAGCAGCTCCGGTACTACCCGGACGAGATCACGAATGCTGCGGTACTCATCATTGATACTGCGACGGGAGAAGTCCTGGCGCGGGTGGCATCGGGTGATTTCTACAACACGCCGGGCGGAGGCCAGGTGGACGGGTGCCGGGCGCCGCGCTCGCCGGGATCCACCCTGAAGCCGTTCATTTATGCCCTGGCCATGGACAACCAGCGCCTCTACCCCTCCGAGGCGCTGTATGACGGCACGCTCGATTACGGCCGGTATGCACCGGAAAATTTCGACGACCGCTACCACGGCCTCGTCCCGGCGGGAAAGGCGCTTCAGTTGTCCCTGAACGTGCCGGCGGTGACCGTCCTCGAGCGCGTCGGAGTGGACCGATTCCACGCCTTTCTGCCCCAGGCGGGGATCACAACGCTCATCAAGCCCGCGGAACATTACGGGCTGGGCCTGACGCTCGGCAATTGTGAAATCCGGCTGGATGAGATGGCGGCGGCGTATTGCATGATTGCCAACCTGGGCCTCTACCGCCCGCTCAAGCTACACGAACGGCAGCCGCAAAAACCGGGGACTCCCCTCCTGTCGCGCGGCACATGCCTCAAACTCTTCGAGATGCTCGAGCAGACCCCCCCAGACGAATTTTCGCGCGAATTGGTGCCGGTGGGAGCGGGCAATACGAGGGTCGCGTGGAAAACCGGCACCTCGGGGGGCTATCGCGACGCCTGGACCTTCCTGTTCAACCGTCATTACGTCGTGGGAGTCTGGATGGGCAACAACGATGGCTCGCCGTCGAAATGGCTGGTCGGCGCCACGGTGGCCCTGCCGCTGGCGACGAAGATCTTTCGCGCGCTGGACGTGCCGAACACAGCCGCCTGGCCCGAGACGAGCAAAGACCTGCGCGAGCTTGCCGTGTGCGCTGTCAGTGGATTGCCGGCGACTCCCTGGTGTTCCAGCACGCGGCGTGAGACGCTCCCGGACACGCAATACCTTCATCGCGTCTGCGACATGCATTATCCCGATGGAGCCGGCAGGGAGCGCATGGTGGAACGCTGGCCCGGAGACGCCCGGCGCTGGGACCTGGCGGCGATCCGCAACCCGCGCATAGTCGACCGAAGCTCCCCGGATACACCGCAAGCGAGGCTCGACACCCTCGCCATCCAGCATCCGCCGGACGGGGCCGTGTACGTGCTGACCGGCGAGCCCTCCGGAGATCGTATCCGGCTTCGCGCGTCTATCGAACGTACCGGCGCACTGCACTGGTACCTGGATGACCACTATCTCGGCGGCTCCGGGCCAGAGGCGCCGCTCTACCTCGATCTTCGCCCTGGAAACCATAGACTGACCTGTCTGGCGCCGGACGGCGTACTGGACAGTGTGCAATTCGAGGTCGTCACCCCCGAGGATGCCCGCCGCATGGATCCGAAAGGGCCGTTAATTGCCGGGTGATGGGCCTGTGTGTGGCCCAGGTTTCCCGTGCGAGCGGGCGCGCACTTTTTTCGCACGAAAAGGCGCCTGTAACCTGTCTGTTTCGCCTGTCCACCGGATCGCGCTCGCTCGCATTCGTTCTTCATTGGCGACACCCGCCTCAGCCTTGTTATACTCATGTTCACTGAGCGGTCAGCAAGCTGTTCTCGCAGGCGGGGGGAGCTCGGCCATTCCCGGGGGTCTCACGCCCGCGCGATCCTGAGGAGGTCTTGCTATGCGGTGTTGGCTTCTTTGTGCGGTACTTGTACTGTTCTTCACAGCCTGCCATGGACCCGAACCGGGCGAAGAGACCGCCCGGGAGCAGGCCCCAGCCGCGCGCGACTATGCGCAACTGGAGATACAGTATCCGCTGGAAGGCAGCCTGTTTCCGTGCGACATCACGGCTCCGCGGATGCACTGGACGGATCCCATTGCCGAGGCCGGCGCCTGGCAAGTGCGCGTTCAGTTCCCCGGGCGGGACGACGTGATCGAAGATACCGTCCAGGCCCCTGAATGGCTCCCAAGCGCCGAGCAATGGGATGCCATCAAACAGCATTCATTAGATACGCCCGCCGAATTGACCGTGCGCGGCATCGGACGTCAGGATCCGGTCACGCCCCTCTCGGAAGGGCGCGTAACCTTCGCCACGTCGCCGGATCCCGTCGAGGCTCCGCTGTTTTATCGCGAGGTCAACCTGCCGTTTCTCGAAGCCGTCAAAGACCCCTCGGACATCCGGTGGCGCTTCGGCGACATATCCTCGCCCGAGCGGCCGCCTATCCTCTTAACCAATCTGCCCGTATGCGGCAATTGCCATTCATTTTCGGCCGACGGCAACACGCTCGGCATGGATGTAGACTACGCAAACGACAAGGGCTCCTACGCTCTCGTGACCCTCTCTCAGGATGTCGTGTTCGCGGATGAAGACGTTATCACCTGGAGCGATTTCGACCGAGACAGCGGAGAGATGACCTTTGGCCTGCTCTCCCAGGTCTCGCCCTGCGGCCGTTACGCCATCAGCACCGTAAAAGATCGCTCCGTGTTTGTGCCCCGCCCGGATCTTTATTTCTCGCAATTGTTCTTCCCGCTCAAAGGCGTTCTCGCCGTATACGATCGGGAGACGCAGGCGTATGCCGCGCTTCCGGGCGCCGATGATCCGCAGTACGTGCAAAGCAATCCCGAGTGGAGCCCCGACGGCCAGGACATCGTCTTCGCGCGGAGCACCGCCCACCCGCTCCGGCGCCTCCGCGACACCGAGCGTGTGCTGCTCACCGCCGATGAGTGCAAGGAGTTCCTCGAGGAGGGCAAACAATTCAAGTTTGACTTGTACCGCGTGCCGTTTAACGGGGGAAAAGGAGGCGAGCCCGTCCCGCTGGAAGGAGCCTCCAATAACGGCATGAGCAATTTCTTCCCCAAGTACTCTCCTGACGGGAAATGGATTATCTTCTGCCGGGCCGAAAGCTTCATGCTGCTTCAACCCGACAGCGAACTGTACATCATCCCCGCGGAAGGCGGCGAAGCCCGCAGGCTCCGCTGCAATACCGACCGGATGAATTCCTGGCACACCTGGTCTCCCAACGGAAAATGGCTGGCATTCACCTCCAAAACCAACGGGCCTTATACCCAGCTTTTCCTCACGCATGTGGATGAAGACGGCGAGACCACCCCGCCCGTGGTCCTCGAACATTTCGCGGAACCGGATCGGGCGGTCAATATCCCCGAATTTGTGAACACGCGCCCGGACGCCATTCGCAGCATGCGGGAACAATTCGTGGATGATGTGTCGTTTGAACGGGCCGGCACCGAGTTTCGTAAAGCCAAAGACTACCTGGGCGCCGAACGCCAGTACCGCCGAGCCCTCGAACTCAATCCCGACAATGCCAATGCGCACCTGAACCTGGGCTTCGTGCTGGATGCGACGGACCGGCCCGAAGAGGCCCTCGAGTGTTATATGGAAGCCTTACGTCTCAATCCCTCGATGCCGGAAGCTCATTTCAATTACGCCGGCACCATGCTCGCGCTCGGCCGGCTCGATGAGGCGATCCAGGAATACCGCGAGACCATTCGTCTGGATCCTTATTTTGCGAATGCCTATGCCAACCTGGCCCTGGCCCTGGAAAAGAAAGGTGAGCCAGGCGAAGCGCTCGCGCTTTGCGAGGAGGCCGTGCGTGTCGATCCAGACAGCAGCGAACTCCGCTCCAATCTCGGGCTCACGCTCGCGCGCATGGGCCAACTGGAGGATGCCCTGTCCCATCTGAAGGCGGCCGTCGCAAAAGACCCGGACAGTGTGCTTGTCCAGATGAACCTGGGCCTGATTCTGTCTCAGCAGGGCCATTTTTCCGAGGCATCGGAACACTATGCGAACGCGCTGGCGCTCGAGCCCACGAATGCCGAAGTCCATGGGCATATGGGCAACCTCCTGCTCGCGCAGGGGCAGCGCAAGGAAGCCTGCGAGCACCTCCTCGAGGCCCTGAATCTCGGGCTTGATAACGTGGAATTGCGGCGAAACCTCGGATTGGTTATGGCCCAGCTGGGCCAATCTGAGGACGCTATCACCCATCTCCGGAAAGCGGCTGAATTCGCGCCTGATTATGCCCCGACCTTGGTAAATCTGGGTGCGATGCTGTTGTCGCGAGGCGAGGCAGAAGAAGCGGCAGAGCAGCTCGCTGCGGCGCTGCAGCTTGACCCGGACAACCTGAACGCCGCGGTGAATCTGGCGGAAGCGTACGCGTTGGCCGGTAGTTTTGACGCGGCGATCCCTTTGCTGGAAAAAGCCTTGGATTCTGCCCGGTCAGAGGAGAATGCAGGCGTGATTCCGGAGATTGAGCGAAGGCTTGAAGCGTATAAGCAGGGCCAGCCAAGCCAGGCCGTGCCGAAGTAACTGTGGGGAGTAAATAGCTCTTGCCGTCGGAAAAGCCGTGGACTCAATGAACGGAGTGGTGCAGACGTAGAAGAAACCAAGAACGGTCAGGGAACAACACGCCATCTTCTGGGAGATCAAGTAATGGAATACCTCATGCTACTGTGCACATGCGGCCATAAGACACGCATCCCCGCCTCATCGATGGGCGCAGCGACGGCCTGTGCCTCCTGCGGCCAGAGCATCACGGCTACCCCGTTGAACACCGTGCCGGTTCCCGCCGCAGCATCACAGACGGCGCAAAATCCGTCCGGCGCCCGCTCACCCGCCAGACGGCTTCCCATGCTCGATCAGCTCCGAGGGTATGCCATTTTCGGCATGATCCTCGTCAATTATCTCGGACATTTTGATTCCATGCCCTGGACGTTCCGGCATCACAAGACCGGTTTCAGTTATGCCGACACCATCGCGCCGCTGTTCGTCTTCGTCGTGGGCATGGGATTCCGCCTCTCGCTCCTGCGCCGGATTCAGAAAGTCGGCCTTGGGGCCGCCCGATGGCAAACGGCCCGCCGCTACCTCGTCCTCTTCGTGGTGGCGCTCGCCTTTTACGGGCCGGACGCGCGCATAGACTGGTGGGACGCGCTGACCCACATCGCTCTGGCAGGCCTACTCTCCCTGCCATTTATCGACAAGAACGCCGGCGTGCGGATAGCTGCGGCGGTCGGGTATCTCGCGCTGTTCATGTTGCTCTATATGGGCACCAGCTACGGGCCTACTTTTATGATGCGCAGCATGAATGGCGGGCCGCTGGGTCCGCTGAGCTGGGCCTTTGTGCTTCTCTTCGGCACGCTCGCCTATGATCTCCTCTCAGAAAGCGACGCGAACCGGGCGCTTCTCTGGTCCATCCTCGGCGGTATCGGGCTCATCCTGGCCGGCTGGGTGGCCTGGTATCTGATCCCGAGGGACTGGGCCGGTTACGGCAGCAACTACGGCGCATTCTGGTCGCTGTCCAAACGCTGGTGCATCGCCCCGGCCATGCTCCTATCAACGGGGCTGTGCTTCTTGGCCTTTGCGTTTTTTTACTACGTCTGCCAGGTCCGCGAATTTCAATTTCCCACGCTGACCATCCTCGGCCATAACGCCCTGTTCATCTACCTGCTCCAGTATTCGCTGATGGAAATTCACGGGGCATACATCCCGGAGAGCAGTGGCGTGCTGCCCGCTCTTCTCGGGTTTGTGGCCATGTACGCCTTTTGTTACCTGGCGGCCCGAAAACTTTATAATGACGGCATTATCATCAAGTTGTGATCCGCCCTGCCGGTCATTGCCGTTCGCTGAGCAGTAATTGGCGCCGCCGCGAGAACGCGACGGGAGTGACTTGCGCTCAATTTGCGTGCAGGTTTTAATTTGTCATTTTTTTTCCAGCCCCGTATAATTCAGAAAGTTTCTTGAGTTCAATGGCGCGGGATACTCACGGCGCAACGACTCGTCGACATAGGTTTCGCGCGGAGGATCCAAATGATGGAGAAACATATCACCAGGCAAAGAGGTTTTACATTGATTGAACTGCTCGTGGTTATCGCAATTATCGGTATCCTCGCTGCAATTCTGTTGCCCGCACTCGCACGCGCCCGCGAGGCCGCTCGCCGCGCCGCGTGTGCCAATAACCTCAAACAAATAGGGCTGTCCTTCAAAATGTACGCGAACGAATCCCCGGGCGAAAAATGGCCGCCGCGGATGATTCGCAACATTCAGGGTGAGCTTTCCGACACCATGATCTTTAATGGTCCGTCGATGTATCCCGAATACATTTCTGACCTTACGGTGGTCTGGTGCCCGTCTATGGCAAGCACCTCCCCCATGGAGCGCTACGACCGAGGCGCCCGCGGTTCGGGTAACCAAGACGGCATCATTCAGCCGGAAGAGCTGGTCAAATCGCCCTTCAATTACACCGGGTGGCTTTACATGGACGCCGTAAACTTTTTGGGTTTTGACAAGGCGGGCATTCCCGGCAGCGGCGTCGGGGGACGCTACGAAGGGACCGACTACCTCGATACACCGTTGGGCGAATTGGGCGCGGCAAGCGCAGCCTCCGAGGGCGTCGCGTCTGATGAAGACTACAATTACACGTCTACGTTCCCCGGCACCCAGGCCGGCGGCGGCAGCATTCTGTACCGGCTGCGCGAAGGCGTCGAACGCTTCATGATCACCGACATCAATAATCCGGCCTCGTCGGCAAATTCACAAAGCGTCGTGCCGGTCATGTGGGATCACCTCACGCCGCAGATCAAAGGCTCGACGCACGTGCCGTCTGGTGTCAATGTGCTGTACATGGACGGCCATGTCACCTTCTCGAAATACCCGGGAGATACGCCCTGGATGATCACGGTTGACGGACCGCGGATCATGGGCCGCTACGACCGCGAGTTCAACTAAACGCCAATGATGCCGCCGCCACACCGCGAAAAAGTACGCGGTGTGGCGGCTGGGCAAGCGCGGGGGCAAAAATACCGTGTTTTTCAAGATAATTCTCAGTCAGGCGCGTTACCGTTGGATGTTTACGCTGCTCCTTTTTCTCGCTATGACGGTTCTCGTGACGCTGTACGTGTATCTGCTCAACACCAATCGCTTCACAAACCGCGCCATGCAGCTGGTAATGAAGAACATGGGACACAACATGTTCATTCTGCCCGAAACGACCAATCCGCTTGACACGTTCCTGTGCACGGATAATCAGCCGCTCTTCGACGACGAAACCACGCGCAATCTGGCGGGGCGCCTCGAGCTGTTTTCACGATACTATGTATCCGTGCTGCAACAGCGTTGGAACCTCAACGACAGCGATCTGCTGCTCACGGGAATCCAACCGGTGGAACGAACCGATGAGACCAGTGAGAAAGGCAACATGATGCAGCCCGTAGCGCCCGGGACGGTGCGGCTGGGCCATGCGGCCGCGCAAGCGCTGGGACTTCAGGAAGGCGCGGCACTGGAACTGATGGGAGAGTCTTTTCGGGTCGAAAAAATCCTGCAGGCTCAGGGAACCGAGCGAGATTACCGCATCTACCTTGCCTTGAACGAATTGCAGAGGCTCTCGGGCCGGGAAGGGCAGATTAATGCCATCTGGGCGTTCCAATGCCTGCATCACGGCGGCCCGTTGCAGGAAATCGAAGATCTTCACGCAGAAATGCTCGCCGAAGCCCTGCCGGGGTTCAAGCACATCTCGATCATGCCCATCGCGCGAGGGCGCTACCTCGCTCGCGAGACCACGTCTAAAACCCTGTATTACGTGCTCGGCATCGTCCTGGGCGCCACCGTCCTCATCATCGCCATCGCGGGTATGCAGGAAGTCACCGAACGGCGGCGCGAAGTGGGTATCCTGGTGGCTATGGGAGCCGGCCTGCCCTACATTGTGGGCCTGTATCTCGTCAAAATTTGCGCCTTGGCTGCGGCTGCGGCCGTTACGGGCTTCCTCATCGGCTCGGAACTCGCGGTGCACATGACGGCCACATTTCTCGTAACGCAGACCCGCACGGTGCGCATCCTGTGGGGAGACCTGCCCTCCGTGGCCCTTTTGAGCGTCGCGGTCGCGCTGGCGGCCATGCTCTTGCCCATGATCCAGCTGATACGGACTGACCCCAGTAAAACCCTCGTGGAAGAATAACGTTCATGTACGATGTCCAGCATCTTTCAAAAATTTACGGTAAATCCGGACACCGCGTTCGAGCCTTGGATGACCTACATCTGAGAATTGCGCCCTGCGAATTCCTGGTGCTTCACGGCGCGAGCGGTAGTGGCAAG
Source organism: Candidatus Hydrogenedentales bacterium (assembly GCA_050950105.1). Classification (GTDB taxonomy): domain Bacteria; phylum Hydrogenedentota; class Hydrogenedentia; order Hydrogenedentales; family SLHB01; genus UBA2224. The sequence goes on along the minus strand of JBMNGZ010000005.1, from coordinate 744,493 downwards.
ACAACGCTTCTGCTCATCCTGGGGGGGATGCTGACGCCTTCCAGCGGCATTGTGCGATGCAACGGCGTCGATCTCTACGGCGGTCTGGGCATTGCCCGCAACCGATTCCGGCGCTCCAAGATCGGGTTCATTTTTCAGCAATTCCATCTGATGCCGTATCTGAGCGCCTACGACAACATCCGCGTACCGATCGCGTTGCGGCGCGCGCGCCCTCGTGGCCAAATCCACGCCCTCGCCGAACGGCTCGGCATAACGGACCGCTTATCCCACCGTCCTGGAGAGTTGAGCGTGGGTGAACAACAGCGCGTGGCCATGGCGCGTACCCTCATTTGCGAGCCGGACATCATCCTCGCCGATGAACCCACGGGAAACCTGGACGCCGCCAACCGGAACATCATCGCTGAGTGCCTCGCCGAAGAGCATCGGCGAGGCCGGACCATCGTGCTCGCCTCACATGACGAACGCCTCCTGGAACTGGGGTCCCGGGCGCTTGAACTGACCAACGGCCGCGTCACCGAGACGCCGCTTGCTTCGTAAACCGCCGCACCCGGGGGGGATTACGTAGGCTGTTGCTGAGCCTAAAGGGTCTCGACGCGGATGTTCTCGTTGGTGTAGATGCAGATACCGGCCGCGATGCGCAGGGACTCCCGGACGATCTCTTCGGCGGGCATCGCCGTGTGGAGCAGGAGGGCCCGGGCGGCTGCGAGCGCGAAGGGACCTCCCGAACCGATAGCAAGGATGCCATCGTCGGGCTCGATGACTTCGCCGCTGCCGGCGATGAGCAGCGACTGCTCCTTATCGCACACGGCCAGGAGGGCGTCCAGATTGCGGAGGTACTTGTCGGTGCGCCATTCCTTGCCCAGTTCTACGGCGGCGCGGGACAGATTGTTGTTGAATTGGCTCAATTTCCCTTCGAAGCGCTCGAACAACGAGATGGCATCGGATACCGAGCCCGCAAAACCAGCCAGGACGCGTCCCTCGGCCAGGCGGCGGATCTTTGTGGCGGTCGACTTCATGATTGTGTTGCCGAGGGTCACCTGCCCGTCGGCGCCGAGCGCGACCGCATCCCCTTTGCGAACGGCGCACACCGTGGTGGCGTGAAAGGTGTCCATTACGTCCTCCTCTAAGGGAAGCGCTTCCTTCATGCGTGAGGATGCGCCTGCCGGTAGACTGCTTTCAAACGGTCGACGCTCACATGCGTGTAGATCTGCGTGGTCGAAAGGCTCTCATGACCCAGCATCTCCTGCACTACCCGGAGGTCGGCGCCGCCATTCAACATATGGGTTGCGAAGGTATGGCGCAAGGTGTGCGGAGATACATCACGCCGGCCCGGCAGCACGGCCCGCACGTATTTTTCCATTACGCGCTGCACGCTTCGCGTCGTGAGCGGGCCTCCGCGTGCGTTGACGAAGAGACGTCGGTGCTCTGGATGCCCTAAGGTCTGTCTCACGGAAAGATACGCCTGCAAGGCATCGAGCGCCCAATTCCCCAGATGGGCGATCCGTTCTTTTTTCCGTTTGCCCAGCACGACCATCGTCCCGCCGATGAGGTCGATGGAATCCAGGGTCAGGCCCGCCAGTTCCGCGCAGCGTACGCCGCTGGAATAGAGAGTCTCAAGAATGGCGCGATCTCGTTTGCCCAATGGAGTTGCGGTATCAGGCGCTTCCATCAGGGCCGTGACTTCCGGAATGCTGAGCGCCACGGGAAGGTCGCGCGGCAGCCTGGGCGAACGAATCGGCTGAGCCGGGTTTTCTTCCATGGCGCCGGCGCGAACGGAAAACCGGTACAAGGCCCGTATGGAAGACAGTTTCCGTGCCGCCGTGCGTGGCGATGCGCCGAGGGTGCGAAGATGGCCGAGAAACGCGCGGATATCATTCCGGCTGGCGCGCCGCAAGATTTCGAACCGCGGTTCAGCGGATTCCTCTGTTTCTTCGGGGCTTAAGGCGGCGGGACCCTGTTTAAGATAGCGGCAGAACTGTGCGATATCGGTGAGATACGCGCGGGTCGTATGATCTGAAAATCCGCGTTCGACCGAGAGATACTCTGAAAAGCGCTGAAGCTCCGGATCCGGCATCCCATCCGTCCCTCCGCCAGCCCGGATCAGACCTCGGACTGTTCTGTCGTGGGCGATTCTTTGCTCGGCGCTTCGGTGACCGCTTCTTTATACTCTTCACCGCATTTCACACATTTGCGGGTCATCTGCTTGCCTCGTTTCGACAGCAAGGTCCAGGGATGGCCGCAGGAGCGGCAGGGCGTCTTCATATCCTGCTCGCCGAACGCATTGAACCGGCATTTGGGGTAACGCGAACAGCCGATGAACCGTTTTCCACGGCCCATACGCCAGACCAGATCTCCATCACAGTCGGATTGAGGACATTTCAGTCCGACGGGCTCCGGCGGCGTCTTTTTCTTCCCGTCCTCTTTCAGGGTGTGTTTGCATTCGGGATAGCGCGAACAACCGAGAAATTTCCCGAATCGGCTTCTGCGATAGACCATGGGGGCGCCGCATTCGGGGCAGATGACATCCGATGGTTCTTCAACCTTTTTGCGCGGCACACTGACGCGCCCCTCGCAGTCCGGGTGCTTGGCGCAGCGAAGATATGGACCGAAACGCCCGGTTTGGAATTCGAGTTCGCCGCCGCAGATCGGGCACTTTGCGTCCTCGCCGACGGTTTCGACCACGATTTTGTGCTGTGCAGCCAGCAAATCTCTCTCAAATTGCGTGTAAAAGCTCCGCAGCAGGTCGTGCCACTCTCGCTGCCCTTCTTCCACTTCGTCCAACTCGGTTTCGAGCTGGGCCGTAAAATGGATGTCCAGTATGTCCGGGAAGTTGGCTACGAGCGTCCGGTTGACGTCTTCCCCCAGGGGTGTGGGCGCGAGTCGCCTTCTCTCCCGCACCACGTAGCCGCGCTCCAAAATGGTGTTCATGATCTGCGCGTAGGTACTGGGGCGTCCGATGCCGTTTTCCTCGAGCGTCCGGATGAGCGTTGCCTCCGTAAAGCGCGGTGGGGGCTTGGTAAAGTGCTGTTCCGGCTTGAACTCCTGCAGCGGGGTTTTCTCACCTTCATGCACTTCAGGCAGGAGACCTCCAGAGGGCCCCTCGTCGGCAGGATCTTCCTGGGTTTCCTCGTACATCGCCAGGAATCCCTTGAACTTCAACACCGAGCCCGTTGCCCGGAACAGGTGGCCGCGCGCCTCGATATCGATTGCAGTCTGATCGAACACGGCAGGCATCATCTGACAGGCCACGAAACGTTTCCAGATGAGCGTGTAGAGTTTGAGCTGGTCGGGCTCCAGATAACGGGCCATGGCGTCCGGCGTGTGGCTCGTAAGGGTGGGCCGAATGGCTTCATGCGCGTCCTGCGCACTTTTTCTGTTGCGGTAGAAGTTGGGTTTGTCGGGCAGCATGCCGGCTTCAAAATTGGCCTGGATATACTGCCGGACATCGTCGAGCGCCTCCATGGCAAGCCGGGTCGAATCGGTTCGCATGTAGGTGATCAGGCCCACGCGCCCTTCCTCGCCGATGGCCTGACCCTCATAGAGCTGCTGGGCCAATTGCATGGTCCGGCGTGGGGAAAATCCGAGTTTGCGCGACGCCTCCTGCTGAAGTGAACTGGTGATAAAGGGCGGGTACGGGCGGCGCCTGACTTGTTTCCGCTCGACGCTTGCCACGTGGAATTCCGCGCCCTCGAGCGCCGCCAGCACGGTCTGCACCGCAGCCTCGTTGTCAAGCTCGGCCTTTTCGCCGCGGATGCGGTTCAAGCGGGCCGTAAATCCATCCTCACGGGGCGTCAAAAACGCCGCATCGAGGGTCCAGTACTCCCGCGGCACGAAATCGCGGATCGCCTCCTCACGTTCGCAGACAATGCGGACGGCGACGGACTGTACGCGCCCCGCGCTCAGACCGCGCTGCATGCCGAATTGGAGCAGCGGACTGATTTTGTAGCCTACGAGGCGATCGAGAATGCGGCGCGCCTGCTGCGCATCGACCAGATTTGCGTCGATGGGCCGCGGGTTACGAGTCGCCTCGCGCACACTGCGTTTCGTGATTTCATTGAACACGACGCGATCAGCGGGTTTGTCAGACTGTTTCAGCAGTTCAGCGACATGCCAGCCGATGGCCTCCCCTTCCCGGTCGGGGTCGGTGGCCAGCAGGATGCGATCGACTTTTTTCGCGGCTTCCTTCAGTTCTTTGACCGCTTTTCGCGCATCTTTCAGCGCAACGTACTTGGGTTCAAAATTCTTCTCGATATCTACGCCCAGGTTGTTTTTGGGCAGATCCCGGACGTGGCCGTAGCTGGCTTTCACCACATAGCTTGACCCCAGAAACTTATTGATGGTCCTGGCTTTAGCAGGAGATTCAACAACAACCAAATACTTTGCCATACATGACTCCCGATCAAAGAACAACGCCACTTCCCGACGCTGGGAAGGGCGTCAAGCAAAGCCTATCGCCCGCAGGTCAATGGAGGGTCTCTACCTGCCCTTCCATGACACTGTAAATCGTCTGCTGGGACTCGAAATCGCGATTGCCGCACACAATCCAAGAGAGCAGGTAGTCCAGCTCATCCAGGCCGATACGGCCATCGAACTGCACCACATTTTCGAGGATGGTCTCGCGCTCTTGCGGAGATATCAGCCCGTAATAGTCGAGGCGGCCGAACGCGTCGCGCGCTTCGGGCGCCATTTTATGGAATTCACTCTCCGTCAGCGCGCGCACAGGCACTACCAACGACGGGCCGCCAGGGCGGCGCGGCATGATCCGCGATCCCACCAGTTGCATGGCGGCATCGATATCGCGTTTCTTATATCCTTGTCCAGCAAGCCACTTACGCAGGCCTGACTCTGATTTTGCCCGTTCCGGCTGGTCCTGAATGCGTTTCAGGATGACATCCACCAATTCGATTAGGGATTCTTTCATTCACCGCTCCTGATGCCTCGACCGGGCATCTCAATGTGATGCTCTTATTGTAGGGGCGATTATGCGTACTGTCAACTAAAGTTGAGCGTCAGACTCCGGATGCGCCATCGCAAAGAAGCTGAATAAAGGCCATAAATCCAGGAAAATCATCGGCTTACAAGCACAGAGTTCAGAAGCTCCCGGCGACGGACGCCCACGCGATCCCAGGTGAACGACGCCGCACGTTCGCGTGCGGCCCGGGCGATGGTTTCTCTCAATGCCTGGTCCTGCGCGAGTTGCCGGATGCGTTCCGCCCAAAGCTCAATGTCATACGGATTCATCACGAAACCTTCCACGCCGTCCCGGATGATTTCGCCGCCACCCATCGGGCTCACCAGGCACGGCAGCCCCCAGCCCAGGGCCTCGTAGCTGACCAGCGGGCTGCCTTCCTCGTGGGTCGGAAAAATGAAGACGTCGGCATGACGGTACGCCTCGTTGATGTTGCTGGTATCGGTCGGGAGCACGATATCGTCCCGTTCAAAGTAGTGGCCGTAGTGCTGACGCACCGTCTTTTCCATGGTTCCCAACAAAAAGAGGAGCAGGCGCCCACGGATCCCGGCCCGTTCCCACATATCCAGCAGCCAGGGCACCCCTTTTCGGACGCAGCCCCGGCCCACGAAGAGAAAGGTCGGGCAGTCGGGCGCGGCGGGGGCCCGATCTTCGAAACGGAACCTGCGGGGCTCCCACCCGTAGCTGGAGCGGAGCAATTTTCGTTCCGGGATGCCCGCATCCAGCAGGGATTCGGCCACATTACTGCTGGGCGCGAAGATATAATCCGACAACGCCATCTTTTCGTTTTCGACCTCGAGATCCGCTGTGGGAATGCCGTGTTCAGGAGGCCACCCCAGCCGTTCATAGGCCTCGCGTAAAACCCGCATCGAGGTCTTGCGGTGGCAGTTGATCCGCTCGGCGACGATCGTGTTTCCCCGTTTCTTGATCGCGCGGTAGAGAGCGAGCGATACCGACGGCCAGAGATAGGCGATATCCTGGTCGCGCAGGCTGCGCAGGTAGCGCCGCTCGAGACGCCGCGCACTCCACGACGCCACGGCCGACTGCTCATAGAGGTGGAGGGAACAGAGGCCGCGGTACATCGTGCGCGGAATCCCGGGGCGGAGAAAGTCGTCCGTGAGCTGCGGCGCGAATTGGGCCGACCAGTATTCGACGGGCAGCGATTCGTTTCGCATGGCTTTCAAGAGCGAGTAACAGGCGTGCGTGGCGCCCGCATTGCGGCAGAAAACCGGATAAAGCGTTTTGATCGTTGGTTGCTCCATGATCCCTGTCCGTGTCCGTATGACGACCGCCTTGTCGGCGGATGAGATTTCCTTGAACGTGTTCTGACCGGCGTATAGTATGGAAGCAGACTGTTGATCGCAACTTACCGGGGCGACGAGGCGGCGCCCGTTTCTGGCCAGGGGGCTACGTATGAAGACCGTGATCTTGTGCGGCGGAAAAGGCACCCGCATCCGCGACGTGTCGAGCGAGATTCCGAAACCGATGATTCCCATCGGCGAATATCCTGTCGTGAAGCATATCATGGATACCTACAGCCTCTACGGGTTTCGGGACTTCATCTTATGCCTCGGCTTCAAAGGCTGGAAGATCAAAGAGTATTTTCTCAATTTTCGCGCGGGAACGGCCGACATCACCATCGATATGTCCCAGAACGGCGCGGTTACCTACAACGACGCCGCCGTGCTGCCTCCCTGGAAAGTGACGCTCGCGGAGACGGGCCTCGACGCCATGACGGGATGCCGTATCAAACGGATCCAGAAGCACGTGGGCGACAATCCGTTCCTGTTGACCTACGGCGACGGTGTCGGCGATATCCACGTGGGCGCCCTGGTGGATTTTCACCGGTCGCACGGAAAACTCATCACGATCACGTCGGTGCGGCCGCCGGCCCGCTTCGGCGAGCTGGTGGTCGAGGGAGAGCAGGTCACCTCGTTTCAGGAGAAGCCGCAAGCCGCGGGCGGATACATCAACGGCGGATTTTTTGTCTGCGAACCGGGGGTTTTTGACTACGTGAGCGAGGATGAGGCGTGCACCTTCGAGCGCGAACCGCTGCAACGCCTCGCGCGTGACGGTCAGATGATGACCTATTACCATGACGGGTTCTGGATGCCCATGGATACCTTCCGCGAATACACGTTGCTGAACGAGATGTGGAGCCGCGGCGACGCACCCTGGCTGAAGAGAGCCTGACCCCGCCGCTGTTGTCGACGCCCTTGCAGGTAAGGAGAGTCCCCCATGCCTTTCGGCAATTATTATCTGGGCAAAAGAGTGCTGGTCACGGGGCATACCGGGTTCAAAGGTTCGTGGCTGGCCTCCTGGCTCGAGCTTTTGGGCGCGGAGGTCTACGGCATCGCCCTGGCGCCCAACACGGTTCCCGCGCTGTTCACCCTGCTGCGGCTTGAAGACCGCGTGAACCATACCATTCTGGACATTCGCGAACCGGAGCCGTTGGCGGAACGGATAGCGGCCATCCGCCCGGACCTGGTGTTTCATCTGGCCGCCCAGCCACTGGTGCGCCTATCGTATGAAATTCCGCTCGAAACACTGGCGACCAACGTCATGGGCACGGCTCATGTGCTCAGTGCGATTGACCGGGCGGGATACGAGCCCGAGCGCCCCTGCGGCGTCGTCGTCATCACCTCGGACAAATGCTACGAAAATCGGGAAACGTACTCGGCCTATCGCGAGGACGAGCCCATGGGCGGCCACGACGTGTACAGCGTCAGCAAAGGCATGGCCGAACTGCTGGCTGCCTCCTGGCGCCGCTCATTTCACAGCGGGACGGAAGGCGCTTCGGCCATCCGGCTCGCGACCTGCCGGGCCGGGAATGTGATCGGCGGCGGCGATTGGTCGACCGACCGCATCATGGTCGATGCCATGAACGCGTTGATGCAAGAGCAAGTGGTCCCCGTGCGGAATCCGCTTTCTGTTCGTCCGTGGCAGCACGTGCTCGAGCCCTTATCCGGCTACCTTCAGATCGGCGCGGCACTCATGACCAGCCGTAAAGCGCGAGAGTACTGCACGGCGTGGAATTTCGGCCCCGGCCGCGAATCGGAACGAACGGTTGCAGAGCTTTGCGACGCGCTCGTGGCCGCCTGGGGCGGTGGCGCCTGGGCCCATTCCCCCGACCACGAGGCGGTGCACGAAGCGCGCTTTCTGAAACTCGCCATCGACAAAGCCTGGCATTTCCTCGGCTGGCAACCGGTCTGGGACTTCGCCGCGACCGTCGAGCAGACGGTATCCTGGTACAAGCGGGCGCATGAATCCGGGTTTGATCCGTCGGAATTGCTCAACAAGACCCAGGGCCAGATCCGGGGCTTCGTGCAGGATGCGGCGGCCCGGGGCTTGCCCTGGGCTGATTCCCAATAGGCCGGAGGCGGCATGTCGAGCACAGCGCTTTTTTCCCTGGCCGGTCGCAGGGTCCTGATTACAGGCATTCAGGGTTTCATTGGCATTCACACGGCCGCGTCGGCACAGCGCCAGGGCGCAGAGATCGCGGGAATAGACCTTACCCAGGAATCCCCACGGGCGCAGCGCGTGCGTGAATCGCTGGGCATGCGTCCCGTTGAAGTGCACGCCGCGGACCTCATGGACCAGCAGGCGCTCCTCCACATCCTGCAGGAACTGCGACCCGTGGTGGTCGTGCACTGCGCGGGCTCGATCGAGCGAAGTACCGGCGTGGAAGACTGGGCCCGGGTCTTCGCGGGAAACGCCGGTTTGGCGGCCTCTCTGGTCGACGCCCTGCACGCCCTGCCGGCCGATGAGCGCCCGGTCCTGGTCCTGCCCGGCTCGCAGATGGAATACGGGGCGGCGCCCATGCCGTGGACCGAAGACCGGCCTTGTGAGCCAGTCAACGCCTACGGAGCAGGGAAACTTGCCGCCACGGAGCATGTACTCGAGGCCGTGCGGGGGCATGCGCTCCGTGCGTGTGTCCTGCGCTTGCCGATCGTCTTTGGGCCGGGCCAGCCTCCAGCGCTGTTCGTGCCGGAACTCATCGGAAAAGCCCTCCGCGGGGAGACCATCCCCATGACCGAAGGCAATCAGCGCCGGGCGTTCCTGTACGTTGAAGACGCGGCGGGGCTGCTCCTCGAAGCCGCCGCACGCCTTGCCGCCGATGAGGCCTTCCCTCCGCTAATCAACGCACCGGCCTGTCCCCCGGTCTCCATCCGGAAGCTCGCGGAACGGCTGGCCGGGCAGCTGGGCGCAACGGAGCTGCTCCGCCCGGGCGCACTGCCAAAACGGGCGGATGAGCCGCTCGATGCCTGGCCGGACACAACGCTGGCCACATCCCTCGGCTTTCAGGCGCGCACTCCACTTTTGGAGTCCCTGCAAAAAACGATTCAGTGGTACCAGACGAACCCGTGGTTCCTGCGCTAAACCACGGTCCCGCCGTACGCACACCTTCGGAATAGCCGCCCCACCCCGGTTGTTTACGTTGACAAAGCGAATCAAGAGCCAATTCGGGCGCGTTCTGGTCAGAACGCGCCCGTTGTTTAGTCCGGTATGGCGCCGGATGAAAGGGGAAGAAACGATGCTCTGGAACGAGTGTACCGCAGCGAAACAGGCGCGAGGTGCGGTGCCGCTGTCGGCGTCAACCCGCGCTGAAAACCACCATGGGGACAGCCAGTCCGAACTTTTAATGAGCCTCGAACAACTGCTGATTGCCAACATGCTCTGGATGTCCCGCTAGTCCGCCGCCCGTCGCCGGCAAAAACAAAAGCCCCCTGCCCGCAGGGGGCTTTTTTGATAAACGGAAGAATGCAAGCAAAATCGCCGGGCACGCGCAACTCGCAGCTCAAGTCACTCCCCTCTTTGAAGAAATGGGGACCCCTTCTACGCCACCTTCGAGCTGAGCTACAGCGGCGTACCAACTCCGACCTGCTGCGGCAATCCCGGGTACTCTCCGCCGTCATGGACCTACTTCAGCGGGTATTACGGTCCGCTGGACAACGCCTCCCTCACCATCGAATCGGCGGTGGCTCTTAAACCCGCGTCGATGACCCTCCCGGGGCTTGGTGTTGCCGCGTTGGCGTTCAAAGCCGTACGAAAGCGCAACCCGGGCTGATTACGGGACATATCGACACTGTTGACCCGATTTTATACTTATGGGCGGCAGCGTCGGCACAGGCGCTGCCGCCTGTGCCTCCAAACGAGATTTTCGGTTCATGTGCTGGCGGCAGGCTCTGCCGGGGCGAAATTCAACGATAATTCGCAGTACGCCTCTTTTTGGCTTGCAGGTCCCCCCCAAACCCTGACAGGCAACGTAGGGAGACGCCTGAAAGGCCCGGAACCACGATTTTTACGCAAAATACGGATATCGACCTTCTATATCCAAGTTTATCTCGAAAGAATGCAATTTTATATCGGCCATAGAGTGTTCACGTTTGCTTAACAGACGACCAGATGGCTAATTCAGCCACTGTGGCATGGTTAACATAAAAGACTGGATTGTCGCCACTTATGAAATTTCTCAAAAAACGGCATGAATATTGCAGCATCTTCATGACAGAAAGTCGGCGTGCGTAATTCGAAGTTGTAGGGGGACCACGACACGCTGAAATGCCCGAGATATGCATTACTGGCATACGTTATTCCCCTCGCGTAGCCAGAGTAACGAGGAGTAGTTCGCATGAAAAACATCTGTATGGCATTGGCTGTCTGTCTGATCACCCTGGGCGTGGCGCACGCCGCGCCTATCTTCGGCACCTATGACAACATCATCACCGAGCCTCAGACCTGGTCGACCAGCCCAAACAGCCCCTCCGGCCTGCCTGACACCAGGGAAATCGGAACTCAGTGGGACAACCAGTTTGGATTCGTGTTCGCCAACAACTGGACGGGAGCCTATACCCAGTGGGACATTCAGTGGTGGTTCGATTCGGGCTGGGTCTATTTGTCCAACATGCCCGATGATCCCTGGTATTCGTCGAGCGATCCGGAGTCTCGTTACGCCTATTATGGAACGATCGTCGATTTCAACTTCTCAGCGGACTACAGCGAGTATTACATGCCCGATCCCGATTGGGCCAATGGAAACGAAATCGCCGGGCATGCGGATCTCGCAGCTCAAGTCACCGCCTTGTTTGAAGAGAATGGGGACCCCTTCTACGCCACCTTCGAGCTGAGCTACAGCGGCGTACCGACTCCGACCTGGTGCGGCAATCCCTGGTACTCTTCGCCGTCATGGACCTACTTCAGCGGGTATTACGGTCCGCTGGACAACGCCTCCCTCACCATCGAATCGGCAGTGGTTCCTGAACCCGCGTCGATGACTCTCCTGGGGCTTGGTGTTGCCGCGTTGGCGTTCAAAGCCGCGCGTAAACGCAGCCGGAGCTGATTCGGACAGCGGTCGCAACTTAGGTATTGGCAAGGCTTTATGGCCGGCAGCGTCACAAATGGCGCTGCCGGCCTCAAGCGTGCGGAAAACCGCAATGGGGATAGCCAGTCCGAGCTTTTCGTGGGCCTCGAACAACTGCTGATTGCCAATATGCTCTGGATGTCCCGCTAGTCCGCCGCCGCCCGTCGCCGGCAAAAACAAAAGCCCCCTGCCCGCAGGGGGCTTTTTTGTTGGGGGATGAGACGGTCAAGACTCCGAACCCGGCGAAACGGGCGGCGGTGTGCCCCAGCCGGGTTGAAAGGCCGCCCTGATCTCGGGCCGCAACATGAAGATGAGCAGGATCGTCGGATAGATCAACGACGTGAACGTGCCGACGGCCGTGCATACAATGGAGCTTGCGAATACGATGCGTGCGGATTCGCCCGAGGGGGCCTGCAGCATCGGGGCATAGATCAGAAAATAGTTGATCACCGCCCCGGCAGTGGTAGCCACCCAGCTGTACACCGCATAGCCGATCGACACATGACGCGCCCACGGCCGCAATTTCAGCAAGCCGATGCCCGCGGCAATCTGGAGAGCCCCCACCGCCATGGTCGCCGCCACACTCACGCGGGTGTAGGCCATAAAACTGGGAGACTGCACCATCCTCTGGAGCGGGCTCTCCATTTGCGACGCTTCAGGCAGGCTTTCAAGTAGATGTTGCCAAGCTTGATTGTGATGAGCACAAGCGGCGTAAGCGTGACCGCCATCACCCCGAAAACGATGTTCAAGGCCCCGAATACCGTCACAGCCGTTGGCCGTTGCATGGAAAGCCCCTCCTTCCCGCGGATCTACTATAGCAGACACCCCGGGGGAGGACAACGGGTCATGCCTGGCCCCGCTCGGCGGATGGTGGCCATCGGCGGTGGACGTGTGGACCCCATGGGCGGTATGGGCGAAAGGGGCCGTGCCCGCGGCCTCGATTCCAGCGGAATCGTCAGGGGCCGGGGCATCCCTCTTGTCCATCTTGTCCATCGCGTCCAGGACTTTGCGCTGGTCCGCCGCGCAGGTCCCGGATCAGAGGGCCATTCCGTCGTAGCGTTGGGCGAGCCGGGCCAGGGCCTGGATATTCGGGCGCGGCAAGGCCGGGATCGTGCTGCAGGATGGCCTCGGCTTCGCGGCGGGCCTGCTCGAGCAGGCGCACGTCGCGGAGCAGGTCGGCGACATGCGCAGGTCGCTCAGGCCGGACTGGCGCACGCCGCGGAATTCGCCGGGCCCGCGGAGTTCGAGGTCGGCCTCGGCGATGTCGAAGCCGCTGCCGGTGGCGCACATGACCTCGACGCGCTTCTTGCCGTCGGGCGTGGCGTGTGCTTGCCCAGCAGAAAGCAGTGGGACGGCTCGGCGCCCCGCCCGACCCGGCCCCGAAGCTGGTGGAGCTGGGTGAGCCCGAACTGGGGCGCGTCTTCAATCACGATGGTGGTGGCGTTAGGGACAGTCGATGCCGACCTCGATGACGGTGGTGGTGAAGAGGACGTCGAGTTCGCCCTCGCTTGAAACGGCGCATGACCGCGTCCTTCTCCGCGAAGGCCTTGACGCCCGTGGAGGAGCCCCGTGCGAAGTTCGCGAGAAGGGTCCGGCGGACAGCTCCTCGAAATGGTGGACCACGGAGGTGAGGGCGCGCTTGTCGGATTCCTCGACCAGCGGGCACACGATATAGGTCTGGAACCCTTTCCGGGCCTGTTCGGCTGATGTAGGCGTACAGAGTCGTTCGACTTTGGCCGGGGTGACGCGGCGCGTCTTGACGGGCTGGCGTCCCGGCGGCAGTTCGTCGATGACGCTGATGTCCATGCCGCCATAGACCGTGATGGCCAGGGTGCGGGGGATGGGCGTGGCGGTCATGTGGAGAATGTCGGGGCGCAGCGCCCTTCTGCACGAGGGCGTCGCGCTGGACGACGCCGAAAGCGGTGCTGTTCGTCGATGATAACCAGTCCCAGGTTGCGGAAGCCGGTCTTTTCCTGGATCAGCGCCTGGGTGCCCACGAGAACGTCGACGCTGCCGGCAGCCGCGAGTTGGCGGACGGCGCGGGCGGCGCCCGTCGAGCCGGTCAGGACCTCGACCGTCATGCCCAGCGGCTCGAGCGTTTCACGCAGGTTCAGCGCGTGCTGCTCGGCCAGGATCTCGGTGGGGGCCATCAGCGCGGCCTGGTAGCCTCCGTCGGCGGCGGCCGCGAGCGCATGCAGGGCTACGACCGTCTTTCCACAACCCACGTCCCCCTGAAGGAGCCGGACCATCGGACGAACGGACGCCATGTCCCGCAGGATGTCGTCCACGGCGCGCGTCTGGGCGCGTGTCAGCGCAAACGGGAGCGATTGCCGCAGGGCGTTCAGGCGCGGCCCGTCGATAACGTGGCAGTAGCCATCCTCCTCATGGGCACGACGCGCCCGGCCCTGAAGGATGCCGAGTTGAATGCCGAGGAGTTCTTCGTAAGCGAACCGGTCGCGCGCTTTGCGGGCCTCTTCCAGGCTGCCGGGAAAATGGACGGCCTCGATGGCCCGGCGCACGTCACGATGGGCCTGGCGCCGGGCGATATCCGAAGGCAACCGGTCCTCGACGAGATCCCGGGCTTCGTCGAGAGCGATGCGGACCCAGCGGCGGAACATCCGCTGGGAGACCTTTTCGGTGAGGCGGTAGACGGGCACGATACGGCCGGTGTGGAGCCGATCTTCGTCGTCATGTGACAACAATTCGTAGTCGGGATTCCGCAGGCTCAGACCGTTCCATTTCCCGGCCGTCCCCGTGAAAAACCCTTCCCTGCCGGAGGTCAACGTGCGCGAGAGAAACCCCAATCCAAACCAGATGGCCTTGATTTCGCCCGAGTCGTCGCGCAGCAGGGCTTCGGTGGCGGCGAGCCTGCGGCGCAGGCGCCGGGTGGCCGAGCGCACCACCACGGCCCGGATGGTCGCGGTGTCGCCTTCCTTCAGGCGCGCAATCGGGCAAGCCCGGCGGCGATCTTCATACGTCCGGGGTAAATAAAACAGCAGATCGCGGATTGTGACGATGTCGAGATTACGGAGCAGTTCAGCGCGTTTGTCGCCAATTCCGGGCAACGCGGCCACCGTTTGCTCCAGCGACGACGTTCCGGGCTCGAACGCCTCGTTTGGATTCGTGCACGTCCTGGCGGTCAACGAGATTCCTCATCCCCCGGCGCCGGAGCAGCCAGCCCACACAGCCGGAGACGCAACGCCCCTCCCCCACGCGACATTATTTCAACATTCGGCGTTCGTGAGGACGAAGAAAAACTTGGGCCTTCCATTTCCCCGCAGTTCCAGCGTGCCTCGAAATCCGATCACCGAGCCGTCCGCAAAATCAATAGGCTCGGCCGGGCGTACATAGACGGCCTGGTTTAGTGGCGGCAAGCGTTTCCTATAGCATTCAAGCGGCAGAGGGGTCAGCATCACCTCCGGCACCCCGTTATATTTCTGCGTGTGGACATGCCCTTTGAAAAGCTCGAGAAGCGGCAGAACACGCGGCAGCATCGACGCGTGGGCATGATCATGGTCATGATCATGCGACGGCAGATCGCCGCTCAGCGGCATGCCGTAGCCCACAAACATAACTTGTTTCCCCCTCGTGTTCCTTCAATTCCGGCGGATAGACGGGCACCGACTCGAATTCGCCCTGGGTCTTCGCCAGCAATTCCCAGGGGATCGGGCGCATACCCCGGTCAACCAGCGATTGCCGCACGTTCTTCGCCATCTCAGTATGGAGATTGATGACATTGTTCAAGCGGTACCCCAGTGATTAAACGAGGCCACGACGCCGACCACCACCACCACTCCGATAAACGTCAACACCTTCCTCATGCACCCGTCTCCTTCAGCCAGACAGACGCCGGGATTCCGTACAAAACATCCCGCGCCTCATTGTATGGCGAACCGTGAAATCAAAAACCACCCGGACGACCCATTTTGGCCGATCCGCCAGCAGGAACGCAACCACGTTGGGCTTGCCCAAGTAATCCGGACGGCAACCGCGAGGGCTGCTTTGCGCAGCGCGTAGGCGCAGACTCCCGTGTCTGTCCGCACAATCCACCCCCGGCCACGCGGGGACGCGTGTCCACCCCCGCCCGCGGGGGACACAAGACCCGGAACCGGTGGTGGCTAGCGAGGCATACTTTGCTCCATCAGGCGGGGGACATAAGAACCCGAACTGGAGATTGAGATGCGGCGCACTTGTCCCACGCGGGCGGGGCTGAACCGTGTGCCGCACGAGGACGTCGGCGCTCCCAGGCTACCCATCCTCCGCGGGCAGAGGAGAATCGGCGTCAACCGATTCGGAGGTGGAGTTTTGCAGCTTGGATTTTGGGGTGTGACTTCCAGCTCGCAGCGTCCCGTCGAAGTGCGTGAGCGATCCGGATGGCCGGCCGCGCGGGGACTGCTTTGCGCAGCGCATAGGGCAGGCCCCTGTGCCTGCCCTTCTTAAACGCAGCCGCAGGGGCGATCCGGATGGGCAGACACGGGGGTCTGCCCCTACATTCCGGAACGCTGCCGCGTTGTGGTTGCCGCGACATACCCAGGTTGTGCAGCGCGTGGGGGTTGCCCAAATAATCCGGACGGCAACCGCGGGGGACTGCTTTACGCAGCGCGTAGGGACAGACCCCCGTGTCTGCCCGCACAATCCACCCCCGGCCACGCGGGGCGCGTGTCCACCCCCGCCCGCGGGGGACAGAAGACCCGGAACCGGTGCTGGCCAGCGAGGCATACTTTGCTCCATCAGCGGGGGACATAAGAACCCGAACTGGAGATTGAGATGCGGCGCACCTGTCCCACGCGGGCGGGGCTGAACCGTGTGCCGACGAGGACGTCGGCGCTCCCAGGCTACCCATCCTCCGCGGGCAGAGGAGAATCGGCGTCAACCGATTCGGAGGTGGAGTTTTGCAGCTTGGATTTTGGGGGGTGTGACTTCCAGCTCACAGCGTCCCGTCGAAGTGCGTGAGCGATCCGGATGGCCGGCCGCGCGGGGACTGCTTTGCGCAGCGCGTAGGCGCAGGCCCCTGTGCCTGCCCTTCTTTAACGCAGCCGCAGGGGCGATCCGGATGGGCAGACACGGGGGTCTGCCCCTACATTCCGGAACGCTGCCGCGTTGGGGTTGCCCTGGTGCATCCAGGTTACTGCAGCGCGTGGGGGTTGCCAATACAATCCGGATGGGCGACCCAGGAGGTTGCCCCTACATTAGAGAAACTTCAGGAGATAGTCTATGGACTAAACAACCGGCCCCCAAAATGCCTCGGATATCGAACAGCCAATGAAATCTTCCTGCAAAAACGGAAAATCGCCTTGCGCGCACTTAAAACGTGAATGTACCGCGGCTAATGGTCATGCGATGCCGGCCCAATTGGCAGGCAATCGCAGTGTAGCTCCATCCCTGTGCGAAAAAAAACTCGATCTTCGCGCGCTCCATTGGGGTAAGATGGGTGTAGGACATCGGGATTCCTTTCGCTCTTGGTTGGTTGCTATCTCCAAGAATACCGAATGGGTCCCGATGTCTTTTTCTTTTCCACCTCCTCGCTCAAGACTCACCAACAGGAAAAAGGCCGTCCTTCCCTCTGTCATCGTCCGCCGCCGCTCACGGTGAGCGACGGACGGCTCCGACGGGAAAGGGCTAAACCCAGGAACCGTGCACTCAGTATTAGAATGCCGCGCCCAACGAAACGCGTGCTTCGCACCCGTCCTCTATGGTATCCTATCTTCCGTCTCAATCCGGTCGGGGCGTAGCGCAGCCCGGTTTAGCGTGCCTGCTTTGGGAGCAGGAGGTCGCGGGTTCGAATCCCGCCGCCCCGACCAGTTTCTTCCCTCAAATCACCTCTCCCCCATCTCCATCGCCCTCCGCGCCAATCTGCACAACTGTGCGCAGACGCCGGTCGAAAAACACGGTCACCCAGAGGTTCCGAGCTGCGTAGGCTGATCTCCGTGTGGTGGCCGGGGCAGATGGCGGACCGGATGACAGAGCAGAGGTTTCCGCGAGGCGGACCGCGTGCGCGCCATCAAAAGCAGGAATGGTCTGTGGGCAATTAGTTGAGGCCCGGGAGGCTCCGTGCGGAGCCATCCCGGGGGCAATGTCGGGTCGTAATGCCCCGAGGAGTGTCGTTATACCGCAGTCCCCGGGGGCGATGTCATGTCGTAATGCCCCGAGGAGTGCCGCTATGCCGCAGTCCCCGGGAGCGATGTCCTGTCGTAATACCCCGGGGAGTGCCGTTATGTCGCAGTCCCCGGGGCGATGTCGTGCGGGTGGTGTCGGGAGATTTTTACTTTTTCAAAATCTGGGTCACGGGCTTCATGGTCCAGCGCGCGGGCAATTCGGCGCCCAGGAGGGCCGCGATGGTGGGCCCGGTCTGGGGCGACGCTGATGCCGTCGGGGATGGCGGCGCCCTGGGCTATGCCCGCGCCCCGACACGATCCACGGCACGATGGTTTCTTCGGGCGTATCGCCGCCGTGGCCTTTGTCGATGCCGCCGTGATCGGAGACGACGAAGATGGCGGTGTTTTTTCGGATGCCGGCGTCGTCGATGCCTTTCACAATGAGGCCGACGAGCTTGTCCGCTTCGCCAACCGTCGCGTTATATTTTTCCGAATCGTAGACATGGGAATGGCCCGCGTGATCGACCAGGTCGAGATGGATAAAGGTCAGCCGAGGTTTTTTCTCTTTGATGCACTCGGCCACCTGCGTGGCGATGTAGCGGGAAGCCGCGTTTTCTGAGGTATCGTTTTCAATGGCTTCCTTATCCACGCCGATACGCTGGGGTCACGTCTTCATCGACGAACAAGCGGCCAAAAGAGCCCCATTCGTAGGCCGCGACCACGGTGGCCTCCGGCTCGGCCGCGCGCAAGGCCGTAAAGACGGTTGGAAACGGATTCTCCGTGTCGAGCGTCCAGTTGTTATTCACCACGCCGTGGGTTTCGGGTTTGCTCCCCATGAGCATGGAACCCCAGTTCGGGCCGCTCACGGTCGGTTTGACCGCGTGCGCCGCACGCGTGTATGAGCCCGTTGCCATCAGCGCGTGCATGTTGGGCGTCTCGGCAGCCTCGAGCGATTTGGCCGTCATGCCGTCCACGCCAATGACGACCACATGTTCTACGGCCGGCTCTGACTCTGCAGCCAGGATCGAAAAGCACAAGACAGCTCCCAGTAAGGCAACGGAAAGCATTCGAGTCGTAGTCATGGTGCGTCCTCCCCGCGTTCGTGCGCCAGCAACCCGATTTTTCGGCTTTTCCCGGCGCACTTTGGCTTTCTTCAACTTAGTGGGCTTGTGATCGATTTGATTAAACAGCAAAAAGTGCGGTGAACGCAAATTTACGAGCAGCTCTTCAATGGCGATTGCGGGCGCCAGATTTCGGGCCTTTCCTGGAATAGTCGGAGCCGCCGTTGCGTTTGGTAATAAAAAGTATTATAGTTACGAGAAAAGAACCCGGAGGGCGCGCATGTCTTCAGCAAAGAAGCAGGAGATCATCACCTTCAAAGTCGATGAAGGCCTGTCGCAGGCGATGCAGGGCATCGGGAACCGTTCGGAATTCATCCGCCGGGCGATTCTGGCTGCGCTTGAGAACGTCTGCCCGCTTTGCCTGGGCGCGGGCACCTTGTCGCCCAAACAGCGGAAACACTGGGATCATTTCGCGACCACGCACAATGTGGAACAGTGTGAGGACTGCCATGCGATTCGCATTGTGTGTATGGCCGAGGAGGCGCCGGAGGCCACGGGGCATCATGAACGCTAAACGTTTAATGGCCGGCGGAGCGCTGCCCGTATTGTTCGCGGCGCTGCTATTCGTGTGCGGATGCGGCCCTGCGCCTGCACCGGCCAGGCACGGCGCTTCAGGTGATGGGCCGTTTGAGGTATTTGTCAGCATCCCGCCGCTGGCCGCGCTTGCTGGAGCGCTCGGTGGAGATCAGGTGCACGTCACGACCCTTCTTGCCCCTGGAGAGGGTCCCCACACCTTCAGCACCACGCCGAAACAGGTGATGGCGCTTGGCGGTGCGTCGGCGTATTTCCATGTGGGTGGATTTCCGTTTGAACTGGAGCTTGCCAAACGGATCGAAGCCAACTTTCCGTCGCTGGTAATTCAAGATCTTGCCGACGGCTTAGCGCGTATTGCGGACACTTCGCACGAGCACGGTGAGGACGCGGCCGGACACGCCCATGCCGACGATATGGATCCGCACGTGTGGATGTCACCCGTCATGCTGAAGGCCATGGCGGCCACGATCGCCGAGACGTTCTTGCGGCTCGACCCCGCGCACGCAGACGATTACGCGCAGAACCTCGCGGCAACCCAGGGAGAGCTGGACGCCCTGGATCATCATTTGCGGGAACAGCTCGCGCCCTTCACGGGGCGCACGTTCTACATCTACCACCCGGCGCTCGGTTATTTTGCGGAGACGTACGGGCTGCGCCAGAAATCCGTGGAAATGGACGGCAAAAAGCCAACGCCTCGACAGCTCCAGGAACTCATCGAGCAGGCGCAGGCAGACGGCGTGCATACCATCTTCGTGCAACCGCAATTCGACCAGCGCAGCGCCCAATCGGTAGCCGACGCGATTCAGGGCACTGTAGTCGCGCTGGATCCACTGCGGGAAGAGGTACTCGACAACCTGCGCGCGATCGGCGACGCGCTCGCCCACGCGTTGCGGGCGGAGCCCGCGCCATGACCCCGCGTATCCCAGCGGAGGATGCCGCCGCGAGCCGTGACAGCGTTCCGCCGGCGGTGTGCCTTCATAACGTGTCGTTTGCCTACAACGCCCAGCCCGTGCTCCGGGATGTGAACCTCGATATTCCCTTCGGAGTGTTTTCGAGTGTGATCGGCCCGAACGGCGGCGGCAAGTCGACGCTGCTTAAGCTCATCCTCGGGCTCCTGACCCCGGATGAAGGCCAGGTGCGGGTTTTTGGTCAAGCACCCGCGAGCGTCCGCGGGCGCGTCGGCTACACGCCGCAATTCGCCCAGTACGACCCACTATTCCCTGTGTCGGTGCTGGACGTGACGCTGATGGGCCTGGCGGAGCGCCATTGGGGCGGCCGTTATACGCTCGAGGAGAAAGATGCGGCCCGGCGCGTGCTCGACGAGATGGGCATTGAAGAGCTGTGGCACCGGCCATTTTCTGACTTGTCGGGAGGCCAGCGCCAGCGAGTGCTTATTGCCCGAGCCCTGATTTCCTCCCCGGACTTGCTGCTTCTGGATGAACCCACGGCCAGCGTGGACCTCGCGGCCGCGAAACGCCTGATGCAGACCCTTCGAACGATCGCGCAACGCAGGACCATCATCATGGTTTCGCATGACCCAACCTTCATTTACGACCTGGTCTCGCGAGTGATCTGCGTCAATCAACGCGCGCACATCCATCCCACCAGCGAGCTGACCACGGCCCGCCTGCGTGAGTTGTACGGCGAAGATGCCCGTCTTATCCGGCATGACCAGCGCGGCGAGGAAACGGACCACGACCATGCATGAGTTTCTGAAAGCGTTGCTGCATCCAGACATTCCGGTCTTGCGCCATGCCGTACTGGTGGGCCTGCTGTCGAGCGTAGCGTTTGGCATTGTGGGCGCCTTTGTGGTCACCCGGCGGGTCACGTTTATCGCCGCGGCGATCGCGCATTCCGTGCTGGGAGGCATCGGGGCCGTGCTGTATCTGCGTGCCCGCACCGGATTGACCTGGCTCGAACCGATCCACGGGGCCCTGCCCGCGGCTTTGCTCTCCTCCCTCATCATCGGGCTCGTCAGCCTGCGCGCCAAAGAGCGCGAGGACACCGTCATCGGCGCCGTGTGGGCTGTCGGCATGGCTCTGGGCCTCTTGTTGCTCGCCAAGACCCCCGGCTACAACAAAGACACCATGAGCTACCTTTTCGGCGACATCCTCCTGATCACCAAGCGAGACGTCTGGATGGTCGCGGGATTGGACATCCTGGTGACGGCCGTCGCGGTGTTTTTTTACAACAAGCTGCTGGCGGTCTGTTTCGACGAAGAATTCGCGCGCACACGAGGCCTGGCCGTCGACTACTATTACCTCCTCCTCCTGTGCCTGATCGCGGTGACTATCGTCCTTTTGGTTTACCTTGTGGGGATTGTCCTGGTCATCGCCCTGCTGACCCTGCCCGCTGCGGTGGCGGGGCAGTTTTCGCGGCGCATGGCCTGGATTATGGTCATGGCGGTCCTGTTGTGCATGGTGTTCTCGACCGCCGGCATCGCCTTAAGTTACCCCTATGATCTTCCGAGCGGGCCCATGATCATTGTCACCGGCGCGGCCGTTTATCTGGCCGTCCTCGCGGCAAAACGGCTCCGCGCCTGACCCACCTGCCTCTCCAAGGCGTTGCCGGCCGTCCCACTCCGGGATTGTCCCGTTGCGCCACGAAAAACCCTTGAACCAGGCCTCTCCCCTGCCGTTTCATTCTGCGATGTGTTTATCCGCGAAGAGTGAGTCGGTCCCACGAAGTGAAAACCTGGCGCACGTTTTCTGGTTTTGCGCCGGGACCGAACTCGCACTGCGCGATGCATCCGCCTTTTTCCCAGAGGGTTTTGTGAACCCGGCAGACGGCCCGGTCGATTTCCTCGGGAGTTGCCTGAGGCAGAAGATGCCGGCGATCGATCTCCCCCCAGAACGTCGTTTTGCCGGCGTAAGGGGCGAGATTCTCCACTCCCATGCAGAAAAGCTGCGAGTTGATGGCGTCAAACCCAAGCTCGAGGAGGTCCGGGTAGATGGCGAGGATGTGGCCGTCACTGTGCAGAAAGATCTTTTTGCCCGCTCCGTGGGCGATATGGATGTAGTCGCGATAGAGGGGTTTGAACACGTCGCGCCAGAGCACGGGGTCGATTAAGAGCGCGTTCTGCGCCCCCCAGTCATCCATGACATTCAGCGCATCGACATCGGTGGCCGCCCAGACCTCCATCCATTGGCAGTAGAATGCGTGCATTTCACGCACGAACTCGGCCATCCCCGGCGGAGGTTCCAACAGCTCCATATACAGATTGGCCGTTCCCCGCAGGAATTGCAGCCGTTCGAACGGCCGCGGGCAACAGCCGCCGGTCACGAATTGTTGCGTTGCCCCGCAGAACTCGTTCACGCGCTCGGTATCAATGGTCAGCCATTCGCGCGGGATGTGCACTTTGGCGGCGTCGGCGGCCCAGTCCCTGATGAGGGGTTCCTTCACCTCACCAATGACGCCGGGCTGAATATTTTCAAAGACAGAACCCCACGGATCCGTATAGCGCCCAGGCGCGTACTCGCTTCCGTCAGTTCTGGCGATCTCCCGGCAAAACCCGGGAGCGCTGACCAGATCGTCGGGATAGTCGGCCCGAAGCTTGCTCAAATCTTCAGGGTAATGCAGTTCTGCCCAGGGCAGGGTCCACAGGTGCCGTGGCGCACGATCCGGGTCCTCGAACTGCAGGGCCTGATATACCCGTTCCCGCGATGTTGATGCCATGCCCCGATCCTTGCGCGTTCGCGCGCCATTTTTGCCGTTCACTGGCCTTCAATGGGAAAGGGTACGGCAG
Organism: Candidatus Hydrogenedentales bacterium; assembly: GCA_050950105.1. Taxonomy (GTDB): domain Bacteria; phylum Hydrogenedentota; class Hydrogenedentia; order Hydrogenedentales; family SLHB01; genus UBA2224. Next base: position 721,668 of record JBMNGZ010000005.1, on the reverse strand, counting down.
GCCTTGGGAGGATTCAACGCGTTCCGCTGGCTGCGGGCTGGAGTGTCCCGTCGAACAAGGCATGCTCGCCTTTTTCTCCGGCCAGCACGGCGGTATACGGTCCATACCGCAGCGTCCCGGGATTGCCTGATCGCGAGTGCACCGCTGCGCTCACGAGCCGGCCCTCACGCCATCTCAGGCCAATTTCGAATCCCCCGCGCGCAACCAGACCCGTGACGGCCCCGTCTTTCCAGGCTTTGGGGAGGGCAGGCAGCAGCACAATTTCATCCGTGTGGCTTTGGAGCAACATCTCCGCGATACCGGCGGCGCCACCGAAATTGCCGTCGATCTGGAATGGCGGGTGGTTATCGAACAAGTTATCGAGCGTCGACTTAGTCAGGAGCAAGCGCAGATTTTCGTAAGCCGCCTCGCCGTCGTGAAGCCGCGCGAAGAAATTGATGAGCCACGCCCGGCTCCATCCGGTATGCCCTCCACCATGAGCCAGACGGTAATCCAGCGATGCCCGTGCGGCGGCAGCGAATTCGGGCGTGCCAGTCAGGGTGAATTGCCGGCCGGGATGCAGCCCGAAAAGATGCGACATGTGGCGGTGGCCCGGTTCCGCCTCCTCGAGACTGTGCCGCCATTCTTTCAGACGCCCGTCCGCGCCAATCTCGGGCAAAGCGAGCCGTTGGAGGGCGGCGGCCACGCGTTTCGTGAAATCATCGTCGATACCCAGGATTTTGGCGGCTTCCAGGCAGTTGGTAAAGGTGTCCCAGATGATCTCCTGATCCATAGCGCATCCCATGGACAGGCTGACACGCTGTCCTTCCGGGGTAATGAAGGTGTTTTCAGGCGATACGCCGGGTCCCGAGACCAGCTGCCCACTGACGGGGTCTTCAGTCAGCCAGTCGAGATAGAACAGCGCGGCATCTTTCACTATGGGATAGGCGCGTTCCGACAGAAAGCTCCGATCCCCGGTGTACCGGAAATGCTCGAAGAAATGCTGAGCGCACCAGCCGCCCGCCATGGGCCACATCCCCCACACCACCAGGCCGTGAGGCGCGGTCGACTGCCAGGCGTCGGTTGTATGGTGGGCGGTGAATCCGCCACAGCCGTACGTGACACGGGCCGTATCGCGCCCGCGGCGGGCAACGCCCTCGATGAAGTCGAAGAACGGGCCATGGCACTCGGCGAGATTTGTCACTTCTGCCGGCCAGTAATTCATTTGAAGGTTGATGTTGATGTGGTAGTCGCTGTCCCAGGGCGCCTCGAGATGCTCATTCCAGAGGCCCTGCAGATTGGCGGGCAGAGTGCCCGGACGCGACGACGAAATCAGGAGATAGCGGCCAAATTGGAAATAGAGCGCTTCCAGGCCGGGATCCGCCTCGCCGCGCCTGAAGTGCTCGAGCCGCTGGCTGGTGGGCAGGTTTTGAACCGACGACGAGCCGAGATCCAGGGCCACACGGCGAAACAGCCGCTGGTGTTCGGTGAGCGCCGCACGCCGCAATTCTTCGTACGGTTTTACGGCGGCGCGGGCCAGGATATCCAAACAGGCTGACGTCAAGTCGTGCTTGAGGGGAGCATTCGGTTGCCGACGGTTGTAATCGCTGGCAGCCGAAAGGAGCAGGGTAAGGGCGTCGGTCTTCTCGAGCATCAGGCGCCCGTCCGCGGCCTTCAGGACTCCTCCTTCAGGGAGCGCGCGGAGCAGCGCCATGAAGCGGACGCCTTTCTGCTCCCCGTTTTGCGAGGCCTGTCCCGACATCGCCAGAAGGTGTCCGTCCAGCACGCTGGTCACGGAATCTGCCGGGCGATCCAGGGCAATTTCCAGGTCGAGCGCGCCGGGCTGGGAGGCGGTAATCCGCACAACGAGCACATCGTCCGCCGCCGACACAAACACCTCACGTGTGTACGTGACACTATCCAGGATGAACTGAGTCGTAGCCGTTGCCGTATCGAGGTCCAGGCTTCGGCGGTAATCCGAGACCTTGTGTCCCGCGTCTTTCATGACAAGCCGCAAATCGCCCAGGGTCTGGTAACTGCGCGGTGTGATGTGCTTGTTCATGATCTCGCGCTGGATGAGTTCCTCGCCTTCCGCGTAGCGGCCCGCAAAGAACAACCTGCGCGCCTCCTCGATCTTGGGGGCTCCGTTCCATTTATCGGCGTATGTCTCGCAGTTACCGGCCCAGACCGTCTCTTCGTTGAGCTGGATTCGCTCGTGGAGTGCCCCACCAAACACCATGCCGCCCAGGCGGCCGTTGCCGACGGGCAGCGCCTCCACCCAGTCGTCCGCGGGTTTCGGATACCACAACTCCAGGGGAAGCTCAGTCCTCTCCGATGACGCTGGAGCGTTCGCAGGCGCCGCCGACTCGGACAGGGAAGCACAGAGCGCCAGAAAAAACAGGGTGAATGTCATGGGCGCCTCAGATCCGCGCGAATAGACTTCGCGCTCCGGTTTGCAGTTTCTCGCGGCCCGGCTGGCTTCGAAGATCTGTCTCTGCCTTTCAACCAGGCTGCGGCCGTCACCTTACGAGCTTGCCCAAAGGATTTCAATCAGGCAGACTGGCAAAATGCGCTCGCAGCGCATCCATTCCCGCCGTATCCTGGAGGAGATGCTACGATGATCAGCCAGATAGTCCGGTTTTTCGCTCTGACATTGCCCGCCGTGTTTTCCTGCGCCTACGCCGCGATGCTGGATGCCAGCGCCACACTGAACCAACGCTCGGAACCCACGGATGATGGGCTGCATATCGTACAGGACGTGACCTTCGAAACCGCCTCGGCCGGATATACACTGCGCTGCGAATATCTCGAGCGCGAGGATGATCCCGCCCGCATCGGGTTTTCGAAATGGGCGCCCACAATCGGATATGTACCCGTGGGCATCGCCAAACCCTCCATGGAAAACTGGTACAACCAGGGCTTTTTCCAGTGGACCTTCGACGGATTCAACATCCATGAGTTCAAGCCACAATTCCGGATCATCCGGGAATTCGGGCAGGACGCCATGATCGAGTACCTCTGGGACACGCCCAAAGTAACGGCCGTTGCGCGCTTTGCCGTCACGTCGCGAAGTGACAAACTGCTTTTCTTCGGCCGCTATGAGCCCAAAGAGGAAATCCGCGACGTCCGGCTCCGCTTGATGGCGTATCCGGCCACATTCCAAAAACCCTGGAACCGGCGCGTGACCACCCAAACGCGCACGCTCGCAGACGGCGCCGCCGACATCGACCTGGAACAGGAACGCTGGCTCTTATTCGAGGACGTTGAACCCGGGCGGGCGGGCACGGGCTCAGCGGGACTGCTGCTGGGCGATGCCTCCGCCTTCGCGCGCGTGACCGTCAGCGCGATCGGAGGCTACGCCGAATATACGGACATCACCCTCAGCCCCGGCCGGCGCGATTTTGTTCTCGGATTCTACGAAGACCCGTCCCTGCAGGATTTTGAGGCCGTCCGCGCGTATTTCCGCCGGAGTGCCGAGGCCGAATCCAATGCCCTCGCCACCCTGGCCGGCGCGGATTGGGATCAGCCTCTCGCAGTCCTTCCAGTCGACGAAGAGCGCCTGGCCCAAGTGCGTTCGGAAGATGAGGCCCAGCTGAACCGTCCTGCGGAACTCTGGCGCCCCTGCCCCGAGCCGCTTGAATTTCCATGGGCCGTGGATCTGCCCGGAGGACCGGTTCGCGCGGCGCTCTTGTCGCCCAGATGGATGGCCTACGACACCATGGAACTCGCGCGCCGCCTGGCTCTCGATGTGCGGCATCAATACTTCGACTCCAGGGACGTCATCACCAATCCCAACGTATGGTACTACCGGGCGCACACCGGCATCGGACCGCTCAGTCCCAGCCTGGCCATGCGCAACGCCGCCGCCATCTGTCTGGATCCCGAGCGCGAAGTCATCGTCGTGGCAAAGCTGAAGAGTGAAGCCATTGGCCCGCGCCTGCAGCAGATCATTCTCGAGCAAATCCGTGACGGAAAAGGGCTCATCATCACCAGTGCTGCGGATGCCACCGCAGGGTGGCCGCAGGAGCTGTTCGCGGACGAGGACACGGAGTTCGCGGCGAAGCTCCTGTCGTATTTTCCTTGGGAGAAAATGCCCAGCCTGCGAAAAGGCAGCCGCGGACGCTTGGACGACGCGCCGCCGTTGCGCACCTACCCCTACGGCGAGGGACGAGTGTTCGTGTTCCAGGCCAAGCTGGCCCATTACAGCGCCCTGCTGCCGCTCAATTCTCTAAAGCAGGGACTGGACGGCGCGGATGATCGTCTGCTCGCCCTGCATGCTCTGCTCTGGACCGCCGCGGCGAAACGGCCTCTCCCCTCCCGCATCACCTTCGGCGAATCGCTGGCGCCGACCATGGCGGCTACCGCGAGCGAATTGCCGGTGGATTTCTCCGGCGCTGAATTCACTCAAGTGCGCGTACGCATTCAGGACGAAACTGACGCCGTGCTGGCCCTGGGGGACGATCTGCTCGATGAAACCCGAACCTGTCTCCGGATTCCCCCCTTGCCCGCCATGCACGCCTATTATCTCGACATCGTCGCGCTGAACGACTCCAACGAATGTGTCGGGATAGGAGGCACGATCCTGCAGATCGCACCGGAATACGCCCTGGCCTCGCTCGAGGTGACCCCGTCCGGTCAAAATCACGAAACTGCGCCGCCGCGGGTGGATCTGCCGGAAGGCGGCCCACTGACCCTCACGGCCGCCGTCACTCCGGCGCCTGAAGACGGTACACTGCGCGTGGAATTCGAGATTCAGGACTGTCTGGACCGGATCACCGCGCGTGGAGAAAGCCTTGTAACGGCGGATGGACAGGCCTCGCTCGATGTCCACTTCCCGCGTCCGATGGCCGTCCCTCATCGCCTTAGCGCGCGTCTCTGGGGAGAAGGAGAGCTGCTGGCGACGGCTCAGCTGCGGTTCACGGCCACAGTGCCCTACCCCTACGACGATTTCACCGTCTTGATGTGGTCTTATGCGGAAGGAGATCTCACCCTGCGCACCGAAAACCGCCTCTGCTACGAACTCGGTTCGGACATGATGGATCTCTGCCATATGCGCGGCTACAGCGATGCGGGCGCCGCGCGCGAATATGCCCTGGCGGCCGAATCGGGCCAGCGGATCGTCCCCTACGTGACGCGCATTGCCGGAGAGGCCACCGAGGACCATATCCTGAAACCCAGCCTCTTCGACCAGGGGTGGATTCAGCGTGAACAGGCTTCGATGGAAATCAGTTGCCGCCAAGCCGCGCCGTATCAGCCACCGGCGTACACCCTGGGCGACGAGAATTACCTGGCCCGCAGCGGCACGGAGGTCGACGTGTCGCCGGAGAGCACGGCGGCATTCAAGACGTGGCTGCAACAGCGCTATCCCGACATCGACGCCCTGAACGCGGCCTGGAGGACCGGCCACGCCAGTTTCGATGCCCTCGGCGAGCCAATGTTGCTCGAAGAAGCCCGGGACCAGACCGCCTCTTTCGCAGCGTGGTTCGACTTCCGCTGCTTCATGGATGACGCGTTTGCGGACCTGCACGAGACCTTTGCCGACGTTGTGCGCGGCGAAGATGCGGGCGCAAAAGTTGGCTGGGACGGATTCCTGACCTACCACTGGCAGGCCGGATACGATTTCTACAAACTCTCGCGCAATCTTGAGCTTAACCAGGTGTACACCTCCTATCCACTCCAGGGCGAACTCGTGCGTTCATTCAAACAGCCCGGCGCACTTACCGGCGAATGGGGCAATGCGGTCGCGGACAAGGAAGACGGCTTTTCTGCGATCCTCTGGCACACCCTGTTTCGCGGGCACAATTCCGGCTGGTGGTGGACCTCGTGGGGCTGCGACTACATCCCCTTCAACCCGGACATGTCCATCTCGCACATGGGAAAATGGTTTTTCGACAGCGCGGCGAAGATCAAGGCGGGGCCGGGCCGTTTGCTGCTCCACGCCCAGCGGGATGATTCGGGGATCGCGGTCCTCTACAACCAGGCCGATCTCTTCGCGGCCAGACTCCTCAACGCCATGCCGCACGATAAGCCTCTTCCCGATTGGCAGAGGAATCTGATTGGCGTCATGCATGCGCTCGAAGACGCCGGATACCAGTATACCTTCGTCGCTGCCGCGGAAATCGAGGCGGATCCGGCCTGCCTGGAAGAGTACCGGACGCTGGTCCTGCCGCTCGCCACCTGCCTGTCCGACAGCCTGGTGCAGTCCGTGCACGCCTTTGCACAGCGAGGCGGGGTGGTCATTGCAGACGGTCGCAGCGCGCTGCTTACGGGCAACGGCGAAATTCGGGAGCAGCGGCCGTTGGACGCGCTATTTGGCGTGCAATCTCCGGCGGGTCTGGAAGCCTTCAAGGCGCCTCCGGAGACCGGCACTTTTGAACTGATGGGCGAGCCGATGGAAGCAAGCGTACTGGAGCCAGGCATCACGCCGGCGGATGGTCGTGCAGAGGCAGCCGGAAAAGCGCCCTGCTTCATCATCCATGCCGTTGGCGACGGGCATGCCGTGCTGCTCAATGTGCCGTTCACGACCGCCACGGCCCTGCGGGCCGAGGGGCGCGAACGCACGCTGCTGGACCCATTAACGCGCTATCTGGCGCTGGCGGGAGTCAATCCTTCCGCACAATTGGCCGTCGAGGGGCAGCCGGCCCGTTGCATCGAACAGATCCTCTTCGAGGACGGCGCGCTGCGCTACCTGGCCCTGCAGCAAGACATCCTGGTTCGCAACCTCGAGCCACAGGAATTCATCGTGACCATTGACGCGCCGGCGTATGTCTACGATGTGCGGGCGGGACGCTCCGTATCGAATACGCCGACCGCGAACTGGAAGACAACCATCTCACGGGGAAACCCAAGACTCTTCGCGCTTATGCCGTATGCGGTGGCCGGTCTCGAAGTTGACGTTGCGCCGGAATGCGCTCTTGGAGGCACGCTCGAAATGGCCGCGGCCGTTTCCGTAGAAGGCGTACAGCCTCAGTTTCACGTGGTGCGCGTGGACGTTTTCGCACCTGAAAGCGAACGCCCGCACCGAGAATACAGCCAGAACCTCGCCTGTGCGCTCGGCCGGGGGAAAGGCACGATTCCGTTTGCACTCAATGATCCCGCGGGGGCCTGGCGCCTGGTCTTTCGCGACACCGCCACGGGAACATCCACGGAGGCTGTGGTAGAGCTTGCCGCCCAGTAACGGCGGGCGGGTTTATCCCGGTTTGCGGCACAGGTAGCTTATTGCCAGGAGCGGGCCTGGCGCAACGGACTCGATGCGGAACCCCGCCCGCTCGAGAAGTCCCTCCATGATCCACGATTGCGTGCTGAATTCGCGATTAACGTGCCCGACCCATGGATCATGAAATGCGGCCGGGAATGACGCTAGCGCCTCGTCGAATGCCCGCGTGTAGTCGCCGGGATCAAACCCGAAGACCACGTCCTTGAACCAGAACATGCCGCCGGGTTTCATGGCTGCCGCGATGCGCTGCAGCGCAATGGCTTTCCAGAAATCGGGAATGTGGTGCAGGGCAAGCTGCGAAACCACTGCGTCGACCGGGCCGCCTTCGTGTTCATAGGTCAAAAAACCCGCATGATGGAGGGCAATGTTTTGGATGCCTTCCCGATCCGCCCGCCGGCGAGCGTGCTCGATCATCGCCCGGGACACGTCGCAGGCATACACAAACCGGCAGTGCGCCGTGGCCCGCAGGGCAAACCATCCCGTACCCATGCCCATTTCGAGAAGCGTGTGCCCGGGGGCAAGACCAATCGCGGTCATAATCTCCCCGGCCTCCACATCAAAATCGCGGAGTTCGCTCATCCGCGCTTCGTAGTGCGACACCTCTTCCGGGTCTCCGTAATCGGTACCGGTGCAGGTAAACTCATCGTACTGCCAGGTGGCTTGGCCGGTCATTGACAAAACTCCTGTAAACAGGCTCATTGAATTCAAACGCAGTGCCGTAAAGCCCGCCGAGATGCCTGCGTCTGCATTCCTCCGGGTTCAGAACGGCGGCGCCCCCAAAGTATACACCTGAGGCCGGTTCGGCCGGGCCGCAGAATCCGCTATACTGAGAGGCGTTCCGATACTGGTGTGCAATCAAGGAGAACAGCGATGCCTTCGAGATCACATTTTCTGCGAAAGGCCGCCCTCGTTGCCGGCCTTTCTTTCATATGCCTGTCAGTTGCTGTGCAGGCCGAGCCGGCCCCCGAAGTGGCCACGGTCATGGATCGGGTCGTCGAACGCATGTATCAATCGTTAAATATCGATGAATTGGCCGCGCTTGACAACGAAGCCATCGGGACCTTCATCACCCCGGAAGAGCGAACGGTACTTGCCACGAAATACTGGACCTTCGATGTGAATGTCCCTGTGGTGGTATCGGTAATGCGCCACAATGAACAGGCGGTGATGCCGTTCTGGCTGACTGAGGCAGGGTTCCAAAAAACCGCGCTTACCGTCCGAAACGATCACTATACCTACGAGGTCTGGCAGAAACGTTTCGATGCGGGCCGCGTTGAGCTGGGCATCAATGGATTCGACAAACACCGCCCGCACTACTTCGTCGCCGTGGGGCCGCAACGCACGGGCACGCCACTGCGCGTGACCAACCTTATGCCCGCCGAATATTCCAAAAGCCTCATGAGTGTAGGCGCGTTGACCTATCACGACTGGACCGAGCTTGTCCTCGAAGAGGTCCCCCCCGAACTCACGGGGCATGTCCTGCTCACTACGGTGCGGGGGCGCGCCCGTGAAGCGCATCTCATCGGCGCATTCCGGCAGACGAGCTATCCCGCCAGTGAACAGCCTGACCACGTGGTGCTGACCTGGAGCGACGAGCCCACCACCACCCAGACAATCCAGTGGCGAAACACGACGGCCATCGAACGCGGCGCAGTCCAGTATCGCCCGCAACAGGCTTCGGACAGCACACCCTGGCAAACGGTCCCTGCTGAACGGGCGCTTATCAAGGACCGCTTGCTCGCCAATGACCCCGTTTGCCACCGATTTACCGCTACATTGACCGGGCTCCAGCCGGGAACCGCGTACACGTATCGGGCCGGGGACCCCGCGACCGGCGCCTGGTCGGACGAAACCGTGTTTACCACGGCGCCTGCATCCTCCGCCCCGTTCACGTTTGTTTTCATCGGCGACACACACTGCTCACCGCACTGGGGTGAGATTGCTGGGCCAGGCCTATGCCCGTCATCCCGAGACCGCGTTCTACCTCCTCGGTGGCGACCTGGTCAACACGGGCCCTCTACCGGGATGACTGGGACCAGTTTTTCGCGCTGTCTACAGAAGTGTTCCGGCAGTGCCCCGTCGTGCCCTGTATCGGCAACCACGACGACCAGGACGGTTTGGGGGCGGGGATGTATCTCGATATGTTCGGCCTGCCCCGAAATGGACCCGACGGGGTCGAACCGGAACGCATGTACAGCGTTGAATACGGGAACGCCCTGTTCCTCATACTGGACATCGCCACGCCGCTGGAAACCCAGGCGGCCTGGATGGAAACGCGTCTGGCGAACAGCTCCGCCACCTGGAAATTCGCCATGGTGCATTTCCCGCCGTACGCGCCCACCGAAGATTACCCGCGCCTGCGCGCCATCTGGGGACCCGTCTTCGACGCCTACCATGTCGACATGGTCTTCGCCGGCCACGTGCACCATTACCTGCGCAGCAAACCGCTGTATGGGGGCGAGCCGGTCGCCTCTCCTGCGGAGGGCACGATCTACCTGGTTTCCGTAGGTATCCCCTCACGCGACTGGAGCGGCGAGGCCCCCCCCTACGCCGATGTCATCTTCTCTGGGCCCGCGCTTTACCAGACCCTGCGTCTCGACGGAAATACGCTCGAACTGCGCACGTTCAGCGCGGATGGCGAGGAACGCGACCGCCTCTCGATCTCGAAATAAATACCCACGCCCGGTTACGGCAGATAGGCGTCGACGTTGTCGAGAGTGACCAGGCGGAATGGAATGAAGACCTCCTTTTCGAAGGGTTGACCCGACACAATCGCACAGGCGGTCTGCACGGCTGTGCTTCCCTGGCTTCGCGCGTCTTGCAAATACCGTCGCATCGAGGCGGCCGGCCCGGACCGCCTCCAGCGCGTCGGCGATGGCGTCGACACTCGCGACCACCACCCGCTCTTTCATTCCAGCCTGTTCGAGGGCCAGGACTGCGCCCATGCCCATCTCATCGTTCTGTGCAAAGACCGCGTTAATCTGCTCCCCGTAAGATTGAAGCCAATTTTCCATCAAGGTGACGGCCTTTGCGCGGTCCCATTCGGCGGTCTGGGCCGCCAGCAGGTTCAGCTGGGGATACTGGGCCAGCACCTCCTGTGCGCCGCGTTCGCGGTCAATTTGAGCCGTCTGGCCCATAAATCCCTGCATCATGACGATATGGCCTGAGCCATCCAGGCGCTCCGCGATGTACTGCATGGCAAGCTGGGCGGATTCTTCGTCCCGAGACCCTACAAAGGCCGTGGGCGTGGAACGGGTCTGGGAATTCACATTGACGATGGGGACGCCGGCGGCGAGGGCCTTATCGACGGCCGGTGAGCTGGCCTCGTGTTCACACGGGTTGAGGAGGATGGCATCCACCTTCTGAAGCAGGAAATTTTCGATCTGCTGCACTTGCCGCTCGGCGCTGCGATTGCCGTCATTCACGATCAGGCGCACGCCCTGCTTCGCCGCTTCCTCCTTCATCGCCTGTTCAAGCAGCACGATGAATTCGTTCGACAGATTCAAAAGCGACACGCCAATGACACGCTTGCCGTCCGCAGCAGCGGCCCTTTCGCCGTCCGGCGCAGGGCCGCCCTGGCCGCATTGGAGCGTCCCAGCCGCTAACGCGGCGATCACTGCAATAACCCCGGTTTTTCGCACAATCCCCATCGTCTCTCTTCCCCTGTAGTGCCCGTTTCGGGCCGTTTCACTTTGATCCGCACCGATCCAGCATAACCGCGCCAATAATGATAAGTCCCTTCGCTACCTGCTGGTAATACGAGGGGACATTCAGCATATCCAGTCCACTGCTGATCATCCCCATCAGCAGGGCCCCCAAAAGCGTTCCACCAACACCGCCAACCCCGCCCGCGAGGCTGGTTCCGCCGATGACTACCGAGGCGATAGCGTCGAGTTCATACATCATCCCGGCGTTGGCCTGGCCCGTGGTGCTACGGGCGGCCCTGCACGATGCCCGCCAGACCTGCCAGGGTGCCGCACAGGAGGTACGCCAACACTTTGACCCGATGCGTATTGATGCCCGACGCATACGCCGCGACCTCGTTCCCGCCCGTCGCGTACAGGTGCCGTCCCGCCCGGGTATATCTCAGGAAGATCATCGATAGCAACGCCACCACCGCCAGAAGGACCACCGGAACCGGGATCCCCAAGAGACTGCCGCTGCCAATAGCATTGAATTCCGGCCGCAGGCGTGAAACGGGGCGGCCGCCACTGATGATGTAGGCAAGCCCGCGCGCCGCCGTCATCATGCCCAGGGTGGCAATGAACGGTGCGACCCGCCCCCAGGTTACGACCAGGCCGTTCACGGCGCCACAAAGCGCCCCGGTGCAGAGGCCCAGCAGCAGAGGCAGGGCCAGCGCATAGTCGCCCGGATGGGCAAAGGTGGCCGCGACCACGCCCGCCAGCGCCACCACCGAACCCAGCGACAAGTCGACGCCCCCCGTCAGCAGTACATGGGTCACTCCCACCGCCAGGATCCCGTTGATGGACACCTGGCGAAGCAGGGTCAGGACGTAATCGACGGACATTGCCCGGGGCCTGGCCGCCGCGAGAATCAGGCTGACGGCCAGCAGCGCGAGCAGCAGGCCAAAGCGCCGCCATGCGCCTGGTCCCGAGTGCCGGGCGCGGCGCTCATCCTCAGTATTGTTGCCGTCCCAATTCATCGTGCGTACATGCCTGTGCGCCGTTTTGCCCCACACCGCGGCGCCCCCGGATGGTCTGGAATTTGCGTCACACCTTACCAGAAATTACGGGAGGCTCTCTACCTGTATCTGTTGCGATGCCGCCGCATGAGGGCACGATGCTCGATACAGTGCGTTGGACGGGCTACGCAGTGGCGAAACCCTGCCCCTTCTCAAGGCGCGCCGAATCTTCGTTTTTCGTTGCGAGCGCTTCCAATCGAACCTTCCGTCTCTTGATTTCATACTTTTCCTTCCCTTCATCGAATTTCACCGATCCCGCCTCAAAAGATGCAACCATTGACCCCATGAAGGCATACGGCAAGAAAACAGCATAAAAAACCCTTAAATCACTGGCGTTGTGATTGTTTTTATCTAACCGGTATGCTAGCATGCCGTTTTGCGCGTCAAACGTGGGCAGCCCGATATTTCCAGCCCGAGACTGAGCTTGGGGATGGGTTTTCTTTCCGTGAGTTTACTGCGGAGTTCGCCGCGGTTTTCGGATTTGCCATCCCTTTTTGGTAGGATATACAATGCATGTTTGCGGCGCCTGGAGCAGCCTGTTGCTTTGGCGAAGCAGCGAACCCTGGTTAAACGGTTACGATGAAACAGTCATTCAGCACGTCAGAAGTTGCCAAATATTGCCACGTCACCCCGGACACCATCCGCAAATGGGCTGAAGCCGGCCGCATACACGTGTTCAAAACGCCCGGCGGACACCGCCGCATCCGACACGAAGACCTGATTCTGTTTTTACGCGACAACAAGATCCCTATCCACGCCGACCTGCGCGACGCAGGCACGAAAATCCTGGTTGCCGATACGGAAAAATCGGTCGTAACCGTGATCCAGCGCTTTCTCGAGCGGTCTCAGAATTCGTTTCAGGTGGCGGGTTGCGACGGATGGCTTCGAGGCGGGGCACCAGATCGCTCTGTTCCGGCCGGATGTGCTGTTCGTCGACCTGCATATGCCCGGTTTCAGTGGCGGCAACATCTGCGGACGCATCAAAGGCAACCCCGACTACGCCAGCACACAGATCATCGCGATGGTCAATTCGGAGGATTCGGGCATGATGGAGGGCGCCATCGAGAATGGCGCCGCCCTTTGCCTCAGAAAACCCTTCACTCCGGACGACCTGCGCCGCGCACTCGCACGCGTGGGCGTCGAAGTCAACTGATTCCCGTCTACTCAAAGATGGCGTGATTGGCCTGCCAGCACATCGAGCCCGGCAGGAACGCCGTTATCTGACTCAAAGCGCTTCAGTCAGCCGGCGCCAAATGCACGCGCGGCCACGCAATGCGCACCGTGTCGCCAGGTCCGAGATCGTAATAGGTAAACGTTTCGCCCACCGACAGCACCGTGCTGTCCTCGACATCGACCATCAAGGGTGTTCCGGGCACGGTGGTGGTCACGCGCGTTTCCCCTCCATTGGCGCCCACAATACGTTTTCCGTCGAAAAATCTGGTGGAATGGCCTTTTTTGACGGTTCGGGTGTATTCGTGGGTGATCTCGCTGGCGATACTCTGTTTACCCAGTATCCCGCTGACGCGGCCGATGCCGAGGGTCAAGGTATTGGCGCGCAGTAGAAGATTCGCGCCCTCAGCCCCCGCAACGTGATACGCGGCGCTTCGCGTCCAGGCGGGATTTGAAAAGACAGCCACAAAATCCTCGAGGCCTTCCGGAACATCGGCATCGAGCGTGACCGACCGCCCCGGCGAGTCCACCTCCAGCACCGTGGCCTCAAAAGCTGCGGGACCTTCGTGGAGGATTTTGCTCCTCAAGTTCCAGATAAGCGCATCCGAGCGTCTCGACGAGGGTCAGCTCCCGGCCTCTTCCTTCCAAGTGAAGCGCATCCCCGCGAAAAACGACCCGGCCACAGGACGTGTCAAAGCTGCCGTCGCCCACAAGCAGCACATCGACAAAACCGTCGGCGCGGGAGCATCTCGACGGCTTGTTCACCAAGCCGTTTCACCGAACTCAGTCGCGGCGATGGTGAATCTGGGACAGCGGGCTCGTATACCGAGAGAAACGTGCTTGCAAGAGGCGCTCCGTCGCTGGACTGGCGCCGGGCGATCACGTAGCTGGACAGCGGCATGTGGGGATAGAGGCCTGGGGCGGATGCGAAGATGGCCTGTGCCGGGTCTCCGGCCACGTGCATGCGGAAAGTGGTCGGCTCCTCGCCATCGAGGGTCCAGATGCCGCCCCAGAGTGCGGGCGGCGTGCCGGTCCGCACGTCAAAGAAGAAACCGTAGCCATTTCCGGGTGGCGGATTCCAGTACGGTTTGTTGGGATAGCCGCGGATATCGCCGTCCATGCCGATCTGGTGGCCCCAGTCATACCCCTCGGCGAGACTGCCTTCACGAGACTCCAGTGCATCCAGGCCAAAGGGTTCGAGATTCGTGCCGATGCTGCCGAAACTGTAATCATGCGTCTTTCCACCCGTTACACGGAACAGGTCCACAAGATAGCCGCTTCGGCCCATGAGCGCCAGGGTACGGCGGTATTCGCTCACATCGGAGGCCAGATAACTCATTTCACTGGTGGCCTGGACCAGTTTGATGCCGGCAGATCGGCAAAGAGGAGCAGGCTGCCGCCGGAACCGGGTTCTTCGAACTGGTTGGATTCGTCGACGGTGACGAGAGCGTGGCTGACGGTGCTCGAGGCCCAGCCACAGTGGACGTGGGTACTGCCCAGGCCATAGCCGATGTCGTAGGTGAGTTCGTAACCGTTTGCGTAATATAAGAGGCCCAGATCATCGGGATCGCCGTGGTTCAGACTGGGTCCGAAGCGAAGGAGTGCCGCCTGATCGCCTGAGCGGAGCATGGCCATGCCTTTCATGCCGGCCACCCAGGAACCTGTTACACGGGCAGCCAGCTCGGGCGGCAAGTCCGGGTTCCCTTCGGGTTCTGGGGCGGCATGCCAGAGCAGCCACGGCTCGCGCTGCTCTCTCCGCAACCGGGCCAGATCACCGTCTGCGAGCCACAGCAACGTTGCGCCGTACGCCTCGCGCTGCTCGGCGTTTGTGGTTCTCGCATAGAGCCGCTCCAGATACCCGTAATCGGTGGCCGACATGGGCCGCGCAGGCATCGGTTTATGCTTGAAATCGGGAGCGGTATCGCCAAAATTGGGCATACGCCCCGCCAACATGACCGTCAGCTCGGGGAGACATAGCGTTGACTGCATCTTTGGGTCGTCGTAGAGGTTAATGCCCTCGGGATACTCCGCATTTCGGAGGTTGTACAACGGATCAGCGAAAGTCAGATACAGGCTTCGCGCATGGATGGCGTAGCCGAGCGCCGTCTCGTGATACCGCCCGTCGCGGTCAATGTTGTTCTCGAGCATGGTATAGATTGAAAAAGCGCTGGTGACCGCGTTGTCGATGTAGGTGGGGATGTCGAGCAGGCAGCCTACGGCCAGGGCGCCCCGCACATAATCCGCGTGTCCGTTATGCAAGGCACCTTGATAGCTGTGCTCGTAGCAGTAGTACGCGCCATCCAGAAGCATATGGTTCACGATGTTCTCGCGGCGCGTCATGCCTTGCCGGAGCGAGGGTTTGTCCATGGCCGGACTGTGGTACATGAAATCGAAGTGGTCGACATACATGACGAGCGTCCGGGCCACCTGATACCAGGGCCGGGCCAGGCGTCCGCTCGGGGGGGTGCTCGGATAATCCCATGAGCCGGAAGTAGACTCCGAATAGATCGATGCCAGGGCATCCAGCAGCAGTATGCCGCGCTCAGCATAGCGCTCCTCCCCGGTCAGCAGATACGCTTCCGACAGCGCGGGCAAGGCCTTAAGGGTCCACTGCTCGGTCACCCAGGCATTGTAGATGCCCACGAAATAGTGGATGCGTCCGTCTTCGGCCTGGTAGCCCGTCCCCGGATCCGGATACTCCTCGTTGGGGAACCAGCGGCCTTTGGCGCCCCGGACCTGCCGGGGGCGGCCCCAGGTACAGGGGGCGCCGGACCAGGCACTGCCAAACCGGGCGCCCGTCGATGGGTCGCCCGTGAATCCATAGGCATAGGCGGCGCCCGGCTCGGGAAGAAACTGCAGCCAGTAGTCATCCGACTCGCGCAACCAGGGCTCCGCAGCCTCGATGATGGCATCCCTTCTGGCTCTGGCCCATTCGAATTCTTCGCATCGTTTCCGCGCGGCATCCACATCCGCCTGCAGGAGGTTCACGCAGGGATGCTCTGTCCGGCCACGCACGACAATATCGTCCTTCTGTTTCGGCCGTGGCGGGGCGCCCGGGCTTTCGAGCTGGTGGTCGGGGTCAAGGGCCGCCTGAATCTCGAAAAGGCCGACATAATGGCGGGCTTCATACACCGAGCGGATCGTCATGCGCACCGTCTGCGTTGTACGCGCTTCAAACCGGATAACAGGGCGCGAATCCCTGACGTCCAGGGTCAGCAAGACGGGGTTACCGTCGGAAAAGGAGATTTCGACGTCCTTCCAGGCCGCATACAGATGATCTGCGGGGATGTGCAGGAGCAGGGTGTCCAGCTCGACTGGTTTGGCGAAACGCAGTTCGAACCACTGCGGCATGGAAGCCTTGCCCGCGCTGGCCCACCGGGTTGTGGGCTGACCGTCGATCGCCATTTCCACCGCATACGCGCCACCGGTTTGCGACGAAGCGGACACGCTGAGATTTTCCACATAGATATGCGGTTCCGCCGCAGCTGCCGAGAGTATCAAGGCGAGGGTCAAAAAGTGCATATCCGCGTTCTCCTGTCGTGGACATTCCGGCTCGGCAACCGCAATTCACAGCACAGGTGCAGGGGCGCGGTTGCACCGCGAGATAAGCTTACCGCACCGTGATCGAAGCGATGTAGGCGGCCTCAAAGCGCCAGTCGTTGGCGACATTCTCGATGCGAACCGGGACGGCCTTGCCTGCGTACGGGGCCAGCTCGACGGCCACTTCCTGCCATTCTCCCTGGCTGTCGATGAGCGACTCAAATGCCAGTTCGCTGTCTATAAGCACCCGGAGCAGGAAATCGCCTCGGCGGTCCGATGCCACCGTTGCTACGAGCTCTTTCGCGTCGGCGGGCACCTCGAGCACGGCGTCAATCGCGGCGGGCTCCTCCTCGTTTACAGGATGCAGGACCAGTACCTTGTCTACGCCGCCCCAACTACCTCGAACCCCCGGGTCCATATCAAAACCACAGGCGACAACGCGCCATTCGGGGTTCCACAGGCGCATTTCGGTGGGCGTGATCACGGTTCGCAGCACTTCTTCCTGATGCACCCATTGTTCCAGCGTAATGGGAGGCGAAGGCGGCTGCCGCCGGATATGGTACACGTCGCCTTCAACGCGTCCGCCGGTTCGTGCGATGATTTTTTCTGTGACGGCCTGGCAGGCCTCGATCAGCGTGTCAAAGCCGTAGTCGGTATGGATGAACTTCTCGTGTCGAATGGCTTCGATGCCGGAGGTGAACTCGGCCCCCATCGCATGGAAGCCCTTCATGCAGCCCAAAACGCCCGCCGCGTTGGATGCATTGCAGTCGGTGTCCTGGCCACAACGCGTGGCGATTTCGGCCGTGCGCAGCAGGTCGCCTTCTCCGTAGAGAAGCCCCACAGCGATATACGCTCCGTTGAGCTTTGCGTCAATATTGAAAGGGTTACCCGGCATGCAGTCGATATCGTCCTGCCATTTGTCCTCGATCCGCTGCCACGTCGCCCGCCAGTCGCCGGGCGACCGCTCATGCCACGCGATCACATCCTCGATGCATTTCCGATACTGCGATTCGGGCGGTATGCAGTCCAGGCCAGCACGGAGAACGGCATGAACGTCTTCGTCTTCAAAATACGCCGCCGCATACATTCCCGCCACGAACATGCCGCCGTACAGGCCGTCGCCGTAGTTCATGATACGGCCGAAGATGTCACAGAGCCGGTTCGATTCGCCGGGCAGCCCCGGGCACAAGATCCCGAAGAGATCGGCCTCGATCTGGAAGTCGATGTCGTCGGCATGTCGGTTGTACAGTGGATGGCCGGACATCGGCGGCATGATGCCGGCCCGCACGTTTTCCCGGCCGTAGTAGTTGGCGTGCCAGAGGGGATATTCCGTTTGTGCGAAGGCCAGCCCGGCCTGCTCGTAGGTGATGTCCAGGCCGTGGTCCTCCAGCGCCTTCAAAAAGGTCATCTCGACATAGCAATCATCCTGCTGGAGGGCGCCCGCGATATATTCCGGTTTCCAGGGGCGCAGTTCTTCGTCGATGGTCATTCCGTTGAAGCGGAACTCGTACGGCGCGCCAAAGCATACGCCGAACATCTGCCCGGCCCACGCGCCGCGGCATTTGTCGAGGAATCGGGCTTTTTCCAGCGCGGCCGTTTCCGCCGCCCCGGCGGCAAGGCATCCCACGATAACGCCAACACAAACAAGCAAAACCGTCCTGCGCATGCTTCGTCCTCCTGGTTGCGTGCCCAAACGTATCGTGGGGTTTTCCCCGCGGAAAATCAAGGATACTCGAGGCCGGTGCGCCCTGGCCCATGGGGGCTGACATCGGAAGTAAGCGCAACCTTCCCAAATCGCGGCCCGGGCTCTATTTCCACCGCAAGACGGACCAGTGGGCCGGGTGGTCGGTTTCTGAATCGGGGGAAAGCACATAATACGACTCGAGAACCTCGAAGCCGGGCGATGCGAACACGTAGTCGATGCGTCTCGTGCGGATGTCGTAGCCGCGATTCTCGGGCGTACTTCCCGGCCAGCTCGGGTGCGGTGGTCCATTGCCGTCGGGATACCTCTGCAGCCAGGTTTCCGACAGCACGTCCGCCACTATGGCATAGGCGGGACTGTCGGGGCGCGTGTTGTGGTCGCCCATGGTGATCACGTGTTTATATGGGGCGCATTCGTTCACGAGGGCCTCGGCGTGGGCGCGTTTGACCTCCTCCGGCCCGGCCGGGTGGTTGTTGAACAGGCCGATGCGGCGGTCGCCGACCTGGATCTCGGCCACCGCGGTACCGATTTCATCGATGGTGCTGTAGGTGAAGAACGTTCGCGGGTTTTCCAGGGGATAGCGCGAGAGGATGGCGGTCCCGAATGTCCCCGAGATGGTGTTGGGACCATAATACACGTGGTATCCCAATCCCTCGGCGAAAAATCTCGGTGCATCCGTGTGACCCAGCGACGGCCGCGCCGCGTCGCTCTCCTGCAGACCGATGATGTCCGCATCCACCATTCGGAGAAATGCGAGCTGGCGCTGCAGGCTTTGATGGCCTTCCACATCTGTTCCCTGCTGCATGTTGTACGTAAGCACGGTCACGGTGTCGGGGCGGGTCGGGGGATGGCGCGCCCCTGCGCTCCGATACGCCGCGCCGGCGATGGCAAACAGGCCAATGGCCAGCGCGAAAACCCCGAGAGGAATGCACCGCGGGCCGGCTTGGCGAAGCGAAAACGCAGTCGGCCACACGGGGAGCAGCCAGGGGACGAGCATCCCCGCGCCCAACAGGGCAAAGGGCAGGTAAAACCGGTTCCGGAGCGCGTGTCCCAGGGCGCCTGTGTAGCCCCACGTGTTGGTGAAGATCAAGAGCAGCGTGATCACGACGAGGAAGAACGCGCCCAACAGGACGGGCAGCGCCTGTGCGCGCGGACTCGCACCCGCCGCCCGCCTGAACGCGGCCATGACGTTAAATATGACGACCGGAGACAACAGAAACATGAGATAAAAGGGGATGTGATACGGCCACGCCGTGGGATGCACTATCAGCACCGGGGCAGTCGGAGAATCCGGAAAGTCCACCCGGTGCAGCAGTATGCCGCTCAGAAGGGCTGCCAGGAACGCCCCATTCCAGATGACCAGCACGCCGCGGGACAACGGGACCGGGCTGCGCAGCCCGCCGGCGCAAAAAAGCAGGGTCAATCCGAAGGAGAGTGAGATGAGGAACAGGCCGGTGAGATAACTGCTTCCCGACCAGGCCGTCACCACGACAGGGCTCGACAGGACGAGATAGACGACCGCAAGGTTTGAGAAGAGGAGAATGGATGCGGCCAGACGACCGAGCAGCGTGCCGGATGACGCCGTTTCGCCGGTTCCGGGGCCGGAAAGCGTACCCTTGCACAGAAATGCCGCGCAGGCCACAAGGGCCCACGCCAGAACATCTCCCTGCCTCCCCATCGAGATGTCGAGCGAGGACCCCCACGCCCGCAACACGATCGACAGGAGCACGGCTATCGCCAGGCCGAGACCAAGGCTCTTTGGCGAGACTCGGGACCCCTCGAGCGGCAGACAGCAGACCGCAACGAGAAAAGCGCCCGTGCCCGCTCCTGCGACAAGGATCAGGGCCGGCCCACCGAGGACTGGACAGAGCGCTCGCGCCACAAACATCACGACGAGACTGCCCGGGAACAGCCAGCGCTGCGCGCCTCGCCCGGCAGACAGCGCCACCAGCGGAGACAGCACAAAGAGCAGTCCCAACACCTCTTTTCCGGGGCGCAGTTCAACCAGACTCAGCCGGTAGATGCTCTCGATCCACAGTGTCAGCAGTTGAATGAAAAAGAGAAAGACCGACGCGCCCAAAAGGGTCGCGCGTGCGTCAACGGCATCCGATTGAGGTTCCGTCATAAACATCTCCTCCACCCGCAGTCACGGCGGCGTGGCCTTCGCAGCGACATGGGCGCCCTGTTCATGACGGGTCGCTACCCCGCACTCACGCCTCCCCCTCTCTACCTGCGCGTTCTCTGTGTTCTCTGTGGCTGATTGCTTCCGAACGCCTCCCATAGAGGTACAGCGCACACAGAGTGAGGGACGTGACGCGCGCCTCCTTACCCCACAATCTTCATGAGACGTTTCTCGCACTGAATCATGGAACGCACGGTGTGATAGTTGATCTTCCACGCATGTCCCATGTAATCCCACAGCCGGTTATTGTTTTCGTCGAAGAGCGGATACCACTCGCCGACCTCGTGGTTGATAACGTGATCCATCACGAAGCGGTGGACATTCTCGTAGGCATCAAGATATTTTTCGTCGCCAAAGAGAAGGTAGGCGTCGAGCATGCCCACCAGGCATTCGGCCTGTTGCCAGAATTCCTTGTTTTTCTCTCGGGCCGGCCCGTCGTGGGGGCCTTCACAGTAGACGCCGCCGCGCTCCCAGTCGATGCCATAGCGGTGGCAATGATCGTAGATTTTCCGGAAGGCCTCGAGGTAGCCGCTGCGCTCTTTGCCCAGGATGTTCAGCGTGTGGTTCAAGAGCCATGCGAACTCGACATTGTGTCCGAAGCTGGTGTTGTTCATGGGCCGCCCCGCTTCGTCGCCCACGTCGCGATCCGAGCCCCAGACATCGGCGAAGAGGATCGCCCTCAGCGGCGTCCAGTCCAGCGCAAACTGGGCGATACCGGTGCCGAACTCGGGGTCGATGATACGAGCGAACAGAAGCTGGATCATCTCTTCGGTTCGGTCGTGAATCACGTGCGCGCCTGAGGCCTCATAGAGGTTGGTAAAGGCCTCCATCAGGTGCATGTGAATATCGAAGGACTTTCGGTCGCCGCCGTATTTGCCGGGGCGTTTTTTTTGAAAGTCTTCCTCGAGAAACTCGTAGTAGCCGCCGTAGCAATTGTCGGCCATGTGGGTCTGCAGGATTTCGTAGTTTCGCATGGCCCACTCGAGCCCGCGCGGGTCGCCTGTGGCCATCTGATACTCGCTCAGCGCGTAGACGCCGAACGAATGGCCGTAGCCCAGCTTGCTCCGGTTGGCAGGGCTGCCATCGCGCTCGACGGTCCAGTACCAGCCGCCATGCGTGTTGTCCCACATGTATTCAAGCAGGAAATCGACCCCCTGCCGGGCGATTTCGAGGGCCTTTTGTCCGCCGTATCCCGCGCGGAACATGGACGAAAATGTGAAGATCATTCGGGTCTGGCACACGAGGGTTTTGAGGGTTTCGCCCGTGGGATTGCCGTCTTTGTCAAAATACGTCAGGTATCCCCCATATTCCTCGTCGACCCCGTGGGTCATCCAGAATGGAATCAACTCTTCGCGGAGGTGGTGCTGCACTTCTTTGAGCAGTGCCTTACAGCGATCTTTCATGGCGTGTCATCCCCTGAATGTTGCGATTGCGGCCCGGCTTCAGTCTACGGAAGCAATTGCCCGTTTCTCAAGTCATGGCAGCGGCAAATCGAAGACACGGCAAGCGGCCGGGAATGACGCCCCGGAGCAACCGGGAACATGGCGCTGGAGCATGCCGACGGGTCAGGATTCAAGACTGTGACTCGGCGCGGAGAGGCGCCCATCCTACGACAGAACTTGCTGTATGGCGCCTGCGCTGTGCCATTTGGAGGTCCTGGCTCGAATTACAGGTCATCTTCCATGCCGCGCAGCCGTTCTTCCAGCGGATCGAAGATGCCCAGCACGAGAAACAGGTTACCCGCTCCGTCGAGAATCAGCGTGTCTTCGAAACCATCGCCATTCAGATCTTCACGTGTAACGGAAGCGGGCCCCGGGGCCATCGCGAGTGAATCGGTCAGGCACTGCGGTTTTTGCGCTCCTCCCTGGCCATCGTTTTCGATGAGAAATACCCAGCCTTTGGTGTTCACGACGACGATGTCTTCGCTGGTGGCGGTATCCATGTCTGACATCGCCATGATGCGTTCGCCGCCTTCTGGACCGAGGGGGGGCACGAGCTGCTTCGGGGTCGAAGAAAACGCCCCCTTTCCTTTGTTTTCGAGAAGCACCACCGCCCCTGAGCCGCCCATGATGATCAAATCGTCGTGACCGTTGTAATTGTAGTCAGCCACCTCGATCTGCACGGGTCCCGGCTGTTTGGTGAGCGGTCCGGCAATTTTTTTGGGGGAAGCGAAGCGGCCCCGGAGATTTTCCAGCAGGAACACGTTCTCCTGGGAATCGACCAGGATAATCTCGTCGTCGTTGTCAAAATCCAAGTCGGTCAGCACGAAATTGTATGGGCCGGGCGCCATGCCGGGGATCCGGGTGAGCAGCGTGGCGCCTCCAAATTTCCCCAGGCCGACGTTTTCGATTTTGTATAAAATCCCCTCGGTGTTGCCGACGATGATGTCCTCATCGTTATCGAGGTCGATGTCCGACGCACGAACATGCACAGGCCCGCTCACGGCATTGAGTTCCTGCGATATTTTTACCATGTCGCGATACCGGCCCCGCCCTTCGGCCATGACCAGATAGATCGCACCCAGGCTGTTCGCGATCATGATATCCTCGTCGTTGTCGAGGTCCACATCGGACAGCTCCAGTGAAACGGGGCCCGGTACCGAATTCACCGGGCCTGCGATCCGCCGCGGTTTGGCGAAATTGCATTCGCCTTCGTTCAACAGAACCCAGACCGTCCCCAGCTCATCCACGAGAAGGATATCCTGGAGTAAGTCCTGATCGGAGTTAACCGTGGCCAAGCCAACAAAACGAGCCTTCCCGGTGGACCCATCAAGAAGTTTGAGGGTCTCCGCCTTGGTGGTTTCCTCGCTTTCCAGCAGCGAGGCCGCTGCCGCAGAGAGAGACAGAGTCAGGGCCAGGGCGAGCAGGAATGACGGGAAAAGGAGTGTTCGCATCATCAAAGTCTCCGAAGAAATCTTTCAAAATCACATCCGCGCGATCGCGGCGCCTTTGAGGAAATCCCTGTACAGTCACGACCAAACACGTTCATTCTACCTTCTAGACCCTTCCGCGTTGTCAGCCTGCTTGCAGAAGAACTCGCCGACATTCGCGAAGCTGCCAGCCGGAGCACCGCCATCACGTTAAGGACGTGTCTCGCGGTGTTGGTATTCATGAAAACGTCCCGCGTCGTCTGGTGTCATGCATACGCGTGAACATTACCCTGTGAAGTAGAAGTATGCAAACACCGCCAGGGCCAATACAATTCGGTAGTAGCCAAACACTTTGAAATCGTGCCGGCGGATGTAGTTCATAAAAAAGGCCACGACGGCATATCCCACCCCGAACGCAACCACGGAGCCGATGGCCAGCAGCACCCATTCCATGGGAGCAAAAGCAGCGCCGGTTTTTGCGATTTTCAGCGTGGTGGCGCCTAACATGGTGGGAATGGCGAGGAAGAAGGAAAATTCTGCGGCTGCCGAACGGCTTGCCCCCAGCAGCATGCCGCCAATGATGGTGGCGGCAGAGCGAGAGGTACCGGGAATCATGGCCAGGCATTGAAAGAATCCGACGGCCAGCGCGCGGCCGAATCCTGCCTCCCCCGCGTGTTCAAAGCGAGGCTTACGATCGCCGCGCTCGAGCAGGATCAAGACCACGCCACCAACGAACAGGGCACTCGCCACAACCAGGGGATTAAACAGTTTTTCCTCGATAAAATCATCGAACAGGAGCCCCAGCACCACCGCAGGAAGAACGGCCACAACGATCCGGGCCCAGAGTCCGAAGGCAGCGGCGCACTCTTCTCGCGACTTTCCGAACGGCCACAGGGTCGACCAGAAATAGAGCACCACCGCCAGTATGGCCGGCAGCTGAATGACCACCATGAACACGGCCGGAAAGCGCTCGCTCTGCCGGAATTGCAGCACTCGCTCGAGCAGAATCATGTGGCCGGTGCTGCTGATGGGCAGAAACTCGGTTATCCCTTCGACCACAGCAAAAATAATGACTTTCACGACATCCATGTGCGCATCGCCCGTCTTTTTCGAGGCAACCGCCCGCTTAGCATCCAACAGAGAAAACTGGCGGGGGTACATCGTGTGATACGGCGAAGTATAGCTGTTGCGCTCATGGCACACAACGCCCAAGCGTCTGCGCAGCAGGAAAAATGCCGCGTTGGAGCCAGGAAATATTGCGGGGTCGCCCAGCGCGGTCTGAAGCAGAATTTCGAATCAAATGGCACTTGGCATTCGAGACAAGCGTTCCTATAATAGGAAGTCCTGCAAAGGCAGCAACCGAATAACCGTGGAGGAGGGAGAAGTATGGCCAAGAAAAAAGTGAATGTGGCCCTGGTGGGCGCCCAGTTCATGGGCAAAGCCCACAGCAACGCCTGGCGGCAGGTCGGGATGTTCTTCGACGCCCCGGTCGAGCCGGTGATGAAGGTCTTGTGCGGAAAATTCGAGGAAGAGGTAGCGGTCGCCGAGAAATGGGGCTGGCAGGAATCCTCGCTGGACTGGAAAGAAGTGGTCAACCGTCCGGATATCGACATCGTGGACATCTGCACCCCGAACTTCCTGCATCCGGCCATTGCCATCGAAGCGGCCAAAGCGGGGAAACACATCGTGTGCGAAAAGCCGCTGGCAAACACGCTGACCGAAGCACAGGACATGCTGAAAGCCGCCGAAAAGGCGGGCGTGAAGCACATGTGCGGATTCTCGTACCGCTTTGCGCCGGCGGTACAGACGATCAAGAACATGATCGCGAAAAAAGAGCTGGGCGACATCTATCATTTCCGTGCCGCGTACCAGCAGGACTGGATCGCCGATCCCGAATTCCCGATGGTCTGGCGTCTGAAGAAGAAACACACGGGCAGCGGAGCGCTGGGCGACATCGGAGCCCACATCACCGACCTGTGCCATTTCCTGGTGGGGGATGTATCGGAACTCGCGGCCACGATGGAGACCTTCGTCAAGAAACGCGTTATCGCGGACAGCGACGTGGGCGCGTGGGGCGCGAAAGGCCGGAAGAAACAGAAAAAATACGACACGGTGGACGTGGACGACGCGGTGGCCTATGTGGCCCGCATCAAAGGGGCGAACACCCTGGCGACCTTCGAAGCGACGCGTTTTGCTCCCGGCCGACGCAATTACAACGCGATCGAGATCTACGGCAGTAAGGGTTCGGTGCTGTGGAACAAGGAAGACATGAACGTGTTCCACTATTTCAACTGCGCCGACTCCGCGACCACGCAGGGCTTCCGGAAAGTGCTGGCAACGGATTCCGGCCATCCCTACACCCAGGCCTGGTGGCCGCCGGGACACCTGATTGGCTACGAACATCTCTTTGTGCATGAGATTTACGAATTCCTTCGGGGCCTCCGGCGCAAAAAGAATGATTACCCGACCTTCGAGGACGCGGTGAAATGCCAGAAGGTGCTCGACGCGGTCGAAGAGGCCGCGAAGACCAAGCGTTGGGTCACGGTGAAGTGACTTGAGTTCGGAACCGGGCCTCAGAACAGCAAGCAGCCGCGCCGGGATGGCCGGATCTTGTGTCCATCCCGGCGCGACGCATACGCCGGTCCGGCTGCGTCAGCGTCTGGCCGGGCTTTTATGGGTGAAATTTGGGGAAGGTCTGATTACACTGGATGAACTGCACGGGCTGAGGGCATGAACATGGAAAACGCCCGGCTGGATGCACGGTGCGTTGTCATGTCCGCGAAGATTTAAACCAGAGGAGGGAGAACGACTATGAAACTGGGTTTTCTCACAGCGATGTATAGCGACATGCCGCTTCAGAAAGTCCTTGAACTGACGCGGCCGCTGGGCCTTGAAGCAGTCGAGCTGGGCACGGGTAATTTCCCGGGCGACCCGCACGCGCCGCTTCAGGAACTGCTGCAATCCAAGCCCAAGCGCGACGAGTTGCTGGCCATGCTCAAAGGCGAGGGCATGATCCTCAGCGCGCTGAGCTGCCACGGCAACTGCCTCCACCCCGACGAAGAATACGCCCAGAAATGCCAGCAGGTGCAGACCGACACCATCAAGCTGGCGGAGATGATGGACGTGAAGACCGTCATCGATTTTTCGGGCTGCCCGGGTTCCGATGAAGGCGCCAAGCGCCCCTCGTGGATCACCTGCCCCTGGCCGCCGGACTTCCTGGAAGCCTTGGAATGGCAGTGGGACGAGAAAGTCATTCCGTACTGGACCAAGCAGGCGAAATTCGCCAAAGATCACGGCGTTCAGGTGGCCTTTGAGCTGCACCCGGGCTTTGTGGTGTACAACACCGAGACCATGCTGAAGCTCCGCGAAGCCTGCGGCAACAATCTGGGCGCAAACCTCGACCCGAGCCATCTGTTCTGGCAGGGCATGGATCCGATCGACGTCGTGCGCGCTCTGGGCGAGGCGATCTTCCACGTGCATGCCAAGGATGTGCTGGTATACGAACAGAACGCCCGACTCAATGGCGTGCTCGACACCAAACACTACGGCGACGAGATCAACCGTTCGTGGCTCTTCCGCACCTGCGGCTACGGCCACAGCATCGAGTGGTGGAAGGATTTCGTGTCGACCCTGCGCATGGTCGGCTATGACTATGTGTTGAGCATCGAGCACGAAGACTCGCTCATGTCCAACAATGAAGGGCTGCGCAAGGCCGTGGAATGCCTTAAGCAGGCCATCATTTCGGAAGAAGTTACCGCGATAACCTGGGCTTGATGCCCGAATCCGGCGTCGTTGATGCGGGAGCCCGCTCGGCGCGGGCTCCCGCAAGCCTTTTTACCGCATCCGGGACCACGCCACGCGGCCGTTGAGGCTCCCGGAACAGTCTGCGCTCCTCGGAGGAAACCAATCCATGCAGATTTCGGTCATTGGGACGGGCTATGTGGGTCTTGTAGTCGGCACCTGCCTTGCCGATACGGGCCACCGCGTCATCTGCGTCGATGTCGACGAAAACCGGATCGACCGGCTCAAACGGGGCGAAATGCCCATTTACGAGCCGGGATTGGAGGAACTGCTCACCCGTAACATCGAGGAAGAACGCCTCAGCTTCACCTGCGACCTCAGGGAGGCCGTGTCCCAGTCTCTTCTGGTAGTCCTCTGTGTGGGCACACCGCTACTGGAATCTGGCGAACACGACCTCTCCGCCTTGATTGGCGCGGCCGAACAGGTGGCCCAGGTCATGGATGGCTACCGCATCATCGTCAACAAAAGCACGGGGCCTGCCGGTTCTACCGCGCGGCTCGCCAAGCGCATGAGAGAACTCACCTCCCACGAATTTGATGTCGTGGCCAATCCCGAGTTCATCAAGGAAGGCGCCGCGGTTGACGATTTTCTGCGACCCGACCGCATCGTGATCGGGTGCAAAGATGTCCGTGTGCTGGAGATCATGCGCGAGCTGTACGCGCCGTTCCTGCGTACCGGCAAACCCTTCCTGGCGATGGACCTCGCCAGCGCCGAAATGAGCAAACTCGCCGTAAACGCCATGCTTGCCGCCCGCATCTCCGTGATGAACGAATTCGCCATCTTCTGCGAAGCCGCCGGCGCCGACGTGTCGCATGTGAGGGAAGCGGTCGCCGCGGATGGACGGATCGGCGCCGGCTACCTCTTTCCCGGGCTGGGTTTTGGGGGCTCCTGCCTGCCCAAAGACGTGATCGCCAGCGCGGCCTGGGCCAAATCGATGGGGCTCGACGCGTCCATGCTGCATGCCGCCGCCGCTGTAAACGACACGGCATTGCGCCGCTTCATCGAGCGTATTCTGTCGTTTTATGGGGACGCGGTCGCGCAGAAGCAGATCGCCGTCTGGGGGGCGACATTCAAACCCCGTACCGACGACCTGCGCGGCGCGCCGGCCCTGCGCGTGATTGATGCCCTGCTGGATGCCGGGATGACCATCCACGCCTATGACCCCGTCGCGGGCAAACAACTGGCGGCGCTGTACGGTGATCGCATCCGGGTGGCCGCCAAAAATTACGACGCGCTGGCAGACGCCGACGGGCTCGTCATCTGCACCGAATGGAACGAATTCCGCCGCCCGGACTACGACCGAATGGCCGGACTCATGCGCGAACGCGTCATTTTCGATGGCCGCAACTTATATACTCCCGCCACCCTGAAGCAGAACGGGTTTCAGTATTTCAGCGTCGGAAGAGGATAACGCCTTCGCCAAAGCTTCGGATGCGGCGCGCTTGGATTTTCGCCACCCTCCTCCTTTTGCATCCCTCCCCGCTGCGTGCTACCATTTCGTCTTCCTGGCGGCGCTGCACGCCCGAGAGTCATTCGTCATCAACGGGAAGGGGAGTCGAGCATGTCAAACTACACGGTGGCTTTGATAGGCGGAGACGGGACGGGCCCGGAAGTGCTGGCGGAAGCGATGAAAGTCGTCCGCGCGGCCGCTGCCCGCTGCAACATCACCCTGGAAACGACGGATTACGATTTCGGCGGCGAGCGCTACCTGGCGACCGGCGAGATCCTGCCGGATTCCGCGTTGGACGAATTCCGCCGGCACGACGCGATCCTTCTGGGCGCGATCGGACATCCCGACGTCAAACCCGGCATTCTGGAAAAAGGCATCCTTCTGCGGACCCGCTTTGAGCTGGATCAATATATCAATCTGCGCCCGGTCAAGCTCTATCCAAACATCGAGACCCCGATCAAGAACAAGGGCCCGGAAGACATCGATTTTGTGGTCATTCGAGAGAATTCCGCGGGGCTCTACACGGGCTTTGGCGGAGTCCAAAAGAAGGGCACTCCCCACGAGGTGGCCGAGCAGTGCATGGTCTATACCCGCTTTGAAGTGGACCGCTGCCTGAAGTTCGCGTTCGACATCGCCCGCAAGCGGAATAAGACAAACACGCTGACCCTGTGCGGAAAAACCAACGTGCTCACCTACGTATACGACCTCTGGGAACGCGCGTTTCATGAGATGGGCGCGGCCCGGTATCCTGATATCAAGCGCGAATACGCCCACGTCGACGCCATCACCATGTGGATGGTTAAAAACCCCGAATGGTTCGATGTGATCGTGACCGGCAACATGTTCGGCGACATCATCACGGACCTGGGCGCCATGGTACAGGGCGGCATGGGCATCGCCGCGGGCGGCAACATCAATCCTGAGGGCGTATCGATGTTTGAGCCTATCGGCGGCAGCGCGCCGAAATACACGGGCTTAAACGTGATCAACCCGCTGGCGTGCATTTTCGCCGGGCAGATGATGCTTGATTACCTGGGCGAGCAGGAGGCCGCGCAGCTGGTTGAAACGGCCTGCGTCGACTTTTTGAAGAGCGGCCGGCTTTCGGGCATGTCGGCCCGAGAGATCCAGGAATGCGGGCTCTCGACCACCCAGATCGGTGACGAGATCGCCAACCGGGTTGCCACGCTCTGATCTTTCCGCGGGCAGCGCTCAATCCTGGGCGCCACGAAGAGAGTACCGCGCCGGTTTCCCAAACGGCTCTTCTGCGGCGGTCCCTATGACCTCCGCTAGCGGCGGCTCAGCGCCTCGATAGCCCGGGCGATCGCATCGCGGCGCGTCTCCAGCGGGGTCGGATCTTTCGTGAACTCCGTCAGGCTCTTTGAAATGCTGTCCGGAACCTCCAGCAGTCCTTCATAGAGCCCCCGTTCTTCCAGGGGGATCTGTTCCCGGCGCGCCTCGAAGAGCCTCTCGAGAATGACAAAGTATTCGTAATCCTCGACGCCATCGCGCAACATCTCCCAGCGGATGCTGTCGACGGGCCCCTCCAGCACCGGCTCCGCAGAGGCGCCGTCAGCGGCGGCTTCGGGCGGATAGATGAATCGTCCGTCCCCGTTCCCCCAAGGCCGCCGGGTGCCTGCGGGGGTGCTGTAGCCGGTCACCCAACCCATCGGATCTTCATACGGGTTCTGTCGCGCATCCGGATAGGCGACGGAGCTGGTCCAATAGTTGCTCTGCCACACGAGGATGCCCTCGACCTTATTTTCCCAGGTCTGCCAGAGCCAGACGCGCAGTTCGGTCCCCGGATGGTCTATGAACAGGGTCGCATACGGGGCTTTGGGCCCGGTGCAGACATACCACCAGAACTTGTCGCCTGCGGCGCGGCGCTCTTCCGCGGCCTCGAAATCGTAGGCGGGCGTCAGCGGGCACCAGATGTTGGGTCCGCCGATCAGCTCGGGTTCGATCTGCTCGGTGAGCATGCGGTTGATATCGGGCGCGTTTTCCTTGAGCTTACGGAACCCGTTCATGACAAATTCATAGTCTTTGGGATCCGGTTCGTCAAACCAGTAGACATAGGCCTCGTCGAGCCAGCCTTTTTCACGGAGATGTTCCTGTAGACCCTGCACATAGGTCCGGAAGATGTGTTGATACTCCGGGGTGTCTTCGGCATACCCGAGCAAGGACGGCTCGTAGCGGGAGTGGAATGTGCCGCCGCCCAGACCCTGAACCGGCAACTTGAATGAGTTGAAGCCCAGTTCGTCGATCGCGTGGGTCATGGCGCGATCCCAGTTGGTCCAATCGAAAACAGGCTGAATGCGGTCGGGCGCGGTACCCTCGAATCCCTCTTCATCGCTTAGCGCCTGGCCCGTCCCCGCATCTTCAATAACGATCTCATCGAGCCATAGGGCTCCGGTGGTTTCGCCGGCATCGCTCCACAGGGTGGGAAACACGGCAAAGGCACAGGAGTGCGCCCCCTCGGGGAATGTCGAGATCGTGCGCTCGAAGGACTGCCATGAACCGTCTCCGGTGCTGATGATATCGAGATTTCGGCCGGACATCCACGTGCCCGAGGCGTCGAAATGCCGGATCGAGGTCAGGAAGCGCTGGCCGGGTTCCTTCGTTTTGTACCAGAAACGCACGCGCAGCCCCTTCTCGGGTATGGATAGGCGATCGGCATAATTGAGCGAGACATTCTGGTCCGTATGCGGGTCATTCAAGAAGCGCGAGGCATGGCCGCTCTTTTTTGTTTCCGTATCCGTCTCGCCGCCCTGCCACTTGGGTAAACCGCTCCATGTCAGCCCGATGGCATCCAGAGGCACCGGGTCATAGGGCGAAATATGGTGCCGGCTGAAGTTGCTGAGGTATTTGTCCATGACTTCGCGCCGTTGCTCCGGGTCGCTGAGCTTCTGATACTCGAACACGAGCCCGGGTGAGAAACCAAAGGCCGAGACGCAGGTCATTCGATCCGGGAGTTCAAAATCGTAAACCTCGACTTCCAGGGGCGTTTCCGCCGTAAATCCATCCGCAGTCACACGAAGCGAACCGCGATAGATGCCCGCGGGTTGATCTTTGGGCGTGTTCACTCGAACCCAGACAGGCTGGTTCATGCCCGCCGCTACGTCGATAGGGCCACGGAACGGCGGCAATGGATCGGGCCACGGCGCGGCCACACCGGTCTCGTCGGTGGGGTACACGACATCGACATAACGCACCCGCAACACCTCCACGGCGGATGCGGGAAGCAGCGCGCCGGCGGGACCGGCCAGATCGCCAGCCGTGACGGTCAATCCCGTCAGCGGCCGCTGGGGCGTAATCACAAACTGGACGGCCTCGGCCTCATTCCGGGCGAGGCGCACTTGGACCGCATCGGCTTGACGGGTCGGTGCAGGGCGGGTCTGGGCGATCTTCCATCCGGAGGAAGCGCGCCACAACGCGACATCGGCCGTAGACCCGGGCACACGCTCTCCGTAGCCGGTCTCAAAAAGGTGGGGCACGTGGAAATCGGCGTGGAATGCAAACACCGGCCCCGGCTCGAGTGCGACTTCGAGAGCGAAGGAGCCCGAACCCGGCACTTCATAGGGGATCTCCAGAACGCTGGCTCCGGCGGACAGCTCTACCGAAGGGCAGTCCTGCTCCAGTCTTCCGCCGTCCCCCGTAAGCGAAACCGTGGGCGTAACGGAGACCGGGGCATCGGCGCGGTTGTCTACCAGCAGGCGGATTGTGTTCGCGCCGCCGGGCAGGGCATCGCCGAGGGAGTCGACGGTCACGTTCGCGCCCGGGGTTGCGTCCGTCACGGCGACGAAGCGGGTCCCGCCTTGAGCCATGACGGGGGAGCCGTCCAGTGTTGCCCGGTACGTATAGCCGTTCAGCGTGAAGGAACAGGAACCGGCGCGGCCTTCAGCAGCGTCGCCCACCACTCCCCGCAACCGGACGTAGATTTCATTCGCAGGGAAGAGATTTTCCGGTAGGGTAAAGGACCCGCCGCCATCTTCGGCAGCCTCTCCGATGGGCGTCCAATCCTTTCCATCCAAAGAGGCTTCTGCGGTCAGACGGCCGGCCGAATGATAGGAAAGGCTTACCTCGATGCCGGCATCGACCTGGTGGCGGCCAGCCAACTGATGGCGGTAGACGAGTTCACTACCGGCGCCAAAGCTCCATCGATTGGTGTTGAAATGGCACTGCTGCCTGATCAACGGCCGGCTCTGATTACGTGAAACCGAATAATGCGGCGCAGTAAAAGTGTAGGTGAGGCCATCGATGCGCTCACCCTCTCCTAAACGTATGCCTTCCTGGTCGACGTATAGAGGCTGCACGGCAAAGACGGTCACATTGTCGAACGCCATCGCTCCCCCATGCTGCCATTGGCCAAACCGGAGTCCCTCCTCCCCCGGCGCTTCTTTCTCCGGAGTGAAGAAGACCGAGCTGTATGGCTTCCATTCGCCAGTGAGCGCGCCCAGATCCCGGTTGCAGAAGCTCGGGCCGGTGATAGCCGTCCCGCCGCTGCCGCCCCAGTTTCGTGCGTCGAATTTCACCATGTACACGGATGACGGTTCGAGCGCGATCGGGCCGGAACGCCAGAAGTTGCTGCTGTCGCTGGTGCCCGTCACCTGGATGGCGCGCGAGCCACTGGACGCCTCGCCGTCGAGCCATTGGCCCGAGCCGCCGGACAGCGTCCAGGCAGCCGGCCCGTCCTGTCCTTCCTCAAAAGATGCGTTGGGCACATCCACGGTTTGCGCCAGACTGACCGGCAATGTGAACGCTGCCACGGCCCCCAGAATTAATGTGAAACGCGTCCATTGCACGAGCATTTATCCGTCCTCCCCGATGGTGGATTTTTCCGAGATGTCATCGAGGGCATTGTAGCAGTCTCGACGTAAGATTTCTTCCACCGACAAAAGCCGCGCATTCTAATACTAAAGTGCACGGTTTTTGGGTTGGGCCCATTTCTGTAGATGAGTCTTGTTCGGGAGTTACGCCGCGCGTAAGGGCAGACCCCTGTGTCTGCCCTTCTTAAAGGCAGCCACTGGGGCTATCCGGATGGGCAGACACAGGGGTCTGCCCCTACAACCGGAGCGCGAACGCCAGGGGATCGCCAGATGTGCTGGGGCTATCCGGATGGGCAGACACGGGGTCTTCCCTTCTTTAACGCAGCCGCAGGGACGATCCGGATACGCGGCCTCGGTGGGCCACCCCTACATTAGAAAAACTCCTGGAAATAGTCGATGAACTCAACAATCGCCCCCAAAATGCCTCGGATAGCAAGCACCCACTGAAATCTTCCTGCAGAAACGAAAAATCGCTTCCAGTGCACTTAGAACGTGAATGTGCCAGCCGTTCCCGGCTATTTGGCCGATACGATGCTGTTTCTCGTGTGTTTTGCGCTCAATTATGCCGCATTCGGCGGTTTGCTTACGGTTGTTCCAGCGGCTAAGCTAATGCCCAACGCTGGCAGGGAGAAACACCATGTATACCGCACTGTTGACCTTGACTATTTTCTACACGCACGGCGCAGTTGAATCGGCGCAAACACCCGAAACGGAACAGTCCATGCCCAACAGGTATACGGTTGCCGCCTATTATTTCCCCAACTACCATCCGGACGCGCGCAACGCGAAGCAGCACGGCGAAGGCTGGACAGAATGGGAATTGGTCAAAACGTCCCGGCCGCGCTTCGAGGGCCATCAACAGCCGAATGTGCCGCTCTGGGGCTATACCGACGAATCCGATCCCGAAGCGATGGCCGCAAAGATCACGGCCGCGGCCGACCACGGGGTCGACGTGTTTATCTTTGACTGGTACTGGTATGACGACGGTCCGTTCCTGCAGCGAGGCCTGGAAGACGGCTTCATGAAGGCCACGAACCGCGATCGCATGAAATTCGCCCTGATGTGGGCCAATCACGACTGGCTGGACATCCATCCCGCGCGCTCTGACAAACCGAGCGCCGTGCTGTATCCGGGCACGGTGACGCCGGAAACGTTTGAGCAGATGACCGACTACATTATCGAGACCTATTTCAAACACCCCTGCCACTGGCAAATCGACGGCTGCCCTTACTTTTCGGTCTATGAACTGCATACCCTCATCCAGAGCTTCGGAAGTCTCGAGGCCACCCGCGCGGCGCTCGAGCGGTTCCGCGAAAAGACCATCGCGGCGGGGTTCGCGGGCCTGCATCTGAACGCCGTGACCTTTGGCGTGCGCATCCTGCCGGGTGAGACCGCGGTATCCAAACCGGAGGAGCTTGTGCCGCTGCTGGGCTTCGACAGCGTCACGTCGTATGTCTGGATCCACCACGTCCCGCTGCCGCAATTTCCTCAAACGCCCTACGCTTACGTGCGGGACCAATACGTCGAACATTGGAACGAGGCCGCCCCGCGGTATCCCGTGCCGTATTTCCCCAACGTGACCATGGGCTGGGACTCGTCGCCCCGCTGCCATTTGGACAATGAGTTTACGTACTCCGGGTACCCCTTCATGGCGACGATCTCGGAGAATGACCCCCAGGCCTTCGAAGAGGGGCTGCGTGCGGTCAGAGCGCTCGCGGATACGCTGCCTCCGTCGAAGCGCATCATCACCATCAATTGCTGGAACGAATGGACCGAAGGCAGCTATCTTGAACCGGACACCCGCAACGGCATGGCCTATCTGGAGGCGCTGCGACGGGTATTCAAAGACAGCGCCCCGTAAACCGCCCTCCCCGCTTTCCGTGAATAAATGAGCCGCCCCGTCCGAAACGTGGGCCAGCGCAGCAGAGATTTGGCCTGGACGGCTTGGAGAGGGCCCGATTCATGGAGCGGGATATTTTTTGATGTGCAACGGCACAGAAACTCGTTCCCGGCCGGGGACATCGGTCAAAATCACGATGTCTTTGCCCTCGAAGGCCGGATCCGCCGGAAGATTCTGCAGCCTGATGAGGTAGCGGTTCTCCGGGCGTGGGATGACCTCTGAGACGATGCCTGCTCCGGGCGTTTCGACTCCAGTTACCGTGAATTGGGACACGCTGCCGGGTATCACGTTCAAGAACCGGATTGCGGTGTCGGCATCGCCGGTCCCTTTGTCATACACCACGACTTCTTTAGGCACCACCTCGATCTTGTCGACTCCGCGGAGCGCCACGGGGATCTCCAGCACGGGGTATGCGTCGCTGTCGGTGAAAACGTGAATTTGCGCCGGAGAGACGCCCAGAGGGAGGGGCGGCCGGGTCCGCACATGAATGGTATGTTTCAGGCCATCCGGGCTGGTTTCAGCGGTCAGCTCGAGGTAGGGGCTATTTGTCTTGACCTCGCGCAGTTTGAATGCAGAGGCCCCCTCCAGCGCTCGATGGTTGTGCTGCTCTCACTGGCGTGGTCCATCGCGGAATTGCTCAGATTGACTGTCGGCGGGGTGATACGGAGGTGTTCCACCGCCATGCCTTTCATGGTGAGCTGTACTCTGTTCTGGGCCTTCCCGCCATACAGGACGAAGAGATGCTTTTCGAACACGCCCGTGCGTCCCTCGAATGACACTTCGACCTCCAGGGGAACGGATTCCCCCGGGGCGAGTGTTCTTTGTTTAAGGTTCGCGACGGTGCATCCGCAGGTGGTCAAGACGCGATTGATGTCCAGCGGCTCGGAACCCGTGTTTCTCAATTGAAACCGGTGAGTCACCCGGGTGAAATTGTCGCGTTCGCCAAAATCGTAGACCGGTGCATCACACACCAGCGGGCCGGACATCTGTGGCTGCCCGGCGGCCCGGGCCGCTGCCGGCGGCTGTGCCCCGGCCAGAGGGACTGTCGCAAAGGCCAGTGCCAGCAGTATCCACCGCCCATACCTCGGTAACGGCTTGTATTCAGCAGTAAAATGGTGTCTCATAAAGTCCTCCGCCCACCGGAACGGGCTATCGCAGCGCTTATCATAGCAACCTGAGAGCGCAGCATTCATCCAGCCCGTGCCCGGTTGTTGAAGCGGGCCCCTGGGCAGGAAACGGCATGCAAAACGTCCATCAGATTCGCGAGGTGTCAGCGCTCTCCTTCAACGAACGGGTGCTTCAGGAAGCCGAGGACCGGCGTAACCCGTCCATGGAGCGTCTGAAATTCCTGGGTATCTTTTCCTCCAATATGGACGAATTCTTCAAGGTGCGTGTTGCCAGCGTGCAGCGCCGGATCGAGCTGGGGCACAGCGGCATGCAGGACGTGCTCGAGGTCCTCGCGCACAAGGCCCGAGAACTGGACGAACGGTTCCGCGCCGCCTACGGAGACATCGCGTCCGAGCTTGCATCCCAGGGGATCCGGATCCTGAATGAGCACGACATTGAACACTGCGCCCAGGAATTCGGCCCCTGGCTGGACGACTATTTCAGAGAACACGTGCTGCCGAGCCTCGTGCCGATCATTCTCCGCAAATCGCAGCCATTCCCCCAGCTGACGGACGGCGCCCTCTATTTCGGAGTGAAGATGTGGGGGGACCCGGTGCGCTATGCGATTCTCGAGATCCCGCCCGAGCATCCCGCGCTTCGTGGAGCTGCCCAACGGCGCGATCATGTACGTGGACGATCTCATCCGGCATGCGCTGAACGACATCTTCTACATCTTCGACTACGAACGCATCGGCGCCTACGAGTTCAAGATCTCCCGCGACGCCCAGCTGGATATCGACAACGATTTCTCTGAAGGCCACGTGCGCAAGATGGAGCGCGTGCTGAAGCAGCGGAAAGCGGGCCGCCCCACCCGGCTGGTGCACGACGCCACCATGCCGATGGAACTGCTGCAATTGCTGCGAGGAACGGATGAAAATCACCCAATACGACACGCTGATCGCGGGGGCGCGCTACCACAACATGAAAGATCTCATCAGTTTCCCGAATCACCGCAAAGATGTGTCGTTTGAAGCGATGGAGCCGGCCCCCCACCCGCTGCTCGACCGCGGCCGGCGTCCGATGGCCAAAATCATCCAGGAACAGGACCTGCTGGTCACGTACCCCTACCAGTCGTTCGACAACGTGATCCGCCTGCTGCGCGAGGCGGCCATCGACCCCGAAGTGGAGGAGATCAAGATGGCCCTGTACCGCGTGGCGCGGCATTCGCACGTGGTCAATGCGCTGATCAACGCGGCACGCAACGGCAAGAAGGTGTTCGTCTCCATTGAACTGCAGGCGCGGTTCGACGAGAAGAACAACATCAAGATTTCGGAAGCCTTGACGGAGTCGGGGGCAACGGTAGTCTATGGCGTGCCGCCCATGAAGGTGCACTGCAAGCTGCTGCTGATCAAAGGCAAGAAAAGCCGCCTGGCGGGCCTCTCCACGGGGAACTTCAACGAGATTACCGCGCGGCAATACGTCGACACCGTCCTCCTCAGCTCAGACAAGCGGCTGGCGGACGAGGCAGACCTGGTCTTTGATTACCTCGACGCCGCAGTCGAAGATGCGGGCGGTCACGACGCCCGAAATTCAAGCACCTGCTCGTGTCCCCGTTTAACACGCGCAAGACGCTCATGAAACTGCTGAACCGGGAGAAGAAGAAAGGCGACCAGGGGTACGTGTTTCTGAAGGTGAACCATCTCACCGACGAGAAGATCACAGACACGTCTGCGGGAAACGGCCGACGCGGGAGTCAAGATGGATTTTGTGGTGCGCACCACCTACGCCATGCTGCCGCATCCCAATATCCGCGCCATTTCCATACTCGACCGCTTCCTGGAGCATCAGCGGATCTACGTGTTCGGCCAGGGGGACGATCGGGCCGTGTACATGAGTTCCGCCGACCTGATGGAGCGCAACATCGACTGGCGCGTCGAAGTGGCATTTCCCATCTTCGACCCGCTCCTCCAACGCGAAATCCTGGATACCTGCGAGCTTCAGATGAACGATTCCTGCAAGGCGCGCATCCTCGACGAAATTCAATCAAATCCCTACGTCGATTCCGGCACCCAGGGCCTGCGCGCACAATACGCGACACACGCCTATTATCAACGCCTGGCCGCACAGGCTGATGTACCGCCCCAACCGAAGACTGAACCATAAGCCGCTGCGCATCCGCCGATCCGCTGCGCATCCGCCGATCCGCTGGCGTTTGCCGATCCCCTGGCATCCGTGCTCCGGTTGTAGGGGCAGGCCCCTGTGTCTGCCCATCCGGAACGCCCCTGCGGCTGCGTTGAAGAAGGGCAGACACAGGGGTCTGCCCCTACGCGCTGCGGAAATCAGTCCCTGTGCGGCCGCCCAGCCGAATAGCCCATGCGTTGCGACGGGACGCTGTGAGCTGCAAGCCACACCCCAAAATCCTACCTCCAAAACTCCACCCCCAAATCGGCTACCGCCGATTCACCCCCGCCAGCGGGGGACAGGTGCGCCGAACATAAGTCTCTGTCCTTCGGGCTCTAATATCCCCCGCGGGCGGAGCAAAGATGTATGCCTCGCCGCCACCACGGTTCCGGGTCTTGTGTCCCCCGCGGGCGGGGGTGGACACGCGCCCCGCGTGGCCGGGGGTGGACGCTAAACGGGCTGCCGGCAGACTCAGGGCATGAAAACATGGGCCATGTGGGCCCGGTGGACAAGGGTGGACTGCGTGGACTCTATGGACCGTGGGGCCGGCGCGGGACTACGCTGATAGCGCTGCCGGTTCCGAGTCTTGTGTCCCCCGCGGGCGGGGGTGGATTCTGTGGACTGCATGGCCGGCGCGGGACTGCGTCGATCGCGTGGCCGCGCTGCGAAAGTCAGTCCCCCGCGGCCGCCCATCCGGATAGCCCCTGCGGCTGCGTTTAAGAAGGGCAGACACAGGGGTCTGCCCCTACGCGCTGCGGAAATCAGTCTCCGCGCGGCCGGCCAGCCGGATAGCCCACGCGCTGCGACGGGACGCTGTGAGCTGCAAGCCACACCCAAAATCCAACCTGCAAAACTCCACCCCCAATCGGCTACCGCCGATTCACCCCCGCCAGCGGGGGACAGGTGCGCCGAACATAAGTCTCTGTCCTTCGGGCTCTAATATCCCCCGCGGGCGGAGCAAAGATGTATGCCCACGCTGCCACCACCGGTTCCGGGTCTTGTGTTCCCCGCGGGCGGGGCTGGACACGCGCCCCGCGTGGCCGGGGGTGGACGCTAAACGGGCTGCCGGCAGACTCAGGGCATGAAAACATGGGCCATGTGGGCCCGGTGGACAAGGGTGGACTGCGTGGACTCTATGGACCGTGGGGCCGGCGCGGGACTACGCTGATAGCGCTGCCGGTTCCGGGTCTTGTGTCCCCCGCGGGCGGGGGTGGACACGCGCTCCGCGTGGCCGGGGGTGGACTCTGTGGACTGCATGGCCGGCGCGGGACTGCGTAGATCGCGTGGCCGCGCTGCGGAAATCAGTCCCCGCGGCTGCCTTGTTTGAGAAAAATGCGACCTTTGTGCGCTCCATTGAGCTAAGATGGGTGTAAGATGTCGGGATTCCTTTCGTTCTTGGTTTTCGCTTAGCACCTCTAAAAATACCGAATGGTTCCCGATGTTTTCGCCCTTTCCAGCTCCTCGCTCAAGACTCGGCCACAGAAAAAGGACTAAATCCAAAAACCGTGCACTTAGTATTAGAATGGGCACTGCTCCATCGAGCAGCTCCTGTTTGTGTATGATGTGATGTAACGCCGGGCGCGCGAGTTCCATCGCGGCCTGAGGCGAATCAGTTGACCATAGGCGCCGGTGGGCAACCCCGGCCGGCACGAATGCGGAAGGAGCAGGCAATGATATTGGCCATTTGGTGCGCGATGCAGCTGGGTGCTGTAGAGCTTCCCGTGGGGTCCGCGCCGGAACCCGTCACATTCGACCATTTTCCAACGCGCCTGCACGCATGCGTGTGGCGCAACTGGACGCTGGTTCCGATGGACACGCTGGCGAACGTGTGCGGCGCGGAAACCGCCGAATTATTGGACATGGGCCGGGCCATGGGTCTCGAGGGGCCCCCGGAAATCACGCCAAACCAGCAACGCCGCTCCTACATCACGGTCATTCGCCGAAATTGGCATCTCCTGCCCTATGAACAGCTCCTCAGCCTGCTGGGATGGACCGCCGAGGAGATGGCCTACACGCTGCGCGAGGATGATTTTCTGTACATCAAACTCGGCAGCCTCAAACCAAAATGCGAGCCGGTGCGTTATGAGGAGCGGACTCCAGCGGTGCGCGAGGCCGAAGCGCGGCTTGCCGGATGGGTGAAAGAGGCGTTCCCCGACGGCGCG
Source organism: Candidatus Hydrogenedentales bacterium (assembly GCA_050950105.1). Classification (GTDB taxonomy): domain Bacteria; phylum Hydrogenedentota; class Hydrogenedentia; order Hydrogenedentales; family SLHB01; genus UBA2224. The sequence continues at coordinate 680,884 of JBMNGZ010000005.1, read as the reverse complement.
GGCGTCCCCAGGGATCCATTGTTCGCATTCGTCGCGCGGCTTTCAGAAATGCCCGCGAAACGCACGGAAGCTTCGCGGGAGAGCCAGTTCAATCCGCGCTATGCTCCGTCCTATTTCGCCCTTTACGGCGACCCGCTGCTGGAGGACGATCCCGATCAGGGTTCTTTCCCGAGCGGTTATCTGGCGCGCCTGGCCGCGTCCGGCGTGAATGGGGTCTGGATGCAGGCGGTCCTGTACAAACTCACGCCGTTTCCCTGGGACCCCTCCCTGAGCGAGCATTATGAAAAACGCCTGGAGAACCTGAAAGCCCTGGTCGCCCGGGCCCGGGGGTTGGGGATCGGCATTTACCTGTACCTGAACGAGCCGCGTGCCATGCCTTTGTCGTTTTATGACGAGCATCCGGATCTGAAGGGCACGGTGGAAGGCGATCATGCCGCCCTCTGCACGAGTGCACCGGAGGTTCGTGAGTACATTCGGGATGCGGTGGAACGGATCGCCCGGGAAGTGCCGGATCTCGCGGGATTTTTTACCATTTCGGCCTCCGAAAACCTGACCAACTGCTGGTCTCACTCCCGGGGCCAGGGTTGTGTTCGTTGCGGCACCCGAGCGCCGGACGAGGTCATCGCGGAATTTCACAGCGCCATCTACGAAGGCATTCAGCGCAGCGGCGCCAGTACCCGCCTTTTCGCGTGGGACTGGGGCTGGCAGGATGCCTGGGTCGAGAACATTGTGCAGAAGCTTCCCGCCGAAGTGGCTCTCCAGAGCGTGAGTGAATGGAGTATTCCGGTGACGCGCGGCGGCGTCGACAGTGTGGTCGGCGAATATTCGATCTCCACGGTCGGCCCGGGGCCGCGGGCGACCCGCCATTGGGGCTTCGCCAAGGCGCGGGGCTTGCAGACTCTGGCGAAAATCCAGACCAACAACACCTGGGAGCTGTCGCCTGTGCCCTACGTTCCCGCCGTTGCAAACGTCGCGCAGCATGCCGCCAACCTGCGGGAGAGCGGCGTGGACGGCCTGATGCTGAGCTGGACGCTCGGGGGATGCCCTTCGCCGAACCTGGAGGTGGTTGCCGAACTGGGGGCGGACAGGGAACTGCCTGTGGACGACGCGCTGCTGAAGGTGGCGCGCAATCGCGTCGGCGAGACCTTGGCCCCCGTGCTGGTTGAGGCCTGGAAGGCCTTCAGCGCCTCTTTCAGCGAATATCCATATCACATCGGCGTCGTCTACAACGCTCCGGTGCAGATGGGCCCCGCCAACCTGCTGTTCGCCCGGCCGACCGGTTATCACTCGACCATGGTCGGATTACCGTACGACGACGTGGATCGCTGGCGCGCGGTATTTCCCGCCGACGTATTTGCCCAGCAGTACGAGCTGATGGCCCAGGGGTTTCAGCAGGCGATCGGCACGGTGCGCACAGCGCTCGAAAATGCACAGGTCTCTCTGGAACAGCGCGCGGCCCTCGACGAGGAGATGCGTATCGCGGAGGCCTGCGCGATCCACTTTCAGAGCGTGGCCGGCCAGACCCGGTTCGTCATGAATCGGAACCAGTTCAATGAAGCGCCCACTGCGGAATCGGCGCAGGCTCAGGTTGCCGCGCTGCACGCCCTGCTGGACGGTGAGATCGCCCTCGCGCAACGCATGCATGCGCTGCAATCACAAGATTCACGCTTCGGCTTCGAAGCCTCAAATCACTACTTTTATGTGCCGGCAGACCTCGTTGAAAAGGTCATCAATTGCCGTTTTTTGAAGGAAACGTGGCTTAACGAGCAGCAATAAACCGGCTTCACTATCGAAAGGCTGCCGGAGTCCACGGGATGGCGTGTCTTGTCGGGCGCATCGTCAAAAGACGACTGCGCCCGACAGGCCGTTCGCGTGGAATCATGACCTCATTGCGGCGCCAGAACATGCACCCCATGGCCTGCAATGGTCATGGTCAGTTCGCCGCCTTCGACAAGCGCTTCGCTTTCGGAGTACTTCTCCACGTAGCGCACACCATTGAGTTCAGTCAAGCCGCTGATGGTATACGTCAACGGTTCCGGCCAATCGTTGACGACCAGAAGCCAGACCTTGCCCTCGACGTCTTTCGGAAGAAGGCAGATGTCGCGATCCACCGAGCCGTAGGTATCGGCGAGCTGGATAGTGTAGCGGATGGGGGCATCCGGCGCGGACAATACCGGCTGCAGCGCATTCAACTCCGCGATCACGGTGAGCAAGTCCTCCCAGAGTTCAGAGTCTTTTTCGATGTACGCGCTTCCCCAATACAAGATGCCGCGCGCGCCGTGTACGATGGCGTCGTAGGCCATGAATCTCGTCTCATTGAGCCTTGGCCGGCGCCCTTCGTTCGGGTCCGAGGAGGGGTTGTCGCTGATATCGCGCCAACCGAATCCCTGAAGAACCATCCAGACCGGTTTGCCGGGCGCGGCCGCCTGCATGCGTTCGGTATAGGCGCCGACAGCCGCCGCCGTGCTTTCCATGAGATCCGAATGCCCGTTCCGGAACGTTGGCACGGGGTAAATGTCGCAGCCCACGATATCGGCCGCGCGGTTGAAGGAGGCCAATAGGTTCAATTGATTGCGTGGCGCATGATTCATCCAGATGGGATGCTCGGAATCCAGCTGCCGGAGCAGCGTGTAGCCCGCAAGCATGCCCTCGCTCATTTTCGTTGCACGCTCTGAGGCGGTGGATATGTTCAGGCCGGGCTTGGGCGACTCTTTGCCCAGCTTGCGCCAGATGGCATCGGCCGTCTCTTCGGAGCGGGCGTAGAATCCGGTCTCCCAGAGCGTTTTGGCCTCGGCCATCATCCCGCGCAGCTCGGTCTGGAGCGCGGCATCCGTAAGCTCGTCGATCAGGGGCTTCAACTGCGCCGGCTCATGGTTTCGGCGCCACATATAGGCGCTGTAAAAGCAATTCCAGAGGGCCTCGTCCGGCACTTCCCAGACCAGCAAGGCAGGGTGTTGCGCGAATTCGGCCACCAGGTTTCTGAGCCGTCCTTCCCGGGCGGAGCTGTCCTCGCTGAGATCAATGCTGCCGCCGGTATTGAGCCAGGCCCATACTTTGCGGGCACCCAGACGATCCAGCGCCTCGGCATTGGCGCTGGCGTGAATCAGATTGAATCCGGCTTTGGCGGCTGCATCGAGCGCGGCATCGTCCGAGGGGTTCTCGTACAGACCGATGATAAACGTGCGCTCGCCGTCAACCAGCATCATGCGGTCGGGTGCAAGCGTGGCGACGGCGGCCCCGGCGATCGTGGCAGGAAGGACACAAGCAGCCACAAGGCAGATGATCTCAACACAGCGCATGGCCATAACTCCTTTGTTTGGATTTGTCGAGCGGGGTGATTTCGATCCTAGTGGATCGCAGGTTCATAAACAAGCAAATCCACAAGGGCAATCTGACGGCCCGATCGCACTGAGTATACAGGCAAACCCGACCGCGCGCCGCCATTTCATGCGGCCGGCGAAAACCGGGTCAGCCAGGGCGCCAGCGCTCTACGGCTACAGCGATTCCGGCAACTGGTACGGAGCGCGCCGGGGCCGATCCAGGAAGTGATTGCCCCAGTCCGTATTGGTGAAGCGTTCCGCCTGAGCGTCCCATTTCAGGCGCTTGCCCGTTTCACCGGTCACCTCGCTTACCCATCGGGCGATGTTGCCCAGATGGACGAGCGTTGCCACGCGATGGCCGATCTCCTCATGCGCCACCGGCTTCTCCCTGGATTTAATGCAGTCAAGCCAGTTCCGATGATGGTGGTCGCTGTGGTACAGCTGCACCTCAGGATTTTCCAGCGGGGCTTCGATCAATTCAGGCGGATCGGAACTCAGTTCACCGCGGGAAATGGTGATCGTGCCATGCTCGCCGATGAAATGGGCGCCCGTATTAATGTCTTCGCCATACTCCACCGTGATGTCGCCGGGAAAGCGCATGAACACCTTCGGGTTCAGCCCCTTTAAGGCCGCTGTGGCACTGGGTGCAGGCACGGTCCGGATAGGTGTCGGGCCGGTAGATCACCGACTCGAACGGATCGCCTTCCACCCACACTTCCTCCGGTCCGGTCTCATCCATACCCAGGGCCCGTTGAACGACGTCGAGACCATGAGGACCGAAGCAGGCCATTTCTCCGCCGCCAAATTCACGCATAGAATACCATGCGCCATACGAGATGTCGGGGCTGTCGGCGGTGAGACGGTGGTTGTAGGGATGCGGCTCTACCTGGCCGCACCACATATCCCAGTCAAGTTCGGGCGGGACCGGCTCTTCGGGCAAACCGTTCAGCCACGGGCTCAGATAATGATGGGTCACCACACGGCTGACTTTGCCGATCCGGCCGTTGCGCACGAGCATGCAGCCTGTGTATTCCTTCTCCCCCGACCGTTGCTGCATACCGGACTGCAAAACCCGGTTGTACTTCGCCACGGCCTCCGCCATCAGGCGACCTTCCCGGATGGTCAGTGAAAAGCACTTCTCGCAATAGATGTCCTTGCCTGCCTGGGCCGCATGAATCGTGTTCAGGGCGTGCCAGTGGTGGGGCGTCGCGATGATGACGGCGTCAATGTCGTCGCGGTCCAGCAGGCGGCGGTAATCCTGGTAGGCGTCCGCGCCCAATCCCTCAGCGGCTGCATTGGCTCTCGCATGTCGACATCCGCCACCGCCGCGATGCGCACGTCGTCGTAGCTGGAAAAGGAGCGCATGTGGCCCCTTCCCATCACGCCGATGCCAATTCCACCGATGATGATGCGGTCATTGGCGCCCGGGCTCCCGCACGGGCCAGCACGCCCGAAGGAAGAATCATCGGCGCCGCGGCCGCGCTCACCGCACCGGCCACGCTGTGCTTCAAGAAACTGCGTCTCGTTGAACAAGTCATCGGATGCTCCCCCTTGCTCTTATATGCGTCCACGCCTTTTCCCCGAAACCAGCACGTCCTGTTCCCGGGCAATGCAAGCCCTATCATAAAGCCCGAGCCTCGCGCTTTCAAAGTCGATCGTTGCAGCCCAGCATCGCCCGGCATCACCACATGTACGACGAACGCATCAGTGTCGGGCACCAGAGTGGGCAGAATACCAAACCCATCCAACCGAGGCAGGGGGCGCCTGAAGAAAATGCGCCTTCCTTCCCCCATTCGCCCCCGGGCCTCCCCGCGCCAGGAGCCTGACTTGTCGGCATGAATCAGTGGACAAGACATGCGTTTGTCACGGTTTTTACAGCCTGCGATTGAGCAAGGGGGGCATCAAAAGGTTTGTTTAGCAAAGAATGACACAAAGTTTGTCAATATTGATGAAATTGTAACCTCTCTTTGAGGCAAACAGGATATTTCGGACTGCCGAACACCATGCAACTGATTGTACAGCACTATGTTAGAAAACACTTGCGGTTTTGGCACTTGAATTGCTATTTTAACAGGTATTGTACTGCTATTTTAACAGATAAAGGCGCGTGCTTTTGTGACCTTCGCTCACTAGTGAAGCACGTACTGGGTATGGATTGACAGCAGACACTGCTTTCTTGTCCAAAGCGGCAGAGGCGCACACAGGAGGCGGGGGTGAGCCCAGAGCGGAGCGATCGTCTTTGTAGCGAGCATTGGGCGCACTGGAACATGGAGTGCGGAAGCCATGGCAATCAAGACTAGCAGAGCCGCGGTGCGCGATCATGCCACCCGGCCCGCTTCGGAGCCTCACGAGGCGCCGTGCGGCGAGGCCGCCCCAGCGGCTTCCTCCGGCACGGACACGCCTCGGAAGAAGGTTCTCGCGGTATCGTCCGGTGGAGGCCATTGGGTGCAGATGATGCGCTTGGTGGACGCCTTCCGCGCACACGACGTGTCTTTTGCCACGGTCAGCAAGGCGTATAGCTGTGACGTTCCCGGTGCGACGGTTTATTCGGTGGTCGACGCAACGGCCTGGAACAAGTTGAAGCTGCTCCTGCAGGCTTTCGAAATCTTGCTGATCCTCTTGCGTGTCCGGCCGGACGTCGTCATCTCCACGGGGGCCGCACCCGGATATTTCGCCATTCGTCTGGGCAAGTTTCTGGGGGCACGGACGATCTGGATCGACAGCATCGCGAATGTTGAGCGCCTGTCGCTATCCGGGGCCCGGGTCGGTGAGTATGCGGACCTCTGGTTGACTCAATGGCCTCATCTTGCCCTGGATTCCGGCCCGGCCTATCGGGGGGCGGTCTTATGATCTTCGTTACGGTCGGCGCACAGATGCCGTTTGATCGACTCATCGTTGCGCTGGATCATTGGGCAGGAACGAGCAAGCGCACGGACATCTTTGCACAAATCGGCGAAACAGACTTCCGTCCGCAACATATCCGGTGGACCAAATGCGTCGATCCGGATCGATTTCGTGAACTGGTTGAATCGGCCGAGGTGATCGTTGCGCACGCCGGAATGGGCAGCGTATTGACGGCACTGGAGCTGGGCAAGCCCATCATTGTCATGCCACGGCGCGGGGCGCTGCACGAAACTCGAAACGACCACCAGGTGGCCACAGCGCGCCAATTGGACAATCAGGGCCTGGCGACCGTTGCCTGGGACGAGTGCGAACTCCTTGAAAAGCTGGATTCCCAGTTGGAGCAGATCGAAGCCGCCGACAAAATTCCGCGGCACGCATCGAACAGTCTGAGCGGCGCATTGTCGGAGTTTATCTCGCGATCGCGCAGTGGAATCGTCAACGGCATCATCTGCTTTGGGGGCGTGGACTGGTGGTATCACAACCGCGGCCATTACGACATCCAGATGATGCGGGAGCTTAGCCGCCATACGCCGGTCCTCTACATCAATTCAATTGGGATGCGCACTCCGCGGCTTGCGGAGGGTAAGGTCTTCGCGGGGCGTGTCTTTCGCAAGATGAAAAGCTGGAGCCATGGGTTGGAGCTTGTACGCGAAAATTTCGCCGTGATGAGCCCCATAACCATCCCGAAATTTCGAAGCAGCGCGGCGGCAAAAGCCGTGCTCGCGGAGCAGGTCCGGGATGCTGCGGCCTGGATGGGCATCACGCGTCCGCTGGTGTGGGTTGCCGTACCCACCGCGGCGGAAGTGCTCGATCGCGTTCCCTCGGAAGGCTTGGTGTATCAGCGGACGGATCGTTTTGAACACTATCCCAACGTGGATACGGAGCGCATTCGTGTTTTTGATCAGACGCTGAAAGCGGACGCCGACCTGACCTTGTTCTGCTCGCGGAGCGTCTTTGAGGAGGAGTCTGCAGACTGCCGAATGGCAGCCTTTGTGGATCATGGAGTGGACTTTGAGCAGTTTCAGGAGGCGGGTGATGGAGAGCAGCCCGAACCTTCCGATGTTCGCGCACTTCCACATCCCAGGGTCGGTTTTGTCGGCGGGATAGATGCCCACACCTTCGATCCCGAGCTGTTTTTGCAGACGGCCGCTGCGTTGCCCGAATGTGCTTTCGTGATGGTAGGCGCCTGCTCACTGCCTGAAGGCTGGTGCACTCTCGACCATGTGCACTTCCTCGGGCGCAAAGCCTACGACGACGTCGCCGCGTACATGGCCGCCTGTGACGTGTTGATCATGCCGTGGAACCGCAGTCCATGGATAAAAGCCTGCAATCCGGTTAAATTGAAAGAATATCTTGCCGTAGGACGGCCGGTTGTCAGCACCCCGTTCGATGAACTGGAGCATTATCAGGGGTTGGTGTGCGTTGCCGATGGGGCGCAAGAATTCGTCGAAGGGATTCGCGCCGCCCTGAAAGCCTCTCCGGACGTCAGCGCCATGCGCCAGCATGTCCAACAAGAAACCTGGACAGCGAAGGCGAGGCTGGTGCTGGAGAATCTGCAACAGGCGGGCGTCTCGTTTCGCGGTACCCCGGCGGCCAAAAGAAGAAACGGCGTCGTTGGGCAAAGCGCTGCCGGAGTGCGGAGTGAAACCCGGGCGCCGGCGCACGTCAATACCAAGCGGCAGCTTCTTCCACTGGGACTGCTCCTTCCCTCGAAACGAGGGGCCTATTGGCGGAAACGGCACTTCATCGCTGCGGTCATTATGGCGCTTTGTGCGGCCTGGGTCACTCGCGATGCCTGGGCCGACATCTTTCGCCTGGCCAGCCGGAATGAAGAATCCGGTCACATCTGGCTGGTGCTGCCGGTGGCATTGTGGCTGGCGAAGGTGCGCCAGACAGAAGTGGCGGTCCCCCGGCGCTCCAGCTATCTGCTCGCCCCCCTGCTCATTCTGTTCGGGTGGGTACTCTATTCTTTCGGCGACACCTACCTTTTCCAGAGTCTGTGGCATTTTGGGGCCGTGGTCATTGTGGCAGGATGCGTCATTTCCGTGTTGGGCGGCGCCGTGCTTTTCCGATTCTGGCCCTCGTTCGCGGTGCTGGTCTTCCTGGTGCCGGTCCCAAAGATCATCCAACAGCAAATCGGGCTTCCCATGCAGGCGTATGCGGCGCGAATCACCGCCTTCGTGCTGGATACCCTGGGCACCCCCATCGCCTTGAGCGGCAGCGTGCTCCAAGTAAATGACGTTTCCGTTGCCGTGGCGGAAGCATGCAACGGCATTCGCATGCTCTTCGCCCTGACCCTGGTCTGTTTTCTGTATGCATTCAGCACGCGCCTCACCACGCAGACCAGGATCCTGATCGTCCTGATGAGCCCATTCGTAGCCCTTGCGTCGAATGTCCTGCGGCTGATCCCGACCGTTTGGCTTTACGGATACACCAATACGCAGACGGCCGATATGTTCCATGATGTCAGCGGCTGGGCCATGATGCCGGTCGCCTTGTTCGGTCTGTTCAGCGCGGGCGCCCTATTCCGGTGGACCTTCGCCAAGGACAGCGCTCAGCCTGAGGAGGCGTGCCAAAGCGTGGCATCCAGCACCTGATCCGATGACTGTTTGAGAAGACGGAGAGCCATTTCGATGAAATTGCTGACACCCATGCTCTCGCTTGCGCTACTGGCGGCCATAGCGGTCGACCAGGGCTACCGCCACCAGGTGCCTGCTGGAGCGGAGACGTATCATGCCCTCGTTCGTGAGGCGGCCATGACGATCCCCTATCAACTGGGGAACTGGGTCGGGATTGATTCCGAGATTTCACGGGGTGCACTTCAGATCCTCGACGCCAACGTGGCCCTGAACCGTTCCTACCGGCAAGTCGGGACCAACCGGTCGGGCACGCTGCTTGTTGTTCAGTGTGCGGATGCTCGAAGTCTCCTGGGCCATTACCCGCCGGTTTGTTATCCCTCGCAGGGATGGTCGCAAATTTCCACCAAACCGCATGAGATTGAAATTGAAGGGATCTCCCTGCACGCGACGGAGTACGTCTTTGCCTACGATACCCTGGCCCAGTTCACCCGGCTTGCTGTGCTACACTTTACGGTGCTCCCGGACGGACGGACCGCGCCCGATATGGAACTGCTCGAGCGCGTCGCGCGGGAGCGAAAAACGAAATTCCTCGGCGGTGCAAGCATCCAATTTGTGTCGGATGCGGGCTTGTCAGAGCAGGATCGGGATGAAATCTACGACTTTTTGCTACTGGCTGCGAAAGCATGGATTGAGGAAGTTCAATCGGGAACTCAAAGGGCATCATGAATCAAGAACGATTGCCATCTGTACCCAGTCAGGCGAGCTACCCGGCTACGGCTAAGGCGCCCAACACGAACCCCGAACAGAACCCGCTGCTTCTGCTTCACCGGCTCTTACGGGGAAGATATGTCATCGCGATCATTCTGGCGAGCCTGCTTGGACTGATTGGCGCGGTTGGCGGCTACCTGGCGCTGGCGTTGGAATATCAAAGCATCCGCCCAGATCCGCATCGCTCCCGTAATGCCCAAGATCCTTTTTGAAAGTGAGCAAAGCAGTGTGCTGCCCATGTTCGACTCCTTTGTGCAGACGCAGGTCTCACTTATCCAGAGCCGCCGCGTCGTGGATATGGCCATGGCAGGGGCAGACCTGGAAGAGCGTCGGCGGCGAGTATTCCCTGTGAGCGCGTCGCCGATTTCATGGAACAATTGCGCGTCCTCCATCCCAAGAGCACCGAGATCATCCTGGTGACCTTTACTGATTACGAGCCGCGAACCGCCCAGGCGGGGGCAAAGGCCGTGGTTGACGCCTATCTGAACATTTATGGCGGTGAAGACCTCAATACGGCTACCCAGCGCTTCGAATTGCTGGAAGAGCGGGCCAAAGCGCTCGGCAATGAAATTGACGGCTATCAGGCGCAGATGTATGAGATTGCGAACGAATACGGCTCCAATGCCCTCGACGGGCTCTACGCGTTTGAAGCGGAGGAGCTCCAGAAGCTGCAAACCGAACTCGAATCAGCCAAGATCGAATTGGCGACGCTTGAATCCGCGGGCAAAGAAGGCCTGCTCCCGGACTTGGGAACCGATCCCAGCCGCCTCAGCGACGAAGAGATCGCAACCGTTGACAGCTGGATGAAACAACTTCTTGACACCCGTAAAACAGCTTCGTTGGAGCATGGAGGAGATCGCAACCCGCTACAAGGAACCTGAGCAGCGCCCTGAATACCGCCTGGCGCGAGAGCGGCTGAATGCCCAGGAAGAGGAAATCGAGACGTATGCCGCGTTGTATAAGAAACAAGCCGCCGCCAATGCCGGACTGGCCACGGCAGGGGCAAATACCACGGAGGCCTTGAAGGCCAGCCTGGAATTGCGCATGCAGCGCCTTCAACAGCTGTACGATGAAAAACGAGAACGCACCCTGGCGCTGGGCCGCCAAAACCTCCAGATCGAAAAACTCCGCGGCCAGATTGCCCGCGCACAGGACAGCCTGGACAAAACCAACGCGCGCATCGAGCAATTGAGCATTGAATCGGCCATCGGCGGCCGTATCGATTTACTCACCGAGGCGGACATGCCGTCCATGCCTTCCAACGCGCGCCGGCGCACCCAGTTTGCCATCCTGGGCGGTATGGGCGGCGGAGGCCTGGGCGTCGCCCTGGTCATGCTGCTCGGCCTGGCGAACCGGCGCATACGCGATGTGGTCGATGCGGAGACGGCCCGCCCGAGACTTCTGGGGGTGCTCCCCGAACTTCCGGAGAAACTCTCCGACCCGGCGGAAGCAATGCTCGCCGCGCAGAGCGTTCACCACATCCGAACGCTCCTTCAAATCCAGGGGGGGACGAAACAACCCCTTTCCCTCACGGTCACCAGCGCGACCAGTGGTACCGGAAAGACCAGCCTGGTTTTGTCTCTGGGCCTGTCGTTTGCCGCGGCGGGAAGCCGCACGCTCCTTATCGATGGCGACGTGATAGGTACGGAACTTACGCGGCGGACACGCGCCTTTGGATGGCGGGATCTGGGGCAGGTAACGAGCGAATTCGACATACTCAGCGAAAAAGCGCTGCAGAGGGTGATCGAGTCGTCTTTCGAATCGGAGGCCGGCTCTGAGCAAAATGCTCCCCCGATCGCCGGCGCAGAATTGGCGAACGGTCTCTCGATTCACAGCAAACCGGGACACGGACTGACGGATGCCCTTCGCGGTGAACCGATCGAAAATTGCATCAGCCCTTTGGGGTTGCCCAATCTCAGTATTCTGCCCGCCTGCGGGACGACCGGAACCGCCGCCAACGGCTTATCGCCGGCATCCGCTCGCGAGCTTCTGGGCCAGCTCTCCGATACCTTCGACGTCGTGTTGGTCGATACCGGACCGATACCCGGCCAAACGGAATCGTCTGTGATGGCTGCCTGCACCAGCGGGGTGATTATGATGCTCGCGCGCGGCGACCATGACGCAGATGTGCGCAAAGCCTTGCAACACCTTGAACTGATCGATGCGCAGATTGCCGGACTGGTCTTCAACCGTGCTCGCAATCGCGATATGGAACGCTCGGGTTACTCTTCGTCGCGAACCAGTGCGCGCTCCGCCCCCCCTGCACCGGAGGCCGGCGAAGAGGCCCGCGAGCTCATGGTTGAGGCGGAGGCGTATGCCCGTTTCGGCCCGCTTGCGCAAGCGGTTCTCTGCATGTCCATGGATGCCTCCATGGCCAGGGGAATCGTTGGGGAGAAATCCAGCTCGTAAAAAGGTAGGTCATGCGAAAAAAACGTCTGTTCATTGTTGGGGGAACCTTTCTTGTCATCGCAGTGGCCGTGGGAGGAGCTGTATATCACCGCCACTCCTCCATGAACAAGCGGGCCCTGGCATCCCGTGCCCGTGGCATGGAGGCCGCTCAAGCCGGCGATTACACCACGGCTCTTGACCAGGTCGGCCGGTATTTGCAGCGATTCGGCATGGACGAGGACGTAGAGGCCCTGTTTGCCTACGCTACAGCGCGGCGAAATATCCCCGTAGCCAATAACAGGCATCTACAACAAGCCATGGCCGTTTTTGCCCGAATCCTTGAACTGGACCCCAATCACGTGGACACCCAGAACGCGCTTCTCGAGCTGTACACGTCCGTGGGATTTACGGAAGAAACGCTGGCGCTTGCCGACAAGATCCTTCCTGCACCCGAAAACGGAGTTCCACTCGAGAAGCTACTGACGGTCGAGCACATACCGGCACTTCGCGCAAAAGCGCTCACCCAGGCCAGGAAGAGAAAGCTCGATGAGGCTCTGGAGCTCGCCTCCTATGCCGTCGACCTGGCGCCGCAGGATCGCGAAAACCATCTGCTGCTGTTCTCGCTCATGGAACGGGCCGACAAATCTGCCGATGAGCTTCTGGCCTATGCAGAGAAGATCGCATCCATCGCGCCCACGGAGCTGGAAAACCACTTCCTTGTCTTGACGAAGATGCGGCAGGCAGGCCGGTCCGGTGAAGAACTTCTGGCCTATGCCACCGCGCAGCAGGACAAATTGGCCTCGCAGGAAGGGCTGTTGGCGGTCTTGCAGGCAACCGCGCAGGAGATGGCCGGCAATCACGAAGAGGCCCGGCGCCTCCTTGAACAGGCGGCCGAAGATATCCCCCCGGATGCGAAGATCGTCGCCCTTGTCACCAACTTCCTCAACCGGGTTGGCAGTTTTGATGCGTCGCTCAGACTGCTCGACCGTGCCGTCGCGGAATCTGGCGATGAGCGCCTGCAACTCCTCCAGGTTCGCCAGCTCTTTGAGCGAGGGAACTCCGGTGCCGTGCTTGAAAAAACAGGCGGCGTGCCGATCGAGCAGCTGGATTCCCCTCTGCTCGCCATCCGGGCCCTCGCCTGCGCAGCGGAACATCAGACGGAACAGGTAACCGCCATTGCCGACGAATTCGAGCGGCGGGAAGGAGACGTTGCTGCCCGGGCATGGGCGCCGCTGTTGCGCGCGGTATGGGGAGCAGAGGAAGCTCCACCCTCGGAGGTCTTAGCGCTCTGCGATGAAGCCATTGTCCTGCAACCAGACAACCCTTTTTTGCACTATCTGCGCGCTATTACCTGCGAACGTCTGGGTGAGTCCGACCTCGCGCTGAGTTCCTGGCAAGACGCCCGGAAATACGCGCCTTCCTGGGCTGAACCTGCCATTCGGGCCGCCTCTCTCCTGGATTCCATGGGAAACAGAGTCGAAGCCATCCAGCTGACCTCTCAAGTTTTAAAGATGGCCTCCCACAACATAGGGGTTGCCGCCGAAGCCGCCGTAATCATCGGGAGTGATCTCACCCAGCTCAGCGAGGACGGACGGCAACAGCTGTTTACACTGGTCGAGCAGGTTCAGACGACCCGCCCACTCGAGCCAAGAACGCTCCCGCTGTATGTCGATTTGCTGGCTCGCAACGGAGACACGGCGGGCGCGGCAGATAAGATCAGGGAGGCGCTGAACTCCAAAGAAATACTTCCGGATACGGAGCTGCTGCAATTGGCTCGCGTAAGCGACACGCATGGCCTGGGGCTGGCCGACGCATGCTTTGAAAAGGCCGCACGCGCCAGCGACGCCACGCCGGCGGTCGTCTATGCCAAAGCGATTGCTGCCTACAACGCCGGCGATGCCGACAAAGGGCTCGACCTCCTGGTCTCCGCGGCGAAAGCTGCTGGAAACGCGCCCGGCTGGGAAACGCTCCTCCCCGAGTATCTGGAACGAACCGCTGCGCCGAATGCGGCCGAGGCCTGGGCCCAGGCGGCCGATCAATATCCCAATAACGCTACCGTGCAGCGACGCACGCTCGCATCACGGGCCGCCTGGCAGGATACGGGCCTTATCGAACGCGTGATCGAGCGCATGAAAGAACAGACCGGCGACAATGCCGTGGGGTGGAGAGTGGCGCGGGCGCGCTGGCTCCTTTTGACCGATCCCACCGAAAAAGGCGCTGCCGAAGCCGTCTCTCTCCTGAACGATGTCATCCGGAACTCTGCCCCCCAGGCCGAGCGCCACGTCTTGCTGGCAGCCGCATTCGAACGGCTCAACAACTACGAAGGCGCCCAGTACAGCCTCGCCAATGCCCTGCAGATAGCGCCTGAATCCAATGCCATCCGCTTCCAGTTGGCCCGCATCTCTCAGCTTCGCGGTCAATCGGATCGAGGACGCCAATACATTGAAGATGTGCTGCGCAATCCGGCGGTATCCGAAGACGACCGGCGTCGTGCGGCCACCATATTCGCCTCCCAGAACGAGATTGATCGCGCCATCGCGCTTCTGTTGGAGACGCATCCTCCAGAGGACCGGGAGAATCCGGCAGATCTCATGCTGGCCGAGCTTTACCGGCGCAACAGCATGCCGGACAAAGCAGAGGCGATCTGCACACGGATCTTCCAGGAGGCGCCAACCGTGCAGGCCGTTCAGTTCACCGCCGACCTGCTCGCCTCCCAGGGACGGGCGCAGGAAGCCGAAACCATGCTCGCCCGGCTGGATACGCTCGAAGCCGAGCCGGGAATCCGGGACTTGATTCGTGCCGACTACCACAGCCGCTACGGGACTCCCGAGGCCGCCAGACGCCACTTCGAAGCCGCTCTCGCCGAGCGGCGCAACGACTCCGCCGCCTGGAAACGCTATCTCGTTTTTCTCACGCGCAGCGGCGCGGGCACAGAAGCCGTCGGCCTCTTCAACGATGCAGCGGCCGCCTGCCCCGACGAGCCCGTATTCGCCCAACTGGCTGAACACAAGGACACCCTCAGCGCGGTTGCTGCCCGTACCCTCGCGCAGCCGCTCATCGTTGCGGCCATCGAGGCCCCCCGGCGCCACGACACCACCTTCGAAGCGCTCAGCGCCATTGCAAATACCCCCGAGAACAACCCGGAGCGCCTGGCTGTGCAACTCCGCCAGCTCTCCGAGCGCCACCCCGAATTCCTCGCGCTGAAAATGCAGCTTGTGCGCCTCTACGCGAGTATGAACCGGCACGACGACGCCGCAAAGGTCGCCGCCCAGGCGATGCGCGACTTCCCCAACGAATACGAGCCTGCCTTGCTCGCCGCCGAAGCCTACGCCGCAACCGGCCAATGGCTCGAGTCTCTCCGCGCTGCCGAGACCTGGCGCAATCGTACTGTGGGACGCACCCAAGGCGCCGATATGCTTATCGCGGAAGCACAAATCCGGCTCGGCGAAAGCTCCCAGGCGCTCGAAACGCTTCGCTCCTACGTCGACAGCTCCGGCGAAACCGAGCAGACGGACTATTCACCGGCCCTCGCTCAGCAGGCCCGGGCTCTCATCTCGGCCGGGCAGCTCGACGAGGCCGCCGCGCTCATCCAGCCGCGTCTGACCGCCTCCACCGATTCCAGCGAGGCCCAAAAGGCCGCCGCCCAATGGCGTATGACCTGGGTGCGCCTTGCGGCCTCTGAGATCAAAGACGAAACCGCCGCCGCCGAATGGCTCGAGCAGATCGCGCCAAAAATCCCCGACACCGAACGCAATGAACAGCTCATGCTCGCCTCCGGCTGGTACAGCCTCACGAACCGCAGCGCCGACCCCGACGCCTCCACCAGCCGCCAGAGTGCCCGCGCTATTCTCGAGACCTTCGCCAAGCAGCCTGAAGCCGACGCGAGAGCCTTCTTCGAACTCGGCGTTGTCGCCGATCTTGGCAAAGATTATGCCCAGGCCGAAACCTATTACCTCCGCGCGCTCGAGGCCGACCCCGCATTCGCGGTCGCCCAGAATAACCTGGCCATGCGCTACGTCCTCGAAGAGCGCCGCCTTGACGAGGCCCTTCAACTCGCCCAAGCCGCCGTGGAGGCCGGACCAGACAACGCGAACTACCTCGACACCCTCGCGCAGGCGCAGGCGGCCCTCGGAAATTACGACGAGGCCATCCAGGCCCTTACCCGAGCCTCTGAAGTAGAGCCGAATCAACGAAAATGGCGCGACAACATCGAGGTCATCAGGCAACGGCAGAAGCAAACCGGAAGCGCGCCCAGCGCTCGCTAACCGCGCGCAGCGTTGCTCCCAGGGAGAGGCACCAGGCTCACAAAGCGAGAGATAACCTGCGTCATCTCCGGAATCGGATCGCGCACTATCTCTCGAAGAATGGTCCGCCGCCGGAGGCCATTTCGAGCCCACCGGGAGAACAGTTGCTTGGGCGAGCGATACAGGTTTGAGAGATGCTGAAATTCAGCCACGTGGGCCTCGCGGTTCGACACGGGGCGTCCGGCCGCCGCAAGCGGTAAGTTCACCCCCGCCACGGTGCCGATCAATACCGCCCGACCAAAGCGCGGATTGTTCTCGAAGCAGAGAAGTTGGGACGTACGCTTGTCTATGCGGAAATCAATGCATCCCGGCCCTTCCCACTCCAAAGCGGCCACAACCCGCTGTGCCATGGCGACAGCTGCCGTGTGCTCGGTACGGATACGCATGTGCACCTGGTGCCCGAACGGGCCCAGGGTGCTGATCGCTTCCTGAACAAACCACGCTATGAAATTGCCGGATCTACTGACAAAATTCACGGCGATATCCATACCTTCGACATATTCTTGCAGGATCCACCGATCTTTCTCCGAAGATTTGCGATAAGGCGCCAACTCATCGGGATGATGTATCAACTGAGCGTCCGCCCCCCCCAGACCCTTGTCTGCGTTTGAGGACTGCCCCTGACGAAGAGACCGAGGCCCAGAAGTCGTCTGCCGTCGAGGAATTCTCAAGCGTGATCGTCCGGGGTTGCGGAATGCCGGATTGCGCCAGTTTCTCGTAGAACAGCCATTTGTCCGTTGAGTTCTGAAAGCTCTCCTCGGAACCCATATCCATGACCTTCAGCCCGGACTGGGCGAATCTCTCGCGATAATGGATCAGGTTGCGCAGCGTGTCTTCCGTTACCGCCATCAGCAAATCGGCGTTGCATTCTTTCGCGACCTCGCATACCCGCTCAAACCAGGGCTCGCCCTCAAACGCCCCCTGGAGCGAAAAATAGCCGTGGCAATGCCGGGATCGGGCAACCGGAGCGCGTTTCTTGCTGCCAAGCACGAAACCGCGAATGGCGGGATCTTTTGAAAGAGACCGGATTATTTTCAGGCTTTGCAGATCATGCACATCAACGACTAGAACATTCATCGGGATGCTCCCTGGGGCCTTTGCGCAGATCGGGCAACCGGGCTCTTATTCGGGCGAAATTACTCATTCCCCGCGCCGCCTGGCTGCAACGCTTTTGCATAGTATCTAAAACCCTCGACTGCCGGGCCACAGTCAACATACCCACGCTTTTCAGCAAGGTTTCGCATGGCGGTGTTGCGCGGATGCACATACATGCGGATAACGCCCTTCTTCTTCTCACGCGCGCAATCTTCCAGATGGTCAAAGAAAACCCAAGCTACTCCTCGCCCGCGCACTTCAGGAGAAACCACCAGATAGGACAACCAGATTTCCTCCTCCGCCGGTATGCTCCTCAGCTGACTGGCCCCAGGAGCAGCCTCCGGCTCAGCAATCCGCTTCCTGTCGTTGCGAAATAGGGTCATTTCCAGTATTTCCAGCGACAACCTCCATAAGGCACGCTGAAAAAACGGCAGCCTTCGATCCTGGGCCCACTGGTTTCGATCGAGTTCGAAACAATTCACGCTCACGGGCGTCCCGTCGCACTCGGCCAACCACATCTCGAGCGCATCGGAGAGAATCGCGCGCCGCGCCACTTCGCGCCTCACGCTTCGCGGACCACACAGCACTTTTTGCGACCAGTGTGCATGGGTCCACAAACGCGTAACGGCCGGCAGATCCTCCAGCGTCGCCTTGCGAAAACTTACCTCTCCAGGACGGACGCGCGTCGCCGCCACGCTTTCCGCGCTTTTTCCCATTTTGAGCACCTTTTACTGACTTGGCCCACAGCAGTATCCACTGCGCATGGCTCGTTGCACCGCGATCTCCATCATCGCGGCCATTCCTGCCGGCGGCCCGGGCCAACTGCGCTCTCAGAAAACAACCACAGAAACGCGCAGTCCATTCCAGCCACGAACCCCCACCCGGAATAACACCCCAACCCACCACACCAAAGCCATAGTCTACCCGCTTCAGACCGCCCGTGCACACACGAATTACCAAATGCGCCAACACGATGATTTTTTCGGAGGAATATCAGGCACAGTCCGGCAAAAAAGGCCACAGCAAACCCAGCACCCGCGGCGCAGACGCCACAGGCGCCTCTAAACCCCGCTACGCAATGAAAAAAGCGCCGACAGCGTCAGCACCGTGAGGCTTTCGCTCAGGGCTCAAGCCATTCCCGCCTGCGATACCAAGCCTCCCTCCAGGCAAGTGCGGCGCTCTTGCGTCTCTTATTCGCCACAAGCGGGAACGCCGCGAGATATCCACGCGTAGCCACGCGAAGACGCAACAAAATCCGGCCAAGCGCGGCTGATAGAGGGTTCCAGTGTTTTCGCATAAGGCGCGTTTTTGCCTTCATCTGCCGCACGAGCTGATCCGCTTTCACGGTCTCGGATGCACTGCCATAGTGAATGATCTGAGCCTCCGGGCAAAGAACGCATCTCACGCCCTTGCCCCGGGCCCTCAAGCACAAATCAAAATCCTCGGCATACATATCGAAAGCAGGATCAAAGCCCCCGAGCGAGTCCCACAGAGTCCGTTGGATAAGGAGAAAACACCCCGAGATGATGTCAACCCAGCGCACAGAATCACGCTTCCACGTCCTCATCGTCTCCGGATCGAATAGCGCGTGGTAGCGGCCGAATGTAGAGAGCCCAAACGCAGAACACAGAGCGCTCCATAGTGTCGGCCGGCCCCAGCAGCTGGTGTGATTTAACGTTCCGTCCGCATGCAGCGTGCGGCCTCCGACAATTCCCGGCTCCGTCAGCTCTTCCGCAAAGGCTACAAGCGTGTCGACTGCTCGATCCAGCACAACGGTGTCCGGGTTTAGCAGCAGCAGATATCGCCCACGGGCCGACTCCGCCGCCAGATTGTTCGCCTTCGCGAAACCCAGGTTTGCCTCTGGCTCGATCAACTGCACATCTGGAAAAGCCGCTTGAATCGCCTGTGCGGAGCCGTCGGACGATGCATTGTCCACCACAATCACTTCAAAGGATGCCGATTGAGTCTCCGCATACAATGACCCCAGACAGGCTATTGTCAACTCTTTCGTGTTGTACGATATAATGACTATCGAAACGTCAGGCGCCGATTCCTGATCTCTCTTACTGGAGCAGTTCATGCCGGATTTTCTCTATGCCAGACTTTGAGCATTTCATACTCACACGGTTCAACGTCCGCGAACGGCCCAACGATACCCAACTGGTCACTAACCCCCAATGGCTCAACCATCGGATTATACTGTTCGAACAATTTTGCTTTCCATCCGTAAAAGCCCAGACTTGTACAAATTTTCGGTGGCTCGTCTTCTTCGACGAGGCCACTCCGGATGAATTCAAGGATCGCTTTCAAGCCTACCATCGCGATTTCCCCAATTTTGAGCCCATCTACATCACCGAACACAATCCGGACACCGTCGCCCAGGCCGTTCGGCAGCGCCTCGCCCCGGACACCCCTTTCGTCATCACTACACGCCTCGACAACGACGATGCCCTCTGCCGCGACTTCATCGAGCGTGTTCAAGCCGAATTCCGCCACCAGGAGGCCGAAATCATCAACTTTCCTTTCGGATACATCTGGTTCAAGGGCCGCCTCTACCTCTACCGTGATCCCAGCAATCCCTTCACTACCCTTATCGAGAAGGCCGAACCCTTGAGAACAATAGTCGCTCGGCCTCATCGCAAGCTCGCCGAGTTGGCCCCCATCCGGCAGGCAGGCATTACCCCGGCGTGGCTTCAGGTGGTCCATAGCTCCAATAAGAGGAATAGGCTTCGCGGGAAACGAACCCGCCCTGCCGAGTTTGAGCGTCAGTTCCCCGTGGGTACACATACATTTTGCCGCGCTCCCGGCAGATTGTCCTTCTACGTTGACAGACTGCTCTTGGACCATTTGCGCAATGGCAGAGAAATCTTAATTCAAGCAATCAAGCGCATGTCTCTTCATTGAAATTTAAGCCCCATCATTCAGTTTGATCAAGGGGATTCAATAATAGGCCTATCCCCGCTCCGCACTGATCCCAGGATTCGACAAACTCAACAACGTTGTGTTTTGAACGGATCTCATTCCACAACCTAAAAACTTCAACACCCGCATCCCACTTGTGCGGAACAATGTCATGAAATGCGACAATACCATGCTCCTGTAAGAAGCCTCGATAGTGCTCAAAATCCGTTTTTGCGCCAGAATAAGTGTGGTCTCCGTCAATCAAAATGAAGTCGAATTTATCGCCGTTGAGCCATTCCTCGACCCGTTCACGTGTCTCCGGAAGATGGGAGTCGGCTCGCAGTAGATCCATTTTCTGGTCAGGTGTTGTAAACGTCTTATAGATCCACTGACGCCACGGGGCATATCCCCCTCCAAAACAACCTCCGGGCAGATCAACCGAGAGTATGGCCCCATCTGGTGCCAGTACCCGGCAGAGTAGAAACAGTGTTCCGCCATTCGCTGTTCCAATCTCCAAGATGCGTTTTGGCTGTCGTTCTTGTAGTATCTTGAGCAGACCGGAGATTTCGCTACGAATCTGAATGGGTTTGAAGGCTTGGTCATGCTGTGAGAATATGTACTCTACCCACTCATCAATGGTGTGAGTCTCAAGCAGGTAACGGCGCATCGTTCTTTGACCCAATAGAAATTTCAGGTCCTTCCACGCGAGAGGCCCCCAACGGTAGAAGCGTGTCGCCGGGCTTACAAGCAGTCGAAACCGTCCCTGGCGCTGCCATTCTTTGAATGTTGACTTCATGGGCATCTCACTCCTTCATTTCCACGTGGAGCATGTGCACTGACATCAAAAAGATGCTGTCAACGTAGCTCTAGATTTCTTCTAGACGGACTTTCTCAATCCGCCGCCATAGCTTGGCCCATATGGCCTTCCCTCCAGAAAGCCCGGGTCTCCCCCGTCTTCTGAGTATGGTTGTTCATTTCCACTCATGCGGTCAAGGCTTCCCACAATGGCAAGTGTGAGGTACCACAGCATTAATATTTGGCCAAAATAGGACACACCAAAGTAGGACCATACATGGACAAAAAGTGACACCCCAACAGTAAACACCAAGAGCCGCTCCTGAGGCTGCGATTCAACCTGACGGAGCGCTTTGCCGACCATTGTAAACGCCGTGGAAATCCCGGCGATAAATAGAACCAGGGTTAACAACCCACCTTGAAGGCCTTCCAGGATATATTGATTTGTGATATCCCGCATTTCCCAGACTCCCCAACTCATCGGGTCGGGTTCACCAAGCAGCCACCACTTTTCAAAATTTCGGATCGTTGCGTCCATGATGCTGTAGCGATGCCAACCCGTCGAACCCGCCACGGCACTTATTCGGGCGATCAGCGACCAGACCGGGCCTTTCATGATGAAATGCAGAACCACAAGGATCGCAAAAAAACCATAGCGAATTGGCCGCAAATGGCTGCGGAGCGGGTAAAACGCCATTCCTGCAGCGCCGAAGATCACGGCCATTACCGGCGTGCTGGACGAACTCGCCACAACAATGAATAGAGACGCCAGCAATCCGACCACGGCAAACCACCGCCGTCTCTCCACAAGAAATGGCACCATCAACGGCATGACGGAGGCCCAAAAGCACCCCGCCAAAATGGCATGCGCAAATGCGCCCTGGCAGCGAAACTTACCCTCTCTGACGAGAGTAATTTCCGGTACACCCCCGAAGACGCTGAATGCGTTACGACCGGTCGCCCACTCAACAGCAAAAGCCATCGCCACGGGGATGCTGACAACTATGAAGCTAATCACCAGATGCTCCAAATCTTGCCAATCCCGCAAAACGCATCGAAAGAAGAAATACAGGCCAAGCCCGACAAACATCCATCCGCAGCGATTGATAAATGCAGAAGACGTCCCCTGCTGAAGGGTATAAACAATTGTTCCGCTGGCCATCCATGCCAGCAAAAGAGAATCGAGCCGGTTCCACAAGAATCCCTTGAATTCGTTACGGGACAAGACACGTGCCCAGGCAAAAAGCACCAAAATCCGAAGCAAATCAAAATCAAGGCCAGATATTACTACCCGTTGAGCAGAAGAGATAAACGATGCCATCACAATCATGGGATAAACGCTGAAACGCCTGGGAAGCAGCACCAACGCTACACCCAGAATCAGTACCGCGGCGAGGCCAACAGGATGAAGCGTCGTCTGACCGTAGTAATTTGCAGAGGCTTCCATCCTTCAGGTATCTCCTCGCCAATTGTGTCTCCCCTGCCAGCTTCCCCTTTTCATTTAGGTTCTATTTCCATGCCAGAGAGCACCTTGCCTCTTCATTGCACGGGCCCCGGCGCGTACCGCGACACTGTCTGGCCGATAATTCCTCCGATCATTGCTTGAATACGCCCTTGCTCAAGTGAGACGTACGTCTTTGCGTGCAGCTGGAGTCCCTCGACCCCCACATCCATCAGTTCGAACGCGTCGGGCGCCACCTTCGCCCACACCGCACAACCGCAGCAGAGGTGTGACTCTATAATTTCTGAGTCTCTTTCCATGGCATCCTTTGTATACCCAAGGCGACCGCTGACTGTACAATTCTGACCGTTTGATGTTGAAATTCGGGCAAAAGAATCAAACCTGCAAGGAACGAACTCAGCCCTATGAGGCCGAGCACGGCGAGCGAAAGCCAGCTGATTGACTGACAGATCCCATGGACCGCCAAGCCGGACACGAGTAAGGCGCAGAGCGACAGGCCAGCCGGTTTAAGGCAGAGTCTCGGAGAAACACCGTGCACCGAGTTAAGCCGAATCAAAGTAATCAGAAGCGCGAGTAGCTCACCGCTACACCCTGCCACGATCAGCCAGACTAATGACTGCCCGGTCATCGCAAGCACGAGCAGTATGGGCAGGCAAGCCGCCCGGGCCACGTTTGCCAGCAGGCAGGCCAGAGTGTCGCCCAGAGCCAGTGCCGCGGTTGTGGGTGCAATACGAATGAGATAGAGCATCTGCATGACTGCGAACCAGCCGATGAACACGCCCACGCCCGCATAGCGGGCCCCGTAAAGCAACACGACGATAGCCTGACCCAAAATAATGAAAAATACAGCAATGCCAATCCCGACCTGACTCAACACTTGCGCGAGCAAAGCATAAATCTCGGCAAACCGTTGCTTGTCGTGCTGGGCTCGAGCAAGGGGGGATAGAAACACAACAGAGCTTGCCCTCGTGAGCATGATTGCTGATTGCGAGGTGAGCGTCTGCGCAACGGAATAGAGGGCCAATTGGTTCATATCGTAATTGCTTCCGACGAGAATTCTATCGCCCTGTTGCATGAGAAACATGAACACGCCATTGAGCAACAGCGGCCAGCCGAATCTCGCCATTCTCAGAAGGAATGCTCGATCCCAGGCCCAGGCGTAACGGCGCACTGCCGTGATATGCGACACAAAGACAATCATGAGCGATTGAGCCACCAGCAGCCAGAGCATGGCGGCATAGTTGCCGAACCACCGGGCGAGCGGCCAGGCCAGGGCCAGGGCGAGCGTCTGCGGCAGCAGTTCGGAGAGCACGTCCCGACCGAAGCGCATCTCGCGATGAAGGCGTTTCAAGTCCAGGTGGACGAATCCACGAATCAGCGGCACCAGGGCGACGCATTGAAAAGCCCACAAGGTCTGAGGAATGTGGAAAAGCCGCGAGAAGGGCCAGGCCAGCAGAAACATGAGCAGAGCGTTCGCCACGCCGCGCAAGACCTGAAACGTCTGCGCCGTCGCCTGAAATTGCGGGTCGTCGCCATCCTCCGCCTGGACCAACAGTCGGTCCACCGACAGATTGCTGATCATCTCGAACAGACTGATGGAAATGAAGAATGTGGAGGCGATGCCGAAATCGTCGGTGCTGATCAAGCGGGCGACGATGATGTTGCGGGTGAAGGACATGCCCTGGCCGAGCACCTGGCCGCCCATCATCAGCCCGCTGCCCTGCAATACTTTGCGGCGGAGACTCACGGCGGCGCCCCGCCTTCTGCGCTTTGCGCAGCATGCGCAAGGCACTCCCAGATAATGGAGCCCATTTGCTCCCTTGCGGAATGCAGTACAGCCAGAACAGACATTTGATTCCTATGATACGGTACGGTAAGCCCATAGCAATTGGCCTATCGACCCAAGACAGCGCTCCTCAAACTTGCTCAAACAAACATGATTATTTTCAGGCCATCAGAAATCTTTCCTATTGACTTGTACCATTCAAAGCTTTGAGGCTAAAGTTCCGTTCGGGCGCATTTCCCGATAATTTTGCACTACAACTTCTCTTCTACTTAAGCGGATATGAACAAGCGTTAATTACACGAGAGTAATTGTCTCACGAGTCAACTTTCGTGCCAAGCACAAGCACCTGCGCCGCCAGGAATTCACGAAGCAGACCGCACGATAGCGCCGAGAGAATGCGTTCCCGCCTTCTGTACATGACATAAACCGCCTTGGGTATGATGAAGCCTGCATCTCTAACCCAGCGTTCCACCCGTTTTCGAGTAGTGATTTGGACATGAGTGCGATCGAAGATTCCGGCGTGAGTATATGGAAAGTCGCCTTTGAGAAACAGCTCAACGGCGACGGAGTAATGACGAAAATTGGGAACGCTTATGATCATCGCTCCGCCCGCCGCTAAAAGCGGAGTGAAGTTACGGATGACTTGCTCTGGTTCTTGCATATGTTCCAAAATATCCAAAAACAAAAGGCAATCGAATTTTTCGCCCGCCAATTGCGGCACCGCCGACGCTGCGTTCTGCTGAATCACATGAATGCCTCGCTCGCACGCTACCTCTGCTGCTCTGGCATCCAGCTCCACCCCGACAACTTCTCTCCCCGAGGACAGTAGTGCGGCCTCGGTTGCGGCCGCACCGCACCCAACGGACAATACGCGGGACGCTGATTCCGGAATGATCCGCAGGACGTCCGTGCGCACCCACTCGAAATACCCGAATTCGTCCCCATGCCTGTCCGGCTCGTAGTCGATCCTATAGCTATCGCTCAAAGTACAACTCGAGACCGTGCCGCGTGCAAAATCTGGGCGTTTCTTCATTGCCTCGCCCCCAGTCCAAGTCCGGTCATCTCATCTTCTAGGTCCATCCACTCCAGCACCCACACCAGAGGCCGCAGCCTCATCCGGTTTTTCTCGAATCTTCGAGTTCCTGCTATCCTCCAATGCGCGTCAATAGCTTCATCCTATGCCGAATACATTCCTTAAGTCCGTATTCTTCCATATTCTGCCATCATCTTTTTCTGCCTTCGCACTTCACTCGCCAACACCCCGCAAAGCAATGCGGAGTCGACCCGGCACCCGGGTGCCACGCTCAGCTGCTGTCTGGCTGCCGCACGGCAATTCTGACATCAAATGCTCTCAGGCTTCCTTCATCCGATCTTCAACGCTCGCTGGTGTCTTTGTTACTTTTCAAAAGGGACACGTAGGTACAATCCTCGAAACGCACATCTTCGATTCGTGGGGCCGTAGGCGCGCAGTACGCGCGCCACGTTTCCTGGTGAAACACACAGTCTTCAAATACCACGTTATGCCCGCGGAAGATCTCATCTTCTCGCTTTGGGTCTGTGCGGAACAGAATTCGTTGCGAAGGCATAGCTACATTGCGCAACAAAATATTTTCGCAAGCGCGATAGAATTGGCTAAATGGAGGTCCTCCACTGACTTGACACGCGGGATCGCTCCACGTGTGATCGAAATTGACATCAACAAAGGCATAGTCGGTAAAAGGTCCCGTTTCAAAGCCTCTGAGGAAGATAGCCTGCACATCATCTCGCATCTCCACAGACACTTTGCTCGCAATCACGTTGGTGGGGCAAGTCCACGGCTCGGTTATGCGGAAGTATTGAAAAACATCGGAGTGATGCTCCAGTGGAGCCCCATCAAAGCCGCTTCCTTGCGTGTTCAAAATACACAGCGTGTTCTGGAACAGATCTCCGCTGATTCGTTCAAAGCTGCAGTAGCGCACAAGCTGAAAGTACGCATAACCATAGAGCATATCATTCAGATGGCATTCTGTGGCGAAAGAAATCCCATCAGTCCGTATCCAGGGCTGCCCGGTGTCATTGGTATAGCCATAACTGTCGGTCAAAAGGCATTGGTGAAACCAAACTTCACGTCCCCCGTTGTAGTATTGTTGCCGCCTGAAATCGAATGTAATCCCTTCAAACCGCATCAATCTTGCCGCACACAGCAGCTGTCTCTCATTTTCATCAGGGAGCCTTATGACAACGCTCTCTCTTTCAAGATTGCTGGCAGCACGAACTGTCAACCACCTCGATTGGCCTTTTCGCAGTTGGTTCAAATCTTTATTCCAGTAGTAAACGCCGGGCGCCTGGATTTCGACAGTCGCGCCATCTGGTGCATTTACAAGAACATCGGAGATATCGCCAGGTTCATCAATAGTAATCAGGCTATCATCCCGGCTGCTGCCAGCAAAAAGCCTGAGCGCATATTCACCGTTCGGCTGCCAGGAGTCGGCCCCCAGCACCCTCGGCACGCCGGTTTTTGGATAGACGATGGCGCGGATTTCGACGGGGCCGTCGGGGGAGCGTGCGGCGTCGAGGGAGGTCCAGTATTCGACGACGTTGGTTCGGGGATTGAGGGTCATTTCGTGAACGGCGAGCGGGGGGCCGTCATCGAGCAAAAATTCCACGCGGTCGATGCCGTTGATGTGGAACGCGACGACGCCGATCTCAAACAGGCCGTCGTAGGTTTGATAGGGGACGACGTCCCAGCGGGCGATGGCCTTGGCGTCGGCGCCCGGGCCGGACCCGATGGCGGGGGGCTGGGGCGTGGGTTCGAGGAAACCGCTGCCGGGTTCGAGCACGCCGGGGGTGTGGAAGGATTTGGAGGCGACAGCCGCGGGGGCGGGAACACCGTCAGGATTGCTGGCGGTGCCTGCCGCAAGGACGATGTTGGCCGTGCCGTTTCCGCAGATGTCGCTGATCGTGACGTTACGTGTGCTGGTGCCGAGCCCGTTCACCTGGATGGTGCCGGTGACGCTGCCGTTTGTGGCGAGCGTGACGTCTTCGGGGTAGAGGTTGACCCGGGCAGCATCGGTGTAGGTCACGGGATAGGTCACGGGTCCGAAGATCGTGCTGGCCTCCGACGGCTCGCCGATGGCTACTTTCACCAGGGGTTCCGGGGGAGGCGGCGGCGGCAGCGGCGGCGTTGGCGTGGGCGTGGGCGCCGGGTCATCGGGCGCAGGCATTGGCGTTGGCGCCGGGTCGTCGGGCGTTGGCGTTGGCGCTGGTGTCGGCGCTGGTGTCGGCGTCGAGGTGACCGGCGGCGGTGTCGGCGTCGGCGTTGGGCTGACGGGCGTTGGCGCCGGGTCGGCGGGCGCCTGGATGGGCGCCGGGGTGTGCGAGCGTGGGCCCGTAGACGCATTCGCTATGGGTTCCGGGCATCCCGTGAGGCCCAGAATGATCACCCAGCAGAGCGCCTGTATCATGGTGACGCAGCGCAGGTCACGCCCTGCACGCCGCTTTTTCGTGGGAGTTTGCCGCGCATTGTTGCCGGTCTGCAACATGTCCATACCCCTTCAATCAGGTACTGCGCAGCCTCTGCAATCCGGGTCTCAGCTCTCAAAATAGTTCGATACAGCCCTAAAACCTTTCCCCATAATCGGTTCAGGGACTTTTGCTGAACGGAGAGATTTTCCATGCCTTTCCGGCAAGTTTTCCGGTATCTACACATCAATCGTACCAGACTCCTAATACAAAAGCCAAACTTTTCGCGATCTTGTCCAGAGACTCCCCCATCGCGTAGTTCGCCTTATCCAGCGAATTTCCGAAGCTCCGGGGGCGCAATTTCGGTCACGATCGCGGCCCGTGGTTTGAGTATGCATTGATTCAGCGGAGCTTTCATTCCAGCCGCGATGAATGCCCTGCCGCACCTTCGCCTGTACGGTCCTCAGACAGAACAAAGGCCTCGGACGGGACTATTCTCCAGTCCGAGGCCGATCTTGACGGTCCGGCAAATCACCAGTTCCCGCGGGCGACTATGTCGTAAAGCACATTTACGCCAAGGCTTACCGACGAATTCGCTGGTAACCCTTCAACAGGCCGACCAGACCCATCCCCAGGAACCCGAGCCCAGCCGCCGCCGGAACCGGGACGGCGGGCACCTCTTGATCGTCGAGGTCAATGAAGCTGGCGACCAGGGTATCACTCCCGCCGCCGAGAAACGCCTGCACTTTCATGCCCAGCTGGAATACTCCGGAACTCAATGCGCTAATCAGATCATCGGGCTGCGTATACGGGGCCGAATTCAATGCAAAAGTAAACGCAACTGATTCACCCGGCTTGACGCCGTTATGTGGCGCGGGATTCTTAACATCGGCTTCAAACGCCACAGCAAAATATTGACTGGGCATCTTTGGCTTCGTGCTTCGACTCCACTGATCAGCCAAAACATAGCTGTCGGCATAATTAAGCAAAGGCGGGTCAATCTGAGACCAATAAATTTCAGTGATCACACAGTACACCGTGTCACCCGACGGCAGAAGCGCGTTCTCAAAAGTAAATGTGGCCTGCGTTTCATTCGCTTCCACAAGCACTCCAAGTTGTTGGCTCAACAGGCCCAGGGTCGTGGAGTCCCCTTCATGAGTCCCCGTCGCCAAGATGTTGAAAGAGCCATAAATCGCGTCCGCGCTCGCCGCCGACGCCCACAAACCCGCCACGATGGCGATGGTACAGACCATCCCCACCCGCTTTCCTTGAAGTCCACTCATTACCCCGCTCCTTCTCGCCTCAATGTTTTGTATATGCTACGCTTTTCAACCACTTTTACTCGCGATTTCATCAGACCAAACTATAGGAAATGGAGCAAAATTCCTGCCAACTCAAAAAAATGTTGGTGTAGCTGGAGTTAGGGGACATTGAGTGTCGAAAAGTAGCTATCGGATGCAGTGTATTGGCCACTAGTGACACACAATTACCGGCTGCTGCCTGCCCTGGCACGTATCCGAACTCCACCCTAATTTTTACGCGAACAGCAGCTCTGCCCCGCAGCCAGAGCCCGTGACATTTTTAGCGGCCCAATATACTGCACTTCCATCGATTACGGGCCGTGGTTTTACTGGTTCAGTGCCGGAAAACGGTTGATTTGCCGCGTAAAATCGGTCATTTCTCAATAATTCTTCCTGTTTTTCGTCTCAAAGAACGTTCCAACATGCTGCAACGACTTGTTTTATGCAAATTTGCCTTTCATGGCACACCGGTTGCGTTCTTCTATCAGGTACATAGCGCGGGATCTGTCCTGTCGCAGTAAACCGAGGTTAGCGATTATGCGACGACATGCCTTTAATTTAACCGGCTCTACGTCGGCGCATCGCCTTTATCCACCTGTTTTTCGGCTGATTGCATCCGCTTGGAGAGCGTGCGATATGCGAAAGATGGTATCTGTGTTTCTGGCATCCTGCCTGTTGGCTGGCCTCTTTTCGGGCGATGCCCTGGCCGCCCTGACAGGAGACGGGCAGTCTGGTGGCGGCACAGGCATTTCGCGGCGGGCCGGCGGACCGACCACCTACGGTGACGATCTTTCGCCTCAGGAACTCGCCCAGATCGAGCTTATGCTGATGGACAGCCCTCCCATCCCCCCCGCGGGCGAAGAGCGCCCCGAGGTGACGATATTCAAGAAAAGCGCGACCCTGTTGCCGGTGCCCACATCGACCTGGACGTATGGATGTTCACCGACTTCGGCCGGCATGATATTTGGCTATTTCGACCGTAACGGCTGGCCTAACATCTATACAGGTCCCACGAACAATGGCGTGGCGCCCCTGACAAACCTCGGGCAAGGAATCTACAGTCCCATCGCCGGTTCCTGCTCTCTGATCGCCACGCAAAACGGGTTCGACGGACGCAGCATCCCCGGGCATGTCGACGACTATTGGGTAAAAACCAACGCGGGCGGTCCAGACCCCTGGGTGGGTGTCCGTGCGGAGCATGTCTGGGAAGGGTGCACGGCGGATTTCATGGGCACCAACCAGTGGAAATGGGATACGGATCGCAATGGCGAGGTTGAAAAATGCCGCGACGGGCTGACCTGCCTGTACTCAATCGGTTCCGGCGCGCGCCTGTATGACTATGTTCCGCCGTCGTCGTATGGCTTTCCTCAAACCGCGCTGTGCCATGGCATGCGCCTGTTTGCTGAATCGCGCGGCTACACGGTGCTCGAAAATTACACGCAACTGATCGATGCGCTCAGCCCCAACGGGTTCAGCTTCGCGGATTACAAGGCAGAGATTGATGCCGGCTGGCCGGTTATGATTCAAGTGGTCGGACACAGCATGGTAGGCGTGGGCTACGACGACACCGATAACACCGTCTATCTGCATGACACTTGGGACAACAAGGTTCACAGCATGACCTGGGGCGGCTCGTATGCGGGCATGGTCCACCGGGCGGTCACGGTCATCCATCTGGAGAGGCCATCGTCGCTCGACGCGCAATTCAATGCCTCGCCCCTGAACGGCTTTGCTCCGTTGAACGTGCAGTTTGCGGACCAGTCTACGGGGTCACCCACGGCCTGGTACTGGGATTTTGGCGATGGATACACGAGCACACGGCAGCACCCATCCCACGTCTACGCCTCCCCCGGCTCGTATTCCGTATCCCTCACCGTGACGGACGCCTCGGGAAGTGATACCGCATTCAAAGCAGACTACATCTCGCTGGCCGCCGCCGTGATCGAGATATCCAGCCTCGATGCCTTGCAGCGGATCGGCATTGATCCGGGATACCCGCTCGATGGCGACTACATGCTGACCCAGGATATCGATGCCTCGGCGACCGCGGCCTGGAACGGCGGTGCGGGCTTTGAGCCGCTCGGCCCCTTCAGCGGAAACTTTGATGGACAGGGCTACCTCATCGCTAATCTCACGATTTACCGTCCCTCCGAGGATTTAGTTGGCCTTTTCGGGACAATAGGCTCGGGCGGCGTTGTGGAGAATCTGGGGCTTGTTGGCGCCGCGGTTACGGGCAAGGACTTTGTGGGTGGACTTGCCGGCTATGTCTACGAGGGGACGATCTCGGGATGTCACGTCAGCGGCTCGATAGCGGGCGAGGCCCATATCGGCGGTCTGGCCGGCTACAACGAGGCGGGCGCGCTGGTCGCGAGCTGCGCCACAGGGCCGGTCTCGGGTGATACCTGTTTGGGCGGCCTGGCCGGTACAAACGACTGCGGCGTACTATCCAATTCCTATGCCACGGGTCCGGTGACCGGCACAGCACGAGCCGGCGGCCTGGTGGGCAACAATCCGGCAGGCTTCATCTCCGCCTGCTATGCCACGGGCGCAGTCTCGGGATCCGGCGCTCAGCTCGGCGGTTTGGTCGGCCAGAATGGCGGCGGCGTCGTGGAATACTCGTTTTGGGATGTAGAGACGAGTGGCATCACGCAATCGGATGGTGGTACAGGGCTTTCGACGGCACAGATGGAAACCCAGAGCACTTTCGCCCGGGCTGGCTGGGATTTCAGCTCGGTCTGGTACATGCTGGCGGGCGGCTCCTATCCATATTTGGTCAATCTGCCGCTGTGCAATGTTCCCCCTCTGGTCGGGCTGATGGAAGCAGACGCAGCGACGACGCTCGAATACTCGGGCTTTTCAGGACGCAGCTCGTATGCGTACAGCAGCACTACCCCTGCAGGCAGGGTGATGAACCAGCGCCCGGCAGCTATGACTGAGGGTCCTTTGGGCAGCCCGGTGGGGTTCACGGTATCGCTGGGTGAGGAGCTGGTGTCAATCCCCAATGTGGCAGGAGAACAGCGCGCTGTCGCAGAACTCATGCTGGCACTCTCCGACTTGTCCGTGGGCACGGTGACCCAGCAATACAGCAACACCGTCCCGGCGGGGCAGGTTATAGGCCAGTCGCCCGCGGCGGGGGCGCAGGTTGCTCCCGGCAGCGCGGTGAATCTGGTGATCTCGAAAGGTGTACAGCCCATAGCCGTGCCCAGCGTGGTGGGTAAGACTCAATCCGCCGCGGGTTCGGCACTGACGGCTGCAGGCCTGACCGTGGGCACGGTAACTCAGCAATACAGCAACACCGTCCCGGCGGGGCAGGTGATCGGCCAGTCGCCGGTGGCG
Source organism: Candidatus Hydrogenedentales bacterium (assembly GCA_050950105.1). Lineage (GTDB taxonomy): Bacteria > Hydrogenedentota > Hydrogenedentia > Hydrogenedentales > SLHB01 > UBA2224. The sequence continues at coordinate 648,504 of JBMNGZ010000005.1, read as the reverse complement.
GGCGCGCAGGTTGCTCCCGGCAGCGCGGTGAATCTGGTGATCTCGAAAGGTGTACAGCCCATAGCCGTGCCCAGCGTGGTGGGTAAGACTCAATCCGCCGCGGGTTCCGCACTGACGGCTGCAGGCCTGACCGTGGGCACGGCAACCCAACAATACAGCAATACCGTCCCGGCGGGACAGGTGATAGACCAGTCGCCGGCGGGAGGAGCGCAGGTTGCTCCCGGCAGCACGGTGAATCTGGTGATCTCGAAGGGCGTGCAACCGGTGAGCGTGCCCAGCGTGGTGGGTAAGACTCAATCCGCCGCGGGTTCGGCACTGACTGCAGCAGGCCTGACCGTGGGCACGGTAACTCAGCAATACAGTAATACCGTCCCGGCGGGACAGGTGATAGACCAGTCGCCGGCGGGAGGAGCGCAGGTTGCTCCCGGCAGCACGGTGAATCTGGTGATCTCGAAGGGCGTACAGCCCGTAGCCGTGCCTAATGTGGTTGGCAAGACCGAAACGGAAGCGATCTCGGCATTAGTAGCCGCGGGCCTGACCGTAGGCATCATAACCCAGCAATACAGCAATACCGTCCCCGCGGGGCAGGTTATAGGCCAGTCGCCGGCAGCGGGCGCGCAGGTTGCTCCCGGCAGCGCGGTGAATCTGGTGATCTCGAAGGGCGTGCAACCGGTGAGTGTGCCCAGCGTTGTGGGCAAGACCGAAACGGAAGCGATCTCGGCATTAGTAGCCGCGGGCCTGACCGTAGGCAACATAACCCAGCAATACAGCAATACCGTCCCCGCGGGGATGGTCATTGCTCAGGATCCTGCACCTTCGGAAACCGTTGTCCCCGGCAGTCCCATCCATCTTTCCATATCGTTGGGGAGGCGTGTTGGCAATTTGATGGTCAACATCTCCAAGCTGAGACTGACCTTCGGCGCACCATCCGCCTCGTTCAGCATCATCAACCCGCAGGGAGAACAGGTGGACTGGCATGTGGAGAGCGAAACGGACCGCATCACCATTCAACCCGCGGCCGGCTCGGGCACCGGGAACGTCACGGTGACAGGGGTGGACTTCTCCAACACAGAAAACTCAAGGCTTATCGTCAAGAACCTTGATAACCCGAACGATGTGGCCTATATCCAACTGGTTCTGACGCGCCCCGGAGATATAAACGGCGACAATGTCGTCAATGCAATGGATATCCAACTTGTCGTGAACGCGGTTCTCGAATCGAGTTCCGGGCTCGATTGCGACATCAACGGTGACGGTCGGGTCAATGCCATCGACGTCCAGTTGGTTGTCAACAATGCGTTGGGGCTCTGATCGGGAACCAAGCCAACGGATCAACAGGCAAGAGAAGGGTTCTGACAGCCCCGCCACCCAGGGCCATCGCAGGCTGCTGTCCTCGCTTTTTCTAACGCAGGATTTCTTAGACAACGCGTCGCCAGACCGCTCTCGGCACCGGCACGCCGCCACCACGACCGTTCCATCGATGATTTCATGAGAGTCGAGCTGCTATTCCGCTATCATTGACAGGCCTGATGGAACAAGCGTAGTTTCTTCACGTAGATATGGGTCCTCATGCGCTACTGAGGAAGGCCGCTTCCGGCCGAGATGCGCTGACGCGTTGATTTCGTGATGCAGAAGGAGATGTATGCCGGCGACGTACCCCAAGAACTCTCCATTCCGGACCGCAGTTTCGCGGCGTCGACACGGTATGGCGCTGTTGATCTGCGCGGCCATGCTGCTGCCAAGCCTTTCCTGTTATGGGAAGAACGGAGCAGGCACCGGATTCTGGGGAGGGAAAAGAGCAGTCGAATGGCTCGGCACGGCGGTCGCAGAGCAGGAAACGTACCTGGCACGTTTGACCTCTCTTTCGATGACGATGACCGAACGGGGGATCCGGCGCGATGGGCGGCGAATACACGAACGCAATCTGGACCATACGGAGTATGAAAAAGGACCCTGCCTCCGTATCGAACGTTCGGGCACCGTGCCAGAAAATCTCGGCCGCGGGCGGCGTGGAAGCGTGTACCGCTCGGAAAGTCTCGTCTTAAATCCCCAGTACCTGGCGCGAGCCCATCCACCGGGCACGGTTGCCTTTCTTCGTGAACATTCGAGCATTGAAACGATGTCGGAGCAGTCCAGCGGCACGCTGAAGGCCTTTGAGGCCCAGGGGCCGCGCCGTTACGGATTTGGCAACGGGCACGACACGCTCAGCGAGATCTACCGCCGCCTGCAGACGGAAGATCAGCTGCGTTTGCGTGTGAAACGCCTGCCTGGCCCCGAAAACCTGTATGCGCTCCACTTCTTCTACCGGAAAAACCCGTTGTTTGAAATGGTTCTTGATGGAAACCATGGATTTCTCACGCTCGAGGCCACTCACTACGGTCCGGGCGGATTTCTGAGCGAAAAGATCTCGGTGACCTCCGCAGAAATAGCGCCCGGCCTCAGCTTTCCCAGCAAATGGGCCCGTACAACCTTTGATCCACTTATCCATAAGCCCGGCGCGTCACATCCCACAGTGACCACCTTTTACGACATCACGGAGATCGAACTTAACCCGGAACTCGATGACTCCCTGTTCACCTGGCAGACCCTGCCCCTTGGCCCGGCAGGCAAGATCTCGTACTACGACAGCGCAGGGAGACTCCAGACTTTCGATATTGTGGATGGCGAGTTGCTGCCCGAAAGCCCCACGTCCGAGCCGATATCGGCCGAAACCGCAGACAGGCAGGCATCCAATCCGTTAGCGTCTCCACATCCACCACCGGAATCCAGCCTGGGGAGCATGGAGGGAGATACCGCCCCCGAAGCATCACTCTTTCCGTGAACCCGGCGCCTTTTCCATTTCCAGCTACGCCTTGATCACACGGCTTCGCGCCCGGCCTCGCAGGAAGCTCGCTATGGCGACGGGGCAGGCATGGGCGCGGGGGCCATCACCTCAGCGCTGCTCATCCGGCTGACAGGGCATCTGGCCGCGGAGAGCGTCACGGATCGCGGCATAATGCTCTCCCGGGACGCGCACCGCCCCCAGGAGAGGGCGCCGGCCTTTAGCGCGGCCGTGGCAATCGGAGCCACCGCTGATAAGGAGTCCTTTTTCCCCTGCCAATTGGATGAATTCTTCCACGTGGCCGGGCTTGTGCCGGGAGTGATACGCTTCGATGCCGTCGAAGGGGAACGTCAGGAGACGAGCCAGTTGCTTGCGCACGCCTCCCAAGCCAGGGTGCCCCACAAAGGCCAATCCGCCCGCGGCATGGATGGCATCGAGAGCCTCTTCGACCGGTACCCGCGAACTGGGCACAAAGGCCGGTTTTCCGCGGCCGATGTAGCGATCAAAGGCCTCCTGGACCGAACGCACCACGCCGGCATCACGCAATTCCTGGGCGATGTGCATGCGGCCCACGGTGCCGACGGTCCGGGCGGTGACCGGCTCCGGGACCAGCGCAATGCCGAGCGAGTGGAGCTTTTCGGCGATGGCGTGGAGCCGGGCTATCCGGCCTTGAGCCTGGGCATCCAGCAGCTGGCGGAGATGGGAGGATTCCGGAGCAATGCCCAGACCCACGACATGGATCTCAAGGTGCTCCAGGCAGGAGGTAATTTCGACGCCGTTCAAAAACGCCAGCGCGCTGTTCCGTGCGGCCTCCGCCGCTTCGGCAAGCCCCGCAACCGTGTCGTGGTCCGTTATGGCCAGTGCACCCATCCCCCGTTCCGCCGCCCGGCGCACGACGCCTTCCGGAGCATCCGCTCCGTCGGAATAATGGGTATGGAGGTGCAGATCTGCAACAAAGTGGTCCGAGGCTCACTCTCCCTTCAGGCGGTCCAGGACGCCATTGATGAAGCGCGGCGCCTCGTTATTTCCGAAGCGTTTGGCGATCTCAATGGCCTCGTTGATGACCGCCTTTTGGGGGACGTCGGACGCGTGCCGCAGCTCAAACAAGGCGACCCGCAGGATATTGCGTTCGATGCGGCCCACGCGTTCGGGCGCCCAATTGGCCAACGCTCCCGTAATTTCAGTATCCAGCGCGGCGCGGTGCTGCATGATACCCTCGATCAATTTGGCTGCATAGGCCCGCGCTTCCGAGCCTACTGCCGCGCAATCGTCCGGCGCCCCGGTCATCGAGGCCCAGAAATCGTCCAGGGCCGATTCCCAGTCGTATTCGGTAAAATCGAGGCCGTAGAGAAACTGTACCGCGCATTCGCGCGCCGAGCGCCGGTTTTTACGGTTGAAACGCGTCACAGTTGCTCCAGCAGGTTGACCATCTCGATGGCGGAGCATGCGGCGTCAAACCCCTTGTTGCCGGCCTTGGTACCGGCGCGTTCCACGGCCTGTTCGATGGTGTCGGTCGTGAGCACACCGAACGCCACGGGGACCTGCGTATCGAGCGTGACCTGGGCCACTCCCTTCGACACCTCCGCAGCGACGTAGTCGAAATGGGGCGTGCTGCCTCGGATCACCGCGCCCAGGGCAATCACGGCATCATAATGCCCCGACAGCGCCATTTTCCGGGCCACCATCGGGATTTCAAACGAGCCCGGCGTCCAGGCCACCGTGATCTCTTCGTCCAGTGCGCCATGGCGTTGCAGCGCGTCAAGCGCGCCCGCCAGCAGCTTACCCGAGATGAATTCGTTGAAGCGCGACACGACGATCCCGTATTTTTTGCCCGACGATACCAGCTTGCCTTCAATAATTTTCGGCATCAAAGCACTCCTTTCACGACAGCAAATGGCCGAGCTTGTCTTTTTTCGTCTGAAGATACCGCGCGTTGATTTCATTTGGCGGGATCTGGATGGGCAACAGGCTGACCACCTCCAGCCCATAGCCTTCAAGCCCGGCCCGTTTAACCGGGTTATTGGTCAGGAGGCGCATGCGGCGCACGCCCAAATCGCTCAAAATCTGCGCCCCGATGCCGTATTCGCGCGGATCGGGTGGAAAACCCAGGTGCACGTTGGCCTCCACGGTATCCAGGCCGTTGTCCTGCAGTTCATACGCGCGAATCTTGTTCATGAGGCCGATCCCGCGGCCTTCCTGGCGCAGGTACACGATGACGCCGCGGCCTTCCTGCTCGATCATGCGCATAGCCTCGTGCAGCTGTCCACCGCAGTCGCAGCGGCGCGAGCCGAACACGTCTCCCGTCAGGCACTCCGAATGCACGCGCACGAGCAGAGGCTCGTCGGTGGCCACGTCGCCCATCACCAGCGCCACATGTTCGCGCTGATCCACATCGTTATCGTAAACAATCAGGTCAAACACGCCGTACTCGGTGTGAAGCCGCGTCTGAGCCGCGCGGTGCACCAGCTGCTCGTTGCGGCGGCGCCACTGAATGATACTTTCTACCGAGCACATCTTGAGATCGAATTCCCGGGCGATCTCCGCGAGTTCCGGGACCCGCGCCATGGTGCCGTCCGCGTTGATGACCTCGCAGATGACCGCGGCCGGCATCATCCCCGCGATACGGGTGAGGTCGACGGAGCCTTCGGTCTGGCCGGCTCGCACCAGGACGCCGCCTGTACGGGCGCGCAGGGGAAATATATGCCCGGGCTGGACCAGAGCGCGCGCTGTGGTTTTCGGGTCGACGGCCACTTGTACCGTGCGCGCGCGGTCGTAGGGGCTGATGCCCGTGCTGATGCCCTCGGCCGCCTCGATGGACACGTGGAACGCCGTGCCAAATCGTGAGCGGTTCTGGTTGGTCATGGGCGGAATTTCCAATTCCTCCAGCCGCTGGCCGGTCATCGCAAGGCAGACCAGACCCCGGCCATGGGTGATCATGAAGTTGATGGCTTCGGGCGTCACCTTCTCGGCCGCGATGACGAAGTCGCCTTCATTCTCGCGGTCTTCGTCGTCAACGAGGATGATGATCTTACCTGCCCGAAGATCATCGAGTATTTCTGGAATGGTTGCAAACATGAGATACTCCTGCCGGCTTCACGCAAATCCGTGGCGCGCTAGGAAATCCTGCGTCACTCCATTGTGGCCGGCCTTCACATAATGGTAAATGTGTTTGCCGATGACATCGGCTTCGAGATTCACGGGGTCGCCCGGTCGTTTCGCGCCAAGGATAGTCCGTTTCAGCGTTTCCGGGATGATCGCCACTCCAAAGGTGTCGCCTGCGGGTTCCACGACGGTCAGGCTGATGCCGTCGATCGCGACAGACCCTTTCGGCACGAGATAGCGGGCCACATCGTCCGGCGCGCGAAATCGCCACAGCGAAAATTCGCCCTGATTGCTTACCGAAAACACCCGGCCCACGCCATCCACATGCCCCTGTACAAAATGGCCGCCGAAGCGCTCACCCATGGCCAGGGCGCGTTCGAGATTGACCGCATCGCCCGGACGGGCACTGCCCAGCGTCGTGCGCCCAACGGTCTCCGGCGAGATCTGGGCCGTGAAACCGCGCTCGTTGAAGGCCGTCACCGTCAGGCAAACCCCGTTCACCGCGATGCTGTCGCCGGGACGCATCCCGTCGAGGACCCGCTCCGCCAGGATCGACAGTTCAGCACCGGATTTTCTGGAAATGGCGCCGACTTCTTCGACTATTCCCGTGAACATGGGATCACCTCGCCTTTACATAGGCTTCAATGAGCAAATCATCGCCCACCGGTTCAGCCGTCATGCGTTCCAACAAGACCGCTTCATCCATGGCGGCCACGCCTTCGCCTTCCACGGCCGTAATCGCATCTCGTCCGCCGATGATCTTCGGCGCCACGAAAAACATCACTTTGTCGACGATGCCCGCCTCGAACGCGGAGGCATGGGTGGTCCCGCCGCCTTCGATCAGGACCGACGTGATCTCGCGTTCGCCCAAGAGCGCCATGAGATGCCGCAGATCGAACCCATCGCCGCCGCGCCGAACATGCAGCACCTCATCCGCCCGGTCGCAGCGCCGATCTTCCGGCAGCACCACCCAGGTCGGCGCCGGGCTTTCGACTTCGAACACGCGGCGTTTCTCGTCCAGGTAGTCGTCGGCGTCGAGAATAATCCGGATGGGATCGCGCCCGTCAACATTCTCCAGCCGCGTGGTCAGGCTGGGATCGTCCAGCATGACCGTCCGGCTGCCGACGAGGATGGCATCGACATGGCTGCGGAGTTCGTGAACCCGCCGCCGCGATTCTTCACTGGTCACCCAGCGCGAATGCCCGGTATGAGTGGCGATCTTGCCGTCCAGGGTCATCGCGGCTTTGCAGATCACGAACGGCATCCCCGTGCTGATGTGCTTGATAAAGACCTCGTTGAGCGTGCGGGCCTCATCTTCCAGCACACCCACTTCGACGTCGAGCCCCGCCTGGCGCAAGCGGCGGATGCCTTCTCCAGAGACCCTGGGGTTGGGATCGCTCATGGCCACGACGATTCGGGCCGGCCGTTTTTCGAGGAGCAGGTCGGTGCAGGGGGGCGTGCGGCCTTCGTGGGCGCAGGGTTCAAGGGTGACGTATACGGTCGCTCCGCACAGCTCGCCGTGCGCCGCCTCGATGGCGAGCACCTCCGCATGCGGCTCGCCCGCACGCCGGTGGTAGCCTTCACCGATGAGCTTGCCATCCCGCACAATGACGCAACCTACCATCGGATTGGGCGACGTGTTACCCCGCCCACGCGCTGCAAGTTCCAGCGCGCGCTGCATGTACTGCTGATCATGCGACGTCTTCATTTTGCGCCGTTCCTGAATAAAAAAGTCCCGAAGGCTCTGCACCTTCGGGACGTTACGGTTTTTGCGAGCCTCACCTTCTCTTATCCGGACTTTACCGTCGGCACCGGAATTTCACCGGTTCCTGCGCATATCGCGCTCGCGGGCTGTCACCGCCGGTCGGGAATTTCACCCAGCCCCGAAGGCAAGTATTTGTGAAACCAACCGCATAGAGTGTATCAAGCCCGTGTCTCCGTGTCAATTTCTGAGCGCGAAGAAAAGAGCGCGGGGATCGAGTGAATCGTCTGCTGCGCCATAGGTTTCGGCCACTTGCGTTGATGGAGGGAAAACTGAAGGTTCCCAGCGCTGAATTCACCGTCTGTGGGCATTTGAACCAGATTCTTGCTGTTTCCAGCGGTGAGTTTGTTCAGTCGGCTGTGCTATAGTCTATATGGTGGATTAAGGCGTCAGAACAAGAGCGTACATCCGCAAGCGGTTGTTTGTAAGAGGAGAGTCTGTACCATGAAGAAACTGGTTTTGTTTGTGGTTCTGTGTGGTGTCGTGCTGGGGACCTTCGGTTGCGGCAGCAAGAGCAGTTCCACCGCCGGGCAAGAGCGGGATAGGATTAATTACGGCACCCAGGCCGATCGCGCACATCGCCGAAACAACTAGGCCGAGTTCATAAAGGCTCCGCCAGAGCCGTACTCCTTTCCACCTAGAGGCACGTGTCTCCAGCGTCCGTTATATCTGGGATCGCTGCAGGATGGGGACTTTTTGTTTTTTGCGATCCAATTCGCGCGCAAGCGGTGTAGCTCCGCCGAACACACCCCGCGGCCGCCCGTCCGGCTGTAAGGGCAACCCCGTGTCCGCCCATCGGGGTAACCCCCACGAATCCGCTCAGCCCCGTGGTCGTCCATCCCAGCGTTACCGCAACCTGGATGTGTCAGCGAAACCCCGATGCGGCAGCGCTCCGGTGTAGGGGCAGACCCCTGTGTCTGCCCATCCGGATTACACGGGCAACGCCTCCGCTGCTGCGCCAACCAGGATGTATCGAGGAAACCCCGACGTGACAGCGTTCCGGTGTAGGGGCAGACCCCTGTGTCTGCCCATCCGGATAGTCCCTGCGGTTGCCTTTAAGAAGGGCAGGACACAGGGGTCTGCCCCCTACGCGCTGCGGAAATCAGTCCCCGCGCGGCTGCCCATCCGGATCGCCCACGCGCTGCGGAAATCAGTCGCCGTGTGCCCACCCATCCGGATAGCCCTCGCGCTGCGACGGGCCGCTGTGAGCTGCAAAGCACACCCCAAAATCCAACCTGAAAAACTCCACCCCCAAATCGGCTTACCGCCGATTCACCCCCGCCCGCGGGGGACAGGTGCGCCGCGCCTGAATCTCTCTGGGTCTGGGGCTTTTGTGTCTCCCGCAGAAAAGGATGGATCAAAAACCTGACCAGCCGCTGCATCCGCCGGTTCCACGTCCTCGTATGCTCGTCGGCCAGCGAGGGATTCAGGCCGTCACAGCCATCGCCGGTTCGCGTTCTTGTGCCCCCCGCGGGCAGGGCTGGACACGCGCGCCGCGTGTGCCGGTTCGGGTTCTTATGTCCCCCGCTGACGAAGCAAAGATGTCTGCCTCGCTGCCACCACCGGTTCCGGATCTTGTGTCCCCCGCGGGCAGGGCTGGGACACGCGCCGCCGCGTGTGCCGGTTCGGGTTCTTATGTCCCCCGCGGACGAAGCAAAGATGTCTGCCTCGCTGCCACCACCGGTTCCGGATCTTGTGTCCCCCCGCGGGCAGGGCTGGACACGCGCGCCGCGTGTGCCGGTTCGGGTTCTTATGTCACCCGCTGACGGGGCTGGACACGCGCGCCGCGTGTGCCGGTTTCGCGTTCTTGTGCCCCCCGCGGGCAGGGCTGGACACGCGCGCCGCGTGTGCCGGTTCGGGTTCTTATGTCCCCCGCTGACGGGACAAAGATGTCTGCCTCGCTGCCACCACCGGTTCGCGTTTCTTGTGTCACCCGCGGGCGGGGGTGGCCGCGAAGCGGCCGGGGGTGGACAGGCATGGGTCGTAAACGGCTGCCGACCGGCCTCAGAGGATGAGAACGTGGACCACATGGACAGGGGGGGGACGCGCTGGACCGCGCTGCGGAAATCAGTCCCCCGCAGTTGCGCTCCGGATTGTTAGGGGCGACCCTTGGGTCGCCCATCTGGATAGCCCCCGCGGCTGCGTTAAAAAAGGGCGGGCATCCGGAGTTCCGGATGCCCGCCCTGGTTATTATGCTGTGCTTACGCCAGCGTACGTATGTCGCCGATCACGGGAAACCACATGTAGCCGTCCGTCTGACCCGCTTTCGTTACGACGAACGCATTGTGTCCGTCCGGGCTGCGGATAGCGGAAGAATTCACGTGGCCGTCCATGAACAGCACGTTGGCGCCGCCAGGTACGTGGTTGAATTCGGCAGAGGACGGTCCATCGTCCTCGGTGCGGGAGGAGTCCCACATCGCGGCCAGCTCCGACTGAGCCAGGCTCGAGGCCGCTGGATTGTTGATGTCGGTGATGAAGAAGCGCTCGATGCCCTCACGGAACCAGTGCAGGGTGGTCGGCCCGGTGGTCAGGGTGATGTTGATATCCCCGTACTCGTTCGCGTGCGTCATGGCCACGTTGCCGTATGCGGTGGGTATCTCATCGTTATCGTCGAGCACGATGCCCAGCTCGATCATGTCCCTGCACCGTAGCGGCCTGTGCGCCTTTGATGGCAAAGCCCCAGTAGGTGTAGGAGTCATCCAGCCAGCGAATGTAGCAGCCCTGGCTTCTCGTCATGGCCCGGCAACTCGCTATCATACGGATCGTCAGCTCCGGGCGAAGCAGCCGCGATCGCGGTAATGGGCCCGCCGTGCGGATAATCCACCCAGGAGGGGTGCGCAGCACGGTAGTAACCCGTACCCGGAGCATCCCACGGATCCGGCGGCAGCTTCTGATCGGACGGGCATATCTGGATCTTCATGTCCGTCAGATATTCGGGATACAGCGTTACGTGGTCTATCACCGACCAGAACCGCATCCCTTCCGGGTCGTATTCTCTTCTGATGTCTTTGAAGCGGCCGGGCCAGACCTGCCCTGGGCTCTCGTTCGCAAACATCTTGCACACGAGACCCCACTGTTTCAGGTTGTTTTGGCAGCTTGACCTGCGCGCCGCTTCCCGGGCCCTGGCAAGTGCAGGAAGAAGGATGGCGGCCAGAATACCAATGATCGCAATGACCACAAGAAGCTCAATTAGAGTAAATCCCCGTTTTCTCATAATAATTCTTGCTCCTTTTCGTCTCAACGAGTAGCTAGATTTTCAGCGTCTCCTTCTTTATTCAGTATGCAATTGAGGAACTATACACCGTTGCCCCTGCACCTCCTCCCTTCGGTGAAGATTCCCGATAGTTTATCCGCCCCAGTGAGAGGTAGCCTGCCCTCCCCGCCTTTTGCCGAAGGCGGCCTCCGCATCATTGTCATCAGCCGCATCAATTCGCGCGCCTGATTTAACAATGTTCGCACTATTCATCGTATCTCAAATGACGGGATATGTCAACCCGTACGTTGACGTCCGGGGCCTCCTGTGGCCGCCCATCCGGATAGTCCCCGCGAACCTGCCCAGCCCCGATGCCCCAACCTGGATGCGTCAGCGAAACCCCGACGCGGCAGCGTTCCGGTGTAGGGGCAGACCCCTGTGTCTGCCCATCCGGATTGCACGGGCAACGCCCCCGCTGCTGCGCCAACCAGGATGTATCGAGGAAACCCCGACATGACAGCGTTCCGGTGTAGGGGCAGACCCCTGTGTCTGCCCATCCGGATAGTCCCTGCGGCTGCGTTTAAGAAGGGCAGACACAGGGGTCTGCCCCTACGCGCTACGGAGCACAGATAAACCAGGGAAGCCTACGCGCTGCGGAAAGCAGTGCCGTGGCTGGGTTTAAGAAGGGCAGACACAGGGGTCTGCCCATCCGAATCGCCCCCGCGCTGCGACGGGACGCTGTGAGCTGCAAAGTACACCCCAAAATCCAACCTGAAAAACTCCACCCCCAAATCGGCTACCGCCGATTCACCCCCGCCCGCGGGGGACAGGTGCCCCGCGCCTGAATCTCTCTGGGTCTGGGCTTTTGTGTCTCCCGCAGAAAAGGATGGAACAAAAACCTGACCAGCCGCTGCATCCGCCGGTTCCGCGTCTCGTATCCTCGTCGGCCAGCGAGGGATTCAGGCCGTCACAGCCATCGCCGGTTCGCGTTCTTGTGTCCCCCGCGGGCAGGGCTGGACACGCGCGCCGCGTGTGCCGGTTCGGGTTCTTATGTCCCCCGCTGACGGGACAAAGATGTCTGCCTCGCTGCCACCACCGGTTCCGGATCTTGTGTCCCCCGCGGGCGGGGGTGGCCGCGAAGCGGCCGGGGGTGGACAGGCATGGGTCGTAAACGGCTGCCGACCGGCCTCAGTGGATGAGAACGTGGACCACATGGACAGGGGGGGACCATGTGGGCTGCGTGGCCGCGCTACTGAAATCAGTCCCCAGCGATTGCCTTCCGGATTACACGGGCAACGCCCCCGCTGCTGCGCCAACCAGGATGTATCGAGGAAACCCCGATGCGGCAGCGTTCCGGTGTAGGGGCAGACCCCTGTGTCTGCCCATCCGGATAGTGCCTGCGGATCCGCCCATCCCAGCGCTACCGCAACCAGGATGTATCGAGGAAACCCCGATGCGGCAGCGCTCCGGTGTAGGGGCAGACCCCTGTGTCTGCCCATCCGGATAGTCCCCACGAATGCACCCATCCCAGCGCTACCGCAACCTGGATATATCTGGGAAACCCCGATGCGGCAGCGCTCCGGTGTAGGGGCAGACCCCTGTGTCTGCCCATCCGGATCGCCCACGCGCTGCGGAAAGCAGTCGCCGTGGCTGGGTTTAAGAAGGGCAGACACAGGGGTCTGCCCATCCGGATAGCCCCCACGCGCTACGACGGGACGCTGTGAGCTGCAAAGCACACCCCAAAATCCAACCTGAAAAACTCCACCCCCAAATCGGCTAGCGCCGATTCACCCCCGCCCGCGGGGGACAAGTGTGCCGCACCAAAAGCCCACGCGCTGCGGAAATCAGTCCCCGCGCGGCCGCCCATCCGGATCGCCCACGCGCTGCGGAAAGCAGTCGCCGTGGCTGGGTTTAAGAAGGGCAGACACAGGGGTCTGCCCATCCGAATCGCCCCCGCGCTGCGACGGGACGCTGTGAGCTGCAAAGCACACCCCAAAATCCAACCTGAAAAACTCCACCCCCGAATCGGCTATCGCCGATTCACCCCCGCCCGCGGGGGACAGGTGCGCCTCGCCTGAATCTCTCTGGGTCTGGGCTTTTGTGTCTCCCGCAGAAAAGGATGGATCAAAAACCTGACCAGCCGCTGCATCCGCCGGTTCCACGTCTCGTATGCTCGTCGGCCAGCGAGGGATTCAGGCCGTCACAGCCATCGCCGGTTCGCGTTCTTGTGCCCCCCGCGGGCAGGGCTGGACACGCGCGCCGCGTGTGCCGGTTCGGGTTCTTATGTCACCCGCTGACGGGACAAAGATGTCTGCCTCGCTGCCACCAACGGTTCGCGTTCTTGTGTCCCCCGCGGGCAGGGCTGGACACGCGCGCCGCGTGTGCCGGTTCGGGTTCTTATGTCCCCCGCTGACGGGACAAAGATGTCTGCCTCGCTGCCACCACCGGTTCGCGTTCTTGTGTCACCCGCGGGCGGGGGTGGCCGCGAAGCGGCCGGGGGTGGACAGGCATGGGTCGTAAACGGCTGCCGACCGGCCTCAGAGGATGAGAACGTGGACCACATGGACAGGGGGGGGACGCGCTGGACCGCGCTGCGGAAATCAGTCCCCGCAGTTGCGCTCCGGATTGTAGGGGCGACCCTTGGGTCGCCCATCTGGATAGCCCCCGCGGCTGCGTTAAAAAAGGGCGGGCATCCGGAGTTCCGGATGCCCGCCCTGGTTATTATGCTGTGCTTACGCCAGCGTACGTATGTCGCCGATCACGGGAACCACATGTAGCCGTCCGTCTGACCCGCTTTCGTTACGACGAACGCATTGTGTCCGTCCGGCTGCGGATAGCGGAAGAATTCCACGTGGCCGTCCATGAACAGCACGTTGGCGCCGCCAGGTACGTGGTTGAATTCGGCAGAGACGGTTCCATCGTCCTCGGTGCGGGAGGAGTCCCACATCGCGGCCAGCTCCGACTGAGCCAGGCTCGAGGCCGCTGGATTGTTGATGTCGGTGATGAAGAAGCGCTCGATGCCCTCACGGAACCAGTGCAGGGTGGTCGGCCCGGTGGTCAGGGTGATGTTGATATCCCCGTACTCGTTCGCGTGCGTCATGGCCACGTTGCCGTATGCGGTGGGTATCTCATCGTTATCGTCGAGCACGATGCCCAGCTCGATCATGTCCTGCACCGTAGCGGCCTGTGCGCCTTTGATGGCAAAGCCCCAGTAGGTGTAGGAGTCATCCAGCCAGCGAATGTAGCAGCCCTGGCTTGACACCATCTGCCGGCAATCGTCATCAGAGGTTCCGGCTGCGGCCGCCGCAGCGGCGATCGAGGTAATGGGCCCGCCGTGCGGATAATCCACCCAGGAGGAGTCCGCAACACGGTAGTAGCCCGTACCCGGGGCGTCCCAGGGGGAAGGTGGGGTGGTCGAATCCGACGGGCAGACCGCGATGTTCATGTCCGTCAGGTATTCGGGATACAGCGTCACGTGGTCTATCACCGACCAGAAGCGCATCCCAGTGCTTTCGTAGCTCCCTCTGATGTCTTTGAAGCGGCCGGGCCAGACCTGTCCAGGGCTCTCGTTCGCAAACATCTTGCACACGAGACCCCACTGCTTCAGGTTATTTTGGCAGCTTGACCTGCGCGCCGCTTCCCGGGCCCTGGCAAGTGCAGGCAGAAGGATAGCGGCCAGAATACCAATGATCGCAATAACCACAAGAAGCTCAATTAGTGTAAATCCACGTCTTTTCATAATTATTCTTGCTCCTTTTACTCAACAACAAGTAGCTTGGTTTTCTGCGTTCCCCTTTGTTTCGGTCTGAACTCGACGAACCGTACTACTCTTGCCCGGCACCTCCTTTCTACGGTGACTAGTCCGATATTTGAACCATGCTGTGGAGGGTGACTTCCCTCCCCGCCTTTTGCCGAAGGCGATTTTTGCTTTGTTGTCATCAGCTGCTCCATCCCACACAACTAATGTAACAACAACTGCAATGTTCATTATATTCGCCGAGTTCTGACCTGTCAATTCCACGCAATTCAAATATCCGGTGCGCGTTTTTTGGGTTTAGCCCTTTTTGAGAGTGCAAGCCTGGAGCGCGCGCTGGAAACGAAAAATCCATCGGAAATCGAAGCGAAAAAGCGTAGATTTGAACGAAATGGGTTGAGGATCACAAAAATACGGGAATCGCCCTAACTAATGGCACTCAATCACTTTAGAGAGCAAGTTTCAGGTCAAAAAGAGTGCGATCTGGAGAGACCTGCCGCTTTTTGGCCGCACCGGATGCCCTGGCTGTCTTTCGGCGGAGAGGGGCGGCCCTGGGCGGAGACGGTGAATAAATTCCGGGCTGTTTCCGATTGTGCCGCAGTCTCTGTTCCCAGCCTGGCGTGCGCGGCGCGCGCAGAATCCGGCAATTGCGACGCGTGATCACTTCGTGCTTTTCGGGAAAACATGCCGGTGTTTCCCGGGGCTGCGGACTTTATTGTGGGCAGTTTATTTTTCCCTGACAACCCAATCCGCGTTAAACTGGGCATGGGCGATGGTGGCGCCGGCGTCGGTGGTCTTGGAATAGGTGACGTGGATGCGTCCGTCGCGCGCCTGGATGAGGGATGGATATCCGAAGGATTTGCCGGCGGCATCGGCGGGTTCGAGCTGGCGTTTCCATTTCCAGGAGGCGCCCTCATCGTCCGACAGGCGGGCGGTCAGGCGATGGCGCCCCTCTTCGGTATCGTTGCCGATCATGAGCCAGCGCCCGTCGTTGAGGGCGATGACCTCGAGGCTCGAGCTGGGGTTGGGGATGTCTATGTCGACGGCCGTCGACCACGACTCTCCCCCATCGCCGGACGAGGCAAACTGGACCCGTTGCGGCGGGTTGCCTTCGTCGCGCAGATAGGCGACCACCGTGCCGTCTTTTTTGAGGACGAGGCTGGGTTGCGTCGGCCCGTAGCCCACGATGGGCAGGCTCGCGCGCCAGGTGTCGCCGGCGTCGTCGCTGATGGCGATGAGCGAGAGATTGAAGCCATCCGAATAGAGCGGCAGAAGGATGCGCCCGGTGGGCAGTACAAGGGGGTGGATTCGCGGCATCCAGCCTTTCTGCCGTTTGACGGGATCCCGGGCGGCTTCGACGAGCATTTCCTCGTAGGGCGGCGCATAAGTGCCCCAGCACCCTTCCTGGGCGCCCAGCTCGCGGAAACCCCGTTCGATGGCCTCGGGGAACGGGTCGCCGGGCTTCAAAATGATGACATCCTGCCAGGACCACGTGGGCGGCCCGTCGTGTACCCAGGTTTCCGCGCGGCGGTATTTGAGCAGGGCATGTTCCCATCCGTTGGCCACCACCGCGGCCCAGAACAGCCAGAGCCGTTCTTGGGGATCGACGAAGAGCACCGGGTTGCAATCGGGCAGGTCGGGGGTATCCGCCATGAGGAAAACGGGCCCCCAGGCTTCGGCGCCTTTCTTTTTGCGCGCTCCCTGGATCACGACATCGTTGGCCGTCCGTTCACCCGAGCCGTGGAACCAGCAGGCGAGGAGGTCGCCGTTGGGGTCTTCCACGATGCTGCTGGCGTGCACATGCTTGTCCTGCAGGGGGAAAATTGGCTCCACGGTGAAAGCGGGGTCGGCGGCGGCGGAGAATCCAAGCGCGCAGAGCACCAGCAGCGTTGTCGATCTCATCTCCGCATCCTCCCTGACGGGGTTACTCCGTTTCCTGAATGAACCCGTGGTAGAGCCCCATGTAGTACGGCAGCAGGAAGACCGTTCCGCTGGCGAGTTCGGTCCCGTTTCCGCCATAGTCGAGCCGCCAGGGATTGGTGTTCCAGTGGCCAAAATGCCGGTTTTCGACGGGTATCACCTTGCCATTGATCCGGTGCCCGATATCGCGGCGGGGCTGCTCGGTGAGTTCGACGGCCTGCTGGCGAGGAAGCAGCACGACATCCAGGCGATGGCTGTTTCTGCTGGCCCAGTTCAGGCGATCGAGCGGGAATCCCGTCAACGTGGTGATGGAGTCTTCCAGCCAGCCGTCCCAGGGGTCGAGGGCATGCGTGCCCCATGGGTTGCTGACCTCCGCGCCCAGCCCGAAGACGGCATAGGCAAAATTGAAAAAGGGGTTCATTTCCGGCTCTTCGATAGTCCAGGCGCTGTAGAACGAAAACAGCATTTGCTTGCGCAGTTCTTCATCCCGGGTGTACTTGAGCAGGTTGTAGTAGGCCATGAAGGCCATTTCGTCGTCGGACTGGTTCCCGGAGCCGATGCCGCGGTGAATTTTATAGATCATGGCGTTGGTGCCGTAGGCGTGTTTGTTTTTAAGCTCCTGCAACGCCTCTCCGTATCGCGGGTCGCCGGTAACGTGTTCGGCAACGGCGAGGTAGGACAAGATGCTGAGCGATTTCAGACCGCGCTCAACCCACCAGGAGGGGTCATGGTTGAGGTATTCCGGTGCGTAGATCCCCCATCGCGTCGGGGTACCGTCAAAATCGACCAGATTGAAGTCGTGCTGGAGCAGGTGGTCGGTCAAATCACGGACAACTTCCCGGACCCGCTCTTTTTCTTCAGCGCTGTCGGCCACGAGGTCGAAATAGAGCGGATAGAAGAAATAGTGCCCGTCGAGTTCGTCGGAACTCGTGTCGCTCTTCCAATACCACTGGCCATCGGCGCTTTTCGGCCAGCGGGGCTCATAGACCTTCCACAAGGCGTCGCCGCGGTCTCGCGTGGCCTGATCTCGCTCCATTCGGCCGATATTGGGATCGGGCCAGTCCATGGGTCGGATGGTTCGGGCGACATAGCCTTTCGGGGGGCTGTATTCGCAATTTTGGGTGACTTTCTGCAAGAAACGGAGGGCTTCAAAGACCTGTTTGGCGCGTTCTCTGGCTTTGGGGTCGCCGGTGGCGGCATAGGCGAAACATTCGCCGGCGCCGTACATGGCGGTCCACAGGCCGTCGTTATCGCTGTCGCCATAAATGATTTCACTCTTGTCGCCGGGTTGGGCGAGGCCCACCTCGGAGACGTATCCGAAAGGCGTGCGCCGGATGAGATCCATTTCTTTTTCGTAAAAATCGGCTTTTTCGGCGAGGGTCATCAGGCGCCGTTCGATGAGGCCGACGCCGCCGGCGGTGGCAAACCAGGCGTTGCCGAGCGCGTCGACGGCGATATCGCGGATATCGTCATGGGGCAGCCAGCGTCGGCCCTGCCGGTAGGCCCAGTCCTGCCCGTCAAAACGGACCGCACCGAGATGGGTTCCGAACCAGACGACGCCATCCGGGCCGGCCGCGACCACCGTGAAATCATTGTACGGAAGCCCTTCGCGCCCGGTATAAAAGGTCCATTCGTTGCCGATTCGGCAGGCCGCGCCGGCCAGCGTGGCAAACCACAGCGTTCCCGTGCTGTCGAAGGCCGCACCGCGGACGTCGGAGGCGCCCCATTGGCGGCCCAGGCCGTCCTCCACCCGCAGGGGCTCAAATCCGGCGGCCGTTGCGCGCATGAGCCCCGAAGACGTCGCCGCGACGAGCTGCCCGTCGGGCGCTGCGGCTACCTGTCGGACCGTATCGTTCAATTGGGCATAGCGTGCCGGATCCACATATCCCGGGAATGTGTTGAGGTCCGGGACCTCGGTGGCCGCCCAGCGACCTTCCCGGAAGGATGCCCACCCCGCCGCGGTTTTGGCATATGCCACGCCCTGGGCATCGAGGTAGACGGCACTGACATCATCGGAAGGGAGTCCGTCGGCCGTCGTAAAAACCGACGCGACCTCCTGAGGGAAGCGGCCGATTTTAACGTGCGGCACGTCGGCGTTCACGCTTCCCCCACAGAGGCCCAGCATTCCTATCAAGCCCATTATTCCCAAGAGACTGCGCCGGATGGTCATGATTTCACCTCATCATTTATTCCATTGCCTGGCCGGGCATGCCCACGGAGGTGCTGTACATACCTTGGGGCGGATGCGCCTGGTTGACCGACGATGGAGGCCTCCTCAGCAGGAACTCGCGTTGTTTGAACTGGTTTTATACCCGGAATCCGTGGAAGTTATCAAGATATGCCGAAAGCTGAAACGGCCGGACTTTGTCGGCGGCGGCATATTGTCGTAGAATCCCGTCACGAATCAGGGTTGGTTTTAGATCAGGGGAGAGTACCGATGAGCCGAGGCTATGAGATTCACGTCATTGCGAATACGCACTGGGACCGGGAGTGGCTGTACAATTTTCAAGAAACGCGGTTGATGCTGGTCGAGTTCCTGGACCTGCTGCTGGAAGTGCTCGACACCGAGCCGGACTACAAATCGTTTTTGTTGGACGGCCAGTGCGTGCCCATCGAGGACTACCTTGAAATCCGGCCGCAGCACCGCGCGCGTGTTGAGCGCCACATCTCGGAGGGCCGCCTCCAGATCGGCCCCTGGTATACCCTGCCGGAGTGCTTCAGCGTAAACGGGGAATCCCTGGTGCGCAACCTGATCTATGGACACCGGGTTTCGAAGGAATTCGGCGGTGTGATGAAGGTGGGGCACACGCCGTTTTCGTATGGCCAGAACTCGCAGATGCCGCAAATCTATCAGGGATTCGGAATTGACGTGATGCTTTTTTACCACGGGGTGTCCCATGATGAGGTGGCCAACGAGTTCATTTTTGAAGCCGCGGACGGGACGCGCATCCTGGGTTCACAGATGAGTTCGGGCGCGCGCTACAACTTCTACCACAACGTGTACCGGCCGGCCGTGTTTGGCAAAGCGATCGGCGAGCGCCTGTATTCGTGGCAGGAAGGCGGACTGCCCTTCCATTTGTGCACCGAAGAGCGCGCCACGGGCCATCACCTGCTTCTGAATCCGGCGCGAGGATTTGATCGCAAACGGGCGCGCGAGTGCCTGGCCGCGCTTCGAGATAAAGAAGCCGCGGTGGCGACGACGCGGTTTCTGGCCTTCATGATGGGGCACGACAGCAGCATCCCGGACCTGGCGGAACTGGAACTCATCCAGGAAGCCCGCAAGGTGCTCAAGGACGATACGATTCTCCACAGCCGACTGCCCGACCTGATGGAGAAGGTGAAGAAAGCCGCTGAGAATCTCACGGTGCTCAAAGGAGAACGGCGCACGCCCGTGCTGATGAATCAGCGGATGCATCTGTACAGCGATGTGCTCTCGAGCCGTACGCGCGTCAAACGGCTGAACGCCCTGACAGAACAGGCGCTGCAGCGCCGGGCGGAACCGTTTGCGACGCTGGCCTGGGGCCTCGGGGCTGATTATCCCGCCGCAGCGCTTGATCTCGCGTGGAAAACGCTATTGAAATGCCACCCACACGACAGCATCTCGGGCAGCGGCGTCGATGATATCGAGCGCGACGTACGCGACCGTCTGCGGCAGACCGTCAATCTGTCGGACTCCATTCTGTCGAGAAGCCTCCAGCATATTCAGCGCCGGATCGACAACTCGAAACTGGGAGTGGACGAGCTGCTGCTGACCGTGTTCAATGCGTCGCCTCGGGCGCGCTCCGAAGTAGTGACCGCGGTGGTGGACATCCCCCGAAGCAGCGCCCTGAGCGCCTTTGAGGTGGCCGCCTGCGGGCCGCTTGCCGCAGGCGCCCGCAAACCCGCCGCAGCACAGGTGGTCACGCGCAGGCCGCATCATGCGGTGATCAACCACGCGGCCGATGCAACCTATATGCTCGAATGCGAACAGGTGAAGTTTCACTTCGAGGCCCGCGACATTCCCGCGCTCGGATACGGCACGTTTCGCCTCGTACCGTCAAAGACCTTTGCCCGCGGGAGCCTGGTGCAGGGCTATCACTCGATGGAGAACGAACACCTGGCCGTCTACATTAACGGAGACGGCACGCTCACCCTCGAGCACAAGGAGTCGGGCGAGGTGTACGACGGGCTTCATTTCTTTGAGGACGGCGGCGAGGTCGGCAATGCGTGGATGCATATCGAACCGGCCGCGGATCGCATCGTCTCGAGTATCGGGATGCCCGTCACGATCATGCTGGAAGAGGATGGCCCGCTGCTGGCGCGTTTCCGCATCGAGTACCATATGACCATCCCGGCCTCCTTCGAGGAAGGCCTGGGGGATGCGTGGCAACGGCTTGACGGGGGCGGGAGCGCATCGCGGCGCAGCGACGAAACAGTGCCGCTGAAGATCACGTCGTGGATCACGTTGCGCCGGGGCGCCCGGTCGGTGGACATCACCACGCGGTTCACCAATACAGCGCGCTATCATCGGCTGCGCGTATTGTTCCCGACGCGGCGACAGACCAAGACCTGTCACGTAGAGACTCCCTTCGATGTGGTCAAACGCGCGACCACGCACGGAGCGGATAGTCCATGGCAGGCCTCCAACGCGACCTTCCCGATGCAACGCTTCGTGGACGTGAGCGACCGCCGCGGTGGACTGGCGGTCATCAACGACGGTCTGCGCGAGTATGAGATCACGCCGGACGACGATGTGGCGGTGGCGTTGACGCTCGTCCGAGCGTACGAGATCGCGCTGACGACCGTCAGCAAACGCTGGGAACGCCATCCGGAGATGGAGCTGTCGCAATGCCCGGGAGAACATGAGTTCCGGTACTCGATCTATCCACATGCCGGTTCCTGGGAGGAAGCGGACGTGTACGAGGAGGTGGAGCAGCTGAGCGTTCCACTGGAAATTGCCCAGGCGGGCCCCCATGAGGGTGACCTGCCGCAGCGGCTCGGCTTATTGAGCGTGTCGCCATCGAATGCAGTTGTCAGTGCGCTGAAGCAGTCTGAAGACGGTGCAGCACTCGTGTTACGCTTGTTCAATCCCACGACAAAGGCCCTGCCCGTGGAGATCAAGACGCATGCGAAGATCCTCGCGGCCCATCGTCTGACCCTGGAAGAGCTGCCCGCAGAGAAACTGGCGCCCGCGACAAAATCCGTAAAATTCTCGCTGGCGCCCAAGAAGATTGAGACCATACAACTGACACTGGCCGCTCTTTAGAGCGGAGCTGCGCCCACGCGCGGCTACCGCCAGGTGCGCAAGGGAAATCGCCTGTGCCGAACATAGATTCGAAGAAAAAGCTGGCGCTCGTGGAGGCGGCGCTTGAGTCCGTGCGGGAGCTGTGTCGAGCCTGCCGCCTGTGCGGGAGGGTCTGCGGAGTGAATCGGCTCGAAAACGAGCCGGGGTTCTGCGCAACGGATTCCCGGGATGCCGAACATCTACGGTATGCGTCGACGACGCTGCATTTTGGGGAAGAGCCCCCCCTGGTGGGGCGTGGCGGCTCGGGCACGGTGTTTTTCACGCACTGCAACCTGCGTTGCGTATTCTGCCAGAACTATCAGATCAGCCAGTTCGGCCTGGGCGATGACACCAGCTATGCGGTGCTGGCCCAGGCCCTGCTCGCACTGGAAAGGGCAGGCGCGGAAAACATCAATCTGGTGACGCCGACGCATTATATCTACCCGATCCTGCTGGCCTTACGAGAAGCCTATCGCCGGGGATTGGCACGGCCGCTCGTATACAACACCAATGCATTTGATCGCGTCGAACTGCTCGCCCTGCTGGACGGAATCGTAGATATCTACCTGCCGGACATGAAATATTCTGATCAGAGCTGCGCGCTGACCTATTCTCAGGCGGCGCATTACCCCGAGATTGCACGAGCGGCCGTGCTGGAGATGTACCGGCAGACGGGCCGCCTGAAGCACCGGGACGGCGTGGCCACGAAGGGGCTCATCATTCGCCACCTGGTGCTGCCCGAGGATCAGGCCGGCAGCTACGATTTCCTGCTCTGGTTAAAGAACGAGGGGCTCATGGACGTGACCTTGAGTCTGATGCGTCAGTATTCGCCGCGGCACCAGGCCATGCGCTACGAGCGCATCGCGCGGGTGGTCACCGGGAAAGAATATCTGGATGTCGTGCGTTATGCGCGGCAGCTCGGCTTTGAAGAGCTTCTCGTTCAGGGCGGAGACAGTCCGGAGGTCTATCTGCCCGATTTCACACAGGACGGCCCGTTTACGTAGAACCTGCGAGGCGGACCAGCCGCCACCTCGCCTATCGGCGCAGGCCATAGCGGTGTGATGGGTTCATACCCGGATGAATGTGCCTTTTCGATAGAGATAGAGCAGGATCAGCCAGACGATCATAAACGCGGTCAAGGTGACGACGAAGGGGCCGGCCACGCCCAGATGTTCCGCGAGAGGCCCGACCAGGTCCTCGCTGATGCGGCGGAAACTGATCAGAGACGTCGCGACGTACACGGCGATGGCATTCATCCCGATGACAATGAAGGGGAACGCCCATTTCCGGTACTGTTTGACGTCAATGAGCCAATAAAAGACGGCCAGCAGCAGATAGCTCCATCCACCGGCCCACAGGACCATCGAACTGGTCCAGAGATGTTTGATAATGGGAAACGCCAGGCCCCATACCCAGCCCGCGGCCAGGCAGCCGATGCCGCTGGCGAAGAGGATGGCGGTCTTTCTGGTTTTGGTCTGATCGGAGCGCAGCAGATGCCCTCCGAATACGCCGAGGAGCACGCTCACGGCGAAGCCCATGCCGCTGAGTATCCAGGTGTAGGTAGTTCCATCGCGGAAGCGGCCCAAAAGCACTTCATCGATGTAGAGGGCGAGGTTGGCGTGCGGCTCCAGCACTCCGGCGCCATGGCCGGGAACAGGCACGAGCGCCATCAGCCCCCAATAACCCAGCAGGAGAGCCACGGCCGCGGCAAGCTGCCCCCGGATGGAGCAGAACAGCAACAGCAGGGTGGCTACGAGATAACCGGTTGCGATGGATTGCAGGGTATTTGAGTACACGTGCAATCGGGACAGATCACATTTCAGGAGGTTTCCCTGCACCAGCATGCCGAGCACCCACAGCAGCAGGATCCGCCGGGCGAGCCGAATGTAGAGCGCCTTCCGATCTTTCCCTTTTCCGCTGGAACCGGTCCACTTGGCCAGTGAAAACGGCAGGGAGACGCCGCTTACAAAGAGAAAGAGCGGCATGATCAGGTCCCAGGCCGAAAATCCTTCCCATTTGACATGTTCAAAGTGATATTCGAGCCATTGCGGGACCGGATCAAAGAACATGCCCAGAAAAGCCAGGACCAGCGGGTTTCCGCCGATGATCCAGAACATATCGAAGCCTCGCAGGGCGTCGATCGAGGCGAGTCGTTCGGGCCGCGCGGCGGGCGGGTTTGCGGGCGGGTTCTCGTGCGTGTTCTGGATAGCGGCACATTCCATGGTTCTTCCCCAATTCTTCGCGGCGGCGCAGCGCCACGACCGGTTCACAGCGACAAATAGTCCTAGAATACTGATTGCCACGGTCAGGCCGCTGCACGGAGCAACAGGCCTCCCCCTGGCGGACCGCACAAAAGGAATGCATAGTATCCACAAGCCCGCAAATGTCTTCAACTTTACGCCAGTTTGCTCCACGTGAAGACACGGGCTCAGGGGCCAGCGCGGCGCATCTCAGCGGCTCGAGGCACAAAAGCCCCCGGTTCGGGAGCCGTCCTCTCAGCTGGGGAAGTAAACAATTACGCCCGGTACAGATTGTCCGTGGCGAAGAGCGCATCGCTGGTGACGTTGACGCCGAGCGTTCTCAGGCCGGCCTCGTCGCCCGGGGTGGGGATATGCGTGGTGTGCATATCGCAGCCGCGCAGATTCACCAGCTGCTCAATGGCGATTTGAGCCGCGTTGTTAAAGGGCGCGGAGGCGCCGACCGCGATGAGCGCTTCCTCGAGATTGAGGCTGATCGACTTGCCGTCCTTGATGTCGCGTTTCATGTTTCCGATAGCGTTGATGATGTTCGGGGCGATGAGGTGAATTTTGTCGGGGATCTCTGCGAGATGTTTGATGGCGTTGAGCACCGCGCTGGCGCTGGAGTGCATGAGAGGCGAGTTGCTTCCGGTCAGGATGGCGCCGTCGGGGAGTTCGATGGCGGCGCCGCAATAGACCCCGTCATGACCTTTTTTTTCTGCCTCCGCGCGTTTCGCGGCATCCCGGGCCGGCTGTACCACGCGCCGATCTTCGATTTCTGCGCCAAGCTCGTTCATGATGAGTTCCGCTCGTTCCACGGTGTCCCCTGAGGCCAGGCCCAGCATGAATTCACAGCGGTAGCGGAACACTCGCCGGATGACTTCCTGTGTTGCGGCTTCCTGTGCAACCCTTTCATCGATAATACCGAACCCGACGCGATTGACCCCCATGTCGGTGGGTGAACGGTAGCAGGACTCCGCCCCCACGATTCTCTCGAGAATGCGTTTAAGAACGGGAAAGGCTTCTACATCCCGGTTGTAATTGACGGCCGTCTCGCCATAGATCTCGAGATGGAAGGGATCGATCAGCGTGGTGTCCTTGAGGTCGGCGGTTGCCGCCTCGTAGGCCATATTGACGGGATGTTTGAGGGGAAGGTTCCAGATGGGAAAGGTTTCGAACTTGGCGTATCCCGCTCGCACTCCGCGCTGGTGCTCATGGTAGAGCTGAGACAGGCAAGTGCCGAGCTTGCCGCTTCCGGATCCGGGCCCGGCGACCACGACCAGCGGTTTGGAGGTTTCTATGTATGAATTGCTCCCGTAGCCTTCCTCGCTGACGATGAGGTCCACGTCGGTGGGGTACCCTTTTGTGGCGCGATGGGTATAGACCCGGATTCCGCGCCGTTCGAGAAGGTGTTTGAAGGACTGGGCGGACGCTTGCTCCTGGTACCGGGTGATGACGACCGCCGTGATCTCGAGG
This sequence comes from Candidatus Hydrogenedentales bacterium, assembly GCA_050950105.1. GTDB lineage: Bacteria > Hydrogenedentota > Hydrogenedentia > Hydrogenedentales > SLHB01 > UBA2224. The sequence goes on along the minus strand of JBMNGZ010000005.1, from coordinate 622,976 downwards.
TCCCATTCCCGGCGCAGATCGTCGATCAGTTTGAGGATATCGACGTCGTAGGTAATACCGAAATCCGCCCGCATTTTTCGATAGTCGATATCGGCGGCGTGAATACAGAGGATGATGTCGATTTTGTCTTTGAATTGTTGAAGCAGGCGGACTTTGACATTGGGGTCGAAATTGGGCAGCACTCGGGCCGCATGGTAATCGAAGACGAGTTTCCCCCCGAACTCCAGGTAAAGCTTGTTGTCAAACTGACGCATACGGTCAAGGATCTCGGCCGATTGCTCGGCTAGGTACTTATCCGTATCAAACGCGGGTTTTCTGCTGCCTATCATCAGGTGCGGAATCTCCTCATCGCCACGGACTCGCCGCAGGGTATCCCCACGGGATCCGGGGGTTTCATGCGGGCCGTAGCGGCGCAGTTCTCCCATCCGGTGGTGGGAGCGGCGCAACTCGCCCGGAAGCCTCACCGGAACCCCGGGGGGACAGGACGCAGCGTCCTGTGTTTATTCAGCTGCGTACGGCTGAGTCCACGCGGTCAATGTGTCCGGGTGGAAATGGCGCGTAAATTTTCCGGGGACATTCGACTCTATGCGCGCCCGGACATAGAGGTCGTCTTCTTCCAGTGTATATTCTGCTTCGGCGCCTTCCACGGTCTTGACAGTTCGTCCGATATCCTCCGAATAGACGGGAACGTTACGGGCCGGGCGGCGTCCTTCAGCGGGGGAGGCGATCTCGGTCAGGGTCTGATCAAAGCCCTGCTTGGTGGTTATGAAGTGGATCCGGTACGCGGCGTCCTCTTCCGGCTTGATTTTGACTCGGAGGGTCTTGTCTGCGGGCGTAAAGGTCAGGTCCTCCAGCAGCACGCCCGTGGTGGCATAGAAATCGCCTTGATTCAGCGCGGTAAGCAGGTGTTCCGGGGTCAGCGATTGTGCGCGCACCATGACCCAGGCATCCCCCACTCCGTCGTTTTGATCAATACGCGCCGCGTCATAGAAGTGCGCATCGTCAGAACCCACGCCATAGAGAAAGCCTTGTCCACGAATGCGGCGAAACGCATTGACCGCATCCCAGAACTTGTCAGGGGTATAGGATTGCGCCTGAGGATGCGGGGCGAATTCCGAGCCGCCGTTGCAGATCTCAAAGAAGCGGATTTCGGGGCAATCAATCAGATTTTGCGGGACAACGTCGTAATAGACCCAAAATGGATGGTTGACCATGTAGAGGTAGGGCACTTGGAACTCGGCAGCGGCTTGACGGGCTTGGGTAGAATTTTGCTGCAGCAATTCGGCCGGGGTCATTTCCCCTTCAAGATTTTGCGACAGGGGGGCACCCGCAACACAGGGAAGGACGACGGGGATATTGATGTAGTTTTGATGAATGGCCAGACCGTTCAGCGACTGGGTAATCTCGACTCCAGGCAGGAGCAAGAATTGGCCGGGTTCTTCGTAACGCGGTTTCACCTCGGCGTAGGTTTTGATGCGGACATACGTGTCATTGCCTTCGGTTCGCATCTCCACCCACTCCTCGCCGCAGGACTGCAGGTAGGCATCGAACATCTCATGCGTGACCTGTGGCGGCCAGCCGCCTTCTTCATCCGCCAGCTTGCACCAGTGGTCGGTGTTGCTCTCGAAGCGGTTGTGATCCGTGAGGCTCAGAAAATGGTAGCCGCGCTCTTTGTATGCTTCGATGGCCTGTTCGGGAAAGGCCCGGCCATCCGACCAGTACGTATGGGTATGCAACTGCCCCCGGAACCACTGCGAGCCGTTCGCTGCATATGCGGGCAAAGCCAGGAGGACAGCAACGAGGATAAGGGCAATGCCCGGAACCAGGGAGATTTTCATTCTGATTTTCTTGGTCATGGTCTCACTCCTTCTCCTCTGCGGCAGCCTTGGAAACGCTTCTCGCAGGAATGCGGTGCAGGCTGTTCCGCAGCGACTTCAGCACGTCAATGGTTGTTCCGAGCATTTGACCATGCATCGTGACCCAAGGTCAACCCGGTGGACAGCAGTCTTCAGCAAAAAAGGGCCGAAGCCCGCATCTCACGCGCGGGATTTCACTGCTGCGAAGAATTCAACTGCGTTCCAGAAAAGCAGCAGGGAAAATAAGAACAGCAAAGCGCCCAGGAGGCGCATAATCCAACGATACGATTTTCCTGTGAAAAGCCGTCGAGAGCGCGCCGTGCCCACGGCGATCAGGCTCTTGGCTCCGACAAGACAGGCGTAGAAACTCGTAAGAAAAGACACCGCAACAAAAGGATTCTCCTCCCATTTGTTCAAGATCAGTGGCGCACCGACGGTAAGCCAGAAGAGATACGGGTGGGGATTCAGAACATTTACGACGACCCCTTTGCGGAGCGAATGGGGAGCAGCGGGCTCAAGTGCAGTAGGGATACCGAGTGTATGAAAGCATTCCCAGGCCAGCCAGGCGACATAGATACTTCCCGCGAGCGTGATCACGCCGAGCAGGACCTCAAAATGCGACAAACGGGACACGGCCAGCACGGAGATGAGAATGATGGGCGCATCCGTGAGCAACGGAGCGAAAGCCACTTTGATGCCTTCGCGGGCGCCATAGCGAAGGGATTGGGCCATGACCAGGGCAAAGAACGGGCCTGGAGAAAGGCCCGCCGGCAATCCCAAGACAATACCCGTGACAAAAGCCGCTATCATGATGCGGCATGATACGCAAGAGTTCTGGCAGGAAGTCAACAAAGCGCGCGGCGGAGGGAACGGCCGGCATCCAGGCAAATGCCTTCCGCCCGCCTCTCCGCTCAGGGCGTCACGCGCTCACAGTGCGTCCACGAGCCTCGCAATGGCGGGGTACGCGCCGGCCGCTTCCACAAGATCCTGCCGGAGCAGGCGCAGGCCTTCCGGAATGTACTTCTGGAAATAGAGCTTGCCTCGCACGGTGGACAGAAATCCGTAGGCGCCCAGGGCCTGCATATGGCGTTGGAGGCGACAGATCAGGAGCGCGTCGACAAAAGCCGGCGTTGAGAACGCATCCCCTTCCCGGAGCCTGCGCAGCTCGATGTATCGTGCCAGGAGGCGTTCACGCATCGCGTCGTCCAGGCGGTAATAGGGATCCCAAAGCACCGCGGCGATATCGTATGCGCGGGGGCCCATACGCGCGCCCTGGTAGTCAATGAAGCGTGGAACACCCTGGGTAACCATGATGTTCTGGGATTGAAAATCGCGATGAATGATGGCTTTGGGGAGGGCGTCGGCCAGTCGCGCGAGGTGCTCAAATTCGCCGTTGAGGGCGTCGCGATCCGCCAGAGTTCGCCGGCACAGGCCTTCGACAAAGCGTTCCAGGAAATAGGCCGTTTCCCAGCGGAAGTAGTCAAAATCGAAGGGCCGGGTGGCGAGCAGCTCGCACTGATCGACCTCGCGCGTCGCATCGGCATGCAATGGGACCAGGCAGGCGAGCACTTGTCCGTACATGGCCTCAATCTCGTCCGCTGTCCGTGGGAACTGGAGATAATTGTAGAGCGACAGGTCACCGAGATCTTCGAAGTCTGCGCGCCGGGTTTCCGGTTCATGGCGCAGCAGGCGCGGTACGGGAATGCCGTGCCTGACGAAAAACTGCGAGTAGGCCATGTGGCGTTCGTAATCGACCTCATCGGGCGGACAAACCATGCGCACGGCGGTTTCGCCGTTCTCCCGGAATCGATAGTAACGGCGCCCGGAACCGCCGACGCCGATGGGGATGCCAAACTCCGTGGCGCACTGGCCCAGAAATTCCTGCTCGTCCAGGCGCACGTGACAGCCTCTGCCCACGATGGCATTCTCAAACCGCGCGGCGGCGTCCACGTGAGTGCCGGGCAGGACGATACAATTGCGCAGCGCCGAACCTTCGCCGAACGTGCAGGCCTCTTCGATGGCAATGTAGCCGTCCAGGTCAACCCGGCTCCCTTGAGCGTCGCGCGCCACGTAGAGCCACTCGCCCTCACGGCGGAGCGTGTCGATGACGGCGGCTGCATACGAGGCGGGCGACCCGATGTCGTGCCACAGCGCCCCGGTTACGTCGATACCGCCGACCGTAGACCCGGCCCGGATGGCGTCCAGCCACGAGTCCACCACGCTGGAGGCTCCCGGGGGGAGAACATCGAGGAACTTCGGTTCGTAGACCGCGATGCCGGTAAACGCGAGAATGCGGACCGCGCCCGTGCCCACGGCAACCTCCCCCACTCCGGCGATGCGACCGGCATCATCCACGGCGATCTTGTTAAAAGCGGGACACTCATGAAGGGCCAGCGTGGCAATGTTGCCCGATGCTCTGTGCGCCGTTACAAGGGCATCCAGGTCGATGTCGCTCAGGATATCCGAGTTATGCACCAGGAACGTGCGTTCGCGAAGGAACGGTTCGGCATGTTTCAGCGCACCTCCCGTCCCGAGCAGGGCGTTTTCGGTGAAGCAGTGGACGCGCCCCCGGTACGGCGAAGTCTCAAGCCAGGCGGTGATGGCCTCGGGTTTGTGAAACAGATTCATGCCGATGCGGTCAACGCCCAGGGCCGAGACGCGGTCGAGCGTCCTCGACAAAAGATGCTGTCCCCGGATCGGCAACAGGGGTTTCGGCAGGTGCATTGTGAAGGGGCGCAGGCGTTCCCCCATACCGGCGGCAAGCACGAATGCATTCAAGGTGGATGACACAGAAGATGGACCTCCTCAGATTTCGGCAAATCATGGCACAGTGGCGGGCAGGAATGGAATCCATCCCCAGCCCCCCAGAAGCGGGATCAAGGGCGCGGCGCCTCGCCTGGGCCCGGCTCAGCGGCCAGCCAGAGGCCTGAACGCGTTTCGGCGACAATGAGCCCGCTTAGAAAAATCAGAGATATCAGGTTGGGGATAGCCATACAGGCATTCGCGATGTCGGCGAATGTCCAGACGATGTGCAGGGTGGTGACCGAGCCCACCATGACGAAGACGACCCAGAGGATGCGATACGGGACAATGGCCCGCGGGCCCAGAAGGTATTCGGCGGCTTTCTCTCCGTAGTAGGACCAGCCGAGGATGGTGGAGAATACAAACGTCAGGAGGCCACCCGTCAGGACCATACCGCCGACGAGCCCGAATTTCCCAAACGCGGCCTTTGTGAGCGCGGCGCCGTCGAGCGTGCCGGATTGCCACTCACCCGAATTGACGAGCACCAGGCCGGTCATGGCACAGACCACGACCGTGTCCCAGAACGTGCCCGAGGAAGAGACCAGGGCCTGGCGCACGGGGGTGTTGGTCTGCGCGGCTGCGGCGACGATCGGGGCGCTGCCCAGGCCGGACTCATTGGAGAAAAGGCCACGCGCGGCTCCGTACCGGATGGCTTCTTTCATGGTGGCGCCGAGAAAACCGCCGAGCGCGGCCTGGCCTGTGAACGCGCTGGTAAAGATCAGGGCGATGGTCTGTGGAATGGTGGACAGATTCATGGCAAGCAGGATGACGCACCCGGATACGTAGACAATGGCCATGAGGGGAACCAGCGCCTGGCATACGCGCGCGATCGAGCGAATGCCTCCCAGGATCACCACCGCGGTCAAAACAGTCATGAGCGAGCCGGTGATCCACGGGGAAATATGGAAGGTGTCGTGCACCAGTTCGGCGATGGAGTTGGCCTGGACCATGTTTCCGATACCGAAAGCGGCAACGGCGGTGAAGAAGGCGAAGAGAACGCCCAGCCATTTGAGATTCATGCCGCGTTCGAGCACGTACATCGGCCCGCCGGCCATTTGCCCATTGGGGCAGGTCACACGGAATTTGACGGCCAGCAGGGCTTCGCCGTACTTGGTGGCAATGCCGAAAACGCCCGTCAGCCACATCCAGAACACGGCCCCCGGCCCGCCCGCGGCAATGGCCGTGGCGACACCGACGATGTTTCCAGTGCCGATGGTGGCGGCCAGGGCGGTCGTGAGTGCGCCGAAATGGCTGATATCGCCGTCGCCTTCCGCGCATCGCATCACTGAAAGGCGAATTGCTTTGGGAAGGTACCGCTGGATGAAACGGAGTCGGAAGGTAAGATAGACGTGCGTGCCCAGAAGCAGAATGATCAACGGCCAGCCCCACATGAACCCGCTGACAGAGTCCAGCACTCGTTCGACGCAATCCATACGCTTCTCCCCCATAGCGTTTGTGAGATCCGTGCTTCATTCAATCCATGAGAGCGCACTGTGGAGCACGGAAACAGGAGTCAGAAAAGACGATTCTCCGGAAGTGCTTCTACCACAGCCTCCTCTGCAGCGTCAAGGCTGCGAAGCAAGGTATTATCAAACTGGATGGCGCTGTCTGGGAAGCGGCTGCCTTGTGAAAGGCGTTTATTTGACCGGAAGCGCGTGTTTCACTTCCGCCTTTCAGGCTATGACCTTCACTCTATGAGGAATAACGCCCGGTCTCTATCTCACGCACCTGCAGACCGTCGGGCGTCACGCGTACGTGCAGAAATCCCAGCGGACTGCGGTCGGCATTCCAGCAACAGGAGCATAGGTTGAAGCAGCGGGTCTCGCCGATGCGGTATTCCTCCGTAGCACGGTGCAGGTGTCCGAAAAACATCGCGCAGGGCCTGTGTTTTTCCACCACCTCACAGAACCAGCGCGAATCATTGCGGCTGAGATACATGTGGCGGTCAGCGCCGTTCCGTTCCGGGGGGATGTGGGCGAAGAGAATCACCGGTTCCGGCTGGGCCAACTCCTGCTCAAGCCATTCGCACTGTCCTGAGGGCGTGATGATCTCCGAGCACCAATGGCCGATGTGGTCGCCGCCGCTCCCAGCATCGCACGCGGCGACAAATCGGATACCTTTGTGAACAAAGCTGTAATAATCGGATTCCTTACCGTTCAGCTCAAAACCCCGCCCGAACGCCTGGCGGAGCTGTTGTCTTCTTTCGCGGGAAGACTCGTGATTCCCCGCGACGGCATACACCGGCATGGCGCAGTCGACCCCGCGTTCGAGAAGAGCCCAGGGGTGGATATCGCCCGCGGCCAGGACAAAATCCGGGCGCTCGGCCGGGTCAAGCCGCTGAATCTGCTCGAGGCAGCGCGCGAATTTGACCACGCCGTCTCCCAGGGCTTCGATTCCTTCCTTTGCCGGTTCCGCACAATGGGGATCGGCAAGCACGCAAAAGGAGAAAGTTTCGGTCGGCGCCGGCGCCGCGTGTGCCGAGGTCTCCGCGGCTTTCGCGCCGGGCACGACCGCCGCCGCTGCGGCAGCCACCGCGCTTTGACCAAAGAAATCTCTGCGCCCGATCTTCATGGATTTCACTCCTTTTCAAGCAATACCGGTGCCTTTAGCCGCGCTTGCCCTGGGTTCGATGCGCCCAATGGCCTATCACCGGACCTTTACCCCGCGCTCTTTCAGATAGCGCTTGAGTTCCGGTATATCGACGATGTGGAAATGGAATACGGATGCGGCAAGCAACACCGTAGCGCCCGCGTCAACGGCCTCATAAAAATGCTCCAAGCGGCCCGCGCCGCCCGAAGCAACCACCGCGGCGCTCACGGTCGCGGCCATGGCCCGAATGACGGGGAGGTCGTAACCGGTCTTTGCGCCGTCGCCGGCCTTGCTTGTGGGGAGAATGCAGCCCACACCCAAGCCATCAATGCGTTTGGCCCATTCGAGCGCATCGGCGCCAGTCGCGGTGCGCCCGCCGTCGATGTAGACCTCGTATCCGGAGGGCAATGCGGGATTCCGGTCAACATCAATCGCCACGGTGACTGCTCCCGCGCCGAAGGCGCCGACCAGCTCCCGGATAAAGTCCGGATTGCGGAATGCCGCGCTGCTGATCGAGACCTTGTCGGCACCCGCGCCGAGCACCGCCTCCGCGGCCGCGAGATCGGCAATTCCCCCACCGACCGTAAAGGGAACGCTGATCGCATCGGCGCTGCGACGGACCACGTCGAGCATGGTGGCGCGCCCTTCGACGGTCGCCGTGATATCGAGCAGGGCGAGTTCATCGGCGCCGGCGGCGCAATAGGCGCGCGCGCATTCCACAGGGTCGCCGGCGTCGCGGATGTCCACAAAGTGGACTCCCTTGACCACACGGCCGTTCTGCATGTCCAGACAGGGCATGATGCTGATGGTAGCTGCCACGGGGGCCTCCGCTTCGTAGCAAGGTGCTTTGATCGGTTATTTCACTGTTTTCAATCGGTTGCCTGCGGTTTCATACTATACCCCTGCCTGCCCCGGCGTCCAAGTTGAAGCAGCGCAGAGGGCAGAAAAGGCACCGTCGCGCGGCTCGAAAATGCGCGCAGGACCGCCCTTCGGTGGGCTCCAGAGGATGCAGAGCAGCCGGAGAAGCTCCGGAGCGCGCCGAGCACCGGCTCGCTGGCGCGTCCGCCCTTGTGTCTTTGTGCCTGCGCAGCGGCCTCAGGGCGCCTTGACCAGGACCACGCGCTCAATGGAAATGGCGTCAGTGGCCTCGGGGTCGCCGTGTGGAAAAGCGGGTCCTTCAAATTTGATGCGCGCCCAGATATCGAAACGCTGTTCGGGATGCGCGGGATCATGCGCCCAGTCAACATCAACCTGGATGATCCAGCTCCAGAAAAAGTACACGTAGAACGAGGGCTGAATCTCGAACGTTCCCATCTTGTACCAGTGGTACCCGGGCCCAGGCACGTCTTCGGTGCGAATACTCCCGTCTCCCCGGCCCCGTTTGTTGACGACGTCGTACAATCCCCAGGGCATGGGCAACGCGTAGCGCGCGCTGTCGTCGCCGGTCAGCTCCAGGCGGTTGGTAAAGCCGGATTCGGCCTGGGGATCCGAAACGCGCCTGGCCTGGTCGTTCCAATTACGCGTCATATCGGCGGTGAAATCGAACACGGTTTCGGGGGGCAGCTCACGGAATTTCTCAGGGATGTGTACCATGGCCGGACGCACGAGCAGTGGAGTAAGCTCGGCATCGATTTCGGCCAGCGCAGCCGGGCGCTCGTCCCCCGGAACGCGGAAATAGATCTGCGTGGTCCAGGTGTCTCGGCAACGAGCGGCGATTGCTTCGCGATCGAGCGGCATCGTCTCCGGAGTATGTCCGCCACGCACCCACTGCGCCGCGAGGTCAGGAAAGAGCACCAGGGAGGCACGGTCCAGCGGCAGTCGTGCAAACCGGACCCGGCGCAGCAGGGCCTCGTTGCCGGCCACGGCCTCTTCCGCCTCTTCGAAACGCTCCTGGGCGTCGAGTACGAACGGAAGATCGAGATAATGGTACTGCCTGGGAGATGCGCCCATGCTTAAGTAGCTCGGCTTGGCCTCGGAGGCCTGCTCGAGCCGAGTCAGGTATTGACGGATGTACTCGCCGGCCGCCCCGTAAAAGCCGTCGGTGAACGTCTGGACGAGGCCGCGGTAGTCCTGGTAGGGATCTTCAAGCATTTTCATCATCATCCAGACTTTGAAATCGCGCATGTCGGCCAGCACGGGATATTCGTGCTCCGTGAAGACGCCTTCAACGTTGTTTTCGGCGTAAAACCGGTAATCGGGGCCGTAGGTGTGCGCGGTGGGCATGGGAAGGCCGTAATGGGGGGCATAGGTGACGGCATAGTCCCAAATCCGCAGATTTCGGGCGATGGCCGCCCAGCGGAGCAGGTGATCGTGGAATTCATGGTTGAGCGGGTCCGTGATCGTTTTGGTGAAATTGCTGGAGGTGTCGCAGAGGCGGATGATCACGTTATCGCGGGGCCGGATGGTTTTGGGAGGTTTCTGGGTCATCATATAGGCGAGGGTGTCAATATAAACCTCGGGGTACTCTTCCCGGATCGCATCGGCGACATAGTTGATGAAATCGAGCAGTGGCCCCGCCTCTGAGTCCTCGGCCTCCGCAATAGCCTGGCAATTGCTGCACTCGCACGGACCTTCCCAGTCGTTCTGGGAAATACTGAAGACCGTTGGCGCCGGCGCGTTGCTGGCGCGGGCTTCCGCACGGGATTGTTCGATATAATTTGTCAGTTTTTCGACGAAAAACGCCCGCAGACCGGGATTGGTCAGGCAAAGTTGTCTGTAACCGGCCTCACGCTGTCCTTTGACCAGCGAAAACCATTCGGGGTGTTCGGCGAGGTACGGTTCGGGCGGAACATACAAGTAGAACGTATGGACATGGTACGGCGGGCCGTAATCCATCGCTCCGCCGTAGTCCGGGGAGATCGGGCTGTCGCCGTCGCGATTGAGCCGGTTTCGGGCGGCGAAGCGCCCCTCATCGTTCCCGTAGAGCATGTAGATGTCGCGGCTGCGGAAGGCAGGCTTTCCGGTACGGTCGAGAGGACCCAATCGAAGGGTGCTGTTCTGGGGCACACTTTCCTCGTAGGCGTTCCACCAGTGCACGCCGAGAACGTCTTCGAGAAAATGGTAGACGGCGTAAAGTGTTCCGCGCGGCCGTCCCCCCGTGAGAATGAGGTCGTCGCGGCCAACAGTCCGTATGAACCATTCCTCGGGTCCGAGGGAGGCACAATCGATGCCCTGCGATATGGCAAACTGCGTCGGACCGACAAACACGCGCGGTCCGTCCGAGGGCGCCTGCGATTCCGGGAGAACAGTAAAGCGTCCGCCGGTCACCGAGTTGAGATACGTCGCAAGCTCGCGCGCGGCCGTCTGCTCGGGCAGCTCGGGAACATCACAGAGGATTATCGCGGCACGGGCGTGACCATCCTCAGCAATCGTCATCGCGCCCGAGGGCACGCTGGCGGCAAACAGCAATCCGACAATCACAGTACGCACCATGTCTGATCCTCCGTCGAAGAGTATGAACTCGGCGCCCGGGCCTGCGCACAGACCGGCAAGGCCGCATGCGCCGCAGCGCTTCTGCGTCAACTACGGGCGAGTGTACCGGAATTCCCGATGGAGCGCACTTCCCGCTGCAGCTACCTCTCCGTAGGTTGCGGCGAACAAATGGCCAACGCGTCAGCACGTCTCCTCTGCAAGCTCGCCGAGGAGTAAGCAGTAAGCATCCGTGACCTGGGGCGCCTCATTTGAGCTGCGGTTTCGCAGGAAGGATGTCTCGTGTTGCGATGGCGGGAAAAGCCCGCGACGCACGAAATGCCTCGGCGAATTTGCAGCCGGCTGGCACCCGCGCAATCGGGTCTGAATTCGAGCGTACAGCGTTGGGGGCTTTCCCGTAAAGGATACGCTATTCCGTGAAGCGCTTGCGAAGCACGCGGCTCCAGCCCGCCATGGCGGCTCCGATGAGCATCAGCACCAGGCCCGCGGTGCCATTCACCACTCGGGCGTGTCCAGGCGCCTGAAAGATGGTGGCCACGAGGACGATCGCGGCCAAAAAGACCAGAAAGAGGCCAATGATAAAGAGCGCCTCGGCGTCACGCTTTACATGGCTGAGAGGATCTTGGTCGCTCACGGTTAGCTCCATTTCGAGAAGTAGAGATATACCAGTACATGGGGCAGCATGCAGAAGATGGTCCAGACCCGCAGATCGTAGAAGAACCCTTTCTTGGGGGCGTCGACGTTCACATATTCCTTACGGAGAAGGAACACGCCGACCATCGCACTGAAAAACACACCGAGGGCGCAGATGGTTGCCCAAGGCATGTAGTACCTGCCCAGGAAGTCGTTGATGGGGTCGAAAAAGGGCTGCAGCACGGGCTTGAATATTTTCGTGATTAGATTTGGGGCGGTTTCAGGAACGTTCATTTACTCAACCCTTTCCGCCAGCACGCGTTGAATCTGGCCATCCTTCATCACCTGGCCGAAAACGAGCCCTCGAATCTTCTCTTCCGGCTCAGGTTTTGTGATCAGGCTTACGACAACCGTAACGATAATGGTAAAGATAAACGACCACCAGGATACGAAGAGAAATGCGTCGGCCGAGGGGAACAGGCCTTCCGTGAAATTGAGCACGGTGCTGATGGCGACGCCGCTGATCATGCCGACCAGACCGCCCCAGCGATTCGCACGGCGCCACATGATGCCCAGCAGCAGGATGGCAAAGACGGGGCCCTGAAACATCGACAGCGAAGTCTGGATGAAATTGTACATGCTTTCGACTCGATCCAGGACGGGCACCAGCGAGGCCCCGATGATTACAAAGACCACCGTGAAAAGGCGGCCCATGACGAGCCCGTGCCGTTCGCCGGGGAGATGGCCCTTGAAAAACTCATGAACCCGGCCGTAGAGGTCGGTGGTCCAGATAGTCGAGGCCGAATTGAGGTAGCCGTCGGCGCTGGACAAAAACGAGGCCACAAGCGCCGAGAACGTGAGACCTCGCACGCCCGCCGGCATCAAATGCCGAATCATGGCAGGCACGGCAGCATCGCCCTTGTCGATCGTGCCCGGGGGCAGCAAAACGATGGCGGCAAGGCCGGGAAGCGCGACCATCAGCGGGATGAACGCTTTCAGGAATCCGCCGAAAAGCATGCCGCCTTTGGCGTCCCATTCCGAGCGTGCGCCAAATACGCGCTGAACGACCCCTTGATGGCCGCTGAAATAGGCCGTAGACATCACCAGGCCGAGTCCGAAGACGATCCCGGCCCAGGGGTACGGCGTATTGGGATCGTCATTGGGCTGGAGCATCGTCAAGTGCGCCTCGCCTCTGAGCGCGATCACCCGTTCCTGCAGGGCGCCCCATCCGCCGACTTCCCACATGGCCAGCGAGAGAAGCGCCAGGCCGCCAATGAACATCACTATCAGCTGGACGACGTCGGTCATGACGACGGCCGCCAGACCACCCGAAAACGTGTAAATGAACACGGTCACAATGGTGATGGCGACGCCGACCCAGAGCGGCCAGCCGAGAATGCTCGCCATGAAGTTGCCGGTGGCCTGGAAGAGAACGCCCAGCATCGTCACCATGAAAATGCCCCAGATCGTGGCATGGATGATCTGCACCGCCATGTTATACCGGCGACCGAGAAACTCGGGGATGGTGTAGACGCCGGCACGCCAGTAATAAGGCATAAAGATGAAGGCGGCGATTGCCATCGCGGGCATGGAGCCTATCCAGTCGAAGTTGGCGGCGGAGACCCCGTAGGTGTAGGTGGCGCCTCCCACGAACACAAAGTCGGTGGCGCCAATGTCGCTCACCACAATGGACATACCGATGGCCCAGAATGGGAGCGCCCGGCCCGCCAAAAAGAAGTCTTTGGCTGATTTGACGTATTTTCCGTAATACGTGCCGATAGTGACAACGCCAACAACGTAAACGATGATGATGAGGACGTCGAAAATCGACAACCCCCAAAGTTGGGGTCCCGCTGGCATAAACGTGCTCTCCCGCTCATGTAAGCCCATTCGCCGCTTCGCACCCCCCAAGTGTCGCGTTGGCGAACCATCGGCTTGAAGGAATAACGGCGAACCCAACGCGCAAAGTATGTCAGAGTGCCTCAAGGCAGGTCAAGGGCACATTCAAGTTCTAAGTGCACGCCAGGCGACTTTTCGTTTTTTCAGGAAGACTTCATTGGGTGTTCGGTATCCGAGGCATTTTTTTGGTCGGTTGTTTAGTTCATCGACTATCTCCTGGAGTTTTTCTTTGGAGAGTTGTTTAAAGCATGTGCCCTTAGGCAGATAGCGTCGAATGAGTCCGTTGACCTGCTCGTTGCTTCCGCGTTGGTAGGCGGCATAAGGGTCTGCGAAGTAGATGCGGGCGCCGAGCTGCTCGGTAATGATGTTGTGCGCGGCAAACTCGGTGCCGTTATCAAAGGTAATGGTTTTGATCCAGGAGGCTGGACGGTCCAGGAGTGCTTCGACCACCGCGTGGCAGACTTCGGCCGCCCGCTTGGTCGTGAGCTTGACGGCGTGGAGGATACGCGAGGCCCGCTCCAGGAGCGTGAGGATAAACGAGTTCTGCCCTTTTCCGACGATCAGGTCGCCTTCCCAATGCCCGGTTTCGACGCGATGCTCGACAGCAGCGGGGCGTTCAGCGATGCTGACCCGGTTCGGGATTATAGGGCCTCTGCGGGTCTTTCCCTGGCCCCGTTTACGCCGTTTGGGGCGGGCCTGAGTCAGAAATTCCCAGAGATAATCGAGGTAGTGCCGGTTGGAGTAGATCGCCTGGTAGATGGTCTCGTGGCACACCCGCATCCGCGGGTCCTCGGGGAAGTCTATGCGCAGACGCCCGGCCACCAGCTCCGGACTCGTCTTTTCCACGGCAATCTTGACCTCCACGTAGTCCCGTAGCGGCTCATGACTCAGCCTGCCCTTGGGCCGGCAAGCCTGCCTTCGCGCTTTGTAGCGTTCCGCAGCCGTTTCTGCACGGTACGCGCTGGCGCTCTTGTTGCGCCGGTACTCACGGCTAATCGTCGTGCGATGCCGGCCCAATTCGACGGCAATCGCAGTGTAGCTCCATCCCTGTGCGATAAAAAGTTCGATCTTCGCGCGCTCCATTGGGGTAAGATGGGTGTAGGACATCGGGATTCCTTTCGCTCTTGGTTGTTTGCTATCTCCAAGAATACCGAATGGGTCCCGATGTCTTCTTCTTTTCCACCTCCTCGCTCAAGACTCACCAACAGGAAAAAGGCCGCCCTTCCCTCTGTCGCCGTCCGCCGCCGCTCATCGTGAGCGACGGACGGCTCCGACGGGAAAGGGCTAAACCTAGCAACCGTGCACTTAGTATTAGAATGCGCGAAGTGAGCGAATTGCCGATGTCAAGCACAAGACCTGGCGAGCTAACGCCGTCTTGTGCCTGCAGTGCCTCCGCCCTGGTCTGCATGCCCGGCATACGCAGAGCAGACGGATGCGGGCTCTCGTTGTTTTCGGCGGTTCCTTTCGTTAGGCTGGACGCCTTGGGAAAAGACGGCCGTGGACGCGTGAAGGAAGCGCTCGAATCTCGCCGCATACCCGCGATCCTGTGCCCCACTCTCATTTGCCGGACCAGGCACCGAGGAGGACCCGTGACCATGTGGATCTGTTGCGCGCTGGGCGGATGGCTGGCTGCGGCAGGCATGGGCCTGCCAGGCGCCGCGACCTTGCCAGAACCACCCCCGAGTCCACCGCAGAGTGAATGGGCATTCGTGGCGGACCTGGCGGCGCCGATGACATGGAAGCCGCATTGGAGCAGAGCGGAGGCCCTTGATACCGAGGCGGACCTGGGAAAAGGCGTCACCATCGAGGCGCAATTCCCCGATCCGGAAGGGTTGCTCGATACGGCGTATCAGGATTTGCGGGCCTTTTTTGCTGAAACCCGGCTGCCGACCGGCGGTCCGTACCGCATCCATACCGAACACCGACCCACAAACCGGAGCGAGAGCTTCCAGCTTGTGGTTCAGGCAAGCGAGTGCCGTATTCAAGCCGGCGACACGGAAGGGCTCCGCCGCGGCATCTTTTTTCTGGAAGACCTGCTGCTGGGCGCCGAGGGACCCTTTCTTCCGCGGGGCGAATTTGAGCGCGCCCCGTTCATTCACACCCGCATTTCCAGATGTTTTTTCGGGCCAATCAAACGGCCGCCGAAGAATAAAGACGAACTCCTCGACGAGGTCGACTACTATCCGGACGGATACCTCAACCGCATCGCACATGACGGCGTCAATGCCCTGTGGCTCACCATTGAATTTAAGGACCTCTGCAAGACCTCGCTGACGCCCGTCGTTGACCCGGACCGGGACCGCCGTCTGGAAAAACTGCGCAAAACCGTCGCGAAATGCCGCCGATACGGCATCCAGGTATTTGTTTTCTGTATTGAGCCCCGGGTAATGGATCCCGACAATCCGCTGCTGCTCGCCCACCCTGAACTGGGGAGCGCTCCGTTTTCAGGCACGGGTCGCCTGTTCTGCCCGTTTTCGGAGGCGGCTCAGACCTATCTCTATGAGGCGGTGTACGACATTTTTTCGCAGGTTCCGCATCTGGGCGGGCTCATCAATATCAGTTATGGGGAACGTTCGACGACGTGTCTCAGCGCCGCAGATGAGAACTGGCGGGTCGCCTGCCCGATCTGCGCGGAGAAGGCGCCGGGAGAAATTCTGCACGCCTCGCTTTCGGCCATGGAACGAGGCATGCACGCGGCCAATCCCAACGCGAAGCTGATCTCGTGGCTGTACGTGCCGGGCAATGGAACGGGCGTAATGCACAGCACGGCGCCTTTTCCAGACATCGCCCGGCGCACCCCGCCCGGCGTGATCTGCCAGTACAACTTCGAATCGGACGGCGCCAAGCTGCAATTGGGCAAGAAACGCCATGCGGGCGACTACTGGTTGTCCTATATCGGCCCGAGCGAGATTTACACGCGTATCGCGCAAGCGGCAGCGGAAGGCGGCGTGGAACTGGGCGCAAAGCTCCAGGCCTGCAACTCCTTCGAGGCGTCGACGGTCCCTTATATTCCCGTCCCGGGCAATCTCTATCAGAAATATACGGCGATGCGGCGGCTGGGGGTCACGAGCGTCATGCAGTGCTGGTATATGGGCAACATGCCGTCGCTCATGCACCGCGCGGCGGCGAGCGTATTACCATTTGCGCCGGATGACCTTGACGAGGAGGCGTTTCTGCTGGAGCTGGCACGGCGGGACTGGGGTCCAGCTCACGCGGCTCGCGTTGTACGGGCGTGGCGGCTGTTTGGCGAGGCCTACGACAATTACCCGATCTCGAACGCATTCCAGTATTACGGTCCCATCAACGACGGCATCGTGTGGCCGCTCCATTTGAAACCCGTTCACAAGAACCTCTCGCCGGTCTGGAAACTGGAATTCCCTCCGAGCGGCGACCGGCTCGGGGAGTGTTTCTCTGGCAACCATACGATGGAGGAAGTGCTCGAATTATGCGGGCGGATGTCGGCCATCTGGCAGACGGGCGTGGATGAGCTTCTGGCGCTTGAGCCCGTCTGCGCGGGGAATCTGGAGCGGCAGCGCGACCTCAGCGTCGCCCAGGCGCTGGGCATTCAGTTCCGGACCGGGTACAACATCCTCCGCTTCTACGACATGCGCGAAAAGCTTCTCTACGATGCACGGGCTGCAAGAGCCGGGTTGCTCACGGCCATGCGGGACCTCGTCGAGGAAGAGATCGCCAATGCGACCGCCATGGCAGCGCTGTGTGAGAGCAACCCCTTCCTTGGATTTCAGGCCGAAGCCGAGGGCTACACCTATTTTCCCGCCGAACTGCGCTGGCGGGTGGAGCGGCTGCATGAATTGCTGGAAACCGAATTTGTGGAGGCTGAAAATGCCATCGCTGCCGGAAAACCAGTGTTTCCAGACGAATCCGGGCTCCTGGACGGCCCCTTGACGTATCGTTGCCAACGGGCGGAAGAGAAGTTCACGCCCCATTGGCAGGAAGCGGCTGCCTGGACAAGCCTGCCTCAAACGGCCTTGCCCGTTGAAGGGCTCGCATGGACCTGGCAGGCCGCACACGACGACTCGTATCTCTACGTAAACGTGGACTGCCCCCCGTCAGAACAGTGGCGTCCGATCGCCGTCGCTGTGGCGCTCGAACCGACCCACATTTACCCGCGCCGTACGTTCCGTGGTGACGTGAATGGGAATCAGGCCACCCGGCTGGGATGGCTGGTTCCGGACCTGCCGTGGGACCTTGCCGTGGACAAGCTCGACGGCCGCCAGGCGTTCCGGCTTCGCATTCCCATGGAGGCATTTCGGGGTGAAGCGGCGCCGTCGAGACCCATGCGGATCAATGTGGAGGTTACCGGGCGTTCCCGCAACAACACCGGCACGATGCTCGCCAGCTGGGCGCCCAGTCCCGAAGTGGCCGTCATGCCGCGCTTGGGATATGGCGCCGACAACCCGGCGCGAATGGGATGGCTGCGGTTGGAATAGCGCCGACGGCATCTTGGAGGAATTCACGCCGAGAGCCTGCTCCGTGTCCGGCGGCAAGCGATCGAGATTGCGTGACGGGCTCCTGCTCTCCTCCCCCCGGCAGCGGACAGTCATCTGGGAAATATCCGTCGGCATGCGGCACAAAAACTAGCTTGGCCGAGCAGTTCATCGTGATAGAATAACGGGTCTGTCTCAACCGGGGCCTGCACTCCGACGGCCACGGTTCGAAGCGGAAATCTCAGGTCAGGCAATGAGGACCATTGTGGCGTTCCAGGTACAACGGGCTTACGCGCCGGCCTGCATGCATTCCATCAACATGACGCCGGGCTCATGGCCTGGAAGGATTACACAGTGAATACCGTAAACGGCGAGCAGGAAGCCACAGCCGTCACGCCCGTATACCAACAGACCATTGAGGAAGTCCTGGAGGCTTTGGGTACGGACACACGGCAGGGATTGAGCCCGTCCGAGGCGAGCGCGAGGCTCGAACGGCATGGACCCAACGAACTGCTTGCAAAAGAGCCCGTTCCCGCGTGGAAACGGTTTTTGGCCCAATTTAAGGACGTCCTGGTAATTCTGCTCTTGGTAGCGACGGCGATCTCGGTGCTGCTTTGGCTTGTAGAGAGGCAATCAGCGCTCCCATACGAAGGCATCGTCATTTTCGCTATCGTACTGCTGAATGCCTTTCTCGGCTACATCCAGGAAGCTCGGGCCGAATCGGCGGTGAACGCGCTGCGCCACATGGTGACGGAGATGGCATCCGTCATGCGCGATGGCGAACGGCAGCGGATCCCCGCGGTGGAACTGGTGCCCGGTGATCTCATTTTGCTTGAAGAAGGCGACGAGATCCCTGCCGATGCACGACTGATTCAATGCACCGCGCTGCAGACGGCCGAAGCAGCGCTGACGGGGGAAAGCCTGCCGGTTTCCAAGGAAACGGCCCCGATACACGGTGAGATGCCCTTGGGCGACCGGGTCAACATGCTTTTCAGTGGGACCGCCGTGACTCACGGCCGCGGGCGCGCGGTGGTAGTGGCCACGGGCATGCAGACCGAGCTTGGCCGCATTGCCGACATGCTGCACCAGGCTCCCCGGGAGCTTACGCCGCTTCAGATCGAACTGGACCGGGTGGGCAAGTTTCTGGGGCTCCTTGTGATCATCCTGGCGATCGCGATGATCGCCACGCTGATTTTTGTCGAAAACCTCCGGGGGTTACCTGCACTTTTCGAGGCACTCATCCTGGGCGTGGCGCTGGCGGTCGCAGCCGTGCCGGAAGGCCTGCCTGCGGTCGTAACCACCGTGCTCGCGCTGGGAGTCCAGCGCATGGCCAGGCGCAACGCCATTGTGCGTCACCTGGCCGCCGTTGAGACACTGGGTTCAGCCACCATCATTGCCTCAGACAAGACCGGCACGCTGACCAAAAATGAAATGACGGTGCGGACGATGGTCACCGCGAGCGGGCAGGTAGAACTCGACGGCACGGGATACGAGCCCGAAGGCCGGATTCACGTGAACGGCAGCGCGCTTGTTGATGAGGCTCTCCGCACGGAAGTGGAACGGGCCTTGATTGCCGCCGACCGCGCCAACAATGCCGCACTCCAGCAGAAAGACGGCCGTTGGACGGTGCAGGGCGACCCGACCGAAGGCGCGTTGCTCGTGGCGGCGCGAAAAGCCGGCCTCTCCGCTGAATCGCTGGATGGGCGCTTTGAGCGCGTCGGGGAAGTCCCCTTCTCATCCGAGCGCAAATTGATGACGACCGCTCACAGCGACGCCGAAGATCCCGAACGCTTGCTGGTGTTCACGAAAGGAGCGCCGGACATCCTGCTGTCCCGTTGCACTCTTGAGCAGGTGGGCGGGGAAACCCGGCCGTTGACCGAACAGCGCCGCCGAGAGATCAACGCTTTGAATGACGAGCTGGCCCGGCACGCATTGCGGACACTCGGAGTTGCCACACGTGCGCTGCCGGCGGATGCGCTCGCGCGGAAGGAAGCGGACGACTGGTTGGAAGGTGAGCTTGTTTTCCTGGGTTTGTTTGGCATGCTCGATCCGCCCCGGGCGGAGGCGCAGCCGGCGGTGGAGCGTGCGCAACGTGCGGGTATCCGCCCGATGCTGATCACGGGCGATCATCCAACCACGGCCTCGGTCATCGCCGAAGAACTCGGGATCGCGCCGCGGGGCCGGGAGATCGCCGGCACAGAACTGGCCCGCATGTCGGAGGAGGCCCTGGCCGAGGCGGTTGAGAGCGTGTTCGTCTATGCCCGGGTGGATCCGGAACATAAGCTGAGCATTGTGAAAGCCTTGCAGAAAAATGGCGCGACGGTGGCCATGACCGGCGATGGTGTAAACGACGCGCCCGCGTTGAAAGCGGCGGACATCGGGATCGCCATGGGCATCACCGGCACCGACGTCTCCCGCGAAGCAGCCGACGTCGTGCTGACCGACGATAATTTCGCGACCATCGTCGCCGCCGTGGAAGAGGGCCGAGCCATCTTCGACAACATCCGCAAATTCCTGCGGTATCTTCTTTCCTCGAACACCGGCGAGGTTCTGGCGATGTTTTTCGGCGTGCTCCTGGCCAAGTCGATCGGCTTGAGCGCCCAGGGGCATGGCGTAGTCATGCCTCTGCTGGCCACCCAGATCCTCTGGGTCAACCTGGTTACAGACGGCGCCCCGGCGCTGGCGCTGGGCGTTGATCCGCCGGACCCGGACGTCATGCTCCGCAAACCCCGGCCGCGCCGGGAACGCGTGATTACGCCGGGCATGTGGGTGACTATTTTGCTGACCGGCACGGTCATCGCCGCGGGGACGCTGTTTGTGCTCGACGCGTCCCTGCCGGGCGGCCTGGTGGAAGGCCAGGGCGACATGCGCTATGCGCAGACCATGGCGTTCACCACACTGGTCGTATTTCAGATTTTTAACGTCTTCAACGCACGGTCCGACGAGCACAGCGCGTTTCAAGGCTTCTTCCAGAACAACTGGCTCTGGGGCGCACTGGTCCTCTCGATGGGCCTGCAGGTGGCCGTGGTTTACGTGCCGTTTCTGCAGGACGCCTTCTCCACCTGCGCCCTGAGCCTGAAAGACTGGGGGACGTGCATCGCTGTTGCCAGCACCGTGGTCTGGGTTCGAGAACTGAGCAAGATCGTGGCGCGCATGGCAAAACGAGCGCACGCCTGACCACGAAAACTACCTCGAACCCGCAATCCACAGCGGCTCCGGCGCACATCTCCGGCAGCTAGTGTTCCGACCAGAGCGCGTTGACCGCGGCGACCGTTTCGTCCACCAGCATCTGACCGCCTTCAGGACCCACCTGGTTGCTCGCTGCGATGGCGCTGTAACCGCCACCCGCTGCAGCCACGGGAGTGGGCACATAGGTGCCCGGCCCGGCAAGCTCAATGATGAACGTGTGCAGGGCCTTGCTCTTCGCTTTCATTTGGATGCCGTATTGAGTGAAAAGCTCAAAGGGGTTGGCGGTAATGGCCACGTCGCCAAGGCGAACGACGTGCAGGTCCATTGTGTAGGGCTCAATATCGCCTTCCTGCTGGCGTTCATAGCGTTTGAGTACGCCCTGAAGCCACTCCACACGGCGGTAATCCCGGGGATCGGTAGACGCGGCGGCGATTTCCGCCTGCGTGTCGTTGTATTCCTGCTCCGTAACCAGGCGTCGGGGCAATTCGATCGATTTCACGGTATGGACCAGCGGCAGGTCCGAAAATTTTTCCTTTTGTCCGCCCTCATACGCTTCCTCCCAGGCGCGGATGATGCGCCGGGCAATTTCGTCGAGGCGGCTCAGGCCGCGCAGCTTGCGCATGCGATCTTCGGCGGCCTGGCGGAAGCGGATATGGGGCGATTGGTCGCCTGCCGCACCGATCCAGCCCAGGACCACCAGTCCTTCGCCGTGTTTCGCTTTCAAGCCCTCGCGGACGGGATGCCAGAAATCGGCATCAACCACGCTGAGGCCTTCGACTTCCTGGGCTGTACAGGCGATGTTCACCGCGGTCGCGATGAGGCGATCCTCTTCATCCCAGAAAAAAAGCACTTCGACGGCCTGGTCTTCCGGGCCTTCGATCCCCCGGAATTCATCGATGCTGATGTTGCCGTACATCTGGGCGTGGCCGTCTTCGAAAAATGACCGGCGGTTATAGGCCACAACGGCGTCGCCCATCCCCCATCCCGCCCGGGCGGGTTGACGGTTCTTCCAGGCCGCTTCGGCGGCATCGGCGATGCGCGCCGAGAAAAACTCGGAAAATTCCGCGGGGCGCATCACATCTTCGTCCGGGATGACATAAACGCCTTCAACCATTACGGGCGCGGTATGCGTATGGGTCGCGCTGATGATGAGTTTGTTCGTATCGAAATCTGGAACGCGCGGCGCCAGGATCTCGATTGCGCGCGTTCGGATGTGCTCGGGTATGGCCACGACATCGCAGGCGACGAAAATCGTCTGCTCGAGAACGGCACCCTCATTTTGTGATTCCAGCGCGAGCGCGTTTGCCACGAGTTCGGTCTGCACTTCACGCGCGATGCGCGTCGACATCTGGCCGCTCAGCGCTACGGGCTGGTCAGGCGTAATGCTTACAGTCGATGCGCCCACCTGCAAGACCGCGCCCTGTGCTGGAAGCGCTGCGAACACGAGCAGGGCTCCTAATACGCCGCATACCATCAACGTGCCATGAGATCTCATACCGGCTTCTCCCTTCTATCTGCGGATTCCACGCCTGTGTAGGCTATCTGATCTGCCCCAATCAGCGCAAAGTGGGCATCCCGCCCCGCCCC
This sequence comes from Candidatus Hydrogenedentales bacterium, assembly GCA_050950105.1. Taxonomy (GTDB): domain Bacteria; phylum Hydrogenedentota; class Hydrogenedentia; order Hydrogenedentales; family SLHB01; genus UBA2224. The sequence continues at coordinate 600,544 of JBMNGZ010000005.1, read as the reverse complement.
TGCGGCGGTCTGTGGGGCTTGAGTTATGGCATGCAGACAGCTTTCGCAGTGGGCAGAACGCGCCATTTCATAAAGTGCAGATTCAGGCCTTGTAACGAGTTACGACCAACGCCCTTAGGCAGAAAAGGCGTATATCACCCAGTTTTCTGTGCTTTTTTCAGGAAAACTATTCCCGCCGGGCGGTCAGTCTGTTAGAATGCCTGAATGCATTGCCGGGAATTGAATATGTTCTGACTGAATCGCGACAGGGGGTATCAGACACATAATGAATATGCACGTGTTGGATTGGATAGTGCTGGGTGGAATGGTTACGTTTATTTGCTGGGCAGGCTATGCGACCAGCAAGTATACGCGGAGTGTTTCGGACTTCCTCGCAGGAAACCGCTGCGCAGGCAAATACCTGCTCGGGGTGGCCGATGGCATCGCGGGCATGTGCGCCATATCAATCGTGGCTTTGTTTGAGATGTACTACAAGGCAGGATTCACGGCGGTGTGGTGGCAGCTCATGATGCTCATCGCCATGGTGCTCGTCTCCATTTCCGGCTGGGTACAATACCGTTATCGTCAAACCCGCAGCATGACCATGGCCCAGTTTTTCGAAGTGCGGTACAGCCGCAGCTTTCGGGTCTTTGCCGGGTTGCTCGCGTTTGTGTCGGGCAGCATTAATTTTGCGATATTCCCGGCAGTCGGTGGCCGCTTTTTTCAATATTTCTGCGGTTTTCCCCCGTACCTGGTGAATGTGGGAATCGTGGAGATCGACTTGGTTTTCGCGGGCATTATGTTCATTTTACTGACCATCTCGCTTGTGTTTACGTTGATGGGCGGCCAGGTTGTGGTCATGGTGACGGACTTTCTCCAGGGCACCTTCGTCAACATCATGTTCGTGGTGCTGGGTCTTTTCCTGCTGCTCCAGTTTGACTGGTCAATGATCGGGGAAGCTTTGTCGATGGCGCCGGAGAGCGCCTCGATGATCCACCCGCTCAAGACCGCCGACACGGAGAATTTCAATCTCACCTATTTTCTCATCGCCGTATTCGGGATCGTCTTCACCTTTATGGCCTGGCAAGGCAACCAGGGGTACTACTGCGCGGCAAAATCGCCGCATGAAGCGAAGATGGGCCGCCTGGTCGCCAACCTGCGCCAGATCACGCAGTCTCTTACCATGGTCTTGCTGCCGATATCCGCGTACGTGCTGATGCACCACGCCTCGTTTGCAGACTACGCCGCCAGCGCCAATCGCGTGCTTGATACCGTGCAGAGCGAGCAGTTGCGTTCGCAGCTGACCGTGACCGTCGCCTTGGCGCACTTCTTCCCGATGGGGCTTGCGGGCGCCTTTGCGGCCGTGATGTTTGCGGCGTTCGTGACCACGCATGACACCTACCTTCACACCTGGGGCAGCATTTTTATTCAAGACGTTGTGCTGCCGGTTCGCAACACAGTGCGCGGGAAGATCTCGCCCCTGGGCCCCAAACAGCACATCCGCTGGCTTCGCGTATCGATCTTTGGGGTGGCCGTATTCATCTTTCTTTTCAGTCTATTGTTTAACCAGCAGCAGGACATCCTCATGTATTTTGCCTTGACGGGCACCATTTATCTGGGTTGGGCCGGCGCCGCCATCATTGGGGGGCTGTATTGGAAACGAGGCAACACGGCCGGCGCCTGGGCAGCCGCGGTGACGGGTATGGCACTGGCCGTCGCCGGGTGGTACATGACGTATTTCTGGCCAAGTACGCAGGCGCTCGCGTCGAACCTCCTGCCCGGATTCTGGGAGCGCGCGGTCAACGCGTGGCCGAAGCTGGGCGAAGGAAAATGTCCGATCACCTCTCAAGTGCTGTGGTTTTACACGATGGTCGCCTCGGCCGTGGTTTATGCCGTCGTATCGCTGGCAACGGGCCGAGGCCGCGTATCCGACATGGACCGTATCCTGCACCGTGGCAAGTATACGCGTGAGGGCGAGGCCAATCCTGCGACGGGTCTGCGCGCCCTGGCCATGGGTTCTGAATACTCCTTCGCAGACCGCTGCCTCGTCATTGGTTCGTACGGGTATTCGTTTTTGTTTTTGATCATCTTTGTCGCGGGGACGCTGTACTCGCTGAGCACCCCCGTGAAAGACAGCACCTGGATGAGCGCCTGGCGTATCTATTGCTATTTCATGTTTGCGATATCGGTGGTCATTACGGTCTGGCTGGCGATAGGCGGCCTCCATAACTTGAAGGAGCTTCTCGCGGCTTTGCGGGTAGCCGAGCGCGATGATCGCGATGACGGTACGGTGGTGGGGAACCGCAACCTGGACGATTTGGACGACGAGGAATTCGCGCGGATGAACATTGCCAAACCGGAATTGGCGGAGGATTCGGAATGAGATTCGGTCGCATGGCCGTAGTCGTGTTGGCTGTCGCTGCCGTGGCGGCGCTGGCGGCGATGAAATCAGACACGCCTCCCGTCATGGTGGCAAAATTCACCGAGACGCCGGTGGTCATTGACGGGAGGCTCGATGATGCGGTCTGGGACACCGCCACGTCATACCCCCTTTCCCTTGGGCGTGACAGCGAGGCCAGAGGAGAAACGCTCCACGAGCCCGGCGAAGTCCGGCTGGCCTGGGACAACGAGTTTCTGTATGTCGGGGTAAAATACTACGATTCAGACATCGTGGCCGAGGGAAAGAACGACCAGGAGCATCATTATCAGACGGGCGACCTGGCGGAAGTCTTCTTGAAACCCAGAGCGAGCACCTGGTATTGGGAATTGTACGTCACGCCCCACGAAAAGAAGACGTACCTGTGGTTCCCGGGCAGCGGGCGCATGGGGCTCAAAAGCAACGAAGAATTTACGATGGAATTGTACGTGGCAGCACAGTGCCAGGGTACGCTGAACGACTGGCGGGACCGCGATACCCGTTGGACGGGCGAAATGGCCATACCGATCCGCGAATTAAAACGTTTTGGGGACGAATTCGGCCCGGATGCGGATTGGACCATTCTCGTAGCTCGATACAACTACTCGCGATACCTGCCCTTGCGCGGCCCTGAATTGAGCATGGCCCCGCAACTCCCGGTCACGAGCTACCACTACCACGACGGATACGCGTCGCTCCGGCTTGAACGCTAAACGGAGCAGCCCCTGCCGCCGAAAAACGACGAATGACGGCCCGCTCCAGGAAGGCGCGAGGCGTGTCGCAGCGCGCCCGAAAGAAACCGTCCGGAGAGGGGTACGGCTACATGGCGCCGTCGGTCATTCGGTCGGCTTTGATCTTCATGAGCCGACTGGTGGTAGAGCGCTCTATTTCATCCAGTTTGCCTTTGATGTACTTGATGGTCTCGGTCATGTTCGGGATCAGCGTATGCTCGAGGGCGTTCACCCGGCGCCGCGTTTTTTCAATCTCCAGGCTCAACAGGCGCACCGTTTGCTCAAGCTCGCACATGTGGAGCAGTTCCGGGATGAATTTCTTGAGGCTGTCGATGGCGCTGTCGAGTTCGGGCGAGGTGTGCATCAGCGAATACCCGCCCTGGGCCTTTCCGAAGGTGACGTCAATGCGGGGAATGGCGACCCCCATGACGCGCCGAAATGGGGCATCGACATGGAGTTCCTGACGGGTCAGGTCGAGGGCATCTTCGATCACGGCCCGCGACGAGGTGGCTTCGGCGAGGACGAAATGCTTGAGCACCTGAGGCAACTGCTCGTCAATGGCCAGCCGGCGCTCTTTATAGGCATTAGCGTATTTCGCAAAATCCTTCATGAGGCCGTCGAGCTTGTCTTTCAGGAGCTTATGGCCGCGCCTCGCGACGGTGAGCCGTTTGCTGAGGCGCAGGAGTTCCATGCGCGTTGGATTTACGGCGAGACGCATGGCTGAGGGATCCTCCTTTTTGCAATTCTGCAGGCCCGGGGCCTAGTTTTTTGGGTAATACTTGTCGATGAACTCATCGCGAACGCGCTTCAACGCTTCCTTCGGCAAGAGGGAGAGCAAGTCCCACCCAAGGGTCAGGCTCTCCTCGATGGTGCGGTTTTCATCCTCACCCTGGCGGATGAATCGGGCTTCAAACGCATCGGCAAACTTGACGAACAGGAGGTCTTCCTCGCTCAGGGCCGATTCGCCCAGCACCACGGCGAGTTCCTTGGCGCTCTTGCCCTGGGCATAGGCGGCATAGAGCTGATTCATCACATCCGCATGATCCTCGCGGGTCTTTCCATTCCCGATACCCTTGTCTTTGAGACGCGACAAGGACGGCAAAACATCGACGGGCGGATAGATCCCCTGCGCATGGATGGGCCGGCTGAGAATGATCTGCCCTTCCGTGATGTAGCCGGTCAAATCCGGGATGGGATGCGTCTTGTCATCTTCGGGCATTGTCAAGACCGGAAACTGGGTAATCGAGCCGGGTTTTCCCTTAATGCGGCCGGCCCGCTCGTAGATGGACGAGAGGTCGGTGTAGAGGTAGCCGGGATAACCGCGGCGTCCGGGCACTTCTTTGCGGGCGGAGGAAATCTCTCGCAGCGCTTCGCAGTAGTTCGTCAGGTCCGTCAGGATAACGAGGACATGCATGCCTTTTTCATAGGCGAGAAACTCCGCGGTGGTCAAGGCCATCCGGGGGATGGAGATGCGCTCGATCGCGGGGTCATCGGCCAGGTTCATAAACAGCACGGCGCGCTCGATCGCGCCGGTCCGGCGAAAGTCGGCGATGAAGAACTCGGATTCTTCAAAGGTGATGCCCATGGCAGCGAAAATGACCGCGAACCGCTCATCGGTCTTCAAGACGCGGGCCTGGCGCGCGATCTGGGCGGCCATACGCGAATGCGGCAGCCCGGACGCGGAAAAGATAGGAAGTTTCTGGCCGCGGACCAGCGTATTCAGCAGGTCGATCGTTGAGATCCCGGTCTGAATGAATTCATTGGGATAGTCGCGGGCATAGGGGTTCATCGGGTTGCCATTGACGTTGAGCCATTTCTCGGGGATGATAGGCGGCCCGTCGTCGATTGGATGTCCGGTGCCGTTGAAAACCCGGCCCAGCATGTCGGCCGAGACGCCGATCTCCTGGCTTTTTCCGAGGAACTTGACGGAGAGGTCTTGTGGCGCGAGCCCGCTGGTACCCTCGAAAACCTGCACGACGGCTTTGTCGCCGTTGACTTCAAGCACCTTTCCACGTCGCAGTCCATCCTGCCCGGTGGTTTTGATGTCGGCCAGTTCGCCGTACGCGATGCCTTCGACGCCCTCAACCAGGATGAGCGGCCCGATGATATTTTTTGCTGTCCTGTACTCACGCGTGACCATGGTCGTTCCGTGTACCCTTTCTTTCGCCCGTGCGCCTCGCGCCGCGGTTAGCGCGGCAACGCCGCTACAGCCTGTGTAATGCGTTCTTTCAGGCGGTCAAATTCGTCCAGGTTGTCCTCGGGGATCAATTTTGCCCTGGCCACCTGCTCCAGTTCCTCCAGTCCCTGCAAGGCATTGAGCGGCACGCCTTGCGAGAGGGCAGGCTGGGCCACGTCGTAGAAATGCAGGATGAGGCTCAGCAGCTGGAACTGCTTTGGAAGAGAGGTGTAGGTATCGCGATCGTCAAATGCGTTCTGATGGAGGAAATCCTCGCGAATCATTCTGGCCGCCTGCATCAGCAGCCGGTCGTCCACGGGCAGGGCATCCATACCGACCAGGCGGACCAGTTCGTCCAGGTCGGCTTCCCGCTGCAGAATGCCCATCGCGCGCTGGCGCACGTCCTGCCAGCCGGCGCCCAGGTGTTCGCTTGCATAGGCATCGATGGCTTCCTGGTACAGGGAATACGAGGTCAGCCAGTTGATGGCCGGGAAATGCCGCGCAAATGCGAGCTTGTCGTCGAGCCCCCAGAACACCTTCACGACCCGGAGGGTGGCCTGCACGACCGGTTCCGAGAAATCGCCGCCGGGAGGCGACACGGCGCCGATAAGCGAGAGCGAACCCGCTCTGTTCTCGTTACCCAGACAGATGACATTGCCGGCCCGCTCATAGAAACTGGCGATACGGGAGCCGAGGTACGCCGGGTAACCTTCTTCACCCGGCATTTCCTCCAGCCGACCGGACATTTCGCGCATGGCCTCGGCCCAGCGGCTGGTTGAATCGGCCATCAAGGCCACGGAATACCCCATGTCCCGGAAATACTCGGCGATGGTGATGCCCGTAAACACGCTGGCTTCGCGCGCGGCGACCGGCATGTTCGACGTATTGGCGATCAGCACGGTCCGTTCCATGAGAGGCTCACCGGACTCGGGATCTTTCAGCTCGGGAAATTCCATCAACACGTCGGTCATTTCGTTGCCGCGCTCGCCGCAGCCGACGTACACGATGATCTCGGCGTTGGCCCATTTGGCAAGCTGGTGCTGCACCACGGTCTTGCCGCTGCCGAAAGGGCCCGGGACGCACGCCGTGCCGCCCTGGGTCAACGGGAAAAACATGTCGATCACGCGCTGGCCGGTCGTCAACGGCACGGTAGGAGGCAGCTTGCGTTTGACGGGGCGCCCCATGCGCACCGGCCACCGCTGGACCATGGTTACGTCGATCGGACCGTTTTCCGTCTCGATCACGGCGACCCGCGTGTCGACATTGCCGGTGACGGGCCCAATACGCGTGATCTTGCCCTCGACGCCCGAGGGAACCATGATTTTGTGAGCAACGAACTTACTTTCCTGCACGATGCCCAAAACATCGCCCGATGCGACTTTTTCGCCGGTTTTTACGGCCGGTTGGAAGTCCCATTGCGTTTCCCGGCTCAACGCGGGGCTTTCGGCTCCCCGGACGATAAAATCGCCGAATTTGGCGCTGAGATCGTTCAACGGGCGCTGGACGCCGTCGTAGATGGAGCGGATCAAGCCGGGGCCCAATTCCACGCTGAGGGCCTCGCCGGTACGAAACACGGGCTCTCCCGGCCCGATCCCTTCGGTCTCTTCGTAGACCTGGATCGAGCAATCGTCGCCGCGAATTTCGATAACCTCGCCAAACAGGCGCATCTCGCCCACACGGACCATTTCGTACATTCGGGCGCCAGCCAATCCGCGAGCGACGACAAGAGGCCCGGATACTTTGACCACTTCACCCTGGTTATTGTTCATAATCTCCATCCTCGTAATACCGGATTCGCTATGCGCAGCGCACGAATGCCTTATCTTCAGCCCAACAGGTCCACCCCGATGGAGCGCTCGACGAGCCGACGCATATCCTTAAAGCCCAGATGTTTGCTGCCGAGATGCGTCGGGATGGTCGTGAGAATGGCTTGACTCACTTCCCGGAACTGTTGCAGCGCGCCGGGCGCCTGTTCCGCCACGGACTCGGTCACCAGCACGAGCGCCACGTCGGGGTCGCGCGCGAGCTGGTTCAGCTCGGTCAAAAGCATCTCGCCGTCGGGCACATCCACGATTTCAAATCCCGCGCCCTTGAAGCCGAGCACCAGGGATTCTTCGCCTACCACAACCGCTTTAGACATAGGTCTCCCTCACGCGGGCCCGGAGCGCCTCGGAATCGATGTGGTTCAGCTTGCCGCTGATCACCAGTTTCATGTTGAACGCTTCTACCCAGAGTCCCCACAGGAAACCGGAGACGCGTTCGGGCCCCATCGTCTGCAGCTTGCTCAGCCGGGCCAGCTCCGTCAGGTGGTTGGTGGCCAGGTGTTCGAAACGGCCGATCTGTTCCTCCGCCGGGCTTTCAAGCGCTTCGCGAAACACGTCGCCAAGGCGGCCGGGAATGACTGTTCCCCAGGCCGGCGGCTCACCGGCTTCCAGTATGTCCCTCAAGATGCCCGTGATGCCGTCGATCGGCAGAAAGCGTTGTTCGAGTTCTTTTCGGTTCATCCCGGCCCGAATCGCGCGCCACAGGGCGGAAATGGACTTGCTGAGCACGCGTTCCGTGGCCCACGCCAGAACGACCGGAGCCTCGACCGCCCGAGCGAGCGCGAGATAGTGGCGCAGGTAGGCCCCATCGAGCACCAGGTCTAAGGTAGCCAGGTCCTGGCCATTCGTCCCCAGCGCGCTCAACTGCGCGACCGCCGGCCGAATGACGTCCGGCAGGAGGTTCGACATGCCGGCGGTTACTTCAAGCAGGCGCTCTTCGGAAAACACCCGGGGAGTAAATGGGAACGGCGGCCGGTTGAGGACCGCGCGCTTGAGGTTAAGGTAATCCTCAGACAACGCAAACATGTCGGCCAGAACCGGCGCAGGGCAATCCCGACGCAGCGATGCGATCAATTCATCGACGTAGGCGTCGACGATCGAACTCCAGTCTTCCCAAGTGATTGCGCCGGGGTACATGTGTTCGCGCAGGGAGGTATCCTGCAAACGATGAAACATCTCCTCCACGCGCTCCAGTCCGGCGAGGGCAACGTAATAATCGTAGGGCATGAGCTGGCCGGTCAAGACGCTGATGCGGCCGCAGGCAAACCCCCACCGGCTCTGGTCTTTTGTCATCGCAATCACGAACCTGCTCCGTTTCGGCCGGCCTGTTCGAGCAAATCCCGGGCCAGAAGGGGCGCCAGTTCATATTCGAGGTCCTGCAGCAGCGTAGGCACGCTCTGGTCGACTTCGTAATTATCGCTGACGAAAATGAAGCCGCCAGGCTCCGGCAAGAACTGCGATTCGTCGATCGCCAGCTGATTGGCGCCCGCGCGGGCGGCGTTCAATTCGTCGATGAGGGGTTTGAAACGAGGCAGCTCATCGGCGTGGACGCGGATCCGGCCGCCCCGGCCCTCCGTGGCCCGTTCGAGAAGCCGTCGCATGACGTCGCGATGCACCTCGTCTGGGAGCGCAAGGATCTGATCGTGCGCCAGCTCAAACACGCGGCGGACGCTCCGGCCCCTCTCGGCGAGGAGTTCTTTGTTTCCGGCGCCGACGATTTGGGTCAACTCGCGGCTAAGCTCCTCGTCGATGGCGCGAACCGCGGCCTGGTACTTTCGCTCGCAGTCGGCTTCGGACGCCTGGCGCGCAGCACGGACTTTCTCGGCGGCAGCCATTTCGGCCGCTTTACGAGCGCGTTCCGCCTCGGCTCGCGCGGATTCCAGAACAGCATGCGTGATTTGGTCAAATGCCATATCTGAGGCCCTTCATTCTGCTTGTGGTGAAGACAGCAGACGGCGCGCGCTAGGCGCCAAAGCTCATATTCGTGAGCCAGTTGATCGCGAGAATTCCCACCAGCAGCGCGACGACCGCGTAGGTTTCCACCATGGCGGGAAGGATGATCGAGCGGCCGAACTGTTCGGGCCGGCGCGCGATCAAGCTGATGCTCGCCGCGGAGGCTTCACCCTGCCAGACGGCGGAAACCATCAGGGCGTAGCCCACGCCGAAACCCACCACGAGCATGGCCAGTCCGGCGGCAACGGAGACTTCCGGTGAACCGCCCGTCAACCCGAAGCGCATGAAGATCATCAACGCGGTAATGAACCCGTAAAAGCCCTGGGTCCCGGGCAGCGCCAGAAGCACCAGGAGCCGGCCGAACAGGTCCGGTTTTTCGCTCAGGACACCGGCCATCGCCTGGGAAGCAATTCCGATTCCCCGCCCCGATCCGGCGCAGCCCAGCCCCACGGCCAGCCCGGCGCCCGCAATAGCCAAACCACAGCCAATCTGATTTGCCAGCACGATGTCCATATTCCTTCTCCGTACTCGACCTTGTTTTGACCGCCACTCGCTTATGAGCGTCGACCTTATCTATCGGTAATTGTGTTTGTGCCAATCTCGTGATGAGACCGATTTTCAGCGGCGCGCTATTCTCTGCGGAGAATAGCGGTCTCCGAATCAAAGCCCAGCGGGGCAAACGGTTTGGCACCCCCCTCGTAGAACCGGCCAAAAAACTCGACCAGAATCAGGCGCATCGAATGCACAAAGGCGCCCATCACGCTGATGAGAAAGTTGAAAGGATGCACCAGTATGAGAACAAGAATGAAGGGGATCACGCCCAGGGAATCCCGGACCATCCCCGCGATCATGTTGAATGACATGGCCACGATCGATGTCGTGAGGCCCAGTGCCAGCAAACGGCAATACGACATGGTGTCGCCGATGAACGCGGTGATGCCGTAGCTCCCCACGATGCCGTAAAGGCTCAAGACGCCGCTCAGGAACCGGCCCACGGGGTTCTTGACGTCGCGGCCCTGGGTGAGGATAAGCCCGATCGCGCCGACCACGAACAAGACCAGGCCGAGCGTATTCAACCAGCCGGGCAGCGTGGCGAACATCCGGCAGACGAGAAGGATGAAGCCGGGCAGCGCAATAAGCCAGAGCACGCCGTCGTACACGGCCGTAGCCTTATCCCCTTCCTTCACATGACCATAGACTTTCAAGCCGATGGCGTAGAATTGATTGAGCACGCCGACCGCCAGCGCCAGCAACAAGACCACCACGGGGTTCTCGACGGGGTCGACCAGCGTGGTTGCGTTCAGAAGCCGCTCCAGGGGATTGCCTTCCCCCAAATACGTGGCCGTGTATAAATCGCCAAAACACGAGCCAAAAATAAATCCGAAGAAGATGGTCGGCAGACTGGCCATCAAGAGCAGTTTACCGAAGTTGTACAGGCCTTCGTAGGCTTTGGTGCGCAGCATGATGAAGCTGCTGATACCGAGCAGCATCAGACCGTAGCCCACATCGCCAAAACACATCCCGAAAAAGAGGAAGAAACCAAAGAGCACAAACGGTGAAGGATCAAAAGCACCGTACATAGGCAGCCCGAACAGATCCACCAGCATCCGGACCGGCCGCACGCTTTTCGGCAGGGAAATGCTGATCGGCACCTCTTCATCCGGCGATGGTTTCGTCAATACCACCTCGGCTCGATCGTAGCCCTTCAACGCTTCTTTCAGCGTGTCGGCATCTTTCTCTCGGATGAAGCCGGTCATCACCTGCACCCACCGCCCCCGGGCACATTTGAGGCGGGCCAAGGCGAGATTTTTACAGCTGTCCCAAAAGGCTTTGAGAATGAGGATCTCCCGGCGATGTTGAGCCAATTCTGCCGCTCCCGCCCGGATTGCCGCGACCTCTTCCTCGAGCGACGCCTGATCGAGGTTCAGCTCGCGGATGCGGTCGCGAATGGTTCCCGGAACATCCGGCAGCAACACTTCAGTAAATCCGTGGCGCGCCAACGCTTCCCGGGCCGCCTGCTCATCCGCGAGGACGCAGGCCGCGAGCACCTGCACCGCTTTCTTTGGAGGGTCCACCCCCGGTTCCAGTTTCGGTGTGCCTTCCCGGTAATACTTCCCTTCATAGAGGCGCTCAACTGCCAGCGTGGCGGGCGCGTCGGCGTCCAGTTGAAGGGCGGACAGCGCCGCGGGCAGCATTTCCCCGAACAGAACGCGTGTATACCGTGTTTTTGCAAGATCTCCGACATGGATCGCCAGCGATTCAAACGGTTTCAATTCTTCAAGCTGGTTCTGGTTCTCTCCAAAATGGCGATCCGCACGCCGGTAGGCTGCGTCAAGTTCGTGGGCGCGGATGTAGTGGCTTTCCAGATCAAAATTCTGGCGGACGGCATCCAGCTCTCCGGGCTCGATGACGAGTGGCACCGGGGCCAAGCCGGCCACAAAGCCTTTTTTCTCGGGCGCCAGGGTGTCGATCAAGCCGAGAAGAAGGTGGATTTTCTGAAGGACCTGGTCGATTTCCTCGGTCGACGTCTCGGGCGGCGCCAGACGCTCATTGCTGTCTTCGCTCCGCTCCTGGACATCGGTGATCTCGGCAATGCCCATGCCATGCAAGGTGCGGAGAATTCGCTTCCCGTCGCCGGTGGGGCACAGGATAACCATCTTCAGCATGGAATCAATAGCCATTACTCACACTCACAAAAGCGGGTGACGATTTTCGCGGCCTGTTCATTGAGCAGGCTTTGCGGAACCCGCTTAACGCGCTCGATCTCCTGCACGAGCGCTGCCCGGGCCTGAGCGGCTTCGTCCTGGTGTTTCTGTGTGGCTGTATTGCGGTATTCATCAATGCGGCGCAGCAGGGTCGCTTCGTCTTCGAGTTGAATCCGGGCGATCTGAGCATCGGCGTTATCGTCTATCGCCTTTGCTTCCTGGCGGGCCTTGTCGAGGACGCGTTCCGCCTCATTTTCCAGGGAAAGGACTTTGTCGATCAGAGTTTTCATACTGGCCTCTCAAGCGAGAAAATGCGCTGGGGCTCCAGCTGTGAAGTTTACCCCGCGGGAAATGATACACATCCGGGGAAACGGATGCAAACAAAACATAGAGCTTCCAGTCTAAAGTTAGCACATTTGCCCGGATATTTCATCTATATCACCGAGCGGACATGAAATCCCCGGTACTTGCTTTCCCTGCATGGAAGCGCCGGTAAACGGCGGGAGGGCGCCGTACAGGGGATTGGATTATGCCTCGTGTGTCACTGAATGGGCGCAAGTTTATACCAGCGGATAACGCCGATGCAATCTTCGTGGCTGCAAAAGGCTGCGAAGACGGCTGCCACCAACGGCCCGACAAGCTGACTGCGGCTCTTTTCGGTCCCCATGAAGGCACGCCCACCGGGTCACACCATGGCGCGCCAGGAGACGCCGACGCCGCGCAGCCCGAGCTGCCCCGATTGGGCATCTTATTCCGCGCTCTGGCCGGCTCGGTGAAGCTCAAGGATCTCCTGTTCCGACAGGGCGTTCTCGTACAGCCGAACGTCGCGCATCCATCCATTGAAGAAATCGCCCGAACCCGCACCAAGCCGCAGCGGCTCGCCGTTGGCCAGGTCAAAGTGCTCCGGCTCAAAAGTGGCGCTCACCGCCACAGGGCGCCCATCGATGTACAATCGCAGCTGCGCTGCGTCACGCACGGCAACTAGATGCCGCCAGCCGGGTTGCAACGCGTGATCCCACGTAGCGTTCCGGCCCGCTTCCATGCAGAACACCTTGCCCGACGGAAGCGTCCCGCAGAACAGCTTGCCCTGGTAGATGGCCATGGACCAGGCCCGGCGGTACTTGCCCTCCGCCGTATCCAATTGCTGGCCCACGGGCGTCCACAGCGTGCGGCCGTCGTACCGGTATACCTTCGAGGAGGGAAGGGTTCCGGTGTAGAGCGCGCCGTTATAGACCATCATGGCCATGGTTTCCAGCTCGTCACCCGGCCGTCCGAGCAAAGACCAGACGCCATTGGCGTCCATACGGTAGACATTGGCGTTGGGCCAGGTCGATACATGCAGGTGTCCGTCGTATACAGTAAACGAGTAATCCTGCTGGATGGGCGGATCAATCGTTCCGCCCACGTATTCCCACGTGCTGCCGTCATAGCGGAGCGGCCCGCCGGGTAAGTCGTACGACACCATATAGAGCGCCCCATCGAAAACGCCGGGATTGAGCACGCGCCTCCCCGGATTACCGCAATACGCCCAGTCCGTTCCGCCTTCGTAGCGGTACAGGCCGAAGCCATCCTGTTTGAGTGTCGTCGCGTGCAGCTTGCCCCGGTAGACGCCCATGCCGCCCATCGTGCCGGCCTCGCCGGTCTCGGGATTGGACAAAGTCCCGCAGTAAGCCCACTGCGTACCGCCCTCGTAACGGTAGACTTTGCCGCCGGGGGTGGTGTTCGGCGACGCGGCTAACGCGGAGCCGGTGGTGTCATACCAGGAGCTGCCCGCGTAGAGATGCCCGTCGCATACCGCGAGCGCCGCGACGGCGTTGCTGGCATCGGGGCTGCCGCAGTCGATCCAGTTCGTGCCGCCAGCATACCGGTATACCCGGCCCGACTCCCCCGCCTCGGGCTCGCAGGTGGCCGCATACAAGTTTCCTTCATGCACGGCCATCCCGAAGATGAGCACGGCATTGCCGGGCCGACCGCAGTCTGTCCACTGCGGATCCGTACGCCTCTGATCAATCCCGAAATGAACGGTTCGGAAGTTGGGCTGCGAATTGGAGACGCCCGAACACGTCAGAATGCTCAGGTTGATCCCCGTGCGCGTTGCCGCGTCGTATTTGCTCAGCAAATCGCCGAGATTGTCGTCCAGGACCTCTTCCGTGTTCACCCAAAGCGAGAACGTGAAATCGCCGGTACCGAAACGGGGCGCGAGCGCTTCAGGCAACGCCAGCCAGGCGCCCCGGCCGTCAAACCGGGCTGCGGACGCCCCATCCGGGGAGGGCGCGCCAAATTGGACTCCATGCTCCTCAAGATGCCGTTCATGCCCCGAGAGGTCCCGGCCGTCCGTAAGGAGCGGCCAGTGGGCAGCCGGTTCCGCAGCCAGCGCGTAACCGCTCCACGCGCAAAGCGCGATCGCCAACGTCACAAAACAAGGCCAGATCGCCATTGAAAGTCTCCTTTTTTCAACAGGTCACAGCGTCGCCATGCAGCGCCATGCACCCGGCTCGGCACCCAGCGGCCATTATAACCGACGCCGCGCTCCATCGCGCAAAGTCAGCCTCCGGGCCGGCAGTCCCGCGAAACCCCATGCGTCCGCCCGCCGGATTGCAGGGGCGACCCCTGGGTCGCCCGTCGGGATAGCCCCCGTATTCGCCTTGAAGAAGGGCAGACGCAGGGGTCTGCCCCTACGCGCTGCGCAATCTGGATATACCGCGGCAACCCCCATGCGCTGCGGAAACCTGGATGGATCAGGGAAGCCCCGCGCGCTATCGTAAGCTGGATAGGCACAGGGTCCAGTTTTACGTCCTGGCGCGCGGGCTATTCATTCTGTTCGCGATACAGCCGGAACGATGCGAGGACGTCATCGACGGTTTTAGCCGATTTCAATTGGCCGACCAGGGCCGGTTGCTCCCCAAGGGACGCCACAGCGGCCAAGGCCTCGAGATAACGGATGGATGCTTCTGGAGGCGAGACGATAAGAAAGACGAGATGGCAGGGTTTGCCGTCGGCCGCATCAAAATCCAAGCCGGATGGTGAAATACCCAGCGCTACCGCGACCTCGTGAACTCCGTCCGTTCGGGCGTGCGGGATGGCAATACCGTTCCCGAGGCCCGTGCTTGCCAGTTTTTCCCGGCTCAGGATCGCGTCAAGCAGGGTTGCCCGATCAACGGCCTTGCCACTGTCAATGAGCAGGTCGACCAGGCGTTCGATCAGCGTCCATTTGTCCGGCTGGCCAAGCTCGGCCAGGATCGTGTTCGCCTTGAGCAATTCCGTCAATACCATAGCTCTACCTCCTCGCAGGCGGCCGCGCGGGCACCCGGCGTTCCGGATCCATCCGGCGCCCGCACCATTTATTATAAAGCTCACGTATTGGACTTCGCATTCAATAAGGAGGTTTCGGGCTCAAGCGTTCGCGAAAGACTCGCGAAAGCGGCCCGGCGCCACCGCGCACCAATCAAACGGAGTTGAAAAAATCCTTTATCACCTGTCGGCCTCGAACGACCAATACCGGACATCGCGCACCGTAAATAATGCGTTCGGATTCGTTAAACGTGGTGTCTTTTCGACTCAACGACTCCTCGATTTCCCCGAGAATGATCAGGTTGGCGCTGATTTCCCGGGCCTTATCGAGCACCTGGCGATGGACAACGCCGTGCAGGAGTTCCGTGGTGACCTCCAGCTCTTTTTCCTGCGCGAAGCGCTCCATGAGCGCAAGATGGCGCCGGCCATCGTCCTCGAGATCCATTTTGAGGGCGACCTCCTCCTCTTTCAGGAAGACATGGGCCCGGGTAAGTTCCTCCAGCAGCCGTTCGTTTATGATCGCGATGGCATGGAGTTCACCGCCAAACCGTTTGGCAAAGGCAACGGCATAGCGGATGGCCTGCAGCCCATGTTCGTTCGTTTCAATGTAGACGAGAATTTTTCCAAAGTCTGGGAGCGGGGGCATAGGTTATTCCTCCTCGGCTTCCAGGCGGTCCTTCACGAGCTTGAGGACAAAGAAGGCTTCCCGGTCTGCCTCTTCAAGCGCGGCTTCCACGTGGTGCAGGTTGTCTTCATAGTCGGGGATGAAGATGCGTTCCAGGGCGTTGACACGGCGGATCGTCTTCTGAATTTCTTTCGCAAGACGCAGCACGGAGATGCGGCACTCTGCGAGCGCGGCCAGCGCCGTCAGCGCCTCTTTGAAGCGCCGGACGGCCTCGTCGGTCCATACGGAGGTGCCGCTCGGGCCGTAATACGGCGGATTCCCGCGCATTTGGAGTTCCACGGCGGGCAGGGGCACGCCCATCACCCGGCGTTCCCGAAGAAAGAGGTTCGATTCGATGTTCACGGCGCGGCTGGCCGAGACGACGCCGGACACGCCGGTTACGAACTGAGCTTCCTGCAAGGCTTCGAAAGCCGCTGCCATCGTCTGGGTGGTCTGTTGCTCGGCCTCGATGGCGCGGGCGGTGAAGCGCTTGAGTTCGAGGAGCAGGATCTCGCGTTTCTGCTCCAGTAGTTCATACCCCGAGCGCGCAAAGGCAAGCTCGCTTTTCAGGCGCAGCAGATTGGTTCGCGTCGGAGCAATGTGTTTCCCAGCCATCTTACCTTCCGTAATACTTCCCGATTTCCTCTCGCGTGAGCCGATGGAGTTCTTCACTCGGCAGCGACTGAAGTATTTCCCAACCGAGGTCGAGCGTCTGCTCGATCGGCCGGTCCTCTTCCAGTCCCTGCGCCAGAAACTGCCGTTCAAAGGTCTCACCGAATGCCACGTATTTCCGGTCCAAATCCGTCAGTTCCTCTTCGCCAATGACAGACGCCAGCGAACGGATGTCCTTTACATGGGCATACGAGGCAAAGAGCTGGCTGGCGAGGTTGGCGTGATCTTCGCGCGTCATTCCGTCGCCGATGCCGTCTTTCATGAGGCGGGACAGCGAGGGAAGCCCGGCAATGGGCGGATAGATGCTCCGCTGGTCGAGTTCGCGCTCCAGCACGATTTGGCCTTCGGTGATAAACCCGGAGAGGTCAGGGATGGGATGTGAAATGTCGTCGTTGGGCATGGTCACCACCGGGATCTGCGTAATCGATCCGGGTTTGTCTCGAAGCATGCCCGCACGCTCGTAGATGCTGGCCAGATCGCTGTACAGATAGCCGGGATAGCCTTTACGGCTGGGGACTTCCTGCCGTTGCGTGGAGATTTCGCGCAGCGCTTCACAGTAGTTGGTCATATCGGTGAGGATAACGAGAACGTGCATCCCCAAGTCAAATGCGAGGTATTCGGCGGCGGTAAGCGCCGAGCGCGGGGTCATGAGGCGCTCCACGGACGGGGCATCCGCCAGGCTCAGGAACACCACCACGCGCTCCATGGCGCCCGATTCCTCAAAGCTGTTGAGGTAGAATCGGGCTTCGTCATGCTTGATCCCCATGCCGGCAAAAACCACGGCAAACGGAGTGTCTTCTCCGACAATCCGCGCCTGCCGGGTAATTTGAGCGACCAGTTGGCGGTGCGGCAGGCCGCTGCCGGAAAACACCGGCAGCTTCTGCCCGCGCACCAGTGTATTCATGCCATCAATCGCGGAGATGCCGGTTTGGATGAATTTGCGTGGATAGGCGCGTGCGGTGGGATTGACCGGAAGGCCGTTGACGTCCCGTTCCTCTCCGATAAGCTCCGGGCCACCGTCAAACGGACGGCCCAGTCCGTCAAAGGCCCGTCCCAACATCTCCTCGGACACGGCCAGTGTAAGGGGGCGGCCTTGAAAACGCAGCCGCGTATCGCTGAGTTTAAGCCCTGAGGTGCCTTCGAAAACCTGGATCACGGCGGCGCCTTCCGAGACCTCGAGCGTCATACCCAGGCGGGTGTTTCCGTGGCGATCCACAATTTCGACCAGCTCATTGTAGCCGATGTTGTGAATGCCGCTCACGCCCACGAGCGGTCCGGAGACTTCGTCCAGCCCCACGTATTCACGGCCATCGAGGAGTTGGCGTTGGGAAATATCAGCCGTAGATACTTGTAAGTTCATGAATTGATTCCTCGAGCTCTTTCAACAGCGCATCGAGCCGGTCCAACTCGTCGTTGGCGCATTCGTATTTCATCTGCATAATATCGCGGACCACGTCCATTCCTTTCAGGGAGGCCAGCGTAACGCCTTTCTGAATCGCCTGCACTGCCAGGTCGTGAAAGGTCACGATAATATTGAGCATCCGGTACTGTTTTCCGGCGACACAGAAGGCGTCGATTTTGTCGAAGGCGTTTTGTTGGAGGAAGGCGTTTTTGAACATGTTGGCGGCCTCAAGAATCAGCCGCTGGCTGTCGGGAAGCACATCGGCGCCGACCAGTTTGACGACATGCTCCAGCCGGGCTTCCTTCTGCAGGATCGCCATGATGGCAGTCCGCAGCTCTCGCCATCTGCCGTTTGTTGCCTCGTCCCACCAGGGGGCCACATCATCGATGTATTCGCTGTAGCTGTCTAGCCAGCTGATGGCCGGGAAGTGCCGGGCGTTGGCCAGTTGCTTGTCCAGCGCCCAGAAGGCGCGTACAAATCGTTTCGTGTGCTGCGTGACCGGTTCGGAAAAATCGCCGCCGGGCGGCGACACCGCGCCGATCGTCGTGATACTCCCTTCGTATCCGCTCAGTGCGGTGACCAGGCCGGCGCGCTCGTAGAACTCGGCAAGGCGCGTTGGCAGATAGGCGGGAAAGCCCTCATCGGCGGGCATTTCCTCCATCCGCCCGGACAGTTCCCGCAGGGCCTCCGCCCAGCGCGACGTTGAATCGGCCATGATGGCGACGTTGTATCCCATGTCACGGTAATACTCGGCGATGGTGATGCCCGTGTAGATGCTGGCCTCGCGTGCCGCCACGGGCATATTCGAGGTGTTGGCGATGAGCAGGGTGCGTTCCATCAGCGACTTGCCCGTGCGGGGATCGATCAGTTCCGGAAATTCGGTGAGCACGCCGGTCATTTCATTGCCACGCTCGCCGCAGCCGATGTACACGGTGAGATCGGCGTCACACCATTTCGCGATGGCGTGCTGCACCATCGTCTTGCCGGTGCCGAATCCACCGGGCACGACCACCACCCCGCCCCGCGCAACAGGGAACAGGGTATCGAGCACTCGCTGCCCGGTGATCAAGGGGCCGGCGGAAGGCAGGCGTTTGGCATACGGGCGGCCTTTCCGGACGGGCCATTTGTGAAAAAGACAGAGTTCCACGTCCTCCCCGCCGCGGGTTTTCACGGTCGCCACAGCATCCTCGATGCGGTACTCGCCTTCCGGGGCAAGATGCGTCAGCGTACCTTCCACCCACGGAGGGACCAGGATCCGGTGTTCGATGACTCCCGTCTCCTGCACCACGCCCAGGACGGAGCCGCCCGAGATGGGGCACGGAGGCGTGGCGGAGGGCGTGAAATGCCAGCGCTTCTCGCGCGACAACGCAGGCGCATGAACGCCTCGCGACACGAAATCGCCCATCTGGGCCCGCAACACGTCGAGAGGGCGCTGGACGCCGTCGTAGATGCTGCTCAGCAGGCCGGGCCCCAATTCCACCGACAGCGGTTCCCCCTGGCCAATGATATCGGCTCCGGGACGCAGGCCCGTGGTGTCTTCGTATACTTGGATCCACGCCGCTTCGCCACGGATCCGGACGATCTCACCCACGAGACGCTCCTCGCCCACATAGACCAGCTCCAGCATCTCCACACCGGAGACCTGGCCGGCCTCGACAACCGGGCCAACTACCCGCCTCACTGTTCCGATAATGCGCTCAGCCATGGCTGTTTTTTACATCCTCGGCGATCATCGCACGAAGCTCCCGTCGTTTACGCTGCATCCGAGTCCTGTACGTATTGTCATAGACAATGCGTCCGTCTGTTGATTGGGCGATACAGCCGCCGCCCGAATCCTGAGAGTCCAGCTGCAATATCACACGCGATACGCCCGCTGCGGCTGCGCGCGGATCCGAAGCGACTGCGCCGGGGAACGTATCGTTCAAAAACGCGGCGTCTTCTTTGTAAATCCGCACGATCACCTCGGGCAATGCGATAGCTGCCGCCGCTTCTGCGGCCAGGTTTTGCAGCGACTGCGCGCATTTCTCCGGGGACCGTCTCACAGCCTCCAGTTCATTCTCGATCCGGGCGAGCACGCGCTCCGCCACGCTTTCCCGAGCCGCCACAAGAAGCCGCCTGGCTTCGATCCGGGCCGTGGCGAGTTCCTGCGTGCGAAGCTTTACGCATCGCTCGCGGGTTGCCTTCAGAAGTTCGTCGCGCCTGCGCTCGCTGTCGATCCGCGCCTGTTCCCGTGCCTCAGCCGCGGCACTTTCGGCGCTTTCGATAATGCGGGACGCCTGGGCATCGGCATCCGCCAGGATGCTCTCGACAATCTGAAGGCCTCCAGAATCCAAGGCATCACCGTTCATAGATTGACTCCCACGGCTTTGCGCACGATCTCCGCCAAACCAGGCTGACCGGGCAGCGGACCCTGCGCATCGGGCACTTCGAGGATCAGTGGAAAACCGGCGTCGGAGAGGCGCGCATCGATTTCATCGCGGATCTCCCCCGCAAGCCGTTCAGACACCACGATAAGCCCGATTTCACGCCTTCCGAGCGCCTCATTCAGCGCGGCCAGCATCTGGTCGCGGCCACTGGCAACGCGGCCTTCAACGCCAACCAGGCGAAACCCGAGAACGGTCTGGTCGTCTCCTATGACAAAGGGGATCATGTCACACCTTGCCCAGCACCATAATGCCGATGATCAGGCCGTAGATCGCGATACCTTCCGCCAGTCCGACGAAAATCAGGGTGCGGGCGGCGAGTTGTGGTTTTTCGGCCACAGCCCCAACGGCAGCGCTGCCCACATAGGCCACCGCGATGCCCGCACCAAGACAGCCCAGGCCGACACTCAACGCGGCCGCGATGTAGGCCCAGCTTGCGCTCCCGGAATCGGGAGAAGCAGCGGCCTGCGCAGTCTCCGGCTGTGCCCAGGCCCCGGAGCAGCAGAGCAACACCGCGAGCAACACAATGCTCGACAGCAGCACGGTCCGGACAGCCCGTTTCGAATACTGGATTCCCTTGTACATCGGTTCTGCCTTTCAGTTTGCCGCGTCTGACGGTGGCGGCACCGCCCCGACGGGCGCGTATTTCTGTCCAACCCGGTTAAAAAACTTGCCGAAAAATTCGTAATACTCGAGCCGCAGCGCCTGGATGGTGACCACAACACCTTCGAGCACGATGATGAGCACGTTGCCGGCGACGATAACGCCCCACGCTAAGAAACGGCCGCCCGGCGCCCCGTGGACGATATCCGCCAGGCTGAATACGGCGACAAACAGCCCGGCATGTGCCAACCCGAAAGCCGCCACGCGAATGAACGATACGGTGTTCGCGAGGTAGCCCATGACCACTTCCATGAGTTCCACGGCAGATTCCATGACATAGGTGATGACGCCCTCTGGAAACGCCCGCTCCTGCTTCCCGGACCATTTCAGCAGGGGGCCTTTCATAAGAAATCCGAACAACGCAACCGCCATCGGAACCAGCAGCCACGCCGAATGGGGCATGTGCGAGGAGTACAGGAACGATTTCACGACCAGCCCGATCCCGGACCAGTAGATGACCCCCGCGAGAGGGCCCGCGCCGTCAAACAAGGCGCTCCAGAACGCGCGGGCGCGGATCGCGTTCAAGACATTCAGCACGATGCCCAGGCTGACGAACAGGATCCCGAAACCGATGGCGAAGGTGAACAGCTCGTTGATCCCTTCCAGCGGTTTGGTCCACAGCGCAGGCAAAAGCTCCTCCAGGCCAAATATACTGCCGTACAGGAGCCCAAAGAGCGCAGAGGCGATGCCGCAGTACACCGTCAGCTTGCCGATGTCCCCGAACTGGGGCGTCTTCCAAATCAGCAAGGCTCCCAGCCCACACAAGACCAGGCCATGGCCGACGTCGCCGAACATCATGCCGAACATCAGGAGAAACGAGGCCGCCACAAAAACCGTCGGGTCGATCATGGTGTAGGAGGGAATGCCGAAGCCTTCCGTGAGCAGCGCGAAAGGGCGCAGGAATTTCGGGCGTTTAAAGAGCACGGGCACATCGACTTTGCCCGCCTGGACGGGTTCGAGCGTCTCCGCATCAACCACCTCGACGATGGCACGGCCTTGTGCCTTCTCATTGACCGCTTCGGCAAGGGGCGCCGCCTGTTCGCGGGGAACCCAGCCGGCGAAGGCGCAGGTACGGTCGGTCGTCTTGCACTGATCCTGGATGTTCAGGATGAGCAGGCCGGCGTTAAGCCGTTGCAGGGTTTTAGATGCCGCGGGCCAGGCGGCTTCGCGGGCCGCCGCGAGCGCGGCGTGATTCTCGGCCAGACGCGTTTCTACTGTGCGCACTTCTTCGAGCAATTCGGCCCGGGCTTCCTGCGTAATCTCTGCGGTATCCTGTGCAGCCGGCGCTTCAACAAATCCCGCATCGTGCAACGCCCGATTGAGGGTCTCTCTGTGTTTCTGCTGCACGAGGCATACCACGTGAAGCTCGCGCGCAATGCGGCGATAGGGCAGGATCACGGAAGGAATGCCTTCCAGCTGCGCGTCGAGTTTCGTGAATTGATCCTGAGGAAGCACCCCGACTGCCGTATACAACATCGACGAATGCAACAGCCGGGCCAGGGGAAGATTCGCCGGGACCAGTGCATCCAGACCGGACACCGTCGATTCCAGCCTGGACAGTCTGTCGGCAAGCCGGATGCCCGATTCTGAAATCGGGACGATGGCGGCTTCTGCCTCCGCGATCACGGCGTCCACCTCGGCCAGGCTTTTGCGGGAGATCTCGGCCACGCGGGTAGGCCAGGACTCGGCCTCGACGCTGAATTCGCCGCCGAACAATCCCTCCAACCGGGCTTTACGTTCCGAGCACTCCCGGGTCAGCCGTTTCACGTCAATATCGGCAAGGGCCGCGGCCCAGCTTTCGGTTTCCTCAATACGGGTCAGGTGCAAAATGCCTGCGCGGGCAACGGTCTCCAGAACGCCCGGCATGTCGTCACGCAGGATGACAGCAGTAAATCGGCACATCTTTTCCGCGATCAATTTCACTCCTCACCTACTCCCGCTCAACCGGCTGGACAGCTCTTCCTGAGTAAATCCGGCAGCCCGACCGGCAAAGATTCCCCGTAAATTCCGCAATTCGGTGCGTATTAGAAAATAAAGCGCAATTACGCAGGCAATGGTGAATGGAAATCCCGCGAGGTCGCGGCGTGCCGCTTCTACGCCTTCTTCTACTACGAGCGACTCGAGCAACGCGATCCGTTCCAACCCCGGCGGCCGGCCTTCGTTGCCGCCTGAAAGCTCTGACAGGTACGCCAGCGACATCTCGCTGATATCCTCGGGCGACAAGCCGGTTTTCTCGAGCTTGCTCGCAAGAACGGAGACGTTCGGGATCATGGCTTCGCGCAGCAATGCCGCCGGGGTATCGCCGTAATACGTCGCACAGCGCGAAAGCCACGACAGGTTCACCAGATCGATCTCTGTCGCGATCAGGCGAATCCCTTTCTCGGCATCCTGTCCGCCCAGAGCCTGGATCGCGGCGACCAAGCGGCGGTAATGCCCTTTCTCCAGGGCAATCTCGAGATGGAACAGGCTATGGGTTTCCCGGTAAACGCGCGCGGTCTCGAGGATGGGCAGTGCGTACGGCGTCCTGCTTAGCAGGCCGCCGATCGTCTCCAACGTGTCTGCATGCGCGATGTCATCGAACGGCACGGCGTGGCCCAGTTCAGCGCTGGGAGCAAAGGTCGCACAATTCGCATCTTTGGCATGCCAGACCCGGAGCGCGTCGTGCAAGTCGTCCAGCTCCCAGCGAGCCAGCAACAGGGCGCCCGGCTTAGTCGCCCGGCCATGCAGCGAGCGGATCGCCCGTTTGAAGCGCCGTGCCGTCGCGTCTTTCAGGGCCCGCTCCACGGCCAACGGTGCAGGAACTTCCATATCGGGCAGCCATTCGCCATATACGGTCGAGTGTAACGCGTTCCACGAATCCGCAAACGTCCCCGCGCGCAGGATACCTTCCAACTGGTCCTTCGTGAGCAAGCTGGAGAGAGTCGCGCGAATGACGGCATTCGCTTCGGAATATCGTGCCAGGGCACGCATCAGGGCAGTCCCGCCAGGGACCGGACAATTGCATCTATCCGGGCAGCATCTCCGGTCCATTCCCGTTGGGCAATTTGGGCCGCTTCGACCCGGGTACGTTCGAGCAGCTGTGTTTTCTCGCGATCGGCCTCCTCACGCGCATCTTTTTGTAGCGCCTGGGTTTGTGTCCTGGCTTCCTCCTGAAATCCGGCTGTGGCGCGAGAAGCCTCCGCTGCTGCCACGGCAGCAATGTCTCGCGCTTTCTGCTCGGCAGCGGCAACTCGGCTCTTGGCGTCCTGTTCAGCCTGAAGTATTTGTTCGATTTTTGTTTTCACTATCTATCCCGCGCTGGTATGAGTCAGAGGGGCAGGCACCGTATCGCTTTGCCATCGCTGGAGATACTACGGGCCTCGCTGCAGCTCCAGGCTCCAGTCACAGTCGTTCTAGCTCTTGATAAAGGTGCTGCGGCGGATTCCGCCATTTAGACAGGATCGCCTATTATACTATCAAATATCACTGAAACGCGTCAACAAACGCATGAGCAACCGGATTGCAGGCGCTTCTTTACCGCCAGCATCCGGCCAACCGGAGCACCGTCGCATGAGAGGCTTCCTCACGGCCGTGGTCTACGGCCTGGTTCTGGGTTGCTGCCTGTTCGTTCAAGGCGCTGCACGGCCGGATGCCGCCAACGCAAGCCCGAAGGAACGTGCTGCCGTCGCGGCGTAAGGAATCGTCATGTTCGGGGGCCCTGCCGTGGCTTTATTCCCGCCGGCACCGGTCGAATTCCTACTAAAACAACAGGATTTCAGCGTGCTGCATTTCCGCAGTTTCTGCGTTGATGGCCCCACAGGTATCGACGAACGAGGCTATGAACGCGGCCTGAGCACCCACGCCGACAGCGAGTTCGTGCTTACAATCCCAGGGGATCGTCGCAGAGGCGCCCGTTTTACGCGGTGGCGCTGCGCCGCGCCTGCTGTCTGCCAGCCGGCCGGTCCGGTTTTCATCTGCTTTATTCCGAATCGGGTACTGCGCTGTCCATAGCCTGCTGGCGCACGGCTTCGAGTTCCCGCCGCCGCGCGGGCAGGTGAGTGCCGGCCGTCTCTCGAAGGTGCTCGATTTTTTCCCGCAAAGAATACGGCGTGTAGACGTAATCCTGCTCGTACTGGAAACCGAGACGCGAATCCCGGGAGGCCGCCAGCAGCGAGCGCTCCGTCCGCGCCATTTCCTCGTGCAGGATCGTTTCCATCCGATCCAGCATGGTCTGCGCCTTTACCGGATCGGATTCCAGGGCCTGCTGCAGCCGGAGATCCTCAAATTCCAGCACGGCGGCATCGCTCTGCATCATCCGCTGCAATTGCTCGGCCACCAGCACCTCGCGCAGAGCGAGTGGCCGCTTGGATTCGGGACTGGCGAGCGCCGCTTCGCGGTACAGCCGCAATCCGGTCTCCATCTCGTCGGATGCCCGGTGCAGGTATTTCAGGAAGACCGGCAAGAGCGGGGTCTCGGGGTCCACCACCACTCCCGTGGCGCTTCGGGCGTAGAGTTCGGCCCGGTTGGTCCGGTTCGTGAAATCGGGATAGAAAACCATCCGCGTTACCGTGAAGGGCCAGTAGGGATTAACCTGCGCGCCCAAATACCCCATCCATTTTCCCTGATCGGTCCAGGAATGCGTAAACGTCGTGGTCCGCAGAGGCGGCTCGCAAAAGAACAGCGGGTTGGCCACGGCATTATTGGTGCCCATGTTCGGGCCGGTATCGGGCACGAGGCGGATCGCCCGGCTGAAATGGTCCCATGCCTGCACCACGCTGTCCTTCTGGCTCTCTCCAAAATTACGCGCGGCAATTGCGCGTAACAGCTCATCCAAAGGCGGAGCGCCGCTCCAGCAATACCACGCCCGCAGCTCAGTCATGAAACTTGGCGAATATCCAGAGGACCAGCTTTCCAGCGTCCCGTCGACTCCGAACGCTTCGAGTGCTTTGTAACGCTCATGCCACTGGTAAGGGAACGGGAGATACGGGATCGTGCCGAATTGCCATGCGGCGAACGCGTCGGCTTTGGAGTAGACCTTCATGTTGCGCCGGCGCGCTTCGGCAATCTGGGCTTCGGTCACCTCGGCGGGGCCAACCTGGTTGAGCGAATAGTCGCGAAGGTAACCCTTCATGCCATCGAGTTCAAAGCCCTTCCCATTTTCCCAGGTCAAGAGAGGGCGGGTTTCGGCGGGCAGTTGCTGGATGAAGTAGCGTTTCATCGCTACGTTCCCCGGCCGGAAATCGATGTTGTATTCCCACGGGAGGATTTCGATGTCGGGATTCACCCGGTGGCATTCTTCCGTCACAATGGCCACGGCGCGTCCCCAGTTCCGCGCCCAGTCCTTCACATGCTCCTCGTCTGCGCCGTGAAGACCGCCCCACTGGCGGTACCAGAAACCTTCGGTCAGGAGAATGTATCCCTGAATATCCGGAAATTCCGCCAGGATTTCGCGCACGAGCGTGCGAAGTCCTTCCTCGCTCTCGGGGCTGCCCAACGACTGGTAGATGAGCGGCGCATAGACCTTGATGCCGAATCGGGCGGCGCGATCGATCAGGTCCCGCATCCGGGCCGGCTCCTGCTGCCGCACCAGATAGAGCAGGCGAGAATAGAAATCGGTCGAGTGTTCCGCCGTACTGCGATCCCCGTTCGGGTTGGCGTAACACGACGCGAAAATCCCGTCAAATCCGTCATGCGCCAAATGGGAAAGCAGGGCGTCCGGCCACTCCATCCAACCCATCCAGGAATGGACCATTCGCGTATCGTAGAGACTGTGCCGCAGCTCATCCAGATTGGCCGGAAGGAACGGTCCCTCGCGCAGGTTCATCCGGGCCTCCAGGTTATACAGCCCGAACATGGCCCCCCGCTCGTCATACCCGCAAACCAGCACCCGTCCGGGCGTCACGGAGATGGCGTAGTCCTTGGGACCGCTCAACGCCGCGCCGCATCCCGGCAGCTGGTCGCGCGTCCCCGCGATAATGCAACCGGTCCGTCCGTTCCAGTCGTCGAGCGAATCCCGGCCTTCGACGTCCACGCGCACGTCCATCGAGGTCTGGAGATAATCCTGAAAATCCCGCACGGCATTCTCGAGTACGGGGCCGCTGCCCCGGTTCCACAGCAGTTTCCAGCCTTGGTCGGGCAAGGCCAGTTCGTCGGAGTTTGCACGGGCTCCGGGCTCGCGCCGCGGCACATGCACCGGACCCTCTGAAAGCCTGTCGTGATAGGCGAAGCGCTCCTCCGGAGGAAGCACACGGGCGATTTCCCTCGAGAAATCGTCATCGGGCAGAAGCGCCTCCTCTTCAGAGGGAACGGCCAGACCGCGACGCGCCGGCAACTGTCTTTCCAGTGTTTCACGGAGCAGCTTCAGCTTTTCCTGGAGCGAGTACGGCGTATACACGTAGTCGCATTCCCACTGAAAACCAAGGCGTGAATCTCGCGTCGCGGCAAGCAATGACAGCTCGGTGCGGGCCATTTCCTCGCGCACGAGAATCTCCATACGTTCGAGGATGATATCGGCTTTTTCCGGCCCCTCCTCTGCGGCCAGTTGCAGGCGGAGTTCCTCGAATTCGAGGATCGCCCGGTTGCTCAGGAGCATTCGCTGAATCTGCTCGGCGACGACCACGTCGCGCAGCGCCGCCTCGCGTTTGGCCTCCGGGCTGGCCAGCGCGGCTGCCCGGTAAAGCTGCAAACCGTCTTCCAGTTGATCGGCCGCGGCCTGCAGATAGTCCAGGAAGATCGGCAGGAAGCGTTCATCGGCTCTCGTCTCGACTCCTGAAACAGCGCGGGCATAGGATTCGGCCCGGTTCGACTGATTCGTGAAATCCGGGCAAAACACGAGCCGCGATACGGTAAACGGCCAGTAGGGATGGATCTCGCCGCCCAGATAGCCTATCCACTTGTTCTCATCCGTCCACGACCGCGTAAATCTGGCCGTACGGGCCGGTGGTTCCTGGAAAAACAGCGGATTAGCGATGGCGTGGCTCGTGCCCATCGTGGGACCGGTATCCGGCACCAGCCGAATGGCCTGGCTGAACCGCTCCCAGGCCCTTAGAACCGATTCCGCATTCCCCGCGCCGAAATTGCGCGCCGCGATGGCGCGCAGCAGCTCATCCAGAGGCGGGGCCTCGCTCCAGCAGTACCAGGCCCGCAGCTCGGTCATGAAACTCGGCGAATATCCGGAGGTCCAGCTTTCGAGCGTCCCGTTCACCCCCTGCTCTTCCATCGCCTTATAACGCGCATACCATTGATAGGGAAACGGATGGTAGGGCACGGTCTGCAATTGGGCGCCGCAGAGAAACGTGTCGCCGTTGGTATACACCTTCATGCCCCGGCGGCGCGCCTCTTCGATCTGCGCCCGCGTGGCCTCTGCAGGGCCCACTTGACTGATCGCGTAATCGCGCAGGTGGCCCCGGAACCCGGCCATTTCAAAGCTTTTTCCGTTCTCCCAGGTCACCAGCGGAATCGTATCGCCAGGCAGCTGCTGGATAAAATAGCGTTTCATGGGCGCGTTCTGCGGCCGGAAATCGATGTTGTACTCCCACGGCAGGACCTCAATCGCAGGATTCACCTGGTGGCATTCCTCCGCCACGATGCCCACGGCATGGCACCAGTTCTGGGCCCAGTCGCGCATGTACTCCTCGCCGGCGCCATGTCCCCCGCCCCACTGCTTGTACCAGAAGCCTTCCGTGAGCAGCACGTATCCCTGAATATCGGGAAACTGGGCTAGAATTTCCCGCACCAGGTTTCGAAGGCCTTCTTCGCTTTCCGGCGTCCCCAGATATTGATAGATGATGGGCGTATAGACTTTGATGCCGTACTTCGATGCCCGGTCGATGAGATCCCGCATCCGGGCCGGATCCTGGTGGCGTATCCGGAACAGAAGCCGCGCGTAAAAATCTGTCGATGTCTCCGCAGTCGAGCGGTCACCGTTCGGGTTGGCGTAGCACGAGGCGAAAATCCCGTCAAATCCATCATGCGCCAAATGAGAGAGCAACACATCCGGCCACTCCATCCACCCCATCCAGGAGTGGACCAGCCGCGCGTCGTAGAGGCTGTGCCGCACCACACTCAAGTCTGCGGGCAGAAACGGCGCTTCGCGAAGGTTCATCCGGGCTTCCAGGTTGTACAGCCCGAACATGGCCCCCCGATCATCAAACCCGCACACCGTCACGCGTTCGGGAGTCGCCGTGAGTTCGTAATCTTTGGGACCCGTCAGCGCCGCACCTGAGCCTGGCAGTTGGTCGCGTGTCCCCACGACGATGCAGCGGGTGAGATCCTGCCAGTTCTCCAGTGAGTCCCGGCCCTCGACGGTCACCTGAACGCCCATGGAGACCTTTAGATAGTCCTGAAAATCCTCGACCGCGGTCTGCAGCACGGTCCCACTGCGCCGGTCCCATATCAGCTGCCATCCCTCGTCCGGGAAGACCATCTCCTCGGCTGACGCGACAGCTTCCGGATTTCGCATCGGCACGTGCACCGGGGTTTCCGACAGTCGCTTGTGATAATCGTAGCTCTGTTCGAGCGGGAGCGCGCGCTCAATCTCCCGGGCGAAATCCTGCGTTGCCACCCGATCCGGCGCGGCC
Source organism: Candidatus Hydrogenedentales bacterium (assembly GCA_050950105.1). Taxonomy (GTDB): domain Bacteria; phylum Hydrogenedentota; class Hydrogenedentia; order Hydrogenedentales; family SLHB01; genus UBA2224. The sequence goes on along the minus strand of JBMNGZ010000005.1, from coordinate 571,088 downwards.
GCTGAAAACAAGAAGGCACAGCCTGTGGTCAAAAGCAACACGGTCATCATCCTCGCCTTTCTGAATCGAACCCGGCGCCGCCAAGCGCCGGGAACCCCGTTGACCCCTGCCTGCCCAGCCCTGACACGCAGCCGACCCTGCCTTCGAGCGCCCGGGCGGCCGGCCCAGCCCCGTGCACCGGTCAACGCCATTGGAGCAGAATCCGCGGCTCATCACAAGTCCGGAGCGGGCATGTTCATGTTGCGGGGACAAGAGGCCCGGAGCCGATTTTCCTGTTGCACAAAGTGAGGTATCATGCGGTCCGCAGTTCTGCAGGGAGAAAGGCACAGATGAACGCGCGGTACACGGCTCCGTGCCCGGCCGCGCCACGGGAGGAGCCCATGCGCCGCAGATATTCCGTTACAGCGATGCTGATTCTCGCTTGCGCCCTGGCCCACAGCGTGGAAAACGGATACGAATTGCCGTTCAACGTGGGCGCCTTCGAGCAGCAGGTCCACCGGGCCTACACAACGCAGGACGGGCTGCCGGATAACGACGTGGTCCGGGTTGTACGGGACGCCCACGGCGCAATCCTCGCCAAAACCGCGCGGGGGACGGCGCGTTTTTCGCGCGGGGCGCTGGCAGACGGAACCGCAGCCTTACCCGGAGGTCTTTTCAAAAACCGAACTCGATCACGAACAGCGCGCAGGCCTGCAGAAGATTGCCGGCGCCGAACCGGAGATTCGCGCCGTCGCCAAATACCAGGGTGAGTTCGCCGTGGCCTGCGACTCCGGGTTGTATCTGAACGAGGGCGATGAGTGGCGCCTGGCTCTTCCCCGCGAAGGACTGGTTCGCTGGGCGCCGGTCGATGTGCGCGCGGTTGCCTATGACGCCACGGGACAGTTGTGGTTCGCCGCGCCGCAGGGCGTCGGATGCCGCATCTCCCCAACGGACTGGAAGCTTTTCACGGGCGCGGATGGCTTGCCGTACAACGACTTCACCTGCATGGCCGCCGGCTCCAAAGGCGTCTGGTTCGGCACACGCAACGGAGCGCTTCAGTTCCGGGACGGACACTGGACGTTCCGGCAGGGGCGGCGTTGGCTTCTCGATAACCACGTGCGCGACGTGGCCATCGACTCCGACGGCAATGCCTGGTTCGCCACCGCAGGGGGCGTGTCGCAGATAGCAGCGGAAACCATGACATTCGCCGACAAGGCGGCATTTTTCAGAGAGGAAATCGAGAAATACCACCGCCGTACCCATCTCGGCTACGTAAACCCCGCCCGGCTCGCTGCCCCGGGCGACAAACGCAGCGCTGTGCCCGTATATACCGATAACGACGGACACTTCACCGGGCTGTATCTCGGGGCAGTAAGTCTCGGATATGCCGCCACCCGCGACGAGACGCTGCGGCACGATGCCATCCAGGCGTTTCCGCGGCCTGGCCTTTCTCAGCGAAGTCACCCGCGGCGGAACCCACCCCGCGCCGCACGGCTTCATCGCGCGGGCCGTGCTGCCCACGTCGGAGCCAGACCCCAATCCCCTGTTTGACCGGGCCTACGACCTCCGCCGCAGAGAGCGAGACGCGCTCTGGAAGGTCATTCAGCCGCGCTGGCCCATCGACGCGTCGGGCGAGTGGTACTGGAAAAAATGATTCGAGTTCCGACGAGCTTGACGGTCATTTCTTTGGCTTTGCCATCTATTTTGACCGTGTTTGCCAGACCGAAGCGGAACGGGACGAGGTGCGTCAGGCGGTCCGGCGCATCATCGACCATCTCCTGGACCACGGCTACAATCTCGTGGACCACGACGGCCAGCCCACCCGCTGGGGACACTTTTCCCCCGAAGATCTGAACAGAAACGAGGCCTGGTGCGCGGAACGCGGCCTGAATTCGTTCAGTATCCTGACCTACCTCAGCATCGCTCACCACATCACAGGCAAGCCAAAATATCGGAAGGCGTACCGTGAACTCGCCCTCGAACACGGCTACGGCATGAACGGCATGACCCAACCCGGTTATCTGTCCGGGCCGGGCTGTGTGGGCCATCAGCCCGACGACAACATGGCCTTCATGAACTACTATCACCTGATTCGCTACGAGACCGATCCCAAGCTGCTCAGCATGTACCAGTTCGCCATCATGACCACTGGCAGCATGAGAAACGCGAACGAAACCCGTTCACAAACTTCGTCTATGGCGCATGCTGCCTCGGCAAAACCCGAACCAGCCAGTGGGGTACGGTGGATCTTACACCGCAAAAAACACTGCTTCGACGATGCTATCGATACGCTCAAACGCTACCCTCTGGATCTCGTGGACTGGCCCATGTCCAACGCCCACCGCATCGATATCGCGCCGATCCTCGATGAAACCGGACTGCCCAGCGGCAGGGGTGGAAATTATGAGGGGCAGGTCTTCCCCATCGACGAACGGCATGAAACCTATTGGGACCTCGATCCCTGGGCACTTTCGTACGACGGGGACGGCACACGCCTGCGCGAAGGCGTCCCCTATTTGCTCGCGTACTACATGGCCCGGGTCCACGGATTTCTCGACGAATAGCCCGGCGCCAAAGGCGAGCCGCTGACCCGCCCGCGAAGGCGCCGTCCGTCCATGCCGCCATACCCAGGGCAACCGGCATTGTTCAGCCTTCAACACGGCGCGCCCCCCTGCCGGGAGCCTGTTTCAGTCTGCGCTTCGTGGATTTACACCAAAGGCTTGACACCTGCTTAAATTTTCAGTATCCTGACTGCGGTGCAGACATGGCCGTGGAGGATCTTGGGATGAAAATGACGGAACTGCTCCGGTATGACATTCCGCCGGAGGTGATTCGTTTGTGGCAGACACGGGAAAGCGAAAACCTCCTGCCCATCCAGGAACTGGCCATCAAGCGCCATAACTTGTTTGGCGATGGCAATCTGCTCATCCAGGCGCCCACGAGTTCCGGCAAGACCTTTGTGGGCGAACTCGCGGCAATTCAAACAGCCCTGCGCCGCAAAAAAGTGGTCTATCTTGTCCCATTGAAAGCCCTGGCAGAGGAAAAACACCTCGATTTCGAGCAGAAATACGCCCCCTACGGCCTTCAAGTCATTATCTCGACGCGAGATCATCGTCAGTTCGACGCGCAGCTGGAGTCGGGAGATTTTTCCATCGCGCTCGTGGTTTACGAAAAGCTCAGCCAGGTCCTGGTGCGGCGGCCGGAACGCTTCACGGAGGTCGAGCTGGTGATCGCGGACGAACTGGAGCTGCTGTCCGATCCCGAGCGAGGGGCGAACGTAGAGCTGCTCCTGACCCAGATTCTGCAGAGCGGATGCCGGCTGATTGGCATGTCGGCGGTTCTTGGAGAAGCCGACAAGCTCGCCGGCTGGATGCGCGCGGAACTTGTCCAGCATGACCGCCGCCCGGTGGAGCTGCGCTACGGCGTGCTTCACGAGGGCCAGTTCCGTTACCGAACCTACAACGAACTGTCGGAAGGCGAAGAACGGCTGGCAGACACCGATCTCGACTGCTCGACCTGGGAAACCTTGATGGAAAACGTCGCGGCGTTCACGGCGCTGGAGGAACCCTGCCTGATCTTTGTCAAGGCGAAACACGAATCGCGCCGGGGCGCGGAGCTGCTCGCCCGGCGTCTCTCGCTGCCGGCTGCCGAACGCACCATCGAGCGCCTCGCGCACCTCGAAAGCACCCATTCGCGCGATACCCTGATGGAAACCCTGGCAAATGGCGTTGCCTTCCACAACGCCGACCTCTCGCCGGAGGAGCGCCGCAGCGTCGAGGAAGGATTCCGCCAGGGCGAGATCAAGGCCCTGGTATCGACCAGCACGCTGGCGACCGGCATGAACCTCCCGGCACAAAACGTCTTCATGACCTCGGAGAAGTGGCAATACGACAGCCGGTTCAGCCTGCCCTGGAAAACGCCCATCCTCCGAAGCGAATACGAAAACATGGGCGGGCGCGCGGGACGCTACGGGTCGGGCAACGCGTTCGGACGCTCCATTCTCATCGCGCTGACGCCGTTTGACCGCGAGACCTTCTGGCGGCGTTACGTCGAGGGCGAGCGGGAGTGTATCCAGCCGCAACTGGCGGAGAGCGCGCTCGAAGATCACGCGTTGCGCCTGGTCGCTTCCCATGCCTGCCGCAGCGAAGACGCTTTACGGGCCTTTTTTGAGAGCACCCTGACGGGACAATGGCGATGGAGCAGGACCCTGACCCTCGACGAGGTGGAGTTCCGGATACGCTCCGCCGTGAACCTGGCTGTCGACGTGGGCATGCTGGCCCGCGTAGGAGACCAGGGGCTCGAAGCCACGCCTTTCGGGCTCGCCCTGACGGCAAAAGGGACCAGCATCGCCACCGGATTGCAACTGGCCGCCTGGATTCGGGAATCGGAAACCCGCTACTGGAGCGCGATCGATCTCCTGCTGGCCATGGCGCTCAGCCCCGATGCCCGCGGCCCCTACCTCTCCCTAACCACCCGGGAATACGACCACGCGGATTATCCCGGCCGCCTCAAACGCCTCACCCTGGACGAAGATCTCGCGGCGGACGTGCCGCTCAACCGCCTGCGAAATTGCGACCTCATGCCGTTTTTCGAGGAGGTCCGGGCTATCAAGGCGACGCTCGTCATGCTGGAGTGGATAGACCAGGCCAGCCTCTACGACATCGAAGAGAGGTTCCGCGTGTTCTCGGGGCAAATTTTCGCCACAGCGGATCAGCTCGGCTGGCTCATCGACGCCACGGCGGCGATTGCCACGGCGCTCGGTGCACAGGAATCGTTTATCAAACGCCTGCTCAGCTTCGCGGAGCGCGTGCAATGGGGTGTCCGCGACGAGCTGCTGCCCATCGCCCGGCTCCGATTGAAAGATATCGATCGCAACACGCTGCTGGCATTGCAGGCGCAGCGCCTCGATTCCCTCGAGACGCTCCACGCCGCGACCGAGGCCCAGGTGGCGCGTTGGGCCGGCACTGAAAATGCCCGCATCCTCAAAACCTGGGCGCAACGGGAACTTCAGCGCACCGCGCCCGGCTCCGATGCCAGCCCGCCCCCGCCCGTGCTCATCGTTGACGAGCGCCATCCCGGACAGGTCACGCTCGACGGGCAGATCGTCCGGCTCCAGGACAAACAGTACCGGCTCCTTCGACTATTGGCGGAGACCCCGGGGGAATGTGTCCCCTATGACCGGATTTACGAGGCGGTCTGGGGAGATACGGTCGTCGAACCCAACCAGATGCACTTTCAGAAACGCAAAATCCTCGATCGGGTCAAAAAGGTGCTTCCCGCGCGTAGCAGACTGCTCCGCACCGTTCCGAAACGGGGATTTGTGCTCGAACTGGCGCCCGAGGAGGTGCTGCTGGCGGCAGGCGCCCCCTCTCCGACCGCAGCCTGAGCGGCCGGAGCCGCCTCGAATCGGCCATCCCGCTCCAAATACAATAAAATCAATGACGCCCGAGTCATTGGCAGATCCTGCAAAAAGTCGCTGCAATATGTTACAATTCGGGTGCAGGAGCAAGGCGGTTTTCAGCATCGGCAGTACCTCATTTGAAGCGCATACAGGGCCAGACCAGGGCCAAATACCCGATATGCGGTGCGCGAAACCCATTAAAAAGCGCGTCAAATCCCTAAACGCCCATGCGACATCGGGTTGCGAAAAGCGATGAAACTTGGCATCGCTATTGCGTGTCTAATAGGATGAAAGTTGAGGTTTCATACCCACACGATCCCAATCGGCCTCATATGGCGCATGACCAGGTCTGAAGTTCCCCACTTTGGACCCTTCCCTCCCCCGGGACCGGGCGTCCTCCCCAGCGTCCGGTCCCGGACGCTGCACAGCGACTTGCGAAGGCGCCTCTGCATCGATATAGTCTCCTGAGCATTGCCTGCGCAGCACACGAATGCTGGAATAGACGCCCTGGGGCCTCTGTTCCATCTATTTGGGATAACTAGAGCATAATCAGTCACTTGCAGGGGAGCCACATGATGCGAAGGAGACTTTCCCGGCGCCATTTCCTTACTGCGGGAGCCCTGACCGCCGCAAGCGGGGCGCTCTCGTGCAATCAGCCGAAATCCGTCCCGGCCGAGGCGCCAACCCGCATCGAACCGGAAAGCCCCGCTCCTTCCGCTGCCCAGTCCCCCCGGGAGAGCGGACGGGTGATCATTCTCGGATTCGACGGGGTGGAGCCCACGCTCGTCGAATCGATGATGGAAGCGGGCCGCCTGCCCCAGCTCGCGCAGTTGCGTGACAGCGGCGCATTCACGCGACTGCGTTCGACCATCCCCCCGCAGTCTCCGGCGGCCTGGAACTCCTTCGCGACTTGCAAAAACCCCGGCGGCCACGGGATCTATGACTTCATCCGCAGAAATCCTGCCACGCACCTGCCCGAGATCGGCACCTCCAAGCTCCTCCACCCGTCAAAACGCCACGACGGGACGGTCACGGAGCGGGCGAAAGCTGTGGGTTTCCGCAAAGGCGACCCGTTCTGGGTGGTAGCCGACCGCGCAGGCGTCCGCTGTAAGCTCTTCAATGTGCCGTATGCCTTCCCCGCCGACCCTCTTGAGCACGGCAAGATGCTGTGCGGGCTCGATGTGCCTGAAATTCGGGGCTCGCAAAACTCGTTCTCGGCGTTTTCCGATGCGTACACAGCGGAGCAAGTCCAGGAGGATGTTCCCGGCGGCACGCGATACCTCCTTGAATTTGTCGATGGCAAGGCCGCGGTGAATGTGCGCGGCGCCCGCATTCCTAAGGGCGGCCAAAGCGCCCGCCGCGAACGCTCCGAAGATACCACCCTGCCGCTCGAATTCACCGTGAACCGCGACGCCCGCACCCTGACCCTTTCGTCTCAAGATAACACGGTCACCCTGACGGAGGGGACGTGGTCCGAATGGCTGGAGTGGACATTTGAACCCGCTCGAGAATACATCGTGCGGGCCATAAGCCGCTTCTATCTCATGGAAGCGGGCGAGCGGGTGCGGCTGTATATGTCGGCCTTCCAGTTTCACCCCGACGCCCCCTACGCCCCCATGAGCTTTCCCGATGAGTTCACGGGCGAGCTTGCGGAACGGTATGGCCTGTTCAAGACCCTGGGCTGGGCGCACGAAACCCACGCCCTGCGCGAAGGCGAGCTGAGCGAAGCGGGTTTCATGGAAGACGCTCTGCGCACCATGGACTGGCGCGCCATGCTCACGCTCGATGAGCTGGACCGCGACGATTTCGACGTTTTGATCTCCGCCTGGACCGCAACCGATCGTATCGCCCACATGTTCTGGCGGTACCGCGACCCCGAACATCCCCTGTATGACGCGGAAGAGGCGAAAGTCTTTGGAGACGCCCTGGAACGCTCCTATGAAAAAATGGATGAAATCGTGGCCAAGGTGATGCCGAAGCTGCGCGACAACGATTTATTTATTGTCATGTCCGACCACGGCTTCGAGACATTCCGAAAGGGATTCAATATCAACACCTGGCTCGTGCGCAACGGGTATGCCGCCGTACAGGGCCAGGATGACCCCGCGACGGCGGTCGGTGAAAAAGGGTTTCTGCTGGACTTCGACTGGTCACGCACGCGTGCGTACGCCATCGGGCTCAGCTCGATGTACCTCAACATTCAGGGCCGGGAGCGCCACGGCATCGTCCCGCCGGACCAGGCCGACGCACTGATACAGGAACTGCGCGAAAAATTGCTGGCGGTCACCGATCCGGACACCGGCCAACCCATCTTTGAAGAACTGTATTCGCGCGACGTGTACAGCGGCACCGCCCTGTACGATGCGCCGGACATCTGTCTGGGCTATGCCCGGGGCTACCAGAACACGAAGAGCGCGGCCAAAGGCGCCGTCCCGAAAGAGTTGCTGATCCCCAATCTCGACAAGTGGAGTGGCGATCACGTCGCGGCCAACTACACGCGTATCCCCGGAATGCTCTTCGCCAATCAGCCCCTGGCGCTCGGAGACCCCGACATCCGCGACCTCGGCGCCACCGCGCTGGCCTATACCGGTGTGTCTTCTCCCGACGACTTCGAAGGCCGGAGCTTGCTTTAGCGCCGCTTGGGTCCTCCGTCCGAGAGAGGCGGAGCGATTTGATGGCCCGGCGCCGGCGCCAATGCGCGCCCTCGGGCGGTAAACCGAGGTTTTGCGGCGTGCGCGGCGCGGGCCGGCCGCAGGCAAGCTGGATGCGACACCCGCCCGCAAGGCAGCGTCACACGAACCGGGCCACGCGTTTCTGAAGTTCGTGCGCCCGATCGACCAGACGGATGAGCGTCTGTACCCGGGCTGACTGCGCCGATTCTTTTGCGGATTTCATGGCATCGTTGAGAGCCTGCAGGAGCGCCTGGAGTTGCCGGGCCATCTGTTCCGCCATCTGCCGCTCCGTGGGCACCCGGGTCGTGAGGATCACGTGCGGCATGAGCGGCCCTTCCGTGCCCGCCAGGCCGGCTTCCTGCAATTCCTGTTCGCCGAAGGGAATGGGGTCCACCACTTCAAACAACTCATGAGCGCGCAAAAAGGCGAGCAGCTCGGCCTCGGTGAACGCCCCCAGGAGTTCATCGCGCCGGAGATGCTCGAGCAGCTCTTCAAACGGGACCAGCGGATTGCGCACCTGTTTCAAATAACTGAGCACGCGCTGTTCAATCGCTTCCAGATTCATGGGAGACACTCATTGTCCGGGTGCTTGTAGAGCCGTACCCGTCACTCCTCCAGCAGGTTGACCTCGCGCGCTTCCCAGATGCCGGGTGTGATTCGCAGGGTTTTGATCTCGTGCGGCGCGAAATAAGTCGTGATTTCTGTCTGCAGATGTGGCCAGCGAATACAGACCTCGGCGCCCGCACCGTCTGTCTCGTAGCCGCGAACAATCAGATCGCCGCCTTCTTCGCTGAATTTCAAGACCGTCAGGATAACATTTTCGGCGTCCGTTTCCATAAAGGCCGCCCGAAGGGGAAGGGGGCCGGGGTGCGCCGATTCGACGTGCACGGTTGGTGGTTCGTTCAGCACCCAGGCTTTCCGAGGCACGCGCGCGTCCTGCCAGGCCCCGGCATGAGGCACCAGGCGGAAGTGCATGCGGTGCCAGCCCTGATCCATGATCGGCCAGGGATAGGACGCGTCGACCCGGCCGTTATCGTGGTGGGCATAGGCGGGACTCCGCAGCAAGGTTTGTCGAATCACTCCATCACGCACGTCAAACCCGTACTGGGCGTCGTTCAGCAGGGCCAGCCCATACGGTTGCCCGCCGATCGCCCCCGTGAGGTCGACCCATTTCTGGCAGGGTTCCTCCGTTCCGCCGGCGGGACGGTCCTGCATGCCGTAGGCCGTGTCGCACCAGACCTCGCCGCCATCGATGCGGGTTTCGTAGCCGAGTTTCAGCATCGTATACCGTTCTTGCCAGTTGATGCGGAACCGGCAGTCTATTGTGTTGACCGAACGGTACAAGGTCACGTGCGTCTCGGCCTGCGAGCGGCCATAGGACGAGCTGGCAAACATCGTTGCCAGCACAGGGCCCTTCTCCAGCAGCCTAAGAGACGCATTGCCGAAGCGCCCGGCTTCGACGCGGAATTCGTCGTATCCGTGACTCCACGTATCCGACGAATCGACCATCGCCGCGAGGACATTGCCCTTGTCCAGTACCTCGACGCCATGCCTTTTGTCGAACAGCCGCGAGAGATGCCCGCCATACGGATCGAATTCAAGGCGCCACCAGTCGTTTTCAAGAAAATCGCGCCCGGATTCAAGCCGGCCGGGAAGCGCCGGCGTTTTTGCGCCGGACCGGAAATGGTAGCAACGATAACCAAAGGCCGGCAGCTCGGCCGTGAAGCTGTAATTCACGTGGCCGATACGTTCACCGGGCACGACCTGCACGGGCACGGCTTGTCCGTGTTCATCGGCCAGATGAAGCGGCTCGTCAAGCGTGCGCGCGACGCTCTGCGGCGCCACGAGAGTCTCTTTCACCGGCCAGGGCAGCGGATTGAATGCGACGACGGTATTACCCTCTGCGCTGGTGTCGATCCGGCTCGCGATCACCTGAAGTGCTTCGTTGGCAAGCTCGATGCCCGCCGTGCGCGCAGCGCCCTGCTGGTCCCGCGTATCTTCATAGGAAGACTCGAGGCTGGTTCCAGCGAGGATGTCGTGGAACTGGTTATACATCACGTAGCGCCACGCCTTCTCGAGCGCATCTTTCGGAAATGGATGTCCGGCGAGCAGGGTGGCCACGGCAGCCAGGCGTTCGCCGATCATCAGCGCGTGCTCCGCCCGGCGGTTCATCCGTTTAACCTCCGCGTGGACGCTGTAACAGCCCCGCGCGTGGTGTTGCAGGTCGCGGGTAATTACGGGGATTGGACTGTCCGCGGATGTGGCCAGAAACTCTTGGAAATAGTCCATCAGCGTGGAAAACAGCGTATTGGGCATATCCGGACGGCGCTGGGCTTCGAGGATCTGTTCGATCGCGCGTTTCGTGGGTCCTCCGCCGTGATTGCCCACGCCGTAAAACGCGAGCACATGGGTCTGGCCGGGATTCAAGTGCGGGGAGTCGGCGATCCGGGCGATCCGCTCCAAGGTTTCGCGGTCCGCGTTATACGATTCCTGCAGATTGCAGGCCAGAATGCGGGAACCGTCTTTGGCCTCCCACCAGAACGTCGTGCCGTCAGGATAATCCATTTCGCGCGTTGCGTCGGGGCGCATGTAGGCGTAGTACTCGATCCCCATTTTTTTGTAGAGTTGCGGCAGGGTACCCGCATGCCCGAAGCTGTCGGGATTGAATCCCACGCGCGCCCGAATCCCGAATTCGCGCTGCAGGAAGCGCTGCGAATAGAGGCCGTGACGCACAAACGACTCGCCTTCGGGCAGGTTACAGTCCGGTTCCACCCACCATCCGCCGGCAATCTCCCAGCGTCCTTCCCGGATCCGCTCGCGAATCTCCTCGAACAGGGCCGACTCACAATCTCGAATCCAGGCATAGAAACAGGCGCTGCTCGCCGTGAACCGGAAGCCCGGTGTCTCGTTCATGCGTTCGAGAGCGCTGCGAAAGGTCGCACGGACCTCCTCGTAGCCTTCGGTCCAGCGCCACAGCCACGTCGGGTCGATGTGACCGTGGCCAATCATGTGAACGGTCTTTTTCCGTGCCTTGTCTGCCATGAAATTCCCCTGCGTTTACACCGTGCCGGTCTGCGCAACCTTCCCCAGGAGCGGGTGCTGGAATCCAGAGAGTCAGACGCCCCGTTCGAGAAATTTTTTCCGTTGCTCTTCGACAAATCCGCCGCCGCTGACGTGCACGCTGCGGAAAATGGTCGGGTTGACACCCCGCATCTGCAAACGTTCGACCGCTTCGGCATGCACAGCCCACAGACAGTACGCACCGGCCATTCCGCTCATCGGGCACATCTTTTCGTTGTCTTTCACCTCCACCGCGGCGTCGCCGAACGGTGCGCAATTGTCGAGGGCTATATCCACCACATCGAAGAGCTTTTTGCCGGACGGATGGGCGGCGGTACATCCACGCATCTGCTCGGACGACGAGATCCCGAGGGTGGCAATGCCTCGTTCGCGGCATTGCAGGGCGGTCTCGATTACGTTGGGCGTCCGCCCGGAATTCGAGTTGATGATGAGCACGTCGCCGGAGGCAAGCAGGCTGCGGTCCAGCGCAAGGGCCACGAGCCGGGCTTCGAATTCCGCATTCTCCGCCTCGGTCTGCGCTTCTGTCCGTTGTGTCAGCGGGTTCTCGACGTCCAGCGCATAGGAAAACGGGTGCGAGCGCCATCAATCCCCCGGCGCGGTTGAAGGCTTCGTGTTTCAGCATGTGGCCCGTATCCATCACGCACACAGCCCCGCCGCCGGCCAGACTGACGGCAACGGCCTCCGCGGCGCTTTCGATGGCGGTTCTCTGGGTCGTTCGGATTTTTTCAAAAACACCGCTCACCGCCGCGAAGAAATCGTCGAGATATCCCATTAGAATACTCCCAGGCGCTGTTGTTCGATTATCTTGAATATGCCTTCCCCGGGCTCCGTCACCACAGGGAATACCCGAAACTCCATACCACTTCGGCGAAGCACCCGTTTGAGCGGGGTCAGGAGCAGCCCGCCTCCGTGGAACACGCCGCCTGTTAACACCACGGGGACAGGCCGTTCCACGATGCCCGCGCGTTTGACCGTTGCGACAACGGTATGCCCCAGGGCATGGCCCGCGCGACGGCACACCGCGCGCGCGACCGCATCGCCCGCACGGGCCGTCTCAAACACGACCGGCACGCAGGACGCCACTTTCGGTCCGGACACGTGTCCTCCCTGGTCCCGGAAGCTGTAGATCTCCATGATATGGCCGATCTGGTAAAACGCACACAGCGCCCTGCTGAGCGCGGTTTTCGGACCTCGCCCGTCGTGCTCACGCATCGCCGCGGCGATGGCTTCCCGGCCCAGCCAATAGCCGCTTCCTTCATCGCCGAACTGCGGTCCAAAACCGCCGCAGGCCGCTCCCTTCCCCTGTTCGTTCAGGGCAACGCAGCTCGCGCCCGTACCAGCCACCAGGCTGACGCCCGCGCGCAGCTCATAACAGGCCAGCGCGACGGCGGCCTCTGAGGTGATGACGATGGGCACATCACCCAGCATCTCGCGGACGAGTCCCGCCACCAGTTCCTTGACCATGGGCGCGGCCAGCCCCACAACCGTAACACGGCCGTGGACCGCATCAACGGTCGCCTGGATTTTCTGCAACAGGACACGCATGCGCGCTGCGTACGCATCGTAATCTGGCGCTTGCACATACAATGCAGAAGAGGTGCCGCCGACTTCGCGAGTCAGGATATTGCGCTCCGTATCCGCAAGCAACAGCCGGGTCTTACTGCCTCCGCCCTCAACAGCAAGCCATAATTCTTTCCGGGTAGCAGCCATGGTCGTGATGAGCAATCCTGCGTAAACCCTTTTGCCCGGCGGCCGGAGTGGACCGCGCCGGCATTGTAGGTACAGGCATCGCGCGATTTCAACCGCTGCGGCATCTCATACCAGTAACGGCCGCTTTGAGCCTGAGGAAAGGCGCTGTCTTTTCAGGCCGCAGGACAATACCACTTTTCAGGGCATTCGGGGCCGGCATGCCACTTAGGGAAAACAGGACGGAGTGCCGCCTGTTTCCCACGTTTTGACCTAAATAACACAATTTTCTTTTTTTGATTCCATCGCCTGCATTGGCCTACCATGAGCCGATAGAACGTGTCCAACGCAGGTCGGTAGACCGGCCGGCGCAACCTTTGTTGCCTGAAACCGAGGTGATTGAAACACGATGAATACCGAAGAGATCAAACAGGCATTTCAGCAGGCGGCGTCCCTTTTTCAGGCACAACAATACGAGCAGGCACTCCAGCTCCTGGAACAGCTCGACAACGCGGCGCCCAACACGCGGGACGTCCTGTATTTCAAGGCGCGAGTACTGGGCGTGCTCAACCGGCCTCAGGAGTCCGCAGCGCTCTGCGACCGGCTCACGGCGCTCGGGGATGCTCGAGGCGAGCAACTCAAAGCTGCGCTCGCGGTAGCCCCGGCGGGGCCGCCCCCCCTGCCTTCCACGGAAGACGCCGGCAGCGCTGGCCCTCCCCCTCTCTTGCCGGACCAGGACATGCTCCCTTCCTACGCTACGCCGCCCGCCTACGGCCCGGCGCGCAGGAACCTCAATACCCGGAACCTCGTGGGATTCGGTCTGATGGGGGCCTTACTCCTCGCCGCGGTGCTGGTCGTCATCGTGCGGGGCGGAAATCGAGACCAAGCCGGGCCCGAGCCAGCCATGCCTCCAAGCCCGGTAGAGCAGCTGGCATCAGAAATTGGGGAAGAGATGCCCTCACCCGAGATACCCCCGCCACCGGAAGAGCGTTCTGTCGAACCCCCGGCCGCACCGGACTCAACCCCGGTCGAGCAGAGTCCGGAGTCCCTGGCCGCAGATCCTGACGATGCACCTCCCCCGGAAGAGACTCAGGACGAAACCCCTGCCGCGGAACCGCCCACGCCGGCCGGAAGCGAGCCGGTCGAATTACTGGCGGCGCAGCTCCAGGAAATGGATTCGGTCGAGCAACTCAAAACCCTGTCTGAAATGGAGACCGCGCAGCTGGCGGAGATGATGGAAGCTCAGTCCAAAGCCGTCGTACGTGTCCTGGCAGAAGAGGCCAGCACCCTCGAAGAACAGGACGCAGTAACGCAGCTGCGCGAGAGACTGGAGAATACCGATTTCCAGGAAGCCGCGCGGGTGATGAAGGAGGTCCTGGCCCAAGCGGACCCGCCCGCATTCCCGGGGGTAAATCTTTCGACCTTCGATGAAACGCTCAAACCCAAGCCGAGTTACATCGACGAGGTTTTGCGCGACTTCGATCTCAGTAAAAAAGACGATGCGGCCCAACAGGAGCCCTGGGTCCTGCCCGCAGACGAAGAGGACGCCGAGATCATCCCGGTAGAGAAAGCGGCGGAACGGGCTTCCCCCAAAGCGGAAAAACCCGCGCCTGAAGAGCCGGTCCGGCCCATTTTCGGCACTGCGCTCGCCAGGACGCTCGAATTTCCTGACGATGAGAGCCTCGGCGAGATCTCGCTGCGCAAAACAGGCGCCCTGGAACGCGAGCCCTGGGAACGCGCGGCGGAGGCCCGGGGCACACTCGGGATCCCGCCCGGCTATGACGTCAAACTTCAGATGCAGACGCGCCGGCTCGAACATCTCGAGGCGCTCAAAGCGGATGATATCCAGATCTTGAGCCTGTGGAGCCTGAAGATCGACGACAAGAGACTCGAACCCGTCAAACGATTGACGGGGCTCCAAGAACTCGATATCCGCCAGACAAACGTCACGATAGATGGCTGGGAAGAGCTGCGCAAAGCGCTCCCCTCGTGCCGTATTCTGTTTTAAAGCGCGGCAGGAGCATCTCCCAAGCCGCATCTCCTCACCGCCGGCCGGGCGGCCGGGAACGAAAGGTAATTTGAATGCGCGCCTATTATTGTCCGGGGACCCACTGGGACCGCGAGTGGTACGAGCCGTTTCAGGAATTCCGCATGTGGCTGGTCGAACTGGTCGACGACCTGCTCGACCTGCTGGAACGTCAGCCCGCCTACACGTGCTTTCATCTGGACGGCCAGGCGGTCGTCCTCGAGGACTATCTCCGGGTGCGGCCCGAGAACCGCGAGCGGCTTGTCGCGCAGATGCGCGCAGGGTCGCATCGTGGCCGGGCCCTGGTATGTGCTTCCGGACGAGTGGCTGGTCTCCGGCGGAGAGCTACATCCGCAACGTCATGAAAGGCCGGGCGGTCTGCCGCGAACTCGGCGTGCCCGCGATGCGTTTCGCCTACACGCCCGATCAGTTCGGCCATATCGCCGCGCTGCCCATGCTCATGCGCGGACTCGGCTTCGATGCCGGCATCTGCTGGCGCGGCGCACAGGATGAAAACTACCCTGCCCTGTTTCTGTGGATCGGTCCGGACGGAAGCCGGATGCCCACCTTCAAGCTCCGCGACGACGGCAGTTATGCCCCGTTTTTGTTCAAGTTCCGCAACCTGCTCGAGAACAATCAGCTGACCGAGGACCTGATCCGGGAACACTTCGAACCCTACTTCAAGGAGGAGTGCGAGCGGGGCCATGCCCCCCTGGTGCTTCTGCTCGACGCCATCGACCATTACCCCGCCGACGAACAGAGCGTGACCATCCTGCAGAAACTGAAGGAGATGTATCCCGACGTCGAATTCGTGTGGGCCTCGCTGGAAGAGTTCGGACGCGAGATGGCCGCGCACGCGGACCAATTGCCGGAACGTACGGGTGAGTTACGGGAACCGTGCCGCACCAGCGGCCGCGGCGGCCAGTATCTCATCGTGCATACGCTCTCCTCGCGGTATCCCCTCAAGAAAGCCAACGACGAGTGCCAGGCCCTGCTTGAATACTGGGCCGAACCGGCCGCCCTCATGGCGCGCATGCGCGGCGGGCAGCCCAACCTGCAGTATCTCGCGCTGGCCTGGGAATACCTCCTCAAGAACCATGCCCACGATTCCATCTGCGGCTGCAGCGTGGACCAGGTCCACCGCGACATGCGCTACCGCTTCGATCAGTGCCGGATGCTGGCGGACGGGCTGGTGCGCCGCCTTACCGCCGGCATCGGCGCCGCAAGCGATACCCCCGAAGCCCTCGCCAACACCGTCGTCCACAATCCCCTGCCGTATGAACGCAACGGCGTCTTCGAACTCGCACTGCCTTTCCCCAAAGACTACGCGCCCAAATACGTTGACGGGCTCGTCACCGGCGAGCCCATCAACCGCTTCCGCCTGTTCGCACCTGACGGGTCGCCCATCCCGTATCAGCTGTCGCGCATCGAACACGGCGTCCTGCACAAACGCATCCGAGACAACGGACGGTTTTCAAACTTCCACGGCGACGTGTATCACGTGGCCGCTGAGCTGTCCCTGCCCGCCTGCGGTTGCACGGGCCTTCGCATCGAGCCCACCGAGGCGGCCAACCGCAACGCAGGCACCCTGCTGTCCGGACCGCTCACCGCAGACAACGGCCACATCGCGCTCTCCATCCATCCCGACGGCACCGCGTCGCTGACCCACAAATCGTCCGGCAAAACCTATGGCCCGCTCTTCCTCTATGAAGATGCCGGCGATTGCGGCGACGGGTGGACCCGCGGCCCACTCGTCAATGACATCGTCTTCAAGACGCCGGGAAACGTCGTGTCGGTTGCCGTGGACGAAGACGGCCCCCTGCGCGCCGTGTTTCGCATCGAACGCGAGCTGCACCTTCCCCGGATGCTCGACAAGGCCACCCGCTGGCGCGCCAGCGACCGCGTCCCGCTGCGCATCACCGATCGGGTGTGCATCGATAAGGACGCGCCGTTCGTACGGGTGCGCACGCGCGTCGAGAACACGGTCGAGGACCATCGCCTGCGCGTGCTTTTTCCCACCCCTATCGCGACAGACCGTTCGTTCGCCGAAACGCCCTTCGCCATGGTGGACCGGCCCATCGACCCGCCGGCCGAGACCGCGGAGTGGCATGAACGCGTCAATCCGGAAACGGCGTTCACGAGCCTGTTCGGCATTCAGGACGCCGCCGGAGGCCTCGCCGTGCTGTGCCCGTTCGGACTCCACGAATACGAGGTCACCCGGACCCCGCAGCGCGTGCTGGCGCTCACCCTGTTCCGGTCAACGTACCAGACCGTCGGCACCGCCGGCGAACCCGACGGCCAACTGCTCGCACCCCTGGACTTCGAATACCTGGTGTATCCGTTTGCCGCGCCCCTCAATCCCGCGGCGGCCCTGCGGCTCGTGCAGGAGGCGCAAACGCCCATCCGCTGCCATCAGGCGAAGTCCCTGCCCGACACCGTGTCCTTCTGCCGTATCGAGAGCGGCGCCGCGGTGTTCACGGCCCTCAAACCGGCTGCGGACGGCAATGGCGGCATTGTGCGGTTCTGGAACCCAGGCACAAGCCCCGCGGAAGCCAGCGTCGTCTTCTCGCAGCGCCTGAAAACTGCCCATACCTGCAACCTCAACGAAGAAACACAGACCGAGCTGGCCCTGGGCGATGGAGGCAGACAATTTGTTGTGGACATCCCCCCACATGCCCTGAGCACCGTGCGTTTCACCTGTTAATTCCAGGCACCTGTGCTGGACACCAGGGACGCGACATGGGCGCAGCATCCATTGGAAAATGGCTCGTGGTATCGGGCCTTGGGCTTATCGTTATCGGGGGCGCGATCTGGCTGCTCGCGAAAATCGGGTTCCCTCTGGGACGGTTGCCGGGCGACCTTCACGTCGAAGGCGAGCAGTCGTCGTTTCACCTGCCCCTGGTGACCTGCCTCGTCCTCAGCGCCGTGCTCACACTGCTCCTGAACCTCGCGCTCTGGCTCTTTCGCAAATAAAAACGGGCGCGGCCTTCTTTAAGCGCCGCGCCCGACTTTTTTGCCCGCGCAGTGAGGGGGTCAAGCCTCCTCGACGACCTTCCACCCGGCCGCATCGGCCAGCGCAAAGACCGGTTCTTTGAGATCGCCGAAAAAGGTAACCCGGTGCCAACCCCACTGGTCCCACATCGTGAACAGCTTTTCGATATCCCCGACAGGTTTCACGCCCAGCTTCGTTCGGCAGGCGCGATCATTGCGATCGTTTTCGACCGCTTTCCCCTGATGGAACAGGACTTCCTTGCGGTCGGAGGAGAGTTCGAGGGAGGTGGTCATGTAACCCAGCGGGAAAATTGAGCGCACGGACGCGCCCTGGCGATCTTCGGAATGGGTCAAAATCTCGAACGGATTGGCGGGGCCCTGCGGGCCAAAAGGCCGGTTCGAGGCGACGCAGTGGGCATAAATAATCTCACCCTTCGCCGTATCGAGCACCGGGTCGGAAATGTAGCCGGGCCGCCCTTGCGTCAAGGCCGAGAACGTCACCATCGTCGCCGTGGAAGCGATGTCGCACTCGCAAGCGCCAATCAGGCTTCGTTGCTCAGCTCATGAAACCCGAGACACGGATACGCGTGGATGTGACCGCCATAAAACCCGCCGAGGCAGTTGATGGTGATCGCATTCGCGCCGTATTTGTGGAGTACGGCCTTCTGGCCCAGATACATGGCGGCCGAGGTTTCGAGCGTTTCACGCGACACGCCCTCAATGGCCGCGGCGCTCTTCTCCCAACGATCGGCAATGGCTCGCGCTTCGTCCCGGTCCGCATTGGCCCAGGCATCGTTGACCTCGGCGAAGGCCACCCGGGTGATCGGAATCCCCATGAACTCCCCGCCGTCTCCCGCTTCCTGGTCTTGTACGGCGAGGATCCGCGACGCCTTCATCCGGGCCAGGCACTCCGCGGACGACAGAAAGTCGATGGGATCGCTTTTGCACGACAGCCGGCCCGGCTTTGGCGTCGACTTGATGCGCGCCCGCGCTGTTGCCGCGGCGAAATCCGCCGGGGAACCGCCCTGGCGCAGCACGTCGAAGCATCGGACCGCCGCAATCTGATCTTTGATGTCCGAGGACGCAACAAAGCCGACGGTGGGCGTTGCGTTGCGCAGAAAAGCCGCGGTGTAGACCAGAAACCCGCCGCTGCCCGCATACTTGAAATCGGCGTACAAAACGGGCTTGCCGGAGGTCGCGATGGTCTGCACAACCTGGTTCCAGCAGTTCATTTGATAGACGATGTAGCCATCGACCTTGCCGGAGGCGTCCTCCTCGAGAATTTGCTGCGCCTGTTCCGGGCCCGTGGCCAGGGTGGGCAGAAACTCATACCCGGGAAATGCCGCGGCCAGCTCGTTGTTGATACGCTCCATCTGCGGCCGAAAATCGTAACCGACGTTCGGCCAGTCCGGTCCAGGCTGCACCTCCGCATGAAGCGCATAAATGGTCCGAAGCCGCATCTTTTCGGCGGTCCCGGCCGCTGCACTTGCGCTTTTCGTCGACGTACAGACCGCCGCGCCCAGACAGGCTGCACAACCCGATGCCAAAAAACCGCGGCGGCTCATGCCCAGACATCCGGAGAGTCTTGGAAACGTCTTCATCGCTAAGCCCCCCTGTTCGCTGCGCGGTGAATGGATCCGCAACTTCACCCTGCCCAGCGGCTAGTCCGACCTCTATCCCACCTGCCGTCCAAGGATCAGTTTTACTTTATCCCAGGCCCTGGGAGAAGTCCAGATTTTTCGTTGCCGCTCGGCCGAAAGGAAGCGAATCGCACGCGTTCCCCTCCGAAATGAACGAGGCGCCTCCAAACGCCGTGCCCGGCAGCTCAGGGTCTGGCGTCCAGGTCGTCGGGGCCGATGATGCCCACGCCGACGCGGATGCGGTCAATGTCGCCCGCAAACGGAGTGACAAGGGCGATCTCATTGCCGACACGAAGCAGTGGGTTGCCGGGCGACTGCGGATAGCCCTTGAGTTCGAGCTGGTCGGTCAACGCGCCGTCGATGTAGTAATCGATTTGGCTGCACTGGTGGAAATTGACCGCAACGTGGTGCCATTCGCCATCGGCCGGGACAATGGACTGGGTTCCAGCCTGTTCGCCGATGCCGTATAAGGTAAACAGGACTTCGCCCAGATGGTTGATGCCCAGACGCCAGCCCCCGCCGATACCGAAACTGAAGATCGTCGCCCCATACTGCTGTTCCTGCTGGCCGTGATGCCGGACCCAGGCCTCCACCACGAACGGCGCCGTGCGAAAATCCAGGATGCGGTTTGAATCGACCCCTTCGCAGCGGGCGCCGTGCTCTAAGCGCAGGTAGCCCCCACTGCCGCCCGGTCCGCCTGATTCGAGCGCTGCGGGCGGGTCTCCGGCTGTGGGGAGCAGTTCCAAGCCGGTCCCCAGGGCATCCTGCCAGGCCGCCTGGCCTTCTTCGTCGAAATTGAAGGCTGCCCGCGGTCCCGGAAGGACGGGAGCGGGAAAGCGGCCGTCGCGGATCTCGGCGGCGAGCGTATCGAGCCCCTCGGTCGTCGCCGACCAGACGCGGCCGATATGATTCAGGTTGAGCGGACGGTTGGTTGCCCGCCATATCGCTTCGTACTCATCCCATAGGCCGCCGTGCGTGTGGGCGAGGGCTTCCAGGGCGGCAGCGGCTTCTTCCCGGTTGAATTCGGTCTGCTCCATCGCGGCGCCTATACGATGAAAGGTAAGGGCCATCTCTGCCGACGCGTTCAGCATCCGCGCGGCCAGGTCCACCGAGCGCACATAATCGGCGTTTTCCGCCGGGTGTACAGCCCCGAGGGCTTCGTGAACAGCCCGAGTCTCCGTGTCGAGCGCATTCCAGAACGCCAGCGCCTCCTCATTGGCGCCGGCCATGCCCCAGATCGCTTCAGCCGGGTCGCAATGGAACATGAATCGCGCCTGGCAGGTGCGGCTCAGGTCTTCACCCTGGCAGCGGGCCATCCGGGTCAGCGCTGCGGCGAGGTTCTCGTCACGAATCCCATAAAATTGGGTGGTAAACGCGCTCGAATACTCGGAGAGGGCGATGGGTTCGGGATTCCATGAGACGGCTCCGCAATACGCCACGCCATAAAAATTGAGTTCGCTCAGGTTGGTGCCCGCCGCTCCTTTGTATCCATCGCCCCAACTGCTCACAAAATGGCCCAGGGCGCCTTCGCCGGCCGCCTGGGCGGCGAGCGCTTCCATATTTTGAAACGCGGGTGGGTAGATGGGATAAAGATTGTTCCAATCCCACAAACCCGACAGCGCCGTGAACGCCATCCCGCTTTCCTTAAGGGTGCTGAGCCCCGGATAAACATCGCGCGGCGCGTAGTCCCAGAACATGGGCAGAATATCCCTGGGCAAAAGCTCCAGAATGCCGGGATGATTCAGGATGATGTCGGCGTACATCATCATGGTTTTGCCTTGCGATTTGACGAGATCATTCATTTTGGTGTAGTAATCGGCGAAGACGCGTTCAAGCCCTTTCTCCTTGACGGCTTCGGCGGAGCGCCCCTTCCCTATCGCGTAGCTTTCGTCAAGACCGCAATGGAAATAGTGCCCGTCAAACGCGGGCGCGATCTCCGTGACCATTTTGCGGACGAGGTCGAAGGCCTCGTCTGACGTGGCGCAGAGGTCGCCACCCCCTTCGGGCATTTCCGCGAGGTGGCGGTATCGCGGCTCGCGGAGCGTCATTTCCATATGCCCCAGCAGCTCGACCGTGGGGATCACGTCGATATAGTATTCCCTGGCGTAGGCCACCAGCTCGCGGATTTCCTCGAAACGGAACCGGTCGTATTCCTGGCCCAGCTCGGGGTCGAACGCATAGACGAAATGGTCCGGCTCGATGAACCACAGGTACGTGTCGATTTTGAATCGCGCGAGGAGACGGATAGCGCGCTTGTGTTCGTCCATCGTGGGCAACTGATCGCGCCCGTAATCCTCGCTGTACCCGCGCATGGGCAGGGCGGGCCGATCGAGGATGCGCATGCAGGGAAGGGCTGTCCGCTCTCTTAACTGTGCACTGCGAAGCAGCTGTTCCAGCGTCATCAACCCATAGAACAGCCCCTTTTCCGAGGCCGCGCCGATCACCATGCAGGAGGGAGTGACGGTCAGCGCGTACCCCTGGTCCCGGGCGGCTGCGGGCAGTACGGTCGTCGGAGCAAATGGTGCGGGCGTCGCTGAAAACGTGACATACAGGAGATAACTTTCACTCGAAGCCGTAACGGGCGTGATGTTCAGCTCCAGCCGGATCAGCGATTCGATAAGTCGGTCCCTCAAGCGTGTGATCTGCGCGTCGTCGGGAGCGGTCAGGCTGATATGCATCTCATCGGTGTTCAGGAGGCATTGACCGGGAAGGATTTGCGCCTGCTGCGGCCGGGGGAGAAGGTCGCCAAGGAGCGCCTCTTCGGCCGCCGCGCCCAACGAGACGAATGCAAGGAGGAATGTCGGAACGAGCCGGGTTCTCATACGCAACACCTCTGCGGTTTCGTGTCAATCATAGAAAACGCGTGCGTCATTCAGGCCGCAGGCAGATCCGTGCGAACTGCCGCCGGCGTTATTCGAGAAAGGCCGGCTCGCCCTGAACGGACTCGGCTATGGCCAGCGCCTTTTCCACCTGTTCACGGCTTCCCCGGCATATCAGCCGCGAAGCCCCCTCTGCCCCGCCGATGCCGCCGGCCGCCGCCTGAAACACCGATGCTCCCGTCAGAAGCTCCAGAGCTTCGATTTCGGTCAGGATGTGGCCGCTTACTAAAAACATCGAGGGAACGCTGTTCAGGCTTTCGAGCGGTTCACGCATCTTATTCGCAATGTCGACCACGCTTCCCTGCACTTGCTTTTCCAGCCCAATCGGAATGACCAGATGCGCTTTGCGGGAGATCACTACGGGATAAATTTTCCCGGTTGTACCGGCGGTGCTCTGGGGGCCGCCACCGATCAGCACGCCCGCAGTCTGTTGCTCCCGATCCACGGCATTCGCGCCTTTGATGACCACATCGCCCGCTTTCAAGGCGTTCAAGGCTTCGTCCATATTCATGCCCGGTTGCACCTGTCCGTTGACCAGCACGATATCTTCAATACGCTCACCCGATTCCAGCGCCTTGCCCCCTTTCTCCGGTCCGGTCCATCCCACAACATAGGCGCCGTGGGCAATGGTACGCCCGGTCAGCTCCTCCGCCACGTAGGTATTGGTCGTGCCCCGGGCAATGATAACCATACCGTCTTGAAGGGCCTTCTTTACGATGGGCATTTCGGCCACGGCTTTGGCTATGAGGCGTTTTCCCTCGGAAACCGTCAGGATGACCTGCGCCTGCACGGCGCCGTCAACGGCCGTCTCCGATTCGGCGGCGAGGACGCCTCCCACAAACCCGAACAAGGTGAACAGGATGATAACGACTGCATTGCGCATGAGATCTTTAGCGTCCATTGATTCCGTTGCTTTCCTTTGTCTGGCAGAGACTTCCCGCCGCGATTCTTACTGCCGAGTGAACCCCGTACCGCCGACGCCCGTCATGATACCATCCGCACAACGAGCCTCCCAAGTCGCTCGGCTTATGCTCCCCCGTTGACAAGCACACGGACGCCCGCCCTCATTCCAGGATCTCGTGAGACGCCTGCGGTGAACCCGCTCTGGCATCCTGAAGGACTTGCCCGATTGCATCCAACCGGGATGTCCCTTCCGTCAAGGTCGGGCAGAGCCATCCCCCTTCATCGAATTCGTTCCAGGCATAGATCAGGACGGCGTTCGCTCGCGCTGCCTCCGGGTGCCGTCTACACCACGCGATGGCGTTTCCCAGGTGTTCTCCCAGCTCTTCCGGCGCAGGTGCGTCATAGTATTTGCGAATATCGCTGCCTTTCACCCAGGGCACCGGCGTTTCAACCCGGGGGCGCATGTCCCAGCCCGCGCTGGCCAGCGGCACAACCTCACAACCCGTGGCCCGGAACCCGTCCCACCATCGCTCGGTATGTGCTGCGAGTTCCGCATAGGGTGCGCCCAGCCCGCCCCCATTGGATGCATACGCACCGATGGCGTCCAGGCCCAGCGCAGCGGCCTGTTCTTTCAGCGTTTCGGGGGACCAGCCCTGTGCAACGATGTAGGGATTGCCGACGCCGGCGGCCTGAGCACTGGCACGAAGTTCATCGAACGCGCAACGCGCCTCCTCCCAGCTTGCAAACAGGCCGGCTCCGACCAGCCCGTCAACGGAATACAAATAAACCAGCGGGCGACGATCCTGGACGCGTTGATACGACGCTTCGTTGAAATACCGAACATAACGCTGGATCTTAGCGCGCCAGGCCGGCATGCCGCCCCTTCCTTCCCATCCTCCCTGCAGATTCAGGCAAAAATTGACCCGATGCTTATGCTCACTTGCCAGATAGAGTTTCAATGAGAGACTCAGCGCGTGGTCTTCCGGATAGATCACAAAAGCCCAGTAATCGAGCCCGGCCTGCTGCGCAAACGCGATCTCCTGCTCCATGATCTCCGGGCTATGTCCGCGGACTTCTACCGCATTTTCCCCGGTCACCCTGCCGAAAAACGGGAGGCGGTAATGCCAATGGGCCGGAGCGAGCGTCTTTTCAACCAGAATCCCCACTTCGGATTCAGTACCGTGCCAGGCATCCCAGCGAATCGCGCCGACCAGCACGTGCGCCGCCCCGGACTCCGCGAAAACGGCTCCATCCCATATCAACAGGGACGCTGTACAGCACAGAAAAAATATCCGCACACCCTTCATGAAAGCCCCCATCATTGAAGCCTCACGGCCTGGGTATCCCTCGCTCGAGCCAGCATAGCCCGCGATAGACCAGCAGATCGCAACCAGACGGCGTTCGAGGCGCTTATAGACGATATTGCGGGACTTCCATCCGCTCGCCGTCTTTCAACGCCGATTCATGCGCGATAATGCCCGGCACCGTGGTATTGAGCGCGGTCACGATATCCACCAGCGGCTTCCGCTCCTGGAGAATTGCGGTGACGAATTCCTCGCACAGGTATCCATGCGAGCCGCCGTGCCCGCCGGGATCCACGCCGGGCGGCAGCGGCGGCTTAGCCAAGGTGACGCCCGATAGGTCCACCAGGCCGTCATAGGCCATGTCGAACATCGAACCTTTCTGGCCGCGCACCCGCCCGACCTCGCCGTGCGAGCCGGGGATGTCGCGACTCTCGACCATGCGCGCCATGCCGCCTTCGCTGGTCTGGTACAAGGCGACCTCCGTGCCGAAGGGGTTGTTGTAGACGTTGCGCCCGGGCAGGAATCGGTCGATCGTGCTGGGCATCCCCTGGCACGAGACATGCGTAAACGTGCCTCCGGTAACGCAGGTATAGTAGGCGTTGGCGTGGGTGGGATACCATTGCGGCGGCGCTCCGAGCCGCCAGTCTTTGTAGGAATCGATCGGCGTGGGCGAATAGTGAAAATACTCGCCTTCCGTGTAGATCATCTGCCCGAACCCGCCGGCGTTGTAGACCTGCCGCATGGCGTAGCAGTCGTTACGAAACGCCGATGTCTCAAACATCATATAGAGTCGGCCCGATCTTTTCACGGCCTCGAGGAGGCGGTTGGCATCTTCCAGCGAACCAAATACGGCGGGCACGGCGGACGCCACGTGTTTGCCGTGTTCGAGCACCGCGATACAATGCCGGGCGTGGCTCGGCGCATCCGTCGCCACGAAAACGGCTTCAATGCTGTCGTCCTTGATCAGTTCCTCCAGCGACGGGTAGGTCTTCTCACAGCGGCACACTTTGGCGAGTTCGTTGCACCGGTCGGGGAACAAATCGCTGACGGCCGCCACCTCCACATTGGGATGATCCTGGAAGCTGAAGGCCGCCCCGAAGCGGCAGACCCCATAGCCCACGATGCCGACCCGGATTTTGCGGTCTGAAACAGGCGCCCACGCGACGCCTTCCTGCATGGTCGTAGCCGTTTCATCAAATCCCTGGATGGGCTTTTCTCCGGCGGCCGCAAGCCGGCCCAGTCCGGTAAAACCGGCATATGCCGCGGTGGTCTGCATGAACGCTCTGCGTGACTGTGATTTCATGGTCTTGCATCCTTCCGTACTACGCTCTCTGTGAAATCCGCCGTGGAATCATACGAGTTTGGCTAACACGGATTATAGGCGAGAGCCGAGCGCCATGCACGTTACGTAAGAATGCCGGATTTCCTTCACAGGCCGCCTTGCGTCCTTTCGGCAGCGCTGGGTACGGCAGCTTTGCTGCGGCCCGCAATAGAACGCAGCCCCACAAGGCCGTTTATGGGGGGAGAAAAAAGTCGCGGCAGGCCGGAATCAATACTGCGCCAGAGTCCCGTCTTTTTTCGCAATATTCACCGCCAGATCGAACAATCTCAGACTGACCGGCAGCAGCACCAGGACCATCGCGCCGAGAATCAGCACCTGCGAAGACACATCACCCAGACCATGCCCGCGCAACATCGTAAGGCGCAGGGCATCCAGCGCGTACGTCGCGGGGATGATCTTCGCGATCGCCTGCAGCCATCCCGGCATCACTTCAATGGGGAAATACGCGCCCCCCAGAATCATGCTCGCCGACGTCAAGACCCAGCCCACCGGGTCACCTTTCTTAAGCACGACGATCCCGGCGGCGGACATGACGCCGAGACTGACAAAGGTCAGCAGAGCCAGCACAAAGATGATCAGAGTCGCGGGGATATTCGCCTGGGTGAAGTCTACCTCAAAGAAGAGCACGCCCGCGGCAAGCACAATCGCCAGCTGCACCAGCGACTCTATGAGGGCGTAGAGAGACGAAAAGAGTACGCAGGCCTGAGGGGAGGTCTGGGTGCTCAACATGGCTTCCAGACATCCGGTCGCCTGAGCACGTTGAATCGAGCCGGAAAAGACCCCGAGCGCCAGTTGAAAATAGCGGGAAAAAGCAAGGCCTATCAGTACAAATGAAAAGTAGTTGCCTCCGTATTTAGCCAGGCTTTCCTGCGAAGAATCGACGATTCGGCTCAGGAAATAGAACAGCACAATCGACAGGAGCGAAGAGGCCACATGCAGAAAGTAGTTAAGCTTATAACTCGACTCACTCTGAAAGTCGCGTTTAATAAACGCCCATGCTTTACGCAGTGTGCCTGGCATCGCCTACGCTACCTGTTCACGGTAATACGCCAGGAGCGACCCCTCACGTCCCTGGACTTCCGCCACGTCGTCAATCGTCACCACGCGCCCCTTCTGAATGACACACATGCGGCGGCAGAGGGTGGCCACTTCATCCAGCCGGTGCGTGGCAATCAGGAGGGTCTTTTTTCCGTCCCGGTGAATGCGGTCGGAGATGAGTTGGGCGAGGTCCTCGGCGGCCACGGGGTCAAGTGTGCGCGTGGGTTCATCCAGGATGAGCACGTCCGGGTCGGCCATGAGTCCGCGGGCAATAGCCAGCCGCTGGCGCATACCCGACGAATAGCTGGCTACGTTCTGATGGGCGCTTTCCTGCAAGCCCACGAGTTCAATCAGTTCGTCAATTCGCTGCTGCAAGTCCCGGCCCGACAGATTGTCCAGCACGCCAAAAAACTCCAGGTTCTGTACCCCGGTCAGGCGCCAATAAAAACTCCGCTCCTCATTCATGACGAATCCCACCGAGCGCCGGGCCGCCGTATTCTCAACAGCCGTATCCAGCCCATGCACCCGGACGGCGCCCTCGGTTGGGAGGAGCAAGCCGCCGACGAGTTTGAGCAGCGTTGTCTTTCCCGCCCCATTGGGACCAAGAAAGGCGATACGGTCGCCGCTGTCCACGGTGAGACTTACCTTATCCAGCGCCGTAACCCGTCGGGCCCGGCGGAACGGGTGCAGCAGCAGTTCCCGGTAGCGTTTCGGGATGGGATAGCGCACCGTCACATTTTCCAGACTAATCATGACACATTCGCCCCGTTGCCCCTGCGAGCAGCATGCCTTGCGATCCCCCGATCATCGCATCCTGCCGAGCAGGCGCAGCCCATTGCGGCTGAAAAGCCGGATCGGCCGTACGGCATAGTGCAGAAATGAAAGCCCCCGAGGCAAGCCCGGCAGCAGAAACTTGTCCCCATACTCTGGAGTCAGAACAGATCGAACATAGCGCAGGCGTTCGCCCAACGGGGTCCATGCGGGCTGCCCGTCGATGTCGAGGCCCTGGAGGGCCCGCGTATAAGCGCGCCATTCCTCGAGCCCCGGCAGGCCGAATCCGTCGCGGAAGAGCCGCCCAATGGCCAGGCCCACGCTCGCGCGCAGGCGAGCATCCTCCCGGAAACCCGCGGCCACGATCTCCGGCACGGGCGCGCCAAGCAGCGTCTGTGCCAGGCAGGCGCCCACCAGCAAAACATGACTTTCCCCCCGGTCGTTCATTTCGCGCCAGATGAGATCCCAGTCGAGCCCGGCGGGAAGATTCATGAGCCGGGCTGCGTCCGCCAAAAATTTCAGTTCGGCCCACCGGTGCTTCACACCGGCATGCAGAAAGATGACCAGCGCGTGCAGTTCCGGCGGCAGGGTCAGCATGGGCATCCCGAACCGCGTCTCCGTTCGGGCATGCTCCCAGACAAACTCCGATGGAGAGGCCTTCCCAAGCGCTGGAGGCATCAGACGCCAGTGCAATTCAATTTCAAGCCCGTGGCGTGGACTGTGAAACACTTCCTCGTCGTCCTGCTCCCTGATGCGCTGCTCTTCCTCCGGGGTCAGGTCCGCAGTCTGAGTATAGCCCTCGTCAAGAAGGACTCGTTTGGCCCGCGCAACATCCGTTTCCTTGACCAGCAGATCCAGGTCCCACATCTGGCGTTGCGCCAGGTCTTCGTATAGCACGCTCGCCAGCAGCGGCCCCTTGTAAGGCAGCACCGGAATAGAGGCGTCGCGCAGCAGCGCCACCAGATGAAGCAGTTCCTGCACAAACAGCATGTTGCGCTGCAGCACGCCGGCATAGCTTTGTTTCAGCGTTGTCGCGGTACTATCCGGCACCGCCTCCAGCCCGGCCCGGCTCAGATGCCAGTAAAGCAGCGAGGAAATGCAGTGATGTTCCGCCGCACTGAGCAGCCAATCCCAGTCCAAATCCTCTGCAAGGAGGGCTCGCATTCGGTCGATGCGTTCTGCTGCCGGCCTCACGGATGCGGCGCAGAGCAGGACCTCCGCTTCCCGGGATACCGGCAGGCCGGACATCTGCTTTTCTTTCAATTCAGCGGGGCTCACCCAGCGGGCCCTCCCCCTCCTGCGCCGCGTTGACTACCTTTGAGAGAAACGATTGGTAGGCTTCTCGTTTCAGCCCGGCAAGGTGGGCATATTCCTCCGGAAGCCTCCCGAACACCCGCTCGATCATGATCCGCGGATCTGCATGAAGATAGCCCACGAACCGTGCCACGGCCTCCGGGAACACCGTGGTCTCCCATTCCGGGCAAGCCGTTAACGCCGACGCCAGCAGACGCTGTCCGGCCTCAGTCTCCGCGTGCCCATAAGCAAGTAATCCAGAATACAAATCAAAATAAGCCTCGATCTGCACCTTCTCTGCACGCATTTCAGGCGGCACGTCTTCCCGGGCAAACCATGCGGGGAGTACTTTGCCCACTATTTTCCGGAATTCCTCTCCGCCAAAACTTCCCACAGTGTTGGTATCATGGAGTCGATACGAGCACACAATTTCTTTCAGCCACGCCATCTGACAGTCCGTCAGGCTCAGCCGAAAAAAGAAATCCGTATCTTCAAATACCTCCTGCCCGTTTTGAAACAGGACTCCCATGTGCTGAAGAGCCGCCCGCCGAATCAAGACAGCGGAGAGATGGAGCGCGCCAAACTCTATAATGCAACTACGCCAGCCCAACACGGGTACATGCTTCCAGGGGCGGAAAATTTGGATTATCTGCCCATCAGCTTCCACAAAATTAAAGCCCGAGGCCACCAGACCTGTGTCGGGGTTTTCGCGCAGAAAATTCACCTGCTTTTCCAGTTTTTCGGGCAAAAACAGGTCGTCGTCGTCAAGAAAAACGATGAATTGTCCGGATGATTCGGCAAATCCGCGATTTCGGGCCGTGCTGCGCCCCGCATTGGCCTGATGGATCGGTTTTACGCGCGGATCGTTGAAATTTTCCAAAACTCGGGCGGTTTCGTCGGAACTGCCATCGTTGACGACCACAACCTCCAAGTCGTCAAATGTTTGACTCAAAACGCTGTTTACCGCCTCAACCACGAAGCCGGCACGATTATAGGTGGGGATGATCACACTAACTTCGGGCATCTGTTCATCCTTCCTGTCTCGCCGTTGTGAACGGCGCCGCCTGTTGCTGCAGAAAGGCCTGGTAGACTTCTTTCTTTCGAGCGCGTAACGGCGCCAGAGAGGCGGGGAGGTTTTCCAGAGCATACTCAACGTACCGCCTGGGATCGCTCCAGCGAAACCCCGCAAACCGGGCAAGGGTCACGGGCAGTTCGGCTTCCACGTAGCCCGCGTCCAGTTTCAACGCGGCCTCAAGCTGTTCCCGGCCGTGAACTGGATCCCGCACGGCAAACGCCCGGCATCCACAGATCAGGTAGAGATGGGCGTAGATCCGATCGCGATGGCGCACGACCTCTTCCGGCAGATCCGGCAGGCGGAACGCCTTGTCATAAACCCGGCGGTAACCTGCGCTCGCCCGGGGCCCGCCGCCGCTGTAATCATTGTCGCGCAGTCGGTAGGTGCTTACCCGGCTCGGCAACAGCGTTGCCTGCCCCGCGCAGTACAGCAACCTCAGGAAAAAGTCTCCGTCCTCCGCCAAATCCATTTCCGGGTCAAACCACGCGTCCATTTGGTCCAGCAGATCCCGCCGGAAGAGCACCGTACTGGTGATCATCCGCGTGCCATACATGGCGTCGGTAAATGTGAGGATGCGTCCGTCGGTCCAGGGGGTATACTCCCCCAGCTCACGGCCCTCTTCGTCCACGTATTGAGCACCCGCAGACACAATGCTTTCACCGGGGTTTGTCTCGAGAAAATGCACCTGCTCGGCCAGTTTGTTGGGCAGATAGGTGTCGTCGTCGTCAAGAAACGCGATGTACTTCCCTGTGGCGAGCGCAAGGCCCCGGTTGCGAGCGGCACTCCGCCCGGCATGCGCCTGGCGGATCACTCGGATGCGCGGATCAGCATTCGCCTCGATCTCCGCGTCGATTGGCGGCTCGCTGCCGTCGTCCACCACGATCAATTCAAAATCGCTGAACGCCTGGTCGAGCACGCTCTGGACCGCTTGACGCAGCAGGTGAGGTCGGTTGCGAGTGGGGATGATGACGCTTACGGTCAGCATATTTTCACATCGTCCTGTCGTTCTCATACCGCCCCGGATCGGCGGCCACATCCTCTTCTATCATTTCAGCGAGGCGAGGGAGATCCGCCAGATCGGTCGTCCGGGTGAGCTGGGACACAGGGATCCGTTTAGCCAACTCCCCACATTGGAGAAAACAGGCCCCCATGCGCGGGCCCTGGAGGAATGCCAGGCCAAATTTCGACAGATCCCAATACGGGATGAGGTCAAGCTGTGCCTGTTTGGGGACCTGGCGCGTCATCTCAAGCTCGGGCCCCTCATTCAGGATGTACACGTTGGTCAGCGGAGCCGGTTCCTCTCGGAAACGGCGCGCCACGGCACAGGACCGTTTGTCCGTGTCTTCTTTGACCCGGGGCAGGGTCTCCGACTCGACCCCCAGGGCCCCGGCAGAATCCGGCCACAGCTTGAAGCGGGGAAATCCGGGGAGCGCCAGCGGGCCGTCCTCTGTCATGCGGATCGCCAGCACATCATCCGACAGCAACGTGTGGCCGCGGCGGTGCAGGGCCGCCGCGATGGTGGTTTTTCCCGCGTGCGGATGGCCCAGGAAGGCCGCCGCTTTCCCGTCAATGCACACCACACTCCCGTGAAACACCCATAACCCGCGCTGGAACAGGGCGATGTTCAATCCCGCGCCCAGAATATACAGGCGCAGCGTTGTGGGCGCCATCTCGGGCACGGGCTCCAAGTGAATCTCCCGCCCGCCGCGGTATAGGAAGCGGCCCTCCGGGCGTGAATAAAACGCAAGCGCGCCATCGGCGTCGTAATCGTAATAGCAGAAAGCCCGGCCGTCCTCGTTGGGCAGCGCCGGGACCGAGCACAGGCGGATATGCAGCTCGGGCTCGCGCCCGTCATCGCCTGGACGTGTCCGCAGTTCCGGCAGTTCCACTTCAGAATCCAGCGCTACGCCGTATGCAGTATAGTGGTTGAGACCTCGCTTGCAATCCATTTCAATAGTCACAACAACACGCCCTTCAGTCTTCTCATTTTACGAGACAGTTACAGGCACTGCGGCACCGCAGCTCAATTCCCATCGCCAGGCGGGAACTTGTGTACTACAAGAACCGCCGGAGGTTACGGAAGAGAGGGGCTCGGCACCAGCGTCATATCACGCACACTACCCCGCACAATCAGCATTGGCTTGTGGTAACGTTTCTTCATGCAATCACCTCCTTTCGTTATCAACGTCGCGGTTTTATGCTTGAATCTGCGGCGCCGCATGCCTCATGCGCTACTGCCGCCGCTGCAGCAGCAGCGGCATTAGTGCAAACCCAGTGTCGATATCAAAAAACTCACCTCGAGCCGATCACTTGTAGACGATACCAATATAATTGCAGGCACGTGCGGCGCCGCAGCATTATCCCCATCGTCAAGCGGGTACTTGTGTACTACAAGAACCGCCGAAGATTACGGAAGTGAAGGACTACCTGGCGGCGGCTGCAATGTCAGATCACTCACACTGCCTCGCACAATCAGCATTGGCTTGTGGTAACGCTTCTTCATCCGATCACCTCCCTTCGTCATCAACGTCGCGGTCGTATGGTTCAATCTGCGGCGCCGCACGCCTCATACGCTATTGCCGCCGCTGCAGCAGCAGCGGCAATGGCATAAACCGGGTAGCGTCATCGGGATTGCCCAGCACCACCCGGCCCTCATGTTCGAGCCAGGCATGGCCCTCAAAGTTGCCACGTTCATCGTGAGCCACCCCGATGCGCAATTCCACACTCAATCCTTTTTCAGCCAATATCTCCCGGGCCGCCAGGGTCCGCACCAGACACGTGGCACGGGGAAGGTACCAGCTCGCGCGTGTAATGGCCCAGACCGTATCCGGCAGGGCCCCGGGAGCAGCCGTTTTCTGCTCAACCAATCCGCCTGCCGGCAACAGATGGTCGCGCCAGCGGCTGAACGGCGTCAACCAGAGCCTGAGACGCCACTTCAGCAGCGTGCCCCAGGCCCGGAAAAAGAGCCTTCGCCGCGCTGGCGGAAGAGTGAAAAATTTACGGAGCCGTCGCATCGCCGGTCCTGATCAATCCGTGGCTGGCCAGGTCTGCGAGCAGTTCCTGGATGTCCTGTTCGCATTCGGCCGCGTCCACCTCGTATTCCGCTACGATCGTCTCCTGCAGGGCAGATACCGGGCGGGGTTCCTGCAGCAGTTCCCAGATGCGCGCGCCTACGTCGTCCAGCTCGTAGTACACCCCGTTCGCCAGATTAAGGATGACCTGCCCGCCCTCCATCTCACAGGACACCTGCTCATCGGCCGCAGCAACGATGCACTCTCCCGAAAACGATGCGTTGCTCACTGATTCCTCTCCCTGGCACGCTGTCCGCCGAAATGATTTCACATGCGGTACAGACCCCATCGCGCACTTTTCATGCGTTAACTCGTTTCAAATGGAGCAATTATCGATCCAAATCCGGCCTACAGCCAGATTTATGAGATTTCCCGCAGCTAAATGCTTGAAACACAATGCGATAGTCGCTTTTTGAAAAT
The DNA here is from genome assembly GCA_050950105.1 of Candidatus Hydrogenedentales bacterium. Classification (GTDB taxonomy): domain Bacteria; phylum Hydrogenedentota; class Hydrogenedentia; order Hydrogenedentales; family SLHB01; genus UBA2224. The sequence continues at coordinate 537,516 of JBMNGZ010000005.1, read as the reverse complement.
ACAGGCGCCCGCGAGACCCTTCGGAAAACGATTTCGCAGCTTATCAAACCATGCCGTAAATCTATGTCATATATGTCATAAATGACAACAATTTACTCAAAACACCCTCCCGGCCTGGCCAGGCTGACCCCTGGCATTCAGTTGGCGATACCACGCGCAGAGCCGGGCATTTTGCCGAAATTCAGCCTTATCCTAAAAAAATACAACGTTTGACCGACCCTGGGACTGCCTTTTTGGCAGTCCCAGGGTGCAGGAACAGGGTCAGGGTTGGCCGGGGATCAAGCCCGTGGGACGCGGCGGCCCGTCGTATGGATCGGCGCCCAGCTGGCGCAAGGGACCAGCCTCCACGGAGATCAGGGCCGGATCGGAGACCGTGGGCGCCTCAATGAGTCCGTAATAGCGACCCATCCAATAATCTTCGAGCCAGCCTATCGGCGGGGTGACGCATCGCCCTCCGTCACGGCCGTCGAGCCGCAGCGCGCTGCGGCTGCCGCCCATGGCCTCGGTCTCGCGAGGGGACATGGCCCGTGTGCCCCCGCCATAAGGGACGTAGCCGGGTTGAGGATAGAGGTCGCTCCGCTGCGAATTCGTATAGCTGTGATTGATCGTATCGAGTGACCAGTCGCGCAGGTGTTGAGCGGCCTGCTCTTCCTCGCAATCGTTCCCGGAAAGGGCGCCGTAGATGAAGTTGAAAAACGCCACGCGCTGCATACGCATCACTTCCCAGCTGCGCTCCAGGCTGCGGAGATAAACCGAGCGCAGGGCGGGATCCTGGGTATACGTGAGCAGAGGGTGAAAGCATCGGAACGCGAGTTCGTTATCCCAGGTCACGACCAGGTCCGGCGGGAACGTGAGTTTCTGCCGAACCGTGTATCGGTGGTAGCGCCATTTGAGCAGCTGTTCGAGGCCGTCGGAAAATTTGGGGTCATCGGTCAGGGCATGCGCGGTGATCACATAGGTCTGCGCTTCCATGCCGTTGAGTCCGCGCGCGTCAAAACCATAGGGCTTCAGCAGGTAGTCGGGATCCCAGCGCCCCCAGCGGGTAGGTTGTCCGTCCATGTCACGCAATACCCAGCCGTTGTCCATAATGTGCGAGGTAATATTCGCGATATGCTCCCGGGCGCGTTCTTTTTCGGGCCCTTTCGCGGCCAGGTCATGAAACAGGGCCACGGAATAGATGTGCCCGTTGACCTCGTCGCTGGAGGTATCCCCTTTCCATTGCCAGAGGCCATCCTCGGTCGGATACCATTTTGCGGGAAGGCCACCGGAGCCTCGTTCCGATCTCCGGCCTTTATCGGCCGGGACAGACCATATGGCTCGTGCGATAAACCCGGGTTTGGGGGTGATGTCATCGAGCCAGATCATGGCTTCAAAGGCGTTGAGGGCCTCCTGGCGGGCCTCTTCGTCGCCCGTGGCCGCATACTTGTAGGACATGGCGGCCAGATAATGGGTGGTATTCCCCCCGTCATTGTCGCTGATCTCACGGAGCCAGCCATCCTGTTCGCCGCCCCAGTAGAGATAATGAACAAACCCGAGCCGCTTGTGCCCCCATTCCTCGAGGGCGCGCTCAAAGAATGCGGCCTTCTTGGCGAGGGTGTAGGGCTCGTAGCGAATGATGCCAAGCCCCTTGTCCGTGGCGATATAGGCGGTCTTCCCGGCCACGGCGATGTCAAACACGTTATCGCCCGGGATCCAGTGTTCCGCGCCAAAATAATGATAGTCGCTGCCGGTCCTTCGTATCGCGCCGCGCGTGGTGCCGATCCAGAGGTCGCCATCGAAGCCTTCGGCCAGACAGGTGGTGTCTTCATAGGGCAATCCGTCCGTGCCGCGCAGCACGGTCATCGCCATGCCGCGCAGCTCCGCCAGGCCACGATCCGTCGTAATGTAAAGGCGGCTTCCCTGGACGAGCATGTCCCGCGTGGCCCGCGACGGCAAGGTCCCCCAGTCGATGGGTTCTGGGACAAAGGTGTCGATATCAATCAGCGCGAGACCGCCCGGGCGAAGGATATACAGGGTGCCGCTGTATGACGCGATGCGGTCAATCGGTCCGATACGCACCGGATCAGCCAGTACCTGTGAAAAATCCTCCATCACCATGGTCGAATCGCTGGAGAGATAGCCGCCTTCCGGCGTAGCACTCACGAAGGCCCCGTCTTGATATCGAAAAATCTCGTTGCGAGTGGCCCCGTAGACGGCGCCCAGATGGAGACAAAAATCTACGAATGGGCGCTCATCAACGTGCTGCCAGGCGTCGCCGGCAAAACGGTAGGCACCCGACTCGGCAACGGCCCACAGCGCACCGTCCAGGGAGCGCAAGCGGCGGATACCTTCCGGTGCGCCGGCCGATTTTTCGAGAGCGCCGTCGCGCACTACGTGCGCTTCGCCGCCCGTGACGGCATAGACCGTGCCGCCCAGTTCGGCCAGGGAGGTGACGGGCTGCTCGACCGGAATTTGACTGCCGACCTCCTGCAGATAGGGGACATCAGCGACGGGTTTCCAGTGGCGGGACGCTTCCGTAGCCGCCCCGACCGGCCACGCTCCCGCAACGAGTATCACGCAAACCACGCATAGAATCCGGCTCAACTTGATGGTCATAACCCTCGCTCCTTTCCATACCTGCGCACCAGAACATCTTGCTTTGGAATGTGTGGGGTCATGATGGCGTTGGCGGGCCGCGGTGTCAAGACGGGTGTCGGATGATGCGGGCGATCAGGCTCGATTTGCCGGACCGGCCTCTCATTTCTATACTATGCGGGTTTGACCACGTGCCGCCTGGCCGAAGAATACTTGTGGGACTACATCGTGCGGGAACGCAATTCATATACCCGAATAAGCCGGAAGCGTGTTCGGGAGGCCGCCTCCGGTTATCTGTTTATTGCCCCCTGGATGGCGGGTTTCCTGCTTTTCACGCTGGGGCCGATGACGGCATCGGTCGTCCTGAGTTTTTGTCGGTACGATCCCTCGGCCGTGCCGGGCAGGCTCGAATGGGTTGGCCTGTCGAATTATATTCGGATGTTTACCGAAGATCCGTTGTTTTGGAAGTCGCTGTCCGTCACACTTCGGTATTCGCTGATCAGCATTCCGCTTCAGCTGGCAGGAGGACTGGCGCTCGCTCTCTTGCTGAACCGCCACGTTCGGGGTATTTCATTTTACCGCACCGCGTTCTATCTGCCGATGGTGCTTGGCGGCGTGGCCATTTCGCTGCTGTGGTTGTGGTTATTCAGTCCCAGTCAGGGATTAATCAATATCGGGCTGGCCAAAGTCTTTGATTTTCTCGGGCAAGACAGCCTGATGGCTCACTCGCTGGCCTGGCCGCTCCAGGCGCTGTTTGGGAAGGCCGGCGCAGACAGCCTGCTGCCGGGTTGGATCTCGAGCGAACGCGGCGCGCTCAATTCGCTCATCCTCATGAGCTGCTGGTCGTTGGGCGGCTCGATGATCATTAATCTGGCGGGACTTCAGGCGATCCCCAAGACCTATTACGAAGCAGCCGAGATCGACGGCGCGGGACGCTGGACCCAATTCTGGCGCGTTACTATCCCGCTGCTGTCGCCCACGATTTTTTTTAATCTCGTGATGGGCGTTATCGGGTCGTTTCAGGTTTTCACGCAGGGCCTGATCATGACGGCCGGCGGCCCTAATAACAGCACCTGCTTTTATGTGCTCAACACCTACCGGAACGCATTTGAGTTTTTCCGCATGGGCTACGCGTCAGCCCTGGCCTGGTTTTTGTTTCTGATCATCCTGTCCCTGACCCTGCTGGTCGTGCGAAGTTCGTCCATGTGGGTCTTCTACGAGGCGAAACGCCGATGACGAGGCAGGCCAGAAAATCCAGACAGACCCTGCAGCGCTGGCTGGCGCCGATCATCACGCATGCCATTCTGATTGCGGCCACGGTCGTCATGCTGCTCCCACTGGCCTGGATGATATCCACGTCGCTCAAAGAGAGCGGAATCGGGTTATCGCGGGGCATAGAATGGCTGCCATGGCGTGACACCTGGACGCTCGACGGCGAGACCCGGGACGTGCTGGTGTTGGGCGCCCGCGTGATACCCCAAGGTCGGACGGAAGCCGTGGACGTGGGCATCAAGAGTCTGGCCTCGCGGCGCCGCCATACGACAGTCTACGTCCCGGAAGGCTCGTTTGAGGCGGCAATTGAGGCCTGGCGGGTGCGCCCTCTCTCCGGAGAGGACGAGACCGCTGAGGCCTGCTGGGCGCCCTTCGATTCGGTGCGGCGGCGACTGGCCCCCGAATGGGGAAATTACGGGGAAGCGCTCGAAAAGATGCGTTTTTGGGTTTGCCTGGCCAATACCCTGGCCATCACCTTCCTCGGTACGGCGGGGACGATCCTGTCGTGTTCACTGGTGGCCTACGGATTCGCCCGGTTTCACTTCCCGGGCAACAGCGTGCTCTTTCTCGTGCTGCTCTCCTCCATCATGCTGCCGTCCGTCGTGACGATGATCCCGGTCTATCTGCTTTTTCGCGAGCTGCGCTGGATCGACACTCTGCTGCCGCTGTTTGCCCCGGCCTGGCTTTCCGTGAACGCGTTCGCCGTATTCCTTTTCCGCCAGTACTACATGACGCTTCCGTTCGACCTCGACGACGCAGCGCAGATCGACGGCTGCAGCGCGTTGGGCACGTACTGGCGCGTACTCCTGCCCTTATCGCGGCCGGTAATGGCTACAGTGGGGATTTTCTGCTTCACGCAGTACTGGCTTGATTTCATGGGGCCGCTCATCTACTTGAACACCAGCGACAAATTCACGCTTGCCCTGGGCCTGTACACGTTCAAGGGCGCCTACACCACACAATGGCATTATCTGATGGCCGCCACGCTGGCCGTATCGTTGCCGTGCATCATCTTGTTTTTCGCCGGGCAGCGCTTTTTCGTTCGTGGCGTGGTCATGTCGGGATTGAAGGCATGAACCCGCCCAATGAGAGAATCCAGCGTCTTGCGGCAACCTTGGGGCCGCTGCTGATCTATGGGCTTCTGACTGCGGGTTTTATCGCAGCGGGCTACCAGGTGTGGCGCACGACCCGAAACGAGGCGCCAGACCGAAAAATCACGCTCGATTTCCTGTGGCCCACCTACACGCCGCAAAAAGTCCGCTACGGCGAATACCTTGCCCAACAATACATGCGAGAAAATCCCGACGTTCACATAAACCTGATTCTGACACCCGACCCCTACCGAAAATTGCAGGTAATGATCGCGGGGCGTACCACGCCCGATGTCGCCTGGATGGGTATTGGATGGCAGCAGTTCGCCGATGCCTTTCTGCCGCTGGACGACCGCGTCGCTGCGGAGTTCGCGATGCAGGCCCAGAATTATTTCCCCGCCCTCTGGGAATCCGTACACTGGCGCGGCCGAATGCTGGCCCTGCCGTCCAGCGGCCAGGTGGGCGTCATCTACTACAACAAAGACCTCTTCGACGAAGCCGGGCTGGCCTACCCCGCCGACGACTGGACCTGGGATGATATGCAACGCATGGCGCGTGTCCTGACCCGCGATTTTGACGGCGACGGCATCATCGATCAGTATGGATTGCAGCTCGGACAGCTGTCTTTAGCCCCGTTTCTGCTCTATGACGGCCAAATTGCCGACCTCGAATGGCAGACGGCCCGCGTGGACAGCCCCGTGTCCCGCGCGCTGCTGGAGCGCTACCAGGCGCTGATCTACGAGGATAAGGTGATGCCCACGCCGACCACTTCGCTGGAGCTCGGCATGTTGCCCATGTTTGAGGCCGGCCGGGTCGCCATGCATGCGGCCACGGGATACGCCATCGAATCGTTTCGCAAAGTCCAGTTCGACTGGGATGTCGTACGCCTTCCCGCATTCGAATTTGAGGGACAGCGTTACCAAGCCACGGGGCTCTGGCAGGAAGAATTCTCGATTTTGTGGGACACGGAGGAACCGGACGCGGCCTGGGATTTTGCGCGCTGGTGCGCGGGACACGACATGGTGCGCTGGGCCGCGCTGAACGGGCATATCGTGCCGGGCCGCATGGACGTCGCCCTGTCTGATGAATACCAGCATTCGGGACGGCGGCCGTCCAACATGCGGGCCTTCACCGAATCACTGGCCTTCGCCGTGCCCATCAATCCACATCCCTGGTCCAGGCGCATCGCGATCGAATTTGAGCACATATTTGAACGTTACCACGTCGGCACCGAAGGCCGGCGCATCACTGCGGCGGAAGCCCTCCCCCAATTGCAACCGATCCTCCAGAACATCCTCGACGAATACAACGCAGAGCATCGCCTGTCCCCTTGAAACGGCCATACCCGTCCCTAACGCTGTGAGAAAAAATTTCCGTGCTGTCGCGCCAGGTCCCCAGGGATCACGCTGCCCGGCCAGAATCCATTGAAACGCGTGACCGGGCTGGACTATTCTGGCTGGGCGAACGTGGAGCGGGCAGGCACACTGCACTGCGCTTGTCGCAGCACGGAATCGTCAGATCAGGCGGCGACGCTTCTCCGGGATGCGCGGCGCCAACGCTCGGAGAACACAAGGCTCGGCCCGGACGGGGGAAAGGATTTGACCATGTGTGAACACTGTACGCGGCGGGAGTTCTTCGGATTGGGCGCAGCCGGCGGATTGCTCCTGGCCGGCACAACCTGGACTCATACCTGGACCGCACAGGCGGCGCCCGCGGCTCCACGTGGAAAAAACCGCATCTGCGTGATGTTTTCCGGTGACGCCCAGCCGGACGACCGTAATTGGGGCGCCGACGACGGCCAGATCAACGCCATGCGGGCTCGACTGGCCGAGGCCGAGAAGAACCTGGGCAATATTGAATTGATCTTCGGACAGGCCCGCAGCCCGGAAGAAACCCAGGCGTTATTGGACCGTGCGGGGCCGGATGCCCCCGTACTGGCCATCAACGTGATGAATTTCGCGTTAACCCGCGTGGTCGCCCCGGTGCTCGAATCTGGCCGGCCCATGCTCGTCTTTTCGTTGCCTGCCAGCGGGCACGACTGGATGTACGCCCCCCGCTGGCACCGTGCCGGGCATCCAGTAAGCTTGATGAGTACCAGCAATTATGACGAGCTGGAGCGCGCCCTGCGACTGCTGCGCGTGCCCGCCATGATGCGGCAGAGCCGCATTCTGCTGTTTCCGCCCGCGCGCGGCACCCGGGCCGCCTGCTCCCCAGAAGAGATCAAGGCACGGATGGGCGCCGACGTAATCGCGGTCGAGGAGAAGCTGTTCGAAGATCTGATTGCCGGCGCCGACGAAGCCGCCGTGCGCGCCGAATATGACGCCTGGACCCAGGGCGCCAGGGAGATCATCGAGCCGACCCGCGAAGACATCGAAAAAGCCGCACGTGTCAGTGTCGCGCTGGAGCGCCTCGTCGAGCAGGAACAGGCCGATGCCCTGGCCATCGGCACCTGCATGGATTGGCTTTCACGCGGCTTCCCCTGCCTGGGTTTCACACGCCTGCGCGACCGCGGTATCCCCGCCGCCTGCGAAGGCGACATGGACTCGCTGCTGACCATGCTCATGTTCCAGTATGCCTTGGATCAACCCGGTTTCCAGGGTAACGCCACGTTCGACACCGCGCGCAACGTACTGTGGACCGCCCACTGCACCGCCCCGTTAAAAATGGACGGCGCGGAGGGCGAGGCTGCGCCGTATCTGCTGCGTGGGCATTCCGAGGTGGAAGGAAGCGGTTGCGTCCCCGAAGTGCAGTATCGCGTGGGGGAAACCATCACCCGAACCAAATTCGTCAATCTGTCGACGCTCCTCGCGTCCACGGGAAAGATCGTCGAAGTCCCCGAACGCTCTGTGCACGGTTGCCGCACCCAGATCGTGACCGAGGTTCGCGATGCGGCAAAGATGGCCGCGAACTGGAGCAGCGCGCTCGATACGGAAGACGCCATGACGCTGCTTCACCGCGTGGTTTTCTATGGGGATCACATGGACAGTGCGCGGCATCTGGCCCGGCTGATGAGCTTCGAGGTGCTCGAAGAAGGCTGAGCCCGGCTCGCGTCAGTGCGGGCAGGCGGCCCGGCAGTCGCCCAGGCCCGCGCATGGGGGGATCGCTTCTCACGCTGCGTGACGCCTGAGTCCGCGGCCAGCGTCTTTTGGCCTTTGTGGGGGCGCGCATGCAGCGCCATCGGCCCGGCTTAACACAACTACCGCCACGCGGCTCCGGCCCGCGTGGCGGTAGATCAATCCAGCGTATTCAGCGTGATTTACGCTTTCCCCAGCTCTGTCCGGTGTGCCCAGACTTTCTCAAAGGCCGCCACATACTGCTCGACCAGTTCCGGCTGGTCGGAGGTCCAGTACGGCAGATGAATGGCGGTCCGGTTCAACTGATCACATCCCGGCACCGAGCCTTCCTCCGGCAGCACGGGCATGTGGCGCCACCATTCGTTCTCTGCAAAAACAGGATAGGTGTGCAGCAGGGTCCACCTGCACTCATTGACATCCGCGCCTTCGGCCCGCAACGCGTTCACAGCCACCGCGCGCGACATCCCCGCCTTGGCCTCGTCAATGAACATCGTGTTCTTGGAGTAGTACACCCGATCCATGTCAGGGCGCGCATATTGTTCGGTGAGACCGGGCAACTGCACCAGCCGGTCATTCAAACGCCGAATCTGGGCCACGCCGGCCGCGTTCCGCGCATCCATTTGCTTAAGCTGGATGCGGGCCAGGATAGCCGACACCGGATGGATCCGCAGCTTCGAGCCAAACGCAGTCCCCTGGTACTTGCGGTACGGGCTGTCCTCCGGGAACGTGTTGGGCAAATCGTAGTTGCCATAGGCGGTCGCCCGCTCATAATCCCTCTGTTCCTTGTAGTTGGCGATCCCGCCCTCGATCGACGGCAGCGGCTTCGTGCCTTGCAGGCTGATGCCCGCCATGCGGCCCCATGTGCCCGTGAGCTTGCCTTGAATTCGCGCGCCATGCGAGTGGCTGGCATCCTCCACGACCTCCAGCCCATGCTCGGCCGCAAACGCCATGATCTCATCCATCTCGCAGGGAAGGCCGTACCAGTGCACCGGCATGATCGCCTTCGTTTTGCTTGTCAGCCGCTTCTTGCAATCTTCAAGCGACAGATTCATCGTCCGGGGATCCGCATCCACGAAGACCGGGACCAGGTCGAAGAAGCGCATCGGCACCACGGGGAACCAGGTGCTGTAGTTGGGCACCAGCACCTCGCTGCCGGCGGGAAGGTTCAACGCAAACAGCATCGAGGTCAGCGCGCTCGTTCCATTGCAGTGCGCCTTTACGTATGGACTCTCGTGATAGGCTTTCCAGGCTTCCTCAAATTCTGCCACGGGCCCATAGCCCGGGGAGTGCAGCAACTCAGTGACCTCCGCTATCTCTTCTTCCCCGTAGAGCGGCCATTTCGCCGAATCGCCGGCTGACGCCGTAATCGCTTTCGGGCCTCCATTCAACGCCAGCGCCTCTCTCTTGGTCTGCGCCGCGAGGATGGTGCGTCTCGACCCTGCCCCCGCAAGATACAGGCCGGCACCCAACGCCCCGGCCGACTTCACAAACGCCCGGCGCGTCGTCCGGGAATCGCTCGCTTTAGCATCCATCTCTCATACCTCCCATCATTTCAGATCTGTCACCCAATCATACCCACATCATGGCGCAATTCCAGTAGAGAATCAACCGGGCAGTGGATGCCCTCCAGATTGTAGGGGCGGCCCCCTGTGGCCGCCCATGCGGATTATATGGGCAACCCCCACGCGGTTGCGTTCCGGAATGTAGGGGCAGACCCCTGTGTCTGCCCATCCGGATAGCCCCTGCGGCTGCGTTGAGCTGCGTTGAAGAAGGGCAGACGCAGGGGCCTGCCCCTACATTAGAAAAATTCCAGGAGATAGTCGATGAACTAAACAACCGGCCAAAAAAATGCCTCGGATACCGAACACCCAATAAAATCTTCCTGCAGAAACGAACAATCGCATTGAGTGCACTTAGAACTTGAATGTGCCCTCGATTTTACATCGGGCGAGCTGATATGGGAAACTCAAAGGTGCCTGCCTGGGGACGGCCGCTTTCGCCGGCGGCCTCTGGAATGCCCACGACCCCCCTGGGACGGCACACTGCGCCTCGTGAACACCCCGACCCTCAGGGATCCTCCCGTGCGGGGGCGCCCCGGGAGATCCAGGACGGTGGCGTTCACGCGACGCATCCCGTCATTGCCGACGGGCGAGTACACTCACATCATGGAGGACAATTCATTGCGCATGACATTGCCACGAAGTAACCAGCCCAGCCGTGCTGCCGGATTCACACTCATTGAATTGCTGGTGGTCATCGCCATTATCGGTATTCTGGCCGCGATCCTTCTTCCCGCCCTCGCCCGCGCCCGGGAAGCAGCGCGCCGCGCGAGTTGTCAGAACAATCTCAAGCAGATGGGGCTCGTATTCAAGATGTATGCAAATGAATCCGGCGGCCTCTTTCCGCGCATCCACGGCGACCAGCCGTGGGGAGCGGCCTTGCCTGCCGGTTGCACCTCTGGCAACATTCGAGCCAGCCTGGCCCCGCAGATCGCCGCCATTTTCCCGGAATACCTGTCCGACCTCAGCGTGCTTATCTGCCCATCCGATCCCGAAAGCGGCAACGGAAACCCGCTGGGGCTCATCGACAACCTGCCGGGCCAGACCTGTCCGTATCAGGGCCTCCCCTCCAGGCCCGATTGCAGCTACCTTTACTATAGTTTCCTGATCGACAAGGTCTCTGAGGCCGACCCGGTGTTTGATGTCGCCATGTTCGGCTTTCCTTCCGCATTGGTTTCTGCGCAGATGGCCTACCTGATGGCCTGCCTGTCGCACATGCCACCCAACTTCAACGGCGTTTTGGGCGACCAGGACCCCGACAACGACATCTTGCTGGACCTCGACCTCAACGACGCCGCCGTGCACGGCATGTTCGCAGCCATGGCGACGCCGCCGGGCGTCACCCTCGGGAACGGAGGCGGCACAGCGCTCTACCGGATCCGTGAAGGGGTCGAACGCTTCGTCATCACCGACATCAATAATCCGGCGGCTTCCGCAATCGCGCAAAGCACCATGCCGATCATGTGGGACGTCGTCTCGGCCACGACCACCGCCAGCGCACAATTCAACCACATTCCCGGGGGAGCCAACACGCTCTACATGGACGGCCACGTGGCATTCAACCGCTATCCCGACGAGTTTCCGGCATCTCAATCGTTCGCCATGCTGGGCTCCCTGTTCAGTCTGGGGGAATGAGTCTCGAACAAAGATGCAAGTACGGCCGGGCGGCACTCGCTGCGGGTGAACTGTCAAAAAGCGCCGATTAAAGCATTTTAAGTTAAACTGTAGCCGCACGCGGCAAACCAATTGACGATGTCCTGGATAGAAACGGTTGCCATGGCGTCCCCTATGGCGGTGCAGAGCGATTCGGGGGTTCTCGCCTTGGCCTTGCGCAAATGGGTTTTGATCTTGCTCCACATCTGCTCGATTGGGTTAAGGTCGGGGCTGTAAGGTGGCAAGTCCCAAATTTCGGCCCCGGCGGCTTCGATGGCGGTGCGCGCAGCGACATTTTTGTGGACGGAGAGGTTGTCCATCGCGACGATGTCATGCGGTTCAAGGGTGGGCGCGAGGACGTGCTCAGCCCACGTCGCGAAGGCCGCTCCGTCCATAGGCCCGTCGAGCACCCAGGGCGCTTGCGCTCCATTGCGGCCAATGGCGGCGATCATCGTGGTGGTTCTCCATCGGCCATTCGGCACGTGATCGTAGACGCGGGCGCCGCGGGGCCCGCGGCCATACAGACGGGTCATATTCGTTTTCGCACCGGATTCGTCAATGAACAGGAGACGGCGGTGAAGCACAGCGCCGATGGCTTGGGCCCAGGATGCGCGCGCACGCCGGATGTCAGGCCGATTCAGCTCGGCTGGCCGAAGCGTCTTTTTTTTAAAGGCAGCCCCATTCTCTCAAGGGCGTAATGAACGGCCTGCGGCGTGCACGGCACACCCAGGGCGTCCCGCAGTTCCTCAAGGGTCATATCCGGGTTCTTCTGAACTAGACGCTTGAGACGCTGCTGATGCTTTGGAGTGATTTTTGGCTTCGCCCCTGAAAAGCGATGCCGAGGGGCGATATCGCCCGTGCGTCGACGCTGCTGCAACAACTTTTTGACCATGCCCTCGGATACGTCGTAGCGCCTGGCGATCTGCGCCCGCGTACCTTCCCCACGGTCATAGGCAGCAACAATCCGCTCCCGCAAATCCTGTGACAAGGTTCTCATGCCTTCTTATAGCACAAACGACCCTCGTCCGGCTATAGTTTTATTTAAAATGATCTAGTCCCGGATTTTGCCTTTATTCGCGGCACAGCGACCAAGATTCTTCGAGTGTTCGCGCTGCGCCTGTCTAGACAACAAGAACCGCGCTAGCCGGTAGAAAAGCAACGAAGGCGACGTACAAGCGTCGCCTTCGTTCACGCAGTTGGTCTCTAATTAACGGCAGATGAAGCGGTATGACCCCGAACCCGCGGTGAACACCCGCCATTCGCCGTCATCCTGGCCGGAGGTGATGCCATCCTGGCCGGCAACATACTGCCCGTTTTCCCAGATCACCTTTCCGCTTTCCGTGATCACGGGGTTGCGAATGCCGGACACCGGCACGGCGATCTGCGCCCGGCAATTGGCAGGCACCGCCACCTCGAGGGCCAATTGCCCGTCTTCCTTCGCCCAGCGCGAGACGTACTGCCCGTATTGTGTGTCGAGCGAGACATCCACCGTGCTGAGATCGCCGGCCAGGTACGGCCGTATGCTCGCCGACTGGAAGCCCGGAGCGTCCGGCATGGGCCGGATGCCTCCGAGGTATCCGTAAAACCACGTCAGGAGATCGCCCACGAGCATGACATGGTTGCCCGAGTTCATGGCGGGATCCGCCGTGTCGCCGTTCCACAACTCCCAGATGGTCGTGGCGCCCTTCTCAATCATATACCCCCAGCTCGGGTACGTCTTCTGCGTCGACAGCGTGTAGGCCAGGTCCACCCGGCCGTGGTCGGTCAGCGTCCGCATCAGCCATTGCCCGCCGATGAGCCCGGTGCCGACATGGCTGTGGGTTTTCTGTTCGATATTCTGCACCAGGTTCGCGAAAACGGCTTCACGGTGGCCTTCCGGCACCAGGTCGAAGGCCAGGGTCAACACGCATGAAGTCTGCGTTCCGTTGTCGTAGAGGTTCGTCTCTTTGTTGAAATAGGTCTCGTTGAACGCTTTCTCCAGGCGCGAGGCCAGCGCATCGAAACGGGCCGCATCGTCTTCCTTGCCCAGCATCCGGGCGTATCGCACCATCAATTTCAGATCATAGTAGAAATAGCTGGTCCCCAGAAGCGTTCCGCTGGTCTTTCGTGAGGGGTCCTTTGAATGGATCAACTCCGGCGACTCCGGCGGCACGCACCAGTCGCCATAATTGTCGCGCGGCATCAGATCGTTCTCGAGATAACCGGTCATATGGTCGATCCAACGGGTCATCGCCGCGTAATGCTGCTCGATTGGGCGCGAATCGCCATACTGGTCCAGCATCATCCCCGGCGCGAGGATAAAGGTGCTCGGCCAGGTCACGTTGTCGTTGTACAGCGGCCAGTAAGGCGGCGACACGTCGGAAAGGCTTCCCGATTCCTTCTGGGTGTCGTCGATATCCTGCAGCCATTTCGTATAAAGCGGCGCGATGTTATAGATATAACTCTCGCCCCGGCATTCCTCCGAGCGATCGCCGAGCCAGGGCCTGGCGCTCATCCCGCTGCGGGCAGTCCGTCGGGAAACTGCGGTAGTTGCCGCGTATGCCCCAGACGATGTTCTCGTGCAGCTGGGTCAGGAGCGTATTTGAGGCCGTGAAATATCCCACGCGTTCCACGTCATCATGCACGACGCAGCCTTCAATCGTGTCCAGTCCGGGCACGCCGGGATATCCCGTCAGCTCGACAAAACGGAACCCGTGGTACGTGAACCGCGGCTCATAGTGTTCCAGCCCGCCGCCTTTGAGAATGTACGTATCCACGCATTTGGCGCCACGAAGATTTGCCATGTAGAGCGTGCCGTCTTCCTGCAGGGTCTCCGCGTGTTTCAGGCGGACCGCGGTGCCGGCCGGCCCCTGCACGCGCAAACGGCACCATCCCACCATATTCTGGCCCATGTCGTAGATGAAGACGCCCGGCGAGACCTCATTGACGCTGATCGGCGAGCGCGTCTCGATCACTCGGATAGGCGGCGTCATCTGCGCGCAAAGCGCACCTTCCGGTCCCGAAACCACGCTTACCGGCTGCCAGCCCCCGTCGTCGTAGCCCGCACTTGACCATCCGGCCAGCTCCATCCGCGCATCATAGATCTCGCCGTCATATTCGTTGTTCTCGCGGATTGGGCCGTCCGTTGTGAGCTTCCAGGACTCATCCGAATCCAGATCGGTCACCGTCCCGTCCGGATGCTCGATTCTCAGGTTCAACATGAGTTTCGGGTAGCCGTACGTGAGCGTATTCGTGGGAGATTTGCGACGCGGCGCGAAATACCGGCCGTTGCCCAGGATCACGCCCAGCGCGTTGGCGCCCGGTTTCAACGCGTCCGTAACATCGTAGGTGAGGTACAACGCGCGCTTGGGATATTCGGTCAGCGCCGGTACGAGGACATCCTCTCCGATCTTCGTGCCATTCACTTCCAGTTCGAAGAGTCCCAGTCCGCAAAGCTGCACCGTAGCCCGATCGACCGGTTTATCCAGTCGAAATTCACGTCGCAGGTGGCGGGCACTCAGGCGCGGGGAGTCATCGCTCGCAATTCGTCCCCACGGCGCCATGCCGTAGGCGCCCAGTTCCAGGACCCGTTCCCAGGCCGTCACGTCGAGATCGGGATAGGTCCAGTCGGCTTCCGAGTCTCTCGTCACCCGCCATGTGGCATCGGTGACCACCGCCCGCGTCTCTCCGTCCTTAAATTCAACGACCAGCGCTCCGATCAACCCGGCAGGATTCGCCGCTTCGCCCTCGTTTACGGCTTCCACGGCCAGCACGTTCTTCCCCGGACGCAGCAGGCCGGTCACGTCCACGGGCGGCGCCGCCTGGAAACTGCTCCCCGATGCGGCCCGCTGTTCGTTCAGCACCAGTACGAACTTGTTGTCCGCGGCAAAAAACGCCGTCGCTTGTGCGATCGCCTTTCCAGCCGGCACCTCAAACACTTTCCGAAAATACCGGGCTTCTGCCGGTGCGCTCTGGTCCGGCGTACCCTCCGGGAACCAGATCCACTTCGACTCGGACAACGGCGATGCACCCTCATCCTCTTCGCTGTCCAGTCCAATCCATTTCCCCGTCCAGTCGTCCGGATTCAAGAGGCCCATCGTCCACAGTGCGGCGGGGCTCCATTCCGAGGCCGCGCCCGACGCGTCCCATACCCGCACTTTCCAGTAACACCGTTGCCGCGACGTGAGCGCCACGCCCGCATACGCGACGAGCGCCGACTGGCTGCTCTCCACCTTGCCCGAATCCCACAGATTGCCGCGGCCGGCGTCGAGTTCGGCGGGCGAGTCTGACACGAGAATCTGATAGGCGCTTTGCAGCACGCCCCGCTCCGCAGATTCCAGCCGCCAACTCAGGCGCGGATGAAGCCGGTCGACGCCGAGCGGATCGCGGAGGTACTCACAGCGCAGGTCCGTGACCGAACAAGCCGCCGAAGCACCGGTCGCCATTGAAGTAAGCGCCATCACAACTGACGTTATCATGCAGCCCATGGGACTCCTCCTTCACCGCAATCGCGATGCATCCAGCCGTCTGCCTGCAACCTGAAAACGCAGGTCTCGATTTACTGCAGCCCGTCTATCACTTTTTGCGCATTGTCGCGGATACCCGTGTCGTCGCAGTTCGCCAGGACGGCATTCAGGGCATCCAGGGCCAATGCCTTGTGTTCCGGATTGTCTTTCTTGACCTGGCCCGCGATTCCAATCAGTGCCAGGGCGGCCTCGTTGCGCACATCGGCCTGCTCCAGGTACGGCATCAGGGTGGCCAGCGCGCCCGGCTCGGGCAGAGCGCCCCAGGCGCCCAGCACGAGTTTCACTTCTTCCGGCCGCCGCGCCAGTTGCAATGCCTTTCCGAGCATCTCCTGTTGCTGAGCCCCCTGGGCCTGTTCCTGGGCCAGTCGGACGAATCCGCGCAATCCCAAAACGTACGGCGTCAATTCCTCGCCGCCGGCCAACGCTTCGAGATGGGGCGCCGCGTCCAGCGCTGCCCAGTTGGAGAGAATGCGCATGGCCTCGCTCGCTATCTCCGGATGGGCGTCCTTCATGGCCGCCAGCACGGCGTCAAGCGCCCGGGTAGTCCCGATTCCCGCCGCGGCATGCAGCAGCGTCAGGTGGGCGTCAGGGCCGCTTCCATCCATTGCCTCGAGTATCGCCGGTAATACCTCTTTGCCTTTGCGCGCGCCCATCGCATGCAATGCATTCTCCGCACTGCCGCGCTCCGAGGGATCCGCCGTTTTCGTGAGCACGCCGATGACCACGGGCGCCTCGACCGGGCCGCCCAGGAGCCCCAGCGCATCCAGCGCCGCCGTGCGAACATCGACTTCGCCGGCCGTCAGGCCCTCCAACGCCGACGGGACCGCCTGCTCCGCGCGACGGTTCGCCAGCAGCTCCAGCAAGGTCGCATGGACCGCCGGCGCGGCGCCTGCGATGCTCGAGGCCAGCGCCGGGTCCACGGTATCTCCCCGCATCGATACCAGCGCGTCATATGCGGCCTCGGCGGCCGCTTCATCAGTCGAGTTCAGAAAGGCGACCAGCGTGGCTACATCGCCCCCGCTGCTGCCCAGGGCCCCCAATGCGTTGATGGCCGCCACCTGCACCCGCGTGTCCGTGCTCTTTATCAATTCAATTGCCGCGGGGCGGGCCGCAAGATCGCCCCGGGTCGCGAGGCCACGCATCAGGGCAACCTGTCCGCCCGCGGAAAGACTGGGCAAGGCCCGGGCATAGGCTTCCGTCCCTTCACGACCTTCCGTCTCCGCGACGAGTTGGGCTGCGAGATCGCGAAATACGGCGTCATCACCCCGCAACGCCTCGAGAATCTGCGCTTGAGCATTCGCGGGTCGCGCGTAGGCCAGCCCGCGAAACGCGCCCAGCCGCACCGCGAGCGGAGCGTCCGACGCCAACAATCCCGCGTAAATCTCCGCCGCACGACGGGCATTGCCCTCGGCAGCGCAATGCTCGGCCGCGGCGAGCACGCCCTCATTCACCGCAGCGCTGACCGCGACCGGGGCGTCGGCCCGGTACGCGAGCAGCCGCTCGATAGCCTCCGGCGTCGCGATACGCCCCAGGGTGCCCGCTACCGCGCGGGCCGTCTCCACATCCGGTTCAGTCAACAACGGGAGCAGGAGCGGCACCGCGTCTGCATCGCGCCGTGCGCCAATCGAGATGATCGCGCCGATCCGGCATAGACCGGACGTCGTGCCGAGCGCATCACGGAAGATCGCGTCGATCTCCGGGTACGGCATGGATTCCAGGGCAAAACGCGCGAGATGCGACAACGATTCGTCCGGCAGCAGGGCCGCCAGCGCCGGAATCGACGCCTGCGTCCCAATTTCACGCAAACGCCGGCAGGCCTCTTGTTTATGGCCCCAATCCGCATCGCTTTGCAGGACGGCCATCAGTTCAGGTTCCGTTAACGGCGCGGGAGGCGCTGCTTCCCCGGCCGCTTCGCCGGCATGGCTCACCATCGCGAACAGTGCCACTGAAAAGACGAACGCGGCAACAAAACTCCAAAACACTCTGCGTAGACTCATGATTCGATGCCTCTTCCCTGAAAGCCCGTGCGAATGAATTCGCACTCGAGCGTTGACCCTCGTTCGTTTACAGGTACCACGGCTCACGATAAGCCCGCGAACGCAGACGGTTCGCTTCCTCGTCGCCGCTAAATTCTTCCTTAATCGGGTCCCATTTCACTGGACGGCCGATGCGTTTGCAGATGTTGGCCACGTGACACGCGGAAATCGAGCGGTGAGCGACCTCCGCATTGGAAATGGTCTCCTCGCGCGTCTTGACACAGTCAAGGAAGGCCCGTACGTGGTTGTTGGACGGGTAACCGCCCTGGAACTGGCGTTCAGCGAGCAGGGACGCAGGATGAACCTCGATCTCGCCGGAATCGCCCGTCTCCACCCAGCCTTCGTCGCCTTCAAAGCGTACGGGACACGAGCCGAACCGTAATCCGGTCCGGATCACCAGTTTCACCCCGTTTGCGTACTCGCCCACCCACCGATCGCCTTCTCGAGCAAACTCCACGGGGCCGGTGCCGTCCGCATCGTTCGCCCATTGGCACAGATCGACCGTGTGACTCCCCCACTCCGTGATCGAACCGCCGCTGAAATCGGTGTGCGCGCTCCAGAACCCCCGGGTCGCGTATTGCGCGTTGTATGGACGCCACGGCGCCGGGCCCAGCCACCGGTTCCAGTCAAATTCATCGCGGGACGGTTCCGACTCCCCAGGCAGCACCGAATCATAAAGCTGCTGAAATCCGGCCGATTCTTCCGCCTCCATCACTTTCAGACGGCCCAGTTTGCCGCTGCGGGCCAGATCCACGGCAAAACGGAAGTGGCCGATACTGCGCCGCTGCGTACCGCACTGAAACACCCGCCCCAGACGGCGCATCGTATCCGCAACCGCGCGCGATTCCGTGATCGCCACACTCAACGGCTTCTCGCAGTACATGTCCTTTCCCGCCCGAGCCGCCAAGATCGCCGCTTGCGAATGCCAATTGTCGCCGGTCGCGATAAACACCACGTCAATATCGCTGCGGTCCAGCAATTCCAGCAAATCGCCGTACATGGCGCAGTCTGAAGTGCCGTAGTGCCGGTCCACCTGCTGTTTTCCAGCCTCGCGCCGGTTCCGAAACACATCGCATACCGCGACCACCTGCGTATCCGGCTGCGCCATGAAGGCGTTCGTCACCTGTCCTCCGCGACCGCCCAGGCCGATAACGCCCACCGTGATTCGCTCACTGGCGGCCGCGCGCCCGTCCGCGCCCAGCGCCGTGCCTGGAATCAGATACGGCATCGCAATGGCGCCGCCCATTCCAGCCGCGGCCCGCCGCAAAAAAGCGCGCCGACCCAATTGCTGACTTCTTTTCGCTCGACTCATGCTGTGTTCTCCTGAAAATAGCTGAAATTTCTGCGCGAACACGTCATCTCAGCGCAGTGACGCCGGGAACGCACTGACACGGATCCAACCGTAGTCCTGCTGAGGTCCCATTGGAATGGCAGGCAATTCCGCGATTCAAACAGTCCTTCGAAAAGCATACCCCCGCGCGCCGTCCGTATCAAGGCTTACCCCTTCGGGACTTTTCTCCAAAAAAATCCCTGTTTTGCGGGTCCAGGTGAGCGAAAGTTCCATCTGGGCTGCATTGGGCCATCGCGGGGGCTGTGCCTTGCCCGGGGCTGGGCGGCCCCCCGCGCGTCCGACCATCTGGATTATATGGGCACAATCCCCACGCGTTGCCGTAACCTGGATGTACCTGGGCAACCCCGACGCGGAAGCATTCGGGAATGTAGGGGCGGCCCTCTGTACCTGCCTATCCAGATTATGCGGGCGACCCCGCGCGTCCGACCATCTGGATTATATGGGCACAATCCCCACGCGTTGCCGTAACCTGGATGTACCCGGCAACCCCGACGCGGTAGCGCTCCGGAATGTAGGGGCAGACCCCTGTGTCTGCCCATCCGGATAGTCCCTGTGGCTGCGTTGAAGAAGGGCAGACACAGGGGTCTGCCCCTACGCGCTTCGGAAATCAATCTCAGGCGATTGCCCTCCGGATTGTAGGGGCGACCCTTGGGTCGCCCATCCGGATAGCCCCCGCGCCGCGACGGGACGCTGTGGCTGCAAGCCACACCCCAAAATCCAACCTGAAAAACTCCACCCCCGAATCGGCTACCGCCGATTCACCCCCGCCCGCGGGGGACAGGTACCCTGGGCGCGCCGACGTCCTCGTCGGCACACGGTTCAGTCCCGCCCGCGGGGGACAGGTTGCACTGCATTTTGCCGGACGGTCGAACCCGTTTACTCATCTCCGCGAGCGAGAACAAGCGCACCGCGCCGGGATCGCCTCGGGCCGGGGCTCTTGTGTCCCCCAAAGAAGAGGACGGATCAATAACCTGACCAAGCGCCGCGTGTGCCGGGCCGCGTTCTTGTGTCCCCCGCGGGCGGGGGTGGCCACGCGCTTTGGAATTACCCTGTTTTTTCGGACAGTGGGGTAGGGTTATTTTTCGAGTCTAATTGTGCCTCGACGTCAAGGGGAGATCGGTATCCTATTGAGCTGTGGAGGCGGTTTCGGTTATAGAAGGTTTCGATGTAGTCGAAGAGTGCCAGGCGCGCTTGCTCCTTGGTTTCGAACGGCCTGGTGATTGGCATCTCGGCTTTGAGGGTTGCCCAGAAGGATTCCATTGCGGCGTTGTCGTAGCAGTTGCCCTTGCGGCTCATGCTGCCAAGGGCTTTGTGCGCGACGAGGTGTTGACGAAATTCACGGCTTGCATACTGGCAGCCACGGTCCGAATGAACAATGAGATGGTCTGCGGGTCTATAGCGAGAGACTGCCTGCAAAAAGGCGTCGCTGACCAAGGCGGTCTTCAGCGAATCCCGTAGAGCCCAGCCTTTGATGGCGCGAGTTCCCAGATCCATGAAGGCAGACAAGTAAGCCCAGCCTTCGCGCGTGGGAATGTAGGTGATGTCTGTGACCCAGACCTGATTGGGCCCGCTTATCACAAGGCCTTCACCCAAGCGATTCGGACTGATCGGCTGGTCATGGTTGCTCTGCGTCGTGCGCGGACGAAATCCTGCCTTCTTGGCTCCTTTCAGGCCGCAGGCACGCATGATCCGGGCCACTCGGTTGTGGCCGCAGCGATACCCTCGGGCGTGCAGCTCTCTCGTTATCCGAGGAGCTCCATAGACGCCACGACTCTTCTGGTGTATTTCGCGAATGTGCTCGGCGAGTTCGCCGTTGGCTTTAGCGCGGTTTCCTCTACCGCCGTTACGCCACGCGTAGTATCCGCTGCGAGAGACTTCCAACACCGCGCACAATTCTACAACGGAATAGGTGGTCGCCAAAGCGTGAATCAAGGCATACCTCCCGGCGACTGTTCGGAGAGTATGCCCAAGGCTTTTTTTAGGATCTCCCGCTGACGCCGGAGCATCTCGTTCTCCTTGCGCAGCCGCCTGAGCTCTTCGGCAAGCTCCCGAGGCGGCGCCCCCCTCGGGGGGCCTTGGGAGGACTCCTTTTTCCCCAGGAAGCGGTCGCGCCACCCCCGCAACGTTGCGGGGCATACCCCAAGGTCACGAGCCAGGGGCTTCAAACCCTTGGCGCCGCTCAGCAGCAACTCCACCGCATCTCGCTTGAACTCTTCATCATAAGTTCGTTTGGCCATGTCGGGTCTCCTTGCTCCATTCTATCTACCCCAACGTGTCCGTCAAAACAGGGCAAGCCCACTTCGCGTGGCCGGGGGTGGATTGTGCGGGCAGACACAGGGGCCTGCCCCTACGCGCTTCGGAAATCAGTCTCAGGCGATTGCCCTCCGGATTGTTGGGGCGACCCTTGGGTCGCCCATCCGGATAGCCCCCGCGCCGCGACGGGACGCTGTGGCTGCAAGCCACACCCCAAAATCCAACCTGAAAAACTCCACCCCCGAATCGGCTACCGCCGATTCACCCCCGCCCGCGGGGGACAGGTGTATATCTGGTACGTGGCGCGATTCAGCCCGGCGATTCACCCCCGCCCGCGGGGGACAGGTACCCTGGGCGCGCCGACGTCCTCGTCGGCACACGGTTCAGTCCCGCCCGCGGGGGACAGGTTGCACTGCATTTTGCCGGACGGTCGAACCCGTTTACTCATCTCCGCGAGCGAGAACAAGCGCACCGCGCCGGGATCGCCTCGGGCCGGGGCTCTTGTGTCCCCCAAAGAAGAGGACGGATCAATAACCTGACCAAGCGCCGCGTGTGCCGGGCCGCGTTCTTGTGTCCCCCGCGGGCGGGGGTGGCCACGCGCTTCGCGTGGCCGGGGGTGGATTGTGCGGGCAGACACAGGGGTCTGCCCCTGCGCGCTTCGGAAATCAGTCTCAGGCGATTGCCCTCCGGATTGTAGGGGCGACCCCTGGGTCGCCCATCCGGATAGCCCCCGTGCGCTGCGGAAATCAGTCCCCGTGGCCGCCTGCCGGATGGTCCGCGCGCGGGCGCCCAGCCCCGTGCATTGGGGTGGGTGGAGTGTCGCTCGCAGTCTCTCGCTGCACTTGAATTCGCGCGGGTCCCCTATCTACTATCGAAGCAGGCCGCATCGCCGCTGACGGCGGGTGCATGCGGGCGGGGGCTTCAGGCCAAAACGCAACTGACGCAATCGCGCGTGCCTGTGCCAGACTCGACGGCCAGGCCCGACGCCACTCGAGGGGGCATCATGAAGTATTCCGCTGTTCTCCTGGCCGTTCTGGCCGGACTTGCGTGGGGCGCCAGCGCCCAGGTTACCGTAGATTTCCAGGCCAGCGTCTCACTCGGCCGCGCGCCGCTGGGCGTGTCGTTTATAGATAACTCGTTGACAGGCGGCGCCTCCATCATGAGCTGGTTCTGGGATTTCGGAGACGGCGCTACAAGTACAGAACAGAATCCGTCACACACGTACACTGAAACGGGCAGCCACACCGTAACCCTCAAGATCACCGTCGGCGGCTTTCAACATACCGAGACCAGGCCCCGATGGATCAACGTGGCCAATCTCGCCGCAGCGGCCGTCGGCCCTGTCGATCTGACCGATGCCACGGTAGTCGTGAACCCGGGCGCCTCCCCAACGGCCGAGGCGAAGGCTTCGGAGGTCCTGGCCGAAGAGGTCTTCAAGCGTACCGGGCTGGACTGGCCCACGACACCCGACATGCCCGCCGCCGGCACGGTGATTGCCATTACATCCGAACGAGACGCTACCACCGCTTCCGAAGGCTACACGCTGTTCGTCGAAGATACTGGTGCGCGTACGATCGTCTGGGTGCTGGGGAACGATTCGCGCGGCGCCCTGTTCGGCACAGGAGCGCTTCTGCGCGCGCTGGAATGGCGCCCTGGCAGTGCCGTCCTCCCGGAGTCCATCAACGTCGCGACCGCTCCGACCTACCCCATCCGCGGGCACCAGCTCGGCTACCGCAACACGAATAACACCTGTGACGCCTGGGACAAGCCCACCTACGAGCAATACATCCGCGAACTGGTCGTCTTTGGCGCAAATACCATAGAAAATGTGTATGCGCTGAACCCTGGCGCCAGCCCGCACTTCACCACCACGATGGAGCAAATGCACATCAATTTGAGCAGCATCTGCGCGGACTACGACCTGGATTACAGTCTCTGGGCCCCTGTAGAGACCATGCTCCCCGGCAGCGCGGCTACGGAACTGGCTGCCCAGGAAGCCCTGTATAAGAAATTGCCGCGACTGGACGCGGTTTTCGTGCCCGGGGGCGACCCGGGCAAGAATGACCCACTGCACCTTTTAAACTACCTTAAAGATCTGGCCGTCCTGCTGCGTTCTTATTTCCCGAACGCCGAACTCTGGGTCTCCAACCAGGGGTTTGAACCCGAAGACAACGACGCCTTCTTCCATTTCCTCCAGACCCATCAGCCCAGCTACCTCACCGGCGTCGTCTACGGTCCATGGACCAAGCTCAGCATCACCGAAGAGCGCAGCCGCACGCCACTCATGTACCCCATCCGGCTCTATCCCGATCTGACGCACAACGTGCGCTGCCAATTTCCCTATAAAAACATCGACCGCGCTTTCGCCCACGTGCTGGGTCGAGAAGCGATCAATCCCAGCCCCATCGCAAGCATCGTCGAGCACGATGCCCACGCCTCCGCGACCGTGGGATTTGTGGGATATTCCGACGGCGTTCATGATGACGTCAACAAATGCGTGTGGAGCCAACGGGCCTGGGATCCCACTGCGTCCGCCGAGACCATTCTGCTCGACTACGCGCGCTTTTTCTTCGGGCCGGACCCCGCCTCTGCGGTGAAAGACGGTATTCTCGCGCTGGAAGACAACTGGTCCCATCCTGCCGCAACCAACGCCGGCATTAACGCCACGTTCGCCGCCTGGAATGCCCTCGAAACCTCCTATCCGGGCCTGCAAGACAATTGGCGGTGGAACCTCTGCCTCGTGCGAGCGTATTACGATATGTACTTGCGGTATCGTGTCATCGACGAGGCTGCGCTCGAGCAGAAAGCCTATGACCAGCTCGCGCAGGCAGAGAGCCTGAGTTCTTCGACCGCCATCGCCCGCGCGCGCGCTGAACTCCAGAAAGCCGAGGCCTTGTCCCCGGTCCAACAGGCCCGGCGCACACGCATTCTCGCCCTGTGCCATGGCCTGTGGGAACAGATTAAGTTCCAGCCCAGCATCAAGACCCCCTACCTTGCAAGCGGCCTCGAACGCGGTTGCATTATGGACACCATCGATCACCCCGTGAACGACCGCATGTATCTCGAGCGTGAATTCCAGCGCATCAGCGCTCTTTCAGACGAGAGCGATCGCCTCGGCGAGCTTGAGACGCTCCTCCACTGGGAAGACCCGGGCTTCGGCGGCTTCTATGACGACCTGGGCAATGCGGAACGCCAGCCGCACCTTGTCCAGGATGTCCCATGGGAGCAGGACCCCGGGCGAGTGATCTCCCCCGGGCAGGAATTTACCTGGCACAACATGAAATACGAAGACGTGACCAGAGCCGCCGGCCGCCTCTCCTGGCAGGATCAGGCGTACACATTGTATGGCGAGCCCCTCAAGATGCGTTATACCGGGCTGCACGCCGGCGCCAAATACCGCCTGAAAGTCATGTACACCGGCCGCTTTAATCCCACCATGACCTGCACGGCCGACGGCTTGTATCCCGTGCACGGCCCTGTTGCCGGCGCCAACTACTCCCCTTTGGAATTTGACGTGCCGCACGAAGCCACGAGCGATGGCGTCCTGGAACTCCAGTGGGATTTGGTAGACGGACGTGGCTGCCAGGTGGCGGAAGTGTGGCTCATGGTCAGTGAATACATCGGCATCCCCGGCGATGTGAACCACAGCGGCAAAGTGGACGCGGTCGATGTGCAGCTGGTCATCAATGCCGCTCTCGGTATGCATGTCCCCGTTGATTGCGACATCGATCGCGATGGCCGGGTCGACGCGGTCGACGTGCAGCTTGTGATTAATGCCGCGCTCGAATTGTGACGTGCGGGCGCGCCAATCTTGACGAAGCCGCCCGTGCCTGTTAGCCTGCATGCCATCCGGTCCGAGGCGTGGCAAGCGCCGTTTTTTTCGGCTCGGCGGCCCGTGGAGAATGGCCGCGTTTCGTGGCATACTAGGGCATCCTGGTCACCAATGGCTGCGGCCAGACCACCCGAAACCTGCGCACACCAGGTCAGGAATTCGGTAACCGGAAGATAGCAGAGAAGAGTAAAGAAAGGATGGGGAGCGTCATGAAAAGAATCTCGATTGGCACGTGGGCGTATTCTATCGGTCCCTACGCGGACAATCCCGTACCCTGGGAAGAAATCCTCGTTAAACTCAGCGAATTGGGTTTTGATGGCGTCGAACTCGGGGGATTCGGGATCCACCCCAATCCCAACAACCATCCCACCAAAGAAGACCGCGACAGGTGCAAGCAGCAGGTCGCAGACGCCGGCCTGGAATTTTCCGCGCTGGCGGCCGATCTCTGGTCGCAACATCTTCTCGACACCGACGATAATTCCGCCTACCTGGACGAGTTCCGCAAAAATCTGGATTTCTGCGTTGACCTCGGTATCCCGGGCATTCGCGTCGATTCCGTGCAGCCGCCGACGATCTTCGAGCAGGTCGACCCCGACGTCGCCCGCAAACGCGCCGTAACCACCTGGAAACAGTGTGCGCGCGAGGCCGCCGACAAAGGCGTCTATCTGACGTGGGAATTCGAGCCCGGATTCGCATTCAACAAGCCGTCCGACATCATCCGCATCGTGGATGAAGTCAACGACGACAACTTCGGCATCCAGTTCGACACCTGCCACGCCCACATGGTCGCCGCCGTGGGGGCGCGCCAGCCTGGCGAGAAGGAAATACTCCCGGGCGGCGCCGTCGAATTTGCCCAGAAACTTCGCGGAAAAATCAATCACATCCACCTCATTGATTCCGACGGAACCCTGCACGACGATGACACAAGTACCCACGCGCCTTTCGGCGACGGGGTGATCGATTTCGACGCCCTGCTGCCGGAGTTGAACGCGGCAGGCGTCACGCACGACTGGTGGACCATCGACCTCTGCTTCTGGCCGGATGCCTGGGCCGTGACCGCGCGATGCAAGGCCGGTATCGATGAATTGAACCGGAAATACGGTTGACCGAACCCCGCCCGGCCCGAAACGGCCGGGCTTTTTTTTGCGAGTTGAGATGGAAGAGACCCTCCACCGGGAGCCGGAGCGGCGACCGGTGGAAAGCTGGAGATGAATCATGCGAAAAAAACTTAATGTCGGATTGGTGGGTTACGGATTCATGGGCCGAACCCACACCAATGCGTATCGGCAAGCGCCGAAATTTTTCGACCTCCCCTATGACCTGGTGCTGAAGGCGGCCTGCGCACGCGATCGCGATGCCATCCAGTCATTCGCCGACAACTGGGGCTACGAGAGCATCGAGACCGACTGGCGCGACCTCGTCAAACGCGATGATATCGACGCCATCGACATCTGCGCACCCAATAATGTCCATCACGACATCGCCATCGCCGCCGCGCAAGCCGGCAAGATGGTCCTCTGCGAAAAACCCCTGGCGATGAATGCCGGGGAAGGCCGAGAAATGGTCGAGGCCGTCGAGAAGGCGGGCGTGCCGAACATGATCTGGTACAACTACCGCCGGGTGCCCGCGGTGACTCTGGCCAAACAGCTGATCGACCAGGGGCGCCTCGGCCGCATCTTCCATTACCGCGCCGTATTCCTCCAGGACTGGACCATCAGCGCCGATCTGCCTCAGGGCGGCGCCTCCCTCTGGCGGCTGGACGCCGCCGCGGCCGGCAGCGGCGTGACCGGCGACCTCCTCGCCCATTGCATCGACACCGCGCTGTGGCTGAACGGCCCCATCAACAATGTCTCCGCCATGACCGAGACCTTCGTGAAAGAACGGCAACACAACCTCACGGGCAAGGTCGAACCGGTCAAAATCGACGACGCCTGCGCCTTCCTCGCCCGCTTCGACAACGGTTCCCTCGCAACCTTTGAGTCCACGCGCTATGCCCGGGGCCACAAGGCGCTCTACACCTTCGAGATCAACGGAGAACATGCATCGATCCAATGGGATCTGCACGACCTGAACCGGCTCAACTACTTCGACCACCGCGACGATTCCGTGGTCCGCGGCTGGCGATCGATTCATGTCACGGATGGCGACATGCCCTACATGGACCGTTGGTGGGTTCCGGGACTGCAGATCGGCTTTGAGCACTCCTTTATCCATGGGGTGGCGGACTTCTTCCGGGGCGTCGAGTCCGGCAATCCGGCCCATCCCACCTTCCGCGACGCATTGGAAACTCAAGACGTGTGCGACGCGGTGCTGAAATCGGCCCAGACCCAGGCCTGGCAACCCGTGCACGCGTAACGCAATGGAAAGGACACCACGATGAGCATAAAGTCTTTGGCTGAACGGGCATTGGAACAGGGCCAGGGCATCCTCCGCCTTACGCCCACCTGGGTGCCCCGGGTCTTTTGCGTGCCGGGCCGCCGCATCAAGCTCCACCCGGACGATTACTACGCCCTCGGCGGGAACCGAGGCGGAATCGACGAGCGGTGGTTCTCTTCAACGACCCCCGCCGATAACGGCCCCCTCACCAGCCCCAATGAAGGCCTCAGCTTCGTCGTATTCGAAGATAACGCGGAAGAAAAACAGTTTCTTCTCCGCGATGCCGTGGATGAGTTGAAAGGCGCTCTCATCGGCGACCGGATCTGGAATGAATACGGCCGTTGGCCCATGTATTCCAAATTCTTCGATAATAAGGGCGCCCTCCCCCATCACATCCATCACGACGACGAACACGCCGGCAAAGTCGGCCAGCTTGGAAAACCCGAAGCCTATTTCTTCCCCACGCAGCTGAATAACCACGGCGGCGACTTCCCCTACACCTTTTTCGGCCTTCAGCCCGGTGTCTCCAAGGACGAAGTGCGCCAGGCCCTCAGGGATTTCGTCAAAGGAGACAATAAGCTCACCAACTTGTCCACCGCGTACCGCCTCGAGCCTGGAACCGGGTGGGATGTCCCTCCGGGCGTGCTCCATGCCCCCGGCAGTCTCTGCACCTACGAGCCCCAGAAGGCCTCCGACGTCTTCGCCATGTATCAGTCGCTCACCGGCGACCAGATCGTCTCCGAAGACCTCCTGTGGAAGGACACTCCCGGCGAAAAGAAAGGCGATTTCGACTACCTGGTCGACGTGATCGACTGGGAATTGAACGTCGATCCCAACTTCGCGCAGAAACACTTCATGCGGCCCAAGCCCGTCCGTTCTGCCGAGGAAATGGCGGCCGAGGGCTATCAGGAAAACTGGATCTGCTACAAATCCACCGCGTTCAGCGCCAAAGAACTCACCGTGCTCCCTGGAAAATCCGCGCTGATCAAAGATGCCGGCGCCTACGGATTGATCGTTCTCCAGGGTCATGGAACCATGGGCGCCTGGGACATCGAGTCCCCGGCCCTCATTCGATACGGACAGCTCACCCACGACGAGTATTTCGTATCGGAGGCCGCCGCGACGCAGGGCATCCGCATCACCAACCCGAGCAAGTCCGACCCGCTGGTCATGCTCAAACATTTCGGGCCCGACAATCCCGACCTGGTGGTCGAGCCGTAATACGCAGCGCTACACTGCAGCGCGCCGCGTCTCAATCTGAGGCGCGGCGCGTTTTTATATCTCAACGACCTCCGGCTATCCTTTAGAGGCTGCGTTTTGCGCGTTTCCAGGATGTTTCAAGGAGGAAAGCCATGCTCACGCTGCTGCCGCTCGTTGCCTTCATCGCCGCGCTTCAGGGCGCCCCGATCGCCAGGGTAGACATCAGCCCGGATGCCCGCGCCGTCACGTTCATGAGCTGGGACACCGAAGGCGGCGAACGCTTTCAACAAAATCTTCTGCAGGACGACTCCCCCTTCAAGGCCGTGGTCAAGATAGAGGAAACCTGGCAGGACGCGCCCGCCGCGCTCCATCTCCAGTGCACGAAAGTACCCGACGGATTTGACCTCGCGGTCACGCCCTCCTCCGCGATGCCGTCCGGTGTCCAGGCCATCCGGATGGTCTTCGCCTTCAATCCCGCCGTTACACCCACAACCATCCTTCCGGCCGCATTTCGTGACGACGGCGCTATGCTTGGCCCGTGTATCGTCTCTGCGCCCGATTTCGGCCAGATGATCGTGCGGTCCGCCAGGACGTTGGACGCGGTATACAGGCTCAACGGCAGCCGCCGGCCCAAAGCCCTCGAATGGGTCATCGAGTTCCCAAGTGACCCCGAAAATCAGGCCGTTACGCTCGAATTCCGTGCCGCATACCTGCCGCAACCGCCCGGCCTCTCCGACGACTCTCGCTGGGCAATTGCCCGGCGCGGATGGTTTGATGCGTTCAACCTCACCAGCCAATGGGGGGACCAGAACAAGCGGTTCAGCGCTCCAACAGGCATCTTGGGCAACAATGTCCTGAGCGATCCCGCCAGCGTGTCCGTCTGGATGTACGCGGACATGGTTCTTTTTGTCCCCGAGCTTCCGGGCGGCCTGAGCACGACTCAGTATCTCCGCCGGACTGTCGACCATTGGCTGGATAACCGCCTGCGCCCTGACGGCAATGTGATCGGCTACTGGGACTACGACATCTTCCTCGATTCCGTGCCTTCGCTCCTCATCAGTGCCTGGGATTACATCGAAGCTGCGGAAGACATCGCCTGGCTCGAACGCCGTATGCCCGTACTTGAGCGCATCGCGGCCTATGCCCTCAGCCGGGATGTTGACAACGACGGACTCATGGAGGCCATCCCTTCCGGAAACCGCGGCACGCTGGTCAAGCCCAAACGCAGCTGCTGCTGGTTTGACGCGGTCAATTTCGGCTGGAAAGACGCCTACTCCAACGCTTTGATGTACCGTGCGTTCTGTTGTTTGGCCGATCTGAACGCCCGCCTGGCCCGTCCCGAGCGCCGCGCGTTCTGGCTGGAACAAGCCTCCCGGCTCAAGCAGGCCTACGTCCCCGCGCTGTTTAACCCCGAGACCGGCTGGATCGCCATGTGGCGCAGTGAAGACGGCGAACTCCACGATTACGCCTCGCCCATCGTCAACGGTTACGCCATTGAATACGGCCTCGTAGAGCCCAGCCAGGGACGCAACATCCTGGCGAAGCTCCACGCGAAAATGAAAAGCGCCGGATTCTCCAATTTCGCGCGGGGCATCCCCAGCGTACTGAAACCCATTACCCCCGACGATTACCTGCAGCCCGCCTTCAGCGCTCCTCAGAAACCCGACGGCAGCGACACCTGGCAAGAGTATCAGAATGGCGGCATCACTACCGGGCACGTCTACCATTTCCTCGCAGCCCATTACGTCGTTGGCATGCGGGAAGAAGCCGACGCCATCCTCGATGCCATGCTGCCTGTCCAGCATGCGGGCAAGTTCCAGAATGGGGTTCAGGATGCGTATCCCAAAGGGGTCGATTGGCAGAAATGGGATGGTTCTCCCTGCGGATACGAGGGCTTTCTCGCCGATAATGCCCGTTTTTTGCTTGCCGTGCTTACCCGCGAGGCAGCGTTTCACGATCGCATGTACCGCCCTCTACGCGAGGCCCGGGAATTTCAAGCGGAACTCAAACGCGACTGACGATTATGGGACGGCGCAACTGAGGACCCGGATGGCACGATCCCGCGCGGGGCCGCCGCTGCTCAACAACTCCGCCACAAACGTCTGCACATTTGCCCGGCGGCCTTCCATGTTAATGGACGCCGCGCAATTCCGGCCCTTCCAGCAGCTCAACGTCGAGGCCATCCACCTCAACGCTACGGCTGAAATCCCCGGCCCGCAGCTGGAATTGCTCACGTTCGGAGGAGGGATTCCACAAGAGCACCGCGCCGGCCGTCGGATACCACGCGCACACCACCGGTTTATCGTCTTCAACCCACGGGCCGGCGTATCCGGCCCCCACCAGCTCCCGTTTGAGCGCAAAGAGGCCCGAAAGGTCTTCTTCAATGGCTCTTGAGGCCTCCGGCGCAGCCGCTAAGGCCTGTCGCGTCACCACGCCGCCGCTGCCGGGTTTGAGCGCCCGTGTTTCCAAGGCCCGTGCATCAAAATCCGACAGGAACGTCCATCCGTCGTCCGGCAGCGCCTCCACGACTTCAAATGGCATACCTGCGGCCAGAAACAGGCTGTACGGCTGGTCGTCTCCCACGTACCGCTGCGCCTCGCCCCAATACTGCTTAAAAGGCCCTCTTGGCGTATGGCCAGCGATCCGGGCATGCACGCGGGCCTGTTTGGCCATGGCGGGCGTTAGCGTCGCCCAATGTTCGATGGGAAAAGGAGTCAGGCCTGACATGAACATCGTGTTACGGACATCGGCGATGGTTGAAATGGCCAGTTTTCCAGCCAGGTTCCGCGCCGACAACTGGTCCGCGGGAAACGCCGTCGTTTCGCTCCAGGCCCAGTCCGGCCGCGCAAAGCGCCGATGGAACAGCACGCTGAACAGCTCGTCCGTCTTGCCTTTCAGGCGCTCGAACGACGCATCGTGGAACATAAGCTCGCCCACCCGGAACGGCGCATCCCGGTAATCCGCCAGGCGGATCCCCGCCTTCTCGGCCCCCAGGTACATGACCATGTTGCCGAGGCGAAGGTCCGGGGCGGCGTCCTGTTGCGCCTGAAAGCAGGCCGTCAGCTCGTCGCAGGTAAACTCGACCCAGGACCGCAAAAGTGGGGAAAGTCGCCTCGCGCGCACATCATCGCGCAGTTCTTCCCAGGCGGATTCGGAATATCCGCCCGTCTGGAGAAACCGTTCGCGATGTTCCGCACAAAAGCACCCCCCGATGACCCCCGGCCCGACTGCCAGCCGGAAGTCGTCGTCCAGGAACAAGATATCCGGATTCAGCGACGCAATTTCCCGGACCGCGGCGACGTTCTCGGCCGTCGCGGGTTCGTGCAGCGACGTCCCGCTATGTGCAGTCCCATCAGCACGTTCGGCCATTCGCCAGTGGGCGGGGGGCGTCAACGCCGTCTGGCCCGTCGCATCCCCCAGCGAATCGCCCGGATGCCCCAGGGGAACATTCAGGGGATGCCACCGCAACCCCAAAGATTCCACTTGGGCGCGGCCTTTTTTCAGCCCGTCGACGGTGTCATACCAGTGCCCGTAGAAGAACGCCGCCTGCCATATGTCGGTAACTCCAGCATCACGAACTACATGAAGAAGCTCAGGGTTCGCTTCACAGGCCTGCCGCGAAAGGCATGCGTGGTACCGCCTCGGGCTCTTATCCGCGTCCAGCGCGCCCAGCAGGGATATCCCGCAACCCATTGCAGCACTGCACTTTAAGAAATTACGCCGATTCAGGTACATGGTAAGTCCCTTTCGCATGTCAGGATATCTCGTCGGACGGGGGTGCGCTGCTCAAAGCATAGTTCCGCCCGCATCAACAGCGCCCGCGGCCACGTGGCGTGAATTAACCCGGCGTCCTCTCGTCGTTATTCTATGAAAGATAGTATACAATACAGGTGAGACGTGAACTGGAGCACATACCATGACTCGAAAAACTTCAGTACTACTCCAGCGTGTATTTCTGGCCGCCCTGATCGCTCTTCTGTGGGGCAGTCTGGCTGATGCCGCACAAGCGGGCGCCTCGAACCGACCTGAACGCAACCAGAGACCGAGAGTTCAAACCGGATACCAAAGGCCTCATTCCCAGCATTACAGCCAGGGTGCCTCGGAAGGCGTCCATTTCCGGACCGATGTGCCCACCTATCGGCATCGGACGAACAACACGGTCGCCCGGGTGGGTCCGCGCGGCGCGTACGTCGCCACCGGCCGGGGAGTGGCCATCTCCCGCCCCGGGCGGTATTATCGGCGCCCATATCGGAGTTACGCGTATTCCAGCCCGGCTCGCTCGTACTGGGTGCCCGGCCATTGGGAAACCGTCCACAAAAATGTCTGGCTCCCCGGCTATTGGGAGAACCGCCTGATCCCCGCCGTCTACCGAAGCGAGCTGGCCCATGGCCGCGAGATCCTGGTCATGGTGCAGGAGGAACGCTGGGAAAACGTCTGGGTGGAAGGCCGCTATGAAACCCGCCCGGAGAGCGTCTGGGTTGCCGGCTACTGGGCGCGGTACTGATCCTCGGTGACTGCGGAACAGCGCGATCAGCGGCGCTTGCGCGGGCCGCGTCGGCGCTGAGTCGGATGTCTTCGTTTCGAGGTATTGCGCCGCGGCGTGGTTGCCGGTTCCGGCGCCTCGACGGTCCCGCCCCGAACGCGCACCACGCGCGCGTGTTTGTCCGAAGCCGAATTGAGACTCTCGCAACGGGGGCACTTGGACAGCGTGTCCGCCTCCTCGTCCAGGTAACTGAATCCGCAGAAAACGCAGCGCCACAGGTATTGCTTGCCGAGGGTTTGGTGCGAGCGCCACGCGCTGATTTCCGTGTACAGCCAGATCCCGGCCGCCATCACAAACAGCACTCCGCTGTATAAGATGAGCGCGTCGCCTATTTCCAGCTGAATCATGGCAATGCCCCCTCCCGGGCCCGAGCGGCGGTGATGAGGAGCGTGCCGTGCTGGTCCCGGGCCTCCGGTGTATCCAGCGGCTCGAAGCGGTACGAGGTCAACGCGCGTGCGGCGCTCACCACAACCCCGGCCTCGTCTGGCAGCGGCGTGAGCACTTCAATCACTTCCCCCCGGGGATTTACGCGAAACACCAGCGTGATGGGCTCGCGCAAGTCCTCGGGATGCAACCGGAACAAGGCCTCGATCGGCGGAGAAAACAGCAATTCCCGGTTCAGCGGCTCCGACATCCATTCCACATACGCCTCGAATCCCTCCGCGGGCCGCGCCACCAACTTCGGCGCCGGCCTCGCCAGCGTCTCCTTGTCGGCATCATCAAACCATCCCAGCGATGAGAGCGCGTCCCCCAGGCGCTCCAGCCCCCGGCTCAGCCGCGACCACGGGTCGCTCAATGGGGCGTCCAGAAAATCCACCAGACGCGACCGGATAGAGAGTCCTTCCTCGCGCACCTCAAGCATCTGCATCTCGGCAAACTCAAGCCGGGGCAGCTCAATCGCAGGAAGTCCCGCCGCCCAGTCCGATGGCGTGGGCTCCAGACCCAAGCCTTCGAGACCGGTATCACGCAGTGGATTCTGCAGCGTGGGCAGGCCGGCCATACGTTCCCCGGGACTTGCCGCCGGGTCCCCCGAAAACGCCGACTCCTCGGAAAGGATACGAAAACTGTAGTAGTCGATGCGCGTCACGGGAAATTCAAAGACGATCGAAAACAGCGTGACCATCGACAGGTGGAACAGTGCGGATACAGAAAGGGCCACCAGAAACAAGCGGTTTCTGAGCATACCTCCTTTGTCACCCTTCCTGAGATTCTGAAGGAGGTTGCGCCGCGATACCGAAATTCGTGATTCCGAGGCTCCGTGCAATGCCCAATACCTTCACCAGTCGAGCGGTCTCGGTGCGCCCGTCCGAGCGGATCAGCAGCATGAGGTCCGGGCGCGCCCGTTTCTCGTCGGCCAGCTTCTGCGACAGCTGTCCCATGCTCGCCACTTCGACGTTGTCGACGTAGATCGGACCATGGCCGTCCGGGCCGCCTTCGCCGTAGGCCAGAGTGACCGTGAGATCTTTTTTCTCGAGCGCGGTTGCCCCGAGCGCCTCTGGGACCTGAATATTTACGGTGCTCTGCACCACAAAGGTCGACGAGAGCATGAAAAACAGAATAAGCTGGAACACTACGTCGATCAATGGGGTCAGGTCCAGCTGGGCCTTCACCTTCCTCTTGCTATTTCCGTCGCCGTCTCTAAATCGCATCGCTTAATACACCCAGTGTTGAAATTTTTCCCCTAGATCTCCCGTTCACCGCGATGCCGTGTCAACAGCTCGATCAGTTCCGAAGAGCTGATCTCCATCTCGAGAATCATGTTTTCCACCCGGGACACGAAATAGTTGTAGGCCACCAGCGTCGGGATCGCGACCGTCAATCCGGCCGCGGTCGTGACCAGTGCGTTCCCGATACCTTCCGCGAGGTCTGAAGGGCTCACCAGCCCCTCCAGCGCCTGAATCTGTGCAAACGCCTTGATCATCCCCGCCACCGTTCCAAGAAGCCCCAGGAGCGGCGCAATGTTCGCGCAGGTGGCCATCGCGGAGAGATAGCGTTCCAGCCGCGGGATTTCCAGATGCCCCGCATCTTCGATCGCCTCGCGGATATCTTCTTTCGAGCGGTTATATTTCAGAATGCCGGCGCGCATGATCCGTGCAATGGGCGCATCGACTTCATCACAGATCTCCACCGCATCCTGGATCCGGTTCTGGCGAAGCACTTGCCGCATCGTGTCCATGAATTCCCGCGTATCGATGGACGCCCGGCGCAGGCTGTAAAAGCGTTCAATGATGATGGCCAGCGCAACGATGGAACAGAGTCCAATCGGGATCATGAGCACGCCGCCCTGCATGATCACCTTGAAGATCTGCATCTCGGTATCCGGCACGTAACATCCCTCCTTCTCAGATGCGAGAAATTGCCGTAAAATTCTACCGCGTCACCAGTGTCCCCAGGCCCTGCGCCGTGAAGATCTCGAGCAGGAGGGCATGCGGCACGCGACCGTCAATGATGTGCGTTTTGCGTACGCCCTGGTCCAGTGCCAGGAGACACGAATCCACCTTGGGGATCATGCCGCCGGCAATCACCCCCAACTCCTTCAATTTGGTAATTTCATCCCGCTCGATCCGGTGTATGAGCGTCTCGGGATCTTTCGCGTCGCGCAACAAACCCGGGGTGTCCGTCATGAACACCAGTTTTTCCGCCTGCAGCGACGCGGCAATTTCTCCGGCGGCCGTATCCGCGTTGATGTTCCACGTATTGCCCTCGCGATCCGTGGCCAATGGCGCCACGACCGGAATAAACTCCGTGCGGCACAGCGTGTCGATGATCTCGCTGTTCACCTGGGTTATTCGGCCCACAAACCCGATGTCGGCGCCATCGGGGAGTTCAATCTGCCGGGCATGCAGCAAATTCCCGTCCTTGCCGCAAATTCCCACCGAATTGCCGCCGGCTGTATTCAACAGCCCGACGATCTCTTTGTTCACCGTGCCCGCGAGCACCATCTCCACCACACGAATGGTCTCTTCATCGGTGATCCGCAGCCCGTTGTGAAACGAGGCCTCGACATTGAGTTGTTTTAGGCGGCGATTGATTTCGGGGCCGCCGCCGTGAACCACGACCGGGTTCATGCCCACGTACTTCATCAGCGTGATGTCTTCCGCGACGCTCTTTCGCAGGGTCGCGTTCTCCATCGCAGCACCGCCGTATTTGATCACCACGGTCTTGCCGTCGAACTCGCGGATATACGGCAACGCCTCGATCAGGATCGAGGCCTTCTGAATAAACTCGCTCATTTTGCTTTGCATGTCGTTCCCCGGAAAACCCGCCCCCTACGTCCGATAGTCGGCATTGATCTTGACGTAATCGTAGCTGAGGTCGGAACACCAGAATACCGCAGAACCCGGCCCATTCCCAACTTCGAGCCGAATCTGGAATTCCGGGCGCTTCAGTACTGCGGCCGCATCCTCTTCGCGATACGCCAGCGGCATGCCGCCCGACACCACGTGTACCTCGTCAAGCCACAACGCCAGATCCGCCGGATCAAACGGCACGCCCGCATATCCCGCAGCGCATACGATGCGCCCCCAGTTGGGATCTCCGCCGAAAAACGCCGTCTTGCAGAGCTGCGACAGCCCAATCGAGCGGGCCAGGGTCTTCGCTTCGGAATCGCTGCCTGCACCCGAAACCGCGATCTCCACCAGTTTCGTCGCGCCTTCGCCGTCTTTCACCAGCATCTTCGCCAGCGACTGGCATATCCCGGACAAGGCCGCCAGGAAGGTCGCGTAATCCGAACTCCCCCGGGCAATCGAGGGCAGCCCCGCCGCGCCGTTTGCCAGGCACAGCACCGTGTCGCTGGTGCTCATGTCATTGTCCACGGAGATGCAATTGAAGCTGCGCTCCACGACATCCCGCAGCATCTCCGAAAGCACCGGCGCTTCCACCGCGGCATCGGTTGAAAGCACGGCGATCATCGTCGCCATGTTCGGACAGATCATGCCCGAGCCCTTGGCCATGGCGCCGATGCGCACCGTGCCCGTGCTCAGCTGCACTTCACAGGCCAATTCCTTGGGTACCGTGTCCGTGGTCATAATCGCGCGCGCCGCATCGCCATGCCCTTCAACGGAAAGCGCGGCTGCACACCGGGCGATGCCGTCCAGGACGCGCTCCATCGGCAGCGGCACCCCGATCACGCCGGTGCTGCAAATGCAGACCTCGTCGACGGGCGCGCCCAGACGCTCGGCAACCGCATCCGCCATCGCGCGCGCATCCCGGTGCCCCTGCTCGCCGGTCGCGGCATTGGCATTGCCGCTATTGACGAACACGGCCCGTGCCGCGCCCTTCGCGCACACGCCCACATTCCATTCGACGGGCGGCGCTTTCATGACATTCGTCGTGAACATGCCGGCGACCGACGCCGCCCTGTCGCTCACGACCAGTGCACAGTCGTTTTTGGACGAGTTCCGCCGGATGCCTGCCGGCACGCCGGACGCACGGAAGCCCATCGGTGCAGTGATGCCGCCTTCGACTTCGGTCATGGCGCCATTCCTCCGAAGTTCAGCCCCGTCGTTTCATCCAGACCGAACATGATGTTCATGCATTGCACGGCCATGCCCGCAGTGCCGCCGAACAGATTGTCTATCGCGCTGACCACGATCACGTTGCCCGTGCGCTTGTCCATCACCCATCCGAAATCGCAGAAATTGGAACCGCGCACGAAGCGGATCTCGGCCAGTTTCCCTTCGCCCAATACCCTCAGGAACGGCTCATCCGCGTAGCGCTCGTAGCATTTCGCCACATCGAGGCCATCTTTCGGGCGGAATGTCATCGTACTGAGGATGCCCCGCGTATAGGGCCCGACATGCGGCGAGAACTGCACCATCACGCTGCCCCCGAGTTCCTGCTCGATCTCCGGCGTATGCTGATGCACACCAAGCTTATACGCACGGACGTTCTCATTCATTTCAGGAAAATGGAACACCTCGTGCAGCGAACGCCCCGCGCCGGATATACCTGAGATCGTGTTCACGATCACGGGGAAATCCTGCGAAATACCCTCCGCCAGGGGGCGCAA
This sequence comes from Candidatus Hydrogenedentales bacterium, assembly GCA_050950105.1. Taxonomy (GTDB): domain Bacteria; phylum Hydrogenedentota; class Hydrogenedentia; order Hydrogenedentales; family SLHB01; genus UBA2224. The sequence goes on along the minus strand of JBMNGZ010000005.1, from coordinate 499,186 downwards.
AGGAAACAACACGCTCATCACATAACAGCCGGGAACCGCCACAAGCGGCGTTTTTGCGAGCCGCTCGCGGTAATAAGGCGCCAGACCGTACACCGCCTCGTCCAGCAATTCCGGCGCGCGATGCTCCATGCCGTAATATTTTTTGAAATCAGCCGTGTTTTTGAGCCGGAAATCCGGCCCCATATCGATCACCTTCACGCCCGCCTTCCGCAACGGGGGGATCAGGTCCATCGAGGTCCCGCCGTGCAACGCCATAAACACCACATCGCATTGCTCTGCGAGGCGCTCCGCATCAAAGGTCTCCAGCGTCACCGTCGTCGTTTTTGCCAGCGCGGGCATCACCTCACCGAGTTTTTTGCCGCCCTCCAGCTCGATTGCCGCCGCCAGTTCCGCTTCAGGGTGGATTCCCAGAAGACGAATTAGTTCACGCCCGGCATATCCGACCGCACCAATTACACCTGCTCGTATCATTTTAGTCTCCTCGTTGGAAAAAGTAGCCAATTATAGCCACGCGCCGCATCGGGTTCAATTTATCCCTCCGCAGATGTCGCGACTCTTTGATAATGTCATCTTTTGGACTCGTTAGAAATGTCACACTGGTAGCTTTTCGAGAGGAGGGCTCCAGTGGAAGGACATTTGGTGATGAATCACAAGGAATTGCGGCGGAAGTCGGTGCTGGAGGTGGTTCAGTTGGGTGGGATGAGCCTGGTGGAGGCATCGGAGCGGATGGGGCTGAGCTATCGGCAGACGTTGCGCGTTTACCAGCGATTTTTGGCTGAAGGAGACGCTGGACTGGTGCATCGGCGCCGAGGTCAAGCCTCCAACCGGGGCTATCCGCCGCACTTTCGAGAGCAGGTCTTGGAGCGGTACCGGGAACGGTATCAGGAGCATGGCCTGGGGCCTACGCTTGCGGCGGAGAAGCTGGCAGAGGATGGGCTGGTCGTGGATCACGAGACGTTGCGCCGGTGGCTGCTTGCCGCAGGCGAGTGGAAACGGCGACGTCGACGGCGCAGGCATCGTTCGCGTCGGGAGCGGCGCGCCCATTTTGGTGAGTTGGTTCAGATGGACGGCAGCCATCACCCATGGTTTGGTCCCGACGAAGACCGGGCGTGTCTGATGAACATGGTGGACGATGCCCGGGGCATGACGATGGGTCTTATGGCCGACCAAGAGACCACCGAAGCGGCGATGGGGCTCTTACGGCGCTGGGTAGAGACCCACGGCATCCCTCGAGCGCTTTACACGGACAAGAAGAACGTCTACCTCACGGACCGCGCGCCAACCCTGGAGGAACAGTTGGCGGGAGAAAAGGCTCTGACGGCGTTTGGAAAGGCCTGTCAGAAGCTGGGCATCGAGATCATCCCCGCCCATTCCCCCCAGGCCAAAGGCCGGGTTGAACGTTCCAACGGCGTGTACCAGGATCGGCTGGTCAAAGAGCTGGCTCTGGCCGGTGTCACCAACATCGCCGGAGCCAACGCCTTGCTCGCCAACGGTTTCACCGACGCCCTCAACGCCAGGTTCGCCATCGCGCCCCTGGAGGACAAGAACTTTCATCGGCCCGTGCCCAAGGGCGTGGATTTGGATGACGTCTTCTGCTTTGAGAGCACACGCGTTGTTCAAAATGATTGGACGCTGCGCCACAAAAACACGTATTACCAGATCCACAAGGACAACACGCCCTTGCCCAAACCGAAAACGAAGGTCCTGGTGCGCATTCATCTCGACGGCCGGGTCCAACTGCTCCATAAGGGAAAGCCCTTGAGCTTTACCGTCCTCAGACCCGAACAGCTCCATCAACAACGTCAACGTGCAGCCCCGGGCGCGCCCCTGCCGCCCAGGACGCATCACAAACCGCCACCCCCTAAAAAACATTGGCGCCCAAACGTGGGCCGTCTGGTCAACACAAACAGGTCCGCGCCATGATGCCGCGAGTTTCCCACATTTCCACAGCCGCGACGGGCGCTACGCGCATCCGCGCTGCGCGCCGGCTGTGGAAATGACAGCCTGTGGACAGCCGGCGCAGGCGACCGCCTGCTGCCACCTGCCCACAAGCCTTGGAAAATTCGCCCAGAGACTAACCCGAAAACCACGGCAACGTGACATTTCTAACGAGCTAAGACATGTGACATTTTTAAAGAGTTTTGACATTTATCCCTCCGCAGAATATGCGCAGAATTGTCCGGATCGCCTCACCGGAAAGCTTCCAATATCAACTCAAAGCAGCCGAAATCCGCGCCCCTTGCCATCGCCCCGCCTTCCATCCCCCGGTACGATCGCAAATGACAGGACGATACGCCCACGGTCAGATCATAAATGCTGCGAGTTGGGCTTATTTGATCTTGAAATGCCGATGCGCTGCATTGCTGTAACCGGGCTCCAAGGGCTGCAATCCACCCCAGAATCCACCCCCAAATCGGCTATCGCCGATTCACCCCCGCCAGCGGGGGACAGGTTGCACTGCGTTTTGCCGAACGGTCGAACTCGTTTATTCATCTCCGCGAGCGAGGACAAGTGTACCGCGCCTGAATCTCTCCGGGTCTGGGCTCTTGTGTCCCCCGCACGGAAAAGATGGATCAAAAACCCGACCAGCGCGACCAGCCGCTGCATTCACTCGTTCGGGCTCTTGTGTCCCCGTCGGTCAGAGAGGGATTGAGGCCGATATCGCCGGTTCCGCGTCTTATGTCTCTCGCACGGAAAGGGTGGATCAAAAACCCGACCCACCACTGCATTCACTCGTTCGGGCTCGTGTGTCCCCCGCGGGCGGGGGTGGCCGCGCGCCTCGCGTGGCCGGGGGTGGACGGTTACGAGCCGTCGACCTGAGGCATTATAACACGCCCCAGGCCGGTCCAAAGCAGCCGAAATCCGCGCCCCTTGCCATCGCCCCGCCTTCCATCCCCCGGTACGATCGCAAATGACAGGACGATACGCCCACGGTCAGATCATAAATGCTGCGACTCGATCCTCGGCAAGGTCTTTACGATGCGCGCGATTCGGGAACTGGAAGTCTGCGGCGCCAACGTGCTAGTCTTTTAGTTCTGCTTTCAATCCGCCGGACACTGTACGCTCTGCGGAATAAGTCACGACCGCGTATCCCGGAGACACCATGACTAAAACACATACCATTGCTGTGCTGGAAGGTGACGGCATCGGACCCGAAACCACTGCCGAGGCCATCAAAGCCATTCAGGCGGTCAGTTCACGGAGTGGCGTCCAGTTTGACCTCCGTTACGCGCCATTCGGGGGGCAGGCCTATTTCGATACCGGCGCCTCGTTTCCTCTTGAAACACAGAAGATCTGCGACGAAGCCGACGCCATCATCAAGGGCCCCATCGGGCTGAGTCATGAGGAATCAAAGAAGATCCCGACGCAGGAGCAGCCGGAACGCGGCGCACTGCTGCCTTTACGCAAACGCTACAACACCTTCGCCAACTTCCGGCCCGTTTTTCTTCCTCCGGAACTCATTGCGTTTTCCCCGCTCAAACCCGAAGTCGTGGGCGAGGGAATCAATATCATGATGATCCGCGAATTGGTCAGCGGACTCTATTTCGGCACAAAGGAAAGAGGAACCGACGCAAACGGCCTCCGCTACGTTAAAGAGACCTTAGAATACGACGAGCAACAAATCCGCGATATCCTGCATGTTGCGTTCAAAGAAGCGCAAAATCGAAAAAAAGTGCTCCACAACGTCCATAAGAGCAATGTGCTCATCTCCAGCGTACTGTGGAACACCGTCCTGGACGAGATCGCGGGCGACTACCCGGATGTCACCGTAGAGAACATCCTGGTCGACGCCGCCGCCACGGCCATGGTGCTGCATCCCCGCCAATTCGATGTCATGGTCATGGAGAACATGTTCGGGGACATCCTGACCGACCTCGCAGGCGGCCTGGTGGGCTCCCTGGGGCTGATGCCCTCCGCGTGTGTCGGCCCCAACAAGGCCTATTACGAACCATCTCATGGATCCGCGCCGGACATCGCCGGAAAAGGCATCGCTAACCCCTACTCCATGATCGGCTCCATCGCCCTCATGCTCGAGAAGAGCTTCGGCATGATGGAAGAAGCCGGGTGGGTCTGGGATGCCTTACGGGCGGTATTCCGTGAAGGCTGCGCGACACCCGACCTGGCCAAACCCGAGCTGGGCCACCGGGCACTGAATACCAGCGAATTTGGCGACATGGTCGCCCGCTATATCGCCGCCTGAACACCGATACGGCATGGAAACTCAAACGCAGCAGCGGACAGGACCTCGGAACACCGGATCAATGCAAGACGGCTCGAAAACCGTGGCCGGATTGATTCTTTTTCTCGCCATGGTCAGCTGGGCGCAGGCCCCCGTATTTATCCGTTTCCTGCGGGAGGCATACGAGCCGTTTTCCATGGCCTTCATCCGGTACTCGAGCGGTGCGCTTGCCCTGACGGTCGTGTGCCTGCTCTTTTATCGGAGTGAATTTCTGCGCCTGCTACGCGACCCGAGGCCCGTGCTCGGCATCGCTGTGCTCAATACCTTCCAGCAATGGACCTGGACCGCCGGATGCTATGGCTCTACTGCCACCATGGCCCAGGTGATCAACATGCTGTCCCTGGTCTTCGTGGTTATTTTCAGCTTCATGCTTTTCCACGAAGAGCGTGCGGTCATCCGCAGTCCACTCTTTCTCGCCGGTTCGCTTCTGTGCTTTCTCGGCGCTGTGGCGGTGCTCACGAAAGATCCCAACTCGCTGCGGCCCGTCTTCGACCGCTCGTCCCTGCTCTTACTCATCACCGCCGTCAGCTGGGGGGTATACCGAGTCTGGAGCAAGCACATTGTCATGACCTGGCACCCCATCCCCATGTTCACGGTACTGGCCTGGCTCACATCCGCCGGGTTTCTTGGGCTTACCTTCGCCGTAGGGCGCCCCTCCGACCTTGTGACCGCGGGCGGCTGGCTCACCTTCGTGGCGCTGTTTTCGGGCATCATGCCCATCGCCGTTGCCCACCCCAGCTTCAATTATGCTCAGCGAAAGCTCGGCTCAGCGTTCTCTACCAGCGTAGGGAATCTCACCCCGCTGCTGACCTATCTTTTCGCCATTGTGATGCTCAATGACGAATTCCTCCGTCTGTCGCAGTGGCTGGGCGCGTTTATTCTGATCGGCGGGGCATTTCTGGTGATCCTGGCTGAGCGCAGGGTACAGCAGGAGCAGGCGGCGGCGGAGATGCCGTCCGTTGACGCCGCTATGGCTGATAACGGTCAGGGCCAGGCCCGATAGCCTCATACGGGCTGCTGGAAAAGCTCAGGATGTCTTTAAAATTCGGCAGCGCCGGTTGCGAGCCTCGAATCCGCCAGTGGCCGTCGTAATTTGCAAATGTAAGCCAGACTTCACCGCGTTCGGTCCGTGGGAAATAGGCTTCCTCACCCGCAAAGCGGCCCGTCAAATCCGACACGGCGATCCCGTTGAAGCGGCAGAACAAGAGCACCCGCACTTCCTGCGCCGGCTCATAGGCGGAGAAGTCCCAGCGCCGGATTTGGCGAGCCATCGAGCACCGGTGATAACGCTCAAAAAACCACTGAAATGCCCGCCGGACATATTGAAGGCCCCAATTCTCCGGATCCTCATACTCATCGGCGTACAGATCCAGCACGCCTTCCAGGTCCTTCTCTGAAAAGGCCCGATCCAGCCTCTCCATGCGCTCGACAATACTCTCGGCCACGGCCATTCGATCGTTCAAGACCCCGTCAAATCCCGGCCACCACGCCTCAAAGCCGTCGGTCAAGGCGCTGCTTCGGGGGAGAGGGCGGCTGTCAAAAACGTCGGCCAGCGGCGTCACCACTACTTCCTCGGCGATCCGGCTCTCGACCACGCTCAAGGCCAGGCATTCCCCGAAATCCACGTTCCCCGCAAACACCTCGTTCTCGGTGGTCAGCGCCGTGACCGCATAGGCCACGCTTTGCCCCACTTCCGGCAGGGCATCCAGCCAGCGCCGCCCCTCGACGTCTCCCGCCACCAGTTGAAACGGTTCCGTGGGACCATAGCGCCGGTACACCTTGTAGGCAAAGTCGTATTCGCGAAATGGCCAGGTCAGCTCGATACCTTCCTGCGTCCGGCGCGCCTGCACCCTCCAGACAGGCGCCGGCACGCCCGGCACGCGAAAGTCCTGCATCTGCCGGTGACTCTCGCGGTTGTTCAGGATATAAACGGCGCGCCCAACCCGATATACGGAGGCGGTCCCTGAGCCGTCCGGCACATAGTAGTTGTCCAGGAGATCCGTCCAGGCCTGGGGAGACGCCATCCTGCCGGGCTGGACCACTTCTGCAAACTTTTGCAGGGCGCTCGGCGACGCGTAGGGCGATAGGATTGGGATCCAGTAATGCCGTCCAGAATTGGGGATCAGTTCTTCGATCTGGCCCGGGCGCTCCATCCCGTAGGCCCCCCAGATCATGAAGCCTTCCCCGGACACTCCGTCGATATCGCGCAAATTGTGCTGAAAATCGAGCGGCGAACGGCAGCGGCCGAGCTGAAACGCGACACGCACCTTCTCCTCCACGAATTCTTTGCGCGGAATCAGACCGTAATCAGTCAATTTCCTCAATGCCGGATAGATTGCGCTCTTCCAATGGTGCCGCGCCGCCCCGAACCAGAGGTCGTCTTCCGGCTCAAAGACATAGACCGTGGCGCCGGTCATCGCGCCGTTGAAGATCATGGCCTCGTACAAGGCCGGCGGCATCGCGGCATTCGTGGCCCCGTAGCCAAAGACGCCCGGCATCAGCAAGTGTGCATCGCTGTACCACGCCGACGTCGGCCCGACTCCCCACTGGCCGGCTGCGTCCTCCAGCCAGAGCCCAAATGCGGTGCTGAGCCCGGGAATGTCATGCCCGCCCCGATAGCGCGCTACGGGCGCCACATAGGCCCCGCAGACCATCAGCTTTTCATAGAGCGGCCGGCTCGACGCATTCGACGCCAGACGCGGCCAGTGCAGCCCGTCCAGTTCCAGGATCATAAGGCGGCCATAGCGCGCGGCCGTGTCGATCATGTCGATCAGCCAGCGAACGTTCGCCGGAGTATTAAGCTCAGATTCCGGTCCGAATTCGCTGTATTCGTCAAAGGATAACCCGTGAGCCCGAATCCCTTTGATGCAGACATAATCGCGCAGCAGTTCCTCCGTCAGGCCGGCGGGGTACGCGCTGCGGGGATCCGAATCGGCAAGATCCAAGACAACGGGCACCTCAGCCGCTTCCAGAAATTCGAGAACGGCGCGTGTCCGCTCGTGGCGCGTCGCCAGGCTGAGCCCCCTAATGCTGATGCATAGCGCTGAGAACGCTTTCAACTCCGCCGGAAGCTCCCCCCAGCGCTGCACAAGCTGTGCCTCAATAGGGTCAACATCTCCCTCGCCGCTGCGGGTCATTTCGAAGACGAAAAGAGGGTGCTCCGCGCTGACTTCGATGGTGAGCGGGGGGTATTGTTGCTGCGCCTGCGCCCCCTGCAGCGTGGCAACGAGTGCCACGGCAAGGAGAAGGCTGCATGCTATCTGGCGCTTACGTAAGCACATGGCCGAATTGTAGATAATCCGCTTCCATTCGAACAACACACCCCTTCATAACACGGCGGAATGAACGCCTTAGGTCCATTTGCGCAGCGGGAATGCGTGAAACCCGGTGCGGCCCGCTCTGTGTTGATACCTTGAACGGCTCCAGAGATGCATCCCTCGACGGCCTCCCCGGTTTGAAATGCCCCTGGGCCCGCCAGTCCGCCAGCAGAAACAACGGCTCTACCCGGGTGGAAAAGCGCCGTGGCCGCGTGCGAACCGGCGCCCTCATCCCCCGTTTGTCTGTGTGCGGATGAGCTGGGCCGCCTCGACACCGCTTCCTTCCCTCTCAAGGTAATCGAAGAAGCGTTCCAGAGCCACGACGGTCTTGGCATCCGTAATCGCGTGCTCCTGCAGCATCCGCTTCAGGTCTTCCAGAGCGAATTCCGCGGGTGTAATGCGCTCGTCATATTCCAGTGCCTGGCCCGCAAACGCCAGATCGAATGCCAGAAACAAATGGATCCGCTCGCTCGTATAGCCCGCGGACGCGAATATCATGCCCACCGGCACCAGGCGCCCGGCCCGGTACCCTGTCTCCTCCCGCAGTTCCAGCTGTGCCCGTTCCACAGGTTCATCGCCCGGCTCCAGTTTGCCCGCCGGAATCTCCAGGACCGTTTCGCCCACGGCAATCCGGTACTGCCGGATCAATACGACACGTCCGTCCAGCACCGGCACAATGCCCACGCCGCCGGGATGTTCCACCACCTCGCGCGAGGCGGTCACTCCATCGGCAAGGCGCGCCTCACCCGCCCGCACATCAAAAATGCGCCCCTCAAACACCCGCTGTGAATTGACCCATTTTTCCATACTGCCTTACTCGCCCAAGTGCGCTTGCAGCGGCTAGGGCCCTAATTTGCGCCAACGCGACGGAGGCCACCAGACAGCCACGGCTTTCCCCACGAGATGCCCCCGCGGCACCCAGCCCAGGCTCCGGCTGTCCACCGGCCCCTCCGACGCCTCGGAAAGCAGAAAGTAGCTGTTTTCAGGCACAACAGAATACGCTTTGCTTCGGGAACGTCCGTAGGCGCCCGTGGCGGCCGGTGCATCAAACTGCATGCCGGCCAGCGCCGCGGGTTCGGCAAGTGGCGCATCATTGATCGTCAACTCGCCGCCTTCGATGAACACCCGCTCCCCCGGCAGGCCCGCCACCCATCCCAACTGCATTTTCTCCCGCGAGTCGGAACCGGCCCGGTACAACACAAGCTCCCCTCGGCGGGGCGGGCGTCCTGCCGTCAGCCGCCGGCCTGTGAAGGGCACTGGCAAACCAAATACGCAGCGATCGACGCAGAGGGAGTCTCCCCGGCGCACAACGCTCTGAGCGGCGTCGGAACGCACGTGCCAGCTCCGGCCCCAAAAGAGCCGAAGGGCGAGAAGCAGGCCCGCCACGGCCAGAAGGCTTCGCCACCACCAGGTCTTCGAGAATCCCGTGAAATCCCGCGCCCGGCCTGGAGGCCACCAGATACAGGTCGTTGGACCCAGCAGGTTTTCATTGGGCACCCAGCCCCAGAACCGGCCGTCCCGGCTCTTCTGGCTGTTGTCGCCCAGCAAGAAATAGTGTCCTTCCGGAATGACGGAATACTCGTCTTTGGGAGCAATCCCATAGTTCATGCGCTCTCGATGGCCCATAAACGGCACACCCATCTCGCGCTCATCTGCGTAGTGCATATCGGACGGCATATCGGGTGGGAACGGCACCGGCTCTCCGTTCACGTGCAGTTTTCCGTCCTGGATGTGGACCCGCTCACCGGGGAGTCCGGCGATCCGTTTGATCAGCGTCGTCTGCGTCGCGTCTTGTTCCGCGGATTTGAAAACAACGATATCCCAGCGTTTCGGAGATTCGCCGTAGTAGATCCGCTTTTTCATAAAGGGATAACGCAGCCCGTAGCGCCATTTGTTCACGAAAACACGGTCGCCCAGGAGAAAATGGGGATCCCCGTGCAGCGTGGGTTCCATGGAGCCCGACGGAATGCGGAACGGCTCCGCCACCGACCAGCGGATCGCCAGGGCCAGCGAGCCTGCGACGAGGATCGTCTTTGCCCACTCTATAGCGCTCTCGCGCGTAAACCCGCCCGTCAGCCAGGCCAGCGCGCCCACCAGCAGGGCTCCCAGGCCCGCCTTCGCCGCCTGGGCGCCGCGCGACGGCTTCCCGCCGGGTTGTATCTTTTCTCGTTTCTTCCCGCGGCCTGCCATCCGGTCTCCCTTCCGTTCAACCCGCGCCAAGCGGCGGTTCCGCCTCTCCCCCTACGCTGCGGACTCGATGGGGCGGCCACCACACTGAAATCACGCTGCCAATGATATCCTCCCGCGAGACCCATGCCACTGGCGGTCCAGAGGCCTTTTTGTTCGCCGCATCATACACGACCACGACCCCGCCGTCGGGCACGCGCCCCGGCTTGAATTTCCCCCCATCGGTCAGCGAGCCCACGACATGCCCCTCGATACAGCAGCTGCCGTCCCTGCGCGAGACGTTCTGGCCCGGCATGCCCACCACACGGCCCAGAAACATCTGCGGAGACGCGGTATCCCCGTCTTCGGCGGCATAGGCGATCACTTCCCCCTGGCGCGGCAGGCGCCCGGGAAGCAAGCGTGCATTCGTAAACGGCACGCGCAATCCCGTCATCAGGCGGTTGACCAATACGCGCTCGCCGCGTGCCGGAAAATCGGGGATCTGGCCATGCCGCACCCGCATCGACATCACAAAAAAACCGGTTACGAACGCATACAACAGGATAGCCGAGGGAATCCCATAGAGGATTCCTTTCCCCCACAGCGTGCGGGAGAACCCCGTGAAATCGCGCCGGTGGCCCCACGGCCACCAGATGCAGAAGGCCCGCCCGACGATATTCTCTTCGGGCACCCAGCCGAAATAGCGCCCGTCACGGCTCCGGGCACTGTTGTCGCCCAACATAAAATAGTGCCCTTCGGGGATCAGGCTGTATTCATCCTCCGGCAATACGCCATAGCGCATGTGTTCGCGGGACATATAGAGGCGCCCGCCCCGCTCCAGTTCCTCCAGTTCGTTCGTATACCGCATCCCCGCCGGCAGGTCTGCAGGAAACGGCACCGGCTGGCCGTTTACGTGGAGTTGCCCGCCTCGAAATGGTGACCCGCTCGCCCGGCAAGCCGGCCACCCGCTTGATCAGCACCTTGTGTGCGGCGCCTTCTTCAGGCGTAATAAAAACCACGATGTCCCAGCGCGCGGGGTCGCCCATATCAAGCAGGCGGATGTTGCAGAAAGGTACCCGTGGGCCGTAGGCGAGTTTATTCACCGCCACCCGGTCGCCTTTGAGAAATTTCGCATCGCCGTGGAGCGTCGGCTCCATGGAGCCCGACGGGATGCTGAACGGCTCGAACCACAGCCAGCGGATCAGCAGGACGACCACGATCACTTTCAGCCAGGCTTTCCCGTTCTCTACAGTCCACGGACCGGTGATAAACGTGATCGCATCACGGAGACGGGAGAAAACGCCCCGGGCCTCCTCCGCGCCCTGCCGACTGCCACCCGATTCTGCCATGCCGCTACCGCCCTTCGTCGCCGACCTGCAGCAGCGCCATGAAGGCCTCCTGAGGCACTTCTACCGAACCGACCTGCTTCATTCGGCGCTTACCTTCCTTCTGTTTCTCCAGCAGCTTGCGTTTGCGTGTAATGTCGCCGCCGTAGCACCTCGCTGTGACGTTTTTGCGCAGCGCCTTGACGGTTTCGCGCACCAGAATACGGTTTCCAATCGCGGCCTGGATCGCCACTTCGTACTGCTGTCTCGGGATCAGCTTACGCAACTTGGAGGCGAGAGTCCGCCCGACCCATTCCGCCGAACCTCGAAAAACGACCGTCGACAGCGCGTCCACCGGCTCCCCATTGAGCAGAATGTCGAGTTTGACCAGGTCGCCTTCACGGTACCCGATCATGTGGTATTCGAGCGAGGCATATCCCCGGCTGTAGGTCTTCAATTTGTCGTAGAAGTCCAGCACGATCTCCGCCAGCGGCATCTGATACACCGCCAGGCAGCGCCGGGCATCCAGATAATCCACGCGGACATGGAGCCCCCGCTTTTTCTTGCACAACTCGATGATCGGGCTCAAATACTCCGTGGGGGTGATGATCTCCACCTCGATGTAGGGCTCTTCCACGCGCTCAATCCGGGCCGGGTCGGGCATCTGCGAGGCGCTCTGGACCACCCGCATCTGCCCATCGGTCAGGTAGGCGTGATATTCGACGTTCGGGACCGTGGTCACGAGCGTCAGATCAAACTCTCGTTCCAGCCGTTCCTGCACGATCTCCATGTGGAGAAGGCCCAGGAATCCCAGCCGGAACCCCAAGCCCAGCGCGTCCGAATTGTCCGCCTGATACCGGAACGAGGCGTCATTCAGGTGCAGCTTGTCCAGCGCGTCACGAAGTTCCTGGATGTCCGTAGTGCCCGCGGGATACATGCCGCAGAACACCACCGGCTGAATTTCTTTGTACCCCGGCAGCGGGGCTCCGGCGGGATGCGCGCGCGTCCGTCACGGTGTCCCCGATGTTCACCGTCGCGAGCGTCTTGATCCCGCAGATGAGGTAACCCACCTCGCCCACTTCCAAGGCTTCGGCGGGGCGCATCTCCGGCGTCAAAAAGCCCAGTTCGGAGATCTCATACCGCTCGCCGTTCGACATCAGCATGATCCGCTGGTTCTTCACCAGGCGGCCGTGGACGACACGCACGTACGTCACCACGCCGCGGTAGGGATCGTAATTGGCATCGAAGATTAACGCGCGCGGCGAAGCCGCTGCGCTCGCCCTGCGGCGGCGGTATCCGTTTCACAATCGCCTCGAGGATCTCCTCGGTGCCCAGGCCCGATTTGGCGCTCGCCAGCACGGCCTCGCTTGCATCAAGCCCCACCACATCCTCAATCTGGTGCCGGACTGACTCCACGTCCGCGTTGGGCAGGTCCACTTTATTGATCACCGGAATGATCTCGAGATCCTGCTCAATGGCCCGATACGCGTGGGCCAGGGTCTGCGCCTCCACTCCCTGGGCGGCATCCACCAGCAGCAACGCACCTTCACAGGCGGCCAGGCTGCGCGACACTTCATACGAGAAGTCCACGTGCCCGGCGTGTCGATCAGATTCAACACGTAGTCCAGGCCATCCTGGGCCCGGTAGTTCAGGCGGGCAGCGACCGACTTGATGGTGATCCCCCGCTCACGCTCCAGGTCCATCGTGTCGAGCGTCTGTTCGCGCAGATTCCGCGCGTCAACCGCCCCCGTATATTGAAGCAGGCGGTCCGCCAGCGTCGACTTGCCGTGGTCGATGTGTGCGATGATCGAAAAATTGCGAATCTGCTGCTGCGGTGTTGCCATGTAACCCGTACCCGGCGGAATCCTCTCGGTTGCCTGAACTCGAACGTCGCGTTCGGTCAAATACCTGGTCAATTACCCGTAAACTGCGGAAACCCGTCTCCAGATGCCGGCTCCGCATAACCGCGGACCGCCGCGAACACCGCGCCGCTGTCGCTTCAATGTCCGGGCACGCCTCCGGATGCGCGGCCAGCGCGCACAGGCCATCGTACGCGCGCGCCTCCAGCCGGCGATCGCCCGGCTGAGACGGCGACAAGACGCCGTGTTCGTACGAAAACGACACCCATTCGCGCGTGCCGCGCGGCGCCAGAGCCACTTCGAAAGCCCGCGCTCGACATCAGCCGAAGCGCCTGCCACGCCGCGTGCGTCCGGCCGTCGCCCGCCCACTGCGCCAGGGAAGCCAGCCCGCTGACGAGCGTCGAGATACAGCTGCCTCCGACGGCTCGTTTTCCTGGGCCGCCTTGTACGCGATCTCCAGGGGAAACGCCGCGCATACCGACCGCTCGAGATCGGCCTTGATCGCTGGATAGGTCTCCAGTACTGACGCCTCCGCCAGCCTCTGGACCGACCGGCCGTCCTTCCAGTAGTAAACGATCTCCAGCCGGTTAAACAAATCCAGCACGCCCGACAGACTGCTCTTCGGCCGGCGCGCTCCCGCCGCCATGCACGCCACCTTGCCCCGGTCCGGCGTCAGAGAACGTCACGATCCGGCTCGTCTCGCTGAAGTCCACGCCCCGAAGCACCACGGCCTCTGTTCGTTCCTGCGACACAAGTCCACTCCGACGCGTCCGGACCGCATACGCATCCATCGCCCGGCTCGAAGGGGAGACAAAACGAAGTCCAAGGCGGGCAAGGGATTACCGCCGCCATCTTACCACTCCACCGAAGTGGAAGCAAACCCGCCCGCGGTTTCACGCTCGCCGGACGGCGCTCCGAGCCGCGGGCCGAGTCCGCCGCGAAAAGACCGGCCTCCTTCCTCCCGCGCATTCGACGATTTGACCCGCGCCACTTGCATGCGGTAGGATATGCACGCTTCGTTCAGCGAAGCATGCCGCCGGAGTGGTGGAATTGGTAGACACGCATGGTTCAGGACCATGTGCTCGCAAGGGCGTGGGGGTTCGAGTCCCTTCTCCGGCACCATGGCCATCAATGCGCCCGGCCCGGGCTCACCGGACCGGGCGTTTTTCATTGCCCCACGACAGGCGGCTGCCAGCGCCATGGCCGAGAAAGTCTGCGCGTGAGGCGCCGGGCGCCGGCTCAGCGTTTGAGCAGAATGTATTACAGAACAGACGCGTAGGCGCACATTCTGGAGAAGCGCCGCGCGGTGGCTTCCTGCCTGCCTGACTCCCTCCGCTCTGCATTGTTTAAGTGACTCGATAGAGGCCATTTTGCATCGTGCCGCACTATGGTGTATACTTGGCTTCAATGTAAGACCTGCTTCATTGTAGTAGGCGTGTTTGATTTCGACGCTCCCTCCTACACTTTGCTCACCTCAGAGTCGGACCCACATGCGTGATGCTTCCTGCTTTGCCGGTGCTGAAAAAGCAGAATACTCCCTCGAACGGCACGGACCGGCAGGGAAGAAGGAAGATCACAGTGAATTTTGAAGAACTGAACATTGACCCCCGCTGCCTTCGCATTTTGAAGAGCCAGCACATCACCGAACCCACTGCGGTGCAGGCGCAGGCGATCCCCGTCGCGCTCGAAGGGCGCGACCTGGTCGGCATCGCCCAGACCGGCACCGGCAAGACGCTCGCGTTCGCATTGCCGTCGCTGGCGCGCCTCGCGAGCGACCCAGGCCGGGCAAGGCGGGCATGCTCGTGCTCACCCCCACCCGCGAGCTGGCCCAGCAGGTACACGCCGTGCTGGACCCCCTGGCCCGAGCCATGGGGCTGCGCGCGGCCTGCGTCTTCGGCGGCGTCGGGCTTCGACGCCCAGACCAAGGCCCTCCGCCAGGGGTGCCCGGTTATCGTGGCCACGCCGGGCCGCCTGCTCGACCATATCGGCCGCCGGAACACCCGATTTTGACCACCTCGCGGTGCTCGTCCTGGACGAGGCGGACCGGATGCTCGACATGGGCTTCCTGCCGGACATCCAGCGCATCCTCCGCGGGTCTGCCCGAAGGACCGGCAGACGCTCATGTTCTCGGCGACCTTCCCCAAGCCCATCGAGCGCCTGGCCGCCGAGATGCTTGCACCAGCCCGCCCGGATCAGCGTGGGGGCTGTCGGCCACGCCCGCGGCGGCCATCCGGCAGGGCATCTACACCGTGGAGCACGGCCGCAAACTGGGACTGCTGTCCAAGATCCTCAGTGAACCCGGGGTGGATTCGGCCCTGGTGTTCCTGCGGACCAAGCACCGCACCGACCGCACCGCCCGCGCCCTCCAGAAAGCCGGGATTCAAGGCAAAGGCCATCCACGGCGGACGCACCCAGAGCCAGCGCGACCAGGCCATCGACGGGTTCCGCAAAGGACGGTACAAGGTTCTCGTGGCGACCGATGTGGCCGCGCGCGGGCTGGACGTCGAAGGCATCAGCCACGTGGTCAATTTCGACATCCCCAACAGTCCGGAGGATTACATCCACCGGATCGGGCGCACCGCGCGCGCGAAGGCCTCGGGCGACGCCATCACGTTCGTCTGCCCCGACGAATTCCTGGCCCTCAGCGAGATCGAGACCGCGCTCGGCAAAAACCTCCCCCGCGAGGAATGGGAAGGGCGCCGTCCCCGTGGTGTCGCTGTTCAACGGCGATAATCACGGCGCGCTCAAGAACCGGCGGAGAGGCGTGCGCAACGGCCGCCGCGGCCGGCGGCTTGATGGCGGCCCGGTAATACGACCGGACGAGATCCGGCCGATCCTGAGAATTTGTGCGGCGGCCGTGACATGAGGTTACACTCCGCGGCCTTTCTTCTTGCAGACCCGGCTCGTCCGGCCGGGATACTCCGTAACCAGCGAGGAACCCAGGCGCATGACCAGCCGTCGACAAGATCAGAAATGTGGCCATTATCGCCCACATCGACCACGGGAAGACCACCCTGATCGACAGCATCCTCCGGGCGGCCCGGGTCTTTCGCGAGAACGCCCAGGTCGCGGAGCGCGTCATGGACAGCAATGAGCTCGAACGCGAACGCGGCATCACCATCCGCGCCAAGCACTGCACGGTCGAATGGAACGGCTACCGCATCAACATCATCGACACGCCGGGCCACGCCGACTTTTCCGGCGAGGTCGAGCGCATCCTGTCCATGGTGGACTCGGTGCTCCTGCTGGTCGACGCGAGCGAAGGGCCCCATGCCCCAGACCCGCTACGTGCTCATGCGCGCGCTGCGCCTGGGGCTGCGCCCGATCGTCATCGTCAACAAGGCCGACCGGCCCAGCGCCGACTCCCGCCCGCGCGCTCGACCTCACCTTCGACCTCTTTGTCGAACTGGGCGCGAACGACGCGGCAGTGCGATTTCCCGGTGCTGTACGGGTCGGGGCTGCAGGGATGGCTCGTCCGCGACCTCGAGACAGGACGCGCATGCCGGCATGGACGCGCTCTTCGAGGCCATCATCGACGCACGTGCCCGCGCCCGAGGCCCGCCTGGAGGCGCCGTTCCTCATGCAGGTCAGCACGCTCGGCTGGCGCGACCACATCGGCCGCACCGGCACGGGACGCGTCCTCCAGGGGCGGCTCCAGCGCGGCGACTGCCCTGACCCGGATCACCACGCGCCGCACCCAGCGCGGAATGGCTCCGGCAACAGGCCGAAGACACCGGCGAGCGACTGGGAGGTGACGGGCATCGAAGACGACCGCGCCGTGCATCTCTGGGCCACCCGCGGCATTGAGAGCGTGCCGTGCAGCGAAGTCTCGGCGGGCGACATCGTGACCCTTGCCGGTCCGAAAGCCCTCAGCATCGGCGACACGCTGGCCGCGCCCGAACTCGAGGACTGCGCCCTGCCCGCCGCTCGATCATCGAAGAGCCGACCGTCGCGATGACGATCCTGGTCAACACGGGACCCGTTCGCGGGGCGCGACGGCGCCGCGGTCACCATCCGGCAGATCCGCGCCCGCCTGGAACGCGAGCTGCGGACCAACGTGGCGCTCGCGCGTCGAAGAGACGGGCCGGGGCAACGGCATGAAGGTCTCCGGCCGGGGCGAACTGCATCTCGCCATCCTGATCGAGGAGATGCGCCGGGAAGGCATGGAACTCTGCGTTTCCCCGCCGGAGATCATCACGCACCGCGACGCCGGGCGGCGCCCTGTTCGAGCCGTTCGAGGAGCTCGTCATCGACGTGCCCCTGGAGTTCCAGGGCACGGTGATCGAAAAAGTCTCCCTGCGCAAAGGGCAGCTGCAGACGCGTCGAGACCAGCGGGGCCGGCATGGTCCGCCTCGAATTCATGCCATCGCCACGCGCGGCCTCATCGGATACCGCAGCGAATTGCTCACCGATACCCGCGGCCTCGGCATCATGGCCTCGCGGTTCACGGGGTATGAACGCTGGTCGGGCCCCATCAGCACCCGCAGCCGGGGTTCCATGATCAGCATGGACAGCGGGGAGGCGACCTCGTACAGCCTCGAAAACCTCCAGCAGCGCGGCGTGCTGTTTGTCTCGCCCATGGACCCCGTGTACGAAGGGCAGATCGTCGGGGAACATGCGCGGCCGGGCGACCTGCCCGTGCAACCCGACCAAGCGCAAGGCGCTCACCAACCACCGCGCCGCGGGCAAGGACCACGCCATCGGGCTCGACGTCCCCCGCATCCTCACGCTCGATGCCGCCCTCGAGTGGGTTGCCCCCGACGAGCTCGTGGAGGTCACGCCAGAGGTTCATCCGCGTACGCAAAGCGGTCCTGAGCGCGGAAGACCGCAAACGCCTCCACAAACGCGCCGCGGACGAGTAAGCCGGGCGGCAATGATTCCAAACCGTTCCCGGCCCGGTTTGCTGCGAGCGGGTGGCGTCATACCGGCTCCGTGCACGAGGAGCTTTTCCGTTTATTCCCTGCCGGACGGGTATCCGGCCAGAGCAACTGGAACGACTGTGATCACCCGCGGAGGACATACGGCCACGCATGCCCCGCAGCCAGTGCACGTCTGCGCATCCACTCGCACCATTGCCGTGTATGTCTCCGGCGAGAACTCCTCGAAAATGGCGCTGCGCGGACAGATCGCCGCGCACGCGGAGCATTCCTTCTCGACAGCCAGCAGACACCCCGTCTCCGCTATGCGCGCCAGCCCGATCCGGCAGGCATTCTTGGCGCCCAGAGAAAGCGCGGCGATGGCGCCGGTAGGACAGTTCTGACCGCACGCATTGCAGGTTTCAAGACAGTAATTCGCTTCAAAACTCAACGTTGGCGCGAGCAGTTTCGTCAGACTTGGCGGCTGCACATCGGGCCGGATTATCCGGGAAGGACAGGACCGGACACAGTTCCCGCAGCGCACGCACAGCGTCGCGAACCGCGCATCGTCGACCGCACCGGGGGGCCGTAAACGGGACGCCGCAACACCGGGCGCCCGAACCGCCAGGGCCGACACCGCCATCCCTCCACCCAGGCCGAAAAAGGCCCGGCGTGCAAGCCGCAGGTCGCTTTCCCGGGCCGCGGAAGGCGCCCCCGAGACGCGGCGCGCAAACAGGCCGTTGAGTTCAGCCAGCAACTCCTGCGTCGCGCCCAAAGGACACAGCCGCTTGCACCACAGCAGCGGAAACGCCACGCTCAGGACGAGCACCACCGCCAGCCCGGCCGCACAGGCAAGCTGAGGAATCGACAAGGGCACGTGAGCGCCGCACGCCGCACCCGTGAACAGAGCCAGCGGGTCCACCAGAAGAAACAGGGGCAGCGTCGCCACCGCACCGCCAATCGTCAGCAGCGCCACCCAGTGGCCGATCGGCGGCACCCGCCCGTACTCGCAGTTCGCCGAAGCCCGCGTCCTTGCACACACTTCCACGAGCCATCCCACCGGACAAAAATAGTGGCAGAACCCCCGTCTGCGCCTGACAACAAAGGCCAGCATGGGCAGCGACAACAGCGCCGGCAGCCCGACACGCCGCGCCGCCACCGCCGCGCACACAAACAGAAACGGACTCAGTCCCGGAAGTGCGTAACGCAACACGACCGGCGGCAGAAACAGCGCGCCCGCCGCCAGAAACGCCAGCATCGCGAGGCGGCAGCCGGAGCGCGGCGGGAGAAAGGTCATCCGAGATACGCCCCCTGTGTTCTGAGCAGGCCTTGCAGTTTCGCCACATCCACGGTGCGGGGCGTGCAGTTTTCCTGCACCGCCAGGGCCGCCGCCGCGCCCGCCGCCTGTCCCGTCAGCATGCACGGGGCAATCAGGCGGGTGTAGTTGAGCATCGTGTTGTCCGCGGCAACGCACCGTCCCGACGCCAGCAGGTTGTCCACCCGCACCGGCACCAGACTCCCATACGGAATTGGGCAGGGCAGGTTCTTGAGGAACGGGTAGGTGCCCCCGACACCGATCACGTCCGGATACGCTTTCTGCTCGAGCGTGTCCTGCAATCGAAGTTCCTGCGTGCCCACCAGCGTGCGCGACGCCCGCACACCCAATTGCGACGCCACGTCCAGCAGAAACACGTTTTCGTAGCCCGGCGTCTCCTGAATCTGCTTCAGTTTGTTCCAGATGGCGTCCCGTCCGTCCAGTTCGCAGTTGGTCAGTGTCTGCACATCCAGGCAATCGCCCTGGGGGCCCTGCATGTTTACCCAGCGCACGCCGGGGATCGGCGTCGCCCCGCCCAGATTGAGGCCTTCCGGCGCCGGCCCCACCGGCACGTTGCCCAGGCGGTGCACCAAGCCGATCCGGTGCACGTGCGGGATGCTCTCCGCCCCGGCGGCATCGAACACATCCCCGTCGCCCGTGGCGTCAATGACCACCTTCGCGCGGATCGCCATGCACCCCGCCTTGCTCTCAAAGAGCACACCCCTGACGGCGTCGCCGTCCATGATCGCGTTCGTGACCCAGCTGTGCAGGACGATGTCGACCCCCTCTTCGCGCAACATCCTGGCCAGCACGTATTTCGTGACCTCGGGGTCCGTCGTGGCATCGCGAGGACCATCTTCGCTGTAGTTGATCGCGCCGTGCTGCTCTTTATCGATGCGGGCCAGAATCTCGTCGCCAATGCCCCGCACCATCTTCACGCGTTTGCCCGCATCAGGAATATGCGTGCTCAAGACAATCAGCACCAGGCCGGCCGTCCACAGGCCTCCAAAACATCCGTACCGCTCGACCAGCGTGGTGTTGGCTCCCGCACGTTGTGCCGCAAGCGCCGCAACCACGCCCGCGGTCCCTCCACCCACAACGAGGACATCGGTATCACAGAATACCGGGACCTCCCGTCGGGGCTGGATGACCTTGCCGTCCTCGAAGAACGCCGCTGCCCCCCGCGTGCTCGTGGTAATCTGGTCCACCACCTGGCTGCCCTCGTGAATCGGCTGCGCCAGGGCGCGGCCCATCCTCCCGCGGCCAGGGATGTCAGCCCAAGCGCCTTGATAAAATTGCGACGGTTCAGTTGCTTCATAACGCCACTCCTTCAATCAAACACAACTGAACGCAACGATGCCATACCGGCAGTTGAAAATGCCAATGGGCTCGTGCGCGGCAGGGCTTCCTGCGCTCCTGTTTTGCCAGCGCGGCAGCTTTGCAGAAGCCAGGGATGAGCAACTACGGGAGGGCTGATTTCCGCAGCGCGTAGGGGCAGACCCCTGTGCCCGCCCTTCTTCAAGACGGATGCGCGGGGATGGTCGTCTGCATGGGGGCCGCCCCTGATTTATGTCCCGGCATCTATGTATTCGCCGAAACGGGCGGCTTCAAATTCGGGCTGGGTCCGGCCCTCCACCAGAATCCGTTCGAGCCGGCCAGCGACGTCCAGGTGCTCTCCGGCCACGTTGGTAGACTCTGAAAGGTCATCTTCCAGGTTATACAGTTCCAGAGGCGCGTCAGGGTTCTTCACCAGATCCGTCTTGATGCCCTTCCATTCGCCCATGCGCACGGCGAGCTGGCCGCCGTACCCCGTGAAAGTCCCAGAAGAGGTACTCGTGCCGGCGCTGTGCGCGGGCGCCTCGCCCAGAAGCGTGGGCAGGAAGCTGATGCCGTCCGTGCTCCGCGGGGGGCTCGGCTCCCGTACCAGGCCGGCGAGCGTCGCGAGGACGTCGTAATGGGCGGCCACGATGGTCCGTCACGGTTCGCGGGGGCGATTCGGCCGGGCCACCAGGCGAGCATGGGCACGCGTATGCCGCCCTCGTACAAGGAGCCTTTCAACCCGCGCAAGGGGCCCACGCTGTCGAAAGAACTCATAATCGACCTGCTCGATCGAGGTGGGTGGTCCCGTTGTCGGAGGTGAAGAACACGATCGTGTTGTCGTCCAGACCGAGTTCCTTCAGGAGCGCGAACAGGCGGCCCACCTGCTTGTCCATGAACTGAGATCATGGCGGCGTAACAGGCCCTCGGGGCGTGGGATGCGGCTGGTAGCTCTCGCCGGTGTACGGCGTCTCCTCCCACAGGCCCTGGTACTGGCGCAAGCTCCTCCTCGGGGACCTGCAGCGCGAGGTGCGGAATCACCGTGGGGTAGTAGAGGAAGAACGGTCTCATCTCTATGTGGTCGCGCACGAACTGCAGCATCGCGTCGGCGATCCGCTGCGGCGCATACTGGGCGCCCGTCACGCCGCGGGTGTTGCCCTCGAGCGGCTCCCGCTCGCCCTGGTTCACGAGAAAACGCGGGTAGAGATTGTGCGCGTGGCTCTGGCAATTGTAGCCGTAGAAGCGGTCGAAGCCCTGCGTCAGCGGGATCGCCGCTCGAGCCGGGCGCGCCCAGGCCCCATTTGCCGAAACATCCCGGTGGCGTAGCCCCGGGTTTTCAGCAGTTCCGCGCAGCGTCACCTCGCCCGCGGGGATCGGGAAGCTGCCCGGCGAAGTCCCCGGCCTTGCCCATCGCCTGGTTGTCGCGCACATACGCGTGACCGCCGTGCTTGCCCGTCATGAGAACGCAGCGCGATGGCGCGCAGACGGCCGAACCGGCGTAATACTGCGTGAACCGCAGGCCTTCCGCCGCCATGCGGTCGATGCTGTGGCGTCTTGATCTTCTCCTGGCCGTAGCAGCCGAGCTCCTTCCACCCCAGGTCGTCGGCCATGATAAACACGATGTTAGGAGCGCCCGCTGCGCCGCAGCATCTGCCTTGCCCGCCCCGGGCATGCCCGAAAGCGCGTATCCCGCCGCAGCCAACTGAAGGAATTGCCGCCGATTGCATTGCCTTGCCCGCATAGATGTCACCTCATTGTCTCCTGACGGAGCGGCGTTGTGCCTCAGCCCCCTGCGTCATTCTCGCCCAGAACTCGTCCATTTTTCACCTGCACCGGCGAATTCTCACGCACATTGTCGCGAATGAGCACCGGTTTCCCGTCCGGGGTCTCATCATCCACTTCAATGATGACATTCTGCAGGACGTTCCCCGTGACCACGACATTGCCGGCGGTGATTTTGAGAAGCAGCGGCGCGTCTTCATTGGCCGTATAGACGCAATTGCCGGTAACCGCCGTGTCAAAGCCGCGCAGATCCATGGCGTGCGTGCATTGACCTCCCTCATCGACCTGAATGATATTGCCCGAGATCACATGGCGGTGCGAATTGGCCCAGGTACGAAACGCGATATCAAGATCGCCATCCGAGCGGACATGCACTACATTATCCGACATGAGAATGTTGTTTCCCCTATCGGAGCCGACCGCGACGTGCGTGCGGCCGGTGATCTCAAAGTAATTGCCGCGAATTTCCCCGGGGCCCGTAAGAATCTCGACCACATCCGACGAGGCGTTACCGAGGCGGTTGTTGATGACCTTCATGCCGGGGCCTTCCAGCATGATGCCCAGGCGCGCCGCGTTGAAGACCACGCAATTCTCTACCGTGATGTGGTGCGTGTCCTCCGGGACGTTCGGACCGCCGGGGCGAGCGCGGAAGGCCTTAATCCCGCAAAATTCAAAGCGGTCGTGGGATATATTGGGATCCCCTTCGCTCTTCGGGTTGCCGTCACGATTTGCGTCGACATAGAGGTCCCGGATCGTGACGTGTCCCACCCCCGAGCCAATGATGCGGATGACGTTCGTTTCCTGTCCGTCCGCCTGGACCAGCTTCGTCGCGCTTCCCTCGCCTTGGAGTGTCACATGGCTCCGGCGAATGAGGACGCCTCCGAGTTCTCCCTCCACACGGCGGATATCGTAGGTGCCCGCCGCCAGAAAAACAGTCCCGCCCGCCTCGGGCAATGCGGCAATCGCCGCGTTGATTTCTTCCTGGTCTCCCTCGCCGTCACAGACGAACTGCGCGGCCGCGCGCATCGCCTCAGACGAATCCTGCGCGGCAACCATCACCACGCCTGAACAGGGTAGGTGTCCTGCGGCCGTTCCGACCCAGGCCACGGCAAACGCCAACAGAAATCCAAGTGTCCTCATCGCATCAGCTCCTCTATGAACGATCCTGCGCCCCCAATCACTCTAGTTGGAGGAGCCGCAGCGTTCAAATCATTTTGCCAACCGTACTTCTGTCCCGTATTCTCCATGAAACGAGAGGCCCAAGCGTCTGGACTGAGAAAGGACTGGCTCGCGATGATAACGTTGCTTTGTGCGGTTTTGCTGGCCGGGGCGCTGACCGAACCCGTCGCCCCGCCGTTCGGTAACGTGTTTTTGCCCGGTGACGCCCTCCACATCAACGTACCCGACGGTGCCGCGGACATCGCGCAGGCCTGGCGTGTACTCGATGATGCCCTCACGACGATCGCCTCGAGCGATGCCTCTCAGGTGAACGTTATCGACGTTGGTACGCTGCCGCCAGGATGGTACCGCATCGAGTTTCTTGACGAACAAGGGCACTGCGCAGCATTCACGACAGCGGCCGTCCTCCCCAATCGACCACCGCAGCCATCTCAGACTACCCCGGTGGCCGTCGATATCGCCCTTTCGTGGCTGGCTCGCGATGAGCAACCGGCCTGGCCGGGACTGGCCGGGCTGGCCGCACTCGCAGGGACGGGATGGGTTCGCGACCGCATTCACTGGCGCGACATGCAGACCGAAACCGGTGCGTTTCTCGAGCAGACGAAGTACGACGGGACCGCCACCATGCAGTCCCGTGCCGGACTCGAGGTCCTGCAGGTATTTCACACCATGCCGTCCTGGGCGCGGGACGCGGCGGAGGGCGATCAGCGAGCAAGAAGCAACCTGGGCCCCCTCTACCGTTTCTGCGAAGAAATGGCCCGGCGTTTCGACGGCCGCATCGATGCCTGGGAGCCCTGGAATGAAGGAAACGCGGGTAATTTCGGCGGTTTGACCATGGACGAGCTGTGCTCCCTGCAGAAAGCCGCCTATCTGGGTTTCAAGCACGGCAATCCCGATCTCACGGTCTGCTGGGCTCCCCTCGCCGGCGCAAATACCCCGGCCCAGGCGGAGGCCGTGCTCCGGAATGAAACCTGGCCGTATTACGATGTGTACAGCATCCACTCCTACGACTGGCCACATGCCTATGCGCAACTCTGGGAACCGGCGCGCCGGGCCGCGTGCGGCAGGCCCATCTGGGTCACCGAATGCGATCGCGGCATGGAAGTGGACCCCGCGTCTCCCGTGGGGGATTTCACGCACGATTTCGCCCAGCGGAAAGCCGAATTCATGGCGCAATCCTACGCATGCAGCCTGTACTCGGGTGCATCGCGCCATTTCCACTTCATCCTGGGCCCCTATACTGAAAAACAGGGAACGATCCAGTTTGGGCTGCTCCGCCATGATTACACGCCCCGCATGAGCTATGTCGCCCTCACCGTCGTTGGCCATTTCCTCGCAGATGCGAAATGCCTGGGCCGATGGGACGCCACGGGCGACCCTGATGTGCATGTGTACGCATTCCGCGCCCGGCCCAATCAGCTCCCGCGAGATGTCCTGGTCGCGTGGATTGAGAGGGAAGGGGAATGGCCCGAACGCGGACAACAATCAGCTCCCTGGCCGCTGCCTGAAGCATTACGCATCGAGGGCGTTTTCGACTATCTCGGACGGCCGGCTGAACATAGCCCGCCGGCCGAAATCACTTCGGCGCCCCTCTTTGCCGTGTTGCCGGAGGGAGAAGCCGCGACCTTGCCGCTGAAAACCCTTCCCGCCTCTGAATTCCGTCAGGGGGAACCATCACCCGTGGTCTTGCAGTTCGACACGCCGGGCCTGGCGCCCGTGATACGAAACCGGGCCTGGACCCCGGAGCCCGAGCGTGTCTTTGAGCCGGAAACACCGGTCGTATGCGAACTCGTTGTGTACAATTTCGCGAAGACAAGACAGCAGGGGACGATCTCAGTGAACGAGATTCCGGACGGCATGACCATCGCGCCCGATTCATGGGAGGTGGACCTCCCGGCCGGGGAGCGCGCCGTACTCACTTCCCAGATCGAGGTCCACGCTGCGTATACATTTTCCGACAGCGATTGGGTCGCGTTTCAAGGCGAATTTGCCAGCGCGGGCAGGCCTGTACTGGCATTTCAGGCCAACCGGCCTGAACAGGACTAGGTCGAAAGAAGCCTCCTCCGCCCGGGGTATTCCAATAGTGCATTTTTGCGTTCAATTCTGCATAATGAGCTGTCGAAACCCGACGTAGTTCGAGGGGCAATGGGGCAGGCACGTCTCTTTTGCGTGGTTTGCCGGGGAAAATACGCAGGACGTGCCGGGGGGAGTTCCCGTGAAGGGACGGTTCCCCACCGTGGCGCGAGAAAGGAAAAAACCATGTGGAACGCCAGAATCATGCGAAAAATCATTGGGCTGGGGTTAGTGGCAGTCCTCATCGTGCTGGCGCCCGCCTGCGGCGGCAAAAACGGAGCACCCGGCGCCTCCTCGACGGCGCCGATTAAGCTCTCCTACAGCATTTTCTTTCCCCCGACCCATCTGCAGTGCATAACGGCGGCCGAATGGGCTAAAGAGATCGAAAAACGTACCGACGGCCGCGTCACCATCACCCTGTATCCGGGCGGCACCTTGACGAAAGCCCCGGATGTCTATGAAGGCGTCATGAACGGCGTTTCCGACATCGGCATGAGCTGTTTCGCCTACACCCGCGGGCGCTTTCCTCTCCTGGAAGGCCTCGACCTGCCTCTTGGATACCCCGACGGTTCAACCGCGACCCGGGTCGCAAACGAGGTGATCCAGAAATACCAGCCCCAGGAGCTGGCGGATACGCAGCTCCTCTACGTGCATGCCCACGGCCCGGGCATTCTTGCAAGCAAAAAGCCCGTCCACAAGCTGGAAGACGTGGCCGGATTGAAGATCCGCGCCACGGGCCTTTCCTCCAAGGTCGTCGAAAGCCTTGGCGGCGCCCCCGTCGGCATGAGCCAGCCCGAGACCTACGAAGCCCTGCAGAAAGGCGTGGCCCAGGCCACCCTCTGCCCCGTCGAAACCCTCAAAGGATGGAAACAGGGCGAAGTCATTGATTACGTGATCGATACCTCCTGCATCGGCTATACCACGGCCATGTTTGTCACCATGAATCTCGATAAATGGAACGCGCTGCCTCCCGACATCCAGCAGATCTTCAATGAAGTCAACGAAGAGTGGATCGCCCAACACGGCGCCGCCTGGGATCAGGCCGACGATGAGGGGCATGAATTTGTCGCCGGCCTCGGGAAACAAACCATCGCGCTGGACGAGGCCGAACAGGCACGCTGGCGCGAGAAAGTGGTGCCCATCCTCGATGAGTACGTCGCCAACATGGCCGCGAAAAACCTGCCCGGCGACACCTTCCTCGCCGATCTGCAGGAAAAGCTGGCGGCTTCCGCGGGCCAGTAAACCGCGCATGCAGGAAGCACCGTTCGCATGACGAGAAACCTGAGGTCCTTGTACGTTTGGTATAATGCCTGCGTCCGGGCGCTGGTCATGGTCATGGCCTATACCGCCGGCGCCGCGGTCTGCGTCATGATGTTGGCCACCTGCCTCGACGTCACCCTGCGCCGGGTATACGCGCCACTTCCGGGCGCGCTCGACATCGTCACCCTGGCGAGCGCCGTATGTATCTCGTGCGCCCTGCCCTACACCACGGCAGTCAAGGGTCACGTCTCCATTGAGTTCTTCTTCCAGAAGCTCTCGCGCCGAAACCGGGTCATCGTGGACACCTCCTGGCGTCTGATCGCCATCGCGTTGTTTGTGTTCATGTGCCACAGATGCATCGTGTACGGAAATTCCCTGCACAGAAACGGCGAGGTGACACCAACCCTTCAGGTGCCGGTGTTCTGGACGCTTTACGTGCTGGCCTTCGCCTGCGGCGTGAACGCGCTGGTAGTCCTGCACAATATGCTTCATCCCAACCGGGAGATGATCAAACCATGACGGATGTTCAGATCGGCCTTCTCGGTTGCGCGGCGCTACTCATCCTTCTTGCCAGCAGCATGCCCGTGGCCTTGTCGATGGCCGCGGTGGGTGCGGTCGGCTACGCCATCGTCGTCTCGCCTCAGGCGGCCATGAGCATGGCGACCATGGATCTCTACGGGACGTTTTCAGACTACAACCTTACCGTGATTCCCCTGTTCGTTCTCATGGGCCAGATCGCGTTTCACGGAGGAATCAGCCGGCGCCTCTTCAACACTGCGTATACCTGGCTCGGGCCTCTCCCCGGCGGCCTGGCCATGGCGACCGTTGCGGCCTGCATGGGTTTCGGGGCCATCTGCGGGTCCGGGCCCGCCACCGCTGCCACCATGGCCGCCGTGGCCCTACCCGAAATGCGCCGCTTTAATTACGATATGGAACTCGGCAGCGGCGCCGTAGCGGCCGGCGGCAGCCTCGGCATGCTGATCCCCCCCAGCGTCGTGTTCATCGTCTATGCCATCATGACCGAGCAATCCATCGGTGAACTGTTCATCGCGGGCGTGGTTCCCGGCATCCTGATAGGCGGGCTCTTCTGCCTTACCATCTATATCAGTTGCAAACGGCGCCCGCACCTCGGGCCGCCCAGCCCCCCCTTCACCTGCGCTCAGCGCTTTAAGTCGCTCAAAGGGGTCTCCGAGACCCTCGTCCTGTTTCTCCTCGTGATGGGCGGCATGTTTCTGGGCTACTTTACCCCGACCGAAGCCGCGGCGATCGGCGCCGCCGGCGCCATCGTCGTCGCGCTCGTCCAGCGGCAATTGGCCTGGAAAACCTTCGTCCGCTCACTCATTGAAACGCTCCGTACGTCCTGCATGATCATGATCATCGTAGCCGGCGCCTTAATCTTCGGGCATTTTCTGGCGGTCACGCGGATTCCCTCCAATCTGGCCGAATTTCTTGCGGGCCTCCCGCTCCCATCGTTCCTGATCATCGCGCTCATTATCTTGTTCTATCTCGTGGGCGGCTGTTTCATCGACGCGCTGGCGCTCGTGCTCCTGACGACCTCCATCTTCTACCCGGTCATCCTGGAACTCGGCTACAACCCTATCTGGTTCGGCGTGATCATCGTGGTGGTGACGCAAATGGGCGTGATTTCCCCGCCCGTGGGCGTCAATGTCTACGTCGTCAGCGGCATCGAACGCGATATCCCCCTGCAAACGGTTTTCAAAGGCGCGTTGCCGTTCCTGGTCACGCTGATCTTCGCGGCAGCGATCCTGGTGGCATTCCCCAAGATCTGCCTGTTTTTGCCAGAATTGATGCAGCAGTAGCTGCCTCGCTTAACCTGGAGGGTGCAGTCATGACGGAAACCAATCGTGACACCGGCGCCTACGGGCGCATCCTCTTCTGCACGGACTTCTCCGAAAATGCCGAGTTCGCCTTTGACTACGCGCTGGATGCCGCGGTGCGGCGACCCGGAAGCACGCTCTACATCCTTCACGTTATTCCCGAGCCCGACGCCCAGTTCTGGAAAACCTACATCTACGAAGTCGAGGATGTCGACCAGAAGGCCAAGCGCGACATCGACGAACACATCGAGAAAAGTTATCTCGCGCGAACTCCGCCGTCGGTCCAGGTCGAAGTGGCCGTTCGTGTCGGCAAAGACTCGGATTGTATCATCCGATTTGCCGAAGAAAACGACGTCGCTCTCATCGTTATGGGGCGCCGCGGACGGACGGCCTTGAGCAAAGTCCTGTTTGGAAACGTCACCGAGAAGGTCTGCCGGAAGGCCCCGTGCGCAGTCCTTGTCGTTCCCCTGATGCTGAAAGACCGCCAGACCAAGGCCAGGGAATAGCCCGCACCTCACCTCCAGATGCACGCCGCGCCGTCCGCGCCCGGATTTGTGCTATCGTAAGAATTTGTGACCTGGCGACGCGCCGGGCATGTCGGTGAACCCCAACAGCCAATGACATGAGGATGCTTTTATGTATCGCCATCTTGCCGTATTTTTCTGTTTCCTGGTCCTCGCCGCCGCTGTGGAAGCGGGGATTCAATTTCCCGGCCCGGATTGGGAGCACCGTAGCCCGGCCGAGGCGGGAGTCGACGGTGCATCGCTCGATACCCTGGCCGAACGCCTCGGCGGCCGCGGCTGCGTGATCAAAGACGGGTATGTCATCAAAGACTGGGGCGATCAAGCCCGGATCGGCGACTGGGCTTCTTCAGCAAAACCCGTCCTCAGCACTTTGCTCTTTTTCGCCATCGAAGAAGGCCTCGTGACGAATGTGGATCAGCCCGTTGCGGATTTCGGCTGGGCCCTCCACCCGCGCCACCGTGGCATCACGTTTCGCCAGCTGGGCGCCATGACCAGCGGTTACGCCCGACCCGAAGGCGCCGGCGAGGCCTGGGCCTATAACGATTATGCGATCCAACTTTATCAGAAGACGCTTTTCGAGAAAATCTTCAAGCAACCGGGTAAAGAAGCCGCAGAACAGCGTCTGGGTGTCTTGGGATTCCAAGACGGTCTGCACTTTACTAACCGCAACCGGCTCAGTGCATCCGTGCGCGATTATGCGCGTATCGTCTGGTTCTGGACGCAAAAAGGACAGTGGAACGGCCACCAAATCTTGCCCAGGCGTTATTTCGACGAATACATGCGCCCCCAGACGCCCAAGGACATCCCCCTCTCTCAAGAGACCGGCGACAACGACGATTACCTCGATATCGGCTCGTACGGCGGCGGTTCCAACCATTTCAGCAGCGCCGGACCCGGCATCTACGGGTTCAACTGGTGGTTTAACGATACCGGCCGCTTTCATCCCGAAGAGATGACGTGGCCGGACGCCTGCCCGGACACCATCATGGCCACGGGGGCTCGAGGAAATTGCGCGGCATTCATCCCCAGCCTGAATGCCGCCCTCATCTGCGCCAACGGCAATTGGGGCGATATTGATGGAGGCAACCACGACGCCCACCTCAACCAGCTGCTCGGCCTTTTTGCACGCGCCAACGGCCACACGCCGCTCGACCCCGGCGCCCCGTCTCATGCCAAGTGGAGCCCGGTCGTTCTCGATTTTGACGGGCCCGCCGCGCACGCCGAGGATTCCGACCCAAACCCGTTCCTCGATTACCGCATGCAGGTGCGCTTCACGGGACCCGGCGGCAGTGAATACGATGTGCCCGGTTTTTTTGATGGTGACGGCACCGGCGGCCTGGAAGGCAGCACCTGGCGCGTGATCTTCTCCCCCGACGCAGTCGGTGAGTGGCGCTACCGCGTCGCGTTCAGGAAAGAGGCCGGCCTCGCGGTCAACC
Organism: Candidatus Hydrogenedentales bacterium; assembly: GCA_050950105.1. Lineage (GTDB taxonomy): Bacteria > Hydrogenedentota > Hydrogenedentia > Hydrogenedentales > SLHB01 > UBA2224. The sequence goes on along the minus strand of JBMNGZ010000005.1, from coordinate 468,699 downwards.
TCGACCTCGATGCCGGCGAGCCGGCCGCACCGGATGGCACAACGGGCGGGTTTCTCGTCCGACCTCAAACGGATGCCGCAGAAGGGTTTTACCGACCGGGACGACTGGAATATGTCGGCGCCCATTATCTGAAACTGCGCGACGGTGAATATTGGCTCAAGGGCGGCTCCAACAGCCCCGAGGACTTCCTCGCCTTTGAGGGATTTGTGAACACGCCGTATGCCGGCCATACCTATCAGGCCCATGTGGATGACTGGCGTCCGGGCGATCCCGACTGGGGCAACAGCAGGGGCAAAGGAATCGTCGGCGCGCTCAACTACCTCGCCTCGATGAACGTGAACAGTATCTACTTCCTGACCATGAACATCGGCGGCGACGGGAAAAACGTCTACCCCTACCTCGGCTCCATTGACCGCGAGGGCAGTCCCTCCAACGACAACCTCCATTTTGACCTCGCCAAACTCCGCCAGTGGGGCTTTGTGCTCGACCACGCCCAGCGCAAGGGCATCATGCTCCACGTCGTGCTCAACGAATCGGAAGAAGCCAACAAAGAAGAGCTGGACGACGGACTCCTTGGCGTCGAACGGAAACTCTACTACCGCGAGATCGTCGCCCGGTTCGCGCATTTCCCCGCGCTCCAGTGGAACCTCTGCGAGGAATACAACATCAAGCATCCCCTGGCCCCCGAACTGGTCAAAGATTTCGCGGAATACCTGCAGAATATCGACCCCTACGGCCATCCCATCACCGTGCACCACGCCAAGACCGTCGATAAAGCCTGGACGCCCTTCCTCGGCGACCCCCGTTTCACCGTAACGTCCTTCCAGACCCACGACATTGGCGTCATAAGGCCGTGGCGCGAGAAATCCCGGGCCGCTGGAATCCCTCTGGTGATTGGCATCGACGAATTCTATCCCGACTTTTCCCACGCCGATAACGCCGACAGACAGCGAAGAGAATGCGTCTGGCCGATCTATTTTTCCGGGGGGCAAGTCGAATTCATTCTCGATGAGCTTCTTGGCACCAATGATTTCCGGAAATACGAACCGCTCTGGCGCTACATGGCCTGCGCGCGCCTGTTCATTATGCAGCACCTTCCCTTCTGGGAGATGGAGCCTGCCAACGAACTCCTGACCGGCGCCGCAGTATTCCACGGCAAACATAACCGCATCGCAGGACACGTCTTCGCCAAACCCGGCGAATGCTATGCCGTCTACCTGCCCATTGCCCAACCCACCGGCACCCTCGATCTCACGGGCGACACGGGTGAATTCATCCTGCGCTGGTACGATCCCCGCGCCGGTGCATTCACCGAAAACGAGACCACCATAAGCGCGGGCCACCCCCTGCAGCTTGGTCCACCGCCCGAAAAACCCGGCAGAGACTGGGTCGTACTCATTACGCGGGCCGAACCCGGCGATTCACCGCCGTGATCCGGCCCCGTTGACGCGACAACGGTCCCGGCAACAATTTGATCACGCCGTGTGCATGTAGTAAAATTTCAGAACCGTTCAGGTGCCTGTTCCGCGGTAGCTCAGTCGGTAGAGCGGGTGGCTGTTAACCACTAGGTCACAGGTTCGAGTCCTGTCCGCGGAGCCAAAATTCAATCCGCTGATTTCGGCGGTGCTTAGTTAACGCAAGACCCCGTGGGTACCCCCCCACGGGGTCGTGTTGTTTATGGCGTGCCCACACCGACTTACGGCCGCCCGCACAGTTACCCTGATTCTCCGTTTCGAAGCCCGCCGTCCAGGGGGCGGGTGCAACCCTGGGGGGTGCGGGCGCTCGCCGAAAATGTCCCTTCCGAATTTTCCCTGTTCTCTGTTTTTTCAAGTCGCCTTGTTTAACAGCCCGGTTGCATCCGGGCACCGGCTTCGACATTCCGAATTCCCCTCCGGTAGGATCTGCCGAAAGCCGGACCAGTGGGTCCGGCGCAAGCGGATTACCAGGCAGCGGAAACAGCCGTGAGATCGGAGACCGTTGTGGGTGCCGGCGACATCGCCTTCAGGCGGTGTCGAACAGGCGGGGGCGGCCTTCTCGATGACCGGCCTATCCAGTCCCGCGGCATCCATGACGGAAACCTTCCGCGGCCTCCCGCAAAAGAAGGACCGGATGCCGGCAAACGTGTATGAGTTGAGCCGCGAGCGGAGCGAGTCGGCTCGAACTCATTATTAGAACGCACTGACTACTCAATAGATCTGGCCCCTGTTGAAGTCAAACACACGCACTGTGCTTTCGAATCCGCGTTGCCGGCAGTAGTCCTCAACTAGCTCCCACGTCAGGAACCCCCAGCCCTCGGTGCTCCATCCGGTCACATCAGATGGTGCGACCAACTCGCTGGTGTAGAATTGCTCCAGGCTGGCATGGGCAGCAGAATCCGGCACAAACGCTACGTAGAGCACCTCTTGCGCGTACGCCTTTATCATCTCAGCCGCATGCAGGACCACCGGATTCTTGCCCAGCTTCCGCACGGCCCTCGTCGAACACGCGGGAAACGCCACCCCATGCTGCAGCGCTTCGATTCCTCCATCACGGAGTGCCGAGATGAAGCGAACCTTGTGGTACAGCTGTGTGAACAGGTTCGACGAGTCGAGACGGCCATTCCTTCGTTTTAGGAATTCTCTCCAGAAAGCGCGGATCGTCCTGCTATTGGAATGAGACTTCACCTTCCCCTCGATGAAGACAACGCGACGCCATTTCGCCCCATGCAGCAAGAGAATCGCGTCTGCATCGCCGAACTGCGATAGCGACTGCTCTACTAGTACTTCTGCGCCCAGCATGTTGGAGAAGTCCACGGACATACCCGGGAACGACACCAACGACAGGAGCTCGGCCAGTTTGGAAACGGGGTCAGAGGAGAATTCGATCGCATAGAATAGCGCGTTGAAAATTCCACGCTCTGAGTACCCGCATATCCGAACGCCTTTAGTCGGCTCGTGATTCGGAAGCACCGGGCGGGTCGTGTTGCACGTGTCAGGGGTCGAGCCGGAGTGGTCCCTCTCACCCCTCTCAAACTGGCAGTTGTCTCGGTTCGAAACGTGCGCCACATAGCCCCTGTCGGCGATGTCCCGCGTCAAGGCACCGCCGCATGCTGGACACCGATAGTTATTCTTTTCAGCCGTTGATGTTCTGACCATAATTCCTCCTCAGCTTGATGCTATCCGCCGTTCTAACGCTTGAGGTAACCGGCGCGAGCCCGCGCAGCGGCTGAGCGTCCGGTTGAGCGAACTGTTAGCTGCCGACGCCAGCTAGCCATTGCCTACCCTTGTCACTTATTTCCCAAATGCCTCGACGACTGTTGCTTTTCATGAGTCCTTTCTTGACCATGGAGTTGCGTGCCCATTGCGCAGCGTTTCTCCACCGTGGCATGTCTGGATCTGATGCAAGTGGATCGAAGTCAACGTCTTGCAGAGTGTTCTTCATGGCGGCATGGACTTGCTCGAGGACATCTGACATTTGCGCTGAACCACCGAGTTGTAGGATCGCGTTTAGAATAGGCTGGTAATAAGCCTCCTCGCGCGTCCGCAGGCCGCGCCGGAGCCGCCCGAGGTTGCGACGCTCGGAATGTGCTTCCGTGCCAACTTCGTCAGCGTCGGATGAGAACAGGGTCTCCCATTCTTGACGCAAGTCGTCGGCTTTGTCGCGGAATCCGGAGACTTGGGCAGCGCGTTCCAATGCTTCTTTGGCCTTATCGTAGTCACGATCTTCAAACGCCTTGGCCCCCATCCGATTGACAAAATCAATCTCAGCCTCGATTTCTTCGAGCAGCATTTCAAAAGCTGCAACAACGCTGGTCGGGTTGTTCTCTATCACGATGGATCTCCTGAAGCAGCTAACAATGTTCATGTGGTTTCTTCATAACACCTTTGGGTCGCGACATCGCGGCATAACACCCCGCCTGCAATCCTCCCGCAACACCTGCATTTACAGAAGATCAGGTCATGTTCTACACTGAACACGGGAAGATATATGGTTTCGATATAAGACACCTTCGCCCCTCCCCACGCGGACTGTAATGGCGCGACCGCAAGGATTCGCGCAACTGGTCAAGCAGCTTGGGCCGGCGGGCGCAACCAACCTGCCTGTCCCCAAGGGATGGAAGGGATTCATTCGCTCTCACTGGAGAATCCGTGAGGCTTGCGTGAATACCTGAAGCCATCATCTGCGCTCCTCGCGGGAAGCCAGTTTACCGGGCTTGAGCCACTTATCCAGTTCCTTCGCATCGAACCGCCATTGCCGCCCGACCTTGTGCGTCGGCAGTTTGCCTTCCTGGGCCAGTTTAAGGAACAAGGGAACCCTCGTTGCTGTTCGCGCCTAAGCTAAGTTGTGACGCACGGAGACGCTGACTTCCATGATAGGCCTGACAGCCGCCTTTATCTCCACCTCGCGATTACATGCTTGTAAGGATGATGGAGGTCTGCGAAATACCATCGGCTACTTTTTCGTATTATTGGCAATTGCCGCCAAAGCACGCATTTGCTCTGCGATAAAACGTGAAACTACGATGCTCAGATAGCCGATGACCGGAAATATGAAAATTCCGAAAAATCCTGGGTTAAAGGGCAGGATGTTTTCGAACAATATCTCAGTAAGGCCGCCAAGAAAAACAGTGACGAGCAACGATGTTCCAGCACCAACGATAGCAACGAATACACCATAATTTTCTCCAAGAGTCTGAATGAAATGCGACAGCACCGGTGTAGCTGAAAACTCACTGCCTTCGCTTGAAGTCTCAAGCACTTTGTCCTTGCGATTCCACCAAATTAGAGCCCCGAGCCAGCAAGCCAGCCAGACTAAAAGCAGGGCGACAAAGAGAGAAAATAAGACTGTTCCCTCAGCAAGCGTGAAAATGCCCGATCTAATCGTTGCGAAAAGCACGTAAAACGGTGCAAGTGCGTTAGCTGCGGCCAGCAACACATACAACCACCAAAATGGCTTTCGGAAAAACACACCACTGTCAATGTACGAAAGCAGGAGATCCACAGTGCTGAAAATTCTATCTTTCGCATCATTCACGACAATCTCCCTTCAATTTTTTTGATCCATTGCGGTATGCTTGTCACGCTACTTTTATCCAAAAACCTGCCATCAATGGTGAGGGAAAGCAACCGCGGAGTGACTAAAACTCTGCCCACCCGCAGCTCGGCTCAAGATCTTGCTTGCTGTCATACACCTTATCCACCCACGGTCCAGAGTAACAATCGTCAACGGCGACAATCTCAACGCCCTTGACGGTGGTCGTTCGAATCATCTCTTTCCCCATCGCTGTATTGACGGCAAACCAAACTAGCTCTGTACAATAAACTGCGTCTTGATTTGAAAGATCAAAACGCGAGTCAAAGGGCGCCCCTATCTTGCTAATGCACAGTGATGCAATTTCATCTCTGAGCGCCTGTTCCGATCGGACACGGAAAATCGCAATGTCATCGTGGCCGGCTATAAAGGTGGCAATGGGCTCTGCACTCACGGCGCCGAACCCAGTACTATCATCTGCTGATGCATGCACAACAATAAAACCCGATTCATCTACTGCCACAACGCCAACATGAGAAAAACGCTTGTCCCGCTGCGACATATCGCGGAAATGGGAGGACCAACGACCTTTTCCAGCTCGAAAGACGAGATCACCAGACTGTACGGGCAACGAGATATGCGCTGATGCAATGCCCGTCTCGGAGTTCGTCGAGGGCCTTTCACAGCCCGCAAGTATCACCGTGGCTGCTAACAACACCTTTACGATTTTCTTCACTTGCCCTCTAAATGAACTTTCCATTGGCCGTCAACTTTGATGAGGACGATAGATTCAATCCCGTCAGCGTCTGGCCTCTCCTTGTACATCACAGTGGCTTTGTTGCCTTCGATTGACTGCTCAACAAAAACGAAATGGAAATCCGGTTCGATCGGAATCGCCCCAAACGAAGCAGCATGGCTCAGAAATTCGCCTGTCTGCTCCGTAGTATATTTTTTGCTTCAGATATCTTCCCCTTAGAGAGATTCTCCGCAAATGCCTTTGCTACGTCCTTTGGGGATTTACCACATCCAGTGACCAGTAGCATAGCCACTAATACTACAGAGATTGCCACGTTTTTTTTCATACCTTCGTGCTCCTTTCCTGTCATGCCAAGTTGCCAGTCTTTCCAAGGCATGCGCTGATCCGTGCCGAATCTCCGCAAACTTGAGCGGCACCAGACGCTTGCAAACACGGCACCAAGACAGTGCTAAAACATACCCCTACCGAAGAGCCTCCCCCTTTGGGCCTGGGCCCATTTATTGAGCTTTTTCGCGTCTAACCGCCGTCACCACGTGGCCTTGTGTTGGAAACTTTCTTTTTTGGGAATCCTTAAAAATAATATAGCCACCTAGACGCACAACTTGGACCGCACCAATGGTTGCAGACCATCTAATCCACATAAACACTTCTTTAAACAGGGGCCACGCATAGTCCGATCAACACTACTTAACGCTGCGCAACGTTATACCAACATGGTGAATTTGTCAAGGCTCGCGTCAAGATGTTTCAGCAAGAGCGCCTTGCTGCTCTCGAAGCTTCTGGCTTCCTTTTGTTGTTCTTTCGGCCTGTTCATATCTTCTCCTGAAAGAGGGGCGTGCAATCCTACACAGTTGTGCCGCGCTGCTCTTTACGATCCTGGTCTCCGATACCGGCGCTACGAGATGGTCCATAACCTGGCTACGCAGGCGTCGCCCCAATCAATCCCCGCATCGCAACCCAATCGCCCCCGGGGCCCCCATTCCCGTTCCCTCAGCGCAATCATCGGCTCATTCAAATCCGCGGCTACAAAACGCGTCAACGCTATGCGCAACACCCCCGGCGCAAAATTTTGGCAACGCAATTATTACGAACACAGCATCCACATCATCCGCAACGATGAGGCCCTGGACCGCATCCGCGATTATAGAGTGAGCAATCCCGCACAATAGGAAATGGATCGGGAAAACCCCGCACGGGCGGGATTACAACATGCATCCACAAAGGGCAAACCCTGGTGCATCTAACGTCACGGGCATTCAGAACTCGAATGGGAGCGGTTGGTTTTGTGGAGGAACCACGAATGAACACCAATCAACACGAATATGAAGGCCTGCGTTTGGTGTCCGGCAAGACTTTTGTGTCCATTCGTGTGAATTCGTGGTTCTATTTCTTTGGAGCATCAATACCCCTGTCAGGTCATCGAAGCTCAAGACGCGGTGGGGCGAGACGTTCTGCCGCGTCTGGCCCGAGGGAGCACCTTACAATATCGGCATCGAGAAAGCCCTGCGTGCCTGCCCCGGGCTGCAGATGCCGGATGCGGAACAGATCGCCGGGAGATGCCAGCGATGGCCATGCATTGCACGGGCGGGTTTGACCCCCCTACCAGAACCACCGCAACCAAATCCGTATCGAACGGGCGACGCAGGCCGTATCGGCGCCAGATGCTGTCGTAGCCCCGCACCCCGTAGGGGCGACGCATGCGTCGCCCAACATCAATCTCCCCACCCGTGCCCAGCCGCAGCGAATGGACAAAATGGCCGCCATAGCTGTAGGAATTCGACGCCAACGCCCGGCCCCCTTGCGTTTGCTCCAGTAACACGTCGACAAAATTGAGTTTCAGTGTCTCATACTCCTGGCGCGTGCTCAGGACGGGGTTGTATTCGCCCGAACACGGAACCACCACCTGAGGACTCCTTGTGTGCTGGAGATTAGTCTTAGTCGTCCACGCAGACACCGCAGAGTCTTTCAGCTTAGAAACTGCCCGCAACGTCACAAGCTCACTGGGCCGCGCCGGGTTCCGCAATTATCGGCTGTCCGGCGACAGGATGCATCTAGCGCACCGAAGCCCGGTGTGCAACGGAGCGCTTATACGCAATAAATGTTCGCAATAATTGGTTACTGCCTCGAATGGCACTTACTTACTATTGACCTCCTCGAACATCCGACCTAGAATCGAACGGTATTTGGAGTGCCAGCTCATGTTCAACACTAAAAGGGGTGGTCCCTAAGGGCTCTCTTTGCAGAGCCCAGAGTCTTCTGTTTTGGTCACGTAGGTGGACTCAATGTCCAGAGCTGATTTGATGCGCCACCCTGTCCCTTGACTGTCAAACCATTCCTGAAATGCCTCCCAATCTTCAAAAATGACTCCCTCAGCCAAAACCCACGAGCCAAGTTTACCTCCAATATCTTCCTGGAAGATCGCCGCTATCAGAATATCGAGGCCGTCTTCCCTTGACGATTCCCTGAATCCCAGGACACCCTCGCGTGGCCATTCCTCACCAGCAGTTTTAGTTACCCGATACAAACGCCAGAAGGGTTCACTAGGCTGGTCTAGTTTGATGCGGCCCAAAACCACTTGACCGCCTACGACATACCGATCTGAGGCGCGAAGATAGAGCTGCCATTTTGGCAGAGATGTGACGTTATCTAAACTAGAAGTCACGAAGAGGTCTCTGTCGGAGTCAGGATTCATGCGCATACTTATCCGATACAGCGTTATGGGAGATATACGGGTCGCGGGTTGGGACGCGGCTTCGTGAATGTCATTATAGAAGTGTTCGAGAGGCGAGTCTGTGATGCAGTGAGATTCGGACTCTCTAGTCTCACTTGGTCTATCAAAATACAACCTGAACAGATCTGCCAAACCACATACTGCATAGAAAGCTTCTCGGTCCTGGAACGAAACATCTATCAGGGTGCTTGCGCCTGCCGAGAAACACTCAGACCTCGGAATGCCCTTACGAATAAGCACCGTACCGTAATGGCCGCTTATCTCAAAAGACGCCGTTACTGTAGCTTGGCTCTGTGGCCAGAGAATTACTGGTCGTGGACCTTCACCACCCAATTCAACCCTCAAGTCAATATTGCGACCATACTTATTGAGAAGGCACTCGACAATGTCTTCGGAATTGCTGTAGAAATCGTCCTTGCTCCCGCTAAGGAAGAGCGAGAAGCACCTTAGCACTCCTTGCTTGACACTCAGTACGAGCACGGCATGCCCGGGCGGAACAGGGGCACCTGCCCGCGCATTAGCCATTAAGGGTACTGTCAGCGTCATGTCTTCACAGTCAGCGGGCGATGCGGCATCGCTCCCATGCGGCTCATTCAATATATTTGCGCTAGGGAAATCGCGCGCAACCTCCTCTATGCTGTCGCCAAGACGTGGTGTGTCCAGCACAGCCAGCAATTCGCACGATTGATCATAGAAGCTATTCTGCTGAGCGAAGGCCAAATATGAAGGTAAGACCGAGAGTATCCAGATGGTCATTAGCGCGGAAAATGTTCTCACTGGTTAATCTCCTCTAGGCGGCACTATATGAACTGGTCCGGGATCCTCTTGCCAGAACGCGGGTTCCAGCGAAATGCGAGGCTCAGCTTCGGAGGGGATGTTCGCACCCTTAATCTCGTCAGTGCGTATAAGAAATGCAAGCGGGTTGTCCGATTCACTGGTCAGCATCCAGAGTCCACCATCATTCAGGGCTGCAATCACCGAATTTCGTACAATATAGTCGTCTAGCAAAAGGCCACCATATAAGGTGGCAAGAGCATCACCCTTAGCAGCCCCGACCGCGTTGTTCAGCAAATCCATAACCACAGCGTTGGAAAGATGCTTATCAAGGCCTTGGTATTCGTAGGCAGTAGTAAGGTCGATTGCTGCTCGGGACCCGTGGTATAAAGCGATTAATGCGCTCCAATATGCATGCTGACACGCGTTGCTGCGCCCGTTGTTAAACCCACCTCCCATTTGCCATTCGTGTGCCCATAACCTGCACCTAGATTGATAGTACAAAGCGGCGGCTGCCACAGCGGGATGGGAAGCCGAGTAATGATATAGGGATTCTTGCGGTCTTTTGAATACTTTGAGTTTAGCAGAAACAACAGCATCATTCACCGTAGCCGAAACTTCAAAATCGCCTTCGGCGTCTTCCTCGAAAGTCACTGAGGTACGCCAACCAGTGCCAGTTGCCGCGCCTCCCCACGTGACACTTTCACCGCACTCTTCCATCTCGGGCACTCGAAACCAAATAGTATCCTCTGCAAGGGCACCTATGTACACGTCAGGGCTATCTGAAACCAATATGCGTTGGATGTTACGCAAGTCCGGGGGGTCAACATCCTTGTAGGTTTGCTCTTCTTTGAGACCAAATTGCAACGAAATGTGTGGCTCAAAAACTGCAGTCACTTGAATGGCTTGCTTGTCCAATAAGACCGCCACCTCCGGCTTTTCGCACTCATTGAGGTGCGTAGTCTGCATTGGCTTCATCCAGAATGGTGGAGTCGCTCCGATTGCGTCTTTGTCTGTCTCCCACTTCACAAACCGGTATCCGGGATTGGCGACGGGGCGCAGGCGGACCCAGCCGTCCTTGGGGTAGTAGCGCTTGGGGCCATGGTAGGAAATGGTTCCAATCGTCCTCGCGTTCTCGACGACCACATAGCCCGGGCAATCATGGCCGGGCGTGTCGGGGTTGTCCGGGTCGTCGGGGTCTGCAACCTTCGTTTCGAGGAGCAGTTTGTATTCGTCTTTCGGCCGCGTAACCACCCGCGCAACGGCGGTTGCCGCCTGCGTCCAATGCATGTCCGCCCGCATCTTGTCCACCACAAGAAAGGGCTGCGAGTCGTCTCTACGGTAAAATTCCCAGCGAACAAACTCGCTTTCCGGCGAGACACAGGCGGTAAAGCTGGCTGGTTCTCCCCGAGCCAATCGCAGCGAAGAGGCATAACGGCCTCCATGCCAGTACGAATTAGACGCCAACGCCCGGCCCCCTTGAATTTGCTCCAGCAAAATGTCGACAAGATTGAGTTTCAGTCTCTCATACCCCTGGCGCGTGCACAGGGCGGGGCTGTATTCACCGAAGGGCCGAACTACCGCCACAGGACTCTTTGTGTGCTGGAGACCATTCGACCACGCAAACACCGCAGAATTCTTCAGCTTAGAAACTGCCCGCAACATCACAAGCTCATCAGGCCGCGCCATGACATACTGGTAGAGGCTGTTCTTCTCGGACGTGCCCGTTTTCGAACCGGGAGGAGGAATCACGGTAACTGAACACGCCTCGGACGATTTGGGGACCGTAAGCCATCCCGTCAGAACGAGGGGAAAAGCCGTCGTTTCCGAAAAAAGCGAGACCGAATCGATCTCCTCTTCTCGGCTCCCGTCGCTAAGCGAACCGGGAGCCGACCAGCCCACCAGGCCGAACTGGTCCGGAAAAAGCGCTTTGAGATTCTTAATGGGCATACCGCCGGGCACCTGAAATTCTCTACCGGGAACGCCCCAGTAGGGTCTTCCATTCACCTCAAACGTCACCATGTAACTCGGATTATGGACGTCGAAATAACCACCTCGCTTGACTGGCGCATGGTTCGCCCCGGCGCATCTTAATGTAGTAAAAGTCCATATTTTGTTGACCGGTTACGTAGCACGCAGCATAGTCCTCATCCGTTTTCATGTGTCCCCGGGAAAAAGACTCCTGCAACGGGGTTCTTGAAAACGAAGTCCGCTTCTATTGCGCCGGTCTCGGTGTCGAGAATCACGATTCTTCGCGAATGCTCAGGGGGATCTTCCCACGTCCGATCTTCCGACGTCGTGAAGTACACGCCCAGCAAGAAACGTCCTTGAGGAGATATAGAAATCGTGACCAATTTCTCTGATGGGAGATTTTCCAAAAGCGCCGGCCGAGCGGACAGACGTGCCAAGGTGTGAGCCTCTACCAACCGCAACAGCCGTCTGCTGCTTATTTCCCTCTTTCCAGATAGCAGCTTCTTGTGATATAGCACAGATTCCAAAAAAGTCTTCGGAAACTCGAAACGGTCAAAGTCAGGCAGTTCCGGCCAGGGACTCATCGAAGTCTGTTTGAGCCGCTCACCAGTCTTCATCGAAACCAGTACATGTTCCACTTCACCCGCATTTTCAGGTGCCATCGAGATCCACCAGCAGTCAAGTGCTTCTTGCTCCCAATCGACCTCGTATCCGAGGAGATAGACCTTGCCAGCCTCTGGTTCCTGGTAAAGAGAGCGGCGGTATTCGGCTAGATGCCCTACTTCACGAAGAATATGACCGGTCATCGCATCGACCATTACCGCTTTCCCGATTCCAAGCAGCACGAATCGGTCTCCCGCAGGCGCAACTCGAATGTCAGAGAGACCGCCGATCGCAAAGGTATTTAACACTCTGGCCTCGCCTGAAGGAAGGTCGATGTGCGTCGTGGGAGGGTATTTGCCCAGCTCAGGAAGAGGAACGTAACCGTCATCGCGCACATAAATTTGACCATGGGCAAGAGGAAGAATGGCCACTAAAACATGCAACCCGTCACGGAACGCCAGCCCTTCCGGCAACTGCGGCACTGCGCCCCGCTTCATCTGCATATCTTCAAGACGACATTCCACTATCCCGCCCTCGGGGCCAACAGCTATAAGTAATGCCTCGTTGTTCCAGGAGAGGTTCGCGGCACTGACTCCCATTCTTTCATATGCTCCCGGGATCTTTCCCTGGGCTCGGCTTGTGAATGAGGAATCGTATCGCTCAATCAATCCGTACTCACCGAGGAGAATAAGGGTGTCGATGCTCTCTCTGACAGCGTTGCTGTCGATCGTGAGTTCTCTCACCGGATACCTAAGTCTTGCCTGGGACTCCATGAGGTCATCACGGAAGCTGCTAGTGAGCACCGTCACCGTGTCAACCGAGATGGCTTCACTTGGCGTATAGTCGAATCTATACCGCGGATAAGGCTTTAGTTCTCCTTCATCTGAAAACAGCAGTATTTGCTTCTCTGGATTGTAGTCGACAGCTTCATCTATCTTCAGCGATTCGCCTTTACGCGAATAAGAGACATATCTCCCGGTTTGAAAACCGCTATCATCAAGTTCAACTGCCCAGACGGGCGTATCCGAATTACAGCTCAAACACATTTTCCTGACAGCGAAGGGATGCGACGCTTCGTTCCAGAGGACGATTACCTGCATGGAGTTGAGAGATAAAAGTGCGTATTCTCTGACGCCTTTATCAGGAGAAGAGCGTCTTCCTATCAAGGCATGAGGGTAATTGAGACTGACGACGTACCCTTCCGAGCTCTCCTGGTTTTCAGGAAAGAGGTCGTTAACTCTATGTTCCTTGTAATCATCTGGGTTCAGGATGGGGACTTCTAACAAGCTATCTGAGCCAAGCCGAGGGGCAAAGAAAAGGCTTTCGTTACTACACGTAGTCGCCGGATATGCGTGAATTGACAGGTTGAAGTCAAAGTCTCCAATAACTTCAGCCCGTTTGGGGTCAAGTACGAACCGAAATGTCTCAAACGGCAATGGCACATTATATTGCAGAAAAGCCTTGCCTGAGCATGGTACAAGATGCCAATCGCCGTCCACGCGAAAGGAAACGTCAAGTGGCGTAACTTCCCACACACCCTTGCGCATCATGCCCACTTTGAGCCGACATGTATTGGTATTTATTTGTTCCTCGGCACTTTTGTCGCTATAAAGGAGGTAGGCCTGTCGCTGCTCTGGTAGTACAAACCCACCGATGATCATGGGCACATCCTGTGGATCGAGTTGAGCCAGGATAACACCCTCTCTAGCAACGTAGTCAATGAATAGAACACGTCCTTCACCGTCCATGTCGACGTATCGACCATCCGAAAACGGCAAAGGAAATGCGCGCAACCAGTCAGCATGTGCCATTCCGCATACAAAAACACACAGACTCAATTGAACAAATATGATTCGCCTTTGCATGTCCACACTCCCCTTAATCCCATTCCGGAGGGTATGCACCCGCAGCAATATTGTTGCGGATTTCTGCACGCACATCGGCGCGATGACAGCTTGAATTTGTCGAGGTTACACACCGACGTACCCATTGAGCTGGCCTTACAGGGCCCATCTCTGGGTTTGCGTTACCAGGATCCCAGTCATGGTAACGGTAACCAGCGCAGTAGCGCGCCCATACCTCAAGATCCATCTCCGCATCCGTAAATTCAGGGGCATCTGGAAAAGCGACACCTTCGTTGGGCGGTTCCCCTCCAGTGCGCCCGTCCCAATCAAGCCCCTGTCGAACCTGATTGTTATAATGTTCTGCATCCGCTGCGTTACCCGTTAATTTCGCCTCCCCAGCAGCAACGTTCGCGCGCCAATTCCAAAGTTGCCTGACTGTCGGCAGGGGGGTATTCGTAAGTTGCATTATGCCGAATCCATTATCTGTTGTCGCGCGAAGGACCGTCTCTGGAGTACGAAGGAAGCCGCCAAACTGACGATTATCAGGGCGAAATTGCTGGAAATGACTCTCCACATATGCGGCAATTCTATGTCGAAGAGAGACGAGTTGATTCCTGACTGTTGCCCGAGGCGGGTTATATCCCCAGATCCTGAACGTCTTCCTGGCAGTCTGCCCGTCACAGAATCTGGCGTAAACGGTCGCGGTTCCTCCGACGAATTCACCTCGAAAGTCAACCGCCCAAGTCTGATTTCCTATTCTCTGGATGCGCGGCGCGTTCTCGTCTTCTTCTTCCGCCTCACCCGGGCTCGGATTCCACTCCGGGACATAGAAGGAGTCTTGCCTGTTGCCTTCTTTGTAGTCCACTTTCAGACGCCACTCCACGGGCGTATCACTCCGTCCGCCGTTGAGGCTAATTCTCAATTCCGGCATGGCCGGGGCGGCGCTTATGGTCGCTACGTCTTCGCGGATATCGGGGGTGTCAGGGTCATCTCGTTGCCTGATTTCCCGCTCAGGCAGGTCGCCCTGGGCCAGTTGGACGACTTTGATAGGGTCCCATTCAAACACCGCCGTGATGGTGGTGTCGGCTTGCATGTGCACGGCGATTTTCTCGTCTTCCAGTCCATTGATAGCCATGGGTGGTGGGGGCAACAACCACCACCCTTCAAGAGTGATCCCGGTAACATCCTCGGCGGTTTCCCACTTCACAAACCGATATCCGGGATTGGCGACGGGGCGCAGGCGGACCCAGCCGTCTTTGGGGTAGTAGCGCTTGGGCCCATGGTAACCCCCCCCCCGCACCTCCTCGACGACCACGTAGCCCGGACAGTCATGGCCGGGCGTGTCGGGGTCGTCCGGGTCGTCCGGATCGTCGGGGTCTGTAACCTTCGTTTCGAGGAGCAGTCTGTATTCGTCTTTCGGCCGCGTGACCACCCGCGCAACGGCGTTTGCCGCCTGTTTCCAATGGAGGTCCACCCGCGTCTTGTCCACCATAAGAAAGGGCTGCGACTCGTCTCTACGGCAAAATTCCCAGCGAACAAACTCGCTTTGCGGCGAAACACTGGCGGTGAAACTGATTGGCGCCCCCGTGCCCAGCCGCAGCGAATGGACAAAATGGCCGCCATAGCTGTAGGAATTCGACGCCAACGCCCGGCCCCCTTGCGTTTGCTCCAGTAACACGTCGACAAGGGCGAGTTTCTCAAACTGCTCGCGTGTGCAAAGGCGCGGGTAGTACTCGCCCCAGGGCGGAACCACCACAGAGGACTCTGCGTATGCCGGAGACACTCACTTATTTTTAGACTGGAGATACTGCAAAGCGTTTTGAGCATACTTGACGCTGTCACGCCAAGAATTCGCATTTGACGATATGGCCTCCAAGGTCTGGATAACGGCGGGGTCGGCCACTCCGATTCGTACCAGCGCCCAGATGCCCTCTTCTTTATCTCTGTAAAAATCGTCCTTATCTAGATACGCAATAAGTTCCGGTATGACCGCAGGGCCAATCTTCACCAACTCTTCAACGGTATATTGATAGGTATACCCGGCGTCCCATCCCCAGAGACTCTCGACAAGCTCGCTGACGGGGCCCGCCTCAGCGCGCCTGCGGACCAGTTCCTGAGCGCACGCTTTTCGCTTGATCATCGAATTCTCGTAGTCTCCGAGATATTCCAGAAGTTGCTGGGTATCCATCTGTTTAAGCTTCGGATCAGGCGTCGCGGGTTCCAGGGGATGGGCAACCCGGACACCCTGCTCGGTCAAGAACACTTCCGGGGCGTTGAAGTACATCATTTCTTCGTCAATAACGGCCCAATGCTTGCCATCTTCGAAATCGGTAAAATCGGTCATTTTCAGTGGGTCTCTTTCGGCCAGGCGCTGTTCACGTGAGAAGCCCTGCCGTATCCAAAAATCTCGAAAATACTCTTGTTGCCGGATCGTGGCATCAAGAAGCTCCATGAATACCGGAGATGCCGCAGCGATCTCCCCCTGCAATCTGGTGCGAAGGGCCGTCAGCCGCTCAATTGAGTCCTCAATCTGTGCGCCATACTTGTCACTGTGAGTAGCAAGGGCCAGTTCAACGGGAACATACCCCCCCCAGGAACTTTTGAGTTTTTGGACATAGTCAGTCACCTCAGTAAACTTGCGGCTACCCCATAGCTGGTCAAGAGTGTCGTAAATTGCGGCCGCGGATGGCGGTCTCTCCTCTGCTTCGCTGACGCAATGAAGCAGAAACACCGGAAGCAGAATCAACAGATTGGCCTTCTTTCTTCTCATCGCCGATCCTCCCGATACAAACGGGCCCCTTGCTCGCCTGCGCAAACACCATATAATCCTTCAGCTTCGAGACCGCCCGCAACGTCACAAGCTCATCGGGCCGCGCCGTGATACATCGGCGTCCTCCAAACGGTACGCGTCATATCGCGAAACACTCCTTCGCGCCCCCCCGGACCCCATGCCTCCGAAACCAGAGAGTCTACCAAGGGGGCATCACTTCTCGACCGGCGTTTACAGCTAATGGATTCGACAATTTCATTCGTTCGTTTGACACCCGCTGTCATGCTTGACACGAGTTCAATCCACTTTTCCCACCGGTGACCGCGAATATTATTGGGCGCTTGGCGCGCCGTGTGGCCTCTCTTCTAGCGTACGGCGAGGCAGGTGCGTAGGCCACATAGCAATCACTTCGATGAAGGAGAATTGCCTCTCCACGGCATCGGCAACAACTCCGAAGGATTGTTGAGCAGTTCCAGCGCTTCGCTGAGATTCCGCTTTTCCGTGGCCGAGTGACTCTTACTGCTTGCATCTGCTAAAGCCATTTTCGTCCTCTCGACATCCTTTCCTCGTTCAAGCAACACCCATGTCAATATTCTCAGCGTTTTCGGATCCTCCGCGGCCCCAAGCGCTCGTTCCACTTTCGCCATGTCTACGCGCAAGCGGACTAACGTCCTGGCTGCAGGAAAAAAGTAGTCGCCAGACACACTCATGCCATCCGGCAACGACGCCATATCCAACTCGTAGCCAACCATGGCAAGAAGGGTATCTTCGGCATTCGTTACCTGCCATGCATCGGCCGCCAGTATGGCAGCGTGAAGAGGCGAATGATAACGGCGGTCCCCTCTGAACTCTGCCTTGGCCTCCGTCAGTGTCTTCCGGAGCGCCGCAGAGACCTCGTAATATTCCGCGCTCAACACTTCAAGCGCCTGAGTCCGCTCCATCGGCTGGGCCGAAAGCAACTGTCTTGTATCAAGCATGCCTGTCGCATTGTCGATAATGGACAAAAGCAATTCATAGCATTCGTCCACCATGGGGGCTGGGTCATAACCACTTGCCTTTCCTCTCTTTTCAAATTGGCGGAATGCCTCGCCTCTGACGATGGCGGAATCGTCCGACAGCATTGTCTCTAAGATCTTCTCCCCTTTGCGCGCGTTGATCTTGAGAACTTCTTTGGCTGCTTCCACCCGTAAGTATGGGTTGGGTTCCTTCAGAAGAGGTTCGAGGGCAGCAGTCAACTGTGCCCGGTTTCCGTCCTGGACCTTTTTCATGGTCAGCATTAGCCGGATGTATGCCTGTGGCATTGCTGATGCTTCATCGAGAGCATCCATGGCCTTTGCGCAGAGGTCGGTTTCAGCGCCCTTGCTTTCCGCCACGACACAAGCGGCAAGCGAGACGAGAACGGGATCCCCACTGGCAAGATTCCTTTCGACAACAACCCTATCTTGATCGCTAAGATGCCCTTGCTGGCGAACACCGATGACTACGTGCCTCAGTTCAGGGAGTCTCTTCGCGGCTTCACCGTCCATCGGTTTTGGGCAGATGCATCCAGCATGGTCTCCAGTGTCTTCGACTGCGGCGTTAGGCATCTTTTGAAGAACCGTCTCAACAGTCAGCCGCACGCTTTCATCAGGATCATTTAGATGCATACGCAATACACTTATGCCCTCGAGAATACCAAGCTCACCGATGAGCCAAGCCGCATCTCGTCGAACTGAAGGATCGCTATCCGAAAGACATGACAAAATGCCTTCAGAAACAACTGCATCCGCTTTGAATGATGACGCGTGTGCCTCCACAGCTCCCAATGCTGCACGCCGGCTTTCGCTTCCCTTATACATCATGTTGCGAAGCACAGACGATTGCCCATTTCGAGCAAAAGACACCAGATCCCTTATCACGGCGTCGTAAGATTGTACGTCTTTGTCGGGGACGAGACGAACGCCTTGGGAATGGGCAAACAGCTCATATTCTCCCTGAACATTACGAAAAAGAAAGAGATATACTTTGTCCCCACGTCGCAAAGAGACTGCGGGCGATTCAACCGACCCAAGATAGCTCTCTGTAAACGGGAAGGCCAGGTTGCCCGCTGAGGTTTGACCTTTGAAAACGCGCTCGATTTTGATTGAGCATCCTGTCTGCCTGCTGAATTCCACAACTTTTCCAAAAACTATCAACTCGGCTTTGCAAACTTTCTCATAGTCCGAATATATGATCGGGCGTGCGCCTGCAGAAGGGACTAATGCCGTCAACATCATAAGCCAAAGCGCTGTTTTCATTTGAGAACTCCTCAATCGCTGTATTTCTTGCTTGTCTGGTGTTGTTTGCCGGGATTGCCCCAGTCAGCTTGCCAGTAGGTGTCCTCGACAATTGTCTCAGCCTTCTCGGCTTCTTTTTCAATGTCATAAGGTTGCCAGGAATCGGGCACGTCGTTGAAATCTGCGTCAAGATTAACGTCGTCCGATCTGGGAAACCCCACTTCACCGAAATTGTTCTCTTGGTCGATAATTCCATCTCCATCGTCATCAACGTTAGCCACCCCGGCTTTGCCGTCTGGTCCAAGTGTGAAGTGATTCGGGTAGGTTGGCCTATTCCATGCCCATCCTTTTTCCCACACACTGCCAGGCCGGCCATTAAGTCCCCCTAAAAGCGAGTCCGCATCTCGGATTTGAGACGTATGGAATCGTTCATGCGCGACGACATTTGCGAAGAGATCGATACCGGAGACCTTCTGGCCGCTTCCATCACGTCTCGTGTCAGTCCCCGCAGATCGATCTCCAATCCAGATTTCTATCTTGCTGTGAGTCATTGATGGCGACCAAACGCATAGCAGGAGTGACTCCATAGCTGCCTTGAATGTTTGCATATGAAGCATGCACATAGCCGGCGGGAGTTTGATTCCAGTAGTAGAACCAATTCGGATTAGAACCACCGGGATTGTTCGCCTCATCACGGGGGAAGAAAACCTCATAGTTCGCTTCATCCTTCTTGCTGGCATTGAAGTAAATCGCCGCCTTCTTGCTCCCGAAAGCCGTGTTGTTCGCGGGAAGACCGGTAAATCTCACCGTCGCCAACAGCTCATCACCGCTTACCGTCGGTTTGCCGTCAGGATTGGCCGTGTCCCAATCCAAAGTGGAACCAGCGATCGGATCAACGGTAAAGCGGCATTGGTCCTTAATCAGATCGGCGACGCAGCCCGGCGTGACGCGTGCCTTTAGGTTCATCGTCAAGATGCCGGGGCTAGCCGACGAATAGGTAAATTCATTCTGTCCGTCGCCGGACTGCTTCGCCCTATTCACCGGATCACCATCACCGGCGGGGGTAATCATTTCTATAGCGGGGTCCCATTCAAACACCGCCGTGATGGTGGTGTCGGCTTGCATGCGCACGGCGATTCTCTCGTCTTCCAGTCCATTGATAGCCATAGGTGGTGGGGGCGACCACCACCACAACCCTTCAAGAGTGATCCCGGTAACATCCTCGGCGGTTTCCCACTTCGCAAACCGGTAGCCGGGATTGGCGACGGGGCGCAGGCGGACCCAGGCGTCTCTGGGGTAGTAGCGCTTGGGGCCATGGTAAACCACCCCCAGCACCCTCAGCTCCTCCTCGACGACCACGTAGCCCGGACAGTCATGGCCGGGCGTGTCGGGGTCGCCGGGGTCGTCGGGGTCGTCGGGGTCGCCGGGGTCGCCGGGGTCGCCGGGGTCGCCGGGGTCGTCGGGGTCGGAGGGGTCGTCGGGGTCGGAGGGGTCGTCGGGGTCTGCAACCTTCGTTTCGAGGAGCAGTTTGTATTCGTCTTTCGGCCGCGTGACCACCCGCGCAACGGCGTTTGTCTCCTGGTTCCAATACAGGTCCACCCGCATCTTGTCCACCATAAGAAAGGGCTGCGACTCGTCTCTACGGTAAAATTCCCAGCGAACAAACTCGCTTTGCGGCGAGACACTGGCGGTAAAGCTGGCTGGTTCTCCCGGAGCCAATCGCAACGAAAAGGAAAAACAGCCACCATACCTGTGCGAATTTGACGCCAACGCGTGGCCCCCTTGAATTTGCTCCAGCAAAATGTCGACAAGATTGAGTTTCAGTCGCTCAAACTCCTCGCGTGTGCAAATGCCGACGTTGTATTCACCGAAGGGCCGAACCACCGCCAAAGGACTCTTTATGTGCTGGAGACCATTCGACCACGCAAACACCGCAGAATTCTTCAGCTTAGCGGCCGCCCGCAACGTCACAAACTCAGCGGGCCGCGCCTCGACATACTGCTTGGAGCTGTCCGTCGCGGAGGTGCCCGTTTTCGAACCGGGGGGAGGAATTACGGTAATCGAATACCACTGCGACGATTTCGGGACCGTAAGATGTCCCGCCCAAACGAGGGGAATAGCCAGCGTGTTCGAAAAAAGTGAGACCGAATCGAGCAGCTCTTCCCGGCTTCCATGGATGAGCGAGCCGGGCGCCATCCACCACGCCAGCTCGTACGGTTCCGGGAAAACCACTTTGAGATTCTTAATGGGCATACCGCCGGGCACCTGAAATTCTTTATCGGGAACGCCCCAGTAGGGTCTTCCATTCACCTCAAACGTCACCATGTAACCCGGATCGTCGAAACAACCTATCTTGAACCCAAACTTCTCTGCGCACAACCAACAGTAAGGACACAGCCCATCCTCAGAGATGCCCATCGTAAGCAAAAGCGCGGCCGCGGTGTGCATATCCATGGCCCCGCCGGCGTCCAGCGCATCAAAGTACGGCCCGGTGCTGTGGTCAACCGCAGCGAAGCGCTGGTCCATCTCCGGCGCGAAAAGATCAACGGGGCGGTCCGCAAACGCGGACTGTTGACTTCCTTGCGGTTTAACGCCATCCAGCGCGGCATCAACGAACTCCGGGATATTGGCGATGCTGTTATCGGGTGACGCGTACTCCCATTCCTGATAATTCGAGACGCCATCGTTGTCGGCGTCGGCTTTGTAGTAGAGATAGCGCTGACCATTGGTCTCATATGCGGCGGTATTCAGGCCTTCACTGTTGTAGTGGATGGTCACGAGCTTGTCGATAAAGCCCTCGGACTTATAGTCACCGAGGGTCATATATCCGGCCACCACACGATGGATGCGGGGATCTTCGTCCGGAAGATCGACCGCCGCCTGCGCCAGGTTGACGTTCCAGATATCCCAGATGAAGTCATGATAGACCCCGCTGCGAAACGAATGATCCAGCGAGCGCCGGTTCAGGATAGCTTCAACCAGGCACAATTCCGCCACATCCGGGATGCCGTTTCCGACATAGACGCGTTCCACCTTGGCGTTATACCTGATCTCATTCCCGTCAAACGTCGAAATATCCTCTTCTGCGCCGATATCCTGCAGGAAATACTCCAGGTCGCCGATGAAGTCCACCTCGGTGAGACCCGGTCGCTCGATAAACACGGCCGTGATGCTGCGATTCTCAATCATCCAGACCTGCGCGGACGCGTCGTAGGTCTTCATGCCCATGACATCCCCGGTCCAATGGTCGAAAGCCCATCCGGGATCTCCCTGGGCAGACAAAACCACGGTCTCACCGTCCTCGTACATCTCCTTTTCCGGCTCGATGCCCACCGAACCGTTTCCGCGGGCGCTCACCTGGAGCTTAAAGGTGTTCCGATTCCTCAATTTTAATTCAGTCACTTGCACTGCAAGCATCCAAATGCATATCGCCACGAAAACTGCCGCGGCGCCGCCAATCGCAATCCTAGGCAACCCTTTCTTCATGGAAGAACTCCACATTAATGCTTCGCCATTAAGATGTACTATTCGTGATGATACGTCAAGTGCTTGGTCCAGCAGCCTTAGCCAGTACGGTCATCCACGCATCGGATTGACGGCTGGCGGCGGCGGCCTGCCCCCCCGGCACACCGCTACGGATTGCGAACGACTCGCCGGTGATGGTAGTTTTGAGATTATTGACGGGCAGCAACGCACGATATCAATCTGTAAGTTTGTGGAAGGCGACTTTGCTTTCCAAAAACGCTATTTTCACAACTTACAGAACGACGAGGATGAGGATTGGTTCCCCGAACTTCAGTCGGAAAGGAACACCAGCCATGAATCTCAATACATGGCAATGGCGAATCCTGATCGTAACCTTGGTTGTTTTCGTTATAATGGGTTTGTTCCCGCCTTGGTTAGAAACGAGCCGTGAGCGAGGCCCTAGACCAATGGGCTACGGATTGATTTTCTTGGGCCCGGTAATTCCCATGTTCGCTCACTCTATAGGTGCAAAGATAGATATTTCCCGGCTGATTGTTCAATGCCTTGTGTTGGGGGCGGCGGCGGGCGTGGGAGTCATTCTCACTAGGAACCGACCCTAGAATGAGGGCAACCACATAACACCCCGACATGAAAGTGAAAAGCGAGCACCGAGAATTGCCAGATGCTGTGTGATGAACCATGCCAGGGGGTTGATGTCGATGGCCGTGGCCTCGCAGCCCAGCCGCATCGCCTCGAGCGGGATGGCGCCTCACCCGGCGAACGGGTCGAGCCCCTTCGGCGCATGTCCGCCGTAGGCCTTTTTGACCTCCTCGCGAAACCAGTCCATAGCCGGGTCCGATTCGCGACCCCCGTGGAAGATGCCGCCCGACACGCCGCCAACCGACGCCGCGCCGGCCAGATGTGAAGCGTCGAAATGTGCCCATGCCGCACATTCTTCTCATGCACCGAATCCAGCGGCGCCTGCTTCAGCGGAAACGTCTTCTCAATCAGCCCCGGTCTGTCTTCCATGCCTCATCCTTCAAATTCGTGTCTGCCCAAACCGGAGGATTATCCCGTTGCTCAGACTGCGTGCTAAGGCTTTGTTTTCGCGAATTTGTGCGTGCGCGTTCGCTTGGCGTTATTCACTAGGGATACAAGGTGGTCTGCCCATGCAAGCATCTTCAAGGCCACATCCGGATCATCGAGATATTTGTGGTCGTGTGCTCGAGGGTTCCGGACGCCGGTCATGCACCCCGCAAATATGTCCATGTAGCCCTGCTGTTGGTCCTTTTTCGACTGCGTCTTGAGATCGCTGAGTTTGAGTCTCGGGTTGTTAAGACTGAATGTCGATCTCATCAGGGCCGCGCCATCCGCCGCTAGACCGCTCCTCTGTTTTACAAGGTTGTTGACAAATTTGAATCCTTCAAGCACGGCGGAAGCGTAATGACCGTCTCTGTATAATCTTTCGGTTACATCGCGGAGCTCAGGAGACTTGACCATCTCGGTATACATGTCCCCCTTCGGCGCGGGAGATGGGCCCCCTTGAAAACCAAGTGAGCGCACGTCATCTTGGATGCGCCCTGCCGCTAGGAGCAGGTTTCTCGAACCTGTGGCTGTCCTGGCGGACATCTATCATTCCTTCCCATAGAGATGCTTGGCCATGCTCGTAAAGATTTGATCAATCTGTTCCGGCTTGGCGTCAGCCGCAATATGGATTTGAATGTCTATGTGAACTGCCGGATAGTCCTTCGCCTTTGCCGGGGGCATATCTGCCGTCTGCTGCTTCTTCACTTGGGCTTGGGCTTCCTTTTTGCCGGCAGGATCTCGCCGCTCGCCGTCAATTGGAGATACGTCCTGTGTACCTTCATTAAAGATGTAGGCCCCATTAGACTCTTCTAAAAGACCCGAGCGTTGAAGTATCTCGATGAGACAATTTGCGCCCGTGGTAGTCAGCTTTGACTGAGCCAGACCGATCGTTGATGCTATTCTCTTTCTCAACTCATCGGCAGGGATTGCCTTTTTCTGGACACGAATCATGTCGATGACGCTCTTCGTCTGCGGGTGCTTCTCAAGTACACTTCGCCAGTTCGCGGCAATATCGCTGTCGAGTTCTTGACTAATCGCTACGACGAGGGACTTACCATCCAGCGAGACCCGCTTCTTCCTCCCGCCTTGGAGAATTCCCAAAGTGGTTAAGAAAGGGTGGTTGGGCGAGACTCCCGTTCTCCCGATTCCGGATTTCTGGGCAATGGTGTTTAGCGTCACCTCTCTGTCACCAACCAGAGCGTAGGCATGAAGGATCTTCGTGAGTGTGTCATAGCCGCTTGTGGGCAGACTAAACTTTTCCTGCTTCTTCGTCTTGTCAGCCATGTGTCTTCTCCTCAGGCGCTATTAGATTCCATAGTATTTCTTAATCGCATCCGTAAGAATTGAACTAGTCACAGAACCACCTACCTTGAGACCACCTTCGGCAACTTTCTGAACCACTCGTCCAAGCCAGGAACCCACTTTGGGCCCGAATTTCGCGTCGCTCTTTAGTCTTGGCTCACTCTTGACCGCGTCGTGAAGTTCGGTAATGTCTTCGGGGGAAATACCGAAGAAGGACAATGCCTTATTAAGACTCTTGAAGTCGTTCTGCCGTATGTTGACCAGTGTGTTCTGATGTACTTGCCCACCCGTGACATTGCCCAGAATGCCCTGGAAGTTGGCGATATTTATCTGTGGGTTTGATTCGGCCTTTTGCTTCTCTTCAGAGGAGAACGACATGCCCTCGCCAAGAATCCCTTCGGCCTCGAGCTTCAGCGCCCACTCAAGAATTGTGGTTCGGACGGTGTCTAAAATTGCTGACAGGTTGTTTGTGCTTACCAGACGTACCAGCGGCATCCCAGGCAGATCGGCGTCTCGGCGAAGCTGGACTTCATGCTCCGGCGGAATGCTGAAGCCTACGGATCCGTTCTTCCCTTCTTCGTCCAATACGTGCTGGAGCGATTCGATGGACTCCGTAATCCGTATTTCGCAGAAGGCCTTCTCGAGCTTCGCATCGGGGATAATGACTGGTTGAAGACCGTGGTACGGATTGCGGACATGGTAGCTGCTTCTGCAAACGCGGTACTGAGGCACTTCGACGGCGGGATAGCCTTTGAGTTCGCACTCTATCCACGTGCGAAAATCGTCCAAGCCAAGCTTCGTGGCGACCACGAGTGCCTTACGGAGAAGGTCTGAAAGCTTCTCTTTTGACTCGGAGGCTAATCTCTGAAGGTCGAGTACTAAAGAATCCATTGCTCAATCCCTCTCCGCCGCAGCATACATTTCGCTCGCGTTGATGATCACGCCGCGTGGACTTTTGTCAGCAGCTTGCCAAAGGGGTTCTGCATGCGGACCAGGCGCGGGTTGGCGGTGGCCCAGTCGCAGACGACGTAAAGCCAATACTTGTCGCTGAGGGTACATGCCTTGGCCCACTCGTTTTCGCTGAGCTCGATCTCGCCGGTACGAGCCCGCCCTTTGACTTCGATGTCAATCTGGGTCCCGTCCGGCCGTTTGGAGCGCAGGTCGAACCCGCACCAGCCGTCCAGACCGACGGCGCGGGAGAATTGCGGTTTTGACACATCCCGCACGTCTGCTCCGAGACCCTCCTCGAAGTCTATGACCACGCGCATTGCAATGGCCTCGACCTCGTCATCGTATCGACGTTTCTCCTCGGAATCGGATGACGGAACCTCGAGGGCCTGTGTGAGGAAGGTAAGCTCTCCCGAGGCAACCAGTTCGGGTTCGCGGACGAGGGCCGCAAGCGCGGCAATGGCTCGACCTATGTTTTCGCTTTCGGTGCTTCCTTGCCGGTAATAGCGGGTAGCGTGCGCGGCGTACTGGGCGGCAAGCTCGCTCACCAAGAGCGGCGCCGCGGGCGCGGCGGGGTTTATGACGCCTTCGCTTGCTATGAGTTCGGCGGCCCAGCGGCGGTAGGCCTGCTCTGTCTCGGGCGCCCCCCAGGGCCCGAAATAAATATGCTTGCCCAGGTATTTCACGCGGCCCTGCCCGCTTGCTTTGTGGTGGTGCAAAGAAGGAATGGAAAGCTTCATGTCGCGCCCCCTTTTTGGCCCAATTGGGGGTACAATACCCCCAAGCGACACTAATGTAAGGAGCGAAAAAAGTCAACCTGAAACTGCGGAAAGGCCTGTAAACATTGAGTAAAATGAATGGTGGGCGGTACTGGATTCGAACCAATGACCCCCTGCGTGTAAAGCAGGTGCTCTAACCAACTGAGCTAACCGCCCCCCAATGCAGCGCAAGTGTACCATTCGGAGGATGTGCGGGGCAAACGTGCCCGGGCACTGCCCGGGCACGTTAATCGACGGCTGTTCAAGGGCTTTGCTGCCGGCCCCGTCTTATTTATCCTGCGAATAACGGTCATTATCGACGCAGAGACACTGCACTGCGTGATTGCACTTGGATTATTCTGCGACTTTGATCAACCACACCTCCGCAACGATGCAGCCGCGCCCTTCAACCAGGTTCCACTCGATGTCGAGCGTGCCGGAGCTGGTCTGGCTGCGCGGCAGGTGGTATTCCACGGGCCAGACCGGGCTGGGCTGTGGTACGGGGCCATGGACGCAGTATTCGTCGTTGAGCGTGAGCACCATGGAGGGTTTGAAACGGCCGACATAGGTCACGCGGAGCTTGTACTGCGCTTGGGGATCCAGTCCTTCGTAACGCATTTTGAGCGGGGTGCCGTAGAGGGTTGTCATTTGCGACTGCCAGGACATGCGCAGTTCCTGCCGGCCCCGGAAGGCTCCGGCCAGGCGCGACACTTCTTCTTTGAACACCATGTTGTCGGCTTCCGCCTGGCTTGCTTCTGATTGGATGGCGGCCTGGTCGGCTTTGTAGCGTATGAGGGCCACGCGAGCCGTCCGGCAGGCGGAGGGATCTTCCTCCCAGGGGCGCTGGTAGACCACATGCGAGAATTCGCCAACCGCACCCAGGTTGTCGTAGAAGCCGCCGGGACCGGGATCCGTCCAATTCAGGATCTGGTCGATGGCTTCGAGTTGCGCCTCTTTTGAATCCAGCACCCGGATCGCTTCGAAACGCTGTTCCAGCCAGGGCCGGTCGTTCACCGGCTGGTCGAGCCAGTCCAGCATGGCGCCGCGCTCGGTGTTTTTGGCCAGATAGGGCGGTTCTACGCTCAATTGGTACCCGATGCTTTCCCAGAGGAGCGGCCCCAGCGCCTCGATGCTGCTGCGCAGCTCGGGATTTGCCGGGGTGTCGG
This sequence comes from Candidatus Hydrogenedentales bacterium, assembly GCA_050950105.1. Lineage (GTDB taxonomy): Bacteria > Hydrogenedentota > Hydrogenedentia > Hydrogenedentales > SLHB01 > UBA2224. Next base: position 441,259 of record JBMNGZ010000005.1, on the reverse strand, counting down.
CCTTGGCCAGCGCAATCCGGGCCTGTTCGATGGCGGCGTCGACGCCCCGGGTTCGCGCCAGCGCCAGGGCGGCGTGCGCTTCCTTTTCATAGCCGCGCTGGGCGCGCGTCTCTTCTTGCACGTTGGCATCAAAGCGGGCCCGGAACAAATACATCTGGGCGCGCCAGTGCATGTCGAAATTGGGCACACGCGGCGCAATCTGCTCCCAGAGGTCGCGCGTCGCGGGAATACCCTGGTTTTCCAGGATGGGTCCGTGCCAGTTTTGTTCCAGCATGCGCAGGCCCCGGGCGACTTCGCCGGCCAGTGCGCCGCTGAAGAACACGCTGCCGTACTCTTCGAGGAAGGCGTCGAGATCGGCCTCCGGGTCCCAGCCCAGGGTGCTCCAGAGCATCTTGTTCATATCGTCATGCACGCCGTCTGAATAGGTGCCGAACCCGTCACTGATCTCGCGATAGCGCAGGTAGATATGCCGCTGCATCTCGGGCATGGGCATCATGGGTTCCCGGCCGACGGTGTTGGCGAACGCGGGGTCCCAGTTCGGGACAGGATACTGGCAGCGAAGGGTGTGGGTGATATCGGGATAATCGCGGATGGGGAATCGTTTCGGGGTCCGCTCGCGCATTTCCTCCCAGGCCATCTTGACCCAGGGCCCATAGACGAGGCCGTGCAGCCATTGGGGGTCGGTGTCACGCAGGTAATCGAAAAAATAATCGTTTTCGTCGAGAGTAAAGGTCTGATTCGAGACCCAGATCTTCGCGTTGGGATGGTATTCGTGGAGAATGGGCGCCAGTTCTTCCAGAAACGGCATCAGGTCCCTGGCGGGAGTCCGGCCGTCGTCGCCGCCGGGTACAAATACATGCGCGATCGAGGGGTAATCCTTAAACATCAGGCGGCGTTTTTCGAGGGCCTCCGCCTTCCCTTCCGGCGTGGTCACATCTTCTCCCCGCTCCGCCATCACGGGAGACCAGAGCCACAGATCGATGCCGTAGGCCTGGAGCAACGCCGACAACTGCACATTCATCTCGCGCATCGGCATAGCCATCACGGGGCCATCTTTGGCCTCCGGGTCAAGCTTGGGGATAAGCTCGACCCCGTTGCAGCCGAACAGAATCATGTCCCGGATGTATTGTTCGTACGTCTCAATGCTCCAGGCATCGTACGTATTCGCGGTGTTGCGATATCCCAATTGGTGCGCCCGGTAGGCCACATCCGGCGCAGTCGCTATGGGGCGGGCCAGCTCCAGAGAGATCGTCCCCGGCCCGGTCCGGGCCAGGCGGATCAAGCGTCCAGCGGCAAACAGAGCGCCGCGCACGTCGCGCCCCACGAGCTTCACGGTGTTTCCAGCCAGAGCGATCCCATACGCCTCCGGCTTCTCGGGAACATCCACGCCCGGGACCGTCTGCACAGTGCCAAGAAGGATCGCGGAACCGGTCTCCGGCGCCTGCGCCGCGATGGACAGCGTAATGCCACTGCGCGCCGCCAGTTCCTCCTGCAACATCACTGCCGCCTTGTTGACCACCCCGTCGGCGGGCAGCGGCACAATGACCGCCCCGGACAAATCCAGCGCCATGCACGGCACCGCCGCGATCAACGCCACACCCAAGACCATCGCAAAACAAGCCAGACGCTCCTGCATCACACCTCTCCTCTCGGTCATTCTCGGAAAACCACAGCCCCCCGTATTTCAGACACATCATACTAAATTGCCCACCTCCCACCCAAACCGCGCACCGCGCCCACCGGCGGCGCAGCCAGACGCGGCTTCCCCGAGGGCGCTTTATCCCGTAAATCCGGCAAATTCAATCAAGAAACCGAGCCCTTCCCAAATCCGCCCGCATGTGCCATACTGCATACGCAGCAGATAGAGGTCAGTGCAGATGCCGGATACAACATCCAGAATTGCGGACATCCCCAACGGGATGGAGACGCACTATGCCTTTGACGGGTCCGGCCGGATGACGTCCATCGCGCACAGGGACGGTGCGAATGTCCGGCAGGGCTGGACGTATGACCTGATGCCCGGCGGGAATGTGGCCGCCGTTACCGCCCAGGACGGCTCAAAATGGGCCTATGAGCATGACGGCCGCAACCGTCTCACAGTGGCGGAGCGCTACGACACCGACGGCACGACGCTCCTCCACCGCTATTCCTATACGTATGACGACGGCGATAGCCTGCTCGCCAGCGCGGCGCTGGATGCCGCCGCGTCGGCCATAACGACCACGGCGTTTGCGTACAACGACGCCAACGAACTCGTCAGCCAGGCCGTGGGCGGCACGAACACGTCTTTCGCCTACGATGCCTGGGGCCGGATGACCTCCAAATCCGACGGGACGTGGAGCGCGACGTATGCCTACCGCTACGGCGGCAAGCTCGCGTCGGTCATGTCGGATTTCCCATCCGAGGGCAACGCGTCGTACCAGTACGACGGCGCGGGCAAACGCCGCCAGCGGACAGGAGGCGGCACAACCACAAGGTATCGGTGGGATGTGGGCTGGAATGTGCTGAACGAAGAGGACAACCTCGGAAGTCTGGCGCGAACCCATATCATGGATTCGCCGTTGGCCGAGGTGGCGGGTATTCTGGGCGATGTCGCGGGCGCGAACCCGGCCACGGGGGCGTACCGGTACTACGTTTCTGACCATCTCGGCAGCACGCGGGGCTTGTATGATGGCGGCAAGTCGGCGCTTGGCGGTTACGAGTATTCGCCGTACGGCGAACTCTATGCCAACAGCGGAAACGTCGCGCTTGAGGGGCTCGCCGCTGCATTCACCGGCAAGCCCTGGGACGCCGCCGCGCAGATGTACTTCTTCCCCTACCGCTGGTACAGCCCCTCCGCCGCCCGCTGGCTGGCAAGAGACCCGCTGGGCATGGTGGATGGGTTGAATGTGTATGCATACGCAAGATACGCACCTACTAATCAGCAAGACCCGCTCGGTCTGTGTTCATGCGAAGAGAATTGCAGGGACAAACGAGATCAATGCCTCGAAATGGTTGACGCAAGACACCAACAAAGAATTGCAACAATAAACAAAAACACCATAGAGTGTGTAGCAACGGCAGGTGCGGCGACAGGCGTTATATGCATTGTTGGTTGCATGGCTTTAGCAGTGCCGGCGTTCGTAGCGACTTGCATAGGGCTCTGTTTACCTTATGGGGCAGGTAGCGTTACTGCTACTTTGTGCGGTTATGAGGCCGCAAGCGCCCTTCTAAGAGAGAGCGTGACCAACACTGAGGCTAAAGAAAACTGCTTCATTCAGTTCAAACATTGTATGAACGGATGCGAGACTAAGCCAGAGTGATTGGGTTTGATGGCCACACCAGTTGTTTATAAAGGTCTGGAAGCGAGATGACATTGCCCGGCCTCAAGTGGGGCTGCAATGTGGGGAGATGTCACGAAGCCACAAGTAACAAACGACCAGTTTTAGGTATTAAAAGTAACCAGTTTATGTCTAGCGCTTTCAGTGGCTTTAAGGAGTGGGGTAATGTTGAAATCGCCAAACCGCAAGATTCCAGTCAGTCAGTTGTTAGAACACCTTTCGGAAATGGAGAGAAAGGTTATCCTGCCTCGGGCTCGGGGGGCCCTCGTTGGGCTGTCTATCTCGGCTTTCATAGGAAACTTGATTTTTGGCCTATCGCTTGCCGTCACTTTTGCGACCGGCGGCGAACTGCGATTAGCCGAGTCCGCCGGCCTCGCGTTTGCTATGCTCGTAGCCGCTACGAACTTGATCTTGGTTATGTGCTTCATGCACAGCGAAAGGACAAGGGTGCGCGACTTGGTCTGTCTTTCTCAGTATGGCAGAGAACACGATTTGACCCCTCAGGATATTGAGTGAGCGCCAAGCGAAGCATTGGAAAGGAATGGACAGACTACGATTTATCTTGATTTCTACCACAAGTGGGCGTGCGAGCATCACGCCATCGGGCGGTCCGTGGAGCGTTATGCCACCGGCGGCACGGCGCTCCTCCACCGCCCGCTGGCTGACAAGAGACCCGCTGGGGATGGTGGATAGGCCGAATGTGTATGCGTACTGTGGCCTTTGCCCGGCGGACCGTGTCGATCAGATGGGTCTTGACTGGGGACATGTTGGAAAGAGGACTGCGGCGCAGCGGAGTATGGCGCCGCTGAAGCGTGAGACGATCCGTGCGTTGATTGTGAGAAAGCATGTTTGGTCTGGCCCTGACTGGGTTTTTCGAAAGGACACAGAATGAGTATCCTTACAAAAAGAGTAGGATGGCGTGAAGTACTTGTCCTGCCGGTCATCCTGCTGATTCTATTTTTAATTGCGTCTTCGCTTAGTCTGTCTGGTGGGTGCCTCCTCTATTGTTACTATCCTCCTTGGCTGCCGAGGGCCCAAATGCTTGATCTTTTCGCTGAGTTGGACTGGGGTATGGAAGTCCAGGATGTGCAAAAGGTTCTTCAGAGCGATAAATACACTGAACTTCGGGCAGGACCAGATAATGCCATCAGAGAGGGAGTCTGGCCGATATACACTGCCATCAGAAAGAGAGTCTGGCCGATATACACTCCGCCGAAAGAGGTAGGAGATAACTGGGCCCTTTGGCTCCAGTTTGATGAAGGAATCCTGACAGCAAAGCGCATCCGAATTGCCGACTCGGGTAATGCCCATCCAATTAAAGCACCCGACGATGAAATGGCACATGCTGACGTGCCATGTCCCGGATGGCTGGAGATTCTGTCGGACACTGAAAGAGGCCTTGTATGGCCCCGCAAAAGTGTGCCTTGATCTTCTCATCCACGGGGCCCTCGGGCGCTACGGCCCTTCAAAGTAACCGATAGATTTTCCAGGAAAATCTGGGAATCTCGGGGACACAATACTGAAATCTCCCATCGCGGAGAGCGGGCCGCAGACCGCTTCGCAGAACGCTGGAGCGGCGTTTCTATAGAATCGGCCCATCCTGTGAATCCCGTAAATCCTGTCCAAAAACCTCCCTCTCCCCTTCCCAAATCCGCCCGCATATGCCATACTGCATGCGCAGCAGATAGAGGTCCGTGCCGATGCCGGATGCAACATCCATAGGCGCCAACGAGTTCGTCAGCCTCTGGGGGTCTGATGTTCACACCAGACACACATTCGATGTAGGTGGCGTTCCCGTTTCCACAGTCAATGCGATTCTTATATACAGCGTGATCTCAAGCACGCTTGGACTTTCTTCTTCGTGCAGGGCCTTTAAGGAGAAAAAACTTGACTTCTGGGTAGTCATCAGCATTGTGGGGTTCTGTGGTCCTTTTTTGGTGTTGGTCCTTTTTGGGTGCTTCTCGAAGGCAGGATAATCAAGATCGAAGTACAAAAAATGCGTTTTTGTCCAGGAGAGCAAAAGAAACCCCATATATCAGGCAGACGTAGTTCCTGGCTGGAAGCGTTGGGCATACCAGTGCTCGCGAAAGCTCTACTTATTCTTGTAGCAATTGTCAGTGTTCCGGCGGCTATAGGCCTGCAATGGTTCAGGTAGTTCCGCCACAGCCCGAAAGGTGCTAAATGTTCAGGAATAAAGGAACTCCCGAATTTCCCGAGGCCTGCGGAAGCGGAGGGCTGTCGAAAGGACTGTCGACATTTCTCTGGTTCTCCGCGTGCAATTCGATTGGTGCCTTTATTTTGAAAAAGCTCTTGTTCTTTTTTCTTCTGACAACCCGGCCTGAGGCAATTGTGACAACTCCAAATTTCGCAATGCTTGCGGCTCTTGGTTATTACGGCTGCTTATGGGGTGGCTTCGTTGCAGGTCTATTTTTCCACGTTTTTCTCGTTATGATTCTGCACAGGTGGTTTCCTCCGCGGCCAGTACCCACACTTGGACCTCGATCTGAGCATTTGTGGGTGGAGATGCGCACGTTGCTCTCCAGGGTTTCTGTGGGCCGTCTCGGCCTGTTGGCCGCGGTTTTGTTGCTGGTGTTGTTTGTATTTTTTGTGTTGTGACTGAAAAATCGGGACATCCCTGATAGGTGATTGTCAATGGGCAAAGTAATCGGAAGAAATGGGGAGAAGCGCCGGGATATGCCATCCAAGCTGGATTTGCTTGTACTTTTTCTTTCGACGCTCGCAATGGTCGCCATCCTTGCATGCGAGGTGATGTTCGACTTAGACAGCCTTTTGAGCGTAGCGCTGTGGTTAGCGCTCTCGGCATTTCTCTTCCTTTCCAGCGTTTTCGGGGGGTGGTCTGTTCTGTCAAAAAAGGGGGCGGCGCAGACCAGGTGGTGGCTAGAGCGGGCCTTTGCCGTCTTGATGCCTGTTCTTGGTCTACTCGTCGGTGGGGCCGGAATATGCTTTTTCTTGGTCAAAATGCTCCAGGTGCTGAAACTACGTGCGATGTTGTAGGCAACGGGTTGTAAATCGTGATAAAGCGGACCCTTCAACAGAACGCTGGAGCGGCGCTTCCTATCGATTTTGCCCATCCGTGAATCCTGTAAGTCCTGTCCAAAAACCTCCCTCCCCCTTCCCAAATCCGCCCGCATGTGCCATACTGCATACGCACCAGATAGAGGTCAGTGCCGATGCCGGATGCAACATCCATAGGCGCCAACGAACTCGTCAGCCAGGCCGTGGGCGGCACGAACACGTCTTTCGCCTACGATGCCTGGGGCCGGATGACCTCCAAATCCGACGGGACGTGGAGCGCGACGTATGCCTACCGCTACGGCGGCAAGCTCGCGTCGGTCATGTCGGATTTCCCGTTCGAGGGCAACGCGTCGTACCAGTACGACGGCGCGGGCAAACGCCGCCAGCGGACAGGAGGCGGCACAACCACAAGGTACCGGTGGGATGTGGGCTGGAATGTGCTGAACGAGGAGGACAACCTCGGCGCCCTCACGCGTACTTACGTCGGGCGCAGCGCCGCGCATGTCGATGGCAGCGATCCATCCACGGGCACGTGGCGGTTCTACGTCCACGACCATCTCGGCTCCACGCGCGGGGTGTACAACAGCGACAAGACACCGTATGCGGGGCTGGAGCACACGCCTTACGGCGAACTGTACGCGTCCAGCGGTTCCATCAGCAGCATTAGGCGCCGCTATACCGGCCATGATTGGGACGATGCGGCGGAAGTGTACTACGCGCCGTATAGGTACTATGCGCCGCGGCTGGCGAGGTGGATAAGCCGCGATCCGCTCGGCATGGTCGATGGGCCGAATGTGTATGAGTATGTGCAAAGTACGCCTGTACAGAATGTGGACTTGTTGGGCAGCTCCATAATCAAAAAAATAGCCGATTGGTTTTTGGCAAGACGGGAATGCAATAAGGCGATTGAAGTGGCGGATCAATGCGCAATGGACAATTGTCCAAAGAGTGAAACATGTGGCCCTGAGGACCCCGACTATGTTGATAAAGTCCTCGATGAGGGCGCAACTACCAGTGGGGAGGATTCAAACCCATATTTTGCGTGTCTAAAGAAACACTGTGCCACAAAAATCGATGATGTGATAGAAAAATGTTCTGGAATAAAGGAACTCCCGAATTTCCCGGTGCCTACCAGATAGAGGGCAAGAGGATTGGAGGCCTGGCACTATGTCGACTAGAGCAAAGAAGGTTCTACTTCTAGCCGCAATCCTATTGGCATCACACTTGGTTGCTTTCGGCGTTGGAGTCTGGGCGCAGTCTTGGATTCAAGAAGAGAAAGACGAGACTTATGCCAGATACTGCATGTTTATGGCGCGTCTTGCGCTTGAAGCGAACACAGACCCGGAAGAGATGCAGCAATGGCTTGTCAGAGCCGAGGTTTTCGCTCCCAACTGGTATGGACCGCTGGTATTGTTGGCCAAACTGTATGAACGAGAGGGGTGGCCAGAGCTTTCCCTGCACTATCTTCAAAGAGCCCAAAGCGTTATCGCGTCCCACCCCCACGCAGAAGCGGAAGAGTCGTGGCATGATCTGATTGAGCCACTGGGGCAGCAAATACACAGTAAAATTGACGAATTGGAAAGGCGGGTGCAAAGCGCCGAGCATTAATACCGGGCAGAATAGAATGGCATCGCCCCGGGCTCAACGACATCGCAAGACACTGCCCTGGGCGCCAATACCGAGAGGAGAAAGATGTCGGTGCAGTAAGCATTTGCAGGGCTTCTGAGAGGCAAGTCCGCGAGCGTGGGTAATGGGATGGTCGATGGGCCGAATGTGTATGGGTATGTGAGGATGAATTCCATTGAGGCCGGGTATATATCTATCTGGGAGGCATTTCTATGCCTTCTCTTGACAAGCATCAAGGGACCATAAAGGTGTTGGGGACTATCTGCTTTCTGTTTCTGCGACTTCTGCTCCTCATCGCTGTTGTTGGAATACTTATCAGTTCAATTTACCAGGCTTTTCCGTAGCCGTCCGGTGGAGCATAAGGTGGCTCAGGCGCGGGTAAACGCCGCCTGCATGACTCTTTTGGGTTGCTTATTGGGCTCGCTAGCCGGCATTGTGGCTCTGGGACCGATAGCGCAATTGGGAGGATTGGTAGGCGCGATACTGGGGAGTATTTACGGAGGTCTTTGGGAATTGATGTCGATGCACGTGTTTGCATGCAGATGTGGGGAGATCTGCTCGCAAGGACATCTGTAGGGGGTGAGGACTTGTTGCAACGCAGAACAAGTTTTTGGGGCAAGTGCGCGGGGATCCTTGTGCCGAAGGTGATCGTCCTCTGCACGGGGGTGGGCGTGGGGGTGGGGGTATCTTTTCTTCTGAATTCCGAAGAAACGGTCAGAGAAAAGATAGTCCACGGGGTGTGCCTGGGAATGTTCGCGTTCATTACGGTTTCTCTCATCGAAAGAAGCGTAAGAAGGCGTGGATTATAGCAGGGAACAATTGGGGCCAGCCGTGATAGGCGTTGGACAAAAGGCAGAATGGGCGTTCTGCCGTGGGCGCATGTGGGCGCCGGGCTGTCAGCCAGGGAAACGGTTTTGGCCGGGATGCGATGGGACACTTCCGTGCTTTTGACCGGTGCCGTGCATGGAGTGCCCAGTAGGCGAAGAGTGTTTATCAAGTGCTTTGGGCAGAGAGGAATAATGGAATGCCTAGCCCGGACGAATCACAGTCTGAACCGAGTGTGCGGCAGATGCGCCGCCCAAGGCGAATCGCCTTGTCAGGTTTTTTAGTATTATTCTGGATGACTATACTGATAGGTGCGATCGTAGGCCTGCTTGAGGTATGGTGTAATAATGAGAAAGACTTGCTCGTAGGCGCTACTTCATGGGAGCAGATGTACTTCCTCTTTCTCTTGCTTTATGGTCTGCTTTTTACGCTGGGAGGGGCCTATTCTGCTTTTCGGTTCGGGAAAGGTGCCAAATTCGGCTTCTATGAATTGCTTGCTCTCGCCGTTGTTTTGTTGTTTGGAGTTCTTTATTTATATGTATGGATTTTCCTTTAGAAATGGAAGGGGAATAGGGTCAGACAATGCAGATGTACTACTTCCCCTACCGCTGGTACAGCCCCTCCGCCGCCCGCTGGCTGACAAGAGACCCGCTGGGGGCCGTGGATGGGCCGAATGTGTATGTCTATGTGCGAAATATGCCTGAGGTGCTGATTGATCCGGAAGGGCTGACTCCCATATGGGTTTTGACGCTTTTGCGAGCTTGCATTGCGGGTGCCGCATTTGGCGTCGCTTATACGATCGGTGAAGTTCTTGCGGTGGGCTTGGATAAAAAGGACCTTTGTGACGGCATCTGTGCCGTCTTGGGAGGTTGCGTGGGTGGAGCATTAACCAACGGTATCTTTGGAATTTTCGTTTCGAAGCTTCTTCCAACGTACTTCCCGAGAAAGGTAGTGCAGTACGTGGGCAAGAAGAAGCTGCCCCCCATGGGAGCCCATGAGTGGATCGGAGGTTTGCTAGGCGCCGGTTTTGGTGGCGCGTCCTGCGGTTTCTGTACTGTGACATGCCGGAAGTTGAGGGAGAAGCTGGGCCTCTAGCCGGTAATGCCACGTAGCAACAGCTTTCGGAGACTCTGTGATCCATGCGAAGCCACAAGGCAGATATTGATGGCCCGCCATTCGCGGTGGATGACGAATGGCAGCCCAGTCCCAAGGCCAGGTTTTTTGGATGCCTGATTATTATTATAGTCGTTAGCTTGCCAGGCATTTTGTTTTTTGTGTCAGGGCGGTATGTTGGTTTAGCATTTTATTTAGCATCTGCCATTTTTTGGTTGCCGCCATTGCTGAAAGATTTGGGTCCAGCGATTATTTTGCGTGAGGAAAGGCTTGTGGACACCGATGGACTCTTCGAGCGTCGTTCTCTCTTTGGTCTGACTTTGTGGACTCGGCGGTGTCCTTGGGAGTCCGTCACGCAATTAGAGCTGACTCAGGGCGCATGGCTTGACTTCGCTCCTAAGCGCACGCTTAGATCGTATTTGTGTCTGCAGGCGAACGCGCAAAAGGGAGACCCTTATTTCATATGTACGGTAAGGCCCGATTTCTTTTTGACAGTTGCTGAGTTTGTTCGAAGAATGAGTCCTCCAGAAGTCATGTGTGATTCGCGCTTGGATTCGTATTTGCGCGAGAAGGAGCTTACACTTTCTGAGAAATATGATGTGATTATGCCTGGTCGATGGGGCGGCATACTATTGCCGCTCCTTCTCTATTCTATCGCAGCAGCACTAACGATCTGCGCGGGTCTCTTTAGAGGCCTTCCTTGGCCTGGAGTGGTCCTTATTAACCTTCTGTTTTCTCTCGCGTGTTTGGTACACGTTATCGATGCTTTCCAGATGAGACATCAGGAATTTGAGATTAGCGCCTCTGGAATTGCGCGCACGGTCAATGGGGTATTTGTGGAAAAAGTGTCGTGGGATCATATCCAGAAAGTTCATCTAGTGGGCGTGACTCTGCCCTCGGCATTCGGATACGAATTCCGAGGTTTGCTCCTGCATTATGAAGACCGGAAGATATATTTAATAACACAAGACTACGCAACTGAAAGTGAGATTATTCAGTTTGTCAATGCTGTCTGTCCTGAGCATTGCGAGCGGAACAGGAGCTTTCTGGAGCACATTGAGCATTGTGAGGCCATAAGAAGTGGCCTCAAACAGCCAGGAAGAAGCGTCGGGATAAGCCAAGAGGATGGTGAGAGCAAAAGTCTCTTGCAGTGAAGACGTAGTAGGAAAACCCTGGGACGGCGCCGCGCAGATGTACTACTTCCCCTACCGCTGGTACAGCCCCTCCGCCGCCCGCTGGCTGACAAGAGACCCGCTGGGGGCCGTGGATGGGCCGAATGTGTATGTCTATGTGGTCGGCTCACTGCTTGAATATTTCGATGCTCTAGGCCTTTCACGGGCGCGCACGGATCCCGATTTCGAGAAAGATGCAATGAAGGCACTGACTCATGCGTGTGTAGGCATGAGTGTAATAGAGGTGGTGCTTGGATTCGCCACCGGTGTCACCTTGATTGGTTGTGCAGCAGTATGTCTTAAATCTTTTGGTTTGTTTTGTCTTGCATGTCTATCAGCAGCGCTGGCCGAGAGCGTTGCGATTAAAACAATGATGGACTGCCAAAAAAAGGTCTGTAAACAGGCTCTGGACGATCTGAAGGCTTCTCGGCAGCGCTAAGAAAAGGAACAGCGAACCGTAGGCGCGGCCACCTGACGAACCACATCAAACGACTCGAAAGCAGCTGCGCTCTCCGCGAAGAGGTGTCTAGTACGCGAATGTCCATTTCTAACGAGAATCGGCCGCAGTGGCAGGTGTTTTACCTGGCCGAAAGGCGGATTTCACAGCAAAAATGGATGCTTGTTTTGCTGTGGCCGGCCGCAGCCCGACAGGTGCTAAATGTTCAGGAATAAAGGAACTCCCGAATTTCCCGAGGCCTGCGGAAGCGGAGGACTGTCGAAAGGACTGTCGACATTTCTCTGGTTCTCCGCGTGCAATTCGATTGGTGCCTTTATCTTGGAAAAGCTCTTGTTCGATTTTCTTCTGACAACTCGGCCTGAGACAATTGTGACAGCTCCAAATCTCGCAATGTTTGCGGCTCTTAGTTATTACGGCGCCTCATGGATTGGCTTCGTTGCAGGTCTATTTTTCCACGTTTTTCTCGTTACGATTCTGCACAGGTGGTTTCCTCCGCGTCTAATACCCACAATTGGACCTCGGTCTGAGCGTAGGTGGGTGCAGGTACGCACGTTGCTCTCCAGGGTTTCTGTGGGCCGTCTCGGCCTGTTGGCTGCGGTTTGGTTGCTGGTGTTGTTTGTATCTTTTTCTCTGCGTTTGTGGTGTGACTGAAAAATCGGGACATCCCTGATAGGTATTTGTCAATGGGCAAAGTAATCGGAAGAAATGGGGAGAAGCGCCGGGATATGCCATCCAAGCTGGATTTGCTTGTACTTTTTCTTTCGACGCTCGCAATGGTCGCCATCCTTGCATGCGAGGTGATGTTCGACTTAGACAGCCTTTTGAGCGTAGCGCTGTGGTTAGCGCTCTCCGCATTTCTCTTCCTTTCCAGCGTTTTCGGGGGGTGGTCTGTTCTGTCAAAAAAGGGGGCGGCGCAGACCTGGTGGTGGGGAGAGCGGGCCTTTGCCGTCTTGATGCCTGTTCTTGGTCTACTCGTCGGTGGGGCCGGAATATGCTTTTTCTTGGTCAAAATGCTCCAGGTGCTGAAAATACGTGCGATGTGGTAGGCAACGGGTTGCGTCCATTCTAATACTAAGTGCACGAAAGGTGATTTTCCGTTTCTGCCTGAAAATTTCATTGGGTGTTCGGTATCCGAGGCGTTTTTGGGGACGGTTCTTTAGTTTATCGGCTATCTCCTGGAGTTTATCTAATGTAGGGGCAGGCCCTTGTGCCTGCCCATCCGGATAGCCCCCGCGGCTGCGTTAAAGAAGGGCAGACACAGGGGTCTGCCCCTACGCGCTACGAAAATCAATCCCAGCGATTGCCTTACGGATTACACGGGCAACCCCCACGCGCTTCGGAAATCAGGATGTACCGCGACACCCCCAATGCAGCCGCGTTCCGGATTACGCGGGCAACCCCCACGCGCTGCGGAAATCTGGATGTACTTGGGCAACCCCAATGCAGCTGCGTTCCGGTGTAGGGGCAGACCCCTGTGTCTGCCCAGCCGGATAGCGCCTGCATTGAAACGGGACGCTGTGAGCTACAAGCTACAGCCAAAATCCAACCTGCAAAACTCCACCCCCAAATCGGCTATCGCCGATTCACCCCCGCCAGCGGGGGACAGCTGCGCCGCCATAAATCTCTGGCCTTCGGGTTCTTATGTCCTCCAAAGAAGAGAACGGATCAAAAACCAAACCAAGCGCCGCGTATGCCGGTTCGGGCTCTTGTGTCCCCCGCGGGCGGGGGTGGACACGCGGCCCGCGTGGCCGGGGGTGGATTGTGCGGGCAGACACAGGGGTCTGCCCCTACGCGCTGCGTAGCATAGATAAACCAGGGAAGCCACGCGCTGCGGAAATCAGTCCGCGTGGCCGCCCATCCGGGGGATTCCTTTCGCTCTTGGTCTTTGGTTGGTATTTTTAAGAATACCGAATGGGTTCCGATGTCTTCTTCTTTCCCACCTCCTCGCTCAAGACTCACCCACAGGAAAAAAGCTAAACCCAAAAACCGCGCGCTTAGTATTAGAATGCGCGGTTGGCATAGTAATTCTTGTTCTGTCGAATGCGCAGGCTCAACAGGCGCGGCGTGCCGGACAACGACGTCACAGAGGCCAAGCGGCTGGTTGTTTCCGTTCTTCTATCTGGTTTAGACTTCTGGCGGCTTCGTCACAGGTTCGTGTCTGGGGGTCAGGGATGCGCGGGGCTCAAGGGGATATCATGGCAGAGGCGGCGGATTTAACGGAGCGGCGCCCGTGGTACGAAGGTCTGCAGCGCTACCACTACCTCGTCTTACTCGTAGCCTGCCTGGGCTGGTCTTTCGACACCATGGACCAGTGGCTCTACGTCTTTGTGAAACAACACGCTCTGCGTGAACTCCTTCACGGAACCGTGCCCGAATCGGGGTTGAATACTTACATCGGCTACGCCCAAACCCTGATGATCCTGGGATGGGCGACGGGCGGGCTCCTTTTTGGCATGATCGGCGATCGGCTGGGCCGAACTCGAACGATGGCCGTCACTATCTTGATATACGCCTTGTTTACGGGTCTCAGCGGCTTGTCTCAGAACTGGTGGCAGTTTGCGCTGTTGCGTTTTCTGACGGGGTTGGGCGTCGGTGGAGAGTTTGCCGCCGGCGCCGCGCTCGTCGCTGAATCCTTTCCCGCACATTCCCGCAGCACGGCGCTGAGCCTGGTCCAGGCATCCTCCACCCTGGGCAACGTGGCCGCGGGTCTCATCAATTTGATCATCTCCACGTACATGCCCGTAGAACAGGCTTGGCGCTGGGTATTCGCCATCGGCATCATCCCCGCGTTGCTGGTGGTGGTCATTTTTGCCTTCATCCGGGAACCGGAAGCCTGGCAGGTAGCGCGCGCCCGCGCCCGCGAAGCCAAAGCCCGGGGCGAACGCCGCCAGGTAGGCTCGATCCTGGCGCTGTTCACCGAGCGGACGATCCGCCGTAATACGCTTGTGGGGGTAGCGCTTGCCGCCATTGGCGTCATCGGATTCTGGGGTATCAGCACCTGGACCCCAGAGCTGCTTCGCGCCACCCTCAGCGCACAGAACCTGAGTACCGCGGCCATTGAACGCCGGGTCAGCTATGCGGGCATGTTGCAGAATTTCGGCGGTATGTTCGGCGCATTGACGTTCGGCTGGCTGGCGCGGCGCATCGGCCGGCGTCCGGCTTTTCTCATTGCTCTGCTGGGCTGCGCGATCGAAATCCCCCTGGCGTTCCGTTTCGCTACGACCTACCACATGGCCTTGGTCTTCTTTTTTGGCATGGGTTTTGTTCTGATGCTGTTGCTGGGCGGTTTGACGGTCTACTTCCCCGAGCTGTTCCCCACGCGCCTGCGGGCCACCGGGACCGGGTTCTGTTACAACGTCGCGCGCTATCTGTCCGCGCCGTCGCCCGCCTTCTTCGGGCAACTCAGCGCGGCGATCGGCATCCAGAAAGCGGCCCTGGCCGTTTCGTCGTCCTTTGTCCTGGGGATTTTTGTCTTACCCTTCGCGCCG
The DNA here is from genome assembly GCA_050950105.1 of Candidatus Hydrogenedentales bacterium. Taxonomy (GTDB): domain Bacteria; phylum Hydrogenedentota; class Hydrogenedentia; order Hydrogenedentales; family SLHB01; genus UBA2224. The sequence continues at coordinate 426,222 of JBMNGZ010000005.1, read as the reverse complement.
GAGACGAAAGACAAACCGTTGCCCGAATAGCCGGGGATGCGTTGACGCAGCGTGCAGGGGCAGACCCCGTCAACCGGAGGGCGAACGCCAGGAGATGGGCGGATGCGCAGGGGCGTTCCGGATGGGCGGCCACAACTTGCGTGCACTTAGCATTAGAATGCGCGGTCGGCTTGCAGCCGCTTTGCGGGGTGATTTATGATGCAGTATCTTCAAAAGCACCGGGAGAGGGAATTCAAACGTAAAGGTTTCGTCCGCCTATGACCATACCCGCGCATGATACGGCGCCCTGGCTTACCGAAGCCGCTCCGGAAGAACTTCGCCGGATTGTGGTCGCGCTGTACCGTGCGCATCGTCTGATCTCCGCGATCACAGACCTTGACGTGCTGTTGGAACGCATTCTGGAAGAAAGCATGCAGGTAGCCCAGGCGGAAGCCAGCTCACTGCTGCTCTACGACCGGGAGTCGGAAGAGCTTTATTTCCGGGTCGCGCTGGGCGACAGCGGGGACTTGCAGACGCTGAAACGCGAGATCCGGTTGAAGCTGGGCCAGGGCATCGCGGGCGCCGCCGCGGCCATGCGTGAATGCATCAACGTGACGGATGTCAGCCAGGACAGCCGGTTTTACGAAGTGGCCGACCAACGCTCGAATTTCCGCACGCGCAACCTTGTGGCCGTCCCGTTGATTGACCGCGATGAGCTGGTGGGTGTGATTGAAGTGCTCAACAAAGTGGGTGGACCCCATTTCACTACGGTCGATTTGCGCGTCATCGAGATATTCTCTGCGCTGACGGCCTCCGCCCTGGCCAACGCACAGCTTATCGAGGACAATCTGCGCGCCGAGCGGCTGGCGGCCCTGGGCCAGGCTGTGGCGGGGATGTCGCATCATACCAAGAACATTCTCGCGGGCATGACGAGCAGTGTCGACCTGATCGATCAGGGTTTGCGCCAGGGCAGCCACGATTTCCTGCACCAGAGCTGGCCGGTGTTCAAGCGCTGCACGGAACGTATTTCGAACTTTGTGGAAGACATGCTCGCCTATTCAAAGCCGCGCGTGCCCATGCGGCGGCCCTGCGATTTGAACGGCATCATTCAGGACGCCTGCGAGACGTTCCAGGGTTTGCTGGTTGTTAAAGAAGTCACCCTGAACATCGACACGTCTCGCCTGAAACGGCAGCCGAGCCTGGATGAACGCGCCATATACCGCTGTCTACTGAATCTCCTGACCAATGCGGCCGATGCCGTTCCACGAGTGGGCGGAACGATCCACGTATCCGCGTATCCAACGACAGAAAGCCGGGTCTGCCTGGAAGTGGCCGACAACGGGGCCGGCATTCCCGAGGCTATCCGAGAAAGCGTCTTTGATCCGTTTTTTTCGACAAAAGGCTCGGACGGCACGGGCCTGGGCCTGGCCGTCACGAAGAAAGTCGTGGAAGAACACGGCGGCAACATCGAGCTTAAGACCGCGTCCGGGGGGGGCGCGCTGTTTCGAATATGCCTCCCCTGGGAACACACAACCTGACGAGGCTGCAAGGTGGCGAAGAACAAATCAGCAGAGCTTGAGTACGTTGGATGGCGATTCTGGTTCGTGGTTTTTGCCGTGGTGGCAGTGCCGGCGACCTACCTGAGCTTTCAGCTCGTAACGGAACGAACTACGCCGCTGGTGCCCGTCTCGATGGGCGCGATTGGCGCGGCCATCAGCGCCGGCGTAGTCTCCTGGGCTGTCAATTCCGCGCTGCAATACAAAACGCGGAAACGCCGATTGGCGGCGCGCAAAAAGGCGAAGAAGCGTTGAGCAGCGCACTGGGGCGGACCGCATTGTAGGCATGGAAAACATCCCAAATATCGAAACGCACCTGATCGAGCATCCTGACGACCATGCGCAACGGTGGCGGCTGGCCAAGAAGCTGTATACGGCCTGCGAATACCGGGACGCCCTGTCGCACCTGCTGATTCTCAAGCGCGACGCCGACTGGAAACTGAACTACAGCCGCTATCTGGCCGCAACCTACTACCGGCTGGGCCGGTACGACGAGTGCATTCACGAACTGCACGGGGCGCTCGAATCCTGGCCCGTCCGAGATCCCCGTCCGCGAGCAGCTGGCCCGGGCATACGAAGTGGCGTCGAACACGGGCGAGGCGGTGCGGGTCTGGCAGGATATCCTCAAAATGGACCCGCAGCATCCCATCGCGGACGCAGTCCATCCTGCGGCTGACGACCGACGACCGAGAGAGCCCTCGTCGGAGGACGAGCTTCGCCTGAACGAAAGCGACAGCGGGATCCACCTTTCCCCCGGGGTCACCTGCCCGAAATGCGGCGCGCGCAACGAGCTGTGAATTCGAGCCGCTGCTGGCAGTGCCACGCCTCGCTTGCGGGCCTTCCAGCTCCTCCGGCCCCAGAGCCTGCGAAAACCGGCGGGGTCGACGCATCCAGGCCAGTTCGGGACGGTGCTGACCGGCCTGGCCACGGTCGCGCTGCTCGCGAGAGGGGTGTACCTCACGCTGTCCTATGCGGCACACCGCCCCGTCGCGACCGATGGTTTCATCGTGGCAAGCAGCGTGGACAGCCTGCTGGACCATGAATGGTTTGCCGGGCGGATCGCGGTGGGATGCACGCTGCTGCTGGCCTGGCCCGCGATTCTGTGGCTGGCGGCGATTACGTGCTGCAACCAGACCGGTGCCGCTTCGGCGAGGTCTTGGGGATCGGCCTGCTGGCGGCCTCGCTGACCAGCCGTGTTGCTGTGGCTCGCCGTATCGGGCATGCTGCCGCTCGCCCTGGCCGCCCCGGCGGTGCTCACCCTGGTGATGATTCCGCCTGCTGCTGCGGACCACACTGGTCTCGGGCGCTGCTCGTCTGGGCCGCGCAGCTTGTGCTCGCACTGCTGTGTGGCTTCGGCGTGTTTGCGGCGGTCACCAACGTCGCAACGCTGAACCAGTCTGAGATACGCTTGCCGCCCTGGAGGCCGCGCGTGCCGCCGAAGATGCCGGGCGGCGCCTTACGCTTCTCCGCGGCAGCGTATCCGGCGGAGTACACGGTTTCCTGGCGAAGAGACGCGCTTCGGCCTGGGTGAACAGCGCCGGCCGCATGGCCGAATTCACCTTCATACGGCAGACTTCAGATTCGCCCATATCCATCGCATTTTCGGAGGCCGGGCATACATTGGCCCAACATCCGGACCAGGTGCCGCCGCTGTCATTCAGCCAGGCCATTGCGCCGGGCCGGGTGTACGTGCTTCGTATCGACAGCCGCCGCCCGGACCCTATAGACGTACGCATTACCGGTCTGTTGGTGCCCGAGGTGAAGCGCCGATAGTCTGTTCGCGCGGAGTCATCGAAGGAGCGCCTATGCTACCTGCAAACCGCTTTACCGACGCCGGACTGCTGGCCGCGGCGGAATACGCGCAAACGCACGACGAGAATCCGGAACACAGCGCCCAGGTTGCCCGTCTGTCGCTCCTCCTTTTTGACGCAACGAGTGAACTGCACGGGTTGGGACCGGACGAACAACGGCTGCTCGTCGCGGCCGCGCTGCTGCATGACGTGGGCTGGCCGATACGCCCCGAGGCGCACCATAAGGGCTCGCGCGACCTCATCCTGAAAGCGCCGCTCACCGGATTCAGCGAAGAGGAGCGCCGCATGCTCGCCTGCCTGGCCCGCTACCATCGCAAAGCGTACCCCAACGCCCGCCACAAAGTGTACCGGGATCTGAGCCAATCCGCCCGGGAAAAAGTCCGCATGCTCGCGGCCCTGCTTCGAATTGCGGACGGTCTGGACCGGGCCCACGCGGCAACCGTGAAGACGCTCGAGGTGCGCCGCGACGGCCAGACCTTGACCATCGAGGTGAAACAGGCGCCAGGATGCGGCATCGATCTCATGGGGGCGGAGCGCAAAAAAGGGCTCTTCGAGGCTGTTTTCGGCGTCGACGTGGTCATTCGCAGTTGAACGGGCAGCAGAAATACGGTTTACTGAGTCGGTGCCATGAAAGAAACCAACGTGGAAAGGAGAACGCACGTGTTGACTCGAGTAAGTGTTGCCTTGATGGTCCTGGTCCTGGCCTCGGCCTGCTTCGCGCATTCGGAGCCTTTCAGCCTGGACGTCATGTCTTTCAATATCCGTTATGGGACTGCCAACGACGGCGAGGACGCGTGGGAGCACCGTCGTGACCTGGTCATCACGATGTTGCGGGAATGTGCCCCCGACCTGATCGGAATGCAGGAATGCCTGGATTTTCAGGCGGATTACGTCGTCGAAAAGCTGCCGGAATACCGCTGGTTCGGCATGGGGCGCGAGGCCGACGCCACCGGCGAACGGATGGCAGTGCTTTACAAATGGCAGCAGCTCAGCCCCATCGAGGTCACCAATTTCTGGCTCTCGGAAACGCCCGATGTCCCGGGCAGCCGCTCCTGGGACGCCGCCTGCTCGCGCATGGTGACGGCCGCCCGCTTCTATCACCATCAGACACGGCAGTCTCTCACGTTCTGCAACACCCATTTAGACCACGTGAGTGAATCTGCTCGCCAAAAGGGCTCCGAGGTGCTCCTGAACTATATCAAGTCGATCGACCCGGCCCTGCCTGTCGTTGTGACGGGTGATTTCAACTCCAACGCGGGCCGCTCCGCCGCCTGGTCCACGCTGGTGCAGGGCGACATTCGGGATGCGTGGCTCGTCGCGGACGCGACCGCCGGCCCGACAGCTACGTTCAACGGATTCAAACCCGTGAAACTCGACGTCGACAGCCGTATCGACTGGATATTGGTTCGCGGGCCCATCGCTGTCGCGCGTTGCGAGACCGTGGTCTACGGAGAGGATGGCCATTACGCGTCCGATCATTTCGCCGTTACCGCGCGCCTTAACATCACCCCGTAGGTCCGCAAAACGTCCGCTTGCGTGAGTCAGTCCTTGAGCGTGGGATCGTGGAGCGTCTTGCGCCAATGCGTGAGTCGTGCCCGAAGATCGGCGAGGACGGGTGCGTAGAGCGCGGATTCGACGACATTGTGCTGCTCATATGGGTCGATCTCGGTGTGGAACAGCTCTTCCCGCCCGGTCTTGAGGTGGCGGATCAGCTTGTGCCGTGGTGTGCGCACCATGCGGAAAAAATCGTCGTAATGGCAGAAAATGCTATCGCGAAACCTCGTGCGGCGCCCGGTTAACAAAGGCGTGAGCGTGCGTCCCTGCACGGCGGCGGGGATAGGCGCTCCGGCAATGTCCAACAAGGTGGGCATCACATCCATGAGGTCGACCAGCGCATCGCAGCGGACACCGTTCTGAAAACCCGGTCCCTGAATGAGCAGGGGTACACGGACCCCTTCCTCGTACATGGTCTGTTTACCCAGGAGCCCGTGGGCGCCCAGGCTCAGCCCGTTGTCGCTGGCCAATATCACCACGGTATTCCCGAGGATCCCCTTCTCCTGCAAACGGTGCAGGATGCGCCCGATCTGGTTGTCCAGGTGGGTCAGCGTGGCATAGTAGCGCGCTATTTCCCGCTGGACCTCCTGCGGATTGAGTGGACGCGGCAGGAGCTTCTCATCGCGGATATCGAGCGTGCCCGGATCAAAAAGCGGCGCGGGCGCGAAATTGGGTGGCAAAGAGATGGCCTCAGGCGGATACAGGGCCTCACATCGTTCAGGAGGAGTGCGCGGGTCATGCGGCGCGGTGTACCAGACGAATAACGCGAATGGTTCCACGCATCCCCTCTCCAGGAGTTCCAGCGCGCCTTCTGTAAACACTTCTGATGGATTGCGCCTGATCTCGACGGGCGGGTCATCGGCTTCCTGGACGACGGGAATGCGATCGCAGTCGTGCATCGCCCCGAGAAAGACATTGCGCATCAGGTAAAAACCATGGTGGCAGGGCCGTCCGTCGTTATGCCATTTCCCCGTAAAGGCCGTTTGATAGCCGCGTTGAGACAGTTCGCGGGCGACCTGGGGCGCATCAGGACGCATCGGCAGCCCGGACGACAGGACGCCATTGCGGAACCCGTACTGGCCGGTGAGGAGAGAGGCCCGGCTGGGCGTAGAGACTGGATTGGACACGTGGCACCGGGTGCAATGGACCCCCCCTCGGCCGATCCAGTCCATGTGGGGTGTTCGGAGCGCGCGGTTGTCCGCGGCGCCCACCGCACGGAACTGATGGTCGCTGGTCATGATGAAGACGATATTCGGACGTTGATTTGGGTACACCGCAGCCATAGATCTCCCCCTGCGGGCGCCGTACTCAGGCCGCCCCCACGCCTCAGGGCAGGCACAGGGTAGGCCATTTCGGCTCTGGCGCGCAAGTCAGCGGCTACGCAGAAGTGTAATCGCGCTAGCTGCGCATGGTAAACTTGCACGCTGCGCACATTAGTCATAAGGAGGAACGCGCTCATGGCCGACGGACGAAAAACCATCCACGTCATTTGCAACACTCACTGGGACCGCGAATGGGCCTATCCCTTCGAAGAGACGCGGCTGTTGCTGCTCGATTTTATGGACAGTCTGCTGGATTTGCTGGATCGCGACAGCGACTTTCACTCTTTTCTGTTCGATTCGCAGACCATCGCGCTGGATGACTATCTCGAGCTTCGGCCGGAACGTCGCGATGATCTGGAACGGCACGTTACCGCGGGCCGGCTGGTGGTGGGCCCCTGGTATTCGCTGCCAGAAGAATACATCGTGAACGGGGAGTCCCTCGTGCGCAACCTGGTGATCGGCCACCGCAAGGCGCGCGCTCTGGGGAAGGTATCGAAGATCGGATACACGCCGTTCAGCTACGGCCAGACGTCGCAAATGCCGCAGATCTACCGGGGCTTCGGCATTGACACGATCGTCTTTTACCGCGGCATCAACACCCCCAAGAGCGAGTTTGTCATGGTGGGGCCCGACGGCTCGGAGGTGTTCGGAACCCGCTTCGGTTGCCTGAGCCGCTTCAGCTACTATTTTTACGTCTACCGCATGCTCGTGCATGGGATGAGCCGCGACGAATGGTGGTACGACTGGGATCGAGGCGCGTGCCCGTTCCGGCTGGCGTCAACCCGCCACCCGCGCTCGCATTACTACATTCTGGACCCCGAAAAGAAGCAATGGAACCCGGATCTGCTCCCGGACCAGCTCCAGAAGCTGGTGCGCGACGAATCCGAGCATTTCACCACAGACCACATCGCCTGCATGCAGGGCTTTGATTCAAGCGCTCCGGATCCACGCGAATCGGAGATTATCGAGCTGTGCCGCTCGCTCTTGCCCAATCACGACATCAAGGCGTCGAGCCTGGCTAATTTCCTCGACATCGTGAAAAAAGAGGTCGACAAACCCTTCCGGATTGACGGCGAAAGCCGCGATCCCGGCGCAACGGGCAAATGGACTCACCTGTTTGGCGACGTGATCAGCGCGCGGACGCGCATCAAGCGGGCGAATGCACAAAACGAGACCAACCTGCAGCGCTGGGCGGAACCGTGGAGCGCCATTGGCGCCATGGCAGGCGAACCCTACATGAAGGCCCCGCTCGCGCATGCCTGGAAACTGCTGCTGCAGAACCACCCCCACGACACCATCTGCGGAGCGGGCGTGGATCAGATGGAGAAGGATTTCCTTCACCGGGCGGATCAGATTGACCTCATCAGCGAAGGGGTGGCCCGAAGGGGCATGGGCGCCGTGCAAGCGCGCATCAACAATGCCGACCTCTCGGAAAAGGACGTGGTGCTGACCGTGTTCAACCCATCGCCCTTTCCCCGCAAAGGCGTGGTTTCCTGCCTGGTGGATCTCCCCGACAAAACCGGTTACGAGAACTTCAGCATTCAGACGCCGGAAGGCGAGCGTGTTCGGATGCAGAGCGCCGAACGTTTCCCGTTCGGCACGCTCGTGCGCAACCTTCAGGACATTTCGCTGGAATTGCGCTCGGAGCGGGTCCGCTGCCATATCGAGACCGGCGACGTGCCCGCGCTGGGATACCGCACCTACCATGTGGTGCGTGAAGAGCAGCAACCCTGGGAGCCGGGTTCGCTGGCGCCGGAACGCCATGTGCTTGAGAACGAGCATCTTCGCGTGCTCTTCAACGCGGATGGCACCCTCGACCTCCTGCACAAGGCCACAAAACAGACCTATACCGGTCTCCATTACCTCGAAGATACCGGCGAGACCGGCCATTCCTGGGTGCACATGGAGCCGGATGATAACCAGACGATCACTTCCCACGGCTTCCCCGTGTCGCTCGCGCTTGAGGAATCGGGCCCGCTCTACGCGCGCATGCGCCTCGATTATCACCTGCGGATCCCATTGGGGCTGCGAGACATGATGGATACCTCGTTCCGCGAACCCATCGATAATCACACGGGACGAAGCGAAGAATGCGCGGACCTGGTCGTCACGTCGCGCTTCACGCTGCGCGCGGGTTCGCCCATGCTTGAAGTGACAACCAGCCTGGACAATTCCTGCCGGAACCACCGGCTGCGCGTCGTGTTCCCGACCCGGCTGCAAACCGACGCGACGCATTCCGAAGCGGGCTTCGACGTGATCGCGCGCGATATCCGAGTTAAGGAAGGATCGCCGTATTTTGGCAAACCCAACCCGCAATATCCGATGCACCGCTTTGTGGACATGACGGATGGCAGCGCGGGATTCGCCGTGTTGAACACGGGGATTCGTGAATACGAGGCGATGGATACGGCGGAGCGCCCGTTGGCCATCACGCTGCTTCGGGCGTTTACGTTCCGGCAATCGCCGGTGATCGACCGCTGGGAAGTGTATCCCGAAATGGAGCTGAGCCAGTGCCTCGGACCGCACGAATGGACTTATGCCTTGTTCCCACATGCCGGGGATTGGGCGACGGGCGTATTCGAGGCCGCGGAAGCACTCACCCTGCCTCTGGAGGTAGCGCAGGCCGGCGCCCATGAAGGCACGCTTCCCAAACAGCAGAGCTTTCTTGAGGTCAAGGGCGGCACGGTCCAGATGACCGCATTCAAACGTGCCGAAGACCGCGATGACAGCTATATCATCCGGCTCTTCAACCCGAGCGACCGCAACGCCACGGCCACCGTCTCGTGCTTCAAAGATATCCGCCGGGCCTGGCTGACCAACCTCGACGAGGAGCGCCAGGAGGCCCTGACGCCGTCGGGGAACAGCTTGAAACTCAAGATCGCAAAAAAGAAAATCGTCACCATCGAATTTCAACTTTAACACGTGGAGTCCCACCATGCCTTTCACGGAATTTGATCGGCACCGGGTGAAGTTTTATCCGCTTCGCGAGCGGGAAAACCGAGTGTTCATCGAACAGGATCACATCCGGCCCGAAGATTCGCCGCAGGCGCTCACCGAACAGCAGCTGCAGCTGCTCGAGGAGGTCACGGAGCGGATTGTGGCGGCCCGAAAATGCGGCGCGGCGAGGATGCTGACCTTCGGCGCGCACGCCATCAAAAACGGTCTCGCGCCCGTGATGGCGAGGCTGATTGAGACCGAGTGGATCACCCATCTGGCCACCAACGGTGCGGGGATCATCCACGACTGGGAATTCACGTTCATTGGCGAAAGCAGCGAGCATGTTGCGGTCAATGTAGCCGAGGGCAAGTTCGGCATGTGGGAGGAGACCGGATTTTATCTGAATCTGGCCCTCGCGATCGGAGCCTGGGAAGGCCTGGGCTACGGCGAATCGGTGGGTTCGCTGGTAGAGAACGAAGGCCTGACCATCCCCAGCCAAGACACCCTGACGGCAGCCATCACGGAAGGCATGGCCGGCGACCCGCGGCAGGCCGCGGCCGCGGCAGACCTGCTGTACCTCGTGCGGCGCTTCGAGTTGGAGGCGGGCTGGATGGCCGTGCCGCATCCGTACAAACGCTTTGGCCTGCAGGCGACGGCCTACCGGCTCGGCGTGCCGCTCACCGGCCACCCGATGATCGGACACGACATCATCTACCTGCACCCGATGAACCATTGCGCGGCCCTGGGCCGCGTGGCGCAACGGGACTTCCTCACTTTTGCGCAAAGCGTGAGCACCCTCAGCAACGGGGTCTATCTCACCATTGGCTCGGCGGTGATGTCGCCTATGGTGTTTGAAAAATCCATGTCGTTATCGCAAAACGTGGCTCAACAGGCCGGCAAACGGATTGAAAACCATTTCATTATGGTGGTGGACCTGGCGGAATCACACTGGGACTGGCAGCAGGGCGAACCGCCAGAGGACCATCCCGACTACTATCTCCGCTACAACAAGTCTTTCTCACGAATGGGCGGGACCATGCGGTATCTGTCCGCGGACAACCGCGATTTTCTGCTGGCCCTCCTGCACAACCTCGAACAACGGAGTATCGATTGATGATAGCGCTGTCGACGGTCGAACAGGAGATCCTGGACCAGATGCTGGCGCGGCGGCCGGATCTCGAGCCGTGTGTGGACGCTCTTCTCCAGCTGCATGGCGCACTGGTCGCGTGCTATGACGGCGGCGGCAAGCTGATGCTTTGTGGCAACGGCGGCAGCTGCGCCGATGCCATGCATATTGCCGGCGAACTATGCAAAAGCTTCGAACGCAAGCGGCCCCTTCCCGCCCAGTTGAAGGCCGCACTTCAGCCGCTGCCTCACGGCGAAACGCTCGCGGAACACCTGGAAGCCGGGCTGCCGGCCATTTCACTGGGCTTCAACAGCTCGTTGAAGACGGCCATGGAGAACGACTCCGCGTTGCGCGACATCGCCTTTGCGCAGGAGGCACTGGCCCTCGGGAGACCAGGCGATCTGCTTATAGCCATTTCCACCTCGGGCAACGCCGCGAATTGCCTGATGGCCATGTCGGCCGCGAAAGCCCTGGGCGCGGTGACGGTGTCACTCACGGGCCCGAACGGCGGAAAGATGGCCCAAGCCGCCGATCTCGCGCTCAAAGCGCCTGGAGATTCCACCAAAGTGATCCAGGAGGGCCACATTGTGCTTTACCACACGTTCTGTGCCCTCATCGAGGCCCACTATTTTCCCGAACTGCGTTGAAACCCGGCAGCCCTCAGTCACCGAGATAACCGTGCCCCCGGAGGGCTTCCAGCATTTCCGGGTCGAGTTCCTGGCGACGGGCGCGCGTCGCACCGGCCTCGTACCAGACATAGACCGCAAATGATGGCCGAGATTCCGCGGATTGCATGGCGGCCCATGTGGATTCGATGGCGTCGGGATACAAGAGCGTTCCTTCGAGGGCCATCGAGGTTCGGGCATTACCCACCTGGATGGACTCCGGCTCAACGGTGGCGTCATCCCGCGTAATACGTACAGCAACCGGCGCGCCGGCGGCCATTTCAACAAACAGGTGGGCGCTGTCGTTTTCCAGGAGGGACGGCCAGGCCCCGGCCGGCGCCGCGTCCTCCCGGTCTTTCATGTGGAGTTCAAAGACCACCCCAGCGTCGGAACGGTAGGCTCCGCCCCGCTCGCCCGGGAAGAAAACCCTGTACATCCCCAGCTCGCTCGCTTCGATCTGGCAGCGAAGGCGGCAGGAGGTTCCCGGTTCTCGCGTCACGAAGATATGCAAACCGTTCCGACCACGCAGCTCCAAAAGCTCCATCTGGTTGCTCAGCGCCTCGCTCCAGGGCGGTGCCGCCGGAAGAGCGCTCTGTTCAACGGGATCCGCGGCAAGATCGTACCAAAAAGTGTTGTTGGCGACGCGGTCACGGATGCATTTTTCACCGATGGTCTTTGCGGCAAGCAGATCCGCGTTGTGGAGCTTCAATGAGGCAAAGCCAATGGCGGGCGCGATTTCACCGCCCAGCAGGTACGGCCAGAGCGACCTCCCCTGAAAGCGAGGATCAGACGGAGCCCCCACCATCTCAAGAAGTGTCGGGGCGATGTCCACCATCTCGACCAGAGCGTCGCGGGATTCGCCTGCAAGACGCCCTCCGGGCAATTTCCATATCAGGGGCACACGGAGTTGTTCTTCGTAGAGGGTTTTTCCGTGGTCGGTGCCGCCATGCTCCCAAAATTCTTCGCCATGGTCCGCCAGCACAATAATTGCGGTGTCATCGTAGCTCCCCTCACGCTTTAACGCCTCCATGACTCTGGCGAACTGGGCATCGGTGTACGCAATCTCCGCATCATACAAGTCGACGGCTTTTTGCCGCATGATTTCTGTCGCGGAACCGGTATAGGCCTCCGGTTGGAAACGGGTCTCGAAGCCGCCAGGGGGATCGTAGGGGCCGTGAGGCCCCATGGCATGGATGTAGACGAACCAGGGCCGCCCGGCCAGCGACGGGAGCACTTCGAGGAAGCGATCGACCAGCCGGGCATCGTCCGCCTGCCGCCAGTTATCGGAGTCCACATCGGTGTAGACATCAAACTCCGAGCCGAGGTTCCAAACCGGCAGGCAATGAGGATTCGACACGTACCCATGCGTTTCATAGCCGAAATCGTGCAGGGCGGCTGCCAGGCGAGGAAGGTTTTCACGCACCCGATCGAGCGAACTTTCTGCGCCGTGGGTGGAAGGATACGTGCCCGTTAAAAGAGAGGCAACAGACGGACGTGTCCACGAAGATTGCGGCATCAGTCGGGCAAAAAGAACCCCATCTGCTCGAAGCTGATCGATATGGGGTGTCGTCTCGCGTTCGTATCCGTAGCAGCTGACGTGATCCCGCCGCAGTGTATCGATCAGGAACACAAGGATGTTCGGCTTTTCTTGCTTACCATGTACGAACTCGCAGACGCCCAGGACAAACGGGCGGGCACATTCCAGCCATAGGGCGCAAGGCTCGCCAGCCCCTTCGGAGAGATCGGCCGTCGCAAAGGTCCAGTGCTCTTTGCCGGCACTCGCGAACGTGCCTAGCACGGTTTCGCCGACCCGGAGTTGTGCGCGAACCTGCGCCGGCTCTTCCCAATCCTCAAGCAGCGCTATTCGGAAGACGCTCCTCTCCGGCGCTGCACCCAATGGGAGCGTGTGTTCTCCGGCCGGAAAGTCGCGCCCTTTCCCCCACGCTGTTTTGCGTTCAGTCCGGGCCGATTCGATTTCAGCGCGTTGGCGGGCAGGCTGGGTCGGCACTGGCGGTGGATTTGAATCGCATCCCGACACCAGGAGCACCGTGAAAATCACTATGCAGGAAAGCAGCGGCTTCATAGACGCAGCCTAACATCGCAGCGTCCGCGAGGACAAACTGCACACTATAGATTTTCCAGTCAGCCCGTAAACTGTGCGGACGGAGCTTTTCCCGGTCCGGCCGATCGTGTTCTCGCCGAAGGCCCGCTTTTAAGGTTCGGGCACGTAGTCGGTCGGGACTTTCAACACGACGACCGTGGGGATCTCTTCTCCTCGATACAGCCGGATAAGGACTGATCCGCCGGGCTGGGCCTGTTCTTTCATGAGCCGCTTGAACTCGTCCATGTTTCGGACAGCATATTTTCCGATGCGCACAAGGATGTCGCCAACACGAATACCGGCCTTGTCGGCTGGGCTGTTCGCCTTGACCTCCGACACAAGCACCCCGGCGAGATCGCCATCGAATCCAAGGCGTTCGCGCATCTGATCCGTCAGGGGCTGTGTGCGCAGGCCCAAAATATCTTCCGCGGGGGGTTGCGTAACCAGTTGGCTGCTTTCAGGAAATTCTTCAAGTTTAACGTCAAGTTCGAGCGAGGCGCCGTCACGCCAGATCTCCAGTTTCGCGATCTCGCCCGGCACGATGTCCGAGATGCGCACTTTGAGATCCTGGTCATTCTCGACGACATTTCCGTTGACCTTGCGCACGACATCATCGGGCTTGATGCCCGCTCGCGCGGCAGGCGTGTCGTCAGACACATCGATCACAAATGCGCCCTTGGGATCGGGAAGTCCGAGAGCCGCGGCATAGTCTTCGGCGGCGTCGATGAATACGCCCAGATAGCCCCGTGTAACTCGTCCTTCGGAGATCAGTATCGGGATGATTTTTTTGGCGGCATTGGCGGGGATGGCGAAGCCCAGCGACTCGGCTCCATAGACGATGGCCACGTTAATCCCCACCACTTCGCCGTCGATGTTGCACAAAGGGCCTCCGCTATTGCCCAGGTTGATGGCGGCGTCGGTCTGGATCAGATTCTGGAAGCGCAGGCCGAGGTTGAGGCCTTCACGGCCCAGCGCGGTGATGTGTCCGAACGACAGCGAGCCTTCCAGGCCGCGAGGGCTGCCCGCCGCGACACTGAACTGCCCGACCTTCAACTCGTCAGAATCGCCCAGTATGGCGGTGGGCAAATCAAAATCGGCATGTACCTTGATCACCGCGAGATCGGTCTGCGGATCGCGCCCGACGATCGTGCCGTCGAGCACACGGTTGTTCCAGAAACGCACTTCGATGGAGGCTGCTTCCTCGACGACGTGATTGTTGGTAACGATGTAACCGTCCTTGCTGTAGATGAATCCCGAGCCGGAGGCCTCCCGGCGCGGCATGGGCCGCGGTAGCCTCTCTCGCGGGGAGGGGATATTGAAAAAGCGGAAGATGTCTTCGGGGATCTGGCCGTCTTCGGAAAATCCATCGGGCATCGCGCTTTTCACGTCGATGTTGACCACGCATGGACGAATCTTCTCGCCCACCTCGATGAACGCGTTTTCAAGCTGCTGGAGCAGTTCCATTGCAGCATAGCTTTGCAAAGGGACGGTCACGGCGACCCCCAGAATAATGACGGCCGCGAACCAGTGCTTTCTCATGCAGTCTCTCCTTTGCCGTCCATCGAGGCTTGTGGATGGAGGGCTATCTGGATTTCCTTGTGGATTTCCTCTTGCAGTGCCGGCTTCAGGGGTTTGCCGTTGCCGTATGTCACGTGACGCGCGCTGCACCTCCACGGGACGCCCGTTGTGATGCGCGCAATCGGGCCGGCCAAATTCACCCGGGCCCTGGAACCAATGATGCTATAGAGTAACCCACTTCGGCCTCTTGTTTCGATATTGATACCATTACAGACGCGGGAAGGCCAAATAGTGCCGCAGATCCGAGAGGTCGCGGTGACTTTCCACGCAGCGGTTTTGCGTTGGTGCCAGACTGCCCTTGCTTCGGCGACCAGAGCGCTCGTCACCCGGCACCGTCCGTCTTCGATTCGCCGGGCATTCGGGAAAACACCGGGCCATACGGGGGGCCCACCAGCGCCAGGGCAGCGTCTTCGACCCATCCGCGCCGTCCGTCCGCCGTGGACACCAGCATCCACCCGCTCTGGCGTTCTTCCATCTGGACACGGTCGCCGGCGGCCAATTCAAAGTGCACCGAGTCGAGATCACCGCGGGCATAATGAACGGGAACACTCTCCCAGCAGGCCACGGCAATTTTGGCGGGATGCGCTTTGCTCCAGGCGGAGATCCCGAAGGCGAGCGTCACGAGAGCCACAAGCGCAATCAGCCGCTTGAAATAGGCAAAACGCCGGTATTTCCGAAGGGCCAGTAATGCCCAGAATGTGCACCAACCCAGTGCCGCGGCGGCCGACACCCATGGAGGCGAAAGCCGGCTGTGCCAGAAGAAGATGGTCTGCTCCCACCAGGGCGGCAGCGGGGGAGCGACGCGGCGCTGGGCCGACGCCAGTGCGTGGTCGAGATTTATGCGCGCACGTTCGAAGCCGGGCTCCAGACGCAGGGCCCGTTCGTAACTGACTACGGCCGGGCCCAGCTGCCCGGTGGAAAAACAGGCATTTCCAAGATTAAAAAACACCACAGGGTCATGTATTCCATCCGCGATCAACTGCTCATAGAGCGCAGCGGCCTCGGTGAACCGCCCCGCGCCGTACGCGGCATTCGCCTCTTCAAACCGGGCTTCCGGCGAAGAAGCTGCCGACAGAGCGCAGAGCATGAGCGTCAACGGCCACATCAGTGGGCTTCCTTTCTCAACCACAGGGCCAGCTGCTCCATGCTTTCCCGGGCGGATTGGAGCAGCGGCTCGACCGCTTCGCGGGAAAGCGTCTCCCCCGCATACCGGGCACGTTCACTGGTGCGGAGGATGTCGAGGAGGCGATCCGAGGCTTCCTGGGTGATGGCGCGGCCTTCAAAGAGGTCACGCACGTCCGAAGAGGTCATTCCGGCCTCAGGAAGATCGAATTTGTCGGCGATATATCCGATGATTGCGCGATAGAGCGCATCCGCGGGATCTCCCGCATCGAGAACCCGGCGCAGCCGTTTCTGCACGCGCGCTTTGGCCCGATAGGAGCGCGCGAACGAATGGTCCCGGGCAAAGCGGCGCTGGCGGGCGGTCCAGAGCGCGAAAACACCGTAAGCCAGAGGCGGAAACAGCAGAACCGCGGCCTCAGCGGTCCGCGACGCCGGGGCGCGTTGCAAATGGTTTACCGCGGTCACAATCGGCAATAGCCCGGCCTGTGAGAAATCAGGACGCTCGGGTTCCGGGGCAATCGTGGCCCCGGCCACATGGCGCCGGACCGGCTCGCCGCTGGCCTCAACCTCGACAATAAACGCAGCTGATTTTTCCGTGATGTACTGGCCCTTTTTCGGATCGAAATAACAGAATTCGACCGGGGGGATCTCCAGAGGACCCGCGTTGAACGGCGTGATCTGATACGAAAAGGTGGTTTCCGCCGTGACACCCTCCGGGTCCATGATCGGCTGGATGGTGCGTTCCGGTTCGGACACGTGCGCGCCGTCCAGGGCAGGCAACTGCAGCTCGGCAATGGCAGCCGGATTGCCGGTGCCGTTCACCCGGATGATCAGCGTCACCGGCATATTCTGCGTTGTATCATGCGGCGTTACCTGTGCCTGGAAACGAAATTGCCCCACCGCACCGTTGAAGTTTGGCGGGCGTTTGGGCAGCGGCTTCACTTTGATAGGGATCGGGTCCGTGTGCAGGTCCAGGCGGAAGGACATCGGTCCCCGCAGGGTATGGGCACGAACCCCGGCATTCAATTGCCAGGAAGGAACCGCCTGGTCGCCGGAATTGGTGGCAAAGAGAGTCTGGCGCCACCGCGCCCCGCGATAGCGCCTTCCGTCGCGCTCAACAAAGATGCCTTCGACTTCCTCCGGGCGCTCGGGGATGCTGTAAAACCCAGCGGTCTCGGGAAACGTGAACTCGATTCCGCCCTCCGGCAGGCTCACACGGACGGAACTATCGTCCAGGCGGTAAAAGGCCATCATGAGCGAAACCGGCTCGCCCACAAACACCTCGGTCTGGTCGACTGTGGTACTCAAAAAGGCCACATCTTCAAGGGTCAAAGCTGTGGTCTTGTCCTCGGCTGGTCCGGTTGTGGCGGGCGGAGGTGAAGGCCGATCGATGCCGGCACGTACCACCCGGATCACGAATGGCTTGCTCGTAACGGGCGCGCCGTCGATCTCAACCGTCAACGACGGAAAAGTCACGTCGCCTTCCTGCAGCGCGCTGGCATTGAAGCCCAGCTTGTGGGTAAGTCTCACCTCTTGTCCCAAAGCGGCCGAGTATTCCGTACGCTGGAAAGAGGCGCGCGGTTCGATATGCAATGGGGCGAGATGCGGCATGCGCACGTCGCCGATTCTTCTGCCTGACGCCTCGACCACGATGGTGAACACCTGCCCTACTTCCACGACCTCGTCCCTGGTGTAGACCTTGAGAGAGCCCTCAGAGGCAAACGTCGGGGCGATCGCGAATGCGCTCAAGACCAGTGCAGCTATCCAGCGCGCAGCCATCACCACCATTCCTTGCGGATATGCGAATCGGGTTGGCTGGTTCGCATATCTTGCTGTTCGCGTTTGTCCTCCGCTTCAAGCGATTGCAGGATGGCCTCGATGGTCTGGCGATCCTGCATTTCTTCTTGCTCTCCCTCGCCGGGGCTTTCTTCATCCCTTGCGGAGGCCTGGGCCTGTTGATTCGATTCTTGTTGAGGCGCCCCTTCCTCTTCCTCCGGCTGCTGCGAGGCCTGCTGCTCAGAATCCTCCTGACCGTCCTCTTGACCCTGTTCGTCCTGCTGGTCTTGCCGGTCTTGCTGTTGGTCTTCGTCTTCCTGGTCCTGCGAACCCTGTTGTTGCTCCTGCGTGTCGCCTTGTTCCTCCTCCTGCTCATCTTGCTCCGGCGGAGGAACCTGCAACATCCGTTTCAACAGATAACGCACATGATCCAGATTGTGGCGTGCCTCCGTATGCCCGGGGTAGCGTTCAAGCACCCCTTCGTATGCCGCGACTGTCTCTTCGAATGCGGCAATCGTGGCTTTGTTATCGCCCAGGGAAACCGTCTGCTTGGCGATTTGCGCCATTGCATTGGCATGATTGTAGGAGGCGTCGATGCGCAGGGATTTGTCACGGCTTGTCTTCGCTCGCTGGAAGGCATCGCTGGCGGAAGAAAAGTGCTCGATGGCGCCTTCCGGATCCTGCAGCGCCGCGGCGCTGCTGCCTTCTTCGTAATCCGCACAGCCAAGACTGTAGTAGACGATCTCGCTCTCGGGATGCTCGAGCTGCAAGCCCCGGAACACCTCGCGGGCCCCTTCAAAATCTCCGCTGTTCAGTAGCGCATTGCCGTATTTGAGCTGTTCGCGGAACGAATCCGCGGACGCCGGAACGGCTGACAGTACGCCGAACAGGCATGCGACGGCGGTCGACAGCCCACGAATCCCAAGTCTATATCCCCTTCGCCTATCCATACTGTGTCTCACGCCGCGGCTGCATCCCACGGCGGGCCCGCCAGGCGCGCAGCCACGGCATCACAACCAGCCAGAATCCTTCCGCGGCAAACAAGGCCATCGCAGCGCTCAACGGCCACTGATAGCGGTTTACGAGCTGCAGCCGCACATCGCTCTCGACAAGCCGGCTTTCGAGGCGTGCCATGGCGCCACGTATCTGATCGATATCCCAGTCGTCGGGCGTGGCCGCGACATACGGGCCGTTTCCGGCATCGGCGACCCGGATCAGCGTCTCCTCGTCCAGTTTGGAAAGATGAGTCTTCGGACGAGCAGCCGCGCCGCGGACGCTCTCGCGAGCCATCCAAGCCGGGATCTCGATCTCAGCACCTTCGGGGTCGCCCACGCCAATCACGTATATGCGACAATACGCCGAGGCTTCTTTGGCCATTTCAACGGCATTCCCAGACACCTCTTCGCCGTCGGAGATGAGCAGGATGGCCCGGGTATCGCGCGCGAACTCGTCGCGTTTGGTGTCGTCCTCTTTGAAAACTTCCATTGCGCTGGCCAACGCGGCGGCAATATCCGTGCCTTCCCGGCTGATCGAGTCCGTATCGACGGCGCTGAGCACCGTCTTGAAATACCCGTGATCGAGCGTCATCGGACACATGAGACCCGCCGCACCGGTGAACGCAACCAGGCCGAATCGGTCTCCAGGCGCCTGCTCCACCAGGGAAACGATCTTTTGTTTCGCGCGTTCCAAGCGGTTTGGCAGTAAATCCGTAGCGCGCATACTCTCCGAAATGTCGAGGCAGATCATCACATCGCGGCTGTGTTTTCGCACTTCCTTCCAAGCCCGGCCCCAATGGGGTTGAGCAAGGGCCAGCAGGAAAAATGCAAACCCCAGTACTGTAAACCAGAAGAGTGGCCGCCGGACGCGCTCGTCGTAGTTGCCCACGAGCCGGGGAAGCAGCGTATGTTGCACGAAACGCGCGATCCGGCGTTTGCGTCGGATTTCGAGCCAGTACAGCCCCGCTGCCGACAGCAGCAGCACAAAAAACGCCACCGTCAGCCACCAGGGCAACTGAGCCAATGGAAATCCAAACCCAACCTTCACGAAAACCTCCTAGGGAATGGGCTCGAACCAGACGCGGCGCGAAATGACCGCCGCGCACATCAGGACGCCGCCGAAGAGAGCCCACGGGAAAAACCCTTCCTCGTACTCGTAGTAATCGCCAATCTCGATCTCGGTGGCCTCGAGTTGATTTATTTCCTCATACGCCCCGATCAGCGATTTTGTATCGGTTGCGCGATAGAAGCGCCCGCCCGTA
Organism: Candidatus Hydrogenedentales bacterium; assembly: GCA_050950105.1. Classification (GTDB taxonomy): domain Bacteria; phylum Hydrogenedentota; class Hydrogenedentia; order Hydrogenedentales; family SLHB01; genus UBA2224. The sequence goes on along the minus strand of JBMNGZ010000005.1, from coordinate 406,438 downwards.
ATTTTCGCGATTTCCTGGAGGGACTCCTCGTCGATGGGCATTTGCGCGGGCATCATCACATTGCCCCAGAGGCTGCGGCGCGGCACGAGCACTTCACCCTGGGACCCCGCGCCAATCGTATAGATCCGTATCCCGTACTCCTGGGCCAGGCGGGCAGCCGTGATGGGGTCGAGTTCGCCCGAATTGTTCAGTCCGTCTGTCAGCAGAATAATGACCTTGGTCTTGGCCTCGGATTTGCGCAAGCGGCTGACCGCCAGGCCAATGGCTGATCCGATGGCGGTCCCCTGTTTTCGGGGATCTCGATCATTGATGCTGGCCAGCTCCAGCTCGCGTTCAAGCACGCCATAATCGAGCGTCAGAGGGCACTGGGTCCAGGCATAGCCCGCGTAGAGGATCAATCCGAGCCGATCCACGCCGTAGCGGTCCTCGGGCTTCTGTTTTCGACTCTCGATAAAGTCGCGCACGGCATCTTTGGTCACTTCGAGGCGGTTTTTGCGTCCTCCGCGCGACTCGAAATCCTGGGCGGCCATGCTTCCCGACACGTCGACGCAGAGCATGATATCCACCACGTCGGCCCGATCGATGCGGGGCTGGAGCCCGTGCAGGGGCCGCGCCAGCGCGACCAGCAACAGCAGCAGCGCCATCGCGCGCAGAAAAGCCGGTACACGCCTCAGGAGCGCCCGTTTCGCGCTCCCCACCCGGCGAAGGGTCTCGCCCGTTGAAATGCTGATGGCGCCCGGCGCCCGTGCGAAACTCTCGAGCGCGAGCAAGAGGATGACCAGAGGCGCCAGGAGCAAGAGCCGGGGATGCATGAAGGTGTTTATCTGAAACCAGTTCATGCCGCCTCTTCCTTTGCTTCAGCCCCTGGTTCCTCCACGGGGATGGTTTCGTCGATAAATTTCAAGACCAGGGCAAAGCTGCGCTCCATTTCCTCGATGGTGGGTTCATATTGGGCAAACTTCACTCGGTCACAGTGTTTGAGGAAACGTCCGAGACGGCGCTGATGCGCCTCGGAGAGCGCTCCGCTGCGCGCGGCCTCCGACAGGAACTCGGGCGTGGTCTGTTCGGGCGCGTGAATGCGGAACCGGCCCTCGATGTACACGCGCAGCGTGTCCGACAACTCCATATAAAATTCCTGATACTCTCCCGTTTCGGGAAGTTTTCGGGCATCGAGCGCATGCAGCCGCTCGAACGCGATCTCCCACGGCGGCCGCGGGATTTCAACACGTGCACGTTTGAATCGTTTACGCGCGAAAAGAAGGAGTGCTGAAAGCAACGCGACGGCTGTTACGGCGCCGGCCAGTCGCCCGAACCACGGTTTCAGCCAGGGACTGGGAAGAGTGGCCGGCCCGGCATTTGCCTCGAACCGCTCCGCCTCCATCCGCTCTTCGGGGGTCAAATCACGCACCCGAATGGCAGGAGACGGCGCACTAAGCTCAAGCGCTTCATCAACGTTGACCACGGCGGGCGCAATTGGGTAATAGCCCATAAAAATGGGGTCCAGAACGTAGGTCTCGCGGATCTTTACCCGCCCGCCCCGTATCTCCTCGCGCTCGCGCACGGGGGGCCCGTACACGGCCAGCCCGCCAAACTTGCCGGCCATCTCGGGGATTGACACGCGAGCGTCGGCCGGCGCCTCGACTTCGATTCGGTATTCCGCCTGTCGATGGAACGGGATCACAGGCGGCTCGACAACCACGCGCACATTGACCTCCGGCGCAGACGCTGCCGCGGCCAGCCAGGCTATGGAGGCAATCAGACTCATTCCTCCGGAGGCTCCTTCTTCAGGCGCTCGGGATACAGCTGCACGTTGCGCGCCTTCAGCGTATCCGCCACCAGCGCCCGGAACTGCTCGCGCTGCTTTTCCGTTCGCAATTGGCGTTCGGCTTGGGCTTTCACCTCTTCGAAGGGATGGACTCTGGCCGGGGTTTCGCTGACGGCAAACACATACCATACGCCGTCCAGCTCCAGAGGCGCAGACACCGTTCCCGGCGCAGTCTCCTGGAGGGCATCAAGCACCGCCGCATCGTATTCGCTCTTGCCAAGTCCCTGCAAAACCCGCCCATCACTGACAAGCACCTGGGTCGCGCCATCCGGATTTTTCTGTACCTGCTCCAGGTTCAGGCGGGCGGCGTCCGCACTTTCTCCCGAGCCCGCGAGACCTGTGCGCGCGGCTGCTTCGGTAAAACGAGCAAGCTCGGCCTCGTAAAACCGTTTGACATCCTCGGGGGTGATGGACAACTTTGAATCGATCTCCTGATCGATTAATCTCTGAACAACCAGGCCGTCGCGCAGACGGGCCAGTTCCTCTTGAACGTCGGGCGCCTGGTCCAGCTCGAGCCGCAGCGCCTTGTCGAGCAGCAAGCGTTCGGCGACTATATTGCGGAGCAGCTCGACCCGTTTATCGGGAGCGGCAAAGGAATCACGCGCCGTGGGCGGCAGCTTCTCGATCTCGCGTTCCAGATCGCGGTCCGTGATGATCTGGTCCGCAAACTCAGCCAGCACCACTTCCCCATCTTCGAGATCATCAGTGGCCCGCTGGGTCGCGGTGCGTTTGCGCAGTTCCCGGCGCAGGGCATTGGAGCGGCCAAGTCGCTCGAGGCACAAGGTGATCTTGCTGCTGATCTCGTCGCGCACGGAGCTTTCCGGATTGAGCAGTTCAGCCTGGTACAGGTATTCGAGGGCTTTTTCGTAACGTTCCATGCCAATCGCCAGCTTGGCGACGCTGTAGCACACGTTTGCCCGGGCGCCAGGCTCAAGGAAAGTACGGTCGAGATACGATTCATAGGCGTGGAGGGCAGCGTCTTTGAGCCCCTTATGCTCCAGCAGGGTCGCATAGTCCCGAAGAGCCGCATCTGACAGCCCGCCTCTCTCATCGATCTGCCGCGCTGCACCGCCAGGCGCAGGCAGCCAGACAAGCGCGGCGAGCACAGCCGCAAAACCGAGAACGAGTACGATGAGGTTGAGCAACGGCCACAGGCTGCCCTGCCGCGAACGTCCCCGGGCTTCTTCTCGAAACGCTTTCAATCTTTCCGGTGTGTTCTCACCCACGGTCCTGGTCCTTATCTTGCTTCATCAGGCATACCGCCGCTCGCGCATGCGGAAAAACCGGTACAGCTCATTGACATACGATTGATCGGTGCGCACGCTGATGACATCCACGCCCGTCCGGCGGAAGATATCATCCCGCGTCTTCGCCCGCTCCCGCGCCGCGCGGGCATACCCTTCGCGCACGCTGCGGACGCTGGTGTCGACGAGGGCTTCCTGCCCGGTCTCGGCGTCCCGCACGGCAACCAGCCCGACATCAGGCAAGAATTCTTCGCGCGGATCGCTCACGTGGACCGCGATCACGTCATGCCGTCGGTTCGCCACACGCAACGGCACCTCGTAGGCCTCGGCCATGAAATCAGAGACGAGGAACGTCACAGCCCGGCGCCGGGTCACGCCGTTGAGGAAATGGAGCGCGCCGGGGATGTTGGTGTGCCGGCCTCGCGGCTGAAAATGGAGCACTTCGCGAATAACGCGCAGTACATGCCTTCTGCCTTTGCTGGGGGGCACATAAAGCTCCACGTCGTTGGTGAATACGATGAGCCCGACCTTGTCGTTGTTTTGAATGGCCGAAAACGCGAGCACCGCGCACAATTCGGCGGCCAGCTCGATCTTGAGGCGCCCCACGCCGCCGAAGCGTTCTGAACCGCTCGCATCGACCATCAGCATGACCGTCAATTCGCGCTCTTCGGCGAGCAGCTTCACATGGGGTACGCCCGTGCGCGCGGTCACGTTCCAGTCGATCATGCGGATGTCGTCGCCCGGCACATATTCGCGCACTTCGCGAAACTCCATCCCCTGGCCCTTGAACACGCTTTCGTACTGGCCCGCGAGGATGTCATTCACCATGTGGCTCGTCCGGATCTGGATCCGGCGAATCTGCTGCATTACTTCTTGCGGAATCATATCGGTTTTCGCTTACCGGCTTACGGCACCGGCACGGTATCGAGGATCTGCCGGATGATGTCTTCGCTGGTCATGTTTTCGGCCTCGGCTTCGTAGGTCACGATAATACGGTGGCGCAGGATATCCATGGCCACCTGTTTGACGTCGTTGGGAAAGACGTTGCCCTCGCCCTGCAGAAAGGCCAGCGCGCGGGCGGCCTGTTGAAGATAGATGGTAGCACGCGGTGACGCGCCGTATTCGATGAGGTGGTTGATGTTCAGCTCAAAGGCCTCGGGATAGCGCGTAGCCTGCACGATATTGACGATATAATCCTTGGCCTTCTCATCCACATAGATTCGGTTCACGAGCGCCTGGGCCCGCAGGATCTCCTCTCGCGTCACGGCGGGGCGCACTTCGGGCGCGTGAAGCACATCCACGCGATCCATGATCTCGCGCTCTTCAACCCTGCTGGGATAATTCACGCGCAGTTTCAACATGAAGCGGTCGACCTGGGCCTCCGGCAGCGGGTAGGTGCCCTCCTGCTCGATAGGGTTCTGCGTGGCCATCACCATAAACGGCTCTTCGAGGGGGTAGGTCGTGTCGCCGATGGTCACCTGCCGTTCCTGCATCGCTTCCAGGAGCGCACTCTGCACCTTGGCCGGCGCCCGGTTAATTTCGTCGGCAAGGATGATATTCGCGAAGATCGGCCCCTTTTTCGTGGTGAAATTCCCGTCTTTCGGGCTATAGACCAGCGTGCCGACGAGATCGGCCGGGAGCAGGTCGGGCGTGAATTGAATCCGGCTGAAAGAACAATTCATGGCCTGCGCCAGCGTTTTCACGGCGGTGGTCTTGGCGAGTCCGGGCACACCCTCGATCAACACGTGGCCGTTGGCCAGCAGGCCGACCAGCAAGCGGTCCACCATGTATTGCTGGCCCACGATCACGCGGGCCATCTGATCGCGCAACCGAGACACGAACCGGGATTGCGCCTCCACCTCTTTTCGAATTGCTTCGACAGACAATGCCATGTATTGGATACCTCCCACTTCTCAGGAAACCGGTATTTCGTCTTCGTGAACCGACAACTTCAACGCGCGCGCCACTGCACGGTAGTCCGTCTCCATCTCGTCATGTGTCGGCGCATATCCCTGAAAGCCGACCTTCTGTGCGCGGGCCTGGAGCACGCCCGCAAGCTCTCCCTCTTCACTTCCGAGCAATTCGGCAGCCTTCGCCAGGCGAAGATAGAAGGTGTAGGCATCTCCATCAACGCGGCAGCGCTTTGCCTCATGCAGCGCGACGCCCGCCGCGCGCGGATCCGCCAGCCGTCCAGGGGGCGCCGCCGCCGTCATGGCCTCGGGACGGGCATGTCGGCGCCGCTGAACCACGAGCAGGCCCATGCCGCCCAGATACAGCAGCGCGCCAGCCCCGCTGATGGCCAGAGCCGCCCACAGTACCGTGAGATCTCTGCGGACTTCAACCGCGAACCCGGCCAGGCGCAAGGTCGGAATTTGCGTCTCAGGCTCCTGGGTCCCGAGAACCTCTTCGGGTTGCTTCGCCGGAGTGAGGTCGCCCGGGGTCAGGTAGCCCACCCGGATTTCAGGGACTTCAAAGGACCCGAGTTGATTGGGCGTGATCCGCAGGGATTGCGCGACCACATTGACGCCATCGCGAACAAAGGCCTCGGCCGGGCCGGGCGAAACCGCGGCCCAATCCATATCGCCGATCTCCGGCGGAAGCACGGTATATGCATCGGACGCTCCGTGCCAACGGACCTCCCAACGGACCTCAAACGGCTGTTTGACGTAGGCCACGGGGGTCTCAGGGGCACGCTCGACCGTCGGCTGTGCGAACGCCACGGCCGAGAGGCCCAGCATCACCAACAAGCCGATCGACAGGCTATGGACGCAGTTCTTCCCCATAATGTTCCTTAGAAGAACAAGTATCATGCCGCCGACGCCCTCCAGCCTAACCTGTTTATCGACTTTGAGTTAATCCATCCATTCCGGGGGCCTGCCTTCCCTCATTTGCGGCAATCGGGCGGGGCGTGACTCATCTGGGGCATATCAATCAATCTGCAGGGCATGCGTCCCCACCGCTTTGCGGAGCATGCGTCCTCACCGCTTTGCGAAGCATGCGTCCTCACCGCTTTGCGAAGCATGCGTCTCTGGCCGCCTCCGGTGTGCTCAAACTGCTAAAGGGATGGAATCGCAGGCGATGGAAACAACGAGTCGAGCGTCGCCAGCAGATCCGGTGGCAAGGTCAGCGACGCGGCTTTGAGGTCGAGCAACAGTTCCTCGGGCCGCCAGGCGCCTACGATGCAGCTCGTGACATCGGGCTGGTGCAGTACCCAGGCAATGGCGAGTTCCGCGGCAGAAACCCCGAATTCGCCGGCGATTCGGGTGAATTCCTGGGCTTTTGCGATGCGATCCTCACGGAAATAGAGTCCGCGCGTGACCGGGTTTTGCCCGTCAACGGCGGCCCGCGAACCGGCGGGCGGCGCTTCACCCGGTTTGTATATGCCCGCAAGCAGGCCATGGCCGAGAGGCGAAAACGTAAAATTCCCCATGCCTTCGGCACGCGTCGCTGGGAATATCTGGGATTCAGGGTAGCGGTATACGAGGTTGTAGCGGGGTTCGTTGACGACCGCTTCCCGCGCACCCAGAGCGCGCGCAATAGCATTGGTCTTTGCGATCAGGCCGCCGGGCCAGTTGCTGACGCCCCAGTACAGAATTTTGCCCGCACGGATCAGATCGTCCATGGCCCGGACCGTTTCTTCGAGGGGCACACCGGGATCGGGACGGTGGCACATCAGGACATCGACGTAGTCCATTCGGAGCTTTCGCAGGCTCTCGTCGCAGCTTTCACGGATATGCTTTGCCGACAAGCCGCCGTCGTTCGGACCGTCCTTCCATTGCGCGCCCACTTTGGTGAGCACGAACAATTCGTGACGCGGGTAGTCGGCCAGGCAGGCGCCGAGTACGGTTTCTGCGCGGCCCTGACCGTATCCATCGGCCGTATCGAAGTAATTGACCCCAGCATCAAAGGCGAGCCGCACCATCTCGCGCGACATGGCCTCGTCGCAGCGGTCGCCGAGATTCATGTCGGTCCCCATGCCCAGGGCACTTATGCGCACCCCCCATTTACCCAGCGGTCTGTATTTCATGAGCAGTTTCCATTGCGCATGGACGCGGTAGTATCCCCGTCTTCCGACGGACGTCTTTCCAGAGTAGCCCACGTGAGGCCGGTGAGGTCTTTGGGAGACGCGGGCAGCACCAGGCTGACGGCATACCCGATACCGAAGCTCGCGAGGATTCCCGTGGTCGAATACAGCAGAAAGCTCACGTTGGTATACCGCTGGACGCAATACAGCACGCAGGCGCCGGCCACCGCGCCCACCAGCGCGCCTGATCCGTGAGCCCGGCGTGTGAAAATGCCCAATGCGAACACGCCCGCCAGGCTTCCGCCGAACAACCCGATGATGCTCATATATTTTTCCCACAGCCCCGTGATCCCGCTCACCGCCATACCGAGCGCAACAACGGTGGCAAACGCACCGAGCGCCAGCGTCAATGTCCGGGCGAGGAGCATGGCAGTCTTTTGGTTGCCTTCGCGGCTCAAGCGCTGGTAGAAGTCCGTCACCAGTACGGCGGTCACGCTGTTCATACTGCTGTCCAGCGACGACATGGCTGCCGCGAACACGGCCGCGACGACGAGACCGCCAATTCCCGCCGGCATCTTCTGCACAATGAAAAGAGGGAAAATCTGGTCCGTGGTGAGGTTGGGATCCAGCTGGCCGGGATGCTCCTTGTAAAACACGTAGAGTGCGGTACCAATGCCGAAGAAAATAACGAAGCTAGGCAAACTGAACAGGGCGCCAGTCCAGATGGAGCGTGCCGCGTGTTTCTCCGACGACGTGGTCAGGTAGCGCTGAATCACGGTCTGATCGGTCGTGTACGGGATCAATGCTTCGAGGAAGCGGCCGATAACCACCACGATGAACACTTTCTGCGTGATATCCCAGCCCCAGTCCACCAGATGGAATTTCCCGTCTGCATAGGCGGTCTGGAGCAAGCCCAGAAATCCGCCGTCCACTGCGGCGCTCACCAGCACGAAGGACAGGCAGGCTCCCCCGAGCAGGATCACCACCTGCACGACGTCGGTCCAGATAACCGCTTCGATACCGCCCATCACGGTGTAAAACGTACACAGCACGCCCATGGCCAGAATGGACAGCCGGAGATCGATTCCCGTGACCGCCGACAGGGCCAGCGCGGGCAGCAGCAGTACAATCCCCATCCGGCCCAGTTGAAAGATGGTGAAGGCCGTGCTGCCGAACATTCGCACCCCCAGATTGAAGCGTTTCTCGAGGTATTCGTAGGCCGACATCACATTGAGGCGCCGGAAAAACGGGAGATAGAAGTAAATCACGATCGGAGCGACCGCCACCATCAGCACATTGCCGACCGAATACGCCCAATCGCCCTTAAATGAAGTGGCCGGCGTGGCCAGAAACGTGATGGCGCTCAACAGCGTGCCATAGATGCTGATGCCCGCCGCCCACCAGGGCACCCGGCGGCCACCGAGAAAGTAGTCCTCCGTGCTGTTCTCGCGGCCTGAAAAATACAGGCCCATGGCGGCGAGGATCACGAAATAGACTCCAACAACCGTGTAGTCAAGCCAGCCGAAGGCCCGCTGCGTACGCTCTGGAATGCCCCACAGGGCGCGCGACAGGCGCTGTCCCGGCCTGGGTTCACCGCCGGCGACCACGATCCCGCCCTGAAACGGTACCGCGGGAGAGGTGAGCGGGGCATCGGGGATGGCGCCGAGATGCGTCCAGGTGTTGGTCACCGTGTGGTATCCGAGCACCTCCAGCGGATATCCCGGATGCGCGTCGCCCAGCGCGGCGATCTGGTCGACCAGCAGCCCGTCATCACCGCTGAACAACAGGATGTGCGTATCACCCCAGGCCAGCGCGGGCGCCGCTGCAAGCGGACGCGGGGACGAGGCCAGGGCGCTCCATCCCTGTCGGGGGGTATAACGGTAGGCATCGCTGAGGTAGCTGCGGCCGGACGCATCATCGCGCAGTGCCGCCCCCGAAAACACGAATAACGACCCATCCTGTGCCGCCGCCACGGGCAGAATGCGCGCGGGCCCGGGAAACGGCTCCAAGGCTTCCCAGCCGGCATGCGTCCGGTCCAGGTCGAGCTGCCAGAACGAGTTTGAATCTTGCTCCGGTCCAGGCTGCCCCGCTCCGGCGTAGATCACGGTGCCCAGTGACGCGGCGCACCCCAGGGCCATGGGCTCAGGCAGCGGCGGCAATTCCGATTGGACGATCTCGCTGCCGTTCCACTGCAGCAACAGGACGCTCCGGGAATAACGTGTGCCGTGCATGCCGCCGATGCAGACGATCCCTCTGGGGGTGGAAACCGAGCCGCCATAGGAAAGCGCGTCGGGGAGCCGCCCGGCTTCCCGCCAGGCGCCCGCCGTTACCAGCTCGCCAAGAGGACGGGCCGCCCTGAGCCGGAACAACTCGCGCAGGGCGCCTCTAAAACCTCCCGGTTGGGCGCTTCCCGCGGGGAGTGTGTATACGTAGATGCCGTCGAGCCAGTGTTTCGTGCCTCCGTCGAGAAACGAGCCTTCCCATCGGGTGCCGCCGGCCACGAGCAAGGCCGATTCGCCGGAGGCGGAGCGATGCGTCCCCGCAAACTGGCCTCCCATGGGCTCGGGCAAAGCGGGAAGCTCTTCCCAGCGCATCGAGACAGCGCGGCCTGCCCCTTCTTCGGAAAAAACCGGGGAAGCGGAAAGAATCAGAGCCAGCAACGCGGCAGAAAACCGTGTACACACGAACAAAACATCCCCCAATACGCACAAGCGTGAATGACGATGCAGCCTAACAGACACACAGAAAGCAGATCAAACCCGGGGTGCAACCCGGGGTGCGCCGAAGCCCGGGCATCGATCCCAGGTTTTGCAGGCGCTCCGACTCAGGGTTCAGGCGTAAAAGTTTGTGAATATCCGCGGCCATTGGTATCATCTATGACTTGGAAGCGGGGGTGAAGCGCCCACGTGGCACAAAACATCCAACGTGATTGAGACGGCAGGTTTTCTGGGCCCTTGGCAGCAGAAAACCGTCGATGTTGACGCACAGGAAGCCGTGGCCCGAAGTCATAACTCACCAGATCGATTCAGCCCGTTTCAGAAAATCGTGGCCATTTGGATTGCCGTCGCGGCGGCAATAGTCGCCGCCTATTTTCTGACGTCGCGCAAAGAGCCGCCGCCAAAGCCTTCGACCATTTCCTACAGCGAACGGCCCAGCGAACGCATGGACCGGTCCCGTCTGGAGAACCGAGCCCGCTTCGGGTCGCCACGAACCATTGACCCGCCCCGGCGCAGCGGCGAGAACACCGAACCGGAAGATCCGCTGGCCCTGATCGGCCTCATCAGTGAAGCAGGCACGAACCAGCCCCTGGAGGGAGCCTTCGTGCGCTCGATGATGCTGCTCCCGCAGGACGAGGGTTCGTTATCTGAAACGGAGGGGCAGGACGAAGCAGAGGCGGCCCGGATGACACCGGCCTTTCTCGACAAAGCCCACGGCGCCCGCCGAAGCACCAAAACGAACGATAAGGGCCAATATGCGCTCCCCATCCCGATGTCAGGCCGCTATCTCATCCAGGTGGCCCGGGCCGGTTTTGTCAGGCGGCGGGAAGTCGTCGAGTTTGTGGAAGGCGGCGAGAAACAAGTCCGGCTCGATCTCACGCTTTCAAAAGGCGCGTCCATCACGGGTCGGGTGCTCGAAGCGGGAACCAACGCGGGCATCCCCTTGATCCTGATCACCGCCCACAATGAGGAGGGCACGTCCAGCGCGGAAACGGAGACGGCGCCGGATGGAACCTACGAGCTGACGGGCCTGGTGCCGGGGACCTACCAGGTAGCACTGGATCTGACGCGCCAGCCTTACAAAGCCCCCGAGCGCATCCCCGTGCAAAACGTAGTGATCCAGCATCCGGATGAAAAACGGACCGACATCAATTTCACCCTTTCCCCCGCGGGCACCGTCTGGGGATATATCACGGACCACGAAAAACAGCCCGTGCAGGGCGCCCAGGTCTACTTGTGCACCTCCGAAAGCCTCATCTCCCAAGTGCTGAACGCGGCCGTACACCAGATGCCGCCACTCAACAGCCGTTCCGAAAAAGATGGCTACTATGAGCTGATCGGCGTGCCACTCAATCAGGAATGGCGCGTCTATGCCACGACCGACGAGTACGCGCCGCAACTCACAGACCCGTTCATCGTGACCGCATCGGCACGAAATATCCGGGTGGACATTCATGTGTTGCGCGGCACATCCGTATACGGGCGCGTGCTCGACCAGGACGGCGCGCCCATCTCCAACGCAGACACCATCTGCGCACCATCGTATTCAAAATTGTTGCAGCGGCTGGACGAGGCGCGCGCCCTGCGGCACACCGAATCAGAAACCGATGGCAGCTACGTAATTGCCAACCTTCCTCCGGGAGACTATCAGATCCTGGCGCAAAAGGACGGCTATAAGATCGCGCTCATGGGAGATCCGCTGTATGCGGACGGCTTCAGCGACATTCAAGGCTTTGACCTGATGCTGACGGCCGTGGACAGCGGCCGTTACGTCATATATGGAAAAGTCGTGGATGCCGGAGGACACCCTGTCCCGGGCGTCAATCTGACCTTGTCCGGATTGGGAACCGAATCCATGAGCGCCACCGAGATGGAAACTCGGTCCGATGAGCGCGGAGATTTCGGATTCTATGGCATCGAATCGGGATTCCTGGTCATTCTTGCCGAAAAGGAAGGCTACACCTCGCAGCAAGTCAGCGAAGTACGGCTCGACGAACCGACGACGATCGTGATGCAGGCCGCGGGATTGGTGCGCGGCAGGGTGCTGGTGCGGGAGACCGGACAGCCCCCGGCCCGGTACAATGTGCGGGCGCTCCCATCGGATACGCAGCAAAGCGGCATCGGCCTGGCCCTGATGTCGAGCGGCGATCCGCGCGATATGCGCAGCTTCAATCATGCCGACGGCAGTTTCGAGCTGGCCCTGGCCCCGGGAGAGTACACCATCGAAGCCACCGCGCAGGGGCTGACACCCGGACGCCAGGCCGTCTCGGCCCTGGAAGGACAGAGCATCGACGGTGTGATCGTTTATGTCAGCCAGTCCGGCGGCGTCATTCAGGGGCAGCTGCAGACCATGGAGGGCGGCGCCCCGGCGGGCGCCACCGTATGGCTCGGGGGCGCGGCGGAAGCCCAGTTCGGGCGGCTCGTCGACATGGTCGCCCAGACGCAACGTCACGGCGTGCAGGTCGGCGCCGACGGCCGTTTCGAGTTCCGCAATCTCGCCGACGGGACCTATACGGTACTCGCCCAGGCAGAAGGCTACGCGCAAGGCAGTAGTGGCCCCGTACAGGTTGCGCAAAGCCGGACCGTCACCGGAGTGGTGGTCATGCTCGGCAGCGGCGGGCGTTTGCAGGGCTATGTGGCCCGGAATGGCGTCTCCCTGCCCGGAGCCATGGTCACGGTGATCGGCAGCGGCGTCAGTGAGATGGCATCCGCGGATCAGAATGGCCAGTATGCGATCGACGGTCTGGCGGCCGGCTCGTACCTCGCGACGGCCGTCTCGTTCGAAGGGCGCGGCACGGATCTGTTCGCGCCCATGCACGCCCAGGTTGAGATCCGAGAAGGCGAGATCACCGTACACAACTTCGGGGAAGAAAGCGGAGCCTCGGTGCAGGGATTATGCACACCTCCGCCCGCCAGCGGCTCCTTCGGGTTTGCGCTCTTGCGCACCCCCGGCAGCCCGGCCACCCTGACCGGCCTGAATCTCGTAAATCCGGCCGACTGGTACAGCGGGGTGGGCGCAGGCGGCGCGCCCGGAATCCTGGGCATGTCGCCCATACGCGACGACGGCTACTTCAAAATTGATAACTGCCCCGAAGGGGACTATCAGCTCGACATCCTGTACGTGAACCTCGGAGAGGCGATGTCGGGCACGGGCAGACCCCGCAGCAGCCACGCGGTGTCGATACGCGGCGACGAAACCATCGAATTAGACATCCAGGTCCCGGGATCGTGAGAAAAACATGAGCGTTGTCGAACTCAAGAACGTCGAAGTCTCCTACGGCGCGACCAAAGCGCTCCGGGGCGTGACCTGTACCGTGCAGGGCGGTGCGGTCGGGCTTCTCGGCCCGAACGGCGCCGGCAAGAGCACCTTGCTGAAAACCCTGCTCGGCTTCATCCGTGCCGATGCGGGCGAGGCGTCGCTGTTCGGGTTCCGGCTCCCGCGGCAAGCGCTCGAAGTCCGGCAGCGGCTGGGCTACATGCCCGAACGGGATGTGGTGGGCCGCAAGGTAAGCGCCGTGTCGTTCCTGACCTACTGCGGATGCCTTTTCGGCATGAAACGTACCGACGCCATGGAGCGCGCCCATGAGGTGCTCAACTACGTCGGCATGGGCGACAGCCGGTACCGAAAGATGCAGACGTACTCGACCGGAATGTGCCAGCGGATCAAGTTCGCCCAGGCCCTCGTGCACGACCCCAAACTCCTGCTCCTCGATGAGCCCACCAACGGTCTCGATCCCGAGGGCCGCATCGAAATGCTCGAGCTAATCAAGGAACTGGTGACAAAACGCGGCGTGACGGTGCTGCTCTCCTCGCATCTGCTGCCGGACGTCGAGCATGTATGCGACCACGTGCTGATCATTCACGAGGGACGGATCGTGCGGGAAGGCGCCATCGGGGAGCTGACGTCCGCGCGCGAAAATCTGTTTGAAATTCGTGTGCGCGAACCGCAGGATGCCTACCGGATTGCCCTGGAAGCTGCGGGTTGCGTGCCGCAAATCTTGCCCAATGGCAATCTCCTGGTCGAGAAACCGGCCCAGATGGACCCCCGGGCCTTTTTCGAGCTGGCCGAGGCCCAGGACACGCACGTGCGCCATTTTACACCGGTCCGGCATCGTTTGGACGAGGTCTTCATGCAGGCGATTGGGAGATAGTACGTGCCAGTCTATAAACAGACATACCGGGCGTATGACGGCAAACCGCTGCAGGGGTTCCGGTGGTGGGTCATGGTGAAACAGGAGCTGCGCGTGCTCTTCGGAACCCGCGCATTCGTCTACCTGCTCGTCGTGGCGGTCATTCACACGAGCCTCCGCGTGCTGCAAATAACGGTGTACGACATGATGAGCGCATCCAGCCAGACCCCGGCCCTGATGGCCCTGCGAAACATCGCCATGATGCAGGTTGATGAGCGGACTTTCTTCGATTACCTGCGGATTCAAAGCCCGCTCGTGTTCATCATCATGCTGTTCGCGGGCTCGGGCATGATCTGCAACGATTTCCGCGACAATCTCATCGAGATCTACTTCTCTAAACCGCTCACCCGCCTGGACTACATCGCGGGCAAAGTCATCACGCTGGTCTTGGTGGGCGCTCTGCTGACCCTGATACCGGACACGCTGCTCGTGCTGCTTCATAACCTGCTGAGCCCCGGCTGGGAGACGCTGCGTGAAACGTATTGGATTCCGTTCTCGATCGCCGCATTCAGCGCCTGCATTGTGCTGCCCTGCGTGCTGGGTGTCCTTGCCAGCTCCGCCCTCTTCTCCAGTGAACGCTACGCAGGCATCGCGGTGTTCATGATCCTGTTCGCCAACTCGGCGCTGGGCACCGTGCTGCCGGCACTCGTGCGCAACCCGAATTTTTCCATCGTCTCGCTCCCCATGGCGGTCAACCGCGTGGGGGAAACGCTTTTTGCTCAACCCAAAAAGAGTTTCTCGCTGCACTGGGGGTGGTCCGCACTGGTCATCGTGCTGCTCTGCGCATTCTGCAGCTGGGCGATTGCGTCGCGCATCCGACGCGCGGAGCGTGCGACATGAGCGCGATCATCGAAGCCCAGGGCCTGTCCAAATGGTTCGGCGAAGTGGTGGCCGTCAACAACCTCAATGTATCGATCGCGCCGGGAGTCACCGGCCTGCTTGGACCCAATGGCGCGGGAAAAAGCACCTTCATCAAGCTGGCGCTGGGCCTCTACAGCCCCAGCCGGGGTTCCATAACGGTCTTTGGCGAAGCGCCGCGCAACAACCTGCCGGTGCTGCGCCGCATCGCCTATTGCCCCGAATTTGACCGGTTCCCGGAAAATACGACCGGCTTCGAGTTTGTCTACTGGCTGAACCGGTTCTACGGCATGAACGACCCGCAGGCCACGAAACAGGCCGAAGAGGCCTGTGAACGCGTCAAAATGACCGACCGCATGGACGACCTGATCGAGACCTACAGCCGCGGCATGCGCCAGCGCATCAAGATCGCCCAGGCCCTGGCGCCATCCCCGGAACTCCTGTTTCTGGATGAGCCGATGGCGGGCCTGGACCCCGAAGGCCGGGAAGAGATGTTCTCATTAATCCGCGAGCTTGGAGAAGACGGGCGGACCGTACTGGTGTCCAGCCACATTCTCTACGAGATCGAACGAGTCACCAGCCACGTGGTCCTCCTGCACAACGGCTGTATCCTCGCGCGCGGGAAGGTGCACGAGGTGCGGGAACTGCTCGATGAGCACCCCCTGGCCGTCACGGTGGAATGCGCAGCTCCCCGGGCTCTGGCACGCCATTTCGCGGAAGACAGCGCCACCCTGAGCATCGAATTCGAAGACGGGCGAGTGACCGTGCGGACCCGAAATGCCAACGGCTTTTTCGAAAAACTGAACCGGCTGGTGATCGACAAGGCCGTAGACGTCACCAGTTTTTCCTGCGCGGACGCCGATTTGCAGTCGGTGTTCCGCTATCTCGTGCGGTAGGTGACTCATGAGCACAACAACGACTGGAATTGAAGAAAAATCGCCGGCCAACGCGCCGTATCTGCGGTTTCTGATGATGTCGGCACGCCACGCCGTGGAAACCACGCTGCGACGCAAACGAACCATCCTGGCTGGCGTGACGGCCCTGCTGCCGGTTGTGATTCCCCTGATGCTGACGGTATTCATGGAAGGCGCGTTCGGGCGCGAGGGGAACAAGATATTCGTGATGCTGATGGAAGACATCTACGTCAAAGCCCTGCTGCCCCTGCTGGCCATGTTCTTCGGGATCATGCTTATCGGGGAAGATGTCGAATCCCAGACCATCCCCTACCTGCTCACACGCCCCGTCCCCCGGTCCGCGCTGATAGTGGGCCGTTTTGCGGCGCTGCTGGTGATCGCGACGGGCTTGATCGTGCCGGGGGTGTTTCTGACATTTGCGGCATGTACCGCATTAGGTAATTTCGGATTTTCCGCCGCCAACCTGCGGCTCATGCTGCACTACAACGGCGCACTACTGATGGGCTTGCTGGGCTACGGGGCGTTCTGCATGTGGCTGGGCGCCTTTTTCAAGCGGCCGATCATCATCGGCGTCATGGCCCTGTTCTTCTGGCAGCGCCTGGCCCTTTACGTGCCGGGCCTCGTCGACTTTTTCACCATTGAAAAATATGTGGTCGCACTGCTGCCGCCGCTCGCGGAAGCCCGGGAGGCCCCGATGTTCCGCACCGCTCTGGCGGAATTTCAGAAGAAATTGTTCCTGGTCAGCGCCACGAAATCCGCCATTGCCCTGCTTTGCATCACGATCGCACTGATCCTCCTGACCGTGCTGGTCGTCCGTTGGCGCGAATATTCGCAGGCCAAAGCCATGGAGAGTTAGCGTGCGCCGCGCACAGGGGCACAAGCGAAGGAGCCGCCGCGAAATGCGCACGGTTCTGGTTCTGGCCGCGCTGGTCGCCGTGCTTGGCGTGGCCATTCTGCTGGTGCACAGCGGCAAGTCCCGGGGGCTTCGGCCGCCCCCCCTTGCGCCCGAACTCCGGGCCCGCATCGAGTCACCCCAGAACGCGGCGCCTATCCTGGCCCAGGCCGTGGCTCTGCTTCCGCCCAACCTGCCGCCTCCACAAAAATATCCCGTTCCAGGCAAGCCCGATGAAATGCGGCTGTTTGAAACCTCAAAAGACTCCATCGCACACGCACTCTCTATATGGGCGCCGGACGACGCCCCCGAGGTTGCCGCGTTCATCGAACAATGCCGGCCCGCGATCGACAAAGCCCGGGAGGCCTTGAACGCGCCTTTTTTCCTGCTTCACAGCGGCCAGCTCAGGGAACTGTACCCAGCGCGGAGGATGTTCGAACTCATTCGAATTGCCTGCCGCCACGCGTGGGAGATCCGTGGAGACCACGACGACGCACTTGAACTCCTGTTCGATGGAGTTCGCCTGTGCCGTCTGCTGCACCCGGGTGCAAATGCCTTGTTGGCCGTGGAGACCAGCCGGGGAAAAAACCAGCTGTGGGCCTTGCTCAGCACCTACCTCCAAGAGAGCAGCAATGCAGCCCTCCTGAACCGGGCTTTTGACGAGATGATGCCGCTGGAAGAGATACCCCTGCAGGATTATGCGAATATAATTGACGCCGAGTGGCGAACCCAGTACGACTATATGATGGAAGGCAGCCGGTTCCACGAGCGGGGTAAATTGCCGATCCTGCCCGGATTTCTATTTTTCCGCTGGAGAAGCAGGGAACTCCGGACTTTCATCAAGTACATGGAAACCTGGCAGACCTGCCTGGCGCTTCCCTATCTTTCTTTTGAAGACGCGTTGGACGCTGCATCGGAAGAAATGAGGGAAGGGATCACGCGTGGTGGCTACAGCCCTGGGGGCTGGTTGTATGAGGCCAAATTTACGGAGACAATCGGGCTGGCATCATACCGCCAGCTGCTGCTGTTCATCTTGCTGGAGTTACATCGCCTGGATACGGGACACTATCCGGATACGCTTGCCGAAGTGACCGCAGACAGACCGGGAATCAGCTCTGAAGACCCGTTTACCGGAACTGCGTTCCAATACCATCCAGCAGCTCCCGAGCGCCTGCTGGTCAGCCCCGGGACGGGGAATCCGCCGCGAGTGTTTAGGCATCTTGGTCCGCAGGTGCGCTACGTCGAAGTAGTGAACGGCGAAATGATTGTCGGGACAGAGGAATGACCGTGCGCAGCAAAACGCGTCAAACCAGCGCCAAACGCGCCATTTTTCTGTTCACCTGCGCCCTGGGAATCCTGCTCGCATTGATTGTGGCCGTGCGCCATCATCGTACGGAACCGCTGATCCAAGCGGAGTCGCCGGAGATGCTTGCCAAACGGACTTCACCGGATAACGCCTGGTATGCGCTTCGAGATCTGGTGCATGGGCTTCCTCAACCACCATCCCCCGCAAGCCCCGGCATCCTGACGACCCTGCGCGGCGGCCTGGGTCCCGCTTTCATCGCGACTCGCCTCGCCATTCGCCTCCCGGATGACGACCCCAAGCTGCTCGACTACCTTGAAGCCACGCGCCCGGCCGCGGAAACCATGCCGAAGATACTGGAAACACAACCGTTCTACTGGCCCCCCCTCGAATCGCAGCAAGCCAGCCGGGAGAACCTCGCCGCGTTCAAGATGCTGTCGCGAATTCTCTGCGGACACGCATTGTATAGGGCCAGAGAGAATCGGCCGGACGATGCGGTACGGTTCGTGCTCACCGCATTGCAGCTCGGCAAATCGATAGCGTCCGATGGTCCTTTCGAAAACGTGCAGGTGGGTTGCGGACTCATGTCCGAGGCCGCCGTTTCCGCGATGAGCCTTCCGTGGGGGACCTATCCGGCGGAGCTGGGCCAGGCCTTTCTCGCCCGGGTGAAGGCCTTGTCTGCAGGCGATATCAGCCTGTCGAGCGCACTGGACTGGGAACTGCGTATGGCCGAGGCGGGCCTCTATACCATGGGCAGCCCCAGCGAGCCTGACGGACTTACGGGCAACCTGCAGGATGCCGCATTGCGGCGTTTTCTGCGCAAATACTCGAAAACGCTTCGCGAAGCGGATACCACGCAATTCGCTGATTTGCCCGCCTGGTCAAGCCGCCACGAGCGGGCTCGCCTGCTTGAGCAGAAGGCGCTGCCAACACAGTTCACGAGCTTCGCCGCCGAGTCGGTTGAAAGGCGAACGCACGCGAGGACACAGGTCGAAGGCATGACCGCCGTGGTGGCCCTCGAACTGTACCGGCAAAATCATGGCGAATACCCCAAGGCGCTGGTCGATCTCACGCCGGATTTCCTGGAAGCCGTCCCCATGGATGACTATGCCGCGGAGCCGCTTCGCTATGCCCCCAAAGACCACTCGTATCTGATGTACAGTACCGGTCACGTGATCGGAGATGACGGCGGTGATCCCAAGCGAGACCTGCTGCTGCCTCCCGCCATTGCGTCGGCATTTGCATCCTCGCTCACCAATCCCAGAGAATAGGCGTATCAGCGCGTACCCTTCTTGTCCCCGCGCCCAGACCATGACGCTGGCCGGCTGTTAAAAAAGGAGCGCCCGGGCCGGATGCCCAAGGATGTGATAGATTGGGCGTAAGCAGCCCGGCTTGTCCCCGGCCGCTCTGGAGGAATGTCCTATGGAACGCACGACCGCTCACAGCACAAGACAATCCTGGTCCACCTACAAGCGCTACCGGAACCTGCTGGCATCAGGCACCGGCACCCTGTCGAAACGGCCTCGCTTTGAACCCGAAGAGCCCTGCTACATGGATCACGGCCGAGGATGCCGGCTCTGGGATATTGATGGCAACGAATACATTGATTTCCGCAACGGCTTGGGGCCGATCTCGCTCGGGTACTGCTACCCGGCCGTAAACGAGGCCGTCGCCGCGCAATTGGAGAAGGGCACCGTATTCTCGCATCCGTGTGTACTGGAAGGCGAGGTGGCGGAACGCGTGTGCGACCTGGTTCCGTGTGCGGAAAAAGTGCGCTACCTGAAGACGGGCGGCGAGGCCTGCGCTGCGGCGTTCAAGATCGCGCGCGCTGCCACCGGCCGCGATATCATCGCCCAGTGCGGCTACAACGGCTGGGTCAACAGTCTGGCGTCCGGAGCGAACGTCCTGCCCCGGGTCCGGGAAGACGCGCCCGTGGGCGTGCCCCTGGAAATCTCCAGGCTGCACCGCGCCCTGCCCTGGAACGAACTGGCGCCCTACGAAAAGCTCTTCGCGGAAGAAGGCGACCGGGTGGCGGCTGTCGCGGTGTCCATGGATTACGCCACCGCAGACCAGGGCCCGGGCTTCTTGCGCGCGCTGCGGGAACTCACGCAAAAAAACGGGGCCCTGCTGTTTCTCGACGAGATTGTCTCCGGATTCCGTGTCGCCCTGGGAGGATACCAGGAGTACTGCGACGTCGATTGCGACCTGGCGGTATTTGCCAAAGGCCTATCAAATGGCCTTCCGCTTTCGGTCATTGCGGGGAAAGCCAGCGTCATGGACGCACTCGAGCGGGCAGTGGTCAGCTCGACCTATTCGGGTGAAGCCCTCTCTCTGGCCGCAGCCCGGGCCACACTGGACGTCTACCGCGAGCACGATGTCATCGGCCATTTGTACGCGATGGGCCAACGGTTCCAGGAGGGCGTCAACGAGTTGTTCGCGCGCTACGAATACCCCCTGGAAGCGCGCGGCCTGGCTCCATGCATCGCCCTGACCGATTGCCCGCGAGGAAGAACTGTGGACCATGCCGTTGATGCGCTGTTTCGCGAAGCGTACACCCACGGACTCTCACTGTATCTGGTGTGCTACATCAACTTTTCGCACCAGGCGGAAGACATCGACGAAGCGCTTGCCCGACTGGAAGACACGCTCAAGGCGCTGACATAGAGATACACCCGCTCACGTGTTGTGCAGGCAGGCCAGGCAGAGGCGGATCTCCGTGTCGCTCAGGTCATCGCCCGCGTATTGCCGGATAGATTTGATCCGTGTGCCAATGACCTGCCCGGCCGCTTCCTGCACGCGCGCAAACGTCTCGTCATCGACCCAGGGATACGGCGTCGAACGGCCGGTATCGCGCAAAAAGGCTTCAAGTTTCCCGACTGTCCACCGCTCGCTGCGCCCGAGTTGACGGCATGCATCTTCAAGAGAGGTCTCTTGTTCAAACAACTCGCGCGCGGTGATCCCAGCCGGCTGGTACTCTGGAGACGGCCCCTTGCCTGCCGAGGCGGAAACGGCCGGCCGGGTCGCCGTGTTCGCCGACTCAGCACCGCCCAGGTGCTCGCGAATGGCCGTACAGAATACCCGCCAATAGTCGCGGCACTTCCGCCTCCCCACGCCTTCGACGCGCTGGAATGCAACCTTGTCGACCGGCTTTTTGCGGACCATGTCATGGAGCGTCGCGTCACCAAAGATGCGGTAGGCCGGCAGCTTGCGGTCCCGGGCCTCATCCCGCCGAACGCGCCGAAGTTTCTCGAACAGGACCTCGTCCCAGTCGCCGTCCTCGCTCACCGGCGGCGGGGCGAGCGGCTCAATCTCGTTCAGCCGCGTCAGGATGGCCTCGGAACCGGATTCCGGCGTGGTATCCCTGGCGCGGTTCAGACAGACATCGCAGGCATCGCAGCGTTTCGCGGGATACTGTTCCCCGAAATAAGCGAGGATGGCCCGCCTTCGGCAGGCGTCGCCGGCACACACGGCATCCATCGCAGCGAGTTTTGCGTCGCTTATTTCTTGTCTCTCAGGTTCCTGCCTGCCCTGGATGCTGCGCCAGAGTTCGCGATCGGCTTCGCTGTGCAGCAGATAACAGTCGGCGGGAAGGCCGTCTCGTCCGGCGCGCCCGCTTTCCTGCTGGTAGTGCTCGAGCGACTGCGGCATAGCGGCGTGCACCACAAAACGCACGTCGGGCTTGTCAATGCCCATCCCGAAGGCAACCGTGGCGGCCACGATCGCGTCGTCCTCACGTAAAAACCGCTCCTGGCTGCGTTCACGCTGCTCGGCGGCCAGCCCCGCGTGATAGGGCATGCTGCGGTATCCCGAACGCTTCAAAAATGCGGACAACTGCTCGACATCCGCCCGCCGGGCGCAATACACGATCCCTGCCTGGCCACGGTGCCTGGCTGCAATGACCCGAAGCTGCGCATAGAGGTTGCTGCGCGGCACAAACCAGTACGTCAGGTTGGGCCGGTCAAACGAACCAATGAGCACCGAAGGCGCATCAAGGCGAAGTGAACGGATGATATCGTCCCGCACACGCTGGGTGGCGGTGGCGGTGTAGGCATGGATGCGGGCTTGGGGGAATTGTTCGCGCAGGCAACACAGCGCGCGGTAACTGGGCCGGAAATCGTGGCCCCACATGCTGATGCAGTGGGCCTCATCCACAACGAAATAGGCGACCCGCTGCGCACGCAGAAACTCGAGAAAATACGTTTGCGTGAGCCGTTCCGGGGCGACATAGAGCAGGCGCGTCCGGCAGGAGCGCAGGTCTGCGAACACTTTTCGCTGCTCTTCCGGGGATTGAGCGCTGTTCAGGAAGTGCGCGGGAATTCCACGCTGCCGCAAGGCGTCAACCTGGTCCTTCATCAGTGAGATCAACGGGGACACAACGACCGCCAGCCCGTCCAGGGCCAGCGCCGGCGCCTGGTAACACAGCGATTTGCCCCCGCCCGTCGGCAACACCACGAGCGAGTCCCGGCCCTCCAGAATCGCCTCAACGGCTTCGTGCTGAAATGGACGGAAAGTCTCAAATCCCCAGTATTCCTGGAGTATGGGATGAATGCGCTTCATAGGGGCTTGCAGAGTACCAGATTAGCCGCCTGCATCCCAAATCCCCCGCAGACGCGATCGCGGCTACGGTCCAGGCATAAGCCCCGGTGTTCCGCGCGCCGTCCACGCGATGCCAGGGCGCCCGCAAGTTGAAAATCCCACCCATAATTCCCGTCCTGGGCGGGGAACCAAACCGGCGCAGCGGAGATAGACATGAGTGAGTGGTTGTGCTTATTGGGGGTCAACACGTACCATAGCGTGGCACACCAGACCGGCAAACGGCCGCGCTTGGGTTGACCGGAAAGAGCAGACAGGCGATCTAAGACTAAGGAAGGGGCTATTCCATGAAAACACGTACATGCCTTTTGGTTTTGGCCTCCATCATTCTGGTCATTCCCGCGTGGGCGAAACCCAATGAAGTCCCGTTGCCCCTGGGAAAAAGGCTGATCGAATACGGCTGGGATGTGCCTACCACGGACCAGGTGCGCAAAAACATCAACAAAATGGAACGCCGGCCCTTTGATGGGCTCGTTTTCCGCCTCAAAGGCGGCGGTAACGTCTTCGTGCCCGAGCCTTGGGGTGAAGCGCGCTTCAAAGAAGATTACAGCCACGCCGAACGCATCAAGTGGGATCGCTTTACAGACAACTTCGTGATCATGTGGGCGGCCTCAGATCAGGACTGGTTCAACGATGCGCAATGGGAACAGATCATCACCAATACCCGACTGGTGACGCGCGCCGCCCGGCTCGCCCGATGCGTGGGGATCTGCTTTGACGCCGAGCCCTATGGAGAAAATCCCTGGGAATACGCGAAAACTGCCCATCGCGATACCTATTCGTTTGCGGAGTATCAAGCGAAAGTGCGCCAGCGGGGCGCTCAATTCATACAGGCCATCGAGGCAGAGCTGCCGGACCCGCAGGTCCTGACCTTTTTCCAGTTAAGCTATTTTGCCAACCTCTGCGTGCCCATGGACCCCGGATTCCGACAGGAGAAGCTCTCGAAAGAGTACTACGCGCTGCTGCCCGCCTTTCTCGAAGGCATGCTCGACGGTTCACAGGCGGGCACGCGCATCATTGACGGCAACGAAGGCGCCTATTACTACAAAGACCGTCAGCAGTACTTCGAAAAATACCAGCAGATCACCCAGCGGGGCTTGTACCTCATCCCCGATGAATTCCGCGACCTCTATCGCCACAAGGTTCGCGTCGGCCAGGCCCTGTACATCGACCAGTATTTCGGGCTGCGCGAACAGAAAGTGCTGGGCCATTTCATGACGCCGGAACAGCAGGCCCAGTGGTTCGAGCACAACCTCTACTGGGCCCTCTACACCACCGATAAATATGTCTGGTGTTACAGCGAACGCATGAACTGGTGGGAAAACCAGAATGTGCCGGAGGGATGCGAGGCGGCTATTTTGTCCGTGCGGCGCAAGCTCGCCAACGCGCAGAGCCTCGACATTGACCTGGACCCGGTCATCGAAACGGCCCAGAAACGCGAGCAGGACGCCATCGCGGGCGATCTGGTCGTTCGGACTGCGGAGATCAAGCGCCTCCGGCGCGGGATATCCCGCCCCAAAATCGATGGCGCGCTCAATGACGAACTCTGGCGCAAGACCGAAGCACTCGACCCCTTCGTACCCATGAAAGCGGCCCAGGGAACCGTGTCCGCGCAGACCGAGACCCGAGCCGCCTACGACGACGAAAACCTGTACATCGCATTTCACTGTGAAGAGCCCAGAATGGCCGAGCTGCAGATTGTGGGTGAACGTCGCGACGATTATCTGTTCACCGGCGACGTGGTCGAGATCTTTATCAAACCCAGCGAGGAATCGGCCACGTTTTACCATTTCGCCATCAACCCGGCAAACGCGGTTTGGGATGGCTTGCATGTCGACGTGCTCCAGACCGAGTACAGTCCAGACTGGCAACACGCCACGCAGCAGGGTCCCGATTTCTGGACCGTAGAGATCGCTATCCCCTGGAGAGCCCTCAACATGGCGGTCCCCGAATCCGGCGACGCGATACGCATCAACCTCTGCCGGGAACGCTACACGGAGCGCGAATGGACCTTATGGTCGCAAACCGTTTATCATTTCCTCGAGCCCGAACATTTCGGGACGTTTATTTTCAAGTGATGACCTGACAGAGTAGTACCCGAGGAGCCCTGGACTATCTTCGGCGCAGGATGTCCCGCGGAGCAATTGGTGTTCAAGGCGGGCTGGCTGTTCATGGCGAGGCCGCATGGACCGCCCCGGGACCTTCCATCTGCCGCCTTCAGAGCCAGATTAAAAAAGGCCGGCGTGACGCCTGTGCTGCACGCGAACGGAGGAACCATGAAGCAAAATCTATCGATGCACCGTATGATCTGGCGCGAGATCCAGCGGTCCAAGTGGAGCACCCTGCTCTGTTTTTGCATAGTCGTGCTGGCCACAAGCCTGTTGGCAATCATCATTGCCGTAAGCCGAAGCTCCGTCGACGCCACACGTGTCCAGATGAAAGACATGGGCTTCAATCTGCTGCTCACCCCGCCGGGAGCGGATCTCGCCCAGTACCAGGCGCTCAACTTCGACGGCCCCGACATGCCGGAAGAGTACGTCGATAAACTGGCTGCAAGCACCGTACTCGCCCAGCATTTCGTCGGAAAATATCAGAAGACCATTCAAGTCGAAGGAAAAACCATCGTTCTGACCGGTCTCCGCCGGGAAGAATCCCAAGTGAACGCCTATCGCAAACCCATGCCGACCGCCTACGACGTCCCGCCGGGGAAAGCGTTCGCCGGGGCGGCTGCCGCCAAAGCCCTGGAGCTGACGCCCGGCAGCGCGGTGACCATCCTTGGCCAGCCATTCGAGGTTGCCGATGTCCTCGAACCCAAAGGCGCCATCCCCGAAGACATCCGCCTGTTCCTGCACCTGGGCGATGTCCAGGCCCTGCTCGGAGTAGAGGGCCGCATCAACGCCATTGATGCGCTCGCCTGCATGTGCCCGGTCGACGTCAAAGATGTCTTGAGCGCGTTAGAAAGCAGCATCCACTCCGTGCTCCCCGATGTCGGCATGGAGCCGTACCGTGACATCCTCCTGGCCCGCCACGAGCAGCGCGAGATGATCCATCGGCTGCAACTGGCGACCGTGGCGGTCGTAATCGCGGGTGCTGCGACGGCCATCTGGGGATTGACCTATTTGAACGTGCGCAACCGCCGCTCGGAGATCGGCGTGTTCCGCGCCCTGGGCATTCGTGGAGGCCGAATTGCCGCGCTTTTCATCGCCAAGATTGCCTTCTACAGCCTCGCGGGCGGGATCGTGGGGTGTGTGTTGGGCTACCTGCTGGCGCCGTCCATAATCGTAACTAACCGCGTGGCGCTGCCAGACATCAATTCGCTTGCCCTTATTGTCGGCATAACGCCGCTGGTAGCAATCTTGTTTGGTCTGCCGTCTATCGTGGCGGGCCTGCTTCAGGATCCGGTCGATGCATTGCGGGAGGCAGCAGCATGATTCAATTTGATGGCGTATCCAAACAATTTCACAAAGACGGGGCCCTGGTACATGCCCTCGACAACGTGTCCTTTCAGACGGAGCCGGGGCAGCTGGCACTGGTGCGCGGACCCTCCGGCAGCGGAAAAACCACGCTGATAAACCTCGCGGCAGGGCTCACCCGCGCCTCACAGGGCAGCATCCACGTTGCCGGAACCTGCCTGGACACGCTGTCGCCCCGTGAACGCGACGCATTGCGTGCGCGCGACGTCGCGGTCGTGTTCCAGCTCTTTCACCTCGTGCCGTACCTGACCGCATACGAAAATGTGCTCCTGCCAACCCTGGCGCCGGTACCATCCGCCAATGCCGCCGAGCATGCCCGAGAGCTGCTCGCCGAGCTGGGTCTGGAGTCCCGGGCGAACCATTACCCCGACGAGATGTCGGCCGGTGAGCGCCAGCGCTGTGCCCTGGCGCGCGCCCTGCTCAAACAACCCTCCGTCATCCTCGCCGACGAGCCAACAGGCAACCTGGATCCGGCAAGCGCAGACACCGTACTGGAACATCTGGACCGTGCGCGAAAGCGCGGGGCCACGGTGCTGCTCGTAAGCCATCAATCCGTGGACAGCATTCACCCGGATGTCACCTTCGAGTTGTCCGAGGGCCGGCTCGTATGAGAAGGCCGGCTGCCTCCGACACGTTCGATCAGGAAGGCCCAAAACGATGAAGAAGCCGCATCAACAACCTGGCGTCCGGTTTTCGATGGCGCGGAGCGGAGCTTTTAGCGCCCGGAGTGTACGCGCGTGGGGCTACACGTAGTCACCCAGCCAGCTCATGGCTTCATGCTTTTCCACTCTTTATCCTGTGTTTTACGTGTTATTTTTGGTTTACAGGCACATGTGAAGCGATAAATACCCGGATATCAACAGGGTATTTATGAGAGAAACACTTGACTTCCTACAATTCTATACGATACCCTAAGTCTCATAACGTGTGCGGAACTACCTGCATATCCGGGCAGCCAGTCGCCCGTAAGGTAGCTTCATGTTTTTGCCCTTTATCGGCACAACCGCTGGGAAGCCGTCGAGGAGACGGCGTGGGGGGGCGGTTGAAGAGGCTGAAACTATTTAGCCTCTTAACAGATAGTACTTGAGGGCTGTAGTGCGTGAAGAGTATCCACACGGTATAGTTGAGAGGATAGCCTGGCTGCAAAAGTACTGTGAGAAGTGGTGACAATTGGCGGTATAAAAGACCGCGGGCGGAAGGTTCATACGGCGCACGTCCCGCACTGTATAAACCGGATGCCTCAAATGCAGAGGTGAAAAATGACTAACAGTGGCAACGTCTCCTACTCCGTCAACATAGACAGCCCGATCGCCGTCTATGTCCAGATCGAAAACCAGATTCAATTTGCGATCGCCTCCGGCCGCATAAAACCAGGATTCACCCTGCCTTCCGTCCGCGAGATGTCAGAGGTGCTCGAAGTCAACCCGAACACGGTTACGAAAGCCTACCGCGACCTGGAATTGCTCGAGCTGGTTCACACGCGACGCGGCGTCGGCGTCACCATTGCCGAAAAAGCCCCGAAGATCTGCCGGGACCGGGTTCGCCCCATGGTGAAAAACCACCTGGTGGACGCAGTGGCGGAATGCCTTGCCAGCGGGTTGACCGAAAGCGACGTCCGCAGTATCGTCGAGGGCACCATCAGCGCGGGCACGCGTCCGTACGAAACGCCCAAAAAGAAGAGGTAATACCGGACTGCCCGGTGTAAAGTCAGCCGTGCGGGGCGCACACGATGTGGAGCGTGTACGCCTCGCGCGTTTTTTCCACAAGGCAGGGAAGGCCAAACGCCTCGGAGAGCACGGGCCCGCGCAGGATCTCTTCCCGAGCACCTTGCGCGAGCACGGCACCGTCTTTGAGAACCAGCACGTTATCGATCCAGGCCCCGATCTCTTCGATATGGTGCGTGACATAGATGACAGTGGGCGCATCGGGCAACCGGACCAGGGCCGCGAGGTCTTCGAGCAAGCGCCACCGCGCGGCCGGATCCAGGCCCACGCAGGGCTCATCCAGCACCAGCAACCGTGGATTGGCGATGAGCGCCCGCGCGATGAGCACCCGCTGGCATTCCCCCTGCGACAGCGTCGCGTAGGTCTGGCCGGCCAGTACCGACCCGTTCACGCGCTCGAGCGCAGCCTGCGCGCGCGCTCGTTCCGAATCCGAAAAGGCGCGGTACACACCGAGTGAGGCGTCCAAGCCGGAGATGACGACCTCCAGGGCCGTGTCGTCTCCGGGGAGACGGGATTCCAGGGCGCTGCTGACCCAGCCGACCATTTTACGCAGCTCGGGGATGTTGCATTCGCCAAAACGCTGGCCCAGGACATGCACACTTCCCCGGGTCGGCCACTCGTAGCCGGTGATGATCTTCAACAACGTGGTCTTACCCGCGCCATTGGCCCCGAGCAGAGCCCAATGGCTGCCGCGCCCGATACGCCACGAGACGTCGCGCAAAATGGCGCTCTCTTTACGGTCAAATCCGATTCCGTCGACATGCACAATGCTCATGACATCACCTGCTCACCTGGGCTTTGTGTGGTTTCGGCGCGGGGTTCAGGCGGGCCAGCCTTCTCTGCCCACCAGCGGGACAAACATGCAGCGGATGCTGTCGGACTCACGGAACCGGCCGCTGGGCCCGCGCACGAGTACTTTGAGTTGCTGGAGTTCCCGGCTCCCAACGGGGCAAACAAGACGACCCCCGGGCGCCAGCTGCGATTGCAGCGACGGCGGCATCGCGGGCGCGGCGGCCGTCACGATGATCCCATCGTACGGAGCACGATCCGGCCACCCGAGCGTCCCGTCGCCGATAACAACGGTCACGTTGTCGTATTCGAGCGATTCGAGCGCCATCCGCGCTTCTTCAGCGAGATGAGGGAAACGTTCGACCGAAATGACCTCCGCGGCCAGCTCGGCGAGAACCGCGGCCTGGTAGCCCGAACCGGTCCCAATCTCGAGCACCCGGCTCTGCGGGGTCAACTCCAGCATTTCAGTCATCTTCGCGACGATATAGGGTTGCGAAATGGTCTGGCCGGAACCAATTTCAAGAGGGCGGTCCTCGTACGCGCAATTCGCTTTGTCCCTCGGCACAAATTTGTGCCGGAGCACCCTGCGCATCGCCGCGAGCACACGCGGATCCGTGACGCCGCGCCCGGCAATGTGATGCCGCACCATCGCGTCACGTTCTTCGGCATACGGGTCAGAGGGTAACATGCCCGGGTTTTCCTACAGGGGTCGCGCCGCGCTGCGTTCCATGGCGAACAGCGCCATCGCGATGCTGCGCGCCAGCCATACCAGAAAGAGCGCGGCCAAGGGCCCGAAATCGACGGGGCCCATGGGAGGCAGGATCCGCCGGACGCGCTGAATCAGGGGCTCCGTCGCACGGCCTATCCAAGCCAGCCGCCCGGCGTCGGTGTCTACCTCAAGCCAGGGACCAAACCACCGGAGAAGTATCATCATCATATACAGAGTCAACACGCTGAAAACGACATGCGCTGCCATCAGAAAGCACACTCCCGAATCCGTTCGTACACCGCCCCTCGGGGCGTCAGGGTACTGGAAAACAGCGTAACGCCGGTTACCGTAAACGGTTTGCCGCGAAAATCCGCCACGGCGGCCAATGCGCGCCCCAGCGCCCCGGCTTCCGCCGGCCGGCGCACCCGTGCCAAGGTCAAATGCGGCAGAAACGGCCGGTTTTCCGGCTTGAGGCCAATGCCGGCCGCAACGCGTTCCGTGAGCGCCTGAATCTCCGACAAACCGCCGACCAGCGGGCCGACTCCTGCCCAGATGACGGACGCACGGCGCGGATTGGGAAAAGCACCCGCACCGTCAAGCGCCAACACGAACGGAGATCGGCCCCGCGAATCGCGCTCAAGCCTCTCCCCCGCCGCCTGAACCTGATCCTCGTCGATCTCGCCCAGAAAGCGCAAGGTCAGGTGCAGGTTCTCGGGCCGAACCCACGAGGCTCGAATACCCGCCCGGCGCAACTGCCCGGCCATCTCCTGCAGCTCCGCTCGAGTCTCGCCGGGCAATTCGACGGCGATAAAGCAACGCATGAGGCCGATCACCCGCTCTGACGGGCGCGTTCAAACTCGAACCAGGCCTCGTCATCGGCGCACATCGTTGGAATCCCGATGTCAGCGACGACCAGGCGGCCGATATACCGTTTGGCCTCGGGCATGAGCAGCCCCAGCTTAGGATATTGAAACGTCACCGTAATATCGGCGCGGATACAATTGCCCAAGACTTCCCCCGTGTCGGCATCGAGGCCGGAGGGCAAGTCCACCGCAATAGTGTAGACTTCAGGCCAGGCATCAATTGCCGCGCGCACCGGGCCGCGCACCTCGCCGGTAATGCCCGTGCCCAGAAGGGCATCCACAAGCACGGCGGATTCGCGCAATGCGCTGACCTCCCGCTGCGCGTCGGTTTCGCTGGGCGCCAGAACCGCCTGGCCGCCCAGATTGCGGTACGCCTTGAAGAAAAGGGCCGGGTCGCCTTTCAGAGAATCCTGTTCGCCTATCACCACAACGCGCGGCTCAAACCCCGCCAGCAGTGCGAGGCGCGCGACCACAAAGCCGTCGCCTCCGTTGTTGCCCTTTCCACACACGATACCCACGGGGCCCCGGTTCACCTGCTCGAACACGCGCGTGCCGGCTGTATTCATCAGCACCACGCTGGGGATGCCCACTTCTTTGATACAGCGGCGATCGGCTTCGCGCATCTGCTTCGCTGTCAAAGCCTTCATCGGCGCAACTCCTTTTTTTGATCGGACACGATGCCGCGGCCGCGCCCTGCAGCGGCGCATCCGGAAAACAAAGAAAGCCACCCCTTGTCTTGAAAGCACAACCCGGCCGGGGTCAAAATTCTTGCGCGACACCTTACTCTAGACCATTTGACCGGGCCGGACCAAATCGGCTGCCCCGCATTCTAATACTAAGTGCACGGTTTTTGGATTTGGCCTCTTTCTGTGGATGAGTCTTGAGCGTGGAGCTGGGCGGCCGCACGGGGACTGACTTCCGCAGCGCGTAGGGACAGACCGCTGTGTCTGCCCGCACAATCCACCCCCGGCCACGCGGGGCGCGTGTCCACCCCCGCCAGCGGGGGACAAAAGAGCCGGCACCGGTGGTGGCGGCAAGGCATACATCTTTGCTCCGTCAGCGGGGGACACAAGAACGCGAACCGAAACACGCAGCGCTTAGTTTGTTTTTTGATTCACCCTCTTCTTTGGGGGACATAAGAACCTGAACTGGTGCGATGGAACCTGTCCCTCGCGGGCGGGGCTGAGCCGTGTGCCGACGAGGACGTCGGCGCTCCCAGGATACCTGTCCCCCGCTGGCGGGGGTGAATCGGCGATAGCCGATTTGGGGGTGGAGTTTTGCAGATTGGATTTTAGAGTCTGGCTTGCAGCTCACAGCGTCCCGTCGCAATGCGTGGGCGATCCGGATGGGCAGACACAGGGGTCTGCCCCTACACCGGAACGCGTACGCGTCGGGGTTGCCCCGGTACATCCAGGTTACGGCAATGCGTGAGGATTGTGTCCATATAATCCGGATGGGCAGGCACAGAAGTCTGCCCCTACATTCCGGAACGCAACCTCGGGGTGTGGCCCAGTACATCCAGATTACGGCAGCGCATAACCGTGCCCGCGCTTCAGCGGCGTCCTTGGAAGATGGGAGTATTCGTCGCCTTCCCGGCACATGCGATATACTGAGCATCGGTGCCGGAAGCCGACGTACAAGGGAGAATGCCATGACAGCGAAGCGTTTCATTCTCTTCATTGTGGCCTCTGGGCTGCTCAGCGTTGGAACCGTCCCTGCGGAAGACAGCGCAGCCGCAACCGAAACAGACTCGCCACGAATTTTGAGTTTTGGCGAAAAGGCCCTTGCGGAATACCGATATACCGGTGTTCCGTATAAACCGTATATCGCCGTGTTTCGTACACCCGCCGGCATTAACGTCCTCCGCGACGCCCCCTCCGACCATCTGCACCACCATGCCCTGATGTTCGCGATTGGCGTGGATGGCATCGACTTCTGGCAGGAGGGAAACGCCCCCGGACGCCAGGCGCACCGTGAATTTTTGAAGCGTGACGCTGCACACGGCGGGCAGGAGACCGCAGGATTCGTCGAACTGCTCGATTGGCTCGGACCCGAGTCTGAAACGCCGCTTCTTCATGAAAAACGCACCGTACAGCTCGTTGAGCCGCAGCGCTACGGCGCCTCCCTGATGACCTGGGAAACCGAGCTGTCCCTGCCGGAAGGCACGGAATCCACCGCCTTGACCGGCTCGCATTATTTCGGTTTGGGGATGCGTTTTCTGGAATCCATGGACAATCACGGCACTTTCTTTAACGCCGACCATGCCACGGGAGACTGGGTGCGTGGCGATGAACACGTAACGCGCTCGCGGTGGTGCGCGTATACCTCGTTGGCCGATGGAAAACCGGTCACGGTCGCGATGTTCGATTCTCCGGATAATCCACGCCATCCCGCCTGGTGGTTTACCATGAGCACCCCGTTTGACTACATTTCCGCTACCCTGAACCTGTATCGTGAACCCATGGAGCTGAAGGCGGGGGCGCCGCTCCGGTTGCGTTATGGCGTGGCGCTCTGGGATGGCCATGTCGGCGCAACGGAAATCGAAGCACTGTATCAGGAATGGCGAACCGCCCACGTATCGGAAGGGAATCACTGAGATTGCGAAGCGCAGGGGCGCGGCCTGCTTCAAGCACAGGAGGAACACAACGTGGACAGCAGCATGCGGATGACCAGGGGATCTTCGTTGAGTCGACGGAAATTTATCGGACGGAGCGCCACGCTTGCCGCCGGCATGGCAGTCCTGAATGCGGCTCCGGCCATCGCCCAGACAAGCGCAAGCGCCAACGAAAAGCTGGGGGTGGGCATCATCGGATGCGGTGGCAGGGGCACAGGCCATATGGGCACCTGGGAATGGCTCAACAACAACGGCGGCAACGTCGAGGTTGTGGCCTTGTGCGACGTGTACCGGCCGCGGCTCAATCGAGCCGCCGCGGCAGCGCCAAACGCAAAGGCCTATATGGATTACCGGGAATTACTCGCTGACCCGAATGTGGACATCGTCAGCATCGCCACCCCCGACCACCACCATGGCCAGCAGGCCATCGACGCCATGCGCGCGGGAAAAGAGGTCTATTGCGAAAAACCCCTGACCCACTGGAGCCAGTTCGAGGCCGCCCGGGACATTGCGCGCACGGCCCGAGAAACCGGCCGCGTGTTCCAGCTGGGAACCCAGGGCCTGTCTGACCCGGCCTGGTGGCAGATGAAGGCGCTGGTCCAGGAAGGCCTGATCGGGCAGCCGCTCCAGGCAGAATGCGGCATCTTTCGCGTGGGGGACTGGGGGGAACGCGGCATGCGCGTCGACGACCCAGAGGCCCGGCCCGGTCCGGATCTCAACTGGGACGCCTTCCTTGGAGATCGCCCAAAACGCGATTTTGACGTGAGCCGCTTTTTCCGCTGGCGCATGTACGAGGACTATGCCGGCGGGCCGAGTACCGACCTGTACCCCCACTCGTTTACGCCGGTAACCACGATGCTGGACCTCAAAGCGCCCGCCTATGCCGTGGGAACCGGAGGCATCTACCGCTATCCCTTGAGCGAAACACAAAAAATAGACCCCGACGAAACGGTCGAGCGCGAGGTCCCGGACACGTTCAACATGCTGGTCGACTATCCCGGTGGTATCACCTGCGCACTCCTGGGGACGCAAGGCAACGGCTACCAGGGCACGGGCGCGCGCGGTTCGGGCGCCAAAGTCCCGGTATTGCGCGGATGGGAAGGCACCCTCACCATTCAGGACGACGATATCGTGTTCGAACCCACAGACTCCGGCGCCAAAGAAGCGCAGCGATACCCCATCCAGGGCAAAGAAAATATGGGCGAATTCTTCCGCAGCTTCGTCGAATGCGTCCGCGCCGGCAACCCCGAAACGCAGAGCCCGGCCGAACGCGCCTACCACACCCAGGCGGCGTTGATCATGGGCTACCTCGCACTGCGCGAAGGAAAGACCATCCGTTTCGATCCCGACACGGAAACGCTGATTATCTAAAGCGGCACAAACAGGCCCCAGCTGCGGTGCGCGCGCCGCCCCCGTCCGGCGGCTGGGCGCCTCGTCACGCATTGCCTGCGGGCATGCGCGCTGCGGAAATTTGACTCCGCATCCCGGGATTTTGCATAATCTGCCCCGTGCGCGAAGGAAGACTTTTCGCTTTTCCGCGCATAATTGAGATGGACACAACGCAGCCACTGCGTAGAGCGTACGAACGGAGGGATCGACCGTGGCGAAGAAAGAAAACCGCATGCAGGTTATCCTGGAGTGCACGGAAGCGCCGGGAACTTCGCGGTATCACACATTTAAGAACGTGCGTAACACGACAGGACGGCTGGAACTGAAGAAATACAACCCGCAGCTGCGTAAGCACACGGTCCACCGCGAAAAGAAATAGCGCCGGCCAGCCCGACACACGAGTCGCCGCTGCGAGGTCTCGCACGAGCCTCCAGCGGCGCTTTTTATGTATTCAGCCCGCGGCTGCGCACCCAGGCATGCACGAGGCGCTCGCCCGCAGAAGCCAGCAGTTCAGGCGCACGCGCCATCGCCTCCTCAACCGACACCGCGCCGGTCACCAGGGGAAGCACCTCGCCTATTCCGCAGGCGTGCACGGCCTCATGGCCAGGCCCCAGGCTTCCCGCTATCGCGACGACGGGAATGCCCAGTTCGCGCGCCAGCCTGGCAACCCCCGCCGGCGTCTTGCCGTGCGGCGTCTGTCCATCGATACGGCCCTCGCCGGTAATGACCAGGTCCGCCTCGGCGATCCTCGACTTCAAGCGGCAAGCCTCGGCCACCAGCTCCACACCGGGCCGCAAAACTCCGCCCGCAAAGGCTATCAGGCCGGCGCCCAGACCTCCCGCCGCTCCTGCACCGGGAACATCGAGCACGGGCATGCCCAGTTGTGCCTCAATCAACGCTCCGAAATGCTGGAGCGCGGCATCCAGCTCGTCAACCATCGCGGACGTAGCGCCTTTTTGGGGGCCGTACACTCGGCTCGCGCCCTTCGGGCCGCAGAGGAGGTTGTCTACGTCGCACGCCACATCGAGCACGCAGTCCTGAAGGCGGGGATGCCGCCGCGACAGGTCGATAGCCGCCAACTGTGCCAGCGCGGCCCCACCGGGGGGCAATTCCTGGCCGGTCTCATCGCGTAACGAAATACCGAGCGCCTGGGCTGCGCCCGCGCCACCATCGTTGGTCGCGCTGCCCCCGATCCCGATAATGATCCGGGAAACGCCCCGCTCCAGCGCGTCGCGAATCAATTCGCCCGTCCCATACGTCGTGGCAATGCGTGGGTTACGCGCTTCGGGTCGCACGAGCGCCAGGCCGGACGCAGCCGCCATTTCGATTACGGCGCCGCCCGCGTTTCCAAGCAGCCCGTATCGGGCCGGCACCGGCGCGCCCACAGGCCCCGT
The DNA here is from genome assembly GCA_050950105.1 of Candidatus Hydrogenedentales bacterium. GTDB lineage: Bacteria > Hydrogenedentota > Hydrogenedentia > Hydrogenedentales > SLHB01 > UBA2224. The sequence goes on along the minus strand of JBMNGZ010000005.1, from coordinate 370,923 downwards.
CACCGTCACGTCCACGAGGCGCCCGTCGGTCGCTGCCACAAGGGCATCAACCGTGCCCTCCCCCCCATCCGCCATGGGGACACAGACCGTCTCGCAGCCTGGAAGGGCGCGCCGCACGCCTTTGGCGATTGCTTCGGCCACCTCGGCGGCGGAAAGGCATTCCTTAAACGAATCCGGTGCAATGGCGATCTTCATGCGACTTCCCCGGGAACCTGTAAGCCATTCGGTGCGGGCCCCTCCACGAGCGATTGTGCCATCCGCCATGGGGATTGCACAAATCGCCGTGCTATGATGCCAAATGCGGTCGCTGAACATTCGAAGCGCTGCGAAAAATCGAGCCGTGTAAAGTTCCCATGGCAAAACGCGAGCAAAACCCATGTGCGATGATGAATTGAGCACCTGCGCGCCGAACGACGCGAAAATGCGCCGTTTCACGGCATTTTTCCAGACGAAGCGGCGCTTCTGCCTGCCTTTCGCGATACTGTTGGCGGCTCTGTGCGCCAGCGCGTTTCTTGGATGCGGCATGCTCGGAGTCACGCTGCTGAGTGACGACGTCGCCTTGATCACCTGGGGCCGGGAAGCGGTGGGCCCCGCTTTCTGGAAGCCGTGGCTGGGCAACCGGCTTACGGGCGACGCCGACTCTCCCCCGTACTATCGCCCGTTGACGCTGCTTTCCCACGGTTGTGACGCCCTCCTGTGGGGCTGGGCGCCGGCGGGTCACCGCTTGACCAACTTGATCCTACATTTTGGAAACGTGTTGCTGGTGGCGGCGCTGGTACGCGCGGTCTGGCCCCGCTGGCCGAGAACCCTGGCGTTCTGGGCGGCGCTCTTGTTCGCGCTGCACCCCGTGCACGAATCCGCGCTATGGTGGATAGCCTGCCGCATGGAGCTTCTATGCGCCTTCCTCTACCTGGCTTCCGCCACGCTTTTGGCCAAACACTTCGATAGACCCGGCAAAGGGCTGCTGTCGTTGAGCCTCTTGACCGGTATACTGGCGTTCACGGCGAAAGAAATGGCGTATACCCTGCCATGCATCTGGTTCGCCCTGGCGCTGTTCAAGACACGCGCGCCATCCCTGCGCCGCCGTTTGCGAACCGCAGTCCTCTATGCATTGCCGATGGTTTTCGTCGCGGCCGGGTTCATGGCGCTGCGCTTGACGCGCATGTCCGCGGAGAGCACCCTGTTTGCCCTCGATGTTACGCCCGAGCACGTTTTGACGGTCATTCGGCTCGCCACGCGCTACTTGCTGTTTCCATTTCACCTGTCCCTGCGGGAACTGCTCCGGGAGCATCCGTGGGGGGCGCTGCTTGCCTTTGCCGTGGTGGCCGCTGCGTGCTGGTCGCTGAGACGCCGCGCATACACAGTGCCCGTGGCCGCCGGGGCGGCCTGGACCGTTGTCACGGCGGCACTCCTTCTCCGCACCATGAGCCCGTGGACCCTGTATCTTCCCTCCGCAGGATTTTGCCTGGCCCTGACCGCATTCGCGCCGGTCGGATTTTCCCGGCGGGAATGCATCCCCGCAATCGTGATGCTCTCGCTGCTGTCAGCCTATGTACTCCAGCTCGAAACACGCAAGGAAGTCTGGTGGGAGGCCGATCGCGTAACCCGCACCTGCATAGACGATTTCAGTCGTGCCGTCCTCACCGAGGAACGCGGCGACCCTGTCCTGCTTTGCGCTCCGGGTGCGGTTGCGGATATCCCCACGCTGCTGCACTATTTTGGCATGCGGATGCGGCTGGAAACCGGCCGGCAGGATCTGGATCCCCAGGTTCTGACCTTTGTGATGCTCCCGGCAGGGTCCGAACACGCGGAAATCAACATCGAAAAAATCGACGCCAGGGTGTGGCGCGTGCGGCCCGCCGATCCCGCCACGACCTTTCTTTTCCCGCAGAAGGGCTACGAATTCCAGCAATATCCAGACCAAACCGCCATGGAAATGCCGTGGGGGCTCCTGGCCCTGCGGGGCGCCAATATCGCCGGAGAACCTACCGCGCTGGACATCCAGGTGAGCCCGGAGGCCTGTGACGCATGGCAGGGGCGAAAATGGTACACGTTTGACGGAGAACATCTCGTGGCCCTGCCCGCCCCAATGGCCCCCTGACCGTCTGCGGCCTCGATGCGCCCCGGGCAGAGCCAGAGCCCGCCTGCTATAATCCCTGTGACGCACCCGCGTAAACCAGAGAGGTGAGAATGCAGCATTTTATATGCGATGGATGCAGTAAAGAGATGAAACCGGACGACACGCGCTACCGGGTCAAAATAGATGTCCGTGTCGCAAAAGGAAACTTGGAGTTCTCCCTGCTGGATCTCTTCCGAGATCACCGGGAAGAACTCGAAAACCTGGTGAAATCATTCGAAGGAAAAGACCCCAGAGAGCTCGAGGAGACCCTTTATAAGGGATTCGAGCTCGATCTGTGCCCACGCTGTCAACGCGCCTATATCCGTGACCCCTTGCGATTCCATCCAGAACAGGGTCTGCCCGACACAGACATCGATATCGACGCCTTCCTGCGTTCACTGCGCCGGCACTCGGACAACGCAGATGAGGCCAAAGAATGACTCGGGGCGGCAAGGCCGGCATTCGACCCTGATTCGATAGCGTGTGGCCAGGCGCCCGGCGCGTCGGGTAAGCAGCACGCGCGGGGCCACGGAAATTTGGCGCAAGGCGAACGCCGCCCCACGCCACCCCTCCGTATTATTCTTCGTCGTGCGTATCGGGTGCGTCGGCATCTTCGCCTCCCGGGTCGCTGGCATCGGCCTTTTCCGTGGCCCCTTCCTCCGGGCCTTCGCCGTTCTTCCCGCGGGCGCCGGAGTGATCGTCGCGCAGGGCCACCAGGGCCCACAACGCAAGCGTCGAGCAGAGAAGCCCCATAAAAAGCAGGTAGCCGATATTCATGACCTCTCCTCACTCAAACTCAGTGCCGACGCCGCGCGCATCACCGTCGGCCAGCTTGGACCGAGGATACCATCCGCCCCGGGCACGCGCAATCCAGGCAATTCAGACAGCTTTTTCCGCAGCGCCCGTTCGTGCTAGACTTCCGCAATGTTAAAGGAGGCTTTCATGAGGCGTTTATCTCCATTCGCACCACTGGGCAATGCGTTGCTGGCCCTTCTGCTCGCCTGCCTGTTCACCGCATGCGGCAACATCGTGGACAAGGACCGCATTCGTATCGCTAAAGTCGGTACGACCTATATCACCCGCGGAGATCTGCACAAATACCTGCGGCGGATGGCGCCGGAGGAGCGCCCCCACATCAATAACCGGGGCGATCTCCTCAAAGTGCTCGAAAAATACATCGATACCGAATTGCAGAAACTGGTTCTCGCTGCCTCACTGGCGGAGGATAAAATCCAGCTGCCCCCCGAAGAGAGGCTCGCCCTGTTTTACGACGCCCAGCACCCGGAAATGAGCATCTCCGTGGAACAGCTCGAAGAATTCGGAATGAACCAGGCCGATTTCAACGCACTGCAACAGAGACGGCAGAAAGGCATCGATGAACTCCGGGAAAACGTCATGCGCCGCGAAGCCCTTATCCTGGCCATCCAGGAAGCCGTTGAAAATGATGAAATCACCATCAGCAATGAAGAGTTTGCGGCCGAATACGAAATGCAAAAAGGCGGGTTGTTCAATCCCGAACGCGTTACTTTCCGCGGCCTGGTCTTCCCGGTGCAGGCTCCTGACGCCGGGCCCGATTCCGCAGACGCCCGAAAACGTCTCGTCAAAGGAGACCCCTGGGATGACGTGGCCGCATCCTTTGTCGACGCGCGCAAAGCCATCCCCCTGCAGACGACTCTCGTCAATATGGGACAACCCAAGTTTCAGTCTTTTTGGGAACAGGCGTCAGAGACGCAGAAGGGGCGCATTCTGGGCCCCATGATTATCGAAGACTGGGAGATGGTGCTCCAGGGCAGTGGCAACGACGCGCAGAGCGCTAATCTCACCGGCTATATGGTGGCCGAAATCCTCGAAGTCAATCCGGCAACCCAGATGTCCCTGGAGGAAGCCGAGGAAGAGCTTGCCCCGGCAATCTATTTCGTCAAATTCATGAAGGCCCTGCGTGAAAAGTCCGGGGTCGAAATTTACGAAGACCACCTTCCGGAACCCGGTATGTTTCGCGAAAAAACGAACGACCCGCTTATCGAGTCTTTGTAATTGCCGGCATCCAGACCACTTCGTCGCCACGCGGGCAGGCGCCGGCAATTGAGTTGACAGCCCCATTATCGAGGCAGGCGCCCTGATTGGACCGTGTTTCAAAGACCGGCAGGATCGCGTTCGCCGAGCGGCGGCACATAGCGCCCGCGGGCAATGATGTCGCCCGGGTCGAGCACCTGCTTGATCTCGCGGGCCACCTGCCAGAAAACATCCTTCTCATCCCGAATCTTGTCCATACCGCGCAGCCCCGTCCGGTACGGCACATAGCCGTCGTCGATCAGGACCCGCATGGCGTCATCATAACAGGCCATGGCGCGCTCGACCTCTTCCGGCACGCCTTTGTCGAAGGCTACGTTGAGAATCCCTATCATGGCGCGTTCATTCAACAGGGTGAACGTGGCGAGCAGATCAAAATCGTATTCCGCCAGGACCGGTTTGATAAGCGTCAGAACGCGCCGTGCATCGCGCCCGGTCATCGGGACGACGGGCGAGAACCACATCAGCCCGCATCCGCTTTCCAGAGGGTCTCTAGGGTCGGTATCGTGGTCGGGGGGATGCCGCAGGCGCCATTGCGTTCCATGGACCGATTCGTCCGTCGGAGCGCCTTTCATCTGGGCGTAGACGGGCCGCAACGAGGCCAGTTGCTCGGACAGCGTGGTCATGCCGAAGCGTTCCGCAAGGCGTGCGACACGCCAGCCGAGGGCGAGTTTCGCGTCATCCACGAAGATGAGCTTGCCCAAGGGCCCGAGCGCACGGCGCAAGAGGCGGCGCATGTCGCGCACATGCCCGCGCGTCCCCGTCAACGCGCCGCCGACACTCCATTCGCCGATGCCGTGCGTTTTCCGCAATTGCTGGCGGAAGCGGTCGGAGAGTGCGCCTGCCTGGCCCACCGATTCCCAGGGATAATGAATTCGGCTGCTCAATACGCGCAAATCGTTCCCGATATGGATCGCCGAGTCGAGCATGCGGCGTAGCCGGAACGGGCGCAGCGCGTCGATCAGGCGCTCCAGACCGTCATCGTTCTTCACGGTGCAAAAGAAAAAACAGAAGTCTTCGGGCTCCGGCATGAGCCAGATGCCGATCTTCGTGATGATCCCATAATTGGACTGACAGAAAAGCCCATCCAGAAACGGGCCCACGCCGTAACGATATACGCGTCCGGCCTTGGCATTCGCAAAATGGCCGAAGCCCGTCTCGAGCACACGGCCATCGGCCAGAACGACCTCCATCCCGCAGCAGGTTTCGAAATGATCGCCGTAGCGCGTATGCCCAAAACCCCGGTCGAGGGTATTGCCCACCAGGCTGGAATCGGGGCCGGCGCCGGTGCTGTCCATCCACAATCCGGTCTGGTGTTCCGTCAGATACGCGTATAATTGGCCCTGCGACACCCCGGGCTGAATTACCGCATACGCCAGCTCGGTGTTCACCTCGAGAATCTGGTCCATGCGCGAGAGATCGACGATGGCCGCCTCCGGCGTCGGCGCACAGGCATCCCCGTAGCCCCAGTTCCGCCCCCGCGAAATGGGGTACAACACCACCCCGTAGCGCTTGGCCAGCCGCACGAGTTCCTGCACCTGCTCGGTGGATTGGGGATAAACGATACAACTGGGACGAGGCGCGGTATCCTGCGTAGTCCGCGAGTACCACGCGAGGGTGTCCTCATCCGTCCGGACATTTTCTTCACCCAGCAGGCGCGTCCAGTCTCTCACCGCGTCGCGAAGCGAATTTTCAGCAGACATGATCTCCCCCATTTCACCCAGACTTCAGAGATACTATATCGCTACGGCGCGAAAGAAAAAAGGGCAGCGACCCGGCCCCGCGAAAATGCGAGCCCGCCGGAACACAAAAAACGCCCGGAGAGGAGTCCTCCGGGCGTGATCGAGGCCGCTTTCGGGATGCCGCGGGATCAGGACATCGCTGCCAGTTCCCGCTCCGCCAGCACGACGGATTCAAGTGCATCCTCAGGCGTCACGATAGTCGGTTTGACGCCTTTGCTGACGCATTCGAGGAAGTACTTCTCCTCGAGCAGGTAGCCATCCGCCGACTCGAGTTCGGGAACCAGTTCACCGCCTTCTTTGGGGTATACGCGCAGGTTCATATCCACCATCGAGTTAAACTCGAGCGACGCGTTTTCGAGCGACATCGTGAACGCCATCCGGAAGGGGAATTTCGGCGTGTAGTTCCACGCGCCGTGCAGGGTCACCACCGGGCCGCCCTGGTAGCTGTAGAGCGCCAGGATGTCGCCCACGCCCTCGCCGGGAACGTCGACGCCCGCAGCCTGGATCGAGTCCGGTTTCCCGAAACAGTAATTGACGAAATCCACGTCGTGAATGTGCAGATCCACGAGAGCGCCGCCGCCGCGGGGGTTGTCCATCAGCCAGTTGTCCCAGCTCCAGGTGGGCTTGGGGCTTTGGCGAACGAAATGGGCCGACAAGACCTTGCCATACTCGCCCGATTTCACGTAATCATAGGCCTTCGCGTAGGCCGGCCAGAACCGGATGCATTGCAGCACCATCAGATTCTTGTTGTACCCCTCCATCGCCGCGAGGATTTCTCTGCCCTCGTCTGAATAGCGCACAAACGGCTTTTCGCACATGACGTGTTTGTCCGCCTTCATGGCCTTCAACACGTATTCCTTATGGAGGTAGGTTGGCAACGTGATCAGCGCGATCTCGACGTCTGGATCGGCCAGCAGTTCGTCTCCATCACTGTACGTTTTGACGCCGTCGAGGCTGAGGTCGCCTTCCAGGGCGATATTGCCTTCCTGGACGGCCCCTTGACCCAGGTTTTCCGGATTCTTGTCGGCGACGGCCACGATTTCGGCCATCCCCGTGCGCCGCAGTGAGCCGAGGTGCATCTTGCCGATGAACCCGAGTCCGATAATTCCCACCTTGTGCATGATCCTCTCCTTCGTTGCTTCACCGTGTGGCGAAGCGTTACGTGTTCAGCCATATTTTTCGAGCAGTTTGCGCATGTCTTTGGCAACCTGGCGCGCCAGCTCTTCATCGGGCAGGCCCTTCTCGCTGACGAGCATCTCCGGGGTGATGTAGCCGTCGTATCCCACCTCCTTGAGCGCATCGAACACGGCCTCCCAGTTCAACGTGCCCTTCATCAGGCTGTCGGTGAAATCCGCCAGCGTGCCGCCCCCGTCGTGGGCCGTGAAATTCTTGACATGCACCCGGCCGATGCGTTTCCCGCCCAACACTTCGATCCAGTGCTCCGGATACCCCGTCAGCAGCACGTTGCCCGCGTCGAAATAGGATTTCACAAACGGCGATTGGAAAGAATCAATATACTGAGCCAGCTCAAACGGGCCGGTCAAAAACTTGTTCCAGACATTTTCGACGCAAATGGCCACCCCGGCCTTCTCCGCCAACGGCAGCAGCTCCTTGATCGACCGCTGCGAGATGTCCCACACCGTTTTCGAGGGCACCACCGGGCGCGACGGATCAAACGGCACGTTGACGGCGCCCGGCACCACCAGGATCGCGTCGACCCCAAGCACGCTGGCGGCGTTGATATAGGCCTTGGTGAACTCGACGGCCTCCTTCCGCTCGGCCTCGTCCGGGCTCGACAGCGATTTCGCCCAGTATACCCCCGTGGCCAGCGACGAAATGGCGAATCCCATCCCTTCGATGCCCTCTCTCATAGCGGTCAGAGCAGCTTCGGAGGTTTCCGGACTCAACTCACCCGCGCCAAAACACAGTTCGATAGCGTCAAAGCCCGCGTCTTGTGCCAGCTTCGCTGCCTCGAGGATAGGCGTCTCGTTGTTGAACCCACCGACGGTCCATCCGCTTACGCTGATTTTCATGGCATGACTCCCCTGTAGATGGTTCCAGCCTTCCGGCTGCGTGTCTTCATTGCTACTGTGCCCCCCCCCCGACGCGCCTGCGCGCAGGCAGTCCGCCTCTCGTCCAGGCGCCGGGGCGGCTTGCACCTCCTCTAAAGTACCGTAATCGGGCGAGGGGATCAATGCAGCTACGCACAGAAACCGGGGTCGTCCATCTCAAAATCGAATGCAACCCCTCCAATGCCGGTATAGACAACGCAGACGTATACCGGGTTCGAGGACCACCGCTTCGCACAACCTCTCCGTGAGCCACAGCACCTGCGGGCCCATCTCGTTTTCCAGCACCCAGACCGGGTAGCAGGACGCAGATCGGAAAAACCGGCCATTTTCGAGCAGGGGTCTCAATCCATCGCGCGTCAGACCGGCCGGCACACCACGATCTGGCGGCCCAGACCCGCCTCAAACGGTTCTCCAGAAAATTTGCCGAGCTTCTCCAGGATTTCAAAGCGATTGTAGCGGAGTATCATGTCCAGCTCCTGCGGGTAGAAACATCGGAGGTGGATCGTCTCCTCGCGAATCTCGTCGGTCCCGCCTCCCGTGCTGTACCAGGTGATGTGCAAGACCTGGGCTGCATCGTCATAGTCCGTCGTTTCTTCGACGAAGACATCGGCCCCGGATTCCGGGTCCGTGTACGTGAAAATACGCGCGCGTGCGCCGCCGCCGCTCGAGAGAATTTCGACGTTGGGGTTGAACACGTCGAACAGGAAGAGCCCATCGGCCTCCAAATGCGTTTGGACGCGTTCCAGGAGGGATTCGAGGGAGGGAAGGTCATAAAGATGCTGCATCGCGCTGAAAGGACAGATAATCAGCGGGAATTCGCGCCCGAGCGCGAAATCCCGGCAGTCGGCCTCTACGACCGAGATTCGGAGACCCTCGCGGGCTGCCTTGTCACGAAGCCGTGCCAGCATGGCCGGGGCGACATCGAGCCCGACGACTTCGATGCCTTCGCGCGCGATGGGCAGCGCCACACGGCCGGTTCCGCAGGCAATCTCCAGCACGGGCCCGCCCGCTCGTTTCGCGCGCTCGACGTAGAACGGGATGTCCAGCACATAATCGTCGTTTTCGGCGTCGTATTGCCGGGCATCCAGGTAATACTCTTCGATGCGGCCCAGGTCCATTGCGGTTTTCTTCATCCCATGCAGAGCGCGCCCGCCGCCGGCCAGAAACGAAATCGGGCATACACGACGACGGGCATTCCGAACCATGCCAACGGCGACAGCTGTCCTCTGCGCTTGCTGTCGCTGCGCTCAGCCTTGAGTCAGGTTTTGCTCGACAAAATCCCAGTTGATGAGGTTGTCGAGTACGGCCTCAATATATTTGGGCCGGGCGTTGCGGTAGTCGATGTAATACGCATGTTCCCATACGTCAATGGTCAACAGTGCGGTCTGGCCATGTTTCATGGGCAGATCGGCATTTGAGGTCTGCGTAATCTTGAGTTTGCCGCCGTCGAGAACCAGCCACGCCCAACCGGAGCCGAAGAGCTTGGCCGCGGCCCCGCTGAATTCTTCCTTGAACGCGCCGAAAGAGCCGAAATCGCGGTCGATGGCCTCCAGCAGGGCGCCGGAAGGTTCTCCGCCTCCACCCGGTTTGAGGCAGTTCCAGTAAAACGAGTGGTTCCATACCTGGGCCGCGTTATTGAATACGGCGCCTTCGGCTTTCATGATGAGCTCGTCGAGCGGCATGGTTGCTTCGGGCTTGCCTTCGACCAGCCCGTTGAGGTTGTTGAGATAGGCCTGGTGGTGCTTGCCGTAATGAAATTCGAGGGTCTCCGCACTGATGATCGGTTCCAGCGCGCTCCTGCTGAACGGAAGCGAAGGTAATGTAAACGCCATGGTGGCCCCCTTTCCTTGTATATCGGGCTCCGCCCGAAAGCCTCTGCAAATATCTGGTTTACACAAGACTGCGCCGCAATCTATCGAAACGGTAGTTCGCGCGCGCCCCAGTCCAGACTTGCGCCACTCGTTCACAGTAGTCCACTTCGCTGAATGGGATCAAGTGGCGCGCACGAGAGCGGGCCATGGGCTACACGACTCGGAATATCCCCGGTTGACTCCCGCGTGACAAATCAGTCGGAGTGCTGCCCTCAATTGCGCTCGGGCATCAGCCTATCGAGCGTTTTCCGGATGAGGCCGCCCAGTTCTCGGGATGAGAACGGTTTCATAAGGAATTCGCAAATGCCCAACTCGCGTGCCTGCTCCGGCGTGATGCCTTCACTGTAGCCCGTGAGCAAAAACACCGGAAACCCCGGCCGGGTCTCCAGGATGCGTTTTGCCAGTTCCACACCCATCAGATGCGGCATAATCTGGTCAATAATCGCAAGGTCATAGTTTTTCGGACTCGCCCGGAACGCCTCGAACGCCGCAAGACTGTTCGTGAACGTCTCGACGCGGTAGCCCAACTGGTGCAGCATCATCCCCGCCATCTGGGAGAGGTCCGGATCGTCATCCACAAACAGGATGCGCTCGGTTCCCACGCCAGGATACTCCTCACTCACGCGTTCCACCGGAGCTTCCGCGTCCATTTGCGGCAGGTACACCTCGAAGACCGTGCCTTCTCCAACTACGCTGCGAACCGTCACGGCGCCTCCATACCCGGTCACGATTCCATGCACGGTGGATAAGCCGAGCCCTGTGCCCTGGCTGGGTTTTTTGGTGGAGAAAAACGGTTCAAAGATCCGCCCGATGTTGTCCAGTTCAATCCCTGTGCCTGTATCGGACACGGTCAGGCGCACATATCTGCCGGGCTCGGGCGCACCGGCATCCGCCTGAAACGCCGCATCGATTTCCACTTCGTCGAGGGTCAATTCGAGCACGCCGCCTCCGTTGCCCATTGCCTGATATGCGTTGGTGCAGAGATTCATTATTGTCTGGTAAATCTGTATCGGATCGGCCATGACCGAGCCGGTCTCTTCTTCAATACGCTGCTGAATTTCGACCGCAGCCGGCAGGGACGCCGCCAGAAAGCGGAGCGATTCATTCAGGATCGGCCCGAGCTTGCAGGGTTCGCAACGCCGCTCGGCCTGTCGGCTGAACGTGAGAATCTGCCGAACCAATTCAGCGCCACGGTTGCCGGCCTTGGCGATCTGCCGTACGTTGATAAGCGCCGGACCGTTGTCGGCCAGGAGATCCAGGAGCAGTTCGCTGTACCCGAGGATCAACGAGAGAATATTGTTGAAATCATGCGCGATCCCCCCCGCCAGCGTGCCCACGGCCTCCATCTTCTGCGCTTGGAGCAACTGGCGTTCGAGGCTCACTTCGGTCGATACGTCATGCATCAACCAGATGTAATTGCTGATCACGCCTGCGGCGTTCTGCACGGGCGAGGCGGTTGCGTCCGATTCAAACAGGCTCTCGTCTTTGCGGCGGCACACCATCCTTCCCGACCACGTCACTCCTCGAGAAATCGTCTCCTGGATCGCCTCATAGAATGCATCGTCATGTTCGTTCGAACGGAGAAACCGTGTGCTCTTCCCCGCGACATCCTCGCGCGTATACCCGGTGTTACGTTCGAAACCGGGGTTCACATACTGTACAAAGCCATCCGCATCCGTGATGATGACCAGATCAGGCGCCTGTTCAATGGCCGCCGCCAACCGGATGCGTTCCTCTTCCTTGCGAAGGAAGGCCGTCACGTCGCGCGAGTAGAAGGCAAGCCGTGTAAAGTTGCCTTGTTCATCCCCCACCGGATAGAAGCAGTGCTCGAAATGGCGGCCGTTATAATCGTCGCTGAACAAGATCTGCCGGCCGGTTCGCATCACCGCGACCGCGTTCTCCCATCGTTTGCGACCGGTTTCGCCCTGAACCAGTTCGCGGTAATCGGCGCCCACCAGCTCGGCCGCCGGTATGCCCAGACTGGCTGCAAAATGTTCATTGCAGGCGAGCAAACGGCCTTCCTCATCGAGAAGCCCGACGAGATCGCTGGTCGCATTAAGGAGCGCGCGGGCCGTCTCTTCACTCTGGCGAAGAGCCTCCTGGTCTCGCTTTTGCTCGGTCACGTCCCGGGCGGTTGCCTCGATCCCGCCCAGTTGGCCGTTCGGCTCATACCAGGGGTAGACCAGATGGGCAAACCAGCGCCACTGGCCGGACGAATCGCGGAACCGAACCTCGGCTACACGGCGTTCTTCGGTGGCAAGCACTTCGTGGCAGTGAGTGACGATCCGGGCATGGTCGTCAGGGTGCGTGACATCTTGAATGACTTCCTGGCCCTTGCCAAGCACGTCATCACGCGTCAGTCCCGCGACGTCGAGGGAGGCCTTGTTGGCAAAAATATACTTCAGGTCGCGATTGGTCCGGACAATCAACATGGGGCTGTTTTCAACAAAGGTGCGGTATTTTTCTTTACTGGCTGCCAGCGCCTCGTTGGCTTCAATGTGGATGGTTACGTCGCGTAAAATCCCCTGGACTTCCTGAATCTCCCCTTCGGGGCTGTATACCGGGGCGCTCACGGCCTCGAAGAAACGCACTTGCCCATCCGGTCGGCTTTGATGAAACTGGAACGGTAGAAACGTTTCCCCAGGTTCGGACTGTATCTTCTTTGTCAGAGAGGCGAGAGCACGCTCGGCCAGCGCGGGGGGAAACACATGGTCCAGGCGCGTGCCCACAACCGCGTCAGGCGCCATGCCAAAAACCATCTCAACCGCGGGGCTGATAAAGGTGAAGACGCCTGCCGTATCCAGACGCCAGACTACGTCGGGGATTTCCGCCACCAGATCCCGGTACCGGATTTCACTGGCGCGCAGCTCGCGCTCAACCGCAGTGCGCTGCTCCATTTCGTGCGTCAGAGCCTGGTTTCGGAGTTCCAGGTCATGGCGCATCTTGCTGGCTACCCACGTCGAACGAATGAACCCAATCAAGACCAAAAGCAGGGCTATGGTATGCGTATTCGTTTCGAGCAGGGCAAAGCCCGGCCCATGAACGCCAAACAGCGGCACGCTGCTGAGTGAGGGAAACCATCCTGCCCAAGCGATAATTTTGGAATAAAGAAACAGGCCGGCCGCCACTTCCATGATGATGCGGGATGCACGCTCATATTTAAGATGGCGCACAAGCACAATGCCCGCGGAAGCAAGAAAAACGGCCGATATCAGGCTGAGAAAACTGCCCAGGTTCCGCGGAGGCAACTGGTTCGCATCCACGTAGAAGGAGCCGAATTCCAAAAGCGCGCCCACTACGACCAGCAGCACAACTGTCCAGATGAGCCAGGGACGTGTCCAATGTGTCTCGGAATTCTTCAATCCGGCCATGCCTGCCAATTCTTAACGCTTAGGCTCTGCCGATACGAGTGCTGCCATTTTTGCCGCGCGGCACGCGCCGAGCCATTGCTTTCTGCTGCATCACATCAGATTCACTCGAACCACTTATGTAACGACACTCGAACAATCAGGCGCCTACATCGTATGCGATTCAATGACCCAATGTCATCTGAAAAAAGCGACACACCCCCATCTATTGCAGTAGACTGCCCCGGCACAGCGCCGCAGGCTCGTCACCCTTCGGTTTTGGACCACGGGATCTCCATCCTGGCAAACGGGAGTGAGCCGATGTAAACCCATGGCACCACCCATTTTACCGCATGTCATCCCCATGCGAGCGGGACGCGAAATTCATGCGCTGACCACTGCGATTCACGCTCCCTGCAAGGGGTCGACCGGGCATCCGGGTTCCATGCCTCTATTTCCCCCTCGCGCCATCGACAAAGCCGTCCAAGCCGGATTTGAGCCGCGCAATGACTCCCGCTGCTCAGTCGAAACCGGCAAATATTTTCCCGTACCTGCCTAGCGTGCGCGCACTGTCTTGAGTGAACGGGAATCGATCACTGGGATAGCGCAGATATTCAACATGGCCGTCCAGATAGAGCACATTGCCGCCGCCGGGGATGTGGGAGAAGTCTTTGGGATTGGTGCTGACGTGATCCCACATCAGGGGGACCATGCTGCAGGCCGCCGCACTTGAGGCCGGATTGTTGATATCGGTAACCATAAATCGCTCGATACCTTGCCGGAGCCGGTAGTAGGTACTGCCTCCGCCTACCTGGGTACCGGCGTGCGTTGCGGAAACCGTAAAATCGTTGTCGCTGGCAGCGCCGCCGGTATCGACATTGGCCTGCGCCAATTCGCCCCAGGGCGTCACAACGTATTCGTCGTTATCGTGTCGCCCGTTAATGCCATTTCCTATGACTCCCACCAGGGGCCCGAGGATGTTGATGTCATCCATGAGGAGCCAGCCGGTATAGTGGTAAGGCTCTTGACCTACTTCTTCGGGCTGGATGATGCCATCGCCATTGCCCTTGCCAACGTCGTAGCGCAGCATGATGTCGGCCGGCTTGCTCCACGACGGGCACCACACCACGTTCACATCGCTGATGTATTCAGGGATCATGGCGGGGCCATTAAACATCATTTCGCGGCTCAATTCGCCCGTCACCGTCCACACCTGCCGGTGCGGGAAGCGTCCGCGATGTTCATCCGCATACATATAGAGCGCCAAACCCATCTGCTTGAGGTTATTGGCGCAGGCGGCCCGGCGCGCGGCTTCCCGGGCCCGGCTCAATGCGGGCAACAGGATGGCTGCAAGGATGCCGATGATGGCGATCACCACCAGCAGTTCAATCAATGTAAATCCCGTCTTCTTATGCATCTCCGCTCCCCTTTTTCAGGCTTTAATCCGGTTCATGTTCTCATACATCTCAATCTTTAGAACGCCAGACAACCGCATCGGAAGTCCCGCGTCGGGCAAGCTTCGGATAGGGCACATCATACCCCTTGACGGAGTGCCAGAGGATCCGGTTGAACAGGCCTTCGTCCGCCTGATCAATGTCGTCCAGGGGCATTTCCATGGATTTCTGCGCGTAATACAACTGTTTTCCACGTAGTGAGGCAAGCTTCGGATTCATTTCATCCAGGGGTATCTGGTTGGGGAGGCACGTGTATGGAGTCAAATCCGGCGTGTCAGTGAAACAGGCGTACATGGGATTGGCGGCCATGTCGAACTGGTTCATGGGTGGCAACCCCATGATCAACTCCATCGTGCGAAGCATGCTGCTTTGATTGTAGTGCGTGCTGACCACTTCCCCACGCCGGGTGTATGGGCTGATGCACAACGCAACAGTACGATGTCCATCCACGTGGTCGAGTCCGGCCTGCGGATCATCTTCCACGACAAAAATGGCCGTTTCAGGCCAGAACTGGCTGTGGCTCACGGCTTCCACGAGCTGCCCCAGCGCGAGATCGTTGTCGGCGACCGCCGCGCGCGGCGTGGGAAATCCTTCCCGTGTGCCCACGGTGTGGTCATTGGGCAGCAGCATGATCACAAAGTTGTACCATTCGCCCTTTTCCTCGCAGGCACGAAATTCCTTGAGGAACTCGCGCACGCGATACACATCCTGCACCTTCCCTGGAAATCCGATAAACGTGGGACAGATATACCCTTCGAGGCCTCTAACCTCGGTGTATGCGGTAATCTCGACCGTAGTGGTCCCGTCCAAATAATCTTGGTAGATGTCGGCCCACGTCGCGTCATTGGGCGTGATCCGTGGCTTGACCATCTCCCCATAGTTGCGAAATGTCAGGCCTTTGGCAAGCACGTGGTCCCAGATAAACCCCGATGACGCATAGGCCAGGGCGTCACCGCCATCGTACGGATAACTCCGCGACCAGCCGCCAAACGCCTTTTCAATATAATCGGTCACATAGCCCTCGTCGGTCCACTGGTGGCCGTCGGCGCTCAAAATACCATTGCAGTAGAAGTTGTCAAGCAGCACAAATTCCTCAGCCAAGGCGTGATGGTTGGGCGTGACCTCGCGCCCGAAATGGCAAAACGTCGGGTCGCCTTTGCCCTGCGGCATATCCCCAAATACCTGATCGTATGTGCGGTTCTCTTTGATGATGTACAGCACATGCTTGATGGGCGAGACATCGCCCGGACGCTCCGGTATCGCCGTAATGCGTTTGGGGTGCTCGGTCGCGTCCGCATCGCGCAGCATGTGCGGCAAACGCATCGCCGCGGCCGCCCGATGGGTATAGGCATCCAGCGTGCTTGCGTCCGGTGTCTCCACTACGGTGACTGAACCCAGATGATCGTGCGAACTGCGGCCGTGCATCCCCGGATAGCGCTCGCTTTCTGCACGCGTGGTGTTCTCGTCCAGATACCGGCTTCCCGCGCCCTTCGTGTTGGCCACGCAGAGCAGAGTACCGTCCTGCGCGAACGCCACAGCCCCTGGATACCAGCCCGTCGGAATCAGCCCCGTGACGCGCCCGTCCTTGGTGCTCATAACGGCGATGCAGTTGTTGCCGCCCAGCGCGATATACAGCGATTCGCCATGGTCCTGCAGTGCAAGGGCATTGGGTGCGCTGCCAAAGGGAAGTTCGAGCGATGGGCGGGCAATCCAGCGCCCTTTCACCGCATGGTTCGATGTATCGATCACGCTGATGGTGTCGCTGTTTGCGTTGGCGACATACAGCGTGGCGCCGTCCAATGAAAGCGCCATCCCGCAGGGATGCAGGTCAACTTCTATCTCTTGGCTGACGCGTCGGGCCTCAAGGTCGAGAACGGTCACCGTCCCCGTCGATGCGATGCCCGCCGGGGTAACCACCAGCTGACTGCCAGAGGACGGCCCCGTGATATCGTCGGGCGTGGGGCGCCGCCCGCCCCAGTTGGTCACATACGCCGTGCCTTCATGAAGAAGAACATCGTAGGGCGCCATACCTACTGGGATTTCGGTCAACACGGTCTCCGAAGAGATGTCGACCACCCCGACGCTGTTGTTCCGGCTGAGCGTCACATAGATAAGACCGTCCGCCTCGTCCAGGGCAAATCCACCGGGTGCGGAAGCGCCTTTGCCTTCCGGGCCCGGCAGGTTGATGGTCTTGACCCACGCGAAGGCGCCGTCGCCGCCTCGCTCAGCGCAATGGATAGCCGCCTGAGCCGCGGTGGTCCACACGCGGTTCCCGTCGGCGCTCCAGGCAATGCCACAGAACGAGCTGCCTCCCTTCGGCATGGCGAGCGTCTGGACCACGCGGCGGTCCAGCGCGTCGAAGAAGACCACGTCGGTCCGGTTCTTGATGGCGAGCAGCCGGCCGTCGGGGTGTACCGCAATATCCAATGGCCGCCCGGGGAACTCTATCGTATCTCCTGCGGGGTCCAGGAGCTGTGTCGTGGGCACCACATAGGTCCCATCTCCTTGTGGCCCGACGACCGCCATATCGAGAAACGTGTCTGGTCCCGCGTTCAGGGCGCGCTGCACTCCGGGAAGTTCGTGCATCGCACAACCCACCAGCGCTACCGCCACAGATACAGCCAACGTCCAAGTGCGCATCGCCCATCCCTCCTTGAGCGTGGAGCCCAGTATCCACGCACTGCTGACACCAGACCGCAAACGCAATCGCGCACGGTACTTTCCCGCAAAATACCTTTCTTCGGAAGGGGATGCAAGTTTCGCCGACCCAAGGTCCCATTCCAAAGCAGCGCAGCCGCCCAGACCTCGGCAGGCGCTCGTTTCGCCTCTTTTTGAAGGTTGATCTGGTCTAACGATTGACTTGGTGGCCGATTCACTCACCGCCCCGGCCTGGAGATTGTTTTTGAGCAAAATGAAGCACTTGAAGTGAGTCCATCGCCGCACGCCGATTCCGATGAACACGGTCCAATTCTCATCAGACTTGTATTTAAGAAAACATCGGCCTATAACAACCCTGTGAGCAGTCCCGGCCTGCAAAATCAGGGACAGCGCATCACAAACCGTTTTGTTAATCCGTTTTGTCAATCCATGGATAAGGCTGGTGGGAGAGGGCGCGTGAGTTGCGTGGTCGCCTCCCGGGCGAATCTTCGAGGTGGATGCCATGAAACATTTTCTGACAATCGTCACGGTACTGACCCTCGTGGCCGCGGCCGCGGCTGCATCGGACATGGTTATGTGGGCGCCCGCCCGAGACCAGTATTGCACTCAGGACCCCGACGGCACCTCAATCCTGCCCAATGGACGAACCATTACGCCGGACGGAGCCATGTTCCGAGTACGCCCGCATCCCTATGGCCTGACCATGAGCAAAGATGGCCGCTGGGTCGTCGCCGTCAGCAGCGACGGACCTCAGTTGTCCATCCTGGACATGAAAGACCCCGACGCGCCTGAGATCTTTTTTATCCCCGACGACCAGGATGCGGGCGAGGGCGTGCTCGACGCGGCATTCATGGGCCTGGCCATCGCACCCGACAACAGGACCCTGTACGTGGCGGGTGGCAAAGACTGGAGTGTTACCGCGCTCGATCTGGAGACGCGTGAACATCTGTTTCGTATCGATTGCGCCCACGACGCCGACGGAGAGAACTTCCGGCACGGCTATGCCGGCGACTTGCGATTGAGCCACGACGGCAAGACGCTTTATGTCTGCGACCAATCCAATTTCCGGATGCTGATTGTGGATACCGCAGAGCGCGCGGTCCTGCGCTCGATACCCGTGGGCCGCTATCCCTTCGGCATTGCCCTCTCCCCCAAAGGAGACCATGCCTACGTGGCCAACGTCGGGATGTATGAATACAACTATTTCCGCACGGAAGATGGCGAATACGCCAAACTCCCCTTCCCCCCGTTCGGCGTACCCTCTAAAGAGGCCGAGGAAGGACTCACCATCGACGGAGTCGTGGTACCGGGTCTCGGCGACCCGAACGACATTGCGGGCATGTCGGTCTGGAAAGTCCGCATTTCCCGGTCCGGCAAAGAAAAAGTGGTCAAAAAAACCAAAACCGGCCATCTGGTGGGCGAACTGCTCGAAGACTTCCCCGCCGTGGGCGGCAGCAGCCCCAATTCCATCGCGGTCACCCAATCGCATGCCTACGTCTCCAACGGAAGCAATGACAGCATCAGCGTGATTCACGCCCGGACCGGCAAGCGCGAAAAAGACATCAGCCTCATCCTGCATCCCCTGGCGGCAAAACTGCGCGGAATGATCCCGTTCGGCGTCGCACTTTCCCCGGATCACTCCACCTTGTACGTCGCGGAAGCAGGAATCAACGCCATTGGCGTTATCCGCCTGCGCGACCACAAAGTCCTGGGCCACATCCCGTCAGCCTGGTTTCCCAGTAAGCTGGCTGCGTCTCCCGACGGCAAACGCCTGTATGTGGCGTGCGCGAAAGGCGTAGGCTCGGGGCCCAATGCGGGTCCCAATCACAAAGAAGGGGATCCCACCGGCATCGGCGCTTTGATGCGCGGCTATGTCCACATCATCGACCTGCCGCAATCGCAGGGCGAACTCGACGCTCTCACGCAACGGGTCATTGAAAACAACGTCGTGATCCAACCCGTCGACGCGCTGGCCCGCCCCGAAAACCATCCGGTCCCTCCCGTGCCCGGCGCCTGGCAGAGCCCCATCAAACACGTGATCTATGTCACAAAAGAAAACCGCACCTACGACGAGATCTTCGGCGCGTTTCCCGGCGGAAAAGGCGACGCGGAACTGTGCCGCCTGGGCCGCCCCATTGACGTCACCAACAAGGATGGCACTCGGACGGTCAAAGACGTTGTGCTGATGCCCAACCACATCGCCTTGGCAAAACGCTTTGCCATCAATGATAACTTCTATTGCGACTCCGACCACAGCGTCGACGGACACCGCTGGCTGGTCGGCACCTATCCGAATGAATTCATGGAGGCGCGCATCGGCGAATCCGCCCGAGGCGACGGGCCGGGGAATTTCCTCTTTATCGGGTCATCGGGCGCCATTTATCCCGAGGATTACAACGAGGCGGGCTCGATATGGGAACATTTTGAGCGCAACGACGTGCGGTTCTTCAATTTCGGGCTGGGCTTCGAATTCAAGCCCCAGGAACAAAAGCAGGAGTATTGGTATACGGGAATACGGCTCAACACCAATTACCCCATGCCACAACCGTTGTTTGAAAACACCTCGCGCATCTATGCCACGTACAACACCAATATCCCCGATCAGTTCCGGATGGATATGTTCGAGAAAGAATATCGTGAAAAATGGGTCTCCGGCAAAGAACCGTTCCCCGATGTAATCACGATAATGCTGCCCAACGACCACGGCGCGGGCGAACGGCCCGACGACGGCTATCCTTTCTGGGGCTCCTATATGAGCGATAACGACCTCGCGCTCGGACGCCTGGTTGAGCTTATCAGCCACAGCCCCTGGTGGAAAGAAACCCTCATCTTCGTCACGGAGGACGATGCGCAGGGATACCGGGACACCGTGGACGCACACCGGTCTATCTGCATGGTGATCAGCCCCTATGCCAAACAGGGGCACGTCTCGCACATTCATTCGAGCTTCGGCAGCATGCTCAAAACGATGTTCCTGATACATGGGATGCCGCCGCTCAACCAGTACGACGCCTTTTCATGCGACCTGGCCGACATGTTTGAAACAGAACCCGTGAACGCAGCGCCGTATAAAGCTTTACCCGTCAATCCGGAAATTTTTGACCCTCAGAAGGCGTTTGACCCCTTCGACAGGGAATTCAACTGGCAGGCACTCAACGACTTCGTACCGATGGACCACCAGGAATTTCTGGATAGCGACGATTATGGTCATTCGGGCGATACCGGGCATGGCCCTCGAGCCGTCGAGTAACTGTCGGCTGCAAAATAACCAGTGCGCATACCATACGTGGCAATGCGCGGAGAAAGGCCCGCAGAGCCCGTGCCCGCACGTAGAGAGCAAACACCCAGAGAAGAGCTGCTGAACAGTCTCACCCACGGCCTCGCCGCGGCCTTAAGCGTCGCCGCGCTCACGGTCCTCGTCGTGGTCTCAAGTATCCAGGGCGATCCCTGGAAAATCGTGAGTTTCAGCATTTACGGCGCGACCTTGCTCGCGCTGTACACAGCGTCCACGCTATATCATGCCGTACCTTCCCCACGGTTGCGGCCCTTCCTCCGCCGCCTTGATCATTCCTGCATCTACCTGCTCATTGCAGGCACCTACACGCCGTTCATGCTGGTCGTCATGCGTAACGCGTGGGGCTGGACCGTGTTCGGGCTGGTTTGGGGCTTGGCTGCGCTGGGGATTCTGTTCAAGCTTTTTTTCATGGGCCGCTATAACGCCTTGTCGACCTTGTGGTACATCCTGATGGGATGGATCGCCCTCATCGCCATCAAGCCCATGATGGAGGCCATGCCGGCGGGTGTCTGGCCCTGGGTCGCCGGCGGAGGACTTTGCTACACCTTCGGCGTCATTTTTTACGCGATGAGAAAGCTCCGCTACCACCACGCCGTATGGCATCTGTTTGTCCTGAGCGGCAGCTCACTGCATTTTGTCTCGCTTGTGCTTTTTGTGCTGCCCGCACAAGGATAGGACGCTAGAGTGCCGGGCCTCTCGGAGCGCGGGACATTCGGGGACCCGCGCGATAAGCCCGAGCTAACCGGTAACGGTGACGTTGTAGATGACGCGCAGAAAGGTTCCTGCGGGACCT
Organism: Candidatus Hydrogenedentales bacterium; assembly: GCA_050950105.1. Classification (GTDB taxonomy): domain Bacteria; phylum Hydrogenedentota; class Hydrogenedentia; order Hydrogenedentales; family SLHB01; genus UBA2224. Next base: position 349,502 of record JBMNGZ010000005.1, on the reverse strand, counting down.
CGGGAAGGCTCTTCGCCCAGGCATTCGATCGTCGCGGGTCCCGCTTCTGTAAATTGGTGCGTCAAACGGTCCCCCTCGCCCGCGGGCTTCCCGTTGACCTTCCACGTATATTTTCCGTAACCCGCGGTCGCGCTCAAGATGAACTCCACGCCCCGAGGCACTTTCCAGCTGACCGCCGGCACCTGCACGACCATGGTCGAATCTTGCGCGGCCGTGATCGTCCGTCCTGCTCGGGAGGCCGTGTACTCCACCAGAACCAGCCCCGGCTTATCGAAGACGTAAAACAATCGGGCAGCGTCAGGGCCTTGTGCGACAATCTCGTCATTAACTTTCCACGTGTGGGACGCGGCTTCAATGACATCGAATTCCAGCTGCAGTGCCTGGCCTTCGTAATAGACTTCCGGAAGCGTGAAATCGACCCTGACCTCACCGAGCGAAGTCACCAGGCCCATTCGCCGGCGCAATTCATCCAGGCTGATGCTCATGGAGGCCGCCAACCTTTCCAGGGTCTCCGGCATTTCATCCAGCGGAGTAAACACCTTGAGATTCAGGTTGCCCGACGCCGTGCTCATCACCAGGTCATAACTCCCGACTTCGCAAAATCCCGTGGGAGTCAGCGTCAGTGCGCCATCCGATTTGTCGTAACGAAACATCTCGGCGTAATCGTGGCCACTGGCCCAGAGTTTGATCCCCCCCATCTCCGCAGCGGGCACGGGTTGGCCGTCGCGCGTGATCGCCGCCGTAAGCGATTGGCTGGTATGGTGAAAGACCAGAACGTCAGGATCGGCTTTCAAGGCGGCCGCCGCTGTCGGCGCCGCTGCAGCAATGAGGCAGAAAGCGAGCAGGGCAAGCGTGGCCTGTCTTTTTAAATCACGCCCGTTGTAATCCGGCTTCCTGAATGGCGTTGTGCAACACATGCTCGACACCTCCGTCCGGTTAGGGCTCACTTCTCGCCCCGCAGATCAGTTTGCGGCCACGTAGGGTGCCCGCATTGAGCATACCAAGTTTGGCGTTGGTGTTCAGTATAATCCCCGGCCATGCTTCACGGTTTCTCTGGTTGGCGCGGCAGAAATGGAAAAAGAGGAAAGGCAGTTCAAGGCCACAGTTCAGCCGTGCCAGCTGACTATTGCAATATGAACCTCTCTCACCCCCCCCTCGGCACGGCATCGCGGACAAAGGAGCTAAGTTCGGGTTTCGCCGTGTTCCTGCTCGTACCAGGTGCGCCAGGATTCTGCATAGGTGCCGATCCAATCCAGAACCGCCTGAGCGCCAAGGTCACGCCGTGCCTTTTCAGATTCGATCCACTTATGCCGCTGGATTTCCTCACGTTGCAACATGAGGTACTCGCGTTGGCGTTCTTCCCGCCAGCGCAGAGCGTGGTGCTGATCCCAATCCTCCAGCGCTTCTTGAAAACTGACCTCTGTGCCTCGGGCTTCAGCCAATTGGCTCTGGTGCCGGAGCACCGCCTTGAATTCTCCCTGGTTCAACCCCGATCCCCCTGCTGGTCGGATAAAACCGCCGTTTGGCGCCGCCCCCGCCGTAGCGCTTATCCTCTGAACGCTTTGCAAAAATCCTGAACCAGCCATTCAGAATACCTCGCATCCAACCCTGCAAAACAGTACAGAACAGTCACGAAATTATAACATGCCGCGCCGTCGAGTCCAAAAAACATCTAAAAACCTTGGCGGCGCACCGGTCTTTCTCGATTTTCCAGCGCGCATACTCCATAAGTCTCAAAAAATACTGACGGTATCCTCTTGGATATATTCACCTGAAAAACACCGAAAGCACAGTATAGGCCGCATACCAACCGGCAGTTCCAGCCTTGTTGCCCCCAGCGCCAAAAAAGTCGATCCGCGCGAATCGCTTCCAGAGCAGCCTTCTTTTGGCCCCTTTCCCCCCAATTAGATGCCAATCCACAGTTTACGCACGAAAAAGCCATATTAACCCAAACTCGGCCAAAAAATGCTGCAAAACTCACCCAGGCAAGCGCATGAATGGCATCCGGCGCTTGACACGCAGGCGCCGGCAAAATCACAGCGAACGCCTCACCCGAACGCCGCGTTGCTCTACCCGAGCCGGGAACGATAAGATGGCAGGCATGGAACTGGGGACGCGCTGGCCGCGCAACCAAGAAAAGAGGAAATCCAATGAGAAAAATGTTCATCCTGGGAGTCGCCGTACTCGTGGGACCGGCTCTGGGTTTTGCTCAGGAGGCCGGCCTTTGGGTTCAGGTGTGGTCGTACGACATGCCGGGCGAGCAAGAATATCTGGAACAGCTGGCTCAGCTGGCCTCAACGGAAATCGGAGAACCGGTTCGCATCTCGTTCGAAAAATGGGATCATGCCCACGACGCCATTGGCCAATGGGGGAAAGATGGGCGGGGACCCGACCTCGTCGTGGTCGCGGACATCTGGCTGGCCGAATATGCGCCGTATTTCGAACCGATGGAGCCCTGGGTCCACCCCGAATTGAAAGACGCCTTCTATCCGGTTCTGTACAACAAAGGAGTCTATCAAGACGCGTTGCTGGGACTTGTCTGGGCAACGTCGACCAAAGCGCTCTTCTACCGCACGGATCTGTTTGAAGCCGCGGGCATCAATCCGCCGAAAACCTGGGAAGAGCAATTGGGCGTGGCGGTCGCGCTGAACGATCCGCCGCGTCTGTACGGCCTGGGACTGCCCGGAAAACCCGAATACGAGACGGACGACAATCTGTTCTTCTATTTCTGGTCGGCGGGCGGCGAATTCTTTGATACGGACGGTACGTGCACTCTGAACAGTGATGCAGGCGTCAAGGCCCTGCAATTCTACGTCGATCTGGCGAACAAGCATCAAGTCACCCAACCGGAATTGACCACCTGGACCCGGAAAGAGACCCGGCGGCTGTTTGAACAGGGCCGCCTGGCGATGTTTGCGACCGGGCCCTGGGGAATTGAACAATGCCGTAAAAATGCCCCCGGGCTTCAATTCGGGGTAGTGCCCTTGCCGGTCGATAAGGAGCCGGTGACCCAGATCATCACCGATCACCTGGTGTTGATGCGCTATTCTCCCCGAAAAGAGCTGGCCCGGCGCTTCATTGAGATTGCCTACCGCGACGACCAGCGGCTGGCGTACACCACGCTCGGCTTGATTCCTGAGAAGAAAACGGTCGCCCAGGCGCCCCATTTTCAGGATGACCCGCACTGGAAGGTCTTCGTTGATGTGATCCCGCATGGCCGGACCATCCCGCTCATTCAATGGGAGGAAATCGGGATGACCATCCGCGAGGCCATGTACCAGGCTCTGAGCGCCCGCTTGACGCCCCAGGAAGCCCTCGACGCCGCGGCAGCCCGCATCGACGAGATACGCGCCGGACAACCATAGAATCCACAAGACAAAACCACGCGGCGGCGCAAGCGCGAAATCCGCTGCGATGAAAGACATGCCATGCCGCACACCGCCACGCTGAAACCGAAAGAAGAGCGGCGGCTCCTCCGTGGACACCGCTGGGCCTACCGCAATGAGTTCGCCGCGCTGCCAAACGCGGAAGATGGCGCTCTGGTCGACGTGCGCACGGACGGCGGCCGCTTTCTTGGACGCGGTTTTTTCCAGGCGGCCGGTGGTATCGCCGTGCGCCTGTTGACGCTGGAGGACAAGCCCGTCGACGCGGCGCTGCTCCGCGCCCGCATTCACCGCGCCAGACGCTACCGCGAGCAACGATTCGGCGATTCAACGGTCTACCGCTGGGTGCACGCGGAAAGCGACGGCCTGCCCGGTTTTGTGGCCGATCGCTATGATCGCGTGGTCTCCGTGCAGGCGGCCAGCGTGTTTTACGCGCAGCACGCCAAGGCCATCGCGGCGGCATTCCTGGAAGTCCCGGGCGTCGCGGGCGTTCGCTTCGAAACCAGCGGCCACGTGACCCACTTCGGAGAGGCCCTTTCTCCTGTCGAGCTGGCCATGAACGACGTCCGTTTTCTGGTCGATGTCGACCGAGGGCAGAAGACCGGGATGTTCCTCGATCAGCGTGAAAACGTCCTCCTGCTCCGCAATCTGGCGCGGGACGCCCGGATAATGGATGGGCACTGCTACACCGGGCTCTGGGGGGTCTCGGCCGCATGCTGGGGTGCGAAACAGGTCATCGGCGTCGATACTTCAGCCGCGGCGCTCGATCTGGCTCGGCAGAACGCCCGCTTGAACCAGGTTGAAGAGCGCTGCCACTTCCAGTGCAGGGACGTCCGGGATACGCTCCTCGAAGACGGGCCTTTCGACGTCATCCTGCTGGACCCGCCCGCCCTCGCCAAGACGCGTGGGCAGATGCGCAAAGCATTGGGGGCCTACCTTGCCCTGAACCGCCTGGCGATGGAAGCGCTCGCCCCGGAAGGATGGCTGATTACCTCATCCTGTTCACATTTTGTGGGCGCGGATGTATTTCTGGAAACACTCACCCGCGCAGCACGCGCCGCGCGGCGCGACCTGTGGCTTGTCGAAATGCGGGGAGCGGCCTCGGATCATCCCGTGTCGATCGCCATGCCGGAGACAGCCTACCTGACCTGCGTTGCATTGCGGCTACTGTGAGCCCCACGGGCTCAGGCGAGGAGCCGGTCCATGTCGTCCGGAGACGACGCGCTGGCGACGTCCAGGCGCTTGAGATCGTTGGCAATATCGTCGCTGATCGTGCCGACAACGTAGATGGGCAGGGAAGCCAGGCCGTTGGTTTCGCGCAGGATACGGCAGATCTCGTTGACGGGGATCTGGGCCTGCGCAGCGCCCATCCACAGGCAGCTGGGGAAGGCCATGCGCAGGCTGAAAAAAGCGTCTACCAGACAGGTCACCCGGATTACGTGATACCCTTTGCTCTGGAGCTTGGCGCGCGCAAGCTCGGCTCGGTCGTTCTCGCCTTCGAGCAGCAACGCGCGTTTCTTATTCCTGCAGCCGCGCGTGCGTTCGATCGTGGTGGTAACAAAAAAATCGCAGACGGCGCATGCGGGCTCATCTTCGTCGAACATGCACCCTGAAAGAAAGCCATTATCAATGGAGCGCACATTACGCACCGTGGCCCGCGCGCCGGAGATCGTGCTGCCGTCAGGCAGGCCAAACGAAAGCTGAACGGCGGTGTTCACGGCAAGGCGTGTTTCCGTCCAGATGCCGCATCCGCCCTGGCTCAAGTCGGCCGTCTCTCCGGCCAGGTCCGGTTGGCCCGCGCACGTGATCTTGCATGGTATGCGGATTTGCACGCGCTGGTGCTTTCGGATGTCCACGCATTCGAGCTTGCGCGGCCATGAAACGCGCAAATAGGGCGTGGTGGCGTCGCTGTTCTTGAAGATCGTGCAGGGAAACCCGCAGGCGCGCCCCTCCGACACAAAGCGAAGCAGACAACGCTGCGACTTGACCGTCAACTCTGCGGCGTCTTCAGTCATCGGGCGATCCAACAGCACGTAATTCCCAGCGTGCCACCCCCGCACCCGAGTCGGATACCGTTTTTCATCATGTTCCCCCGGGTTCGTGTGAACTACCGCGGGAGAATCTACCGAAAACACGGCCTCGGTGTAGCTGCGATCAAGATTCATCTGTCTCGTTTTCACTGTACTGTACAACCTTGGGCCCCGCTATACCATCCCCCCTATATTGACGAATCACCCCCCCACAGACATATCCGCACTAGCATACCAAAAGAGTTGCTTCCAGACAAATTACCCGGTGGCTGCGAGGGCCTTTGTGCCACGGTTTTCCGGCACAGAACTGCGCCGAGTCTTCCTCCTGCGGGGCGCCCAACGTGCCCGACTGCCAGTGCCGTTGTGTGCTCCGGAAGACATGGATATACTGGGCGCCAAAGAAGGAGTCACTCATGCGAAATCTTGTGCGCCAATATCGCACGTGGAAACATCGACGCAAATTCGCGTCGGCAGGAAAAGGATGCCGCTTCCATGGAAAGCAGCTGCTGATCGACGGGCACGTGGAACTGGGAGATCTGGTCAAGATTCGCGAAGGCACGATCATGCGCACACACAAAGGGGGGCGAATCCTCATCGGTGACCGCTCTGGGATCAGCTTCTACTGCGTCTTTGAGGCAACCACCGCCATTGTGATGGGCAAATATACGGGTATGGCTGAATTTACCGTGGTGCGGGACACGAACCACTTAATCTACGGCACGGCAGAGCATTGGCGTCTGACGCCACATATCGCGGAACCCATCGTGATTGGGCACTGCGTGATGATTGCAAGCCGGTGTTACATCGGGCCGGGGGTTGCCATCGGCGATGGGGCCGTGATCGCACCGAATAGCCTCGTGACCAAAGACGTCGCGCCCATGGAGGTCTGGGGAGGGAGTCCCGCACGAAAATTGGGCCATCGCGTCAAAGGGCTTATAGCCGGGGCGATGCGAAGAAAATACGGGGAACTTCTGGAAAAGTTCGGGATCAGAGAAACACCCTATCGCGAGGAGCTGGAAGCTATCCAGGAAGCGGCCCTCAGCGGCGTTAACCGCGCGGCGGAAGAACGTGATCAGCTGCTCCAGTCGCTCGGCACCCGTGCGCAAATGGCCCAAAACGACGGCGACTGACGCTCAGAAAGCTATCGCCCAGACCTTCACAATGCCCCGGCGGAGATTGGGTAGACGTATCCGCCCCGTCGCGAATCAATGGACTTCATTCCCACAAGCCCGCATGGGCCGGGCTGCCTGCAATCTATCCGATGCAACGCGGAACGCAGGAGACAGATCTCCTCTGCGCCCGTCAATCTCACGGACGGGGTCCGGTTATTGATCGCGATGGCAGCCCATAGCGGCGGTGCGGACCGCAAAGAGGTCCATGCCCCGCGAGAGCGGGACGCTCTGAGCCGGTCATTTTGTCCAGCGTGTCAGATAAGCGCTGGAAATGCGTTAGCGCCGGCGCTCTTCGTGGAGAACATCCAAGGCGGCGTCGGGCCGGTTGGTAATGATGGCATTGACTCCCAGCGCAACAAATCGACGCATGGCATCGACGTCATCGACCGTCCACACGGCCACGGAGCGGCCTGCGGCCTGCATGGCGGCAAGACGGCCGGCGGTGATGCCTTCGGCGTTCGCGTTCCAGCCGTCCAGCCCGAGGAGAAACACCCAGCGCGCACCGTTCTCCCATTTGTCGTGTTCCTGCGAATTGAGCCCGCTGAGAAATTCCACCCGCAGATCGGGCGCCGACAGCTTGGCCACCGCGCAACAAACCGGCGAAAAGGACTGGATGACAATCTCCTGCTCCATGCGGCGTTCCCGCACCAGATCGATGACTTTCATGGTAAGCTCATAATTACGCGAGCCACTCTCGGCCATGAGCGCGAGCATCGCATCTCCCTCGGCGCGGGACAGAATGGGCAGGTCGCGCGCGCGGTCGAGGATGGCCTGCTCAAGCGCCGCGTCGTTGTCGCTGCTCTTTATCTCGATATATACGCCGATACGGCCTCGAGCGAGGTCAAGGGACTCCGCGAGCGTAGGAAGTCGTTCGCCGGCAAAATCGGCATGCTTCCAGGCGCCGGCATCCAATTGTTTCAGCTCGGCAAGGGTCATTTCAGCTACCGCCCCTTTGCCATTCGTGGTTCGATCGACCGTGCTGTCATGGATACACAGGACCTCGCCGTCGCTCGTCAGTGTGCAGTCCAGCTCAAACCAATCGGCTTTCAGTTCATGAGCCAGTTGAAACGCGGCGAGGGTATTTTCAGGGGCTCTGGCACTTGCGCCACGGTGGGCGATGACCTCAATGCGCGCGTCCCGTACGCCGGTCCTGGCGGTTGTAGCGCAACTAGCCATGGCAAGCACTCCCATCGTTGCAAACAAAACAAGTCGTCTCATGCATTTGACTCCTTCCTGCTTCAGAGACCTTTACAGCAGGCCTTCACAAACTTCCGGCAGCTCCGCGATATCGCGTAGACGCAGATCCGGCATATGGGCCGGGCTGTCATGGATACGGGCTGCGTGTTCACTGTCCACCAGCACGGCAGTCAGGCCGGCACGATGGGCGCCCAAAACGTCGCGCTGCGGCTTATCCCCCACGAACCAGGCGGCGTCGGGGCGGACGCCCATCTGCTCCAGGGCCATGCCGAAAATACGCGGGTCGGGCTTATTGATGCCGGCCTCGGCCGAAAAAATCACCGAGTCGAAATATTTGAGTATCCCCGCAGATGCGAAATTTTCGCGCAGGGCGGTTCCGGGCATGAGCGTATTGGATATTACGCCCATTCGGAAACCCAACGCGCGCAACCGTTCAAGCGTGGGCCGCACAAACTCGTAAATGGGTTGAACTTCCCACCACAGCATCGGGTGAAACCATCGGTCTACCGTCCCGGGCGATGCATCCCGGCCGCTTCGTTCGAGCCATTCTGCAATGACGGGGCGAACATCCGTGGCCGGACGGGGTGGTTCGAGGGCCAAATAGCGCTCGATACAATCCCTCGACATGTCGACAAACCAGTCGAAGGGTTCGGGACGTTCGAGGTCCGGCGGCGTTCCGCGCAGCCAGGTATCCGCATTCCACGTGGCGCTGGCATCCTGCAATACGCCGCCCATGTCGAACAGAAGGGCCTCTGGAGCCTTCATGACCGCTGTTACAATTTCCATGCGCGCATCCGATTCAGGCAATGAGGACATTCCAGGCATTTACCTCAGGCAATTTCCAACGCATCACTGCGCCGCCGGCTTCCCCCCGGGTTTGTGTTCATTCGTCGCCGAACGCGTCCGGTATATGGCGGATATTGGGTTTTCCGTTTTCGGGAATCAACACGGCAATAACATCAAAACGGTAGTACAGGTCGGGGTCATCGCGCTTATCGATGTACTGCCAGGCAGCCCGGCGGATATGACGCTGCTTGAGGTAGCCGACGTTCTCCTCGGGATCGACCAGGTCGTCGCTGCTGCGCGTTTTGACCTCAACAAAAGCCACGGTATCCTCTGTTTCTGCGATAATATCGATCTCATACCGGCCGAAACAGACGTTTCGCCCCAGGATCGAGTATCCCTGGCGGCGCAAAAAACGGGCAGCCAGATCTTCTCCGCGCCGCCCCAGGGAGCGTGTCCAGCGCCATGGCCACCAGTTCATGCGACCGGCTCCCGTCCGGCCGCAAAGAGCCGAATATCGCCAAATGGACCGTGCTGGTGCGCGCGGAGCCGCCCCATCCGGCACAGTTCCAGGATGGCCAGAAAACAGCACACAAGCTCAACCCGGCTCCGGCACTGGCCCAGCAGGTCGTTCCAGGCCAGGCTGCCATCGCGTTTGAGTGAATTCTCGATGTATTCGATCTTCTCGTCTACCGATACTTCTTCGGTCTGAATCGAATGAAAAAGATCCTCGGTGAAAAACCGCACGACGCCCCGAAACGCCTCAATGAGGTCGAAAAGAGTCACCTCGAGCAGTTCTTCCTCTTCGCTTTCTTCCGGCTCAATTTCGGGCTTGGAATTGCGCATAAACCAACGGGCGCGTTCGCCTTCGAGATATTCGAGCCGCGCCGCAACATCACGGTATCGCCGGTACTCGATGAGCTTCTCAACCAGCTCAATGCGAGGATCTTCCTCCTCGAACTCTTCTTCCTCATCTTCCGGGTCGTGGTCGGGCGGGAGGAGCATGCGCGACTTGATCTGGATGAGAGTGGCCGCCATCAGGAGAAACTCACCGGTGACGTCCAGATCCTCTTCGCGCATCAAATCCAGAAAGCCGAGGTACTGTTCCGTGATAGCGACAATCGGAATGTCAACGATATCGATTTCCTGCACTTTGATTAAATAGAGCAGGACTTCGAACGGGCCCTCGAACATATCCAGATGAAGACGCAGAACCCCCTCGGTCGCCTCGTCCACAATGACGGCCTCAGCGCCGTTGGAAACCAGCTCCGTCTCCGGGCTGGCCGCGTCGTCCGGGGTCTCTTCTTTGATGTGGTCGGGCATTCACTTCATCCGTTCACAGGCCACGGGAAGCCCATGGCGCCAAGGGTCCGTTCCGGGGCTAGTTCGCCGGCGCGCAAATCACGACCAGGTCCGCCGTCACGCCCCCGTCCTCATAGGCAAGCAGACCGGCGGCTTCCGACACCCGCGCCGCCCCGTAGAGCCAGGGGTCGAACGCAGCGTGAAAATCCTGCACGACTTGCTCCTTCAGGATCTTGCCCCGCACGAGAAGCTCCAGCGTCTCGTTGATGGCCTGCGCGCAGGCCGACGGCTGCAAGCGAATATAGAAATTTCCGCGCTGTTCAAGAGGCCGCAGCGCGGGTTCTGCCGCCAGCATCTCCTCGGCAAGGGAGGCGCTGCTGCAGACGAGGAGTCCTTCGCCGTAAGGCGCTGCGGTAGGTTCCAGCGACGGTCCCGCGATCATGGGGACGCGCAACGTCCCCGTAGCTGCGTCATACCGGGGATAGGATTCCCAAGCCTGTGCATCGCCCGGAGCCGAAGGAAGCTGGGCAAGAAAATCAGATGCAGTTCCCTGTGGAAGGTCAAAGGTCCCCGCGAACACCGGCATGGGGAACCATTCGTTGAGATCGACGCCCTGTAGCGCGATCCGCCAGCCCGGACCCAGCGGGCCCAGGACCATTCCAAGGAGCTGCGCCATAGAGGGCGGCCCATCCTTCGGCGAAGTCTCCTCCAGAGTTTGGCCACTTTCGGATGACAGGCCGGACTCGTCGCCGCCGCCGAACGCAGCGCTCAGCGCTTGCCAGACTTCACCGAGCGGTTTGTCCAGATTCCCCGACACGGCCAACAAGCCCGGAGGTGGAATCAGAAGCGTGCCCGGCGATACTCCCGCCAGCAGGGGCGCAAGATGCGTGTGCTGCTCGGCGCGCAACCGGGCGTTCCAGTTAAGATGGGCCTGGGTATGGTCAATTCTCAAACGAAAACGGATATCTTCAACGATCTCGCCAAGCGGATCGTCGAGCGCGAAGGCCACCGTGCCGCCGATATTTTCTCCCGCAATTCTCTCGAAGTCCTGATCAAACTCGGTCTCGGTCTGGCGGCCGTCATCCTGGAGAGTCAGCGCATTGACCAGCGCATCCCGCGACGGGCTGATGAGCAGAATACGGCCCCGCACGGCGTAAAACACACCCACCGAATGGAAATGCCGAAGCCCGAGGCCTCCGGCGGTATCACGGCCAATTTTGGACGTCACCCAATGCAGCTGTTCGATCAGCCTGCCGATGCGCGTCATCTTGGTAACGCAGAGCACATCGTTGAAATCGCGCAGATCGTTCCCGCTGATGTAACAATCATCCACAATGATGTTTCGAGCCATCCATTCCGGCAGACCGAGTTCCCCGCGCAGGGCCTGGGTGATTTTTCCTGAACCACTTTCGGGAGGAAAGGCATCCCAGACCGCCGAATCAGCGAGCGTGGTGCGGTTTTTCAGGATATCTCGCAGCACCACGCTGTATTTCTGTTTTGATGGGATCAGGCTGTGCACGGCATGGGTGTCGCGGGAAATCCAATATCCCGCGCCCGCCAAGAGAAGCAGCACAATAAAAATGAAGCGTTTGAAGGGCACTCCCCTGCGGCGGCGTCCCCGGTACGTCGAAGAAAAGCGCCCGCGGATGGGTCCTCGGAATGTGCGCAATGAGTCACTCATCGCAGGCTCCCGCCTGTTTCCCCGGCTGGTTCCGTGCCCTTGGGCTCGGCGTCGGATTCAAACTCAAAGCGCAGGTACGGCCCGGGGCCGCCATCCGGTGCTGGCGCTGCAACGTGCATGCATCGCGCTTTCGGCTCAAAGACCACGCTATACCGTGTATTGAGGTTAAAGACGCTCGATGTTTCGGGCACGTCCTTTTGAGAATCCGACAAAAACTCTTGGGCTTCAAGCGGATTGACGTGGCGCTCGTCCGCGATCAGCGCAGCCAGCCGCAGATACCGCTCGCGGGCGGCATCGCTCAGCTGTTCTGCTTCTGGATTGGCGCCGAGCAAAGTGCCCTGTGTAGGCGCCCGCAAGCGGGGGCTCGCATCGAGCGTCATGACCCGTGCCGGAGGTGGCGCATTGCTGCTCGAAACGGGGTCACCCAGGAGAATATGGTAGCCCTTCAGCTGCGGGAAGGTCTCTATCATCTCAAGGGCCGCCCAGGCGTTCCGGGCCTTGTTCAAGACATGAGCTGCAAGCAGCTCAACGGACGGACCGGACTGGGAAGGCGACCCAAGCAGCTCATTCCGTTCGACACAGAGCACTACACCTTCCTCGTTCATACCGCTGAAACCACCAAAACGCGCGGGAGCCCCGACCAGAAAATAGCGAAAACCCTGGACCGGAGATACATCGTAGACCACGGGAGCAAAGGGCTCCGGAGCGTCGAGATTATGTCCGACCAGGATGTCATCCGCTCCGGCCTTCAAGCCAACCACCGCGAACATGACGCCAAACGATTCCGGCGGCGCGCCTTCCCGCCGCTCCCCGGCCTCCATCATCGGCTCGCACTGGACCAGCCAGGCCGCGTCAAAAGGCATCTCCGCTCCCGACGCCATGCCGGCAAGCTCCTCGAGCAGGCCCTCCGGCAGGCCAGTCAGCAAGGCCCTCGATCGCAAGGCCAGCCAGGGAAGCGTCACGTTGGACAGCGCGAGATACGGCCTTACGCATTCGGGCAGACTGGCCACGAAGGGTTCTGGCGGCGCCAGCGTGCCCCAGACCGCCGGTTCGGCATAGCGCTCCTCGAACTGGGTCTGAAGGGTTTCACGAAACGCCGCTCCCCTCGCGTGCCCAAGCTGGTAGGGCGTGCCTTTTAGAATGATGCGCTGGATCCCGCTTTCGGCATGCACCTCGGGCGAATCTTCCCGAACGACGGGCTCGCCGGCGGACCCCTTCGACAGCAAGCGCGAGAAGTTCGCGAGCAGCCAGTCCCCCATGCCCGGTCCATAAAACGACAGCAGGCTCTCCGGGCCGGGCGCGGAGAATTCGGCTCCAGAAAGGAAAAAGAACCGGTAATCGTTGGCAACGCCCACGGTAAACTGGGCCTCATACCCGAGTTTGAGACAAAACGAGCGCAATTGCTTTGATAGAGCGCCGCCTGGAGCGCCGGGAAGAAACGTCATCGCCAACGAGCCGATTTCCAGCGTGGCCAGCGGGGCGGCCGACGGCAGGTAGGCATCGGCCAGGGTAGGAGGAAACTCCACGTTCGCAAAAGACACCGTGATCGGCTGATCGTTGCTCTTGATGGTCTGCGCCGTTTCAAACGCGAGCTGGGCCAGCGCCCGGCCGGCCGTTTCCACGCGCGCCCAGCCGGTCGCACCCGACGGGTTCCCGAACTCGGCGTCGCCACAGGCGCCCTGCAGGAACATCGCAATAGACCCTTCGGCCAGCTTCTCCAGTTCCTCGCAAAAACGCCCGGGCACATCGGCGCTCAATGTCAGCATCTCGGGCCCGGGGATGGTGGCCCCGATGCAGCGCGCGCCAAAATTGCCGACGATAGCCAGCGGCTTGCCGTCGGAGTCATTCACGCGCAACACACCCAGCTGGCTGTCGACTGAGCCGTCTTTGATGACGGCATTGCGTGACAGTGCCGGCGGCTCCGCTGTGCCAAATCCGAGCGTGGCGCGTTTTCGGTTGCCGTAGGCCTCGGCCATGGCTTCTGCGAAGCGGTCGGCCATGGATTCCACCAGCTCGGGCATGTACCGCCCCGTGAGAACCCGAAACGCGGGAGAATAGACCATCCCTCCCGGCCCGTTCATCGTGTGGGTAGCGGTCAGGAAGACGTTTTCGCGCGGCACGTCGTGCAAGGGGCGTTCGAGCACCGCTTCGCGAAGCTCAGGGCTGATCGCGGCCAGGTCGGCTGACACAAGAAATACCTGGGTCTCGCCGTCTTCAAGATAAAGAGCCCGCACATAAAACGGGTCGTGCACGGCTGTCGCGCCGCGCCCCATTCGCTGGTAACTCCCGGCAAGCGGCGTGCCCAATTCGGGGGTTATCTCAACCTTCGCCGCGCCCGCCTCCATCGCGCCCGCCGCTCCGGCACACAGCACCCCCAGCATAATGACAAGTAAATATCGCCTACACATGCTCTACCCGAAAAACCTCAGCGGCGCGCCTCTGCCTGTTACTGTTATATGTTCTCGCCTGCAACACCGGGTGTTTCAAAGCGGATTCATCCGTCGGGTTGCCGTATCGGACCCAGGATACCGGCGGGCAACAGGTGAACCGGCGGCGGATGGAACACGAAGCACGCAGATCTCGCGCTTCACTCGTCCTGGGCAGGCTTCCAAGGCCCCTCGCCGTTCTCCCCGGTTTGCCCTTCAGTGTAGCACAGCCGCCGCCGTCAATGGCAATCGCCCGCCCTGAGGTTTTGCTCCGAGCGCCCTGCGCCACACGGCGCCCACGTGAACGGGGCTTCGTGCGCGTTGCACGCCGCGATGCGGCGAATTCAGTCGCGCCACGGCCGGCTCCCCGGTCTCGTCTCGTCGGCGTGTCCGTTACGCCTCAGGCCGCCTCAATGGCCGAGGTGCAATGCGGGCAGCGGCTCGCTTTGAGCGGGATCGACGACAGGCAGAACGGGCAGTCTTTCGTGGCGGGTTCGGCTGCGGGTTCTCCCGTCCGGTGCAGCTGATTCATTGCCTTGACGACCATAAACAGGGCAAAGGCCACAATGAGGAAACTGATCACGGAATTCGCGAAAAGCCCGTAATTGAGGGTCACCGCGCCCGCTGTCTTTGCCGCGCCCAGGGAAACGTAGGGTCCCGGAGTGCTGCCGTCCTTGATGACCAGGAAGAAATTGGAAAAATCTACCCCGCCCACGACCCAGCCGATGGGAGGCATCAGCACATCATCCACGAGACTCTTCACAATGGTGCCGAACGCGCCGCCTATGACAATACCTACTGCCATATCGACCACGTTTCCGCGCAATGCGAACTCTTTGAACTCTTTGAGCATCGTCGCTTCTCCTTCCGCAATGCCAGAATTCCAGAAAATCCCAATACGAAGGGCCTCCAAGCGCGCTCACTGTGCCACAAAAACCCTCAGTTTCTCAATAGAAGGGCCCGTGTAACGCGCCTGGCCGGGGTCACGATGCCTTTGCAGGAAAAAAGGAGATTTGACGGGACGTGGAAGAGATGTTATAGTCTCTCCAAGTAGTAGACGAAGGATTTACATAGTGGTTAATTCGAAGCATATGAGCCGCCTACTCTCACTCCTCCTCGTGGAGGAAGGCCGGCCCATTATGCCTCGAATTCCTTAATCAACACCCCGTAAGGGTTCTGGAACTCAAGGCCGCGGGCCGAAAAAGCCCGCGGCTCTTTTTTTTGGTCCCATCAAGGGGGCCGCTGAAGGGAGGTGGTGTCGTATGGATGTGGGGCTACCTGGCCTCAGATCCGGGCGCTTGGTGCGGTGTGACGGCTCTTTTTCCACATACACCGCATTGACTCTGTCTGAAGGAGATTTATCATGCCCGGAGCAGTTCGAATCTACGATACCACGCTGTCTCAACGCTTCGCGTGGACCGGCCCGGCCGTTTCCGTAGACCAGGCCACCGCCATCGCGCGCGTGCTGGAACAGGCCGGCGTTTCAACCATTGAGGCGGGGCATCCCGCCCAGTCCCCGGCGCAACGCGCCCTGGTCACCGCCGTGGCAAAGAGCATCAGCGCGTCCCAAGTGGCCGCTTTGGCCGCCTGTGACCCGGCCGAGATCGCCGCCGCGCTCGACGCCGTCAGGCATGCCGCGAAACCACTGGTTCATGTGTACCTGCCGTCTGACCCGGCCCGCAGTGGCGGAAAGCGCGTCGAATGGTGCCGCGCAATAGAAAAAGCCGTTACGGCCGTTCGCGCCGAGGGAATCGAGGCCCAGTTCTCGATCGACGGCATGGAGGCCATGGAACGGCCGTTCCGGCGGCAGTGCATAGGTGTTGCCATCAACGCGGGCGCGATACGCATTGCGGTCCCCGACGGCACGGGTACTGCCAAAACCGCGGCCTACACGGAAATGGTGCGCGACATCGTCCAGTTCGTGGAGTCACGGGCCATCATCTCGGCCTGCTGCCACAACAGCTCCGGCCAGGCCGTCCACCATGCTTTGGCGGCCGTGGAAGCCGGTGCGCGGCAGGTTGAAACCACCGCCATTGGCTCCGCCACAGGCTGCACACCGCTGAAAGACTTCGTCGAGCAAGCCCGTGGGCGCTTCGATGTAGTTTCCGTTGACCTGCGCGCTGCCGCGTCGATTAGCGCCCTGATACCCGCGAACAGTGCTCCGGCACCCGCTCAAAGCGGCGCTGCGGAGCGAGAAATCGAGACCCCGGCTACGCCCGTCCCGGACTGGTACTGCCGGGTCGAAGTCGCGGCGCTGTAAGTCATTTGAGACGTAGCCCCACGGGCCGTTTACGCCCCTGATGAGGCTCGGTTTCGTTTCGCAGGGCCGTCTTTTCCCGAATTTGGTCCCGTTTCTCCGCGTGGGGTATACTTTCCTTCACCGCGGAGGAGGCATGAGACTTACGGACCAGCAAGAGCGCGCCATTGGGCGCTATCTGCGCCGAATGGGCGAACATATGAGCGATCTGCCCGAACGCCAGCGCGAGCGCGTTCTCAAAAAGGCGCGCTCGGAGCTTCTCAGGGCGGTGCCGTCGCCGGACGGCGCCATACCGGGCGACGAAGATATCGAGCATGCGTTGCGTGCCGTAGGCCCTGCCGCGCATCATGCCCATCGCCTGGCCGAAGCGCTCGACCAAGACGCGGCGCGCGCGACCCAATTCGAGGAGGAACGCCGCTGGCTGGGCGTCTGTGCGGCCATTGGCGAGCAGACCGGCAGGCGCCCAGCGCAGGTGCGCCTGGGGGCCATCGTGTTGGGCCTGCTCATCGGGCCATTCGCACTGGTCATTTACATCGGATTGTTCTTTATGCAGCGCGCATCCGGGCGCAGTGCTTCGTCTCCCATCGAAAAATGGGTCCTGACCAGGTATGTGCTGGGCGTGATACTGGGCGCGGTGTTGTTGCGCTACGTGGCGTGGGGGTTTGTCGCGCTCCTGGATTACGGCTACGGCCTGCTGTTCAACGAAGCCCTGGTTCTCTCCGGTCTCTGGAACTGGCTCCAGCGATACGATGGCGCGCTGTTTTTCTGGACCCTCTTCATCCTGACGCCGCTGGCCGTGATGGCCGGACTGCCGGTCCCAAGGCCCTGGCGCAATACCCTGCGCAAAGTGTTTGAAGCCGGCCTGGCCCTCTACGCCGCCGCCCTGTGCTTTGGGGCCGGTTGTGCGGTGGCCGGAGCCGTCCTGAACGCGGCACAACGCATGCAGACCTCCCCCATAATCGATTTTCAGTCCATGTTCTCTGCCATGTGAGCAAGCCCGGGACCGGACTGGCGCCGGCCTCATGTGTCGAACGTGCGCCCGGAGCTTGTCAGCCGGAGAGAATTACCATCGAACGGCCGGCCACGGTCATTTTGCCCGTCTCGCCGGCACGCGGCGCTTTGTCGGCCGCATACAGGTCGCCGGGCGACGTAGCGGCGGTGTTCACGCGCAGCCACCAGTCTCCGCTGGGCAGGATGAATTCGATGTCGACCGGCGTAGGGTTGAACAACAGATAGAGAGGGACGCCGTCGTTTTCGGTGGCATTAATCCAGAATCCCAGGGCCGGCTGAGCGGGCTGCCAATCCTGCGCGTGAGCGTCTGGCCTGAACCAGCGCACATCGGGTTTAGCGCCTTTCCGCGACGGGTTGCCGGTATAGAACGTCGAACGCTCGAACACGGCGTTTTCTTTACGAAACTGGATCATACCCTTACAAAAGCGGAACAGGGCGGCATTTTTCTCCAACAATCTCCAGTCGTGCCATGAGATCTCGTTGTCCTGGCAGTAAGCGTTGTTGTTGCCTTTCTGAGTGCGCCCGAATTCATCGCCCCCGAGAAGCATGGGCACGCCGAGCGAGATGAAAAGGGTCGCGAGAAAGTTGCGTTGCATCTGCAGGCGCAGCGCCAGAATGGCCGGATCATTGGTTTCGCCTTCGACTCCGAAGTTGTAGCTGTGATTGTGGTCCAGCCCATCCCGGTTTCCTTCCCCGTTGGCCTCGTTGTGCTTCTTGTTGTAGGAGACGAGATCGTTCAGGGTGAATCCGTCATGAGAAGTGACGAAATTGACGCTGTGAATCGGCCGCCGGCCATCATCCTGGTACAGATCGGGGCTGCCGGTGATGCGCAGCGCAAAGGCGCCCTTCGCATCCGGATCATTGATCCAATACCGGCGGACATCGTCGCGAAACTTGCCGTTGAGTTCCGACCAGCGCCCGTTGTTGCCGAAGGAGCCGACCTGGTAGGCGCCGCCCACGTCCCAAGCCTCCGCAGTGAGTTTTACATCGCGCAGGATAGGGTCCTCGGCGATGCGCTCGATGATCGGGGCGTTTTCCACGAGTTTCCCGCTTTGATCGCGGCCGAGAACCGACGCCAGATCGAAACGAAATCCGTCGACCCGCATGACGGTGGTCCAGTACCGCAGGCAGTCGCCGATCAGGTCGCGCACAAACGGATGGTTGCAGTTCACCGTGTTGCCGCAGCCTGTAAAGTTCAGGCATCTTCCGTCAGCATCAAGCAGATAATAGATCGAGTGATCGATACCGCGGAAGCAGAGCGTGGGGCCCTTTTCATCGCCTTCGGCGGTGTGGTTGAACACCACGTCGAGAATGACCTCGAGCCCGGCCTCGTGCAACGCCGAAACCAGCTCGCGAAATTCGAGCAATTGTTCGCCAATACCTCCTTTGCTTCCGAATCGCGCGGCCGGAGCAAAAAACGCGATGGGCGCGTAGCCCCAGTAGTTCTTGAGACGTTCACCCGTCTTTGGGTTCCGGCGTTTGAGCTGCTCCTCACCGACTTCCTGCACCGGCATAAGCTCGACCGCAGTGACGCCCAGCTCCTGGAGATACGGAATCTTCTCAATAAAGCCGCGATAGGTCCCGCGATGCCCCACGCCTGAGGATTCGTGCGCGGTAAACCCTTTGATGTGCACCTCGTACACAATCGAGTTCGTTTTGCGCGTTTGCGACCGGAGATACGGCTCCCAGCCACGCTCAATATCGACGACCACGCACTTGGCCTCGAAATCCTGCACGCTGCCGGTCACCATCAGCGCATACGGATCGAGCACATAGCAGTCCGGGTTGAAGAGGTGGCCTTTGGGCGGATCATAGGGCCCGTCCAAGCGGAAAAGGTAATACGCGCCCGCATGCAGGTTTTCGATAAAAATGCTCCACACGTCGCCGATGCGGTTGCGCTCTGCGTCCAGCTCGAACTCCACGGCGGGACGCGCGTCGTCCGGGTTGTCGAACAAGGCCAGCCACACGCGCCTGGCATGACGGCTCACCAGCGCGAAATGCACACCGGTTTCGCCCACCGAAGCCCCAAGGGGGATCCCGTGCCCGGGACTCGCTTTCAACGCCTCAACATTCAGTCTGCTGTCCATACCACCTTCTTGACGGATTTTTCCGCATTCGCGCCGCCGAGCCGCGCAAGGTCACAGTTCTTCCTCGTCGTCCAGTTCCCAGGGATATTCACTGCCGCCCTCGAGTTCCCACGCCGCCATCATCGGTGGTTCTTCGGCTTCTTCCCGTTCCCACCGGTCGAGGACCTTGCGGTTGTGACGGCGTCTTCGAAAATACCCCACGACCACAAGCAGTGCCATGAAATCGAATATGCCGAATCCTGACATAACAGCGGAGATAACGGCAACTTTCCAGAGCGAACGGTACCAGGCGGCCCAAAACTCGTGCGGGGTCATGCCGGCGCTCTCCTGCAACGCTACCGAAAAGTCTTTGTCGCGAAGGGAGCCAAGCAGGCCCCAGAAGGCCTCCTCGCCGAGCCGGTCGTACAGGAAAGCGGTCATCGAGAGGCTCTGCGCGTAAAGATCGCCGAACGGCCGCTCGCCTCTCACCATGCTGAAATCGAGCATCAGATCGTCGTAGGTGTAGAGCCGGCCCGACAGATACATCCGAGCGACAAGAAACGAGGTGTTCCAGCGGTGCTCCCCCGAGATATGCATGGCCGTGCCTTCATTCAACCATCGCGGCAGATGCTCCAAGTTGGTGTTGCGCGCCAGCAGGACATGAATCAGTTCGTGCCGCACCATCCCCTCATAGAGGCCTGGATTCGGCAACTGCGCCGGTGTGCGCAACACGATACGTCCTTCTTCTGAATGGGCGACGCCCCCCACTTCTGCCGGCGCCCAGAACCCGGCATTTGCAGCAAAATCACCCTGAGTCGCGCAGATGCGCACTACAATTGGAGCATCTCCGGGATCAAGCCGGTGGCGCCAGGCCGCAGCGATCCGCTGGAGATTCTCCAGGGTGACCACGGCCGTCTGGTACTCGCCTTGCGGATAGTCCACATAGAAGAGACCGTCCTGAAGCGTCTGAGCGGCCGCCCCCCACGCCGAAAACGTCAGGCTCGCAAGGCAGACCGCCAGGACAAGCCTTTTCACTGCAGATAGGCCTCCATTTCGTCGGGCACGGGCTCACTCCGCAGCGTTTTCATGGTCTTCTCGGCAAGCGCCAGCGCGGCGGCGGTCCGGCCCGGGGAAATGTCGGTCTCGACCAGCTCGCCCGAGTCAACGTAGTAGACCCAGGCGCGCTCGGGCAGCCGGCCGCGCAGGCGCCGCAGGGCCTCGGCATAGAGGCACAATTGAGCGTCATACATCAAGCGCCGGCTTTCACAGTGGAGCCCGGTCTTGTAATCGAGGACCGCATTCCCGTCCAGTACGACGTCGATCACGCCTTCGAGCACGGCATCGCCCACGCGCAGCATGAACGGCGCTTCGCGCAGAATCTCACGAGCCCCGGTCACGAGGGGCCATGCTTCGGACGCCATAAATCGCTGAACCGCAGTCTCCAGCGTGTCGCGCAGCCGGTCCGCCAGATGGAGAGACGGCTTTTCTCTGCGAAGAAACGCATCAATGTCCGGGGGCTTGTGCTGGAAATCCCACAGCTCGAAATAGCGGTGCACCAGGGTCCCGCGCAACAGAGGATCGAGTGCGGATGCGTCGCGGACACCGCCCGCCGCGGCTTCTTCGTTGGATGGATACATGCGCTGCACGAGCGTGGTGACGGCAAAAGTGAGTTGGCTTGCGGGAATGGCCGGGGCGGGGCCCAGTCGTTGGGTCAAGACTTGCCAGTCTATCTGGGGCGCCGGTTCACGGGCTGGGGCGTCGATAGCTTTGGATTTCGTGCTGCGGCGGACGAGCGCAGTCCAGCCTTCACCGGAGAGCAATGCCCCGTCGCCACGGTTCAGCAGATCCAGCTCGTCAGCGATCGGTCCCAGCAGACTGTCCGACGCGGCTTTGGGGCGTTTTTTCGAAGCGACAGAGCCGCCCAGGACAAGCCAGTCCCGCGCCCGCGTCATGGCCACGTACAATACCCGTGCGCGTTCCGCCGCCTCCTTGGCGTCTTCGTCTCGCTTCATCACCTCGTAGATCTGCGGCTCCGTCGTGCGCTCCGCTGCGGGGTTGTACGGCCTCGCGACAATTCCCAGGCGCCGGTGAAACAGCACCCGGCTGATGCTCGCTCTTTGACGCGAGCCGCGTGAGAGATCGGGAAGAATCACGATTGGAAATTCCAGGCCCTTCGATTTGTGGATACTCATGAGCGTGACTTCGTCGGAACCTTCGGACTGCAGGCTCGCCTCGCCCTCATCGATCTCCGCGGACGCCACATCGTCCAGATAGCGCACAAAGGCGCTGAGACGGGGCCGGCGCGTCTTCACAAAGGTCTCGGCCAGCTGCATCACTTTGCGCACATTGCAGACTCGTTGATCGCCCAGGAAAAGGCCGGCCACCATGGCCTCGCAGCCCGTTCGTTCGAGCACATAGCGCACAAAATCCGGCAGAGGCCGCTCGCGCTCGGCGCGCAGTTCCTGGAACACCCGGCGCGCATGGTCGAGCTCGGCGGTCTGTCTGAAATCGGGCGGTGTACGGTCTTCGAGGAGCGCGGCTACCGCGCCCGGGCCGGCGCAGAGCGCCAGAATGGAATCGTCGTCCAGTCCGGCCATGGGGCTCCGCAGGAATCCCAGCAGTGCGGGTTCGTGCCAGGGATCGACAAGCGCCTCAAGGAGATTGCGCAGGTCCAGGACCTCCTGGCGTTCGTAAAATCCTTTCCCGGCGATAACATGGAAGGGGATCTGGCGTTCCGCCAGCGCGCGCTCGTAGATACGGATGTCGCTGAGGGCGCGGAACAGCAGCGCCATGTCGCCGAATGTCGCCCTGCGCATCGCATCGCTGCCCTTGGCCTGCACCTGG
The DNA here is from genome assembly GCA_050950105.1 of Candidatus Hydrogenedentales bacterium. Lineage (GTDB taxonomy): Bacteria > Hydrogenedentota > Hydrogenedentia > Hydrogenedentales > SLHB01 > UBA2224. The sequence goes on along the minus strand of JBMNGZ010000005.1, from coordinate 327,350 downwards.
ACCTCGCGTTCGCCCGAGCAGGCGGCGGCAATCCAATCCCCGATCATCGCCGCCTCACGCATGCGCCTTTGTTCGCTCAACTCTTTGTCCTGCGTGGCGGCGGGTATCAGCACATGGACCCGGCATTCGCCGGTGGGGGCTCGATGGGCGTCGGCGGGCACAAACGGCGATTCCACCGCTTCGAGGATGCCGCTGGCGTTGAAAATATAATTAATGAACGAGATAATTTCGGGAACGGTGCGGAAATTCCGGTGCAAACCGATGGTCCGGCTTTCTTGTTTTGCGGCTTCAAACACTTCGACCTCAGCGCCCCGGAACCGATAGATCGATTGTTTTGCATCGCCCACAATGAACAATTCCGGGGGGACCGGCGTCCCACTAAGCAGGCGGGCAATGGCGTACTGTTCGGAATCGGTGTCCTGGAATTCATCAATGAGCAGGTAGTCGATGCCGCGGGCGATACGCTCGCACAGCTCCGGCTGGCTCTGGAGCATATCGAGCGCCAAAAGAATGAGATCGGTGAAATCCAGCACATTTCTCGAGGTCTTGGCCTCCCGATAATAATCAAAAACCGCCCGGAAACACGCGACAGCATCACACGTCAGTTCGGCGCTCTGCTGTTCGACGTCCGGGTCATGGTGCGGCATCAAAAATCCCCGCAAATAGCTTTTGAAGGCGTCCTGGGTCTCTTTGAGTTCGTCAAAGACTTCTACCGAGGGCCAGTTAGACTTCAAGGTCCGGGGTAATTTCTCTTCGAGACAGGCCACTATCAGCTGCTCGATCAGCTGGGGATCGCGAAGCCGGCCCACCTGTTCCATGAGTTGGATGCACGTGCGGCGAAACTGTTCCCGTCCATCCGCGGGATCGCCGCAGCGCCCGTCAAATTTCATGAACTTGCGCAGATAGCTGTAAAACACGGCCGACTTGCTCAGATTGAGCAAGCGTGCCCGGCAGCTTTCCTCCACGCGCTCACGCCAGAATTCCAGGAGCCTTTCGGGTGAAGAAAACTGTTCGTTGGACAAAAGCCGGGCGGCTGTCACGGGATTGCGCAGAAACACCTCCAGCATTCCCTTGAGCCGGAACACTCCGTAATGGGCCGCCAGCCGCATGGTGGCATCGTGCGGCTGTTCGAGAAGCTCCTCGATCGCCGTATCGACCACTTCCGTGCACAGAAAGCGGCTCTCGGCTTCGTCCACAACAGCAAAATCTGGATCGAGAGGCGGGCTGATGCGGTATTCCAGGGCGTGCTGACGCAGCAGCCTCGCGCAGAATGCGTGGATGGTGCTCATGTGGGCGGACTCGACCTGTCGCGCCAAGCTGCGCCAGCGGTCAAGCCCTTCCGTAGACCCGCTCTGCTCCCGTGCCCGGCACTCGCTGCGAAGCCGGTCTTTCATCTCCGCCGCGGCCTTCTCGGTAAACGTGATGGCGACAATGCGCTCCAGAGGGACCTTGCATTCGATCACCAGGTGCAACATGCGCTCGACTAAAACCGCCGTCTTGCCGGAGCCTGCCGAGGCCGTCACGCACAGATCCCGGCCTATTGTCTGAATCGCTTCGGCCTGGGCGTCAGTCCATTTCATGGCGCGCCCCCTTGTTTTCGCTCGACCCGCGACGCATCGATGCGGCACATCCGCCGGGCATCACAATAGGCACACACGTCCGGCTGGGGCAGCGGCGGAAACGAGGCGCCGCGAATCCCTTCAAGCGCCGCGGACACTCCCACGAAAAAGCCTTGCTTTGCCTGGTTCCACAGCGTACCGAGGCCGGACTCTCGCACGGCCAGCCGCGCGGTCGTGCCCACCTGGAGCAAAACCCCTTCCTCGCAGACAGTCCCCGGCGCAATCACCTGCTCCAGGGCAAGTGCATAGGCCACGAGTTGCAGGGAAACGCCTTCCCTGACGTGGGCAGCTTTCGGAGGCCGGCCCGTTTTGTAGTCGACCACGCGGCGCCCTTCTTCGCCGCGATCAATCCGATCGATGCGGCCGCGCATCCGGAGCAGGCCGGCCTCGGTTGAAATCGCCAGGGGCGGGTACTGCTTTTCCCGGGGTCCTCCAAAGACCGCTTCGAAGTCTGTGGGATACCACGGGACTTCTTCCCTGCGCTCGATGCGCAGGTAGCGCTGGAGCCGCTCATGCACCGACAAACGTTCCGCCATGAGCATCCCGTCGGGCACCGTGAGCATCGCCGCGTTATTTTCGATAAAGACTGAATCGACGATCCCGCGCATGGCCTCCTCAGCCTCGTCCGCCGGGATCGCGCGTACCGGCACGCCGGGATAGCGCCGGTGAAATTCCTCGAGTACCTGATGTATTACGATGCCCAGAAGACTGCGATCAAACGCCGTGACCGGGCGCTCGACCGGCATCATCCGCAAGAGACGCAATGCAAAAAAACGAAACGGACACTTGCGGTAATCCTCCAATTCCGTCGCGCTGAAAACGTGTTCCTCGCTATACCGCTCGGCTATCTCCACCCGGTTCCGCTCCTCGCGGAGCACGCCGTCAAAGGCATCGAAGGCCGCGGGGCTGTAGCGCCGCTGCTCGATGGCCGCTCCGCGGACAACCGCCGAAAACTCCGCGGCAAGCGGCTCGGGCAGGCGCGTGTGTGTGGCGAACAGGTTGTTGATTACATCGCGGTGGGAAGCGGCGTGAGAAAGCGCGGGGTAATACTGGCTGGCGCGCAGAGGCGTCCGTTCGACCGGCTTCGACGCAAACAGGCGAAGGAGATCATTTAAAAACGGGCTGCGCAGCAACGGCTTCCCATCCGGCGTGGCCGTCCGCCAGAAAAGCCAGATCCGGTCCTGCGCTGCCTCGAGCACATGATGAAACGCGGCCAATTCCCGCTCCGTGCGCACTTCACGGGGCTCCAGAGGGATCCCGGCATCGCGCAGCTCTCGCACGTCATCCTCTGAATACACGGCGTTCACGCCGGGCTGCCCGGGCACGATGCCTTCATTCAACCCGCCCACAAACACGTGGCGGAATCGCAGGCCCCGGACGCTTCTCAGGCCCAGGCATCGCACGCCACGGCGTTCCCGCGGAGTCTCCGGCGCGTGAAAGCTCTGCTCGCCGCAGGTCTGCCGGAGAAAGCGGGCGAAATCCCCGCGGGTCTGTGGGCCGCCCATGCTGAATTGCCTCGCGTCAAGGCGTCCGAGCAACTCCTGCAACGCCTCGAGCGCCGCGATTTCCCTCGCCCGTATGGATTCCGGCGCACATCTTCGCACGGCGTCGCCCAGCGCCAGAGCATCCAGAAAATTGGCGGTCGCACGGCAGAATCCGTGGAGTTCGTCAGTCGCCGGAAGCATTCCCAGGGCACGTGACAGCCGTTTCACTCGCGCCTCGGCCGTAATCACTGCGTCCAACAGGCGGGGATGGCGCCGCAGAAGTTGGCCGGCGTGAAGCTGGCGATCCCGTGGCGACCTCGATAATTCCACGCGCATCCGCAGTAACCGCCGAACCCATTGTTTGTGCCCGGCAACGATGCCCGCCTGCCGGCAAACTACGGGGAGCGCGCCCGTCAGTGCCTCGTCGGCATCATCCGTATCCATCCACGGGGCGGTCAGCAAATCCACGATCTCGCCGTGCTTCCATCCGTCCGAGGCCTCGAGCGCGTCCAGCACGAACGCGCACACCGAACTTGACGCGAGCGGATCATCGCCGTGCACGCGAAGCGGAATTTGAAATTCCCGCCCCATCGAGCGCAGCGAATTCCGGGCCTGTTCCAAGTCCGCGTACACGATGGCGATCTCGGCCGCGGGCACTCCGTCCAATATCAGGGTCTTGATGGCCCGGCCGATCGTCTCGACCTCCTCGGTCGCTCCGGCGCAGGGCACGACTTCAAGATTGGATGCCAATCCTTCCACCGGTGGAACGTCGTCGCGCCAGAGAAGATAGGCGGCCGCATGCTGGCTGGCGGTAGTGGGCAGACGTGGCGGCAGCCATTCGATCGACGGTTCAAACGTCGTTTCGAGCCGCATCAGGGTCTGTCGCTGGAGGCGGTAGAGGTCTGCGCCGCCAGGCGCTTTGTCGGTACGCATCGAAAACACCAGACGGTCAACCCGCTCCCTCAACGCCGCAACAAGCCGGAACTCGGACTCCGTAAAATCGTCAAACCCATCCAGCGCCACCAGTTCGATCCCCTGGAGCACCGGCAGGTCTCCTGGCCCTTCAAGAAGCTGGCGGGCCTGCCAATACACACCGATACGGTCGTAGGCCTGCCGTTCGATGAGCGCGGCCTGATATTCCTGGTACGCGCGCGCAACCACGAGATCCAAGGCGGCGGGATGCCTGCGCCGTTGAACACAGTCCAGGAACTCCTCCGGTTCCACGGCCGCCTGCTTCAAATTCTCAAATACACGAAGGAGATGGCGAAGAAATCCTGCGGTCTCACTGCCGGGTCCGACGTCTTCGAGTTCTCCCGCGCTGCGAAGGCGCTGCAGCGCTTCCTGCAAAACGAGCCGCCGCTCCAAATCATTGAGAGGCAGGGCATCGGGATCAGCGCCCTGCAAGATGGTCTCTGCGAAGCGCTGCAGCGTGCTCACCGGTGTGCCCCAGGCGCCCGGAATGTCCGGCCTGACAAGCAGTTCCTCGAGCCGTTTCCGGGCAAACAGATGGGTCGGGGTCAACAGCAGCGCGCGCCCCCACTGCTCGGCCAGCAGGCGATCCAGCCTCTCTGTGCGCGCGGACCCCTCCGGTCCAGCAAGCACATCAACGGCTCCCATGGCTACAGCTCCTCGTAGTCTTTGATCTCGTAATGGTAGCCCTGTTCCGTGAGAAACAGCTGTCGTTTAACGCTGAAATCCTGGTCGCAGGTATCGCGCGAGACCAGCGAGTAGAAATGGGCGATCGAGCCGTCTTCCTTGGGCCTGAGAATCCGCCCGAGCCGCTGCGCCTCCTCCTGCCGGGAGCCAAACGTGCCGGATACCTGCACCGCGACGTTGGCATCGGGCAGATCAATAGCGAAATTGGCGACTTTCGACACCACCAGCAACCTCTCTTCCCCCTGCCTGAACGCATCATACAGCGCTTCGCGCTTTTTGTTCGCGGTTTGCCCCGTGATGAGCGGGGCTTTCATCGCCTTGGCAAGCGCCCGCAACTGGTCGAGATATTGACCGATGATCAGCACATTGTCGCCCCGGTGCCGTTCCACCAGGGTCCGGCAGATACTGGTTTTGATGGGGTTGGTGGATGCGATGCGGAACTTGCCGCGCTTGTCGGCGATGGCGTAGCGGTAGCGCTCGTCGTCAGGAAGCGGGATGCGCACTTCGGTACAGGCGGCCGTAGCGATCCAGCCCTGCTTTTCGAGAACCTTCCAGGGTACGTCGTACTTTTTGGGGCCGATCAGGCTGAACACGTCGTCTTCACGGGCATCCTCGCGCACCAGCGTGGCGGTCAGGCCGAGTCGGCGCCGGGCCTGCAGCGTGGCAGTCGCCCGGAACACCGGAGCCGGCAGGAGATGCACCTCGTCATAGATCACCAGGCCCCAGTTGCCCTGATCGAAGAGGCCGAAATGCTCGAAATCGCTGTCCTTGGACCGGCGGTACGTTAGTACCTGATAGGTCGCCATGGTCACGGGCCGGATCTGCTTGGTCTCGCCGCTGTATTCGCCGACGTCGCCATCCTCCAGGGTCGTTTTATCGAGCAATTCGCTCTTCCACTGGCGCAGCGCCACGGTATTGGTCGTCAACACGAGCGTCTGCGTCTGAAGGCGGTGCATGGCGCCAATACCCACCACGGTCTTCCCCGCGCCGCACGGCAGCACAACCGCGCCGCTGCCTCCCCGATTCGAGCCGCCCGCGTAGAACGCATCGACGGCCTCCAGCTGATAGCTGCGCAGCGAAAATTCCTTCCCGCCCAGGGTCATCTCGCGCAACGCAAACTCAAGCGGTGCGCCCTGCACATACCCCGCCAGGTCTTCCACGGGAAACCCAAGCTTGATCAGCGCACATTTCAGATTGCCGCGCTCCAGCGCTTTGACAATCACCCGGCGGCCGTCTTCTGACCCTTCGATAAACGGTTGCAACGACTTCTGCCGTTTCAACTGCGTCACCAGCAGCGCGTCATCAGATTCCAGCACGAGCATTCCGTCCTCGCGCTTATACAACTTGAGGCGGCCGTACCGCGCCACCGTGTCCCGGATTTCATACAGAATGTTCTCCGGCACCTCGTATTTGCTGTATTCCTTGAGATGAACGATCATCTCCTCGGCGCCCATGCCGGCCGCCGCGGCATTCCACAGCGACAGCGGCGTGACTCGGTAGGTATGAATATGCTCGGGCGATTTGATCAATTCCGCAAACGGGGCGATCGCGTCCCGGGCGTCCTCGAAACGCGGCCCATCGGTCTCGAGCAGTATTGAACGGTCGGATTGTACGATAAGAGGATTAGAGCGTTGGACTTCCATTTTCCTTTCCGATGCCGGCCGCGCGGAAAATGCAGGCCGCGGGGTCCTCTCCCGTGAAGGATGCCTGCGAACCCCGCGAACATACCCTGATGCCCGCGCGCGTATTCCAGCGATTGTACCAAAAGGCAGGCCCCGAATGTAGCGGACATGCGCACGCGCGACCGCGCAAGAAACTCGATCGGGCCGCGACATTCTTCAGCGGACGGATTTTTGAAAAAGAGGAACTTCTCGGCGAAGGAAAATACAAGGCTCTTCGGGTTGGAAACTTCTTTACAAATGATCAATAGAATTATTTTGATTTGGAACCTGATGAGACTAAAGAGTGTGAAGAAGAAGGCGAACTCAGCGAAATGCGGCCTGATACAACGACTTTTCCCCGCGCCAGAGGCGTAGGGAGCATGAGTGCGTCTGGGACCGCCGACGCCCTCGTCGGCATCAGAAAGAATAAAGCCGACGGGGACGTTGGCGCTCCCAGGAGAGTTACCTGACCGAACGGCCGAAGGCGCTCACTCGAAGGCTTTGGGCGTCCCCAGGATCTCCATCATGACGATGCCGCGGCGGACATCGTCGAAATCGGAGAACAGATCTTCCCTGAATGGCGTCTCCTTCTTGACGGTTCGGGGTCGCGTCGCCGCGGCTGCCCTGCCCTGCTTCCGGATCTGCTGCGCCCGGTGAAGCGTGGCGGAGCGTTGGGCCCGGGCGTCGCGCAATTCCTTCATGCGCTGCGCCATCATCAACTCGTGGCGTTCCTGGATGGAGAGCGTCTCCGGCTGCGGCTCTGACGGCGGGGCCGGCCGGCGCTGGACCTTGGGCGGCGGGGCCGCGGGGGGGGCAGCTTCCCGGACCTGACGGGGCGCCTGCGGCTCCAGCGGGCGGCGCATGGGTTGTGCCCGTGGGCGCTCAACCTGCGGCCGCGCGGCTTGCGGCGCAACGCGAGGCTGGGCCGTTCGGACGGGCGCAGGTTTATGGCGTGCATCCACCGCGGGCCTGTCGGGGTCGCCATAGAGCATGCGGCGTGTCGCCTCCGGCAGCTCTTCGGGCCGGACAGGCTTGCGGCTGCGCTTACGCTCGCTGGCTTTGCGCTGCTCCTGGATCTTTCCAATCAGGCTGGCAACGACAACGATGATGATTACCAGCACACTGCCGAGTTCGTCCATCCAGAACCCTTTCGCCCCGGGAATTAAAGCGCTGCCCGCATCGGTGGGGCGGCGGGCATGCTTTGCTTATGCTGCTTACGCGTCCTTATCGTCTTTTTTGGTTTCCACGCCGGAGATCGACTGGCGCATATCCGTATCGGCCATGATGTTTTTCATGCGGTAGTAGTCCATGACGCCCAGGTTGCCCGTGCGAAACGCCTCGGCAATGGCTTTGGGCACTTCGGCCTCGGCCTGCACGACGCGGGCGCGCATCTCAACCACCTGTGCGCGCATTTCCTGTTCGCGCGCCTGCGCCATGGCGCGGCGTTCTTCCGCGCGTGCCTGCGCAATATTTTTATCGGCTTCGGCCTGCATGGTCTGCAGTTGTGCGCCGATGTTTTCGCCGACATCCACGTCGGCGATATCGATTGACAGAATCTCGAAGGCCGTACCCGCATCCAGGCCTCGGGCCAGCACCACTTTGGAGATAGAATCCGGGTTTTCGAGCACTTTCTTGTGCGATCCCGCGGAACCAATCGTGGTCACAATGCCTTCACCGACCCGCGCGATGATGGTCTCCTCGGTAGCGCCGCCGATCAAGGTGTTGATGTTCGTGCGCACGGTTACCCGCGCCTTGGCTTTGAGCTGGATACCGTCCATCGCGACGGCGGCCACGGTCGGCGGGCCTTTGGTGGGATCGGGGCAGTCGATCACTTTGGGTTTGACGGAGGTTTGGACCGCGTCGAGCACATCACGCCCCGCGAGGTCGATGGCCGTCGCTTTCTGGAAGCTCAGCGCGATGTTTGCCTTGTTGGCTGCGATGAGCGCCTGCACGACCCGGACAATGTTGCCGCCCGCCAGGTAATGGGTCTCGAGATCGTTCGTTGAGATGCCCAGCCCTGCTTTCACGGCCATAATGCGGCTGTCCACAATGACCGATGCATTCACCTTACGCAACCACATGCCCAAGAGGCTTGGAACGCCGACATGCGCCCCGGAGGCAAACGCCCGGATCCAGAGCCCGATAAACTTGATGAACACCGCAAAAAAGATGAGCGCGATCACGCCCAGAAACAGCGCCACGCTCCACATAATCGCCATCGGCATAACGACCCCCTTTTCTCAGACCGGCGTCCGGTCTGTGGAAATGGCCAGATTCTGCTGACGCAGGATACTCTTCAAAACTCACTCATCCGCGTTGCGTTGCGCCGGTTCTGTCCGCTCGACTACGATCCGGTTGCCGTGCACTTCGATGACTTTCACCACGGCGCCCGCCTCGATAAACGCTCCGTCCGACACGGCCTGCACGCGTTCTGTACCCAATTCGACCGTGCCCGCCGGGCGCAGCGGGGTGACCACGGTGCCCATCGTGCCGGCCAGTTCGGTATTGCCGGTTTCGTTGACCCAGCCTTCATCGGCCTTCTGCGCGTCGCCCAGCATCAAGAGCTTGCCAAACGGCGACCGGGGCAAGAGGTATATCCCGAGTAGCACGCAGCAGATGGTCCCCAGAAACTCCAACAGCAAAATGGGCAGCCACGAACCGGGATAATGGTAGCACCCCATCACTGCGCTTACAATAATCAGCAGCGCTCCCGCGGTACCGCAGATTCCGCCGGGTACCACGAACTCCACCGTGACGAGTGTCGCCCCCGCGGCAAAGAGGATGAGCACCCACCAGATCACTGGCCACCATCCTCTCCCGCAGCCTCAAGCAGCGCAATGAGCTGGTTAATTTCCACCCGAATCCCCTGGATGACCTTCATTTTATCCGCGGGATCTTTCGGGTCAAACTCCGCGATCTCCTCGAAGGTGCCGATGAGTCCGTCCGCGGCGCTGAAAAGCGTGCGCGCCTCCGACAGCAACTTGTTGAAACGCCGCGCAAACGGGATGCAACTATAGTATCCCGCGCCCACTTGCTGAATGCTGAGGCTTTGTTCGTCCAACTGACGCAACATGTGAATGATCAATTGCCGCTTATCCATGGACTTCTCTTCTCCTGTGGAGCATTATCCTCCTCCCGCGTTACCGGCGCAACGACGTAGCGGTTGCCTTCGACCCGGGTAACGACAATAGGCGTGCCCGGCGCGAGAAACTCGCCCCGGCTGACCACATGCAGGGTCACGGTTCCGAATCGCCCCCGGCCGGCAGGACGCAGCATCGTGGTCGCCACTCCCCGCAAGCCAATGGCCGCTTCTTCCTCCTGCTCAGTCTGCGCGACAAATCCGGCCTCAGCCCGCTGTTCATCGGCCAGCACCAGCCGACTATACAGCGGGGTACGTGGCAGAATTTTCCACGTCACCGCAACAAACACCAGAAACAGCCCCATCGCCAAACCCAGCGAATACGCGGCATCCGTCAATCGATCGTAATCCCATTGGTACTGGGGCCACTGCCAGTCGTTCAAAAGAAAAGACAGGACAATACCCAGCACAACACACACGATCCCCGCCACGCCCGTTATCCCGAAGCCTGGGATGACAAAGATCTCGAGCAGTATCAGGCCCAGCCCGGTGACAACCAGCGCGATGTCAACCCAGTTGGCCAGCCCGAGCACTGCGCGCGCCCCAAAAAAAATCACCAGACAGGTAATGCCCGCAATCCCGAGTGCCCCGAACCCCGGCGTCTTGAGCTCGAGATAAATCCCGCCAATACCGAGAAGCAACAACAGGCTGCTCACCGTCGGATTCGTCAACCACCGGAAGATGATCTCCGACCAGGTCATCTCGTATTCAAGGCGCTCGTATTCACTCAAACCAAAAAACGACAGGACAGGCTCCAAATCGTCGAAAATGTCCGGGATCAGACCGTATTCCCGCGCCTCCGATGCCGTCAAGGCAAGCAGCTTGCCGGAGGCACTCACGAGCTTGCCTTCAGGGGGATACGTCTCAAAAGCGTCTCCCGGACCCCCATACCGCTCCGCATCGGCGGGCGACAGCGGCACCGCGGCCGTCTCCTTCTCCGTTTCCGCGTCCCGGACGGTTTCACCCGCCAGGTCCCGCGCAGCCTCTTTCCATTCTTCGGGCAAGGGGAGCGCTCGGTCCAGATAATCAAGGATTTTCTCGAAGGCGTCAGCTTTTTGAACGACTGTGGAACGCGAGGGTCCGTTCACGGCCTTCACCAGAACTTTGGTGCCGACTTTGAAGGCGCGCAGCTCGATGTCTTCGTCGACCATAGCCATGGCGAGGTCAGGATTGTGCCCGTTGGATTCGGCGAGCGCACTGAATTTCGCCCGGAGGAACGAGACCGTCTTTTCATCGCCGGGCAGCGCTCCCTGCGGCGTGAGCATGACCGGTTTGGCGGCGCCGATGGTTGCGCTGGAGGTCATCACAATATGCTTGCACGCGTAGGCGACGAGAGCCCCTGCCGACGAAGCGCTGAACCCATCCGTAATGTAGGCGATGGTCGGGCAGAACTTGCCCACATGCTGGATGGCTTTGGTGACCTCGAGACCGGAGTCCACGCGTCCGCCCGGCGTGTCGATGATGAAGATCACCCCTTCGGCGTCTTCGGCATGCGCGGCGATGCGCTCGACGAATACCGCCATCGCTTCGTCGACTTCTCCATCCAGTGTGCAGACGATGATATACCCGGAATCGCTGCCCGGATGGGGCGACGCGTCCTCCCCCTGCGCGAGCGCAAGAGGATACAACGCTCCCAAAATCAGCAGGATCACCGTGTGTCTGAACATGCTCGCGCCACCTCGTATGAGCGCGGCCATTCCCCGCGCGGGGATTCGCAGCCCGCAACAGGCCTGTTTCTACTTGCCACCGGCATCGGACCGCGGATTTATTCTAGACTCACGCCGCGATCGATTCAATTCGCCGCCGGCTCTGGCCAGTCTCCGGGACTGTCCACCAGGACCAGGCCGATTTCGTTATTGAGTTCAAAGCCGGATTTCGTCGGCAGGTACCGGTTGCCGCGTTCCTCAAGCAGGCCCCGCTGTATCAGGATTTGCAGCTCCGTTCCAAAATCCGTGTCCAAATCGCGCCCGAACCGCTGCGCATACGCATCGCGGCTCAATCCCTCGCGGAGGCGGAAGTGTTGAATGAGGGTTTCCACCTGGATCTCACGCTTCGACAAAAACAAGCGTTCCGCCTTACGGCCGGGCTGGAGAATATACGTACTCAGATCCGATTCATTGCACGAGCGCACCCCGTCGATAAAGGAAAAAGACCCCGGGCCAAACCCCGCATATTCGCCGTTGTGCCAATAGTACAGGTTGTGACGGCATTGAAAGCCGGGCCTGGCGAAATTGGACACCTCGTAGTGCTGATACCCAATCAACTGTTCGCTGCATTGTCGGTAGCAGGCCAGTTCCTCGTCTTCCCCGAGGGCCTCATGGGCCCGCTTTCCGAAAGGCGTGCCCGGTTCAAAGGTCAGCCCGTAACACGAGACGTGCGGCGAGGCGAAGGACGCACACTCCGCCAGCGTCGACGCCCAGGAAGACGTGGGATGCGCCCCGTAAATGAAGTCCATGCTCCAATTGGCAAAACGGCCGGCCACGATTTCGCAAGCCCGGCGCGCCTCCGCTGCATCGTGCCGCCGGCCAAGATAGCGCAGCGCGGCATCGTCGAAGCTTTGCACGCCCAGGCTCACCCGGTTGACGCCCAGTGCCCGCCACGCATCGGCCAGCGCCTCCGTGACGTCATCGGGGTTGGCTTCAAGCGTGATCTCCGATTCCCACAGGACGAACCGCGTCCGGAGAGCATCCAGGATCCGTTCGAGCTGAACCGGAGCCAGCAAGGAGGGTGTTCCCCCGCCCACAAAGACGGCATCGGCTTGCCTGTCCGCCTCGAAAGTCTCAATTTCATGCAGTAGCGCATCGACAAAGAGGTCCGGGACAGGGCCGTCCACGCGTACGCGGTAGAAATCGCAGTAGGGACACAGCGTCCGGCAAAATGGCACATGAATGTAGACGCCAATCACCTGCCGATCACTCCCGTATGCGCCGCGGTGCAGCACGAACCGCTGCTCCGATGCGCCGATTCCTATTCGCCCGCCATCAGTCTGTCAAAATGCTCGACCTGCATGGCAGGGCAGCTGGTGAAGAAGATCCCGCTGGACCGCGACAGTTTGATGGAGACTTTCATGGCCTCCTGCGTGCCCGGAAGATCCACGATGAGCACCAGGTCATACTGGCCAAGCAAGGCATACATATCCCTCACTTTGCCGCCAAAACTCTCGATCAGGGCAATGGCTTCGCGGGTCCGAGCCTCGGTGATCTCCCGCACCGAATCCGGACCATATTCGCCGAACATGAGAAACGTGGTCATTGTGGCCTTCCTTGTGCTCCACCAGCACGGTTGCGATATCTCCGCAGGGCTCAATTATACCTTCTCCCGGGCCGCAAAACGGAAACAAAACAGCGGCCCGCCATCCGGGCCCCGTGCTCCCCGGAAGTCTATGTTGCTGTTCTGCCAGCCCATTGATTCTGGTATGATACCCGCCAGCGTCAGGATGGCGGGGTCAGCCTGCTCTCAGGGGGCCGGGAAACACGGATACGTATGCGGTGTAACACAATCAGGCGATCTTTTGTTCGCCCCATACTCCTGCTCATGCTGGTCACCTTCGTGGCCGTGCCGCCGTGGGGCGATTTCCCACAAAACGACGACTGGGTGCATGCGAAAGCCGTGCAGCGCCAGCTCGAGGACCTGACGGGCCCGTACCAGGGCCATCCATTCTGCGCCTCCACCCTGACAGGCCTGGTGTACTGGGGCGCTTTGTTTACCCGGCTATTCGGGTTCAGTTTCAACACATTGCGCTTTTCCACGCTGGTGCTGAGCTTTTTTCTGGCGTGGGGCGTAGCGCTTTGCGGACGCGAAATAGGCCTTCCCCGCAGACTCGCCCTGTTGAGCGCCCTCATGGTCTGGTCAAGCCCGATCGTGCTGGTGGTGTCGTATTCGTTCATGCTGGATGTGCCGTTTCTGGCCATGACCGTTCTGTCCGGCCTGTTTTACCTCCGGGCACTGCGCACTGAAAAGCCCGGCGCCGTTTTTCTGGGCAGCCTCTTCGGGGGACTGGGCTATGCCATCCGGCAGCCGGCCATACTGGTCCCCATCGCCTATGCATGCACGATCGGCCTGCTCTGTCTGCGGCGCCGGCAACGCCCGGACTGGCGGCAGCTGCTGGCGTTCCTGGCGGGACTGGCGCTGGTCCTGTTGACCCTGGCCTGGCTCACTCGAAATCTGGAAACTGGCACAGCCTACGTCTTTGAGATTCACGCGACGGGCCCGCTCGATGGGCTGCTGCGTTCGCTTCGTTTCGGAGCGATCGCGATGACGTATACAGGACTCTTCCTGGCGCCTCTGGGCATCGCCCGGCTCTGGCCTCTGTTTCGGAACCGCGAAAACAATCGGGCCGTGCTGTGGGCCTTTATCACTCTCTACACCGTGGCCTGCTTCCTGCTGCTCTGGCGCCCGGGGATCTGCCGACTCCCCTTTCTGCCGAGTTATCTTTATGACCTCGGACTATCCCCCCTGACCCTGCACGACACCTACATCGAGAACCGGGGCTGGGCGCCGGTCCAACTCGGAAAGTGGTGGTGGCCTGTCACGCTGCTTGCCGTCATTTGCGGAGGGCTGGCCCTCTGGAGCGTAACCCCCGCCTTACGGGACTTCTTCAAGCCCAGCGCGCCCTCGCGCAGGCGCGCCTGCCGAGCGCACCAAGCCCTCTTCCTCTTCGTGTGGGGCGGATTCCAGCTCGGCAGCCTGAATAACCCCTGGCTTTGGCCGCACGATCGCTACCTGATCGCGGGCCTGCCCCCTTTTCTGCTCCTCCTCGCGACGACGCTGGCGTGGCGAAAAAATCCGGGAATGCGTCGAATTGCGTGGCTCTCCGCCGCTTTGGTCTACGCCTTCTCCCTGGCCGGGACACAGGACTTCATGGCGTGGAACCGCGCGCGCTGGTCCGCCATCCACGACCTGATGAACGTGCAGCAGGTGCCGGTGACCTCAATAAACGGCGGGTACGAGTTCTACGGCTGGTATCTGAGCGATGCATACATGAAAGAGCACCAGACAGAAAATTTCTGGGACTTTTACGGCGATCGAGATGGTCGCTGGGTGATCGACGACACCTATGTGCTCGGCATGATCTCCCCCCGGCCGGGATATGAGCTTTTCTTCAGCGAACCCTATTTTTCATGGCTGGGGATGGAATCCCGAAAAATCCACGTATTCAAGCGCAAAACCGGCGAATAAGCGGCCCATGCCCACGCGTTTACCTCACTGTACAGTTCCGTGTGTTGAGAGCCATGTTCCGGCGTGATATTATTGGCTCTTTCCTCTCTGCCGAAGGTGCGCAATGCTTAGCCAGGAACAACGCGAACGCTACCAACGCAATATCCTGATCCCCGGCTTTGGTGAATCAGGTCAACAGCGGCTCTTGAACGCCAGCGTCTGCATTGTCGGGCTGGGCGGGCTTGGAAGCCCCGTCGCCTTTTACCTGGCCGCGGCCGGCGTAGGCCGCCTGGGGCTCATCGACTCCGATATCCTCGAGCTGTCGAACCTCCAGCGGCAGGTGTTGCACACCACGGAGCGGCTCGGAATGAGCAAGGCCCACTCGGCGGAAATAACGCTGCGCGCCCTGAATCCAGAATTGATCCTGGAGACTGCACAGGTCCGGGTGACGGAGGAAAATGCCGTAGACCTTTTTTCGGAGTATGATTTCGTTGTGGAGGCCACGGACAATTTCGAGGCCAAATTTCTGATTAATGACGCGTGTCTGACATGCCGCAAACCGTTTACGACGGCAGGTATTCTGGCCCTGTCCGGGCAGATGATGTTCGTCGTGCCGGGCAAGACCCCGTGCCTGCGCTGCGCGGTGCCCGAGGAACCGCAGGGCGTGCCGACCACGGGCGAACTGGGCGTGCTGGGCGCAATCCCGGGTGTGCTGGGCAGCCTGGAAGCCTTGGCCGCGATTCGTTTCCTGGCGGGCCTGTGGGACCCCGCGCGCGATGGCAGCGGCGATGTGTTCAGTATGGATGGTGAACTTTTACGCTGGCAGGCCACCCGGCTTCCCCGGAATCCGTCCTGCCCTTGCGCAACGTTGTGGAGTGCTTCATGACTGGAGACAGACTCCTTATCGCTGACCGGCAGATCCGGTCTCGACTGTTTGTGGGCACAGGGAAATTCCCTTCGAACGCGGCGCTGAAAGCCTGTCTGGATGCCTGCGACGCGGAGATCGTCACGGTGGCCTTGCGCCGTGCCGACCTGAACCGGCCGGACGAGGACTCGATCCTGTCCGCACTGGACCGCACACGCCATCTGCTGCTCCCCAATACATCGGGGGCGCGCAACGCGGACGAAGCGGTGCGCCTCGCCCGGCTGGCGCGTGCCGCCGGTATCGAACCCTGGGTAAAGCTGGAACTCACGCCGGAACCGAGATATTTGCTGCCCGATCCCATCGAAACCCTGAAAGCCACTGAAACGCTTGTGAAAGAAGGGTTTACCGTGCTCCCGTACATTCAGGCCGACCCGATCCTGGCCAAAAAGCTGGAGGAGGCGGGCGCGGCAACCGTGATGCCGCTGGGAGCGCCGATCGGAAGCAACCGTGGACTGCGCACCTACGACATGATCCGCATCATCATCGAGCAGGCGACCGTGCCCGTCGTGGTGGATGCAGGCCTGGGCGCCCCGTCGCACGCGGCGGCTGCGATGGAGATGGGCGCGGATGCCGTGCTGGTCAATACGGCACTGGCCGATGCCCGGGAACACGCGGCCATGGCCCGTGCCTTTGCGCAGGCAACGGAAGCGGGCCGCGCCGCATACCTGGCCGGACTGGGGCCCGAACGCAGCACCGCGGAAGCCAGTTCACCGCTGACCGGCTTTCTGCGCGACACAAGCTGAGGGCCGCCACTGACCCCGGCGGACGTCATTCCCGCAACAGCACATCGCAGGCAAGGCGCATTTTTTCGAGGAGCCGTCGAAACAGCCCGCCTCGACGCGCCCGCGCCCGCAAACCGACAATCAGCTTGCGTTGAAGCCGGTAACGCGTTAGCCGGGGCTTCGCGGGCGGGCGGATACTGCTGTCGGCCTCCTCAAGCGGCCGCCAGAGGGTTTCCAGAGGATACCCGCAGGTCGCAAGGTCTTCGGGGTCAAGCGAGGCGATCACCTCGCGCATCAGCGCGCGTTTCTCGGCATCGTGGGCCAGTTCCGCCACCCATTTTTTGATCGAGCCCGTCTGGGGGCGCACGTGTTGCTCCACGCCGATGGGATCGCCCAGGCCTTCCCTTTTTGCATCGCTTTTGTGGGCGCCGTAGTCAATGGTCTCCCGCTCGAAGGGAACCCCGATGTAGTCGTATAGGCGGCCCATCCATTCCTCAGCGCCTTTGACGAGATCTTCATAGCGCACGTGGCAGTGACTTACTGCATCCTGCCTGAGAAATGCGGCAATGGCCGGCATGTAGCGGTTCAAAATAGGGTTGTACTGGTTGGCCTCGGCATAATCTCCGTCGAAAAATGAATTGGCATACGACGAAAAGGTGGCCAGCGGGTGCCGCGTGAGGACCACGTATTTGGCATCGGGGAAAACCCGCATCATGAAAGGAAGTATCAGGGCATACGCCGGGGTCTTATCGAGCAGGATGTCCTTACCATTCGCGGCCAGCAAGCGGCCATAAAGCGTGTCACAGTAGGCACGGCACGCATCCCAGTAGTCCTGCTCGCCGTTGGGCAGATTCGCCACGAACAGTTTCTGGGCCTCGGCCGCCAGGACATGGTCATAGGACGCCTTATCGACTTTTCCCCACACTCCGAGATGCGCGAGGGGGGTCAAGAGATGAGGTTCGGGCCCTCCCAGGATTCTGGAATGCGATTCGAACATCCGTTCAAGCATGGTGCTGCCGGAACGCGGCGAGCTGATGATAAAAAGCAGTGGAACACGCATAATCTACCCCCGGTTGACAAATCTGGGCTCGACTCTAGTGCCGGGGAGGTGGATTGTCAACTGCCGTACCGCCTCCGCTTTCGTTCGCCCGGATCGGATAAAAATGCTTGCATTTTCCCGACGAGCCTGTGCTATAGTAACGTGCATTGGGGGGAGAAGTAGGTCCCCACGCGGAAGGTAAAGTAACGCGGACGAAAGGAAAAGCCATGAAGCACCTGAAACATGTGTCGAAAGAGATCCCTGCGCAGGCCCAGATTTTCGGTTTTTTCAACAAAGATGATCATCCCGGGCTTTCCTTGAGCATCCGGGATTTCTTTGCTGATCCGCTGGGGGTCATCCGGCTGCATTTCAACAAAGCGGAAGACTGATTGCACGTCGGTACGCTGCGAATTATCGAAAGCTAACGTCGCTCTGGGTGGCGTTAGCTTTCGATTTTTGATGTCCGCAGCCTCATTTCTGGTTGATTCAGACCCCTCCTTTTGGTACGCTTTCGGCTTAACGGAAAAGCGCCTGCGGTGCGAAGTCTTGTGCAACTCCCGAGAGCTCATACGCTGTAGTCCAGCTTGACCCCTTTCCGTCCCGCTGCGCGCCTTCCATGCAGCTGTTCACAGGCAACGTTATGGAGATTATTGGATGTCGGAATCTACGGAGCGGTTGCTTCTGAGTGGAGACGCCGCGGCGGCCCTGGCCGCTTTGGATTGCGGGGTGCATTTGGGAGTGGGGTACCCGGGAACCCCTTCCACGGAAATCCTGGAAAATTTCTCTAAACTCGGCGGCAAGGCCGAATGGGCGCCAAACGAAAAAGTGGCCCTGGAAGTCGGGATTGGGGCGGCATTTGGGGGCGCGGCGTCCCTGGTTACGATGAAACATGTTGGGCTGAACGTCGCTGCGGACCCTTTGTTTACGGTGGCCTACACGGGGGTGCCGGGAGCCCTGGTCATTGTCTCAGCGGACGACCCCGGCATGCACAGCAGCCAAAATGAGCAGGATAACCGGCATTTCGCGAAGGCCGCCGGCGTGCCCATGCTGGAGCCATCGGATTCCCAGGAAGCCTACGACCTGACCCGGGAAGCGTTCTTACTCTCGCACACGCATCAGATTCCTGTCCTGCTGCGCATGACCACCCGCACCTGCCATTCGCAGACAATTGTCCGGCGTTCCGCACCCATCAGCATCACGGAACCGGGCGCCTACCAGCGCGACATCAAAAGCCGGGTCATGATTCCGGGCTATGCCCGGCCGGCCCATCGGCGGCTCCGCGCTAAACTGGCTGCCATCGAATCGGAATTCAACACATCCGCGATGAATTATGTCGTGGAGGGCGACCCTGCGCTGGGGATCATCGCGTCCGGGATATCGTACATGCACGCCCGGGAAGCGGCGCCCGGCGCCACGTTTTTGAAACTCACGAGCACCCACCCCCTTCCGGTCGCCCTGGCACGCAAATTCGCCGCCGGTGTTCAGCGCTGCGTCGTTGTGGAAGAAGGCGACCCCTATCTCGCCGAAAATCTGCGCGCCCACGGCATCTGCGTGGAAAGCAAGGCCGAAGGCTACCGGTTTGGCGAGTTAAATGTGGGTCTGGTGCGAAGAATCCTCGAGAATGCGCCGGCGCCCGAGCCCGAAGCGCCCAAAGGCCGGCCGCCTCAATTGTGCCCGGGCTGCGCCCACCGTTCCGTGTTTGCAACCATGGCACGCCTGGATTGCATTGTTACGGGAGATATCGGCTGCTATACCCTGGGCGTTCTGCCGCCTTTTGAGGCGATGGACTCCTGCGTCTGCATGGGCGCCAGCATTGGGGTGGGACTGGGCCTGCGACACGTGCTGCCCCCGGACGAGGCACGGCGCGTGGTCAGCGTCATCGGCGACAGCACGTTTGTCCACAGCGGCATCACGGGTTTGATTGAAATGGTATACAATCCGCCTCCAACCGGCCACCTGGTGCTAATCGTCGACAATGGCACCACCGCCATGACGGGTTTTCAAGAACACCCGGGCACGGGGCGGATTCTGGACCATTCGCCGTCCTCGAAACTATCGTTTGAAGATTTGGTGAAGTCTATCGGCATCACCCGGGTCCACGTGATCGACCCGACGGAAAATATGAAGGCATTCTCAGAGTTGATCACCGAATGCCTGGACAGCGGTGAATTGGCAGTGGTCATTGCGCGCCGGCCCTGCCTTCTCGCAGAACAGAAACAGACGGCCATGGAGCGCGCGGCGGCCTCACAATCATGCACATCCTGAAACCTGTAACCAATGTCATTATTGCCGGCGTAGGCGGCCAGGGCGTCGTAAAAGCATCCGACATCCTGACCGAAGCCGTGTTCCGGGTCGGCTACGATATCAAAAAGAGCGAGATCCACGGAATGAGCCAGCGCGGCGGCTCCGTCGCAAGCGACATCCGGTTTGGCGAGCAGGTGCTCAGTCCGATGGTCCCCTCGGGAGAAGCCGATTTTATCCTGGTGCTGACCGAGGATGAATCGGGCGCCGTCGAAAACCAATTGAAGGAAGACGGCATCCTGCTCAGTCCCGAAAGCCTGCCGGGCTATATTGACGAAGATGCCGACGAAGACGAAGATGAGGAAACCCGCCTGCGGCTGCGCAGCATGAATGTCGCCCTGCTGGGCGCCCTGAGCGTCTTCCTGGAAATTCCGGACAATTGCTGGCGGGAAGCCTTGTATGCCAATCTCCCGAAACGGACCTGGGAATTCAATGAGAAGGTATTTCAATTGGGGCGGGAACTGGTGAATCGATAGCCGCCGAGCGCTCCGGCACGCGCAAGCGGCGCAGCTGGGAAGCGTGAAGCATGAGGGGGCGTATGAGACACGAAACGCAAACACCACGGGGGGGATTTAATCCCGTAAGTGCGCCGGATTATCTGCCACTGGTTCAGCTGCACCAGCTTCAGCTGGACCGCCTGAAGTCCATCGTCAAGCGCGCGTACGACAATGTCCCGTTCCACCGGCAGCGGATGGAAGAAAAAGGCGTCACGCCGGGCGACATTCAATCGCTGGAAGACATCACCAGACTCCATTTCACCATGAAAGACGATTTGCGCGACGCGTATCCGTTCGGCTTATTTGCCAGTCCCATGGAGGAGATCGTCCGGGTACATGCTTCCAGCGGCACCACCGGCAAACCGACCGTCGCGGCCTACACCCAGGAAGACATCAACGTCTGGACCAATGTCATGGTCCGCAGCTTTATTTCATGCGGCTGCCACCGGGGCGATATCATCCAGAACGCGTACGGGTATGGACTGTTTACGGGCGGCCTGGGCGCACATTACGGCGCCGAAGCCCTGGGCGCCACCGTAATCCCCATATCGGGCGGAAACACCGACCGCCAGATCATGATCATGAAGGACTTCGGCTCCAACGCCATCTCCTGCACGCCCAGCTACTTCGTCCACTTGGCGGAACGGGCGCTTGAAATGGGAATTGACCTGCGCGAACTGCCGCTGCGGGTCGGTGTTTTCGGCGCGGAACCCTGGAGTGATGGGCTCCGCCAGCGCGCTGAAGAGATCGGCGGCATCAAAGCCTACGACATCTATGGTCTATCCGAGATCATCGGGCCCGGCGTCGCCATTGAATGTGCGATGCAGGAAGGGCTTCACCTCTTCGAGGACCACTTCTATCCCGAGATTATCGACCCGGAGACCTGCGAGCCCGTTGCACCAGGCGAAGAGGGCGAGCTGGTGCTGACGACACTGAGCAAGGTGGCGATGCCTTTGTTGCGCTACCGCACACGCGATATCACACGCATGATTCCCCAGGCCTGCGAGTGCGGGCGCACCATCTGCCGCATGGCCCGCATCGGCCGCCGCAGCGACGACATGTTCATCATTCGCGGCGTCAATGTGTACCCGTCTCAAATCGAGGCGGCCCTGCTCAAAGTGGAAGGCACGTCGCCACACTACCAGATCGTCCTCTCCCGTGATAAAGGCCTGGATCAGATGGAAGTGCAGTTCGAAGTCACACCCAAAATGTTCGACGACACCGTGGGATCCGTGGAAAATCTCCAGCGAGTCTTGTGCCAGGCCATAGAAAGCACCATCGGTGTTCGTGCAAAAATTACCCTGGTCGAACCCCATTCCATCGAGCGCAGCCAGGGCAAAGCCAAACGGGTGATAGACAAACGGGGAGGCTGAAACCGAATGCCGGAGAAACTCCGGCACAGGAGGAGACCGACACGATGAAGCTCACGCAATTGTCCTTGTTCCTCGAAAACAAGCCGGCCCACCTCAAGGTACCCTGCCGGGCCCTGGCCGATGCCGGCATCAGCATCATGACGCTCTCGCTTGCCGATACCGAGCAATTTGGCATCCTCCGCCTGATCGTGCGCGACTGGCAACAGGCCAAAGAGGTCCTGGAAAATGCCGGTTGTGTCGTTAACACCACCGAAGTCGTCGCCGTCGAAGTGCAAGATCAACCCGGAGGGCTTGCCGGTCTCCTCGAAATCATCGAAAAAGCGGGCATCAACATTGAATATATGTATGCATTCACCTTTGGCCGCGGCGATCGGGCCATCCTCATCTTCCGCTTCGAAAACCCCGACGAGGCCGTCACCAAACTCCAGGCTGCCGGCGTGGGCGTCGTCGACGACATCACCCTGTACTCGCGCGAGACCTGAGTGACCTTGGCCGGCAAAACGTCGACCGCCCCCGCACGCAGATTGGCTCGCGGGGGCGGTTTTTGTTTCATCGATGCTATCAGGGGAAGGTTACCTGCACTCCGTCGGCTGTGGTGGGGGTCGAAGCGAGAAACACAATTTCACCGCTGAACCGCTCCTTTGTGCTCGTCACATTGTTGAGCGGAGCGTCTTTTTTCTCTATCAGGAGTTGACGCGGCCCGAATGCAATGGACTCGCTCTGCGATTCCCTGTAGACAATGTTCCCGCCATGCGTGTACGCCACGAAAAGCGTGCCGTTCTTCTCGTTCAAGACCACGATGGGGCGCGTTCCATCATCGTCAACATTGTACAGGTCGTCCCATGCGCCGGAGGGCCGCCGTACCAACAGACCAATGAGCGGGTACCCCCGGGTATCGTAACTGGTTTTCACAGCGGCATAGAGCGTTCCGTCCTGCGCCACCGCAAAATTCAGATGATCATCCGCCATACCGTCTCCAACGGCCTGGGCAGACGCAGCACTGGGGACTTCGTCCGGAAGCCAGTCCGTGGGGTCTGCGCCTTCCGGGTGAAAACGGAAACCATAGCGCTGGGTATGCTGATTGGACCACAGTACGCCCACGCCGCCGTTCGGGAAGGCCGTCAACGCGCAGATATCGTCTTCGGCCATACCTGTTGCCAAAACCAGAGGTTCGCTCCAGGCCGAATACGGCGCGTCGCTCCAACGCACGACAACGTCCATCTTATCATCCAATGCCAGCCACAGACGGCCCGACGCATCCATATCAATGGTCGCCGTTTCCACACTGGAGTCGAGCGGCAGCACGGTTCCAGACCTGCGCTCTGACCAGAGTTCATAGCGCTGAGACTCGCCGTCGTAGGCGAGCGAGACCAGCTCGCATCGCCCGGTTTCAAACAACAGCACATGAACCTGTTCACCGGCACGGAGCGCGTCCGCATGGACCGCCGTGGCATCCGACAGATGCAGCACCGGGCTCCAGTTCGCGTCATCCAGGCGCCACAGCTTGGTACCACTGGCTTCCGGCAGCACGGCCCACCAGCGGCCGTCGTGGCGCCATAATTTGGACTGGGGTTTCTCCCCCGTATTCGCCGTCACGGACACACTCTGCAGGGGAATTGCTGAAATGGGCTCAATCGGCTGCGCTACAACGTCGAGCCCGCCTCCCAGAGCTGCCAGCAATACTCCCGTTACCCATACAACATACCGCATCTTTCTCCTTCCCGCGGGCCGATTCACGAAGTGGAGCCCCCTGATAGGTTCTCTTGGGCACGCTGCCCGCTACGAAGCAGTATAACGCAGCTGAAACGGATGCGGCACGCGCAGGCACCCAGTGCAAAGCACCGTTGCCGGTCATCCTCCCCGAATTTTTCAAAGACACATCGTGTCCTGAGATGCCGCCTGAATCCGTTTTCCTTGACATTGGAGGACGGCATATGGTGTGGTACTGCTCCGCTTTGCAGGACGCATGCGCCCGCGGCACGCCATTCCGGGTGCCGCCGGGACCAACACAGGACCCGGGGGGAAGGCAGAGTTACGTCTCTGGCGCACTCTCTCGTGAATTAATTTATGGCACACGTTATTCCAGAACGGATTTGGGATCCCAGCGCCGAAACCATGCCCTGCGACGACCTCCGGGCATTGCAGCTGGCGCGCCTTCAGGAAACCGTCGCGCGCGTCGCTAAGGTCCCGTTTTACAAGGCCGAGTTCGCGCGCCTGGGCATCGGCCCCGACAGCATCAAGTCGCTTGACGACATCCAGCGGCTGCCGTTTACGACCAAAGAGGACCTGCGCCAGCAGTATCCTCTGGGGTTTCTCGCCGTGCCGCGCAGCGCGGTGGCACGCTATCATGGGTCCTCCGGAACGACCGGCAAACCCACATTCGTGGCCTACACCGCAAGAGACCTGCAAATTTGGTCCGAACTCTGTTCACGCTTTCTGGTCGCGGGCGGCCTGAAACCCCACCACACCGTGCATGTTGCATTCGGCTACGGCCTGTTCACCGGTGGTTTTGGGCTGCATTACGGCATCGAACGCGTGGGCGCGGCCATCGTCCCGGCGTCGTCCGGCAATACGCCCCGCCAGATTCTCCTCATCCAGGACCTCGGCGCCGAGGTATTGATCTCCACGCCGAGCTACGCGCTGCAAATCGCGGAAGTGGCCCGGGAGCAGGGGCTCACACCCTCCGATCTTCCGCTCCAATACGCGCACTTCGGCGGCGAACCGTGGACCGAAGACATGCGGCTCGAAATCGAGGCGCAGCTCGGTATTGAGGCCTACAATAACTACGGCTTGAGCGAAGTCATCGGGCCCGGCGTCAGTGGCGAATGCCATCTCCGCCGCGGCATGCACGTCCAGGAAGACCATTTCATGGTGGAATGCGTGGATCCGGAGACCCTCGAACTGGTCACCGATGGCAGTTACGGCGAACTGGTGATCACCGCACTCACCAAGGAAGCCTTTCCGCTGTTGCGCTACCGCACGCGGGATATCGCGGCCCTTGACGTCTGCCCCTGTGATTGCGGGCGGACCTCCGTCCGGATGAGCCGGATCGTCGGCCGCACAGACGACATGCTGATCATCCGCGGCGTCAACGTGTTCCCATCCCAGATCGAAGAAGCATTGCTGCGGGTGGAAGGCACCGCCCCCCATTACGAAATCGTCATCGAGCGGCCGGCCGCTCTCGACGAGGTCACCGTGCGCGTAGAGGTGCGCCCGGAGCTTTTCTCCGACTCCATGCGCAAAATGCAACTCCTTCGAGAGAAACTGGTTAGGGAGATTGTGTCCGTCACGGGCATACGTGCCCGTGTCGAGTTGATCAACCCACAGACTCTGCAGCGCACTCCAGGCAAAGCCAAACGAATTGTTGACCGCCGAAATGCGTGACTTTTTTGATTAACTGGTGTATAAACAAGGCGTGAATTGGGGGGAGCCTGAGAGGTGACCGGGTGGATCGCTGTCTCAGAGCACCAAGCGGAAGGCAACGCATTAAAACGAGGGGAACGTCATGAGAAGGCTGATTTGTGCGCTGGTGGTGTGTGCCCTGCTGGGGACTGCGTACGCGGAGTTACAGAATGTCGAAGTCTACGGACGCATCGACATTCGCGCGCGGTATTACCGGAATTCCTTCAACAACGCGGCAGTTCCGGGTGGCGGTCCGGCCCTCGAAACGCGCATTCCCGCGTTCCTCCTGCCCGGGCGGGCCACCGGCCAGGCCGCCGGTGTCGCCAGCCTGTTTGATTATGACCGCGCCCGCTCTGACTGGTCCTTCACTGAATTGGTGACCACGCTCGGCGTCAAAGCCGATTTCACGAACCATGTCAACGGCGTGATCGAATTCTACGACTTCGCATGGTGGGGCGAAGATTTCCGCAGCGATTACATTACCGGAGCAGACAGCCGCGCCATTACGTCAGACGACGTGGAGCTGCTCCAGTCCTATATCGAAATGAATGAAGTCGGCGGCTTGCCCTTGCGCGTGCGCATCGGGCGACAGCGCATGCGCTTTGACGAAGGATGGCTCCTCAGCGACCGGGCCACGCCCACGCTGCGGATCGCCTGGGATGGCGTCTTGTTGACCTATGCCACCGAACAGTTCGAAGTGGACGCCTTCGCAACCAAGCTCGCCGAAAACAGCCCGTTTGAGCAGGATGGCGATGTTGATTTCTACGGCCTCCGCGCCGCCTATACGGCCCTCGACAACATCAATCTCTCGGCATGGTGGTATTGGGTGCGCGACGCCCGCTCCTTGTCCGACACCAACCTGACCTGGTTTGGCGAATGGATGGAAGACTTGTTCGGCGTGGATGATTACGATACGACCCACCTGCACACGGTCGGCGGCCGCGTGTGGGGCGACTGGGGCGCCTTGGATTACGACCTCAAACTCGCCTATCAGTTCGGCGAGGCCGATGCCCTGGGTTTTCGGTTCAAATCGTACACCTACGGCGACGACGACGCGAAATGGGACAATTGGGCGGGTGAGCTGGAAGTCGGTTATACCTTCGACATCGCCTGGAAACCCCGCCCCTATGCGCTGGGTGTCTATTTCGGCGGCGAAGACAACCGCGACATCTCCTTCTGGGAATGGCTTAACCCCTTCAACAAACCCAAGGCCAGCGTATCATTCAACCGCCTGTTCGCCGACCCCAACTATGCCCCGGCCGCCAACGACAACGGCTGCATGACGAACTTCAGCGAACTCGCGCTCGGAGTCGATTTCAAACCCTTCGAGAAGGTGTCCGTCAAAACCCAGCTCGGGCGCTATTGGGCCAACGAGACCTTTGACTGGCCGGTATACTTCAATGTCGGCCGCTACCGCGTGCCCATCGCGCCCGCCCTCAGCTTCTGGACCACCAAATCCGGCCACAATATCGGCTGGGAATGGATGAACGTGATCAACTACGCGTACAGCGACAATCTCACGATCATGTTGTTCTATTCCCATTTCTTTAACGACTCGGACCACGGGCTCGACGGAAACTACCTGTATTCCAATGGCACGACCTTCATGGGCGGCACCGACGACGCCGATGCCGATTACGTATTCCTGTGGTTCATCCTGACGTTCTGAGGACTGCATGAACTTAGCGATCCCGGGCCGGGCTGGACTTTCGTCCACCCGGCCTTTTACATTGACCCGCATGTTGACCCGCATGCCTGAACCTATTCCACCGTATTCACGAGGCCGGCTGGCTCGCTGCCTCCTCCTCTTCGTGTTCGGCGCCGCGTGCGTCGCACGCGTGGCGCGAGCAGAAACAGAGGCGCCGCTGCTATGGCTTGACACGCTCGATATCGCCCGGGTGCAGCAGGACTGGGGCGAGCCGGGCGCCGGCCGCTCGGTTGGCCGCAACCCCATGTCGATGCAGGGAAAGCAGTATCCCCATGGGCTGGGCACACACGCATTCAGCGAATGCCACGTTGAATTGTTTGCTTCCTGTGAACGTTTCTGCGCCCTGGCGGGAATCGACGATGAAGTCGGCTCAAACGGCTCGGTAGTCTTCGAAGTGTGGGTGGACGGCGTGCGCCGCTGGGCCAGCCCGGTCGTGCGCGGCGGCGAAGCGCCCGTGCCGGTCGAGATCGAGCTTAGCGGAGCGCGTCACCTGCTGCTGGTCGTGGAGCCGACCGCTGACGGCATCCACCTGGATCACGCCAACTGGGCGGATGCACGGCTGTATCTTACGGAGGATGCCGCACAGCTCCCCCGGGTCATTGCCCCGCCCATCGAATTGCCCGAGTGCGCCGAATCCCAGCCCAGGAAGCCGAAGATCAACGCGCCGCGCGTTGTAGGCGCCACTCCAGGAAGGCCATTTTTATATCGCATTCCCTGTGCCGGCGAGCGGCCGATCCGCTTCGAAGCGGACGGCCTGCCGCCGGATCTGACGCTGGATTCAGCCACGGGGATCCTCCGCGGCTCCCTGGCCGAGACCGGCATTCACGAGATCCGCCTGCGCGCCTCCAATCGCCGCGGGCGATGCCGATTCTCCATGCTGCTCGTGGCCGCGCCGGATTCCCTCGCCTTAACCCCGCCGATGGGGTGGAACTCCTGGAACATCTGGGGCGACGCCGTGAACGAAGAGCGGATCCGGGACGCAGCCAATGCGCTGCTGGACACGCGCCTGGCCGATTACGGGTTTCATTATGTCTGCATCGACGACGGCTGGGCGGGGGGCCGAGATGCGCAGGGAAGCATCGTCCCAAACGACCGATTCCCCGCTATGCCCGGGCTGCTGCGACAGCTCCACGAAATGGGTCTGAAGGCGGGCATCTACACCTCGCCGGGACGCACGACCTGCGCTGAATATGAAGGCAGCTACGGGCACGAACACGAAGACGCCCGCACCTTCGCCGCCTGGGGCGTTGACTTCCTCAAATACGACTGGTGCTCCTACAGCGGGCTCGCGCAGGGGGAAGGCCGCGAGCTCTTCGTGCGCCCCTACCGGATCATGCGCCGCGCCTTAGACGACTGCGGACGCGACGTGCTCTATGCGCTCTGCCAATACGGGATGGGCGAGGTCTGGGACTGGGCCGCTTCGCCTGACGTGCGCGGAAATCAGTGGCGCACGACAGAGGACATCTCCGACACCTGGGCCAGCATGCTGCACAATGCCCTGGCCACGGCCGCCGTCGCCGAATTCGCGGGTCCGGGCCGTTGGAACGATGCCGATATGCTGGTGCTCGGCACGCTGGGCTGGGGACGGCCTCCGCGCGAGACACGCCTGAATCCCCGCGAGCAGCAAACGCATGTGGCGCTCTGGGCCATGCTCCCCTCCCCCATGATCCTGGGATGCGATCTGACCCGGCTTGACGCCTTCACCTTGGCGCTATTGAGAAACCCCGAAGTGGTCGCGCTCCACCAGGACCCGCTGGGCGCCCCCGTCCAGCGCATCACGGGCTCGCTGGACGCCCCCATCCAGGTATGGTCCCGCCCATTGTGGGACGGCACCCACGCCGTGGGGCTGTTCAATTTCTCCAATGACCGTACGCCTCGCGAAATCGAGGCGAGCTGGGCCGACTTGGGCCTGACCGCAACACGCCAGCCGGTGCGCGACCTCTGGCGCAGGCAAAAGCTGGGAAACCGCAGTGGCGGCATCGCGATGCACATCCCCCCGCGAGGATGCGCGCTGCTGAAAATCGGCCGCCCGATGAAAGACGCCGCCGCAATGTCCGCATTGCGACGGCGTTACGAAGAGCGGCTCAATGAGGCGAATCAAAGCCCCAGCGCAGCGTTAATCACCCGTTGAATGTCAATGGCATTCGTGACCCCGTCGCCGTTCACATCGGTATGGATGCCCGGTGGAAGCGGCAGGCCGAGCGCGCCGTTGATCACCAGCTGCACATCCACGGCATCAATTTTGCCATCGCGGTTGACGTCCACCCCGGACGGCGGCAAGAGCACAACAAAAAACGTGAAATGACGGGTTTCTACATCGACGAAATTTTCCGAGCCCCCGCCAACAAACTGCAGATTGCCTAGCCCTTCCGTGTTCCAGTACCCGGCGTCTTCATCATATCCGGCCACCACGAGTTGACCGGGATCGAGCACCGGAGCGTTCAGCGGAAGCCGAACGGTGACCGGCTGCGCCAACACCAGGCCCAGCGGCCCGACTTCGATGACCTCGCTCACCGCGCCTGCAGGCGCTTTCGGGCTGCTGCCGGCGGGAACCCCTCCGAGAGCCACAACCACCGGCTCCGCGACCGCGCCTGCGGGAAGGGTCACCCGTGCGCCCTTGATTGCACTGTCGGCCTCGTCGACCGTGACCACGGTTTCCATCGCGGGATTGACCTCCCGGGCCGCGTCCGGTGTCTCCTGCGTAACCGTCACATAAATTGAATCCTGCGTGGCCACACCCTCGTCGTCGGTAACCGTGAGATTTGCCTTATAGCTGCCCTGGCTGCCCGCCGGATAGGTATAGACGGGGTTCTGCACCGTGCTGGTCGCGCCGGTGCCGAAGGCCCAGGCGTACGACACCGGACCGCCATCCGGGTCGATACCCGTCCCCGTGAACTGCACCTGGAAGGGCGCTGAACCGGCCCGGGGCGAGGCGCTCGCGGAGGCCGTGGGCGGCTGGTTTGCCGGATAGTTGACGTGGATCTGCCGGGTGGCCTGATTGGTGAGGCCGCTGTTGTCCCGCACGGTAAGTATCACCGTGTAGGCGCCTGCGCTGGCGTAGGTGTATTCCATTTCGACCCCGGTCTGGACCTCTCCCCCCGCGCCGAAATCCCACTCGTAGAGCGCTATCCCCCATTCGTCGCTGGAGGAAGCCCCGCTGAAACTGACGGTCAGTGGGGCGTTGCCGGATACCGGCGCCGCGTCCAGCACGGCGACGGGATGGACCGCGTCGCGCACGCCTCCGGGACCGCCATCCGCCCCCAGATCATTGCGGGTGCCATCCATATCGTTGTAACGCGGCAGCGGCGACCCAGCGTTTCTGCACGGCGACGCGGCTTTGAGATGGAAATTCCAGGAAGCGGCGTCCACAAACATCGGGTTCGCAGTGAAATCCGTGGCAGCAGCCGCCACACCGTTGAAATTCACCGTATTGGCATCGAAACAGTTGTAGCCCGCGTCCGCGACACTGCCGGAATCGGCCGAGAAGGCGGTATTGTTGCTGCTGAAAATGTTGTTGTACACCAGAGGAAATATCGCGCCGGCCTCCCCACGCAAGCCTTGGATCGTATTCAAATAGACGGTATTGTTTTCAAAAACCACCGAGGCCGAGGGACCCGCGAGCAATCCCCGGTAGCTGTTGGTCAGGACGCAGTTGCTCACCTGGCATGCGCACGACGCCGGAACGTACACGGCCGCGGCCGCACCCGCATCGCGGATCGTAAATCCACGGATGGCCGTATCATCCGCTGCGGTCACCACGCGCTGCCCTGCAGCGCCGCCCGAAATATGCGTGCGATGGGCGCCACGGACGCTTTCAAGTATCACGCCTTGTTTCAGGGTAATCCGTTCGTTGTACGTGCCCGGGCGCACGGATACATAGTCGCCTCGCCCGGCAACCGTCTCGGCCACCGCCTCCGTGATCGTCTGGAAGGGCTGCGCCGCCGATCCGTCGCCGCCGCCCACAGCGCTGCCATCAACGTAAAACACCTGAGCCGCACCAAGATACTGATAGACTTCGCCACCGGCGAAATCCCCGTTACCCACGCCTTCGCCGCCCAGAGGATAGTCGCCCAAACCCGTCAGGATACTGTCGTCGTCAAGCAAGTTGAGCCCGAGGGTCCCCTGCCCCGTGCCCACGGCGACGGTAACGAGCCAGTCCGCTCCTTCTCCATCCGATGGGGCATCCTCGTCCAGGCTGCCGTCTTCAAAAAATGTGGCATCAACGACCTCGGTGATGGCCGAGCCGGCTATTCCGCTTTCGACCAACGCGAAGTCGCTGGCATCCACGCCCGAAACCGCGTCAGAAAACTTGACTCGAAAGCGTACCGTTGCAGCCCCCGTGGGCGAGGCATCGACTCGTGAAATTCCGGTACAGATCGGCGCACCAAAGCCCAGGACCGTGACTTCCGTCGTCGGCGCGTCCGGGACATTGGAAAAAATGCGGATCGTCGCTTCACGGGGCCCTATTATGAAGGGTTTGAATATCACCTCCAGATCGAGGTGGCCTCCCGGAGGTATCGGGTCATTCGCGGGCGCGTTCAGAAACGCAAAATCGTAGAAAAAGCCGGCACAGATGCAGAAATTGACCTCCATGTCCTCAGTGCCCGTATTTTCGATGCGGATGAGCTGAGGGTCCGACCACAACCCCGTGAGCGGGAATGCTCCGAAATCGAGCAGGTCCGGGCTCACGGCAATGTCCGGGCCCGTTACCCTGGGCAGATCGATGGTCAGAAATGCCTCGTCCAACACCGGGCCATCCGTGAAACGCCATTGTTCTGCGGCTTTGCCGCCATCCTCCCAGTAGATGTAGCGCACTCCCGGCCCATAGTCGCTGAACGTGTGGGTTTTCTGTTGCCAGATCTCACTCGTCGTGAATTCGCCCGAATGATACGCTGTGCCGATGACGGTCTCGCCATCCGCACCCCGCAGCTCCACTTTCAAATAGGCCGTGTCGGTATACACCGGGATAATTCGCGTTGAATAGCCTCGAAACCATTCGGATGCATGAATGTCGGGCGCCGCATCCAGCTGTTCCTCCGTGTAACCCCAGGCCATCAGGTCGACGATCTGGCAACGGCGGCACCAGTCAAGATTGCTGGAGGTAGAGCCGTCGGTGAAAAAGACGCTGCATCCGTCCGGGCTGTGCGGATCACGACCCGGGATGCTGCTCATCTGAGCAAGAGGCAGGGCTCCAGCGCTCCAGCCGCCGGCCGGAGCAGCCAAAATGACCCAGCCACTGAGATCCCCTGTCTCGGCGCTCGGGTTCACCAGCAGGTTCTGCCCCGCCGCGCTCAGGCAATAAAGGCCCATCACCGCGCACACAAACACCCGAGCTGCACGGAATCCTCCAGTTGCACCTTTGCTCATTTTCATAAGAACCTCTTGGCCGGTCCGGCCCCCTTCGACAATGGCCCCAGGATCGTCGTTCTCAGTTACCTGCGCGCGCATTCCAGAAACCGCACCGGCAGCTCGAGATGCGATTCCACGCCTCGAATCCGCCGCCGGCCATCATGGCAGCGCACTGATCCTACTAGCCCCGCACCCACAGTATACCTTGGAACAAGGATCATATGCCGCGCGTAGACGCGGAATGCCGCACGCAAGGATCACGGCGGCATCCCGCGGCCTATGCGGGTTCGACGTGAACGAGCTGTGGAAAATGCTGGACCTTACGCCAGTTTCCAGGGTTCACGGTATTCGTAGTGAAGCAAGTCGTTCGCTTTTTCGTGATTGGTGACGCGCTCCGCGACGGGATCCCACGTAATACGCTCGCCGATCTCAAACGAGATATTGCCGAGCAGCGCCAGAGTCGTCGATTTGTGCCCTTCCTCGATGCTGCAGGTGGGAGTCGCGCGCGATTTGATGCAATCCAGGAAATTGCGGATATGCAGGGCCGTCGGGTCGCGCACTTCGCCTTTGAACTGCACGGGCTCCATGCGTTTCTCACGATCATGGAACTGGCCGCCAAATTCGGGCACGACCTCAAAATTGGCTCCCTGGTAGTAGAGCGTGCCGATGGTGCCGCGAAATTCGACCATGCCCGTGCGCAGAAGCGCATTGCTGCTGGTTTCATACTGGCTGAAATGCAGCATGCGGCGCGATGGGAACGAGAACACGACCTCCATGGTGTCCGGGATGCTGCGGGCATCGTCCAGTAGAAGCCGCCCGCCCATGGCGCAGATTGAGGTCGGCATGTCTTCGTCAAGGGCCATACGGAAGGCGTCGAAATAGTGTACGCCCCAGTTCGCCAGTTGCGACGAATACTCCTTGTGCCACCGGAAATTGTAGGGCGCGATGGCGGCATTGAAGGGGCGGAAAGGCCGCGGTCCCAACCACATGTCCCAGTCAAGCCCGGCGGGCGGATCACTGTCGGGGGGACTGCCGATACCATCCGGCCACATGTTGCTCACACGGCAGCAACGCCCCACCAC
Source organism: Candidatus Hydrogenedentales bacterium (assembly GCA_050950105.1). Lineage (GTDB taxonomy): Bacteria > Hydrogenedentota > Hydrogenedentia > Hydrogenedentales > SLHB01 > UBA2224. The sequence goes on along the minus strand of JBMNGZ010000005.1, from coordinate 294,236 downwards.
GACCGGACCGATCTTGTCCTCTCCAACGAAATCGCGGGCCTGAGCGAGCGTGGGACACGAACGCCGCTGGATGCCAACCTGGACCACGCGGTTAGTGCGGCGCACGGCCTCGATCATGCGCCGGCCTTCATGAATGGTTATCGAGAGCGGTTTTTCCACGTAAACGTCGAGGCCCGCTTCACACGCGTCGATGGTCTGCAGGGCATGCCAGTGGTCGGGCGTGGCGATCACGACCGCATCCAGCTGCTCCCGTTCGATCATCCGGCGGTAGTCGCTGTACAGCGTCACCGGGTTGGGTACGCTCTCCGCCCACTTTTCGATGGGCGGGCGGTACACATCGCACAAAGCCACCACTTCAGCATCTTCGAACGGTGTGGTGCATTCGAGCAGCTGGCCGCCCCGGTTCGCCACCCCGATAAACCCCAGGCGGATGCGCTCATTGGCGCCAGCCGCGCGGGACGAAACCAGCGCGGAGACGGCGCCTGCTGCCGCTAGAGTCCCCGATTGCACAAACTGCCTGCGACTGACTTTCCGGGTCATTTCAGATACCCTCCTGTTTCATGCTGGGGTGTTCGCGCCGCATGCGGCTACTCCGGCCCTGGACGGCGGGGTTTACGAAACACCAGGTAACGGCTGATGCCGAAGTTAATAAACATACCCGCGGCAATGCCGGCCAACGCGGCCGCCTGCGGAAATCGCGCCAGAAATGCCCACTGGCGAATCAGCGCGAGAGTCACCGCGTAATTCGCCACCGCGCCCACGCTGCTCGCCCCCACAAATCCAGCGAACTGCCGCAAGAGCGACCCCTGACGCGCGTACGAAAAGGTAAACCGGCGGTTCAAGATGAAATTGAACACCATGGCGCCGGCAATCGCTACCGCCACCGCGATCGTCAGTGGGATCGCCAGCAGGTTGAGCACGGTCAAAATCGCCAGATTGACCACGGTGCCCAGACCCCCAACCACCGCGAATTGCGAAAAATGGGCCCACCCCCCGTAACGGTAGATGAACAGGCGGCGCAGATGTTGAAGATAACGCAACTGCTCGGTCAACGTAAGCTTGCTCTCGCCCAGCTGCCGATCGGTGAAGTGAATGGGCACTTCTTTGATGAACTCACAGCGCGCCTTCACGAGCAGTTCCAGCCCGATCTTGTAGCCGATGGGATTGAGGTCCCGGGCGGCCGCGAAGGTCTCGCGCCGAAGCGCGAAAAAGCCGCTCATGGGGTCTTTCGCAACCGTGAAAGGCCGCGCCAGCAGCGTGGCCACCCGGCTGTTCAGCCGACGAAGCAGCCCCCAGTGCTCGTCGGTACTCCCCCCGTCCACATAGCGCGAACCGATGACGAAATCGTAGTCTTGCGACAGCGCCTCAAGCAGCTCCGGGATGGCTTCCGGCGGGTGGCTCAGATCGGCGTCCATGCAAACAAGCACGTCATTTCGAGCCAAGTGCATGCCATCGACGACCGCCGGGCCCAATCCCCGGTTTTCCGTGCGAACAGTAAGGCGAATCCAGGGGTGCTGAAGCTCGCGCACCACCTCTTCGATCCCGTCCTTGCTGTCATCGTCCATGATCAGCAGTTCGAGCTTCAGATGATGCTCTTCCCGCAAACGGGCAATGCGCTCGACCAGCAGGGGGATATTGTCCGCCTCCTGGTACGTCGGGATCACGACTGATACTGAGGGAAACGACGCGGATTGTGCGCTCGCGGTCATACAGACGGTTCTCCAGCAGGCTCAAGCGCGAGCCACACACTCCCCTTCCGCCAATTTCTGCACATGCACATGTCATGGGAGTGTACGTGGTTGAGCGCGATAACGTCAAACGCCCGAATAGCCGCGTAAAACGTCAGCCAGGGAAAATGCCCATTTCTCGGAAGGCAGCTGCCCTGTAATTTCCGTCGTCCGTTCGTTACGGCGCTTCTCATCGTCAGGAGAGAAGTCCGTGCGCGAAGAGGCCAAAAGGGCGGCGCCGCTGCCCTCTTCATGCTGATCGCAGTCACGTGCCTGCTGCTGAATTACCGCACTCCGTCGCCGACGGATTTGACCCAAAGCGCGCCATGACACTCGGCGCCCCCATCGACCCCATCTTTGCGGTCCAGAACGACGGCTACTCGTTCGAAGTGCTCGATACCGTCCCCATCACAGGCGAGGTCCCCGTTCCGGGGGGAACGATTGGATTCAGTGACCACACGGGATATATATCCACCCTGCGGATCCACAGCACAGGCTGCTCGTGCGCCACTATGAACCGGATCGCGCCTGATTTGCACCGGCAGGTCTCATTTTGAGGCAGTCTCGAGCGGAAGATTGCGCCTCCACCGACCTTTTGAAACTATAAATCAATTATTTTCAGTATATTAAGCTTGTTTTGGCGGTTCTCTTTTGAAGGCATGATACTTGCTGCTTCTTTGGGCGAGTTGCTATCACGAGACGATGGCACGTATACTCCCTGAAAGACGGAGGAGGCTGTATTATGATGCTGCCGATGTTTGCAGATTCGACGTTTCTGCTGGTAATTCCAGCGTTATTTCTGTCGCTCTGGGCGCAATGGAAGGTCAAATCGACCTATGCAAAATACGCGCAAGTGGGTAACCGCAGAGGGATTACGGGCGCGGAAGTCGCGCAGCACATCCTCCGCGATGCGGGCGTCGCCCTGGCGGGTGAATCCGGCGGGCTTGGCGCCGGCGTGAGTCTCGAGCCCGTGGCCGGCCATCTGACGGACCATTACGACCCCCGCACGCGCACTTTGCGGCTTTCCCAGGATATTTTTTACGGACGAAGCGTTGCCGCGCTGGGCATTGCCGCGCATGAAGTCGGCCACGCGGTTCAGCACGCCAGTGGCTACGCGCCGTTACAGGCCCGCAACTTCATCTATCCCGTATGCGCCCTCGGCTCAACCCTGGCCTTCCCCCTGTTTGTGATCGGCATGTTTCTGGGGCCCGGCACGGGCCAACTCGTCATGCAGCTCGCGATCCTGCTGTTTGCCATGGCGGTCGGGTTTACCGTGCTGACCCTGCCCGTCGAATTCAACGCGAGCCGACGCGCCGTGAAAGCCCTGGCCAGCGGCGGATATTTAACCGGCGATGAACTCGTCGGCGCGCGCAGAGTCTTGAGCGCGGCGGCCATGACTTACGTGGCATCCACCGCAATGGCCCTCCTCCAGCTCCTGCGCATGCTGCTCCTGGCCAACCGGCGCTAACCTCGCCATCCCCGTTTTCCGTCGACGCCCGGCCCTCCCGCCGGGCGTCGTTCTATTTGTAGCAAAATGAAACAGGCTCGTGCCGGATTGCAGCACGCCACGCCGGAATTCCAGCCTAAATCCTTAAACATCAAGCCCTCGCATTGGCACAAACGTTGCTCTCCTACTCATACGACGATGAATTCAACGCGCCTATAGAGAGGAGCATCCCACATGCGATTGGATAAATTGACGATCAAAGCCCAGGAAGCCTTGTCGGCGGCGCTGGATGCCGCCGCACAGCACCGGCATCCTGAAATTGGCTCTCTGCACATCCTCCACGCCCTGGTGTCGCAGGAAGGCGGAGCGGTACCTTCGATTCTGCAGCGCCTGGGTCTGCGGCCGGATACCGTGCTTACCGCCACGGAAGAGAAACTGCAGTCACTGCCCCGAATCTCTGGGGCCGCCGCGCAGGCGGGCTTAAGCGGAGCCGCGAACCGCCTCCTTGAGGCCGCCTGGAACGAAGCCCAGGCGCTGAAAGATCAGTACCTCAGCACGGAACACATCCTCTTGGGAATGGTCTCGCTGCGCGACGATCCGGCGGGCATCCTCCTGCGCGACCGGGGCGCCACCCGTGAAAACCTCCTGGCTGCCATGCAACAGGTCCGCGGTACGCAGCGGGTGACCGACCCCAATGCGGAATCTACCTACGAGGCCCTGGCGAAGTTCAGCCGCGACCTCACCCAGCTGGCGCGTGCCGGCAAGCTCGACCCGGTCATCGGACGCGATTCCGAAATCCGCCGCGTGATCCAGGTGCTGTCGCGCCGAACCAAGAACAACCCCGTACTGATCGGCGAGCCGGGCGTCGGAAAAACGGCCATCGCCGAGGGCTTGGCGCAACGCATCGTCGCCGGCGACGTACCCGAGAACCTCAAGGGACGCCAGGTTGCCGCGCTGGACCTGGGCGCCCTGATCGCGGGCGCGAAATTTCGCGGCGAATTCGAAGATCGCATGAAGGCCGTCTTGCGTGAAGTCGAGGAACGGGACGGCGAGATCGTGTTGTTCATCGATGAACTCCACACGCTGGTCGGAGCCGGGGCCGCCGAAGGCGCGGTCGACGCGTCGAATATGCTGAAACCCGCCCTCGCCCGCGGTGAACTGCACTGCATCGGCGCCACCACGCTCGACGAATACCGAAAATATATTGAAAAAGACGCCGCGCTCGAGCGGCGCTTCCAGCCCGTGCTGGTCGGCGAACCGGATGTGGAAAGCACCATTGCCATCCTGCGTGGAATCAAGGAGAAGTACGAGGTGCACCACGGGGTGCGCATCCAGGACGCGGCCCTGGTGTCCGCGGCCACCTTGAGCGACCGCTACATCGCGGATCGCTTTCTTCCGGACAAGGCAATCGACCTGATCGACGAGGCCACGTCGCGTCTGCGGATCGAAGTCGACAGCATGCCCTACGAGATCGACGTCCAGGAACGCCGGTTGCGCCAGCTCGAGATCGAACATCTCGCGCTGAAGAAGGAAACCGACAAAGCCAGCCGCGAGCGGCGCGAGGCCATCGAACGTGAAATGGCCGAACTGCAGGAAGACATCAGCGCACAGAAGACCAAGTGGCAGGCGGAGAAAGAAGCCATTGAAGCCATCCGCCGGGTCAATGAGGAAATCGAGGAAGCCAAACGGCAGCAGGAAATTGCCGAGCGGGCCGGCGACCTCGAGACCGTCGCCAAGCTGCGTTACGGCACCCTCACCGAGCTGCAGAAGAAGCTCCAACAGGAAAACGACCGGCTGCAGGAATTGCAGAAAGAGGGCAGTTTCCTCAAGGAGGAGGTCACCAGCGAACACGTGGCCGAGATCGTGTCGGACTGGACCGGCATCCCGATCGCCCGCATGATGGAAGGCGAGATGCAGCGGCTGCTCACCATGGAGCAGCGCCTTGGCGAGCGAGTCATCGGCCAGGAAGAGGGCGTGCGCGTGGTGTCAGACGCGGTGCGCCGCGCCCGGGCGGGATTGAAAGAGCCCGAGCGTCCCATTGGTTCGTTCATCTTTCTGGGGCCGACCGGCGTGGGCAAAACCGAACTGGCCCGCTCCCTGGCCGACCTGCTCTTCGACGACGAGCGGGCCATGGTGCGCATCGACATGTCGGAGTATATGGAGAAGCACGCGGTGTCTCGACTGCTGGGCGCGCCGCCCGGCTACATCGGGCACGAAGAAGGTGGACAGCTCACAGAAGCCGTGCGCCGGCGACCGTACAGCGTGGTCCTGTTCGACGAAATCGAGAAGGCGCACCCGGAAGTCTTCAATGTCCTGCTCCAGGTGCTGGATGACGGTCGGATCACCGACAGCCAGGGCCGCACGGTCGACTTCAAAAACACCATCGTGATCATGACGTCCAACCTCGGCAGCGAGGTATTCCACCGGGCAGGCGGGTCGCCCGAAGAGAAGGTGGAGGAAGTCTTGCGCGCGCTCCGGAAGCACTTCCGGCCGGAGTTTCTCAACCGGATCGACGACATCGTCGTGTTTCACGCCCTGGGCCGGGAGCATATCCGCAAGATCGTGGATGTACAGCTCAAACGGCTGTCCAAACGCCTCGAGGATATGCAGATCTCCCTGGAACTCTCGCCGGAGGCACGCGACCTGCTCGCCGAGCGCGGATACGACCCCGCCTATGGTGCGCGTCCGCTCAAACGAGTCATCCAGCGCATGGTCCTGGACCCGCTCGCGCTTGAGATCCTGCAGGGACATATCAGCGAGGGCAACCACGTGCGGGCGGACGTCAAAAACGGCGAGCTGGAGTTCCAGCACGCCGAGGCTCTGGCCAGTTAACCGGACCAGGACCGGTTTGGGCGGAGGCCACCTTGCGCGGTGGTCTCCGCCTATCCATGCCCGGCGGCCCGCTGCTGCTGGTCGGCAATCACGGGTGCGCCAAGATTAATGTCTCCATCGAGGCCGCGCAGATGGCAGGCGTGAAGCCGCCGGTGCCGGGTCTTCAGCGTGATTTCAGAAGCGCCTCAAGCTTGGGAATGAGATTGGGCAACTCTTGGCGTGCGGTTTGCCAGACGAGGTCAAGGTCAAGGTCGAAGCAGGCATGGATAAGCCTGTTGCGCATCCCCATCATGTCCTGCCAAGGGAGCTCCGGGTTGGCCGTGCGCACTTCAGGAGAAAGCCGCGAGGCTGCTTCCCCGATGATCTCGATGCAGCGCACCACCGAATGTTGAATGGGACATTGCGCATCGAATTCGGCCCTCGGCAAGCCGACGACCTACCCGACGGCTTCTTGAGCCGCCTCGATCATAGGGCGGAGCCGGTTTTGGTCGGAATCATGCAGCATATTGGGTGACCGCTTCCCGCAAGACTTGGTCGCGGAAGTAGCGGCTTAAATCGTTGGGCGTGCGCATGTCAGCCCTGTGGCCAAAGATTTCGGACAATTCCCGCTCCATGGCGCTCAGTGCGATGAGGCCGGGAACATGATCCGGATCGAATTCGACCAGCACATCTACATCGCTGTCCGGCCCGAACCGGTCGGTCAACACCGAGCCAAACAGCGCCAGCTTGGTGAGATGATGCTTGCGGCAGAAGGCGGCAAGCTGCTCGCGATCAATCTTAATGGGCAGGTCCATCTCCGTAAACCTCACAGTGGCTGCGTAGTTCCATTGTATCAGATGGCGGTGGACAAGAGTTCTAAAGGGTCGGTCTGTCAGCAACCTTGGCGCCCCGACAAGTCGCCTGCACGCCGAGGCACAGGCCAGTTAACCGGACCAGGACTGGTTTGGCGAAGGCCACCTCGCACGGGGGTCTCCGCCGATTCGTGCCGGACTGGCGCGCAACACCAGGACGGCAGGCAACTCAGGCATTTTTTTGAGCGCTTGTGACGCTGGGGTGCGCAGCCTCAAATCTTGGGGAAGAGGCAGTCTGCGTGCCTGGACGAATTACGCAGCCTGCCGCCCTCCATCACGCGAGGATCTCGTTGAGGACAATTCCCGCCGCCGTAAGGCCGATCAATCCCGGAAGATACGAAATGGTGCCGCGGACGCGGGTATTCGTTTCCAGGGGCTCCCCGCCCCGCGCCACCGGCCCCTCGGTATATACGCAGCGAACACCGCTCGTGATCCCTTCCCGGCGAAGCCGCAGACGAATCCTGCGGGCCAGGCGGCAATTGGCCGTGGCGCTGATGTCGGCCACGCGGACGCCCGAGACATCGAGCTTGCTGGCCGCACCCATACACGACACAAACCGCGCCCCTCTTTCGTGGAGCTGTTTCAGGAGCGCCACTTTGGCTAAAAGGTGGTCGATAGCATCGATATAGCTCACCTCCCGGCCTTCCCGCAGGAATTCGTGGGCATTGGCGGGAGTCACGAAGGTCTGATGCACCTCGACGTGCGCGCCGGGGTGGATGTCCAGGATCCTCGCGCGTGCCACCTCGACCTTGGGCTGTCCGAGCGTGCTTTCCAGGGCCAGCAACTGCCGGTTCAGGTTGGTGGGTTCGACGCAATCCGAGTCGACCAGGACCAGGTGGCCCACGCCGGCCCGCGCGATGGCTTCGGCGGCATAGGAGCCCACGCCGCCCAAACCAAAGATCACCACGGTAGTCCGCGACAGCCGTTTCAGGCCGGCGTCGCCTACAAGGAGCCGGGTGCGTTCGAATCTCGCGTCCATTCAGAGTCCCAACGCAAACACGTCCGATGCGTTACGTGTCGTGGCTTCCGCGACCTCCGCAAGGTCGCAACCCAGCAGTTCAGCCGCCCCCCTCAGATTCAGCGGCAGGTTTCGAGGCTCATTGGGCGAGCCCGGCTCTGCGCCGATCGGCGGCATATCCGGACTGTCCGTTTCCAGAAGCAAATGTTCCGGGTAAATGAAACGGAGGAGTTCCTCCCGTTTGGCGGACCGTTTATACGTCAGGCTTCGCCCCAGAGAAAACTTGAGCCCGAACTGGACGAACGTGCGCGCCAGCTGCACATTTCCTGAGAAGGCATGGATGATCCCCGCCGGACTCGGCGTCCCCACGCGCTTGAGCGAGGCGTGCAGCTCATTGAACGCGCCCCGGCAATGAATGACCACCGGCAACGCCAGTTCGAGCGCAATGGCCAGCTGCGCCTCAAAAACCGCCGTTTGCAGCTCCATGGACGGCGATTCCACCTTGCGGTCCAACCCGATCTCGCCGATGGCCGAAGCGCCCAGCTCTCGCGCCCGACGGAGTTCATCCAACCGCTGCAGGCTCTCCTCCGACGCAAACCAGGGATGGACGCCCAGGGCAAAGGCCACCTCGGGATAGCGCCGGGCAATGTCGGCCGACCGAGGCCACTGCTCGGGCGTCACGGCAGAGGTCAACACACGGACTACCCCGGCGGCCCGGGCATCGCGGAGCACCGTGTCCAGCCGCGTATACAGCGATTCATCTTCCAGATGGCAATGGGCATCCACAAGACGCATGACGAAATCCAGTCCCGTTGCTGCTTATCCGGCCACAGCCGGCGCACTATCACTTGAGTTGTCCGGGCCACCGAAAACGCCGCATCGGCCCGGGCGATGAGCGTCCGAGGCGTTGCCGGCCGATTACAGGAGCTGATCGGCGTTTTCGGCGACTTTGCGGAAGGCTGCGGCCTGTTCTTCGATGATGGGCGCTTCGTAGCGCTTGAACCACGGGATCGAAAAGCACAGGTGGTAGCTGTTCAACGATACCGGCAACGATTCGGGCGGCTGCCGGAGATCCCGGTCTGCATTGGCGATGCGCGTCGGTTTGCCGTGCCCGTAGATGTCGCATTCGTTGAGCACCGGGTGGATGTGCATGGGTGTGTTTGCCCCCGGCGTGGTGTCGGCGCCTTCAGCGCGCACGGCTTCACAGAAGCGATCGATGCTCAGTCCCCCCAGGGCTTCCGCGCGGTACAAGCCTCGGGCCGCGTACCATCCTCCCATCGTGGAACCACTGTCTTTGGGCGGGCGGTGGGCGAGAATGCCCGGGACGCCTTCGAGCTGGTCCCAGAAATAGTTCATGGCCTTCTGAATCTCGACGACGCGCGCATCGTAACGGCGCAACTGCGAGCGTCCCAGCGCGCTGGCCAGCTGGTTCGCGCGGAATTTCACTCCCCCCAGCGGATAGCCCGCGAAGGGAGTCAAACGCGGATCCGTGAGGTCGTCGTGCCGCGCGTAATGGCCGTACGCAATGGCGCGCTCGTAGAGGTACCGGTCGCTTGTCGCCAACATGCCCAACTCACCGGCAGCGAATGATTTGGCCGACATGCACGACATGGCCGCCACCTGCCCGAAGGTACCGACTTTGCGTCCTTTGTACAGCGTCCCGTGGGCGTGCGACACATCTTCGATGACGTTCAGGTTGTGCTTCTCCGCAATGGGCAGGATCGCATCCATATCGCAGGGGTAGCCCGCGTAGTGCACCGTCATGATGGCCTTGGTCCGCGGAGAAATCCACCGTTCAATCCCGGCGGGATCGATGCACAGCGTGTCGGGGAGGATGTCGACGAAGACCGGTGTGGCGCCCAGCGCAAACGTCTGCAGCGCCGAACCCCAGTAGGTCATGCTCGGGCACAGCAATTCGTCGCCCGCGCCGATTCCGCAGGCAAACATGGCCGCCTGGAGCGACGCCGTGCCGTTGCAATGCGCGAGACAATGCGGCACGCCCAGCCAGGCGCCGAATTCGCGTTCAAACTGCTTTGAGATGTCTGTACCGGACATGCCACCCGAGCGCAGCACCTCAAGCACCGCCTCCTCATCCTCGCGCGTGATGAGAGGCCATGCGATCAGCGCCTCTGGGTCCGTCGGGGCGGCTTTGGGGCCCCCAAGCAAAGCGAGTTGTTCCGGCATGATGCAGTCCCTCCCTGTGGACATGATCCTTGGTGGCTTCTCCCCTTATGAACTGGCGCTTCACGCTCGCGATAACACGCCAAGCGTAGCACACGGATCCGGGCAAACCAAAAGCCAGACCTGTGAGCGCACTGATTGAGCGGCTGGGCGTGATAACGTGCACCTGCGGCAGCAGAACAGGCGGGCATTACACAGGCACGTGGCTAGTTGCTGGATACGGCGCTCGTTTGGCTTTTGTGAATGAAGTCGAGCAGATCGAGCAAGGCGCCCACTTCAGGTTCGCATCCCAGGCAGTCAAAAAACTGCACGCACCCGCCGCAAATGTGGGGTTGTTCGAGCAGGAGGGCATATTCATGCTTTGCGTGGCAGGTGGAAAACAGGCATCCGCAATCGGCCGCATGCAAGAAATCGTCCGGCTGGAGCAGCGGGTTTAATGCCAGCGCCCGGTATTGAAGCAGGCCCAGCGCGCCACAGAGCAAAAAATACGCGGCGCGGTCGATCCCCGCATAACGCGCGATCCCCTCGCTCTGCCAGGCCGATACCGCCACCCCCGTATCGCGAAGCGAGAAGAGCGCAGGCTCTTTATCGCTCGTGATCTGCAGGGTCAGGGAACGCGCGTCGCGCGACAGGCAAAAATCGTAGCGGGTTTGCGCCCGGGCGCCCAGCTCCGGAATCTTACGAATCTCCAACTCCGGACCAACCACGCACACGGACAAAGAAGTCCTGCCCGGGCCCGCCACAGTGCCCCGTGTCTTTGATTCAGCACGCATCCCCATCGGCACCCCGCTGAACTACTCTCGACTCTCCACACTCTACGTACTATTTAACCTTTTCCTCATTTAATGGACAATCAGGCTTTGGCGGCACTTTGCATAAGGGATAGCCCTAGATATTTGTAGGGGTTTGACTGACAGGGTTTTTTTTGGGCAGGTAGCCACAAGAGTGCGAAAAACGCGAATATAGCAGCCGGGCAGTACTAGGTCAGCGACTTCTTAATGGCCCATTCCACACAGGTTTGCAGCAATTCAGCACCTGTTTCCAAACGGAGTTTTTCTTTGATGCGGGCCCGGTAGGTCTCGACCGTCTTCACGCTGATGTTCAGGCGTTCGCCGATTTGGCGTGTGGAGTGCCCCTGGCCGATAAGCTCGAAGACTTCGAGTTCGCGGTCCGTCAGGAACTCAACCGGGCTGGCTTCAAAACGGGCCTGGTTTTGTGCAAAATTCATGAGAATCCGCGCGTTGACCTGTTCGCTGACGTAAATCCCGCCTTGGAGGACGCGCCGGATGGCCGTGACGATCACCTCGTCGGCCTCTTGTTTCATCACATAGCCGCGCGCCCCGGCACGCAGCACGCGCTCGGCATAGATCTGCTCATCGTGCATCGACACCACCAGTGCTTTGGTGTCTGGAGACAGAACCGGCAGCTGTTTGAGCAGATCGAGACCGTTCGCCTGTTTCAAGACAATATCCACGATGACCAGGTCGGGCCGATGCGCTTCCAGCGCTGCTATCGCTTCCGGGATATCCTCGGCCTCAGCGCAAACGATGATGTCCGGCTCCTGCTTGATCAACTGTGCGAATCCGCGGCGCACGATCGGATGATCGTCCACCACAAGGATTTGGTATGGTTTTACTTTATCATTCATTGTGAACTGTCCTCGTCCGGCACCCCATCCGCTGGGATGGTTCGGAAAAGGCAGGAGACTTCCGTCCCCGCGCCAAAGCGCCGTTTAACTACGAAGGTGCCGTTCGCAATCTTTGCGCGGTGCTCCATCAGGCGCAGCCCCATGCCTGCATTTTCGGCGGGAACGTGCGCAATGCCTTTGCCATTGTCTTCAATTTGTAACAGTTTTCCCACGCCAGTTTCCATCAGCATGATGCGGATCTGGGTTGCTTCGGCGTGTTTGATGGCATTGGTGACCGCTTCCTGCGCAATTCGAAACAAGTGTTCGGCCTGGTCAGGACTACTGATCAGCACACTCTCATCGCTTTCGAAAACGCATTCAATGCCGGTGACCTGCCGGGTATGTTCGGCCAGTTTTCGCAAGGCGTTCGCCAACCCATCCGCTTCCAGATCGACCGGGCAGGCTCCTCGGGCAAGGGCGCGCGCATGGGCTATCGACTCCTTGATCAGATCTGCGATCTCTGCGGCGTCGGCCGCCTCGGGCCGGCCTTTTCCCGCGAGGTTTTTTGCCAGGCCCCGGCTCAAGCATAGAATGCCGGCCAGGTGCTGTCCCAAGCCATCATGCAGGTCCAGGCCAATCCGCCGTTGTTCCCGGGAGCTGATCTCGAGGATTTCCTTTTCGAGGATTTTGTGCGCGGTCACATCCTCCGCGAAGCCCGCGAAACGAAACACGTCGCCGTCGCTGTTCCGGATGGGAAAACCCTTATGCACCAGCCAGCGCGTCGAACCATCCGCCTGGACCACGCGAAATTCCGTTCCTTCCCCCTGGAACTCATCCGTGAGCGATTTGGCGACGCGCTCCCGATCGTCGGGGTGGACCGCCGCCAGGAAACACAGCGGATCCGCGTAGAGCCGGTCGATCTCGATCTTCCATATTTCGGCAAATGCCGGACTCACATAGAGGGCCCGGCTGAAATCCGCAACAGCGAGCCAGAACATGGCATGGCTGCTGCCTACCAATTGCCGGAATCGTTCTTCGCTTTCGCGCAGGGCCTCTTCCGTCTGTTTGCGGCTAAGAGCACTGGCGAACACTTCTGCGAGGATAAGAATCAGCGTTGAGATGGCTTCGTCCCATTCATGGCCCTCACGCATCACGTCGAACGAGACGTATCCGGCCAGATCACCCCGGCTCATCATCGGGGCGATCAACAGGGAACGGCGCGGGCCAATCCCAAAGAACGCGCGCTCCTCCTGCGCGTCCACCGGAAGATCCTGCAGATGCGAGAAACGAATGCATTCCCGGCTCCGAAGCTGGCGCATGATCCAGGGAAAACATTCGAGCGAGCGCTGCAGCATATCCGTCAGGGTGGGCGTGGGGCCTGCCAGGCCCCAGTCAATCCGGCGCAGCAAGCGTTTCTGCTCCGTGCTCAACAGGCCGATGGTAATGTGGTCGATTCCGATCGCCTCTCCGACCTGTCGGATGGCCTCGGCGATCCCGTTCTCCACCTGCTCCGGTTGGAGGCTGATAAAGCGCGTCGCAATGCTGGTGAGGAGTTTCTCCACATGCAAATGCCGTTGAAGGCGTTGTTCAGCGATCCGTCGCCGGCTGATTTCGCGTACGATGCAGACAAAGCCGACGGGGCGGCCGGCGGGGCCGAGCACGACGTTGGTGTTGGCCTCAACGGGAAGGATATCGCCCGATTTCGTGAGGCAATCGTATTCGATGCTGTGCTGGTTGCCCTGGGCAACACAGGCCGCCATCTCTTGTACGGCGCGCTCGCGGTCGTAGGGGGCAAGGAGGTCAAAAGCGGATTCACGCGTCGCACACAACTCGCCGGTGCTTTTAAACCCGAGCCGCTCCGCCGTAATGGCGTTGGTCAAAAGGATCTTGCCCGCGAGATCCAGAAAAATGATGGCATCCGGCGCCGTTTCGACGAGATCGTGGTAAGTCACCTTCGACGTATCCAGCGTTTCAGAAAAACGCTTGCCTTGGGGCGCTTCCCACATGCGAAGGATCAGAAATGACTCATCCTGCCGTTCGCGCTGTGCGAAAAAGACCCGCATCATGCCCGAAAATGCGGTTCCATCGCCCCCCCGGTGCCGCGTATGAGTCGTCAGCGCCCCCTGCTCACGCGCCAACGCAATCCGCGAGGGCCAGTCTCCGGATTCAGGCTGCACAAAGTCAGAGATCGTCCGGCCGCAGATCGAATCCACCTCAACGCCGTGCATTTGCGCGAAAGGCCGGTTGGCGAAGCGGATGAAACCCTCTTCCGAGACGAGGCACAAGCCCTCGCTGGCACAATGGGCTGCCTGTGAAAGCATGGCCAAGCGGAGTTCCTGGGCCCGAGCCGACCCGAGCGCCCGCTCCGATTCGGCCGGCCTGCCCTTCCGCTCGGGCTGCACCTGCCCCCGCGCCGCAGTGCTATATGCAGTGTCAGGCATGGGTGGCTTCCTCGACATCGAAATAAAACACAACAAGTGGTCGGCGCTAAGCGCCAAAACCGCAGTATACGCCATTATTTACACCATCAGACTATAGAAGAGCATATCGCAAAAAGGCAAATCACTAGTGCAGACGCATGGATACGCTGCGTCGAAGCGCCCTGACTGCTGCACCTTTGAAATGCCTGCGAATGCAACCTCAGGACTTTCCCCAAGACTTTTTGATTCGCCTGCGTTGTTGTTTTATTTGGATGTGTAGAGGCGCCGAGCTGAAACAGGTGAGTTTTTGGGTACGGCTCTTGAGAGATTGAAGCGGACTCCCCTGATCCATCCAGATTACAGCAGCGCGTGGGGCTATCCGGAGGACGGCCAGGGGGGGCGCCCTCACCCCCCACAACCGCCCGATGCAGCCCCGATGGAACTCTCGTTTCACTGGATCCACAAAACAGGAAACATTTTGAGGAAAGTCCTGATGCAACTTATATTGACGTTTATGCAGCCTCATGGCATCATGGAAACAATAAATTCCATCGGGATGATGCGCGAGTGTGGCGGGGGTTCCTTGATCCCCACAACGTGAGGATTTGCAGCCGTGGTACATCCAACTCGAATCGCTGGCATTGCTGTCCTGCTCTCTCTTCCGATCATGCTTTTTGGCTGCCCAGGAACGCCCACTATTGACGGCGGCGAAACCGTGGCCCTGATTGTCGAGCCGAGCGTGCTTCAGTTCGGTGCAGCGACCACGGAATTGGCCTTTGAGGTCAAGAGGAACTATGGTAGCGGCTCTCCCGCGCGGTTCCATGCCGCCGCCATGGAAAACTGGATCGCGGTAAGTCCGGCCAGCGGCGCCACCTCCGGCCCCCGGGACGGCGTTACCATTACCGTCACTGTGGACCGCTCGCATTTGTCTGCGGGAAATAACAGCGGCACCGTGCGGATAAGCTCCGAAGGCGCTAGCGATAGATTTGTGCGCGTGAATGTGCTCAAACGGCTCTCAGCCGGATTTACCGCGAACGAATTGCAGCCCTACGAAGGCGATGCGATCACATTTCAGGACCTTTCACGCATTGCCGGCGAGGGAACCATTACGTCGTGGTCATGGGACTTCGGCGACGGTACGACCAGCTCAGCCGCCGTACCTTCCCATGCGTATGGCTCGGCGGGCTCCTTCGATGTGACCCTCACCGTACAGGCCGGGGACGAGACCGCAACCCTGACCAAACGCAATTTCATCACGGTTCGCCCCCGGATCGCACCGAGCGCCGACTTCAGTGCCGTGGAGACCGTCGTGCCGGTCGGTTCGTCCGTCGTTTTTACCGACGCATCCATTTCAGGAACGGCAAACATCAGCTCCTGGCAATGGGCATTTGGAGATGGCGGCACGGCGACCGGACCCGCGCAAACCCATACCTACACTTCGCCGGGCTCCTATACGGTCTCTTTAACCGTGGCCTCTCCACACGGCCAGAATGAGGAAATCAAACATAACTATATTACAGTCAACGCGGTACCGCCTGAGGCCGACTTTACCTGCTCGAACCTGCAACCGCTTTTGAGGACCGCCGTGACATTCACGGACCTCTCCCAGCCTGGACATGCGCCCATCGCCTCCTGGTTCTGGGAATTTGGCGACGGCCACACCAGCACAGACCAAAATCCCACCCATACCTACGAAGCCGCAGGGCCCATGACCGTGTCGTTGACGGTGGCCGACGCACAGGGAACCTCGAACACCAATACGCAGGCCGCCTTTTTGACTGTTCGCGGCAAGCCTCCCGTCGCTCGTTTTGACATGAGTCCGCCTTGGGGCGTTACTATCGATACATTCGAATTCACCAACGCGTCCGACGAAGGCACCGGGGATGTCACGTACCAGTGGCAGTTCGGCGATGGAACCGAAAGTGCCGAAATGAATCCCAGCCACACCTACGCCGAATCCGGCACCTATACCGTATTACTCCGTGCACAAAATCCATTCGGTCTCCATTTTACGCAGCAGACCGTGCGGGTCCACGCCACCCGGGAACTCGATCGCTATGTGCGCAAAGAAGACCCCGGCATCGCGCTTATGCCCGTTGAGCAAAGCAGTCAGTCGGTCCCGGGCGGGCGCTGGGTCGTTTTGTCTCTGGTCTCGCAACGGTGGCGCAGCAGTGCAGAGGTGACCCCGGATGTCTGGCAACACTGGCTGGCCCTGGCCATACCCGACGAGGTCACCAATGACACCGCGCTCCTGTTCATCTCGGGAGGAGGCACCTCACAAATGCCGCCGGAGCGCAAGCCCGAACTGATCGATTTTGCCGTGCAATCGGGTTCAATCGTCGCCATGTTGCGCATGGTCCCCAACCAGCCGACGGAATTCAGTGAAGATGGCAAGCCTCGCACGGAGGACTCGATCATCGCGTTCACCTTCGACAAGTACCTGAACAGTGCCGCAATGGGCTACCCCGATGAAGAATGGCCCGCATTGCTCCCCATGGCCAAGAGCGCCGTGCGCGCCATGGATGCCGTGCAGGCCTATACGGCGTCGCTGGACACCCCCATCGCCGTGAAAGATTTCGTCGTGACCGGCGCGTCTAAACGCGGATGGACCACATGGCTTACGGCCGCGACGGATCCGCGGGTCGTGGGCATCGCGCCGATGGTTATTGACGTGCTCAACCTCGCGGCTCAGATGGACTGGCACTATTCCGCCCTGTGCGGATATTCTGAGCAACTGCAGGATTACCTGGATTTTGGCGTGATCGCGCGGCTGCATACGCTCGAAGGGACGGCCCTCCTGTCCATTGTGGACCCCTACACGTACCTGGGACGACTCAGGATCCCGAAATACGGGCTCAACGGTACCGCCGACGATTTCTTCGTGCCCGACTCCGCCCAGTTTTACTATGGCGACGCCGCCGAGTTCGGCTCCATGCATTTGCGGTATTTCCCCAACGGCAACCACGACCTCCTCGCCAGCCGGGAAGCTACCGTGCGCGGCATCCTGCCGTTTTATAACGCCGTCGTGCACAAAGAAACGCTTCCTCGAATCCATTGGGACATCTGGGATACGCCCAACTCCGCCACGCTCGACGTGATGGTGAGCACCGTGCCGCAGTCCGCCCACTTGTGGACCGGCACCGTGAGCGGGGGTGCCGGCGCCCGCGACTTCCGGTCTGGCACGGTAGGAAACGAGGTGTGGACATCCGTGCCGATCACAGCTTCCCCTGGCGACGACCTGTATTTCTCGGCACAAGTGCCCGCCCCCGCGGATGGATGGACCGGCTATTTCATGGCCTTTGAATTTCCGAGCGGCATACCCGATGAGCCGCACATCTTTACCACCGAAGTGCGTTGTGTGCCCAACGTGAATCCATGCTTCGCCTTGCCCGGCGGTTCCGGTACAAAAAAAGTCGTCGGAGAAGGGACCGACCAGGTCACGGTGCTTCGCTTGAGTGGGAATCGATATCAGATGGGATTTTGGTACGGATACCTGCTTGCCGACCAGATCGACGCCGTGTGGTCGGCGTTTTCGTCATTCATCGAAAGTGGATCCGTGTTCCCGGCGGGTGCGCTCGAACTGGCCGTAAGCCAGCTTTGGAAACCAGAATTCTTCGATACCGCCGCCTGGCAAACCGAATTTGAAGGGATAGTGCACGGCTGCCGGGCCGCGGGCTATACCGATATCACCGTCGACGTGCTCAAGAAAATAATCGTGATCCCTGACCTGTCGGAATATAATTGTTCGCTCTTCGCTGCCTGGGGCGACGCCACAGCCAACAACGAGATGTTCCAGCTCCGCAACCTGGACTGGACCATGGACTTGGGCATACAGGACTATCCGGTGGTGGCCATTTACGACCCGGACGACGGCTTGAAACATGCGGTCATCGGGTTTGCGGGACTGGTGGGCATCGCCGGCGGCGGAATGAATGAGCAGGGAATTGCGGTTAGTGAGATCATGGGATATTTCTGTGACGAGGAATATCTCGAGGGGATACCGTTCCCCGTGCTCCTTCGCGACGTGCTCTATCATGACCGCACGTTGACAGAGGCCCTGACGCGCATGCAAAATGCCACCAGGACAAATCAGTACCATTACTGCGTAGGCGACCCGAATGCCGACGACCCGAAAGCCCGGCTGCTCTTCACGAGCCGGTCACGCTTCGATATATGGGTGGACAACGAATCCGTCGCGGGACAGCATCCCTGCCATCCCAGCGTCATTCCGTTCCACGCCCCGTTGATCGATGCCATCTATTGGAAAAATCACAACGGACGCGACAACGAGATCCTGCACAACGGCTTGGCGGCGCGCTATGGAACGCTGGATGCCGCCGGCGCCATCGAGCTGGCGAAAGCGGCGGGCGTGCAAAGCACGGTGCTCAGCATCGTGTACCGCAACTCGGGTCTGGATTTCTGGGTAGCCTACGCCAACGGACTGGATCCGGCTCAGAATCAGGATTATGTTCACATTGAACTCAATCCGGGGCCGTGAGCCAGGACTCACGGAGGCTGCCAGTGGATTTTTTTGAAGAGCTGGGCGCGTGGCCGCGCGCCCGCATGGAAGCCCTGATCGAAGGGGCACGCCCGGAGGATGTCACCGCCGCGATCGCGCGAGAACAGCGTACACCCAAAGACCTCTGCGCGCTGCTCTCGCCCCATGCGCAGGACTACCTCGAGCCCATGGCCGTGGAAGCCCGCCGTTTGACCCGATGGCATTTCGGGCAAACAATCGGCATGTACGCCCCCATCTACATTTCCAATGTCTGCGGCGCCGATTGCGTCTACTGTGGCTATGCCGTCCGATCAGGCAACAAACAGCGGCGGCTCAATCTCAACGCCGACGAGATCCGGATCGAATGCGCGGCGTTGGCCGCCGAAGGCTACCAAAATGTGCTGCTGCTTACGGGCGAAGCTCGCCGCGCTGCACCGGTCTCCTACATTGCCGACGCGGTCGGGATCGCACGCGAATTCTTTCCGTCCGTGAGTGTTGAAATCTACTCCCTCGATAAGGAGGACTACCGGCTGTTATGCCAGCGGGGCCTCGAGGGGGTGACCCTCTATATGGAGACCTACGACCCGGAAGTCTACCGGGCCGTCCATCTGAAAGGCGAGAAAACGAATTATCGCTACCGGCTTGACGCAATCGAGCGTGCCGGCCGGGCGGGAGCGCGCCGGCTCAGCATTGGCGCATTGCTCGGCCTGACCGATTGGCGGCTCGACGGATTCTGGACCGCGTTGCATGGCCGGTACCTTCAGCGGACCTGCTGGCAAAGCGCCGTGTCGATCTCGTTTCCGCGGCTGCTCCACACACCGGCCCGGTTTTCCATTCCGCACCTCGTGACGGATGCGGAACTGGTCCAGCTCATGTTGGCCATCCGCCTGTTTCTGCCCGAGGCCGGTTTCAACCTCTCGACGCGCGAACGGGCCGAATTCCGCGACCACCTGATCCCGCTCGGCGTGACGATGATGAGCGCCGGTTCCTCGACACGCCCCGGCGGCTATGCGACGCACGTCGATGAAACGCTCGAACAATTTGCCATCGAAGATCAACGGCCTCCCGCGAAAGTCGCGGAAGCCATTCGCGCCAAAGGATACGAGACGGTCTGGAAAGATTTTGATTATGCCTTCGATGACACATCAAACCGATAGCTCCGCCCGACCATCTACGCGGGTTCTATCCTGGAAAACTGGGAGAATCGCACCATGAAAATTACACTAAACGGCCAGGACCACGAGGTCGTGCCGGGAACGACCCTCCACCGCTTGATTCTCGATGCCGGACGTACACCGGCCGCCACGCTCGTTGAACGCAACGGCGGCATCGTTGAACGCGACGCCTACGCTTCGCTGCAGCTGGATGAGGGCGACGCGATCGAGTTGATCCAGTTCGTTGGTGGCGGATGATGGGCCTCAGCGAACGCATGCGCCGCTTTGACGCGGCCGACCTTTATGTGGTGATCACCGAGGCGTTCTGTAACGGACGCCCCGCGCTGGCCGTGCTCGATGCGGTTCTGGAGGCGGGAGTCCGGCTCGTACAGTTACGCGAAAAAAACAGCAGCGACCGCGATCTGTATGCGCGCGCCCTTGCCTTTCGAGAGCGAACCCGCGCGCACAACGCGCTCCTCATCATTGATGACCGCGTGGATATAGCCCTGGCGGTCGACGCCGACGGCGCCCACCTGGGCGAGCACGACCTGCCCTTAGAGGCCGCACGGCGTATCGCACCGGCCCTGATCCTGGGTGCCTCGTCGCACAATCTGCAGGAGGCACTGGCCGCGCAGGACGCGGGTGCGAGCTACGTGAATATCGGGCCCGTTTTCCCGACGCAGACCAAACGCGTGGCTTCCGGAGCGATCGGCCCCGAGGCAATCGACGAGATCGCCCCCAGGCTGCGCATCCCCTTCACCACCATGGGCGGGATCAAAACACACAATATTGGAGAGGTGCTTCGACGCGGCGCCCGGCACGTCGCCGTGGTCACAGCCGTGACTGCCGCGCCAGACGTGTGCGCCGCCGCGCGCGAGTTGCGCGCCCTGTTCCGCGACCCGGCACGATCCTGACCCGCGTTGAGGTTGAGGTGCTACGCTCCGCCGCTCAGCGCTTCCGCGATCTTGGCTCGTAATTCCGCCGGAGTATACGGTTTCTGAAGAAAACCCGCCAGGCCCAGTCCATGGAAGCGCCGGGCCACTTCGTGCTCGTCATAGCCGCTTGTTAAAACCACGCGGGCGTCCTGCCGGATCGCACGGATGCGGTGGAAGGTCTCCTCGCCGTCCAGATGAGGCATCGTGAGATCCAGCAGCACCACATCAATGGCGTTCGGCGCCTTTTGATACTGCTGAAGCCCTTCACAGCCGTCCGCGGCGGCAATCACCCGGTAACCGGTGCGTTCCAGCATTTCCTGCGCGACAAGGCGCGCGGCTTCCTCATCGTCGACGACGAGGACCGTCGATTGCGGCGCGTCCTGTGCGTCGGCCGTGCCCGTACGCGGCGCACCCGAACGTATGGTCGTACCGCAGGGAAACAGGGCTCTCACGGACGTTCCCTGACCTTGCTTCGAGTCGACCTTAACCGCGCCGCGGTGCCCGTGAATGATCCCCAGGGCTGCGGCAAGCCCCAGTCCGCGACCGGTGAATTTGGTCGAGAAGAAGGGGTCGAACAAGGTCGCCTGGGTCTCCTCGGACATCCCGCATCCCGTATCGGTGATCTCGAAATAGACAAAGTCGCCCTCTGCGTGTTCGTCGTCCAGATAGGTGGAGCCCAGGTAGCTCTTGCTGCAATACATCGTGCCGGTGCGCATGGTAATGACGCCGGGGCGGTCTTCGAGGGCTTCCGACGCATTCATGGCCAGATTCATGATGAGCTGGCGCAATTGGGAGGCATCGCCTTCCATATAGGGAAGGTTTGGGGCAAGATCGAGAATGAGTTCGGCCTTCTTCGACAAGGCGGAGGTGAGCAGGGGCAGCATGTCCTGGAGCACGATGTTGAGGTTCAGGGTTTCAATCACAAAACGCCCCTTTCCTGAATAGGCCAGCATCTGGCGGATGAGATCCGCGGCGCGGCGTGCAGTTTTTTCGATCTGGGTGACATTCTTCCGGATGCGCGTGTCTTCGGGCAATTCTTCCAGCACGATGCTGGCGTTGCCCAGGATGCCCATCAACAGGTTATTGAAATCGTGGGCGATCCCCCCGGCCATGACGGCCAGGCTCTCCCGTTTCTGGGTTTGCTGAATCTGTGCCTCCAGCTCCCGCCGGTCGATTTCCGCCCTCTTTTGCCGGGTAATATCCACACCGAGGATGAGCGCGCCGGCGGGTGCGCCTTCCACGTCCAGGATGGGTTTGCTGAAACACGCCAGGGTGCGCGGGCGGCCTGATTTGCTGCGGATCTCGAACTGCAGCTGTGCCGCACCTTCTCCTCGCGCGGCCTTCAGTAAAATCGCCCGGCTGCGTTCCCAGTCCGCGGGCTCGGCAAACAGCACTTCAAGGAGGCTGCTGCTCCCAAGTACGGCGTCCCGCGGATATTCCGTCATCCGTTCCGCCCCCTTGTTCCACACCAGAAACCGGCCATCGAGATCCTGCACGCACACGAGGATGTTGGTGCTTTCGAGGAGTGCGTCGCGCCAGTGGGAGAGTTCTTGAACCGATTTCTCGGCGTGTTTCTGGTCCGTGATGAGGCGATTGGAGGCCCTTCGGCCGGCCCAATGGCCGTCGTTATCGTGTACCGGCTGGCTGGCATGGGCGAGCCATTGCTCCCGGCCGTTCGCATCGATAATTCGGAACTCGAGCAAGGCGGCGTCGTTCGCGTCCGGCCGGCCGAAAACAAAGCCCCGCCCCCGCTCGCGATCGTCCGGATGCACGATCTCTTCGAGGAGCGACGGGCGGTCAAAAAATGCCTGCCTGCAGTAGCCGGTAATACGCTCACAGGATGGCGACACGTACGCCGGAGAACCGTCCGGCCCGAGCCAGTACTCCCATTCGTAGGCAAAATCCGCCAGGATACGCAGGCGATACTCGCTCTCCTGGGCCACGCTTCCCGAAGGCACATAGCCGGAAATATCCGCCAATACCGTGGAAAACCCACTCAAAGCCCCCTGATTGTCTCGCAGCGGCGTGGTGGTCGCCAGGAACTGTCGGATTTCGCCGCGCTCCCCCGTGAAGCGCAGGTCCCGCCGGATGGGCCAGAGAGCGGCATCGGACGCATCGCTTTCGGTGCGGCGCAAAAACTGAAGGAGGTCTGCATCGGACAGCTCTTCCGGCAGCTTGCCCACCACGCTTTCCAGGGGACGCCCGAGGATCTGCTCGGCAAAGTACCGGTTGCACTCGACAATGCGCCCGCCCACATCCTGCCAGATGAGGGCACAGGGCACGGTGTCCAGCAGACTGAAATCGCCTGCCTTGCCGTCTGGATGCGGGCGGTCATGATGCGTAGTCTGGCTCATGCAATTGCTCCGAAATAGGCGGATCTGCGGCCTGGCGCGAGCTGCGGCCGCTTCACGCTCCCCACGCGCAGGCGCCGCGGCGGCATATCACCTCGCGGCTGCTGTTCGCGCATACGGGCGTCGCCCCCGCGCTCGAAACATCTCAGGCGCGTCTCAGGTGCGCGCCAGCTCTGCCATTGTAGCAAAACCATACCGGGCAGGCCGTTCCCCTTTTTTGGAGTTTCAGCATTCAAAAGGGAATGGGCCTCACGCGCCATCCGCAGCGTGGCCGCGCAGCTCGAGCGCGAGCGGAGACCCGCTATGCATGCTTCGACCTTGCTCCAGGCGCCCATCGTACGTGAAAGGTCACTTACGGACGCTCGCCCGGGAAATGGATTTTGCGCTTCTCGGGATCGTCATGTTGACGGTACAACAGAGCGGTATGGCCAATCATACCGACCACTTCGCTGCCTGTTCCCTGGGCCAGCTCGTCAATCAGCGAGCGTTTCTCGTCCTTGTGCTCCACGAAACGCACCTTCACCAGTTCGTGGGCGGTGAGTGCTTTACCGGCCGAATCGATCACCGTCGCAGTAACCCCGTTTTTGCCGACCATTACCGTGGGTTCGAGCTTCTGCCCGAGCCCACGCAGGAATTTCCTGTCCGCGCCGTCTAATACTCTCATGCATCCTCCTTGAGAGAAGCCGTGTCGGCCGACCACAACCCGGTTTTTGTCAGAGGCCGTTGCAGTTCGCCCCGGCATGCGTGGTATCTTCTCAAACGAAGATGATAGAGTACGTGAACATTCACCAAGAAACCAAGAGGGAGGGCCTGCCCGTTCAGGGCCAGCCCAATAAGCGATACGGAGAGGATACGATGAAGAAGATTTCCTGGATCCCCGTCTGGAGCCTTGCAGTAGCACTTTTCATGGCGGCCTGTTTCTCGCACGCCGAGGCCCCGTCGGCTTTCTCGGTCATATTGTTGCCCGACACACAGAACTATTCGGAGAAATACCCGGAGACCTACCTGGCCCAGATGCACTGGATTCGCGACCATGCGGAGGCGGAAAACATCAAATTTGTGATCCATCTGGGCGATATCGTGCAAAACGCGCACATAGAGAGCGAATGGCAACTCGCCGATGAAGCGCACAAAGTGATCGAAGGCCACGTCCCGTACAGTGTGGTGCCGGGAAATCACGACCTGCGCACCGAAGATAAAAAAGTCACTCGCGACACGCCATTATATGACAAGTATTTCCCCCCGGAACGCTTCCAGGGCCAGCCCTGGTACGGCGGGCACCTTGGCGACAATAACGCGTGCAATTACTGCACTTTCGAAGCCGCCGGGATGAAATTTCTTGTGCTCAGCCTGACGTTTGTGCCCGACAGCGGCATGCTGTCCTGGGCCAGCGAAGTCATTCAGGCTCACCCGGAACACCAGGTTATCGTCGCGACCCATTACCACATGCGTCCCACCGGCCGGGCCACCGACGAAAAGCCGTACGGACTGGACGGATACGTCGGGGAACGCCTCTGGGAAAATTTCATTCGCAAACAGCCCACGGTATTCATGGTCGTGAGCGGGCACGTGTACGGCGCGCACCATCAGACCGCAACAAACGATGCGGGCAACCCCGTGCACGAACTTCTCTGCGATTACCAGGGCGCGGAGAACGGCGGGGACGGATGGATGCAGATCATGCGTTTTGTGCCGGCGGACAACACAATCCGGGTTGAAGCCTTCTCCCCCACGCTCAACCAGGTCCGCACGGAGCTGCCCGACACCTATACGCTGGAATACACCATGACGGGAGAACTGGTGGAGGCAGCGGCCAACTGAACTCGTGTGAGGAAGCGCATCGCAGGCGGCCCACCTCAGCGGAGGTTCTGCGTGCGTTTTCGAAGCTCTTCCATGCCCGCGACACCGATCTGGTCGAGAAACGGTTTCAGCACCCGGTCATAGTCGAATCGGCTCCAATCCGGCAGTTCTGCGCCGGCCGGCAGTGTCTGGCGCAGATATTCGTCGATCCTGTCCCGCCAGGCCAGCAGCTCGCTCATCTGGGCCGGGGTCCACGCCAGGCGTTTCGCATCGAGGATGCATTTGTAGACCAAGTGGCTCGCTTCGTAAAACTCGCCGACCCGGAACGCGCTTTCGACCTCTTTCATGCGGATCTCGCGCGCGGTATTGGCGAAATCGGGGCCCATTTCGTCGACCGTTTCGATGTGGGCGCCGGCCAGCCGCGCGATGGCCACCGGGCCGAGGCGGTCAACGAATGCGATGTGATGCTGCCGGCCTGCCTTCAACATGGCCAATTGTGCTTCAAGCACCTGCCGTTCGGGTGAATCCTCAGGAGACAGCGCGTCCAATTGCGTGTGAAGCGACGCGATCTCTGAATCGAGACGGTTCATCTCGCCAATCATCATCCGGGCGACACGGGTGCCGGTCGCCATGGCGAGCTTTGCCTCTTCGCGGCGGTATTGGTGGTTGGCTATGGCGCCAAGGCTCCCGAACAAGGCCAGCGACATGAAGATAGCGAGCGCCGTGGCCACAGCGGGACGCCGCCCCGCCCAGGCAAACAGCCGTTCCCAGAATTTGCGCCGGTAGGCCGACGTCTCCTGGCTGCGGCTGAAGCGCTCGAGGTCTTCGGAGAGTTCCCGGGCCGTACTGTAGCGCCGTTCCGGGGCCTTCTGCAGGGCCTTCATGCAGATCGCGGAGAGCACGGGGCTCGCGCTCCTCCGGCGCCGACGGGGCGACGGCGGCTGATGTTGCGCGATCTGCAGCAGCACTTCGGTGCGGGTCTTCCCGGGAAACGGCAGCTGTCCGCAGAGAATTTCGTACAGAATAATCCCCAGCGAAAACACGTCGGTGCGAAAGTCGATTTCGTGCGTGCGCCCTTCCGCCTGCTCCGGACTCATATAGGCCGGCGTACCTTTGATGATCCCGGTCTGGGTGGCGGTAATGCCCTGGCTGATTTCCCGTTCATCGATCTTTTTCGACAGCCCCCAGTCGAGCACCAGCACAACGCCGTATTCATCAACCATGACGTTTTCGGGCTTGATATCGCGATGAACGATGCCGCGCGAATGGGCATAGGCCACGGTCTGGCACACTTTCCCGAAGATGGAGAGCAGCCCGGCAACCTCGCATCGATCAAAACGCTTCGTCGGGCGTGAATCCAGCATCTGGCGGAGGGTGCGGCCTTGGATGCGCTTCATCGAATAGAAAAGGCCGGCGCCGTCCAGTTCGCCAATCTCAAAGATCGGCACCATGCCGGGATGATCCATTGCGCCCAGAAGCATTGCCTCATAAATGAAGCGTTCACGCACAGACCGGTCTTCGGCCATTTCCGGCCGCAGAGATTTCACGGCCACGGAGCGGTCCAGATTGCTGTCATAGGCTTCATAAACGAAAGCCATGCCGCCCTGGCCAATGCGCTGTCCCAGGCGGTACCGCGTACTTTCCGGAAACGGGGTCTGAGGCGCTTCGCCCCGGGCATCCCGCGGGCGCACCAGCAGCGTATCCCGCAGCGCGGGATCGACGGATTCCGCGTCCGCGGGCGGCTCCGAATGCCTGATTTCTAGCTCATCGTCTGCCATGACGTCTGCATCCCTTCTATATGAATCGTCTCGTCCCGCGTCCGAGCCTAAGTCTCCAGCTTATACAGGCGAAATGCCATATCGCGGGCGATCGGAGGGAGCGCCAGTTCGAGCTGACCGTCGCGGCCAACACGGTGCATTTCCGAGGCTTCAGCACGGCCCGCGCGGGTATCCCAGCGTTCCACACGCCAGGCGCCCTCTGTAAGGCCACGCAGGAGCAGCCGTGCGCCCGACACCGGCGACTCGACGAAGTCGCCGGTGGCCACATTGCTCCACGTATGTGCGCGATGCTGCAGCCACACCAGCGCCTGGCGGTCGCCCAGCACCCCCAGGGCGCGTAACGCCGGCGCGGCGCACAGCCAGGGTATTTCGTATGCGGCATAAAACCAGTCGATACCCGTATTTTCTACGACGATCGTGTGGCGGCCTTCCGAAACCGGTACCCGGTACGCGCCATCGTAACCATAAAGGGTTGCGGTGTCCTCATCCGTATCCGCGAAGTCCTCCGAGAGCACCGTTTTGCCATCTACGTCAATGCGCAGCGCAGCGCCGCCGTGGCCCGACACGCCCTCCACGAGCACCCCGAAGGTGCTGTCCCCGGGCGCGTCGACCTCGAAGGTGAGCGGATTGTGCAGGTCCGGGTGGTTGCGCAGCCCGTGCTGCAGTCTCGACACCGGCAGGTCGGATTGGAGATCGCCTTCCCGCGTGATGCGCACAGTATTTGGCTGATTCCATGGCGCCGGGTTCCACGACGCCGCCTCCGTTCGGATCAGGGTGTCGCCGGGAACCTGCACCTTCGAGGTGTCGGTATCCAGAATTTCAGCATCAAGTGGGCGGACACGCTGTTGCACGAAATCAAACCCCTCGATCCACCGGTAAAACGCCGCGTAAATCGGGTACAGGTTCTGCGGATGCACGTACGCGTCCCACCACCAGGTCAGCGGGATACCCGCCTGAAGCTGCCCCACGCTGCTGAACGTGCCATTGTGGATATGCACGCCCGCCGGGTCCAGGTCGCGGGCCCGGCCTTGATGATCGATGCCAAACTCTCCATGAAAATGCGGCCGGTCCGCTGCGGCGCTCTTCTGCGCAATGTCCAGCCCGAAATCCCGGGCCAGGTCCTTGGCTTCATAATGATGCGTCTGCACGAAATCAAGCGCTGACAGGCCATCCACCGCCGGGTCGCCGTAGGGCCGTGCATGGCTGGTGCTGATCAGGTGTTTCCAAGGGTCGAGCGCGCGCAGAAAGCGCGCCATGTCCGCGTGCCAGGCCGTCACGGTCTCGCTGTCGAAGGTGTCGATGATGTCCACCTCGTTCCAGAACTCCCACGCAAAAACACTCGCGCTGTACCCGTAGCGGGCAACGAGATAGCGGAGCCGATCGCGGTAGGCTGCCAGCATGGCCGGTTCCGTGAAATAGTCTTCCGAACGTACGAGTGGCCCCCCGTTGGCCTGAATATATGGCGAGTCTTCCCAGAGCCCGTAGAGCACTTCCGTCGAGCGCAGGATGTTGAAACTGTCGATGCAGAGCATCATTCGAAGGCCCAGCCGCTCGGATTGCTCGAGCACGTGGTCGAGTCGCCACGCGTTGCCCAGCGCGATACCATCGTACCCGCTTTCCAGGGTGTTCATGGCGAAGGTGGTCCAGGGCGGGCACAACCACACGCGGATGAAGTTGCAGTGGGCCTCCGCATACTTCGCCAGCCAGTCGTCGTAGTCAAAGGTGCCGCGCGCCCCCGCCCAGCACACGTTCGCTCCGATCAAATAGAGCGTCTCACCCCGATCCGTGACGAAATAGCGGTGGTCCTGCGGATGGGTGCGCGCCATGCCCGCTGCGTCGGCGGGCGCAATGTTGACCGTAATGGGTTTTGATTCGACCCTGCCCGTCCGGTCGACTGCCGTAACGTGCAGGACATAGGGGCCTGGTTTTGGAAAGGCCAGGCGAGCCTGCCAGCGGGGCTCACCCGCCGGCTCGAGGCGTTCAGCGGGCCCTCTGCCCGTATCCTCGAGGCGCCGCTCAAAGGGCTGATACAGAAACGCCGGGACCGTAAATCGTTCGCCGGACTCCGGCGCCACAGCCACGTCCACCCGGATCTCTTCGCTGCGAAACGGGTTGCTGTATCGGGCCTCAAGCGCGATATCAAGCGTGATCCGGCCGAAAACCGGCGCCTCGACCCGGTCCGCTTCCACCCCGGCAATGCGGAGCGGTTTGTCCATATCCAGCGGGTACTCCCCCGCTCCGCAGACCGCCTGAACGCAGACCAGAACCCATTGGAGGCTATTCCATGGCATAAACAGGGATCCTTTCCATCAAGCCCATCGCAAACGATGCCTCACTGCACCACGGGCACGGC
Organism: Candidatus Hydrogenedentales bacterium; assembly: GCA_050950105.1. Lineage (GTDB taxonomy): Bacteria > Hydrogenedentota > Hydrogenedentia > Hydrogenedentales > SLHB01 > UBA2224. The sequence goes on along the minus strand of JBMNGZ010000005.1, from coordinate 265,324 downwards.
CATCGCTCCGTTGCCAACTCATACTACTTGCTGTCCGGCCGTACATGCGAATTCCGCCGGGCCGGACAGCGTATGGGGAACCAAACGGAATTATGGCGGTTCACCCCTCTCCGCGGCGGACCCTGTCCTCAAGGTACGACCGCATACGAAAATTGTCTATAATGCCGCACATGGACCACGCGGAAGGGAACATAGCTCCGGAGATCCGAAAACGGTGCGAGCAGCTCCGGACCGAGCTGGACCGGCATAACCACCTCTATTACGTGGAGGCGAAGCCGGAGATCAGCGATATGGAATTCGATGCCCTCCTGAACGAACTCATCGCCCTCGAGAGCGAATTCCCCGAACTGGTAACGCCCGACTCGCCCACGCAACGGGTCGGCGGCCAGCCACTGGCGGGTTTCAAGACCGTAACGCACACAATTCCAATGCTTTCCATCGACAACACCTATAATGAGGGCGAGCTGCGCGCCTTCGACGAGCGGGTGCGCCGCGGCCTCGAAGGTCAGGAACCGACCTACGTGGCGGAGCTGAAGATCGACGGCGTGTCGATGGCGCTGCGCTACGAAGCAGGCCGCTTCGTGCAGGCGGCCACCCGCGGGGATGGCGCCCGGGGCGATGACGTCACGGCGAACGTGAAGACCATCCGCGCGGTGCCGATGCGTCTCCAGGGGGCCAGCCCGGACCTGCTCGAAGTCCGCGGCGAGGTCTACATGCGGCGTCAGGAACTCATCCGCCTGAATGAATTGCGCGAGGAGGCCGGGGAGCCGCCACTGGCGAACCCGCGAAACACCACCGCGGGCACCTTGAAACTGCTTGATCCGCGCGAAGTCGCGAAACGCCGCCTCGAAATTGCCTGCTACGATGTAGCGCCGCTTCCGGGCATAGCGCTCGGCTCGCACTGGCAAACCCTGCACGACCTCAAATCCTTTGGGTTTCCCGTAAACCCATTCTTCAAGCGCTGCCGGAACATTGACGACGTAATCGCGGTCTGCGATGAATGGTCGTCGAAACGCCATGACCTGGATTTTGAGACGGACGGAATGGTCATCAAAGTGGATTCGGCGGAGCAGCGGCGGCAACTGGGGGCGACGTCGAAAGCACCCCGCTGGGCCATTGCCTTCAAGTATCCGGCCGAGATCGCAGAGACAACGCTCGAAACGGTGTCGTTGCAAGTGGGCAAAACCGGCACCGTGACCCCGGTCGCCAACCTTGCCCCCGTGCATCTGGCCGGCACCACGGTCAAACGGGCAAGTTTGCATAATTTCGACGACATTGAACGCAAAGACATCCGCGAAGGCGATATCGTCCGAGTGCAAAAGGCCGGCGAGATCATCCCCCAGGTGCTGGGCCCCGTGCTCGAAAAACGCCCGCCGGAGGCCCGGAAGATCCCCGTGCCAACGGCCTGCCCGCAGTGCGGCAGCGAGCTGCACCAGGACCCCGACGGCGTGTATCTCCGGTGCCTTAACCCCGCCTGTCCGGCCCAGATCAAAGGCCGGCTCAAATACTTCGCCAGCCGTTCCGCTATGGACATCGAAGGGATGGGCGAGAAACTCATCGCCCAGCTTGTGGATAAACACCTGGTGCGAAACCTTGATGACATTTATGAGCTGGCGCTCGAACCGCTCGCGGAACTCGAACGCATGGGCGAAAAATCGGCCCAGAACCTGCTTGAAGCCATTACGATGAGCAAAAAACGCCCCCTGAGCCGCCTGCTGAACGGTTTGGGGATTCGCCACGTCGGCGAGCATGTCGCGGAAGTGCTGGCGGGACACTATGGCTCCATGGACGCCCTCCTGGACGCCCCGGAAGCGTCGTTATGTGAAGTCCCCGAGGTAGGAGAGGTCGTAGCCAGGGAAGTGCGCAGTTTTTTCGAGACCGAAGAGAACCGGGCGCTGATTGCGTCGCTGCGCGCCCACGGGCTGACCCTGGAAGAGCCGCGCACCGTCACGGACAGCCCGCAACCGCTGGCAGGCAAGACCGTCGTCGTCACGGGGTCGCTGTCGCGGTATTCGCGTGAAACCATCGCAAACCGGATCAAACAACTGGGCGGCAGGACAAGTTCGAGCGTGAGCAAAAAGACGGATTTCGTGCTGCTGGGCGACAAGCCGGGAAGCAAACTCACCAAAGCGCAGGAACTCGGCATCCCCATCCTGACCGAGGACGAATTTGACGCCCTGGCGGAGCCGAAAGCATGAACGGGATCCGCGTCGAATGCCCCAGCGATCTGAACCAGGATACGGGCCGTGCCCTCCTCGATGTTGTGCGCGAGCGCATGCGGGGCCAGGACGGCGGCAGCCTCGTTCTCGATTTTACGTCAACGGACACGATGGACACCTCCGGTGCGGCATGGCTGGTGCATATCGCCCAGTTCGTCCGCAGCTCTAACGCCGATTTCCTTCTCGAAGGGCAGCAAGGCGACGTCGCCGAATACATCAACCTGATCGGACCCGGCCTGAGCGGAACCGAAGCGCAAAGGGAAAAGAGTGAAAACCTTTTCGAGCTGATCGGCGCGAAAGGCTTCGGCGCGGCGGAAGAGGCGCGACAGATACTCAGCCTTCTCGTCGATGCGGTGTATTGGACCTTTATCGGGCCCATTGAAGGGCGAGGCCTGCGTTGGGGGCTTGTGGCGGAAGAGCTTTACGAGATGGGGGTCCGCGCCATCTGGATCAACAGCGTCATGAACGCGCTGCTCGGCTTGATCGTGGCGATGCTTTCGGCCGCTCAATTGCGCTCGGTTGGGCTCGACATCTATGTCGCGGATTTGACGGTGATCGCGTTCGCCCGCGAATTGGCGGCAATCATGACCGCCATCGTCGTCTCCGCACGGACCGGCGCGGCCATTGCCGCGGAACTGGCCACCATGAAAGTGCAGGAGGAGATCGACGCCTTGCGCGGGATGGGGCTGAAAGTGCCGCAATTTCTGGTGGCCCCCAAAGTGCTTGCGCTGCTGATTGCCATGCCCTGCCTTACGGTTGTTGCGATGTACATGGGCGTGTTTGGAGGCGCCATCTGGGGCATGGGCGTCCTGGACTTTTCGGCGGAAATCTGGTTTCGCCAGACCATCGGCGCCCTGACGCAAGGCGATGTGCTTCAGGGCCTGCTCAAATCGCTCTTTTTTGCCGTCTCCATCGTGCTCATTGGATGCCATAACGGCCTGCGCGTACGAGGCGGCTCCCGCGGCGTCGGTCTGATGACGACCCGGGCCGTTGTGATGGATATCTTCATGATCGTCGTGATCGACATGCTCTTCGCGGTGGTGTTCTATTATGTGCTCTAAGACCCTGCAGAATACGGGTGAACCGGTCATCGAGGTGCGAAACCTCGTGGCGCGCTACGGCGAGCAAGTGGTGCTCAATGACATCTCGTTCGAGGTCCCCAAGGGCGAAATTTTCGTCATTCTCGGGGGCAGCGGTTGCGGGAAAACGACGCTGCTCAAGCACATGACCGGTCTGTTGCAACCCGCGGCGGGCCATGTCTATTACTCCGGCACCGACATCACCACGCTCGACGAAGACCAGCTAGCCGGAATCCAGCAGCATATCGGCATCGCGTTCCAATCGGGCGCCCTGTTCAACTCCCTGACCGTGGGCGAGAATGTTGCACTGCCCATGCGCGAGTACACCGACATGCCCGAGGAGCTGATCCAGGCGATGGTCGTGCTGAAACTCAGCCTCGTCGGCTTGGTCTCCGCAAAGGATCAACTGCCGGAAGAACTCTCTGGGGGGATGAAAAAGCGGGCCGGACTGGCGCGCGCCATTGCACTCGATCCGCCCATCGTATTTTTTGACGAACCTTCCGCCGGCTTGGATCCCATCACGGCCTCCGGCCTCGATGACCTCATACTGGATCTGAAACGCCTGCTGCGGATTACGTTCATCATCGTGACCCATGAGCTGGAATCCATCAAAAAGATTGCGGATCATGTCCTGATGCTGGATGACGGCAAAGCCGTGTTCCAGGGAACGGTGCACGAAGCACAAACATGCACCACCCAGCGCGTGCGGCAATTCTTCGAACGCAAAGCCGACACCTATATCCGGCAGCAGCACAGGTAGGAGAGGATAACGTGGCGACTCAAGCGCAAAAGATGAAGGTGGGAATCTTCCTGGTGGGATGCCTGGCCGTACTGGCAGGGGGATTCATCGCGGTGTCGGGATATAAGAGCGGCGAACACACCCACTACTTCATCCAGTTTGGTGAATCCATCCTGGGGCTCAATCGCGGTGGGCTTGTTGTCTACAATGGCGTACCGGTGGGCAAGGTGTCGGACATCACGGTGTCAAAAGCCCGCAGCGTGCGCGTAGATATCGAGGTGAAAGATGCGGAGATCACCCTGAGCCCGGGTGTGGAGGCCCAACTGGTCATGTACAGCATCGCTACCGGCACCATGACCGTCTCTTTGTCCGGAGGTAACCCGGCGGACGGGAAATTGCCGGCCGGCTCGGAAATCCCGTGCAGACCCTCGTTGTTTGCATCCACCGCGGGCAATATCCCGGAAATCGTCAAAAAAATCAGCGACATCGCGGATAAGATTAATACGGGATTGGAAGGCATCGAAGAAGGCCAGATCAAGGGGATGCTGGATGGCGCCGACAGCGCGCTTCAGGGCGCACGCGATGTCCTCTCAGAAACCACCACCACGCTCAAGGAACTTCGGATAAAGACAGTGGAAGGTGTTGACGACACGCGCAAACTCATCGAAGAGATCCGGGCGGAGATCCGGCCATTCACCGAAAACACCAACGCCCTCGTTAAATCCGCCGATTCGACCTTAACCACGATCAATGAGAAAATCACCCCCCTCGACTTCTCGAAAATCGAGGGCGAGCTTCTCAATACCCTCACGAGCATCCGTGAACTGGCCGATGCCGCCCGAAAAACCACGGGACAACTCGAGACCGTCACGAAAACCGTCGTCTACGAAACCGGCAACGTCGAATTCATGGTGCGCCAGACTACCGATTCACTTCAGGAAACCCTCGAGGCCCTCCGTGCCCTCGCCGACACGCTGCGACGGGACCCGTCTGCCGTGGTCTATGGTCCCGCACATCCAAAGGGAGAGAAATGATGCGCCGCATAGTGATCCCGCTGATGCTGGGCGTTTTTGCAGTCACCGGCTGCATCCGGCCTACGGTGACGCCTACAGTCCGGTATGTGTTGAAACCCGACATTGCGGTCGCGCAGGTATCCCCAAGCGAACGCTCGCTGGGCATCCGGCGATTACGCGCCTCTGCTCTGTACCGCACGCCCATGCTCTATACCCTGGATCATCAGATCCACCCCTATTTTTATGCTGAATGGGCTACGAACCCCGAGGACATGGTCACCCGGGCCATCACCGATGCCATCGTTGCAACCGGAAGGTTTCGGGATGCCGGCGACGCCTCAAACGTAAACCGCCCCGAGCTGATACTGGTCGGCGAATTGCGGCGATTTGAAGCCGACCGGGATGCCAGCCCGGTTGTGGCGGTCTGCGAAGTGCGCCTGGAATTGCGTGAAGCATTTGGAACCAGTCTACTCTGGGCCGATACCCTGCTTGCCCGCGTGCCGCTCGCAGCGGATCGGGTAGATGCCCTGCCCGGCGCCATGAGCCACGCCGTGGCCCAAATTGCCAATAAAGCTGCCACGGAAATCGCTGCCCATTGAGTGACAGAATATAATTCTCAATTTGATCGGTTCTGGATGGGTCGCGGGTATGCAGGGCCTGCATTGGAGTGGGGATGTGCCGACGGCACGGAATTGAGGAGGACCCGAGGGATGCGCCGTAGAGAATTTCTTGGATTGCTGACCGCGGGGGCGTCGACGGCCGGGCTGGGTTGGTTCACGCGGCACGCCTGCGCGGATGGACGCCGGCCCAACATCATCTTATGCATGGCCGACGATCAGGGCTGGGGCGACATGGCCTACAACGGACACCCGGTGCTCCAGACGCCACATTTTGACGCCATGGCCGCGGAGGCAGTCCGCTTTGACCGTTTTTATGCAGCCGCACCCGTGTGTTCGCCCACGCGCGCCAGCGTCCTGACCGGCCGTACGCCGAACCGGATGGGCTGTTTCCAATGGGGCTATTCCCTGCGCCCTCAGGAAGTCACCGTCGCGGAAGCCCTCAAAACGGCCGGCTATATCACGGGCCACTTTGGAAAGTGGCACGTCGGCTCAGTCCAGCGCGGCAGTCCCGTGAACCCCGGTGCGAGCGGCTTCGACGAATGGCTCTCCGCACCTAATTTCTTTGATAATGACCCCATCCTGAGCCGCGAAGGGCAGGCCGTTCAATTCCACGGGGAAAGCTCGATGGTCACCGCAGACGCGGCCATCGAGTTTATGCGCAAACACGCGGACAGCCCGGCTCCTTTTCTCGCCGTAGTCTGGTTCGGCTCGCCGCATAACCCGCATAAGGCGCTCGACAGCGACCTGGCGCTTTACGCGGGGCAGGACAAGCAATTCGCCCATTTTTATGGCGAGATCACCGCCATGGATCGCGCCTTCGGCAAGCTGCGCAACGAGATCGACCGCCTGGGTATCCGGGAGAACACGATCTTGTGGTATTGCAGCGATAATGGCGGATTGTCCACGGTCGGCAGCAGCGGCGGACGCGGCAACAAAGGTCAGATCTACGAAGGCGGCTTGCGTGTCCCGGCCCTGCTCGAATGGCCTGGCCGGTTCCCGGAACCTCGCGTATCCAACACCCCCTGCGTGACCTCCGACATCTATCCCACGCTGCTGGAAATTGCCGGGGCATCCATCCCCCAGCAGCCGCCGCTGGACGGGATCAGCCTCATGCCGTTGCTCGAAGGAGCCATGACCACGCGCCCGAAACCCATCGGGTTCTGGTCTCATCCCGCAAGCGGGATCCTGACCCCGTCCGATACCTGGATGGCGGAGCTGCTTCAGGCGCAGCAGGAAGGAAAAGAAATCAACGACCCGGTCCGTATCCGCCCCGACGCCGGCGAGATCAAGGAGCACTACCCCACGGATTCATTTCCCGGCCACAGCGCCTGGCTTGACTGGCCCTGGAAACTCCACCGTATCGAAGACAAAGACGGTGCCGTGGTCTGTGAACTCTACGATTTATACACGGACCCCGGAGAAACGGCCGACGTATTGCTCGAGAACCCGGAGCAAGCGCAAGGCATGCTCGCACAACTGCTGGATTGGCTCGCCAGCGTCGTCAACAGCTTGAACGGCAACGATTACCGCTGATCGCGAAACACACCAAACCGGCACAGAGCTTGACGTGATGCCTCTGTTCCGGCGATTCGCGATGCCCCGCGTGGCAAGCGGGCCGCTCATCCGTCCCCTCTCCCCCGCTTCCCCGGCGGGAATCATGCAATTACCCGCTGCGTTGGCGTATCATAGGGTTGTGGAGCCCATGTGCCGCCCGTTCGTGACGGTGCAGGTGACAGGAACCCCACGTCAGACAACCTGGTGATTCTAGACCCATGCAGCGCGCACCAAAATCATTCAGACTGCACATCGGCCTGTTTGGCCGCCGCAATGTTGGAAAATCGAGCCTGCTCAACGCCATCACAGACCAGCAGGTCTCGCTCGTGTCGCCTCATGCCGGCACCACGACGGATCCGGTCGAAAAGCCCATGGAATTATTGCCCCTGGGGCCGGTATTGTTCATCGATACAGCGGGCATCGACGACGAGGGCGACCTGGGCGAGTTGCGCACCCGGCGGACGCGCCAGGTCTTCGAGCGAACGGATCTGGGCGTGCTGGTGACGGAGCCCGGCGCCTGGGGCGCCTTCGAAGATGAAATCCTCGACCAATTGGCCCGCCGCAAGGCACCCGCGCTCGTGGTGTTCAATAAAATGGATTTGGGCCCTCCCGAGCCCGGAGTGCTCGCGGCCCTGCAGGAGCGCGGCGTGCCCGTGGTACACACGGCCGCAACCACCGGCGCCGGCATTCCCAGTTTCCGACAGGCGCTCCTGAACCGCGCCCCCGACGAATTTGTGAACAACCCGGCCATCCTGGCCGACCTGGTAGGCCCGGGCGAGATGGCGGTCCTGGTGGTGCCGATCGACAAAGAAGCGCCGAAAGGGCGGCTCATCATGCCGCAGGTGCAATCCATCCGCGATCTGCTCGACGGCGATGCCTTCTGCATGGTGGTAAAAGACCGCCAGCTGGGAGAAGCGCTGCGCCGCCTGAGCACAGCGCCGAAACTGGTGGTGACGGATTCGCAGGCATTCAAGGAAGTGGCCCGCGACACCCCGCGTGAGATCCCCCTGACCAGTTTCTCGATACTCTTCGCGCGTTTCCGGGGCGACCTCGTTCAGCAGACGCTCGGTGCGATGGCCATCGAGTCTCTGCAACCGGGCGACCGCGTTCTGATTGCGGAACATTGCAGCCACCACCCCATCGAAGAAGACATCGGACGCGTCAAGATTCCCCGCTGGCTCACGCAGTATGTGGGCGGCCCACTCGAATTCGAATGGGTGCAGGGCCACGACTTCCCGCAAGAGATCGCCCCCTACCAGCTGGTGATTCACTGCGGCGCGTGCACGGCAAACCGGCGTGCGGTTTTGAATCGCATCCTCAAGTGCCGTGAGGCGGGGGTGCCCATCACCAATTACGGGCTGACCATTTCGTACAGCCTGGGCATCTTCGAGCGCGCCTTGGAACCGTTTCCCGAAGCCCTCGAGGCGTATCGCAACGCGAAGGCGGACGGCGGCCTGCAAACCGGAGCGGTCGTAGCGGAAACCTCGCCCGCAGTCGACGACCTGTAGGGCGCAGGGTTCGTGAGCATCATGATGACGAGACTATCGAGCCCCAGCAACAGGGAACTCAGCGAAGCCGGCATCCAGGCCTGGCTTCGTGAGGAGGAGCGTGCGCGCCTGGACGAACTCTGGGCGCTGGCCGACCGGGTGCGCCGGGCGGCCGTCGGCGATGAAGTCCATCTCCGTGGGTTGCTCGAAATATCAAATCATTGTATCCGCGCATGCGGGTATTGCGGCCTGCGCTCCGGCAACCGTGAGATCGCGCGTTACCGGATGTCCGAAGACGAGATCCTGAGCGGCGCCGCCGACGCCGTTCGGTACGGGTACGGCACGGTCGTCATGCAGGCCGGCGAGGATTATGGCATCGATGCGGACTGGCTCGCCGGGATCATCCGCCGCATCAAAACCGAGACCGCGCTGGCGGTGACTTTGAGTCTGGGCGAGCGCCCCGTCAAGGATCTGGAGGCCTGGCGTGAAGCCGGTGCAGACCGTTACCTGCTCCGATTTGAGACCTCCGACCGCACCCTCTACCGGACGATCCACCCCGATGCCCGCGGGCAGGTGTCGGACCGCTTTGCGATTCTCGCGCAACTCCGGCAGCTTGGATACGAGATCGGCAGCGGCGTGATGGTGGGCATCCCCGGGCAAAGCTACGAAAGCCTGGCCCACGACATTCACACGTTCCGCGCGCTCGATCTGGACATGATCGGGGTGGGACCGTATATTGAACATCCGGAGACGCCGCTCGGCCAAGGCGACTGGAGCCGCCCGTGCGTCGACGGCGAACAGGTCCCGAATACGGAGTGGATGACATACAAAGTGGTTGCGTTGACGCGGCTCGTTTGCCCCGAAGCAAATATTCCCAGCACCACAGCGCTGGCGACCGTGAACCGCGCCGGAGGCCACGAACTGGGGCTGGCACGGGGGGCGAATGTCATCATGCCGAACATCACGCCGCCTCGATACCGCCGTTTGTATGAGATCTACCCCGCAAAGGCCTGCTTTGACGAGACCGCGGCGTCGTACCACGCGGACCTGGCCGCGTGGCTTGAGACCATCGGCCGCGTGCCGGGACATGGACAGGGCGGCCGCATTCGCGCCAAGCCACGCAAGTAGCCGAGATCTTCCGGCATCAGGAGCATGTGAGCAGTATGGGGCGATCAAAGGCGAAATACGAACTGGGCCATGCGCATCTCGAACGCCTGGTTCACTACTATCATTTTCTGGGGGAACGCGTAGACCTCGATGAGACCACGCGCGTTTCCAGCCAGCAGCTCGCTCAGCTGCTTACCATGGACGACACCCAGGTGCGCAAAGACCTCGCGGCGATTGGGGTGCGCGGGGTGCCGCGGCTGGGCTACCTGGCGGCAGAGGTGGTGGACGCCATCCGGCAGGTGCTGGGATTCGACACGATCCACCGGGCCATCCTGGTGGGCGCCGGCCGTCTGGGCGGCGCGCTGGCGGCCTACCGCGGCTTCGTAAAATACGGCCTGCGCATTGTCGGCGTATTTGACCAGGACCCGGGGAAAGTCGGCACCACAATCGGCGCGCATTTTATCTACAGCACGACGGAACTCGAGGCCGTCATTGAGCGCAACAACGTCCACCTGGCCATTCTGGCCGTACCCGCTGAAGCCTGCCAAGCGCTTGCGGACCGGCTGGTCCGTGCCGGCATTGCGGGAATCTGGAATTTTGGTCCAACGACCCTGACCGTCCCCAGTGGCGTCGTGGTGCGCCATGAACACATCGTGGTCGGTCTCGCGGAGCTGGCCTACCACCTGCAACATAAGCCCGGATGCCCCGGGCCCACGCCAAACGAAACCAAATAGCGGCCGAGTCACACAGGAAATGCCGCGCCAAGGCTTTCTCTTAAACCCTGTCGCGCGGTGAAATGAGCGGCCCGGCGCACTCTCGGAGTACGAGGCAGGCTAGCGCCTCTTCATTTCTTCGATTTCTGGGCCGTGCTTTTCTTGCTGCGCTGTTTGGCGGTCTTTTTACGGCCCGGGGCGGAAGCACCCGCCCGGCGGGTACGCGCCTTGGTTTTCGAGCGTAGCCGAACCAATTTTGTCGAGGCCAGGCGCCCGAGTTCTGTCGATGGGGCTCGCTGCAGCAGCCGCTCGTACAATTCGATACTCTGGTCGGGGCGGTTGAGATTCACTTCACACAGCCTCGCCCAGCGAAACAGGGCCTCCGACCACGGCCGAAGCTGCTCGCCCGAGACTTCGGCACATTTTTCGAACATCTCAGCGGCTTCTTGAAAACGCCCGTTCATTTCGAGCAGGTGCGCCGCGGCGAACAGTGCGTCACCCTGTTTTTCCGGATAATTCTCGTACATTGCCACCGCGCCATCGATATCGCCCTGCGCCGCCAGCTCCCGGGCTTGAAGAAATTCGTCCACGCCGGGCAACGACGTGTCCAGCCAGGTGATGCGCCGAACGCTCCGCAACGCCATCGCTGACAGAAATGCGTAACTGAAATAGGCGCCGGGAATGACTCCGATAACCAAGCTGTACAGGACAACCGTCAATTTGCGATAGGCATCGGCACGCACCCAGATCGGGGTCGCCCCAATCAGGTACAGGGCCAGCGCCAGGATGCCCGCAATCACAATGGCCCACAACGGAGGGATCTGATCGCGTTGGTACCATCCGCGGAAAAACGCATAGCCCGCGACGGCGATCGCTACCGCAACACCCGTTAAAATAAGGAGTTCCGACGGCTTCAGAATGTACAGATACGAGACTTCCTGGGGCATCCGCTCGAGCATTATTCTCCCTCGCTTTACGCGACCGAGGCTCTCCCCTGACCGTGCAGGTCGACGCGCTTCGAATCGAGTGCACCACCACAACCGTTCCCCAGACTCGATTCCGCTTGCGTGCGTTATTCTGCCTTTAGTGTACCATCTCCCGCAACATTCTGCCTCAAATTACTGATTTGACATGGTTTGCGTTCGCCCAACCCTGGTTCTTCTCTCTAAGGCCGATTTTCAGCAGAGCGACCCGCTTTCCCTGCGGAGGCGGCCTCCATCGAGTCTGTGACGGAGCAGGGACATCTTCAAAAAGAAGGTCTTGACACCCGATACACTATTCACAGGTTTTGACGTCTTGAAAATCCTGTGTTAGAATGACGCCCGAGTTGGAAGGGAGTGCGGCGAATGACAGACGCGGCAATGCGAAATGAGGAGGCGCCAGACCTCAGCAAAGGAAGAGAATGCCTGGTCGTCGTGATGGGGCAACATTTCCTGGGGCGCATCCTCGATGCCGCCGAAGACCGCCTCACCTTGACCTTCCCCGGAACCGATTACCCCACACCTGGTATGCAGCTGCAACTGCAATTCCACGATGAAGAAGGCTTCAATTCCTACATAGCGGTCGTCGTGGCCGGGCCACAGGAAAACGCCGGCTGCGTGGTCGTGGAACGCCCGGTCGTCATGGAGCGGATACTGCACCGCCAGAACTGCCGGGTCCCTACGGATCTGACGGTACAGATTAGAGAAGGCGAGCTTGTTCGGCAATACGACGCAGCCCTGGTCAATCTCAGCGCAGGCGGCGCCCTGCTGGAAACGGACGCGCCTTTAGACCTGAACAGCAGTATCGAAATGACGATTTCCATCCCACTGGACACGGTCCGGACGATCCACGGGCGCGTGACGCACATTGAACGCCTCAGGCCGCCGCACGACAGCTGCCAGTTCGTCGTCGGCATGTGTTTTGGAAACATGGATACAGCAACCACTTGGGCCATCAAGCACTATGTCTGGCAGCGCCTTCACGAACTCTATCCGGGACACTAGCATCCGGGCACTTTTCACCCAAACGGGCTTATGCGAGCCCGTCTCATCGGTGTGATCTGACCATGAAACGTATACATGCTCCACGGCTTCCCAGGCCTCGCTTCGTCAAGAATTTACCACTGTTTCTGCTGCTTGCGGCACTGGCCGCTTCGGCGCCGGTCTATGCTGGGGTCCTGCGCGTTCCACTGGCGCCGGGCGTGTCCGCCGCATCACGAAATGGCCGCTCGCTTCTGCTGGAATACAACCGGGCAACCGGGCCGGAGCCCAAGGCATTCGCCGCCAAATACCTGACGGATGTGAGCGCCTGGAAAACGTACCAGGGGCTGACGTCGTCCATTGCGGTGCCCTTTGACAAGTTGAATCCGGCCGCTCAGCGTGAAGTCCTGCTGGCCATTTTCCCATACGATGTTGTCACGTCAGAGGGCTGGACTCACTACGTGCTGCATGAAGAGGATTCAGGCCCGGAGGCCCTGTGGACGCTATGCCGGTGGCTCACGGGTAAAGGCAATACCTACAAAGAGATCCAGAAGATCAATAAACTGGAAACGGACAAGCTCCACCGGGGACAGCAGCTGTTGTTTCCGAAGCAGTTCCTTCTCGATGCGCTGAGAAAGCCTACAGGCGAGCGGCCCGCTCCTCCCGGCTTGCTGACCGCAGCTCCGTTGGCGCCAGCCAAGGAACCGGCGAACACGCCCCTGCACGCCCTGGCCCCGCGGCCGGCCGCGGGAACGAATGAACTCGAATATGGCCGCGACGCCAAGGGAGCTTTTGCGCTGTATCACCTGAAACGAGGAGAAGCGCTGTATACGGACGTGGTCGCCCGCTTCACCGACGTGGATGTCCAGGAATCGGCTGCGGCCGCCATCCTCGCCGCCTGCCGAGTGGTAATGCAACGCAGCAACATTCGGAATGAACGATCGATCCCCGTCGGCCAGGCCATCAAGATCCCGATGGACATGCTCTCCGCTCAGTTCATGCCGGAAGGCTCATCCGAACGCTCCGAATACCAGGCGATGGTGCTCGAAGCCCGGCGCCTGCGTGGGGCCGTACGAAGCAAAGATCTGGCGGGGGTCGTGGTCATTCTTGACCCCGGTCACGGAGGACGTGACCACGGGGCCTGGACCACCAACAACCGCTTCAGTTTGTATGAGGATGAAATCAACTACGATATTGCCTGCCGGATTAAGCAGATCCTCGAATCGCAGACGCAGGCCACGGTATATTTCACCGTAATAGACCGGGTACAGGGATACACACCAACAAATCGAACCCGTTTCACGCACGACACAAACGAAGAACTCCTGACCACTCCGCGGCACCGCAACCTCGACGGCGACAAGTTGTCGCTTAATCTGCGCTGGTATCTGGCCAATTCTATTTACCGCTCCGAGGTTGCGCGTGGGATCGATCCAAAAAAAGTCGTGTTTTCAAGCATCCATTGCGACAAGCTCCATCCCAGCCTGCGAGGCGCCATGATCTATGTGCCGGGCGCCTCAGGACGCCGTGACAAAGAGGCGCCTGCGCTCACCCTGGCCAGTTACGAGAAGTACAAAGAAGTGGGCGAACAAAATTATGCCAGTTCCACCGTCGCGGAACGGCGCCGAGATGAAGCTCTGTCGCGCAACTTCGCCACGGTGCTCCTGGATGAACTCGGAAAAAAACGTATCAAACGCCATGACCGAAGCGCCCCCATCCGCGCACAAATCCGCCGCGACGGCACATCGTTTGTACCCGCCGTGTTGCGCAACACCATGGTGCCGACCAAGGTCCTTATCGAAACCGCGAATCTCGCCAATGACGTCGATTGTGCCCGCCTCGAAGACCCACAGTGGCGGCAATGGTTTGCCGAGGCCTATGTCAACGCGCTCAAGGTCTATTTCGCGGGCTAGGGATCAGCGGTCTCCGCAATATCCCCCCCCCCAGGCCGCGGACAGGCGAAAGCGGTCTGCTTCAGAAGCCAGCTGTGCCACGAAAAAGGCGGCGCGTCAGGATCCTTTAGGCCCAAGCAGTACGTAGGTGCGGGGCTGGCGATCCGTGGCACTGATGGTGCGCGCGACAGGGTCAAATTTCTGGTTTTCGAGGCGGGTCCAGCCGCTGTCCGCTTCGTGCGCGTAGAGCATGAGCGACGCGGGGTCAAGTCCCGGTGGAATCTCGCTTCCCACATGCAGCGTGACGGTGATCCGGACGGGGACGTCCCGTTTGGAGAGGGATAGGGCCACGCAGGCGCCGTACGCCTGCAGACCTTCAGGAAGCGTATCCGGCGGCTCAGACTGGACTTTTGTGAACGCGCCGATTGATGCATCCGCGTCGAGCCTGAATTCTGCGCTGTGGTTCTCTGACATGAGTTCAAGGGTTTTGCCCCAGGCCAATGCCGGTTTTCGGGATTCGGGCGCGCGTTCGGCGGCGGCAGGGTCCGGCGCCGCTTTCTCCGCCGGAGCCGCAGCTGGAAGGGCCGGGGCGGCCTCCACGGGCGCTGTTGGGGGCAATTCCTGAGTCTGCACTTCGGCTGGAGGGCCTGCCGGCGCGCCTCCACGTTCAAAGGCAGCGTACACGCCCGATTGGTCATCGGAGCCCATCATCGCGCCGGCCTCTGCGTTGAAATGCTGGTCAGACAGTGCCTGCCAACCGGATTCTGTCCGATAGGCCAGCAGCTCGACGTCGCTCGCGTTTGCGGCCGTGATCCCGCGGGCCGTGAGTTCGAGTTGCAGCGTGACGGGGATGGTGGGATCAGAGCAATGCACGCCTACGAACGGCGTTATTGGAGACATGCCCTCCGGCGCAGGCGCGGGCGGCTCGGTCGAGGCGCTCACAAAAGCCCCGAGCGACTCTGTTGCCTGGAGACGCAGCGTGCCCGCGCCGCCGGGAATGGCGATCTCAAGCGATTTGCCCCAGGCCAAACCCGATCGCAACGCGCCGCCAGGAACGCCTGGCGCCGCTCCGGTAGCTGAGGGTTGAGGTGACGGCGCCGACGCTTCAGTCGCTGCAGAAGGTGCATCCGATACGCCGGGCTCGCCTGTCTCGGGTGGAGCAGGCGCTAGTTCCGCCGCTGTTTCCTGCACGGGCGCCGGCGCTTCAGACGCTGCAGGGGGCATATCCGATACGCCGGGCTCGCCTGTCTCGGGCAGAGCAGACGCTAGTTCCGCGTGTGTTTCCTGCACAGGCGCCGGAGAGGCATCCTCGGAGCGGGCCACTACGGCGGGCGGGCCTTCCAGACGCGCACGGAGCGACGCGGGGCCCAGCACGGCACAGGTGGGGGTCCCTTCGAGGCGCGCCCGGAAGATGCGTGTTTCCAGGTTCACCTGCTGTTCCGGTGCGGGAAACCACCCGTGCGCCGGATCCAGGAAACACACCGCAAGCCGTTGGAGCCCGCTCGTTTCGACTACCGACGGCGGCACATAGATGGCCGCATCCATGGTAACCGCAGCATGCACGCGGTCCAGGACCGGGGTGACGAAGATCGTAAACGGCGCCATGCCGTCGGGCATGGGGGCAGGCGCATTCGGACTGCATTCCAGGTGCACTGACACGGGTTCGCGGGCTTCGATGCCGAACACGCCCTGCATTCCGATGGGCCGGAGCGTGGGCCGCCTCCCAAACGCCCGTTCCGCATAGCGTTGGACGTCCTTGTCGAGGAAGTAGTTCACTTTGAAGCGGCGTTCAGAGAAGAGCTTGAGCTGGTCGGCGAAGTGCCGCGACGACGGATCGTCGGAGATGCCGCCGGGAAGAATGCTGACCGATTCCGGCATATCGCCGAACTGGATGGCCATGGCGTACGCGAATCCGTAGTTCGGCAGGAGTTTGCGCCGCGCCGTGCCGTAGTCGCCCATGACCATCAGCGGTTCGCCCGCCTCGCCTCCCGCGACAGGCGCCTCCTGCGAGCCTTTGCGCATCCGGTGCACATCGCCCCAGGGCACATCCAGCGCATCATGGACGTTGCGCATTTCGCGCGCTGCGTTCGACAGCGCTTCGAGGGCCAACCGCTCCACGTGCGGCGGTTTACTGACAAACTCCTGGTACAGGATCACGTCGGGCATATGCGGGCCGGCGAGCTGCCGGTACGCCGACCACCAGGCGTTGAACAGGGTCATGCCGCTGCTGCCGGTCTCCGCGACAAAATTCCACGAACGGAGGATGTCGGCCCCGTGGAGCGTGTCCGGATGCGCGGTTTCGTAGAACTGCTCGCGACTGTCCGCCCATTGCATGAGTTGAGGCACGGCGGCAGTGGCGAACGGCACCAGGACGTCGTACACCATCGCTTGGGCCTCGTGAAAGCTTCGCGAGCCCATGCTGAGCAGATGGCGGGCGCGCTGCGCGCGGAACGTGTCTCGCTCATTGGCCAGCCAGAGAGGTATCGATGCGGGGGCAATGCCTGAATTGAGGGTCGCCCCCCAGGGCGGCGTGCCGCAGGCCTGTATGAATCCCGCCTCCGGGTTCACAATGGTGGGCAGAGCCCCCAGCGGCACGAGTTCGCCCCACGCGTATTGCGGATTGTTGGCGGGAACGGGGGCGTCCCAGACATAGGGCGCCTCGTGCGGCGCGAGTGGCCCCCCATCGTTCCCGGGGTCCGGCTCCGGCCCGCGGGCCAACGCAGGAGGCAGGGTTTTGTCACCCATCTTCGCGTTATAGAGATAGAAGAGGTTGCCGGCCCGGTCGGCATAGACGACATGGAAACAGGGTAGTTGCCGCATCCCCAGCGCATTGCGAAACTCGTTGAGATTCCGGGCGCTTGCCATGGCCATCATCTGATCGAGCGTGTCGAAGTCGGCGTACCCGCCCGCCATGAACGTGCAGGGGTCCGTGCCGATCTCGCCCACCACGGGGCCGCGGGCCGTCAAGCGGAACGGGACGCTTCGCTGGCGCATCCCGCTGGGGGTATTGACAAAAAATATCCGGCTGTCCATCAATTGCCGTCCGATGAGGAGCCGCTCGAGCTTGGCCTGGAGCTGCATCCGGTTTGGATCGCCGGGCGGCAACCGGATCTCACCTTCCGGCATCGTGTAGATGTCCGCAAAATCGGGATAGTTGGGCGTGAGCGCCCATCCAAGGACCTCATTGTGGCCTTGCAGAATCACGGGCAATCCGCAGAGCGTCGCTCCCGCGACATTTACCTGCGAACCGGCCAGATGGGCCTCGTACCATTGGAATGGGCCGTCGTAGTAGCCGTGCGGATTCAGCACCAGCACGGCCGCGCCCGACAGCGTTCGCGATGGCGCGAGCGCCCAGGCGTTGCCTGAATAGGCGGGGGCTGGGCGGTGAAACAGCTCCGGCAGGTCGAAGGGGGCAAAACTCATGAGATAGCAGTGCATGAGCGCCAGCACGTCGGCAGGCCGGGCGCCGTCCGCCCAGTCCGGCACCTGCGCCGGGTGGTCGGCGATCCAGGCGTTGATCCCCAGGGCGAACCCCTCGCAGAGATCGAGCGTCAGCGGCGATGCGTTCTCGAGCGCATGCACGGCCAGGTCGCTATGGCCCAACTTGAGTGCAAAGGCGTCCGACTCGGCGTAATCCGGCCCAAAAACTGCCGCGGCCCGGCCGGTGACAATCCGATAGGCCCGCATGATGGTTTCCAGCCGGTCTTCCGCCTGGGCATAACCAAAGGCAAATGCCAGGGCCTGCGGGTTCTCCGCATAGACGTGAGGCACGCCCCAATGGTCGCGGTAGATGGTGGCCTCGGTCCACAATTGGCTGGGCGCCTGCCCCAGGGCGGCCCGGGCAAGCAGAAGCATAACGACGCAAAGTTGTACCCGTCTGTTCATAATTGGACACAGTGTACACCAGAAGCGCTGTCCCAGAAAAAATCGCCTGCGCCTGCTGCGCAAAGACCCTACAGCCGGACCCGCATGACGCAGAGCTTCCCCCTGGGATGGATGCGGGGCCGGCGGCCTTCAGCCGGCAGCGGCGCCAGACTTGGACGCGATGCCGGCAATGAAAAATCCAGCCAGAATAATCAGGGGCAGTGCCGCTGCGATGCCTGCACCGAACCGGCTGTTGCGGGTCATCCGCTCCCACGGAAGCAGACTCAGCCCGACGCCGGCACCTACGCTCGCCAGCAGCGAGGTGATGCCGATCCATTGGAAACTGATGGGCGTGGCGCCGGTGAGATCCCAGAACGCGATGACGACCGCGACCACGAATCCATACGCGGCGGCGTACATGGCGCAGAAGGTATGGGCCCGTTTAACAAACAAGGCCAGGAAAAACAGACTGAACAGCGGCGAGACGAGAAGATTGCTGGTCTTTTGCGTGACTTCAAACAGGTTGCCCCGGACATTTTCGATGACCAGGGCCAGCAGGATAATGATAACGCCGATCACCGCCGACACCGCCATCCCCTGCCGCACTTTGGCTCGTTCATCCAGGTCTTTCCGAAACAGCAGCGGCAGGAAATCGGTATTGAAAACCGTCGCCGTCGCGTTGAGCCCCGAGGACAGCGACGACATGGCCGCGGCCAGCATGCCCGCAATGACCAGGCCTGCCATGCCGTACTTCATGAAATTGACCACGAAGAGCGGGAAGAGGTAATCGGCACTCTTTTCGTCCGCCAGCGCGGACATGAGCAGGCCGGGATAATGCGAGCGAAAAAATCCCAGCAGGGCGAAACCCAGGGAAATAAGCGTAACGTTGACGAAGACGTCAGCGATGTTATTGATCAGAAACGCCCTGCGCGCGGATTTGGCATCGCGGGTTGCGAGATAGCGTTGGATGGCCATCTGGTCGGAGCCGGCCGTGCAGACCCACCAGACCGTCGTCGCGATGAGACTCCCAACCATGGTCACGCGCGTGGTGGGATCGAGGCTGAACACAGGCTGGGTATCCCAGGTGTCGGACCATTGTGTCGGGAACCAGCTTAGTCCGCCCATTTTCAAGGTGATGATAATAACGCAGACAGCGGCCGCGATGAGCAGGAGCAGGCTCTGAATCGCGTCAGTCACTACCACCGCCTGCAGGCCGCCCATGGACGAATAGATCACGGTGATGGCGCCCATGATCACGATAGCCGGGACCAGTGCGCCAGGCGGGAGCCCCGTGGCGGTCACAATCGCACGCGACGCCGTGTAGACCACGAGGCCCATCCAGATGAACCGGATCAGCAGAAAAATGCCCGACCCCATCAGGCGCGAGGGCATCCCGAGACGCTTTTCAAGCAGCTCGTAGGCGCTGGTGATGGGCTGCTTCATGATGTAGGGGATCAACAGATAGCCGACAATCAGGTAGATGACCGGCAGCGCGGCCAGATACATGAGATACGCGATCGGACCGTGCGTCATCACTTCCCCGGGCTCGGCGAGATACGAGATCGTGCTGATCATGGCCGCGAGCAGCGACAGACCTACAATCGAAGGGCGCATCCGGCGCCCGCCCAGGTAAAAATCTTCAGAAGTCTGGATCTTCCGGGCATAGTACGCGCCGATCGCCAGCATGCTGGCGGCGTAGATGGCGATGACCCCCCAATCCAGGATGCCCAGCCCGCCGGTGAGTTCCGGAGGCAGCTCCGGATGTACTTCTCCGGCGCAGGCCATGGCGGAAAACAGACCGAAAGTGCCGAAACACAGGATGCGTCGAGTCAGCTCTGTCATGAGACCGGCCTTTCGTTGATTTCCCCCAAGACTGCCCGGCGATTATACCCACTCAAGGCCGCTGGGGCGAACCGGCAGGAGGTCGCGGGAAGTTGCGCATATTAAAACAGCGGCGCGACCTCTCGATCGCGCCGCCTCGTTGAACCGCCAGCGGAGAATTAGCGCATTTCCAGCGGAGGATTGGGCTTGGTGACGGGCACCGGAATGTTCATCGGGACCGGCAGCACCGTTTCCCAGCTCAGGTTGTCAGGCACCCATTTCTCGTCCATGGCCAGCGCGTCTTCCCAGGAGATGGCCCGTCCGGTGTACGCGGAATCGCGGCCCATCATCGCGGTGAGCGTGGTGTCGGCGATGCGCTCGCCATCGTGCCAGTAGGGCCCGGTCTCGCGGATGCTGTTGACGAGATTGATCTGTTCCTGGATCGAATCATTGACGCCTTTTTCACCCATGTCGAGGCCGTTGCTGAAGCCGTTGGTGCCGACAATGTTGATGCCGCCGCGGCCGTCTACATTGTCCCAGTGTCGGCTGTAATGGGCGACGTGGGCCTCCTGGCCCTTGCTGTTGACGTAGATGTAATCGCAGGAGAAGTGGTCGTACATGTCGCCGTACAGCTCGATCCTCGGCTTCCAGGCACGGCCGCCGGACGAGAACACCGATTTCGGCGGGCCGTTGAAGACCCAGTTGCAGAGATCGATGCCGTGAATCGCCTGCTCAACGATGTTGTCGCCGCAGGTCCAGCGGTAGTTGTACCAGTTGCGCAACTGATACTCGAGGTCGGTCCATCCCTCGTTGCGTTTAACCGAAAACGGCAGGCCGCCGCAGTAGTAACTCTGCATGGCCACGATGTCGCCAATGGCGCCGGCATGTATTTTCTCCAGGGTCTGGATACGCACCTGGTCGTGGCGGAACTGGGTGCCGGCAATCATCGACAGACCTTTGGCCTTGTGGGCGGCCATGGCCCGGCGAAAAACCTGCAATCCGTGGGTATCGGTCGCTACGGGTTTCTCGGCGAAGATGTGTTTGCCCGCCTCGACGGCCGCTTCGAGATGTTTGGGCCGGATAAAGGGGGTGCTGGTCTCCATAATGATGTCGATGTCTGTGTTGAGGATGTGCTGGTAGGCATCCCAGCCCACGAAACAATTTTTGTCTTCAACTTTCACCTTGCTGCTGATATTGGGATCATTGTGTTCGGCCAACTGCTTCCGGCGTCCTTCGAGGTGATCTTCGAAGATATCGCCCATGGCGACGAGTTCAACGCCTTCGTTGCCCGCCAGCAGGTTCATGGCGTCCTGCGTGCCGCGCCCGCCGCAGCCCAACAAACCCACTTTGAGGGTCTTTCCGGCCGCCGACGCACTTTTCGCCCCCAGAACGGCAAATGTGCCTGCTGCCGTGACTTTGGCGAAATCGCGCCGGGTTACACTGCATTTCGATGTCTCTTTCATTGATACTCTCCTAATCGATCCTGATGCGTATCCCCTTCAGGAGGACCGGATCCCACCACGACCCACAGCCCACCTTCCATGGTTTCAACACTCGAATTCACACCATACCATACCGTCTCGGCGGCGCGCGAATCCACGTACAAGCGCAACAGAAACCCGTGGGAAAAGCGGGATCCTCGACGGTGAAGCACCATGGACTCAAATCCGGCGAGCGCGAAACTGTCCTCGGGCCACGAGAGCGCGTCTGCCTTGCGCCACCGCTTTTATCATGCGAAGATTGCAAAGAGAACGCAAAAAGGAAGCTGGCATGGCCTCAGACCCAATGGAGGAGTTTCGCATGGCGCATAGAACAGGATCTGGTATCGCATGGCTGATCGCGGGGGTGCTTGTGGTGGCGGCGGGGATGGCCTGGGCGGCAAATGACGACCTGGGCAACGGATTTCGCCATCACGGCGTGGCCACCCCGGTGAGCTGTCATCGGGGGACGGTTGCGACGGTGGACGGCAACGGAAATAACGTCGTACTGGTGTGGTTGTTCGACCACCGCGGCTGCTATGCGTTACTGGAGATCCAGGCGGCGACGGGCACTGCCCGGGAGATCCCCGTGCCGTTTCCACCGGGCGGAGATTGCCCGTTCGCATCCATCCTGTCTTCAAAAAACAGGTTCTACACGCATTTCAACAGCTATTTTACCGAATACGATGCGGTTAAGGGCGAATTCACCTTTTTCAGCCCCACCGCGCCACAGATGGCCATGGGCATGACGGAAGACGATTCCGGTGTGATCTGGTCGGCGACCTATCCCAAGAGCGGCGTCGTGTCGTTTAATCCGGACACGCGCGAGTTCAAAGACTACGGCCACGTCTATGAGCAGAACTGGGCCCAGTACCAGCGTTCCGTCGCAGCGGACGACGCCGGCTGGCTCTATTTTGCCGTGGGGAATACCGCGAGCCAGATCATCGTTTTTGAGCCCGAAACCGGCACGGCTGTGCCCATCGTGCCGGAAGAGCAGCGCGTTCGGGGAACCGGCTTGGTACAGCGCGATGTGAACGGCAAAGTCTATGGCCGGTCAGGCAGCCAGTGGTATGAGCTGTACCGGGGTCAAGCCAGCGAGATCGAGGCGCCCACCGTTACGCCCAAACCGATCATTACCAGCCACCAGGGTCTGTTCCACTGGGCTTTCCCCGACGGCAAAATCCTTCAGACCTGCGATCTGACCGAGCGAATTCTCGAAGTTCAGGATCCTGCGACCGGCGAAGTGGCACGGTTTTCGTTCGATTACAGCAGCGAGGGCGCGCATATCATGGCCCTGACCGCCGCCTCGGATGGCAGCATTTGCGGCGGCACCGCGTTTCCGATGCGCTTCTTCCGTTACAGCCCCGAGAGCGACGAATGGGTTCACCGCGACGCCTACGGTCAGTGGAATGCCGTCGCGACACAGGGCGACCGCTTCTTTGTGGGCGGCTATGGCGGCGGATTCTTGCTCGAATGGGATCCCGGCGCTGCGTGGGCGCCCACGGTGAAGGGCAATCCGGAATGCAATCCGCTCTATCTTACGGAGTGCACGCCTGTCATCCACCGCCCGCATGATCTCCTCGCGCACCCGGATGGCAAGACCCTCGTGCTCGCTGGCACGCCCGGTTATGGCTATACAGGCGGCGGACTGCTTTTCTGGGATCGCGAAACCCAGAGCGCAACGATCGTGGAACATACCGAGCTGATTCCCCAACAATCAACGACCAGTCTCGTGGCCCTGCCCGACGGCAAGCTTCTGGGCGGCACGACAACCATGGCGGGAACGGGCGGCGAAATTAAGGCGGCCGAAGCCGTGCTGTACATTTTGGACTTCGCGAGCCGCAGGCTCGACTGGCAGGAGGCCGTGCTGCCGGGGGCGCAAAATTATCCGGATATGTTCCTGGCCGGCAATGGACTGGTATACGGTGTGGCGGACGGCCTCCGGTTTTTCGTATTTGATCCCGTGAAACGCCAGCTCGTACATGAAGAGGATCTTCAAAATACGCTCGGCGCTACCGCGAGCCAGCAGCAGTCCCGCGTATTTATCACGGGCCCGGATCAGGCGCTCTATATGCTGTTTGTCAGAGGCATTGTGAAGGTCGACTACGATACACATGCACTCACCATGATCGGAAAATCGCCCGTGCCCATCGGTCCCGGCGGGACCTGTCTCGATGGCCGGATTTATTTCGGCAGCGGGTCGCATGTGTACAGCTACATCCTTCCCGAATAAGACAAAACCTGCCGCGACTGCATGAATGCGGCAGGCGACGGCGCGCGGCCGGAGCGCCCCCAAAGCTGCTTCGCCGCGCGCCGCATTGACTCCATCCCCGCTGCGTCGTACTGTGTAGGAAATCCGGTGGGAATCCAGAGGAGCATGCCATGCAGAAGATCCTGGTCGCGATCTGCTTGCTGGGGGCGGTGGAAGCGGGTTCGGTTGAAACCCTGCCCGGCACCGCCCCGCTCGAGGCAACCGGCGACTTGGCGCAGGCGATGGTGGCGGGGATCGACCAGTGGCTGGCTCGCGCGCTCGTGGCCTCGATTGATGCGCGAAAGGGCCTGTGGCAGCGCGCTCTCTCCTCACATGAAGCCTATGTGGCATCGATCGCGCCCAACCGGAGCCGTTTCGCGCGAATCATCGGGCTGAAAGACCCGCGTGTCGCGCCGGTTATGAAATTTGTTGCGACGCCGGAACGCCCGTCACTGCTGGCGCGCGGGAGTTCCTGGGAGGCGCACGCGGTGCGCTGGACGGTGCTCGAGGGCGTTTATGGCGAGGGGCTTCTCTTGCTCCCCGACGGTCCGCCCCGGGCCTTTGTCGTGGCATTGGGCGATTGCGCCTGGACGCCCGAAATGCTCGCGGGATTGACGGACGAAATGCCTGCAGAGGCTCATTATGCGCGTCGCCTGGCCGAAAACGGGTGCATGGTCGTGGTACCGGCGCTGCTGGACCGGGAAAGCACCTGGACCAGCGCGTCACCTGTGCGCAAAACCAACCTGCCCCACCGCGAGTTCGTCTACCGTGCCGCGTACGAAATGGGCCGGCATATCATCGGTTACGAAGTCCACATGATTTGCGCCGCTGTGGACTGGTTTCTCGGCACGCACGAGGCGCCCGTGGGCGTGATCGGCGCGGGCGAAGGCGGTTTGCTCGCCCTGTATGCCGCCGCCGCAGACCCCCGCATTGACGCAGCCGTGGTATCCGGCTATTTCGGTCCCCGCGAAGGTCTATGGGAAGAACCCATCTACCGCAACGTCTGGGCGCTGCTCCACGAGTTCGGAGACGCCGAGCTGGCCACCCTGGTCGCGCCGCGCACGCTGCTCGTGGAAGCCGCTCCATGCGTCGAGATAGCAGGCCCCCCTGCCCCACTTCCCGGCATGCGCAATGACGCCGCCCCGGGCCGTATACGCACCCCGGATCCCGTCGAAGTGGAACAGGAGATCGCCCGGGCCCGCGCGTTGCTGTCAGGACTCACGCCGCCGGCCGATATCGCTTTCATCAATGCCATGGATGGCCATGCCGGAAGCGAGGAGACTCTCCGCCGCCTGCTGGCCGCGCTTGCGCCGGAGGCTGTCTTTGCACCTGGCGGCGAACCGCCCGAGATAGGCGCTGTTCTGCCGGATAGAGAAGCGCGAATGAAGCGCCTCTTCGACCAGCTGGTGGAGCACAGCCAGCGCGTGATGCGCGCCGCACCGGCCGCCCGCAAGGCATTCTGGGCGAACGCCGATATGACCAGCACCGAAACTTGGATGCAGAGCACGGCCTGGTATCGCGAGTATTTCCAAAACGAAATTATTGGCGCGCTGCCGCCCGAAAGGCTCCCCGCGAATCCGCGCACGCGCCTTGTCTTCGATGAACCCCGGTACCGCGGCTACGAAGTACTGCTCGACGTCTACCCCGACGTGTTCGCCTTCGGGCTCCTCCTGATTCCAAAAGACCTGCAACCGGGGGAGCGCCGGCCCGTGGTGGTCTGCCAGCACGGCCTCGAAGGAACTCCGCAAAAATGCGCCGACCCCACGGTGGAGGTGCCGGCCTACAAGCAGTACGGATGCCAGCTCGCCGAACGCGGCTTCGTCGTCTATGCCCCGCAAAATCCCTATATCGGCGGAGACGCCTTCCGCGTGCTCCAGCGCAAAGCCAATCCGCTGAAACTCTCGCTCTTCTCGTTCATTGTGCGCCAGCACGAGCGCACGCTCGAATGGCTCGCCGCCCAGCCCTTCGTGGCGCCCGATCGCATCGGATTCTACGGCATCTCCTACGGCGGCAAGACGGCCATGCGCGTCCCCGCGCTGCTCCCGCAATACGCGCTGTCCATCTGTTCCGCGGATTACAACGAGTGGATCTGGAAAAACGTCTCGATCGAATTTCCGTTCACCTATCTGTATACCGGCGAGTACGAGATGCCTGAATTCGACTTGGGCGACACCTTTAATTACGCTGAGATGAGCTGGCTGATTTTTCCGCGTCCGTTCATGGTCGAGCGCGGCCACCACGACGGTGTCTCTATTGATGAATGGGTCGCCTTTGAATACGCGCGTACGCAGCACCTTTACGCCGTTTTGGGACACGGCGATAACACGGAAATCGAGTATTTCGACGGGCCGCATGCCATTCACGGTGTGGGCACGTTCGAGTTTCTGCACGACAAGCTTCACGGGCCCGAACCGGGGGAGTAAGAAATGGAACAAGCCGGCCCGCGCAAGGCGGCTGCAAATGAAAGGGGCATGTAATGAAATGGTGGTTGGCGTGCATCAGTGGCATCGTATTGGCGGCGGCCCTTGCTTCGGCCGGCGAAGCGCCGAACCTCGCAGCAAATCCCGGCTTCGAAGAGGTGGAAGCCGGCAGCAGCCTCCCCGCCCAGTGGCGGGGCAGCGGTCAGGTATACATGCGCGACACCACGGTAGCCCGTTCCGGCAACGCTTCGTTAAAATTCCAGAGTGCCGACGCAGGCCGCTATGTCCTGTGCACCCAACCGATTGAGCTCGAGGCCGGGGCGCGGTACGAACTCTCCGCCTGGGTCAAAACCGAAAACATCGAAGGCAACGAAAGCGGCGCCACGCTGTGCATCGAATATAAAGATGCGGAGGGAAAATACCTTGGAGGCGCATACCCCTCCGGTGTGACCGGCACGCGCGACTGGACCCGGGTGCAAGGACTCACCCCGCGAATTCCCGAGGACAAGGCCGGCTCGTGTTCACTGGCATGTTATGTGCGGAAAGGCATGACCGGCACCGCCTGGTGGGATGACATCTCCGTCCGGCGCTTTCGGGAGGCGCCCCTTTCCGCGGTCTTGAAATCACCCAATTACCGCGACGAAATTACCCGGGGCGGCCCCCGCGATGTGCTCGTCTTTGTAGAGCTGAATCTCCAGGATTATGAGTTGGAACCCGAAGATGTGGCCGTGCACTATGCGGTCTACCCCGAAAACGGGGACTCGCCGCTGCTGAGCGGGCAGATGCCGCCCTTGACTGCGACCACCTTCGATATTCCTCTCCGTGCGCGCAAATTCAAACCGGGGGTCAATCGCGTCGAGGTCGTGCTGCTCGAGAAGAGCAGCGGCGAAACTCTCGCCACCGAGACCCTCCACGTTACGCGGAATGACGAACGCGTGACCCGGGCGGTGGATATTGACGAACACAAGCGCGTACTGGTCGACGGTCGCCCGTTCTTTCCACTGGGCATGTACTGGTCTGGAATTGACCAGGAACAACTCGATGTGTACGCGGACAGCGCGTTCAACTGCCTGATGCCCTACGGCATGCCCACGCAGGAGCAAATGGACATGGCACAGGCCAAAGGCCTCAAGGTGATCTACTCGGTCAAGGACATCTACCACGGCAGCTCCTATTGTCCGAAAGCTATCACGAGCCGTGAAGACGAGACCGCGTTTATCCAGGGAAAAGTGGAGGCCTTCCGGGACCATCCCGCCCTGCTCGCGTGGTACATCAACGACGAGATGCCGTCGAGCATGCTTGACCGCCTTACAGAGCGGAAAGTGCTGCTCGAACAGCTCGATCCCGACCATCCCACCTGGGTGGTGCTGTACCAGGTGGATGAGCTGAGAAGATACCTGCCCAGCTTCCATGTCATCGGGACGGACCCCTACCCCATTCCCACCCGGCCGGTGGCACTGGCGGGGCAATGGACCCGAAAAACGGTGGACGGCGTCCATGGCGCGCGCCCCGTGTGGATGGTGCCGCAGGTCTTCAACTGGGCCAATTACAAGAAAACAGCCGATGAAAAAGCCCAACACCGCGCTCCGACGTTCGAGGAGATGCGTTCCATGGCGTGGCAGTGCATCGCTGAAGGGGCGAACGGCCTCGTCTTCTACAGCTGGTTCGACCTTCGCAAGGATCCCACCACTCCCTTTGAGGAGCAATGGGCCCGGGTCAAGCAGGTGGCCTCGGGTATTGCCCCCCTGGCGCCGGTGCTGCTGTCCGTTGAAGAGGTCCCCGCGATCGAAACCAGCGAGGTGCCCTGGCTCAACTGGACCGCCAAAAAGTACGAACGGATCGTCTACCTTATCGCGGTCAACAACGAACCCGAAAAACACGTGGCGACGTTCAACTTGTCCAGAAAAATACGCAAAGCGACCGATGTCCCCACCCGGGAGGAGTGGCCCCTGCCTGACCGGCGCGTACTCGAACTCCAGTTCGAGCCCTACGAAGTCCATATCGTCGCGTTGCATGGCATGGAACGCGCGTGGAACGTCGGCTTCACACTGAACCTCGATTTAACGCTGTAAACGCGTTGACGGTCATTCGCAGACGCGTTATTATCGCGGCGTACAAGCGTCGGAGGAGGCGGCGGTTGCGATGGCGGAGGGGTGGATCTTCCCATGTATCTGATCGCTGAGAAAAGCACGCTGCGGGGCGCGGTGACGATCCCCGGTTCGAAGTCGCATACCATCCGCGCGGTTGCCGTGGCCGCATTGGCCGAAGGCGAAAGCCTGATCCGGCGCCCGCTCGAATCCGGCGACGCAGAGGCCTGTCTGGGGGTCTACCGCGCTTTTGGCGCGGAGCTGGAACTCACACCAGAGTGGTGGCGCGTACAGGGGCTCCACGGAGAACTCTGCGCGCCTGAAAACGTCATCGATACCGGCAATTCCGGCACGAGCCTGCGCATCGCCATGGGCTCGGCGGCCTTGTTGCGCTCGGGCATGGCCGTGCTCACAGGCGACCCGCAGATCCGGCAGCGGCCGGGTGGCCCGCTGGCTGATGCCCTGACTCAGCTCGGGGCGGGCGTGCGCTCGACACGCGGCAACGGCTGCGCGCCCTTTATCGTCGAAGGCCGTTTACGCGGGGGACAGATTGCCATCGAGGCCGTGACCAGCCAGTACCTGTCCAGCCTCCTCCTCGCGGCGCCACTGGCCGACGGCAGCACGGAAATTGAGGTCACCCTGCTGAATGAGGCCCCGTACGTGGCAATGACCCTCGATTGGCTCGAACGCACGGGTATCGTCCTCGAACACGACGGGCTCCGCTGGTTCCACATACCCGGCGGACAGCAATATACGGCCTTCGACCGCCTCATTCCCGGCGATTTCTCTTCGGCAACCTTCTTTCTGGCCGCGGGAGCGCTTGAAGGGAACGACATAGTGGCGCGGGGGCTCGATCTCGCCGACGTGCAGGGCGACAAAGCCGTGCTCGACTATCTCCGCGCAATGGGAGCGGAGGTTACGGAAGAGGTCGATGGGCTGCGGGTACGCGCGAAGGCGTTGAAAGGGGTCGAACTGGACCTGAACGCCACGCCGGACGCGCTGCCCATGATGGCGGTGCTGGGCTGTTTCGCGGAAGGCACGACGCGCCTGGTGAATGTCCCGCAGGCACGCCTCAAAGAGACCGATCGCATCGCCGTGATGCGCCGGGAGCTAGCGAAGCTCGGCGCGCAGATAGAGGAACTCGATGACGGCCTGGTGATTCATGAGAGTCGATTGCGCGGCGGCGACGTCGACGGGCAGGACGATCACCGCGTGGTGATGGCGCTGGCCGTAGGCGCGACCCGCATCGCGGAACCGGTGCGGATCCGGGGCTATGAAGCAGCGGCCGTCACGTATCCCGGATTTGCAGAAGAACTGACGCGCCTGGGCGGGGCGCTGCGCCTTGCGGAATAGCAGGGTCGCCGCCTGTCTGCCGGAGCGCGAAACAATGGCCTGAAACATAAGAACATGAGGAGAGAGAACTCATGCTCGGCTGCACCTACGGCAACCTGTTCAAAACCACGGTGGCGGGCGGCTCGTACCAGGAAGGCCTGACGGTGCATCTGCAGGGCGTGCCCACAGGCCTCCGCATCACCGAAGAGCTGATCTACCGCGACCTGCTGCTGCGCAAACCCGGCCAGGGCGAATTGACATCGCCCCGGCGGGAACCCGATGTGCCGGTGATCTACAGCGGCCTGAATGCGGCGGACACCATGCCGGGATTCCACAACCAGGGCAAGACCAACGGCACGCCCCTGGTCGTGCTGATCCCCAATCTCGACCGCCATTTCGAGCACATCGAACAGTACCAGGTCACCAACCGCACGCCGCGGCCCGGCCACGCCTCGTACGCCTCATACCGGAAATACGGCGAGAACGACGACTCCATCGGCGCCGGGTTCTTCAGCGGCCGTTACACCTCGACGCTCGTCGCCGCGGGCGCGGTGGCGAAACGTGTGCTCAAAGACCACGGCATCGACGTGTTCGGCTACGTGAAGGAGGCCGCGGGCGTGCGGGCCGCAGAGTTGCCCCGCGAGGAGGCCCGCGCCAGGGTCGAGGCATTTCGGACCGTGCGCCGCCGGCATGATGTCATCTACGACTGGCTCTTCGGCGCTAAACGCTTTCACGACGACATGCGCTTTCTCGAAAAGATGGCGGTGCTCGCAGAACTTGAGGCCAACCTCATCGAGATCCGCAACCGCGCTGAACCTGTCGATATGGAGGCGGTCTGCCGGGAGGCGGGCGTCCATCCCCTGCTGAACTGCCCAGATGTCGAGGCCGCGCGGGCCATGTACAAACGCATCGTCGAAATCCGGGATGAAGGCGATTCCAGCGGCGGGGTCTGTGAAGTGGTGGCGACGGGCGTGCCCGTGGGCGTGGGTGAACCCGTCTTTTCCAAACTTGACGGCGAACTGGGCCGCATGATGAGTATCGGCACCATCAAAGCGGTCGAAATCGGCGCGGGAGCGCGGGTAAAAGACCTGCGCGGCTCGGAATGCAACGACCCGATGCGTATACGCAACGGAACAGCCGTTTTCGACAGCAATAACGCCGGGGGCATCACCGGGGGCCTGAGCACGGGACAGGACATCGTGGTGCGGCTGACCGTCAAGCCCACGCCGACCATCGCGAAGGACCAGGCGACCATCGACAAGGTCTCCATGGAAGACGCCACGCTGTCTGCCGTGACGCGCCGCGATCCCACCATCGTCGCGCGCGTATGGCCCGTGGCCGAGGCATTCCTGGCCATCATTCTGCTCGACCAGCTGACCATGCATTACGGGTATCGCGCGCTGCAGGAAAAAGTCGCCGACTGAGCGCTTGACCTGATATTCGGTCGGCGGCTGAGCGGTCTGTCCGGGTTCGTGCCAGCTCAGTCGATTTTTACGCGGACAGAGCGGGCCTTGGCCGTCGGCGTCTTGGGCAGCGTCACCGTAAGTATGCCCTTCCGGTACTTCGCTGTGCTCAGGGCGGGATCGATCTCGCAGGGGAGCGGTATGGCCCGGCAGAACGAGCCGTAGCTGCATTCGCGGCAGTGATACTGGCGCCCCTGTTCCTCGCGCGTGGATTTCCGTTCGCCGCGAAGAACCAGGCGCTGTCGCTCAACCTCCACCTTGAAATCGTCCTTGTCGAGGCCCGGCAATTCCGCCCTCACCACGATCTCGTCGTCGGTCTCCTCCAGATCGAGGGTCGGGCCCCCACGGGTCCTGAGCTGGAGCGCCCAATCGCGCATATCGATGCGCGGCTCGCGCCGCCGGTCTTCCGGCAACCATCGATCGAAGGTCTGTAGCACGCGATCGCGGAGTTCACCGACTGAGCGGCGCCAGTGTGTCGGTAGCCGTCTTGTCATGGCGCGTCACCTCCGTCAAACACGGGCTCGGGCCGGGCGGCGAATTCTGGCCGCCCGGCGTGCCCGTCCTCACGAAACCTGTACGGTAATCTGTCTGGGCTTGGTCTCCTCGCGCTTCGGCAGGTTGATGATCAGCACGCCGTGCTTCATTTCGGCCTTGATCCGATCCTGGTCGACTTCTTCGCTGAGCTGGAACTGGCGGAAGAAATTCTGCAGTTCGTACTCGTGCCGGAGCGCCTCTCCCGGCAGCTCGCTCTTGGCCGTGGCCTTGAGTGTGAGAATGCCGTTCTCCACCCGCACCTCGGCATCATCCCTGCCCACGCCGGGAAGGTCGGCCACCACGACCAGCCCATCCCGGTTCTCGAAAATATCCACCGGGGGCGCCAGGGTCCGCGCTTCTTCCCGTGTGTCAGGCACTGCGGCCTGTTCCTGGGTCTTCTCCGGTACCGTTGACTCTTTCATGCTCCACACCTCCTTGCTGAACGCTGACCGCGTTCACGGCGCCTGTGCCTAGCTGACCGAGACTTCGATCTGGCGGGGCTTGGCTTCTGCCGTTTTGGGCAGCGTAATCGTCAATAACCCATTTGCATAACTCGCCTTCACTTTCGCCGGATCCACCGCGGTCGGAAGGCTCAGGGTTCGCACGAAACGTCCCGCACTGCGCTCGTTGCGATGGAACGCCTCGGCCTTGACGTCTGGGTTCACCGTCGGTTTCTCGCCGGCGATCCGCAGCACATTGTCGCGCACCGTAATATCGAGCGATTCGGGCGCCAGACCGGGAGCCAGGGCCTCCACGTACACCGTGTCCGCGTCTTCGTTGATGTTCAACAGCGGGTAGCTGCGAGCGGACAAACCCGGCAGAAACGCCGTGCGCGAAAAGGGCCGCCGGCCTCCGCGGTAATCCTCGAATGCCCGTTCCACCTGGCGGCGCAAGGCCTCCAGTTCCTGGAAGGGATCCCATGTCCAAAGAGCCATTGCCTGACCCTCCTTCTCTCTCAGGCGCGTCAGCGCGCCTGCACCTCAATTTGTGTATCGCAACCGCTTTCCGGTTGGTTCTTCACTTAGTAAATAAGCAAATCCGATGCCAAACCGCCCGTAAGCGGGCGCCCAGGAATGCCTACGCAAAAACCAGTGTCGATAAAGCACTTACGCCGACTCCGTTTTCGCGCTGGCCGGCCATCCTCTCCGGTATTGCGCCGACTGTCACACGATGCGACGAGCAGCTGTTGCAATTCGAGACATCGTCGCGCCACAGCGACGGCCGGGTCCTGCCAGGCCGCGCGGGGCGCAAATCGTTCAACTTTTCATGCGGCGCTCAAATGCATGTCGCTTCGGATACATCGCGGGGTCGTCGAGCGCCTTGAATTTCTCCATGATCTCGCGCTGTTCGCGGCTCAACCGTTTGGGCACTTCGATCGAGACGCGAACAATCTGATCGCCTTTCCCGCGGCCCTGCACGGAGGGCAGTCCCAGCCCCCGAAGGCGGAACAGCTGGCCGGATTGCGTCCCTTCGGGGATCTTGAGGTCAGCCTTGCCCGTCAGCGTCGGAACGCGCAGCGTGGCTCCCAGCGCAGCCTCGGTAAAGCGCACGGGGATCTCGCACAGAATGTCGGAACCCTGGCGTTCAAACACGGCATCGGGCCGGACGGTCACGACGACATAGAGATCGCCGGGAGGGCCGCCCTGCAGCCCGGCGTCGCCCTGCCCCGCCAGCCGGAGCCGCGTGCCCGTATCCACCCCCGCCGGGATGGTCACCGTCACCGTCCGTCTGCCTTTGCGTACACCCGAGCCGGCGCAGGACCCGCAGGGAGACGCGATGACCTGGCCGGCGCCGTGGCACTGCGGACAGGTCTGGGAGATGAAAAACGCGGCATTGCCCCGCGCTGCCCGGCCGGTTCCGCCACAGGCGGGGCAAGATTGCGGCTGGGTGCCCGCCTGAGCCCCCGAACCGCTGCAGTCCGTGCAGGTCGCCCGGTGAGGGATGCGGATGGACTTGCTCACGCCCGACGCCGCCTCGCGCAGCGTAATCGTGAGGCGACCCTCAACGTCGTTGCCGGGGACCGGCCCCTGGTGGCGCGCTTGCTGCGCCCGCCCGCCGAACAAATCGCCTAAACCGCTGAAAATACCGCTGAAATCGCCCGTGAACCCGCCCGTTGCGCCGCCGAATCCGCGCGGATCGAAGCCGGGCCCGCCTCCGCCGAACGGCGACTCGCGCTGGAGGTCGTATTCCCTTCGTTTCTCGGCGTTTTTCAGCGTGTCGTAGGCCTCGTTAATGGCCTTGAGCTTCTCTTCCGCCGCCTTGTCGCCGCCGGTCTTGTCCGGGTGGTATTTCTTGGCGAGCTTGAGATAGGCCTTGCGGATCTCGTCCAGCGTGGCCGTGGGCGATACGCCCAGGAGTTCATAATAGTTGTGTGTAGCCGTGCCCGGCATGAGATATCGTCACCTCCTTCGAATCGTGTCAGGGTGCGGGGAAGGCGGCGCGAACGGTTACGTCTTCTGCCCGCATCGGCCGCCTTCCTCGCGGCATCCTTATGTGAACAGCGTATTACGCTGGGTTGTCCTCATCGACCACCGTGAAATCGGCATCCACGGAACCGTCTCCGGCGCCCGGCTGCGGCCCGCCCTGCGGACCCGCGGCTCCTGCCTCTGCCTGTGCGCCCGCCTGATGCTCCGCCGCTGTCTTGTACATGGCCTCGGCCATTTTGTGCGACGCCTGCGTCACGTTCTGCGTGGCGGCCTCGATGGCGGCCGTATCTTCCCGCTTCAGTGCGTCGCGCAGCTCGTCCAGCGCCGACTCCACCGCGCCCCGGGCTTCGGGGTCAATCGTGTCGGCATTTTCCTTGATCGTCTTTTCGGTGGTGTAGAGCAGCTGGTCGCCCGTGTTTCGCACCTCGATCGCGCGCCGGCGTTCTTTATCCTCCTGCGCGTGGGACTCCGCGTCCTTGACCATGCGGTTGATCTCCGCCTCGTTCAGGCCGGAAGAGGCCTCGATGCGGATCTTCTGCTCCTTGCCCGTGGCCAGGTCGCGCGCGGAAACGTGCAGGATGCCATCGGCGTCGATGTCAAACGCCACCTCGATCTGGGGCAATCCGCGCGGCGCCGGAGGCAGGCTTTCGAGATTGAAACGCCCGAGGGTCCGGTTGGCCGAGGCCATCTCGCGCTCGCCCTGCAGCACATGAATGGTCACCGCCGTCTGGTTGTCTTCCGCGGTCGAAAAGACCTGCTTCTTCGAAACCGGGATCGTGGTATTACGCTCGATCAACCGCGTGAACACGCCGCCCAGGGTTTCAATGCCCAGCGACAGCGGCGTCACGTCGAGCAGCAGCACGTCTTTTACGTCGCCGCTCAGCACGCCCGCCTGGATCGCCGCACCAATGGCCACCACTTCATCGGGATTCACCCCGCGGTGGGGCTCTTTGCCGAAGATCTCCTGCACGACGGTCCCGACCGCCGGCATGCGGGTCATCCCGCCAACCAGGATCACCTCATCGATGTCTTTCGGGGACAAGCCGGCGTCGGCCAGGGCCTTCCGGCAGGGTTCCTTGGAGCGCTCCAGCAGATCGCCGCAGAGCTGTTCCAGTTTCGCCCGCGTCAGGTTCATGCTCAGATGTTTCGGCCCCGACGCGTCCGCCGTGATGAACGGCAGGTTTACGTCCGTCTGCAGGGCCGTCGAAAGCTCGCATTTGGCTTTCTCGGCGGCCTCCTTGAGCCGCTGTAGGGCCATGGGGTCCTGGCGCAGGTCAATGCCCTGCTCCTTCCGGAACTCGTCCGCGAGCCAGTCGATCACCCGCTGATCGAAATCATCGCCGCCCAGATGGGTGTCGCCGTTGGTGCTCAAAACCTCGAAACTGTCTTCCTGAATGGCCAAAATCGAAATGTCGAAGGTGCCGCCGCCCAGGTCATAGACCGCGACCTTCTCGTTTTTCTTCTTGTCCAGCCCGTAGGCCAGCGCGGCCGCCGTCGGCTCGTTGATGATACGCGCGACCTCCAAGCCCGCGATCTTACCCGCGTCTTTGGCGGCCTGCCGCTGCGCATCGTTAAAGTACGCGGGCACCGTAATGACCGCCTTCGACACGCGCTCGCCCAGATATTGCTCGGCCGCTTCTTTCAACTTCTGCAAAATCATGGCCGAGATCTCGGGCGGGCGGTAGCTCTTGCCCTGTGCCTCCACCCGGCAGTCTCCCGACGTGGTTTTCGTCACGGTGTAGGGCACGAGCTTCAACTCTCCGCTCACCTCGTCGTAACGCCGCCCCATGAACCGCTTGATCGAAAATACCGTGTTCGTCGGATTGGTTACGGCCTGCCGTTTGGCTGCGGCGCCAACCAGGCGTTCATCGTCTTTCGTGAACGCCACCACCGACGGCGTGGTGCGGTTCCCTTCCGGGTTGGTGAGTACCGCCGGCTCGCCGCCTTCCATCACCGCCACACATGAGTTTGTCGTTCCCAGGTCAATTCCTATCATCTTCGCCATCGTACAAACACCTCCAACACATGACGGAAATGGTCGACGCGCTTCGCCGGCCGCCATCCCGTAGTTAATTTTCCACTTGGCAAATCGTTTTACGGCCGAAGTAGTGCATCATACGTGCCAAATTTCATATTTCAGCCCCTGATGGCGCCACGGCCTCATAAGTCATGTCACATCAACAAGTAATCGATGATTTCGCTGAACCGGCCAACACAGAATCATCCCAGCGCGCAGCAAAAAATGCTCTGTTATGAAACGTCCCGATTTCAGTTTCAAACGAACGGAACGCCTCCCAGCTGAAACGTTGTTGCTCCCCGTCCAATCGCCTCTGTCGCCGGAGCGAACGCCCGATCGAAGCAGTCGGCGCTTGACTGTAAATTGTTTGTCACGGATGACCAATTTCACCGGTAACTCTCGGAAATACACCTGACCACTCTATAGCCACAAACAGCACAACCCCGTACTAGCAAAAACATTACACCAATTGCTCAAATTTGGCCCAAAATTTGCTGCTCTGAGTACGCGGGCAGTTGCGGATAATCCCGTGAATCAGGGGTAAAAGCAGCAATTGGAAAAGAAAAACGAAGCAACTCATAAACGCAGTGGGAGGGTTAAGCAGTGAAGAAAACAGTGATTTTTGTGGTGCTGGCGCTACTGGTCAGCGCACCAGGATGGGCGAGTTTTGTCCCAGTCCAAGCAATAGACAACATAACCATCCCCGACACCGTCGCCAGCAACTCTGGCCCTAAAGGGGACGGCGCTGGGCCTAACGGGTGGTGGAACGGGGTGGGAGTCGGCGGTGAGGATCAAGAAGTCGAGCCGAATTGCACACATGGCCAAGCCTGGGACTTGGAAGCCTTCTATCTCGACAGCAACAACCTGCTGACCATGGTGGGTGGCTACGATTTTGAAAACGGCGTAACCAGTAGCGGATGGACATGGGAGTATGGTGATTTGTTCATCGATATTGACGGCAATGCCGTCTATGGAGCTGCCGCCGGTACCGGACAGCAAGGAAGCCAGCCCTCTCATTCACAGACCACCATGAATGTTTACGGCTACGACTACGTCCTGGCTTTCGACGGTGCCTTGGATGGGGATGGCAATCCAATGTACACCGCCTACAAGCTTGACGCGGAGGACGCGACCCTGCTTGTGTACTATAACGCCAATGACCATGCAAACCCGTGGCGTTATGACTCCGGTGGCGAAGAAGTCCACTCCGGAAGCTTCCAATACTTCACGAATCTGCCGGACACCGACTTTCCCACCTTTACCGACGACACTTTCCAAACGCTCTCACACTTGCAGGGCGGGTGGCATAACGCGGTTCAGGTCGACCTGACATGGCTGTGGGACGAAGTGCGGCAATATGATCCCGAGTGGGGAGGAACTGTCATCACCCATTTTACGATGGAGTGTGGCAACGACAACCTCATGGGGCAAGGCATCCTGCCGTATGACCCCGGCGTCGTCATTCCCGAGCCGGCATCCATTACGCTGATGGGGCTGGGGATCGCGGCCGTCGCGGTCTCGCGCCTGCGCAAGGCGTAACCGCAACGGACAAACGAGCCGAATTCTGTTGCATCAACCTGGCCGGGGAGCCTCTCCCCGGCCTTTTTGTATTTGCCACCCCTCCCCCCGCTGGCTCGTCTCCACCGGCTTGGGCCATGTTCACGCAGAGAGGACAACCGGGACCGGAGCGCCCTGCGTCAGGCTCCCGTCTCTGCCAGACCGGAAAAATAACGCCTGTGGCACGCCAGACCATTCTTTACCGCGCAGCAAATTGTTTGTCATGGATGACCAATTTCAGCAAAAATACCCCGAAATTCACTTGATCACAATCTCAGCGCAGACATCACAACGCCATACTATTCGCCATATTACACCGATTTACCGCGATCGGCACAAATCTTGCAGCCTTGCACCAAGAGGGGGTGCGGCACATGACACAAACCCCGGGTACAGACGGCAGTGAAGTGAGGCAAACGAGGCAGTTCATCAAGCGAATGGGAGTATACGCAGTGAAGAAAACAGCAGTATTAGTTATGTTGGCGCTCCTCGCCAGCGCGCCGGGATGGGCAGCGTTTACGCTGGGAACAGACATCACCGTGTGGGACGGGCTGGGCGCCAAGCCTGTTTCCGGTCATGGCGAAGACAATGAAACTGAACCCGGGACGGTGCAAGGTCAGGAATGGGACCTTGAAGGGTTCTTCCTTACCCGTGACAACGTGCTCCAACTGGTGGGCGGGTACAATTTCTATGGCGGGCTTATGTATGACGACCGCTGGATAATGCCCGGCGACCTGTTCATCGACGTCGACGGCCTGTTCGGATCGCGTGACCATGGGAGTCACATGGGCTATGAGTATGCGGTGAGCTGGGTGAATGTGGCCAATACGGTGGGCAACAACTCGCCCGAAAAGGCCACGGTGTACAAGCTTGGCCGTGGGGTCGAGTTGCTTTCGGTGACTGACATAACGGATTCCGACCCATGGAAACTTGGGAATAAGGGTGTAAAGCCTGGGCGTGTGGACGTCCAGAATTCCGTCACCTACACCCCGGATGTGCGCAGTCTTGATGAGGTGAGTCTCTGGAATGGCCGGGGCGTACACAACATTGTGGAATTCGATCTCAACTGGCTGATCGAGGACATGAAAGACGAAGAGTGGTGGACAGGTGAAATCAACGTTCACTACACCTACCAGTGCGGAAACGACCTCATTAAGGGAAGCGGCAGCCTGGTGCTTCCTGACGACCCCGGCGTCGTCATTCCCGAGCCGGCGTCCATCACCTTGATGGGTCTGGGAATCGCGGCCGTTGCGGTCTCGCGCCTGCGCAAGGCGGCATAACAAACCAGGCGGAGTTTTGACACAGCAACAGGGCCGGGGAGCTTCTCCCCGGCCCTGTTTTATTTTTGCCCGTCGCCCGATGCCGGCCTTTTACCCGGCGGTCTGCGCCTTGATCAGGTTGAGCGCCGAACCCGCCTTGAACCAGGCGATCTGGGCCTCGTTGTAGCTGTGGTTGACCGGAAACTCGTACGTCGTCCCGTCGGCATGATGAAGCACCACCGTCAAGGGGATGCCGCGCGCAAACTCCGTAAGCCCCACGATATCGATGACGTCGTCTTCCTGAATCGCGTCGTAATCGGCGGGATTGGCGAAGGTCAGGGCGAGCATGCCCTGCTTTTTCAGGTTGGTCTCGTGGATGCGCGCGAATGATCGGACCAGGATGGCCCGCACACCGAGGTGCCGAGGTTCCATGGCCGCGTGTTCACGAGACGACCCCTCGCCGAAGTTTTCGTCGCCCACAACAACGGTGCCGATACCCTCCGCCTTGTAGGCGCGCTGGACCCGGGGCACTTCATCGTAAGCGCCGGTCAGTTGGTTTTTGACCCGGTTGGCCTCGCCATTAAACGCGTTGATCGCGCCAATGAAGCAATTGTTGGAGATGTTGTCCAGGTGTCCGCGGTAGCGCAGCCAGGGCCCGGCCATCGAGATGTGGTCCGTCGTGCATTTGCCTCGGGCCTTGAGCAGCAGCCGCAACCCTCTCAGATCCGTTCCCTCCCAGGGGGCAAAGGGTTCGAGCCGATGCAGACGGTCCGAATCGGCCCGAATAAGCACGTCAAGCGCGCTGCCGTCCGCCGCGGGCTCCTGGTAGCCCGGATCCTCCACCTCGAATCCGTCCGGCGGCAGCTCCTCACCTGAAGGCGGCTCGAGCCGAACGGCCTCCCCGTCTTCGTTGATGAGGGTATCGGTCATGGGATTGAATCCGAGGTCGCCGGCCAGCACCAGGGCCGTTACCATGTCGGGCGACGTCACAAACGCGTGGGTCTTCGGGTTGCCGTCGTTGCGTTTGGCAAAATTACGGTTGAACGAGGTCACGATGGTGTTCGGCTCGTCCTCGGGACCCGGGCCGGTGCCGCGCCCACTGCCCGATGCAGGGTCCGCACGCGTTGGCCAGTACCACCCCTCCGATCGCCTCGAATTCACCCAGCAACCCGTCCCGTTGCACGGTGTAGCGCACGGTTTCCGAGCCGGGTGTGATGGTAAACTCCGATTTGGCCCGCAGCTTCTTTGCCCGGGCCTGCCGCGCGATGGATGCGGCCCGGCTCATGTCTTCGTACGAAGAATTGGTGCATGAACCAATCAGCCCGACCTCGACCTTTTCCGGCCAGCCGTTCTTTTTTGCGGCCTCCCGCATCGCAGGGACCGGCGTGGCCAAATCCGGCGTAAACGGGCCGTTCAAGTGCGGTTGCAGGGTCGACAAGTCGATCTCAAGCACCTGATCGAAAAACTGCTCCGGATTCTCATAGACCTCGGGATCCGGGCGCAGGTAGTCACGGATGGCCAGAGCCGCTTCGGCGACTACGTCGCGTCCGGTCGCCTGCAGGTATCGGACCATGGAGTCATCAAACGCAAAGAGGGACGTCGTGGCGCCAATCTCTGCGCCCATGTTGCAGATCGAACCCTTGCCGGTACACGACATGCTCTCGGAACCCGGTCCGAAATATTCCACAATGGCCCCCGTGCCGCCTTTGACCGTCAGGATGCCCGCCACTTTCAGGATGACATCCTTGGGAGCGGTCCACCCATTCAGGCGCCCGGTGAGCTTCACGCCGATGAGCTTTGGAAACTTCAGTTCCCAGGCCATACCGGCCATCACATCGACCGCGTCCGCCCCACCAACGCCAATGGCCGCCATGCCGAGGCCGCCCGCGTTGGGAGTGTGGGAATCGGTCCCAATCATCAGGCCCCCGGGGAAGGCATAATTCTCCAGTACCACCTGGTGGATGATCCCCGCGCCGGGTTTCCAGAAGCCAATGCCGTATTTGTTCGAGACCGACGCCAGAAAATCGAAGACTTCTTTGTTCGCGGTGAGGGCGGCCGCGAGATCGGGGCCCGCGCCCGATCGGCCTGGATCAGGTGGTCGCAATGCACCGTAGCAGGCACCGCGGTCCGCATCTTCCCCGCCTGCATGAACTGCAACAGAGCCATCTGGGCGGTCGCGTCCTGCATCGCCACCCGGTCGGGGTGAAAATCCACGTAGGAACTGCCGCGTACGAAAGGCTCCGCCGGAAGATTGCCGAAAAGATGGCTATAGAGCACTTTTTCGCTGAGCGTGAGAGGTCGTCCGAGAAGCTCCCGTGCCGCGTTTACCCGTCCCGGGAGCCCTGCGTACACTTCCTGAATCATGTCAAAATCAAACAGCATGAGACTTCCTTTCCGCGCCATTCCGGACTGCCCGTGAGCCAGGCGGCGCCATCCACTCCAACAGACGCCCCCGCACCCGAACCAAACAGCGGCAACTCCGTTCGCAAATGCCCTATAATCATACAACGCCCGCGCGAACCCTGCAATTTCCGGCGCAGCCGGCACATGCACGTTCTAAGTGCACACAATGCGATTTTTCGTTTTTACAGGAAGATTTCATTGGATGTTCGGCATCCGAGGCATTTTTGGGGCCGGTTGTTCAGTTCATCGACTATATCCTGTAGTATTTCTACTGTAGGGGCAGGCCCCGCGTACCCGTCCATCCGGATTATATTGGCAACCCCCACGCGCTGCCGTAACCTGGGCGTACCTCGGCAATCCCGACGCAGCCGCCCATCCAGATTATCTGCGCAACGCTCCCGCGCTGCCGTAACCTGGGCGTACCTCGGCAACCCCGACGCAGACGCGTTCCGGTGTAGGGGCAGACCCCTGTGTCTGCCCATCCGGATCGCCCCCATGGCTGCGTAACTTGGATATACCTTGGCAACCCCGTCGCAGACGCGCAACCAGGATCTACCTCGGCAACCTCGACGCAGACGCGTTCCGGTGTAGGGGCAGACCCCTGTGTCTGCCCATCCGGATCGCCCCTGCGACTGCGTAACTTGGATATACCTTGGCAACCCCGTCGCAGACGCGCAACCAGGATCTACCTCGGCAACCTCGACGCAGACGCGTTCCGGTGTAGGGGCAGACCCCTGTGTCTGCCCATCCGGATCGCCCCCATGGCTGCGTAACTTGGATATACCTTGGCAACCCCGTCGCAGACGCGCAACCAGGATCTACCTCGGCAACCTCGACGCAGACGCGTTCCGGTGTAGGGGCAGACCCCTGTGTCTGCCCATCCGGATCGCCCCTGCGACTGCGTAACTTGGATATACCTTGGCAACCCCGTCGCAGACGCGCAACCAGGATCTACCTCGGCAACCTCGACGCAGACGCGTTCCGGTGTAGGGGCAGACCCCTGTGTCTGCCCATCCGGATCGCCCCTGCGACTGCGTAACTTGGATATACCTTGGCAACCCCGACGCAGACGCGTTCCGGTGTAGGGGCAGACCCCTGTGTCTGCCCCTACGCGCTGCGTAAATCAGTCCCTGCGCTGCCGTAACCTGGATGGCCGGGATAGCCCCACGCTGCGGAAATCAGGGTGTACCGCGGCAACCCCCGCGCGGCCGCCTTCCGAATTATACGGGCAACGTCCACACGCTGTGGAAATCAGGATGTACCGCGGCAACCCCCACGCGGCCGCGTTCCGGTGTAGGGGCAGACCCCTGTGTCTGCCCATCCGGATCGTCCCAGTGGCTGTGTTTAAGAAGGGCAGACACAGGGGTCTGCCCCTACGCGCTACGCAAAGCTGGAATTACCCTGTTTTTTCGGACAGTGGGGTAGGGTTATTTTTTGAGTCTAATTGTGCCTCGACGTCAAGGGGAGATCGGTATCCTATTGAGCTGTGGAGGCGGTTTCGGTTATAGAAGGTTTCGATGTAGTCGAAGAGTGCCAGGCGCGCTTGCTCCTTGGTTTCGAACGGCCTGGTGATTGGCATCTCGGCTTTGAGGGTTGCCCAGAAGGATTCCATTGCGGCGTTGTCGTAGCAGTTGCCCTTGCGGCTCATGCTGCCAAGGGCTTTGTGCGCGACGAGGTGTTGACGAAATTCACGGCTTGCATACTGGCAGCCACGGTCCGAATGAACAATGAGATGGTCTGCGGGTCTATAGCGAGAGACTGCCTGCAAAAAGGCGTCGCTGACCAAGGCGGTCTTCAGCGAATCCCGTAGAGCCCAGCCTTTGATGGCGCGAGTTCCCAG
Organism: Candidatus Hydrogenedentales bacterium; assembly: GCA_050950105.1. GTDB lineage: Bacteria > Hydrogenedentota > Hydrogenedentia > Hydrogenedentales > SLHB01 > UBA2224. The sequence continues at coordinate 222,188 of JBMNGZ010000005.1, read as the reverse complement.
ATCCATGAAGGCAGACAAGTAAGCCCAGCCTTCGCGCGTGGGAATGTAGGTGATGTCTGTGACCCAGACCTGATTGGGCCCGCTTATCACAAGGCCTTCACCCAAGCGATTCGGACTGATCGGCTGGTCATGGTTGCTCTGCGTCGTGCGCGGACGAAATCCTGCCTTCTTGGCTCCTTTCAGGCCGCAGGCACGCATGATCCGGGCCACTCGGTTGTGGCCGCAGCGATACCCTCGGGCGTGCAGCTCTCTCGTTATCCGAGGAGCTCCATAGACGCCACGACTCTTCTGGTGTATTTCGCGAATGTGCTCGGCGAGTTCGCCGTTGGCTTTAGCGCGGTTTCCTCTACCGCCGTTACGCCACGCGTAGTATCCGCTGCGAGAGACTTCCAACACCGCGCACAATTCTACAACGGAATAGGTGGTCGCCAAAGCGTGAATCAAGGCATACCTCCCGGCGACTGTTCGGAGAGTATGCCCAAGGCTTTTTTTAGGATCTCCCGCTGACGCCGGAGCATCTCGTTCTCCTTGCGCAGCCGCCTGAGCTCTTCGGCAAGCTCCCGAGGCGGCGCCCCCCTCGGGGGGCCTTGGGAGGACTCCTTTTTCCCCAGGAAGCGGTCGCGCCACCCCCGCAACGTTGCGGGGCATACCCCAAGGTCACGAGCCAGGGGCTTCAAACCCTTGGCGCCGCTCAGCAGCAACTCCACCGCATCTCGCTTGAACTCTTCATCATAAGTTCGTTTGGCCATGTCGGGTCTCCTTGCTCCATTCTATCTACCCCAACGTGTCCGTCAAAACAGGGTAACCCCAAGCAGTCCCCGCGCGGCCGGCCAGCCGGATAGCCCACGCACTGCGACGGGATGCTGTGAGCTGCAAACCGCACCCCAAAATCCAACCTGCAAAACTCCACCCCCAAATCGGCTACCGCCGATTCACCCCCGCCCGCGGGGGACAGGTGCGCCGCACCTAAGTCTCTGGCCTTCGGGTTCTTATGTCCCGCGAAGAAAAGAACGGATCAAAAACCAAACCAAGCGCCGCGTGTGCTGGGCCGTATGCCGGTTTCGCGTTCTTGTGTCCCCCGCGGGCGGGGGTGGCCGCGAAGCGGCCGGGGGTGGATTTTCCGGGCTGACACGGGGGCCTGCCCATCCGGATAGTCCCCGTGGTTGCGTTAAAGAAGGGCAGACACAGGGGTCTGCCCCTATGCGCTGCGTAAATCAGTCCCTGCGCTGCCGTAACCTGGATGGCCGGGATAGCCCCACGCTGCGGAAATCAGGGTGTACCGCGGCAACCCCCACGCGGCCGCCTTCCGAATTATACGGGCAACGTCCACACGCTGCGGAAATCAGGATGTACCGGGCAACCCCGACGCGGCCGCCTTCCGGTGTAGGGGCAGACCCCTGTGTCTGCCCATCCGGATAGTCCCCGTGGTTGCCTTTAAGAAGGGCAGACACAGGGGTCTGCCCCTACGCGCTACGCAAAGCAGTCCCCGCGCGGCCGGCCAGCCGGATAGCCCACGCACTGCGACGGGATGCTGTGAGCTGCAAACCGCACCCCAAAATCCAACCTGCAAAACTCCACCCCCAAATCGGCTACCGCCGATTCATCCCCGCCCGCGGGGGACAGGTGCGCCGCACCTAAGTCTCTGGCCTTCGGGTTCTTATGTCCCGCGAAGAAAAGAACGGATCAAAAACTAAACCAAGCGCCGCGTGTGCCGGCTCGGGTTCTTATGTCCCCCGCTGACGGAGCAAAGATGTATATCTCGCTGCCACCACCGGCTCCGGGTCTTGTGTCCCCCAAAGAAGCGGATGGATTAGAAACCAAACCAAGCGCCGCGTGTGCCGGTTCGGGTTCTTATGTCCCCCGCTGACGGAGCAAAGATGTATATCTCGCTGCCACCACCGGCTCCGGGTCTTGTGTCCCCCAAAGAAGCGGATGGATTAGAAACCAAACCAAGCGCCGCGTGTGCTGGGCCGTATGCCGGTTTCGCGTTCTTGTGTCCCCCGCGGGCGGGGGTGGCCGCGAAGCGGCCGGGGGTGGATTTTCCGGGCTGACACGGGGGCCTGCCCATCCGGATAGTCCCCGTGGTTGCCTTTAAGAAGGGCAGACACAGGGGTCTGCCCCTATGCGCTGCGTAAATCAGTCCCTGCGGCTGCATTCCGGATTGCACGGGCAACGCCCCCGCGCTGCGTAAATCAGTCCCTGCGGCTGCATTCCGGATTGCACGGGCAACGCCCCTGCGCTTCGGAAATCAGTCGCCGCGTAACAGCCCTGAAGAAAGGCCAGGCCGACCTGCCTGCGGCGACCAGCCCGGATCATTCCCATCGCGGCGACACCCGCGGATCTGAGCGAACCCCCAGCTGCAGAAAAGAATGGGCAGTGGCCGCGGGTTGCTGCCGGAACAGCCGTATGCCATGATGCTGGCCGTAGATTCCGGTTGGGGGCAGAGTGAAAGATGGACAGACTGTGGGGCAGCATTCGCGTCGCCTGGCGCGTGGCGGCGCTTTCGATGTGGACAAGCGCCATGTTCGGGCTTTGCCTGCTTTGCCGTCGTTTGGCGCGCGTGCAGTCCCGTGAGGCGGAGCTGCGCGTGCGGAGCGCCTTCGTGCGGGCCTGGGCCCGCACGTCGATGCGCCTGGCCGGATTCCGCGTCCATCTCGCCGGTCATCCGCCGCCGCCGCACGGGTTCACCGTCAGCAATCATCTGAGTTCGATCGACAGCGTGCTGATCGCGGCGGCTACCGGCGGCATCTTTGTGGCCCGGCATGACATGGCCCAGTGGCCCGGTATCGGCTTTATGACCCGGCATATGGACATCATCTTCGTCAACCGGACGCGCCGCACGGAGGTCGGCGGCATCAACGAGCAGATTGCCAACGCCCTGCACGACGGATTCGCGGTGCATGTCTTTGCGGAAAGCCGGATCGGCGACGGAAAGACCGTCCAGGCGTTCAAGCCGGCCTTGCTCGAAGCCGCGGTGCGTGCCGAAATACCCGTGCATTACGCCATCCTCGGTTACCGAACCTGCTCCGGGGACCCTCCCCCCTCTCAAGCCGTGCACTGGGGACCCAATGTCCCATTCAAAGAGCACATCCTGGGCATTTTGCGGCTTCGAGGCGGCGAAGCCTTCATGAGCTTCGGAGAAGCGCCCATCGCAGGAACGGACAGAAAAGAGCTTGCCAACGCCTTGTGGGAAAAGGTAAGCGGACAGTTCATCCCCCTGGAGTAGCCCCCGTCGAGCCGCCGCGGGCACGGCCCGCGCGCGCCGTCCCGAGCCGGAAGTCCCATCCGAGCTGCCGCCTTCGGCTGCGCCCATGGAAACAAAATTACAAGACCGCGCGACTCCAGAGGGATCCACTGGCTGTTCTCAGGTCAGTGGAAGGGCGCTGATCGGCGATCCCCCCTTACCTTTCTGTGGATATAACCATGTGTATTAACAAAGGTTACAGAATTATTACAGGACAAAACTGCGAGGTATTGACAAAATGCTCACTATGTATCAAACTGAACATGGTAAACGATTTCTATCATTGGAAAGAAATCGAGGGTGTGGCCCAATAGGAAACGGAGGGTGTACTGATGCGATACAGACAGGGATTCACGTTGATTGAGCTGCTGGTCGTAATCGCAATCATTGGAATTCTTGCGGCCATCCTGCTCCCTGCACTTGCCCGGGCCCGCGAAGCAGCCCGACGGGCAAGCTGCGCCAACAATCTCAAACAGATGGGACTTGTGCTCAAGATGTACGCCAATGAAAGCCCGGGTGAAAAATGGCCCATGGTGCAGATCGGGCTTTTCAAAAACGAGTTCAGCGGAGAGGAGGGAAAAGCCCTTGATTTCTGCCCGCTGGTGCCGTCGATTTATCCCGAATACCTGACGGATCCGTGGGTACTGCTGTGCCCCTCGAGCCCAAAAATGGATTTCGAGGAGCGGCTCTATGTGGATGAGAACGGCGACACGGGCATGGCCCCTGACGCCGTTTTCTGCTTCGGTGATTATGACACGCACGGCGGCTCATGCATGCGCGTAGCCGACGAGAGCTATACCTATTACGGCTGGCTCTTTGACGCGTGGGATGTGCCCCTGGTACCCCTGGCGCCTCTGGCCGACCTAATAAACCCGCTTCTGAGACCATACGAACAGCTTGACCCCGAAGATAAGGGCCCGGCTCAATTTATATTTTTCGCGACCGCGCTCATCGGCGGCTGCATGCCTCATTTGGGGGCGAACGATCCTATAGGCCTGGCCAGCCATGTGGACAGCGACATGGACCTTGGCGCTCTTCCCGGCGGGATAGGGGCAGGATATGGAACCAGCGGGGGTAATGTCATTTACCGGCTTCGCGAGGGCATCGAGCGCTTCCTCGTCACCGACATCAACAATCCCGCGGGCACGGCGCGCGCCCAAAGCGAAGTGTTCGTGATGTGGGACTTACTCTCCACGAACCCGAAGCACTTCAATCATGTGCCCGGCGGCTGCAATGTGCTCTATATGGACGGCCATGTCGAGTTCGTGCGGTTTCCGGGGAAACAACCGGTGAACGGCCCCGCAGCCGCGCTGGCGGGCGCCCTTGCCGGGGCGGGCAACTGAAGACATCGCGAATGGGAGCGCCCCGGTTGCAAACACAGCCGGGGCGCTCGCGTCCAACGGGTGCAACGCTGCGCTCTGGAGTCGTGCTCGCCAACGGGCTGGCTCCCCAGGCGCTATTCCAGAATTCATGTACTCTGCTCCGTTTTCATGTGCTGTGAACAAATCCGCCGGCACAGGACACAGAAAACCGGCAGCGCCGGAGCTGTGCCCCTTGATTCCCCCCCATGAAACCCGTATAGATAGGGCTAGTTGATAACCCATCGGGCGCGCTCGCGCCGTAGTGCCCGTGCACGGTTACGGAGGTACCATGTTGCGAATCGGATGTTTGATGATCCTTGTGTTGACCTCGCTGAAGGCTGGCCTGGCCGGCGCGGCCCCGCTCTCCGTGGACGATTTTACATTCGAGGGACCCCTGGGGTCGCAGGGCGCCACCATCGAAGAGGTCGGGGAGAACCATTTCGTTGTATCGCTGGGCGCCGCACCCGGCCATCCGGACTGGAACAACCGCCCGCAATTCACCATCCAGCGCAATGCAAAGGGCAATTCGCTGCGGCTCGATGTCCGGTTTGACGGCGGACCGGCCTATTATTTCAATGAATATGCTTTTTCGTATTCGTATGACGCCGAGCATTGGCAACCCGTGCACTGGCTGCACGGCCCGAGCGTCGACAAGCAGCGCGATACCCTCCTCTTTCCGCATTTCGAGCAGGATGTGGTTTACGTCGGCCACCAGGTGCCGATGTCCTATGAAAAACTCGTGGAACTCGTCGCGGCTTGGAAGAAGAGCCCCTTTGTGGAGGTGCACGTCCTCGGAAAGTCGCTCGAAGGCCGTGACCTCTACCGCCTCGAAATCACCGATCCCGACAGTGATGTGCCCCGTGAAAAACGCTGGGCCCACTTCTTCGCGAACCAGCACCCGGGCGAACACAATTCGCAATGGCGCATGGCGGGCATGATCGACTGGATGCTGAGTGACGAGGCGGCCGACTTCCGCCGCCGCAGCGTCTGCCATTTCGTGCCCATGATGAGCCCCGACGCGCCCTCCAAGGGATGGTATCGCGTCAATGCCCAGGGATATGACATGAACCGCACGTACCTGCACACGGGCGCGGACCAGGCCAGCCAGGCCCACGAAGCCTACATAGTGCAGCGGGATCTCGAAATGCTCATGGCATCCGAAACGCCCCCGATCAGCGCCTGGAGCATCCACACCTGGGGCGGGAAGACCGATCCCCGGATCATCGCGGGACCGGAAATGAGCGAAGACAAGCTCGGGCCCTGGACCCGCTTCCGCGATATCATCGAACAGCATGATGTAAACGACGTGGTACGCCCCATGGAAGAATGGCCGCTGCGGGATGGCCACCAGAATCAGTGGACCGAAGGCACGCATGCCCAGTTCGGCATCACCTCCATCCTCTGCGAAGGAGGCGGGGCGCTCTACACCAAAGAGGAAAACGTCGAGTCGGGCGAGGTGCTCATGAAAGCCCTCGCGGACTATTACGCGGGCACCCGGAACTGAACGCAAGCCCGTCCTCGTGCCGAGTGGACATGGTGTGGGCTCCATCCCGCCCGGATTAGCCGGTCTAACTCACGATGGCTGTATTCACCGGGCTCAAACGAAGACGCCAGTCCGCGCAACGTTCAGTCTTCCAGCGATTGTTCTATCCCGGCATCGCGCCAGTACGGCGCTTCAAACGGCTCGATGTGCACGAGAACATCGACCACCTCCTCCTTCTCGTTCAGGAGGCGTTGTTTCACGGCCGTCGCAATGGCGTGACCTTCCCGGACCGTCAAGGTGGGCGCTACAAGTACATGCGCGTCGAGTTGCAGGCCGGATCCGATGTGGCGGGTCCGCAGCTCGTGTACCGACTTGACGCCTTCGGTGGTCTCGATGATCTGGCGCATCATCGCCACCTCGGCCTCGCTCGCCCCCACATCAACCAGCTGACGGAGCGCCGGCCAGGTAATTTTCCCCGCGGCATGCAGAAGCAGCACCGATACCACGATCGCGGCTACGGGGTCGAGATAGATCCATTCTGGATGCAGGTGCGACGCCAGGACCGCAAGGGCCACCGGCACCGAACTGAAGGCATCGGAGCGATGATGCCAGGCATTCGCCAATACGGCCGAAGACCGTATGCGCGCCCCCACGCGGATGGTAACCCGGTAGAGCGTCTCCTTGGTGACGATCGAGAGCACCGCGACCGCAAATGCAGGCCAGTTGGGCCGAACAACTGCGCCGGAATGCAGCGTGAGGATCGCACGGTAGATGATCCCGGCCGCCACGCCGGCCAGCACCAGGCCGATCAGGGCGCTCACGAGCATCTCGATCCGGCCGTGCCCGTGCGGATGATCCTCGTCGGCCGGCGCGGACCAGTAACGCAACCCGATCAACACCGCGACATCCGTCGCCATGTCGGACAGGCTGTGCACGCCGTCGGCCACGAGGGCCTGGCTGGAGGCCAGCAGTCCCACAATAAATTTCAGCCCCGAAAGCACCAAATTGATCGCCAGACCCCAGAGCGTCACTTTACGGGTCTCGTGGGACGCATCCACCGCATTTGTCGCTTGGAACTCAGTCGGCATGAATAATCACCGGCATCGCTGCAGTTTTTATTCCGAGTCACCCTGTTTGAGCCAGGCGGTATTAAACGTCGCGTATTTGATCGAGCGGCTGCGCTTGCCCTCGCCGTCCTCGAAGTAGCTGTAGGTGCAGTGCAGATTCCCGTCGCTGCCCTCGATGATAGACGGATAGTGGAAACGGCCTTTCCCCTCTTCAACCCGCTCCAGATGCCGGGTCCATTTCCACGTCGCGCCCTCGTCATCCGACAGCGACACCGCCAGGCTGTGGCGCCCTGCGGGAAGGTCGTTATGGATCACGGCCCAGTCGCCGTTGCGCAGGGTCATGATCTCCAGGCCCGAGCCCGGGTTGTTGAGCGTCGGATGATCCTGCACCGTGCTCCAGGTTTCGCCTCGATCCTTCGACTCGGACACCAGCACGCGCTTTGGAGGGGGTCCGTTATCGCGCATGTAGGTCACCAGCGTGCCGTCCTGGCGCCGGGCAAAACTGGGCTGAATATTGCCCCCGCCCACGATGGGCTCACTGAATGACCAGGTCTCCCCCCAGTCGTCCGTAAGGGCTACCAGCGAGAACGAAAATCCGTCCGAATACAACCCCACGAGCATCCGGCCATCGTCGAGGATGTAGGGATGAGCCCGCGTAAACCAGCCCAGCCGGCGCGTCAGCTTGTCTTCGGCCTGCTGCAGATTACGGGCCTTCCACGCCTCCACTTCAGTGGCCAGCCCTTCGGGAATTTCGGCGTCCGCCAGGTACTCATCCATCTTGCGCGCCACCACCTCCGGAAAATCATCGCCCGGTTTGGGATGCAGCACATACATCATGTCCCATTCCGGCGCGCCCGTCTGCTGCATGTAATTCGTCGAGAGCTTATACTTCATCAGCGCGCTTTCCCAGGTATTCGCGAGAATCGTGGGCCACAGCAGCCACAACCGCTCGTGAGGATCGATAATCATGCAGCAGTTCGTGTCGGGAAAACCCGGCGTGTCGGCCATCAGGAACGGCACAGACCAGGCCGTCGCGCCCTTGAGCTTCCGTGCGCCCCGGATAACCACATCATCGGCCTTCCGTTCGCCCGAGCCGTGGAACCAGCAAGCCAACAGGTCGCCGTTCGGGCACTCCACAATGCACGAACCGTGGTTGTGCCAATCCTCCAGCGGGAAGATCAGCTCGCCGTAGTGCATGGGCGCGCCAGACGCTGCCGCCGCGCTGCACACCATCAAGAACGCCATCGCATAGTCGCGCATAAATACGTCCTCCCTCGTATATTGAGTCCGATTTTGACCGGCTCGGTGATCTGATTCCTGCCGTGCGCCATCAGTATACCGGATTGCACGTCGCGACAATCCAGCGATCCCTTCAGGCAATGGCGAATGACCCACAAAGAGACCCAGCAAGACCGTATAAGCCGGAAGGCAACCGCAGGAACTGATCTCCGCAGCGCGCGGGGTGCCGACCGTGCAGGGACTGATCTCCGCAGCGTGTAGGGGCAGACCCCTGTGTCTGCCCTTCTTAAACGCAACCGCGGGGGCGATCCGGATGGGCAGACACAGGGGTCTGCCCCTACACCGGAACGCTACCGCGTCGGAGTTCCCCGGTACATCCAGGTTACGGCAACGCGTGGGGATTGTGTCCATATAATCCGGATGGGCAAACACAGGGGCCTGCCCTTCTTAAACGCAGCCACGGGGACTATCCGGATGGGCAGGCACAGGGGTCTGTCCCTACAACCGGAGGGTGAACGCCAGAGGCTGGGCGAATGCACGGGGGCGATCCGGATGGGCAGACACAGGGGTCTGCCCCTACATTAGAAAAACTCCACGAGGTAGTCGATGAACTGAACAACCGGCCCCAAAAAATGCCTCGGATACCAAAAACCCAATGAAATCTTCCTGCAAAAACGAAAAATCGTTTTGCGTGCGCTTAGAACGTGAATGTGGGCCTCCGCGTCGTTCATTCGCGCGAACCCTTGTTTTATGGTATAGTGAACCACTGTACGCTCCGGTTCCCATCGTCGAGCATGCGTTTCCCTTCGTGGGGGCGACCAGGTTTCGACGGGGGTGAGAGAAGCGTGAGTTGCGTGCCGAGGTTGATCGGTTGGCCTCGTAAAAAGCCGATCACGTTTCAACTGCCAACGAACCATTGGCAATGGCAGCTTAGTGTTGCCCGTCTTACCACTGACCGTCTGCTAGGTGGCTAAGACGACGACAGCGGGCCTCGTCTCCGGACGCTGGCGAAACGTCCGGAAGGCGAGTATTGATTTCGCCTAGCGACCCGGAAAAGCCTGCCTGAGGCGCTTCCGGGCGGCGAATCCTCAAATGACAGGCTACGCACGTAGACGCGCACGTGGACGCACCTTCGGACGCGGGTTCGATTCCCGCCGCCTCCACCATTTAGAAAAGGCAAACCCGTCTCTCTGGGGTCATTCTCCGGGGTGACGGGTTTTCTTTTTCCCCATGTTTCTAAAGGGTTTGCGCCCGTTTCACATCTTTCCAAAGCACCCCTCCGAGCCATCGATTCTTCCCATCCTCCAGCCATTCTTTCTCTGTTTGCCCCCTGATTCTCTGTTTTCTCCGGACCAAGTCCGAAGCTCGTCCGGCAAGCTACATCCTTAATTGATATGGGTTTGCGGCTTGTTGCCGTTTTTGGCGGTTGTCTTAGGTCATCGTTTGATGCCCCAACCGGACGTATTTTTCTAAATCGGCTGCTTCGGCACTGAAAAGAAGCGTGGTCAACTCCGGTTTCCTGCCCACTAAAGAAGAAAAGCCGACGCTGATGGTCGGCTCTCTGGGGTGGTCTCCGGTCCGGGTGTCAGTCGGTGGCGAAGCCGAACTGGCGGCGTTGCTCAGCCCAGTCCTCGGGGAAGGTCTGGGTCAGCTTGGCCAGCGAGAGCCCGTTGGGTTCCTCGCCGTTGATCAGGGCTTCGACGATGTCCGGGGCCAGAGTCGTCAGTTTGAGGATGCGGGCCACATACGAGCCGTCGACGTCGAGGGTACGGGCAAGCTCGCTGATGGACTTGATCTGCCCGGATTCGAGGATGTCGGCCCAAGAAAAGGCTCTTGCCATCGCCTGGAGGATAGCGGACTGCACCGGCTCCTGCGCCCCGGGGATTTCTCCATCCAGCGCCTGGGGAGCGATCACCGTCTTGCGGCCGCGCATGCGCCGGATCAGCATCGGGATGTGGATCTGCAGGTTGCCGTTGTCAGCCACGGTAATGGTCGGCTTTATTTTCATCGGCTTGCCCTCCGTTCAGTGACTTCGCATGCCAGACCGGCCAGCTCGGCGATGAGCGTCGTCAGCCCGTTGGTGCGCAGCTCCATGTCGATTCCGGTCTCGCGGATCTCCACCTTGTCCACCAGGAGGCGGATGAGCCGGTTTCGCTCTATCGGAAAAAGGTCCTCCCAGAAGCCCTCGACATTCTGGAAGGCCTCCGACACATCCTGTTCCGTAATGCTGTTCCCTCGGTAGGCTCTACATCGCTCGCTCACGTGCGTCAGTTGTTTCGAGAGCTCGACCGCCTGGCGGTTGACGGTCGTCAGCATCTCAGCCTTGCCCGGCTGATCGTTACCGGGCCTCATCAGCTCGATGGCATGCTCCCGAGCCTGCGACAGTTCCATCTCGAGTTGGGCTTTCTGCTTAAACAGCCGTTCCCGCTCCGCCTGCTCAATGTCACGGGCCGCAAAGTAGGTTTTGGCCACCAGCGTCGGTGTCCGAAACACCGCACTCAACTGCTCGACCACAGCCTGCTCAATGTCCCCGGCGGGAATCCGTTTGAGCGGGCAACGGCTCACGGTCCGTTTGCTGTCCTTCTCGCAGATGTAATAGGTGTAGTGGCGGCCGTTCTTGCGGGTGTAGGTCGGCCCCATCGAGCATCCGCAGTGGCCGCAGCGGATAACGCCTTTCAGCGGGGCGACCATTTTGGTTCTGGCCATGGAAATCTTGACCGGTTTGTTGTCTGCCAGGCTGGCCTGTACCTTGTCCCAGGTCGCTCGTTCGATGATTCCATCTTGCTCACCGGGGTAACTACGGTCCTTATGGGCGATCTCACCGATATAGATCCGGTTGTTCAGCAGCCGGTAAATATGGGCGGTATTCCATTTGGTGCCTTCGCGCACCTTGCCTTTCTTGGTGGTCCAGGTCTTGGTGCGGTATCCCTGCTCGTTCAGTTCCTGCCCCAACTTCTTGGCTGAGCCGATCTGGATGAACCGGCGGAAGATATACTGCACTGTCTTGGCTTCATCTGGGTTGACCAGCAGTTTCTTGTTTTCTCGGTCGACATCGTAACCGAAGATGGGCACGCCGCCGCAATATTTCCCCCGGCGCTTGGCTGCCGCCACCTTGTCCCGGATACGTTCGGCAATAACCTCCCGCTCGTACTGGGCAAAAGTGATCAGGATGCCAAGAAACATCCGGCCGGTCGGATCGGTGGTGCTGAAGTGCTGGGTGACCGAGACAAAGCTGACGCCCTTTTCGTTGAACACCTCAATCATTTTCATGAAATCGAGCAACGAGCGCGAAAGCCTGTCGATCTTATAGACCACGATCAAGTCGATCTTCCCGGCGTCGATATCCGCCAGCAGACGTCGCAGCGCCGGGCGCTCCATGGTGCCGCCGGAAAAGCCGCCATCGTCGTAGCGGTCCGGCAATGCTGTCCAGCCCTGCATCCTCTGGCTTTCGATGTAGGACTCGGCCGACTCCCGTTGCGCATCCAGCGAGTTGAATTCCTGCTCGAGTCCTTCCTCATGGCTCTTGCGAGTATAGATGGCGCAGCGCAGAATCTTGTTTCTGCACGGCACGACATTCGCGTTATCGAGCATTGGCTCCCCCTTCGGCTTTTTTGCCGTAAACTTTTTTCAGCCCGAAAAAAACCTTCCCATTCCACCGCGTGCCGGTGATCTCTCTTGCCACCGCACTGAGCGACCGGAACGTGCGTCCGTCGAACTCATATCCCTCCGTTTTGACGGTCACCTCGTAGCGCTGGTCATTCCAGATCCTCACCAGCCTGGTTCCGGACAGGATCGTTTCGTTCGATTTTCGCTCATCTGGGATGCGACGATTAACAGTGGCCACCGGGTCCTCCTTGGCGGCCTGCTGGAGATGGACTTTGGACTGCTCTGACAGCCCACCGTAGAAAAGCTCCTGGATGCGATAGGCCAGCCGCTTGATGAGGAACTGCTTTTTGTACTGAGGCGGCTTCTCTCCGTAGAGGTCGAGCCACTTTTCCCGGAGCTGCTCCAGGGACATGGATTGCAGCAGCGCCATCTGCCGCAAGACCGAGTTTCGGGTTCGATCCTGGTTCTTGCCGCCCGTGGCGGCGTTCTGTAACTCATTCATTTTCAACTCCTTATTTTTGTTTCCGGACGAGTTGTCATGAATGAACGCTCTGTTCTGGCAATGAATCAAGTCCTTCTCCGAGCACAGGGGAAGAATCTTTCAAAATCTCTAATTCATTGCCCACGCATGCTTTTTTTGCCTTTCGGCGCAGGATCGCCGTGGCCAGAATGGAGGCGGCTGACTGCAGCCTCGCTTCACCAGACAGGCGGATGGGTTTGCCGTTATTGCCGTGGTCATCCGCACCCGGCACATCATTCATTTCCTGTACATCCAACATCGAACACCTCCGGTGGGACCGGGGGACTGAATGGTGTGGATGCCAGAAAACGGTGGCGGTCGGGATGCGCGTTCGATGGCACCCACAACCGCCTCAGCTCCGCCTCTGGTCGGTTATCTGGTTACATCCGGCTTGAGCCGGACTTGCGTTCGTTACCTACCGGGGGGACGTGCAAGATGACGGAATCAGACGAGAAGTCCTGTTTTTTTGATTGACCTGATATTCATCAGGTCGTATATTTTGTGGTCATAAATTGGGCTTAATCCGCTCAGTGGCTACGACACGGAGCAATCGCCATGGGAAAGAAAAAGGTCTCGGAAATAACCGACCCCCAAGCAAGGACGCTGAGGGTCATTTGCCAAATCATCGATGAAAAGGGGTTGCCGCCAACTGTGAAGGAACTTTCGGAAGCCCTCGACATCAGCCACGCGAGCGCCCACGAGCAGATCGCTCAACTGGTACGGAAAGGCTATCTGAAGAAAGAAGCTCGTAAGGCCCGGAGTATCGTCGTCATCAAGAGGCCCGAATAATGGTGCCGGGCCGAGAAAAATAAGGAGAACGACATGGGGCACGTCAGACTTGGGAGCCTTCCAAGATCGAGGGCATGGAAAGAGGTGGTCGGCCTAATCACGGCCGGTGCCGACGTGTCCCAAATCGCAAACGCCACAATCCGAGCGGCCGACAAGGCCTTCACCTTCGTGCTCAACAATGAGGGGTTCACCGAGGCGGTCTGGTTGATGACGCAGCTCGCCATTGCCGCGAAAAAAGAGAACTTCGGCGAGCACCTCCAATCCCTCGGCGTCAACCTGCCGCAGGATACATCCCTTCCCGATCTTGCCGCCGCAGTCTCCGAGGCCCTGGATAACAAATTGGAGTCCAACGTTGGCAGATCCGACCTCGGTGAAATGTCTCAGCGGGCATTGGTTGGAGCCCTGGTGGAGCACATCTCGCCAAAGCTGCCGTCTCTGTTTGCCCCCGGGCCAGATGATGTCAGGGCCGCATTGGCAGCTCTCGGAAAAAAGCGGGAGTTCGGTGAGCTGTCACGGACTTTCTTCGCCAAATTGACCAACGAGAGCATGAATTACTTCCTGTCAAAAACGCTGGCCACCCATCTGGGAGAAGGTCAGCGCTTTGCCACTATGAATGAAATGGGACAATTCGAGAAGGCCTTGAACACGCACTGCAAAGAGGCATCCCTGATCGTCGAGCAGTTTTCCGCAGATTGGTTTTCGAAGCACAGATATGAGGAAGGTGGCGACATCTCGAGGGATTCGTCCAATGGCTTCGCCTCTTACGCGCTGAAAAAGATGAAGGACGAGCTAAAAGAAGGAGCGCGAGCCGATGCAAGATAAACGATATGTCATCTGTGGGAACGCACCGACCGATGGGATTGAGGAAAATCCTGACCGTGATCTGCGTCTGCGCCTTTGGGGCAATGACGGGCCAGACAAGATTACCCTCCGGATCGAGGACATCCATAAAAAGATGTGCAAGGACGTGCCGGACGCCTTCCAGGACCTGCTTGAAATCGCCACCTACGTTTACAGTGCCGATCAGGCAATCCCACGAGGGGCCGACGACGTCGATTCTTTTGGCCATGGCTGGCGCAGGGATCTGCACTTCATCATCCCGGTGCGGAAACCAGACTTTTGGAACGGAGACGATATCCACCAGGTGCTGCGCTCCACGCTTGGTTTCTTGTCTGACGACAACTATCACTTCGAGTTCGTCAAGCTGAAAGAGGCTCAGGCATTCCAGGGATATCTGAAATTTGATGATGACGGACGGCTCTTCGGCTATCCGGAACAGGTAGTGATGTTTTCAGGTGGGCTGGACTCGCTGGCGGGAGCCATCGATGAAGTTCTGAATGAAAAACACAAGGTCGTCCTGGTTACCCACAAGTCGACACCGAAGCTCAACACGCGCCACCGGCGACTGGAAAAGATGATTGCCGACAAAGCCGGGGAAAACGCCCCGCTACACATCGGCGTCCGGGTCAACAAGAACAAAGGGTTGAACTACGAGTACACCCAGCGCAGCCGATCCTTCCTCTATGTGTCTATCGGGGCGACCATCGCAAAAATGCTCAATCTGAAAAGCGTCCGTTTTTACGAAAACGGCGTCATCAGTTTGAATCTGCCGGTCTGCGCCCAAGTGGTCGGAGGGCGGGCAACACGCACCACCCATCCCAGGGTGATCCGAGGCTTTCAGGAAATCATCAGCCTGGTGGCTGGCGAGCCGTTCACGATTGAGAATCCCTACATCTGGAAAACCAAGGCCGGTGTCATCGAGGTGATCACCAAGGCCGGATGCCAAGACATGATCGCGACATCGACCACCTGCACCCATACCTGGGAGATGACCAATCAGCATACGCATTGCGGAACGTGCTCGCAGTGCATCGACAGGCGTTTTGCCATGATTGCGGCAAAAGCCGATCAGCATGATCCTGTGGAAGCCTATAAGGCCGATATCTTCACCCAAAGCAGAAGCAAGGATGAAGACAAGATCATGACGGCCGCCTACCTGGAGCGTGCCAACCAGGTGCGCGAACAGGACGACATCACCCAGTTTATCTCTCGCTTCAGCGAGGTAAGCCGGGTCTTCCGCTACCTGAATGGGAACTCCGGAAGAGTGGCGCAAAAGGTGTATGACCTCTATAAGCGCCATGCCAAGGAGGTCTGCGAAGCGATGGACACCATGGTCGCCCGAAACATCACGGCCATTCGCCAACGAACATTGCCGGGGGACTGTCTGCTCAGAACGGTGTACGAATCCGGGTCGGTGATCTCAGTTCCCGCCGTTCCGGTCGAGGTCAGGCAGCCGGACAACTACTTCAGGAAGCGCGGCGGCGTGTGGGCTGCCCGCTTTAATGGCAACGCCGAAGTGCTCGTCACTGGTGTCGACAAAGGGGCCGAGTACATCAACTTCCTGTTGGGGCGACCCAACAAGGAAAACTCGGTCTATGAGATTGTCTGTGGGTTCGCCATCAATAGCTGCAACGCATTTCTGGACTCCAACGAGACCGAGGATGGTTTCCAGTTCACCCAGGGGGTTCCTTTGGGTGATACCGGTTTCGTCGCCGACCGCAAGGCCGTTGAGCAATACCGGGAGGCTGCTCACGAGCTTCTTCGAGAGATTGAAGAAGCTCGGGCAGAAAACAACGATGCCGAGATTCAGCGGCTTGAAGAAGAAATGGCAAAGGTGACCACAGCGATCAACGAGGCTGTTGGCCTGGGTGGCAAACTCCGAAAATCCAACGACAAACGCAAGAACATCCGTGACGCCTTCCGGAGTGCAGTGAATCGGGCCATCAAGTATCTGGAGAAGTACGACAAGCCGCTGGCTGCCCACCTGAAGGAATCCATCAAGTGCGGTAACGAACCGGTCTACCGGACCGAAGAGGAGATCGTTTGGGAGGTCCGCCCCATAGTCAACGAATGACCCGGGACCACCCAGGAAGAAAAAACTAAAAAAAATTTCCGCTACGCCAAATGTAGCTCTTGCGACGCCGGATGTAGCGCCTTCCCCAATGAAGGCGCGATCCGGCGTTTTTTATTGGTCAACAGAGTGTTGGCCACCGGGCGTGCCAGAACTTCCGAACAAGGAGACTGGCAATGGCACAAGTCAACAAAGCAATTCTCACCCCACCAAAGCGGCGACTCATCGAATTGATGCAAGACATCAACTTCGGCCGCATCACCAACATTCCGGTCCGCGACGGTGAGCCGGAACTCACCCCTGAAACGGTCATCGAGCGCGAAATCAAGCTGGGCGGACAGAACGGTCCCCGGCCTGAGCGCGACCAGGATGACTTCGCCCTCAAGCAAGAGGTCGTGGCGCTGCTGGAGCAGCTCTCACAGATGGGCAGCGGAAAAGTCTGCCTGATCGAGATCAAGCATGGCCTGCCTTTCCTGATGCGCATCGAGGAACGGGCAGCCTGAACACGTAACGACCTAAACCCTTAGACACTGGACAACAAGCTGGACGCATGGCGGAGGCTGTTGTGGGTGTCGCCGAGCCGAATACGGCAATTGGCGGCGTACCTACGACCCCTTCGCCCACGCGACAGCTTTGTCCTGTGATCTGGCCCGTGCCGACACCCACGCGGACCTCCTCCTCGCTCCGAGGAGGCTCCGATGGTTTCACACAATTCTTACGACGGCATCGACAAGTATGCCGCCGACCTCATTCGGCACAAAGCACGTCAACTGGTAGGCAAGGCCGGATTCACTGAGGACGACAGACCCGACCTCGAACAGGAACTGATGATCGATCTGCTGCAACGGATGCGGCATTTCAACCCATCCAAGGCCAAGAAGACCACCTTCATGGCGCGGATCGTCGAGCGTCACATCTCGACCATTCTTGAAGCCAGGTTCGCCCAATGCCGGGACTGGCGGCTCTGCCAAACCTCACTCAACGAACCTCTCGACAACGGCGAAGGCGACACCACTGAGCGGATCGAATTCCTGGATAGCGAAGGCTCCCTTCGAGGCGTCACCTGTGAGACGAGGGAGCGCCGTGCCCATGAGATCCGCATGGATCTCGACCGGGCCATCGCCTCGCTGCCGGAAGAGCTCCGGGATCTGTGCGTGCGTCTGCACGACAGCACCATGGCCGAAATCGCCCGGGAGATGGGCATCCCCAGAACGACCCTTTATGACCGGCTGAGCAAGCTGCGGGACGCGTTCAGCGAGGCGGGAATGGAGGACTACCTGTGATCTCCGACGCATCGGCTCCGGCTCCGGTAAGTAAGCACCGTGCCGCATGGTGCGGCCATCCGGGGCCTCGGAAATCAAAACCTGAATCAAGAGGAGTTCAACCATGACTCACGACACCTACAAGTACCGTTTTGACGAGTCGGTCCCGGCCCAGGAACTGGAAGACACATTCATGCTGGCGATGCTGGCCGTCGAAAGTCTGCATGGCCGTTCCCGCGTGCGGATGGAGAGCCGGTTCAATCTGGACAAGGACCGCCGCACCTGCGTGATCGACGCATCCTCCGATGTCGGCAGTGACCTGGCTCGCATTTTCACCGGCTTCGCCACCAAGGAATACGGCGAACGTTCGGTAATGATCGAACGAACCCAGCCGTCGGGCTGCACCTGTGCCTCCAAGCATCGCGCCGCGCCCGCCGCTGCCGCAGCGGGGGTGACGGTATGAGCGAGCTGATGACAACCACCTATTCCATGTGGCGGCTGTTCCGCAACTGCCGCATGGCCTGCAAGTGGCGCTACGTCGACGAACTGGTGCCACTCGAGCGCGACCCCAACCTGGCCTTCGGCTCGGTCATTCACGACTGCCTGGAGTGCTGGCACGGCGAGCGTGATCTGGCCAAGGTGCTCGACCACATCGACCGGACTTATCCGAACCGGGCGCAGGATGATCATCAGCAGGCCGACTGGCATCTCGCCAGAGCCATGATGAGCGTCTATGCGGAACACTACCCGGTGGAAGAGTTCGAGGTCGTCGCGCTCGAGAAAACCTTCGAAGGCCCCATCGTCAATCCGGCGACCGGCGCGACTTCGCGCAGCTTCCTGCTCGCCGGGAAGGTGGACGGCATCGTCCGTCAGGAAGGCCAGTATTTCCTGCTGGAACACAAAACCGCCGCGCAGATCGACGCCAGTTATCTGGAGCGGTTGTGGACCGATTTCCAGATCATCCTTTACGCCTGGTACCTGGAGCAGACCCTCGGCATCACGGTCAGCGGCATCATCTATAACGTCCTCGTCAAAGCCCGGCTGCGTCAGGGGAAAGGTGAAACCGAAGCTGAATACGAAGCCCGCCGAGACGAGCTGATCGCCAAGTCGAAAACCGGCAAGAGCAGCGCCAAGCGCAAGCTGCCCGAGGATGACGACACCTTCCAGCGACGGCTCCAGGAAAAGTACCTCGAGGTAGGCATGTTCCACCGCGAGGTGCTCTACATCTCCCGCGACCAGTTCGAGGAGCTGCAGTCCGAACTGTGGGAACTCTCCAAGGCCATGCTCGACGCCCGTCGGCGCAATGTCTTCTACCGCAATACCGGTTTCTGTTTTCAGTACGGAAGGCCCTGCGCCTACTTCCAGCTCTGCCGCTCGGGCGGCAACCCCAACGTCATCGAAAACCATTTCCAACGGATCGCCCCGCACGAAGAGCTGCGGGACGGAGCCGGTGAAGACGCCGCTCCGGTGTTTTGAAATCCCAACCATAAGGAGACGAAGCCATGCTTCCCAAGACCAAAAGCAAACCCAAACACACGCTCTCTGACCTCACCGCCCTGGTGTACGGCCCAAGCAAGATCGGCAAGAGCACCTGGTGCTCCAAGGCCGATGACGCACTGTTCCTGGCGACCGAGCCGGGGCTGAACGCCCTGGAGGTGTTCCAGATCCCGATTACCTGCTGGGACGACCTTTTGCAGGCCTGCGCGGAGATTGCCGAGGGCAAGCACGAGTTCAAAACCATAGTCCTCGATACTGTCGATAACGCCTACAAGATGTGCTCGGACTACGTCTGCAAGAAGTTCAAAATCGAGCACGAATCAGACCTGGGCTACGGCAAGGGCTACGCGCTGATCAACAACGAGTTCCAGCGCGTCATCAACAAACTCGCCTTCCTGCCCTACGGGTTGATCCTGATCTCTCACTCCCAGGAACGGGACATCGAGACCCGGACCGGCAAACACACCCGCATCGTGCCGACGCTGCCGGAGAAGGCGCGGAAGCTGGTCACCGGTCTGGTGGACCTGATCCTGTTCTGCGACCTGGACATGAAAACCGGCGAGGACGGCAAGCCAGTCTGGCAGCGCGTGATGCGCACCAAGCCCAGTCCCAACTACGACGCCGGTGACCGCACCGGCCGACTCCCCGAAGTCATCCCTCTCGATTTTGTGAGCTTCATGAAAGCGTTCAACAGCACGGCAGCCGGAGCTGCGGCGAGTGCCGCCCGGCTGAAGCCGGAGCCGACCGCGAGTGCGGCGGCGAAACCTCAATAGTAAGGAGATCCGACCATGGAAAACTACGCAAATCAGTCCAACAGTAACCTCGATCTGGCGCAGTTCGACGATGCCTTCGAAACCGCCGAAGTCGAGGAACGTGAGTTCGAGGCCGTCCCCGACGGCAAGTACCAGGTCAACGTCGACCGGGTCGAACTGACCCGCGCCCAGACCTCGGGCAATCCCATGCTCAAGTGGACCCTGCGCATTCTCGCGCCGACCCACAAGGGACGTCTGCTCTGGCGCAACAACGTCATGGCCAGCAGCGAGAACATCAAGTGGCTCAAGCAGGATCTTTACACCTGCGGGCTGCAGCTCCAGAAGCTCTCCGACCTGCCGGGCAGCCTCGAGCAGCTTCTCAACATCAAGCTGGAGGTGACCAAGCGCACTCGCGGTGAAAACGAGAACATCTACTTCAACCGTCGCATTGTCATTGCCGACGATGCCGGGGCTCCCGGCGCGGCGATGGACGACATGATCCCGTTCTGATGATGGACCGGATCACCGTTGTCGTCGACACCCGCGAACAGGAGCCCTACAGCTTCGACGCCGACAAGGTTGCGGCGGTTCGCAAGGCGCTGCCAGCCGGTGATTACTCGCTGGTCGGCCTCGAGGACCGGGTGGCGGTGGAGCGTAAATCCCTGACGGATTTCGTCTCCACCGTCATCCGGGGGCGCAAGCGGTTCCACCGCGAGCTGGAAAAGCTCTCCGCCTATGAAGCCGCCTGCGTGGTTGTCGAGTGCAACTTTCGCGATCTGGTCGATGGCCGCTACCGCAGCGATGCCCACCCGCACGCGCTGATCGGAACGGTCGCCTCCATCGTCGTCGACTTCGGTGTCCCCGTCTACTTCTGCTCGGACCGGCAGGCCGCCTGCCGTTTTGTCGAGGAGTTCCTGACACGTTTTCACCGGAGGATCGCGAGATGCCAAAAAGATGTGAAAGTACCCCGGCGCGACTCCGGGGAAGAATAGAGCGCGTTTATTATGCCGGACCCAAGTTCTCCGCAGGCCGACTGCTCGCCCCGACCGGTGAGGAAGTCCAGTTCGCGGGCAACCTGTTCGCCCGGGAAAATCAGCCTGTGGTCCTGCTCGGGTCGTGGTCCACCCATCCCAAATACGGCCGTCAGTTCAAGGTCGATGGGATGGAGCACGACCTTGAACTCGATCCGGAAGGGCTGATCCACTATCTGTCCAACCACCCGGAGATCAAGGGCATTGGTCCGGCCAAGGCCAGGTTGATCGTCGAGAGCTTCGGCGACGCCTTTGAAGAAACCCTTCTGGGTGACCCCGAGCGCATCGCGCTCAAGGCTCGGCTGCCGCTGGATGCCGCCCGGCGGCTGCGTGACGAGTGGCTGAAGAACCGCAGCGTCAACACCGTCATGGCCTGGCTATCGGCATTCGGCCTGACCCATCATCAGGTTACCACCCTGGTCGAAAAGCTCGGCGGCAACTGCCTCGATATCCTGAAGGAGGACCCGTACATCCTCATTCGGGAGATCCGGGGATTCGGCTTCAAGAAGGTCGACAAGATTGCCCGCAAGCTAGGCACACCCAAGGACCACACCCCTCGTATCCGGGCCGGGTTGAATTTCTGCGTTCGTGAAGCCCTGGACAATGGTCACTGCTGGATCGAATACGAAAACCTGGTGGACCAGGCCAATCTGCTGCTGGTTATGGATTCCCTGGACAGCCGGGGCCGTATCGAAAGCGCCCTCGATGCGCTCATCGAAGAACAGGTGCTTGCCTGCGATTCCCACGGCGGACGTTTCGTGGTCGCTCTTCCGGAGATCGTCCGCATGGAGCGGGAGCTGGCCTCGCTGTTCGGCCAGGCCGAAACACCCAATCTTCATTTCCAGTCCGTCAAGAAAATCGATGCCCTGATTCGGCGCTGCGCTGCGACGCTGAACGAGAAGCAGATCGATGCGGTCCGCTCGGCCCTTAAGCACAGCATCAGCCTGATCTCGGGTGGAGCCGGTTCGGGCAAGAGCTACACCATTTCGGTCATCAACACCATCTGCGAGGAGAGCGATCTGGAGGTCGTGCTCGCAGCGCCGACCGGCAAGGCTGCCAAGCGCCTGGAGGAAGTCAGCGGCCGCAGCGGCACCACCATTCACCGCCTGCTTGGCTATGACGGCAAAGGTTTTTCCCGCAACAAGGAGAACCCCATCGATGCCGACGTCCTGGTGGTCGACGAGTTCTCCATGGTCGACGTGCCGCTGGCGTGGCACCTGTTCGAAGCGGTTGACCTGTCGCGGACCACGGTGCTGCTGGTCGGTGACCACAACCAGCTTCCGCCGGTGGGACCCGGAAACATCCTGCGCGATCTCATCCAGACACGCGCCATTCCCACGGTCATCCTCGACAAGGTCGTGCGCCAGGCTGGCGTCTTGAAGGAAAACTGTACCGCCGTTCTCAAGGGCGAGGTGCGAAAAACCAGCGAGATTTCCGTATCCGGACGTCGGGACTGGTATCTGGTGGATCAGTTCACCGATCCGATGGCGGCACGCTCGTTCCTGCTGGAGCTGTTCCAGCAGCGACTCGACGCCCTGGGTTTCGACATCATCAAGGACGTGCAGGTACTGACGCCCACCCACAAGGGGCCGCTCGGCACCAAGGAGCTCAATGAGGAACTGCAGCGGCTCATCCAGCGCAAGCTCTGGAACACCGAAGTGCCGCCCATCGCCACGGGCCGCCGCGCTCCGTTTCTCAAGCACGACAAGGTCATCCAGACCCGGAACAACTACGACCTGAACGTGATGAACGGTGCCATCGGTTATGTGGTCGATGTCCTCGCGAACGGCACCCTGATTATCGACTTCGACGGTATGCCGGTGGAACTGGAGAAGGGTTCGCCCGACCTGCAGGATCTGCAGCTCGCCTATGTGCTCACGATCCACAAAACCCAGGGTTCCGAGTTCCTCTGCGCCGTGGTGGTGGTCCACAAGGTTCATTCCTTCATGCACCACCGCAATCTGCTCTACACCGGGGTGACCCGCGCCCGGCGCACTGCCATTGTCCTGGGAGACCATTGGGGCATCCAGAACTGCGCCAAGCGTTGCCAGGTGGATGACCGCCGGACCTTCCTGCCCCTGTTTCTGGATGCCGCCCAGCACGTGGAGGCCGAATAAGTATGGGCGGAACGGATAACGTCAAGGAGTATTACCGGCTCGTCACCGAGATGGATATCGGTGACGTGGCCCGGGAACTCCTGCCGGGACGGATCACCCAGGAGACCGGCCAGCGCTTGATGTGCGACTGCCCCAACCATCAGAGCCAGTCGCGCCTTTCGCTGCAGGTGATGCTCGACAAGCAGGGCTGGTACTGCTTCGGCTGCGGGGTCGGCGGCGATGTGCTGCAGCTCGTGGAGTTCATTCAGACAGGCTCGGTCACCGCCGGGCAATCCGGTCCGATGCCTGACAGCCACCGCCAGGCCAGGGACTATCTCGCCAAGAAGGCGGGCTTGCCGCCGCTGTCGCGCTATGGCCTCAGCCAGGAGCGTCTGGCCCAGACGGAGGCCGACCGCGCCTTCGAGCTGCGGGTCAAGGACGCGCTGACCGCGCTGGCCAGGCTTTACCACGCCAGGCTCAAGGAGTCGCCGGAAGTCCTTGACTGGTTGAAATCCAAATACGCCCTGAGCGAGGAGACCATCGACGATCTCCTGATCGGCTATGCGGACAATGCGTCCGGCGCGGTCGCCCAACTGACCGGGGACGAAAACGGATTCTCAAAGCGGGAGCTCGCCGCCACCGGCGCGTTCCGCCCCACCAGCCAGGACGGCCTGACGCCATTTTTCGAGCGCCGGATCGTCTTTCCGTACTGGAGCCGTGGCCGGGTGGTGTTCATGATCGGCCGCAAGACGCCGTGGACTCCGGACGTGGGCTGGGAGCAAGGGAAGTACAAGAAGCTGCCGGTTCACGACGAGCACCAGCGGCCTTACGTCGCCGATTTCATCAACAACGCGCTGTTGTTCAACGAGGACTGCCTGCTGGCCAGGCCCGGCAAAGTGATCATCACCGAGGGGGTGACCGATTGCCTGGCGTTGATGCAATTGGGCTTGCCCACCGTATCGCCGGTCACCGTCCGCATTCGGGCAGCCGATTGGGAGCGCCTGATCCCCAAGCTGCGCGGCGTCGAAACCGTGTACATCTGCCAGGACAACGAACTCTCCCAGGCTGGTCTCAAAGGGGCGCTGCAAACTGCTCGTACCTTGGCCGAACACAAGATCGACACCCGCCTGGTGACGCTGCCCTTGTCGGAGACACAGATCTCGGCCCGGCAGGAGCTGACCGAACGCTTCGGCCTGACGGCGAGCGTGGGGCCGAAGGAGCTGGCCAAGCTGCTGGCGGGACGGCCCGCCGAAGAGATTCAGGCGGCCGAGGCGCTTCTCGCCACCGCCAAGATCGACGTCAACGATTACATTGCCGCCGGGCATACCCGGGAGGATTTCGAACGTCTGCTCGCCGAAGCCAGCACGCCCATCGAGTTCGGCGTGCGCTCGCTGCCCGAGGGCGCCGAAGAGGAGGAACGCAACCGCCTGCTCGAACCGATCCTGGGGGAGATTTCCGAGCAGTCGCCGCTGGAACAGGTCCGCCTGCTGAAGCTGGTGCAGGAGCGTATCGGCGGTGGCGTCTCCATGGCTACCCTGAAGGAACAGATCCGCGCCATCCAGAAGGACCGCAAGGTCGAGTTCCGCAACGAAAAGAAAAAGGCCAAGCGGATGTCCGGCGCGATGCCCGGATCATGCCGAGCCCGGGTCGACGAGGTACTGATCGACACGGAACTGGAGAACGGCGCTCCCGACTACACCCTGGCGGCCGAAGCCGCCTACGATTGGTTCAACGCCAATGGTGCCCAGTTCTTTCACACCCTGGAGGGCGAGCCGTTCATGTATTTCGACAACGCCATCTACTGGATGGATTCGCCGGACCGAGGCCGCAAGCGCCATTACGCGGCCATGCTCTACAAGCACACCGGCATGGTTCCTACCACGGGCGGCGGCCGGACATTTTTCGAGGTGCTGCCCAGCCTGGCGATGATCCGTGGACAGGTACGCGACCATTTCTCCTGGCTGCACACCGATGTGGCTTCCTACACCGTCTATTTCAACCTGAACAATCCGGAACACGAGATCGCCAAGATCACCCCGGACGAAATCCGGATCATGAAGAATGGCGGGAACGAAGACGGCATCATTCTGGACGGCTCGCGGAAGATGAAGCCGCTGAAATTTCTGACCGACGCCGACCTCGAAGAGGCGGATAAGCTCCTCGTCGATCTGCTGGTGGGCAACATGACCTGCCCGCAGGGGGATCGGTTTCTGATCCTTTCCTGGCTCTCCTGTTTCCTGCTGATCGACTTTGCCGGAACGCGTCCCATGACCCGCTTCGAGGGTTCGGCCGGTTCGGGCAAGACCACCGCCAGCAAGATCACTTCGGCTTTGCTCTACGGCGAGCCCCAGCACAAAAAAGCCACCGACGCGGCGAACTACACTGACGGTTCCCAGAACCCGCTCATCGTCCTCGACAACATCGAGGTCAAGCAGATGACCGAGGATCTGACCACCTTCATGCTGACCAGCATCACCGGTATCGCCAAGGAGAAGCGCAAGAGCGGTACCGACAGCGAGACCATCACCGAGCGGACCAAATGCCTGCTGAACACCACCGGCATCGAGCCGCTGTGCGGGGAGCTTTCGGAGATCCTGTCGAGGTCCTTCGTTATCAACTTCGACCTCGCCAACCAGGCCAGCGACTGCTTCCTGGAATCGGAGGTCATCTCCGCCATCCAGCAGAACCGGGACCTGATCATCTCGGCCGTCATGAAGCGTACCAGCCATGTGCTGGCAATGATCCAGAGGGGAGCCCAGAAACAGGTCATGCGCCTGCTGCACCGAACCATGCCGACCCATGGCAAGCGCCGGTGCAACGACTATCTGAGTCTGATGTACCTGATGATGCTGGCCGGTTCCGAGGAGCACGAGGTAACCACTGGGCTTGAGGAGTTGAGCCCGCTGTTTATCGAGCAGATCCATTCCATCAATGACACCAGCCAGGAGATGGCGCGGGAGTCGAACCCCATCGCGACGGCACTGGGGTCGCTCTTCCACGCCTATCAGAATGCGGTGGAGCTCGACGAGAAGGCCCGCTACGGTGAGGACGACCGGGCGAACCACGTGGCCGGGTTCATCGAGCGCTACCAGGTCCGGTTCGAGAACGAGAACACATTGGAGCCGGTGTCGGCGGGACGACTGCTCGTGGCGCTGCGCAGGGTCGGCCGGGAGTTCAACCTCGAGTTCGAATACAAAAAACCCGCCCAGCTCGGTCGGCGCATCAGCAACGACCTGGACGTCATCCGAGACGCCGGGTTCATCATCGACCCTCGGCGCAACGCCCACACCAAGAATTTCGAGTATCGGATCGTCAAGACCGCCATTCTCTAACTCCATCTCATTTCGAACAAATCATTCAGGACGCTCTCGGGCGTCCTTTTTTTTGCGGTGGTGCGGTGGATGGCCGGAGCTTTTGCGGTGGATGACCACCGCACACCAAACCCTTGCCAGATAAGGCTTTCATGCCATTTGCGGTGGTTGCGGTGGTAATTCCAGAGGTCTTACCCCCTATGGGCAAAAAATATTTCCAAGTCACCCCTCCGACAACAGAGCAACGTAAAAAAACGGTGCCAGCGCGAGAGACCTTCCCAGAATACCACCGCAACCACCGCACTCTCTCTTCTCTTTCTTTATAACTATCTAAAAACAAAGAACTAATAAACTCAAATAACCTGCGGTGGGAGGGCGAAATTTACCACCGCACGACCACCGCAACCACCGCAGATATCCACCGCAGCAGGTGGTCACCGACGGTTTCAGGCCCGATCCGGTAAGTAACGGGAAAAGCGATTAACCCGTATTTCTGGAGCCTGAAGCCATGAGCCTTCTAAAAACCATGATCAAACACACCGGCGGCGGGCAGGAAGCCACGGTCGGAACTGAACCAGCACCGTCTTTACTACCGCAACCACCGCAGCCCGCCCTCTATATCTCCACCGGCCTCGACGTCCACGAGATCGAGGACGCTCGCGACTGGCCTGAAGACAAGGATATCGACGGCACGCTGTGTCGCCGTCTGTCGCCTGAATACTTTTCCTGGCTACGTTCCCGCATGGTCACCGCCCAAGCCGCGCACAAGACCGGAAAGCTCCCCGAGGATGCTTGGAACACACTGCGGCAGCGATTCAACGCCTTGCAGGAGCTGGCCATCCGGGAGTTCGGCAAGGAAAGCCTGCAGGAGGTCCTGCATTCCTTTTCCCCAAAGAACTACCAACCACCCGCGCTTCGTCCCGAGCTCCAGGAGAAACCCGTCGAAGTTCCCAGAAAGGACTGGATTTATCCCGGGAACCAAGCTTGGAAATGTAAGCAGCCGGTGACTTCCCAGGCTGTCGCCAAGGTCGACGCCATCCGTGAGGTGGCTATGGCCAAGGGCTGGTCCGAGGCACGCCTCTATCAGAACCAGGGCCGGTTTCGGTTTCCCTGCGGCGAGGACTACGGCCTGGTCTGCTTCGTCGATGGCGACCAGGAGATTGGCGAGGTCACCGAGCGTTTTATCGAAATTGTCCACGGAGCAAGCTCCGGGCGTCCCAGCACGCTGCGGTTCTACAACCCGGACGTGCCCCAGCCGTGGATGAAGAAAGTGGAGGGTTGAGCCGTGAAGAAAAAGAAACGTTACGCCAACGCCAAGGATGTCCTACCCGAGGAACTCTTCGAGCAGATCCAGAAGCACTACACCGGAATTCTCTGGGTCCCGGCACCGAGCCGCTTTTACCAGGAGCGACGCGACCTGGTGCTGGCCCTTCATCTGCAGGGGATCAGCAGCCAGGAGATTTCCAACCTCGCTGGGGTGACCATCCGCCGGGTCAACCAGATCATCGCGGTCGAGCGAAAACAGGATCAGACCCGACAGATGGACGCCGTTTCCGGTAAGTAACCGCAGAACCGGCGGGAGCGTGTTTGGAGGCTAAATCGGTCTCCCGCCCGCCATCCCGGCATAAAAGAACAAACATTGGCAGGAAATCGATGTGACTTTGAGCAAACCCGACAAAGAGACAATGGATCGCTGGCACCGCAACGAGGGCAAGACAGAACCGCCCCGGCGCGGCCCTGGTGCGCCTGAAGGCAACCAGAACCGCCTGCGTCACGGCATCTTTGCCGACCGCTGTCTGACCCCGGAAGAGAAGGTCATGTTCGACGTGATCATCGAACGGCTCAACCAGGACTTCGTGTTCAACAAGTCCAGCGACTTTCTTCAGGTCGAACTGGTGGGCGTCTACTCCGTCAAGCTGGTCCGTGCCCAGATCGAAGGAAACACCCAGGCGGCCGAAAGTCTCGACCGCATGATCCGCTGCCACATGAAGGATCTCAAGACCACCAAGATCGCCCGCGAGGGTGAGGAGCCGCAAGGCCCACAGACTTCTCCGGCGGAATGGGCGGCGGCGCTGCTGGAAAAGGTGGCCGAGGCCGCCAACACCACGGCCGCGAAGACCTCCAGCCGCAAGAAACGCGGAAAGAATTGCGGATAACACCATGGAGGGCTTTTCCGATGACCCCGGCACACGGCGACTTGCGGCAGACAGCTTCACCAGGAATTGCGGATAAGACGTGTTCCTTGCACTTTCAGAATCGGCGTTCCCCAGCCGCCGATCATCATTACCACTTCTCACTATCCTCCAGCAGCTATCAATATCCGCTTGGCATGTGTGCGCATAAGCCGAGCCGCATAAGCCAAGCAGTTATTGGCATGTGCAGCCGACAGACGCCGAAGGAGAAATTCCGGTCAATCGAAATTTCCCGACCCGCCTGGCAGGATGCAACCCACTGTCATGATCATTCATCATCGGCGGATGTGTTCTTCTGCAGACACTGTCATTCACTGTCTTCGACACTGTCTCGCCCAACGAAAACAGGAGCAGCCAAGGCCGCTCCCATCATCGATTGCGAAAAGATCAGAGGCGTTCGAGGGCTTCCTCTAGCTGGCCGTCCACGAGGTGGGTGTAGATCTGGGTGGTTGACACGTCCCGGTGCCCCAAGGCCCGCTGCACCACGAGCAGGTCGTTGGTCGCGCTGTAGAGGTGGGTGGCGAAAGTGTGCCGCATGCCGTGCGGCGTCAGTTCCTTTTCGATCCCGGCTTTCCGCAGCCAGTGGGCGAGCCGGTTGGCGATCTGCCGCTGGCAGAGTCTGCTGTCCCGGTTCGACAGGAACAGGGCTTCCATTTCCGGGCGGCCGCGTCGACGGCGCTCGGACAGGTAGCGGCGCAGCAACGTGCGGAGGTCGGTCTTGATGAACTTGACCTGCGGCACATTCCCCTTGGCCCACACCCGCAGATGCTTGGCGTCAAGGTCGATGTCATCAATGTCGAGCGCGGCCAGCTCGCCAAGCCTGATCCCGGTGCCAAGGAGCACCTCGATCATGGCGCGGTCGCGCAGCGCGGAGAAGTCGGTCCACCCCTTGAGCTCCTTGAGCAGACGTTTCTTTTCGGCGGCGGTTAGGAACACCGGTAGCTTTCTCGGCAGCCGATGCATGCGGATGAACAGGGCCGGATTGTCATCGACTACGCCCGCTTCGACGGCCCAGGCGAAGAAGGACCGCACGGCAGCCTTCATGCGATGGAGCGACGCGGCTGAGCGCGGACCTCTTTCACTGTCAGCCACCGCTTCGGAGAAGAACACCTGGTCGAGGAGCCCGGGCGTGATCTCCCTGCAGATAATCCCGGGAGCCAGCTTCTCCGCCACACGGGCCAACAGGGCAAGATCCCTGCGGTATGCGGCTATGGTCGCCGGGGAGCGTCCTTCGGCCGACAGGCGGGCACAGAACGCCTCTGTCGCGCCCGCCAGATCGAGGTCAGCCGTTCGATTGCTCATCGCTGGACTCCTTCACCCGGCTGTGGCCCATGGGCGTGCTTTTGGGCAGCGGCAACTCCTCGATGCGACCCGATTCCTTGGCCCAGACCATCAT
Source organism: Candidatus Hydrogenedentales bacterium (assembly GCA_050950105.1). Lineage (GTDB taxonomy): Bacteria > Hydrogenedentota > Hydrogenedentia > Hydrogenedentales > SLHB01 > UBA2224. Next base: position 192,431 of record JBMNGZ010000005.1, on the reverse strand, counting down.
CATGCGGAACACCCGGACAGTCTTGGCGACGGTGCGCTCGGCCCGCTCCTTGCCGTCGGGGAGTTTGAGCAGCAGGTCGGACTTGTAGAACTTACCGACCTGGGGAAGCCGGATCTCGTCGAGCTGGCGATCCGCGCCGAAGAAGGCCTCAACCACGTCGAGGTCCTTCCGGTAGGTGTAGAGGGTCCGCTCTTTCTTTCCGGATTCCCGCAAGTGGCAGATGAAAGCCTCGGCGGTCTGATGAACGGTGCAGTCAGTCATGTCTATGTCTCCTTTCAGGGTGGCCCGGCGTGTTCAGGACAGGAACTCGTCCAGCTCCCGCAGCAGCTCCTCGACGTGGCCGAGGGAGCCGACGCTCGCCCAGGTGATGTCCGGCTGCTTCGCGTCCGCTTCGAGCTTGCCGCGAAGGCCGTCGATCAGCCGGGCGATGCTCTCCTGTTTTTCTCGGTACGCCTTGAGTGCCTGCTGGCGGTTTCTGTCGTAGGTCATGGCCTGCCTCCGGTTACGGTTTTCGTGGATGCGGGACCATCCCGCGTCACATCCAATGACGCTTCTATTTCGTTGGAAATCAAGTGTTTGCAGAGATCTTTCTGCATATGCCCCAAACCCATAACCCAAAGGAGATCAACATGTTGAAGAAGTTTCTCGAATGGACCATCCCGCTGGTCGCATCCTCGGCAATGCCTTGAGGACGGGATTGCACTGATGGCAGTAACCGACAAGGAGCGCAAACTCGCGGCGACCCTGAGCGATCCCGTGTTGTGGGGGCAAGCCTACCTCTACAACCGGGATGGCTCAGGCCGTGACTACTGGCCGCATCAGGTGGAGGACCTGCGCTGTCTGGCCAGGAACATCATTCACCTCGACGGCCGGGACGTGGGTAAGTCCATCGTGCTCTCGACCGACGCGCTCCATTACGCCTTCACCACCCGGGGTGGCCAGGGCCTGATAGCGGCCCCGCACCAGGGGCACCTCGACAGCATTATCGAGGAGATTGAGTACCAGCTCGACACCAACCCGGATCTGATGAACAGCATCGCCCTGACCAAGTACGGCAAACCCAAGATCCATCGCAAACCCTACTTCCGGCTGGAGTTCACCAACGGTTCGGTGCTCTATTTCCGTCCGGCTGGGGCCTATGGCGATTCCTTTCGGTCTCTGCATGTGGGCCGCGTCTGGGTCGATGAGGGAGCCTGGCTGACGGAGCGGGCCTGGAAGGCGCTGCGCCAGTGCCTCAAGGCGGGGGGAACCCTGCGCATCTACTCCACGCCCAACGGCCTGCGCGACACCACTTACTACCGGCTCACCTCGTCCGACCAGTTCCATGTGTTCCGCTGGCCGTCCTGGCTCAATCCGCTCTGGACCGAGGACCGCGAGTCTGAACTGCTGGAATTCTATGGCGGCCGGGACAGCTCCGGCTGGCAGCACGAGGTAGCCGGTGAACACGGCAAGCCCTCCTATGGGGCCTTCAATGTCGAGCAGTTCAACCTCTGTCGGCAGGATCTGCTGGAGTATCAGAAGATCGTCATCACCGATTCCGAACTGCGCGATTGCGACACCGAGGAAGCGGCCCACGACCGGCTGGAGATGCTGCTCAACCTCACGCCTCGCAGCGGCCAGTTTTGGATTGGCGGCGACCTGGGCTACACCAACGATCCTACCGAGATCATTGTTTTCCAGGAAATGGAGATCGGCGAGCGGACCCTGCTGAAGATGATCCTGCGCGTGCATCTGGAACACGTTTCCTATCCGCATATCGCCCAGATCTTCGCCCTGCTGGAGCGGTACTACACCCCGGCAGGCATCGGCGTGGACAACGGCGGTAATGGACTGGCCGTGGTCCAAGAACTGCTCACTTTGGACAAATACAGGGGGCTGGAGCTGGAAGGCAGGCTCAAGGGATACGACTTCGGCGGCATGACCCGACTGGCGGTGCGGGACGGCAAGGAAATCAAGAAACGGACCAAGGAGCTGATGACCAGCCTCATCAACGGGGCACTGCAACGCAAACAGCTCATTTTCCCCTCGGACGACCTGGAGGTGGAAGACCAGTTCACCACCCACACCTACACCCTGCGGGACGGCAAGATCATCTATTCCAAGGGCAACGACCACATCATCGACGCGGTGCGCTGCGCCATGCTGATCCGAGAGGAAGGCAACCTCGACCCGGTCGGTGAAGAGGTGGTCTCGCTCAACCCTGTGCTCACCAACCCGATTTTTATCTGAACCAGACAAATCATTATCCGTTGTGAGGAAGTGGCAACGCTTTGTCTGGAGGCATCCTCCGACGCTTTCCACCCCTCTCCGGTAAGTAACCGGCATCAAGCCGGGTTCGACCCACACGGGCCGGATGTGCGGCTGTCATTGCCGAAACTACCGAGAGGATCACGTGGAAAGCACCGCCCATCAGGACGAACAACCAGAAAGCTTGGACACAACCGGGTTTGTCATCGCTCCCATGGCCGCAGCGGCTGCCTTGGATTCGGCGGCCTTCAGCAAGGTCAACGCCGCCGAGGCGATTCCGGCCACCTGGGAGGAACGCGCCCGCAAGGCCTGGGAATACTACGTCGAGGAGCCGCTGGTGAAGAACTGCGTCAACTCCTGGCGCACCTTCGCCGTGGGTGACGAGATCAAGATCACCAGCGATGACGAGAACCTCAAAGAGCAGGCCTTGGAGGCCGCCTGGCGGCTGAACATCTCGCAATTCATCAAGGACATGGTCCTTCAGCTCCTGGTGAAAGGCGACGCCATCGGCTTCAAGCGCTTCACCAAGTCCGGCCAGGACATCGAGGAGCTGGTCTGCGTCAACCCGGTCTCGGTCAAGGTCAAATACGCCCAGGGCGAGCTGATCGAGGCACGGCAATTTCCCGAGGACACACCCGGCGGCGGCGAATCCATCCCGCTGCCCGTCGAGCAGGTGGTCCACCTCAAATGGGATGCCCCGGCCTTCTCGCCACGGGGCAATTCTCTCGTGCTTCCCGCCTTTCAGGCCATCGAACTGCTGCGCGACTACCGCCGGGCCGAACAGGCCATCGCCAAGCGCTGGGCCACGCCGTTCCGCCTGCTCAAGGTGGGCGGTGCGTTCGGGCAAAAGATGGTGATGCCGGACCAGCGGATGCTCGAACAGGTTCGCGACATGGTCAACAAGATGGACATGAAAAGCGGACTGGTGGTGCCGTTTTACGTCAATGTAGAAACCCATGGCACCGACGGCCAGGTTCTCAACGTCGAAGACAAGGTCAAGGAAGTGAAGGAAGACGTCGTGGTGGCCCTGGGCCTGTCGCGCTCGCTGGTGACCGGTGATGGCCCGAATTTCGCCACCGCCTCGGTAAGCATGCAGAAGATGATGGTCATGATCCGCGAGATCAAACAGGCCGCACGCAAGCTCCTCGACTGGGTGTTCGACGACTGGATGGAGCTGCGCGGCCAGGGCGACAAAACTCTCCAGTTCATCTTCAACGATCTCGACCCCAGCGACGCGGTCGATTTCAAGAAACTCCTCATCGAACTCTACGACCGCAAGCTCATCAGCCGTTCCAGCCTCCAGCTCAAGATGGACCTGGACCCGGACATCGAGGCCGCCAATCGAGAAACCGAGAGCAAGAAGATCGACCTGTTGGACGAAAAGCAGGTGAAGCCCGTGGTGGACATGGTTGTCTCGGGCATCCTGAGTGTGCCTCGCGCCAGAAAAATGCTCGGCATTCCGGCCGAGGACAACGAGCCTTCGGCAGAGGCCGCGTTGGTCTGGTCAGGAGATCTGGAATCCACTGGCGATGCGGCCGTATGCGACGAGTGCAGCCATTTCGACACGGCCACCAACCACTGCCGGGTCCACAACAGCGAGCGCACCTTCGACGCCCCGGCCTGTCGTTTCATCGACCGCCGGGAGCCCCGCTGATGCCATCGGACCTCAAGCGGCGCATTCAGGCGGCCACTCTGAAGAGCCTGACGGCCCGCAACCGCTACAACGACCAGATCACGGCCCAGCTCACCCAGGCGCTGAAACAGGCGGAAGACGAGGTCGCCCGCGCCATCCTCCAGTACCGCTCCCTCGGTTCGCTGCCGGACAACAAGCTCGCCGCGCTCAAGGGCCTCGAAAAACTCCAGCTCAAACTCGACGACACCATGAAGCGGCTCAAGCGGGAGCAGACCCTGGTTTATCGCAAGACGACCAAGGACTCCTTCAAGCTCGGCATCCAACAGGGAATCGGAGAGTTCGCCGACGCGGCGCTGCCGTTCTATGCCGACTTGAAGCCCGAAGGCATCGACAAGCTGGCCACCAAGGTGTTCACCATCGTCGACACCAATGCCCTCGACTTCATGGCGCAGTACAACCTCACGCTCGCCGGTGACGTCCACCGCGAGCTCTCAGACGGCATCAAGCGCACAATCATGAACGGCATCGCCACGGGAAAGGGAGCCGACGATATCGTCCGCGACATGGGCAAGGTGATCATCGACAAGGATTCCTTTCGCCAGGCCGGAAGCCGGGTGTTCAGCAAGGCCCAGTACCGCATGGAGATGATCGCCCGCACCGAGGTCCTCCGCGCCCACAACATGGGCAGGCTCAAGTTCCACGAGCGGGTCGGCATCCAGAAGCTCGAATGGTTGGCCATGGAAGACGAGCGCATGTGCCCGGTCTGCGGCGGCCTGGACGGCAAGACCTTTCCCATCGACAAGTTCCCCCAGCAACCCGCGCATCCGCACTGCCGCTGCACCAACGTCGTGGCGTGGCCGATGACCGTCTGCGGCAGCGAAATGGCCACCAAGGCCGCCGCTCAGGCATCGCAGGGGGACGCCTGTATTCTCCCGCCCCATGTGTTGGAAGGCATGGCCGACGCCCAGGCCAAGGAGAACGCCAAGCTCAAGAGCGCCTTCGAAAACGGCGACATCGCCGACCTCGGCTCGCTGACGGTCAAACAGCTCCAGACTCTGGCGAAACAGAACGGCGTGGCCATCGCCCGGACCAAGGCCGATTTCATCAAGCTGCTCGATCTGGCCGAGCCGGGAATCGATCACGGTGACCTGGCCGGAGCGGCGCTCACCGCCAAGCTCAAGGAACACAAAATCGGCCTGCTGCGGAGCAAAGAGGATCTGATCGAACTGCTTGGACTGAAGCAGGCGGAACTCAAACAGGCCAAGCTGCTCGCCGCTCAGATGGCGAAGATTCCGCCCGCCGAGGGGCTGGAGGGCATGACCGCCCAGCAGCTCAAGGAGATGGCGAAGGAGAACAGCATCTCCCTCAACATGACCAAGCAGGAGACCATCGAGCTGCTGGACAAGCTGGAGCCCGGCGTGGACCACAGCGGCCTGATGGGCAAGGAACTCGCGGCGGCCAAACAGAAGCACGGTATCGGCATTCTCAAGAACAAACAGCAGCTCGTCGAGGCGCTGCAGAAGAAGGCCGGTACCGACATGGCCGAGTCGGTCAAGCAAAAGGCGGTCGATGAGGCCAAGCAGAAGCTGATCCAGAAACAGAAAACGGCCCTCGAAGACGCCGCAAAGGCAGTGGTCGTTCCCGACTCGCCGACTGGCTACAAGGATTTTCTCGACGCGATTGCCAAGGCGGAAAAGACTGTGTCCGGCGGCACCGATCTGCCCCAGGAGATGCTCGCGGCCCACAGCAAGGAAATCGCCTTCAAGAAACAGCTCTTCCAGGACCAGATCGGCAAGCTGAAATCGACCGAGCTCAAGACACTCGCTAAGGAAACCAAGGTCCAGTACTGGCAATGGGCCAACAAGGATGAGCTGACCACGCTCTTTACCGAGACCGATCCGGGGAAAATCAAGGTGGTTCAGGCGAGCATCGACGCCAAGCATGCCGCCTGGGCCGAAAAACATGGCGGCAAGAAGAAAGCCGCGCAAGCCAAGCCCATCACTCCGAAAAAGGAGCCGCCGAAATCGGCTCCGCAGCCGACCTCGGTCAAGCCGCCCGAGGCCAAGATCGGCAAGAAAGGCGCTGAGTTTGCCCCTGTCGATGACGTGTGGCAGCAAAAGGGACTGCCGTCAAAATTCAAGAAATCCGGCAAGGCCGCTGTCGGCGGCGCACACGAAAAGGAGTTCTGGACCGACGGAAATGGCGACAAATGGCTGTTCAAACCTATTGGCCGCAAGGACGATGAGTTCATCGCCTCCGGTGAGGAGGCCGCCTACAAGATCGGACGTCTGATCGATCCCCACGCCATCGAGGTGCGCACCATCCAGTTGAACGGCCGCACCGGTTCCATCCAGAAATGGCGAACCGATCTGCGGGACGACTTCGATTTCCGCAATATCCTGCCCCAGGATCTGACCACCATCGAACTGGAACAAATCCAGCGCGAGCATGTGGTCGATTGGCTGATCGCCAACCACGACGGGCATTCCAAGCAGTTCATCCGTGCCCGGGACGGTCGCGTCCACGGCATCGACAAAGGCCAGGCTTTCAAGTTTCTGGGACAGGACAAACTCTCGCTCGATTATCACCCCAACGGGGTGTGCGGTGAGGAAGAGCCGTTTTACAACAAGGTCTTCCGGGCGGCCAAGGAAGGGAAGGTGAGGGTCGATCCGAACGCGACGCTTCGCTATATCCACGAAGTCGAAAAGATCGCCGACGAAGATTATCTCGGTCTGCTGCGGCCCTACGCCGAGGGCCGGTTCGCCAAGGACCCGGCCGGGCTGAGGCATTTCTACGATCTGGCACTGGAACGAAAGCACAATCTCCGGCGGGACTTCGAGGCTTATTACGCCGATGTACTGGGCGAGCGTGGCTTCCGTTTCGACAAGCTGACCGCCGCCACCGGCAAGAAAAAGCTGCTCTCCTCCGCCGAGGAAGCCCTGGTCGAGGAAGCCCGTAAACTTGGCTGGCAAGGCAAGACATTGCCCTTCGACAGCGGCGACGTGGAGGATCAGAACGCGCTGATTTTCACCGAAACCTTCAAAGGGAAAAAGCGCACCGTGGTCAAGATGAAGATCCGGCCGGACACAGACCGCCGCATCGACGAGCTGCTGCGCAAGTACGTGCAGACCACCGCCGGAGAAAAGGGGCAACCGCTAAACGAAGACAGCTTTTTCGAGACCGTTCTGGACGCCGTCAAGAACGTCAATTTCCACGTCGGCGACGGCAAGTACAACCGGACCAAGATCGACAAGGCCTTGCGCCTGCGCAAGAAACTCGAGGCCCTGCATAAAAGTGCCGATCCCAAGGTCAAAGAGATGGCGGACCACTATCTGAAATGGGTCAAGGAGATCGAGGAGTCCGTCGATTGGGACCGGGCCACCAACGGTGTTTTCGAGCAGTACCTGCCCAAGCTCGACGCACAGAAACCCAAGGAGAAACCGCCGTTCAAGGTGGAACGCGGCAAGGTTACCCACGCCAAGCGCAAGATCGGTTCCGGCACCATCACCGTCGAGGCCGACGACATCGACAACCGGACGCTGTTCAATCACAACTCCCGCATGCAGGACGGGCATCAGTACACCGTCACCTTCGAGGACGGCACCCGGGTCCGCTATCGGCCTTGGACTGACACCAACCTTTACGCCCAGCGCGGCGAGCTGGAAATGATCCTGGACGGCGACACCACCCCCGGACGGGTCGAGGCCATGCTGGAAAAGCTCGAACAGCTCGGGATCGATACCCGGGTGGCCACGGCGGAAAACGCCGAACAGATGTATCTGGAGAAGCTCGCCTACATCCGCAAGACCGACAAGAGCGCCGACTACAAGCGGCTTCAGAAATCCCTCGACGACCGCAACGCCACCACCCCCGAGCGGGTCCAGGCCCTGCGCGGCTATTGGCAAAAGGAATTTGGCGTCCAGGACATAACCGAGCTTTCCGGATACAACCCGCTGGGCGAATACCAGGCAGGTTTCCTGGACCGCGACGCCAAGGGCGGGTACCGGCACCAGTTCCGGTTCGATATCACCGAGGAAGATCTTGAAAAACAGATGAAAGGCTATTCGCTGGTCCACGACCTGACCAACGGCGAGAGCATGTCCGGCTTCATCGACTCGATCATGGAGAACAATGGAGCCATGGTCAGCACGGTCGAGAAGATGCGCATGGGTGTGGCTCCGGGCGGAATGTCCCCGGTGGCCGACATGCAGACCGGCGGCGCGAGCTACTTTTTCACGCGGATCAAGAAGCAACCGGTCAGCGATGCTTCACCGGCGCTCTACTTCAAGAAACAGATGCTGCGGCGCATGGACGCCATCAGCTACGACCATGATGCCTACGGCAAGGTGATCGACGACTACGTGCAGCGCAACCGGGGGACCGGCGTCGACGACTGGAAACGGTTCTCGCAACGCCATGGCAACGAGACAATCTTCAAATACTCGGTGACGCTGCTGGACAACATCGAGTTCATCGTGGCCCGCAGCGACAACGAACGCCGGGAGATCATCCAGAGTTTCACCCGGCGCGGCATCAAGAAACTATCTGACGGGCGCAAGGTGGAGGACATCGTCCATACCCCGCAAAGCTGGAGCAAACGCAAACAATGACCATGAAGGACTTTATCGAACAGGAGAAAAGGCGGCTGCAGGAAGCGCTGCACTGGCTCAACAGCCGGGGCAGCTGCATGACTGTCAGAGAATCCGGGGATCTCTTTCTGGACACCCTGGTGGGCAGCTTCATCGTCACTCGGATCGGCCCCCATTTCGATGCCGCTGGCAACCACCTGCGCACCGATTTCTGGCTGTTGTGGAAGGCTCTGGGCTACGACGAGGGCTTTCAGCATGCCCACACCATCAAGGTGGTCGACGTCTGGGTCGAAGACATCCTGACTGCCGAACATGACGGCAAGGAGGTCGAAGGCTGGCTGATTGTCGAGTTGAAAGACGATCTGGGCCGGATTCACCATGTCGAAATGATCGAGCCGGTCTCGGAGCCCGAACTCGCGGCGGACTGGCAACGCTGGATCGCCTACCGCCGGAAAAATGCCGAGAGATTCCGTCGAATCGACGACCAGCTTCTGGCCGAGCATCTCCGGATCGCGGAGGATTGGTCATGAAACTGCGCTACATGATCGACTCGATATTGGTCGACCGAAAAGCCTCCATTCCAGAATACGTGCCCGTTGGCGTCTGGGTTCAGGGGCCGGGTCCCGGCCTGGATCTGGAGATGTACTACCTCAACCGGGGGCCGAACGGGCTTGTCGACCGCAAGGACGAGGCCGCCTGGGTGGTGAACCGTCTGGTCGAGGCCGGGGCCACTTCGCTTCCGGCGGATTTTCTCGAATACCACCGGCTGTCCCGCACTCCCTATGACGGGGTTTTTTCGGAGATTACCGAGACCGAGGAATATCCCTCCCTCGACGCCTGCGGCAAAGCTGTTCTGGTCCGGCTGAACAACGTCCGCTGAAATTCGCCGTCACCCTCCGACATATCGCCGACGCTTCCGGTAAGTAACCGCTGAACGCTCCCCGCAAGTCGCGGAGAGCACAGCAAACTGACCGGAGACGTTGATGGAACTGTTCGCCACAGACCTGGAAAGGCTGGCGTTTCTACTGGAGGCCGATGCGGCGCTGACCTGCGATCCTGACGAGCTCGGGACGGAGGCCGCCGAACAGCCAGCTCCTGAAGAGCTTCCTCCAGAGAAGCGCCCCAAGTACATCACCAACTACATCGGTAGTAAGCAGAAGCTGGTCGACTGGATCTGGAAGCATACCCCCGAGGGCGTTGGCACCGTGCTCGACGCCTTTTCGGGGTCTGCGGTCGTGGCCTACATGTACAAGACCAAGGGCCTCCAGGTCATCGCCAACGACCGGCTGCGCTACTGCCACCACGCCGCCAAGGCGATTATCGAGAACAACTCGGTTCGCCTGAGCGAGGACGAGATCGAGGCGCTCCTGGCCGACAACGCCAAGGCTGGCAGCTTCGTTCAGGACAATTTCAAGGGGATCTTTTTTGCCAAGGGCGTCCATGCGCTGATCGATACGATCCGCGCCAACTGCGACAAACTCTCCGGCATCAAAAAGGACATCGCCCTGTTTGGCCTGGGCAAGACCTGCATGAGCGGCAAAGGTGGTTTCGGTCATTTTTCATCCTCGACCGACTACGGTCGGCGCAAGGACACGCCCGAGGAATTCAAAGACCGTCTGCGCAAGAACCTGCAACGCATCAACGCGCTGGTCTTCGACAACGGCAAGGAGAACAAGGCCCACCGTCACGACATCAACGAGCTGCTGCCGAAAGCCAAGGCGGATCTGGCCTATTTCGACCCACCTTACGCCACCGAATTTTCCACCACCAATTACGAGCGAGCCTACCACTTCGTGGAGGGGCTCATGACCTATTGGGACGGCCTCGAGATCAAGGCCGACACCAAGGTCAAGTATTACGAGACCGACCACAAGACGGTCACCAAGGGTAATGCCAGCGAGTTTTTTCAGACCTTTCTCGGCAATGCCAAGCACATCCGACACTGGCTGATTTCCTATCGCGATCACGCTTATCCGAATGAGCAGGAGATGAAGAAAATCATCGGTTCATTCGGCAAGCAAAGCCAGATGAAATCGAAAGATCACCATTACGCCATCACCTCCAAGCACGGGGATGCCTCCAACGCCAAGGAGCGTCTGTTCGTCTGCGCTCCCGGGGCCAAGGCCAGCGCCGAACGGGAGGAGAAGCCAGTGCCGCTGGCCGCTGCCGCGAATTTCCACACCAGCATCCCCGTGGACATCAGGCTGGGCGACAGCGAACGCCTCACTGCCGAAGCCATGGATGTCGGGGCACCGGGCGACCCCCAGTTCAGTTTCGTGCTCTGCCGCACCGGCACCAACAAGAACGGCGACCACTTCACCGCCGAGGAGTTGTCCGGTCGGCACATGACGGCCGTGAACAAGAAGGTCGATCTGCAGCACTCGCAGGAGTTCAACGACATCGTCGGTGGCGTCGTCGCCGCCGATTATCTGGAAGACGACAACGGCGGCCGAGTCGAATGCGTCGGCGAACTGTACGTCCACGACACCCCGGCGGCTCGACTCGCTTACAAGCTGATGAAGCGCGGGATCATCTCCCAGGTTTCCATGGAGTGTGATTACCAGGAAGGCGAATGCTCGGTCTGCCACAAGCGTTTTCAAAACAAGGCCGACTACTGCACGCACCTGCGCAAGTTCAAGGGCCGTGATTTCAACGGCCAACCCGTCTTCGAAATACTGCAGGGTGTCACTTTCACGGGACTGGGCCTACTCGACCGCAAGGGTGCGGACGAGAACGCCCGAATTCTGCAGGTGGCATCGATTCAGAGCCAACCCGACCAATCCCAACCCGAAGGAGATTCCACGATGGAAGACAAAACCAAACCCAACGATGACCCGGCCGCCAAGACTGAATCAGACGCGGCCAAGAAAAAACCGGCGCAGCAGGAAAGCGATCCTGCCCGTGTTTCCGACCTGGAAAAGGAAAACCGGCAGCTCAAGGCCCAGGTGGCCGAGCTGCAGAAACGCGTCCAGGAGCTGGAGGCTGAGCAAAAAGCCGCCGCCTGCCGTTCCCGGGCGAAGAAGCTCCTGACCCGTCTGGAGAAGCAGGGACTCTCCTTTGCCTCCGAGGTGGACCGTGACGCCGAATTCAAACGCCTGGCGGAACTGTCCGATGAAGCCTTCACCGCCACCGAGGCGGCCTACGAGCGTCTGCCCAAATCGGCCAAGGAAGAGAAACTCGCAGGCAATGACCCGGGGGACAAGCCCGCCGCAAAGGCATCGACGGAACAACCGCTGCGCAGCGACGCCGGTATTCGCCCCCACGATGTGGACGACCGCAAGGTGTCGCTCGAAGACCGTCTGCGCGACGGGTTCATGGCCGCTTACCGCAACCGTGTCGGCGAGGACTCTCCCGAACACTCGGAAATCAACGCATAAGGAGGAAACACCATGTCATTTATCAATCCGTGTCACCGCAGCCTCGCCTATGGCGACGGCCACATCCAGGGCGACGGCCAGCTCGGCCAGGTAGTCCGCGTGGTCGGTAACGACCTGTTCGCCGTCAACACTGATCCCACTAAACGCTGCTTCGGCATCCTGATCAAGGACTACGCCGGTGGCGAGATGCCCGGCATCTATTGCGACGGCGGCGTTTACGAGACCGACGTCTTCGAAGGGACTATCGCAGCCGGGGATGACCTGAAAGTCTCCGCCAACGGCCGACTGACCAACGGTATCGCTGCGGGAGAACGCCTGGTCGCCCATGCCATCTCCGTACAGAGCGGCGTTCTCAAATTCCGCCTGTTCGTCTAATCCAAGGAGCCAACGCACATGAAAACCAATCAGTTGAAGATTCATTCCCAGGAATACATGGAAACCATGGCGCGGCTCATGAGCGAGGCTCTCGAGTCGCCCGAAGGTATGCGGGCCTTGGCCGCCGCCATTGCCGCGCCTATCGAACAGGAAATCAAGCGCAAGGAGATCTCCTCGCTGCTGCTCACCAAGCACACGCTGCCCAAGGGCGAACGCCCGGTCTACCAGAAGAAACCAACCGTCAAGGCCCACTGGATCAGCAAGGATGGTGATGCCCAGGAGCAGGAGGTGGGCAAGGACGAGGTCGAGTTCCCCACCAACCGCATCCACTCCAATCCGATGGTGGATGTTTCCGTCCTCAAGAATGGCAACATCGGCACGCTGATGGACATCCAGACCAGCGCCGCCGACGCCATTCGTAAGGAGATGGATCGGCGCACCATTTCGGTGCTGTCCTCGGCCATCCCGGCGTCCAACATCATCGAGGTCTCCGGTGACGTGCTCACCGAAGAGGCGCTGAACGAGGCCATCTCGATCATCGAGGACCTGGAGCTGTCGGTGAAGTACATCGTTATGCGCGGCCGCCGGTTCAACGACATGCGCGGCTGGAACCTCGATCCCCAGACCAAGCTCGAGCTGCGCCAGAAGGGTGTCATCAAGAACTACGGCACCGGCGGCATTCTGCTGACCGCCTCCATGCCGTTGGACGAGATCATCATCGTCCCGGATGAAGAGGTCGGAAAGATGCCGATTCGCGAGAACCTGAAGACGGAGTCCATCGACCAGAAGACCCGCTTCAAAACCGGCTGGCTGGTGTGGTCCGAGATCGGCCAGGGCATTACCCGCCCCGACATCATGGCCAAAATCAAACTGGTTCCGTAATCCGGGAGGTAATGCGTTATGAATCGAATCAAGAACATCCGGCCCGGTATCCTGGTCATTCCTGATGCCGGGCTGAAACTCAAGCCCGGACAGGTCGTCGAGGTGGAACATTTTACCAAACAAATCCAGGCTGCCCTGAAAAACGGACGCCTGGCCATGGCCGACAAGCCGAAGCAGGAACCGGTCGTGAGTCTCGAACCCGACCAGGACGCGGAGCCGGTGGACCTGAGCAAGCTCTCCGCCACCGACGCCATCTCCAAGGTCAACGAGGAAGCCAATCCGGAGACCCTAAAGGGCTACATGGAAACCGAGAAACGCCGCACGGTGATCGACGCGCTCAAGAGCCGTCTGGAGGGCCTGCAAGGTGCTGCTGAATGAGCTGATCGCCGACCTGCGGCTCGATCTGTCCGATCCGGGCGCATCTCTCTTCGAGGATCAGACTCTGGAGAGATGCGTCCGGAAGGCCGTTTTCCGGGTCGGCCGCGACCTTGACCAATCGCTGGCGGTTACGGCCGGAGAGATCACTCCCGATCCATCCGGAGAGGTTCGCGAGCTGCTGGTGATCATGGCGCAGATCCACGCCTGCCAGGTCATGCGCTCGGCCACCGCCAACGCCTTCTCCTTTTCCAGCGGTGACAAGCGGGTGGACAAAACCGGCCAGCCCGGCCACTGGGCCAAGCTCGAGGCCGATCTGCTCGCCGACTACCGCCAGCGGCTCACCGAGTTGCGTCCAGCCACCCAGCTCGATCAGGAAGCCTACATCCTGACTCCGAGCGGCCTTGCGCCGGTCATCTATGAACAAGGGATCGATCTCGATGTTGTTGAATGACCGGGAACGCGCCGAAGCAGTGGTCGACGTCGCCCGGCTGATCCTCTCCTCGGGCCAGAGCGCACGCATCCTGCGCGTGGTTCCCGGCGAACGACTCTACGGCACCGACGATGCCGAATACGCGGAAATCTCTGTCATCCCCCTTGAACTGAACGAAACCCCGCCGGAGGAGCTGAGCGGCAAAATCGACGCGCTCGCCTGTGTCCTTCCCGATGCCGACGTCCAGGGTGAAGACCGCCTGGCTTCTGACAGGGAAATCTATCGCATACAGAGTGTGGAAGAAGAACACTTCTTCGGCATCGTCACTCACAAGAACCTGCAACTGGTGAAGCTCAGTGGGCGTTAGGCGGACCGGTGACTGGGACAAGGCCCGCGCCAAGCTGACCTCCGGCATGGGTCCGCGCCTGGCCACGGCCCTGCGTCAGGCCACGATCCGCAACGCCCTTTTTCTGGTACGCGAGATCCAGCGGGGGATTCGCTCCCAGGCTCCGGGCGGACAGGCCTTCGTCAAACTCGCCGAGAGCACCACCCTGCGCAAGGGCTCCAGTAAGGCGCTCATCGACACCGGCTTTCTCGTCAACGCCATCACCCAGAAGATCATGGCTGACAAGGCCTTCGTCGGTCTGCTGCGCGGCACCGTCAACAAGGGAGGGGAAGACATGGTGAACATTGGTGCCGTCATGGAGTACGGGGCCACCATCAAACATCCGAACGGCGCGACCATCATCATCCCCGCCAGACCCTTTCTGCATCCGGTGATGGAGAAGTACCGCGAGCAGATCCTCCAGAACTATCGCGAGGCGATCCGCTCCGCGCTTTGAGACTCCGACACATCGCCAGCGCTTCCGGTAAGTAACCATGCAGAAAACGGAGGCGTCCCTTGAGCACGATACAGACCGTCACAGAAAACCTGATCCGCTTGGCCAAGCAGGCCATCCACCCGGACACCGTGCTGGTGTTCCCGGATGACCTGTTCGAGGTCCAGCGCACCCCCAGCGTCATCCTCCAGGGGCCGAAGCTGACGGAAGATCGCTTCCGCCGCAGCCAGAGCCGCCTGTTCGAGAAGAATGTCGCGGAGCTGAGTTTCGAGGAGTGCCGGTTTCCCCGGCTCTATCACCTCGATTTCGACCTGGTGGTGACCGTGGACCGGGAGGCCGAACTGCTCGGGTTTCACGAGTCGGTTTCGCGGTTTCTCCAGCTTCACGCGGAGATCGCCATCGCCGACCAGGGCAGCCTAAACCTCACGGAACTGGTTCCTCTGGGCGGCCTGGCCCGGGTAAATCTCTCCAACCTCCGGCAGAGTTCCGGACGTATCCGCATCGAATCCTGCCCGGTGTACGACGGCGACCTGCGCGACGGTCGGCTGATCCGGGACCGGACCTTCCAGTTTCACGGCGACGTGACAGAGCAACGAACCATTCAACCGTAAAGGAGAACACCCGTGATCGAGATCAGAAACCTGAAGTTCCAACCCCTGACGTTCAACCTCTCCGGCCAGGGAACCCTCCACCTCGGACCGCGAGAGCGCAAGAGCATCGCCCGCAAGGATCTCTCCGCCGAGATCCAGACTGCCGGAAAACGCGGCCTGGTGCGTGTCACCGACCTGACCGGCGGCGCGGCACCGGAGCCGGAAACGCCCACGGTGACTGAGGACGCCGGAACCGATGAGGCCAAGACCACCAGCAAGCGGAGGAAATAACCATGCCGACCTATCTATCGCCCGGGATTTACACCCGGGAAACGGACTTCAGCTTCTATGTGAAGCAGATCTCGACATCAATGGCCGCCATGGTCGGGGTGGCCGAGAAAGGTTCAATCAACAAGCCCGTGCTGGTGACAAGCTGGGAGCAGTTCATCAACCGTTTCGGCTCCTACATCAATGAGAGCTATCTGGCCTACGCCGCCCGGGCGTTTTTCGACAACGGCGGCTCGGTTCTCTATGTCACCCGCATCGCCCATCTCACCGATCCCACCGACCGGGACACGCTGACGGCGCTCAAGTCTTCCATCGTCCTGCAGAACCGGGAGGCCACGCCCGCCGATGCTCTGCGGATCGAAGCCGTGAACGAAGGCGTCTGGGGCGACCGGCTCTCGGTCTCCATCGAAGACGGCTCCCTCGATCCGGCCAACCATTTCAACCTGGTGGTCCGGCACAAAGGTGATGTGGTCGAGGTGTTCAAGGATCTGAGCATGGACGAGACGCTGCCCAACCATGTGGAGCTGGCGATCAACGACCGCTCGGATTTCATCCTGGTCCAGGATCTGGCCCCAGCAATGGGAACGCCCGGCGACCGTCCGGCATTGGGCGTGTTCACGCTCACCGGCGGCGACAACGGGCTGACCGATCTGGCCGATGCCGACTTCATCGGCGATCCCTCGCAGCATACCGGCCTCTATGGCTTTGACGAGATCGACGCCCTGAACCTGCTGATGGTCCCCGGCGTCACCACGGTGCCGGTGATCAACGCCGGAATCGCCTATGCCGAGGGGCGCAAGGATCTGCTGTTCATCGCCGACACGCCCATGCACCTGGAGCCGCTCGAAGCGGTCGACTTTCGCAAGGGCCAAGGGATGTACAGCCACGCGGCCTTCAACTCCTCCTACGCGGCGCTCTACTACCCCTGGCTGGAGATCAGCGATCCGGTCAACTCGCGCAAGAAGCTGGTGCCGCCTTGCGGCGCGGTGGCGGGTTGCATCGCCCGCAGCGACCAGAAGACCAACGTCTGGAACGCGCCCGCCGGTATCGACCGGGGCCGCATCTTCAATACGCTCTCCCTGGCCTACAAGACCAGCCGTGGTGAACGTGATGTGCTCTACCCGGAAGGGATCAACGTGATCGCCGTGTTCCCGGACACCGGCATCAACATCTGGGGCCAGAAGACGCTGCAAAGCCAGCCCTCGGCCGTGGACCGCATCAATGTCCGCCGCCTGATGATGTTCATGGAGGAAGCGATCTCGGAATCGTCCCGTTTCGTGGTGTTCGAACCGAACCATCCCCAGACCTGGCGTGCCCTCGCCCGCCTGATCAACCCCTTCCTGCAGGACATCAAGGACAAGGGCGGTCTCTACGACTTCGCCTTCCAGTGCGACGAGGAGACCAACACCCCGGCGGTCATCGACCGCAACGAAATGGTGGCCCGCGTGTTCGTCAAGCCGACCAAGACGGCGGAGTTCATCGAGCTGAACTTCATCCTGACCGCTACCTCTGCGGACTTCAAAGAAATTATCTAACGGGAGAACATGGCTATGAGAAGCGGAAATATGCCCAAGAGCCTTTACCAGAACTGGCAGTTCGCCATCGAGGTAAACGGCTTCGACGTGGCTCTGTTCCACAAGGGACAGGAGCCCAAAACCGAATTCGAGGAAGTGGCCTTTGCCCCAGCCGGTTCGATGTTCGACCAGAAGGTAGCTGGCCGGGTGAAGTTCGAGGACATCACCCTCGAAAAAGGAAATCTGCAGGACGGCTCTGATGAGGCGGCCCGCGAATGGATCAAGAAACAGGTGGACGTGAACGCCGTCACCGGCGGTCTTCCGGCCGACTACATGCGCGACATCGACGTTGTCCGTTACGACCGCACCGGTAACGAGACCCGTCGTTGGACCCTGCACGGGGCCTGGGTCAAGGCGCTCGAATACGACGAGCTCGAAGGCGGCAACACCGAAAACACCATCGAGAAGCTGACCATCTGCTTCCAATACTGGACCTAACCCGGAGGATCGACCATGTACACCTTTGAACTGCCAAGCGGCATCGAACTCAAGCTCCGGGAGATGAC
Organism: Candidatus Hydrogenedentales bacterium; assembly: GCA_050950105.1. GTDB lineage: Bacteria > Hydrogenedentota > Hydrogenedentia > Hydrogenedentales > SLHB01 > UBA2224. The sequence continues at coordinate 174,723 of JBMNGZ010000005.1, read as the reverse complement.
CGGTGCCGAAGAAGAATTGCTCACCAACCAACGCCTGATCCGTTCCGGAGAGGCGATCAACCAGGTGCTTCGCAACTGCTTCGTGAAGCTGGGCGACAAGAGCGACCCGGATATCGGCGAGGTGATGAACCTGCTCTCGGGAGACCGTCTTTTCTCCCTGGTCCGTCTGCGCCAGATTTCCCTCGGTGACGAGGTGGAGCTGGAGCTGAGCTGCCCCAACACCGCCTGCCGCATGACCAACTACGTGACCGTCAACCTCGAAGATCTGAAGGTCACGCCTTACGGAGAGGAGCGGGAGTTCGCTTTCAAACTGCCTGGCTCGAAGAAAGCCGTTCGTTTCGGCTATCTCGATGGCAATAAGGAAAAACGCCTGGCCAGCCTGCGTGAGCCGAATATCACTTCGGCCATGCTGATCCGGATTCTCGACATCGACGGCAAGGCACCCACCAAGAAAAGCTTGGCGGAAATGTCGATGCGCGACCGCAGCGCCCTGCGCCAGGAAATGTCGCGGGTGGACGCGGGAATCGACACCTCGGTCGAGATGGAATGCGACGGCTGCGGCACCCGTATCCGTACCCGCCTGGAGGCGGAACCAGCTTTTTTGTTCCCCGGAGTTCGCTTGTAAGCGACGTTTTTTTCCTCGCTTACGGCGGACTGCACTGGGGCTATTCGGAAACCCGCTCACTGCCGCTCAGGGTCCGGCGACAGTTCGTCGAGGCCCTCGAGCGGCAGCTTGATTTTGAACGTCAGCAAACGGAACGGCGATAGATGAACGGCGATCTCGGGCTAGGCATAGTGGTATCGATGAAGGATGCGTTTTCGCAGAACGCGCAGCGCATCCGTGGCTCCATGATGGATCTGGACTCCACCGTGGCCGATGCCAGCGAGCGGATGACCCGCAACATGGACCGTATCCAGCAAGGCACCATGATGCTGGGGGCGGGTTTGGCCCTGATGGCCGCGCCCGCAGTTCTGGTCGCCTCCACCGCCGCGACCCAAAAGGCCCTTGGCGAGCTGGCATCGCTGGGCGTGCAGGACCTCCGGGCTATCGAGAACGCCGCAGAATCCTTCACCAACCAGTGGTCCGGTGCCGACAAGGCCGCTTTCATCACCGCCACCTATGACGTGAAATCGGCACTGTCCAACCTCAGCGACGAGGCGGTGGGCGTCTTCACCTCCATGGCCGCCATGACCGCCAAGGCGACCAAGGCCACCACCCAGGAGATGGTCGGCACCTTCACCACGGCCTACGGGATTTTCAAACCCATCATGGCCGATATGAACGACATGGAATGGGCGACCGCCTTTTCCGGAGCCATGGCGCAGACCGTGGCCTCGTTCAAGACCAACGGCACCCAGATGGCCGACGCCATCAAGAACATCGGCGCGGTCGCGGCGGCGAGCAACATCCCGCTGAACGAGCAGCTCGCCGTGCTCGGCCAGCTTCAAACCACCATGCCGGGCTCCGAGGCGGGCACGCTGTACAAGGCGTTCATCATGAAGGCGGCCGAGGCCGGTGACGAGCTTGGCCTGTCGTTCATCGACACCAGCGGCCGCCTCAAGGGCGTGGTTCCCATTCTGCAGGAGATCAAGCGCCAGTTCCCCGATCTCTCCAATGCCGCCGCCCAGGTGAAGCTGAAGAAGGCCTTCGGTTCCGACGAGGCGGTCAAGTTCCTGCTGCAGATGTCGGCGGGAGTGGAGTCCCTCGAGGGCAATATCCAGTCGGTCGGTCGCGCCATGAAGACCGGCACGGCAGTCACCGAACAGATGGCTGACGCCATGAATCAGGACATCGGAGCCCGGTTTCTGCTCCTGCGCCAGCAGGTGGCCAACCTCAGCGAAATCCTGGGCCGCACTCTGCTACCGGTGGTCACGCCGATGATCAACGGTGTCTCCCGCTTCATTTTGTTCCTGCAACGCATGGCCAAATCGATGCCGGGCTTGACCCGGGCTGTCCTGGGACTATCTATGGCCCTCGGCACCATTCTGGTCGTGGCCGGAGCTGTCACCGCCGCCGTGGGGATGGTGGGACTCATGCTTCCCGCCATCAAGGCCGGGTTCGTGGCCATCAGCGCCGCGCTGGCCGGGGTGGGTTCGGCGGTCGCGACCTATTTTCTGCCGGTCACCGCGATCATCGCGGGCGTGATCCTCTCGGTGTATCTGCTCAAACGCGCCTGGGAAACCAACTTCGGCGGTATCCAGGACGTCATCACCGGGGCCTGGAACAAGGTCTCGCTGGTGTTCCAGGGGATCAGAGAGCTGGTGGATTCGCTCAGCGGCGGCGTCGGGCAGATGTCGGCCGAACTGGCACAGAAGCTCGAATCCGCCGGACTGCTGGGCTTCGTAGTCACCGTTTTCAAAGCCTATTACCGCGTTCGTGAGGCACTGGCCGGATTGTGGGGCGCGTTCTCCCATGCCTTTGACCGCATCCGCGCCATCCTCGAACCGACCGTCCGCACCCTGATGAGCGCCTACGCGGCACTGGCCAGCGCGGTCTTTTCGGTGGTGGAGATCTTCGGCGTGGCCGCCAGCGCCACCGACGGGTCGTCCTGGCGCACCTTCGGCACAGTCATCGGCACTGTCGCCGGTGTGCTTCTGCAGGGGTTGGCCTTCGCACTTAAGATCGTGGCCTGGAACCTGTCCCTCATCGTCCGAGCCCTTGCTTTCGTGGTGCGCAGCGTGGGCTGGGTCGGCAAGATCATCGTCGGGTCCCTGATCGGAGCGACCAAGTTCATCTACAAGTTCCTGCTGCCTGTGCGCATGATCGGCGAGGCTTTCGTGGCCGCCGGGAAGATCGTCTATGCGGTCTGGCAGGTGCTGACCGGCGACATCTCCCTGCTGGACGGTCTCAAGGCCATTGGCGGCGCGGTCTACGATTTTCTTGCCACCCCGTTTCGCTGGGCGCGGGATGTGGTGGTCGGCGTCTGGAATTTCATTTCCGGGATCTTCACCTCCATCGGCCGCCTGGTGGCCGACGCTGCCGGACAGATCGGCCAGGCGATTCTGAATCTGCCGATCATCAGCACCCTGCGTGAGCTGTTTGCCACCGTGCGCTCCTTCTTCGCCGGGGACACCACCTTCTTCGAGGCGGGCAAGAAGCTGCTCATCACCCTGGGCGAAGGGATCTGGTCGGCGGTGACCTATCCCTTCACCGTGCTCAAGAACGCTCTGGGCAAGCTGCGCAATCTGCTGCCATTCTCCGACGCCCGCGAGGGACCGCTCGCCAACCTGACCGCCTCCGGTTCCGCGCTGCTCAAGACCCTCGCCGACGGCATGAGCCTTACCCAGTCGCTGCCCGCGAAAGTGTTCGGCTTCGCCGCTCGCGGGATTCTCACGGCCGCTGCGGGAGCCTGGCAGCAGATTAAATTGGTGGGAGGCAACATCATGGACGCCGCCTCGGTTCCCTTCCGGATGGCTGGAAAACTCTGGGATGGGTTGACCTCCGGGGCTCAAACCGTCGCGGCCAAGGCCGGTGCCATCTTCGGCGGTCTTAAACAGTCCCTGCTTGGCGGCATGTCCGATCTGGCGCTCAAGCCGTCCCAGGTCAATGCCTGGGATGCTCTGGCCACGGGAGCCGTCAATCTCCGCGACCGGATCGTTGCCACGTTGTCGGCCGTGCCCGGCGCTGTCGGTCGAATCTTTGCCAGCGCCGGGGCCGAGGGGCAATCCCTCTGGCAGCGGCTTTCCAGCGGCGCGAGCGCGGGCATTCAGGCGATCAAGGATCGCAGCGCCGGGATTGCCAGCGGTTTACTCACCTCCACTCGCGCTTTGCTGGGAGTTCATGCCCCGATTCCGCTGGTGGCCGAGCAACGTCAACCGCTCAAGACGGCGCAGCCCGCCGAATCGATTGGGCAACGCATCATCGAAAGCGTGCTGAGTCTCGTGCCGCGTCTGGACGAACGCCTGGTGCCCAAGGCCCTGAGCGCCATGCTGATGCTTCAGCCAGTCATGGCCACGGTTGCGCCACCTCCGCAAACGATGAACGGCACCGTGCAGACCGTCGCAGCGGCCGTCGAGCCGGTAAGTAAGAGCTATATCCAACCGTTCGGGGTGGAACCGGCACTGGAAAAGGGAAATGCCTCTCTGGCTCCGGCCGGGATCGAGCGGCCCATGACAGCCGCGCCGACTCCGATTGCCAAGCCCCTGCAATCCGGACTGGCAGAGATGGTGCCATCCGAACGCTTGATTACTCCGGCCCGCACTGCTCCGGCGGCACCATTGCGGGGAGAGGACGCAGGTCCAGGGCTGCGCGAGCTGCTGGAGTCCTTGCTCTCCCGCCTTGATGGTCTGGCCGACCGCCCGGTGGAACTGAGCGTGACCACCAACATCGATGGCCGGAAGGTGGCCGAGGCCGTCTACAAGGATCTGCGGGAGCGGAAGATCAGAAACTACGAAACCCTGTGAGGAATATATGGCCTGGGATCAACAGCCCATCAAAGGATATCTGGTGGACGCCGACACGGGGGATCGGCTCGAATTCCAGTACAACCCCAACTCCATCAGCGACGAGAAGTCGACCGACTACGCGACGATCAAGATCCCCGGCATGAGCCACCCGCGTTATCAGTACGTCGCCGGGGAGCCGCGCCGGATCGCCTTCAAGGTCGAGCTGTTCAAGGGGCCGGTGAAACAGAAGGTCGACTGGCTCCGTTCGCTGCAATACCCGGAGCACGCTGGAACCATGCTCAAGAACGCGCCCCACCGCGTGCTGCTTATTTTCGGCGATCTCTATCCCGGCGTGACCTGCATCGTCCGGCAGGTGAAGGCGCGTTTCTTCGGCCTGTTCGACCGGGACAACCTGCTGCCGCAACGGGCCGAGGTGGACATCGTCCTCGAGGAATACGTGGACCGTTCCATCAACTGGTCGGAGGTGCGCTCATGATCGGCCGAGATTCCCGATATGCCCGCTGCATTCTCTACCGGGACAGTAACGGCACCTCCCTCGGCATGCGCCAGCGCATCGAAACCACCCCCAGACACGACGACCGCCTGCACACCGTGGTCGAAGGCGACCGTCTGGATCTGCTGGCGCACCGCTATCTGGGCGATGCCCGGCTCTGGTGGATCATCTGCGACTACAACGACATCTTTTTCCCGTTGGCGCTCGAGCCGGGCCAGGCGCTGCGCATTCCCTCCCGCGAACACGTTCAGATGCGCCTCCTCGACTGAGACCTCCGACACCTCGCCATGCCTTCCGGTAAGTAAGCAGGGAACTGCGAACCGCCGGAGAGACGCATGGATCTGGATACCTTCAAACCGACATTTCTGATTCAGATCGAGGGGCAAGACCTCTCGAAGGACATCACCCAGGAGATCACCTCGTTCGTCTTTACCGACAACGAGGATGAGCTGGATGTCCTCGAGCTGTCGGTGACCGACCGCAACCTGCAGTTCGTCGACGATCCGCTGTTTCAGGAAGGCAACGAGATCGTGGCCCGCTTCGGCTACGTGGGGAACCTCTCTCCGCGTAAGAAAGCGGTCATCAAGGACATCGAATACGATTTTCCGGAAAATGGCGACCCGACCATCCGCATCAAGGCCTACGACAAGGGCTTCAAACTCGCGGGCAAGGAAAACCAGAAGGTCTGGCAGAAACCCGCTCCAGGCATCCTCTATTCGGAAATCGCCGAGCAGATCGCCGCCGCCAACGGCCTCACGCCGGTGGTCACGGCCACCAAGGGAATCCATCTCCGGATCACCCAGAGCAACATCTCGGACGCCCAGTTTCTGAAGGAGCTGGCGGAAAAAGCCCGCGACCGCGATGGCGACGGCGTGAGCGGCTATGTCTTCTACATCCAGGACGACGAACTCCATTTCCATCCACGCGAGCTCGACCAGACGCCGCTTCTGACCCTCGAATATTTCACCGACACCAAGGGCCTATTGCGCTCGTTTCGCCCCAGCACCCAATCCCAGGGAGCCAAGGGCGCGGGCGTCGAGACCAAGACGGTCGGCGTCGACCCGCGCAAGAAGGATGTGGTCGAGCACAAGGCCAACAACGCCAGCACGCCCGAGCGCACGGCCCTGGGCAAGCAGACCTATCTGGTCGACGGCAACACCGGCGAAGGCAGCTTCAAGGAACAGGAGACGGGGCAGATCGTGCCCAGCTTCGACCGTTCCGAAGGCTTTCACGAAGAGCCGCGACAAGAGCCCGCCCAGGACAGCGCCGAAGGCAAGTTCCGCGAGGCCGAGCTGCGCCAAGTCGAGGCGGACGCCGCCACCATCGGCATTCCCCAGCTACGCGCCAAGAAAAACATCGAGATCAAGGGCGTGGGACGAAAATTCTCCGGCATCTACTACTGCCACTCGGTGCGCCACAGCATCAGCGGCGCTGGCTATCTCTGCGAACTCAAACTCAAGAAGAACGCCCTCGGCAAGGGTGCGGGCGACAAGTCCGCCGAGTCCCAGGGTAAACCCAACGACAGGGAGGCCCCGCCCACGCCGCAAAACGAGCCGCCAGCCATGGTGACCATCGACGCGGATTCCGGCGCGGTCACACAAGGAGGCGGCAATGGGTGATCTCAGCAAGAATTTCAACCGTTCGGAATTCGCCTGCAAGGGCACGAACTGCTGCGGCCATTCGGCTGCGGTCCATCCCGACCTGATCAGCGCCCTGCAGGCGCTGCGCGACCGCGTCGGCAAACCGCTGTCCATCACCAGCGGCTTCCGCTGCAACCGGCACAACAAGGCGGTGGGCGGCGCGGCGCAGAGTTTCCACACGCTGGGCATGGCGGCCGACGTGAGCTGTCCCGCTGGCGTTTCGCCCGAGGAACTGGCGGTCATCGCCGAGGAGATCCCGCTCTTCCGCGAGGGCGGTATCGGCGTCTATGCCTCCTGGGTCCATCTCGATGTGCGCCAGTTGGGCAAGGCGAGGTGGCGGTCATGAGCGCCGAAGCCAAGACCTTGTTTTCGGGCACAGCGCTGGGTCTTTCCGGGCCGCTTCGGGTGGAGATCCTGCCCAATGGAATGACCGCCAAGCTGACCCAGCCGTTCCGTGTCCGTACCGGCGCTGGCCGCATCATCGAAGTGCCCGCCGGGTTCGAGACCGACTTCGCCTCGGTGCCGCGCCTGTTCTGGCGCGTGGTGCCGCCCTGGGGGCGATATTCCCCGGCAGCCGTCGTTCACGACTACCTCTACCACACCGGCAAGTTCTCGCGGCCAGCGGCCGACCGCGTCTTTCTCGAACTGATGGCGACCCTGGGCGTGCCTCTGTGGAAACGGCAGGTCATGTATTGGGCGGTTCGCCTGGGCGGCTGGATGGCCTGGGACGCCAGTCGAAAACGGGAGGCGGAACATGCTTGAAACCCGCGACCGCCATTCCGAGGAGCGCTACCGCAACCGCTGGTACGGCAAGTACCGGGCCTTCGTGCGCGATAACAACGACCCCGAACGCCTCGGCCGGGTCCGCCTGGAAATCCCCGCCGTGCTCGGTAGCGGACGGGAGAACTGGTCCGAGTGGGCCGCGCCCTGTTTCCCCTATGGCGGCAACGATGACACCGGCATGTTCCTGGTTCCCGAGGAAGGTGCTTCGGTCTGGGCCGAGTTCGAAGGCGGCGTTGTCCAGTATCCGATCTGGACCGGGGTCTGGCTGGCCAAGAGCAACCCCGGCGAGCAGCCCGAGGAATCCAAGCGCACCTGCGAGAGCGCTTTCTGCCATGACTGCGAGGACAAGGTCGAGCATCAGGCCAACCGGCACGACGATCTCGAACACAAGAAGTATCACGGCCATCCGTCGTATTACTGCCCGCGCCTGAAGGTCCTGCTCAAGACCGAAACCGGCCACACCATTCTGGCCGATGACCGCGACGGCGACGAGCTGCTGCGGATCATCGACCGCGCCGGACAGATTCTCACCATGGAAGGGAAGGTGAAGCCGGAGATGCAGAGCGGCAACGCCCTGCGGCGTGGCACGAAGGACGCCGAGAAAGGCGACCAGCTCGATATCGCCTCGCAGATCGTCGGCTCCCGCGCCCGCATCCAGCTCACCGACCTCTGCCGCCAGCAGGTGATCCTCGAAGCCTGGCAGGACAAGGAGAAGATCCACATTCTCTCCTGCGACAAGGGTCGCTCCCGCTGGCAGAAGATCCTCATCGACACCACCAGGGGCCGGGAGAAGGTCCATATCTGGGGACTCAACGGCACCCAGGAAATCCTGGTCGACTCCACCGCCGCCGCCGAGCAGATCCGGCTCACCGACAAGGCCGGTCAGGTGGTGCGCATGAACGCCGCGCCCGGCCAGGAGAGCATCAGCGCCACCGACAAGTCGGGCAGCCTCGTGTTCATGGATGGGGTGGCCGGAAACATCATCATTCGCTCGACGAACACCGTCTTGATCAACACCTGAAGGAGAAACCATGCAACCGCTCGTGACCATTGTCACCACCTATTACAACCGGGCCGGGTTTCTGAAAGAGACTCTGCGAAGCCTGCAATTGCAAACCCTGACCGATTGGGAGGTAATCCTCTGGAATGACGGCTCGACCGACAACTCGGAAGAAATCGCCCGGGAGATAGCGGAAATCGATTCTCGCTTCCGACTCTTCGGCGGGGAGCGCGTCGGGCACGCCCAGTCGTTGGTCCGGGCCTGCGCCGAGGCTCAGGGTCGCTACATCGGGATTCTCGACAGCGACGACCTGCTCGAACCCACGGCACTCGAAGAAACGGCCGCCGTTCTGGAAAGCCGCCCCGACATCGGCATGGTCTACACGGATCATGTGGTGATCGACGGCAACGGCCAGCGGCGGGGAATTGGACGGCGTTGCCAGATTCCCTATTCCAAAGACCGCATGTTGCTCGATTTCATGACCTTCCATTTCCGGCTGATCCGAATGGAAATCTTCACCCAGGTCGGCAGGTTTGACGAGACCTATCCGTTGGCCATGGACTACGACCTGTGTCTGCGGATTGCGGAAGTGACGGAGATCGAACATCTGAGCGCTCCCTTGTACCGCTACCGGGTCCACCGGGATTCACTTTCACATCAGAAACGGCTTGAGCAGATCCGTTGTTCCCATGCCGCTGTTGTAGCGGCTATGAAGCGTCGTGGCCTGGACCGTGAATACGAATGCCAGCTCGAAGTGAGAAGCCGCCACATCATCAGGAAGGTGACGGACCATGCCAGATAAAATTCAACCGACAGGACTGTCCGCCAGTGAAGAGCTGCTGGCCCGGACCTTCGACCACTGGCGAGAGGAATTCCGCAGCATCCTTGAAAGTCATCGCCGGGAAATCCAGGACCGTCTCGAGAAGATCGAGCGGGAAATCGAGAAAAAATCGGACAAGGAAAACGTCGAAGTGTTGGTTCGTTCCATCTATTCGGATCTCCATCGGCACGCTGAGGAGATTGACCGATTGCACGCCCGTGTGGGCTCGAAAATGGGCACTGAAACCATGTGGAAGATTGTCGGCCTGGTGCTGACCATCGGCAGTACCGTCGGCGGGTTGATCGGCTTTCTGATCCATCTGCTGTTGAGGACCAAGTCATGAGACCTCAAGCAAGGCTTGGCGACATCAGCAGCCATGGCGGCGTCATCATCACTGGGGCGAGCCTGACTTTCGACAACGGCATGCCAGTGGCCCGCATGGGAGATCTGCACGTCTGTCCGATACCCGGACACGGCGTGACGCCCATCGTGACCGGCAGCCCGAACACCATCACCGAAGGATTGCCCAACGCCCGCATCGGCGACATCACAGCCTGCGGAGCGGTGATCGTCACCGGCAGCCCGAACACGGAGGACAACTGACCGTGTCTATCCGCAACAAACTCAAGATCGACTATTGGGACGTGTCGCCCAGGTCCATCAAGATGACACGTAATTCCTGGGGGCCACCTGTCCAATTGACCATTCATGGCACCTTCCCCGAGTCACCGGAATTTGAAAGCTCCGATTCAGACGTGGTCCAGGTCGACTCCTCCGGCAACGTCTATCCGGGGTACAAGACAGGCAGCGCGGTGATCACCGTCTTCGATTCCTGGCGTCGTGAGAGCGCACGCTATGTGCAGTTTGAATTGTCCGAGCAGGAGTACGGCTCGGGCTACGGATATTGGTAGAAGATATGATGATCGGCGATGGATATGGATATGGAGACGGTTACGGCGAGACCGAAGGGCCACGTTTCGACGATACCAGTCGGGCCGAAGCCCACCGGGAACTCATGGCCATCGCCCGCGTACTGGCCGAGGGGTTGGGGCTTATCGAGGACGGCGAGGATCGCAGACCCTTTCTTGACGAAATCCGGCAGGAAATGAAGAAGATTCGCAAGACGCTGGAAGATTCTCACGCCGCCTCGGAAGCGATGCGCGGCCAGGCCCAGGCCTATCTGGAAGCACAGCAGGCCAAAACCCAGGAATATCTGGACCAGGTACAGATCGAACCGGAACCCGATTTCTATCCCTTCGTCGAACTGCCAGCGGGCACCGAACCCCGGGATCTGCCGGACGGCAACCGGCTCTTCACCTTACCCGACGGCATGATCCTGCGGACGACGGACGACCAGCGAATCTGCGTCATTGACGCCGGTGAGCAGCAGGTCGTCACCCCCGGACCCGGCACGACCATCGAGGTCGTCCCGGGACGCGTTTACACCCTGATCGAGTCCTATCTGCGTGCGACCCAGGAGGCAGCCGGTATCAGCGGACTGCCTGCCGGGATCGAGCCGACCGCCATGGGCGCGGAACGCTTCGCGGTGGATCTGCCCGAGGGCATCCGTCTCGACGTCGATCACCGGGAACGGTTCATCACCCTGATCAACCCGGCCGGACCTATCGACATTATCGGCATCGGCCGCATCGAGGGCATCGGCGAAACCATCGCTGTCCGGCTGATTTCCGGCGGAGCCAAGGGATTCCATTGCGGCCAGTCCGGCCATGGCGGGCTGATCGAGGCGGACGGCACCATCCACCTTGGTCTGAAAAATGGTCTGGATCTGGTGATCCGGTTCCAGGGAGAAGCCGTCGATGACGGCGCACCGGAAAATGGCTGCTCGGGACAGTGCGGTATCGACTGCGAGGAGCGTGCCTGATGATCTACGACTTTCTCGGCAAAGGGCTGCGTTACCCGTTCCGGTTTCAGTCGCTGTCCGGCGGCATCCAGGTCTCGGCCGCCACCTCACGGGAGCACGAGCATATCCGCGAAAGTATCCTGCAGATCCTCGGCACCCGGATCGGCGAACGGTTCATGAACCCTGAGTTCGGCTCCAAACTGAAGGATCTGGTGTTCGAACAGAACGACGAGGTGCTCAAGGGCCTGCTGCGTCATTACGTGATCGACGCCATCAAGCGCTGGGAAAGGCGGGTGATCATCACGGAGGTGCGCTTCGACGACCGGCCGGTGAACATCGACGGCAATCTGCTGCTGGTGCATATCGCTTACCGGGTGATCCAGAGCCAGGTGGACGGCAACCTGGTCTATCCTTTTTACCGCGACGACCCGAACAACTCCGCGCCCAGCTATCCCCAGCCGGAACCCGAGCCTGAACCGCCGCCGGTGCGCAGCGTGCGCCTGTCGCCGGACGTTCGCTCGCTGTTCAATCTGCTCTGGTTCGACGCGGCCGAGATGAGCCCCGATCCGGACGATTTCTTCATCTGGCCAGCCGGAGAATACGAAGTCGCCTACATCGAGGGAGCCTTTCAGGATCGCAACGGCAAGTGGATCGTCAGCGATCCGGGTGACAACCACGGCCATTACCTGGCGTTCGAGGGAGCGCCTGAAACCGAAGCGCCCCAGGCCGAGCATGCCCTCTATCTGGTCGCGAGCGGCCTGGGTTTCGACACCCAGAGCCAGGCGGAAGACAACGCCGCTGGCACCGTTCACCGGATCACCACGTTGGAGCCGGGCCGCATCGGACTGTTCTATTTCGAAGGCAAGAAGGAATCCCACTACCTCAACAACACCTCCGGGCAGCCCAACCCCGTCTGGCAACTGCGCGGCCCGCTCTGAGGCATCCCGCCTCCGACACATCCAGGCCCCTTCCGGTAAGTAACCGGCGTGGCGAGAGCATCAGGCGCTCTCGTATAACCGCCGAAAACCGGAGAGACCATGGGCCGCGCAAGCATCGGATACATCAACAAGGATTATGAATCGATCCGCCAGGAGCTGCTGGCGAAGATCCCGCAGCTCACCGACCGCTGGACCGATTTCAACCACTCCGATCTCGGCGTCGTCCTGCTCGATCTGTTCTGCGGCGTGGGCGACATGCTGGCCTACTACCTAGACGCCCAGGCGGCGGAGGCCTTCCTGCCCACGGCCCGCCAGCGGCAGAACGTCATCAACCTCTGCAAGCTCATCGGCTACCGGCTGGACTCGCCGGTGGCCTCCACCACCACGCTGCGCTTTCGGCTTTCCGCACCGCTCGGCAAGGATCTGACCATTCCGGCGGGGACGGCCTGCCGTGCCTTGCTGAGTGACGGCGAAGCGGATTTCGAGACGGTCGAGGATGGCCTGATCCCGCGAGGCGTGCTTTCGGTGGACATCCCGGCCCGGCAAGGCGTGCGCCGCACCGAGACCTTCACGTCGACGGGTCTGCCATTCCAGCGCATCCGCCTGACCGGCGACGTCATCGCTCAGGGCACCATCACCGTTTCGGTGGGGGACGACGCCTGGAGCGAGGTCGATCATTTCCAGGACAGCCTGGCCGACAGCCGCCATTTCATGGCCGACCTGGACGCTCTCGACATTTCCACCCTGATTTTCGGCGACGGGCAAAGCGGCGCTGTACCCGCTCAGGGAAGCGCCATCACCGTCAGCTATCTGCAGACCATCGGAGACCAGGGCAATCTCGGCCCGAACCGGATCACGCAACTGCTGAGCCCGATCTACCTCGACGGCGGCCAGGTCTCCCTGACCGTCACCAACCCGGTGCCCGCCACCGGCGGCGCTTCCCGGGAGGCCCTCGAACACGCCCGCCGACAGGCACCGGCGGAGCTGCGCAGTCTCTGGAAGGCCGTCACCCTGGAGGACTACCAGGCGCTCGCCGAGGGTTACCCCGGCGTCGCCAAGGCCAAGGTGCTCGACACCAATGCCTGTCAGAACATCCGCTATTACAACGTCCAACTGGCCATCGCCCCCAATGGCGGCGGAATGCCCTCGGCGCTGCTCAAGCGGGACCTCGCCGAATTTCTCGAACGCCGGAAGGTCATCACGGTCGAGATCAATCTGTTCGATCCAATCTATCGGCCCGTTTCCATCGACGCCGAGGTCTACGTCTGGCCCGGTGAACCGCTGGAAAACGTGCGCAGCCGAATCGAAGCCGCGCTCTCCGATTTCTTTTCCTTCGACCGGGTCTCCTTCGGGCAGACCATTCACTTCTCCGACCTGGTGGCCCTGATCGACGGTGTGCGCGGCGTCAGCCACATGCACCTGTACGCGCCGCAGCAGGACATCGAACTGCGCCACGGCGAAATCCCGGTTCTCGGCAGCGTCAACCTCGATCTGCGGAGGGCCGGTTGATGTCGGATTGGTTCAAGGACAATCTGCTCGGCCTGCTGCCGCCGCTTTACGAGCACAACGACGAGGCCGGTGACCTGCGCACCTTTCTGAGCCTTCCAGCCGGAACGCTCGACGAGCTCAAGCAGGCCATCGACGACTTCCCGACCATCTTCGACGTCGATCACTGCGATGAGCGCTTCCTGCCGCTGCTGGCGAGACTGGTCGGCCTCGAGGTGGATGGCACCTGTTCGCCGGACTGCCAGCGCCGCCGCGTGCGGGAGGCGGTCGAAATCTATCGTCGCAAGGGCACTCTCCCGGCCATCGAGCGCAACTTCGACGCGCTCGGTTGGCAGGGGGAACTGCAGGAGACCTTCCGCTCTGCGCTGCGTCTCAATGCCCGCTCCAAACTCAGCAACGCCAAGCTGCCCGGGCTGGTGTTCAGCCTCGGCGTGTTTCGCGTGCTGTGTCTCAACCAGACCGAGGGGCTGCGCGACGCCCTGATTTTTCATCACCCGGCGGGCACGCGCTGTTTCTGGCTCCAGTTTCTGCTCGAATGGATCGAAGGCGGCGCGATGCTCGACTTCGGGCATGCCAACGCCGTGCGCCGGATCGTGCTGGCCTTTCTCGATGAGACCTTCGTCCTTGGCCGTTCCTCGCTCGGTTCCTGCCATCATCTGGCCAACAAACAAAGGGCCTGGGAGCTGCTGCAGCTCACCAGTACCACGGAGATGCTCCCGGAAATCGACCAAGCCGCCGTGAAGGTCTCCCGTTTTCACGGCCGACAGAACCGGATGCGCCTGAACCACCGGACCCTCAACGACTGGCGGCTTCCGAACACCCGCGTCGGCGAGGACCGGGTTTCCTTCTGCACGCCCATCTACACCGGCCGTGACTTCGAAGGGGATGTGCTGGAGAGCGGCTTCGGGCTTGGCGAGAGCCATCTCAATCGCAAGCCTCTGACCCATGGCGAGACCGCGCTGCGCTACTGCTTCCGGCAGAAGGATTTCTTTTTCGACACGCAGGCGGAACCGGTCGAGCGGGCGGAGGCCAAGTACGACCTGCGCCTGCCGCTGGAATCCCGTCACCGCCTCTGCTTCCAGCTTGGCCGCACCAGGCTCAACGACGGTCTCGATCTCACCGCCAACCAGGGCGGCATCAGCAATCTGCTGCTCGCCTCTACCGCTGGCTGCGACGCGGACGTCACCCTGGCCGTCGACCGGATCGACCGATGGCGGCGGAGAGGGCCTGTGTTCCGGCTCAACGCGAACACCCTGAACACCCGGTATCTGAGCAATGCGAATCTGACCGGCGAACGGGCCTCGCTTGAAGTCTACGTGGACACGGGCTCTCTCCAGCGCCATCGGGTCGAAACCATGAAGCTGGGCGCAAGTCCGCTCAACACCACCGGTCTGCGCCTTTCCGTGGATCGAACCCGCCCCATGCGCATCAGCCGCATGCGCCTCAACCAGGCCGGATTCCGTTGGTCGCGGCCGTCCTACCGCTGGCTGTTCCGTCAGCAGGATCTGCATGCACCCGCGCAGGCCGGGTTCGAGGCCGCCACCAACAACTATCGCGCCACCCAGTGGCCCACCTGAAGGAGAACCCATGGCGATTCATCTCTATCTTGACGAAGCATTGACCCAGCAGATTTCCGAGGGCGATTTCAGCCGTCCCGAGGCCGAGAGCTACAACGGCACGGACGGCGACATCAAGGACCGGCAACTCCACGTCGCCAACGAACAGACTAGCCTCGCCTCGGCCATCGACGCGGCCCAGACCGGCATTGCGCTGGTCGAACAGCGCTTTGCCGACGGCGAACTCATCATCATCGACGGCGAGCAGATGCTCATCGAAAGCGGCGGGGGCACCGTCAACCTCACCGTGCAGCGAGGCGTGGCCAACACCGCTCCGGCCGCGCACGACGCCGGGTTGCCCGTCTATTCCGGCTACGACTACACCGGGCTGGTGCTCGATCCCATCGACGAAACCGGCACCGACGAATCGGTCTGGTACCGCCTGGCCCTGACCCAGGCGGAACTCGACAGCGCCACCCAGGGCGCACCGCTCAACCTCGGCGACAAGACCTACCAGCAGACGCTCTCCTTCTGGCGGCGCTGCACGGTGCTTCCGGGCACGCCGGTGCAAAACAAACTCGACATCAAGCTGCGCCTGACCGGCACGGAAAACCCGATTCTCTAAGGAGCTCCGATGGCAGCTATCACGATAGACACCGATATTTCCGCGAGAGTGACCCAGTCACGGGTGAGCGAAATGGACACCCGCCAGGTGCTCCTGCGCTGGATCTTCGCGGAGATGGATCTCGCCTGTCGCATTCAGCGCTCCATCGAAGTCGCCGCACAGGCTCAGGCGGTTGTCCTCGCTGAAATCGCAAGGATCATCAGGACCGGCCAAGTCATCCACAACCACCTGAACCGGAACGCCGACCAGTGGCTCGTCATCCACGGACGTCTGGGCGTCAATGCCGACGCGGCGGTGCGGGTGACGCACCCCTGGCTGCGGAGCATCGACACCAGCGTCCGAACGTCCGGCGCACGCATCAACCGATCCGACACCGTTCAGCGCATCGCGATTCCGGCCGGGCTGCTGGCCGACACGCGCCAGATTCTGTTCGCGGTGCTCATCGATCAAGACCACAAAATTCAGACCTAAAGGAGAACAGCAATGGCATTGGGACTCATCGTTAAAACCGGCCGGATACTGACGGCCAAACTGCTCCTCGGCCAGGCCGTAGACGGCATCACCCATTGCGCCATCGGCGACGGGGATGCCAGCTTTTCCGACCCGCAGAATCCGCCCGCGCCGGACATCGGCCAGACCGGGCTCAGAAACGAACGCGCCCGCAAGCGCTACTTCAAGCGGACCTTTCTCAAGGAGGACGCCGAGGGGGCGCTGCTGGTCAACGGCGTGCGCTACCTCGAAACCGGCGAGGAGACCAACACCATCGGCATCTTCTTCCGTTTCGACGAAGCCGAGGCCAACGGCATCACCATCCGCGAATACGGCTTCTTCGGCGGCGACGTGCAGTACACAGCCAGCGTCACCGGGGATCTCGCCATGGGCGGCGTCTTCCATCAGGACACCAATCCGACCGGCGAGGTGCTGCATCCCGGCTACCTCTACGAGGTGAAGAACATCCCCGACTTCAACAAGATTTCCGACACCCGCGTGGAGCTGGTCGGGATCATCAAGATCTAACTGGAGGATTCAATCATGAGCATCTCACGCGAGACATTCGACCCGACCAAGAACTACAAGCGCATCCGCTACCACCAGGATCGCGACCTGCTGGATTCCGAACTCAACGAGCAGCAGGATCTCATCAACCAGGAGCGGCGCAAGATCGCCGACATCCTGTTCAACGAAGGCTCGATTCTGGCCGGGCTGGAAGTGAGCGCGGCCGCCAACGTCCTGACTCTGGCTCCCGGCGTGGTCTACATCGACGGCCATATCGAACAGGTGAATGGCGCAACGCTGACCTATGACCCGGCCACCACCGGTGGAGCCGAATACGTTTATGTCGAACTGCTGAAATACAGTTACGGGTACACCCAGGACCCCAGCCTGATCAACCCGGCCACCGGCGAGCCCACCGCCGAACGGGAAAAATGGGTTCTGTCGCTTAAGGCGACTGACACCAGCGGCCAGACGTTGCCCAACAACGTCACCGAGCGCCGAGTCATCCCCATCTACAAATTCGACCGCGAGACCGGCGATGTCACCCCGACGGTGCAAGAGAAGTCCAATCTCTACCTGCGGGATCTGTTGGGCACGCTCCCCGGCAGCCGGATCACGGTTTCTTCGATTACTGAAGACCAGCTCTCCTTCGCCGCCGCCGAGGGCCTCAATTCGCTGATCCAGAACCTGGCCGAGCGAACCTTCGACCAGGCCGGAAGCTACCTGGTGAAAGGTTTCGACACCTTCATCGGCGGCACCGACGACGATAGCATCGAGGCAATCACCAACGCCGGGCGGGCCTACATCCAGGGCTTTCGGCATCAGCGCGACCTGCCCACCTCGACCCAGGTGCCCAAATCGGTTGCCACCAAATCGGTGCGCGGCGAGCAGAAGACCTTCGATATCAACAAGCGCCGTTACCCGGTCAATTCCACGCCGCTCAAGGAGACGACCCAGGTGGAAGCTATCGTCGAGATCACCCGCAACGTCACTCGCGGTTCGGTGGGAGGCGGTGAAGATCTGCTCGATCCCAATCCGGTGGTGGATATTCTCGAGGTCAGCCAGGGGGCTTCCATCTTCCAGGAAGGGGTGGACTGGCAGCAGTCGGGCAACCATGTGGACTGGCTCGGCTCGGGCAACGAACCCGCTATCGGCACCACCTACACGGTGCGCTGGACCTATACCAAGCAGATGCTCAAAGGCACCGATTACGCGGACAGCGGCTGGTTCGGACAGGCCAACCATCCGGCGGCCGGAAACTACTTCTATCTGGTGAGCGCCTACAACGCCACCGGCGAGACGGCCTTCAACGCCGCTGCGGTCATCGCCCGGGCCACCGCCGCCGGGGAACTCAACAAGCTCTCCTGGCTACCGGTCAGCGGCGCGACCGGCTACCGTGTCTACCGAGCCGCCACCAACGGCGCACGCACCGATTACAAACGCCTGATGGAGCTTGGCAGCGAAGCGATCTCCTACATCGACGACGGCGTCGAGGTAACCACCACTGCTTCGCCTCCGGCCACCAACACGGCCGGACTCACCATGTCGCCGGTGCAACTTGAGCTGGGCAACCTCAACGTGATCAACTTCGGGCGCGGCAGCCTCGGCGACCAGCCGGTGAACGGCTCCAACTGCAGCCTGGACTACGACTATTACCTCGGCCGCCGCGACATCGTTTATGCCACCACCACCGAGATCAAGCGACTCGAAGGCGCTCCGGCGGATTTCCCAAAACTGCCCATCGTGCCGGAAAACGCCCTGGGGTTGTGCAGCATCGACTGCCCGCCCAACTCCACCGATATGGAGATCCGCAACTTCGGTCTGACCCGCATCACCATGGACCAGATCCACGACATCATTCAGGACGTCGAGGACCTGAAGTACAACGATGCCCAGTATCAGATGAACAACGAGCTGCAGAATCGCGACGCCCAGACCAAGAAAGGCATCTACTCGGACGACTTCTCGAACACCTCCCAATCGGATATCTACCACGCCGAATGGGATGCCCGGGTCAACGAGATCGCCCGCTTCGTCGCGCCGGACCGCATTCCACACTCAACGGTGCTCTCGGTCGATCAGGCTGGCAGCAACGCGAGTTTCTTCGGCAGCCTGGCTCTGCTGCCGGGCAACGAGACCGTGCTGGTGGAGCAGAACGACTGGTCCGAAGAGCGCAACATCAACCCCTACGCCGTGTTCGACAAACCCCCGGCCATGCTGCAGAGCACGCCCAACCTCGGGCGGCGCGGGCAGACCGGCATCGCCGTCACCGGCATCAACTTCACCCCGAGCAAATCGGGCATCGTGCTGCGCTGCGACGGCCAGGTGATGGCCAGCAACCTGATCAGCGACGAGGCCGGTCGGGTCAGTGCCTCCTTCACCATCCCTGAGAGCGCCCGCAACGGTAACCGGATCGTCGAAATGAACGACGGCGTCTATTCGGCCCGGGCCAGCCTGCAGATCAACGATCCGCTGGTCATTACCCGCATCGAGCGCATCATCGAGAACCGCATCATCCGCGTGCCCGTGGTGCAGGTAGTCTGGCGCACCCAGACCATCTTCGTGCCTCGCGATCCGCTGGCGCAGACCTTCAGCTTTACCCAGAACCAGGTGGTCACCAGCGTCGGGCTCAATTTCACCGCCAAGGACCCATCCATTCCGGTCACTGTTCAGATCCGGGGCGTCACCACCGGTCTGCCCAACGGTGTGGTCTTTGCTGAAAAGGTGCTGGCACCGAACGAGATCAGTCTGAGCGGCGAGACCCGGATTCGCTTCAACGACCCGTTTTATGCCGAAGCCAACAGCAGCTATGCGGTGGTGCTGCTGACCAACAGCACAAATTACAAAGTGCGCACCGCCACCCTTGGCAAGATGGGCCGCTGGGGCATCATCACCCGCCAGGCCTACATGGAGGGCGTGCTGCTGGAAAGCTCCAACGCCGAGACCTGGACGCCGCTCAACGGCTCCGACCTGGCGATCAAAATCTACGGTTACAACTTCCAGTCCGAGGGGATGATCCGCTTCCAGCCGATCACCGGCGTACAGTTCTCCGACCTCAACCTCGACGAATACTCCGCCATTCCCCAGAGCACCGCCCTCGACTGGGAATACTCCATCGACGGCGGCGTGACCTGGGATGCCCTGGTTCCCGCCGAGGAGGAACGGCTGCCCAATCTGGCCACCCGGGTTCAGGTTCGCGTGCGCCTGAATAGCTCGCTTGCCAACGACACCCCGGCCATCAACTTCCGCGACGTCAACCTGGTGGGTTACCTCAACAAGACCACCGGGGCCTACCTGACCCGCGAGAACGAACTGACCCAGGGGGTGGAATCGACCAAGGCCTATGTGCAGATGGGCATCCCCAGCGGCACCACCCTGCAGTGGTTTGCCAGCAACGACGGCGGCCTGACCTGGGAGACGATGACCATCCAGGACACCCGGCCCATCGACGAGAACTGGACCGAATACACCCTGGTGCGCACCTTCACCGACAACACCGGCAACAAGGTCCGCTATAAGGCCGTGATGACCGGCACGCCGCTGAGCTACCCGCGCATCCATTCGCTGGGCGCGACCCTGAGCTAAGGAGGCACGGCCATGATCGTTCGACGCACAGGCGGCCTGACCGAGTTCATTCCCTCGCCGCAGGAGAAGCGCGACGGCCTGATCCGCGACCACGCCCTGGGTCTGCTGGAGAATCTGCACCAGCGCCTGGCGCGGTTGGAGCGGGCCTCGGGTCTGCCACCCGACGAAGCGAAGGCCTTCGTGGCGCTGCTGACGCGGATGCGGGCCGATGAGTCGCGCAATCTGGAACTGCACACCAGCCTGATTACCGGAGAAACCGCCTCCGGCTGACCCGGCTCACTGCCACCGTCAACCCAGAAACCCCGGATACGTAAAGCCCGTTCCGGGGTTTCTGCCGCCTGTGCGCCGCACAATCCGGCCCAACTCGCAAGTCATTGAAAATAAAGGTGTTAAATGTGGTCTTCGGCTGTTCTTCTACTTGATTTGTGTCCGGAAAGAAGCATTCATTCATGGTGTAAGCGGAGGCTAAAAAGCCTTGCCAGACAACGACTTAGAAGCGCCATGAACGACGGAGGCACGCATGAACCTGAATGAGATCCACTACGGCATCGAGATCGAGACCGTAAAACGCACCCGGGAACAGATCGCCTGGGCCATCCACTCGGTGGTGGGCGGCACGGTTCGCCATGTCGGCATTCCCAGCGGCTATGACCCCTGGGAGGTCGAGGATCTGCGCGGCCGCGTCTGGAAGGTGGTAGGGGACGCATCCCTGACCAGCGTCCCGTCCCATCTGCGGGCCGAGGTGGTCAGCCCGGTGCTCGGCTACGACGACATTCCGCAACTGCAGGAGGTGGTCCGGGCCATCCGCCGCGCCGGAGGCAAGATCAACAGCCAGTGCGGCATCCACATCCATATCGACGCCGCGCCCTTCGACGGCAGGCACCTGGGCAACCTGGCCAAGATCATCTACAAGCAGGAGCCGCTGATCCTCCACGCCCTCGGCATCAGCCGCGACCGCCTCAACCGCTATACGCGGCCGGTCAGCGACGAGCTGATCCAGCGCATCGAACAGCATCGCCCTCGCACCAAGGACCAGCTCAACCGCATCTGGTACGGCTACCACAACCGCCAGCCCCAGCACTACGACAACAGCCGCTACCACGGGGTCAACCTGCACAACGTCTGGTATCGGGGCACGGTGGAGTTCCGCTGGTTCGAGGCGACCCTCCACGCGGGACGGATCAAGGCCTACCTGCAGTTCTGCCTCGCCGTCGCCGCCAAGGCGCTCAATGGACGGGCCGCTTCCAGCCGCAAGCGGGATTTCGACCCCCAAAGCGCCAAGTACGACTTCCGGGTCTTCCTGCTCCACCTCGGCCTGATCGGCGACGAGTTCAAGACCGCCCGCAAGCATCTGATGGCCAACATGCCCGGCGACGCCGCCTTCAAGAACGGACGCCCCAAACCGGAGGACGTCCTGCCGGACGAAACCGAAACCACCACTCTCACCAACGAGGCCGGGCAAGTTCCCGGCCTCACTGTTTAAGGAGGTGCCCCATGAAGATTCTGATCCGCTCCACCACGCTGGACGGCGAACCGATCCCTGGCAGCGGGGAAACCCTGCAAGCCGCCGACTGCCTCGAAGTTGTAGAGCTGATGCGCGGTCAGACGCCGTTTACCGCCAGCCGAGCGCCCCGGGACTACATGACCGAGGTGCTCTCCGGCATCGAAGGCGGGCCGACCCAGCCACTGCCGGAGGACGCCGCCGCTGCGGCCGCCGAGTTTCTCACCCGTCTGGCCCGGCACGGCCTGATCGAATTCCTGCCCGACGACAAGGCCAGCGATCCCTGGCCGGACCGCTTCCTCGAAGCCCTGGAGACGGTGCGGCTCTCCGGTCGCACCAACATGCTCGACCACCCGGAAGTGTCCCGGCTGACCGTCGAAATGGGCTACCCCGAGGTAGCCGATTGGCTGGCGGACCACCGGCGCGAATACGCGGCCTTCGTCCTCGAAGGGACAAGACCGCTCGGCAAGAACTTCGGCGACAAGGAGGACCCGGCTCCATGTGCGGACAAGTAGGTATCATCTTCGGCCGCAAGCGCAGACGGCCCGAGGAGCGGGATTACCTGCGCGAGGTCTTCATCCGCATGCTGCTGCACAGCGAGGAGCGCGGCCCGCACGCCTCCGGTCTGGCCTGGCTCAAGACCGACGGCAGCCACCGGATCTTCAAGCGGCCGATGCGGGCGCACGAGTTGGTCTACGAGAAGCCGTTCCAGGAGCTGCTCGGGCAGGTCGACAACGAGACCACCATCCTCATGGGCCACACCCGCTGGCGCACCCGGGGCAACGAGTTCAACAACCGCAACAACCATCCCATCCGGGCCGGGATCGTCATCGGCACCCACAACGGCACCATCTACAACGCCGACCACCTGTTCCGCCGTCTCGGACTACCGCGCTACGCCGAGGTGGACAGCGAGCTGATCTTCCGCCTGGCCGACCGCTTCGCGCCCGAAGGCCCCATTGACCAGGATGGTCTGAAGAAGGCGCTCGCCCTCTGTCGCGGCCAGATGAGCGCTGTGCTGGCCTCGCGCCTCGACCCCGGCACCATCACCGTGCTCAAGGGCAACAAGCCGCTCTGCCTGCGCGTCCACCGCCAGCACCGGGTGGTGCTCTACGCCTCGGACGACGCCTTCATCGACTTTGCCGTGGACAACGAGAAGGGCTGGCGCGAGCTGGAGGTACCGCCCATGACCATGCTCACCATCCGCCACGAGGATGTGCGGGCCATCGAAAACAGCGAATTCCGCTTCATCCCCCAGGAGCGCAAAGGGACATTGCCCGAAGGAGTGAATGCATGAACATAGGAGAATCCTCGAAGCTGAACACAAACCGGGAAGACAGTCCCGAGACCATCCTCCGGCTCTTCGTCTACGGCACCCTGAAACGGGGCTACTGGAACCATCAACGTTTCTGCGCCCAGGCCCGCAGCATCGAATCGGCCGTGGTCTGGGGCAGGCTCTACCATCTCCACGCTGGTTTCCCGGCCCTTGAAGTGCCGGAAGGTCTGATCCTGGCCCGGGGCACCGCCGATCCGCTGGCCGACGCCCGCAGGCAGCAGGAGATCGGCACACCACGCTTCGGCCGCCCGACTGGAGACTGGGATCTGATCCATGGGGAACTGGTGACCTTCACCGACCCACAGCGCGACCTGCCGCCCATCGACCGGCTGGAAGGCTTTCGCTCCGGCTGCCACAGCATGTACCAGCGGGTGATGATGGCCGCTGGATGCCGGAACGCTTCAATTGCAGTGTGGATTTACAGGATGGCTCAGGTTACAAATGGGGAGCGAATTGACCGGGAGTGGCGGGGCTAGTGAGTGTTGACCTTGATGCTTTCGGCTGCCTGGATGAGGCTTTTGATTTCATCCTCGGTAAAACTGGCCTCCTTGATGTAGCGGAGCAAATTCATGACCTCGGGTTGGTCATGAAGGAAGTCGACAACTTCCGGGTCCGTGGACGAGGACAAGCGGAACAGTACGTCGGGATCGGCCGCCAGTACCTTAGCCAGCTCCTTGATCACCTCTGGCCTTGGCGGACGCTCCTTGCCACGTTCGATGCGGCTCAGATAGGCGGGGGAAATGCCTACCTTTGTCGCCGTCTCGCGCAGGCCGAGGTCCTGAGCAACCCGAAGGTCGCGGAGTGTTTCACCAAAGTTTTTCATAGCGTCTAATATACCTCGCTGTTTAGTGTTTTGCAACACGAAATTCCTCTGGCATTCTTTGGCGGAATTTGGTATATTCTGGTTGATTTTTACTCAGAGGCAGGTACATTACCCCTGTTCTGGCACTGATGCCCTGACGGCCAACAGCCCTGCAGGAGAGGCGACATGAGCAATGAAGAGGTTCTGAAACTAAAAGACGTCGCCGCCTTACTTAAGGTCGGCGAAAAGACGGTCTATTCCATGGCCCAGGCTGGGGAACTGCCTGCTTTCAAGGTCCGAGGCCAGTGGCGATTCTCCCGAAAGGACATCGACGCATGGATAGAGCAACAGAAACACACAACCCAAGATTTCGGCGAGGGCGACCAGAAATGACCCCAGCCTCGGTGAACGGAGTTTTTATATGAGCAAAAAGAAAAACAAGCAGGCCGAGAACACCATCCCGGCGGGATATACGCTCGACTACGTTTCCGGCAAACAGGTCAAGGAAACGAAGAAGGAGTTGGTACGCCAGCGGATTGCTCGCGCCTTGATCCACGAATATGGCTTTTCCCCCGAAGATATGGAAAGCGATTTTTCCATAGGCGGGCGCAAAAAAGTGGATGTCGCCATTTTCCACCATGGCAAGGAACATACGATTGAAAACCTTGGCCGCGCCGTGCTCTGCCGCCAAGAACCGAACGTCGGAAAGAACGCCGCACGCATCCGTGATTTTGAGCAAGCATCCAAAGACTTGGATGAATTGGAGATCGTTATGCGTGAGGTCGAGGCCGTTCAGTATGGCCTCTGGACCAACGGTCTGGAATTCTTCTTCCTCGAAAAAGAGCAAAAGCGTTTTGAAACCAAATGCAACCCCATTGGCGACTGGCCGATGGCGGAAGAGTCGGTCGGCACCAAGGATGTTATTTCTGACGCGCACACCCGTGTTGCTGACAACGAGATGCTCAAGATCACCTTTCGCCGCTGCCACAACTATATCCACGGCAACGAAGGCATGCCCAAGGATGCCGCTTTCTGGCAGTTCCTCTATCTGATTTTCTGCAAGATGCACGATGAAAACCTGCGCGGCAAGCAGCGTCAAGCCTGGCAGCGACGTTTCTGGGCTGGCCCCAAGGAACAGTTTGAGGAAAAAGGGCGCAAGGAAATCCGCAAGCGCATCGAGGACCTCTTCACCGAGGTCAAAAAACAGTACAAGAACATCTTCCGGGGCAACGAGGAGATCACCCTCTCCGACCGGGCGCTGGCCTTCATCGTTTCCGAGCTGGCTAAATACGACTTCACCCGCACCGATGTCGATGCCAAGGGTGTTGCTTACCAAGAACTGGTGGGTGTGAATCTGCGCGGGGACCGAGGCCAGTATTTCACCCCGCGAGGCGTGGTAAAGCTGGTCGTGGAAATGCTTGACCCCAAGGAAGACGAAACCCTGCTGGACCCGGCCTGCGGGACCGGCGGCTTCCTGGTAGCGACCCTCGGCTACATGCTTAAAAAATTCCGTCATGAACAAAACACCCAGCCCGGGAGCGAGAACACTACGGAGTTCTTGAACGTCCACGAACGGCTAAAAGAGTTTGCCGCCGCCAATGTGTTCGGGGCCGATTTTGACCCGTTCCTGATCCGCGCCGCCCAGATGAACATGGTGCTGGCGGGTGATGGCCGTGGTCATATTTACAATATTAACTCACTGGAATTTCCTTTAGGTCACCTGGCTGACCTTGCGAGCGCTAAGAAAGAGATCCCACTCAACTCAGTGGATATCATCGCCACCAATCCTCCGTTTGGCTCCGACATCCCGATTACCGACAAACACATCCTGGAACAATACGAGCTGGCGCACGCCTGGGAACATGATGGCGAAGGCGGCTTTCGCAATACCGGCACCCCCAAGGGCAGCGTCGCGCCCGAGATCCTCTTTATTGAGCGCTGCATCAAGTGGCTTAAACCGGGCACCGGCCGCATGGGCATCGTCCTGCCCGATGGCGTTCTCGGCAACCCGGCGGCGGAATACATCCGCTGGTGGATCATGCGCGAAACGCAGGTGCTCGCCTCCGTCGACCTGCCGGTGGAAGCCTTTATCGCCGAGGCCAACGTCAACATTCTTACCAGCCTGCTGTTCCTACGCCGCAAGAGTGAAGAGGAAAAACGCGCCGAGGCTCTGGGTGGCATCGAGGAATATCCGGTCTTCATGGCCGTGGCCGACAAGGTTGGCTTCGACCGCCGTGGCAACAAGCTCTACAAGCGCACCCCGGACGGTGAAGAGATTGTCGAGCCCAAGCAGCACATCGAGCGTATTCGCATCGGTGGGCGCTTTGTGGAACGCACCCTGACCCGCAGTGAAAAGATCGAGGACAACGATCTGCCGGTCATCGCAGAGAAATACCGCGAATTTCTCAAGGAGCAGAACGGATGAGCGATCAAGACGACATCATTGAAGCCCCGCAGGATGCTGCCGAAGAGAGCGGCCCGGATAACTTTTTCATCGATATCCTGACCGGCAACAAGGAAAGCACCTCGGCCAAGAAGCTGCTGGTGCAGAAGGTGTTGCGCCAGCTCATCGAAAGCTACGGGTTTGACCGGGATGACCTGGAGGTGAACTACAACCCGCAGATCGCGGGCCAGGGGCGCAAACGCATCGACATCGCGATTTTCCGGTCCGATGCCGAGCACAACAACGACAACCTGCAGCGAATCATCGTCTGCAAGACCCAGAAAAAGCGCGACAAGCTTCGCTCCATTGCCGAGGCCGATGCCGATCTGCGCGAGCTTAAAGAGCTGCTGGAGCTGATCCCCGGCGCAACGCTGGGGATGTGGACCAACGGTCAGGAAGAGTTCCTGTTCCATGTCGAGCGTACCCGCTTCGAGGTTCGCGCCAAGCCCCTGGGAGTCTGGCCGGTACCGGGCGAGCGCACCACCGACCTTGACCGCACCGGCGGTGTTATTCAGGTCAGCGCCGAGGCGGAAGACTTGGAAGACGCGCTGCTGCGCTGCCGTCAGTACCTGAACCGCAACCTCGGTCTCGACCACAAGGATTCCTTCAAGCAGTTGGCCGTGCTGATGCTGGCCAAGATTCACGACGAGACGCTGCCCACCGGCGAGCGCAAGTTCTGGATCAAGGGTGACGAGCCGTTCACCGAGGCAGGCCAGCAGGCGATTGCCCAGCGCATTGGGGAATCCATCGCCGCCGCCAAGGCCTGGCAGCCGAATCTGCTGACTCGCGGTTGGGATCTGACGCTGGAGCCCCACGAAATCGCCCGCGTGGTGATGGAGCTGGCCCGCTACTCTCTGAGTGAAACCCAGCCGCGATATCGCACCGGTGCTTTCCGTGCGGTTGCCCGCAGCGTGATGGACGGCCGCGAGGGCCGCTACCCCACGCCGCTCAACGTGGCCGAAATGGCGGTGGAGATGCTCGACCCGCAGCCCGGCGAACGCATCATGGATTGTTCCAGCGGCACCGGCACCTTTCTGGCCATGACCGCCGCCCACATCTTCAAAAAGAAACTGGCGGTCCTCGGCACCACACCCGACGAAGCCACCAATGAACAGATCCGCCAGGCGCAAAATGAAACCGCTGCGTGGGCGGCCAGCAACGCCTTGGGCTGCGACATCGATCCCTTCCTGGCTGTTGCCAGCCGGATGAATCTGTTGTTTACCACGGGCAATCCGGGCCGTGTGTTCCGCATCGATGCCCGCACATTCCCCGACGGGGATCTTGATGGCATTGAGGATGCTTGTCGCGCAATGAGCCGGAATCTAGGAGATATGGACATCGTCCTGCTCAATCCGTGGTTCTCAACCCAAGACACGGTGAGCGACACCTCCATCCTGGAGCGCTATGACCTGGGCAACAACTGGGAACGTGACGAGGAAGGCGGATTCCGCAATACCGGCAACCTGAACACTGGCGGCGTGCCGCCCGAGGTTTTGTTTATCGAACGAGCCCTGCAGTGGGTGAAGCCCGGCACTGGTCGCATCGCGATTTTGCTGCCGGACGGAATTCTCGGGAATCCAGGCGATGAATACGTGCGCTGGTGGATTCTGCGCCACTGCGAAGTGCTGGCCAGCGTCGACCTGCCGGTTGAACCCTTCAAGGTCACCGTCAAGGAGTATGGGCTGACGCCCGCTTTGCCGAGTCTGCTGGTGCTACGTCGCCGCAGTCAGCAAGAGCTGATCAACACCGAGCACCCGGAATACAAGGTCTTCATGGCCGTGGTGGATCGGGCGGGTGTCGATGCCCGAGGCAATCTGCTTTTCCAGCGAGCCCCCGATGGAGAAGAACTGGTCTTTGATGAGGAAGTGATCGAGCGGGTTCGGGAAGGCGGCGAAGTGGAAATCCGCCGAACCACGCGCCGTAACCGCCGTATTCATGACGAGCTGCCGCTGGTGGCAGAGAAATACAAGGGATTCCGCGCAACCGGCGAGGTGACGTTATGAGCAGAAAATTCCAATGCAGAGCGATTCCAAGCACATGGCTTGAAAACAACGGCCGTCGCCTCGACTGCGGTCCCTATATGTCTGGTGCAGTTGAAGCCAAAGAGCTATTGAAAAATCACCCTAATGAACCACTGAAGAACCTCACGACCGGGCATAACGGTGGCATTTTCAATGGCCCTCGATTCCCACGAATATACGTTGACGATCCTGCGAAGGGAATTCCGTTTCTTGGGAGCACCGACATTCTTGATGCAGATTTGTCCTTTGTATCCTTGCTTTCAAAGAAGCAAGTCGAGGGAAACCCCGCGTTGGTTCTTGATGAAGGCTGGACCTTGATAACCTGCTCAGGAACTATTGGACGAATGGCCTACGCTCGCTCGGATATGAAAGGAATGTCCGGTTCGCAACACTTCATGAGAGTTGCGGCAGACCCAGAAAAAATTAAGCCTGGCTATCTTTACGCTTACCTATCCAGTCGTTTTGGAGTGCCAATTGTCGTATCCGGGACTTACGGTGCAATCATTCAACACATCGAGCCCCAGCACATTGCGGATCTCCCTGTGCCTCGTCTCGGCGCGGCGGAAGAACAGGCCCATGATTTGATTCAAAGCTCGGCAAATCTAAGGGTGGAAGCCGCTGTACTACTCGAAACGGCCGGGCGAATGGTCAACGAGCAGTTTGGCTTCCCAGAAAAGCTGGCCTTGTCGCACCGGGTTTTTTCATGCTCAGTCGCGCCTTCAACACTGGTCCTCAAACGGCTTGAGGCAACTTTTCACGATGCAGTTGCCCAGGAAAGTGATCGTCTGATTGCCGGTGTTTCTCGGAAAGATGAATTTTCGACCCTTGGTATTTCCATCAGTGAAACAGGACGGCTTAAGCAGGTCTTTGTAGATGAAGAGTACGGTGCGCCGTTCTTGACCAGTGGCGAAATTTTCCGTCAACGCTACGAGCCGACCCGCTTCCTGTCTAACCGGCTGCTGCCCGATGAAAGCGAATGGGCCACCCAGGAGGGCGACCTCCTTCTTGCGCGGAGCGGTCAGGTTGGAGGCATTATCGGACGTGGAGTTTGGGCCGACAGCCGCTTTGCTGGTGGCTGCGTTTCGGTGGATGTGCTCAGGCTGGGAGCGCAGAACTCGCAGATTTTTCCTGGATACCTCTACGCATACCTGTTCCTCACTGATGTCGGTTACCGGCAACTGATTCGGACAGCGGCTGGAAGCTCGATTCCACACCTCTCTGCTCCGGATGTTTCGAGATTACTCATCCCGAGATGTGATAACGCCCTTGAGACTCAGATCAACGAGCTCGTTTGGAATGCTGGCCGAAAACGGGCTGAAGCGCAGGGGAAAGAAGACGGTGCTGTTGCCCTCGTCGAGCGCACCATTGAGGAGGGAGGTCGCTAATGGCGAAGGTCATACCCATCGGGCAACCCGCAAACGAATCTGAACGCCAGGCTATCGGTTTCCTTCGGGATCATCTGCCCGACGGTTGGCTGATCTTCCACAACTTCGAGATGCGACAGGGTGAGGAGGTGTTCGAAATCGACATCGCCATCCTCGCGCCTCATGCGGTTTACCTGGTGGATGTCAAAGGAACGCGGGGCAACATCGATGTGTATGGCTCCAAGTGGTATCCCGAGGGACGACAGCCGTTCTTCTCGCCGCTGGCCAAGCTGCGCAGCCATGCCAAGACCATGGCCACCATCATTCGCGAGAGCAACACCGGCTTGATTGAGCTGCGCAAGGCCCATGTGCATGCCGCCGTACTGCTCACCGCCGACGCCGCCGTGTTCGACCAGGCGGGCATCGACAGCCCGGACGTGACCGATTTCAAGCACTGCCTGAAATATTTCCGCGACCAAAGCCGTATCCCCGACAACCGGCTGGATAACATCACCCGCTTCCACTCCCAGATCGCCAAGGCGATCACCGGCAACGCCAAGCCCAAGAGCGCGGCCTTGGTGTTCCGAGACTGGCAGGTGGAGGAGAAGCTGGGCGGCACCGACCGCTACACCGAATACCGCGCCAAGCATAACCTCTTAGGAAAGAGCGGCGGCATGGCCCGCCTGCGCGTCTACCAGGCCGACCCGTATCAGGACGAAGCCGCCCGCAAGGAAGAGTTTAAGAAGATCAGCAATGCCTATCGCGCCGTGGCGCACATGCCGACTCATGCCAACGTGCTGGCGGTGAAGGATCTCTTCGTCAACGAGGACGAAGATAAGGTGGTGCTGGTTACCGAGGACCTGCCCGGACAGGCCCTGCGTCTGCACATCAACAAAGCCTCGATGGCGCTGACCTTTGACCAGAAGCTCCAGGTGATGCGCGATGTGCTGTCGGCCCTGGACCATGCGCACCGGCACGAGGTCATTCACCGCAATCTGACCCCGGACGCCATTCTGGTAACCAAGGGCGGCCAGGCCCGGGTGACGGGTTTTGATTTCGCCCGGGTGGGCAAGAGCCGCACCTCCACCATCGCTGATCAGATCATTGATGACCTGGACACAGCCTATCAGGCTCCGGAGTGTTTTAAGGACCCGACCCAAGCCAGTATCGCCTCCGACTTGTACGCGATTGGGTTGATTCTTTATGAGTTGCTGACCGGCGAGCTGCCTTTTGAAAGCGTCGACCAGATGATGGAGGCCGACGGCAAATTCCCGATGAAGCCCTCGGAGCACAAGCCGGATTTGCCCAAAGGCATCGACGAATGGCTGCAAAAGTTCTGTGAGTTTGATCCCGAGGAACGTCATGCCAGCGCAGCCATAGCCCGCAAGGCGCTCGACGACCTGATTTTGCCCGAGGCTAAGGATGAATCCGCAGCGGATATCAGCGGCGCGGCCGTGGCTCTGCCACAACTCCCTGACAACCTGACAAACCTGCCGCAAGATTTCATTCTGGCGGATCGCTTCCGCATTCAGAAGAAACTGGGCAGCGGCGGGTTCGGTGTCGCCTACAAGGTGTTCGACTCCCTGGGTGATGTGGTGCGGGTCATCAAGCTGGTGACCAAGGATCGCCGCAGTGTCTATGAGCGCCTGCGCCGGGAATATAAGACCCTGACCAATCTACCCGATCATCCGCACGTGGTGAAAGTGGTCTGGGCGGATCGCATGGCCGACGCCAAGCAGACCCCTTACATCGTTTTTGAGTATGTTGAGGGTCTGGATGTCTCGGATCTGATTGATGCCGAGGCGCTCTCGCTGGAAGATTCGGTGCGTATCGTGCGCGAGTCCGCCGAGGGGCTCGGACACCTGCACAAACACGGGGTTTACCATCAGGACGTCAAGCCTTCCAATCTGCTCTGGACCGATAAGGGCGTTCGCATCATCGACTTCAACGTCGCGGTCACCGAGAACGACGAGGTTCAAGGTGGCGGCGGCACACGCCGCTATCTGCCGCCAGATTACGATTATTCGTCCGAGCCGGACGCCTCGGATCGCATGGATCGGGACCTCTATGCCCTGGGCCTTTCGTTTTATGAGTGCCTGACCGGGAAATACCCGTTCGACGAGCCCACGCCGCCGATCAAGACCCAGCCCAAGGACCCCAAACAGTTCAAGGGCTGCGCCGAGTTGAGCAGCTCACTGGTCAATGTACTGGTGAAGATGGTCGCTCCCGAGCGCAAGGATCGTTTTGCTTCGGCTGAAGAGTTCCTGATGGCATTAGACGAGGTCAAACGCCTGCGCTCGGTGCTGACCACCGGCGAGATTGGTGCCGGTCCGAAAGTGGTCTCGAAGTTGGGCTTCGAGCCGACCAAGCCCAACACCAACCCCTTTGTCACGCATCTGCTGACCCTCTACAGCCAGAGCCAGGTTTCCAACGCGGGCACCCGTGGCCTCGACGAAGTTGGCAAGGCCACCTATGTGCCGACCTATCTGGACGAGAAACTCAAGCCCGCGCTGCTCAAGGGTGAATTCCGGCTGGTGATCATCAGCGGTAATGCCGGTGACGGTAAGACGGCCTTCATTCAGCAGTTCGAGGCTTTTGCCGAGAGCAAGGGCGCACAGATGCAACGCGGCGCGAACGGTGCCGTCTTCCAGCTCAAGGGGCACACCTACCAGAGCAACTACGACGGCAGCCAGGATGAGGGTGATGAGCGCAACGATGCCGTGCTGCAGAAGTTCTTCGCCCCCTTCGCGGGCAAGGACAAATCCGGTTGGGCTGAAAACCAAACCCGTTTGATCGCCATCAACGAGGGCCGTCTGGTTGATTTCTTTCTGGAGCACGAGGAAGAGTTTCCGCTGCTCGCCAGGCAGATCCAGCAGGGCCTGGCCGGGGCTGATCCAGAGAACGGTATCGCCGTCATCAACCTCAACCTGCGCTCGGTGGTCGCCGAACCAGAAGAGGGTCAGCCATCGATTCTGGAACGCCTGATCGCCCGCATGTCCCAGCAGGAATATTGGCAGGCCTGCGAAAAGTGTGATCTCAAGAGCAAGTGCTACGCCTACCACAATGCCCGGACGTTCCAAGACCCGGTTGCCGGACCCAAGGTAACCCAGCGTCTGAAGATGCTCTACACCATGACCCATTTGCGCGGCAGGTTGCACATCACCATGCGCGACCTGCGTTCGGCGCTGGCGTTCATGCTGGTGGGCACGCGTGACTGTGATGGCATCCACCAGCTTTACCAAAACGGCGGTGAGGAGAATCAGAACCGCATTCTTGACGGCTTCTATTTCAATTCCTGGCTTGGTGGCGGCGAAGGCTCAAATGACCGATTGATTTCGCTGCTGCGCGAAATCGATGTCGCCGAAGTCAGCAACCCCGATTTGGATCGGGAACTGGGATTCCTGAATCCCAAGACCAAGGCCATGAGCCGCTTCTCGTTTGCGGAGCGAACCGGGTACGACGATGAGTTGGTGGAGACGCTGTTCCGCAATCTGCCTCGCGATTACTCATCAAAGAACCGTGCTCGACTGATCGCCAAGCACCGAAATTACCTCTCGCACATGCGCCGCCGCCATTTCTTCGAATGCCGTGACAGTCAGGAAAATCGTCCCTGGGAAAAGATGCTTCCATACGGGCATATTGACCCCTTCTTAAAAGCCATCGAGGAACCCGGCGCGAAGAGCCTGGGTGAGGTAACCACCATCCTCCGGGCGATTAACCGGGGTGAAGGGCTGAGTGATCCGGCACGGCTGGGCAATCAGTTGGCGCTTCGGGTTCGTCAGGTGGATAAAGGCACCCTCCGCAGCTATCGGCTGTTTGACGGCGACCACTTCATACTGCGCACCGAGCAGGAAACGGCGGCCCATCCTTTTCTGGAATGCCTGTCCCAGGCGCTGGTGCTGCTCTACGACTCGGGTGACGGCCACAAGGCCAGCCTGCGCATCAATCTCGACATTTACGAGATGCTGATGCGGCTGAACAACGGCTACCGGCCCAGCATCGAGGAACAGGAAGGCTTCTACCTGAGCTTGGCGGTCTTCAAAAATGTGTTATCGGCTGCCCCGTACCAGGAGGTGCTCCTGACGGACAGCGGCTTTGAATTCTTCCAGATCCAGCGCGACGAAAAAGGCATCCTGCATCTGGGAAAAGTAGGCAGGAGGGCTGAAGCATGAGTATTAAAGGCAGAGATAAGGAATTCCGCACTCCCAAGACTACCTATGTGGATTTTAAGCACATCGAAATGGATCGTGTGCTGACCATGCTCTTTCCCCGACTGAAGTATGACGGTTATGCCAGCCGACGTCCGCCCCGTGGTGGCGAGCTGACGATTGAAGAGTTCATGGAAGATTTCTTGGAGCACCCTGAATGGTTCGCGGGCTTTGATCGCTATCCGCAGGTGGTGCATCGCTGGATCGAGACCGATCTCATGGATGTGGTTAACCGTGGTAAAGCCAATCAGGCCGTTGCCGCGCCGAGACCTCTGCATGGCAACACCTATAAGTTTCGAAACGCGAAGCACACCCGTGATTACGGCGCGGCTGAACAGATTTACTGGATGCTCTTCTATGCCCGTAAAGGAAAAGGGCAAGCTGCTCGCGATGCATTGAAACGCTTCTTCTTTCCTGGCATTGACCTGGTCACGGACCGCTACGATCCCAGTGCTTCAGTCGATGTGGAGACGCAGGCGATCCTACGCTTGGATCACCAGGTCACCCAGGACATGAAGGATTCCAAGGAGCCTTCGCGCTTCCAACCGCTGTGCATCGGTCAGGCCGATATCATGGCCGACGACATTCTGAGGCTTCTGGCCTACGAGCCTTACATTCCGCGCTCGGTGCTGGTGGATTACCTTAAGACCCTGATGGCGTTCCACCTGGCGCTCTACCATCTCAAGCTGTTGCAGATGCTTCCCAAATTGGTGAAGCAGCGTTCCGGCAATGATCTGTGCAGCGCCAAGGAGTGCCCGATCAATCCCGGCCTCGACAATGCGCTGGAAGGCTGCCCCTACCGCGTTGCGCTGGTGGTGGATATGGGCGATGTCAACAACCCTCACATGGCTGAGCTGGCTCGCAAGTCCACTGACCGTCTGTATCGCCAGATCCCCGCCTTTGTCCAGGCCAATTTTGTGGTCAAAAAACTCGATGAAATGGCGGAATACCTGAGCAAGAAAACCGGCAAGCTTGCCTCGCCTGCCAATGGTGTGTTCGGCGTCGGCGACCTGGTTTCCCTGCTGAAGCCCGAACACGATGCCGAACGGCAAGCCTATTTCAAATTCCGTTTGGCCAGCCTGATTGAGGAGTCAACCTCTGGAAATGAGGACGTTGACCCGGAAATCAGAGAAGTCACTTCGATGGGCCTCGGGGAGTTTGAGTCCTTCATTGAAATCCTGATGGCCTATCGCGGCAAATATCACCGCCAGTACATCACGGAGTGCCTGGATTCTCTGCTACTGAAAAACAAAGAAACTGGCCTGCTGGCTCAATCCAGGACCAAGGGGAGCCCCCGTCGGTTCGTGTTGGGGAGCAAGTTGTTGGAAGTGCTGCTTCAGGTGGCCGTGCTCACCCAAGATGGCGGGCGCTTCGTGACCCGGGAAGTCCGCATCGAGGAGTTGCTGGCCTTCCTGAGAAACCGTTACGGTCTCCATATCGACCGGCTACCGGAGAGTGCTCAGACGAACAGCAGCATTCTGGACCGACGGGCCTTGCGCCTGAATCTTGAGGCCTTCAAACGTCGTCTGCGCGAAATCGGCTTCTACAAGGATCTGTCGGACGCCTACGTGACCCAGAAAGTGTCGCCTCGCTATGCGATTGAGAGAAATGACGGAAAAGACAAGAACGGGAGGCACGCATGAGTAACGCGTTCACCAAACTGTCCCAGGATAAATTGAACGCGGCGGTTGCTGGTTTGCTGTGCCCCCGTATCGAAGCCATCCTGGGCGACCGAGGACCGGGCCACTGCATGCGAGTCACCGATCTTGATGACGATGTGATGGAGTCGGTCTGCAAGGAACTGCGCCGGACTCGGCCCGCTGGAAACATTTTCATCCTGGGCAGCCATGACCAGGAAGGCATGCCTTTTCGGGTAACCTCTACCAAGCTAGTGGAGCTGCGTAACCCTGACGCGAATGGTGAGTTGCGTCAACCACTTCTGGTCTTCATTCCGACGTCGTTACGCACCAGTGCCGAGGATTCTTTTGGCGTGGCCACATTCGAAGAACTGGCCTTCACTGCCATCTATGAAGATCTAATCGACTCACTGCTTGATCGGCTTCCGGCAACACTGGTCGGTCATGTGCGCGATCTTTTTAGCATTCTTTCAGAGGAAGAATGGCTTTTCGCTGACGATGTTTCTCGCGTGCGGTATCTGCTCACGGCGCTGGAAAACGGAATTGATGGTGAAACGCTTGGGGCCAGCCTATATGAACTGACGCTGATTCCCGACTTCAAGCTCTTTGCCGACCTCGGATTGGTCAACGGCAAGATCCGAAGGAATCTCGGTAGCGTCCGTAATCTGATGACCTCCCACAAGTCGGTCCGTGGCCGCATCGCTGATTTAGGCCTGAGTGACAAGGCCTTGGAGTCGCGTCTTTTTACCTACTTTGAGAAATACGATATCCAGGAACCCGAAATCTGGACGCCTCCCATCGCGACCGACAAAAGTTGGTGGAGCATTGCGTTCGACAAGTGGACATTCCAGGAAGAGCTTTCCCTGGACAAGGTTCTGCTGATGGTTTTGGAAACCGACTTGCCTGTCGTGCAAGAAGACGAAACCGACGACCAGCTCTCCGGCCTTATCGGACAGCAGGTTTTGGTTCCCAACGACCGTCGCAAAATGAACGTGGTCTTCGAGGTCAATCCGCATCCCGGCAAAGTCAGCGGCCTCGATCATTTTACTGTTCAGATTGTTTCACAAAACGATGGGCCGGTTGGAAAATCCAAGAAGGTCAAGGCCTGGACACCAAATAGACTGCAATGCACGACCAACCTGGCCAAGCTCAACAAGATCGAATTTGAAGAGGGATGGCATTTTATTCGCGTCCTACCTTGGACGGCCGATGGCGATCCGATCCCGTTGGAAGCGGATTCCGGCTCCGAGTCTGCCAAACGTTCTTATGAAAGCGAACCTTTCTATGTTCTTCCCGGCGGGAACATCGAGGAAGAGCCTCCACAACGTGCAATACCTATCGAGAAAAGCCTGGAGCACGCTCTGTTCCGTTTGCAACTGACCGCGCTGGGGGATGAGCGAAATCCGGAGGAAATAGCCATAAGCGGCGTTGCATGGGCTGAAGGCGGACGCTCCAAAAAAGCATCCCGCCAGGAAACCTTGCTGGCAAAATTCGGTCGTGAAGGCGCTGTGCAGATCCCACTCTCACGTATGCTCAAAACCATTGAGCAGCGTATTTTGGCGGAGCCCAAACATCCCTCTGGCTGGCGAATGCAGATCAACCTGGATACTGCGGAGCCGCCTTCAGAAGTTGGCCTCACACTGCCATCCTCAGCCGCAATGGCCTCGTTCTTGGCTGCTCGGGAAGAGCTGTTTGCCACGGTTCGCAAAGGCACTGCCGAGCTGATCATGCAGGGGCTTTCTTTCAGAGATGCCGAGAAGGAGTGCTTGGCATATGCCGACGCCTACCTTGATCTGGTACGGAACCTCATTCGCCAAGCCGAAACAACTTCCGGTGCCGAGAGACAGCAACATCTCCAGGCGCTGCGAAATGTGCTGGCCGTGGATTCCATTCACGTCATCTTGACTGATTTCCGGGGCAGGCATCGCGAGGCAGTCCTGGTTTCTCCGACGCACCCGCTTCGCGCCTTATGGCTGAGCAGTTGGGTGGCTTTGGGCAAGGATTGGATTGAAAAGATCAAGGCAGGCGGGAAAGATCATATTCCTCATGTCCGCTCCGCGCTGCTGGATGGCCTTGTACCCTCGGCGTATCCAGTTGGGGTTCCCGTTGAAGATGGTCGCATTTTTACCCCGGTCGATAACCTGAACGCTTTTTGGGCTCTGTACGCGCCCACGACGGAAGAAAACTCACGCGGCCTGATGGCGGAAATCTGCTCCGCTCTTGGCCTGGCCGAGCCATCAGCAGCGGGAGCGGACATCTCCGGCAAGGTGATTGCGGACAAGATTGAACGCTATCTCTCTCAGCACCCTTACGTCCGTGAGTTGTCACTAAACGTCTTCAACCCGGGGGCCGGATCGGTGATAGCGGATGCCCTCTTATCGCTACAGCAGAAGCGCGAGCATGCCGATCTGCGCTACGACATTCGACTATTTACATCAGATCCCGATTCTCCGGTGTTGGGCGAAGCCCTTGAGTCGATGGTTCGTCCAGGAGCCACGGTCAACGAGGCGGCAGATGCCTTTGCAACCTCGACCGGCAGCCATCTATTTTCAAAGCTGAATCTGGCCAAGCATGCACTTTCTGAATTCCACGCAAATGCCAAAGAATTCCCGGCCCACATTAGCGTCCTGCTGGATGTATTCCCCGCTGAGGAGCTTTCCATTGCAGAGAGGCCTCTGGGGATCACTCCGCTCCATGGACTGATACAGGATTTCGACACCGAGTTTGTTGATGATGACTCGGGAACTTTCTGGAACAAGCGTCCTGTGGTCGGCCGCTCGCTCAATTCAGACAGCCAGGCGGCTTGTTTTGATCTGCTATCGAACCTGAGCCGTCAACTCTGTTTCGCCACCTCAGCGGTTGCAGCGTCCGGAGCCAGCTTTAAATCCGTGCCCGTCGTGACCTTGGGCTTGGATGTCGCCCAGCGAGAGCTGATTTATGAAGTTCATCAGATCAGTGATTGGGTGTTCACTATTGACCGCAATATGGGAATTGAATTCTTCGATCACGGCGGACGGAAGAACAGGCCGGATTACCTGATTGATTATGTACCGGGGGCTAGTTCTCAGGCGACGCATAACCTGATCATCTCCTCGCGCTCCAACGATGAACTCGAGGCTATGTTGAAGCCGGTTCTGCTTGGGCACGGTTTGTCCGCCGATGGCGAGCAATCAGTTCAGATTCTGGCAAACCTGCGCTCGTTGTCAGGGCAACTTGCGTTGAAGCTGATCTCTGCGCCTACACAGCAAGCGGAGGCGCTCGGTCTGGCTTTGGCCCGGCTCTATCTCGAATACCAAGGAGCCTTGAGCAACCAAGTCATTGTGCCGTTGGACGCGCACACGGACCTTTACCGCTCAAGCGGTGAATCTGACGATGTCAACGATGCCATCAGCCTGCAACGCACCGACCTGGGTTTGTTCGACTTGGATTTGAACACCAGGACGATTACGTGCAACCTGGTCGAGGTGAAATGCTACTCGCAGGTGGGCGACTTCGCGGCCTTCAACCAACTAAAAGAGCGGATTTCCTCCCAAATCAATCAGAGCGAGCGCATCCTCCAGCGCCACTTTGATCCGGCCCTGAAAAAGCCGGACCGGCCGGATAGGTTGCTCAAGAGCCGGGAGTTGGCTCAGATCCTTCGCTTCTATCTGGAACGCTCACTGCGTTACGGGATCTTTGATGTGACTGCCGCGCAGGAAGCACGAGGCCTGCTGGAGTCCATCGAACAGGGCTACTCGCTTCAATTCAGACGCTGCGCCCTGATCTTCGACTTTGACAAGGCCGGAACCGAAGCCCCTGACAACGAGGTGGGCATCGAATTCCACCGCATCGGCAAGGATCTCATTCACGCATTGCTGGAGAACTGCCGCAAGCCTGTTTCCGTCGAGATTGAGGAGGAACCGACCGCGCACCTCCTGAGCGAGCAGTTTATACCGAACGTGCCGAAGCTCGAGACAGCCGCCTTCATCGCACCCAAGAGAGCCCGCTCAACGTCCTGGACGGTGGATGAGCTCTGGGACGAAGAGCCGGAGGCTTCAATCACCCAGCCAACACCTCCTGCCGCAGGGGAAACACCTGCACCTACCCAAGAGGAAAAGGAAGAACAGGCGGAACCCGTCGAGCAAGCACCTCGACTTACCACCATCGCGCCCGAACAAGAAAAAGACGACGAACAGCCCGCCGCCGTTGCTGTTGGACCGGAAGAACCTGTTCAACCCGAGCTTGAAGCGCAGGAGCACCCGACACCCGAGCCCGCGCCTCAAGCCGAAGTCAGCTATGACATCATGCTGGGCGTTAATGGCGACTCACCCCAGTACGGATTGCTCGGAGAGGTTTCTGGCAGGAAAATCGCGCTGGACCTCAACCACACCCACACGATCAGTCTCTTTGGGGTTCAAGGCGGCGGCAAGAGCTACACCCTTGGAACAGTCATTGAGATGGCCTCCATGCCGCTTCAGCACATCAATGTGCTGCCAAGCCCGCTCGCTACGGTCATTTTCCATTACAGCCCGACGCAGGATTATGCGCCGGAGTTTACTTCGATGATCAATGCCAACTCGGTGGATGAAGAGATCCGCATCCTTCGTG
The DNA here is from genome assembly GCA_050950105.1 of Candidatus Hydrogenedentales bacterium. Lineage (GTDB taxonomy): Bacteria > Hydrogenedentota > Hydrogenedentia > Hydrogenedentales > SLHB01 > UBA2224. The sequence continues at coordinate 134,614 of JBMNGZ010000005.1, read as the reverse complement.
AGCGTTACAAGGCCAACCCGGAAGCCCTGAAGGATGTCCTGATACTTACCCCGGCAAACAAAGTGGATGATCGTCGGGCCGAGTACCCGGATATCGAGGTTAAGCCGATTGCCTTTTCTGCCTCCGAACTCAAGGCGGCGCACTGGAAATTCCTGATGGGAGCGATTGGCAGCCAGAGCATGTATATGCGGCAAATCAATCTCATCATGAGAGGGCTGCGTGATAACCTGACCTTAGATGCCCTGCGAGCAGGCATCGATAACTCTGGTCTGTCCGATCACCTGAAAGAGCTGGCTCAGACGCGTCTGCTGTTTGCCAGTGAATATGTCGATGATGGCCAACGCCTACAGGATTTAATTCGCCCTGGTCGCTTGATCATTGTCGACCTGCGCGACGAATACATTGAAAAGGACGAAGCGCTCGGGCTGTTCGTGGTGATGCTACAGATTTTCTCGGAAGCAACCTACCAGGGAAGCGCCTTCAATAAGCTGGTGGTTTTCGATGAAGCCCACAAGTACATCGAGAACGATGACCTGGTTTCCGGCCTGGTCGAGGTTGTCCGTGAGATGCGACACAAGGGAACCAGCATCATGGTCGCCTCTCAGGACCCGCCATCGGTCCCGGTCTCGCTGATCGAGCTGTCTTCACAGATCATCATGCACAAATTCAACTCGCCCGCTTGGCTGAAACACATCCAGAAGGCGAATGCCGCCCTTGGCGAGCTGACCTCCGACAAGATGAGCCATCTCGGAACCGGCGAAGCCTATGTGTGGTCGAGCAAGGCCTCGGACGACTCCTTCACCCGGGGCGCGGTGAAGATCAAGTGTCGTCCTCGCATCACGCAGCATGGTGGCAGCACCAAAACGGCCGTGGGTCGGTAGGAGGCGCAATGTATCTGCTAAAGGCCATAGAGGATGTTCTCAAGTCTGCTCACCAACCACTGCACGTGGGGGTGATTGCCGAGAAGGTGATCAGTGGCGGTCTCTGGAAGTCTTCAGGGAAGACTCCCGAGGCGACCATCAGTGCTCGGCTATATTCGGACATCAAGAAGAAAGGCGAGGCTTCGGCCTTTGTTAAGGTCTCTCCGCAGACCTTTGCTCTTCGGGATTCCTCCATGGAAGAAACCACCAGTGGGTCAACACCAACGCCCACCAGGGAAGCACCAAAGCCGCCATCTGTACATGCGGGCTTTTCCTTTATCGATTGTGCACAGAAGGTTCTTGAGGAGTTCGGCGGCAAAAAGCCGATGCACTACAAGGAAATCACCGGGAAGGCATTGGAGAAAGGATGGTTGGTGACAAGCGGAAAAACGCCGGAAGCCTCCATGTACGCCCAGGTGATCACCGAGATCAAACGCCAGCAGAAACGCGGTGAGCGGCCCCGCTTTGTCCAACACGGCCGTGGCTATATCGGCCTGAGCCAATGGATGGGTCGCGGTCTCGCATTCCAAATCGAGCAGCACAACCACCAGGTTCGGAAGGCGCTGCGTGATCGTCTGCTGGCCATGAAACCCGGCGAGTTCGAGGAGCTCATCTCGCAGTTGCTGGCGGAGATGGGCTTCGAGATGGTCGAGGTAACCAAACTCAGCGGCGACGGCGGCATCGATGTCCGGGGCACTCTGGTGGTCGGTGACGTAGTCCGCATCAAGATGGCTGTCCAGGTCAAGAAATGGAAGCTCAAGAACAACATCCTGGCCCCGGTGGTTCAGCAGGTGCGCGGCAGCCTCGGAGCGCACGAGCAAGGGCTGATTATAACCACCAGCGACTTCAGCCCAGGAGCCGTCAAGGAAGCGGCCCAGGCAGATAAAACCCCCATCGCCCTGATGAACGGGGAACAACTCGTGATGCTGCTGATGGAACACGGCATCGGCGTTCATCGCTCCACACCGGATCTGTTCGAGATCGATGAAGAGTTTGCTATGGGAGGGAATGTTAAGTGAAGGCTGCGAAAGGTTCTCAAAAATACGATCACGGCTCGAAAGGCGAGGCACAAAAATCAAAGGTGAGAACGTAATGAGGGGAAATCTGCCAAAACCTATCAAGAAGCAGCGCGAGGTGTTGTACATGCCTTCAGCAGGGCACACTGCCGTGCTCGGAACTGCTGGAAGCGGTAAGACGACACTCGCTCTCTATCGGGCTGCCTATCTGTCCGAGCCGTCGATGCAACATGCTGGAAGGACGCTGCTCCTGACATTTAACAAAACGCTTGTCACCTATCTTAAATATCTGAAGCCCATTGAGCTACAGAATGTCCAAGTTGAAACCTACCATACATTTGCACGAGGTTATCTCAACAACCGTGGAAAAATGAGTAGGAATTGCATTTGCGATCCTGACTACAGAAACGCTTTCATTTCCCAAGCAGTTGAAGCAGTCGAATCCGGCTACGAACCGTCAAAATTCTTTAAGAGACCCCTTGAATTTTTCTCGGACGAAATCCAGTGGATTTTCAGCCATGGGATCACTTCCAAAGAGGAATATGTGGAAGTGGAGCGCGTTGGGCGTATCGGCACAAATCTTTCCCGCAAGCTTAGGCCAGTCATGTACGAGATCCTCAACAAGTATCTCGAGATTCGAACTGCCGCCGGAAAATTGTATGACTGGGATGACATCGCTATTGCTGTGCGAAAAGAGTTCGAAGAGGATTCTTCGGCCCGTTTTTATAAGCACATAATCGTTGATGAAGGGCAAGATTTCTCCCCAGAGATGATTCGCTCGCTGGCGGCAGCAATCCCTGAAGACGGTTCACTCTCGTTTTTCGGGGATGTGGCTCAGCAAATCTATGGACAACGGATGAGCTGGCGCTCTGCAGGACTGAATATCCCTCAACAGTGGTTCTTCAAAGAAAACTACCGAAATACAAAACAGATCGCTCAGTTGGGGCTGGCCATTTCCAGGATGCCTTTTTTTCAGGATATTCCCGATTTGGTTGAACCCACATCACCAAGGGCCGACGGTGCGTTGCCTACCTTAGTCGACTGCACAGACAAGGATCAACAAGTTGAAATCGCACTTCGGGCAGCAAGAGGTGCTGGAAAAACTCAGAGTGTTGCCATCCTCGTAAAAGATAGAGCCCAGGAAAAGATCTTTAGCTCCGCCTTGGGAGCAAACGCTACACGATTACACCGCGACCTTCAGGTATGGAATGACGGCCCCGGCATTTACCATGGCACCTATCACGCGGCTAAGGGGCTTGAATTTGACGTTGTGATACTTCCTTTCTTGGATGCGGACAATCTTCCCGATCCGGACTACACAGCCTCTCACGGAGAAGAGGATGGTCTTACGCATGATGGCAGACTTCTCTATGTAGCGGTAACGAGAGCAAAAACGAGCTTGATCCTGCTATACACCAAGGAGCTCACGTCACTGCTGCCCGTTGACGAATCACTCTACCAGAGGGTCAAGCCATGAACTTGATTCAACAGGAGTGCGTCAATCGTGGGATCACTCGGATCTGCCATTTTACGCAGTCGAGAAACCTTGCTCATATTTTTGATGATCCTCTCGGGCTTTGTTCGAAGCGGACGCTTCAGCAGTATGATATGCCGCATAATCCGACCGACCCAGACCGATATGACGGGCGGGATGATCTGATTTGCTGCTCTATCGAATATCCGAACACCTACTACTTCGCGAAAGTCCGGGAACAAGACCACTTGTTCAAGGATTGGGTAGTGTTGATGATCGATCCCAGCTATCTGTGGCAGCCTGATACTTGCTTTTGCCCGTGCAATGCCGCCCGGTCTCGTGGTGCTTATATCCAAACAGGGATAAACGGGTTTCGATCACTTTACGCGGACACATCCCCTGGGATTACTTTTTCCCGTCCTGGCAGACATCTCCCCGCTGCACCAACCGATATTCAGGCGGAAATTCTCCTTAAAGACCCGATTCCACTTGATTCAATTATCGGTATTGCAGTTCATACAGAAGAACAGGTTCATCGGGAAATATGCAGATTGGAGCTCCAGGGAATAACACTCGACAAACCAATTTACATCGCTCCGGACTTTTTCAATAAGGCATCGCTTTCGCGGTTGATTCAACGCGGAGTCCGAGCGACGGAAACAATATATGAAAACGGAGGTCTACATGGCCGATAACAACACAATAAGGCTAAAAACAAGCAAAGGCGTAGGAGCCATGCTTGGGGCTGCTTTTGGTGACGCACTGGGTTGGCCCAATGAGCGAATTGCCAAATCAAACGCCTCAAAACAAACCCAAGGCCGTCTGCATGATTTTAAGAGATGGACTCGACGCTCCGGCGGCCGCTTTTTTCCTCATGAAGAGATTATTGAGGAAGGTGAGTACAGCGACGACACCCAACTCATACTGTGTCTCAGTCGGTCTTTGCAGAAAGGTGAAACGTGGTGGGAACACTTCACACAGGTGGAGTTACCCTTTTGGTCCGTTTATGAACGTGGTGGTGGCGGAGCAACTAAAAGAGCTGTGGAGTCATGGCTGGATGGTGTCATGCCATGGAGTTCTAACCGGAAGCCGCAGGATGTGAAGCGATATTACGACGCGGGCGGAAACGGTGTCGCGATGCGCGTTCTCCCTCACGTCTTGCTTCTGGGCGAAAAGGAATTCCCCAAAATAGCCACCAACATTT